>NZ_JACHHP010000002.1 GCF_014202825.1 Chiayiivirga flava | reverse complement strand
CCAGGCTCATCCACGGTCGCAAGACCCAGGGTCTATCGGGTGGGCTGGCCGGCTCTCGGCACCTCGACAATAGCGAGGGGCGAAGACATAAGGGTCCGCGCGGAGCGATGCGAGGCAATCTCGCCTGACCCTGCATGGAAGCATGAGGGTCCCGGCGTTTGACTGTAGTAACCACGAGCCGATCTTCAAGAGAGGTTGATTCGCCCGGGCCTCGCCGGACCCTCGCCCCAACCCCTCTCCCGCAGGGAGAGGGGCTTTCGGGCTTCGGTCGACCGGTCCGGGACGCGGGCGACACGGCTTCGGGTGGTGCCCAAGCGGCGGCCGATCGACGCCTCTACACAGTCCCCGACGTGAGCTTCAATCCGACGATCCCCGCCACGATCAGCACGATGCAGCCCACGCGCGCCAGCGACGCCGGCTCGTCGAACACCAGCATGCCGAACACCGCCGCGCCCACCGCACCGATGCCGACCCACACCGCGTAACCGGTCCCGAGCGGGATCTCGCGCAGCGCCAGCGCCAGCAGCCAGAAGCTCGCCACCAGCGCCGCGCCCATCACCACGCTCGGCCACGGCCTGCTGAAGCCGTCCGACCATTTGAGGCCCACCGCCCACACGATCTCCAGCACCCCCGCCGTCACCAGACAGATCCACGCCATCGTCGTTCTCCTGCTTCGCCATCGCGGCCACGCCGCGGACTGTGCGTCCGGGACCGTTGCCGTTTCCCTCCTGCAGAAACGGCAACGGCCCGGATCGCTCCGGGCCGTCGTCGGCACATCGTTTCGCGGCGTTCGCCGCGCGCGGGTCGTCCCGCGTGGTGGGCGTTCCCGACCTCAGTCGAGGTTGCGCCCGTGGAACAGTTCCTCGATCTCGCGCCGCAGCTGCATCTCGATGCGCTGGCGGTCCTTGAACGAGAGGTTCTTCGCCTTCTCCTCGAACAGATACGTGTCCAGGTCGAAATCCTTCACGTGCATCTTGGTGTGGAAGATGTTTTCCTGGTAGACGTTCACGTCGAACATCTCGTACTTGTTGCGGATGTGCTTGGCCAGGAAGTCCTGGATCGAGTTGATTCGGTGGTCGATGTAGTGCTTCTTGCCCTTCACGTCGCGGGTGAAGCCGCGCACGCGGTAGTCCATCACCACGATGTCCGACTCGAAGCTCTCGATCAGGTAGTTCAGCGCCTTCAGCGGCGAGATCACGCCGCAGGTGGCCACGTCGATGTCGGCGCGGAAGGTGGCGATACCGTTCTGCGGATGCGTTTCCGGATAGGTGTGCACCGTGATGTGGCTCTTGTCCAGGTGCGCCACCACGCTGGCATCGCCCGCTTCCTGGTGTTCGCGCATCGCGCCGCTGAGCACTTCCTTGCCGGCCTGCTTCTTGTCGATGACCGGCTCCTCGGAGATGAGGATGGTCACCGACGCGCCCTGCGGATCGTAGTCCTGGCGCGCGACGTTGAGGATGTTGGCGCCGATGATCTCGGCGACATCCGTGAGGATCTGCGTCAGCCGCTCGGCGTTGTACACCTCGTCGATGTACTCGATGTAGCGCTGGCGCTGGTCTTCGGTGACCGCGTAGCAGACATCGTAGATGTTGAAGCTCAGCGCCTTGGTGAGATTGTTGAAGCCTTGCAGCTTCAGGCGCGGCAGTGGTTTGACCACGGCGGTGGGCCTCGGCAGGAAGAGTGGGGAGCGCCGATTATCCGGCAAACCGGCGACGGAATGAACCCGTGGAGTCTGCAATCCTTCCAATTGCCGTTTGATGAACAGGTGCTGACGATCTAATCTGTGGAGACGGCTTTCCGGGGATGCCATGAACGACACCACCTATCTGCTGCGCACCGCGCTGCGACGACCTGTGACGCCACCGGACCTCACGCCCGGCTCGGTCACGATCGAGCGCTTCCTCGCGCACTGCCATCGCCGCCGCTATGCGAGCCGCTCGGATATCTTCCGGCCGGGCGATCCGGCCAGCAGCATGTACTACGTGATCAGCGGCTCGCTGAGCGTGCTGAGCGAAGAGGAGGACGGGCGCGAACTGGTGTTGAGCTACATCAACGCCGGCGACTTCATCGGCGAGACCGGCATCTTCATCTCCGCGCCGCAGCGCGAGGTGCTGCTGCGCACGCGCACCGTGTGCGAGCTGGCGGAAATCAGCTACGACCGGCTGCATGCGCTGTTCGCCGGCCCGCTCATCGAGGAATGCCCGCGCATCCTCTACGCCATCGGCAGCCAGCTCACGCGCAGGCTGCTGCACACCAACCGCAAGGCGAGCCGGCTCGCCTTCATGGACGTCACCAACCGCATCGCGAGCACGGTGCTCGATCTGTGCCAGGAACCCGACGCGATGAGCCACCCGCTCGGCACGCAGATCCGCGTGTCGCGACAGGAGCTGGCGCGCATCGTCGGCTGCTCGCGCGAAATGGCCGGGCGCGTGCTCAAGCAGCTGGAGGAACAGGGGATGCTGCAGGCGCGGGGCAAGACGATCGTGGTGTTTCACAAGCGGGCTTGAGGGTTGACGCTTGTGTTTTTCGGATGTGCGGCTGCCTGGGAGGCCTCTCCCTCATCCGCCTGCCGGCACCTTCTCCCCATGGGAGAAGGAACGCTCGGCCGGGCGCTTTGCCAGAACTGGACGCTACATGCCTGAATCCTTCTCCCGTCGGGAGAAGGGTGAGGCAGCTACCGCTGGCCGAACGCAGGCGGATGAGGGAAAGGCGCCTCGTCCTTGCCTCGATCCCGAACGACGCAGCCTCAGCCCCGCGCACCCCAGTCGCGCATGTCGACGTCCCCGCCGAGCACCTTGCGGAAGTCGTCCCGCGCCGATGGCTTCGGATTCACCACCACCGGATGCCGCGCCGCGCGCAGCAGCGGCATGTCGGCGGTGCTGTCGGTGTAGGCGCGGACGATGGGGCCGTCGAAGCCGGCCTCGCGCAGCATCACCAGCTTGTTTTCCGCGTGGCAGTGCCGCTGCGCGATGACCGCACCGAAGCGTCGGCCGACCTGGGTCCCGACCACCGGCACGTCCTCGTGCGCGACGAACGCCAGCACCGCGCGCGCCAGCTCCGGCGGCGCGCCGGTGGCGACCACCACGCGGTCGCCGGCCTCGCGGTGCCGATGCAGCACGTCGATGGCCTGCGGCAGGATGCGGCCGCGCAGGTTCTGCTCGTTGCGCAGCACGTAGTCGTCGATCAGCGTGTCGAAGTCGCGCCGGCCACGCAGTCCGAACGTTGCGATCCACACGAAGCCGGAGATTCCGACGCGCCGCGTCGGCAACATCGCGATCATCGGCCCGAGGACCACGGCCGCCAGCACGGCGAGTGCGGTGCGCCACGGCGACCGGCGCAGGAGCCACGCGACCAGCGCGCCGCCGGAGTCGCCACGCACGAGCGTGTTGTCGAAGTCGAAGACGACCAGATCCGCGTCCGCGGCGGTGACCGGATCGACGCCGGCACGGCTCACGCGGCGAACATCCGCTGCAGCGCCTCGCCCGGCTCGGGTGCGCGCATGAAGGCCTCGCCCACGAGGAAGGCATGCACGCCGGCTGCGCGCATCGTAGCGACGTCGCCGGGCGCGAGGATGCCGCTTTCGGTGACGAGGATGCGATCGTCCGGCACGCGTTCGCGCAACTGCAGCGTGGTGGCGAGCGAGGTTTCGAACGTGCGCAGATTGCGGTTGTTGATGCCGATGAGCTGCACCGGCAGTGCGAGCGCACGCTCGAGTTCGTCGCCGTCGTGCACTTCCAGCAGCACGTCGAGATCGAGGTCGGCCGCCAGCAGGCTCAGCTCGAGCAGCGCGCCGTCGTCGAGCGCGGCGGCGATGAGCAGGATGCAGTCGGCGCCGAGCGCGCGCGCCTCGAACACCTGATACGGATCGACGATGAAATCCTTGCGCAGCACCGGCAGGGTGCAGGCCTCGCGTGCCTGTTGCAGATAGGCATCGGCGCCCTGGAAAAAATCGATGTCGGTGAGCACGGACAGGCAGGCCGCGCCGCCGGCCTCGTAGCTGCGCGCGATGGCGGCGGGATCGAAATCGGCGCGGATCACGCCCTTCGACGGGCTGGCCTTCTTGATCTCGGCGATGACGGCGGGCCGGCCCGCGGCGATCCTTGCTTCGATCGCATCGGCGAAGCCGCGCGGATCGGGCAGGTCCGCGCAGCGCGCGACGAGATCGTCGAGCGGCACGCGCGCGCTGCGTTCGCGCACCTCGTCGGCCTTGCGCGCAAGGATGGCGTGCAGGATGTCGCTCATGGTGCGTCGGCCCGGGCGGGTGTCGCGGGCACGGACCGGCCGTAGGCGCGCTCCACCTTCGCCACGCGCAGGTCGAAACCCGCGTACCACTCGCGCCGGCCGCGTTCGCGCGTGGCGGCATGTTCGGCGTGGTTGCGCCACGCGGCGATGGCGTCCTCGCTGTCCCAGTACGAGACGGTGATGCCGAATCCGTCCGCGCCACGCGCCGACTCCACTCCGAGAAAGCCCGGCTGCGTGCGCGCGAGCTCGACCATGCGCTGCGCCGCGGCGCCGTACGCCGCATCGTCGTGCGCAGTGCGCTGCGAACTGAAAATCACCGCGTAGTACGGCGGCCGGGGCATGCTGGACAACGCGTTTTCGCTCATGGAACGTCGGCCTTGCGGGGAGCGGCTTGCGGGAAGCGGCTCGCGGTGAACGGGAGAGGCGATTATCCCCTGCCCGCCGGCGTGTCGGCGAGCATGCGCGTGAACGCGACGAATTCGTCGAGCCTGGCGCGCGCCGCGCCGCTGGCGATGACCTCGCGCGCGCGCACCACACCGTCGCCGATGCTCACCACCTGACCGGCCACGTACAGCGCGGCGCCCGCGTTGAGCGCGACGATCTCGCGCGCATGGCCGGGCGTGTCGGCCAGCACGTCGAGCAGGATCGCCTTCGATTCGAACGCGTTCTCGACCCGCAGATGGCGGCTCGACGCCATCGCGATGCCGAAATCCTCCGGATGCACCTCGTACTCGCGGATCTGTCCGTCGCGCAGCTCGCCGACCAGGGTGCCGGCGCCGAGCGAGATTTCGTCCATGCCATCGCGTCCCCACACCACGAGCGCGCGCGTCGCGCCCAGGCGCTGCAGCACGCGCACCTGGATGCCGACGAGGTCGGGATGAAACACGCCCATCAGGATGTTCGGCGCACCGGCGGGGTTGGTCAGCGGGCCGAGGATGTTGAAGATCGTGCGCACGCCCATCTCGCGCCGCACCGGCGCGACGTTGCGCATCGCCGGATGGTGGATCGGCGCGAACATGAAGCCGATGCCGGTGGACGCGATGCACTGCGCCACCTGTGCCGGCTGCAGCTCGATCGCCGCGCCGAGCGCCTCCAGCACGTCCGCGCTGCCGGACTTCGACGACACGCTGCGATTGCCGTGCTTGGCCACCTTCACCCCGGCCGCGGCAGCGACGAACATGCTGGCGGTGGAGATGTTGAAGGTGTGCGAGCCGTCGCCGCCGGTGCCGACGATGTCGACGAAGCGCGAGGCGTCGGCCACCTCCACTTTCGCCGCGAACTCGCGCATCACCTGCGCGGCGCCGGCGATCTCGCCGATGGTTTCCTTCTTCACGCGCAGGCCCGAGAGGATCGCCGACACCATCAGCGGCGACACCTCGCCGCGCATGATCTGGCGCATCAGGTCGACCATCTCGTCGTGGAAGATCTCGCGGTGCTCGATGGTGCGCTGGAGCGCTTCCTGCGGGGTGATCGGCATCAGCGCGCCGCTCCGTGCCGCAGGAAGTTCTTCAGCAGCGCATGCCCGTGCTGGGTCAGGATCGATTCGGGGTGGAACTGCACGCCTTCCACCGGAAATTCGCGATGGCGCAGGCCCATGATCTCGTCGATGCCGCCGTCGGCGTCGTCGGTCCACGCGGTGACTTCAAGGGCATCGGGCAGCGTGGCGCGTTCGACCACGAGCGAGTGGTAGCGCGTGGCGGTGTAGCCGTCCGGCAAGCCGGCGAACACGCCGCGTCCGTGGTGGCGGATTGCGGAGGTCTTGCCGTGCATGATCGTCTTCGCGCGGATCACGTGGCCGCCGAAGGCCTGCCCGAGCGCCTGGTGCCCGAGGCACACGCCCAGCACGGGGATCGTCGGACCGAGTTCGCGCAGCACGTCGAGCGAGACCCCGGCCTCGTTCGGCGTGCACGGGCCGGGCGAGATGACGATGCGCGTCGGCGCCATCGCCCGGATCTGCGCCACGGTGACCGCGTCGTTGCGCTCCACGCGCACCTCTTCACCGAGCTCCTGCAGGTACTGCACCAGGTTCCAGGTGAAGCTGTCGTAGTTGTCGATCATCAGCAGCATGACGCGGGAACGCTCGCGAGGGGCGGCGCGGCGCCGCCGTGGCCGGCTAGTTTGCCATGCCGCCACGGCCGGTTGCTGCGCCGCGTCAGCCGGCTGCCAGCGCGGCGTCCACCATGGCCTGCGCTTCCTCCAGCACGCTCTCCAGATGTTCGGGGCCGCGGAAACTTTCGGCGTAGATCTTGTAGATGTCCTCGGTGCCCGACGGCCGCGCCGCGAACCAGCCGTGCTCGGCGACGACCTTGATGCCGCCCAGCGCCGCACCGTTGCCCGGCGCGCGGTCCAGCACGTGCAGCACCGGTTCGCCGGCAAGCTGCATGCGCGTCACCTGCGCCGGCGACAGATTCGAGAGCGTCTTTTTCTGGGCCGCCGTGGCCGGCGCGTCGATGCGGCTGGCAAACGGCTCGCCCAGTTCCCGCGTCAATGCGCGGTAGCGTTCACCCGGGTCCTGCCCGAGACGCGCGGTGAGTTCGGCGGCCAGCAAGGCCGGCACGATGCCGTCCTTGTCCGTGGTCCACGCGCTGCCGTCGCGACGAACAAAGCTCGCGCCCGCACTCTCCTCCACACCGACACCGAGGCTGCCGTCGACCAGCCCGGCGACGAACCATTTGAAGCCGACCGGCACCTCGACGAGGTGCCGCTGCAGGCGCGCCGCGATGCGATCGATCAACGCCGTGCTCACTGCCGTCTTGCCGATGCCGGCGTCGGCGCGCCACTGCGGGCGGTGCCCGAACAGGTAGTCGATCATCACCGCGAGATAGTGGTTTGCCGGCAGCAGGCCCGCGCTGCGGGTGACGATGCCGTGGCGATCGTGATCGGTATCGCAGGCGAAGGCCACGTCGTAGTCGTTCCGCAGCCCGATCAGGCGCTGCATCGCATGCGACGACGACGGGTCCATGCGCACCTTGCCGTCCCAGTCCAGGCTCATGAAGGCGAACGTCGGGTCTACGCGCCCGCTGACCACGGTGAGGTCCAGACGCTGCGCTTCGGCGATGCGGGCCCAGTAGTGCACGCCCGCACCGCCGAGCGGATCGACGCCCAGATGCAGGGCGGCGGCGCGGATCGCATCGAAATCGATCACGCTGGGCAGATCGGCGATGTAGTTCTCGCGGTAATCGTGTTGGTGCGTGGTCGACGCGCGCCGCGCCTGCGCGAACGGCATGCGCCGCACGCCGGCGAGCGCGTCGGCCAGCAGAACGTTCGCGCGCTCCTGGATGACGCGCGTGACGTCGGTATCGGCCGGTCCGCCGTTCGGCGGGTTGTACTTGATGCCGCCGCTGTCGGGCGGATTGTGCGATGGAGTGATGACGATGCCGTCCGCCAGGCCCGAGGTGCGATCGCGGTTGAACACGAGGATCGCGTGCGAGACGGCGGGCGTCGGCGTGAAATCGTCGCGCGCCGCGATCATCGTGTGCACGCCGTTCGCGGCCAGCACCTCGAGCGCGTGCTCGAACGCCGGGCGCGACAGCGCGTGCGTGTCGATGCCCAGGAACAGCGGCCCGTCGATGCCGGCGCCGCGTCGGTAATCGCACACCGCCTGGCACACGGCCAGCACGTGCCAGGCGTTGAAGTTTCGTTCGAACGGCACGCCGCGGTGGCCGGACGTACCGAATGCGACGCGTTGCGACGGCTCGGCGGCGTCCGGCCGCAGGTCGGCGTAGGCGCCGAGCAGCGCCGGCACGTCGAGCAACGGTGCGCAGGTGGCCGGCTTGCCGGCGAGAGGACTGGTGTGGCTGCCCATGCGATGACTCCACGGCGAGTGACCGCGAAGCATCGCACGGGCGGGGTGAACGCCGGGCGCCGCGCACGGTGGCGCGCGCGCCGGCGCGCGGATCACGCCGCCAGCGGCTGCGCGTGCGATGGCGCGACGATGCAGACCACGTCGCCCGATTGCAGCTGCGTGGGCATGGCGTGCTCGCGCGCCTGGTGCGAGGCCACGAGGCAGGCGAGCCGGCGCGCAAAACCGCGCGTGCCGGAAAACGAAGCGCGGCGCGACGGCTGCGGATGCGGCGCGAGCCACGGGGTGCGGAACAGGTGCATCGGGGCGAATCCCTTTTCTTGAACGTTGGCTGTCAGTACGCGGATCGATGCCGGAAAGCGCAACGTCGGCGACGTGCCGTTCAGGAAGTGGCCGGGGTGTGACGCGGTCAGCGCACCGGAGCGACTGCGGCGTGCTTGCGCAGGATCGCCGCGTGCTGATCGTCGGCGTGCTGGCGGAACGGGCTGGACTGCGGCCAGCGTGCGCGGATCGTCGCGCGTGCGGCGTCGATCTCGGCGCGCGGCGCCGGCAGATCGGCAGCCACGCGGCACAGGTTCAGCGCAAGCACCGCAGCCGCAGCGCGCCAGTCCGCCTCGGGCGCCGCGGCGACCGCGCGTTGCGCGAGCGCCATGCCGCTCGCGCTGCGCCCGGCGGCGCAGTCGATCTCGGCAAGCGCGGCAAGAAGACTCGCGCGCAGTTCGCTGCCGGACGCATCCGCGATCTGCAGCGCTTCGTCGAACAGCGCGCGTGCCTGCTCGCCCTCGCCGCGGAACAGCAGCACGGTGCCGAGGTTGCCGAGCGGATAGACCAGATCGTCGAAGGTCTGTGTGCGATGCAGGCGGTCGCTGCGCAGCGCGTCGCGCAGCAGGGTTTCGGCGCCGGCCAGATCGCCGGTTTCCAGGCGCAGGCGGCCGAGGTTGTTCTTGATCGTGCCGATCTCCGGGCCGTCGGCGTCGTAGACCCGCTGCGCCAGCGCGAGGCCGCGCGTCCACGCGGCCTGCGCGGTGGCGGTGTCGCCGCTGGCGTAGGCGTTGGAGCCGCGCGAGACGATGGCGGCGATCGTGGCCGGATGCAGCTCGCCGACGGCCGGTTCGAGCAGCGCGATCGCGGCGGCATAGCCGCGGTCGGACGCGGCGTGGTCGCCGGCGTACTGCTGCAGCAGCGCAAGCCCGGTGAGACTGCGGCTGCGCAGCAGCGCATCGTCCTCGGCGCCGAGGCGAGCGGCGTCCGCCAGCGCCAGTGCGCGGTCGTAGGACGCCATCGCGTCGGCATCGCGCTCGCTGTAGGTGAGCACGTCGCCGCGCACGTTGGCGGCACGCGCGCGCTGCGCGGCGCCGGCAGCGGCGGCGTCGACGGCATCGAGCAGCGGCGTCGCGGTGTCGTAGTCGCCCATCGCGTAGGCCACGTCGGCCAGCTCAATCAGGCTGTCGATGCGTTGCGCCAGCGCGTCGGGCTCCGCGTCGCCGGCGGGCAGCGCATCGAGCGACTGGCGCAGCAGTTCGGCACTGCGCTTGTGCAGCCCGAGGCTCGAATACGCCTGTCCCATCGTCGCGAGGAAGCGCGCGCGGATCGCGGGGCGCGCGAAGCGCGTGCCGTCGATGCGCTGGACCGCGCGATCGAGCACCTCGCGCACGGTGACATCGCCGCCGCGCGAGCGCTCGGCGTCGGCCAGCCGGAACACCGAGAGCAGAAAATTGCGCGTCTGGCGTTCGGACTGCAGCTCCAGCTCCGCCTGCGCCTGCGCGGTACGCGCCACATCGCGCGCGCGCGTGGCATCCCATGCCAGCCATGCCATCGTCGCGGCCAGCGCCAGCGAGGCCGCGACCGCGACCGTCCAGCGGCGCTGGCGGCGACGCGCGTCGCGGCGGCGCAGATCGTCGTAGCGCAGGCCGAGCAGGCCCGCGACGAGTTTCAGGACTGCCGACGCGAATCCGTCGCCGGCCGCGCGTGCGTCCGCGGCGAGCGGCTCGCCCAGCGGCCCGTCCGGGCGCGCGGGATCCTCGAGCAGCAGCGCGAGCGGCAGCGCGGCCGTGTCCGGCGCCACGCGCGGGTCGGCGCCCGGGTCGCCCGCCACGACGAAGGCGAACACCGGGCGCGCCGGGTGGCGCGTGCGGAACTGCAGGATCTCCTGGTTAACCCAGCGCGAGGCCGCGGCCGCCGGCGAACACACCACGATCAGCGCGGCGGACTCGTCGAGCGCGGCTTCGATGCTGTCCGACAGGCGCGTGGCGGACGCAAGTTCCTCGCGGTCGCGGAACACCGGGCCCAGCCGCGCGGGCAAGCCGTCCTGTGCCTGTCCGCGTACGCCGGCGGGCACCCGGAACGCTTCCAGGCGCCGATGCAGGCGGCCGGCGACGGCGGCGTCGCGGTGGCTGTAACTGAGGAACGCGCGGTAACGCGGTGCCTGGTTCATCGTGCCGGTGGCGGCCTACTCGAAACCGTCCGCGAAAAACGTCGCGAACGGCTGCATGCAGGCCGAGCCCGGCTCGTCCACGTCCCCGCTCCACAGGCCGACGTAGTCGCCGTCGACGAAACAGAAGTACGCGTCATCGAGGCCCTCGCCGCCGCCCCACAGCGTGCTCGCGCCTTCGCGCAGGTAGGTGCTGGCGTCGCTCACCGGGATGTCGTCGCCGAGATCGTCGACGAGCCCGTACAGCGCGGCGATGGTCACGCCGTTGGGAAAGTCGTAGAACGCCCACTGGAAGCGGATCGGCGTGGCCGGGTCGAGCGGGCTGCCGTTGGCGATGGTGTAGCGGATGCCGAGCACCGCATCGTTGGCGCGCGCGACCAGGGTCGCGAGGCCGGGTTCGTCGACCGGAATGTCGCCGGCATCGAACTCGCTCGCGACCGTGCTCTGGCAGTAACTCTCGCCCGACACCGCGAGCGGCGTGTAGCCGGCGAAGGTGTAGCCGCCGCGTGCGATCAGCGGCGAACCGGCCGTGGTGCCCGGACATCCCGCGCTGCCGATCGACGGACTGTCGTTGAAGTCGGTCCACTCGCCGCCGAACTCGATGCGCACGCTGCGCCGCGCGGCCCATGCGTCGGCCGCCAGCAGCATGCACACCAGCGCCGCCACGAACCCCACCGCCAATTGCCTGGACATCGCGCACCCCGTGCCAGGACGCCCGCAGCCCCGCGCGGCCGCGTCGTCGTCAACCTATGCCTGCAACAGCCCAGCGCCCCCCCACCGCGCAGCCGCTCCAGCATATCGCAGCGCCGCTGCAAACATGAACTTCGGAACGGTGGCGACAACGACACGCGGATCGGCATCGCGCCCAAACTGGAAGTCGCCGTCCCGGTTCTGGTCCTCCCGGATGAGCGCGTGCTCGACGGTGGCGTTCTCGACACGCTGCGATCCAGCGAAATGCACGTGCGCTCCTCGCCCGGCAGGGGTGCGGCCAGCTCCGCTGTTGCACTGGATCGCCATGCGCGATGCCACGAACGCTGCTGCCCTGGACAGGCGCACGATCGCACCGGAGGTTGATGGTGCGGTTGTTGCGGATTTGGCTGCACGGTGCGCGGCAGAGCACGCGACAGCGGCCGGATGCAGGGGCAACGACGCGTTGAAGCAGAACGCGCCCCGATTGCCAACTCGCCAAGGGCCGCGAAGCTGTCGTACGAAGATCGACGACCGCGCCGACCGGCAACCTGTTCCCTTCGAGCGCCACGGTCGTGAGGAGCGCGGGCTGAGGCATCGTCGCCGGCACCGAATTCAGCGTCCGGTTGCAGGTCCATACGGCGGACGCCCTTTTCCTGCCGCATTGGGTGACCCGCCGCGACCCGACGGATCGCGGGCAGCCGCGACCATGCCCGGCTCATTCGAATCCGTCGGCAAACCCGTCGAACGAGGTGACCCCGCCGACCTCCAGCGTGATCGCATCGAACCAGCCCGTGGGCGGGTTGATGGACGATCCCGCCACATCGAAACGGAGCGTGATCGACGTGTTCGGCGTCCACAGCGCGGACGGCACCTCGATCACGGCGGGCGTTGCGGGGCGCGTCCACGCACCGGTGTCGGCGAGCAGATGCGTGCCGCCGACGGTCGGAATCCCGTCTTCGCAGCCGTCCGTGCCGCCGTCGCTGCGCAGTTCCCACACCAGCGAGACGCGATTGGCCGCCAGCGGCGGGTTGCTCGACGGCAGCACGCGTCCGAAGCCGTTGAGCAGGTAGCTGCCCGGCCCGGGCACGTGGATGCACTGCGACAGGCCGCCGACACGTTTCGCGCGCTTGCCTTCGACCTCGGTCGGCATCGGCACGCGCACCGAACCCGAGTCGGGGGCGCCGAGGGCGTCCTGCGTGCCGTCCCAGTCGAACTCGCCGATCGCCGTCCACAGATGGGTGTCGTCGTCGAAATCGGAATTGAGCACGAGCGGTTGCAGTGAGGGGCGCTCAAGTGCGCCGATGTCGCTCGGGCCGTAGGCGTTGAGGTTCGGATCGAGATCGACCGGACGCGGACGGGAATGCAGGTCGAACTCGAAACCCTCCAGCGCCGGCGCCCAGTCGACCGCCGCCGCGCCGGCACGCGGCATGTAGTCGCCGTTCGCCGCGTCGACGAAGCGCGGCGGCTGGTACGGCGCGCCGGCCACCGTGGGTGTCGTGGTGGCAAGGGAGAACTGGATTTCGCGATTGCCGCCACTGCTTCCGACATCGGTGGCGAACAGCGCCTTGCCGGGCTGGTCGATGGTGCTGCGCGTCAGCACCATGTCTTCGTTGATGGACAGCACGCCGTTGGCGCCGATGATGTTGTCCGCGATGGTGAGGTGATGCAGGTTGACCAGTGCATTGACGTCGTCCTGATTCTGGTCGTCGCGGATCAAGGCATGCGCCACGGTGTTGCGCGTGATCAGACTGTTGTCGAGGTTCAGCCGCGTCGCCTCCTCGCCGGACAGGTACATCAGCCAGCCGCCGCGGTTGCCTTCGAACACGATGCGCGACCCGAAAAAGTTCGCATCCTCGGAAAAATGCACGACGGCACCGGTGGCGTTGACCGTGTCGTTGAAGCGGATGTAGCCGCACGGCGCACCGACCGGGCACGGCGCCGCCGACGGATGCAGCGTGATGCCCGGCGCGTCCTCGTTGAAGTAGACGAGGCCGCCGATCGCGCTGGCACCCAGCGGCCCCCAGTTGTCGTGCGCCAGGTTGATCGCCGCCGCGACGGGCGAGGTGTTGTTGATGATGTCGGCATTACGCAGGATCGCGATGGTGCCGAACGGGAAGCCCGGAAAGCCGGTGAGCCCCGGGTCGTAACGCGGCTGCAGATCGATGGCGCCGCCGCGCTGGGTGGCGTGGTTGCCGGCGATGCGCACGGGCGTGTCGGGCGTGGTGCTGAAGATCTGCACCGTCGCCGACTGGTACTCGTCCGGATCCATGCTTACCGCGATGCCGCCGCCGATGGCGGCCGTGTTGCCATACACGGCACCGAGATCCGCGAAGCCGGTCGATCCGATGTAGGCCGTCGTTCGGCGTTCGAGTGTTGCGAAGTAGAGGCCACCGCCGCTGCCGCCGGCCGTATTGGCGAGCAGGATGCTGCCGGGCGCGACCATCGTCGTCTCGATGTCCAGCGTGTTGATGCCGCCACCGTCGCTGCGTGCGGTGTTCGAGGCGACGGTGACGTTCGCGCCGATCACCAGTTTTGCCGCGGCCGACGTGCCGTGCGCGTAGATTCCGCCGCCGGCGTCGGCACTGTTCTCGACGATCTCGCTGTCGGAAATCTCGACGACCCCGCCACCCTGGAAATGGATGCCGCCGCCGTCGTCGTCGCCGGCCTGGTCGCCGTCGCGAATGACGAGGTTGCGAAGGCGGAAGACGCCGTTGCCGCGCAACGCGATGACCGAACGCGCCTCGCCGCCGGCGCCGGACAACGTGGTCTTGCCGTCCGGTTCGACAATGGTGCAGGCGACGACACCGCCGACGATCTCGAGGTCCTGGTCGGTGTCGGTGCTGATCTGCTGCGCGGTCCACGTCGCGTTGCGCACGATGCGCACCGTGTCCGGGCCCGGATTCGCCGCGGCGGCGTCGACCGCGGCCTGCAGCGTTGCATGCGTGCAGGTGGCCCCGGGCCCGACCGAATACGTGAGGGCTCCCGCAGGCGCGGCGACGGCGAGCAGCAGCAGCGCGACGCCGGTGCGGGCACGGAGGGCGTAGGAGTGACGCAGCGGGAACCAGGGCATCGGACGACTCCGGACGGACGGTGCTTGCGATGAACGCCGTCGGCGACGGATGTGGGACATCGGCCGGGCGGGACGCTGCCCGACGCCCGTCTGCCGGGCATCGCATGAGCCGCCCGGCCTTCGCCAAACGCCTCTAGAATCCCGGCCATGCGCGGCCCGCCCTCCGATGCCATTGATCCGCCCACCGGCGACACGCCGGCCGGCACGATGACGGCGCAGGCGCTGTTCACCCAGGTCTACGAGCGGCTGAAGGCGATGGCGAGCCGCAAGCTGCCCGCGCACGGCGCCACGCTGCAGACCACGGCGCTGGTGCACGAGCTCTACCTGCGCATGCAGACAGGACGCGATCTGGGCTTCGACGCGCCGGCGCAGTTCTTCGCCTATGCCGCACGCGCAATGCGCCACCTGCTGCGCGATCGCGCGCGCGACCGGCTGCGGCAACGCGCCGGCGGCGCCTGGGAGCGACAGCCGCTCGACGCCGCCGATCCTGGCCTGGCCGTGGACGATGCAAGCGAGGCGCTGGCGCTGGACGAGGCGCTCGATGCGCTCGAAGGCATCGACGCACGTGTCGCGCAGGTGGTGGAACTGCGCTACTTCGCCGGCCTCACCGGCGAGCAGGTGGCCGATGCGCTGGGCCTCAACCGGCGCACGGTACAGCGCGACTGGGACTTCGCCCGCAGCTTCCTGCGTGCGCGGCTCGGCGATGGCGCAGGCATGTCCCAGTCCACGGCCGAACAGCGTTCCACCGGCCATGAGCGATGACACCGCCGCCGCACGCCTGCTGACGCCGCAACGCTGCGTTCGCCTGCGCGATGCGTTCGACACGGCGCTCGAGCTGCCGACCGCCGCGCGCGCCGGGTGGATCGCCGCGCACATCGCCGATAACGACGACCGCGCGGCGCTGTCGCTGCTGCTGCGGCAGGCGGACGCCGACGACGGCCCACTCGACCTGCCGCCCGAAGAACGCCTGCGCCGCGTCGACGCCGCGGCACAGGATCCGGCGAGCGTGCTCGTGGGGCGCCACATCGGCGCATATCGACTCGTGCGTTGCCTCGGCGAAGGCGGCATGGCCACCGTGTTCCTCGGCGAACGCGACGACGACGCCGTGCGCCAGATCGCCGCGGTGAAGCTGCTGCGCGTTGGGCTCTACTCCGCACACCAGCAGCGCCTGTTCCGGCGCGAACGCCGCGCGCTGGCGGCATTGTCGCACCCCAACATCGCGCACCTGATCGACGGCGGCGTCAGCGAGGCCGGCGTGCCGTATCTCGTGCTCGAGTACGTCGATGGCGTCCCCATTACGCAGCACGCGGCCGAGCGCGGGCTCGATCGCGACGCGCGCCTGCGCCTGTTCGTCACCGCCTGCCTCGCCGTGGCGGCCGCGCACCGGCAGCTGATCGTGCATCGCGACCTCAAGCCCTCCAACATCCTCGTCACCCGCGACGGCGACGTGAAGCTGCTCGATTTCGGCATCGCGAAACTGCTCGACGACGACGACGGCCACACGCGCTCCACGCTGGCCGCGATGACGCCCGAATACGCCGCGCCGGAGCAGTTCGATGCGCGCCCGGTGACCACCGCCACCGATGTCTATTCGCTCGGCATCGTGCTGCACGAGCTGCTGCTCGGTCGCCGCCCCGCCAACGACGCGCGCCTGCGCCCCGGCGCGGAGCGCGCAGCGCGCACGGCATCTGACAGCGCACCGCCTTCACCCGTGACGCTGCGCGGCGATCTCGCGACGATCCTCGGCAAGGCGCTGGCGCCGGAACCGCAACGTCGCTACGGCTCGGCGCAGGAGCTGGCCGACGATGTCGAACGCTTCCTTGCCGCGCGCCCGGTGCGCGCACATCCGCCGTCGCGCTGGTACCGCGCACGCACCTTCGTGCGCCGCCACCGCGGCGGCGTGGCGCTGACGTTCGCGTTCGTCGTCGGCATGCTCGCGAGCCTGGCACTGGCGCTGTGGCAGGCCGGCGAAGCGCGGCGCGAGGCCGCGAACGCGCGCGCCGAAGCGCAGCGCGCCGACACCACGCGCGCGTTCGTCGAATCGTTCTTCGAGCCGATCCAGCAACAACTGTCCGAAGGCCGCACACCGAGCCTGCGTGAACTGGTCGACACGGCGGCATCCCAGGTCGAGGCCGACCGTGCGCTCGGCGCGGCGCAGCGTGTCGACCTGTTGCTGCTGTTCGCGCGGCTGCAGGCGCAACTGGCCGAGCGCAGCGCATCGCTGCAGCTCGCCGAGCGCGCCCACGCCATCGCGCAGTCTGCGTTGCCGCCCGACAGCCCGCTGCGGACGCAAGCCACGCATGCACTGGCACGCGCCCGCATGCGCAACGACGACATGGACGGCGCCGCGCCGCTGCTGCGCGAGGTGCAGCGCTGGCAGGCCACGCATGCAGCGGCTGCGGCCGACAGGATCGAACTGCTTGCCGACCTGGCCGTGCTGGAAAACGAAGCCGGCAATCCGGCCGCCGCGCTGCCCCACGCCGAACGCGAACTGGCGCTGCGCATCGCCACGCACGGGCCGGAAAGCAGCTCCGCCGCCAGCGGCTACAACAACCTCGGCTACGTGCTCGAAGCGATGGGCCGGTTGGACGAAGCCATCGCCGCGTACCGCCACACGCTGGCGATCGACGATCGCCGCCTCGATCCGGGCAGCCTGCAGCGCGTGTTTCCGATCGGCAATCTTGCCCAGGCGCTGTTCAACGCAGGGCGCCTGACCGAGGCACGCACGCTGTTCGGCGAGTCGCTCGCGCTCTACCGCGAGGTCGCGCTCGACAAACCGCCGCGCACCCTGCTCGGGCAGTTGATCATGGCGGCGGACACCGAACTCGCGCTAGGTGACCTGGCGGCGGCCGAAACGCATGTCGACGCCCTGCAGCGCTGGCTGGCCCCGATGCCGCCGGACAGCATCGACCATGCAACGCTTGCACGCCTGCGCGCCCGCCTCGAGCTCGAACGCGGCGACATCGACGACGCCGACGGTCAGCTGCAGGCGATGGACGCACTGATCGACGCATTGCCCGAGCCGCGGCGCCGACGCAGCTTCGGCTACCGCGACATGCTGCGTGCGGAAATCGCCCTGCTGTCGGACGACGACCGCCGCGCCGCCGCGCTTGCGGTGCAGGCTGCGGATTCCGTCGGCGATCAGTCCTACCCGCTCTACATCGTGCCGCAGGCGCGCGCGCTGCGGGCGCTCGCGTGCGAACGCGCACGCATCGATGGCTGTCCCGCCGATGCGTTCGAGATTGCCGCGGCGCAGTTGCGCACGCCCCCGTTCCGCGAACATGCGGCGCTGTTGCAGGCACACGTGGCGCTGGCGCGCGTCGAACTGTTGCGCGGTGAAGCGCTTGCCGCCGACACCCGTCTGCGTGCGCTGGTCGCGTGGGCGCAGGCCGCGGGCGTGTCTGCCCAGGCACCGCGCTTGCGTCAGGCCCAGGCATGGCAGGCGGCGGCGCTGGCGGCGTCTGGCAAGTGCGACGCCGCACGCGCTGCGCGACAGGCCGCCACCGCGTCGCGCAACGACGATGCGGCGGCCCTGCACCCGTTCGTGACCGAAGCCGTGGAATACGGGCGCACTGTCGCGGGCTGCCCGTAAGCTTCGCGCCCGCGGTGCGCGGCGCTCGCCGCAGAGGACACCGGAGCGGTGTCGAATGGACTCGGATCGCAATCGGCCCTGGCGTGAGCGGTGACGCGTCTTCCGGTCACCGCCTGCGCATCCGCCAGATGGCGGACGTGCGCCCGTGCGCATCCACCGATTCCTCCCGCCCCACCGCTGGCCTATAGTCATCGGCTCCGTCACGACCCGCCCACGGCCCGCATGTCCGATCGAACATCCACCGACATCCTGATCATCGGCGGCGGCCACAATGGCCTGGTCTGCGCGGCGTATCTTGCTGCGGCCGGCCTGTCCGTCACCGTGCTGGAACGGCGCGGCATCCTCGGCGGTGCGGCGGTGACGGAGGAATTCGTCCCCGGTTTCCGCAACTCCACTGCGAGCTACACCGTCAGTCTGCTCAACCCGCAGGTGATCGCCGACCTCAATCTGGTGCGGCACGGTCTGCGCGTGGTGGAGCGGCCGTACTCGAATTTCCTGCCGCTGCCCGACGGATCCTTTTTTCGGCTCGGCGGCGAGGGCGGCGCGGCGGATCTTGCGAAGCTGTCGTCGCGCGATGCCGAACGCCTGCCGCAGTACTACGCGATGCTCGATCGCGTGGTGAAGGTGCTGCGCGTGCTGATGATCAGCACGCCGCCGAACGTGTCCGACCGCTTCGTGCTGGCCGACTGGCTCAACTCGCTGCATGTGGCCAGGCAGCTGAAGCATCTGGACATGCGCGGCCGCCGCGACCTGCTCGACCTGTTCGCCAAATCCGCCGGCGAACTGCTCGATGCCTGGTTCGAATCCGAACCGCTGAAAGCGGCGCTCGGCTGGGATTCGGTGGTCGGCAATTTCGCGAGTCCGTACACGCCGGGCTCGGCCTACGTGCTGCTGCATCACGTGTTCGGCGAGGTCAACGGCAAGCAGGGCGTGTGGGGCCACGCCATCGGCGGCATGGGTGCGATCACGCAGGCGATCGCGGCCGAGTGCGCCGCGCGCGGCGTGACCACGGTCACCGACGCGGCGGTCGAACGCGTGCTCGTGCGCGACGGCCGCGCCGTGGGCGTTGCGCTGGCGGACGGGCGCGAGTTCCACGCCCGGGCCGTGGTGTCCAACGTCAATCCGAAACTGCTCTACACCCGGCTCATCGCGCGGAACGATCTCGACGACGACACCGCCGAACGCATGTCCCGCTACCGCAACGGGTCGGGAACGTTCCGCATGAACGTGGCGCTGTCGGAGCTGCCGGATTTCACCGCGGCGCCGGGCACGGCGCTGCAGCCGCACCATCGCAGCGGCATCCTCGTCGGCCACAGCCTCGACTATTTCGAACGCGCCTACTTCGATGCGAAATCGAAGGAGCACAATCCGGGCTGGGCGCGCAAACCGATCGTCGAACTGGTGATTTCCTCCACGCTCGACGACACGCTCGCGCCGCCGGGACAGCACGTCGCCAGCCTGTTCTGCCAGCACGTGCATCCGGACGTGGACGGCGGCTGGGACGCGCATCGCGACACCGTGGCGCGACTGATGATCGACACGGTCAATACGGTGGCACCGAACTTCGCCGCCAGCGTGCTCGGCTACAAGGCGCTGTCGCCGCTCGACCTCGAACGCGAATACGGGCTTGTCGGCGGCGACATCTTCCACGGCTCGCTCGGACCCGATCAGCTCTTCAGCGCGCGTCCGCTGCTCGGCCAGGGCAATTACCGCGGCGCCTTGAAGAACCTGTACCTCTGCGGCTCCGGCACGCACCCCGGCGGCGGGGTCACGGGCCTGCCCGGCAGGAACGCCGCACGCGAAATCCTGCGCGACGCAAAGGCGCGGCGCGTCTGATGCGCATTTCGCGCGGCGTGCCGCCGTGAGCCTTCGGCCGCGCGACGTATTGCTGGTGGCGTTGGCGCTCGCCGGCTTTGCGGCCAACTCGGTGCTGTGCCGGATGGCGTTGTCGGACACGGCCATCGATCCGGCCAGCTTCGTGGCGTGGCGAATCGGCTCCGGTGCCGTCGTGCTGGTGCTGCTGACGTGGCTGCTGCGGCGCGAATCGCCGCTGGTCCACGGCGACTGGCGCGGGGCCACGGCGCTGTTCGTCTACGCGGTCGCGTTTTCGTACGCGTACGTGAGCCTGCACGCAGGCCTCGGCGCGTTGCTGCTGTTCGGTGCGGTGCAGGTGACGATGATCGCGGCCGGCCTGCTGCACGGCGAGCGCCTGCGCGTGTTGCAGTGGTGCGGGGTGGTGCTCGCGTGCGGCGGCCTTGTATTTCTGAAGCTGCCGGTGGGCGGCACGCCGGTTCCGCTGCTGGCGGCGGCGTCGATGTTGCTCGCGGGCATTGCGTGGGGCGTGTACTCGCTGCTCGGCCGCGGCGCAGCGGCACCGCTGGCGCACACGGCGGCGAACTTCGTGCGTGCGGCACCATTTGCATTGCTGCTGCTCGTGCTCGCGCCGCCGCCGCGCGCGATGCCGCTCGACGGCGTGCTGCTCGCGGTGCTGTCCGGCGCGCTGGCCTCGGGCGTCGGCTACGCGCTGTGGTACGCGGTGTTGCCGCGACTTCGTGCCACGCAGGCCGGCCTGCTGCAGTTGCTGGTGCCGGTGCTCACCGCGGCGGCGGGCGTGGCGCTGCTGGCCGAGCCGGTCGACGCGCGCCTGCTGCTCGGCGGCGCGGCCATCCTCGGCGGCGTGGCGCTGGTGCTGCGCGCGAGGCCGATGCGCGCTGGGTGACTTGCAACGCGCGCCTGAATCGCTCGCGCAGCGACCGCATCAGCGCACGTCAGGGCGTCGCGACCGCACCGGCGTCCGTGCCGCGGACGCTTGCACGCAACGCATGCCCTGCCGGCAGCGCCGCGAGGATGTCCTGCGCTTGCGCGTGGGCCGCGGCTGCCAGCGCGTCGTCGCCCGCCTGCGTGTGAGCCTGCGCCAGCAGCAGCAAGGCTTCGCCGATCCAGGCGTGGTCGGGCGGCAAGGTGGCATCGGCCGCGGTGTCGGCAAGCGCGCGCTCCAGGCGACCGACTGCACGTGGCGCATCGCCGTCGCGCAGGTCGAGTTCGGCCAGCGCCGTCTGTGCCGCGAGCAGGTGCGGCGAGTGCGCGTACCGGGCCTCGGCGGCGCTGCGTTCGGCGTCGGCGCGGCGCGTGTCGCCGCAGGACGGATCGGGTGCGTGCGCGCACGCCAGCGCGAGCCAGGCGTAGAGCGCGGGTGCGGCCGGATGCGCGGCGCTGCCCGGGCGCTGCAGCGCATCGCGCAACGCGTCCCGCAGCGGCACGTATTGCCGAAGCAGGCGCCAGCGCGCGGCCTCGTGCAGGTCGACGCGGGACTTCTGCGCATCCGGTGTGCCACCGATGCGCGCGTAGTGCGCACGCGCGTCGACAAAATGCTGCGCCGCGGCTGCATCGTCGCCGCGCGCGAGCGCGAGCAGCGCGCGCCGGATGGACACCATGCCGTGGTGGTTGTGGTCCGGCCCCATCGCCGCCAGC
Source organism: Chiayiivirga flava (assembly GCF_014202825.1). Lineage (GTDB taxonomy): Bacteria > Pseudomonadota > Gammaproteobacteria > Xanthomonadales > Xanthomonadaceae > Chiayiivirga > Chiayiivirga flava. The sequence goes on along the minus strand of NZ_JACHHP010000002.1, from coordinate 978,724 downwards.
GTCATCGCGCTGCCCGCATCGCAGGCCCGGTGCGCGGCATCGAGCTGCTGCAGCAGCGTGTACAGGTCGCACATGCGCACGAGCAGTGCGGCAAGGTGCGGGTGACGCACGGTGCCGGCGCGTTCGTACATGGCGCGCGCCTGCTCCATGATCGCGAGCGATTTGCGCCAGTCTCCGGTCCAGGTGTACACGCTGCCGACGTTGGCCAGGCTCAATGCGGCGGGAACACTGTCGCCGAGCGCGTCGTGGCGCAGGGTGTAGGCGCGGTGGAAGGCGTCGGCCGCTTCCTCGTAGCGTCGCGCGCCCTCCAGCACGCCGCCGAGGTTGTTCCAGGCGACCGCGATGTCGTCGGGCGTGGCCGCGGGATCGGCCTCGCGCACGCGCAGCGATTCGCGGCGGATCGCGATCGCTTCCTCGTCCGGAATGCGTGCCTTCTCCATGCGCGCGTTGGCATGCGCGTCGAGCGCGCGGGCGTAGTCCAGGCCCGCGATGCCGCGCGCCTGCATCGCGTCGCGCGCGGCGGCGAGGGTCTGCAGTGCGTCGTCGAAGCGTCCGACCTTGCGCAGCACGATGCCGTACAGCACCTGCGCGCGCAGCGTGCGCACGTCGTCGTGGCCGAAGGCCTGTGCGTTGGCCTGCCACGCGTCGTGCGCGAGGTCGAGATTGCTGCTGGCTTCGCCCATGCCGTCGTTGATGCGGGCGAACAGTCCGAGCAGGTCGGCGCGCACGCGCACATCGTGTGGATGCCGCCCGTCGAGGCGTTCGAGGCCGCGCTGCACCAGATCGCGCACGCTCGGACTGCTGTCGGTCTGGTTGCCGGTTTCCAGCGGTTCGAACAGCGCTTCGACGAACGCCTGCACTTCGCCCGCGCGCTGTACCTGGCTGCGTGCGACGCCCGCCTGCCACAGCGCGATGCCGAGCGCGGCGAACACCGCCAGCGTGAACGCGATGGTGCTCGCGACGCCGCCCTTGTGCCGCGCCACGAACTTGCGCGCGCGGTAGATGCGCGACGGCGGATGCGCCGCCACCGGGCGTCCGGCGAGGTGGCGCTCGATGTCGTCGGCCAGCGCGCCCGCCGTGGCGTAACGCCGTGCAGGCTCGGCTTCGATGGCCTTGAGCACGATGTTGTCGAGGTCGCCGCGCAGCTGGCGCCGGGTGATGCGCGGCGGCGCCGGCAGCACGCCCGGTTCGGTGGTCTGCGACACGTGCGCCGAGGGCGTGCTGCGGCTGCCGTCGTTGAGGCGCTGGCCGGTGGCCAGTTCGCCGAGCAGCACGCCGAGCGAGTAGACGTCGGTGGCCGTGGTGATCGCCTCGTTGCGGCGTTGTTCGGGCGCGGCGTAGGCCGGAGTGAAGCCGGGAGCGCGTGTCTGCGTTTCGTCGTCGGCCGCCAGCAGCTTCGCGATGCCGAAGTCGAGCAGCTGCACGCGGCCGTCGGCGGTGACCAGCACGTTGGACGGCTTCAGGTCGCGGTGCACGATCAGGGCCTGGTGCGCCGCCTCCACCGCCCGGCACACCTGCAGCATCAGCGTCAGGCGCGCGCGCAGATCCAGGCGGCGCTCGCGCGCGTACTGCGTGATCGGCACGCCGTCGACCAGTTCCAGCGCGATGTAGGCGAGCCCGGTGTCGGTCACGCCGCCTTCAATCAGGCGCGCGATGTTCGGATGCCGCAGGTGCGCGAGCGCCTGCCGTTCGTGCCGGAACTGGCGCTGCGCGTGTGCGGTGTAGACGCCGTGGCGCAGCAGCTTCAGCGCCACGTGCTGGCGCACGCCCGCACTCTCGCGCACGGCGCGGAAGACCGTCGCGTAGCCTCCTTCGCCCAGGGTGTCGAGCAGTTCGAACGGGCCGATGCGCGTGCCCGGCGGCGGCGCCGGCACGCCGATCGCGTCGGCGAGTTCTTCGAGCCGGGCCAGCGGCAAGGCCTCGCCGGTGCTGTGCGTGGCCCAGTCCAGCATCCGTTCGACGCGGGCGCGGACACCGGCGTCGGCGCAGTGCGCCGCCAGCCATGCGGCGCGCATCGGCGGCGGCTGCTCGAGTGCGCCCTCGAACAGAACGCGCAGGGTCGGATCGAGCGGGCGGGCGTCACCGGTCATTGGCGTTGCGGCGGGACAAGCGGCGGCCCCGGCGGCACGCGGACGTCCGCGCGGACGGGCGGCGGGGGCGTGGCCGGGCCGATGTCCGCCGCGCGCAGGCGCGGTTGGCGTGGCGGAACGGCGAGAGCGTCGCGGATGATGCGGTGCATGGACGGGACCGGAGCCGGGAAACGTGCTCCGATGAACGCCGGACGGGACGCGCGCGCGACACGGGCGTGGCGCTAGCCGCGCAGTTCGGTCTTGAGGAACGCGCGCGCGAACTGCCAGTCGCGGTCCACGGTGCGGCGCGCGAGATCGAAGGCGTCGGCGATCTGCTGCAGCGACAGCCCGGCGAAATAGCGCAGCTCCACCACCTGCGCCGCGCGCGCATCGACCGCGGCGAGCGCGGCGATGGCGCTGTCCAGCGCCAGCGCCTGTTCGGCGCTCGCCACGGCAAGCTCGCCGCCGTCGTCGGGCAGCGTGACGCGCAGCCAGTCGCCGCCGGCCTTGAGCCGCAGCCGGTCGCGCGCGCGATCGGCGAGCAGATGCCGCATCGCGCGCGCGGCGTAGGCGAAGAACTTCGCCGGGTGCGAGAACTCCATGTCGCGGCCGCGGCCCACGCGCAGATACAGCTCGTGCACGAGCTCGGTGGTGTCGAGCGTGCGGCCGCGGCCGCGCGCGCCCAGGCGCTGGCCGGCCATCGCCTTGAGCCGGTCGTAGACCAGCGCGAACAGGGCGTCGGCGGACGCCGGTGCGGCATCGGGCAACGACGCGTCGAGATCGGTCGACATCACTGGCGGGCTTCGCGGCCGGGATCGGGCCCGAGTGTACGCCGGACCGGTGCCGCCGCGCCGCCGCGCGCATCGATTCAGTTTCCTTCGAAATCGTCGGCGAACAGCCGCGCGGCACCGAGTTCGTGCGCGCCCAGATCGCGCAGGCCGAAGCGCGTCGGGGCCCCGGGCGCGTCCTGGCCGCGCGGGATCCCGTCCACATCGAAGCCGCCGCTGCCCAGGTCGGAGAAATCGAGCGCGGGCGAGCCGGGCAGCGGGCGCACGTCGCCGTTCGCGGCGTCGGTCAGCAGCGGATCGGCACGCACGATGTCGGCGCGCACCGGCAGGCCCGCGCCGTTCTCGACGATCACGCTGCGCGCGTCGATACCGGCGGCATTGCCTGCGTGCACCGACAGGAACGGCTGGTACACGATGCTTTCGATCACGTGCAGATCGAGGCGCTTGCCGATCACGTAGTCGGTGCCGATGCCGTTGCCGGCGATGGTGCTGCGTTCGATGCGGACCGGTCCCATCGCGAATGCGGCATCGGGCGGGAAGTTGACGACGCCGGGCGGCGCACTGTCGAGCAGCGCGTTGGTGGCCGTGTTGCCGGCGAGGATGCTGTCGAGGATCTCGACGTTGCCGTCCGGCGGACCGCTCACGGCGTCGGCGGGCATCGAGGTCAGCACCGAGCGCCCGACATTCCCGACCACACGCGCACCGACGATGCGCATCGGTACCGGGTCGGCCGTGTTGTCTGCGGCACGGAACAGCGCCGCGCCGCCGAACACACCTTCGCCGCGGTTGCCCGCGATCAGATTGCATTGGGCCGGATCGGCGCAGGCGCGTGCGTCCGGCGGGAGGTCGCCGCCGTCGAAATCCGCGCAAGCGCCACCGGCACGGCGCGCGGTGCCCATGCAGAACGCGGCGCCCGTCCCGGACCCGAATGCCACCATGGTGACGCCGCCGCCGACCGGCGCATCGTTGTCCACGATGCGCGCGTCGAAGACGAAGATCCGGATGCTGCCGCCGTAGGGATAGGCGGAAATGCCGCCGCCCAGCGCGTTCCCCCCCACGCTGTTGCCGACGATGCCCGCCGGCACCGCGCCATCGGTGGTGTAGAGACGCAGATCGGATCGCCCGGACAGATACACGCCGCCACCGCCGGTCTCCGCATGGTTTCCGGCGATGCTGCCACCGGGCTGGCCGGACCCGATCGCGACCGTGCCGTCGATCACCAGCATCCCGCCGCCTTCGCGCGTCGCGCTGTTGTTGCGGATCGCGTGACGCGGCGCCTGCGTCATGTCGAGAGCGGCCCGTTCGAGACGGATGCCGCCACCGGACTCCGCCGCGTTGTCTTCGACGATCGCGTCGGCCTCCAGGTGCACGCGCGGCCCGACCGTCTCGTCGCTGCTGCCGATGGCGATGCCGCCGCCGTCGGTCGCGGTGTTGCCGGCGATGCGGCTGTCGCGGATCCGCACCAGTCGGTCCCCCGCAACGCGCAGGCCACCGCCGCGGAAGCCGCAGTTGTCGACGATCTCCACCTCGGCGAGCACGGCGTCGCCGCCGGTGCCGTCGATGGACATGCCTCCGTTACCGCTGTTGCCGGGGACGCAACTCGCACCCGTTCCGTGGTGCGCCACACGCACGGCGGTCAGGTCGAGACGCCCCGATCCGGCGTGCTGGATGCCGCGTTGCGCATCTTCGACCACCGAATCGACGATGCGCAAGGCGCCCGTTCCCGCCATGTCGATGTTGACCAGTCCGTTGCCGATCACCTGCAGTCCGGCCAGCAGCACGCCGCCGCTCTCCTGCACCCGGAGCCCGTATGCGCCCTGTCCGGCGATCGTTGTCAGCGCGATGGACACGGCGCCGGTCGTGTTCGACAGCACACCGCCTCCGGCATTGCCTTCGATGACGCTTTCCGCGACCGAGAGCGCGCCTGTGCCCGTGACCGACACCGCGGCGGCGCTCGCGTTGACGCCGTGCAACCGCACGTTTTCCAGCGCGAGCGTGCCGGCCCCGGTGTGCGACACGCCGCGCACGCCGATGTCCAGTTGCCGCAACGTGACGTTGCCCGGACCCGTCACGCGCACGGCCGGCTGCGACGTGCCTCCGTCCAGCGCCGTGCGCTCGCCATCGCGCGCGGAAAAGCAGCCGGCGTAGCCGCCCTCGATCGCCACGCTGTCGACATCGTTCACCAGCAGCGCCTGGTTCGTATAGGTCAGCAGGCGGGTGACCCGGATCGTCTGCGGTCCGGGCGCACTCGCGGCCGCGTCGAGCGCCGACTGGATGCTGCCGAATTCGCATTCGATCCCGGTTCCCACCGTCCACGGATTGACCGGCGAAATGACGCCGGCGCCCACGGATGCTGCGGCAAGACAAAGCAGGGCGGCCGCGGTGACGCGGGTGCACATGGGCATGACGGAGACCTCGCGATGGACAGAGATCCGGTCAACGCCGTGCCGCCGCGGCATGCGACATCTCGACGAGCGCCGGTCGGCATGTGCGGGATCGGCCACATCGGGTAAATTCGCCATCCACCCGAGAGGACGCCGGCACGATGTCCACCGCTGCCCCGCTGGAACCTGCCGATCCGCTGCTGTCCCGCGTGAACCGGCTCGATCCCAAAAGCGCCGCCGAACTGCTGGCGCCGCGCGACGATGCCGCGATCGCCGCGCTGCTGGCGCGCCTGCACATCGGCCACGCGGTCGAGATCCTCGAGGAGTTCGCGCCGGAGCGGCGCGAGCGCATCGCCAGGGCAACGCCGTTCGGGCTCGAACCACTGTGGCTGGTCGGCCACACCTTTGCGGAAAACACGGTCGGCCGTCTGATGGAGCGTCCGCCGGCGGTGTTCGCCACCGGCGCGAGCGTCGGCAGCGTGATCGAGGCGCTGCGCGAAATCGTCAAGCAGCGCATGGTGACGTACGTGTTCGTCATCGAGCCCGCCGGCCGGCTGGTGGGCGTGGTGGCGTTCCGCGAACTGGTGTTTGCCGATCCGAACCAGACGCTGGACCAGATCATGCTGCGCGAGCCGTTCTCGCTGCGGCCGCAGCAACCGTTCGTCGATGCGATGCGCGAAGTCGTGAAGCGCCACTATCCGGTGTACCCGGTGTGCGACGACGCCGGCCACCTGCTGGGCGTGGTCAAGGGCCAGACCCTGTTCGAACAGCAGGCCTTCGAAATCTCCGCGCAGGCGGGCTCGATGGTGGGCGTGGAGAAGGAAGAGCGCCTCGCGACACCCTGGTCGCGCAGTTTCCGCTTCCGCCATCCGTGGCTGCTGATCAACCTGCTGACGGTGTTCCTCGCGGCGGCCGTGGTCGGATTCTTCGAAAGCACGATCAACCAGCTGGTGGTGCTCGCGACCTTCCTGCCGGTGCTTGCCGGGCAATGCGGCAACCTCGGCGCGCAATCGCTCGCGGTGACCCTGCGCGGCATGACGCTCGGCGAGTTGCGCGGCATGTCCAAGCTGCGGCTGGTCGGCAAGGAGGCCTGGCTGGGGCTGTTGAACGGGCTGGTCACCGGCGTCGTCGCGGGCGTGGGCATGTACTTCGCCTCGCGCGGCCAGACCGTGGCCGACCCGGTCTGGCTGGGCGCGGTCACGACGGCGGCGATGGCTCTGTGCTGCGCACTGTCGGGCATCGCGGGCGCAACGATCCCGATCGTGATGCGGCGCATGGGCGCCGATCCGGCGACGGCATCGGGCATCTTCCTGAGCACCATTACCGACATCAGCAGCATGGGGGTGTTTCTGGGGTTGGCGGCGTTGCTCCTGGCTTGAGTGCGGGATCGCCTGCGTGCCGCGCCGAGCGTGCACCCCCCTTCCGCCTGCCGGCACCTTCCCCCGCGGTGCGGGAGAAGGACTCCCTCGATGAAGCTCCGTGGTTCGGCGACGCCCACGAGTATCCATGCCCGAATCGAAACATCCCTTCTCCCGCTTGCGGGGGAAGGTGCCGGCAGGCGGAAGGGGGTGCCCCCCGAACCGCACGAAATTTTCAAACACCCGATTAAATCGCCGAACGTCGCCGATCCCACCGCGAACGGCTGGACAAGCCTGCCTCCCGCCGCCACACTTCGCGGCCTTGCGGAGGTGCCCGTTGGCCAAGCTGCTCGTCCTGCACGGACCCAATCTCAACCTGCTCGGCATGCGTGAGCCGGCCATCTACGGCCACACCACGCTCGACCAGATTGACGCCTCCCTGCGCGCCCAGGCGCGTGCCGCCGGGCACACGCTCGACTGCCTCCAGGCCAACGCCGAACACGTGCTGATCGACCGCGTGCAGGCCGCGCGCCTGGACGGCACCGGCGCCATGGTGATCAACCCCGGCGGCTACACCCACACCAGCGTCGCGCTGCGCGATGCCTTCGCCGCCGTCGGGATTCCGTTCTACGAGGTGCACCTGTCCAACCCGCACGCGCGCGAACCGTTCCGTCACGTCTCGTACTTTTCCGACATCGCGGTCGGCGTGGTCTGCGGTTTCGGCGCCGACGGCTACCGCTTCGCGCTCGACATGGCGATGAAACGCCTGACCGCCGAAACGCACTGACCCGCCCACATACCCCGCTCACACCCGACGTTCCCGCCGAGGAACGCGCATCCGACGAAGGAAGCCACCATGGACCTGCGCAAGATCAAGAAGCTCATCGATCTGCTCGAAGAGTCGAACCTCACCGAGATCGAGATCAAGGAGGGCGAGGAGTCGGTGCGCCTCTCGCGCGGCGGCCACGGCGCCCCGCAGATGGTCTACGCCCAGGCCCCGGTCCACGCCGACACCCCGCGTGCCGCCGCGCCGGCCGCGGCGCCCGCCGCCGCCTCCGACGCCCCGGGCGGCCGCGGCGACCTGCCCGAAGGCCACGTGCAGCGCTCGCCGATGGTCGGCACCTTCTACGCCTCGCCCAACCCCGACGCGCCCGCCTTCGTGAAGGTGGGCCAGAGCGTCAAGGCCGGCGACACCCTCGGCATCATCGAGGCGATGAAGATGTTCAACCCGATCGAGGCCGACGTCAGCGGCACCGTCGTCGCCATCCTCGGCACCAGCGGCCAGCCCGTGGAATTCGACGAACCGCTGTTCGTGATCGGTTGATCGTACCGTGTTCGCCTATCGCGACTTCGTGCCGCAAGACGCAACCCGCACCTTCGCGCTGACCCGCCGCATCGAGCCGATGAGCGCGGTGCTCGCGCGCGCGCAGCAGTGGGTGGCGTCGGAGAACATCGACGTGATCAACGTCGAGACCGTGCTGCTGCCCGAAGGCGCCGTGGGCGAACGCAGCGGCAGCGATCCGCAATTCACCGACAACATGCAGGTCAGCATCGGCATGTTCGAAGTCGGCACCCAGCGCGTGCAGGTGATCCGCGTTTGGTTCCGACTGCCCATGACCGCGCGCTGACCCGCGCCGCAGAACTACAGGACTTCCCATCATGCTGGACAAGGTCGTCATCGCCAACCGCGGCGAAATCGCGCTGCGCATCCTGCGTGCGTGCCATGCGCTGGGCATCAAGACGGTGGCGGTGCACAGCACCGTCGATCGCAACCTCAAGCACGTGGCGATGGCGGACGAATCGGTCTGCATCGGCCCGGCGCCGTCGCCCGAAAGCTACCTCAACATCCCGGCGATCATCGCCGCGGCCGAGGTGACGGATGCGCAGGCGATCCATCCGGGCTATGGGTTCCTGTCCGAGAACGCCGATTTTGCCGAACGCGTGGAGAAGTCCGGCTTCGTCTTCATCGGCCCGCGCGCCGACACCATCCGGCTGATGGGCGACAAGGTGGAAGCGATCCGCGCGATGAAGGCCGCGGGCGTGCCCTGCGTGCCGGGCTCGGGCGGTCCGCTTGGCGACGACGTGACCGAGAACACCCGCATCGCGCGCGAGATCGGCTATCCGGTGATCGTGAAGGCGGCCGGCGGCGGCGGCGGACGCGGCATGCGCGTGGTGCACACCGAGATGGCGCTGATGAGCGCGATCACGACGACCAAGGCGGAAGCCAAGGCCGCGTTCGGCAACGACCAGGTCTACATGGAAAAATTCCTGGAGAACCCCCGTCACATCGAGATCCAGGTGCTGGCCGACGGCCAGGGCAACGCGATCCATCTGGGCGAGCGCGACTGCTCGATGCAGCGCCGCCACCAGAAGGTGGTGGAGGAAGCGCCGGCGCCGGGCATCACGCCGCAGCTGCGCGCGCAGATCGGCAAGGTCTGCGTCGACGCCTGCATCCGCATCGGCTACCGCGGCGCGGGCACCTTCGAATTCCTGTTCGAGGACGGCCGGTTCTACTTCATCGAGATGAACACGCGCATCCAGGTCGAGCATCCGGTGACCGAGCGCATCACCGGCGTCGACCTCGTGCGCGAGCAGCTGCTGATCGCCGGCGGCGAGAAGCTCTCCATCACGCAGGACGACATCGTGCTGCGCGGCCATGCCATCGAGTGCCGCGTGAACGCGGAGGATCCGGACACCTTCCTGCCCTCGCCCGGCCTGATCAGGCACTACCACCCGCCCGGCGGCCCCGGCGTGCGCGTGGACAGCCACATCTACGAAGGCTACCGCGTGCCGCCGAACTACGATTCGATGATCGGCAAGCTGATCGTGCACGGCGCCACGCGCGAGCAGGCGATCGCCCGCATGCGCGTGGCGCTGTCGGAGATGGTGGTCGACGGGATCAAGACCAACATCCCGCTGCAGCAGCGCATCATGGCCGACGCCGGGTTCCAGAGCGGGGGGATGAACATCCACTACCTCGAGAAGCGGCTGAAGGACCACAAGGATGCGGCGATCGGGTTGGGGTGATGGCGCCGCTGATGATTCACGCCGCCTGGGATCGCGTTGCGTGTGTTTGGGTTGCCGAGTCGAGTGACGTGCCCGGACTCGCCACCGAAGCAAAAACCGTCGAGGCGCTGGTGGAACGATTGGCCGCGATGATTCCGGACCTGTTGTCGGCGAACCGGGTCAAACCGACTCCGGACGTGTCCTTTGTCCTGTTGGCGCGTCGGTTGGAGCCTTTGCACGTTCCTGACCATCAAGTGAGCGACCGCGGCGCGTAACGACGAAACAGTGAGTCGGCGACATCGTTCACCCGTCATCCCGGCGCACGCCGGGATCCAGTGACGTTGCTCGGTTTGCTCTGACTTGCTGTTCGATCAACGCAACACCGAGAAGAGTCACTGGATCCCGGCCTGCGCCGGGATGACGGCGTGGTGGAGGTCGCGGGAATAATGCCCCGCGACTCGGTTGCGGGAATTGAACGCGGCCTGATGCCGCGCACCGGAATGGATACATGCCCTACCTCGAACTCACCCTCCCCTGCACCGAATCCGCGCAACCGCGCCTGGAACTCGCACTCGAAGACATCGGTGCGCTGTCGGTCACGCTGATGGACGCCAACGCCGACGAGCCCGACGAGCAGGCCATCTTCGAACCCGGCGTCGGCGAGCAGCCGCTGTGGCGCGCGATGACGCTGACCGCGCTGTTTGCGCACGGGACCTCGCCCGAACTCGTGCTGGTCGCGCTCGAAGCCATCGATGCCGAACTCGATCTCACCGGCGCCGCCTTCCGCGAGGTGGCCGACGAAGACTGGGAACGTGCCTGGATGGACCAGTTCCGCCCGATGCAGTTCGGCGCGCGCACCTTCATCGTGCCGTGGAACCAGGACCTGCCCGCCGCCGCGAGAACGCCCGACGCCGCCATCGTCCGGCTCGATCCGGGCCTTGCCTTCGGCACCGGCACGCACCCCACCACCGCGCTGTGCCTGGCATGGCTCGATGCGCAAGCGCTCGCCGGCACCACCGTGCTCGATTTCGGCTGCGGGTCGGGCATCCTCGCCATCGCCGCGCTCAAGCTCGGCGCCGCGCGCGCCGTCGGCATCGACAACGACCCGCAGGCCCTGATCGCGACACACGACAACGCCGAACGCAACGATGTCGGCGCACGCCTCTCGGCCTTCCTGCCGCACGAGGAATCGCCGGCGTTGTACGACGTGGTGGTGGCGAACATCCTCGCCGTCGCGCTCGACGCGCTCGCGCCGCTGCTCGCGCAGCGCACGCGTGCCGGCGGTCGCATCGCGCTGTCGGGCATCCTCGCCGGGCAGGAACCCGAGCTGCTGGCGCGCTACGGCGAATGGTTCGACGCCCTGCGCGTGGCCCGGCAGGACGACTGGATCCGCATCGACGGCGTGCGCAAACCCTGAGCCGATGCGCCCTCGCACGGGCGCATGCTAGCCTCGCGGCCGCCATGTTCACCCAGTGCCCGTACTGCCTCACCGTCTACGAACCCTCGCCCGAACAGCTGGCGCGCGGCCGCGGCGTGCTGCGCTGCGGCTTCTGCGAGCGCCAGTTCGACGCACTGGAGCGGCTCAGCGACGAGCCGGCGTCGAGCAGCATCTCGCCCATCGCGCCGGCGAGCGCGGTGCCACGCATCGAGCCGCCACGCGCCGCGCCGCCGGCGCTGCTCGATCTCACCTCGCCCGACACGCCCAGCTTCGTCGTGCGCCGACGTCCCGCCACCGCCGCGGAGCGGTCGCTGCGCATGCGCACGCTGTGGTGGGCGGGAAGCGCCCTGCTCTGCCTGACCCTGGGCCTGCAGATCGTGCTGGCACAACGCGCCGAACTTGCCGACGACCCGCGCCTGCGCCCGCTGCTTGCCCGCCTGTGCGGAGCGCTCGGCTGCGACCTGCCGCTGTGGCACGACGCACGCGCGCTGCAGCTGCTCACGCGCGACGTGCGCCCGCATCCGTCCGTGCCCGACGCGATGCTCATCAGCGCCAGTTTCCGCAACGCGGCGCCGTGGCCGCAGGCCTGGCCAGTGCTGGAACTGGCCCTGTCCGACCTCAACGGCAAGACCCTCGCGCTGCGCCGCTTCCAGCCCGACGAATACCTGGGCGCCGTCGATCACTCGGCCACGCTCCTGCCCGGCCAGTCGGCCAGCGCCACGCTCGAAGTGCAGGATCCGGGCAAGCAGGCCGTCGCCTTCGCCTTCGATTTCCATTGACCGGCGCGCGCTTGCACGCGCTCCTTCATGCGGATCGGAAACATGCGGCACAAATCCGCCCCGCCATCCGTCTTGTGCATGGTTGCACCATCGTCGCGCTCGCCAAGCGCAATCGGCAGCGCTAAACTCGTTTCCCCGTCGAAGAAGCGTCGCCGTCGACGGCACCGTGGAACGCATCGACAACGATGCGCGGTCGAGTCGCACGCTGTCACGCTGTCGGAGTCACGGATCTTGAACGTCCCCTCATCGCACCGCACGGATTCCGCGTCCGTCGATTCGTCGTCGCCGCCGCCCGCGGCGTTGCGCGAGTACGTGGCGCGTGCGGTCCGACGCTACCTGAGCGATCTGGACGATTGCCCCGCCGACGATCTGTACGATCTGGTGCTGCGCGAGGTCGAGGCCCCGCTGTTCCGCGAGGTGATGCGGCATTGCGACGGCAACCAGACCCGCGCCGCCGCCGCGCTCGGCCTCAACCGCGCCACGCTGCGCAAGAAGCTGCGCGAGCACGGGCTGGTCTAGCGTCCGCAGTCGGCCGCCGTGCCGGACCCGCTCGGCACGTGACGGGCGTCGCTGCAGTGGTTGCTCCGCCGTTTCGCGACACGCAGTCGCACCGGCACCTCGTCCCCGAGCCGCTATAATTCGCGATCCTCCCGTCGCGCACCGAACCATGACCGAGTCTTCCCCCGTGGACCGCGTTCCGATCCGCCGTGCGCTGCTGTCCGTGTCCGACAAGACCGGCGTGATCGAGCTGGCCCGCGCGCTGGCCGCCGCGGGCGTGGAACTGCTGTCGACCGGCGGCACCGCGCGCGCGCTGCGCGAGGCCGGCCTCGCGGTGCGCGACGTCAGCGACGTGACCGGCTTCCCCGAAATCATGGACGGCCGCGTCAAGACGCTGCATCCGGCGATCCACGGCGGCCTGCTCGGGCGCAGCGGCACCGACGATGCGGTGATGGCGCAGCACGGCATCGCACCGATCGATCTTCTCGTGGTGAACCTGTATCCGTTCGAGGCGACCGTCGCGCAGGACGGCTGCAGCTACGACGACGCGGTGGAGAACATCGACATCGGCGGCCCGGCGATGCTGCGCGCGGCGGCGAAGAACCACGCACGCGTCGCCGTCGTCACCGAGCCGGGCGATTACGCGCTGCTGCGCGACGCACTCGCGCACGGCGGCACCACGCTGACGCAACGCCGCAGCTTCGCGGCGAAGACCTACGCCCACACCAGCCGCTACGACGGACAGATCGCCCAGTGGCTGTCGCCGCGCGCCGACGATCCGGCGACCCCGGCGGCGTGGCCGCAGACGCTGCATCCGGCGTTTTCGCTTTCGAGCGCGCTGCGCTACGGCGAGAACCCGCACCAGCGCGGTGCGCTGTACGTCGAGCGCAACGCCGCGGCGGAAAGCGGCATCGTCGCCACCGCGCGCTTCGTGCAGGGCAAGGAGCTCAGCTACAACAATCTCGCCGACGCCGATGCCGCGCTCGAATGCGTGAAGGCCTTCGACGCGCCGGCCTGCGTGATCGTCAAGCACGCCAACCCGTGCGGCGTCGCCGTGGCCGCCGGCATCGGCGATGCCTACGACCGTGCCTACGCCGTCGACGCCACGTCGGCCTTCGGCGGCATCATCGCGTTCAACCGCGAACTCGATGCCGCCACCGCTGCCGAGATCCTCAAGCGCCAGTTCGTCGAAGTGGTGCTGGCGCCGTCGATCGCCGCGGATGCGCTGCCGCACTTCGCGAAGAAGCCGAACGTGCGCGTGCTCGCCACCGGCGCGTTCGCGCCGGCCGCGCCGTCGCTCGAGTTCAAGCGCATCGCCGGCGGCCTGCTGGTGCAGGATGCGGACAGCGACGCGCTGACCGTCGACGATCTGCGCGTGGTCACCCGGCGCGCACCCGCCGCGCGCGAGCTGCGCGATCTGCTGTTCGCGTGGAAGGTGGCGATGCACGTGAAATCGAACGCCATCGTCTACGCGCGGGACCTGCAGACCATCGGCATCGGCGCCGGCCAGATGAGCCGCGTCATCAGCGCGCGGATCGCCGCGATCAAGGCCGCCGACGCGCGCCTCGACGTGCCGGGCTCGGTGATGGCCAGCGATGCGTTCTTCCCGTTCCGCGACGGCATCGACGCCGCAGCGGCAGCCGGCATTGCGGCGGTGATCCAGCCCGGAGGCTCGATGCGCGACGACGAAGTCATTGCCGCCGCCGACGAGCACGGCATGGCGATGGTGTTCACCGGTCGGCGCCACTTCCGCCACTGAGCCATGCAAGAGACGCTTCTCCTGCTCGGTGGCCTGGTGCTGCTTCTGGTCGGGGCCGAAGCCCTGATCCGGGGCGCCTCGCGCCTGGCGCTCGCCGTCGGCCTCTCGCCGCTGGTGATCGGGCTGACCGTCGTCGCCTTCGGAACCAGCACGCCGGAACTCGCCATCACGGTGGATGCGGCGGTGCGTGGCGCGCCCGACATCGCGCTCGGCAACGTGGTGGGAAGCAACATCGCCAACGTGCTGCTGATCCTCGGACTGACTGCGATGATCGCGCCGCTGATCGTGAACCGGCAGCTGATCCGGGTCGACGTGCCGGTCATGATCGCCGTCTCGCTCGGCGTTTGCGCGATGGCGCTCGATGGCGTGATTGCGCGCTGGGAAGGCACGCTCCTGATCGCCTGCGCCGTCGTCTATACCGTCGCCCTCGTGCGCATCGGACGACGCCGGACGAAGGGTGCCATCGGCGGTGAAGCGCCTCCGCCCCCGGGCACGTGGTGGGTGAATCTGCTCTTCATGGCCGCAGGCCTGGCTCTGCTCGTCCTTGGCGCGCAACTGCTGGTGCAGGCGGCGGTGTCGATCGCGACCGGACTGGGTGTGGGAGAACTGGTGATCGGGCTGACCGTCGTGGCGGTGGGAACATCGCTGCCGGAGATCGCCACCTCCATGCTCGCGGCGATCCGGGGCGAACGCGAGATGGCGGTCGGCAACATCGTGGGCAGCAACATCTTCAATCTGCTGCTGGTGCTCGGCATCAGCGCGGGCGTGGCGCCGGACGGCGTTCCGGTGAGCGACGCGGCCATCCGCTTCGATCTTCCGGTCATGGCCGCCGTGGCCTTCGCCTGCCTGCCGATCTTCTTCACCGGGCACTGCATCGCGCGCTGGGAAGGCACGCTCTTCTTCGGTTTCTATCTCGCCTACATGGCCTATCTGCTGCTGCAGGCGGCACACCACGACGCGCTGCCCACGTTCAGCATGGCCATGTTCGCCTTCGTGCTGCCACTGACGTTCATCACTCTGGCCGTCGTGACGCTGCGCGCCTATCGCCTGCAATCGCGGCCATCTTTCGGGAACGACGCCTCGTGAAACTTCTCGTCATCGGCGGCGGTGGCCGCGAACATGCACTCGCGTGGAAGCTCGCGCAGTCGCCGCGGGTGAACGAGGTCATCGTCGCGCCCGGCAACGCGGGCACCGCGACCGAAGCCGGATGCCGCAATGCCGACATCGCCGCGAACGACATCGACGGCCTGCTCGCGCTCGCGCAGCGCGAGGGCGTGGCGCTGACCGTGGTGGGGCCGGAGGTCCCGCTGGTCGCGGGTGTGGTCGATCGGTTCCGCGCCGCCGGTTTGCGCATCTTCGGGCCGACGGCCGCGGCCGCGCAGCTCGAGGGCAGCAAGGCCTTCGCGAAGGACTTCCTCGCGCGGCACGGCATTCCCACCGCGCACTACGCGGTGTTCACCGACGTCGATCCGGCGATCGCCTACCTGCACGCGCGCGGCGCGCCGATCGTGGTGAAGGCCGACGGGCTGGCGGCCGGCAAGGGCGTCGTGGTCGCGACCACGCTCGCCGAGGCGGCCGACGCGGTGCGCGACATGCTGTCGGGCAATGCGTTCGGCGCGGCCGGCGCGCGTGTGGTGATCGAGGAGTTCCTCGACGGCGAGGAAGCGAGTTTCATCTCGATGGTCGACGGCACGCACGCGCTGCCGATGGCGACGAGCCAGGACCACAAGCGCGTCGGCGACGGCGACACCGGCCCGAACACCGGCGGCATGGGCGCGTACTCGCCCGCGCCGGTGGTCACGCCCGCGGTGCATGCACGCGTGATGCGCGAGATCGTCGAGCCCACGGTGCGCGGCATGATCGCGGACGGCGTGCCGTTCACGGGCTTCCTGTACGCCGGGCTCATGATCGATCGCGACGGCGCGCCGAAGGTGATCGAATTCAACGTGCGGTTCGGCGATCCTGAAACGCAACCGGTGATGCTGCGGCTGCGCAGCGATCTGGTCGACCTGATCGACGCCGCGATCGACGGCCGCCTCGCTGCGGTCGAGGCGGACTGGGATCCGCGCCCGTCGCTCGGCGTGGTGATGGCGGCGGCGAACTATCCCGACGCGCCGCGCGGCGGCGACGTCATCGCCGGGCTCGACGCGCCGGTGGCCGACGGCAGCAAGGTGTTTCATGCCGGCACGCGTCTGCGCGACGGCGTTGTCGTGACCAGCGGTGGCCGCGTGCTGACGGTGTGTGCGCTCGGCGACGACATCGCCGACGCGCAACGGCGCGCGTACACCGCCACCGCGGCCATCACGTGGGACGGCGAGTTCCACCGCAACGACATCGGCTGGCGCGCGATCGCGCGCAAGGCGGACTGAGCGCCGGACCGCGCTACACTCCGGGCACGGCGCGACGGCGGCCGGTCCGTCGCGATGCACGCTTCCGCATCGCACAGCCGTCCGGCCTCTGCGCGCGACCGTCCCCGCCTCTGCAAGGAGTCTGCGATGCGTCTTTCCTCCCTTGCCCGGATCGTCGGCCTGCCCGCGTTGCTCGCGGCCGCGCCGTTCGCCGCCGCCATCGACGTGCCGCTGGCGCCCGCGCTGCATCCGGCGGTGCCGGCGTCCACCGCCGACATGTTCTACGCGCTGTTCGCGACCAATTGCGGCAAACCCCGACTCGATCCCGCGAACCCGCCCGTGGTCACGCGCGGCGCGCCTGCAGAGGGGTCGCAGGGCGTCGTCGAGACGATCACGGTCGCGTATTCGCTGCTGCCGCCCGAGTCGGACGTGTGTCCCGCCGTGCTGCAGCCGGACGCGCTCACCGCCATCGAGCTGGGCCACCTGCAGCGTGGCACCACGCTGGTGCTGCAGACCTTCGACCTGGTCGGCGAAGACGATCTCGCCTACGTCGACTGGGCCGTCGTGGGCCACACGCCAGATCCGGCCGTGTCCGGTACCTGGTTCGATCCGGACGCGCCCGGCACCGGCGTCTCGCTCAGCCTCGCGCCCGATGCCGGGCATGCCGAGCCGACCGCGGTGCTGTTCCTCGCCACGCTCTCGCCGGACGGCGCGCCGCTGTGGCTCACCGGCGCGGGCAAGTTCGAGGACGCGGTGCTGACCGTGCCGCTGACGCGCAGCAGCGCCGCCGGCAGCGCACCGGTGCAGACGACGGCGGCGGGCACGGCGCGCTTCGAATACCTGGGCTGCGGCGATGCGGTGCTGTCGGTGGACGGCGTCGAGGTGCGTTTTCCCGACGGCGACGCCGCACTGCGGCAGTTGACCACCACGTTCGGCCTGGACGACTGCAAGCCGCCGACCACGCGCCCCTGACCGGCGGCCGGCGCGCACGCGCCGCCCGCCGCGTGAGCGTCCGCTGCTAGGCTTGCGCGCATGGCCCGATCCCAGTTTTCGCTGCTGCGTCAACGCCGTTTCCTGCCGCTGTTCGCGGTGCAGGCCATCGACGCGTTTGCCGGCAATCTGTTTCGCGCCGCGCTGGTGATGTTCGTGGTGTCGCACGCGGGTCTGCGCAGCGGCGAGATCGACATCTATTCCAACCTCGCGGCGATGCTGTTCGTGCTGCCGCTGCTGGTGTTTTCCGCGTTCGCCGGGCAGTGGGTGGAAGCGCGCGAGAATGCGCGGCTCGTGCGGCGGCTGCATCTGGCCGGCATCGGCATCGCGCTCTGCGCCGCGGCGGGGTTGTTGTCCGGGTCGCTGGCGTTGCTGCTGGGCGCGCTGTGCGGTTACGGCGTGCTGACCGCGCTGTTCGGCCCGCTGAAGTATTCGCTGCTGCCGCGCGTGCTGCGACCGCAGGAGCTGATCGGCGGCAACGCGCTGGTGGTGACGAGCACCTTCGTCGGCATCCTGCTTGGCGCCGGTCTCGGCGACTGGTTGCTGGCTCGGCGCGAGGACGGGCCGCTGTTCGCCGCCGCGGCGCTGGTGATTCTGGCGCTGGCGGCATGGTTGTGCGCGCGCGCCGTGCCCGAGGCACCGGCCGCGGCGCCCGCGCTGCGCATCGATCGCAATCCGCTGCGCGCGGTGGCCGACCTCGTCGCGCAGCTGCGCGGCGACCGCGCCGTGCTGCAGGCCGTGCTCGGGGTGAGCTGGGCATGGTTCGTCGGCACCGTGCTGCTGGCGCAGTTGCCGGGCTACACCCGCCTGTATCTGGGCGGCGACGCCGGCGCCGCGGTGCTGGCGATGGCGTGTCCGGCGCTGGGCATCGTCACCGGCGCGCTGCTGTGCGAGCGGCTGTCGCGGCGCACGGTGGAAATCGGCCTGGTGCCGCTCGGTGCGCTCGGCATCACGCTGACGCTGGTCGATCTTTATCTCGCACGGCCGCAGATCGCGGCGGTCACCGGGCTGCCGTGGCGTGCGCTGCTGCAGGCGCCGGGCACCCTGCGCCTGTGTGCCGACCTGCTCGTGCTCGGCGTGTCGGCCGGCTTCTTCACCGTGCCGCTGTACGCGCTGATCCAGCAGCGCACCCGGCGCGACCGTCTGGCGCGCGTGATCGCGGCCAACAACCTGCTCAACGGCGTGTTCATGATCGCCGCCGCGGCATTCGCCGTGGCCCTGCTGCAGGCCGGCTTCAACGTTCCGCAGCTGTGGCTGGCGCTGGCGCTCGTGAACGTGGCGGTGGCCGTGGCCATCTTCGCGATGGTGCCCGAATTCGTTGCGCGCTTCGCCAGCTGGCTGGTGGTGAAGATGCTCTACCGCATCGAGCTGCGCGGCCTCGAACACATCCCGGCGGAGGGGCCCGCGCTGCTGGTCTGCAACCACGTCAGCTACATGGACGCGCTGCTGATCATGGGCGCGGTGCCGCGGCCGACGCGGTTCGTCATGTATTACCGGATCTTCGACATCCCCGGCATGAACCTGGTGTTCCGCGCCGCGCGCGCGATTCCGATCGCGGGCGCAAAGGAGGATGCGGCCGTGATGGAGCGCGCGTTCGAGCAGATCGACGCGGCGCTGGCGGCGGGCGAGATCGTCGGCATCTTTCCCGAAGGCGCGCTCACGAAAGATGGCGAGATCGCCCCGTTCCGCGGCGGCGTCGAGCGCATCCTCGCCGCGCGCCCGGTGCCGGTGGTGCCGATGGCGCTATGCGGCATGTGGCAGAGCATGTGGAGCCGGCGCAACGCGCTGGCCGATGGCGGACCGCTGCGCCGGATGCGGCTGCCGCGGCGGATCCGGGCGCGCATCGGCATCGTGGCCGATGCACCGATCGCGCCGGAGCAGGCCACCGCGCCCGCGCTCGAAGCGAAGGTCCGCGCGCTGCGCAACGACCGGGCCTGAGGCCCGAGGTTGTCGTCAGTCGACGAATCCGGCCAGCACGAACAGCGCCAGCACCGCCAGCCACACCAGCAGCACGCGCCACACCAGGCTCATCGCGTCGGTGACGGCGCCGAGCGCGGGCCAGTCCGGCGTCGGCGGTTCGATGCCTTCGAGATCGTCGTCTTCGCGTGCGTCGGCCAGATCGCAGTTGACCCCGGCGCAGGCGGCGGCGCCGAGAAAGCCGTGGTCGAAGTCGAAGCCGTGCGCGCGGCGCGCGGCGTGCCAGTCGCGCCAGGCGCCGAACACGGCGTCGAAATTGCCGGCCAGCGCCAGCGCCAGCACCACCAGCTGCGCCACCGGCCAGTCCAGGATCAGCGCGAGCCGCCGGTAGGCGTCGGCATGCTCCGCCGGCAGGTGCGCGGTCGCGGCCGGCTGGCTGCCGCGGCGCGCGAAACGGTACAGCACCGCGCCGAACGGGCCGAGCACCAGAAACCACAGCAGCACGCCGAACCAGCGCGCCAGCGCCCCCTCGAACACGGCTTCGACCAGCGCGGGCTGGTCCTGCGGCAACGGTGCGCCTTCGCCGGCAAGGCGCTGGATCGCGATGCGGCGCTGCTCGGCGTCCTCGGCATCGACGATGGCCGACACGTCCACGTCCAGGTCGCGCGGTCCCCAGCAATAGAACAGCACGGCCAGCGAAAACACGAAGCCGGGCAGGCCGAAGAAATGCAGGGCCAGGGCCCACTGCAGGGCGCCGACCAGCACCAGCAGCGGCCCGAGCGTCAGCGCGATGCCGTAGCGGCTGGCGAACCAGCGGCTGTCGCTGCGCACCGCCAGCCAGCCGAGCCAGCGTTCGAACCAGCCGTACTGGCGCAGTTGCACCAGCGGCGGCGCGGCGTGGTCGAGCACCAGGGCGAGCACGACGGCGATCAGCGCTGCGGACATCGGGGATTCCGGCGAATCGGAAGACGGGTGGATTCTACGCCCGCCCGGGTGCGCCCGCCGCGCGACCGCGACGTGCGGCCAGCGCCCGCGGTGCGTCCGGGCCGAGCGTGTCTTCGAGCCAGTCCTCGATCAGGCGGCGCGAGATCGAGATGGCCGGCGGCAGACCGATGTCGCCGCGCAGCGCGGCGTCGAACAGGTCCTGCGCCTCGAACCAGCGTGCGTCCTCGAGTTCGTCGCCGAGCGCGATGGCCGCGTCGGCGCACGACGCGCGAAAGCCCACCATCAGCGCGCCGGGAAACGGCCACGGCTGCGAGGACTGGTAGCTGCACGCATCCACGCGCACGCCGGACTCCTCCTGCACCTCGCGCCGCACCGCGTCTTCCAGCGTCTCGCCGGGCTCGACGAAGCCTGCGAGCGTGGACCAGCGCTTTTCCGGCCAGCCGGCCTGACGCCCGAGCAGGCAGCGCGTGCCGTCGGTGACGAGCACGATGATGGCCGCGTCGGTACGCGGGAACTGCTGCAGTCCGCAGTCGGAACCGGTGCAGCGCACGCAGTGCCCGGCGCGGATGCGCTGCGTGGCCGTGCCGCACGCGCCGCAGAAGCGCGCGCGCGTCTGCCACAGCAGCAGGGCCTTGGCGTAGGCGAACAGGCCGCTGTCGAAGCGCGACCACAGCGCCGCGGCCTCGCGCAGGCCGGTCCACGCCGTGTCCGCGGGCGGCACGCCATCCGGCAGATGCTCGGCGGGCAAAGCGAACCACGCCGTGTCGGGCGCGGAAAAGCCGAGCAGGCTGGCGGCGGCGAACTGCGGATCGGAGAGATCGTCTGCGGACAACACGTGCGGGCCGGCGCCGGCGGCCGGACAACGGCCTTCGAAATCGATCGCCAGCACGCGGGCATGCTGCCACGCGCGGCGCACGGCGTCGGGCTGCAGCCGCACCGCATCGCCACGATCGAGCGCCAGCGCCGCGAAATGGTTGCGCCGGCTGCGCTCGTCCATGCGTGGTGCCCCGCTCAGGCGGAGAACGACGACCCGCAGCCGCAGGTGGTCTTGGCGTTCGGATTGCGGATCACGAACTGCGCGCCGGTGAGGCTTTCGGTGTAGTCGACTTCGGCGCCGTGCAGGTACTGCAGACTGAGCGGATCGACCACCAGCGTGACGCCGTCGCGCTGCACGGCCACGTCGTCGTCGGCCTGTTCCTCGTCGAATTCGAACCCGTACTGGAAGCCCGAACACCCGCCGCCGCTGATGTACACGCGCAGCTTGAGCGCGCCGTTGCCTTCCTCGCGGATGAGCTCGCCGACCTTGGCGGCGGCCGCGGGCGTGAACACCAGCGGCGGCGGGGCGGCGGACGGAAGCGGGACAGTCTGCAGGCTCATGCGGATCGGTGTGCTCGAAACGGCGCGGGGATGCGTTGCAAGATGCGGGCGATCGGCGTCGAATCAAGCGTCGCCGCTCGTCCTCGCATCAGGCCGCCGCGTCGGCCAGATCCTTGACGATCTCGGGCTTGGGCAGCTGCTTCTGCGGCGCATCGCCGTGGATCAGCCGCCCCGTCAGCATCGCACCGGCGGCCATCTCCACCACCTGGTAGTGCACGTTGCCCTGCACCCGCGCCTTGGGACCGAGCTCGATGCGCTGGCTTGCGTAGACGTCGCCGTGCAGCTGCCCGTTGATCACGATGTGCGGCGCACGCACCTCGCCTTCGATAACGCCGCTGTCGGCGAGCGTGAGCACCGCATCGGTGCTGCCATCCTCGGCGAACACACCGCCCTGCACGGTGCCCTCGACGTAGATGCCGCCGCTGAAGAACACGTCGCCGCGGATGCGCACGCGCGATCCGAGCAGCGTCTCCACGCTGCCGTTGCCCGCACGCGCGGCCTTGCCCTTGTCGTTTCCGAACATGCTCATGAGACTCCTGCGGTCTGGGTGTCCTGCCAGGGGAACACCCGCTCGGTCTGGCCGGCATCGGAACGCAGGCTGACGCGCACCCGATGCGGCGTGAACCCCGTCGGCAGCATCACGCTGCCTTCGAGCTGTTGAAAGTACTTGAACGAAAACCCCTGTGGCTTGGCCTGCGGCGACTGCAGCAATTCGCCCCACGCAAGTTTGCTGAGCTTGCCGTCCTGCACCCCTTCCACCTGCAGGGTCAGCTCGCCCTTGCTGACCGACGCCTTTTTCAGGTTCTGGGTCAGGGTCAGAGTGTAGCGCCAACTGCCGTCGCTGCCGGGCGTGAGCGCAAGACTGTGCACGGCCAGTCCGCCGCGCTGCGCGCTGCCGCCGACCAGGCGCTCGTAGAAGGCCACGTCGCTTCGCAGGTCGGCCAGCTGGCTGTCGCGCTCGGCGAGGGTTTCCTGCAATTCCTGGTTGGCGCTGCGGCTGGTTTCGTCCGAGCGCGTGAGCGTCGCGTTGCGCTGGCGCAGGCGTTCGATGCGGCGCTCGAGTTCGACCTTCTCCTCGTGCAGTGCGGCCAGATCGGTCTGCGTCTTGCCCAGGCCCGGCGCGCTGTAGCGGTAGGTGAGCGCATGCACCGCCCAGAGCGACAGCAGCCACAGCACGGCGAACGCCGTCACCAGCACGCGCGTGCGCGGGCGTCGCTGGACGATGACGAAGCGGCTGGGCGAGGGGTCGGTCATGGGGTCGGCGGCGGGCCGGACGACGGGCCACGGGACTCCGGACGTTAGTCCTCCGTGCGCTGCACGGTCAAGCGCCGTGGCTATACTTCGTGAACCGGCGCGCGCTTCTGGGTGCGGCCGCAATCGCGGAGCTGCCGATGAACGAGGCGCACCTGTTCGCCCTTGGCATGACGCTGGCGTGGCTGGCCGGCGTGCGCGCGTATCTGACCGTCTTCGGGCTCGGACTTGCCGGCGTGCTGGGCTGGATCGAACTGCCCGGCACGCTTGCGCTGTGTCAATCGCCGTGGGTGCTGGGCACCGCCGGCGTGCTGGCCGCGGTGGAATTCTCGGCCGACAAGATCCCCGGCGTCGACTCGGGCTGGGACCTGCTGCAGACGCTGCTGCGCATTCCGGCCGGCGCCTTTCTCGCGAGCGCGGCGCTGGCGGGACCGGACGGCGACATGAGCTGGGGCTGGGCTGCGACCGGTGCCGGCGCCGCCGCGCTCAGCCACGGCCTCAAGGCCGGCACGCGTGCCCTCATCAATACCTCGCCCGAACCGCTGAGCAACTGGACCGCATCGCTGGGCGAGGATGCCGTCGCGGTGGGCGCGCTCGGCCTTGCATTCGCCCATCCGTGGCTGGCGCTGGCCCTGTTGCTGGGCTGCAGCCTGGCCGCGCTGGCGGCCGTGGTGTGGGTGCTGCGGCGCGTGTTCCGGCGGCGGCCGCAGGGCGTGCCCGCCGCATGATCCAACCCCCGGCGCGGGCGCCTGACAGACGCGCGGCGGCGCAGGTATAGTCGCAGGCCACGAGGGGCGATACCGGGACATGCCAGCGGCCGATACCCAGCAGCGCGCGGAACTCAGGCTTGCCTTCCTGCGTCACCTGCCGCGTCGCATCGACGTCATCGCGCAGCGCGCACGCCGGTTCCTGCGCGACGGCTGGGACATCAACGGACTGTCGGTCCTGCACGAGGACGTCCAGCGCCTGTCCGGCGTGGCCGGCCGCTACGGCGAGGTGGCCGCCAGTGAACGCCTGACGGTGCTCGAGGGCGTGCTGGCCGAATCGCTCGCGCGCCAAGTCTTGCCCGATGCCGAAGCCGACGCGCAGCTGCAGCAACTCATCGACGACCTCGCGCCCGCCCCGCTCGCGCCCCATGAGCAGGGCGTCGAGGCGCCACGGGTGCCGCACAGCACGTCCGATCGCAGCGAAGTGGCACCGCCGCGTTACTGGCGGCGCTGGGCCGGCGATGCGCCGCCGCCTGCCGCCCAGACCCGCGACGCTGTGGACCACGCTGCGGCGGACGTGACCGCGTTCGAGCCGGACGCCGACACCACACCCGATCCCGGACGCCCGCGCGACCCCGCACCCGAACCGGCCGCACGGCCCGAGCCGGCACCCGAGCCGGTCCGCATCCTGCGCAGCGTCCCGACGACGCCCCTGCCACCGCCCTCGCCGGCCGCGCCGCGCGCGCTCACGCCCGTTCCGCCGCCGATGCCTCCCGCCGGCATCGGCACGCGGCGCCGCGTCTATCACCTCAGCGACGGCAACCGCGTGTCCGTCGAACTCGACCAACGCCTGGAAACGCTCGGCTACGAGCTCGAACTGCTCGACAACGGCGACGAACTCAAGGAACTGCTCGGCGCGGTCGCGCCCGATGCCGTCCTCGTGGATGCCGGCTTCATCGAGGAAATCGAAAGCATCGGCGCGGTGCTGCAGCACACGCGCGAACGCAGCGGCGCCCGCATTGCCCTGGTCGCCATCAGCGCCGAGGACTCGATGCAGTCGCGCCTGGCCGCGCGCCGCGCCGGCGCCAACGCGCTGCTGCTGCGGCCGCAGGGCGCGAGCGAGGTGCTCGGCAAACTCGACGAACTGCTCAACGCCGCCCGCGACGAAACCTACCGCGTGCTGATCGTGGAGGACGACCGCTCGCAGGCGCTGTTCGCCGAGTCGATCCTTCGCAACGCCGGCATGGAAGCGCGCGTGGTCACCGACGCGTTCGAAGTGCTCGACGCCATGGCCGGCTTCAAGCCCGACATGGTGCTGATGGATCTCTACATGCCGCAGTGCGACGGCACCGAACTGACCGCGCTGATCCGCGAGCGCGAGGAATTCCTGCACACGCCGATCGTCTTCCTCTCCGGCGAAAGCGACCAGGACAAGCACTTCGAGGCACTGAGCGTCGGCGGTGACGACTTCCTCTCCAAACCGATCCGGCCCAAGCACCTCATCGCATCGGTCAGCAACCGCGTGCAGCGCGCGCGGGCGGTGCGCGCGCGCGCCGCGCTGCGCGACCCGGTGGATCCGGACACGGGCCTCTACCACCGCAGCTACCTGCTCGACCGCGTCAACGAATCGATCGACCAGGGCAACGGCGGCGATCGCAGCGGCGGCGTGCTCTTCATCGAGATCGACAACGTGCCGGACCTGCGCGAACGGCTCGGCCTGTCGAACGTCGAAACGCTGTTGCGCGACCTGTCGCGCTACGTGGTGCGCCACATCGGCGAAGGCATGCTGGCCTCGCGCTACGGCGACGCGTGCTTCGTGGTGTTCGATGGCGCCGGCGAAGGCGCCTCGCTGGAAACCCAGGCGCGCTATCTGCGCGATCGCGTCAATGGCCACAGTTTCATCGTCTCCGGCCAGCCGATCCGACTGCGCGCGGCCGTGGGCGTCACCGCGTTCGAGCATGCCTTCGCCGACGCCGGCGCCGCGCTCAACGCAGCCGAGCGCGCGTGCCGGCAGGCGCGCCTGACGGACGTGGGCGTGCGCCGCTTCGAACCGCCGCGCCGCGCCGAGCAGGAACAGAACGACGCCCTCACCGCCACACTGCGCCGCGCCATCGACGGCGACGCGCTGGAGCTGCTGTACCAGCCCATCGTCGCACTGCAGGGCGGCGAGGACGCGCAATACCAGACCCTCGTGCGCATGCGCGACGAGGCCGGCCGCATCCACGCCGCGGCCCAGATCGTGCCGCTGGCACGCGCCGCCGGACTGCTGCCCGCACTCGATCGCTGGGTCCTCGGTCATGCGCTGCAGGTGATCGACGAGCGGCGCAGCGAACTGCGCCCGGTGAAGCTGTTCGTCAGCCAGTCGGCGGCGTCGCTGGCCGAGGCCGGGCACGGCGACTGGCTCGCCAACCAGATCGGCGCGCGCAAGCTGGCCGGCGACTCGCTCATCATCGAACTGGTCGCGCGCGATGTGGCCGACAGACTGCAGGAAACCCTGGCGTTCTGTACCGCGCTGGTGGCGCACGGCGTGCGGTTCTGCCTGAGCCAGTACCGCGCCGTGCCCGATATCGACGGCGTGCTCGAACTGCTGCCGGTCGATTTCCTCAAGCTCGACGGACGCTACTTCGAACCGAACGCACCGGCCGGAACCCGCGACGAGATCCGCCTGATCGTGGAGCGTTCGCACCGGCGCGGCCTGTCGGTGATCGCGCCGCGCGTGGAAGACGCGCAATCGGCGGCGCAGCTATGGATGTCGGGCGTGGACTACATCCAGGGCAATCTCGTGCAGCTGGCCGGACGCGAGCTCGAGTTCGATTTCCAGTCGGCGGTGCTGTGATCCCGGGCTCCACGCGCGCCGCGATCCTGCGCCTGACGGCAGCTGCGGCGATGGCCGTGGCGATGGCGGCCTGCGCCATCTGGCTGCTCGGCAACACGCCCGGCCCGTGGCCGGCGGTGGGCGTGGGCGCGTCCTTCGTCGCCCTGCTCGCGCTGCTGGCCCAGGGCAGCCTGCTCGCCGGATTCGGCACCGCCGCCGCACCGCCGCCGGCGGCGGCGCCCGCGCCGGACAATCTCCAGACCCTGCTCGCGGAGCTGGAGAAGCACAAGCGCCTGGAGCGCGAGCTGATGGGCGCAAAACATGCCGCCGAAGCGGCAACCATGGCCAAGGGCGAGTTCCTCGCCACGATGAGCCACGAGATCCGCACCCCGCTCAACGGCATCATCCCGCTGCTCGACCTGCTGCTGGGCACCGACCTGGGCGTGGACCAGCGCGACTACCTGCAGACCGCGCACGGCTCCGCGCGCCAGCTGCTGCGCATCGTCGACGACATCCTCGACTACTCGAAGCTCGAGGCCAACAAGCTCGAACTGGAAACCGTCGGCATCAACCTCAAGGACATGGCCGAGGGCGTGCTGCGCCTGATGGACAAGTCGGCCGACGCGCGCAACCTGAAACTGGCGCTGGTCATCGACCCGTCCGTGCGCCTGGCGGTGCGCGGCGATCCGGTGCGGCTGCGCCAGATCCTCACCAACCTCGTCAGCAACGCGATCAAGTTCACCGACCGCGGCGGCGTCACCGTGCAGCTCACCCGGCGCGGCGAATCGCGGACGCAGTACGACATCCGCTTCGAGGTCCGCGACACCGGCGTCGGCGTGGCGCCCGACCAGGCCGCGAAGCTGTTCCAGCCGTTCTCGCAGGCGGACGCGTCCACCACCCGCACCTTCGGCGGCACGGGTTTGGGCCTTGCCATCTGCAAACGCATCGTCGATCTGATGGGCGGGCAGATCGGCGTCGAATCCGAGCTCGGCCGCGGTTCCACGTTCTGGTTCCAGATCCCGCTGACGAAGGCACCGGGCGACATCCAGGCGCGCCAGCGCGAGCTGTCCTCGTCGCGCGTGCTGCTGGTCACCGCCAACGCCGCGCAGCACCGCCGCTTCGCGATCGCGCTGCCGAGCTGGGGCACGATGTTCGTGCACGCAAGCAACACCCAGGAAGGCCTGGCCAAGTTGCGCGCCGCCGCCGGCCGCGGCGCGCGCGCCTTCGACCTGCTGCTGGTCGATGCGGGCTCCATCCCCACGACCGTGCTCGCGCTGCACCGCACGGTAATGCGCGAGGCCGTGTTCGACGAACTGCTGACGATCTACCTGCGCGGCGACGATCCGCTGCCGGACGAGATCGTCGAGAACGAACGCGTGAAGATCCTCTCGCGCGACCTCAACGACGTGGAGATGCGTGTCCAGGTCACGCGCAAGTTCGAGGAGATGTCGCATCCCACGGTGCCCGCACCGAGTGTCGCGCGCGCCACGCCGCCCCCCGTCCAGCGCAGCGGAGACCTCGCGCCGCAGCGCCCGCTCACGCCCATCGCCGGGCTCGGCACCAGCGCGCCCGTCGCCGCGGCGCCGTCGTCCGGCGAACCGCTGCGCGGGCATGTGCTGCTGGTGGAGGACAACCCGGTCAATCGCCAGGTCGCGCATCGACTGCTCAGCCTCGCCGGTCTCACGCTCGACACCGCCGAAAACGGCAAGGAAGCCGTCGATCGCATGGCCACCACCCGCTACGACGCGGTGCTGATGGACTGCCAGATGCCGGTCATGGACGGCTACACCGCCACCCGCCAGCAACGCTCGCGCGAGGCGGAGACCGCCAGCGCGCACGTGCCCATCATCGCGATGACCGCCAACGCCATGGTCGGCGATCGCGAAAAATGCCTCGCCGCCGGCATGGACGACTATCTCAGCAAACCGCTCAACCGCGGCCTGCTCGAACAGACGCTGCGGCGCTGGATCGGCGCCACCGTCACGCGCCCGGAACCGGCCACGCCGCTGCCGCCGCCGGTGACGCGTCCGCCCACCCCCGTGCCACCCGCCCGCACGCATGCAACGCTGGTCCCCGCGCCCGCACGCACGACGCCCGCGCCCGCACCGGCCGCCAAGGTGCTCAACGAACGCATCGTCGACGACCTGCGCGAAATCATGGGCGGCGAATTCCTGACCCTGATCCGCGTGTTCCTCGAAGATGCGCCGGGTGCGATCCGCCGCCTGCAGGCCGCGGCCGACAACAACGACCTCGCCGCGCTCGTCGCGCCGGCGCACACCCTCAAGTCGACCAGCGCCAACCTCGGCGCGCTGGACCTGTCGGAACAGGCCCGCGTGATCGAAACCGGCGCGCGCAAGCGCGACCTGACCGATCCGGCGGCCCGCGTCGCCGAACTGACCCGTGAATTCCAGCGTGTCGAAACCGCGCTGCGGGGCTTCCTCGGCTGACGCCCCGGCCCGCCGCAAGACGGCGGCATGGGCGATGCGCTATTCGCGGATCTTCGACTGCAGGTACGGCGACAGGCCCAGCTGCTCGATCAATCCGAGCTGGGTCTCGATCCAGTCGATGTGCTCTTCTTCCGATTCGAGAATGTCCTCGAACAACTCGCGCGAGGTGTAATCCCCCACCGACTCGCAGTACGCGATCGCGGCACGCAGATCGGGCAGCGCGGCATACTCGAGCTTCAGATCGCACTCCAGGCACTCTTTCGGCGCCTCGCCGATCAGCAGCTTGTCGAGCTTCTGCAGGTTCGGCAGCCCCTCCAGGAACAGGATCCGCTCGATCAGCTTGTCCGCGTGCTTCATCTCGTCGATCGACTCGTGGTACTCGTGATCGGCGAGCGCCTTCAGCCCCCAGTTCTTGAACATGCGCGCATGCAGGAAATACTGGTTGATCGCGGTGAGCTCGTTGCAGAGCGACCTGTTCAGATGCTCGATGACCTTTGCATCGCCTTTCATGGGTGGCTCCTGCCGATTCGTTCGTCGGCGAATCTACCGCCTTGTGCCGCGCGATGACGAAACGAAAATCGCACGCATTCCGAACGGCGGGGACGGGCACTGCGAACCGACAGCGATGAAAGGCGACGTGTGGGCGCTGACCAGCACCGCCGGGTCTACTCCGGCGACACGACAGCCACGCTACGCCGGCGACGCATGTCCGCCGCGCCTGCCCGGAAATCGCGCGTGCGCTGCCATGGACGGAGTGACGCGTCTCGTCCAGGACTTCGACGGGAAAGTGTGCATCGGGCACGTGCGACGTCCCACAAAAAAGCCGCACGTCGATCGTGCGGCTTCGGAAGCGGCCGGGAATCGCGCCGTGCGCGCGGTCGGGCTCAGGCCGCGAGCGGGATCAGTGCCAGCGGAAACCTGCGCTCGGGCCGGGCTTCGTCGAGGATCTGCATGGCGACGTCCGCGCAGCTGCCGCACGACGACGCACAACCGGTCATCGCGATCAGGTCGGACAGGTCACGCGCACCGGACAACGCGGCATCGCGCACCGCGCGCTCGGTGATTCCGTTGCAAAGACACACGTACATGGCGGCACCGGCTGGAACGTGCGCCCATTCCAACGCGAATACGAATGATTGTCAACACGCCCCGCGATCCATTCACATCCGGCTGCCGGTGCGGCGGTCAGGAGCCCGCCAGCTAGCCTATTCCGCGACGATAGCCGCCGGCCACTGCGCGCATCGGTTCGGCGGCGCCCAGCGGCGGCGCCGTATCGAGGATGGCGGCGGTTGCCGCCAAGGTCTGGGCCTTGGGCGCCAGATGGTGCAGTGCCTTTTCATACACTTGGCGCTTGAACACCACCACGTGTTCGAGCGGATACCAGAAATCGACCCAGCGCCACAGATCGAATTCCGGCCGCTCGGTAGCATCCAGCCGCACCGCTTGCTCGTCGGCCACCAGCCGCAGCAGGAACCACACCTGCTTCTGCCCGATGCACACCGGACGCTGTCCGTTGCGCACGAAGCGGCGCGGCAGGCGGTAGCGCAGCCAGCCGGGTGTCGCGCCGAGCACCTCCACATGCTCGGGAAACAGCCCGGTCTCCTCGTGCAGCTCGCGGTACATGGCCTCCAGCGGCGTCTCGTCGCTGTTCATGCCGCCCTGCGGAAACTGCCAGCCGTCGCGTGACGTGCGCCGCGCCCAGAACACGCGACCGTCGTCGTGCATCAGGATGATGCCCACGTTCGGGCGATACCCGTCCGGATCGATCACGGACCGACTCCGATAAATGATGCCCCGACTGTGCCACAGCGGCGCACGCAGCGACAAGGCAGGCCAGCGGGCGACATGCGTGTCCGTGTCCGCACCCCGTCCGCCGGCAGGCCGCGGCGAATCGAACGACGCTGCGCAGGGGACGCAGGCAGCCGATCCCCCCGTGGAGCGCCGGTCGCGGTCGTCTTCGGGAGAAAACAGAGGTGACGGCGGCCGCGACGGCGGTCGCGGGCCCGCATCGAAAGCGTCACCGGGGTGCGCCGTTCCTTCAACGTGCCCCTCGCGCGTGGAGGCCGGGGATCGGCTCTGGTGCGGACCGTGGGTACCCAGTCCGAAGAAGCACGCAAGAGCGCCGGCGAGTTGACGCCACCGGCCTGCGCATGGATAATTTTCGGTTCGCCTCGGACGCTCGGCTCGCCGCTCCGAGGCAAGGCAGTCCCGCAGCGGGACGCGTCGCTTGGCTATGTAGCTCAGCCGGTTAGAGCACAGCACTCATAATGCTGGGGTCGGTGGTTCGAGTCCACCCATAGCCACCAACCCATCCCGCAATGCCCGCTTCCCGATTGCTTCGGCAGACGTCGGCCTGCTGTTGCCTTTGCCGTTGTTGTCGTCGATGTGCTGTCTGCAGGAGTCCGCCGCGTCGGTTTGATCGGTGCAACTGTCCGGGACGCAACCCGGCCTCGGATGCTGCAACCGCCGTCGGCGTTCCATGCAGATCGCGGCGCTCCGTCAGTGCGGAGCGCCGCGACCGGGCAGCATCACTGAAGCTGCTGCCAGGATTGTCTGCCGCACGTGAGTCGGTCGAACACGAGCAGTCCATCACCAAGCAGCACGCCCAGGTTCGTCCGACAGCCCGGGCTCGGTGCCGACAGCACCTGCCCTTGTTCATCAGGCTCCGGCAACGGACAACCCGGGGAACCGGGAACACAGGCAGGCGGCGGCGGCGACGTGATCACCCCGGGTTGCTGAATCGGCCCGCGACCCGCCGATGCCGACGGAATATCGATCGCCCCGTACGTGCCGTCCCCGCCGGGCAGGGCCAGTTCGCCGACACCGCTCGTCGCCGACAGTGAATAGAAGCGGTTCGTCCCGCCGCCGGAGCAGGGGTCATCCGACAACGGCTGATAGGTTGCAAACATCACTCGTCCCAATGCCACGACGGGATGGCCGATGAATTTTTCGCCGGTCAGCGGCTGCCCGTCGATGAGGAAGTCCAGTGCCCAGCCCCGCTGTGTGCTCCAGTCGACCGGAGCATCGGAGATACGCCGCGTCTCGACACCTTGCACGTTCTCCTGCGAGAGAATCGCCCTCGATTGAAGATCGTTGCGGTCGATGAACCCGGGTTGCTCGGGATCGTCCCAGATTCCGTAGAAGCTCTCTTCGGTGACTGTGGGAGCGATGTCGGTATTGGTCTTCAAATAGCGCCCGCTTCCGAAAAACACCATCTGGCCCCTGATGTGATGCGGGAAGGCGTCAATGCCGCCCGTCACGATCTGCGGTCGGCCCAGCTTGTTCACCGCCCTGAACAGCGGCGCACCACCATTGCCAAGCGCGATCGGGTCGACATCGTCAATATCCAGCCGCCACAGATAGCCGTCATAGTCGGCGGCGTAGACGGTGTCCGCGCGGAGATCGTAGTCGGCGTCGACGGGTACGAGATTGACGAAGCCGTCGTCCAGGATTCCGTCGTCTCCGTAAGGCATCTGAGCGAGCACCTTGGCGATCAGCTCGCCGGAGAAGAGATCTACAAAGTAGATGTAGGCATGCGTCTCAACCGTTCCCGGATCCGGTACGCCGTCGATTCCGCTACCGAACACCGCCGCCCACTTGCCGTTCTCAAGCAACACCACATGCGGTTTCCCCAGCGTCTCGTTGAGGCCCGGATCGGTGAACTCCCACAGGAAGTTCTGCGGCCCGAACGACGCGGCCGGGTCGGTCACGTCCAGTGCCATGATCGACTTTCCACCTGCGCCCATGGGCACGAGCAGCACCGTCTTCCACGCGTTGCCGTCGTACGCGTCGCCCTGCACGGGCGAGCCGTCGACGAAGTAGCGATGTTTGTAGGTGGGATCCGGCAGCACGCCCAGATTGGACATCACTGCCTCCGGGATGATGGCGAACAGCTCCTTGCCGCCGTTGGCGCCGCCGGTTGCATCGAATGCATGCAACATCCCGTCGTTTGCTCCGACAAACGCCACCGGAGTCCGGTTCTTTTTTGTCGTCTGCATGAATTCGCCGTAGCTTCCAGGACCGAATCCGCCGCCCTCGCTGTCCGGCAGACCCGTGTAGCCGAAGCCCGCCGACGTCAGCACCTCGGGCTGCGAACCGAAAATGTCGCCGATCCGTGAGCTGCGATTTCGCAACGTGCCGCCGGGATTTTTCTGTTCGAAGGTGTGATCTCCGCGCAGATAGTCGACAATCTCCTCGACTGTGCGTCCGTACGGCGGATCGGCAGGCAATCCCATCCGCGTGATGGCGGCCGCGTCGCCGCCGAGGGCGTCCACGCTGAACGGGTGGAGTGTTTTCGTCTTCGGATCCGAGAAGTAGATTTTTCGGTCGTCGACATCGACGTCCTCGAGCTGCTCGGCCGCGCTCCAGACCTGCGCATCGAACTGGCCATCGTCCTTCGTCGAGTGCGCGGTCAGGTCGCCGGTCCAGTCTTCGGCGTTGTAGCGCGGAACGTAGCCGAGAAAATCGAGATCGCGACGCGTGCTGCTTCCCGACAGCCCCCCGGAGAACGACGTGCCAACGCTCGACAACTTGAGTGCATTCTTCAAGGCATCCGTTACATCCGAGGGACGCGCGGCGCTGACGAACGACCCCCTGCCGTTGAGCGTGGCATGCCAGAGTTCATCGACGACCACGGGGCCATTGGACGCCTTGGGTGCACCCAAGGCATTCCAATCCGGATGGTGCACAAAAGGCTCTTCCGTCTTCTGCGCATCGACACCGTAGACATGACCGGTGGGACCGAACGCGACAGCATGGAACCGCATGTGCAGATCCCGTTCGCAGTCGGCCCAGGGCTCGGGGCTATCTTCGCAGCTGGCCACGACGGGGACCTTGCCTGTCGGCAGATCGGCACGCAGTGGCACACGGGCGCCTTCGAAGTACGCGGTGACGATGTCCGCCATGGTGTCGGCATAGCCATCGGAAAGGGGTGCGTCAAGCGATCCGTCCGCGTTTCCGAAAAGCACGGGGCCATCGCCCTTGCTGGTGTATCCGTCGGTGAACAACATTCCGGTGTTCAACTGGCAGGCCGCCTGGATCGGCGCCTGCGAGTCGGTGCGCAGGAACTGCTCGCCCAGATGGTTGACCCCGCTGCGATTGGGAGTGTTTATCGAACCTCCGTACAGGATCGCCGACGTCGTCAAGGCGGTGATCTGGTCGAAGAACGCGATGCGATCCAGGTCGACCGACAGATCGTACATTTTCACGTCCTGCAGGTGGTTGATGGCGAATTGCCCCACCCGCACGTCACGCACGTCGAAGAACGCCTCCGTCATCGATGCCACGAGCGCAAGGATCTTGTTGCCGTGGTACTGGAACCAGTTCGCAAAATTCTGAACAGCCGCGTTGTACGCTGGCTTGCTGGAGAAGTTCTCCGGACGAATCTCGTACTTGTACAGTCCCACGCCACCGGGGCCCAGTGCATCAGGAATGTGGACCGGGTCGGCCACATATCCGAACTCGGGCGGAAGCGATGCCGGGTCCTTCAGGAAAAACACCGCGGGAAACCGTTGCAGGTTGGCTGTGCACGCACTCTGTATAACGGTGTCCTGATCGAGTGTCGCCCACGCGCCATTTGTTCCAGGAAGCGAAGCACTCTCACCGCAATCCGCAATCGCGTTGCTGTCGGTCCGGTAAACGGTGCCGGCGGGCACTTTCATGCCCGCAAGCAGGTAGAATCCCCGGTCACCGTCTTCTCGGCGCCCATCCTGATCGACGAAATCGAACACCGACGCGTAGCCGATCTTGTACGGTGTCCCGAGTCGGGGGTCGGCGCGCGCCGCGGATGGATCGGCGTCCGGCCAACGCGTGCCGTCATGTTTGCGCCAGGGTTGATAGGTCACCGCCGGGTTGAAGTAAAGTTTGTTGAAATCCGGCGAACGCGCAAAACCAAAGTCGTCGAAGGGTGGAATCGACGGACTTAGGAAAATGTAGTTCGACCCACCATCATTGGCGCTCCCGTCGCCATGGATCGATCCATAGGCACCGAAGGGCGGCGCCGGATCCGGCAAATTCATCGACTCGAGATAATACAGCTGCTCGGGCGCCAGGAAAAAACTCGCGTTGTCCTCGTTCCATGCGATGTAGGGAGAATTGGCACCGGGAAAAATGCGCTGCTCGCCCATCGAGCCCGAGTCGTCGACGGCGAGAATGAAGTTCGGCTTGACATCGAGGCCAAGAAACAACGGCGTCTGCGCGATGTTCAATGCCAGAGCGCGATCGAATGCGCCTGTCACCGACAGGGCGGCGAGGACGGCGATCTTCACGATCAAAGAGAGACGGGGAGTAGACATGGGAATCTCCGGGATTCGCAATGTGGACTGCTTCAGGGCACAAACACGGATGTGGTCACGGCGGCTGCCGTCGAGTCGCCGCCGGGCACATCGAAATCGATGGCGCTGACCTCGAAGTACGCGCAGCGGATATCGCCCACGAGTGCGGGAGAACCAGCCTTGCTGCTCCCGCGCCAGCCGAATGCACGTGCCGTCGGGCCGCGGCCCATGTTGCGGTAGTGTTCGGTGCCCGAGGCGGGTGGCGCATCGATCCAGGCAGTGCTGGGATCGGGGTCGCCCGCGTGGCAGGGATCGGTTTCGTCCACGATGGTGCGTTCGGTCGCGCGCAGACGCGCTTCGGCGTGCTGAAACGCGAGGTGCTCGGAACGGTACGTGCTCGCCATCCGCTCCTGCAGACCGGTCACCGTGGCAACCGACAGGGCGAGCAAGCTCAGCACGATCAGAAGCATCATCGCCAGAAACAGCACCGAGCCTCGCTGGCGGGGTGCGGGCTGTCGCGCGACGGTGATGCGGGAGTCTGTCTGTTTCATCGTTTGTCCTCGTCTCAGCCGCGGATGCGGTTGCGCAGCGCGACCTGGGTTTCGTAGACATGCCGCAAGCGCGAATCGGCAGGGATCTCGAGTCGCACGTCCGCGACGAGAGACGGCGCCGTGGGTGCTGCCGCGGAAGCCCGCGTCTCGCTGCGCACCAGAACACCGACGCGGGCCGTGGTGACCGACGACCAGCGCTGGCTGGCCGATGCATCCGCGGGCCACGGCGCGGCGCCCTCTTCCACCGCCGCCGCCGTGAAGTACGACGATGGTCGATCGCCACGATCGCGCAATGCCGTGTCGGCACCGAGCACGACCTGCACCGACTCGACGCCCGCAACGAGTTCCTCCGAGGCAAGGGTTCCGCTGTCGTCGAACTGCCGCCGGAACAATGCAGGCCCGCCGTCCGCGCCGGTGGCCACGTAGTACGCCGCAAATTCGAAGCGATGCAGCGGAACATCCGGTCCGTAGCTGTTCTCAAGACCGCTCCATCCCACGAGATTCAGTCCACCAACGCCGACGGATTTGCCGCCCAGCGCTTGGAACAGGCTGAAATTGCGACAGTCGCTCACTGCATATACGCGACCGGCAGACAGGAACGACGGATCTGCGACATCCAGCGTGCCGGCAGCGGCTTCGACACCGATGCCGGTCAACACCGTCGATTCCGCACTCATGTACCGGACGACGACGATGTCGCTGCCGTCGAGTGCCTTGCCCGCAATCCCCAGATCCGCTGGCAACGGCGGAGCCCACGCATCGGCGGCCGGTGTCGTGCGGTTTTCGGCGAGACCATAGGTCTGACCCGGCGCGGTGCCGACGAACTCGTACACCTGAAACGCTTGATCGATTCGATAGAGCCACGGCGCCGCGGCCGGCACATCCGCCGACAGATGGTTGAACAGACGCCCTGCGAAGCCCTGGTCGTTGAGGCATGTCATGTTGCCGGTCATGCGCAGGTCGTGCTCGATGAAGCCGAGAGCGAAGCGGCTGTTTTCCTGCACCCGTGCCAGCGATTCGTTGGCTGCGAACGCGACCCGCTGGGCCGAAAACACCTGCACCAGGCCCAGGCCCAGCACCACCGCGATGGTGATGGCGATCATCAGTTCGACGAGCGAGAAGCCGTGTTGCGTGTGTTTGGAGGTGACGGGCATGGCACGCACCTCAGAGCTGGCTGGTGATCGCGAACGGCTGGCCGCCGAGCGCTTCGCTCGGATCGGAACAGTCGCTCGTAACAGCGGGATCGAGGCCACGATCGTCGTTCCAGCACAGGCGCACGGTGATCTGCGGTGCGGCGAGCGAGGTGTCGAGCAGCACCTGGCCGCGGCCGTTCGGCATGGTGCGGCAGATCTTCTGCGCCCAGCGTTCGCGGTCGCAGTTGAGTGCGTCGGCGCTGGACCCGCAGGCGTAGCCGGGTGGCGTGCCGATCTCGCACATCTGGCTCCAGTCGGTAAAGTTCTGCACCAGCGCGACGAGGTTGCTCAGGTCGCGATCGGAGTAGCTGCGCGCGGTGTCGATGAACTCGTAAGCGAGGTTGGTCGCCTGGGTGCGGTAGTTCGCGCTCTGGTTGTAGCGCATCGATACGCCCTGCAGCGCCGCCATGCCGAGCAGCCCGAGCGACAGCACGAGCACCGCCACCATCACCTCGATCAACGAGAATCCGGCATCGGCACCCTGGACACGCGCCGACACGTTCACAGGCAGGCTCCCTTCATCACCGACACGCTGCCGGTGCGCTGCACGCTGAAGAGCCTGCGCATCGGCTTGCCCGCACCGCAGTCCACGGGCCGCAGCTCGAACGCGTTCGGCGCGACGGCCAGCATGCCGCGTGCATCGAAGGTGATGGATTTGCTGGTCGGCGACTCCGAGGTGAACTGATCCTTGTCGCTGAATTCGCCGAGCGAGAGCACGGTCGGCTCCGTCGGCTTGCCCGCGAAGACCAGCCAGCGATCACCCCAGTCGCCATCGCAGACGACGCCGGACTTGGTGGGACACACGCCCGCCGCGCCATTGCGACGGATGGCCTCGGTCCGCGCGTAATTCAGTCCCGCAAGAAACGCGTTGGCGGACGAGGCGATGCGGTTGCGTGCGATGGCATCGGCCATGCTCGGCAACGCAACGCTCAGGAGGATGGCGACGATGGCGATGGTGACCATCAGTTCGATCAGCGAGAAGCCGCGCCGGCGGCACATCGGGCGGGCGGCGGACGACACAAGAGCAGCGTGCGATGTCTGGTGCATGGCAGAGTTCTCCGTTCTTGTGATGGCGTACGCCGCTCGGAACGGTGAGGCTCACGCTGCCGCCGGGCGGCACGATCCGCGGGACGGGCGGCACAGACCCGGACCGCGGGTCCGGCCCGATCGCGCTACGCGTGCAGCGCCAGCGCGCAGTACTTGTATTTCATCTCGCACTCGAGCATGTGGCCCGCGACAAGAATGCGGTTTTCCAGTGCGTGCAGGCCGCTGATGCTGTCCACGCACACGCCGTCGGTGCGGCCGATGCCGTGGCTGAAGCCGCAGATCAGCGAACCCGCGTCGCCGAACGCCTCGTCGCGTCCGCCGTCCGGCAACCAGCGCGACACGGTCACGCGCTGGCCGCCCGGCTCGGCCCACGGCGTTCCGGCAAGAAGGAGCGTTCCGTCCCGCTGGATGGCGCAGGCCTGCGGTCGCTGGCAGGGGGCCGTGCCGCCGAGCGGTGCGATCAGCACGCCGTTCCTGGCGAAGCTGCCATCGAGCGCGCCATCGGCCTGCAGCTGGATCACCTTCGGAAGGGAGACGGCGTCGCCGGCACCGGTCTGCAGCACCACGGCCACGCGCCCGTCGGCACGGCAGGCGAGATCGCGCAGTGCGTCGTTGCGCGTCTGCGGCAGGCGCACGATGCCGCCGCGCCCGAACCCCGCCGACGGCAGGCCGCACGCATCGAGCGCCGACACCGCCACGCCGGCGGGCTCGGACTCCTGCTCGCACAGCACGTCGCCCGCCAGCAGGATCCTGCCATCCACCGCCAATGCCAGCGACCACGGCCGGCGCAGACGCGTCGCCGCCGGGCGCGGCACCCAGGCGATTCCGGTCGGTCCGGCGCCCGTGCCGAACCCTGGATCGGGCACTCCGCCGGGCGTCAGACGCAGCAACGCGAGTTCGGCGCCGTGGAACCGATCCAGGTGTGTCGTCGCGAGCACCAGCAGCCCGCCATCGGGCATCGGCCGCAGGCCGTGCAGCATGTCCAGCGTCGACGCGGGTGCAAATTCGAGCGCGCCGCCGCGCGGCTGCAGAAAGTCGAGATCCACGGCGCCGCACGGCCGCAGCCGTCGCAGCAGCACATGGCGACGTTCCGACCCCTTCACGTCGAACCCGACGACGAGACTGCCGTCATCGAGCGCCACCACGCAGCGCAACCACGCCGAGCCGGTCGGCAACTGCGTGGGCAAGGTGACGAATCCACGCAGGCCGAACTCCGCGTCCGGCGTGCCGTTGGCGTGGAACCGCACCAGACTTGCGACCAGCGTGCCCTGCGCGTCGAAGCTGTGGCCGGCAACGATGAGACGATCCTGCGCATCGACCGTGCTGGCATAGGCGATGCTTTCCGACCCCGCGCCGCCGAAGTGCGGATACTCGGCGGACGTGCGGCCGAGCACGCCGTAGCCGGCATCGGGCTCGCCGCCGAGACTGGCGCGCGCGTGCGCGGGAGCAGAAGAAAGGCGTGTGGACTGCACCATGCGAAAGCTCCGCGGAATGGACTTGATTTCGTCCGGACGCTTTCGCGTACGCACGCCGCACGCCTCAGGGATCGCAGGCCAGCGAGCGACACGCAGGGCGATAGGCGACAGCGCGTGTCGCCCGCAGCTGCGCGGCCAATCGCTTCAGCGCGGTGCGAACCAGCCGCGCGGGTCCACCGGCCGGCCGTTGCGGCGCAGCTCGAAATACAGCGCCGGGCTGGACTGGCCGCCCGAGGTGCCGACGCCCGCGAGCGTGTCGCCCGCCGCGACCCAGTCGCCGACATCGCGCTGCAGCGTGTCGTTCTGGGCGTAGAGGCTCATCCAGCCGTCGCCGTGATCGAGGATCACCAGCAGGCCGTAACCCTTGAGCCAGTCGGAAAAGGCCACGCGGCCCGGTGCGACGGCGCGGATCGCGGTCCCGGCCTCCGCGGCGACGAGCTGCCCCCGGCTGGTGCGGCCGTCGGGCATGCGCGCTCCGAAATTCGCGAGCAGTTTGCCGACGAGCGGCGGGGCAAGGCTGCCTTTTCGCTGCGCGAACGGCTTGGCATTGTCCAGTTGCTGCGGAATGTCGGCGAACACGTCGCGCAGGGATTCGAGCAGCCGCACCACGGCCATCTCGTCGCGGCCGAGGGCGGCGATGCGCTGCTGCGTATCGCTGAAGCGGCCGTCGAGTTCGGCCAGCAACGCGCGCCGCGCGCCGCGCTGGGCCTCCAGGTCGGCGATGCGTGCGGTCTGTTCGGCGCGGCTTGCATCGAGCCGCTCGCGTTGCGCGGCCACGGCCCGGACCACCTCGGCCAACTGCGCGAGCTCGGCCAGCAGGCCTTCGATGCGGTCGACGCGATCGCGCTGGAAATAGCGGTGGTACGCCAGCACGCGAGCGAGCTTGTCGAGACGATCCTGCGCGAGCAGCAGTTTGACCTGCTCGTGCCGGCCAAGCGCGTACGCCGAACGCAGCAGTGCGGCGAGGGCCTCGCGCTGCCGCCCGAGGCTGTCCTGCAGCGCTGTCTGCCGGGACTCGAGGACGGCCAGTTCGTCCTGCTGGGACCCGATGCGGTCGTCGATGTCGCGCAGCCCGCGCGCTTCGCGATCGATGGCCTCATCGGCCTCGCGCACGGCAGCGGCGGCCGTGCCGCGTTCGGCGTCGAGCGCACGCTGCGCATCGCCGAGCGTGCGCAGTTCGGCGCGAATCGCGTCGAGTTTGCGCTGGGCCTCGGTTTCGCGCGCGCTGCGGTCGGCCGGCTGCGCGTGCAGCGTCAGCGCGAGGCCGAGCGCAACCAGCGCCAGCGCCACCCGCACGCAGCGCGCCGCCACCGGACCGTCAGCGCACAGCGTCCGCGCCCTCGAACCGCACGAGGTTGCGGCCGAGCATGTCCGCCGGCTGCGGCAGGCCGAGCAGGTGCAGCAGCGTCGGCGCCACGTCCTTGAGCGCGCCGTCGGCGGCGAGCGTGGCGCGGCGGCCCAGGTACACCAGTGGCACCGGGCCGGTAGTGTGGGCCGTGTGTGCCTGGCCGGTAGCGGCATCGCGCATCATCTCGAGGTTGCCGTGATCGGCGGTGAGCAGCATTTCGCCTCCGACCTTGCGCAGCGCGGCGACGATGCGTCCGATCGCCACATCGATCGCCTCGGCCGCGCGGATCGCCGCGTGCAAATCGCCGGTGTGGCCGACCATGTCGGGATTGGCCAGGTTGCAGACGATGACGTCGTAACGTTGCGCCTCGATGGCCTCGACCAGCCGGCCGGTCACTTCCGGACAACTCATCTCCGGCTGCAGGTCGTAGGTGGCCACCTTCGGGCTCGGCACGAGGATGCGTTCCTCGCCCGGATAGGTGTCTTCACGCCCGCCACTGAAGAAGAAGGTGACGTGCGCGTACTTTTCGGTCTCTGCGATCCGCAGCTGGGTGAGGTGATGCGCGGCGAGCACCTCGGGCAGCGTGTTCTTCAGTGCGTCGGGCAGGAAGGCCACGGACGCGGGCAGCGATGCGTCGTACTCGGTGAGGCAGACGAAACGCGAGAGCGCGATGCGGCGCGGCCGGACGAAGCCGTCGAAGTCGTCGCGCACGAAACACGCGGTGATCTCGCGCGCACGGTCGGCGCGGAAATTCATGAACACCACCGCGTCGCCGTCGCGCATCGGTGCGGCGCCGTCGAGCACGGTGGGCTTGACGAACTCGTCGTTCTCGCCGCGCGCGTATGCGGCGGCGAGCGCCGACAACGCGTCGCCGGCGCGGTGGTCCGCCTGCACCTGCGCGATGGCGCGGTAGGCGAGTTCGACGCGCTCCCAGCGATTGTCGCGATCCATCGCGTAGTAACGGCCGCCGACGCTGGCGATGTACGCACCGGGGGTCTTCGCGACGGCGTCGCGCAGCCGTTCGAGACTGGCCTGCGCCGAGCGCGGCGGCGTGTCGCGTCCGTCGAGAAACGCGTGCACCGCCACGTTCCGCACGCCACGCTGCCGGGCAAGGTCGAGCATCGCGAACACGTGCGCCTCGTGGCTGTGCACGCCGCCCGGCGACAGCAGGCCGAACACGTGCAGCGTGCCGCCGTTGGCCACCACGCCGTCGCACGCGGCACGCAGTTCGGCGTTCGCGAAGAAGCTGCCGTCGGCGATGGCCGCATCGATGCGGGTGAGGTCCTGGTAGACGACGCGCCCGGCACCGAGATTCATGTGCCCCACTTCCGAATTGCCCATCTGCCCGTCCGGCAATCCGACATGCAGGCCCGAGGTGTGAATCAGCGTGTGCGGGCACGCGGCCAGCAGCGCCTGCCAGTTCGGCAGCGCGGCCTGTGCGATGGCGTTGTCTGTCGGATCGTCGCGGTGGCCCCAGCCATCGAGGATCAGCAGCAGGACGGGCTTGGGTCGCGACACGGCATGACTTCCGGCAGGGTGACGAGGCGCAATGATAGCGGAGGCACGCTTTAAACCGTTTGCCGCGCAGGCGAATCCGATGTCACGAGTGTCGCCGCAACGGCGTCGCGTCATCCCATCCCACAAGGAGCATCGCATGCGCAGTCTGGTTCTGATTTCCGTGTTGCTGGCCTCGT
This sequence comes from Chiayiivirga flava, assembly GCF_014202825.1. GTDB lineage: Bacteria > Pseudomonadota > Gammaproteobacteria > Xanthomonadales > Xanthomonadaceae > Chiayiivirga > Chiayiivirga flava. The sequence continues at coordinate 936,268 of NZ_JACHHP010000002.1, read as the reverse complement.
CTACCGCGTTAGCGGCCGGCGACGACATCAGCAAGGTCAACAAGTCCATCACCGCCGACGCCGGCGCCGAATACGGCGACCTGTCCACCGTCAACGGCTCGGTCACCGTGTCCGAAGGCGCCGTGGCCGAAAGCGTCGAAACGGTCAACGGCAGCGTGCGGCTGCGCGATCGCGCGTCGGTCGAGAGTGCCGAGACGGTGAACGGCAGCGTCACGCTCGGCCAGGACGTGGCCGTGGCCGACGATGTGTCGACGGTCAACGGCGCGATCACCGTCGAGCGCGGCGGTCGCATCGGCGGCAAGGTGGAAACGGTCAACGGGCGCATCAAGATCGAGGCCACCGAGGTCGGCAACGGGCTGTCGACCGTCAACGGCGACGTCACCGTCGGCGCCGATTCGTATGTGCGCGGCGGCATCCTCATCGAGAAGCCGAAAGGCAACTGGTTCAACAGCGGCAAATCGCGTCCGCCGCGCGTGGTGATCGGCCCGAACGCCACGGTGGACGGCGTGCTCGATTTCCGTCGCGAGGTGGAGCTGTACGTGCATACCAGCGCGAAGGTCGGCACGATCAAGGGCGCGACGGCGAAATCGTTCAGCGGTGCGACGCCGTGAGGTGACGGCGGGGCGGTTGGGGCAGAGCACCCCCTTCCGCCCTGCCGGGCACCCCGGATCGAGTCCGGGGCAGGCTCTTCCCCCGCTGCGCGGGAGAAGGGATGCTTCGATCGATAGCGCGAGTTGCATTGCGCGTGCTCGGGACCCGAAACCGTGCAACGAAGGAAACCCTTCTCCCGCATGCGGGGGAAGGTGCCCGGCAGGGCGGAAGGGGGCACAGGCATGACAGGCACGTGATGCGGCCCCACTCGCCCCAGCGCACCACGTCGCCACAACCCGGCAGCGTCGCGCCCAGCCGCTACAATCGGGATTCCCCCGTTGCAGGAATCCGCTGATGCGACATCGCCTGATCCTCGCCGCCCTGACCGGCGCCGTGCTGGCCGGCTGCCAGCAGGCCGAGGCGCCGCCGGCGCCTGCGGCTGCGCCGGCCACACCCGCCGCACAAACCGCCGCGCCGCCGGCCGCCGCACCCACGCCCGATTCGTACTCCTTCGGTCCGGAAATCTCGGTCGAGGACTTCGTCCAGCACGTGAAGGTGCTCGCGTCCGACGAGTTCGAAGGCCGCGCACCGGGCACGCGCGGCGAGGAGCTCACCACGAGCTACCTCAAGACACAGTTCGAACGCCTCGGCCTCAAACCCGGCAACGGCGACAGCTTCTTCCAGCGCGTGCCCATGACCGAAACCACGGCGCGCCCGGCGCCGGCCACGGTCACCGCCGCCGGCGGCGCGAACGTGAGCTGGAGTTTCGGCGACCAGTACGTGGTCGGCACCCGCACCGGCCAGCCCGAGGTGAAGATCGAGAACAGCGAGCTTGTGTTCGTCGGCTACGGCGTCAACGCGCCCGAGGCCGACTGGAACGACTATGCCGGCCTCGACGTGAAGGGCAAGACCGTCGTCATCCTGGTCAACGATCCGGGCTTCCACGCCGGCGACGAATCGCTGTTCGGCGGCAAACGCATGACCTACTACGGCCGCTGGACCTACAAGTTTGAGGAAGCCGCGCGCCAGGGCGCGGCCGCGGCGCTCGTGGTGCACGACGACGCCGGCGCCGGCTACGGCTGGGATGTGGTCAGGAACAGCTGGAGCGGCGCGCAGTACGACCTGCCCGCCAGCGACGATCCCGAACCGCGCCTGCCGCTGCAGGGCTGGATCAACGGCGAAGTGGCGAGCGCGCTGTTCGCTGCCGCCGGCCTGACGCTCGACGAGCAACGCGCTGCGGCCAACAAGCCCGGCTTCAAGGCCGTGCCGCTCAAGGCGACCTTCAGCAGCACCATCCAGAGCCAGATCCGCAGCGCCGAATCCAACAACGTGATCGCCCTGTTGCCCGGCACGGACAAACCCGACGAGGCCGTCATCTACATGGGCCACTGGGATCACCTGGGCAAGCACGAGGGCGAAGGCGACCAGATCTACAACGGCGCCATCGACAACGCCACCGGCATCGCCGGCATCCTGGAAATCGCCGAGCAGTTCACCGTGCAGGACCCGAAGCCCGCGCGTTCGGTGCTGTTCATGGCGGTGACGCTCGAGGAATCGGGCCTGCTCGGCTCGAAGTACTACGTCGCGCATCCGGTGATTCCGCTCGCCAACACCGTGGGCGTGATCAACCTCGATGCAATGACGGTCGTCGGACGCACGCGCGACATCGTGGTCAACGGATTCGGCGCTTCGGAACTCGAAGACCTGCTGCGCCCGATCGCCGATGCGCAACAACGCGTGATGCACGCGGAAGCCTCGGTGGAAAAGGGCTTCTACTACCGCTCCGATCACTTCAACTTCGCCAAGGCCGGCGTGCCGGCGCTGTACGCGAAATCGGGCCTCGACGCGATCGAGGGCGGCGAAGCGCACGGCATGGCGATCTCCGACGAATACGGCGCCAACCGCTACCACAAGCCCGCGGACGAATTCGACCCGTCCTGGGACCTCGGCGGCGTGATGCAGGACCTCAATGCGCTGTACCTGCTCGGCCGCGAGCTCGCCGGCGGCGATGCATGGCCGAACTGGAAGGGCGGCAACGAGTTCAAGGCCGCGCGCGACGCGATGATGGCGGAGAAGGCGAAAGCGGCGAAGTAGGATCGGTTTTCGTCGATCGCACTGACGATCGATTGAACGAAGAACGGTGCCGATGGGCGCCGTTCTTCGTTGTGCGCGGGGATACGCACTTCGAAACCATGCAGCGCCAGCGCACTGGGCGCAGGTCTTCGGCCTGCGCTTCACGCCTCCCGCGCATCACACCGCCCGCCTTGCACTCGCACCGAGCTCGCGCCTCGTCGTGCGACAGCCTCTGCTGTCCTTCTCCCACCGGGAGAAGGTGGTGCGGCAGCACCGGATGAGGGTCCGGATAGAGCGATGCGGTGAACCTCCCCGCGTCGGATGTGGACCTCTCCGATAGGCTGCTCTTTGAGCCGCAGTCACAGCTCCCCGATCGTCGCCGCGTTGTACTCGCCCACCTCGAACTCCAGCGTCTTCGCGCCACCCTGCTGCAGAACAACATCGATCCGCACCGTGGTCGCATCGGGAAGCGCAGGCACGAACCGCCTGAAATCCTCGACGAAGATCGCAGGTTCGCCGGTTTCCGGCAGGTACGCCGGCACATCACGCGCGGTGCCGTCGTCGAACTGCACCTTGACCGTGCACTTGCCCTTGCACACGAACCCGCCGTCGGCCAGCAGATACACATCGTCGCCCCACTGCGGATGGCGCCGCAGCACCAGGCGTGCACGTTTCTCGCTGCCGTCGAGCTCGGCGCCGACCGGATCCTTGCTGTAGATGTACGCGGTGCGGACGACGCCCTTGGCCTCTTCGTCGTCGACGCTGTGATACACCCACAGATCGGCGAGCCGCTTGGTTTCGCGTGCGCCTTCGACCTGCGCACGCAGCGTGTCGGCCTGCGGCCTGATCTGCGCCGCGACCTGCGTGCCAGGATACGTGCGCAGGATGTACTCGGCGAAGTTCAGTGCCATGTCCGGACGCCGCCCGGTCAGCGCGTCGTTGAAATTCTTGAGCTGCACCTGGGCTTCGGCTTCCGCGCGTGCCGCCTGCGCGGCCTGCTTCTCCTCCGGCGTCGGGCCGGTGTCGCAGGCACCGAGCGCGGCCGCGACGAGCAGCGACAGCAGCACGGATGCCGCGCGCGAAGACGCGGATTTCGACGATATCGGACGATCGTTCATTGCAGGAATTCCTTGAGCGCGCGGGCGGTGTCGGTCGGTTGTTCCATCAGCGGCATGTGGCTGCAGCCGTCGAGCAGCACGGTGCGGCTGTCGCGCAGCGCCGCAGCGTAGATCGCCGCGGCGCTGGCGTCGATGACGCGGTCGTGGCGGCACCACAACAGCAGCGTCGGCGCCGTCACGCGCGCGGCCTCGGCACCGGGCAGGAACGCGTCGGCGCCGCGTCCGATGCTGTCGAGCACATGCTGCTCGAACTGCGCATCGCGCACGCGCCGCGCGATCAGTGCGCTGTCGGCCGGCCACGGAATGTACGGTGGAGCGTCGAACAGCAGCGCCATGTAGCGCGCAAGATCATCGCCGTCGCGCACCGCGAAGGGATTCTCGCCGCGCAGCACCGCCTGGCCGAAGGCGTTGTCGCGGAAACGCACGCCGCCGGCATCCATCAGCACCAGCCGACGCACGTGTTGCGGATGGCGGGCGGCCAGGACCGCCGCGATGCCGCCGCCCATCGAATGGCCGACGACATCGACCGGGCCGATGCCCAGCACATCGATCAGGCGCGCCACGCGATCGGCCTGCGCCGCGTAGCCGTAGTCCGCGCCGTCGCGCCGGGTGCTGTCGCCCCAGCCGGGAAGATCGGGCGCGATCAACCGGTGCGTCGCCGACAGGTGCGGCATCAGCACGAGGAAGTTTTCCTTCATGCCGGTGAAGCCGTGCAGCAGCAGCACGGGGCGGCCCTCCCCCGCTTCCAGCAACTGCACGGCATGGTCGTCGACGGACACGCGGCGCACCTGCGCGTCGGCGAGGTAGCGCAGCCGCGCGTACTCCGCACGCAGCGCCCACTCCGGCCACACGACGCCGAGCGCGACGACGCCGATCACGCCCAGCAGCAGCGCGATCGCCAGCGCGCGCAGGCGCGGATGCGGCTTCATCGCAGGCCGCTCCGCGCCACGGGATCAGGGCTTCTTCGCGAGCAGCGCTTCCACCGACGCCGTGGTGATCGGGTGATACCCCGGTTTCGCCTTCTCGAACACCTGGCGCGCGAACTCCTTGCCGTCCGGCGTTGCGACGAGCGCCTCGTACGTCGGCATCACCAGCTTGCGCCGGCCGATGCGCTGCAGGAACTGCGCGATTGCCGGCCGCGCTTCGAAGTAGCCGCTGCGCACCGTGAGCGGGAACCAGCGCTGCAGGATCTCGCCGTTGTCCGACGTGGTGAGCTTGAACGCCTCGTCGAGATCGACGGCCTGCTGGCCGGTGAGCACCTCCGGCATGCCTTCGAGGAAACGCACCCACTCCTGCGTGGTCCACGCCGCGGTCAGGAGTTCGCCGGCGGACTTGCGGCCGTCGAGAAACGCCTTGCGCGCCGCATCCACCGCATCGAACCGCGCGGACTTGGCGGCCGTGGCGAACGCGGGGATGCCCGGCTGGTTCAGCCACGCGTCGAGTTCTTTCTGCGTGACCGCGTCCGGATTCTTCGCGATCAGCTCGCTGTTCAGATACTCGACGAACTGCGCGGTGTCGATGCTCTGGAACGCGAAGTGATTGAAGTAGCTGCGCAGGAACGGATCGAAGGCCTCGCGGCCGAAGCGCTGCTCGAGGAATTCGAGGAACCACGCGCCCTTGATGTAGGCCACATCGGTCAGCGCCTCGTCCGGATCGACGCCCGGCAGCGCCGGCAGTGCCAGCACCTGACGCTCTTCGGCCATCTCCTGCATCTCGGCGTGCAGCCCGAACTGGCTGATGACGTTTTCCATCTGCGACAGATCGGTCCCGTACACCGCCTCGACGATGCGGTTCTCGACGTAGCTCGTGAAACCCTCGTTCAACCACATGTCCTTCCAGCTCGCGTTGGTCACGAGGTTGCCGGACCACGAGTGCGCGAGCTCATGCGCGATGAGGCTGGTGAGCGACTTGTCGCCGACGATGACGGTGGGCGTGATGAACGAGAGGCGCGGATTCTCCATGCCGCCGAACGGGAACGACGGCGGCAGGATCAGCAGGTCGTAGCGTTCCCAGCGGTACGGGCCGTAGAGCTGCTCGGTGGTCTGGATCATGCGTTCGGTGTCGGCGAATTCCTTCACCGCCACGTCCACCGTGCCGGGCTCGGCCCACACGCCGGCGCGTTCGGAGATCGGACGGAAGACGAGGTCACCGACCGAGATCGCCATCAGGTACGACGGAATCGGCTGCTGCATGCGGAACACGTAGTCGCCGTCGCGCGAGGCGTCCGGCGCGTTGTCGGCGCTCATCAGCGCCATCAGTTCCGGATCGGTCTCGATGTGTGCGCTGTAGGTGTAGCGCACGCCGGGCGTGTCCTGCAGCGGCACCCAGCTGCGCGCGTGGATGGCCTGCGACTGGCTGAACATGAAGGGATGTTTCTTGCCGGCGGTCATCGACGGTTCCAGCCACTGCAGGCCGGACGCTTCCGGCGCGGTGGCATAGCGGATGCGCACGATGTCGTACTGGCGTTTCATCCGGATCGTGAGCTTCTGGCCGAAGATCGCATCGCGTTCGCCGAGCGAGAACTGCAGGCGGCGCCAGTTGCCGTCTCCGGATTTGCCGAGCACTTTCGCGATGCTGAGATCGCGCGTGTCGAGCAGCAGCTCGCGCGCGGCGGGGTCTTTCCATGTCAGCGCGAGATCGGCGCTGCCGCGCAGCTGTTTCTTGCCGAAGTCCACGCGCAGGTCGAGACCGAGGTCGCGGATGACGACCTTGTCCGGTTCGGCCCACGAATGCTCGTCGTGGTGGCGCGGCGGGGCGTCGTGGGTCTTCGCGGCGAACGCGGGGAGGATCATGGCGATGGACAGGGCAAGCGGCAGCAGGACGCGCATCGGAGGCTCGGGCAGGCGGGCGAAAGGCCGAGTTTAGCGCAGGGTGGCGCCGGACCCGAGCGTGGCGCGACGGTGCGAGTTCCGGCGCTGCGAACCCCTGCCCGTCGTCCCGGCGAACGCCGGGACCCAGTGACGTTGCTCGGTGTTGTCCTGCTGGCCGCACAAGCGAAGAGCCGACGCCGCTGGGTCCCGGCCTTCGCCGGGACGACGGGTTCCGGTTGCGCGCGGCGGGACGTGCGGCGCGAACTCCGCAGGGACTTCAGGCGGCGTCACCGCCGCCGAATCGGGACACGGACACTTTCAGACGCGGTAACCGCTGTGGATCGCGCAGATGCCGCCGGAGAGGTTGCGGTACTCGCAACGCGCGAACCCCGCCGTCTCCATCATCCTGCGCAGTTCGTCCTGCGGCGGGTGCTTGCGGATGGATTCGGCCAGATACTGGTACGAATCCGCGTCGCCCGCGAACAGGCGCCCGAGCCGTGGCAACACCTTGAACGAGTGGAAGTCGTACACCGGCCGGAACCACGCAGGCTTCACCTGCGAGAACTCCAGCACCAGCGCCCATCCGCCGATCTTCAGCACGCGATGCATCTCGGCCAGCGCGCGCTGCTTGTCGGTGACGTTGCGCAGGCCGAACGCAATCGTGACGAGATCGAAACTCGCGTCCGGAAACGGCAGCGCTTCGGCGTTGAGTTGCGTCCAGTCGAGCCCGCGCACGAGGCCGCGGTCGGTCATGCGGTCCCGCCCCACGGTCAACATCCCCGCATTGATGTCCCCGACGACCACCGACCCGGTTTCGCCCACGCGCTCGTGCAGCAGTGCCGCGATGTCGCCGGTGCCACCGGCGAGGTCCAGCACGCGGTCGCCGCGCTTCACGCCCGAGGTGGCGACGAAGTAGCGCTTCCACACCCGATGGATGCCGAGCGACATCAGGTCGTTCATCAGGTCGTACTTCTGCGCCACCGAGGTGAAGACCTCGCCGACGAGTTTCTGTTTCTGCGCGCGCGGAACGTCGCGGAAGCCGAAGTGGGTGGTGTCGCCGGCGGGGTCGTTGGTGGTCATGCGGCGATTATCGCACCGGATCGCGCCGGGCCGCTTCCAGTACCTTGGCGTACTTGAGGAACGCGTAGAACGCCTGTGTGCGCGCCGCGAAGTAGCCCGCCCAGCCGTTGAGGAAGTAGCGCTTGCCGACGTAGAGCCTGAGGAAGGCGAACGGCGGGTACAGCAGCAGGCGCAGCGCGACGAAGCGGACTCGCTTGCCGCGCTTGTGATCGACCAGGCCGGTGGAATAACGATTGACCTTGTCGACGCGGGTCGCGAGATCGGGCTCGCCGTAGTGGCGGAACGGCGCGTCGAGATCGACCACGGTGCCGTCGACTTCGGGCGCCGCATGCACCGGCACCGCGTTCATGCGGCCGCGACTGCGGCGGAACAGGCGCAGCTGCCAGTTTGGCCGCGTCGCCGGATGCGGCCAGCGCCAGAACAGCCACTCGTGCCGCGGCAGGCGGTAGCCGTCGGCGCGCGGTGCGGCGAGTTCGCGCTCGATGGCGGGACGCGCGTCGGGCGCGAGCGATTCGTCGGCGTCGAGCAGCAGGATCCAGTCGTGCGTCGCCTTGTCGATGGCCGACTGCTTCTGCGGACCGTAGCCTTTGAACGGTTCCACGACGATGCGTGCGCCGAACCCGGCGGCGATGGTGCGCGTGGCGTCCGTGCTGTCGGAATCGAGGAGCACGATTTCCTCGCACCAGACGAGGCTGTCGAGGCAGGCGCGCAGCGTTGCCGCATTGTTGAAGGTGGTGACGACGGCGCTGATCGGTGGCCGGCTCATCCGTCGCCCTCCGGCGCGGCCAGCAGCGCAAGCCAAGCGGCGAGCAACAACATCAGCAGCAAGCCCCAGACGCTCGAATACATCGCGTAATGCGTGTTGATCGGAAACAGCGCGGCGCACAGGGCATACGCCGCCGGCGCCGCACGTCCGCGCGCGGCAGCGGTGGCGGTAAACCATGCGCGCAACGCGGCGAGCGCGCCGAGCAGCCACGCCAGCAGGCCGAACGCACCGGTTTCGCTCCAGACCTCCAGCAGCAGCTGGTGCGCGTGCAGCGCGCCGGTGCCGTCGCGCACCCACCGGTCGCCGTCGGCGGCGTGCGCGGGATACGCATGGCGGAAGGCGCGCACCCCGACACCGTTGATCGGATGCGCCGCGCCCATCGCGAGCGCGGTGTGCCAGATCGGCACGCGGCCGGACAAGGCGTGATCGATCGCGGCGCTGTCGCCGGTGAAGGCAGCCGCGGTGCGGTCGACGCGCGCGGCGAAGCGGGGCGATGCCGCGTAGCTCGCAACACCCGCGGCCGCGGCGATCAGCAGCGCCGCGGCCGCGGCGAGCAGGCCGCGCCGTGGCCCGAGCGCACGCCAGCACACCAGCGCAAACGCGATCGCGAGCACCAGCCACGCCGCGCGCGCGCCGGCCAGCAGCACCACCACGAGCAGCGGCACCAGGGCCAGCGCAAGACCGCGCGCGCGGCCGCGCGTCCACGCGAACCACAGTCCGAACGTGGCCAGTGCCGCGACCGCGCCGCCGAGCTTGAGATTGTCGTCGCCGAAGATGCCGCTGAGGCGATCCACCGTGCCTGCGCCGCCCAGGCTCCAGCCGGTGAGTGCCTGCACCAGCGCATCGGCGCACCACAGCGCCAGCACCGCGGCGATGCCACCGACGAGCCGCGCCGCGTCGCGCGGTGCGCGGCAGGCCGTCGCGGCGAACAGCAGGAACGGCAGATAGCGCAGATCGCTCGCCACTTCGAGCCAGCTCTTGCGCGGCGCGACGCTGTCGACGGCGGACACGAGCTCCGGCAGCCAGTACGCGCCGAACAGCAGCAGCGCGAGACGTGCGTACGGCGTGCGCAGCAGGCCCGGCGCGCGCGCCACATCGATCGTGCCGACGATGGCACCGATCAGCAGCGGCAGTTCGCCCAGCCGGCCGAACGGCAGCAGCAGCGGCACCGCAACCAGCAGCCAGACGCGCCACGGCCGCGCCACGGCGTGGTCGGCGACGGCGATCGGCGTCTGCTCAGCCGCGCGCATCGGTGACCTCGGCGTACAGCGCCAGCGTGGCGGCCTGCATCGCGGCCAATGTCGTGCCGGTGTACGGCGGCACGGACGGCGGCGCGTCGAGCAGCGCGGCGGCACGCCGCGCCAGCGCGTCGATGTCGGCGGGCGGCACACGTCCGGCGGGAAAGTGCGCGGCCAGCACGTCGCCGACGCCGCCGTGGTCCCAGCCCAGCACCGGACGCCCCAGGCTCAACGCTTCGGCCACGGTGCGGCCGAAGGCTTCTGGCTTGTTCGAGAGCTGCAGCACGAGCGCGGAGATCGCGAGCACCTCGCGCACGTCGCGCCGCGGCGGCGACAGCACGACGGCATCGGCGATGCCCAGTTCGCCCGCGAGCGCGGAGAGTTCGGCGACGTAGCGTTCCCGACCCGGCTCGGCCACGCCGAGCAGCAGGCCGCGCACGTCGCGGCCGTCCTTGCGCAACCGTGCGATCAGCTGCAGCGCATCGTGGTGGCCCTTGAGCCGCGTGCCGCGTCCGGGCAGGGTCAGCAGCGTGCCGCCGGCGAGGCGCGGGTGGTCGGCGAGAAACGTTTCGCGCCACTGCGCATCCGGCCGGAGCCCGCGCGGGAACTGCGCCGGATCGATGCCGCGCCGAATCACGCGCAGGCGCCTCGGATCGCAGCCCGGATAGTGCCGCAACACGTGCGTGCGCACCGTGTCGGACACGCAGATGACGCGCTCGCCGTACGTGAGGATGGCGCTATAACGGCCCGGCGAATTGAGACCGTGGATGGTCGACACCACGGCAGGTTTCGACGCACGCAATCCACGCCGCGCCCACCACACCAGCCACGCCGGCAGGCGCGAGCGCACATGCACGATGTCCGGCCGCTCGCGCGCCAGCAGCCGGCGCAGCGCGCGCACCTGCAGCAGGGTCGCGAGCGACTTGCGCCCGAGATCGAGGGTGACATGCGTGCTGCCGCCGCGTTCGAGCTCGGCCACGCGATCGCCGCCCGCGGACACCACCAGCGAACGGTGCCCGGCGGCCACCAGCGCGGCCGCAATCTCCAAGGTGGAACGTTCGACCCCGCCGGTGCCCAGCGCCGGCAGCACCTGCATCACGGTCAGCGCGCGCGGCACGCGCGGCGCGATCAGTCGATCAGCACGTACTGCGCACCGCAGTACGGACACTTGGCCGAGCCGCTCGCCTCGACCGGGAGATACACCTTCGGATGCGAATTCCACAGCGCCATCGCCGGCATCGGGCACGACAGCGGCAGGTCGGCGCGGGTGACTTCGTAGCGCTGCTGCGCGTTGGCCTGGAGGGCGGCGTGGGACATGGGATCGCGCGGTGTGCTGGGTGGGGCGGGATTGTAGCGCGGGTGGGGTTGCGCGGGGATCGGGGCGGCGACGGGAGCAGGGTGGTGCGAGGCCGAACCCGCATCACCTGCGTTCGGCGGCAGCTGATTCTCGTCCGGGGGGACGGACACTCATCTGCTCCGGTGCAGCCAGCGCCTGCAGGCCGGCGCCTGTCGCCAGAGCAAGGAAATGTCGATGCGTTCCTTCTCCCTGCGGGAGAAGGTGCCGGCAGGCGGATGAGGGCGCCACCCGCACGCTGCCTCGAACTGGCGGCCATTGCGCGTCCGATGCAGCACGACGACACGAAGCAGAGCAGGCTCGCACCAATGTTCGCAAGCCCTGACGTGGCTCGCCCTCATCCGCCTGCCGGCACCTTCTCCCGAGGGGAGAAGGATCGGGCTCACGGCTCTTCGCAAGAGCGGGGCGTTCCGGCACGCCCGAAGGCGCGCCGGAATTCCGACCGCGGTCATCCAGCCCCGATCAGTCCCATCTGGACCCGATCACCCGCACCTGACCGATCACTCGGCCAGGGCTTCCGCCGTGATCGACAGCTTCACGTCGTTGCCGGTCGCCTGCGCGTACTGCTCGATGCCGAACTTCGTGCGATCGATCGTGCCGACCGCGTCGAAACCGGCCGCCGGCTTCTTCTTCATCGGATGTTCGGACACGGTGTTGACGGTGACGTCAAACGTGGTCGGCAGCGTGACGCCATGAATGGTGAGATCGCCGGTGACCTTGAGCTTGCCGGTGCCGGCCTCTTCGACCTTGGTGCTCTTGAACGTGGCCTCGGCGAATTTGGCCACGTCGAGGAAATCGTCGGCCTGGAGGTGCTGGTCGAGCTTCGGGACGCCGGTGCTGACGCTGGCGGTGTCGACCTTCACCTCGACCGAGGACGCCGTCACGTTCGACGGATCGTACGTGATCGTGCCTTCGAGGCGGTCGAAGCGTCCGGTGATGTTCGAGTAGCCGAAGTGGCTGTAGGTGAACTGCACCTGGGCGTGGGTCGGGTCGATCGTGTACACGACCGGCGCGGCGACGGCCGGCAGGGTGAAGAGCGTGCCGAGGACGGCGGCGGCGAGGAGGCGGGTGTTCATGGCGTGACTCCGGTTGACGGGTTGAGGGTGGAGCAAGAGCTGGGAACGAGTGGAGAGGAGTGAAAAGAGAGAGAGAGCGGTCGTTTCGATGCGGCGTTCACTCGTTTCTCCCTGCTCGTTTCCCGTTTTGCTAGACGACCGCGCAGGCCTCGTCGAACGACAGGCGTGGGCTGCGCGGCATCAGGCTGGCACGGTTGCCGTAGCCGATATTGCACAGGAAGTTCGACTTGACCCGCGTGCCGGCAAAAAATTCCCGGTCCACGGCGGCGTTGTCGAAGCCGGACATGGGGCCGGTGTCGAGCCCGAGCGCACGCGCGGCGAGGATGAGGTAGGCACCCTGCAGCGAGCCGTTGCGCAGCGCGATGGTGTGAAGTTCGTCCTGCGGTTTGGCATCGAACCAGGACTTGGCGTCGGTGTGCGGGAACAGGTACGGCAGCTTCTCGAAGAAGGCCAGGTCCATGCCGACGATGGCCGTGGCCGGCGCTTCGACGGTGCGGACGCGGTTGCCGTCGTCGAGCAGCGGCGCAAGCCGTGCCTTGGCCTGCGGCGAACGCACCCAGACGACACGCATCGGCGACATGTTGGCCGAGGTCGGGCCCCATTTGGCGAGCTCCCAGACCTGGCGCAGCTGGTCGTCGCTGACCGGGCGGTCGAGCCAGGTGTCGTGGGCAAAGCCGAAGGTGCGCGCGTGGCGGAAGAGCTGGTCGAGGGCGGGGTCGGCGATGGGGGTGTTTTGCGTGGTGGTGGACTGCGTGGACATGGAACACGAACTCCTTCGGATCACTCCGCCACGTCATTCCCGCGAATGCGGGAATCCAGTGACTTTGCTTGGTTTTGATGTCTTACGGTAAGAACAAAGGCGCTGGATTCCCGCATTCGCGGGAATGACGATTGTGAGGTTGGCCCAGTGGTGTGTCGCCTCGGGCGGTGACAGGCCTACCTGTCACCGAATCAATGGATCGGTGAAAAATCACGGCACCAGATCGAACAGATACAACTCCGTCCCATCCGCCACCGCCGATACGTTCACCGCCGTTTCCCCGACGATGGCTGCACCATCGCCAGCATTCAACGTATTTTCGCCGACGCGAACACTGCCCGCAGCCACCTGCAGCCACAGCTTCCGATTCAGGGCCGCGGCGTAATCCAGCGACTCGCCCGCATCCAGCACCGTCCCGAACAGCCGCGCATCCTGCCGGATACTCAACGCACCGTCGCTGCCGTCCGGATTCACCAGCGGCAGCCAGCGCCCGCGACGGTCCTCCAGCGGAAACATCGTCTGCGCATACCCGGGGGCAGTGTTCTCGCGGTCGGGCATGATCCAGATCTGCAGGAAGTGCACCGGCCTGTCCTTGTCGCCGTTGAACTCGCTGTGCTGGATGCCCGAGCCTGCGCTCATGCGCTGCACCTCGCCCGGCACCAGCGTCTGCACGTTGCCCAGGCTGTCCTTGTGCGCCAGGGTGCCGTCGAGCACGATCGAGATGATTTCCATGTTGCGGTGGCTATGTGGCGCGAAGCCGCCGCCGGCGGCGACCTTGTCCTCGTTGATCACGCGCAGCGGGCCGAAGCCCATGTGGCGCGGGTCGTAGTAGTGGCCGAAGGAGAAGGTGTGGCGGCTGTCGAGCCAGTCGAGCCGGGTCGGGCCGCGGGTGTCGGAGGTGCGTACGGTGATATTCATGGCGCCCAGTCTATGGACGCATCTGGCGTACGATAAGCCCGATTGGATCGAATTCCTCGTTCGATCCGCGTGAACAGTGGGCACCGATGGACCATCTCGCCAGCATCCGCACCTTCCTGCGCGTCGCCGACGTGGAGAGCTTCTCCGAAGCCGCGCGCCAGCTCGGCCTGCCGAAGTCGCTGGTGACGCGCCGCATCGGCCAGCTCGAAACCGCGCTCGGCACGCCGCTGCTGGTGCGCACCACGCGGCGCGTGCGGCTGACCGAGTCGGGCGCGCTCTATCGGCAGCGCGTGGCGGGGCTGGTGGAAGAACTCGACGCGCTCGAAGGCAACCTCTCGGAAGACCAGCTGCGCCTGCGCGGCCTGCTGCGCGTGTCCAGCCCCACCGCGTTCGGCATCATGGCACTGCGCCCGGCGCTGGACGAATTCCTACAGTCGCACGCGGATCTCACGCTCGAACTCGTGCTCAACGACCAGCCCGTGAATCCCGCCGAAGAAGGCTACGACGTCGTCATCACCGACCGCGCCGCGATCTCCGGCCAGTTCCAGGAAGAACCGCTGTTCCGCTTCGACCTGATCCTCTGCGCCTCGCCCGGCTACCTCGCACGCCGCGGCACGCCGCAGGTGCCCGCCGACCTGCGCGAGCACGACTGCATCCAGTACCTCTACCACGAGAGCGGCCACGAATGGCGTTTCCGCCTCGGCGACGACACCGTGCGCGTGCTGGTGCATCCGCGCCTGTCGAGCAACAGCGGCGCGGTGATGCGCGACTCGGCGCTGGACGGGTGCGGCATCGCGACGTTGCCGCACTTCCTCGTCGCGCAGCACCTGCTCGACGGCACGCTGGTCGAAGTGCTGCCCGGCTACGCGCTGCCGCAGCCGACGATGAAGGCGGTGCTGCCGCGGCGGCGCGAGGTGGTGCCGAAGAGCCGGCAGCTGGTCGAGTTCCTCAAGGGCAAGATGATGAATCTGTGTGCGGCGCGTGGGGCGCTGCGGGTGCGGTGATGGGACGGCTTGATCGGCGCGTTGCTGGCACGGCGCTGTCCCGTGGGGCGCTGTCCCGTTGGGCGCTGGCACGTTGTCTCGCCTGCTCGCGGCAACGCCCGCGCTCCTCGCAACGAAGCCAGCGTCGATCCTTTCCTGCCGCACCCTCCCATCCGTCGTCCCGGCGAAAGCCGGGACCCAGTGACGTTTCCTGGTTTTGCGCGCGACCGACGCGAGCAGAGCAACGCCACTGGGTCCCGGCTTTCGCCGGGACGACGGTGAGGAGGTTTGCGCTGACCTGCCCGATTCGCTGGACTGCGGTCGGACTGCGCAGCGACGATCTTCATTTCGTCGATGTTCCCCGAGCAGCGGCTCCGCAGCGATGAGCATCTCGCCCACCGCCTGGGTCATCACCGACGGCGCGGCCGGCAACGAAAAGCAGGCCCTCGCACTGGCCGCGGCGCTCGACTGCCCATCGGTGACGATACGACTCGCCACGTCGGCGCCATGGCGCTGGGCTGCACCGCACCTCATCCCGCCACAGGCGGCCACGTTCGGCCCATCCGTCGCCACCCATTTCGACAGCGAACCACCCCGCCTCGCCATCGGCTGCGGCCGCCAGGCCGCACTCGCGCTGCGCTGGCTCAAGCGCCGCCACGGCAACACCATCCGCACCGTGCAGATCCTCGACCCGCGCATCGACCCGCGCCACTTCGACGCCGTCGTCGTTCCCGAACACGATGCGTTGCGCGAGCCCAACGTGCTGACCACGCTCGGCGCCCTCAACGCCATCGACGATGCGTGGCTCGCACAGGCCCGCGACGCCTGGCCCACGCTGCGCGCGCTGCCGTCGCCGCGCACCGCGGTGCTGCTCGGCGGCCCCACACGCGCCTACGCCCTCGACCGCGCCGCGTGGGCGGCACTCGCCGCGCAACTGCGCACGCAGCACGCACGCGACGACGGCAGCCTGCTCGTCACCACCTCGCGGCGCAGCCCCGACTGGCTGCGCCGCGCCGCGCGCGCCGACCTCGCCGACCTGCCCGGCGTGCAGTGGCACGGCGACACCGACGGCCCGAATCCCTACGCCGGCATGCTCGCCATCGCCGACCGCATCGTCGTCACGCCCGACTCCATCAACCTCGTCAGCGAAGCCTGCGCCACGCACGCCGCCGTGTGGGTTCCGGACATCGCCGCCGTGCGCGGCAAGACCGAGGCTTTCCTCGCCGACCTCCTCGCACGCCAGCGCATTGCCGCGCCGGGACGCGACACCGATCGCACGCCGCTGCGGGAGACCGCACGCATCGCGGCCGAGCTTCAGTCCAGATTACTGCGCTGATCCACGCCATCGAAGGGCAAAACAAAGCAATCCTTCTCCCCGCGGGAGAAGGTGCCCGGCAGGGCGGATGAGGGCGAGCCGGTCCGCACTGCCCTTGACCGATCACCTGGCCGCAGACACAGAGCTCAGCAGGCAAATCCCGCATCGAATCCTGCCGGGTGGCGCCCTCATCCGCCCTGCCGGGCACCTTCTCCCGCGGGGAGAAGGAAACGCTTTCACATCGTTGCAACCTGCAACATCCGAAGCGCGTCTTCCGCACGTAGAACTACCGACGCTTGCCATCCCGCACCGCGTCGCCACATCTGAGACACCCCCACGCTTTCCTCGTCGATCCGCTCCCGCGGATCACGACCAGCCGCGCGAATCCATGGACATCCCCACCAAACTCGCCATCCTCGCCGACGCCGCAAAATACGATGCCTCCTGCTCCTCGAGCGGCGGGCCGAAGCGCGATGCCGGCAAGGGCGGCCTCGGCTCCACCGGCGGCGCCGGCATCTGCCATTCCTACGCACCCGACGGCCGCTGCATCTCGCTGTTGAAGATCCTGCTGACGAACTTCTGCCTCTACGACTGCACCTACTGCATCAACCGCCGCAGCAGCAACGTGCAGCGCGCGCGTTTCACGCCCGAAGAAGTCGTCGAACTCACGCTCTCGTTCTACCGCCGCAACTACATCGAAGGCCTGTTCCTGTCGTCGGGCATCATCCGCAACCCGGACTACACGATGGAACAGGTGGTCGAGGTCGCTCGCAAGCTGCGCGTCGAGCACCGCTTCCGCGGCTATATCCACCTCAAGACGATCCCGGACGCGTCGCCCGAATTGCTCGCCGCCGCCGGCAAATACGCCGACCGCCTCAGCATCAACGTCGAACTCCCGACCGAACACGGCCTCGCCGCCCTCGCACCGGAGAAAAACCTGCGCGACATCCGCGGCGCGATGGGCCGCATGCGCCTGAAGATCGACGAGGCCAAGGAGGAAAAAAAGGCACCGCGATTCGCCCCCGCCGGCCAGAGCACGCAGATGATCGTCGGCGCCGACGCCGCCACCGACCGCGACGTGCTCGCCAGCAGCACCAACCTCTACGCCAACTACCAGCTCAAGCGCGTCTATTACTCGGCCTTCAGCCCGATCCCGGATTCGGCCTTGTCGCTGCCGCTGAAGCCGCCGCCGCTGATGCGCGAGCATCGCCTCTACCAGGCCGACTGGCTGCTGCGTTTCTACGGCTTCGATGTCGAGGAGATCGCACCGAGCGGCGAATCGCCGATGCTCTCGCTCGACATCGATCCGAAACTCGCGTGGGCGCTGCGCCACCGCGACCTGTTCCCTGTCGACATCAACCGCGCCGCGAAGGAATCGCTGCTGCGCATCCCGGGCCTGGGCGTGCGCAACGTCAAGCGCATCGTGCAACTGCGCAAGCTGCAGCAACTGCGCCTCGACGACCTCGCGCGCCTGCGCGCACCGCTGCGCAAGATGCTGCCCTTCATCATCACCGCCGACCACACGCCCGGCCTGCGCGACGAAGACACCTCCACGCTGCGCGCCCGCCTCGCACCGCCGCCGAAGCAGGGCGGCCTGTTCGATGCCTGAGCAGCGCCGCGTCGTCGCGCTGCAGTTCCACGCCAGCGCGAACGAATGGCGGGAGCATGCGCGCGCGCTGCTCGCCGACGACGTGCCGCCCGAAAACATCGACTGGGTCGGCCCGGACGACCGCGGCCTGTTCGACACCGCGCCCGCCGACGTTCCGACACACACCTCGACCGCGCATTCCCCGTCCCCGTCGCCCCGGCGAACGCCGGGGCCCAGCGACGTTGCTCGTGCATCCCGCACCACCCCGCGCGTCCCACGCGACTTCGTCGACGCCCTCCCGTGGTTCCTCTCCCACAGCGACCCGCAGCGTTTCGCCCTCGCCTACCGCATGCTGTGGCGCATCGTGCACGGCGAACCCCGCCTGCTCGAACGCATCACCGACCCCGACGTCTTCCGCCTGCGCGACATGCACTCCGCCGTGCGCCGTGACCACCACAAGATGAAAGCCTTCGTCCGCTTCCGCGAAATCGACGCCGGCGACGGCGCCCCCGCCTTCATCGCCTGGTTCGAACCGACGCACTACATCGTCGACCTCGCGTCGACCTTCTTCGCCAAACGCTTCACCTCGATGCGCTGGTCCATCCTCACGCCCTACCGCAGCGTGCACTGGGACGGCGACGCCCTGAACTTCACCCCCGGCGCCTCGAAATCCGACGCCCCCGACGACGACCGCCTCGAAGCCCTGTGGCGCACCTACTACGTCAACATCTTCAACCCCGCGCGCCTCAAGACCGATGCTATGCAGCGCGAGATGCCGGTGAAGTACTGGAAGAACCTGCCCGAAGCACAGCTGATCGCCCCGCTGGTCCGCGACGCCTCGCGCCGCATGGACGCGATGGTCGACGCCGCTCCGACACAACCGCGCAAACGTTTTCCCGCACCGGCGCCGCTGCCGCAACCGATCGCCGCCGACGACCTCGACGCGCTGCGCATCGCCGCGCGCGCCTGCCGCGCGTGCCCGCTCTGGGAACCCGCGACGCAGACCGTGTTCGGTGAAGGTCCGGAGGATGCGGAAACGGTGCTGATCGGCGAGCAACCCGGCGACCAGGAAGACCTGGCCGGCCGCCCGTTCGTCGGCCCTGCCGGACAGGTGCTCGACCGCGCGCTCGGCGAACTCGGCCTGCCGCGCGAAGCGATGTACCTCACCAACGCGGTGAAGCATTTCAAGTTCGAACCGCGCGGCAGGATGCGGTTGCACAAGCGCGCGTCGGTGGCGGAGCAGAACGCGTGCCGGCACTGGCTCGACGCCGAGATCCGGCGCGTGAAGCCCAGGCGCATCGTCTGCCTCGGTGCGACGGCGGCGCAGGCCGTGTTCGGACGCGACTTCGCCCTGCTGCGCGAGCGCGGCCGGTGGATCGAGCTGGACGCGCACACGCGTGCGTTCGCGACGGTGCACCCGTCGTATCTGCTGCGGTTGCCGGCGCACGAGCAGGACGCGGGCTACGCCGCCTTCGTGCGGGACCTGGCGCTGTTGCGGGACGCCGCCTGACGCGCACCGCCGGGGCGCCGCCCCCCGCACGGAGGGTGGCGCCGCGCGATGCGCTCTTGCTACGATCCTCGGCGAGGTCCGTGCCGGCCATGGGGCGCCGCGCACGGTTCAGACTGCCTCGTCACCAGGGGATCACGATGTCGAAGACCGACTCCGGGCGCGACGCCAGTGCGTCGAATCCGCGCGCGCGCGGGCGCGCCACGCTGGCCGCCGCCGCGGCGCTGACCGCCGCCGACGCGCTGCTGGCCCAGCATGCGTCCGCGGCCACCTTCGAGGTCAATTCGCTCGCCGACGGCCCGGCCGATGCCTGCGACGCCACCTGCACGCTGCGCGACGCGATCACGCTCGCCAATGCCGATGCGGCGGCCGACACGATCGAGTTCAGCGCCGGGCTCACCGGCACCATCGTGCTGGCCTCCGAGATCCCGGTGCAGCAGCCGCTGACCATTGCCGGTCCCGGCGCCGCACAACTCGCGCTCAGCGGTGGCGATGCCAACCGCATCCTCAACATCGACACCGACACCCCCGGCGATGCCATCGGCATCTCGGGCCTGACGCTGCAGGACGGCCTTGCCACCGGCGACAACGGCGGCGCTATCCTGTCGTCCGACGTAAGCCTGACCCTGACCGATCTCGTCTTGTCCGGCAGCCACGCCGATGGTGCCGGCGGCGCGCTGGCGATGAACGACGGCACCCTCGTGATGTCGCGCTGCCGGATCGAGAACAATTCGGCCGGCTACATCGGCGGCGGCATCGGCTTCGACGGCTTCTCCGGCGGCAGCAGCACCGGCATCACGATCAGCGACTCGATCATCAGCGGCAACACATCGGTCGCGTCCGGCGGCGGCATCGCGCTCTACGACGTCTACACCGGGCCGGTGCGCGTGGAACGCAGCACCATCAGCGGCAACACCACCACCGGCGGTGGCGGCGGCAAGGGCGGCGGCGTTGCCGACGGCGGCGGCCTCTGGATCGAGGACGCCTACGACGCCACCACCGTGCATCTCGTTGATTCCACATTCAGCGGCAACACGGCGGCCGGTGCCGGTGGCGGCATCTCGTTCGGCGAAAACTTCTATGCGCTGAACGAGGTGGTCAACAGCACCATCGTCGGCAATACCGCGGAGGCCGGCGGCGGCATCAATTTTGCCGACATCGACAGCAAGACCGGCGACACCTTCGTGCTGCGCAACTCCACCGTGACCGGCAACACCGCAACGGCGACCGCCGGCGGCGTGCTGCGTGGCTACAGCAATCCCTACAGCAACACGAACACGGAGCTTGCGATCGTCAGTTCGGTGATCGCCGACAACACCGCGCCGACGGCGCCGGACATCGGTACCAGCGGCGAGGTGACGGGCGAGCTCACCATCGGCCACAGCCTGGTGCGCGACCTCGTCGACGTGGTCTATACCGAAGCGCCGGCCGGCAGCGTGCTGACCGGCGTCGATCCGCTGCTCGGACCGCTGGCAGACAACGGCGGGCCGACGCTCACGCGCCTGCCGCAGCCGGGAAGCCCGCTGCTCGATGCCGGCCTCGCCGGCGACCTCGTCACCGACCAGCGCGGCGAGACCCGCACCATCGACGTCGCCGGCATCGACAACGCCGCCGGCTCCGACGGCACCGACATCGGCGCGGTCGAAGCCTTCGTCAACAGCGCGCCCGTGCTGTCGGACGTGGCCGCGAGCAGCCCGATCGACGAAGGCGGCAGCACCACGCTGACCGGCACCATCACCGATGCCGACAGCGGCGACGGCTTCACGCTGACGGTCGACTGGGGCGACGGCACGAGCGAGGACTTCACCTACCCCGCCGGCACCACGGCGTTCAGCGAAACCCACGCCTATCCGGACGACAACCCGACCGGCACGCCGAGCGATGTCTATGCCATCGCGCTGTCGATCGACGACGGCGCCGGCGGCACGGACACCGCCGACACCAGCACCACGGTGCAGAACGTCGCGCCGACGCTGACCGCGGTCACCGCGTCCGGGCCGCTGCAGGCCGGCGACACCACCACGCTGGCGGGCAACATCGGCGACGTCGGCATCGAGGACAGCTTCACGCTGTCGGTGGACTGGGGCGACGGCAACAACAGCGTCTTCAACTATCCCGCCGGCACCACGGCGTTTTCCGAAACCCACACCTACGCCACCGAAGCGCCGGGCGGCAGCTACGACATCGCGCTGACGCTGCAGGACGACGACGGCGGCAGCGTCCCCGGCGCCGCGTCGGTGGCCGTGAGCAACGCACCGCCTCTGCTGTCCTCGCTCGCGACGAGCGGCACCATCGACGAAGGCGGCGTCGCGACGCTCACCGGCGAGATCGCCGACACCGGCGGCGAGGCGCTGACGTTGACCGTCGACTGGGGCGACGGCAGCAGCGACACCTACGACTACCCGGCCGGCACCACGTCCTTCAGCGAAACCCACGCCTATGCCGACGACAATCCAAGCGGCACGCCGTCGGACGTCTACGCAATCGAGGTCACGCTCGAGGACGACGGTGGCGGTTCGGCCAGCGGAACGACCGCGGTCACTGTTGACAACGTGGCGCCGACGCTGTCCGACGTGGCGATCTCGCCCGCGCAGCCCGATGCCGGCGTGCCGGCGACGCTGTCGGGCACGATCGCGGACGTCGGCGCGCAGGATAGCTTCGAGCTGGTGATCGACTGGGGCGACGGCCAGACCTCGACCCTGCCGCTCGCCGCCGGCGCCACGGAATTCTCGACCGCGCACACCTACGCCGACGCCGGCGACGTGCTGGTCGCGCTCACGCTGGAAGACGACGACACCGGCACGGCCAGCGACAGCCTGACCTTCATCGTGGCCGGTGGCGCAACGACGCCGCCGCCGGCGGTCCCCAACGTGATCCCGACACTCGGCGCCGGCGGGCTCGTGACGCTGGTGCTGCTGCTGGTGGCGGTCTCGAAGGTCGCGCTGCGCCGTCGCTGACGGCGCCGTCGCACCCGCGGCGCGGGGCCGCCCGCGCCGCACGACGCGCATGGACGCACTGTCGAGCCAGTTCACGCCCACATTCCCGGCCCTGCTGCGGCAGGCCGGCATGGCGCTGGCCGTGTCCACCTACCAGGCCGGCAAACTCGTGCTGCTGCGCGCGCACGACGACGGCCTCAATACGCACTTCATCGGCATGCGGCGGCCGATGGGCATCGCGGTCGGCGGCAACGATCGCCTCGCGATCGGCGACGCGACCCGCGTGCAGTTCTTCCGCAACGTGCCGGCCGTGGGCCGCAACATCGACGACGGGCGCTGCGACGCCGCCTACCTGCATCGCGCCACCCACGTCACCGGCGACATCGACGGCCACGAGATGGTGTTCGACGACGCCGGTACGCTGTGGCTGGTCAACACGCGCATGTCGTGCCTGTGCACGCTGTCGCCGGAATTCAGCGTGGTGCCGCGCTGGACGCCGCCCTTCATCACCGGCTACGACCTGCTCGACCGTTGCCACCTCAACGGCCTGGGCCTGCGCGACGGCGCACCGCGCTATGTCACGCTGCTCGGCGCGAGCGACAGCCCCGGCGGCTGGCGCGCGCACAAGGCCGATGGCGGCCAGCTCCTCGACATCACCGACGACAGCGTGCTCGCGCGCGGCCTGTGCATGCCGCACTCGCCGCGCTGGCACCGCGGCCAGGTGTGGTTCCTCGATTCGGGCGAAGGCGCGCTCAAGCGCATCGAGGCCGACGGCAGCATCGCCACGGTGTGCGAACTGCCGGGGTTCACGCGCGGACTCGACTTCGTCGGACGCTACGCGCTGGTGGGCCTGTCGAAGGTGCGCGAGACCGCCTCGTTCGCCGGCCTGCCGCTGACGCGCCGCGTCGGCGAGCGGCGCTGCGGCGTCTACCTCGTCGACATCGACGCCGGCAGCATCGCCGGCTTCCTGCACTTCACCGGCGACGTGCAGGAAATCTTCGACGTGAAACTGCTGCCGCACCGCCATCCGGCCCTGGTCGAAGCGGACGCGGCGCTGCTCGCGACCTCGTTCGAACTGCCGCAGGCGGCGGTAGCGCGCGTGGTGCAGACCGAACCGCTGCTCGAACGCATGACGGCGGCGGCGCGGCTGTTCGCTGCCGGGCGGCACGACGACGCCATTGCCGCCTACCGCGCCATCGTCGACGAATCACCCGGCCACCTTCCGGCGCGCCTGCAGCTCGGCCTCGCGCTGGTGCACACCGCGCGCTGGGACGCCGCGCGCGAAGTGCTTGCGGCGCTGGTCGCGCGCGATCCCGACCATGCCGATGCACACAACAGCCTCGGGCTCTGCCTTGCCCGGCTCGGCGAGCACGAGCACGCCCTCGCCTGCCTCGACCGCGCACTGGCCATCGATCGCGAATTCGCGCTGGCGCACGTCAACCGCGCGCTGCTGTTGCTCGCCACCGGCCGCCACGCCGACGGCTGGCGCGACTACGCGTGGCGCACGCAACTGCCGTCGTTCGCACCGCTGCGCTGCGCGCAACCGCAATGGCAGGGCGAGCCGATCGCGGCGCAGCGCCTGCTGGTGCATGGTGAACAGGGCCTGCGCGAACAGATCTTCGGCTGGCGCTTCCTTGCCGCCGCACGTGCGCGCTGCCGCGAGCTGATCTACGTCGGTGCGCCGCCGCTCGCCGCACTTGCGGCGCAGGTCGCCGGCGTCGACGAGAGCCGCGCCGCGGACGCGATTCCGCGCGACCGCTTCGACGTGTTTTCGCCGCTGCTCGACCTGCCCCGCTGCCTCGGCCTCGCCGACGGCGATGTCGGCCTCGTGGCGACACAGGCGCGCTACGTGCAGCCGCCGGCCCATCTCCGGCCGCGCACGCTGCGCGGCGCACGCCGCGTCGGCATCGCGTGGCGCGACGGTGCGGGTGTCCCGCTGCCGCTCGAAGCACTGGCGGCGGCGCTCGCCGTCGACGGCATCACGGCCTTCAGCGTGCAGCCCGCGCCGTCCGCTACGGAGCTCGATGTGTTGCGCACGGCCGGCATCGAGAACCTGGAGCCCGAGTTGCACGACCTCGCGCACACCGCCGCGATGCTCGACCGGTTCGACCTCGTGATCGGCGCCGACACCGCCACGGTGCATCTGGCGTGTGCGCTCGGCATCGCGACGTGGATCGTGCTCGACGAGGATCCTGCCTGGATGTTCGGCACCGTCGGCGAGCGCACGCCGTGGTATCCGACCGCGCGCCTGTTCCGCCGCGCCCGCGGCAAGGGTTGGGACACCGTCATCGAACGCGTGCGCGACGCGTTGCAGGCCTGGCGGTCGGCGACGCCCGCCCCGGACTGAACTGCGCCGCACACCCTGTCACGGCAAGCGCTGGAATGGGCAGAGCCACTGCCAGGTCTGCGCGAGCTGCTGTGCGGTGTAGGTGTGACCGCCGGCAAATTCCACGTAGCGCAATGTCGCCGCCTCGTCCCAGCCGGCGGCGAGGAAGCGCACGCGATCGTCGCGCACGTACGGCAACAGGCCGTCACCGGTGCCGACCTGCAGCGACAGCGGAATCGGACGCGACGCGCCGCCCAGCAACGCGCCGCAGGCCGGCTCCGAGAGACCGGCGCAGGCAAGCGCATCAAGCGCCCCGGCGGCCACCGCGTAGCCGGCGAAGTCCTGTTCGGTCAGCGCAGGGAAATACGGACCGAGCATCAGATCGTGCAGCACGTGTCCGCCTGCGGAAAATCCCCAGGCATGCCGACGCGAACGATCGACGTTGTAGCGCGCCTCCACATCGGCGATCGCCGCGGCGATCACGTCGTAGTCCGACACGCCTGGCGGCGCGATCCAGCCACCCGACGCGCCGGAGGCCACCGGCGCCACCGTGATGAACCCCGCGTCGTCGCCGATCGCGCCCCACGCCGTGCGCAATTGCTGCGCGGCCGTGTCCGCCGCCGCGGGACTGCCGGCCGCACCATGCAGCACCACGAGCAGCGGCGCGGGCCGTGCCGGATCGAGTTGCGACGGCACGTGCAGATGGATGCTGCGGTTGCCGATGCCCGGCACCGCGATGACACGCGTGGTCGCCCCGACAGCGCCGCCGCTGCCGTTCGACGCGTCGCGCACGATGGCAGTGTCGCCTTCGAGCCCGTCGGCGAACAGCGCGAACGGCGACGTGCACACATGGGCAGGCAGTCGAAGCGTCGTCGCGGCGAATGCCGGCGCCGACGACATGGCCAGCGCGACGGCAACCACTCCTGCGGCAATCCTGGGCATCGCGGCGATCCTTTCCCTCGACACCGAAACCTCGGCACGTCGACCACATGATCGCCCTGCACGCAGCCTCAGGCAAAACCGCGTTGCCGGCGGGCGCTGCCGCCCGACCGCCACACGCATGGCATGCGCCGCCCCGCGGCCGCCCGAACCTTCCTCTATCCTCGTGCCACCTGCCCGGCAGCACAACCCCCGCCCCATGCCCCGCCTGCTCCTCGTCGAAGACGAACTCGCCATCGCCGACACCGTGCTCTACGCCATGGCCGCCGACGGCATCGCGGCCGACCACGTCACGCTCGGCGCCACCGCGCTGGCGAAGCTGCGCGCCGATGCCTTCGACGTGGCCGTGTTCGACGTCGGCCTGCCCGACATGACCGGCTTCGAACTGTGCCGCGAGGTGCGCCGCTTCGCTTCGCTGCCGATTCTGTTCCTTACTGCCCGCGGCGGCGAGATCGATCGCGTGGTGGGACTGGAGATCGGCGCCGACGACTACGTGGTCAAACCGTTTTCGCCGCGCGAACTCGTGGCGCGCGTGCGCGCGATCCTGCGCCGCGTCGCACCCGAGCCCGCGTCGCAGTCCGCGCACATCGGTCCCTTCCAGCACGACCGCGCCGGCCTCGCCGTCCGCTACGCCGGCACGCCGCTCGCGCTCACGCGCTACGAATACCTGCTGCTGGCCGCCCTGCTCGCCCGCCCCGGCGCCGTGCTCTCGCGCGAGCGGCTGATGGACGACGTGTGGCGCGACGCGCCCGACACCACCGACCGCACCGTCGACGCCCACATCAAGACCCTGCGCGCCAAACTGCGCGCCGTGCGCGACGACCTCGACCCGATCCGCACCCACCGCGGCCTCGGCTACTCGCTGACGCTCGACGCCTGACGCGGGCGCACGCATGAACATCGGCCTGCGCGTGCTGCTCGGCTACTTCCTCATCGTCGGCCTCGCCGCGCTGCTGGTGACGCGCGTGTTCGTGCAGGAGGTAAAGCCCGGCGTGCGGCAAGCGATGGAGGACACCCTGGTCGACACCGCGCACGTGCTGGCGCGGCTGGCCACCGCGGATTTTCTCGCCGGCCGCATCGCCGACGGCGACTTCGCGCGCGATCTGCGCGCGATCGGTGCCGGACGCGTCGACGCCGAGATCTGGCAGCAACGCAAGCGCAGCATCGACTACCGCGTCTACATCACCGACGCAAAAGGTATCGTCGTGTTCGACTCGAGCGGACGCGACGTCGGCGCAGACTACTCGCGCTGGAACGACGTGTTCCTCACGCTGCGCGGACGCTACGGCGCGCGCTCGAGCCGCAGCGATCCGGCCGACGAAGCCTCCACCGTGATGTACGTCGCCGCGCCGATCAAGGACGGCGAACGCATCGTCGGCGCGCTCACCGTCGCCAAGCCCAACGCCGCGATGCAGCCCTTCATCGCGCGCAGCGAGGCGACGGTGCGGCGCTGGGGCCTGGTGCTGATGGGCGGCGCGTTCGTGATCGGACTCGCCATCACCGGCTGGCTGTCGCGCGCGCTCGCGCGGCTCACGGCGTATGCGCGTGCAGTCGCGGACGGACAGCGCGTGGCGGCACCGGGCGGCGCCGGCGAGATCGGCGAACTCTCGCGCGCGCTCGAACGCATGCGCGCGCAGCTCGACGGCCGCGACTACGCCGAACGCTACGTGCACACGCTCACGCACGAAATGAAAAGCCCGCTGGCGGCCATCCGCGGCGCGGCGGAATTGCTCGACGACCTCGGCATGCCGCCGGACGCACGCGCGCGCTTCACCGGCAACATCCGCACCCAGGCGGCACGGCTGACGGCCCTGATCGACCAGCTGCTGGCGCTCGCGGAGCTGGAACAGCGCCCGGCGCTGGCGCGTGTCGAGGACATCGACGCGCTGGCGCTGGTGCCCGACGTGATCGCGACGTTCGAGCCGCGTCTTGCGCACGAGGGAAAACGCATCGAGCTCGTCCCGCTGCCACGCGACGGCTCCGCAGCAACGCGCCCGCCGCTGCGCGGCGACGCCTTCCTGCTGCGGCAGGCGCTGACCAACCTGCTAGACAACGCGCTGGATTTCAGTCCCGCCGGCGCGCTGGTGACGCTTGAGCTGGAGCAGGCCGAGGTGTCGACGATATTCCGGGTGGTCGACACCGGCCACGGTATTCCCGAGTACGCGCGCGAGCGCGTGTTCGAGCGCTTCTACTCGCTGCCGCGACGCACGGACGGGCCGCGCAGCAGCGGGCTTGGTCTGTGCTTCGTGCGGGAGATTGCGGAACTGCATCATGGCGGCGTAACGCTCGACAACCGCGCCGACGGTGTCAGTGGCGCCGTTGCCACGCTAAGGGTCCCGCTGCGGTCGTAGTGCGCCTGCCTGGCGCCCAACCCCACCCCCCGTCGTCCCGGCGAAAGCCGGGACCCAGTGACGTTTTTCAAGCTTCGGAACCAATCGGAAAACAAGGAGCAGCGCCGCTGGGTCCCGGCGTTCGCCGGGACGACGGAGGTGGTCGCGCTCCCGGGCGGCATCGCGCAGTCGAGGAAGAAACACGCCCACACCGGTGCCACCACACGCTGCGCCAAAGCGAGCCCGCCGCACGCCACACCGTTGCACGCGCACGACCACGTGCAAGCCGCGGGCTGCATCGTCCGCCCACAGCACATAGAATCGGGAATTCATTCGCCCCGCGTTCAGGATTCCCATGCCGCAAGCCAAACCCGCCGCCGAGCGCATGCCGCGCCAGATCGGTTTCATCATCGGCAACGAGGCCTGCGAGCGTTTCAGCTTCTACGGCATGCGCAACATCCTGGTGCAGTTCCTCATCACGTCCACGCTGCTCTCGTACATCCTCGACGGCACCGAACGCGAGCTCGCCGCCAAGGACCTGATGCACAGCTTCATGATCGGCGTGTATTTCTTTCCCCTCATCGGCGGCTACGTCGCGGATCGGTTCTTCGGCAAGTACAACACCATCCTCTGGTTCAGCCTCGTCTACTGCGCCGGGCACGCCTGCCTTGCGATGTTCGAGGACAACCGCGCAGGCTTCTTCACGGGCCTCGGCCTCATCGCCTTCGGCGCCGGCGGCATCAAGCCGCTGGTCGCGTCGTTCATGGGCGATCAGTTCACGCAGGCGAACAAGCATCTGGCGAAGATCGTGTTCGACGCGTTCTACTGGATCATCAACTTCGGCTCGCTGTTTGCGTCGCTGCTGATGCCGCTGTTCCTCAAGAACTACGGCCCGTCGGTGGCGTTCGGCATTCCGGGCATCCTGATGTTCATCGCCACGCTGGTGTTCTGGCTCGGACGCAGGAACTATGTGCTGGTGCCCCCGGCCACCGTGGCGGACCCGAATTCGTTTTCCGCCGTGGTGCGCACCGCGCTGCTTGCGCAGCGCCCGGGCGAGGGTCGCATGGGCCTGTGGATCGCGATCGCGGGCATCGTGCTGGCGGTGGCGTCGTTTGCACTGATCCCGTCGATGGGTTTCGTCATCAGCGCGTGCATCGCGCTGGTGATGGTGCTGCTCGGCGTCGGCGGCGGTGCCTACCTGCAGCTCGATCGCGCGCGCGGCGTGCATCCGGACACCGCGGTGGAAGGCGCGCGCAGCGTGTTGCGCATCCTCGTGATCTTCGCGCTCACCACGCCGTTCTGGTCGCTGTTCGACCAGAAAGCGTCCACGTGGGTGATCCAGGGCACGCAAATGACCAAGCCGGACTGGTTCGTCGCCTCGCAGATGCAGGCGCTGAACCCGGCGCTCGTCATGATCCTGATCCCGTTCAACAACCTCGTGCTGTATCCGATGCTGCGCCGCATGGGGTACGAACCGACGGCATTGCGCCGCATGACCGTCGGCATCGTCTTCAGCGCACTCGCGTGGATCGTCGTCGGCGGCATCCAGGTGGCGATGGATACGGGCAACGCGATGTCGATCGTCTGGCAGGTGCTGCCGTACGCGCTGCTGACGTTCGGCGAAGTGCTGGTCTCGGCCACCGGCCTCGAATTCGCCTACAGCCAGGCGCCGCAGGCGATGAAGGGCGTGATCATGAGCTTCTGGAACCTCACCACTACCATCGGCAACCTGTGGGTGCTGCTGGCGAACGCCGCGGTGCGCAACGATGCGGTGACCGGATCGATCGCGACCACCGGTCTCAGTACCGCGGCCTTCCAGATGTTCTTCTTCGCGGCGTTCGCGCTGGTGGCGGCGCTGGCGTTCGGCTTGTATGCGAGACGCTATCGCGAGGTAGACAACTACCGAGCGGTGGAGATGTAGCGGTTTCGTGACTGCACGGCGTGCGCGCCATCACTGCGATGGCGCGCCACCGCACATGCACTGCACGCACCACCAGCAGCTGTCCCCGGAAACGTGGACCCCGTTTGCGGCCTCGCTGCGCAACATCAGTCCGACGCGGGTTTCGCCGGCTTCCGGTCGTGGTCCCTGGCGATGTCCGCCTCGCTCAAGCGCAGGAACCGCGCCGCGTTGTTGTAGAGGATGTCGCGCTTGTCTGCGGCAGACAGGAAGGTCGCGGTGTCGATCGCCTCGATGCTCTCGCCGATGAAATCCGGCCAGTACATCTGATCCGATCCGAACAGGATCCGCTTGACCAGGCCGGCGTCGACCATGCGTCGCAGTGCGGCGTGGAACTGCGCCCGCGGAAAGCTGCCGGCGTTGCACGCCACGTCCACGTACAGGTTGGGATGCGTGAACATCATCGCGATCATCTCGTCGACCATTGGCGAGCCGTAGTGCATCACGTAGATGCGCAGGCGCGGATGCTTGCGCAGCACGTCTTCGAGCAGGAACGGCGAGCCCAGGCTGGCGCGGTAGGTCTCGTAGCCCGGGATGCGCGCGGCCGCGGGCGGGCCTTCGCCCAGATGCACCGCCACCGGAATGTCGAGCTCCTCGGCCAGGGCAAAATAGGGTTCGTAGCGCGAGTCGTCGGGACGGTGGCCGCGGTACTGCATGTAACCCTCGCCGAGCACCGCCAGCTTGCCTTCCGCATGCAGCTTGCGAAGTTCGGCGATGCTCCTGTCCTGTCGGGTTCCGAACTCGACGCCCGGGATCAGTCGGTGTCCGCCCTCGGCCTTTCGCCAGTCGTCGACCCGTTCGACCGGACCCGAGGTCACCGCGCGCCGCACGTTGTGCTTGCGCAGCGCGGCCAGCGAACGGTCGCGCAGATCGGCGTCGTCCTTTGCGGCGAAGATCGGCCGCTTGCAGGTGGCGAAACTGCCGAAGTCGACCTCGGCGCGAGGATCGATCGTCGGAACCAGCACGTGCTGGTCGCCCGGACAGGCGGGCACGCCCGGCGGAAACTCGTCCATCGCATAGGCGTGGAGGTGCATGTCGATGACCGGGAGCCGCTCGCGCGCAACAACCGGCGCTGCAAGGAGCGCCATCAACAGCGCGAGGTGGATGGACTTCATGGAGTCACCTTCGAGCCGGGGGAGGTTTCTCGGCGTTGTGCGTTCAAGCTCAAAATCATTGGAGTCTACCGGTTGGCTTCGTGGGCTTTTTGCGACATTGCCCGGATGCCGGCATTTAACTGACGCTGATCCGTGCACGACACGTTGGCAGCCCGGGGTCAGTGGCAACCTGAGTCAGAGCGCAGTTCCGAGCCGGTGCCGTAAAAACTTGCGCTGGCCCCAGTTCCCGAATTGATGCCAAAATGGCTCGCCGGGCAATTCAAATACCTGTAAGTCACTCTGAGACCGTTTTTCTAATCTCGCGCCGACGACAACACCAGGGAGAGCGGTCAGCAGGGAACGGGCTAACTCGCCGACGAGCGCCGACAGGCAAGTTGTTGCCTATTGAATCCGACGGCGAAATTGTAGCCTTGGTCTTGGACTCGTTTCCTCCCGTTTTCCTTACCCGCGCCGTCGCGCGTATTCGCGGAGCCGCAGGTAATGGGCATTCTGCGCAAGTTGTGGCGCGGCATGCACAATTTCGTCGAGGCATTGAGCCAACTCCTGCGGTGCCCACTGTCCGTCGTCAATCACGGCATTTAGCAGCAGTAATGCCTCAGCAGGGAAACGTCTGCACAAACCCGACTCGCACAACAGATGCACGACATAGTGCGGATGATCGATCGGCTGCAGCCAGTCCTGCACCGCAACCAAGGCCGTCGGAAATTCGCCTCGGGCAGCGATAACTAGCCGAGCCAAGGACTCGGCGATACGCGGGGTGGCCAGCTCGCGGGACTTCGGCCAGATTCTTTGCCAAAACGGTTGAACACGGTTCTTCCAATAGTCCTCACACTGATCGGCCGCACCTTCAAGCGCCTGCGAAAGAGTTTGCGCGGACTCCTCTAGGCCCTCTTGCGGAAGCGCGCCAATCGCAGATCGGAATTCCTCTACGGTGTATCCCTCGGTCGGGCCCAACGCTGCGTAGGTAAGGAAAGTGGCAAATTGCTGGCGATGCTCGCCAAGATCGGCATAGTGATTCGCACTATCCAGGAACTGCGACTTGAAGGCTGTCAGCAATGGCTGGTACAGGCGCGGCGACCAGAGAAAGCCTTCCCACACCGCTTTCGCTTCGAGGGAATTGCTCCAATCGAACAAGGGCAAAAGGTGCTGTTTGGTCCAAAGGCGATCTACGCGGAAAAATGCGATCAGTCGCGAACCCAGCAACACTCGGCTGTGGCGGAAGCGCTCTATCTGCACATCGCACAGTGCGGTAAAGATCGACTTGAGGTCTGCTGGAAGCAGGTCGTTGTCGTTCGGATCCTGCTTGAACCACAGGTTGATCAGTGCCTGCGTGACATGCCCGATGGGATGGTTGATCGCCGAGCCGACAGGGTCATAGGTCTCGACTCCGTGTCGGACACGGCGGAAACCTGAGCCGGCTGCCATCGGCAGCGCCAGCACACGGCGGCACAGGTTCACGAGGATGCCCTCGTGCCGGCTAATGGACTTCGAGGCTGTCTCCATCCACCACGTGACAGCGTGGTCGATCTGCTGAATTACGGCATCGGGCAGTGTCTGCACAAGTGGTGCGGCGTATCGCCATGAGCGCAGCACCATGCCTTCTTCAGCCCAGGCCTGCAGAGCTTCGCGCCATCGACCGACGGGCCACACGTTATTCTGCGCGAGATCGCAGAGGGCAAAAAAACTGTGAAAAAAGCGCGAATGACAAACCTCACGCCAAGTGTCTTCGTGGAAGGGCCGCCGTTCTGGCATCGGCTTTTTGAGCCATTGCACCAGTTCCCTTCGCTTGCGGGGCGCAATGTCGACATCTCGGCTGTCCTCGAAGCCCGGGTCACCGGTGCCGCTCATCCAGTGCGAGAACTCGTCACGCTCATTGCTCGCCAACTGCCATTGTGGATAGGCAGTGGATATTTCCGCCAAGCGTGCCGCCGCAGGCGCACCCAAAACGAGGCCAGATTTATTGAGTTTGGCCAGATGCAGCCAGACAGCACGGTCCACCAGTCCTTGCCAGCGATCTACCTCCAAATCGTCCCGGTACATCTCGCGCGGAGGTCCCGCCAAGATGGCTGCTTCCAGATGCTCCTGTGCAGCCCCTCCCAGATGGTGCCCCTGCAGAACGAGGAGCCTGAACACCTCCCGTCTGGTATCGGTAGACCACAGCCACCTCGCACCGTCCGCTAGCAACCAATCCACCCACTGTTCGGGCGGGATGCAATCGTCGTGGCTCGCGGCAAACAGGGCCAAGCGTTTGAAGGAAGGGTATGGCAATTCGAACCAACCCTGGGCGACGCGTGTGGCTTGTGCGCTGCCATTCGCGCGAACAGCCAACCAGGCGTCGCGCACCAATTCGATCAGGCTCACCCAGTCGCGGAAACCTCGGTTCTGCCAGTGCGGCGTAATGGATGGCAGATCCCAATGCGAGCGGTCGCTACGTTCGTCGGCCTCGCCTAACTCGCGCAGCAGGTCCAGTGCGTCGCGCAGCAGTTGCTGGAAATCTTCCAGCAGGTGCGGCAAAGCAGACTTCCATGGATCATCAGTAAGATCACGCAGGGTCGAATGCACGTGATCGGCGTCCAGCACCAGCTCCCAGTCCACCAATTGCTTGATCCGCTGGGGCTCGTCCGTGCTCGCTTCATCGTCGCCCCAGCGAAACGGTTTCTTCAAAGCCACCTTGGGCGCGAGCAACTCGCGCAACTCCAGGCGAAGTATTGTGGTCAAGCCCTCACGTTTAAGACGACCGTGCCAGCGATACAGATCCGGATCGCGCCACGGGGATTTCACCCGTCCGCTGAGCAGTAGCCGCCACAAGACGCGCATCAGCGGGCTTGGAATGGCCTTGGGAGCCTGCGAGCGGATTTCATTCAGCTCGGCAGCCTTGCCGTCTCGCTCCAGTGAAGCCAGGCGATCCAGTTCGTGCTCGATCAGCCACGGCCAACGATCGTGCAACAAGCCGCCGTGCTGCGCGATCCAGATGACCAGCCTCGGATCGTCCAGGTGGCGCGCCAGCCAGCGGGCCAGATGGAACATCACGTCATCCCACTGGCTGCCGGTGATGCCCCCAGAAACCAGCAGCATCGGCGGCGCGCGGTCATAGGGCGCGGGGCGGCTAATCAGGCTGAAGCGCAGCTTGGCGTCTTCTTCTTCGTGAGGGGGAACGCGAAAGCGCGGCAGATCACAGTACTGAAAACGCTCCTCCGAGAATGCGTCCAGCAGCCAGTCCAGCGGTGGGACTGGATTGGCATCTGCAAAGCGTTTTGCTGGCAACCCCGATTTATCCGACAAGGCCCACAGCATCCGGCCGACGAAGTCGTCCTGCTGCGTGCTGTCTTGTGGTCGGGTCAGGGCATGTTTGACCACGATGGCTTCTTTTCCCTGCACGCCATCGCGGTAGGTGTCGGCCCAGGCGTGCAGAGTCTGGTGCAGCGCCGAGTGGTCGTGGCTGCCAGCCGCTACGCTGTAGAGGATGGGAACGACACCCTTGGCCTCCCACTCGATGGTTTTCCGGCGCTCTTGCCCCGGCTCGCAATCACCCAATGCCCACGCCTGCGGCGTAACTTCACCCAGCATCCGGTCAGCGGCCAGCGCGTCCATCATGTAACGCAATACCGGGTCGTTGATGCTGTAGCCCACAAAACAGACCACATAGTGACGGAACAACTCGCTCACGAAGCGCGCCGCCCATCGCTCAGTCAGGTAGGCCAAGCCGAAATCCCCGCTGGTGACCACCAGCCGGTTCAGGGCCGCGTCGTCTGTTTTCTCGGGCAGCAGGCCATGCAGATAGACCAGCCCGTCCCAGCGGCTGCTCTTTGGAATCGGCAACATCGGGGCCGCATAGACTTGAAACGCTTGGCCGGTTCGTTTGGCAGCTACGTGAAAGACGCGGTCGAAGTTGGTGGTGATCAGGCGCAGCGCACCCGCCCGGCAGCGCGCCAGGCGCAACAGAGCCGCATGTGTATCGGTGGCACCCTTACGACGCAGCTTTGGCTTTAGCGCCTCTGCAAACTTGCGACGAACAGCCAAGCGTTGCCCTGGGAAACGCCTTTCGAGCAGATCAAGTGTGGCGTCGAACTGCCCGCGCTCAAACGCCTCTCGCTCGATATCAGAAAATCCTGTGCCGTTCAGCTGATAAATTTGCTCCACTAGCCCCTTGAAATCTGGCAGGCCTGCGGGATATGAAACACCCGCGCCACAGAAAAAAACCACACGGCCCTCCTCGTGCGCTTGCAAGAGCGCATCCGGAATATCAGGGCCGTGCGTGATGAACTGCATTTCGGGGTCACTCCTAGTCCGAACGTTTGTGTATGCGAAACCCTCACATCTCGACGGGTCAAACACCTAATTGAGGAAAAGGGTCAGATCCAGTTAACCCGCAAGTGGATTTGATCGGACTTGACCTCGTTCCGCCGTTATCGGCGGGCGGGTTGCCGCTTATTGCAGCAGGCGGCGAAATGGTGAACCTTTCAATTCTGTCACAGCTGTTTTGGCTTAGGGTCTGGCTTGACATCACCGAAGTCGCTTATCCCAGTACCCAGCCCACGAAGCTTGGCGGACAATTCAGCGTCATCAACACTCCAAATTGTTCCATCAGCGAGGCGCGCGTGACGAACATAAGCAATTGATGTAAAAACCTCCTCATCACCATATGACAACGTACCATCCTTACCGATCTCCCCAACGGCAAGCGGACGCCAGTTTGCGCTGTCAACGCCGGTAACCGTCCATTTTGTGCCGATCTGCCGCCGATTGAATGGGTCGTACTTCAAAATTACGATCTCGAACGCAACTATCGGTTGTTCGCCAACATTCTTCCAAGAGAGATTCTGCAAAAAACGTGTCGATCGATCCGAATAGCGATTCGCGAACGAAAATTCGGACAGCTCGACAAAAGGGCACGTATTCAAGACAAGGGCTTTGCGATCTGGAAAATTACTATCTGCGAACGAGATGTTACACGCCGAAAGCAATACCACGAAGATGATTGAGCGAAACAGAAAGCTCTTCATATCGACTCCTTGAGATGAAAATTTAGCGACTACTGGACGCCGCCGCGACCGTCCGCATCACTGGCACGTAGCTCTATCGCCTAGACAAGAGAAGACGGCACAGAGGTCAGACTCATTCGCTGAGTCTGGAGCAGCGAATCAGCCGCCTCCTTCGATCGAAACCTACCCCAAGCCCGGCTCCCAATCGTTTGAATAAAAACTTGACGAGATCCCAGTTTCTATCAGACCTCAGCTTCTGGGTCTACAAAGCATGAGAATACAAGGAAGTCCTTCCGAGCGGCCCGGTTAAGCATCTAGTTAGATTGCTTCGCCGCAGCAACAACAGATCGCGATGCGAGCTCGATTACGGACCGCGGCGAAGAACCCTCTCCATCGCTCCCTTGCTGAGTGTATCCAGTTGGCTGGGGAGAGAAGATGCAGCTCGCTGCATGAACCATCACTGCGTCGCGCGCTCCGCTGTCAGCCGCACCCTCGACGAGTGCGCGATGGGTCACTAGCGCGTTCTGCCGGTGCTTGTTCACGACTGAATTGTGCTTGTGACTCATGAAGTTACGCGCCGACAGGATCAGCATGTACGTAATGACAAAGAAGACAAGAATCTTGCTAATCGCAAGCTGGATCGTGTCGTAGATTGTATCCGGGCGCAGGATTGGGATGCGATGGATAAACAACGACGCCACGGCGAATACGCCGAGAAGCCAAGCGATACGCACCGTGCGCTTCCTCCACTCTTCCGCGTTGTTTTCATGGGTCTCACTTTCCGCACGGAAGTGAGCCGCCTGCTGGGTGACTCCTTCTTCAGCCGCCACCTTGCGGATCTCGTCGAGGACACGACGGGCTTCCGCCTCGTGCTTCTCCATCGCTTCTGAAAAGGCCGTAGACCGGTCCTCAACTGACTGAAGCGTTGCTCGAGCCGCTGCATCAAGACGTTGAAAATCGGCCGCCCGATGGAGCGAATACGCGATGTAGGGATGAAGACCTTGGAATGTGCCCGGATATGCGCCTATCAGCTGGCTGACAATCTGTTGCCGTTGCTGCTTAGGGTTGCCACTCTCGGGGCTGAAGTCAACAATTTGTTGGAAGAGGTTGAAGACGTTGTTCGCGTGGTTCTTAATGTCGCTGAGAACTACGTCGGGGAAATCCTGAAGTGCTTCAACCGAAAGTCGACGAAACAGATCCACAAGTCTCTGCGCAGGGTCGATCGCTTCCCCGAAATGTAACTGCGCGCCTAGGTCATCAGTTCGCCTCAGCGTCTCGGTTTGAAACGACTGAACGCGAGCGAGAGAATCTTTTGCTTCTTGGTAAGTCTCATCGGTTCCAACAATCATGCAATAAACCCTCAAAGCAATCTAACGCGTGCACAGTCCGCGCATGACGCAGCCGCAAGGCCGAGGAAAAACATTCTCATCCGACATCTGCCATCGGAACAGCCCCCACAAATTGGTGTAGCGCCAGTGTATTCCCCAGCACGGCCTCCAATTGAATCGTTGCATTCGTTCGGGCGCGGCGCAAGCAGCGCCGCGCCCGTGTGACACCTTTCAACAAATCGGCTGCGGAATCAGCGCCACCTCGCTTCACACGCGGCGCACAATGCCTTCGTTGTGCCTTCGCCTTAGCGGCTGACACTCCCCCCACCGCACCCACGCGGCCAAGGAGTGCCATGAACCGTTCCCTGTTGTTGAAGATGCTCGCGATCGCCGGTCTGACGGTGGTGTTGCTGGTGCCGTTGATGTTGATCAACGGGGTGATTTCGGAGCGGACGTATTACCGCAACGAGGCGGTGACGCGGATCGCGGAGAGTTCGGCGGGGGAGCAGACGCTGTCCGGGGCGGTGGTGGTGGTGCCGTACGTGGATATCGTCGAGACCGTGGTGGAGGGCAAGAACGATGCGCCGGCGAAGGTGCGGCGCGAGCGCAGCGAGCACCAGTGGATCTTTTTCCCGGACAGTTATGCGGTGGACGGGCGGGTGAATCCGGCCACGCGCAAGCTCGGGTTGCACGAGGTGCGGGTGTACGAGCTGGAGGCGACGCTGCAGGCCGCGTTCACGCTGGCGATTCCGGCGACGCCGGCGAGCGTGACGGAGCGGCAGGTGGGCGTGCCGCGGTTGAGTTTCGGGATCAGTGATGTGCGCGGGTTGGTCGGTACGCCGCGGTTGCGCGTGGATGGCGCGGAGACGGTGTTGGAGCAGGGCAGCGGCATGGCCGACGGGCGCGGCGTGCATGCGGACCTGTCGGCCGTGGGCGCGGGCGTGACGCGCAAGGTGGCGGTGACGGCGGATCTGGTGGTGGCGGGCACGGAGCGGTTGAGCCTGGCGCCGATCGGGACGAGCAACCGGATTTCGCTGGCGTCGCCGTGGCCGCATCCGTTGTTTGCGGGGCGGTTTTTGCCGCGCAGTCGCGAGGTGCGGAGCAACGGGTTCGATGCGGCGTGGGAGGTGTCGGCGCTGGCGGCGGCGACGCAGCGGCAGTTCCTGGAAGGGGCGTCGCTGGAGTCGCTGGATGGGTTGTCGTTGACGTTGGTGGAGCCGGTGAATGTGTATTCGCAGGCGGATCGGGCGAGCAAGTACGGGGTGTTGTTCGTG
Organism: Chiayiivirga flava; assembly: GCF_014202825.1. Classification (GTDB taxonomy): domain Bacteria; phylum Pseudomonadota; class Gammaproteobacteria; order Xanthomonadales; family Xanthomonadaceae; genus Chiayiivirga; species Chiayiivirga flava. The sequence goes on along the minus strand of NZ_JACHHP010000002.1, from coordinate 897,904 downwards.
TTGTTGACGTTTACGGCGTTTTTTCTGTTCGAGTTGATCAAGCAGTTGCGGATTCATCCGGTGCAGTATTTGTTGGTGGGGTTGGCGTTGGCGATTTTCTTTCTGTTGTTGTTGAGCCTGTCGGAGCACATTGCGTTTGTATGGGCGTATCTCGTGGCGGCGGGGGCGTGTATCGGGTTGTTGGGGTTCTATCTGTCGTTTGTGTTGCGGAGCAAGGCGCGTGGGATCGGGTTTGCTGCGGGGCTGACGCTGCTTTATGGCGCGCTGTATGGGTTGTTGGTGTCTGAGGACAATGCGTTGGTGATGGGGTCGTTGTTGTTGTTTGCGGTGCTGGCGTCGGTGATGGTGGTGACGCGGAGGATCGATTGGTATCAGGGGATGCCGGTGCGGGGTGTGGAGGGTGTGGGGCGGGATGGTTGAGTGGATGGCTTGACTGGTGTGCGGCTTGAAGCCCCTCTCCCGTCGGGAGAGGGGTTGGGGTGAGGGTTCGGGGGAGTGTCGAGGTTGGAAGCTTGCCTCGAATTTTGCAGGCGTACTGCGTGTTGTTGTGTACAGACAGGCAGTACGTTGATGGCTGCATCGAAGCGTTGAACGATTCGCTTCGGCCGGACCCTCATCCGGCGCTGCCGCGCCACCTTCTCCCGGAGGGAGAAGGGCTGCAGGCGCTGCCGCGGGTTGCAGTGCTTGGTGTGGTCGCGCGGCGTAATTGTTTTGCACGTACGTGAAGCCCCTCTCCCCGTGGGAGAGGGGTTGGGGAGAGGGTTCGGGGGAGTATCGAGACTGGAGGCTTGCCTCGATTTTTCCGAGCGTATTAGGTGCTGGTGAGTTGGGATGACGTAATACGTGTGTGGCTGGTGCGGAGCGTTGAACGCTTCGCTTCGGCCGAACACTCTTCCGGCGCTGCCGGTTCGGCCGGCGGTAGCCGCCTCACCCTTCTCCCACGGGGAGAAGGGCAGCAGGCGGTGTCGCGGATTGATGTGCGCGGTGCGATCGGGTTCGGCTTGAGCCTTGCACCCGATCGCGCAGCATCACGTCACGCGTGACGGTCTTCTGCGCGATGCTCCGACCTCACGTCGCGCGAACGCCTCACGCCTTCGGACACGGCGCTCCCGCATCCAGCCACTTCTCCACCGCCGCCGCGGTTTCATCCTGCGTCAGCGGCGGCACGGAGCGGTTGCCGCCCGGGGCCCAGCCCCATGCGACGAGCGGGTCCTCGGCGAAGTGGTGCAGCAGTTCCTTCGGCGATTTGCCGCCGTTGGTCTTCGGATCACGCAGGCGCAGGCAGATGTCGCGCGGGGTGACATCGACCCACACCATTTCCTTCGGCGCGAGGTGCCAGTTCGGGGCGCCGGGCGGTGCATTGGGGCCAGCGGCTTCGTGGGCGTTGGTGGTCTGGTGGCAGGTGCTGCATTGCAGGCCGGGGACGCCGAAGCCCTTGTCGCCGCCGTGCACGTTCTGCGCGTGCGGGCGGCTGTCGTCGTACTGGCGCGGGACGCCGTCGGCGACGTGGCAGTTCATGCAGCGCGGGTGCTGCACCACGGTGCGAATCGGTTCGAAGAGGTTGGCGTCGTCGGCCGCGGCGGTGGTCGGCAGCGGTGCGGCGCGCACGGTGCCGGACAGCAGCAGGAACAGGCCGGCGAGCAGCAACCATGCGACGGCGACGCGCGCCTGCCGTTGGTGCGCGCGCTGAAGTGCTTGCGGTCGACGTGCGTTCTGCATCTGTGTGGCAACACTCGCACTCGGCACAACCTGCGACGCACGCGCACGGTTCGATCGGATGGCATCGGTCATGGCGATCTCCTCAGGCGCGCAGGCTGGCGGGGTCGAGCGGCAGTTGCCGCACGCGGGTGCCGGTGGCATTGGCGATCGCGTTGACGAACGCGGGCGCGATCACCGCGGTGCCGGGTTCGCCGACGCCGGTGGGTTTTTCCTCCGACGGCACGATGAACACGTCGATTTTCGGCATCTCGTGGATGCGCAGCTGTTTGTAGTCGTGGAAGTTGCTCTGCTGCACGAGGCCGTCCTTGAACGTGATGGCGCCGTGCAGCGCGGCGGAGAGGCCGTAGCCGATGCCGCCTTCCATCTGGGCGCGGATCACGTCGGGATTGATCGCGATGCCGCAGTCCACCGCGCACACCACGCGGTCCACCTTCACGCTGCCGTCCTTGTGCACCGTCACTTCGGCCACCTGCGCGACATAGCTGCCGAAGGATTTGTGCACGGCGATGCCGCGGCCACGCCGTTCGCCGTCCTTGCCTTTCGCGAGCGGTTTGTCCCAGCCGGCCTTCTGCGCGACGAGGTCGAGCACGCCGCGTTCGCGCGGGTGTTTGTCCAGGCGCTCGCGACGGAATACGTACGGGTCCTTGCCGGCGGCGGCGGCGAGTTCGTCGACGAAGGCTTCCGCGGCGAAGCCCGTGTGCGTATGGCCGACGGAGCGCCACCACTGCGTGGTGACGGGGTTGTCGGCGATGTGCAGGTCGACGTGCAGCGCGGCCGCGTCGTACGGCAGGTCGCTGATGCCTTCGATCAGGCTTTCGTCGACGCCGTCCTTGATCATCATCGCTTCGAACGGCGAGCCCTTGGCGATGGACTGGCCGACGATGCGGTGCGTCCAGCCGACGATGTTGCCCTGCGCGTCGAGGCCGGCGCGGGCGACGTGCAGCGCGAGCGGGCGGTAGTAGCCGCCGGCGGTGTCGTCCTCGCGCGACCAGACGGTTTTCACCGGGACGTTGTGGCCGGCCTTGGCGGCGAGTTGCGCCACCTGCACGGCCTGCAGGATGTACTCGGATTTTGGATTCGCGCGACGGCCGAAGCTGCCGCCGGCGTAGAGCTGGTGGATCAGCACCTTGTCCGGCGTGGCGCCGAGTTGCGCGGCGACGGCGCCCTGGTCGGGTGTATGGAACTGTTCGCCGTTCCAGATTTCGCAGCCGCCGTTGGCCGTGAGCTGCACCACGCAGTTCAGCGGTTCCATCGAGGCGTGCGCGAGGTAGGGCACGCTGTATTCGGCGTCGACCGTTTTCGCCGCGCCCTCGATCGCCGCAGCCGCGTTGCCGCGCGAGACGGCGACGGCGCCGGGCGTGGCGGCGAGCTTGCGGTAGTCGGCGAGCAGGCTGTCGCTGCTGCCGCGCCAGGCACGGCTTTCGTCCCACTCGATCTTCAGCGCCTTGCGCGCCTTGAGCGCGGTCCACGTATCCTTCGCGAGCACGGCGACGCCGTCCTCGTAGGTCTTGTCCTTGCCCGGCACGGCGAACGCGGCGACGACGCCGGGGATCGCCCTGGCGGCGCTGTCGTCGAAGGACGCGACCTTGGCGCCGTAACGCGGCGCGCGCGCGATGACGGCGACGAGCATGCCGGGCAGGTGCACGTCCTGCGTGAACTGCGCGCTGCCATTGACCTTGGCGGCGCTGTCGCGGCGGCGGACGCTGTCCTTGCCGATCAGCACATACTGGTCCGGCGTCTTGAGCGTGGGGTTTTCGGGCACGGGCAGCTTCGCAGCCGCCTCGGCGAATTCGCCGAAGTGCGCGCTGCGGTTGCTGGCCTTGTGCGCGATCGTGCCGCTGGACACGGTGATGTCCTTCGCCGGCACCTGCCACTGCTCGGCCGCAGCAGCAACGAGCATGGCCCGTGCGGCCGCGCCGGCCATGCGCATCTGTTGCCACGCGCCGGCCATCGCGGTGCTGCCACCGGTGCCCTGCACGGCGCCTCCGAAGGCGAGGTTGCCGTACTTCGAGACATCCGCCGGTGCGCCTTCGACGCTGACGCGGCTCCAGTCCGCATCGAGTTCTTCGGCGATGAGCGTGGCAAGGCCGGTGAACGTGCCCTGCCCCATTTCGAGGTGCTTGGAGATCACGGTGACGCCGCCGTCGGCCGCGATGCGCAGGAAGGCGCTCGGCGGCACCTTGGGCATCGGCGGCGCGGCGGGGGCCTGCGCGAGCACATCGGCGGCGTCGCCCAGCAGCGGCGAGAGATAGATGCCGAGCGCGAGGCCGGCGCCGGCCTTCATGAAGCCGCGGCGGCTTTCGTTGACGAGCTGCACGGTGTGCAGCGGCAGGGTCTTGCGGTGCTTGGTCATGGCGGCGGCCTCAGGCGAGCGACGCGGCGGCGTCGTGGATCGCGGCGCGGATGCGCACGTAGGTGGCGCAGCGGCAGACGTTGCCGGCCATGGCGCGGTCGATGTCCTCGTCGGTGGGTTGCTTCACCACTTTCAGCAGGCCGACGGCGGACATGATCTGGCCAGACTGGCAGTAGCCGCACTGCACGACATCGAGCTTGCGCCACGCCTCTTGGACTGCCTTGCCGACGGCGTCGCCGTCGACGGCTTCGATGGTGGTGATTTGCTTGCCCGCGACGGCGGAAACAGGCAACACGCACGATCGCACCGCCTGGCCGTCGACGTGCACGGTGCAGGCGCCGCACGCCGCGATGCCGCAGCCGTACTTGGTGCCGGTGAGGTGTGCGGCGTCGCGCAACGCCCAGAGCAGCGGGGTGTCGTCGGGAACGTCGAGGGTGAGGGTCTTGCCGTTGACGTGCAGGGTGGTCATGCGCGGGCTCCCGTCTGCCGATGGGTCGTGGGTGCGTGCTGGTGTGTGCGGCCGTCCGGGCCGGTGCAGCGCTCCCCGCGCCTCGGTGGCTTGCGCGGGCGGTCCACTATAAACCTGCGGATTGTCCCGTTGTGCGTGTGTTGCACGATTCGTCGCCGATGAAGCGCGTGTCGACGCGCGGGCGTTCCGGCGGTGGGTGGGCGATGATGGGCACGCGGTTTGCTACGCCGTTCCGGATCGGTCACGCGCACCGCGCGTCGACCGTCCTTCCTGCCACACAGACCGGACGCCAACCATGCCGACCTCCCGCCGCAAGACTTCCGAAACCCATGCCTCCGTGCAGAAGTTCGCCGTGCGCATGGGCGAACGCCCGACGCTGGCCGATCGCCTGCTCGACCTCGTCGCGCGCATTCCCACGCCGCGCGAAAAAAAGGCCGACGATCCGGCGGTACGCGCCTCGCACATCGCACGTACCGCCGCCGCGAAATCCGCCGCCGCCGCGGGTGCGCTCGCGCTGCCGCCCGGTGCGCTCGGCTGGATCACGATCACGCCCGAGCTCTACGCCGTGTGGCGCCTGCAGGCGCAGATGGTGGCCGACATCGCCGGCGCCTACGGCAAGACGCACCTGCTCGGGCGCGAGCAGATGCTGTACTGCCTGTTCGGCCACACCGCGGCCGGCGCGTTCGAGGATCTGGTCGTGCGCGTCGGCGAACGCTGGCTGATCCGCCGCACACCGCTGTCGAGCCTGTACGCGGTGGGCAACAAGGTGGCGATGCTGATCGCGCAGCGCAGCGCCGGCCGCATGGTGACGCGCTGGGTGCCGGTGGTGGGCGCGCTGGGCGTGGCGGGGTTCGTCTACGTCGACACGGGCAAGGTCGCGGACACGGCGATGGAGCTGTTCGAGCACGACGTGGACGTGGAGGAGATCCTCGAAGCGGTGCCGGTGAAGACCACGCCGCGCACGCGAGTCCCGCAGAAAGCGGCGAAGGTGGCGCGCAAGGCGGCGCCGCGCGGCACCGCGGCGAACAAGAAGACGACGACGAAGGTCTCGAGCGGGCCGTCGAGCGGCACGGCGACGCCTGCCGCCAGGAAGGCCGCGAAGAAGCCCGCGGCGCGTGCGCCGCGCAAGGCCGTCTCGGCGGCGAAGTCGGCGCCGACCGCGTCCTGACCGACGGCCGTCGCGGACGGACCGCCGCTGCGCTAGGCTGGCCGCCACCGTCCCGCCGGAGCGTACGCCATGCCTGTCCGTGCCTCGTGGATCGCTGTTGCCGGGCTGCTGCTCGGCAGTGTCGCGTCATCGCCCGGTGCCGCGCAGGCGCAGGACTACGATCAGCCGTCGCAGCCGGTGAACCCCGATCCGCCCGCGGCCGCCGGCGACGCACCTGCCGTCGGCAAGATCTGGACAAGCACCGCCGAACCCGCCAGCGAAGACAATGCCGCGCGGCTGCGCGACGAACTCGCGGCGATGGGCGGCACCGCACCGGCGGTGATGCTCGGCGGCGTGCTGGTCAACCGCGAGGGCCGCACGCTGTACGTGTTCGACGCCGACAAGCGCGGCGCGAGCACCTGCTACCGCATGTGCGAAACCCTGTGGCCGCCGTTCCTCGCCGGCATCGACGACGAACCGCGCGACGGTTTCACCATCACCGAACGCATCGACGGCGGCAGGCAATGGGTGCACCGGAACCGTCCGCTTTACCTGTGGACACACGACAGCAAACCGGGCGACGTGACCGGCGACAAGGTCAACGGCGTGTGGCACGCGGTGCGGGAGTGATGCGGGGGTGCGTGGTTCGATGTTGCGGCTTGGGACGGGAAGGGTGTCGGTCGGTGTCAGCGATGATCGTCGGCGACGTCGCTTGATCGCGGCTGTGCGCATGTGCGTCGTGCCGATCGTTGCGCTGGCGCTGGTGCAGACGGCGGGTTCGGCCGAGCCTCGGGCCGACGGTGCGCATGGGGTCGTCGCTGCGTCGACAACGACGCAGGCCGCGGATCCGGCGCCTGCGCATCCGGAGCTGCGTGCGGTGTTCGAGGCGTTCGGCGGCAAGCCCGGCCTCGATGCGCTGATGGAGGATTTCATGGTGCTGCTGCTTGCGGACGAGCAGCTGAATCCGTTTTTCGCCTACGTCGACCAGGCGGCGGTGAAGAAACACCTCGCCGACCAGTTCTGCGTGATCCTCGGCGGCGACTGCACCTACACCGGCCGCGACATGCGCGAGGCGCATGCCTTGTTCGAGATCCGCGAGGCGGAGTTCAACCGGCTGGTGGAGCTGCTGCAGGCGGCGATGGAGCGGCGCGGGGTTCCGTTTGCGGCGCAGAATCGGTTGCTGGCGGTGCTGGCGCCGATGCAGCGGGATGTGGTGAACAAGTAGGCGGGCTGGTTGGTGCGATGGCGACTTGCCGGGGCTGTGCGAGCGTCGTGCGTCGAGTCACTCCCGGACCCTCTCCCCAACCCCTCTCCCACGGGGAGAGGGACTTGTCGCGGTTGGCGGTGCGTCTTCGCTCCTCGCCCTTCGCTTCTAGCCTTTCTCCCTTGAGGGGAGAAGGGTTGGGATGAGGGTGGCTCTTGCTCTGCTTGCCGCTTTCAATCGAAGGGCAGACGCAACTTGCCGGAATCGGGAAAACAGGACCGCCTTCGGTTCCCGCACCCTCACCCCAACCCCTCTCCCGGCGGGAGAGGGGCTTTGGGCGGAACCGGGCGCCGAGTCAGTCGCGCGTCGCGGCAACCATGGCCACCGGTTCCGCCACCTCGTTCGTCTCGCCCCAGCCGCCCAGCGCCTTGTACACGGCGACGACGCCGACGTTGACGCCGGCTTCGGCGAGTGCGAGCGCATCGTCCGCCGCAAGCTGCGTGCGCTGGGCGTCGAGCAGGGTCAGGAAATCCGACGTGCCTTCGCGGTAGCGGATCTCCGCAAGTTCCGTCGCGCGGCGTGCCGCGGCGACCTGTTCCTGCACGAGGCGCCACTGTGCCTGGCGGTTCGCGTAGGCAACGAGCGAATTCTCGGTGTCTTCCAGCGCGGCGAGCACGGTTCTCTCGTAGTTCGCCGCCACGCCGTCGGCATCCGCTTCCGCCGCACGCAGCCGCGCGCGCACGCTGCCGAGGTCGAACGCGGCCCACGAGACCGACGGCGTGACCGACCACGCCTTGCTTTCGCTGCGCACGAGGTCGCTCGCATCGCCGGCGAGAAAACCGATGAAGCCCTGCAGGCTGATGCGCGGGAACAGGTCGGCCGTCGCCACGCCGACGCGCGCCGTCGCCGCGGCGAGGCGACGCTCTGCTTGGCGTACGTCCGGGCGGCGCCGCAGCAGCTCGGTGCCGTCGCCGATCGGCAGCGCGCGCGCGAAGGTCGCGACGTCCGTCGGCGCGAGGTCCGCATCGAGCACACCCGGTCGCTCGCCCAGCAGCACCGCGAGGCGATGCCGCAGCACGGCGGCCTGGGTTTCGAGCGCCGGCACATTGGCTTCTACCGCCTTCACGCGCGCGAGGCTCGATTGCGTTTCGAGTTCCGTGCCGGCGCCGTACTCCCACAGTTGCTCGGTCAGCGTCTGTGTCTTGCGCAGGCTGTCGAGCGTGCTGCGCGCGACGTCGATGCGGCGCTGCACGCCGCGCAGTTCGAAGTAGTTGCGCGCCACTTCCGCGGCGAGGCTGACCTGCACGTCGGCGAGCGCGGCGCGTTCGGCATCGAGGTCGGCGCGCGCGGCTTCGGCGCCGCGCCGCAGGCGGCCGAACAGGTCGATTTCCCACGCGGCGTCGAAGCCGAGGCTGAGGCTTTCGGATTCGATGCGCTGCTCGCTCACGCCGGGCTGCGGCGCGATGCTGCGCGTGCCGCTGGCGCCCGCGGTGACGTGCGGCAGCGCATCGAGGCGGCGTTCGCCGAACACCGCACGCGCCGCGGCCACGCGCGAGGCGGCGATGCGCAGGTCCGGGCTCGCGTCGAGCGCGCGCGTGACGAGGCCGTCGAGCACGGGGTCGTCGAACTGCCGCCACCACGCCGCCACCGGCGACGCGCTGCTGAACGCAGCCACGTTGGCGGGCGTGCTGGCCTGCGACAGCGTCACCGGCGCGTCGATCGGCGCGCGGTAGTCGGGGCCGACCGCACAGGCCGCGAGCGCGGCCACGAGCGGCAACAGGATCAGGTTACGCATGGACGATGCCTCCATGGGATTCGGGCGTCTTCGGGGAATCGACCGCGGGCGTCGCGTCCGGCGATTGCCCGCGCGTCGCGAGCTTGCGCAGGGCGACGTAGAACACCGGCGTCAGCAGCAGGCCGAACAGCGTCACGCCGAGCATGCCGGCGAACACCGTGATGCCCATCGCGTGGCGCACTTCGGCGCCGGCGCCGCTCGCCAGCACCAGCGGGACGACACCCGCGATGAAGGCGATCGAGGTCATCACGATCGGGCGCAGGCGCAGGCGGCAGGCTTCGAGCGCGGCGTCGACGATGCTGCGGCCCTGCATCTCGAGCTCGCGCGCGAACTCCACGATCAGGATCGCGTTCTTGCACGCCAGGCCCATCAGCACCACGAGGCCGATCTGCACGAAGATGTTGTTGTCGCCGCCGGTGAGCCACACGCCGAACAGCGCCGAGAGCAGCGTCATCGGCACGATCAGGATCACCGCGATCGGCAGCGTCCAGCTCTCGTACAGCGCCGCCAGCACGAGGAAGGCGAGCAGCACCGCGAGCGGGAACACCACCAGCGCGGCCTTGCCCTGCGTCACCTGCTGGTACGAGAGATCGGTCCACTCGATCTGCATGCCCGGCGGCAGCACGGTCGGCGCGAGCGCACCGATGCCGGCCAGCGCTTCGGCCGACGACACGAGGCGCGGATCGGACTCGCCGATGATGTCGGCCGCGGGATAACCGTTGTAGCGGATCACGGGATCCGGTCCGTAGGTTTCGCGGATGTCGACCATGCTGCCGATCGGCACCATCTCGCCGCGGTCGTTGCGCGTGCGCAGGTTGGCGATGTCCTCGGCCTGGTCGCGGAACGAGGCTTCGCCCTGCGCGATCACGCGGAAGGTGCGGCCGAAGCGGGTGAAGTCGTTGACGTACGTGGACCCGAGGTAGGTCTGCAGCGTGCCGAACAGGTCGGTGAGCGCCACGCCCTGCGCCTTGGCCTTGGTGCGGTCGACCACGGCGTCGAGCTGCGGCACGTTGGCCTGGTACGAGCTGATCGGGAAGCCCATGCCCGGCGTCTGCGAGATCGCGCCCGAGATCGCCTGGCTCGCGCTCTGCAGCGCGCCGTAGCCCAAGCCCGCGCGGTCCTGCACGTAGAACGAGTAGCCCGAGCCCGCGCCGATGCCCATGATCGCCGGCGGCATGATCGCGAACGCCATGCCTTCCTCCAGCGCCGAGAACTTCATGTTGAGTTCGTTGGCGATCTCGGTGGCGCTGCGGGTGCGCTTGTCGAAGGGATCGAGGGTGAAGAACACCACGCCGCTGTTCGGGGTGTTGGTGAGCTGCAGCGCGTTGAGGCCGGGGAAGCCGACCGCGCCTTCGACGCCCTCGGTGGCGAGCGCGATCTCGGTGGCCTTGCGCGCGAGCGCTTCGGTGCGGTCGAGCGAGGCGCCTTCCGGCAGTTTCATCGCGCCGATCAGGTAGAGCTTGTCCTGCGTCGGGATGAAGCCGCCCGGTACGCCCTGGAACAGCAGCGCCGCGCCGCCGAGCAGCACGAGGTAGACCGCGAACACCGCGCCGCGGCGGCGCAGGCTGCGGCCGACAAAGCCCTGGTAGCCGTCCGAGCTCTTGTTGAAGAAGCGGTTGAACGGACGGAACAGCCAGCCGAAGCCGCGATCGATCAGGCGCGTCGGCAGGTCCTTCTTCGCGTCGTGCGATTTCAGCAGCACGGCGGCGAGCGCGGGCGACAGCGTCAGCGAGTTGATCGCGGAAATGACCGTCGAGATCGCGATGGTGACCGCGAACTGCTTGTAGAACTGGCCGGTGACGCCGGACAGGAACGCCATCGGCACGAACACCGCGCACAGCACCAGCGCGATCGCGATGATCGGGCCGGAGACTTCGCGCATCGCCTGGTGCGCGGCCGCGAGCGGGGCGAGGCCTTCCGAAATATTCCGCTCGACGTTCTCCACCACGACGATCGCGTCGTCCACCACGATGCCGATCGCGAGCACGAGGCCGAACAGCGTCAGGGTGTTGATCGAGAACCCCATCAGCAGCAGCACGGCGAAGGTGCCGACGATCGACACCGGCACCGCGAGCAGCGGGATGATCGACGCACGCCAGGTCTGCAGGAACAGGATCACCACCAGCACCACGAGCGCGACGGCTTCGAGCAGGGTGGTGATGACCGAGCTGATCGAGTCGCGCACGAAGATGGTCGGGTCGTAGACCACCGAGTATTCGACGCCGTCGGGGAAGCGCGTCGCGAGTTCGTCCATCTTGGCGCGGATCGCGTTCGACAGTTCGATGGCATTGGCGCCGGGCGATTCGAAGATCGGGATCGCGACGGCCTGGTCGTTGTCGAGCAGCGCGCGCAGCGAGTAGTCCGAGGCGCCGAGCTCGACGCGCGCGACGTCGCGCAGGTAGGTCACCTGGCCGCCGTCGCCGACCTTCAGCACGATGTCGCCGAACTGTTCCTCGGTGGTGAGGCGGCCCTGCGCGTTGATCGAGAGCAGGAAATCGCTCGGATCCGGCGTCGGCGGCGCGCCGAGCTGGCCGGCGGAGACCTGCACGTTCTGCTCGCGCACGGCGTTGACCACGTCGCTCGCGGTGAGGCCGCGCGCGGCCACCTTGTCGGGATCGAGCCACAGCCGCATCGCGTAGTCGCCGGCGCCGAACAGCAGCGCGTCGCCGACGCCCGGGATGCGCGCGAGTTCGTCGCGCACGTGCAGCACGGCGTAGTTGCGCAGGTAGAGCGCGTCGTACTGGCCGCTGGGCGAGCGCAGGTGCACCACGAGCGTGATCGAGGGCGACTGCTTGGTCGTGACGACACCCTGCCGGCGCACTTCCTCGGGCAGGCGTGCCTGCGCCTGCGCGACGCGGTTCTGCACCTTCACCTGCGCATCGTCCGGGTCGGTGCCGGGGCGGAAGGTGACGGTGAGCTGCAGCACGCCGTCGGAGCCCGCGACGGACTTCATGTACATCATGTTCTCGACGCCGGTGATGGCTTCCTCGAGCGGCGTCGCCACGGTGTCGGCGATTTCGCGCGGGTTGGCGCCGGGATAGACGGCGCGCACCTGCACGCTGGGCGGGACGACGTCGGGGTATTCGCTGACCGGCAGCAGCGGGATCGAGATCAGGCCGGCGACGAAGATGACGATGGAGAGGACGGCCGCGAAGATGGGGCGGTCGACGAAAAATCGTGAGAAGTCCATGGGTGTGACCTTCTTGTTCTGGTGTCGCGGGAATGTCGTTCGGGGCGTAGCGCGCTTCTTTGGAGCGAACGTCGCTGGGCCCCGGCTTGCGCCGGGGCGACGGTGTAGGAGGTTGTGGCTCCGTGCAGATGCGGCGGCGCGTGCCTGGCGGCGGCTAGGTCGTGTGCGTGTGCATGGCGTGCGCCGTCACTTCTGCTGCGGCGACAGCGCGGCGAGGTCGACCGACGGCGACGGCACGCCGTCGGTGGCCATCGCCACCGGCTGCGCGTCCACCGGCATGCCGGGGAAGAACACCTTCTGCACGCCGTTGACGATGACGCGATCGCCGGCGTTGAGTCCCTGCTCGACGATGCGCAGACCGTCGGCCACACGCCCGGGCACGATGTCGCGGCGCTGCGCGGTGTTGTTCTCGTCGAGCACGTAGACGTACTTGCGGTCCTGGTCGGTGAGCACGGCCTTGTCGTCGATCAGCACGGCGCGGAACTGGCCGCTGCCGAGCAGGCGCACGCGCGCGAACAGGCCGGGCGTGAACACGCGGTCGGTGTTGTCGAGCACGGCGCGGGCGCGGATGGTGCCGGTGTTGCGATCGACCTGGTTGTCGAGGAAGTCGACTTCACCCTTGTGCGGAAAGCCGTCCTCACCGACGAGGCCCACCTGCACCGGCAGGCGCGCGTCGCGCTCGCTCGGACGCTCGCCGTGGCGTGCCATCTCGGCGTAGCGCAGGAAGCTGCGTTCGTCGGTATCGAAGTGCACGTGCACCTTGTCGAGCGACACCAGCGTGGTGAGCACGTCCTCGCCGGTGACGAGATTGCCGGTGGTGATCAGCGCGCGGCCGGCGCGGCCGGCGATCGGCGCACGCACTTCGGTGAAGTCGAGATCGAGTTTTGCGGCATCCAGTGCGGCCTTCGCGGCCTGCACGTTGGCTTCGGCCTGCGCGGCGGCGGACTTGCGCTGGTCGAGCTGTTCGACCGAGATCGCCTGCAGTCCCGCGAGGCGTTCGGCACGCGCCGCTTCGCTCCGGCCGAGCGCGGCCTGGGTGCGGGCGCGCGCCAGTTCGGCCTGCGCCTGTGCGACGGCCGCCTTGTAGGTGCGCGGGTCGATGGTGAAGAGCACGTCGCCGGCCTTCACTTCCTGGCCTTCGGTGAAGTTCACCGATTCGATGTAGCCCGAGACGCGCGGACGCAACTCGACGTTCTGGATGGCCTCGATGCGGCCGCTGAAATCGTCCCACTGCGAGACGTCGCGCACCACGACCTCGGCCACGCTGACCTGCGGCGGCGGCGGCATCTGCGCGGCTTCGGGCGTGCAGCCGGCAAGGAAGGCGAGCGACATCGCGAGCACGGTCGCGGCAAGCAGCGGCGTGCGCGCAATGTTGCGACGACCGGCTTGCGCCATCTGCGCACCCTCGCCGTCGTCCCGGCGGACGCCGGGACCCAGCGACGCTGCTCGGGTCTGATTGGGCGCAGCGTCGATACCGGGCAACGCCACTGGGCCCCGGCCTGCGCCGGGGCGACGGTGGGAGGAGTTCGAAACGGTCGGAGCATTCATGACGAAAGCCTTTGCGGGTAGGAAGAAGAGGAGAAATCGCTGTAGAGGGTGGTGACCGGCGGTGGCGCGTGGTTCGCGCCGAAGTGCACCACCGGCCGCAGCGGCAGGCCGCCGCGCGCGAGCAGATCCACCGCCGTGCGGCCGACGGCGAGGGCCGTCGGCCATTCGGCGCAGGCGTGGCCCTCGTTCGCCGGGGTGCGCACCGGGTGGTCGACCGCGAGCATCTGAAGCCGCACGCCGACGCCGCGCGCTTCCGCGTGCAGCGCCTGCGCGAGCATCCGCTGCGCGGCGGCGGCGACGGACTCGTGCCCGTATCCGGCCCACGGCCGCTCCGAACACGGCGGCCCGATCAGCAGGTACTGCGCCGCCGGCTCGCGCCCCGCCAGCAGCGGCAACAGGTGCCGCGCCGCCGTCAGATGCGGCAGCAGGTTGTGTTCGAGCGTGCGGGCCAGCACGTCGGCCGGGCGATCGAGCAGGCGGCCGCGTTCCACCGGCCCGGCCAGGCTCGCGATCACCGCGCGCAGCGGCCGCTGCCGGCCGCGCAGCGTGGCGGCGAGCCACTGCGCTTCGTCCTCGCTGGCGACGGAGCCGGCCAGCACGTCGAGGCCCGGCTCGTCGGAAAAGTGCCCGGCGAGCTTCACCAGCTTGGCCGGATCGCGCCCGACGGCCAGCACCGGGCTGCCCGCCTCGAGCAGCGCACCGACGATGCCGGCGCCCACCTGCCCGGTGGCACCGAGCACCAGCACCTCCGGACGGACTGTCCCGTTCACGGGTTTATTTCTCCCGCGGACGGGACAATTGTCCCGCCGGTGGTCGTCGTGGGCGCCGCGGCGGGGGCGTCGGACGCGCCGCCGCCGCCTAGGCCGAATGTCTCGCGGAACGCGCGCACCACGGCGTCCGCCAGCGGATTTCCACGCGGCAGGTCGGGCGCGGACACGGTGTTTTCGACGCGTGGACGGGTGTTGCGACGGATGGGGAAAAGATCGGACGCCATGGGGAAGTTCGCGCTGTGGACCTGAGGTGCTGCAAGTTACGCCCCGAATCGGGACTTGATTAGTCGGCAAATGAGGGAATAATCATCCCGTCGGCGGGCCAATTGACCTGCCGAGCCTCCCGATGTCCCGACTTCCGCGGCGCAAGTTGTTGCACCGCATCATCTTTTTCGGACGACACGCCATGACCCACGATCTCAACGAGACCCTGATCTTCGTGAAGGTGGTCGAGCTCGGCAGCTTCATCGCCGCCGCCAATGCCCTCGGTCTGCCCAAGACCACCGTCAGCCGCAAGGTGCAGGAACTCGAACAGCGCCTCGGCGCGCAGCTGCTGCATCGAACGACGCGCCGCCTCGGCCTCACCGAAGCCGGCGCGGTCTACCACGAGCATTGCCAGCGCATCGCGCATGAGCTCGAGGAAGCCGAAAGCGCCGTCAGCCAGCTGCAGGGCGGCCCGCGCGGCTGGCTGCGCTTTACCGTGCCGTATTCGGTCGGCATCGCCTGGATTACGCCGCTGCTCGGCGACTTCCACGAACTGCACCCGGAAATCCGCATCGACATGGTGCTGACCGGCAGCGACAAGGTCGACCTCATCGGCGACGGCGCCGATCTCGCCCTGCATCTGGGCTCGCTGCCCGATTCCTCGCTCAGCGCGCGCAAGCTCGCCACCTTCCGCACCCAGGTGTTCGCGAGCCCGGAATACATCGCCGAACACGGCGAACCGCTGCATCCGACCGATCTGCAGCACCACAAGGTGCTGTCGGTGAGCACCCAACGCCACAACGGCCGCATGACCTGGGGCCTGTGCAACGGCACCGAATGCGGCGACTACCCGGTGGACCCGGTGTTCGTCGCCAACGACCCCTCGGTGCTGATGGGCGCGCTGGCCTGCGGCGGCGGCCTGATGCTCGCCAGCGACGTGACGATGAAGGCCCTGGTGCAGGGCGGCGCGGTGCGGCGCGTGCTGGCCGGCTGGGTCGGCGCGGACCTCGAACTCAACGCCGTCTTCCTCGGCGGCCGCATGCTGTCGCCGAAGGTCCGCGCCTTCGTCGACTTCCTCGTCGAGCGCCTGAACTTCGACCTCGACTTCATGATGGCCAAGTGCCCGGCGATGCTGGCCGAGCAGGCGCGCAAGAAGCTCGACGAAGTCGCCGCGCAGCAGCTGGGGCAGAAGATCCTGGAGGACGCGGTGTCTTAGTACGCACCGACGCTGCCGCCACCGGGTCATGCAGGCCGTGATCCCCGGCAACAGAATTCCGAGTACGCCTTGGGAACGCGGAGAGCGTTCCTAACGGCACACGGAATTCCACATGAATGCAACAGTTCGCCTCACCCTTTTGCTTGCCGCACTGATGGCCTCGCATCAGGCGCGCCCCGACGACACGCTACCCGATCCACTCTTCGGTGACGGCGGAACCGTCGCCATCGAGCCTTCGGGCAACGATGTCCCGCAGCTGCAGCCCATCGTGCTGCTGCAGGGGACGAACACGTACGTGATCAACCATGTCTTGCGCGACGATGTCTATTTGTCGCGGGTGAGTCGGCTTGACGCGTTCGGCAACCTCGATCCGAACTACGGAACCGGTGGCCACACCGAACTGACCGGCTTGGACGGCTTTTACGACAGCTACAGCTGGAGCAACGGCGTCGTCGACGCGCAGGGACGCCTGTACACGGTCGGGCAGGCCAGGATCGGCGCCAATGCCGACATGCTCGTCTGCCGCCTGCGCGCCGACGGACAGTTCGACGGCAACTGGGGTGGAAACACGACCGGATGCACGACCGTCGCATTCGACGCAATACCGGCGGGCCTCGACAGCGGCACGGTGCTCGCACTGCAGGCGAACGGACGCCTTCTTGTCGGCGGTCTGGTGAAGGTCGCGGGCGGCTACAGCATGGGGGTGGCGCGGCTCAACGCGGCAGGAGGGCTCGACCCGAGCTTCAACGGCAGCGGCAAGACCATCGTCGCTCATCCGAACTGGAAAACGCTGACCGCCGGTGGCATTGCCGAAGACAGCGAGCAACGTGTCGTCTTGGCGGGCACGGTAAACAACCCTATCGCCATCAACAACACGTGCGACGAGCAGTATTTCGTCTCGCGACTGCTGCCGGACGGAACGCAGGACGACGCGTTTCCGCCGACGGACCTGGGGTGGGACCTCCCCCCTCCCGTCCCCGACGACTGCCTCAAGATCAAGGACTTCATGGTCCTTGGTGGCCTTGCGGTGGATGCGGATGACTCCATCACGCTCATCGGCAATGCGCAGCTCGAAAACAATCTTTACGCGATCGCCGTTGCGAAGATAACGAAGGACCTAATGCTGGATCCGTCGTTCGGGGGCGGCGATGGCAAGATCAGCCGGTTGGCGTGCGACACCTGTGGGTCGAGCCGAGTGATCTCGGCGAGCGTGGCAGCCGACGGCAGGATCGTCGCCGTCGGACGCACCCATCTCGGTGGCGCGGAGGGGGACGATGTGTTCGTGACGCGGTTGCTGCCGGACGGCAACGACGACCCGGCATTCGCAGGCAGCGGTGCGCTGACGTTCGACTACGGTGCAGGTACGCCGAACGTCAACGACCTTGTCGGCGTTATCGCTGCCGGCGCCGGGCGGATCGTCTTTCCCGTCATCTCGGAAGACTCCGCCGTCGCGTCGGATGAACGGCTGCTGGTCACGGCGCTCGGTGATATCGAGGACGTTCCCGTCCTCGAGATAGCGGTGTTCGCCGACGGCTTCGAATAGCGATCTCCCGCGAGGCGCCTGCCGCCGCGCTCCCGGCCCATTGCATCGGCCGGGAGCGTTACGGGCTTGATCCGTCACCGCGCCGCGTTGGCACTCATCGTGGCGTTGCGGCCGCTGTCGTTGTACTGCGCCGGATCACGCATCCCCGCCGTGTGGCACTGGCCGGTGACGTGGCCGCGGTTGACGGCGCCGGGGAGCTGGCCGTTGACCTGTTCGGTGGTGCCGTCCTCGGGATCGCTGAGGACGAGGTCGGAGGCGATGTTGCAGTAGTCGTTGGTGTACCAGTTGGTGCTGCGGAAGGACGTGGTGTAGTAGTTCACCTTCGCGCGCGCCGAGGTCGGGATGCCGGCCAGCCATGACGAGGCGCCGCTGTAGGTCATGTTGCTGTTGGAGCCGCACGCCACGCCGAACCAGTTGCCGATGGTGGCGAGGATGCCGGACAGGTTGGTGCCCTTGTACGGCGTGCCGACGGACTGGATCAGGCGGCTGCCGGTGGCGTTGTCCAGGCCGCTCCAGTAGTACGTGTACAGATGCAGCGACGCCGCGCCGCCCTGGCTGTGCGCGACGGTGCCGAACGAATTCCACGTGGCGCCGAAATCGCGGATGCGGATCGCGAACTGGTCGTGGCTGCGGTTCTGGTTCACGTCGAGGAAGGTCGAGGACGTGGCGAACTGGCTTTGCGGCCAGACGCCGCCCGAGCAATAGCCGTGCACGAGAATCAGGCGCTTGCCGACGCCCTTGGCACTCTTCTCCGCAGTCGGGCGCGGGCCCATCGTCATCACCTCGTCGATGGCGATGTCCGCGGGCGCCGCCTTGGTGCGCAGCGCCGGCAGCTCGAGCGCGAGTTTTTCGGCCGACGCGACGGTGACGAAGTGATCGGCATCCTCGATGCGCAGGTTGCGCAGTTCGAACGGCGCGCGCGCGGCGGCCTTCGCGACCCAGCGTTCGTCGAAGCCGAGTTCGAGCGCGCCGTCGGCCGGCGTCACCATGCCGCCGAGCCACGCCACCGGAATTGCCTCGCCCTTCGCGTTCGTGCCCCACACCTCGCCGATCGCGCGGTAGTGCTGGCCGGCCTGTTTCGCCGTCACCGGCACGCGGATCGCCAGGCGCGTGTCGTCGGTGGCCGTGGCGGCGGCTTTGGACGCATCCAGCACGAGCGTGGTCTCGATCACCGGCAGCAGGTGTTCGGCGGTACGCACGAAACCCTGGCCGCGCAGATTGGTGCCACGGATCTCGACCTGCGCCAGGTGGCTGCCGGCGGCCTTGGCCGGGAAATCGCCGCCGAACAGGCCGTCGCTCGCGTCGCCGTCGCCGTGCCGACCGTCGTCGAACATCGGGTACGTGGTCTGGGCGCCATCGGGGGCGGTGACGCGCAGCACGGCGCTGTCGATGCGGCCGGCGGCCTTGCCCAGCAGCACGCTGTCGTCTTCGCGCGTGGCGGTGAGCAGCGCGGTGAGACCGATGCGTTCGCCGACGCGCTGGCGCTTGTGCGTCTGATACGAGGCAAGCTCGGTGGCGTCGTCGCCTTCGATCAGCACGAAGCCGTCGCGCGCACCGGCATTGCCGCGCAGCTTCAGCGTCCAGCTGCCGTTCTGCAGGCCGGCGAACTCGTATTGCGACGCCGGCACGCGGGCGTCATCGAGGCCGAAGTCGGTGCGAAGGGCGCGTTTGGCCAGGGACGCGGCCGGCATCACGCGGCCCGACGGCGCCACCAGGTCCACCTGCCAGCCGGCGTCGGCGCCCGAAAACGTGAGGAAACGCAGCGCGCCGTTCTCGACCGGCAGCGCGCCGCTCCAGCTGCGTTCGCCGGATTTGGACGTGGCGAAACGCACCGGCAGCAGCGCGCTCTTGGAATGGATGGTCGCCTCGACCGGATCGACGGCGCGCATCGCCGCGATTTCCGACGGCGGGCCGGACAACTGCTTGGCGACCGGCGCACCGGACTCCTTCGCGGACAACGGCGCAGCAAGCAGCGCCGACAACACACAGAGCGTGAGACGAGTACGGGTCACAGCATTCCCTCCCAGGAAAGGCCTTGGACAGGCAGATGGTGCAGCAGGCAAGCGGAGCCGGTGCCGGCGTCGCACTCCGCACCTGCGTCCCCCGACGCGACGGTGCGAAGCCCCTTGCGACCATACGGGACCGAATGGGAGTGTCCGCGCGCTTTCGCAGCGGATCAAGCTGCAGTGCGGCATTCCGGTTTGCGCCGATCCCCTCCGGCGGACCCGAGCCTTCGCCTCGGCCGGCTTGAGCTCTTGCCCCCCATCAAGCGGGAGAGCAACCCTGCGCTCAACGCGCGCGCGGCAGGCGCACGCGCGGTTCGATCTCGACGGTGTCGTCGCCGTGGATCCACTGCATGCGCCCATCCTGGATCAGGCACTGCAACGTGAGCCCGCGCCCGTTCCAGGCCGCAAGCGCGTCGATCGCCGCGGGCGCAAGGTCGAGCACCGCGAGATTCTTCGAGCGCGCCAGCACCGTTTCGGCCTTCTCCCACCAGATGTCGGCGCTGCGGCCGCCATAGGTCACCAGCAGCACCTCGCGCGCCCGCCCGCAGGCACGGCGCACGCGCGCTTCGTCGGGCTGGCCGAGGTCGATCCACAGGTCGATCGCGCCGGTGAGATCCTTGCGCCACAGGTCCGGCTCGTCGTCCGAACTCACGCCGCGCCCGAATTCCAGTCGCTCGTGCGCATTGAGCGCAAACGCCACCACACGCGCCATCAGGCGCGCGTCGGTTTCGGACGGATGCTGCGCGAGCGTCAGCGGATAGGTCGCGTAGTGGTGACGATCCATGTCGCTGAGCTGCAGCTCGATCCTGCGCACCGTCGCCTTGAGAGCCATGCCTGCATCCGGACCAAAGGCAGGCAGTGTAGCGGCAGCCGACGGGTGTTCAGTCCAGCCGCGCGAACGAGAACAGCGCGCGCAGCGGATGCGACTTGCCCTGCACCTGCGCGGCGAGGATCTCCGCGCCGATGGCGCTGTAGGTGATGCCGTTGCCGCCGTACGCCATCGCGAACAGCACGCGCGGCCCGTGTTCGCGGTGCGGGCCGAAGAACGGCAGGCCGTCGTCGGTTTCGGCGAAGGTGCCGGCCCATGAAAAGGCTGGCGTCCAGTCGAACTGCGGATACATCGCCTCGACGCGATGCTTGAGCGTGCGCACCTTGCCGGCGAGCTTCGCATCGCGTTTGGCGGGGATGTCGACGGTGTCGTCCTCGCCGCCGACCAGCAGGCGGCGATCCGCGGTGCGGCGCAGGTAGAGATACGGGCGTGCGGATTCCCACACCATCGTGTGCTCCAGCGATTCCAGAGGCACGGTCTGGGGGTCGGTGACGAAGGCATAGCTGCTGCGGTTGCTCGCCACGCGCTGGCACAGCTGGCGCTGGTTCTCGTAGCCGCCGGCGAACACCAGATGCCGGCACCGCACGACCCGCCCGGCCACGCGCGCCAGCACCCCGCCGCGTCGTGCCCCGAAGCCGAACAGCTCGGCACGGTCGAACACCTGCAGGCCCTGGCGTGCACCCGCGCGCAGCAGGGCATGGGTGAGCTGGTAGGGATCGACCGCCGCGGCGCGTTCGCTCAGCAGCGCCAGCGGCGCGTCGATGCCGAACTGCGCGCGCAGCGCGTCGCGGTCCACCTCGCGCACCCGGATGCCGTGCTTGCGGCGCAGCGCGTGTTCCTCGCGCAAACGCCGCACGTGACTGCGCTTGCTCGCGTAGTAGAGGCTGTGCAGCGGAAAACACTCCACATCGCCGAAGCCGCCGGCGATCCTGCGCAGGGTGCCGATGGCGTCCTCGCAGGCGGTGTAGGCGAGCGCGGCGTTGCGCTCGCCGAAACGCTCGGCGAGCTCGGTCATTTCGGTGTCGATCTCGTACTGCAGCAGCGCGGTGCTCGCGGCCGTGCTGCCCCAGCCGATCTCGCGCCGGTCGATCACCACGGTGCGCTGCCCCGCGCCGAGCATCGCGCGGGCGATGAGCGCGCCGGTCACGCCGCCACCGACGATCAGCACGTCGCAGTCGATGTCGTCGGTCAGCGTCGGGTACGTGTGCATGAAGCCGTTCCTGACCGCCCAGAACGGCATGCCGCTTTTGAGATCCATCGTGGCAGGGCATCCGCCGTCGCAACCGGCGACGGGTCTGGCGCCACAGCACGATCCGTGCCGCACGCCGCGCAGTCGGAAGGCGTAGGCCTGGCGGCTTCTGCGTCGACAGGATCGATGCATTCCGCAACACCGCCCGGAAACGCACCGCAGATTGCATCGAAACTGCGCACTGGATCCCGATTGTTGCTTTGCAGCACCAAATAAGGTCGGTCCGGTGCATCTGCGCGGCCTACCAAGGGCCAATACTGTAAACGGGCGGCACAGGGGCCGACCGCTGGCAGACCGTGGGGACGGCAACGCCTACCGCGGCATCATCCGATCCATCCTCAACCGGAGTCCGCCCATGACCATCCAACGTACGGCACTGTTCCTCTCACTGCTTGCCACCGGCATCGGCGCTGCCTGTGCCGCCGACCACCGCGATTCGCCGCTCACCACCGCCGATCCGGCGGCCGACATCAACGACGTCTACGCCTTTGTCAACCCGAACGACGCCAACGAGGTGATCCTCGTGGCGACCGTGCTGCCGGTCGCGAACGCGAACTCGCGCTTCTCCGATGCGGTGTCGTACCGCTTCAACATCTCCAACGGCGGCGACGGCGGCGACACCACGATCACCTGCACCTTCCCGGACGAAGCGACGCGCGTGTTGTGTCGCAACGAAGGCGACACGCTGTATGCCGAGGGCAATCTCGGCGAAATCGTCGACGCGGACGAGCTGCGCGTCTTCGCCGGGCTGCGCGACGATCCGTTCTTCTTCGACCTGGACGCGTTCAACGAAACCCGCGACACGCTGGTGCCGGCCTTCACCGATCCGGGCGTCAATTTCTTCGCCGGGCTCAATACGCTGTCGATCGTGCTTGGCGTGTCGCGCGACCGCCTCACCGACAGCGGTGCCAACTCCACCCTCAAGGTGTACGCCTCCACCGAACGCACCGGAGACGCCGGCGTCGGCCCGGGCTTCACCGGCATGTGGTGGGATCCGGCCAACCCGGGCCACGGCCTGATCGTGCAGGTGATCGAGTCGGTCACCGCGAACGATCCGCCGGCGAAGTCCGCGGCCAAGAACCACCTTCCGTACCGGCTCGTCACGTACTGGAACGTGTTCGACAACGAGGGCGAGCAGCTCGCGCTGTACGGCATCGGTGACATCGCCGCGAACGGCAACACCGCGTCGGTACCCGTGGTCAGCGGCTCGGGCCCGTCGTTCCCGCCGGCGTTCGATCCGGACGATCTGGTCGAAACGCCGTTCGGCACGCTCGATTTCACCTTCAGCGACTGCGACACGGCCGAGCTCGACGTCACGCCGACGCGCGACGGCTTCGCCCCGGTGACGATTCCGCTGACGCGCGCAAGCTCGGTGGTGGGCCTGGACTGCAGCCTCAACCAGCTTGGCCAGATCGACCGCATGGGCCGTCCGGGCATCAACACCGCGCTGATCGACCTGCTGGCGAGCACCGGCAAGAAGGATGCGTACAACACCGCGGTCGATCCCGCGGGCTGGGCGGCAGCGTTCCAGGACGAGATTCAGGCCAACCTTGCGGCGCTCGACACGCTCGACGGCACCACCGGCAACACGGTGCTGCCGCCGGCGGACCTCGCGCCGGTGCTGGTGGACGATCGTCTCGTCATCGATGCCTCGATCCCGGATTGCGACGCGTACCTCGCAGTGGAACTGGGCGTCGCCGGCCAGTGCGGTGGCCGCACGCTCGAACGTGATGTGATCGACGACACCCTCGGCGCGGTGGTCGGCCCGGGCGTCAGCGACAACGTCGACAACGACAGCACGTTCCTGGCCGACTTCCCGTTCCTGGGCGCGGCGAACTGATCGACCCCGGGGAGTCCTTCACGCCGGCCGGGTTTGGCCCGGTCGGCGTGAAGGGCAGAAAGCACGCACGTTATCGTTGGCCTGTTCCGCCGGCCGAGCATCGTCCCTGGTGTCGATCGATTTCCTTCTGCACGGAGCCGCACATGCGCATGATCCTCGCCGTGGCCGCGCTCGCCACACTCTTCGGCTGTGCGCACGACCGCGCCACCGTGGCCGGCGACGCGACTGCCGTTGCCGATGACGCATCCGCGTCCCCCATCGCGAACGACGCTCGCGCCGATCCGACCTGGCCGCTGCAGCCCGACGCCTACCGCACCACCAGCGGCGCGATCTACGTCGGCAACCTGGACGCACGCATCGACGAATACCGCCGCATCATCGCCGCGCGTGACATGGCGGTGCATCGGGTAGCGCTCGCGGGCGATCTCTACCATCGCTTCCGCGTCACCGGTCGTCTGTCCGACGCGGAAGAGGCGATGGTGCTGCTCGACACGGCCATCGCCGCCGATCCGGCCGCGGCGCGGGCCTACCAGCTGCGCGGCGTGGTGCGGTCTGGCTTCCACCGGTTTCGCGAGGCGCTCGACGATCTCGACGCAGCGCAGGAACACGGCGCCAGTGCGGCCGATCTTGCGTCGACGCGACGCGAGATCGCACTCGCGCTCGGCGACTATGCCGCGCTGCGCGGCGAATTCGACAAGGCCACCGACGTCACCCCGGACTTCTACGAACTGGCACACCGCGCCGACCTGCGCGTAATGCACGGCGATCTCGCGGGCGCCACCTTCCTCTACCGTGCGGCGCAGACGCAGTACCGCGACACTAATCCGGTGCCGCTGGCGTGGCTGCACGTGCAGCAGGGCATCGCGCTGCTGCGTTTCGGCCAGGTGCGGCAGGCGCGCGATTTCTTCGCCGCGGCGCACGCGCGGCTGCCGCAGTACTACCTCGCGACCGAACACCTGGCCGAATGCGAGGCCGCGCTCGGCAACACCGAACGTGCGCGGGAGCTGTATCGCGAAGTGATCGCACAGACCGGCAATGCCGAATTCCTCGCTGCGCTCTCGGGCGTCGAGCGCGCCGCGGGCAACGAGACCGACGCCGAGCGCCTCGCACGCGAAGCCGAGGCCGGCTACGAAGCGCTGCTCGAGACGTATCCCGGCGCGTATGCACACCACGCCGCCGAATTCTTCATCGAGATCGGCAAACCCGAACGCGCCTATGCGCTCGCGCAGCAGAACCTTACCGTGCGGCGCGATATCGGCAGCTGGATCCTGCTGGCCACCACTGCGGTCGCCGCGGGCGACATACCGGCAGCCTGCGAGGCACGCGCGCGGGTGCGGGCGACCGGACTGACGCCCCCGGAACTCGACGAACTCGCGCCGCTGGCCGAACGCTGCGGCTGAGTCCGTCAGCCGAACGCGGCACGGACTGTCCGGGCACGGACCGTCACGGACGCCAGCGGTAGCCGGCGCCGTGCACCGTGTCGATTTCGTCGAACGCCGCGTCCAGCGCGACGAACTTCTTGCGCATGCGCTTGATGTGCGAGGTGACGGTGGCGTCGTCGACGACGATCTGCGCCTCGCGCATCAGCTGCTCGCGCGATTTCACGTGCCCCGGCCGATGCGCGAGCGCATGCACCATCCAGAACTCGGTCACGGTCAGCGGCACGTCTTCGCCGTTCCACGTCACGCGCATGCGTTCGAGCTCCAGCCGCAGGCCGCGCAGCGCGATCACCGTGTCCTTCGACTGCGGCGAGCGCAGCGCGTCGGTGCGGCGGAACAGCGCCTGCACGCGCGCGGTGAGCTGCGCGAGCGAGATGTCCTTGGTGAGGTAGTCGTCGGCGCCCAGGCGCAGGCCGGAGATCACGTCCAGGTCCGAATCGCGCGCGGTGAGGAACAGGATCGGCAGCGTGGCCGAGCGTCCGCGCAGTTCGCGGCACAGATCGAAGCCGCCTTCGGGTTCGTCGCCCAGGCCCACGTCGATGATGACCAGGTCCGGCAGCTTCAGGGCGAATGCCTGCTGCGCCTCCGGGCGCGATGCAAACGCCGCGACCTGATGGCCGAAACGCGTCAGCGCGTCGACGTAGTTGGAGCGGATGGCGGGTTCGTCTTCGACGATGGCGATGAGGCGGGACATGCGATGGCCTGACGTGGGTGCGGGGCAAGGATAACGTGGCCGCCGTCATGGCGGCGTGCGGCGCGGCGATGGGCTGCGCGCGCCGCGGCCAGCGCCCGCGATTTGCCACGAACGGTCGGACGATCCGCCCCGGTGTGCCGCGCCATCGGCCTCGCGAGGGTTCGGAATGCTCCCATCCGCGAACGGTTCGCGGCGAGGACAGCCCAATGCAGCCCGCGCGTCTTACCCGCAAGCCCCGCCTCTTCACGAGCCCGCGTCTGCAGCGCCAGCGGCGGCTGGGATTCGGATTTCTTCTGCTCGCGCTCGCCGCGCGTGCCGGCGCGCAGGCGCCCGATCCGGAAGGCCTGCAGTTCGCCACCGCCGATGGCGGCTGGCGTGACAGCGCCGCGCTCGAAACCGATGTCACGTTCAATGTGACCGGCCTGCTGGCCGAGGTGACGGTGGAGCAGCGCTATATCAACGACGGCAGCCAGTGGCTCGAAGGCCGCTACCTGTTGCCGCTACCCGCGGGCGCGGCGGTCGGTGAACTCAGGCTCGCCATCGGCGAGCGCGAGGTGGTCGGCGAGATCCACGAGAAGGCGCAGGCACAGGCGATCTACCAGGCCGCCGCGGCGCAGGGCCAGCGTGCGGGCATGGTCGAACAGAATCGTCCGAACCTCTTCCGCACGTCGGTCGCCAACATCGGACCCGGCGAAACGGTGACGGTGCGGATCGCGTACTGGCAGGCGGTGGACTTCCGCGACGGGCAGTTCTCGATCGACCTGCCGCTCGGTCTCACGCCGCGCTACACGCCGTCGACGGCGCTCGCACTGCCTGACTCGGCTCCGCGCGACGGCGATCCGCACGCGCTGGCACCCGCCGCCGTGGCCGCGTCGGCCGACACGGCGCCGCCGCCGGTCGTCTCGCTGCAGATCAACCTGACCCCCGGCGTGGCGCTGGACGCCATCGAGAGCCCCACGCACGCGATCGAGACCACCCGGCACGCGGAGCGGTTCGTCGTGCGGCTCAAGGACTTCGCCACCCTGCCCGAGCGCGATTTCGAGCTGCGCTGGATCCCGACGGCCGTGGCCGATCCGCAAAGCGCGCTGTTCGTCGAACAGCGCGACGATGCAACGTACGCCTACGCGATGCTGCTGCCGCCGACGCAGGAGATCGCGCCGTTGCCGCGCGAGCTGATCCTGGTCATCGACACCTCCGGCTCGATGTCCGGCAGCGCCATCGTGCAGGCGCGCGATGCGCTCGCCGAGGCGCTGGCGCGGCTGCGGCCCGGCGATCGCTTCAACCTCGTCCAGTTCAACTCGACGACCGAGCAATTGTTCATGCAGCCGGTGCCGGCCGATGCCGAGCACATCCGCATCGCGTCCGACTGGATCGCCGCGCTGCAGGCGGACGGCGGCACCGAGATGGCTCCCGCGCTGCGCGCGGCGCTGCAGGGCGAGGCCGCGCCCGGTTTCGTGCGCCAGGTGGTGTTCGCCACCGATGCCGGCGTCGGCAACGAGTCCGCGCTGCTGGCGCAGATCGAACGCGATCTCGGCGAGGCCCGGCTGTTTCCGGTCGGCATCGGCAACGCGCCCAACGGCTGGTTCCTGCAGAAGGCGGCGCAGATCGGCCGCGGCAGTGCACTGGTGATCCGCTCCACCGGCGAGGTGGCGCAACGCATGCAGACATTGTTCGCCAAGCTCGACCGGCCCGCGCTGCGCGGCGTGGACCTGGCGTGGCCGCCGGGCACCGAGGCCTATCCGGAGACGCTGCCCGATCTCTACCACGGCGAGCCGTTGCTGGCGGTCGCGAAACTCGGTGGCGACGGCAGCGGCACGCTCGTCGCGAGCGGCTGGAGCGCGCAGGGCGAATGGAGCGACACGCTGGCGCTCGGACGCGGCACACGGGTCGACGGCGTCGCGCGGCTGTGGGGCAGGCACAAGATCGAATCGCTCGAAGACGCACTGCGCCAGGGCGCGGACGAAGCCACCATCCGCAGCGCCATCGTCGCGCTCGGCATCGAGCATCACCTCGTCAGCCGCTACACCAGCCTGGTCGCGGTGGAGCGGCAGGTGGCGCGCCCGTCCGACGCGGCGCTCGCCTCGACCCGATTCGAGAACGGCGGCGAGGACGCCCTGGCCCTCGCGCAGGGCGCCACCGGCGCGCGCAGCCTCGCGGCGTGGGCGGCGGCACTGTTGTTGCTTGCACTGGCGCTGACGCACCCCCGCCCCACCCGCACGCTCGCCGAATCCGCGTAGCACTTGCCTGCAGGAGACCCCCCATGGATCTTTGCCTTCCCCGCGACTTCTTCCACCCCGCCAACCGCCGTCCCTTGCTGCGCGACGATCAGGAGACGAGCCTGGGCGCCGATGCCCACGTGCATCTGGATCCGGCGTTCGTCACGGGCCTGCGCGACTGGCGCAGCCATCCGGAACGCGGCGCGTCCCTTGCGGCGGACGGCGAATGGCAACCGATCTGAGCCTTGCGGAGCGTGCTGCGGCGCTACCGCCACCGGCACGACGCGATGCGGCGAGGCCGCGCAAACGCGTGATCGCGCTGGCGCTTTGCGTGGCGGCGCTGACGCTCGCTGTGCAGGCGGGCTGGATCCACGCCAAGGCCGGCCTCGCGCAGTGGCTCTTGCACGATGCATGGACGCACACGCTCGCGACCGGCAAGCCGCATGCGCCGTGGCCGTGGGCCGACACGGCGCCCGTCGCCCGTCTGCGCGCGCCCGGACAGGGCGTGGATCAGATCGTGCTGGCCGGCGACAGCGGACGCACGCTGGCGTTCGGCCCCGGCTGGGCCGAGTCGAGCGCCGCGCCCGGCACGCACGGCACGGTGGTCGTCAGCGGCCACCGCGACACGCATTTCGCGTTCCTGCGTGACCTCGCCGTCGGCGACGAGGTGTTGTTGCAGGGCCCTGCGGGCGAAACCCGCTACCGCGTCGCCGACACCCGCATCGCCGATGCGCGCAGCGAGCGCCTGGCGCTGGATGCCGACACCGACACGCTCTGGCTCGTCACATGCTGGCCGTTCGACGCGCTGACGGCCGGCGGACCGATGCGCTTCGCGGTGCGGGCGGTGCGCACGGACGCGGTGGCGTCCGTACCGTAACGCGTCGCGCCCGCGGGCTCAGTGGTGAACGATCGGCTTCTGCCCCGACGGCACCTGCATCAGTCGATCCGTCCACGCGATGCCGATCGCCGAAAGAATGAACACGCAGTGGATGATCGTCTGCCAGAGCACGCCGGTTTCGGTGACGCACTTGCCGGCGCTGTTCAGCGCCTCGATCACGGCCGGGTTGGACAGCAGCGAGGCCATCTGCGGATCGGTCGACTTCAGATCGATCAGGCACGGCAGACGCGACACCTCCGATCCCAGCGCGCCAGCCTCGATGAAGGTCTTGAGCAGGTGGATCGACGAGATGCCGATGATCGCCATCGCGAGCTTCACCTTCAGCACCGACGCGTTCACGTGGCTCAGCCATTCGGGCTGGTCCGGGTGGCCCTGCAGGTTCAGGCGCGAGACGAAGGTTTCGTAGCCGCCGACGATCACCATCACCAGCAGGTTGGAGATCATCACCACGTCGATCAGGCCCAGAACGAGCAGCATCATCTGCATCTCGTCGAGCTGGTTCGCATCGGTGATGAGGTGCAGCAATTCCTTGCCGAACAGGAAAACGTAGACGCACTGCGCCGCGATCAGGCCCAGGTACAGCGGCAACTGCAGCCAGCGCGAGCTGAAGATCAGCCAGGAAAGCGGGCCCATGCGGGCGGCGGACGAAGCGGGAGCGCTGGACATGACGGTTCCGGGAAAGGGGGCGGATCAGCCGGTCAAGGGTACGGAGTGCCGATGACGCTGCCAAGTCCGCTGCCGCGGGTACCTCATTCGCGCGACACCCCGGGCAGGCCCAGCACGTAGTCCGGGCCCATCAGCAGCGACGGGGTGTAATAGCCGCCCGGCACCGTCGTCTTCATCAGGTGCTGGACGATGCCGAGCGAGGCGGTCACGGTGATGTCGTAGCCGTTCGGCGTGCGCAGCGTGCCCTTGTGCACCGTGCCGTTGGCGTCGCGCGCCTCGCCCCAGACGAAGGTGTCGGTGCTCGCGCGTTTGGCGTCGGACGGGCCGCGGACGGTCTTCTCCACGCGCCGCTTCAGGAAGCGCTGCACCGCGCCGAGCCCCAGCAGCATCGAGATGCGCCGCAGACGCCGCATGCGGGTCACGGTGGACGGCGGCACCGACAGATACACCTCGATGTTCGGGATGCCGGTCGACACGAAGGCGGTGTACACATCGCCCCACGGAATGGTCATCGCGGTGCGCGTCTTTCCGTCGCGCACGAACTCGCGCGTCTTCCACGCCAGCGGCACGCGCTGCAGCCGGCCGTCGATGCGCGCACGGCCGCCCTTGGCGAGGCCCTCGACGCTGCTCTTGGCCGTGCCGGGGCTCAGCCCGCCGCCGGCGTCGAACGCAAGGGTGAGGTGCGTGGCGCCGGGCAGATCGCGCTTGAGCTGTGCGGCAAGGCAGTCCGTTGGCACCACGTCGAAGCCCGCGCCGGGCAGCACCACGACGCCGGCGGTTCTGGCGCGGTCGTGCTGCGCGTGGCAGTGGGCGAAAACGTCGATTTCGCCGGTGATGTCGAGGTAGTGCGTCTTGCGTTCGAGGCAGGCCTCGAGCATGGGCGCGCAGGTGGCCGAGAACGGACCTGCGCAATGCAGCACCAGGTCAACGCCTTCCAGGCCGGTTCGCAGCGCGTCCGGGCTCAGGTCGAACACGCGCTGGGCGAAGCCGGTCTGGTTGCCGATGTCGGCCAGTGTCTGCGCGTTGCGCGCGGCCAGGATGGGCGCGAGGCCGCGACGCTTGGCTTCGAGTGCGATGAGACGCCCGGTGTAACCGTTGGCGCCGTAGATCATCCATTGCATGGGGTTGGCCTTGATGGATTGGGTTGATCGTGGATGTCGCATCG
This sequence comes from Chiayiivirga flava, assembly GCF_014202825.1. Lineage (GTDB taxonomy): Bacteria > Pseudomonadota > Gammaproteobacteria > Xanthomonadales > Xanthomonadaceae > Chiayiivirga > Chiayiivirga flava. The sequence continues at coordinate 867,744 of NZ_JACHHP010000002.1, read as the reverse complement.
TTGAGCGGGATGTGTCGAGTGCGAGGCCCATCCCTCATCCGCCTGCCGGCACCTTCTCCCGACGGGAGAAGGATCGTGGCCCGGACGTTCCGGCGAGCCCTGCACGTCGCCAACTCCACACGTTCCACCCGCGACAGCGCCGCGATTCGAGTTCCTTCTCCCGCCGGGAGAAGGTGCCGGCAGGCGGATGAGGGCGCCACCCTCACCCCGCCGCACCGCGCAACCGCCCGCGCAACCTCACCCCGCCCGCCGCGCGACCCGCTTGCGCTTCTCGATCATCGCCAGCAGCTGCCGGAAATACACCCCGGGCAACCAGCGCTTCATCCGCCACCGCATCGGCTCGTCGCGCGTGGGCAGGATCAGGAATTCGCCGCGACCGATCGCCTTCACGATGGCATCGGCCACGCTGTCCACCGTGTCCGCGCTGTGTTGCATCAGCCGTCCGGCCGCGGCGCGCATCTGGTCGCTGCCGCGCCAGTTCTGCAGCAGGTTGGTCTGGAAAAACGCCGGGCAGGCCACGCTCACGGCCACGCCGCTGCCGTGCAGCTCGGCGCGCAGTTGCTCGGAGAGGATCACCACGCCGCCCTTGGCCACACCGTAACTCATGATCCCCGGCGCGCCGGCGAGCCCCGCGAACGAGGCCACGTTCACCACATGCCCGCGCCCGGTATCGAGCATTGCCGGCAGGAAGGTCTTGCAGCCGCGCACCACGCTGAGCAGGTTCACTTCCAGCAACTCGCGCCATTCGCCCATGGTGCTGTCGAGCAGGGTGCCGCCGGCCGCGATGCCGGCGTTGTTGACGAGCAGGTCCGGCGTGCCCCACGCGCGTGCCGCCTCGGCAAACGCGGCAAAGCTGGCGTCGTCACCCACATCCACTTGCCACGCGACGTGCCCGCTGCCGGGCAGCGCCGCCACCGTCTCCTGCGCGCGATCCAGATGCAGATCGGCACATCCCACCGCTGCGCCCGCGGCCGCGTAGCGCTGCGCAAGCGCGCGGCCCAGGCCACTGCCGGCGCCGGTGATCAGAACCCGCTGGAACATCGTCCACTCCCTTCGCCGCGGCGTGCCGCAGACGCCCACTGCCCCATGCCGCGCCCGCGCCGGATGTCCCGCGCGACGATTGGCGACCATGCTACCCTTTCAAGCATACCTCACCGTATGGACAACGCGCATGGCCTCCGACCTCTTCGATCTGCGCGGCAGGACCGCCCTCGTCAGCGGTGCCTCGCGCGGTATCGGCGCGTCCATTGCGCATCTGCTCGCCGTGCACGGCGCACACGTGATCTGCACCAGCCGCAAGCGCGAGTCGTGCGAAGCGGTGGCGGATGCCATCGTGACGGCCGGCGGCAGCGCGGAGGCGCGCGCCATGCACGTGGGCGACAGCGCGCAGATCGAGGCCTTGTTCGAAGGCCTCGACGCGGACGGGCGCGTCGCCGACATCCTCGTCAACAATGCCGCCGCCAATCCCTACTTCGGCCCGGCGCTGGACATGGACCTCGCCGCGTTCGACAAGACCTGCGAGGTGAACCTGCGCGGCTACTTCTGGAGCACGGTGCAGGCCGCCAGACGCATGCGTGCGAACGGCGGCGGCGCGATCGTCAACATCGCCTCGGTCAACGCAAGGCGTGCCGCGCCCGGCCAGCTGGTGTACTCGATGACCAAGGCCGGCATCGTCAACATGACCGAAGGCTTCGCCAAGGAACTCGCCGGCCACGGCATCCGCGTCAACGCGATCCTGCCGGGCCTGACCGAAACGAAATTCGCGTCCGCGCTGACCGGCGATCCGAAGATCCTCGGCATGATGCTCAAGCTGATCCCGATGGCGCGCGTGGCGCAGCCGGACGAGATTGCGCCGATGGCGCTGTTCCTGGCCTCGAAGGCCGCGTCGTACGTGACCGGCGGGGTATTCGCGGTGGACGGCGGCTACACCGCCTGAGACGCGCCGGCGCGAGACCGGGCCGGATCGGCTCAGCCGCCCGCGCCCATCTCGGCGGCCAGCAGCATCTTCGCCGCCTGCCAGTCGCGTTTGATCGTGCGCTCGTTGAGACCTTCGAGTTCGGCGATCGCGGGAAAGGCGAGACCACCGAAGAAATGCAGCTGCACCACGCGGGCCGCGCGCGGGTCGACGGCTTCGAGCGTGGACAGCGCGCGGTCGAGCGCGAGCACTTCGAGGGCTTCGTTGACCGCGTCCGGCACGCGCTCGTCGAGCGTCACCAGCAGCGCGTCGCCGCCGCGTTTCCCGGCGCCGGCACGGCGCGCGTTGTCGACCAGCACCTGACGCATCGCGCGTGCGGCCAGTGCCATGAAATGGCGGCGGTCCTGCACGTCGAGGGTGCGCGCACTGATGAGCTTGAGGTAGGTCTCGTGCACCAGCGCGGTGGTGGAGAGCGTGCGCGAGGACAGGCTGCGCAGCTGGCGATGCGCGCACTGGCGCAATTCGTCGTAGAGCAGGGCGAAGAGGCGATCGTTGGCGGCCGCGTCGCCGCTGCCGGCGGCCGCCAGCAGGGCCGCGACGAGCTCGTCCCGGCCTGCGGCCGGCGCATCGCTGCCCGTGTCGTCCATCGTCTCCCCCGTTTGTGCCGAGCATCGCCGTTGCGGGCGGGCAGCGTCAATCGCGTGCGATGTCGGCGGCCAGTTCCGGGTCCGGCGCAGCCATCGTCGCCAGCAACCGACGCGCCGCCTCGCGCTCGCGCTGCGCCCTCGCCGGCTGCTGCCGGGCCAGGGCGAGGCGCGCCATCAGCGCGTGCGCGCCGATGCGGTTGGCGATGTCGTTCGCCGGGCGTTCGCGCAGCACGCGTTCGGCCAGCGGTGCGGCCGCGTCGACGCGGTCCAGGTCGATCAGCGCATCGGCCTGCAGCGCGATCGCGTAGAGCATGCGCGGTTCGCTGCCGGCGCCGATGGCCGTCAGCGTGCCGATCGCGCCCTCGATCTCGGCCAGCGCCTCGTCCGCGCGGCCGGCACGCAGCAACGCGTTGGCGAGGGTCAGATGCACGGTGGCGGTTTCGCGTCCCGGGCGGAAGAGCGCGTCGCCGACCGCCGCCGACGCGCGCGCGTGCGCGATCGCTTCGTCGATCCTGCCTTCGCGCAGGCTCAGCTGCGACAGCGCGTTGTAGTCGCTGAAGATGGCCGGATGGCGGTCGCCGAGCAGTTGCCGGTGCAGCGCCAGAGCGTCCTCGAGCAGCGGGCGGGCGTCGGCGATCTTGCCCTGACGCATCATCGCCACGGCGAGATTGGTGGTGATGGTCGCGGTATTGACCGTGCGGTCGCTGCCGATGGCGCGGTAGATCGCGAGCGATTCGCGCGTGTAGGTTTCCGCGAGAGCGTACTGCTGGCGCGTGGATGCCACGATGCCGAGCGAATTGAGCGTGCCCGCCACCTGCACGTGTTCGTTGCCGTAGACCTTGCGCTGGATCGCGAGCGCTTCCTCGAGCACCTGCTGCGCCTCGTCGAGGCGGCCGAGTTGGCGCAGCGGACCGCCGAGCACCTGCAGTGTTTCGGCCACGGCCGGATGGTCGTCGCCGAGACGGCGGCGGCGCGCGTCCAGTGCCTTGCGCGCATGCGCCTCGGCCGGCTCCGGCCGCGACGCGCTCGACATCAGCACCGCGTAATCGTTGTGCATCTGCGCGACGCGGGTGTCGTCGGGTCCGAGACGCACCGACGCGTCGGCGAGGGTGGCGTCGAACACCCGCTGGCTCTCGTCGAAGCGGCCGAGCCGGGCCAGCATCAGGGCTTCGATGTGGCGATCGCGGACGATGTCGAGCCCGGCGTCGTCGTCGCGCGCACTGTCGATGGCGAGCGCGGCGCGGGCGTCGGCGAGCCCGGCGTCGAACGCGCCGCGTTCGTCGTGCAGCAGCGCACGCTCGACCAGCACGTGCGAGCGGGCATCCGCAGGCGCATCGGTCGCGAGCACGCTGTCGAACAGCGCCAGCGCGTCGTCGAGCCGGCCGCGCCTGCGCTCGACCGCGGCGAGCTTGGCCAGCAGCCGCAGGCGCGCGGCCGCGTCGTCTGCGGAACCGTCCGGCCAGCCGCTACGCGCACGTTCGAGCAGCGCTTGCGCCTGGTCGTACTGGCCGAGCTGGGTGTACAGCGTGCCGAGCGTGACCTGCATGTCGGCGCGCAGGCGCGGCTGGTCGGCGAGATCGCGTTCGATGCGCTCGGCGCCGCGATCGAGCAGTTCGCGCGCGGTGACGCGTGCGCCGGCTTCGCTGTCGGGCGAGGCGGCGTCGAACACGCTGGTGAGGAAGGCCTGCGCGGAACGTGCGAGCTGCGCTTCGCGTTCGGCGCGCTGCGCCTGCCACAGCGCCAGCGCGCTGCCGCCGAGCAGGCCGACGATCGCGATGACGCCGAGCGCCGCCGCCACGCGATGCCGCGCGACGAAGCGCCGCAGGCGATACAGCCCGCTGTCGGGTCGCGCGAGGATCGGGCGCCCGTCGCGCCAGCGGCGCACGTCGTCGGCCAACGCTTCGACCGTGGCGTAACGCCGCGCGGCATCCGCATCGGTGGCGCGCGCGACGATGATGCCGGCATCGCCGCGCAGTTGCCGCGGCGTGATCGCGGTCGGGCCGTCGTCGCCGACAAGCTCGCGCGCCGCCGCGAGGCGTTGCGACGGATGCCCGCCGGTGTTGCCGGCGATGGCGCTGAAGCGTGCGCCGGTCAGCAGCTCGAACAGCAGCAGGCCGAGCTGGTAGATGTCGGCCGCGGTGGTGACGAAGCCGCCGTCGCGCTGCTCCGGCGCGGCGTAGGCGGGCGAGAGGAAATGGCCGGAGGTGGCGGTGCGCGTCGCATCCTCGCCGTCGCCGAGCAGCTTGGCGATGCCGAAATCCAGCAGTTTGGGCACGCCGCGTGCGTCCACTAGCACGTTGCCGGGCTTGATGTCGCGATGCACGACGAGCTGGCGGTGCGCATGCGCCACCGCGTCGCAGACCTGCAGGAACAGCGCGACGCGCGTGTCGAGCCCGGCGGCGGTGCGCGCGGCCCAGTCCGACAGCGGCTCGCCTTCGACGTACTCCATGACGAGGAACGGCCGCCCGTCCTCGGCCACGCCGCCATCGAGCAGGCGCGCGATGTTGGGCTGGGTGAGGCGCGAGAGGATGCTGCGTTCATTGCGGAAGCGCGCAACCACCGCGGCCGAATCCATGCCGCGCTTGATCAGTTTCAGCGCGCCGCGCTGCACGTAGCCGTCGCCGGCGCGTTCGGCGAGGTAGACCATACCCATGCCGCCCTGCCCCAGCGGCTGCAGCAGGCGCCAGGCGCCGAGTTGCGTGCCGGCGGGCAGCACGGCCTCGGCGTCGTCGCCGTCATTGCCGCCGACGAGACGCGCGGCCACGCCGGCCGCGGTGCGATCGAGCACGCCGCCGGTGTCGGTGGCGAGCAGGTCGCGCACTTCGGTGAGCAGTGCGGTGTCATCGCCGCAGCGTTCGACGGCGCACGCGTCGCGTTCGCCCGTCGGCGTGTCGAGCAGATCGCGCAGCACGAGATAGGCGCGGCGCTTGAGGTCGAGTGACATGGCTGGCGTGGACTCCCCGGACACCGCATAGCGTGGCACGGCGCCGGCCCGGCACGCCATGTCCCGATCGGCGCAGGGCCTGCGTATTCCCCTGCACTCCGATCGAGCAAGGCCCCTGCCGTGAACGCATTTGCCCGCGCCGTCTTTCCGCTGCTGTCGTGCCTGCTGCCCGCCGTCGTGCTGGCCGACGCCACCGAGCCCGTCGACGACATCCCCGCCGCGCGCGACCTGCCGTGGCTCGAGCGCTTCGACGGCAGCGTCGTCGTTTCGTTCTCGCAATCGGCGTATGACGAATACCTGTTCCCCGGCGGCCCGCTGAAGCTCGTCGAAGGCGACAACCCGCGCGACGAGAACAACAACCGCCTGTGGCAATTCGCGCCGCACCAGACCTTCGAAGGCGCACGCACGCGCATCGTCTACGTGCTGCCCGCCGGCCGCTCGCCGCTGGAAGCGCTGCGCGGCTACCAGCAGGTGGTGGAAGCCATGGGCGGCGCGAAGACGTACGAATGCAAGGCCGGCGAATGCGGTGGCGATGCCGGCCGCAACACCGATGGCGGCGGCGGCGACCAGTCCGTGGCGATGAAGCTGTGGCCGCATTCGCGCGTGGGCGATGCCGCCTTCAGCAACGGCGCGTGTGCGCAGACGATGGGCGTCAGCGACCAGCGCCTGGGCAGCTTCGCGATTCCCGACAAGGCCTACGTGGTGGTGCACGCCTTCACCGGCACCGACACGCTGTACTGCAAGGCCATCAACGGCCGCACGATCGCCGTGGTCGACGTGCTGGAACTGAAGCCGCGCGAAGAGAAGATGGTGACGGTGAGCGCCGCCGACATGGGCAGCGCGATCGCCAGCACCGGCCGCGTGGCGCTGTACGGCATCCTGTTCGACACCAACAGCAGCACGATCAAGCCCGAATCGACGCCGGCGCTGGAACAGATCGCCGCGCTGATGACGCAGCAGCCGGCGCTGAAGCTGCACGTGGTCGGCCACACCGACAGCCAGGGCGGGCTCGAGAGCAATTTCGCGCTGAGCAAGGCGCGTGCGCAGGCGGTGAGTGCGGCGCTGACGGCGCAGTACGGCATCGCGGCGGCGCGGCTGAGCGCGAACGGCGTCAGCTATCTCGCGCCGGTGGCGAGCAATGCCGACGACGCCGGGCGCGCGAAGAATCGCCGCGTCGAACTCGTGCCGTTCTGAGGTCCGCGCTCGACGGCGCGTTCCGCATCCGCAACGCCCATTCCCGATCCCTCCATCACGCCCCGGGCACGACGTCGCCCGACAGGAGCCACACCATGCCCTTCCGTTCGTTCGTGTTCTGCACGCTGGCCTGTGCCGCCCCGGCCGCCGCGTCCGCGCTGCCGCTGGTGGAACTGGATGCCGGCTTCGAGTCCGACGGCGTCTTTGTGGTGCCGCCCAACACCGCGGGCACCGCGCGCACCGTCGCGCACCTGCCGCGCCGCGACAAGGGTTCGGTCGCGGTGGTCGCATTCACCGGCGGGCAGTGTCCGGCCCTGCGCGAGTGCGTGCTGACGCTGGGCTTTTCCGACGGCGGCCGCGTCGACACGATCGGCGGTCCGGGCCCGGAGATCGCGTTCACGTCCGTCGGGGGCGCCGCGATCGATTCGCAGGATCGCGTGCTGATCGCCGGCGCCAACGAGACCGCGCCCGGCAACGTCGATTTCCAAGTGCTGCGCCTGCTCGCCAACGGCGCGGCGGACGCCGGTTTCGGCAACGGCGGCGCCGCTACGGTCGGCTTCGACTACGGCGGCAACGACACCGACATCGCGCACGCCGTGGCCATCGATGCCGGCGATCGCGTGGTGCTGGCCGGCGCCGTAGAACTGGCCGGCACGCTCGACACGGATTTCGGCATCGCGCGCCTGCGCACCAACGGCACGCTGGACCCGAGCTTCAACCTCGGCGGCCGCGTGACGATCCATTTCGACTTGCAGTCCACCAACCCGACCGATGCCGCCAGGGCGGTGGCCGTGCAGGCCGACGGCAACATCGTCGTGGCCGGCACGGTGCGCGACTTCGCAGTCAACGTGATGCGCATCGGCATCGCCCGCATGACGCCCGATGGCGGACTGGACCCGACCTGGTGCGAGGAAGACTGCGATTTCACCTACGGCACCGCACGCAACGGCAAGCGCGTGATCTTCTTCGGCGCCGCGTCCGAAGCACGCGAACACGACCTCGCGCATCTGGCCGTGGGTGATGGCGGCGAAGTCGTCATCGCCGGCAACATGCGCTTCGGCGGCGTATTCAGCGGCTTCGTGCAGCGCTTCGCCTACGACGGCGATTTCCAGCGCGAGCGCACCATCAATGCAGGCGATGCGAGCCCGGGATCGGCCACGCGGCTCGGTTCGGTCAGCCTCGTCGATCCCGGCTGGCCGGCGTCGGACATGATCGTCACGGGCACCACCGGCCCCGCCGGCGACAACCGCTTCTTCGCGCAACGCCTCGACTTCCAGCTGGCGCCGAAGATGGGCTGGGCCAACGGTGCGCCGGACACCAGCCTCCTGCAGTGGATCGCCAGCGACAGCCTGTTCGACCCGGGCGAGGATCGGCCCGGTCTCGGATCGATCGATGCGCGCGGGCGCGTGCTGACGGCGGGGGCCGCGGAGGTCGCAGCATCGACGGGTTCGTTTGGCGCGATGATGGGCCGCATCCAGTCGCCGACCTTCGTGTTCGCCGACGGGCTCGAAACCGAAGGCGGGCTGTAGGCCGCGCACCGCATTGGAGTGCGCTGCGCTGCGGCGGTAAAGTCGCAGGCTCTTCGAACGGAGCCTGCGACATGATCGAACTGCACTACTGGCCGACACCGAACGGCCACAAGATCACGCTCTTCCTCGAAGAAGCCGGCGAACCGTACGAAGTGCAGGCCGTCGACATCGGCGCGGGCGACCAGTTCAAGCCCGAATTCCTGCGCATCGCGCCGAACAACCGCATGCCGGCGATCGTCGATCGCGAACCGGCCGACGGCGGCGCGCCGATTCCGATCTTCGAATCCGGCGCGATCCTGCTCTACCTCGCCGAAAAGACCGGCAAGTTGCTGCCCACGGACATCCGCGGGCGCAAGACCGCGCTCGAATGGCTGTTCTGGCAGATCGGCGGGCTCGGGCCGATGGCCGGGCAGAATCATCATTTCGCGCGTTACGCGAAGGAGAAGATTCCCTACGCGATCGATCGCTACGTCAACGAAACCGACCGCCTGTACGGCGTGCTGGACAGGCATCTCGACGGCCGCACGTTCATTGCCGGCGACGCGATGAGCATCGCCGATTGCGCCTGTTATCCGTGGATCGTGCCGCACGCGGACCAAGGCATGGCGCTGGAGGATTTCCCGCATCTCAAGCGCTGGTTCGACGCCATCGCCGCGCGTCCCGCCACGCAGCGTGCCTACGCGTGGGCCGAGAAGATCAAACGCACGCCGATGGACGACGCACAGCGCGCCGTGCTGTTCGGCCACACGCGCAAGTCCGTGAAATGAGCCGGATCCGCCGATGAAACTCGCCACCGCCTTCGCCTGCCTGCTGCTGATGACGACCGCCCACGCCGACACGCCCGCCACCGCACCCCGCGCACTCACGCTCGAGGCCATCACCGGCGACGCGCCGCTGTCCGGGCCCACGCTCATGCAGCCGAAGATCGCGCCGGACGGCTCGCGCGTCACCTTCCTGCGCGGCAAGGACACGGACCGCTTTCGCCTCGACCTGTGGGAATACAACGTCAAGGCCGACAGGACGCGCCTGCTGGTCGACTCGGCCGTGGTGCTGCCCGGCGATGAAGTGCTGTCGGACGAGGAAAAGGCGCGGCGCGAGCGGCAACGCATCGCGGCATTTTCCGGCATCGTGGCCTACGACTGGGCGCCGGACAGCCGTCGCCTGTTGTTTCCACTTGGCGGCGAGCTCTACCTGCACGATCTCGAGGCGCGTGGCGCCGACGCCACGCGCAAGCTGACGTCGGGCGGCGGGTTCGCCACCGATCCGAAGGTCTCGCCGAAGGGCGGTTACGTGAGCTTCGTGCGTGCGCGCAATCTGTGGGTGGTCGATCTGCAGACCGGGCGCGAGCTGCAGCTCACGCGCGATGGCTCGGACACCATCGGCAACGGCGTCGCGGAGTTCGTGGCGGACGAGGAAATGGATCGCCACACCGGCTACTGGTGGGCACCGGACGACAGCGCGATCGCCTACGCCCGCATCGACGAATCGCCGGTGCCGATCCAGCAGCGCTTCGAGATCTACGCCGATCGCACCGAGGTGGTCGAGCAGCGCTATCCGTCGGCCGGCGATCCGAACGTGCGCGTCGAACTGTTCGTGGTGAACCCCGCGGCGTTCGCGAAGGCGCCGGGCACGGTGGACGGCACCATCGAGACGCGCAGCGGGCCGCAGACGGTGAAGCTGCAGACGTCGATGGCGCCGCCGCAGCCGCAGCGCATCGACCTCGGTGCGGAAACCGACATCTACCTCGCGCGCGTGGACTGGCGCGATGCGCAGCACCTGACGTTCCAGCGCCAGAGCCGCGACCAGCGCACGCTGGATCTGGTCGAAACCGACCTCGCCACCGGCACGCAGCGCACGCTCGTGCGCGAGACATCGACCACGTGGGTGCCGCTGCACCACAACCTGCGTTTCCTCGACGACGGCAGCCTGCTGTGGTCGTCCGAGCGCAGCGGCTTCGAGCACCTGTACCGTATTGCGACCGACGGCACTGCCACGGCACTGACCTCGGGCGACTGGATCGTCGAAAGCGTGCTCGGCGTCGACGAGGATGCGGGCACGGTGTACTTCAGCGCGACGAAGGATTCGCCGCTGCAGCGCCACGTGTATTCGGTGCCGCTGGCCGGCGGCGATATCATGCGGCTCTCGCAGGCACCCGGGATGCACGATGGGCGCTTCAGCACGAATGCGTCGATCTGGGTCGACAGCTGGTCGAGCACCACGACGCCGCCGCAGATAGAGCTGTATCGCGCCGACGGACGCAAACTCGCCACGCTGCTCGACAACGATCTCGCCGCGCCGACGCATCCTTACGCACCATACCGCGCCGCGCATCGTCCGACCGGGTTCGGGCAGCTGCTGGCCGACGACGGCAGCGTGCTGCATTACAGCGTGGTGAAGCCGGTGGGGTTCGATGCGTCGAAGAAATATCCCGTCGTCGTTTACGTGTACGGCGGCCCGGCCGCGCAGACCGTGCTCGAATCGTGGCCCGGCCGCGCCGATGCCTTCTTCAACCAGTACCTCGCGCAACAGGGCTACGTGGTGTTCTCGCTCGACAACCGCGGCACGCCGCGACGCGGGGCGAAATTCGGCGGTGCGCTGTTCCGCAGGCAGGGCACGGTGGAAGTGCAGGACCAGCGCCGCGGCATCGACTGGCTGCGCGCGCAGCCGTGGGTGGATGGCGAACGCATCGGCGTGCACGGCTGGTCGAACGGCGGGTACATGACGCTGATGCTGCTGGGGCAGGCGTCGGATGCGTATGCCTGCGGCGCCGCGGGTGCGCCCGTCACCGACTGGGCGCTGTACGACACGCACTACACCGAGCGTTACATGGATCTGCCGAAGGCGAACGTGGAAGGCTACGAGGCGGCGAGCGTGTTTTCGCATCTGGACGGGATGACGTCGAAGCTGCTGCTGGTCCACGGCATGGCGGACGACAACGTGCTGTTCACCAACAGCACCAGGCTCATGAGCGAGCTGCACAAACGCGGCAGGGCATTCGAACTGATGACCTACCCCGGCGCCAAGCACGGCCTGCAGAAGGCCGACCTGCTGCATCGGCTGCGACTGACGGAATCGTTCTTCGCGCGTTGCCTGATGCACTGAGCGCCGCGCATGGCACGGAACCTGCGACACGATCTTCGGGCGCGCACGTCGCGCGGCCCGGACCGAAGGAGACGACCATGCAACCGACCCGCACGACCGCGATGCAGGCCTGCATCGACGCCTGCATCCGCTGCCAGCGCACCTGCCTGCACGAGGCGATGACGCACTGCCTCGAAGCGGGCGGCGAACACCTCGAGCCGGAACACTTCCGTCTGATGCTCGACTGCGCCGACATCTGCCGCACCAGCGCGGACTTCATGCTGCGCTCCTCCGCGCTGCACGGGCTGACGTGCGGGGTGTGCGCACAGGTGTGCGAACGCTGCGCCGACAGCTGCGATGCCATCGACGGCATGCAGGCCTGTGCGGACACGTGCCGCACGTGCGCCGAGCACTGCCGGGCGATGGCGACCGCGCACTAGCGCCGCGCACCGGACAACCGCACGCCCTGACCCGCGCCGGCGTAGAGCCAGCACGCTGCGGCCATTGCGCAATGCGGCCCGCAGACGCGCGCATCCGTGCAGTCTGCGCTGCCGCATCGGCGTCGCGGCGAGCGCGCGAAACGACGCAACGCATGCAACCGGTGTCCGACGGCGGCCGGCGCGGCGGCGTTCCGACCGCGCTCGCCCCCCGCGCGGGCAATGCACCGGTCGCCCGCCGGATGTCACACTGCGCCCATTGCGCCTGTCCCGGACGTCATGCTGACCTTCCTCACGGCCACTGCGAACCTGCCGTTCACCGTCGCGCTGGGCGTGATGCTGATCCTGCTGCTGATCGAAATCGTCAGCCTCGGCTTCGGCGTCGCCGCCTCGGGGCTGTTCGACAGCATGCTGCCGGACGTCGACGGCCACGGTCTCCACGTCGGGGACGGCGGCGGGTCCGAGCTGGCCGGCGCGCAGCTGGCCGAGCGCTGCATGCAGTGGCTGCACATCGGCCGCGTGCCGATGCTGATCCTGATCGCGACGCTGCTGACCGGTTTCGGCCTGTGCGGGCTTGCGTTGCAGTGGATCGCAGCGCACCTCACCGGGGCGCTGCTGCCGGCCTGGATCGCGGCCCCCGTCTCGGTGTTCCCCGCGCTGTTCTTCGTGCACGTGGTCGGCGACCTGATTGCGCGTGCGCTGCCGCAGGACGAAACCGATGCCGTGTCGAGCGACTCGTTCGTCGGCCGCAGCGCCACCATCGTGCTGGGCACCGCGCGTGTCGGCGCCGCGGCCCAGGCATGGCTGCGCGACGAACACGGCAAGCGCCACTACGTGATGGTGGAGCCGCGCCACGACGGCGACGCGTTCGAGGCCGGCGACCGCGTGCGCCTGGTGGCCCGCGACGGCGCGCGTTTCCGTGCAGAACACGACGGCGGCTGAATCCGGACCACTTTTTGCCACCCACCTCCCAGGGGAACCCGATGGATCTGAGCAACAACACCGAAACGATCACGATCCTCGTGCTCTCCGCCATCGTCGCGGGCTTCCTGCTGTTCGTGCTGCTCGTCGTGGCGCGCCTGTACCGCCGCGCGACGAAGGAAGTCTCCTTCGTCCGCACCGGTTTCGGCGGCCAGAAGGTCATCATGAACGGCGGCGCGCTGGTGTTCCCCGTGCTGCACGAGATCATCCGCGTCAACATGAACACGCTCAAGCTCGACGTGATGCGCGCCCGCGAGCAGGCGCTGATCACGCGCGACCGCATGCGCGTCGACGTGCAGGCCGAGTTCTACGTGCGCGTGCAGCCGACCGAGGAATCCATCGCCAACGCCGCGCAGACGCTCGGCGCCAAGACCATGGTGCCGCAGGAGTTGAAGGAACTGGTCGAAGGCAAGTTCGTCGACGCGCTGCGCTCGGTCGCCGCCGAGATGGGCATGGAAGAACTGCACGAGCAGCGCGCCATCTTCGTGCAGAAGGTGCAGCAGGTGGTGGCCGAGGACATCCTCAAGAACGGCCTCGAACTCGAGTCCGTGTCGCTCACCGGCCTCGACCAGACCAGCAAGGAGTTCTTCAACCCCGACAACGCCTTCGACGCCGAGGGCCTGACCAAGCTCACCGAAGCGATCGAACTGCGCCGCAAGAAGCGCAACGAGATCGAGCAGGACACCGAAGTGCAGGTGCAGCGCAAGAACCTCGAAGCGCAGCAGCAGCGCCTGCAGATCTCGCGCGACCAGGAATACGCGCGGCTGGAACAGGAACGCGAGGTCGAGATCCGGCGCGCCGCGCAGATCGCCGAGGTCGCACGCGAGCAGGCGCAGAAGCAGCAGGAAGCCGAGGGCGCCAAGATCGTCGCGCAGCAGCAGGTCGACCAGGCCAAGCTCGTCGCGCAGCGCGCGGTCGAGGAACAACGGATTGCCATGGAGCAGCAACTCAAGGAACGCGACATCGAGAAACTCAAGAACGTCGAGACCGCACGGGTCGCACAACAGAAGGTGGTCGAACTCGCCGAGCAGGACCGCGCCATCGCCATCGCGGAAAAATCGAAAGCCCAGTCCGAGGCACAGGCTGCGGCCGATGCCGCGCGCGCGGCGGCGGTGAAAGCGGCGGAGCAGGTCGATACCGTACGCGAGGTCGAACGTGCCGAGCGCCAGAAGAAGATCGAACTCGTCGAAGCCAGCAAGGTGGCCGAGCGCGAACAGATCGCCATTACCGTGGCCGCGCAGGCCGACAAGCAGGCCGCCGAAGAAAAGGCCGAAGCCATCCGCACGCTGGCCAATGCCAACGCCGACCAGAAGCGCATCGAGGCCGAAGCCGATGCCGCGTCCGAGAAAGTGCGCGCCGACGCTGCCGCCGCGCGCTACGAGGTGGACGCGGAAGGCAAGCGCAAGCTCAACGACGCCGCCAACACGCTGTCGGCCGAACAGATCGCGATGCAGCTGCGTATCGCGTTGCTCAACCACCTGCCGGCGATCATCCGCGAAAGCGTCAAGCCGATGGAATCGATCGACGGCATCAAGATCGTGCAGGTCGGCGGCCTCACCGGCAATGGCGGGATGGGCGACGGCGCGGGCGCGGCGGCCGGCGATGGCAACCTCGCCGAACAGGTGGTCAGCAGCGCGCTGCGCTACCGCGCGCAGGCGCCGCTGCTCGAATCGCTGCTGGCCGAGGTCGGCCTGTCCGGCAAGGATGCGGCGGGCCTGACCGCGGCCCTGCACGAGCAGGCAACGCCGGGCGGCGCTCCGGCGCCCGGCAGTCGATCGGAGCGCTGAGCACGCACCGCGCAGCGACCGCACAACGGCTCGCCGCGCGCATGAAGTTTTTTCATGCGCGCATGCGCGCGGTTACTTCGTGCAAAAAACTTGCGTCTGTGCCTCATGGCGGTAGCATCGTCGACTCGACCGGGGGAGGCCGAGGATGCAACGCAAGCGCGGTGCGCGCGAGCCGGGCCAGCAACGCACGCTCTACCAGCGTGCGCGGCTGGCGATCATGCTGGGATTCGGCGTTGCGCTGATCCTGCTGGGCTGGGCCACCTACGAGGCCTACCGCCAGAGCCGGACGACCGCAGCCGGCGGGGAACGGGTCGATCACACGCTGCGCGTGCTCAATACCGCGCTGCAGCTGGAAACCACCCTGCTCTCGATGGAGGTGGAGCATCGCGCGTTCCTGGTGCGGGGCGATGCCGCGCTGGCGGCAGCGCGCGATACCCACGCCCGACTTGCGCTGGACCTGCTGCGCGACCTCGCCGTGCTTGTCCGCGACAATCCCACGCAAGCACCGCGCATCGCCCGGATCGAGGCCTTGCTGGGCGAACGCCGCAACGCCATGAACGAGTCCACGACGCTGGTGCAGAACGCCGGCGTGGAGGCAGGGCGGGACAATTTCCGGCCGCAGGGCGAAGGATCCATCGAGCCGATCCGGGCGCTGCTGGGCGAGATGCGCGTGGTGGAGGAACGCCTGCTCGAACAGCGTTCGCGGCAGGCCATCGCCGCGGCGCAGCGGCTGCGCTGGGCGCTGCTGTACGGCCCCGGCGCGGGACTGGGCGCGATGCTGCTCGGCTTCCTCGCGCTGCTGCGCATGCTGCACCACGCCGACGCGATGCGCCGCCAGCTGGCGCAAGCGAACGCCCTGCAGACGGCCATGTTCCAGAGCGCCGGGCCGATGCTCATCGCCACCGCCCCGGACGGACGCATCACGCTGTTCAATCGCGCCGCCAGCGAGAAGCTCGGCTATCGGCCGGAGCAGATGATCGACAAGCTCACGCCCGCGGTGTTCCACGACGCCGACGAGATCGCCGAACGCGCCGTGACCCTTGCGCGCGAGCTGGGCACCCCGGTGGCGCCGGGGTTCGAGGTGTTCACGACGCTGCCCGAACGCGGCACGCCGGAGGAACGCGTCTGGACCTATGTGCGCAGCGATGCGAGCCGGTTCCCGGTGCAGCTGGTGGTCAGCGCCTTGCGCGACGAAGGCGGCACGTTGCTGGGCTTTCTCGGAGTGGCGCAGGACATCAGCGAACGCGTCGCGGCCGAGCGCGCCATCCGCGATCTGAACGCCGCCCTGCTCAGCCGCACCCGCCAGCTGGAGGACTCGGTGCGCGACCTCGAGAGCTTCAGCTATTCGGTGTCGCACGATCTGCGCGCACCGCTGCGGCATGTGGACGGCTATGCGCGCATGCTGGCCGAGGATGCGGGCGACGCGCTCGACGCCGAATGCCGCCGCTACATCCGCGAGATCGGCACCAGCGCGCAGCGCATGGGGCGGCTGATCGACGACCTGCTGTCGCTCTCGCGCCTGGGTCGCACGCCGCTGCAGCGCGCGCCGGTGGACATGAACGCGCTGGTCCGCGATGCCTGCCGCGAGCTGGACTGGCACGGCCAGCCCGACAGCGTGATCGAGATTTCGCGTCTGCCGCCGTGCGTGGGAGATTCGTCCCTGTTGCGACAGGTCTGGGTCAACCTGCTTTCCAACGCGATCAAGTACAGCGCGCCGCGCGGTGCGGCGGCGCAGATCCAGGTGGACGGTTCGCGCAACGGCGATCGGGTGCGCTACCGCGTCGCCGACAATGGCGTGGGGTTCGACATGCGTTTTTCCGACAAGCTGTTCGGCGTGTTCCAGCGCCTGCACGCGCAGGACGAGTTCGAGGGCACCGGCGTCGGACTCGCCATCGTGCAGCGCGTGGTGGCCCGGCATGGCGGCAGCGTGGACGCGCGCGGGCAGCCCGGCGCCGGCGCGGAATTTTCCTTCGAACTGCCCCTGGAGGCCCCGGCATGAACGACTTCGACCAGGTCGAGATCCTGCTCGTGGAGGATTCGTCCGCCGACGCGGAAATGACGCTGCGCACGCTGAAGCGGCGCGGCATCGCCAACCGCATCGAATGGGTGCGCGACGGCGTGGAGGCGCTCGACTTCCTGTTCTGCGAAGGCGCTTGGGCGCAGCGCCGCGACACGCGCCCGCGCCTTGTACTGCTCGACCTGAAGATGCCGCGCATGGACGGCCTGCAGGTGCTGCAGCGGCTCAAGCAGGACGACCGCACGCGCACCATCCCGGTGGTGATGATGACCTCCTCGCGCGAGGAGGGCGATCTGCTCGCAAGCTACAACCTCGGCGTCAACAGCTTCGTGGTCAAGCCGGTGGACTTCACCGAATTCGCCGAGAAGGTGGCCGAGATCGGGATGTACTGGATGCTCGCCAACCAGGCGCCGCGCTGAGCCATGCCATACTTGCAGGGACAGACGCTGCGCGTTCTGCTGATCGAGGATTCGAGCGCCGACGTCGACATGGTGCTGCGCTCGCTGCGCGAACTGGACCGTCCGTTCGAGCATCGTCGCGTCGCGAGCGAGGCCGACCTGCAGCGCACGCTCGCGGCGTTCGAGCCGCACGTGGTGCTGAGCGACTTCTCGATGCCCGGATTCAGTGGGCGCGCGGCGCTCGACATCGTGTCCGCCGTCGCGCCGCAGACGCCGTTCATCTTCGTGTCCGGCACCATCGGCGAGGAGCTCGCGATCGAAGCGCTGCAGCTGGGCGCCGCCGACTACGTGCTCAAGGACAACCTGCGCCGCCTGCCGGCCTCGGTGGAGCGCGCCCTGCGCATGGCCGCGCAACAGCAGCAGCAGCTGCGCACCGAGCGTGCGCTGCGTGACAGCGAGGAGCGCTACCGCAGCATCGTCGAGAGCACCGCCGACTGGATCTGGGAGATGGATCCGCAGGGACGCATCACCTACTCCAACGCCGCCATCGAAACGATCCTCGGCTACCACCCCAGCGAAATGGTGGGGCGCGACGCCATGCAGTTCGTGCCTTCCGAACAGCGCGCGGACCTGGAGCTGACGATGCTCGGCCACGTCGCCCACCGCCGCGCCTGGCGCGGCTGGATGATGCCGTGGCTGCACCGCGACGGCGGCATCCGCATCCTCGACAGCAGCGGCGTGCCGGTGTTCGGCGAGAACGGCGCCCTGATCGGCTACCGCGGCACCGATCGCGACGTGACCCTGCGCATGGAGCAGGACGAGAAGATCCGGCGGCTGGCACGCATCCACGCGGTGCTCAGCGCACTCGGCAACGCCATCCTCGTGTCGCGCGACCGCGACGATCTGCTGACCCGTGCATGTCGCCTCGCGGTGGAACAGGGCGAATTCCCGGCCGCGGCCATCGTCGAGATCGACCGCGCACAGGGCACGCGCCAGCTCACCCACCACCACGGCGACGGCGACCTGCACGATGCGACCGTGCGCGATCTCGCGTCCGCGTCGCCCGATGCCACCTGGAAGATACTGCGGCGGGCCTTGCAGACGCCGCGCCGCTCACTGATCCGGGAGGTGGCGACGCTGCACTCCGACCCGCTGGTGCGCGAGGCCTACGCCCGCACCGGCACCCACGCCCTCGTGCTGCTGCCGCTGGGCCGCGACATGACGAGCGTGCTGCTGCTGCACAGCCGCCAGGCGCATGACTTCGACGCCGACGAAGTGGCGCTGCTCGAACGCCTCGGCGCCGACCTCGACCATGCGCTCGATTTCATCGCCAAGAGCGAGCGCCTCGAATACCTCGCCTACCACAACCCGCTCACCGGCCTGCCCAACCGGGCCGCGTTCGGCGAACTGGTGGGAACGCGACTCGGCCAGGGGCCGCTGCTGGTGGCGATGTTCGACGTGGTGCATTTCCATTACTTCAACGACTCGCGCGGCCGCGACTTCTGCAACGAGCTGCTGCGCAGCATCGGTCGCCGGCTCGGGGAGCGCTTGCCGGCGTCGGCCGTGCTCGCGCATCCGGTCGAGGACAGCTTCGCCGTCGTGCTGCCGGACGGCGCGGGCGAAACGGCGCGCGACGACATGGCACGCCTGATCGACGGTTGCTGCGGCGAACCGTTCAACGTCGACGGCGAACACGTGTATGCGGAACTGCGCTGCGGGCTGGTCGAGGCGCCGCGGCACGCGACCGATGTGGAGGCCATCGAACGCAATTCGCTCGCGGCGCTGGCCGAGGCGCGCAACCGCAACGAGCGCGTGGTGATGTACAGCGAGGCGCTGAGCGACCGCGCGCAGCGCCGCATCGCGCTCGAACGCGAATTGCGCGTGGCGCTGGAGGCGAACCAATTCGAACTGTTCCTGCAGCCCAAGTTCGCCGCGCGCGGCGACGTGCTGGCGGGCGCCGAGGCCCTGCTGCGCTGGCGGCATCCGCAACGCGGCCTCATCGCGCCGTCGGAATTCATTCCCGTGCTGGAGGACACCGGCCTGATCGTGCCGACCGGGCGCTGGGTGATGCGCAGCGCGATCGCGATCGCGCGCCGCTGGCGCGAGGCCGGCCACCCGGAATTGCGCCTGGCGGTGAACGTGTCGGCACGCGAACTGCGCCGCGACGACTTCGTCGCCGACAGCGCCGCCAGCATCGCCGCCTGCGGCACCGGGCACCGGCTGGACATCGAGATCACCGAAAGCCTGCTGATGGAGAACATCGACCACAGCATCGACGTGCTGCGCCGCATGCGCGCGCTCGGCTTCCGCGTGCACATCGACGATTTCGGCACCGGCTATTCGTCGCTCAACTACCTCTCGCGCCTGCCGGTGGACGTGCTCAAGATCGACCAGGCCTTCATCGCGCAGATCGCCGACAATCCCGAATCGCTGGCCCTGGTCACCAACATGATCGGTCTTGCGCACGCGCTCGACCTGCGCGTGGTGGCCGAGGGCGTCGAACACGAGGAACAGGCCAAGCTGCTGCGCCTGCTGCGTTGCGACGAGCTGCAGGGGTTCCACCTCGGCCGCCCGATGCCGGTCGAGGAGTTCGAGCGCACGCTGCTGGCGCGCTGACCGCGCGCGGAGCTCAGTCGATGTCGAGCCACACGGGCGCGTGGTCGCTCGGGCGTTCCCACGTGCGCGGCTCGCGATCGATCGCGGCGCCGGTCGCACGCGGACGCAGGCCCTCGCTCGCGAGCACCAGATCGATGCGCAGTCCGAGATTGCGGCGGAACGCGGCGGCGCGGTAGTCCCACCAGCTGAACTGCCCGGCTTCATCGGAAAACCAGCGGTAGCTGTCGGCGAGGCCGAGGCCTTCGAGCCGGCGCAGCGCGGCGCGTTCGGCGGTCGAGGTGAGGATGCTGTCGTCGTTCCA
The DNA here is from genome assembly GCF_014202825.1 of Chiayiivirga flava. Lineage (GTDB taxonomy): Bacteria > Pseudomonadota > Gammaproteobacteria > Xanthomonadales > Xanthomonadaceae > Chiayiivirga > Chiayiivirga flava. The sequence goes on along the minus strand of NZ_JACHHP010000002.1, from coordinate 847,897 downwards.
GATCGCCGGATCGTGCGTGTCGCGATCGGCCGGCGCGATGTTGAAGTCGCCCAGCACCACGAGATTCGGCCAGCGCAGCCGCTCGGACGCGAGCCAGCCGTGCACGGCGTCGAGCCAGCGCAGCTTGTAGGCGTATTTTTCGCTGCCGACGCTGTGGCCGTTGACCACGTACAGGTTCACCACGCGCAGATCGCCGAACGTGGCCGCGATGACGCGGCGCTGCTCGTCCTCGAATCCCGGGATGCCGATCTGCACGTCCGTGGCCGGCATGCGCGACAGCAGGGCGACTCCGTTGTAGGTCTTCTGCCCCGCGAACACGCTGTGGTAGCCGAGCGCGGCGAGGGCATCATCGGGGAAGCGGCTGTCCTCGAGCTTGGTTTCCTGCAGCGCGGCGACATCCGGCGCCCGCTCGCGCAACCACTGCTCCAGGTGTGGCAGGCGCACATTGAGGGAATTGACGTTCCAGCTGGCGATGCGCATGGGAATCCTGGGGTGAGGTTGCGACGGCGCATCGCATTCTGCCTGTGCCGCTGGGTGTCACGCCAAGAGGCCGCAGGACCCGTCTGCTCGCTGAACGAAACCGTCGGGGCATGCGCTGCGGCCCGGGCCGCCGCGTACGGCCTTTTTGTACCCACACAAAAAGGAGTCGCCCATGTCGACCATCCACTCACGCATCGCCGGCGCCGCCCTGCTGGCACTGTGCAGCGCCTCGGCGCTTGCCGCAACGCCCGGCGCGTTCGACAGCTCCTGGGGCTTCGGCGGCGGCAAGGCACAGCTGCCGTTCGATCTGGGCGTCCTCAAGCGGGATACGGCCACGGCCGCCGTCCAGGGCAGCGACGGCTCGTTCTACATCGCGGGCACGGTGACCGGGGCGGACAATCTCGATCACATCGGCATCGCCAAGCTCAGCCCGGACGGCAAGATCCTCACGGGGTTCAGCGGAGACAGCCGCAACGTGTCGCTGCTGGCGAACGTCGTGGCCACCGGAATCGCGCTGTCGCCGGACGAAAACCGCGTCTATGTTTCCGGCTATACCACGGCGAATGCGCCGGACTACGACATGGTGGTCTGCCAGTTCTCGGCCAACAACGGCACCAATGTCGTGTTTCCGGACAGCGGCACCAATTCCAGCTGCGTCTCGCCGAGCAGTTTTCCGGGTGACCAGGACATTGCACGCGACGTCGTCGTGCAGCCGGACGGAAAGATCGTCGTCGCCGGGACGGTCGGACGGACCTCGCCTTCCAACACCTACGCCGCGTTCGCGCGCTTCGAAGCCGGCGGAAACGTGGATTCGACATTCGGGAACGTGCTCGGCAAGCCGGGGCTGGCCCTGGTGCGGGACACCGACGCCTACGCGCGACATGTCGTGCGTGCCGTTGCGCTGACGTCGGACGGAAAGATCGTCGGCGTCGGCGACACGGTGCGCGTCAACACCACCGATCTGGCCGGACTCGTCGTCCGGATCGACGGCGCTCCCAACAGCCAGGCGGATGCCGAGGAGCTCGCGGTGCAGCGCGACAACAGCCCGGACCGTGACACCGTCTTCAACGACGTGATCGCCGTGGCCGATCCCGATGCGGAAGACGATGCCCTGCTGGTGGCCGGATCGGTGGAGCTGAGCGCGAACAAGGCAAGCGGCTTCCTCGGCAAGATCCGTTCCGACCTCGGCGCACTGGACATCGGAGGGTTCGGCGAAGACAACGGATTCACTGCCGTGACTCCCACGGTCGATACCCTCGCGTTCCGCTCGATCGCGCTGCAGGACAGCGGCAAGATTCTCGCGCTCGGAACGCGCGTCTACGACGATTTTCCGTATACGTTCGTCGATGTGATGCGGTTCGATGCCGACGGCATGCGCGACGGGCAGTTCGGTCTGGGACAGGTCCTGAATGCAGGCCACACAGTGATCGACTTCGGGACGGACGCAGGCTTCAACGCGCCCGCCGGGCTCGCGGTGCGCGGCAACGAAGGCGCATACATTGCCGCTCACGCATTCAAGACGGACCAGAACAACGACTTTTTCGCAGCCAAGCTCAGGCTCGACGTGCTGTTCGCCGACGGCTTCGAGGACTGAATCGACGTTCCGCAACAGCAGACCCGGCCAGGGACGGCTGGGCCTGCTGTTGTCTCGCCGTCGTCGGCATCGCAGGCACCATGCACGGCGACGAGCCGCATCGCGGAATCGGACGCGTATGGCTTCTCTGCGCCGTCGCAGCAGACAGGCGGTCGGCCTCCGCCGCAAGCGGCGCCAGTCCGTGCATCGGAGGGCACGGCCTGCGTCGCAAGGCCATGCTTTTGCACCGCGGTCGGTCGTGCCTGCCGCAAGACAACCGCTGAACCTGCGACGACCGATGCACAGGCCGCGCTCGACAGCGCGCCGCATCGATCGGACACTGGCGTCCGCCGCAAAGGATGAAACGCCATGTCCACTCCCGCAAGCACACGCCCTGTCCTGCTCGTCGCCGCCCTCGCGCTCTCGCTAGCCGGCTGCACTCCGCCGGCGCCCGAGGCTCCCGCGTCCGCACCGTCGGCGCCTGCGTCGTCCACCGCCACGACGGCGCCTGCAACCGCGCCCGCGGACGCCTGCGACGCCTCCAAGGCGCAGTGGGCGATCGGCCAGTCCCTCGACGAAGCCCTGCTCGAACGCGCGCGGGTCGACGCCGGCGCGCGCGTTGTCCGCAGTCTCAAGCCCGGTCAGATGGTGACGATGGAATTCAATGCCGAGCGACTCAACGTCGACGTGGACGACAACGCCATCGTCACCGGCGTGCGCTGCGGCTGACGTCCGCTCAGCGACGCGACGCGACGCGCGCCCGCAGCGCGTCGCGGTCGAGCAGGTCGCCATCGACGTAGAACCACAGCCCGTTCTCGCGCACGAAGCGCGAGAGTTCGTGCTGTCGCTGGGCCGAGCCTCCGCCGACGCGGAACCGTGCAATGAACTCCACCGTGGCGTGGTCCGGCCCGTCGGCCTTGCGCGCCACCACATCGAGCCCCAGCCACGCGGTTCGCGCGGCCGACTTGTCCTGCAGATCGAGCACGGCCGGACGCGTGGACGGGTGCCAGGTGGCCAGAAGGTAGTCGACGTTGCCCCGCGTGTAGGCGGTGTAGCGTGAGCGCATCAGCGTCTCGGCGTCCGGCGCCGGCGCGCCTGCGTGCAGCCTGCCGCAGCAGTGTGCGTAGTCGAGGATGCGGCCGCAGGGGCAGTTGCTCTTCATCGTGCGCCGTCCCTGGCCGGAGCGTCAGTCCGCGACGCCGTTCCGCTCGCGCATGTGCCGCACCGACCGCGCCACCAGTTCGCGCAACACATCCATGTCGACCTCGTCCAGCCGCTTGACGTACAGGCAGCTCTTGCCGGTGGTGAACCGGCCGAGCCGTGCCAGCAGCCCGTCGTAGGCGTCGAAGCCCGGCATGATGTACAGCGTGAGCGCGGCCTTGCGCGGCGAGAAACCCACCAGCATCCAGTCGAGTTCGCGTCCGCTCTCGTAACGCAGGCGGCAGTGGCCGAAGCCGACGATCGCCGGGCCCCACATCGCCGGCGGGTCGCCGGTGACCTCCTGCATCAGTGTGCACACCGCCTGCGCGTCGCGGCGGCGGCGCTCGTCGGTCACCGTCGCCAGAAACGCGGCAGGGCTTGCCAGCGTCTTCTGCGTCTTGAGTTCGGCCATGCGCGTTCCCTGCCGGGGGCGGAGCCGATACCTTAGTTCGCCCGCGCAACCGGCGCCAGCGTGGATCCCTGGGCATGCCCTCGCTGCACCGCAGCACGAGCGACGCTACCATGCACCGCCATCCCACCGGACATGACCGCATGAAATTCGCCGGTACCGATCGCTACGTCGCCAGCGACGAGCTCACACTCGCCGTCAACGCCGCGATCACGCTGCAGCGCCCGCTGCTGATCAAGGGCGAACCGGGCACGGGCAAGACCCTGCTTGCCGAGGAACTTGCGCGCGGCCTCGGCGCGCCGCTGATTCCCTGGCACATTAAGTCCACCACCAAGGCGCAGCAGGGCCTGTACGAATACGACGCCGTCAGCCGCCTGCGCGACTCGCAGCTCGGCGACCCGCGCGTGCAGGACGTGCGCCACTACATCCGGCGCGGCAAACTCTGGGACGCGTTCGCGAGCGAACAGCGCGTCGTGCTGCTGATCGACGAGATCGACAAGGCCGACATCGAGTTCCCGAACGACCTGCTGCTCGAACTCGATCGCATGGAGTTCCACGTCTACGAAACCGGCGAAACGGTCCGCGCCGTGCAGCGCCCGATCATCGTCATCACCTCCAACAACGAGAAGGAACTGCCGGACGCGTTCCTGCGCCGCTGCTTCTTCCACTACATCGCCTTTCCCGATCGCGACACGCTGCAGCGCATCGTCGACGTGCATTACCCGGACATCGACAAGGACCTCGTCGCACGCGCGCTCGACATGTTCTTCGACCTGCGCGACGTGCCCGGCCTGAAGAAGAAGCCGTCCACCTCCGAACTGATCGACTGGCTCAAGCTGCTGCTGGCGGACCAGATTCCCGCGAGCGCCCTGCTCGAACGCGATCCGGCCAAGGCCATCCCGCCGCTCTACGGCGCGCTGGTGAAGAACGAGCAGGACGTGCAACTGCTCGAACGCCTGGCCTTCATGCATCGGCGCGGCAACCGCGCCTGACACGGCGACGCACCCGTGCTGATCGGCCTGTTCGAATCCCTGCGCGCCGAGCGCGTGCCGGTCACGCTGCGCGAGTGGCTCGACCTGATGGGCGCGCTGCAGGCCGACCTCGCCTTCGCCGATCTCGACGCCTTCCACTCACTCGCACGCACCGTGCTGGTGAAGGACGAACGCCACTTCGACCGCTTCGACCGCGCCTTCGGAAAGTTCTTCGGCCAGATCGCACGCATCGACATGGAGCAACTCGCGCAGGTGCCCGAAGAATGGCTGCGGCAGGCCTTCGACCGCCTGCTCACCGACGAGGAGCGCGCGAAGATCCGGGAACTCGGCGGACTCGACGAGTTGATGCAGCAGTTCCGCGAACGCCTCGCCGAGCAAAAGGACCGCCACCAGGGCGGCAACCGCTGGATCGGCACTGGCGGCACCAGCCCGTTCGGCGCCGGCGGATTCCATCCGAACGGCATGCGTGTGGGCGCGAAGGGGGGCCAACGCATGGCCGCGAAGGTATGGGAGCAACGCAGCTACCGCAACCTCGACGGCGATGCCGAGCTCAGCCCGCGCAACTTCAAGATCGCGCTGCGCCGCCTGCGCCGATTCGCACGCGAAGGCGCGGCCGACGAACTCGACCTCGATGGCACCATCACCGCCACCGCGCGCGAGGCCGGCATGCTCGATATCCGCATGCGCCCCGAGCGCCACAACGCGGTGAAGGTGCTGCTGTTCCTGGACATCGGCGGCTCGATGGACGACCACGTCGCGGTGTGCGAAGCGCTGTTCGCCGCGTCGAAGTCCGAGTTCAAGCGCATCGAGCACTTCTACTTCCACAACTTCCTCTACGACCACGTGTGGAAGGACAACCGCCGCCGCGCCACCGAGCGCACGTCGGTCACCGAACTGCTGCGGCGCTTCAATCCCGACTACAAGGTGATCTTTGTCGGCGACGCCGCGATGGGTCCGTACGAGATCACGCATGCCGGCGGCAGCGTCGAATACTGGAACGAGGAATCGGGCGAGGTCTGGTTCGAGCGCGTGAAGCGCCACTTCCGCAAGGTCGCCTGGATCAATCCGAATCCGCCGGATCGCTGGCGTTACCATCAGTCGACGCAGATCGTGCAGCAGCTGGTCGAGCAAAAGATGTACGCGCTGACGCCGGACGGGCTGGCGGCGGCGATGCGGTTTCTGGCCTGACGGGGTTGCGGATTGGGGCGTCCGGAGACGCGCAGTGGTTCGGCGGGTGGCCCCCATCCGCCTGCCGGCACCTTCCCCCGCTACGCGGGAGAAGGGCATCTTCGAATCGGCTTTCAGATGTTTCGAGTGCTTCGGTCTTCGAACAGCAGACAACGAAGTTCCCTTCTCCCGCGTAGCGGGGGAAGGTGCCGGCAGGCGGATGGGGGCACCCCGAAGAAGAGCCGTTACCGATCGAAAAAACAGCTTGAATCCTCAAGCCGCCAACCCGTAGCTCTTCAGCAACGCCGCCGGATCCGGCTCGCGTCCGCGGAACGCGACGAAACTCTCCAGCGCCGGCCGCGATCCACCCACGGCAAGAATCTCCTCGCGATAGCGCGCCCCGGTTACCGAATCGAAAATCCCGGCATCGTCAAACGCCGCAAACGCATCCGCCGACAACACTTCGGCCCACAGATAGCTGTAATAACCCGCCGCATAACCGCCCGCGAAAATGTGCGTGAACGCATGCGGAAACCGATGCCACTCCGGCGGCACGATCACCGCGACCTCGCGCCGCACCTCGTCGAGGATGTCCAGCGCCCGCGCCCCGCGCGCCGGGTCGAATTCCAGGTGCACGCGGAAATCGAACAGCGCGAACTCCAGCTGCCGCACCAGGAACATCCCGGCCTGGAAATCGCGCGCGGCGATCATCTTGCGCAGCAGCGCGTCCGGCAGCGCCTCGCCGGTCTTCCAGTGGCGCGCAAACAGATCGAGCGCCTCGCGCTTCCACACGAAGTTCTCCATGAACTGGCTCGGCAGTTCCACCGCGTCCCATTCCACGCCGCTGATGCCGCCGACCGACGGCAGGTCGATCTCGGTCAGCATGTGGTGCAGGCCGTGGCCGAATTCGTGGAACAGCGTGACCACGTCGTCGTGCGTGAGCAGCGACGGCGTGTCCGCACTCGGCGGCGCGAAGTTGCACACGAGGAAGGCCACCGGCGGCTGCAGCGTGCCGTCGTTGTCGCGGCGGCGGTTGCGGCAGGTGTCCATCCACGCGCCGCCCTTCTTGCCGCTGCGCGCGTACAGATCGACGTAGAAGCCGGCGCGCACGCTGCCGTCGGCGTCGAGCACGTCGTAGTAGCGCGCGTCCGGATGCCACAGATCGACATCGTCGCGCTGCCGCAGGCGCACGCCGAACACGCGCTCGGCCACGGCGAACAGGCCCGCGATCGCCGCGTCGAGCGGTAAGTACGGCTTGAGGTCTTCCTCGCTGAAGTCGAAGCGCCGCTGGCGCAGTTTCTCGCTGGCGTAGCCGATGTCCCACGGCTGCAGGTCGTCGATGCCGAGCGACTCGCGCGCGAACGCGCGCAGTTCGTCGAGTTCGCGCAGGGCCACCGGCCGCGCCCGCGCGGCCAGATCGTGCAGGAAACCGAGCACGCGCTCGGGCGTGCCGGCCATCTTGTCGGCCAGCGACAGGTGCGCCTCGCTGTCGAAGCCGAGCAGCAACGCGGCTTCGTGACGCAGCGCGACGATGCGTTCGATCCGCGCCGAGTTGTCGAACTGGCCCGCGTTCGGGCCCTGGTCCGAGGCCCGCGTGGCGGACGCGCGGTAGATCTCGGCGCGCAGTGCGCGATCGTCGGCGTAGGTGAGAATCGCGGTCACCACCGGGCCCTTGAGCGTCGCCAGATGGCCGTCGAGGGATTTGTCGCGTGCCGCCTGCGCCAGCATCGCGCGCGCCGAGTCCGGAAGGCCCGACAGCTCGGCATCGGCGAGCGGGCGGGTCCACGCATCGGTGGCGTCGAGCACGGCGTTGCCGAATTCGGTGGTGATCTTCGACAGTTCGTTCTGGATCGCCGCGAAGCGTTCGCGCGCCGGCGATTCGAGCGCCACGCCCGAAAGGCGGAAGCCGCGCAGGCTGTCGTCGACCAGGGTGCGGCGGGGACGGTCCAGCCGGGCGAAGTCCGCGCCGTCGCGCAGTGTTTTCACCGCGTCGTACAGGGCGCGGTTCTGGCCGAGTTCGGTCGAATGGTCGGTGAGTTTTTCCAGAGCCTCGCCGTAGGCGTCGCGCAGCGCGGGCGTGTCCTTCACGCCGTGCAGATGGCCGACCGGCGACCACGCCCGGTTGAGCGTTTCCTCCAGCGTTTCGAGCGGCTGCATGAGCGTGTCGAACGTGCGCGCGGCGGGATCGGCGACGAGGCGCTCGACCTCGCTGCGGAAGGTGGCGAGCAGCGCGTCGACGGCGGGGTTGACGTGGCCGGGTTCGATGCGGGAAAACGCCGGCAACGGGCGGTCGGCAAGCAGGGGATTGGTGGTGTCGGTCATCCGGGCAAGGTGACGGGTGGCGACGGCGAATTCAAGCGCTCGCCACGGCAAGGTGAATGCAGGCGGAACGGTTGCTACACTCGGGAATCGTGTGGCCCACGCCGTGTGGCCCGACCGTTTCCCGGGGTGACCGATGTCCGTTTCGCGATTGCTGGCGCTGCCGCTGGCGCTTTCCACCGTGTTCCTGCCCGCCGTCGCCACGGCGCAGAGCCTGCCGGCGCCGGCGCTTCCCGATGCCGCGCAGCGCGACGACACCTGGGCCGTGCGCCTTCGCCCCGGCGCGGACCCCGCCGCCGCCGCCGCTGCCGCCGGCGCGGTGAACCTCGGCCCGATCGCGAAGCTGCCCGACACGTATCTGTTCCTCGTCGCCGGCGGCGGAGCGCAGCGTGCGGCCATCGACCATCGCCTGGCGCGCGCGGCCGACATCCTCTGGCAGGAACACCAGGTGCCGCGCCAGCGCTACCCGCGCCTGCCCACCGACCCGCTGTTCCCGAACCAGTGGCACCTGATCCGCGGCGCGCTCGCGAGCGTGGACGCCAATGTGCAACCAGCCTGGGACGCGGGCGTGGTCGGCAACGGGGTGGTCATCGCGGTGGCCGACACCGGCGTCGCGCACGCGCATCCGGATCTGGCGCCGAACTACCGCGCCGACCTGAGCTTCGATTTCAACGGCAACGACCCCGATCCGAACGACAGCCACGGCCACGGCACCTCCGCCGCAGGCGTGGCGGCGGCGGCCGACGATGGCGGAAGCTGCGGTGTGGGCGCGGCCTATCGCGCGCAGATCGCCGGACTGCGGCTCATCGACGGCTTCGTCAGCGATGCCACCGAAGCGCAGGCGCTGGCCTGGATGGTCGACGACGTGGCCATCTCCAGCAACAGCTGGGGTCCGAGCGACAACGGCGCCACGGTCGAAGGGCCGGGCCCGCTCACGCGCGCGGCGATGGAACAGTCGGCCGCCGAAGGCCGCGACGGTCGCGGCACGATCTACGTGTGGGCCGCCGGCAACGGCGGCACCACCGACGATGTCGGCGCCGACGGCTACGCCAGCATGCGCCAGGTCATCGCCGTGGCAGGCGTCACGAGCGAAGGCGGCACGCCGTGGTACGGCGAACACGGCGCGGCGCTGCTCGTGGCCGCTCCGACCAACGGCGGTTCGCGCGGCATCACCACTACCAATCTTGGCGGTGGCTGCACCAACTCGTTCGGCGGCACCTCGTCGGCCGCACCGCTGGCGGCCGGCATTGTCGCGCTGATGCTCGACGCGCGCCCCGAGCTCACCTGGCGCGACGTGCAGCAGGTGCTCGCGCTCACCGCGGTGAAGGTCAATCCCGGCCACGCCGGCTGGTTCGACAACGGCGCCGGCCTGCACTTCAACGAGTTCTACGGCTACGGCATGATCGATGCCGGCGCGGCGGTGGAACTTGCCACCACGTGGGAATTGCTTGCGCCCGCAATCGAATCCGTCTCGCCGGTGCACACGCCGGCCATCGCGATCCCGAACGCGGCCGCAGGCGGCGGCGCCACCGACAGCATCACCGTGGACAGCGACATCGATGCGGTCGAACACGTCGAGGTGATCTTCAGCGCCGCGCACCAGCGCCGCGGCCAGATGGAGGTCACGCTCGTCTCGCCGTCGGGCACGGAAATCCGCCTGCTGCGCCGTCGCTCCCCGGACAATTCCGGCACGGCCTTCAGCAACTGGAAGTTCGGCGCGAATGCCTTCCGCGGCGAGGATCCGAACGGCGACTGGACCCTGCGCGTGCGCGACGCGGTCAACGACGGCTTCTCCGGCACGTGGCAGAACTGGCAGCTGATCGTGCACGGCACCGGACCGATCGGCCCGCAGCCCGACGCCGCCATCACCACGCCGGCACCGTTCGCCGACACGCCGGTATCCGGGCAGAGCGATGCGCAGGACGTGGTGCTGACGAGCACCGGCGATGCGCCGCTGTCGCTCGACACCGACGCCACGCTCGACGACGCGACGCATTTCGCGATCGAAGCCAGCACCTGCACCGCCGGCGGCAGTCTCGAACCGGCCGCGACCTGCACCGTCACCGTGCGGTTCGCGCCGCAATCGCCCGGACCGCACGCCACCGTGCTGCGCATCGCCACCGATGCCGGCGAATTCAGCGTGCCGCTCGGCGGCACCGGCGTCGTCGCGAGCGGGGCCTGGAGCGGCGATGCGGACTTCGGCACGGTGGGCATCGGCCACGCCGGACCGCTGCGCGAATTCACCCTCGCCAGCGTGGGCGGCGCGCCGCTGCAGCTCGCGGGGGCACCGAGCATGAACAATCCCGCGCACTTCATCGTCGAGGCCGGCACCTGCGTCGACGGCATGGACCTGGGCACGAGCGGAACCTGCACCGTCGGCGTGCGCTTCGCACCGACCGCAACCGGCACGCAGACCGCGGTGCTGCGCGTGCCGACCAACGCGGGCCTCGTGACCCTCGCGCTGTCCGGCGAGGGCGTGGACATCGGCGGCAGCTGGAGCGGCAACGCCGCGTTCGGCGAACTGCTGGTCGGCAGCACCAGCGCCACGGCGACGCTGGTGCTGACCGGCGACGGCGCCACGCCGCTCACGCTGACGACCGATGCCGTCCTCGACGACACCGCGCAATTCGCCGTGACGGCGAACGGCTGCCTCGCCGGCACGGTGCTCGAGAGCGGCGAATCGTGCAGCGTGGAGCTTGCCTTCGCGCCGCAGTCCGCCGGCGCCTTCGCCACCCTGCTGCGCGTTTCCAGCAATGCCGGCGAACTCACCGCGCCGGTCAGCGGCAGCGGCATCGTGCCGATCGCGATCTTCGGCGACCACTTCGAAGCGGCCGACTGATCCGGCTCGGGCGTCGCCGGTGCCGCTGCGGCGGCACCGCCGACGCTCAGCGCGTCAGGAATTTCACCAGCCGGTCGGCGAGCCCGCGGTACGGCGGCTTGAACAGCGCCATGCCGGTGAACCGTGCCTGCCAGAACACCGAGGTCTGCTTGCTGAAGGTGAGGAAGCCTTCGCGGCCGTGGTAGTGGCCCATGCCGCTCGGACCGACACCGCCGAACGGCAGGTCGGCCTGGGCGAACTGCAGCACCGTATCGTTGATCGCCGCCCCGCCGACCACGGTGCCGTCGAGCACGCGCCGCGTGCGTTCGCGGTCGTGGTCGAAGTGGTAGAGCGCGAGCGGGCGGTCGCGGCGGTTGACCGCGGCGAGCACGGCGTCGAGTTCGTCGTAGCTGAGGATCGGCAGGATCGGGCCGAAGATCTCGTCCTGCATCACGCGTGCGTCGTCGCCCGGTTCGAGCACCAGCGTCGGCGGCAGTACGCGTCGTTCGGCGGCACGTGCGTCGTCCACGGCGACGAGCGGCATCACGGTCAGGCCGTGCGCGCGCGCATCGTCGAGATACCCGCGCAGGCGCTCGAACTGGGCGCGGTTGACGATGCGGGTGTAGTCGGGATTGTCGTCGAGCGTCGGATATCGCGCCCGCACCTCCTGCGCCAGCGCCGCGACGAACGCATCGCGCTGCGCGCGCGGCACGTACACGTAGTCCGGCGCGATGCAGGTCTGCCCCGCGTTGAGCCACTTGCCGGACGCGATGCGTGCGGCAGCACGGTCGAGCGGGTAGCCATCCGCGACGATGGCCGGCGACTTGCCGCCGAGTTCCAGCGTGACCGGCGTCAGGTTCGGCGCGGCGGCAGCGAGCACCTTGCGGCCCACCGCGGTGGAGCCGGTGAAAAACAGATGATCGAACGGCAGCGCCGAAAACGCGGCGGCCACGTCGCCGTCGCCGAGCGCCACGGCCACGCGCTCGGCCGGAAACACGTCGGCCAGCAGCGTGCGCAGGAACTCGCTCGTGCGCGGCGTGTGCTCGGACGGTTTGAGGTACACGTGATTGCCGGCCGCGATCGCCACCGCGAGCGGCATCAGCGCGAGGTTCACCGGATAGTTCCACGGCGAGATCACGCCGACCACGCCGAGCGGCTGCACGCGCACCTGCGCACGCGCCGGCAGGAACAGCATGTCGACGCGGCGGCGCTGCGGCTTCATCCAGCGTTTGAGATGGCGGCGCAGATGGTCGATCTCGCCCAGCACGGTCATGCCGTCCGAGACCAGCGTCTCGTGCCGCGAGCGGTGGCCGAAGTCGGCGGACACCGCCGCGTTCATCGCGTCGAGCCGGGCCTTGAATGCGCTGCGCAGGCGTTCGAGATCGTCGATGCGCTGGGCGTAGTCCGGCACCCGTGCGGCCTGCGCGGCACGCAGGCGGGCGAGCGTCGGGGCGAGGTCCGCAATCGGCGTCGTGTCGGTCATCGATGCAGTGTAGCGGTCAGCCGGTGTTCTGCACGCCCGCGCTGATGCCGTTGACCGTGGCCACCAGCGCGCGATAGTCGGCATCGTCCGGCCGGTCGTTCGCGCGCCAGCGTTCGAGCAGCTCCACCTGCAGCAGGTTGATCGGATCCACGTACGGATTGCGCAGACGGATCGACAACCGCAGGCGCGTGTCGCCGGACAGCAATTCGTCCGCGCCCTTGAGCGCAAGCACGGCATCGCGCGCACGGTCGAACTCGGCGTCGATGCGCGCAAAGAAATCGTCGTGCAGGGGGCCTGCGAGGCGCGAGTATCCGGCAAAGATCTCCAGGTCCGACTTGGCCAGCACCATTTCCAGATCGTCGACCAGGGCGGCGAAGAACGGCCAGTCGCGCACCATCTCGGCGAGCGCCTCGACACCCCACTGTTCGATGCCGTGCGTCAGCCCCGCACCGACGCCGTACCAGCCGGTGAGGCCGCAGCGGTTGAGCGACCACGCGAACACCCACGGAATGGCACGCAGCGCACTCACGTCGCCCTTGCCGGCGCGCTTGGGCGGGCGCGAGCCCAGACGCAGGCGTTCGATCAGGTCGATGGGCGTCGCGGCACGGAAGTAATCGCGGAAACTCGCATCCTCGTGCACCAGCGCGCGGTAGGCATCGCGCGAGACCTGTGCCATCTCGCGCATGCGCGCGCGCCACGCCGCCTCGCGCAGCTCGGGCGGGCGCGGGCGCAACGTCGCGCGCAGCACCGCGCCGGTGGTCTGTTCGAGGTTGCGCAGCGCGAGCGCGCGGATGCCGTACTTGCGGTGGATGACCTCACCCTGCTCGGTGACGCGCAACAGACCGTCGACCGTGCCGCGCGGCGCGGCGATCACCGCGCGCTCGGTCTTGCCGCCGCCGCGGCTGATGCTGCCGCCGCGGCCGTGGAAGAACTCGACCCGCACGCCGTACTCGCGACCGAGTGCGAACAGCGCGATCTGCGCCTGCTGCAGCGCCCAGCGCGAGGCCATCATGCCGGCGTCTTTCGAACTGTCGGAATAGCCGAGCATCACCACCTGGCGGTTGCCGCGCGCGCGCAGATGCTCGCTGTAGCGTGGCTCGGACAGCAGCGCGGTGAGCACGTCCGGCGCGGCTTCGAGGTCGGCGACGGTTTCGAACAGCGGCGCCACGTCGATGGCAATGTTCGCATCGGTATCGCCGGCGCAGCGGGCAAGCGCGAGCACGGCCAGCGCGTCGGCGGCGCTGCGGCTCATGCTGACGATGTACGGGCCGAGCGCGGCGGCGCCGTAGCGTCGGCGCGCCTGCGCCAGCGTGCGGAACACCGCGAGCGTCGGTTCGGCCGCAGCGACGTCGCCGGCCATCGAGGCCGGCGGTGCGCGCTCGGCCAGCACCGCGGTCAGGCGCTTCACGCGCTCGGCGACGGAGGCCTGCGCGAAATCCGCGTCGGCCAGGCACACGCCGAGTGCCTCGGTGTGCACGGCCGAATCCTGCCGCACGTCGAGCGTGGCCAGATGGAATCCGAACGAACGCGCACGCCACAGCACGCGCCGCAAGGCGAAACCCCCGGCGTGTTCGCCGCGGTGTGCGGCAAGGCTGCGGCCGATGCGTTCGAGATCGGCGATGAAGCCGTCCGGGCCGTCGTAGCCGAGCGGCACGTCGAGTTCGGTCGCTTCCAGCCGTGCCGCCATCAGCGTCAGCAGGTTGCGGTACGGCATGTCGGCGTGGCGCGCGCGGATCGCGGCGGCGGCGTCGGGGAACCGCGCGCGGTAATCGTCGATGCGGGCGAGCACCTCGTCGGAGACCGCCACGCGCGTGGTCGACTGGCTCAGCACGCTGCCGAGCTTGGCGAGATCGCGCCGATACGCAGCCAGGATCGCGCCGCGCTGGCTCGCGAGCGAGGCGGCGACGGTGTCGGCGCCGACATTCGGATTGCCGTCCATGTCGCCGCCCACCCACGAGCCGAAGCGCAGCACGGTCGGCAGCGGCGGCACGGTGCCCTGCTCTGCGCCATAGACCTCGCGCAGCGCGTCCTCGAGCATTTCGTAGAACACCGGCAGCACGCGGTAGAGCACGTCGGAGAGGTAAAAGCCGACGTGCTCGAGTTCGTCCGCCACGGTCGGACGTTCCGGCGGGCTCTCGGCGGTCTGCCACGCGGCGGTGAACGCGGTGCGCATGCGTTCGACGTCGGCGCGGCGCTCCTGCGGCGTGAGTGTGCGGTCCATGTCCTCGACCAGGCAGCGCACCACTTCCTGTTCCTTCTCCAGCAGTGCGCGGCGCACGGCTTCGGTCGGGTGCGCGGTGAACACCGGCTCGATGCGCAGACGCGCGAGTTGCGTCGCGAGCTCGTCGATGCCGACACCGTCGGCGCGGAGCCGCTGCAGCGCGTCGACCAGGCCGCCGGGCTGCGGCGCGTCGCCGTCGCGCTGGTAGTCGCGGCGGCGGCGGATGCGGTGCACGCGTTCGGCCAGATTGACCGCGTTGAAGTATGTGGAAAACGCGCGCACCACCGCTTCGGCGGTTTCCGGATCGATGCCGTCGAGCTGTGCGGCGAGCTCGTCGGCCGGCGCTTCGGCTTCCCGGCGCAGGATGGCGGCGACGCGCACGCGTTCGACCAGCGCGAGGAAGTCGTCGCCGCGCTGTTCGGCCAGGATCTCGCCGACGAGTGCGCCGAGGCGGTTCACGTCCTCGCGCAGGCACTGGTCGGTGGCGGGCAGCGCGACCTCGCGCAGCGGCGTGTCGGGATGGATGGCGGTGTCGGCGGTCATTCGCCGAGCCTACCGCAATGGTGCGGCGGTGCAACATGGCCGTCCGCGCGTATGCCCTGTGACTTGCGCGGCGTCGCGCACGGGCGCATAACGTGCGTCGACAGGGGCATCGGGAGGGCGGACGATGATCGGACATCGGCGACACTCGGCAGGCTTGGCCCTGCTGCTGCTTGCGGGCGCTGCAGTGCAGGCGGCCGGAACCACGGCATCGGCGGAAGACGCGCCGGCCACGGCAACGACGGCAAGCGCCGCACCCGGCGCGGATGCGCCTGCAGCCGCGCCGGCGCCCGACACGCCGGAGGGCCTGTTCGACCGCCTCGATCGCAACGGCGACGGCGCGATCGATGCCGAGGAGTTCCGCAACGCGATGGCGCGCCGTTTCGGCCGCCTCGACGCCGACAGCGACGGGCGGCTTTCCGGCGACGAGATTCCCGACAACGCGCGCATCGCGACGTTCGCCGACGCCGACGGCCATCTGTCGCACGAACAGTTCCAGGATGCCGTTCCGCAGGTGTTCGCGGACGTCGACGCGGACGGAAACGGCACATTGTCGCTCGATGAAATGCGCCATGCCCGCCGGGAGAAACAGCCATGATCCGCACCGTCTGCTGGATGCCGCTGCTGGCGGCGCTCGCCTGCGCGGCGGGGCTGTCGGCCCCGCAGGTGGCGCAGGCCCAGTCGACCTTCCGCTGCGAGTCGCAATCGCACCAGACCAACTACTGCGACGTGGACACGCGCGGCGGCATCCGCCTCGTGCGGCAGCTCAGTCACGCCGGCTGCTGGCAGGGCGATACCTGGGGGTACGACCACCGCGGGGTGTGGGTGAGCAACGGGTGCCGTGCCGAATTCGCCGGCAGCGGCTGGAACGACCATCGCCGCGACGACGGCAACAACCGCGACGCGGCCGTCGCGGGGGCCCTGGTGCTGGGACTGATCGGCGCCGCCATCCTCGCCGACAAGCACAACGACCGCGACGACCGGCGCGACGACAACCGCTACGACGGCGGCTACTACGGCAGCAGCATCACCTGCGAGTCCGACGACGGGCACTACCGCCGCTGCCCCGCGAACATCGGGCGCGGCCGCGTGGAGATCGAGCGCGTGCTCAGCCGCGCGGATTGCCGCTACGGCCAGAGCTGGGGCACCGACCGCGGCGGGATCTGGGTCGACCGCGGCTGCCGGGCACGCTTCTCGATCCACTGACGCTGCCCGCGCGCCGCGCACGGGCGTGCGCGGCGCTTGCTGCATACTCTGGCGCTGTCGCCGGCCCTGCGCCGGCCTCGCATCGGGGTGACGCGTGCATTGGGTGATGGCGATCGTCGGGGCGTTGCTCGGTGCGCTGCTGGGCGGCGCGGACAGCAGCGTGCTGGGATTCTTCGTGGGCATCCTCGTCGGATGGCAGGGCGTGCGCATCGCGCAGTTGCGGCGGCGCGTGGAGGAGGCCGAGGCGCTGGTGCGCGGCGCGAGCGCGTCGATGACGGTGCAGGCGCGCGCGGTGGCGCTCGATGCACTGGCGACGGTGCGCGGCGAGGTCTCGGCCGGAGCGGCGGCACGCTCCGCCGACCCTGCCCCGTCGCCCGCCGACGCCGCGGCGCCGGCAAGCGGCCCGGCGACGTCGCCGGGCGATGACGTCGCACGGCCTGCCGCGCCCGCCGCAGCGCCACCGCAGGCGCCGTCCCACGTCGCAGCGCCCCCGCCGCGGACACCGCCCGTCGGGCCGCAGCCGGGCTCCGTCGCGTCGCCGACGCCGCCCGTCGCCGCGCCTGCGGCACCTGACCGCGCCTGGCGCGAATCGCCGGCACCCGCCGCGATGCCGCGCGCACCGGCCGAACCGGCTCCGCTCGATCGTTTCGCGGCCGCGGTGAAGCGCTGGTTCTTCACCGGCAACGTGCCGGTGAAGCTGGGCATGGTGGTGCTGTTCTTCGGCGTGGCGGCGGCGCTGAAATACGCAGTGGAGCAGGGCTGGCTCAGCGCGCCGATCGAGTTCCGCCTGGCCGGGATTGCCGCGCTCGCGCTCGCCGGGCTGGTGTGGGGCTGGCGCAACCGGCGCGAACGTCCGGCGTTCGGCCTGAGTCTGCAGGGTGGCGCCATCGGCGTGCTGCTCTTGACGGTGTTTGCGGCGTTCCGGATGTACGGCGTGCTGCCGCCGGGCGTCGCGCTGGCCTTGGTGGTGGTTCTCGTCGCAGGCGCGGCGGCGCTCGCGGTGCTGCAGGATGCGGTGGCGCTGGCGGTGCTCGGCTTCGTCGGCGGCTATCTCGCGCCGGTGCTGATCTCCACCGGCAGCGGCAACCACGTGGCGCTGTTCACCTACTACGCGGTGCTCAACGCGGCGGTGTTCGCCATCGCGTGGCTGCGGCCATGGCGCGCGCTGAACCTCATCGGCTTCGGCTTCACGTTTGTCATCGGCACGCTGTGGGGCGCGCAGTATTTCCGGCCCGAGCTGTTCGCGACGGTGGAGCCGTTCCTGGTACTGTTTTTCCTTTTTTATGTCGCGATCCCGGTGTTGTACGCGCTGCGCGACGGCGGCGGTCGGCGCGGCTTCGTCGACGGCACGCTCGTCTTCGGCACGCCGTTGCTGGCGTTTCCGCTGCAGGCGGCGATGCTGGCCGACGATCGCCACGCGCTCGCGCTCAGTGCGCTGGCCGTGGCCGTGCTGTACGCGGCGCTCGCGTGGTGGCTGATCCGCCGCCGGCGCGTGCTGCTGCTCGGACAGGCGTTTGCCGCGCTGGCGCTGGGCTTTGCCACTCTCGCGGTGCCGCTGGCGCTGTCGGCACGCTGGACCTGCGCGACATGGGCGCTCGAAGGCGCGGCGGTCGCATGGCTCGGGCTGCGCCAGCGACGCTGGTTGCCGCAGGCGGCCGGCTGGGCGCTGCAGGGGCTGGCCGCGCTCGCCTACGTGTACGGCGTGGCCGATGGCGGCTTCGTTGCCGATGCCGGCGAACGCGCCGTGCTCAACGGCCATGCACTGAGCGTGCTGCTGATGGCCGGCGCGGCGCTGTTGCTGAGCCGGCTGTACGAACGCGCGCACGGGCATCGCGCGCTGGTGTGGCTCGGCTTCGTCGCGGGCATGGCGTGGTGGGGCGTGGCCGGGCTGCGCGAGCTGGTGGTGCATTTCGCGACGGTGGACGCATCGCTGCGCGCGGTGTGGTTCGGCGCGCTGACCGTCGCGCTGTCGGCGCTGCTGCGTACCGTGCTGCGCTGGCCGCGGCTGGGCTGGAACATCGTCGCCACGGCCGCGCTCGGCATACCGCTCGCGGTGTTGAGCCATTTCGATGCGGACAACGCACTTGAACGGCCGGCGCTGCTGCCGTGGCTGGTGTGGTTCGCCGCGTTGCTGCTCGGACTGTGGCGACTGCGCACGCCACTGCAGCGCGGCGTGTCGCTCGCGCACGTGTCCATGCTCGCGACCGCGAGCGTGCTGTACGGCCTGGCGCTGCACGAGACCGCGTCGTGGATCTTCGCGCTCGGCGACGCATGGTTGTTCCTGGCCGCCATCGCGCCGCTGGGGCTGCTGCTGCTCGCCACGCACCGGGTGCCGGCGCTCGGCGCGTTTCCGCTCGCGGACCTGTTTCCCGCGTACGCCCCGCGCTGGTTCGTGCCGGCGTGGCTGGCGATGGGCTGTGCGTGGCTGCTGTCGCTGGGGCATCCGGGCGATGCCGATCCGCTGCCGTACGTGCCGCTGGTCAATCCGATCGAACTGTTCCAGCTCGGCCTGCTGGTGCTGGCCGCGCGCTGGCTGCCGTCGCGGCGCTCCGAGGCGCCGCTGGCGGCGCTCGTGGCGATCGGCGGCTTCGTGTGCATCACGCTCGCCGGGCTGCGCGCGGTGCACCAGTACACCGGCGCGGACTGGTCGCCGGGCATCGTCGACGACCGCATCGCGCAGGCCACGCTCACCGTGCTGTGGAGCGGACTCGGCGTGGCTGCGTGGATCGTCGGTTCGCGCCGCTTGCGTTGGGACGTGTGGCTGTGCGGCGCCATCCTGATGGGCGTGGTGCTGGCCAAGCTGGTGCTGATCGACAGCAGGTATTTCGGCACCGCGCCGGGCATCGTCTCGTTCCTCGCGGTGGGCGCACTGCTGGTGCTGGTGGGGCGGATCGCGCCGACACCGCCGCGCCAGCGCGACGCGGCAGCGGAGTCCGGCGCATGATCGGGCGGGTGACCGCGATGCTGGCGCTCGCGACGCTCGCCGGCGCGGCACTGGCGCAGTCGCGTGCGGATCCGCCGCCCCCGGTGCCGGCCGATTTCGCGCGCGCCTGGCCGGTGCTCGGCGAGGACAGCGACGGTCTGCTGCGTTTCGCGCTGACGCCCGAGGTGTATGCGCAGCTTGCACGCGACGATCTTGCCGACATCGCCGCGTTCAACGCCGACGATGCGGGCATCGCGCTCGGCCCGGTGGCGCTGGTGCTCGAACGCCCGCAACGGTCGCGTCCGCCGCCGCCGGTGCCGCTGCCGATGTTCGCGGTGCCGCGCACGCTGCGCGAGGAGCCCGGCCGATCGCTGATGCTGGTCGAACGCGACACCGACGGACGGCTGCGGCGTGTCGACGATGGCCTCGCGCCGCCCGCGCCCGCAACCACCGCGCAGGATCTGCTGCTCGATCTGTCGGCCGTCGATGCGCCGGTCGCAGGGCTGCAGCTGGAGATCGCGTCCGAGGCCGGGCGGGTGAACGCACGCGTCGACGTCGAAGGCAGCGCGGATCTCTCGCGCTGGCACGGCCTGGTGCGCGACCAGGCCGTGGTGTCGCTCAACGAGAACGGCGTGCGGCTCGAACGCCTGCGGCTGGAATTTGCCGCCACCGACCTGCCCTACCTGCGCCTGCGCCGCGTCGACCGCGACGCCGACCTGCCGCTCGCCGGCGTGCAGGCGCTGCGCGTGCGGCGCACCGTGGTGCCGGATCCGGCGCGCGCGGCCTTCACCCTCGACGGCACGCCGGGCGGTCCGATGGCGGGCGCGTTCGACTACACCGGCGCCGGACCGTTCCCGGTCGAAAGGATCGCGGTGCAGCTGGCCGAACGCAACGCGGTGGCACGGGTCATCGTCGAGAGCCGCGACAATCCGGCGCTGCCGTGGCGCGAACGCGCGCGCGGCACGGCGTTCCGCCTCGGCGCGGACGACGGCATCGGCAACGCACCGTTCGACATCGCGCCGGTGCGCGATCGCCACTGGCGCGTGCGCACCGACCCCGCGCAGACGCGCGCGCCGGCGCTGACGCTGGCGTACCGGCCGGACCAGTTCGTGTTGCTGGCGCAGGGCACGCCGCCGTACCGCATCGCCGCCGGCAGCCGCCGCGCGCTGCGTCCGGACTATCCGCTGCGCGTGGTGCTGGCCGAGGTCCAGTCGCGCCGCGGCGACGGCTGGCTGCCGCCGGAAGCCACGCTCGGTGCCTCCGTCGAACTGTCCGGCGACGCGGCGCTGTCGCCGCGGCCGCAGGCGTCGGAACCGGCGTCGCTGCGGCACTGGCTGCTGTGGGGCGTGCTGCTGGCGGGCGCGGCGCTGGTGATCGGCATGGTGCTGCACCTGCTGCGCAACCCCGGCGACGGCGGCGCAGAACCCTGACTCGCCGCGGCGCTGCCCGCAGGCCGCGCCGCGCCGCGCCGCGCGTCACTCGTCGAAGCGCAGGTGCTTGACCGACTTGCCGTGACGGCGGATCAGGCGCAGCGCCTCGATCCCGATCTGGATGTGGCGCTCGACGAAATTGGTCGTGATGGTGAGGTCGCTGGCCTCGGTCTTCACGCCTTCGGGAATCATCGGCTGGTCCGACACCAGCAGCAGTGCGCCGGACGGAATCGAGTTGGCGAAGCCGGTCGCGAAGATCGTCGCCGTCTCCATGTCGATGGCCATGCAGCGCAGCTTGCGCAGGTAGTCCTTGAAGGCGTCGTCGTGTTCCCAGACGCGGCGGTTGGTGGTGTAGACGGTGCCGGTCCAGTAGTCGTGGCCGAGGTCGCGGATCATCGTGGACACCGCGCGCTGCAGCGCGAACGCCGGCAGGGCCGGCACTTCCGGCAGCAGATAGTCGTTCGACGTGCCCTCGCCGCGCACGGCGGCGATCGGCAGCACGAGGTCGCCGAGCGCGTTCTTCTTCTTCAGCCCGCCGCACTTGCCGAGGAACAGCACGGCCTTCGGATCGATGGCCGAGAGCAGGTCCATCACGGTGGCCGCGTTGGCGCTGCCCATGCCGAAGTTGATGAGCGTGATGCCGTCGGCGGTGCAGCTGGGCATCGGGCGGTCGCGGCCCACCACGGTGCCGCCGGTGAGGCGCGAGAACTGGTCGAGGTAGCCGCCGAAATTGGTCAGCAGGATGTGCTGGCCGAAGCCGTCGAGCGGAACGCCGGTGTAACGCGGCAGCCAGTTGGAGACGATCTCCTGTTTTTCTTTCATGGGATGGGTTCGATCCGTAAGGGTCGCCGGCGACGCCACGCCGGCAGTGAACGTTTTTCGTGTTTTCGAGAGCGATTCTAGCGTGTCCGCCTCGTGCCCGACGGGCGTGGTCTGGGGGTGGCTCTCGCCGGTCTCCTTCCCCCTTGACGGGGGAAGGCCGGGATGGGGTGGCCCTTGATCTGCGCTTGCTCCTCCGGGCATCGCGCGGACCTGCCGAAAAAATCGGGGGCCGATCAACAGCAAGAGCCACCCCCATCCCAACCCTTCCCCCGTCGAGGGGGAAGGGCTCAACAGCAAGGGCGAGGGGCTCGAGAGCGAGCGCGAAGGACTCAGGATCCCACCAACACGAATTCGCCCAGCGGCATCGGCCGGCCGTTCACCAGCAACTCCACCCGGTGCCGGCCCGCGTAGTGCGTGCGCGTGGTCCGCTGCTCCAGCGACAGCCGCTTTGCGATGCGCACCGCCTCGCCCGCCGCGAGGTCCAGCGTGCGCAACTTGAACACCTTGGCGCGCGCCTCGCCGTTCGCCTTGACGTAGAACACCACGTAGTCCACCAGCACGCGCTGCGCAGCGGCGCCGGTGTTGCGCAGCGTGAAGCCGATGTCGACGCTCTCCCCGATCGCCACGCGCTTCGGCGCGATGCGCACCGCCTCCACGGCCACCCGGGCCTCGTGTGCGAAACCCAGCACCTCCAGTGCGCCGGCTTCCGCCCGCTTCACCGCCGAGCGCAGCGCGTGCCGCACGATCCACTGCCGCTCCTCGCCCGCGTCCACCATCCAGCGCCGCGCCACCGCGGTGAGCACCTCGGGGTGGTCCTTGCCGATGTCGTTGAGATGGTTGGCGACCGAACGCCGCACGTACAGCGACGGGTCGTCGCGCAGCAGCTCCAGCAGCGCGAGCGTCGGCGCCGGATCGCGCTGGAAGGCGCGCAGACGCGCCGCCCACGGCAGGCGCGGACGGGTGCCTTCGGACACCAGGCGCCGCACGTGTTCGTTCGGATCGCTCGCCCAGGCGCGCAGCTGCGCCAGCGCGAGTTCCGGAAAGCGTTCGATGAAGGGCCGCACGCTGAACTCGCCGGTGAACCGCTGCGTGAGTGCATGCAGGGCGCGCATCGAGGTCGCGAAATGATCGAGCCCGTGCAGCGAGACGAACTCGGTGTACGGCAGGAACAGGAAGGCACCCATCGGCGCGCCGTCGCGCGCCGGCGCATGGTCGACCGAGGCCAGCAGCAGGGCGATGGCCGCGTCGTAGTCGTCCGGCAGGTGGCGGCGCAGCGCGTGCGCGATGTGGCGGCCGCGCTGCATCAGGTTCAGCGGTTCGTAGCCGCGCAGGGCGTCGGCGACGAAGGCGTCCGCGTCGAAGGCGGCGTCGACGGCCTGCAGCATCGCGCCGATCCGCTTCGGGATCGCGGCGCCGAAACTGTTCCTGAGCGGCTCGGCCATGCGTTCGCGGTCCATTGGCGCTGCCGATCGCAGCATCCGCCATGGTAGCGCGCATGCCGGCGCGCGAGGCATCACCCGCGTGCGCGCATCGCGCGCCGGTGGCGGCGCATACTTGCGGGCAAGGTTCCGCGGAGATCGACCATGTTCTGGGCCATCGTCGTCGCGCTCGTGCTGTTCGTCGCACTGCTGTACCACCGCATGGCGCTGCTCGCGTGGCTCGCGGCCGCGGGCGCGCTGCTGATCGGTTGGCGCATCGGCGGCGTCGCGTCGCCGCTTGCGTTCAACGGCGTGATCGTGGCCCTGCTGCTGCTCGCGGCGCTGTTCGGCGTGCCGCCGCTGCGGCGTGCGCTGGTCACGCCGTGGCTGATGCGCACGATGGCCAGGATGCTGCCGCGCCTGGGCCACACCGAGCGCGTGGCGCTCGACGCCGGCACGGTCTGGTGGGACGGGCAGCTGTTCTCCGGTGCGCCGCGCTGGCGCGAGCTGCTCGATACCGCGCTGCCGCCGCTGTCGCCGCGCGAGCAGGCGTTCCTCGACGGGCCGGTGAATGCGCTGTGCCTGCAGATCGACGACTGGCAGGTGCAGCAGCACCGCGATCTGCCGCCCGCGGTGTGGGAGACGTTGAAGCGCGAACGCTTCTTCGGCCTGATCATTCCCGAGGAATTCGGCGGGCACGGGTTCTCGGCGATCGCGCAGTCGCGCATCGTCACGAAGATCGCGTCGCGCTCGGTGGCGGCCGCCGTGACGGTGATGGTGCCCAACTCGCTCGGACCGGCCGAGCTGCTGCTGCACTACGGCACCGACGAACAGAAGCATCGACTGCTGCCGCGGCTCGCGCGCGGCGAGGAAATCCCGTGCTTCGCGTTGACCGGCCCGGAAGCGGGCTCGGACGCGGCGGCCACGCAGAGCGAAGGCATCGTCGAGCGGCGCGTGGTGGACGGCGTGCCCGTGCTCGGCCTGCGGCTGTCGTGGAAGAAGCGCTACATCACGCTGGCGCCGGTGGCGACGCTGATCGGACTCGCGTTCCGGTTGAAGGACCCGGACCATCTCATCGGCGACATCGGCGACCGCGGCATCACCTGCGCGCTGATCCCGCGCGACACCCCCGGCATCGAGATCGGCCAGCGCCACGATCCGATGGGCGTGCCCTTCATGAACGGTCCCATCGTCGGCCACGATGTGTTCGTGCCGCTCGATGCGGTGATCGGCGGCGCAGGCGGCGTCGGCACCGGCTGGCGCATGCTGATGGAATGCCTCGCGGCCGGACGTTCGATCTCGTTGCCGGCGCTGAGCGTGGGCGCGGCGCAGATGTGCACGCGCATCTGCGGTGCGTACGCGACGGTGCGCGAACAGTTCGATACGCCGATCGGCCGCTTCGAAGGCATCGAGGAACCGCTCGCGCGCATCGCCGGGATGACCTACCTGATGACCGCGACGCGCACCGTCACTTGCGGCGCGCTGGACCTGGGCGAAAAGCCGTCGGTGATCGGTTCCATCGCCAAGGCCTACCTCACCGATGCGATGCGCGGCGTGGTCGGCGATGCGATGGACATCCGCGCCGGCGCGGCGATCCAGCGCGGGCCGCGCAACATGCTGGCGGCGTCGTGGGCGGCGGTGCCGATCGGCATCACCGTGGAGGGCGCGAACATCCTCACGCGTTCGATGATCGTCTACGGCCAGGGCGCGATCCGCTGCCATCCGTACGTGGCCGAGGAAATCCAGGCCATCGCCGACGGCGACCTCGCGCGCTTCGATCGTGCGGTGTGGGCGCACCTCGCGTTTGCGCCGTCCAATGCGGTGCGCGCGTTCGTGCTGGCGCTCACCGGCAGTCGGCTCGCGGCGGTGCCGCGCGGCGACGCGGCGCGCGCGATGCAGCACCTGAGCCGCTTCTCGGCGGCGTATGCCTTCGTGTCGGACGTGGCGATGGGCGTGCTCGGCGGCCAGCTCAAGCGGCGCGAGAAGATCTCCGGGCGTCTGGCGGACGCACTGGCCTGGATGTACCTGGCGTCGTGCGCGATCAAGCGCCACCACGACGAGGACAAGACGCCGGCCATGCGCGACCTCATGCTGTGGAGCGTGGATCTGTGCCTGCAGCGCACGCAGGAGGCGCTGCGCGGGGTGATCGACAATTTTCCGTTGCGCCCGGTGGCGTGGCTGCTGCGCGTCGCGGTGTTTCCGCTCGGGGCGCGCTTCCGCGCACCGTCCGATCGCCTCGGCGGACGCATCGCGCGCGAGGTGCTGGAAGACCGCGCCACGCGGCTGGCGCTGACCGGAGACGTGTTCGTGCCGCCGCCGCACGAGCCCGGGCTGGGCCGGCTGGAGGCGGCGCTTGACCAGGCCGTGGGCGCGATTCCGATCGAAACAAAACTGCGCGACGCGGTGCGTGCCGGCCGGCTCGAGCGCGCGCCCGGACATCTGCTCGACGACATCGGCCTCGCTGCTGGCGTGATCAGCGCGGAGGAATACGCGCGTCTGAACGAAGCGCGCGAGGCACGCGACGAGGTGATTGCGGTCGACGCCTTCGATCCGCAGGAGTTTCTGCGCCAGCGCGGATGACGGGCAACAAGCCCATCCGCCGTCATGGGGCAAGGGCGCATGAGCTGGAGCGCCGAAGGAATCCTGAAAAAAACTCCACGTCGATGTGATATCCGCGCCCCGGCCTGCGAATAACCTTGGCAACGGGCAGCGCATCGCCCGGACTGCATCGTCTTCGCCCGGGATCGCCGTGACCGCTGCAACACCCCAGGACCAGTTCCTCGCCCTGCTCGATCGGCACAAGCCGATCCTCTACAAGGTCGCGTCCGCGTACTGCGCGCGGCGCGAGGACCGCGGCGACCTGATCCAGGACATCGTCATCGAGCTGTGGCAGGCGTTTGCGCGCTTCGACGGACGCGTGGCCTTTTCCACGTTCATGCATCGCATCGCGGTGAACGTGGCGATCTCGCACTACCGCGGCGAGAGTCGCCGCATCCGCGACGCGTTGCCGATCGAGGATTTCGCGTTCGATCTCGCCGCGGCCGACCGCGTGATGGACGATGCCGGCGACGACGTGCACGCGCTGCGGCAACTCATCGCGCAACTGGACGAGATCAACCGCGCGCTGATCCTGCTGTATCTCGAAGGCCACGACCACGCCGCGATCGCGGCCATGCTCGGCATGTCGCCGAGCAATGTCGCCACGCGCTTCCAGCGCATCAAACACAGGCTGCAGCGCGACCACGCCGCGGCGGAGGCACATCCATGACCCACGAACTCGACCTCGATGCACTGCGCGGGCGCTGGAGCGCGATCGACACGCGCCTGGACGCCAGTCTGGAACTGAACCTCGCGGCGCTGCGCGCATCGCTGTCGCAACGCATGCACGCGGCTTTCCGCCGCCACTCGGCGTGGCTGCTCGCGGCGCTGGCGTTCGATGCGGTCGCGCTGCTGCTTCTTGCAATGTTCGGCATCGCGCACCGGAACGAACCGGCGCACGCCCTCGGCGCGCTCGCGCTGCTGCTGCTGATGGCGATGGAAGCGGCCACCGACGTGCACGCGTGGCGCACGCTGCGCCGCTTCGATTTCGATGCGCCGGTGCTGGAGGTGCGCGCGCGCCTCGCCGCGCTGCGGGCGCGGCGCCTGCGCACCACCGGCGCGTTCATCCTGTTTTCGGTAGCACTGTGGTGGCCGTTCGTCGCGGTCCTGTTCGAGGGCCTGTTCGGCGTGGACCTGTACCGCGTGCTGCACTGGAGCGTGCCGGCGATCAACCTCGGCGTCGGCCTGCTGCTGGTGCCGCTGGCGGCGTGGATCGCGCGCTTGCTGGCACGACGCTACCGCGGCGACGCGGGATTCGAGCAGTTCCTCGACGATGCCGCGGGCAAGAGCTGGAGCGCCGCCAGCAACCGCTGGAGCGCGTATGCCGACACCACGGCCGCGATCGCGCGCGGCGACGGTGCCGCGCTGCTGCAGTCGCAGGTCGACCGCGAGTCCCTGCTGCGGGGCGTGGCGGCGCCACTGCGGTCGCTGCGACACTCGCTGTGGCTCGGCATCGCGCTGACCGCGCTGCCGTTGCTGGCGATCGCACTGTTCAACATGGGGCATGGCGGCGTGGCGCGCTTCCTTGTGCCGGGCCTGCTGCTGCACCTGCTGTGCATCGCGCACATGGTGGCGAACATCGCGCACCTGCACGCGGTGCGGCGCCTGGAGTTCGGCGCGCCGCCCGCGCGGCTGGCGGCCGCGGTGACGTGGATGGCGCAGCGCCGCGAGCGGCTGGCGCGCTGGACGCTGGTGCTCGCGCCGCTGTTCGTGCTGCCCGCCGCCGTGGTGCTGACCAAGGCCGCGTTCGGCATCGATCTGTTCGTCGCGCTGCCGCCCGGTCTCTGGCTCGCGGTTGGCGTCGCCGCCGCGTGCGCCAGTCTCCTGCTGGCACGGGCGCGTGCCCGGTTCGCCGCGCCGCTGCTGGCGGCGATCGGCACGGGTTGCCTGGGCAGTAGCCGGCGTCTGGCCGACGCTCTCGCCGCACACGCGCCCGCCGACACCGGCTGACATTCGCGCGACGCCGCACCGCGGCGTCGCCGACAGCGTTTCAACCCCACACCTGGCCACCCGCGCGACCGCCTCGGCGGCCGCGACGCCCATCCCTTGTCCGGAGAATCCCATGCCCACCGCTCCCGAACGACTGCACGGCCTCGACGCCGTGCGCGGTTTCGCCCTGCTGCTCGGCATTGCGCTGCACGCGTCGATGGCCTACCTGCCCGGCGCGCAGTATTTCTGGATCGTGGCCGATGCCGATCCGAGCACCGCGCTCGCGGTCGGCTTCCACACCATCCATCTGTTCCGCATGACACTGTTCTTCGTGCTGGCGGGGTTCTTCGCGCGCCTTGCGCTGGAGCGGCGCGGCACCACGGGCTTCGTGCGCGATCGCGCGAAGCGCATCGTGCTGCCGCTGCTGCTGTTCTGGCCGATCGTGATGACCGGCATCGTCGCGGCGCTGGTGTGGGGCGCGATGCTCGCGAACGGTGGCGTGATGCCGGCGCAATCGCCGCCGGGCCCTGCGTTCACGCCGGATGACTTTCCGCTCGCGCACCTGTGGTTTCTGTATCTGCTGGTGCTGTTCTACATCGCCGCGCTGGCGCTGCGGAGTCTGGCCACGCTGCTCGATCGGCGCGCCGCGTCGGCGGCGTGGATCGATCGCGCCGCACGCGTGCTGTTCGGCCCGGTCGCGCCGCTGCTGCTCGCATTGCCGGTGGCGGCGGCGTTGTTCGCGCAGCCGGGCTGGCTGCCGTGGTTCGGCATTCCGACGCCGGACCAGTCGCTGTATCCGAACCGGGCTGCGCTCGTCGGTTACGGCGTGGCGTTCGGCGCCGGGTGGCTGTTGCAGCGCCAGCGTGGGTTGCTCGACGGACTGCAGCGGCACTGGCCGTGGATGCTGGGACTGGCGCTCGGCAGCACCGCGGCAGGCCTGTGGCTGCTCGGCCTGCAACCGAATTTTTCCGTCGCCGCGGGCAGCCGGACGGATCTGCTGTCGGCGCTGCTGTCCGGTCTCGCCGGGTGGAGCTGGACGCTGGCGCTGCTTGGCCTGGGCCTGCGCTTCCTCTCCGGCGCCAGCGCGGCGCGGCGCTATCTGGCCGATGCGTCGTACTGGATGTATCTGATGCACGTGCCGCTGGTGATGGCGCTGCAGGTCGCGTTCTCGCGCGTGGCGTGGCCGTGGTACGTCGAGATGCCGCTGCTGCTGGGTCTGGTCGTGGCGCTGCTGCTCGGCACGTACGCGTTGCTGGTGCGGCGCACCTGGCTCGGCGCGATGCTCGGCGGCACGCGCCGCCGCCGCGATGCCGACGTATCTCGCGCCACGGCGAGCGCGGGCTGACGCGGATCGGTTCGTCGCCGACACGGGGCAGGACGGCGCGGGTCGCGACTTCCGGGCTATATACGAATTCCTTCGTGATATCGAGAATCCAGCGCCCGTTCCGAGTGGAGTCGCACGCATGTTCCTGTCCCGCAGTGTCTGGTTGCTCGCCTTGCGCGGGTTGCAGCGCCATCGTCGCGCCAACGCGGCCATCGTCGCCACGCTGGCGGTGCTCGCGGCGGTGCTGGTGGCGATGCTCTCGCTCGGCCACAACCTGCTCGTGGCGCCGTGGACCTACGATTCGGCACGCTTCGGTGTGCTGCGCCACGGCATCGCGGGCTCCACGCAGGAGCGCTACGGCTTCGCGCCCGACGCGTATCGCGCGCTGCGCGATGCCGGCGTGTTCGAATCGCTGGCGGCCAGCACCACGCATCCGGTGGCGTTCGGCGACGGTCTCGGCGCCGCGCGCCCGCTGACGCTGGTGCGCACCACGCCGTCCGCCCTCGACGTCACCGACGCGCAGCCGCTGCTCGGCCGGTTCGTCGCCGCGGACGAGGACGGCGACACGCGCCGCGTGGTGATCTCGCATGCGCTGTGGAAGGGCGATTTCGACGGCCGCGCCGACGTGCTCGGGCAGGACCTGCTGTTCGACGGACAGCGCCACGAGATCGTCGGCGTGATGCCGCCGCGCTTCCATTTCATGGGCGGCGACGTGTGGACCGCGCATCTGGACGATCCGGCGCGCGACACCACCACCGACACCCGGCTGGTGCTGAATTTCAAGCTGCGCGCGGGCGTGTCGATCGCGGATACCGCGGCGGCGCTGGTTGCCGTGGCCGACGCGTTGCCCGGGCGCGGCGATCCGGCGCGGTATCCGCGCGGCTGGCACATGACGCCGCTGCGCGTGATCGACGCGGTGACCGGGCCGCAGCGGCCGGCGATCGTGGTGGTGCTGGCCGGCGCGGCCGCGCTGCTGGTGCTCGGTGTGCTCAACGTGGCGGCACTGCTGGTGGCACGCCAGATCGCCGACGCCGGCACCGTGGCGACGCGGCGTGCGCTGGGCGAATCGCGACGCCTCGGCGTGGCGGTCGCGTTCGTCGAATCGCTGCTGCTGGCGCTGGCGGCGCTTGCGATCGCGTTGCCGCTCGGACGCGTGCTGTTCGATCGCTTCGTCGGGCTCGTGGCGCTCGAGTGGGTGCCGCGCGAGCTCGAAGGGGCGTTCGCCTATTCGACGCCGGCGCTGTGGTCGCTGCCGTGGATCGGGATTGCCATCGCTGCGTTGCTGACGCTGCTGCGGCTGCCGGCACTGCTGCACGGTGACGCGCGCGGCGCACTGTCGGGACAGACGCGGGTCGGCGGTCGCCGCGGCGACATGGCTGCGTCGCGGTGGCTTGCGGGCCTGCAGCTGGCGCTGGCGAGCGCCTTCCTGGTATCGACGCTGGCGATCGGCGCCGGTGCGCAGGCGCTCGCCGAGCGCGATCTCGGGTTCGAACGCGCGGCCACCCAGCACGCGGTGCTGGTGTTCCCGCGCGAGCGCTACGCGGACGGAGCGCAGCGGATGGCGGCGCTCGACCGCCTCGCCGAGACGCTGCGCGCGGACGGCGCCGCGGCGGTGGGGTTCACCACGGCGGCGCCATTGCAGCGCTACACCCGCATCGGTCACGTCAGCGCGATGAACGGCGTGACGCTGGACGAAGCGTTCCCGATCGATCACCAGGTGGCGCACGGCGATCTCGCCGGCGCGCTCGGCCTGCGCCTGCGCGAAGGCCGCTTCCTCGACCCGCGCATCGACCGCGCCGATGGCGAAGCGGTGGCGGTGGTGACGCGTGCCGTGGCCGAGCGCCTGGCGCCGCAGGGCAGCGCGCTCGGCCTGCGCATCACGGCGGCCAGCGGCAGCGACGTGCAAGTGGCGCGGCGCGTCGTCGGCGTGGTGGACGACGTGCGCCACGAAAGCCCGCTCGCGCCGACGCGGCCGACGCTGTACGTGCCCTATGCGCAGGACGCCGCGGCGGCGACGCCGGCCGGCGGCCAGGTGGCGCTGCTGGTGCGCTGGCAGGCGATGGATGCGGCCGCGACGCAGCGCATCCAGGCCGCGCTCGCCGCCATCGACCCGTGGATCGCGCTGCGCGAAGTCACCACGCTGGAGGCGCGCGCCGAACGCAGCGTGGCCGGCGTGACGCTGGCGCGGCAGCTGTTCGCGGGCTTCGCGGTGCTCGGGCTGCTGCTGGCCACGCTCGGCGTGGCGGCGGTGGCGGCGCTCGGCGTCGCGCGCCAGCACCACGGCCTGGCGGTGCGGGCCGCCATCGGCGCAACGCCGCGGCGGCAGGTGTTTGCAGTGTTCGCGTCGAGCGTGCGCGTGGCCGTGCCGGCAACGCTGGCCGGCGCCGGACTCGCGTGGCTGCTCGTCGGTGCGATGCAGGCCGCGCTACAGGATGCCGCCGCGCTGCAGTGGCAGCATCTGCTCGCCGCGCCCGCGCTGCTGCTTGCGTGCGCGCTGCTCGCAACCCTGCTGCCGGCGCGCGCGGCGACGCGGGTGCAGCCGCTGTCGTTGCTGCGCGGCGGATGAAACCGTGCGGCGGCGCCCGGGCCGCCGGCGCGGCTCAGCGCTCGTCGTTCGTAGCGCCGCCGCCGTCGTGCTCGCCGCCGCCGGCCGGATCGTCGAAGCCGAAGCTCGATTCCATCGCCGGCGCGCCGTCGCCATCGCCGTCCTGCGGCACGTCGCGGCACTCGGACACGGCCAGCGCCGCAGCGCGGCCGCGCGACGGCGGGATCAGCGCGGTGGCGGCGTCGGCGGCGAGCAGCAGCTCGCTGCGACGCTCCTCCGGCACCTGCTGCCAGTGGCAGCCGAGCAGCGCCCCCTCGAGCGCGTAGAGCAGGTTCAGGCTCGGACGGAACCCGGCGCGCTTGACCTTGATGAAGGCGCCGACCGCACCCAGCGCCACGAGATCGTCCTGCGTGCGCACGCCGACCTGGCGCAGCCACGCGGCCGATTTCGGGCCGACATTCCGCAGCTTGTCCCCACTCATCGCAACGACTCCCGGTTGTTGGCGTGCACGTCGGCGCACTGCGCGTCCACGCCGATGGCATCCAGATAGATGGCGGCGATCGCTTCGAGCCCGGCCTGGTCGTCCGCGTCGAAGCGGTCCGGTTCCGGGCTGTCGAGATCGAACACGCCGACCAGCGTGTCCGCGACGTACAGCGGCACCACGAGCTCCGAGCGCGACGCGGCATCGCAGGCGATGTGGCCGGGGAACGCATGCACGTCCGCCACCCGCTGCGTTTCGCGCGTCACCGCCGCGGTGCCGCACACGCCGCGCCCCAGCGCGATGCGCACGCACGCGGGCTTGCCCTGGAACGGTCCGACCACGAGTTCGCGCCCGTCGAAAAAGTAGAAACCCACCCAGTTGAGCGCCGGCAACGCGTGGTACACGAGCGCGGCCAGATTGGCCGCGTTCGCGATGCGATCGGTCTCGCCGTGCACGAGGCCATGCGCCTGCTCGGCGAGCTGCGCATAGCGCTCGGATTTCGTGCCGGACAGCGTGGAGGTTTCGAACATCGCGCGGACGTGGGCCGAGGGGCACCGGAGCGTGGGCGGAGTCCGAGTGTAACCGGTTTTGCGCGACCGGCCGGACGCGGAGCCGGCCGGCGCTTGCAATGGCCGGCGCCGGAAACGGAACGGCCCGGACAATCCGGGCCGTTCCGTCGTGCGCATGCGCGGACGGCGGTCAGCCCAGGCGACGCCGCCAGCCGATGCCGAGCAGCAGCAACGCCAGTGCGAACAGCACCGGCAGGCTGGTGGCCGGGATCACGGCCGGCTGCAGCGGTGCCGGCGGTTCCACGGTGCCTTCTTCCACCTCGAAGCCGGTCGGGTTGGCGGTGCCGGTTTCGGACGGATCGTCGGTCTGGGCGGTGGCTTCGTTCGTCCCATCCGCATCGGTGTCGTAGTTCACCGTGCCCTGGTTGGCGATGGTGCCGGTGGCGTCGGCGTCGATGCTGGCCACAATGGTGATCGTCACCGAACCGCCTGCAGGGATGCTGCCGTTCCACGTGACGCTGCCGGCGGCGAACGCGGTGCTGCCGGAGGTGGCCGAGGCGCCGACATACGTGAGACCGGCCGGCAGCGGGTCGACGAACTCGTCGCCCGGGTTGTCGGCCTGGGTGCCGGCGCCGGTGTTCTGCAGCACGATCGTGTACGTCACCGTGTCGCCCTGCGCAAACGTCCCGGCCACCGTCTTGGTGGCGCCGACCAGCGCACCTTCGACCACGTCGACCGTGGTGTCGTCGACGGCACTGTCGTTGGCCGGGTTGGTGTCGACGCCGGCCGCTGCGGTCACGGTGGCGGTATTGGTGATCGCCGTGGCGTCCGCCGCATCCTCGTCCACCGTGCAGGTGGCGAGGTACTGGACCGAGGCGCCGGCCGGCAGCGCCAGCGCGGCGTCGGCGATGTTGCCCGTGCCCGACGCGGTGAAGCCGCTGGCGCCGCCGCTGCCGGTGGCGGTGTAGGCGACCGCGGTGCAGGTGGCAGGGAAGGTGTCGGCGACGGCCACGCCGGTGGCGTTGGACGGGCCGGCGTTGCTGGCGACGATGGTGTAGGTGAGCGTGGCGCCGGGCGCGACGCTCGCAACGCCGTCGCTCTTGACGATCGACAGGTCCGCACGCGTGAGCACCGTGGTGCTGTCGGTGGCGCTGTCGTTGCCGGGCACGGGGTCGGTGAACGCGCTGGACACCGTGGCGGTGTTGGCCAGCGTGCCGGTGGCGCCGGCATCGACCGGACAGGTCACGCTGTAGGTCACCGACGCACCCACCGGCAGCGTGACGCCGTTGGCGGCGATGTTGCCGCTGCCCGAGGCGGCAAAACCGCCTGCACCGCCGCTGCCTGTCGCCGTCCACGTGGCACCCGTGCAGGCCGCCGGCAGCGTGTCGGTGATGCTGGCGGCATCGACGTCGGACGGGCCGGCGTTGGCGGCGACGATGGTGTACGTGGTGGACGTGCCTGCGATCACGTCGTCGACACCGTCGCTCTTGGTGATCGACAGGTCCGCCTCGCCCGCGCCGACGACGAAGCCGGTCGGATCGTTCGGCGCGGCCGTGCCCGGGTCGTCGGTCGGCACGCTGGTTTCGTTGCTGCCGTCGGCGTCGCCGTCGAACGAGACCGTGCCCTGGTTGGCGACGGTACCGGTGGCCGAGGCGTCGATGGTCGCGACGATGGTGATCGTCACGCTGCCGCTCGCCGCGATCGCGCCGTTCCACGTCACCGTGTTGGTGCCGACGCTGGCGATGGCGGCGCCGCTGCTTGCCGAGGCCGACACCAGCGTGAGCGAGGGCGGCAGCACGTCGACGAACTCGTCGCCGGGATTGTCGGCCTGCGCACCGCCGCTGTTCTGCAGCACGATGGTGTAGGTGACGTCGGTGCCGGGCGTGAACGCGCCGGCCACCGTCTTGGTCGCCGACACCACCGCCGGTGCCGGGTTCACGGTGTTGCTGTCGGTGTCGCTGTCGTTGCCGGGCAGCGGATCGACGATGCCGGGATCGCCGGTGGCGATCGACGCGACGTTGTCCATCGGACCGGTGGCGAGCGGGTTGATTGCGCACGTGGCCGTGTAGGTCACGCCGCCGCTTGGCGGCAGGTTGACGGTGTCGGCGATGTCGCCGCTGCCGCTTGCGGTGCAGGTGCCGCCACCGCTGCCCGCGCAGCTCCACGTGACGCTGTCGCACTGGCTCGGGAAGGCGTTGGTCACGGCGGCCGTCGGCACCGTGCTGGGACCCCCGTTGAACGCGAAGATGGTGTAGACGGTGCTGTCGCCGGCGGTGACGGCCGTGACGCCGTCGTCGGCCGTGATCGAAAGATTGGCCTGCGGCGTGAGCGTGTCGTCGTCGGTGGCGGCGTTGTTGCCCGGGTTGCTGTCCGTCGTGCCGGCCGGCTCGATGACCGTGGCGGTGTTGGACAGTGTGCCCGTGGCCGCGGCGGAAATCGCGCACGAGGCCGTGTAGTTGGTGCTGCTGCCGGGCGGCAGGTTGACCGTGTCCGCGATGTTGCCGCTGCCTGCCGCCGTGCAGGTGGCGCCACCGGCGCCGACGCAGGTCCAGGTACAGGTGAGCGACGCCGGGAAGGTGTCGACCACCGTCGCGCCGGACGCGTTGCTCGGACCGAGGTTGCTGGCTCCGATCGAGTAGGTGACGCTGCCGCCCGGAATCGCCGTCGGCACGCCGTCGGTCTTGCTGATGGCGAGGTCGACCGTGGGCGTGAGCGTGTCGGTGTCGGTGTCGCTGTTGTTGCCGGGGTTGCCGTCGGTGACGCCGGCCGGCTCGGTCACCGTGGCGGTGTTCGACAGCGTGCCCGTGGCTGCGGCGGAGATCGCGCACACGGCGGTGTACGTGGTGCTGCCGCCCGCGGGCAGGTTCACCGTGTCGCCGATGTTGCCGCTGCCTGCCGCCGTGCAGGTGCCGCCGCCGGCACCGACGCAGGTCCAGGTGCAGGTCTGCGACGCCGGGAAGGTGTCGGCCACCGCCGCGCCCGTGGCGTTGCTCGGACCGGCATTGCTGGCGGTGATGGTGTAGGTGACGCTGCCGCCCGGCACGGCGGTGAGGACGCCGTCGGTCTTAGTGATCGACAGGTCGGCCTGCTGCAGCAGGGTATCGGTGTCGGTGGCGCTGTTGTTGCTACCGTCCGGATCGCCGATCGTCGACGACACCGTGGCGGTGTTGCTCAACAGGCCGCTGGCCGCCGGCGAGACGGCGCAGCTCGCGGTGTAGGTGGTGCTGCCGCCCGCGGGCAGGTTCACGCTGTCGTTGATGTTGCCGCTGCCCGCCGCCGTGCAGGTGCCGCCGCCGGCACCGACGCAGGTCCAGGTGCAGGTGAGCGCCGCCGGGAAGGTGTCGGCCACCGTGGCGCCGGTGACGGGATCGGGTCCGACGTTGCTGGCGGTGATCGTGTAGGTGGTGCTGCCACCGGCCGGCACGCTGCCGACGCCGTCGGTCTTGGTGATCGAGAGATCGGCGGACAGCGCGCGGCAGGCGGTGACCGAGACATCGTCGATGGCGAGGCCGCCGAACTGCACCGTGGTGTCGCTGTCGAGGTGGAAACGCAGTTCGGTGTTGAGTCCGGCGAGGCTGTCGGCGCGCGCGCGCATCAGACCCCAGCCGGCGCTGCCACCGATGTTGTTCTGCGGATTGCCGGTACCGGCGCTGGCGCTGATCGGCGTCGGGCCGAGCCATTCGTACAGGCGCACGGGCGTGGCACCGCCGACCTGCTGGGCGTCGACGAACATGTGGTCGAAGTTCGCGGCTTCGACCTGGTGACGCTGTGCCCACGTGATCACCACCGGCGCGGACAATCCGGCCAGATTGATGTTCGGCGAGAGCAGATCCTGGTTGCTGCTGGCGTTGTAGGTGTTGTCCAGATCGGTCTTCCAGCAGTTCACGCCGCTGTGGCAGGTGTTGAACGCCGCGATCGGATTGGCCGTGGTGGTGGCGACCGTGGCGGGCAGACCGAGCTCCCATTCGTCCTGCGTGCCGGCGTGGGTGAAGCCCGCGTCACCGGATTCGAAGTCGGTGCTGTAGACGGTTGTCGGCGCGAAACCCGGCGCGCAGGTCGGCGGCGGCGGCATTTCGCAGATGTGCAGGCTCCAGGACGTGAGCGTGCCGCCGTTGGCGCCGGCGGTGTCGTCGTAGATGTCCAGCGTCCACGTGCCGCCTGCGTTTTCGCCGTCGAACCAGTCGAGGCGGTAGGCGCCCGATGTCGAGGCCGTGCCGGCGGTCGAGTTGTTTTCCGGTTTGAGCCGCATGTTGCGCAGGGCGGTGAACGCGGGCGGGATCGCGGCTTCGTCGTCGAAGGTGACGTCCATCTGCTGCTGCCCGCCGGTGGCGGCCGCACCGATGTCGCTGAACAGGCCGTTGTTGTTGCCGGCCGGCGAACGCAGGTGCACGTCCATGTCCTGCATCAGGGCATGGTTGAGCTCGATCGAGACATCGAGATCGGCGATGCGCGGATTGCCCGGCACGGTGATCGTGGAGCTGACGAGACCGGTGCCCGGCCCGATCGTCTGCGGCACGTTGGTGCTGGTGTAGGTGGTGCAGTTGACGCCTTCGTCGACGTTCGGGAAGACCGAGACGTTCAGGTGGTAGGTGGCCGTGGGGCCGCCGACCGCCCCGGACGCCGAGTCGACGAAGGCGAAGTAGGTACCGGCGGTCTTGACCGTGAAGAACATCGCCTCGGAGGGGCGATTGGGATTGGGCGCGACATCGCCGGTGCCGGCATCGTCGGTTGCGAGGATCTGGTTGCCGGCATCGCCGAACAATGCAAACCCGAGCCGTCCGTTCCAGGTGACCAGATCGTCTTCGGGGTCCAGATCGAGCGACAGGAACACCGTATCGCCCGCATTGAGGTTCAGGCTGTACCAGTCCTGCTCGGTGGCGGCCGCGGGGCTGCGCGCGCCGCTCACCCAGCCGCCGGCCGGCAACGGGTTGGCGGTTGCGGGCGTGTCGTTGGCTTCCACCTCGGGCGTCGGGGTGCCGCTCTGCAGGCGGAAATACAGTTCGTAGCGGCGCTGGCTCGTGGTGCCTGCGGTGAAGTCGTTCACGCGAAGGAAGTAGGTCCCGGTGGCCGGAATCACGGTGCCGGCGATGCTCGACGACAGGCTCGCATAGGTGCCGTTGTCGTCGTCGAATTCGAGCACGGTGGTGCCGTCGCTATCGAGCAGGGTCAACTGGCTGTCGGTGCTGCTGCCGGCCGAACCGCTGGTCATCGTGGCGGCATAGACGCGATCGCCCGCCGTGGCGGTGAACGAATACACGTCGACATCGCCGTTCGGGTAGAGACTGGCGCGGACCACCGTCTGGGGAACGGCGAGCGGCGAGGCCGCCGCGGCGCTGCCGTTCGGTTCGATCTCGCCCGCGTAGCCGAGGCCCTTGGCAACGCCGGCCGCGGGATCGAGCGCATAGGTCAGCCCCTTGACCGGCGACACCGGTGCAGCGGCTCGTTCCGGCACCAGGCCCTTGCGCACATCCGGTTCGACGCGGAACTCGGCAAATTGCGGCGTGACCGCCGCCATCGCCCTGGCGGGCGCCTGCGCGGACGGCGCCGCAAGGGCCGCGCCGAAGGAAAGAAGCGAGCACAGCGCAACGCACGCGCCATGCACGGATGCGGTCGACAGTTTCATGCAGGACCCCCGAAAGTCCGCGACGCCGATCGATGCCCCCATCGATGCGTGGCTGCCGCGGTTGCAATAGCGTATGCCTGTCTTGCAGCGGCGTCGAGCGGGGGGACGATCGGGTAGATTGCAGGCCGCCGTGTGCGGCAGGCCGGGGCCCGGCTGCCGCGGTCGGACGCCCTTGTTAAGCTCGATCCACCGATGGACGACCTCGCCTCCCGCCCCGCCTTCCGCCTCCGCGGCGCGCAGATCACGCGCCTTGAAACCTTCGTCGACGCCGCGTTCGCCTTCGCGGCGACGATGCTGGTGATCGCGTTCGATGCGCTGCCGCAGACCTTCGCCGAACTCTACGACGCACTGCGGCGCGTGCCGACGTTTGTGCTCTGCTTCGCGCTGCTGATGCTGTTCTGGCTCGCGCACAACCGCTGGAGCCGGCGCTTCGGGCTGGAGGACACGTGGTCCACCCTGCTCAGTCTCGCACTGGTGCTGATCGTGATGATCTACATGTATCCGCTGCGCATGATCATCTCCGGCGCGCTGCATCTGTTCAGCGGCGGCTGGGTGCCGGAAGAACTCGCGTTCACCCCGGGCGGCGAAGCCATCGAACTGCAACTCGCGTTCATGGTCTACAGCGTCGGCTTCGGCCTGCTTGCGTTGCTGGTGGTGCTGCTCAACCGGCATGCCTTGCGGCACGCCGAAACGCTGGCGCTGTCGCCGTACGAACGTGCGGAAACCCGCACCGAAATCGGCGTGCACGGCATCATGGCCGCGTCGGCGGTGCTGAGCGTGGCGGTCAGCGCAGGGTTCCTGCTAGGCACCTCGGGCGGCGACCGCATGCAGTGGTACCACGCGCTGCCGATGTGGGTGTATTGCCTGCTCTCGATCGCGATCCCGGTCTACGCGGTGCGGCGCGATCGTTTGAAGCATGGCCTGTCTGCCGCCGATGCCCGGCCGGCCCCGGAGCCATGAGCCACGCCTTCTTCGTCACCGGCACCGACACCGGCATCGGCAAGACCGTTGCCAGCGTCGCACTGCTGCATGCGCTGCGCGCGCGCGGCCAACGCGCCGTCGGCATGAAACCCGTTGCGAGCGGCTGCGATGCCACGCCCGAGGGCCTGCGCAACGACGATGCCCTCGCGCTGCAGGCCGCGAGCGATCCACCGCCGATGTACGCCGACGTGAACCCGTTCGCGTTCGCCGACCCCACCACGCCCGAACTTGCCGCCGCGCTCGACGGCGGCCGCGTCGCGCTGGCGCCGCTGCAGGCCGCGTTCACGCGTCTGCGGGGGCAGGCCGATGCGGTGGTGGTCGAGGGCGCCGGCGGCTGGCTGGCGCCGTGGGGGCCGGGGCTGCTGCAGTCCGATTTCGTGCGCGCACTCGATCTGCCGGTGATCCTCGTCGTGGGTCTGCGCCTGGGAGGAATCAGCCATGCCTGGCTCACCGCCCGCGCGATCCGTGCCGACGGTCTGCGGCTTGCCGGGTGGATCGGCAACGCGATCGACCCGCACTGGCGCCACCCCGACGCGAACCGCGCGATCCTCGCCCGCGGTCTGGAAGCGCCCTGCCTGGGCGTGCTGCCGCACGGCAGCGATACCGGTGCCGCGGCCGGAGCGCACGCGCTGCGGCTCGATGCCCTGCTGACAGCGCCGCCCGCGCCGCAACGCGATTGTGTGACCTGACTTCAGGCATGGGGGCCGCGGACATGGCACGCTGGTAGACTGCGCCACCCCCGAACCACGCCGCCGGATGTCGAACGACGCCCCGTCCGTTCGTCGTGCGCACGTCATGCCAAGGATGTTTCCATGCGCCGGATTCCCCCGCTCCTGATTCTTGCCGCGGCCGCGGCATTCGTGCTGGCCGCCTGCGGTGGCGGCGACGACGGCGCCGCGCCTCCCGGCGCTGCGCCGGGCGGTGCGCCCGGCGGCGAAGGTGACGGCGCGGGCGGAGCGCCCGCCATGCAGCTGCCGGTGGAAGCGGTGGCGGTCAAGCGCGAGCCGCTCGAAGCCGCGGTGCAGACCGTCGGCACCACGCGCGCCGACGAATCGGTGGTGATCCGGCCCGAGGTCGCCGGCCGCATCGTGCGCCTGCCGTTCACCGAGGGCGACCGGGTGAAGAAGGGCGACGAACTGTTCGCGCTCGACGATTCGGTGCCGCGTGCCGCACTCAGCGAGGCCAGCGCGACGCGCGTCAACGCACAGCGCGCGGACACCCGCGCGAGCGAACTGGGCCAGCGTCGCCTCATCTCGCAATCGGAAATCGACACGCTGCGCTCGCAGCTGGGCGTCGCCGATGCGCGTGTGGCGTCGGCCCGCGCCACGCTCGGCAAGTACACGCTGCGCGCGCCGTTCGATGGCGTGATCGGTCTGCGCGAGGTCAGCGTCGGCGAATACGTCAGCCCCGGCCAGGCGCTGGTGACGCTGGTGCGGCTGGATCCGATGGAAGTCGACTTCAGTCTGCCCGAAGCCGAACTGTCGCGCATCGCGCAGGGCCAGCCGGTGACGCTGCAGGTCGACGCCTACCCGGGCGAGACTTTCCGCGGCGAAGTGGCCGCGGTCGATCCGGTGATCGACATCAACAGCCGCAGCGCGAAGGTGCGCGCGCGCATCGACAACACCGATTACAAGCTGCGCCCCGGCCTGTTCGCGCGCGTTTCGCTCGGCACCGGCGCGCAGGGCCAGACCGGCCTGCTGATCCCCGAGCAGGCGCTGATGCAGCAGGGCGAGGAGCGCTTCGTCTACACCGTGGTCGACGGCAAGGCCAAGCGCACGGTCATCCAGACCGGCCTGCGTCTGCCGGGCCGGCTGCAGGTGGTGTCGGGCCTGAACGAAGGCGACATGGTCATCACCGCCGGGCAGGCCAAGCCGATGATGTTCGACGGCGCCGGCGTCATGGTGATGCCGGCGGCGGGCGCGGCCCCGGCGCAGGGTGGCGCACCGGCACCGGCGGCGACGCCGACCGGAAACGGCGCGGCCGAACCCGCGAATCCAACGCCGCCTGCCGCCCCACCCGCGCCGGAACCCGAGACAACGGGCGACGACGCCGACACACCCGAAGCCTGACACCCGCACCCGTCGTCCCGGCGAAAGCCGGGACCCGGTGACGTTGCATCGCTCCATCTCGGCGACACGCAAGACCAGCACCGAGCAACGTCACTGGGTCCCGGCTTTCGCCGGGACGACGGAGAAATGATTCCGAGACGCGCCGACGGTCGACACGCCCCCCGCCACACCGTCGGCACCGCCACTTCCCGCAGCGACGCACCCTCGCTGCCGATCGGACACCACCATGGTTCTTTCCGACATCTCCATCCGCCGCCCGGTCTTCGCCACGGTCATCAACCTGGTGATCCTGCTGCTGGGCGTCATCTCGTACCAGCGCCTCGCGGTGCGCCTGATCCCGAACGTCGACGTGCCGGTGGTGACGGTCAACACCAACTATCCCGGCGCCAACGCGCAGGTGATCGAATCGCAGATCACGCAGCCGATCGAGGACGCGCTGTCGGGCGTGGAAGGCATCGACTTCATCTCGTCGGTGAGCCGCGAGCAGTCGAGCCAGGTCACGATCCGCTTCCGCCTCGACCGCGACGCCGACGCCGCCGCCTCCGACGTGCGCGACCGCGTCGGCCAGGCCCGCCAGTTCCTGCCCGACGAAGCCGACGAGCCGATCGTGCAGAAGCAGGAAGCCGACGCGCAGCCGATCATCTACCTCGCCTTCTCGTCCGACCGCCACAGCACCGTCGAGATCGCCGACATCGCCGAGACGCTGGTCAAGGACCGCGTGCAGACGATCCCGGGCGTGGCGCAGGCGCAGGTGTTCGCGACCACGTTCGCGATGCGCGTGTGGCTGCAGCCGCAGCGCCTCGCCGGCTTCGGTCTGACGACCACCGACGTCGAGAACGCGCTGCGCGCGCAGAACGTCGAGATCCCGGCCGGGCGCGTGGAAAGCAGCAACCGCGAATTCACCGTGCTGTCGGAAACCGATCTGCGCACGCCCGAGGAATTCGGCGCGGTGATCCTCGGCAACGTCAACGGCTACCTCGTGCGTCTGCGCGACGTGGCACGCGTGGAGCTCGGCGCCGGCGAGGACCGCTTCCGCGCCCGCTACAACGGCCGCACCGCGGTACCGCTGGGCATCGTCAAGCAGGCCGTGGCGAACCCGCTGGAGATTTCCGAAGGTCTCAAGACCATGCTGCCGGAAATCACCCGCACGCTGCCCGAGGGCATGAAGGTCGAGATTGCCTACGACTCGACCATCTTCATCGCCAAATCCATCGACGAGGTCTACGCCACCATCGCCGAAGCGGTGGTGCTCGTGGTACTGGTGATCTTC
Organism: Chiayiivirga flava; assembly: GCF_014202825.1. GTDB lineage: Bacteria > Pseudomonadota > Gammaproteobacteria > Xanthomonadales > Xanthomonadaceae > Chiayiivirga > Chiayiivirga flava. The sequence continues at coordinate 805,567 of NZ_JACHHP010000002.1, read as the reverse complement.
CTGTTCCTGCGCAACTGGCGCGCCACGCTGATCCCGCTGGTGACGATTCCCGTGTCGCTGGTCGGCGCGTTTGCGCTGATGTACCTGATGGGTTTCTCGATCAACACGCTGACGCTGCTTGCGATGGTGCTGGCGATCGGCCTGGTGGTCGACGACGCGATCGTGATGCTGGAGAACATCTTCCGCCACGTGGAAGAAGGCATGGCGCCGTTCGAGGCCGCGCTCAAGGGCTCGCGCGAGATCGGATTTGCGATCGTCGCGATGACGCTGACGCTGGCCGCGGTGTACGTGCCGCTGGCGTTCTCCACCGGCCGCACCGGCAAGCTCTTCATCGAGTTCGCGCTCACGCTCGCCGGTGCCGTGCTCGTGTCCGGCTTCACCGCGCTGACGCTGTCGCCGATGATGTCGTCCAAGCTGCTCAAGCACGAGGAAAGCCACGGGCGCATCTACCAGTTCGGCGAGCGCGCGCTGGTCGCGCTCGACAACGGCTACCGCCGGCTGGTGCGGCTGGCGCTGAAGCTGCGCTGGTTCGTGGTGGCCGGCGGTCTCGCGCTGCTCGCCGGCGCCTGGCTGCTGCTCGGCAGCCTGCCGAACGAACTGGCGCCGCAGGAGGACCAGGGTCTGGTCATCGGCTTCGGCGTCGCGCCGGAAGGCTCGACGGTCGACTACACCGACCACTACGCGAAGATGATGGAAGGCGCCTTCGCAAAGCTGCCCGACGCGGACCGCTATTTCGTCCTGGTCGGTTTCCCGGCGGTGACCAACATGATCGCGTTCGTGGGCCTCAAGGACTGGGACGAGCGCGAGGTCGGCGCGGCCGACATCCAGGGCCAGCTGTTCCCGCAGTTCATGGGCATCCCCGGCATCCTCGCGTTCCCGGTGCTGCCGCCGCCGCTCGGACAGGACGGCTTCGGCCAGCCGCTGAGTTTCGTGATCCAGAGCACCGGCACCTGGGAAGACCTCAACCAGATCGTCGGCCAGGTGATGCAGCGCATGGTGCAGAACCCGGGGCTCTCGAACCCGGACAGCGACCTGAAGCTCGACAAGCCCGAGCTGAAGATCGACGTCGACCGCGAGAAGGTGGCAGCGGTGGGCAGCAGCGTCTCGGTCGTCGGCCGCACGCTCGAAACCCTGCTCGGCGGACGCCAGGTGACGCGCTTCAAGCGCGGCTCGGAGCAGTACGACGTGCTGGTGCAGGTGGAGGATGCCGACCGCCGCACGCCGGGCGACCTGTCCAACATCTTCGTGCGCGGTGGCGACGGGCAGATGGTGCAACTGTCGAACCTCGTCACGGTCAACGAATCGCTCGCGGCCAAGGAGCTCAACCACTTCAACAAGCTGCGCTCGGCCACGATCTCGGCCGGCCTCGCGCCCGGCTACTCGATGGGCGAGGCGCTGGACTGGATGGAGTCCACGCTCAAGGAGGTGGCGCCGAACGCGCAGTACGATCTGTCCGGACAAAGTCGCGAATTCCGCGAATCGTCGAGCGACTTCGCGCTGATCTTCCTGCTGGCGATCGCCTTCATCTACCTCGTGCTCGCGGCGCAGTTCGAGAGCTTCATCGATCCGTTGGTGATCCTGTTCGCCGTGCCGCTGGCCGCGTTCGGCGCGTTCCTTGCGCTGAAACTGAGCGGGCACGGCAGCTGGAACATCTACAGCCAGATCGGCATCGTCACGCTCGTGGGACTGATCGCCAAGCACGGCATCCTGATCGTGGAGTTCGCGAACCAGCTGCAGGAACAGGGCCGCTCCAAGTTCGACGCCGTGGTCGATGCCGCCGCTCTGCGCCTGCGTCCGATCCTGATGACCACCGGCGCGATGGTGCTCGGCTCGCTGCCGCTGGCGATCGCCACCGGCGCCGGTGCGGAAGCGCGCAACCAAATCGGCTGGGTGATCGTCGGCGGCATGGGCATCGGCACCTTCTTCACGCTGTTCGTGGTGCCGGTGGTGTACCTGCTGCTCGCCAAGACGCATGTGGCCGTGGATGCGCAGACCGGTCGCGCGATCGCGCATTGACGGACGCGCCGCTTCGAAAGAGGCGCCGCTTCGCAACCGGGCGACGCGGCGTTTCTGTTCGAGACCGGCGTCTATCCAGCGGCGAAGCCGCCCCTGTCGTCATTCCCGTGCAGGCACACGGCTGTCCGGGCAACGCACGCACTCCCCACCGTCGTCCCGGCGAAAGCCGGGACCCAGCGACGTTGCTCGGGCCGCTTGAAATGCGTTGATCACCCAGAAACGTCACTGGGTCCCGGCTTTCGCCGGGACGACGGGTCTGGACGTTGTTGTCGGGCCTGTCGACAGGGCGGCCGTTGACACGAGAGCAGCGGGCGCCTGGCGTGCAGCGGAGCGCGCTGAATCGTCCGGACAGCGGTGCGCCCGCGCGGGAACGACGGCAGGAGAGGTTTCGCGATTCCTCGTTTTGCGTCTGCGCTTGCGATGCGTACAAGCGCGCCGCCGGACCGCAATCAGTCCGTCCCCGTCCGCACCAGCACGCTGTGCAACGCCTCCGGCGACGCCACATGCTCGACGCAGCGAAACCCCGCGGCCACCAGATCGATCCCCGCGAACAGGGCCTCGCCCTGCCCCAGCACCACCGGCGAGGTCACCAGATGCATCTCGTCGATCATCCCGCGCTGCAGATACGCCCGCACCGTCTGCACGCCGCCGCCGATGCGCACGTCGCGCTCGCCCGCCGCTTCGCGCGCCCGCTGCATCGCCTCGTCAGGCCCGCCGGTGACGAAGTGGAACGTGGTGCCACCCTCCATTTCGAGTGGCGTCCGCGGGTGGTGCGTCAGCACGAACACCGGCACGTGGTACGGCGGCTCCTCGCCCCACCATCCGCGCCACGACGCGTCTGGCCACGGTCCGCGCACCGGACCGAACATGTTGCGGCCCATGATCCACGCACCGACGTTTTTGAAGCTGCGCCGCGTGAACGCGTCGTCGACGCCGGTGCTGCCGCCCTCGCCGCCCGTCATCGCCTGGAAGGTGCGCGTGCCGAGAATCCACTTGTGCAGACCGTCCGCACCGACGCCAAGCGGATGCGTCTGACTCTGGTCCGGCCCCGCCCCGTAGCCGTCGAGCGACAGCGAAAATGCCGCAACCTTGACCTTGCCCATGATCGTCTCCATGCCGGATGTGGATGATCGACGATTCGACGGCAGCATTCTCGACGGCATGCCTGCAATGCGTCGTGCCCTGAATTCCCTGCGTCGACCCCATCGTCAGGGATGTCGGACCTGACTACCCGCAGTGGACCACACGCAGCCCCAGATACGTCGCGAAGGCATCGAAGTCCCGATCGGCGTGCAGCAGCTCGAGGTCGCTGACGATGCATCGTGTCGCGATCAACGTATCGATCGTCTTGCGCACGGTCACGCCACGTGCGCGCAGCGTGCGGAAGTTGCTTGCTGCCTGGATCATCACATCGGGTCCTCCGATGACGACAAGATCGAGATGCGACAGCATGCGCCGGGCGGTGCGGAACACCTCGTCCGACGTGAAGCCCTGCAGCACTTCCGTCAGGATGAGGTCGCCGATCGCCACAAGATCGGTGAGGAGCAGCTCGTTGAGCCTGTCGGTCTGTGGCGTCGCGTTTCCGCGAAAGAAGTCGACCCAGACGCTCGAGTCGACGAGGATCACTCGTCGACCGGCGGCTCGTCGACCGGCGGCTCGTCGCAACGCATCGCGTCGAGGTCACCCGTCCAGGGCAATCGACCGAACATCTCGCGCAACTGGGCCTGGCGGCGAAAGCGCAGCAACAGGTGCAACCCTGCTTCCACGGCTTCGCGCTTGGTGCGGATGCCCGTGACGCGCAGCGTATCGGCCATCAGCTTGTCGTCGATTTCGATGTTGGTGCGCACCAATGTGTACCGATAGTCGATTCGGTACACATCGTAACATCATTCGTCGCGCGTCACGCGCAGCACTTCGTCGGCCGAGGTGACGCCGGCGAGCACCATGCGCCAGCCGTCTTCAAGGATCGACGGGGTCTTGGTGCGGGCATGTTTTGCGAGGTCGAGTTCGCTGGCGCCGTCGTGGATGAGGCGACGCATGGTGTCGTCGACGATGACGAGTTCGTAGACGCCGGTGCGACCCTTGTAGCCGGCGTTGCGGCCGGACGCACTCGAGTCCGGGCGGTAAAAGACCAGCGACGGATCGAAGGGTTTGCCGAACGCGGCGCATTCGGCCGGCGTCGGCGTGTAGGCCTCGCGCGTGGCGGGGTCGAGCACGCGCACGAGGCGTTGCGCGATCACGCCGAGCAACGACGACGAGAGCAGGAAGGGTTCGATGCCCATGTCGCGCAGGCGCGTCATCGCGCCGACCGCGCTGTTGGTATGCAGCGTCGAGAGCACGAGGTGGCCGGTGAGCGAGGCCTGCACGGCGATCTCGGCGGTTTCGAGGTCGCGGATTTCGCCGACCATCACGACGTCCGGATCCTGGCGCAGGATCGCGCGCAGGCCGCGGGCGAAGGTCATGTCGACTTTCGTGTTGACCTGGGTCTGGCCGATGCCGTCGAGGTAGTACTCGATCGGGTCTTCCACCGTGAGGATGTTGCGCGTGGCGTCGTTGAGGCGCGTGAGTGCGGCGTACAGCGTCGTGGTCTTGCCGGAGCCGGTGGGGCCGGTGACGAGCAGGATGCCGTGCGGGCGGTGGATGATCGCGTCGATGCGTTCGAGCGTCGCCGGTTCCATGCCCAGCTGCGGCAGGTCGAGGCGCCCGGCCTGCTTGTCGAGCAGGCGCAGCACCACGCGTTCGCCGTGGCCGGCGGGAATCGTGCTGACACGCACGTCGACCGGGCGACCGGCGATGCGCAGGCCGATGCGGCCGTCCTGCGGCAGGCGGCGCTCGGCGATGTCGAGCTTCGCCATCACCTTGATGCGGCTCACCACCGGCTGCGCGACGGCCTTCTGCGGCGCCAGCACTTCGCGCAACTGGCCGTCGACGCGGAAGCGCACCACGAGGCGGTTCTCGAACGGTTCGATGTGGATGTCGGACGCGTTGTCCTTGATCGCCTCGGTGAGGATGGCGTTGATCAGGCGGATGATCGGTGCGTCGTCGTCGCTTTCGAGCAGGTCTTCGGGTTCGGGCAGCGCGTCGGCGATCTGGTTGAGGTCCAAGGTGTCGTCGAAGTCGGCCACCATCGCGCGGGCGTCGTCGCTGCCGCCTTCGTAGAGCTCGCGCAGCAGGCGGTCGAACGCGGGCGGCTCCAGCGTTTCGAGCGTGAGCGGGCGGCCGGCGTGGCGGCGCAGTTCGGCGATGATCTCGGGCTTCACACCCGGGCGATGCGCGACACGCGCGCCGTGCTCGTCGAACGCGACGATGGTGGCGCCGTTGCGCCGCGCAAATCCGAAGCTCGGACGCGTGGCGCGGGCTTCAGTCACGCTCGGCGCCCGTTTCAAAGCCGCCCTGCTGCGGCGGAATCGGCGGCGGGTTGGACATCAGGTCGTTGCGGCCTTCGATCGCGCGTGGCTGCGACGGGATCGATGCGGGCGGCAGCGGCGGCAGCACGTTGCCGTTGTATTTTAGCTCGCGGTTCTCGCGCATGCGCAGCTGCTCGGTGCGCAGGAAGTTGTACTTCTCGCCGGACACCGCGGCTTCCGTCGCCGCATCGCGCAGGATGATGGGTCGCAGGAACACCATCAGGTTGCGGCGTGTCTTGCTCGAGTCGCGCGACTTGAACAGGTTGCCGATCAGCGGAATGCGCGAGAGATACGGCACGCCCTGGATGTTTTCGCGTGTGTTGTCTTCCGACAGGCCGCCAAGGATCAGCAGGCCACCATCCGCCACCATGACACTCGTGGTGAGCTCGCGCTTGTTGGTGATGAGATCGACGGCGCCGTCGACCGAGTTGGCGATGGACGACACTTCCTGCTTCACTTCCAGCCGCACGCTGTCGCCGGAGTTGATGTGCGGCGTGACGGTGAGGATCAGGCCGACGTCCTTGCGCTCCACCGTCTGGAACGGGTTGTTGGGCGTATTGCCGCCGCCGCTGGACGTGTTGGTGTAGGAGCCTGTCAGGAACGGAACTTCCTGCACCACCTTGAACTCGGCTTCGTGATTGTCGAGCGTGACCACCGACGGGTTCGACATGATGTTGGCGCGGCCGTCGCCGCGCAGCGCTTTCACAAGCGCGCCGATCTGCAGCACCTGATTGCCGCCCAGATCGATGGTGCCGCCGACGTAACCGAGATTGAGGCCACTGCTCTGGCGGAGCGTACCCGCCGGGTCGGCCATCGCCGCGATGATGCCGCCGATGCCGTTGCGCGGGAAATTCGTGCCGCCGATGATGCCGGTGTCGTCGCCACCGTCGTAACTCGAACTTTGCCACTGCACGCCGATCTCGTCGGCCAGTTCGTCGGTGACTTCCGCGATGATCGCCTCCACCAGCACCTGCGCGCGGCGCACGTCGAGCTGGCGCACCACCGACTGGATCTCGCGGAACACAGCGGGCGATGCCGTGACGATCAGCGAATTGGTTTCCGCATGCGCCTGGATGGTGGCCGACTTCGCATCGCCGCCACCCTCCGCCGCTGCCGCCGGCTGCGTGCGCGTGAGCGAGGCGGTAACGCCGTCGAGGATCGGCACAAGGTCGTCGGCCTTGGCGTACTGCAGGTAGATCACCTGGGTGTTTTCGCCGCCGTCGAGCGGCGTGTCCAGGTGCGCCACCAGCGAACGCAGGCGCAGGCGCTGCGAGCGGTCGCCCGAGAGCAGGATGGAGTTGGTGCGTTCGTCGGCGATGAGCTTGGTGCCCGCGCCCTGCGCGCCGGCACCTTCGAGCGTGGTGAGCGTGCGCGCCACTTCGGCGGCGCTCGCGTGGCGCAGCGCGATCACCTCCACCGCCGAATCGGACTGCGTGTCGATGCGGCGGATCAGCGCCATCAGGCGCTCCACGTTGCCGGCGCGGTCGGTGATGAGCACCGAATTGCTGCCCGGGTGCGCGGCGAACGTGGCCTGCTGCGGCGCGAGCGGGCGCAGCAGCTTCACCACGTCGTCGGCGGAGATGTGCTGGATCGGCACCAGCCGCGTGACCAGCGCATCGGCGCCGCCGCCGCCGTTGCCGACGCTGCCGTCCTGCGCGGCGAGTGCGTCCGGCACGATCTTGACCATGTCGCCCGAGGCCACCGCCGCAAAGCCGTGCACGCGCAGCACCGAGAGGAAGGTTTCGTAGATTTCCGCCGCCGTCTGCGGCCGCGCCGAGATCACGGTGACGCGGCCCTCGACGCGCGGATCGACGATGAAGCTCTTGCCGGTGATCTCGCTCACGGTCTGGATCAGCACGCCCATGTCGGCGGCCTTCAGATTCAGCGTGTGGCGGCCGTCGCCGGTGGTGGTTGCGGCGGCGGTTCCGGTGCCCGTTCCGTCGGCGGGCGTCGCCGGCTGCGGCGCCGCCTGCGGCAGTTTCGGCACGTTCACCACGGGCGGGGTCTGGGCAAACAGCGGAAGCGCCACGAGCAGTGCCACGGCGGCGGACAGGCGGGTCGATCGGAGCATGGACGGTGTCTCGTGGTGGCGCGTTGAGTGGAACGTGGGCGAAGCGGGAGTGCGGCGTGTCTTGGTCTCGGGAAGGCGCAGATTGCATCGGGTGGAACGCGATCGCCGCGATGTCGCATCGGCAACGCGGTGAAGCAGTACAGCGCGATGTGCCGAAGGTGCGTCGGCCGATGCCGTCGACGGCGATGCGCCGCGCCGGCATGCAGCGCGTCCCCTGCCCCCCGTCACAGCCCGATCGTCAGCTGGATCTCCTTGCCGTCGCGCCGCACCGTTACCTGCGCGCTGCGCGCATTCTGCAGGTTGGAAAGCAGCTGCGCGCCGCGTTCGGGGCCGTCGAGCGGAATGCCGTTGACCGCCGTCACCACATCGGTGGGCAACAGGCCGGCGCGGCTGAGCAGCTCGGCGTTGCGGCCCGCCGCCAGGCGCACGCCGGCCATGCGGCCGTTTTCGAGCACCGGCATGATCTGGACGTCTTTGGCGAGCTCGGCGGCGTCGACGCCGGTGGCGGTGCGGATCGATTCCAGACTCGGCGCGCCGACCGCGATGGTCGGGTTGATGAAGGGCACCGCCGGTGCCGCGGCACCGGGCAGCGCCGTGCGACGCCCGCCCGACGCGTTCGACCCGGCGCCGCGCGTCTGTGCGCCCGGCGCAGTGCGCGTCTGCGCGGCGGACTCGCCCGGCAGGCTCAGCGATTCGTTCGTGCCGTTGCGGCTCAGCAGCACGCGCCCGGCGTAGATGCCGTCGAGCCGCGCGCCGCCGGGCAGCGTGTCGCCGACACGATAGGCCTGATCGGGATTGGTGCCTTCGGCGATGATCGCGATGCCGCCCTCGGGCGCGTTCTCGTTCAGCGTGCCGCGCAGCAACAGGTTCAGCGCCGTCGCCGGCGCCTCGCGCGCCAGCGCCGCGAGATCGACCGTGCCCTGCGTGCTGCCGAACAGATGCCACGCCGCCACCGACTGCGCCGGCTGCGCACTGCCGGCGGACGGTGCATCGAGCGGAATCGGCGCCACGGCGGGCAAGGTCGGCCCGGCCACGAAAAGCCACGCGAGCTTCACCAGCGCAAACGCGCACCCGGCAAACGCAAGCGCAAGCGCCGCGCGCGCCAGCAGGGCGGAGCGGCGACCGAAGGCATCGGAGGCGAGCGCGTCGAACATTCGGAAAGGTCGGACCGGTGCAGGTGCGAAGACAACCCGCGCACTGTAGCAAACCCGTCCGCGCGCGTACCCCTGCCGGTGTCGGCAGGGGTCGACACCGCACTCAGTGCCGCGGCGTGGGCCGTTTGAAGAAGCCGCTGACGCGTTGCTTGATGCGACCGATCAGCGACGGCTTGTCGCCCGCCGGCGCGGCGGGTGCCGCGGCCGCAGGCGCGGACGCCGCGGCCTTCGCGGTGGCCTGCTCGGCCGGCACGGTGCCGGCGTCGCCGCGATTGCGGCCGCGGCCGCCGCGCCGACGGCGCGGCTTGCGCGCCGGTGCGTTCGGATCGGGCGCGGTGGCCGGCTGCGCCGGATCGGCGGCCTGCGACACCGTGCCCGGGGCCGCGTCGCGCGGCGGGCGCGGCGCGCGGGGTGGACGCGGCGCGCGCTCCACGACGGTGCCGTCGGGCGCCACGCCGGCGCCTTCGCGCGGCGCACCGCTGCGCGGCGGGCGCGGACCGCGCGGGCGCGAGGCGCCGTCGCGGTTGCCGCCACGCGAGCCCGCGTCGCCGCGGCTGCGCGAACCACCGCCGCGGCCACCTTCGCGCTCGCGTTCGGCCGCCTTGGCCTCGCGCACCTCGCGGAAGATTTCCGTGACGCTGTCGCCGTCCTCGTTCGTCGCGTCGTCGCCGTCCACCGGCTCGCGCGGCTTGCGCGGCAGCGCGCGCAGGAGGTCCGCATTGACCGCTTCCACCGGGATCTTCTGCTCGATGTAGGCCTCGATGCCCGGCAGGCTCTCGGCGTACATCTCGCACGCGAAGCTGATCGCGTCGCCCTCGGCGCCGAGGCGCGCGGTGCGGCCGATGCGGTGCACGTAGTCTTCCGCGTCGAACGGCAGATCGTAGTTGTAGACGTGGCTGACGCCGTCGATGTGCAGGCCGCGCGCGGCCACGTCGGTGGCCACCAGGATTTCGAGCTGGCCCTTCTGGAACTTGTTGAGCAGCGACTCGCGCTTCTTCTGCGGCACATCGCCCGACAGCACGCCGACGCGGTAGCCGGCACGCTCCAGCCCCCGCGCCACGCGCTCCACCCACGCCTTGGTGTTGACGAACACCATCGTGCGCGCGCCTTCGGAGCGCGAGAGCAGCCCGATCAGCAGCGGCAGCTTCTCCTCGTTGGCCGGGAAATACACCACCTGCCGCACCTTGGCGTTGGTGATGAACTCCGATTCCACCACGAGCTTTTCGGGCTCGTTCATGTGCTCGTACGCCAGCTCCAGCACGCGGTGCGAGAGCGTGGCCGAGAACAGCAGCGTCTGGCGCTCGGTGCGCACCGGCATGCGGCGCAGCAGGAAGCGGATGTCCTTGATGAAGCCGAGATCGAACATGCGGTCGGCTTCGTCGAGCACGCACATTTCGCAGGCGTGCAGCGAGACGACCTTGTGCTGCTTCACGTAGTCGATCAGGCGGCCGGGGGTCGCGATGATGACGTCGGCACCGGCCTGCAGCAGCTGGCGCTGCTTGTCGTAGTCGACGCCGCCGTAGACGAGCGCGAACTTGATGCCGAGGTCGGCGCCGAACTTGACCGCGTCCTTGTGAATCTGGATCGCGAGTTCGCGCGTGGGCGCGAGGATCAGCGCGCGCGGGTCTTCGGGCTTGCGTTCGGCCAGCGCCGGGCGCGTCAGCAGGCGGTTCACCACGGCCACGAGGAAGGCCAGGGTCTTGCCGGTGCCGGTCTGGGCCTGGCCGGCGACGTCGCGGCCGTTGAGGGCCAGCGGCAGGGTCAGCGCCTGGATCGGGGTGCAGCGGGTGAAGCCGGCGGCGTCGAGGCCGGCCTTCAGCGTTGGATGCAGGTCGAAACTGGACAGCGGGATATCGGTCAGTGGCTTCTCGCCGGCTTTCACCGCCGGGGCGGGAACCCGGGTCTCGGGGATCGCGGGTGCCGTCTCGGGCGGGTGCGGAGCGGTGGTCTGGTGGTCTTGCGGCGTTGCGTTCATGCGTCCTTCTTCGAACGCGCCCATGCGCGTTCGTGGGGGCGTTCCGCGGCTTCGGAGTCCGCAGAAACCTGAAGATAATCAGATGATTGCGGCTCGTTCCGGAGCGTATCGCGGTTCGCGATGGTTGCGAGATCGTCGCTCTCGCGCGGGCACGGCAGGTGCGGTTTGGCTTGGCTTGCGTGGCCGGCCGCTTGCCCGCACACTGCGGCGGACTTCGGCGGCCGATGACGTGGTATCGACGTGGTGCGGTGCTTGAATCGGATCGTTTAGCCGCCAAATTGTAGCCGATGCGGACGCCCGCCGCGCCGCAACGTTTAAAGGAGCCCCATGAACGACAAGATCCTCAACGTCGGCGACGCCGATTTCCAGAGCCTGGTGCTCGATTCGGCCGAACCGGTCCTGGTCGATTTCTGGGCCGAATGGTGCGGCCCGTGCAAGATGATCGCGCCGATCGTCGACGAGCTGGCCGACACCTACGCCGGCAAGCTCAAGGTGGCCAAGATCAACATCGACCACAACCAGCAGACCCCGCGCCAGTACGCCGTGCGCGGCATCCCGACCCTGATGATCTTCAAGGACGGCAAGGTGCAGGCCACCCAGGTGGGCGCGGTGGGCAAGGCGCAGCTCACCCAGCTGATCGATCGCACCCTCTGACGCCCTCGGTTGCCGGCGCCGCATGCGTGCGCCGGTACCCATGCGCCGGCGCGGACACCGTGCTGGCGATGAACGAAATCTCGCGCCGCGTCTTTACCTCCCGCGATTGCCGGTGTAAGTTTCGTTCCATCTGACGGAGCGCTCGCTCCGCTCCTTTCTCGAATCGCATCCTTCTCCCCCGACTCGCAGCCCGCGAGGAATTCCCGTGCACGAAAACGATACCGACACCGGCGGCTCCGCCGCGCCCGCGCGCACCGAACACGACGCGCCCGCCGCCAGCAGCCCCCCCTCGTCCAGCACCCCGGCTGCGCCCGGTACAGCGGCGTCGGCCAATGCAGCCGCGCCCGACGGTGAAAAGCCGGGCGACAAGGCCGGCGGACAGTCCGGCGGCCAGACGCCCCAGGCGCAGGGCGGCGGCCAGGGCGGCCAGAACAACCCGCCGCGCAACAACCGCGATCGCCACCGCGACCGCCGCGAACGGCGCCGCGGACGCGATCGCGACAACCAGCGCCAGCAGGGCGAGATGGCCGACGGCGACGGCGACGACGACACCCCGCAGCACGACAACCGCCCGCCGATCCAGTTGCCGGCCGATTTCCCGGTCTACAGCCTGACCGACCTCAAGCGCATGCCGGCCAACAAGCTGCTCGACATCGCCGACCAGCTCGGCATCGGCGAGAGCGTGGCGCGCATGCGCAAGCAGGACGTCACCTTCGCGGTGATGAAGATCCTCACCCGCCACGGCGACGGCGTCGCTGCCGACGGTGTGCTGGAAATCCTGCCGGACGGCTTCGGCTTCCTGCGCTCGCACGACGCCAGCTACCTCGCCGGCCCGGACGACACCTACATCTCGCCCAGCCAGATCCGCCGCTTCAACCTGCGCACCGGCGACTTCATCACCGGCCGCATCCGCAGCCCGAAGGAAGGCGAGCGCTACTTCGCCCTGCACAACGTCGCGACGATCAACGGCGAGCCGCCGGAAGCGTCGAAGAACAAGGTGCTGTTCGAAAACCTCACGCCGCTGTTCCCGCGCCAGCGTTTCACCCTCGAACGCGGCAACGGCTCGTCCGAAGACATCACCGGCCGCATCCTCGACCTCGTCGCGCCGATCGGCCGCGGCCAGCGCGGCCTCATCGTCTCGCAGCCCAAGGCCGGCAAGACGATGCTGCTGCAGAACGTCGCGAGCGCGATCACCTACAACCATCCGGACGTGCACCTGATCGTGCTGCTCATCGACGAGCGCCCGGAAGAAGTCACGGAAATGCAGCGCACCGTGCGCGGCGAAGTGGTGAGCTCCACCTTCGACGAACCGGCCGCGCGCCACGTGCAGGTCGCCGAGATGGTGATCGAGCGCGCCAAACGCCTGGTCGAGCACAAGAAGGATGTCGTCATCCTGCTCGACTCGATCACGCGCCTCGCCCGTGCCTACAACACCGTGGTGCCGTCGTCGGGCAAGGTGCTGACGGGTGGTGTCGACGCCAACGCCCTGCAGCGCCCGAAGCGTTTCTTCGGCGCCGCGCGCAAGGCCGAGGAAGGCGGCTCGCTGACCATCATCGCCACCGCGCTGATCGACACCGGCAGCAAGATGGACGAGGTGATCTACGAGGAGTTCAAGGGCACCGGCAACATGGAAGTGCACCTCGACCGCCGCATCGCCGAAAAGCGCGTCTACCCCGCCATCAACATCAACCGCTCCGGCACGCGCCGCGAGGAACTGCTGATCGAACCGGACTTCCTGCAGAAGATCTGGATCCTGCGCAAGCTGCTGCATCCGATGGACGAACTGGCCGCGATCGAATTCCTGCTCGACAAGATGAAGAACACCAAGACCAACGACGAGTTCTTCACCTCGATGAAACGCTGAGCCCTGCTCCGGCACGCCTCAGAAAAAGCCCCGCCCATGCGGGGCTTTTTCTTGCTCCCTTCTCCCGCCGGGAGAAGGTGCCGAAGGCGGATGAGGGCGCCCCCGCACGCACCCGCACCACCACCCGCAGAAACGCCAAAACGCCTCCCGCACTTCACCCCACATCCAACGGACTTACCACCCCCAATCCACCCCGCTGCAACACGTGCGTGTAAATCTGTGTCGTCGAGACATCCGTATGCCCCAGCAATTCCTGCACCGTGCGGATATCCGAACCGGCCTCGATCAAATGCGTTGCGAAACTATGCCGCAACGTATGACACGTGGCGTGTTTCTCGATGCCGGCCTGCCGCACGGCGCGAAACACCGCCCGCTGCAACACCTTCTCGTCCACATGATGCCGACGCACCGCGCCATTCCGCGGATCGACACTCCGCGCCCGCGCCGGAAACACGTACTGCCACGCCCACGCGCGCCCTGCCGTCGGAGACTTCCTCGCCAGCGCATCCGGCAACCACACCTCGCCGAACCCCTCCTCCAGATCGCGCCGATGCACCTCCCGCGCTGCATCGAGCTGCCGCTGCAACGCTCCCACGCATGCCGCCGGCAACATTGTCCGCCGATCCTTGCCACCCTTCCCATGCCGCACCGTAATCTCGCGCCGCGCAAGATCCACGTCCTGCACGCGCAGCCGCAAACACTCCATCAACCGCAACCCCGCGCCGTACAACAGACCCGCCATCAAGAAAGACATACCCTCCAGTTGCCCCAGCACCCGCGCCACCTCCTCGCGCGTCAACACCACGGGCAACCGCTCCGGCCGTTTCGCCCGCCGAATATCGTGCATCCACGGCAGATCGACCCCGAGCACCTCGCGATACAGAAACAACAGTGCCGCCAAGGCCTGATTCTGCGTCGACGCCGACACCCGCCCCTCGCTCGCCAACCGCGAGAGAAACCACTCCACCTCACGCGCGCCCATCGTCTCCGGATGCCGCTTCCCGCACGCAAGAATGAAACGCCGCACCCACCCGACATAGGCCTCCTCGGTCCGCAGCGCCAACCCCAACCGCCGGACCCGCAACCGCACCCGATCCAGCAACCGCGGCGCCTCACCGACCTCGCTTGCGCCACCCTCCCGTGAATGCAACGATGCCATCCATGTCTCCCCGCGCCGGAAAAACCCCAACGCTACACCCCACGCAATGGGGCGTAACTCGGGCGACATCGGGGATTCGCATGGGAAATTTCCTGCCGGGCACAGCGTTACACCCCGGCGTTACGCACCACATCCGTGGTGTCCCATAGGTGTTAGACGGGAACGGAGAGATCGCGGTGGATCAGGGGGATGCAACTCTACTTGCCGCAGCGGTTGCGGCTGTCTTTTCTGTCGTTAGCCTGTTCGTGTCAGCGCATTTTGCGCGGCAATCTGATTTGCGCAGCACCAGACGGACAGCGTTAGCCAATGACTTTACGGAACTGGGAAACAAACTGTATCAACTGGTCGCGCTCTCAGTGAAGATGAGCCAGTGCAAGACCGACGCAACATTTGCAGCGACTCGAACTCAGGCAGATGCCGTCGCGAAAGAGATTGATCAAGTTAGGCTCAAGACGCGTTATCCACTTTGGGGTTTAGATTCTGGCTTTCGCACAATTAAATGGATGCCCGTCTACATCGCCCACATGAAAGATCAGCGCACCAGCGCAAGGACAAAAGAGCTTCTCGTTCTCGGCACATATTTACGAGAAGCAATGGACTTTGCCATTTGCCATGCCTACTTTCATGGGCAACAACCGACGATCATTCAAAGAGCAAGAGTACAGTGGCGAGCCTATCGGCTTCGCGGATACTTCGATGACGGCAGGTTCTCCCTCGATGCTCCCGTCTAACAATTCATTCAAGCCGACGTTGCTTCGCAACGCGGCTTAATTCAGGCGTTAGCCATGATCCAAACCGCACCCGCAGCGCCTACATCACGTGAGCAAGTACTGTTCACGTACACCGGTTCCGGCTGTGGAGGACATGCTTCTCATGTGCTGGCTGGCGACACGATTTTTGTTCGCGACGAGATTGATTGCTTCTGTTTCGCCACGCCGCCCGCCTACAACGTCCGGTTTGTAATGGGACCGTTCGCGCCTGGCGAGTACACCGTCCGTTACGAGCTGTACGTTGCGTCCGCCGTCAATGACTGCGGCCCTCCTGTCCTGCGCAGTGCATTTTCGCAACCTTTTGTCGTGTCGGAAGGAGTTTCGCAGTCGGGCTCCGCGCACCATTCGGTACCGACCATCGGGGGCGCTTCGATAATCGTGCTTTTGCTTGTCGTTGCCGGCATCGCCGCCGCTCGGATCTCCTCCACGCGTCATGACTAACTGTGTGCTCAAACCGACCGTTGAGGATATGCTTCGTTCCTCTGGACCGCTGCCGCGCAGCGGCGGCTTAACACGGTGTTAGATTTTGCCGTGAGCGAATTGATGCTGGAGGAGACCAGAAAGCTCAGTAGAGCACACGACCTACTGTGGTACAGGCGCTTAAACTGGCGCGTGTTCGTGCGTGACAGAATTTATGGCGCATTTTCCCATGCGCGTGAAGACGCATCGAGTTGCAGCTACCCTTTCCCAGTTGATGTCAAATTGTTTCCAACACCCAACGAAGAGACGATTCAAATTACAACTGGATTTATTAAAACAGGCGCTGAAGGTGCCGCAGCATTAGAAGGTGGTGGCGCACTAGTAGCGTCGCAGTCTATATCAGGACATGTAATCTTCATCGTTTATCCACGCAAATCCGATCGAGTCCAATCTAATTTCAAAGAAATTTTATTGTATCGTCCGATCGATCCGGCCGAGCTCACATTATCAAAAATTCAAGACGCACTGAAAAAGTTCTTTTTTGTGGCGCGTATGACGTCCTTGTGTGGTCATGATTCGAGTGGCGTCATTGATCGTGCACGGCTCAACTGGCTGTTACTCAATGATCTTCGCTACAAAAATAAATTGCTGCGATCTGTGCTGTCCATGCGCAACAAGTGGGGAAACATCATTATTACTGCACTTCTGGCGCTTTTAGTCGCCCTCTACGTACAGAAATAAATCTAACTATTCATTCAAGCCGACCGCTGGGAAGGCACGGCTCCGAACCGTTGCCGTCGCAGGCGGCGGCTTAACTAAGGTGTTAGGTCGCATCATGGGCAACCCTGAGTACGTCAAAGAAACTGCGCTGATTCTGCGGGCCCTCCAGGAGGCGCGAGAACATTTCTACGAAACATCCACTGAGTTCGAACTAGCCCCTTACGGCCACGTCGAGACCCGCGATAGCAACCCATTCAATCTTGCGCCGTACCACGAATTGCTTCGGGAGCACCTTCCCAACCTAGCAAATGAAGTTAACGCCTTCGGGCATAGAATCGGTCAGCTCGAAGCTTGGTCAAAGGTTCTTCCAGATTGTGAAGCACTCGATCAGCTCACTCTTGCGATCGAGCTAATTGATTCCATTGCGCTTTCAGCGGTCCAAACGCCGTATGCTTTGCGCTTCAGGTTCATTTTCGCGGCCAGCCACCTGTCACACCAGGCGAACAAGGCTACTGACCCTTCCTGGGGAGAGTCGCGTCTGCCGAACGACACGGGGATCGACTATCGCGTTATGAAGCGCTGCGTCGAGAGGTGGAGCACTGGGCCTTCGCTTCTAAATTCGCTGTCAGGCCTTTCGGACTCTGCGTACTCCGAGGCGACCGGTAATTTTAGAAACCTTTACAACCATTCCGCTCCGCCTCGATTGGTGCATGGATTCAGCGGGCTGGTTAGCCGCAAGCGCGATTCTGAAACCGGAACCACAAGGTATGGCTTTGGGGCGCGCCCGCCTCTGGAGCTTGCTCATTTGGCTTCAACTCTGTCAGTGCAGCATGGTCATGCGCTAACTTCATTTCATGCTCTATCAAGGCTAGTCAAAGAACAGCTGGCTGCGGTGTATGCGATCTAACTATGCGTTCAAGCGGACCGCGAGGAGAGGCGATCGTGTTTCCTGATGTTGTATCGGCCCGCGGCCGCTTAACGCGGCGTTAGGTTGCTGTGTCTAGCATTTCGCAATCTCGGGCAGCGCTCCGAATCTTCGGGGACGACCTCGTTCCTGACGAGATTTCAGTGCTTCTCGGCTCAAGGCCGACGGACTCGTACTCGAAGGGGGAAGTTCGGCACACAAGCACCGGGCACGTCATAACCCGAAAGACGGGGATGTGGAAGATCACCGCCGCGCCGCGCGAGCCGGAGGATCTGGACCACCAAGTCCACGAAGTTCTCTCGGCCCTTTCCTCTGACATGGCGGTGTGGTCGACGCTCAATCAGAAGTATCAGATCGATCTGTTCTGTGGTCTGTTCATGGAAGGATCGAATGAAGGATGTTCCCTCTCAGTAGCTACAATGTCTGCCCTTGCTGCACGCGGGATCGAGGTAGGCTTCGATATCTACGCTCCTGATCGCCCTATTGATCCCTCAGCTCCGTGTCCATGTGAAAGCGGAAAGGCATACTCTCAGTGCTGCGCGCCATCAACCTAACTATGCGTTCAAACGGACCGCGGGGACAGGTCATCGTGTTTCCTGATGTATATTCGGCCCGCGGCCGTTTAACGCGGCGTTAGGTGCCACATGAGAGTTCAGCATCTACTTCCCCTCATCTTGGCACTAGCCGCTGGATCCGTCATAGCTACGGACGGGCCAAGAACGAGCTCAATTGGCTACGCTAGCGTTGCGGAGGCTTTCGAAGACCTAAAGAGCAACCCGCTTGCCGAGGTCAGGGAGCAGGATGGGTGGACTGTCGTCTCGATGCAAGACGGAGAGGAGCGTTCAATCTGGTCGTTTACTCCTCCGGGACACCCCGCACACCCGGCTGCGGTGAAGCGCCCCATCTATGAACAAGATGGGGCCGTCAGGATGCGTACCAATGCCCTTTGCCAAGCATCCAAGCTTGAGTGCGACAGGCTCATGGAGGAGTTTGCGGAATTGGAGCGGAAGATTCGTGAGCACATGCAGAGTGCTGCAAGTGGCGCCTAACAATTCATTCAAGCCGACGCCGCTTCTCGGCGCGGCTTAATTCTGGCGTTAGCCGCTAAACACACATGACAGCCGCCCACGAACCTAAACAAGAAAGCCCCGCTGTGACTTTGCAACGGCGTGTTCGCCGTATTGTCACTCTGGCGGCGCTCGCGCTCGCATTGGCTCACCTGCTTTTTCCGAACCTTGCGATCGATGCAATTACTCTCGGGTTGCTCGCTGTTGCGATCATCCCGTGGCTGGCACCGCTCATTAAAACGTTGGAGCTTCCCGGCGGCTGGAAGGTCGAGCTGCAAGAGATGTATCAAGTCTCTAGCCGCGCTCAAGACGCAGGACTGATTTCCTCCGAGTCGGGGAGTCCGGCTCCTGAACACTCGTTCCAACTTGTTGCAGATCGCGACCCCAATCTGGCACTTGCTGGGCTGCGCATCGAGATTGAACGCCGACTGTTGCGTCTCGCAGAGTAGCATCAGGTCCCTCTCCGCTCGCGGGGCATCAGCACCATCCTCCGAGAGCTGGATAAGCGTGGAGTTCTCACTACCAAGCAGAGGTCGGTACTTGCCGACCTGGTTGGCCTGCTGAATGCCGCGGTACATGGCGCCGAGGTCGACCGGAGAGCATCTGAGTGGGCGATGGAGATTGGTCCCGGCCTTCTCCAGTCTCTCGACAAGCTGACCGAGCCAAGAATCTTTGTGCAGCCAGACGAGCCTAAAGATCCTAAGGAGGGCGACCTATGGATCTACTAGTAACTGGGCACGCGGGTAACAATTCATCCAGGGCGACGCCGCTCCGCGGCGCGGCTTAACTCAGGCGTTAGTCGCCTACAATTGCCTCGCTACTCGGAGGTTTGCAAATGCAGCTCGATGATCAGCGCATCGACGAAACCGTACTTGCTCTCTTAGCGCTGTTTAGCTTCGATGGCGGTCGCTCTTGGAAGGGTTACAACTGGGATGTCATGGATCGTCTGTATGCGCAGGGCTGCATCGACAATCCGCGCAGCAATTTCAAGTCGGTATGTCTCGAGCCGCAAGCACTTGAGCGCGGCTTGGCAATCGCAGAGCAACTGTTCTCCAAGCGGCCCGGCATCGGCGGCTAACTACGTGTCCAAGCCGACTTGAATCGCCCAGCCTTTTGTAGACACTTTCGAGCCACTCACAATGGCGAGACAGGTGCCAATGAGCGGCAAGCGGTCGCAGGCCAGTCAGCACGGCGCAGAATCCGACCGATCTCGCGCAAGGCCGCGCATGTGGAGTGATGGATGATCGAACTTCCCGTCCGGGACCCGTGCGATCTGTGCGTGGCAGCGCGTGACGAGCGCTGGAGGATCATCACGGACTGCGATCACACGCTGACCGTGATCAATCCGTGGCAGTTCGAGGTCGGCCAATGCTGCGTGATCACGCGCCGGCATGTCGCCACGCTGCTCGATCTGTCCGACGACGAGTGCGCGGCCGTGCTGGCCGCGGCCAGACGCGTGGCCGCGGCGCTCGTGCGCGCGTACCGGCCGCTCGGACTGCTCACCTTCCAGAACAACGGCGTCTTCAGCGGGCAGGAAACGCCGCACTTCCATTTCCACGTGGTGCCCCGCCAGCCGGGCAGCGACTGGGGCATCGGCCCGCCGCAACTGGCCACGTTCGACGGTGCCGGACGCGCGCGCGGCACCGCGCACGATGCCGGCGGGGATGCACAGCGGCGCGAGCGGGTTCGGGTGCCGGACGAACAGCTGGCCGGGACCGTGGCGCTGATTCGTGCGAATCTGTCGGAATGACGGACCGGGGACCATGTCGTGAGCTGGGGCGGAGTGATCGTGCTGGGCATGCTGGTAACCACTCTGGCGCAACTGCTGGCGTGTGTGGCGGCATTTCGCCACAGCGCGGCGTCCGGTTTGCTGGCGCTGCTGGTGCCTGGATATCTGTTCCTGGCGTTGAATCGGTCCGGTGCGTACTGGCCGATCGTGGGTTCGTGGCTTGCCGGGGTGCTTGCGGTGGTGGCGGGAACGATCGCGCTGGCGTGAGTGGGAACGCGGTGGCGTCGAGCCGCGGCCGCAGGCGCGCGGTCGCGCCCTGCGCGCGCGCTACCCGGTCGCGGCCAGCGGCGTTTCGCCGGGGCGCAGGGTGAGCACACGCGCGCCGGTGCGGGTGACGGCGACGGTGTGTTCGAACTGGGCCGAGAGCGTGCCGTCGCGGGTGTAGACCGGCCACGTGTCCGGCGCCGTGCGGATCGCGCGTTTGCCCTGGTTGAGCATCGGTTCGATGGTGAAGACCATGCCTTCGGCGAGCAGAGGGCCGGTGCCGGGTCGGGCGTCGTGCAGGATCTGCGGGTCTTCGTGCATCTGTCGGCCGATGCCGTGGCCGCAGTACTCGCGCACCACGCTGTAGCCCTGCGCGCGTGCATAGCGCGTGATGGCGTGGCCGATGTCGCCGGTGCGGGCGCCGGGGCGCACCGCCGCGATGCCGTGCCACAGCGCGCGGTACGCGGCGGAGACCAGGCGGCGCGCCGGGTAGGCCACGTCGCCGACGAGGTAGGTGGTGCTCGAATCGGCGATGTAGCCGTCCTTCTCCAGCGTGATGTCCAGGTTGACGATTTGGCCGCTGCGCAGCACGTCAGCGTTCGACGGCACGCCGTGGCAGACGACATCGTCGATCGACGCGTTGAGCACGTAGCCGAACCCGTACTGGCCCTTGCTGGCGGGGCGGGCTTGCAGCTCGTCGACGATCATGCGTTCGACCAGGTCGTTGATCTGCATCGTGCTGCGGCCTTCGAGCGGCAGCGTGTCGAGTCGCGCGAACACCTGCGCCAGCAGCGCCCCGGCACGCGCGAGCCGTTCGATCTCGTCCGGGCGCTTGATCACGCGTGCGTGGCGTCCGGTTTGTCCTCCGGCGCACGCGCGACACCGGCCGCGAGCAGACGCTCGGCGACGATCTGCTGCAGGCTGCGGCCCGGGTGCATCTCGCACAGCATGCCCAGCCGGATCCAGTAGCTGGCCTGTGCGTTGACGGAGCGGCTGGTGACGCTGCAGGCGCGGCGCAGCTGATCGTGCAGTTCGTCGTCGATGTTGACGATGCCCATGCGGGGTCTCGGCGGGTGGCTGGACCGCTATTATATACGAATCGTATATTTTCTGTATAGATCGCTGCGAAACTTGGGCAACTGCGACCCGGTCAGTCCGCGGTTGCGAGCCGTCGGCATGGCGCAGCGTTTCGAGCACGCCCGCCGTGTCGTTGCGATCGCCGGTCAGATGCAATTCCGGGTTCGACTTGATGCATGGGGAACAGCGTGAGGCGATGCCGGGCACGATGGAGCGACAGGCCCGGTGACGTGCCTGGGCGCATGCCACCGTCACTCCATGCGGCGGATGCCGACGTAACAGGTCGCGTGAACGCGGCGCTGCCGAAGCGTTGCGTTCCGGCAACCGATGCATGGCATCGACAATGCCTGCGGAATGCCCCGTCGCACGATCGACGGCGATGATGGAAGCAGCAGCAGTGACGGGCGTCGACTTCATCACAGACGCCTCTCGTGATTCCGCGGGTTGACGTGGCGATGCTCGGTGTTTGCTGACGATCCGCGCAGCGTTTCCGCTCGCACACGAGAGACGCCGCCGCGGACGATCCGCGGCGGCGTCTCTGCGTCAGGCTTCGATTTGCCGGGCGTCAGTCGCCCAGGCCCTCGAATCCGTCCGCAAAGATGGCGATTCCGGCGGGCAGTCCGTTGCCTGCGAGTGCCACCGTCGCCGGGGAATCCGCCGCATCCGACGGCAACTGCAGCGTGCCCGTGGCCGCGCCGGTGGCTTGCGGTGCGAAGACGATGTCGATGTTGCAGGTGTCTCCTGCTGCCAGCGACGTGTTCGAGCACGTGTCGGCGACGATGGCGAACGCGGCATCGTCGATCGCGGCGGTGCCGATGGTCGCCGCCACCGTGCCGGGATTGCTCACAACCACCGTCCTCGCGTCGCTTTGCACACCCACCACAACGCTGCCGAAGTCGAGCGACGTGGTGTCCACCGAGAGCTGCGGCGTGGCCGTCACGTCCAGCGTCACCGGCACCAGGTACAGCGCGTCCTCGGCGTTGCTCGCGAAGCACAGCTGCGCGGTGACCGTGCCTTGCGGCAGGCCGGCGGTGTCGAACTGCAGGTCCACCGACTGCGACGCGCCCGGCGCCAGCGTGCCGGACTGGGTCGCGAGGTCGAGCCACGTCGGCAGCGTGCAGTCCGGCGCCGGTGCCGCGCTGGTGCCGGTGACGGACATCACCAGGTGCATGTCCGGCGCGCCGATCGATGCGGTGTCGACCGGATCGTCCGCACCACACGCGGTCGCGGCCACGTAGGACGGTGCGGTCTGGCCGGCGGCGTTGGACCCGGGCGCGTAGTTGCCGGCGCTGGCTTCCATGTCGGGAATCGCCACCTCGAACACCAGCGTGGCGTCGGCGGGCACGGTGGCCGGCAGGGGCACGTCGATGTATGCGGTGGACTGCGGCTGCAGCGCCACATCGGCGGTGGCGATGCGCTGCATGGCGAAGTAGCGCAGGTCGGTGCCGTCGAGCAGGTAGAGGTTCACCGTGACGGTGGTGGCCACTGACACGTCTTCCACGGCGAACTGCACCGAGTCCACGGCGAAGTCGCTATCGATGCCGAAGTCGGCCAGGGTGAACACGCGCAGGAACTGGTTGGCGTTGGTGGTGCCGGTGTCGTTGTTTCCGCAGACCAGCGAGTTGCCGACCACGATCGCGTCGCTGGTCGAATGCGTCAGCGTCTGGCCGAGCGGCGGCAGGCCGTTCGGGCCTGGCGTGCCGGCGCCGGTACGCGCTGGACTTCGGCGGAAGCCGGCGAAGTCGAGAGCGCCGTCGGGCAGCGCTGCCGATACCGCCGTCGCGGCGCCCAGCACGTGCAGGCGGCGTGCGGGCGGCGTTGCGTCCTGCACCAGTTCCCACGCGAGCGTGCCGCTGGTGCCCGGGTGCGAGACGGTGATCGGCAGGGTTGCGCTCGCGTCCTGCGGCAGCATCGCTTCGATCGGGTTCGGCGTCACCGCGATCTGCGGCGGCGGTTCCACGCCTTCGCCGGTCGCGTCGACGAACGCTACACCGGCGCTGCCCGGCGCGATCACCTGCGCCGCGTAACTGCGGATCGCATCGGGGGTGAAGGCCACCTGCGCGACGCAGGACTGCGCCGGACCCAGACGCTCGCCGCCACAGGCGTCGCCGACGATGGCGAAGTTCGCGGCATCGGCGCCGCCGAGCGTGATCGCGCCGGAGAACAGGTCTGCGGTGCCGACGTTGCGCACCGTCAGCGTCTGCGGCGCCGAGCTCGCGCCCACGGCCACCGCGCCGAAGTCCATGGCCAGCGGCGCCACCTGCAGCTGGGGCAGGCCCAGCGTGAAGATGTAGGCCTTGCCCTGGAACGCGTTGTCGCCGACGGTGGCCTCCGAGGCGCCGACGATGGCCGTGATGCCGGACAGATCGACGCGGTCGCCCATGTGCTCGCCCTGGCGTCCGGCCACGGCGCGGATGCGCGACTGCTGCGTCCACACGCCCATCGCGCGCTGGAACACGTACACGGCACCGGCTTCGAGGTCCACGCCCGGCGTCGCGCCGTTGAACGGCGCGCTCACGATCACCTGGTCGCCGGCGATGCCGACCGCGGCGCCGAATTCGTCGCCGATGGCGGGGTCCGCGGCCATGAGCTCGGCCTGCTGCGTCCATGCCGTGCCGTCGTCGACGAAGACGAAGGCACGGCCGGTGCCGCCGTCGTCCAGCAGCGGCGGCTGGCGTGCGCCGATGACGACGCTGTCGCCGTCGAGCGCCACGCTGCTGCCGAAGGTGTCGTCTTCGGTCGGGACGCCGGGCGTGATCTTCTGCGTCTGCGTCCACGTGCCGCCGCTGCGCTCGAAGGCGTAGGCCGCGCCGGCGAACAGCGCGCTGCCGACATCGGCCTGATGCGCGCCGATCACGACACGATCGCCGTCGATCGCCACGGCATTGCCGAAGCTGTCGAACTCGCCGCCGTCGCTGGCGAGCAGCTTCTGCTGCTGGGTCCAGGTGCCGCCGCTGCGCGCGAACACGTAGGCCGCGCCGACCACGTTCTGGTTGCCAAGGAACATGCTCGGCGCGCCCACGACGATGCTGTCGCCGTCCACGGCGAGGGTGCGGGCGAAGTCGCTGAAGCCTTCGCCATCCGCGGCGACGAGGCGCGCCTGCTGCGTCCACGTGGTGCCGCTGCGCGTGAACACGTACACGGCGCCGGCGAAGTCGACCACGCCGGTGGCGCTCGGCGCGCCGACCACGGCGGTGTCGCCGTCGATCGCCACCGCGCTGCCGAAGCCGCTGAACGGCTCGGCCACGCTGGCGGCGAGCACCGCCTGCTGCGTCCAGGCGCCGCCGCTGCGCACGAACACGTACACCGCACCGGCGCCGTCGTCGGCGCCGACGTTCGCGAACGGCGAGGACACCAGCGCGGTGTCGCCGTCCACCGCCACCGCGCGGCCCACGTTGGCGAACGCCATGTCCGGCGTCACCAGTTCCACCTGCGCCGCGGGCGGCGTGCCGGCCTGTACCGGCAGCACCGCGCCCACGCACCAGGCCACGAGACCGGCCGCCACCATGGCGCCCCATCGATGTCTTGCTGACTTCATGCCCACGTTTCCTCCGGAAGGTTGTCACGCCTGGTCTGCCTGCGGGCGGCGCTGCCGCCTCGCCGGGGTCGGTGATCCGCGCGCCGGGGAAGACAGGCGTTCGCCGCGACTGCCCCGGGATGCGATCATCGGAGGTGTAACGCGCAGGAACCGGCAAACGATGGTCATCGAATTCCGCGGCGGCCCGGCGCCGTGCCGAACTCCGCACCCCGCCATGAGACACGCCGCCGCCGCCACCCACACGCAGTCCGCGCGCTATCTGCGCGCCAAGGCCATCGCGCTCGACCTGCTCGACGCACCGCGGCGCCTGCCCGACGACATCGCGCTCGCCTGCGGCGGCGACACCGACCTGGAACGCGACGTGCAGTGGTTGATCGACGCCGCACTCGATGCCTCCGGCGACGACGCCGTCGCCCCGCCGCTGCGCGATGCGTTGGCCGGCAGCGCCATGCACCTCGAAGCGCCGGTGCCGCGCGACTACCGTGTGCTGCGCCGCATCGGCGAGGGCGGCATGGGCGTGGTTTACCTCGCCGAGCGCATCGACGCCGGCCTGCAGCAGACCGTTGCGCTGAAACTGCTGCATCCGCTGCCGGAAGCCGATCCGGCCGCGCAACGCCGCTTTGCCACCGAGCGCGCCATCCTGTCCACGCTCAACCATCCGAACATCGCGCATCTCGTCGACGGCGGCGTCACCGCTACCGGACGGCCGTTCCTCGCGATGGAACACGTCGATGGCGAACGCATCGACAGCTACTGCGACCGCGCCGGGCTCGGCCTGCCGCGTCGGCTCGCGCTGTTTCTCAAGGTCTGCGCCGCCGTCGAGCATGCGCACCGCCACCTCGTCATCCATCGCGACATCAAGCCCTCCAACATCCTCGTCGGCGCCGACGGCGAGCCGAAACTGCTCGATTTCGGCATCGCGCGCCTGCTCGACACCGGCCACGCGGATGCAACGCGCACCGATGCGCGCACGCTCACGCTCGCATACGCGAGTCCGGAGCAGATCGTCGGCGGCGCACTCGGCACCGCCAGCGACATCTACTCGCTCGGCGTGGTGCTGTACCAGCTCGTAGCCGGCGCGCGTCCGTTCGAGCCGCTCGAAGGCGCGCATCTGCTGCCGCAGGCCATCGTCGCCGGGGACGTGCCACCGCCCAGCCGCCGCGCGCGCGAGCTGGCACGCGAAATGCCGGCCGGAACGCGCCCGAGGCGCGTGCCCGCCGACCTCGACGCCATCGTGCTCAAGGCGATGCGGCGCGAACCGGACCAGCGTTATCCGAGCGCCGCGGCCTTCGCCGCGGACGTGCGCCGCTTCCTCGCCGACCGGCCGGTGCGCGCGCAACGCGGCCACTGGCGCTACCGCCTGCGCCGGTTCGCATGGCGCAGGCGCGGCGCGCTCGCGGTGGCCGGGCTGTTCCTTGCGGTGCTGGCGGTGTCCGTGTCGGAGTGGACGCGGCAGGCCGCGCGCATCGCCACCGAACGCGACCGCGCCGGCGCCGTCGTCGATTACATGAACGCGCTGTACCAGAACACCGATTCGCTGCACCTGGGTGGACAGGATGTGACCGTGCGGCAGATGCTCGATCTCGGCGCCGCCGGTCTGCGCACGCGCACGGATCTGTCGCCCGAACACCGCGCCGCTCTGCTGCTCGCCACCGGTCGAGCCTACAACGCGCTTGGCCTCACGCGTGACGCGGTGCCGCTGCTGGAGGAAGCGCGCGAAGCGTTGCATGCCGCAGGCGCCGATGCCGCCGTCGAACAACGGGCCGAGCTGCAGCTTGCGCTCGCCGCGGCCTACAGCGGCAGTCGCCGGCTCGCAGACGCCATCGCCGCCGACGGCGCCGCGCTTGCGCTGCTGCGCGACGCCCCAGGCAACCACGCCAACGAGATCGCGCAGGCCACCATCCGCTGGCTGCACAACCACGCGGTCACGCTCGACATCCCGCTCGAACAGGTGCGCGCGCGCCTGCGCGATGTGCTCGCGCAGCTCGATGCCCGCCCCGATGCGCCGCCGGGCCTTCGCATCGCGGCCTGGCGCGCCATGGTGATGGCCTACGGCAGCGACGGCGACGGCGCGCTGGCCGCGGCGGAGGAGGCGATGCGCATCGCCTCCGCCACGTATCCGGCGGACGATCCGCGCCTGCTGCCGGTGCGCTACGCATGGGTCACCGCGGTGCACGAGCGCGACCCGGCGCGTGCGGCGGAGCTGCTGCCGGGATTGATCGCCGACCACGAGCGCCGCATGGGCCCGAGCGTGCGCGTCGCCGCCCTGCTCAGCAACTACGGCAGCACGCTCACGCGGCTCGACCGCGCCCGCGAGAGCCTGTCCGTATACGAACGCGCGGCCGCGATGGCGCGCGAGGTGAGCGGCGAGAACAGCCAGTTGTACCGGCTCACGATCGGCAACTACGCCGCGGCGCACATGGCGCTGGGCGACGGCGACCGCGCCGTGGCGCTGGTGCGCAGCGTGCTTCCCGGGCTTGTGGCGGAGGCGCAGACCGAGGGCGCGACCGAAGCGCAGGTGTTCCTTGCCGCGTCGCGCGAGACGCTGGCGCAGGCCGCGATGCTGCGCGGGGATCGCGCCGAGGCCGAAGATGAACTCGCCCAGGCCGCGGACGGTCTCTCGCGCATCGATCCGGAGGCCTATCCCGACATGTACCTGCGCGTGCTCACGCGACTGGCGCAGGTGCAGCATGAGCGCCACCGCAACCTTGAGCTGGCGCACACGCTGGCGCGCTTCGACGCGGCGATGGCGGGGCGCACCGATGCGGCCTTCGCCGGCTATGTCGCCGACGTGGCGGCGCTGCGCCCGCGCTGAGCCGGTTCGGCGGCGCGAGCGCCGACGCAGCATCCGGCCACGACGTCAGGCGTCGAGCCGCCGCTGCAACCACGCACGCGCCATGCGCCACTCTCGCGTCACCGTCGAGACCGACAGCTCCATCGTGCGCGCCGTCGTCTCGATGTCCAGGCCGACGAAGTAACGCAGCTCCACGATGCGCGCCTGACGCTCGTCGATGCGCGAGAGTGCATCCAGCGCGCCGTCGAGCGCGATCAGATCGCTGTCCACGCGCAGCGCCGCGGGATCGACATCGTCGAGCGACACGCGCGCATCGGCGGGTGGACGCTTGCTCGCCTGCTGCCGCCGCGCATGGTCGACCAGCACGCGCCGCATCAGCGTGCCCGCGATCAGCAGGAAGTGCCGGCGATCGGCCCACGCCGCGCGTTGCCCGGCGAGCCGCAGATAGGCCTCGTTGACAAGGCCGGTGACCTGCAGCGTGTGATCGGCGCGTTCGCCCGCCAATTGCCGCGACGCGAGCGCGCGCAGCTCGGCGTACACCAGCGGAAGCAGCCGATCGAGCGCATCCTGCTCGCCGTCCCGCCAGCGCTGAAGCAGCTGCGTGACATCGTCCATCGCAGCATCTTACCGCGCGCTTCGCGTCCCCAATCGACCGATGCGAGCCGGAGTGGCCGCGCCTCGCACCGCCCCTGCCCGCGTGCGTCGCGGCCCGCCGGACCCAAGGCGGCAGCCGGCACATACATCGCATGAAACGACCCACGCGGGGCACGGGCTGTCCTGTTGCCGGGTGTGCGTGAGAACGCTGTTCCCGTTGTGCGAGCGCCGGTTGCGGCGGTTGGATCCTCGCGTGATCATCCGGCTTTTCACGAGCCGGGAAGCCGACATGCCGATCTCGCCACCTGTCGCGCGCACCCACATGCTGATCCGCAAGCCGGCAGCCGAGGTCTACCGTGCATTCGTCGATCCGCTGCAGACCTGCCGGTTCTGGTTCACGCGCGGCAGCGGCGAACTGCGCCAGGGCGCGACGGTGACGTGGCATTGGGACATGTACGGCGCGTCCGCCACCGTCGACGTGATCGCGCTGGAGCCGGACCGCCGCATCCTGGTGCATTGGCCGACGCCGGTGGAGTGGACGTTCTCGCCGCGCGGCGACGGGGCCACGTTCGTGACCATCACGGCCGGCGGCTTCGACGGCAGCGACAACGAACGGGTGGCGCAGGCCATCGATGCGATGGGTGGGTTCACCCTGGCGCTGGCCGGCTGTAAGGCGTGGCTGGAGCACGGCATCGAGCTGTCTCTGGTGGCCGATCACGATCCGGGCCAGCACGTGCCGCGCGACGGCTAGGCAGGCGCTCCGCAGCTCCGCGACCCGGGAGCGGAGCACCGGTTGACGTACTGTGTGTTGCACAGTACTGTGCGAGTCACGGGTCGGGCGGGCAGTCGCTGCACGGCGGCCCGGCACCGCCTCGTCCCAGGAGTGGCCCTTGAGCCTTGCCGTCCCCCATCGCCTGCACGCGCTCGACGCCGCGCGCGCCGGCGCCCTGCTGCTGGGCCTCGTGCTGCACGCGACGATGTCGTTCTTCCTGCCGTTCCCGGCGCAGGACGTGTCGCGCAGCACCGCGCTCGCGATGATTTTTTTCGTGATCCACATGTTCCGCATGAGCCTGTTCTTCGTGCTCGCGGGCTTCTTCGCGCGGCTGCTGCTCGAGCGGCGCGGCGTGCGCGGGTTCGTCGGCGACCGGGCGAAGCGGATCGGGGTGCCGATGGTCGTCGGCTGGCTCGTGCTGGCGCCGCTGACCGTGGGCATCCTGCTGGTCGGGCTGTCGCGCACGTTTCCCGAGGTGGCGCCGGCCGACGCCGCGGCGATGGCACCGCAGGGCATCCCGCTGACGCATCTGTGGTTTCTCTACTACCTGTGCCTGTTCTACGTGGCGGCGCTGGGGTTGCGCGCGGCCGCGGCGGGGGTGGATCGCGGCGGCGGACTGCGCCGGGGTGCGGCGGCGGTGCTGCGGTTCGTGCTGCGGGGTCGGGTGGCGGCGCTGGTGTTTGCGCTGCCGCTGTGCGCGGTGCTGCTGGCCGATCCGGCGTGGGCGCCGTGGTTCGGGATCCAGACGCCCGACACCGGCCTGCTGCCGCGCGTGTCCGCCGTGGTCGGCTTCGGTACGGCGTTCTGCGTGGGCTGGTGGCTGCAGCGCGACACGGCCCTGCTCGACACCGTGCGCCGCGACTGGGCCGTGCATCTGACGCTGGCGGTGGTATTGAGCGTGATCTGCCTGTGGCTGACGGGTCCCGTGCCGCCGGCCGACGCGACCGCGCTGCCCGGCGCACCGTGGCGGCGCACGGTGTACGCGATTTCGTACACGACCGGATCGTGGTGCTGGGTGCTGGGCCTGGTTGGCGCGGCGCTGCGCTTCTGCGCCGCCGAACGTCCGGTGCGGCGGTATCTTGCCGATGCGTCGTACTGGTTCTATCTCGCGCACCTGCCGATCGTGTTCGGGCTGCAGGTGCTGATGGCGGACTGGCCGCTGCACTGGTCGCTGAAGTTTCCGCTGATCCTCGCGATCACGTTCGGCGTGCTGCTGGCGAGCTACCACTACGGGGTGCGGCCCACGTTGCTCGGCGAGGTGCTCAACGGGCGCCGCGTGCCGCGCGGTCGCGGGGCCGATGTCGCGCCGCGCACCGCGACGGACGCGCCGCACGCCGCGGCACCGGTGGCGCGGCTCGACACAGTGAGCAAGCGCTACGGCGCCACCGTGGCGCTGGACGCGGTGACGTTCGACGTGCGTGCCGGCGAACTGCTCGCCCTGCTCGGGCCCAACGGCGCCGGCAAGTCCACCGCCATCGGGCTGTGGCTCGGCACGCTGCAGGCCGATGCGGGCAGCGTGCAGCTGCTCGGCGGCGCGCCGTCGGACGTGCAGCGCCGGCTCGGCATCGGCGCCATGCTGCAGGACGTGAGCCTTGCACCGATGCTCGACGCGCGCGAGCACATCGCGCTTGCGGCGAGCTGTTACGCGGCGCCGCGCACCGTGGACGAGACGGTTGCGCTCGCCGGCATCGGTGCGTTCGCCGGCACGCGCTACGGGCGCCTGTCGGGCGGGCAGAAGCGCCAGGTGCAGTTCGCGGTCGCGGTGTGCGGGCGGCCGCGGCTGCTGTTCCTCGACGAACCCACGGTGGGCCTCGACGTGCAGGCGCGCGAGGCGCTGTGGTCCACGCTGCGCGCCCTGCGCGACGACGGCTGCGCCATCGTGCTGACCACGCATTACCTGGAGGAGGCCGAAGCGCTGGCCGATCGCGTGGCGGTGCTGGCGAAGGGCCGCATCGTGGCCGACGGCACCGTCGACCAGATGCGCGCGCTGGTGGCGCGCCGCCGCATCCGCTGCGCGAGCAGCGTGCCGCTCGACACCGTGCGCGGCTGGCCGGGCGTGGTGGACGCCGCACGCGATGCGCGCCTGCTGCACGTCACCGCGACCGACGCCGAGGCGGTGGTGTGCCGGCTGTTCGCCGCCGATCCGGCACTGTCGCAACTGGACGTACGCCAGGCGAGCCTCGCCGAGGCGCTGACCGAACTCACCGCGGAGGCCGCATGAACGACGTCGCCGACACCCCTGCCATGACCACCGTCGCCCTCCCCGGTGCCGATGCGCCGCTGCCGCTGCCGCGCCTGCTGCACGCGTACATGCTGCACGCGCGCTTCGAGCTGCTCGGCGCGTTGCGCACGCCGGGTTTCGCATTGCCGTTCATCAGCGTGCCGGTGCTCGTCTACCTGCTGTTCGGCGTGCTGATCAGCGGCGATGCGGACGGCGGCGAACTCGGCGCGGGCCTGCCCAACTACCTGTTCGCCGGATTCGCGACGATGGCCGTCGCCATGCCCGGCATCTTCAGCGGCGTGATCCTCGCGCAGGAGCGCGAGGCCAATCTGCTGCGGCTGCGGCGCGCGATGCCGCTGCCGCCGGGCGCGAGCATCGTGGCCAAGGTGGCGATGGCGACCGCGGTGGCGGCGATCGCGGTGGCGCTGGTGGCAGCCGCGGCGCTGCTCGCCGGCAGGATCACGCTGTCGCCGGCGCAGGTGGGCGTGATGTGCGGCGTGCTCGTGATCGGCACCGTGCCGTTCGCCGCGATGGGACTGCTAATCGGTGCGCTGTCGTCGGCGTCGGCGTCGCCGGCGTGGGGCAATCTCGTGTTCCTGCCGATGATGTGGCTGTCCGGGCTGTTCATGCCGTTGCCGGACGTGCTGCGGCCGTGGGTGGTGCTGTGGCCGACCTTCCATCTCGACCAGCTCGCGCTCGGTCTGGCCGGCGTGGCGGAGTTCACGTGGATTCCGCCGTCGGTCGCCGCGGCCGCGCTCGCGGGCGTGACCGTGCTGTGCGGCGGGCTCGCGATCCGGCGCCTGGCGCGTGTGGGTTGACGATAGCCGTGCACGCGCCGCACGCAGTACTGTGCACGTCATGGCCGATGCCGATGCCTTCGCGAAACTCGAACTGGAACTGCGCCGTGGCGTGCTGGTGCTCGCCACGCTCTCGCAACTGCGCGCGCCGCGCTACGGCTACGCGCTGCGGCAGGCGCTGGCCGACGCCGGCCTGCCGATCGAGGAAGGCACGCTGTACCCGCTGCTGCGCCGGCTGGAGACGCAGGGCGTGCTGCAGAGCGAGTGGAAGATCGAGGACGGCCCACCGCGCCGCTATTACGCACTCAACGCCGACGGCCATGCGCTGCTCGCCAAGCTCACCGCGGCCTGGCGCGCGATGAACGGCGCCATGGACCGTCTGCTGGACGAAGGATGACGATGGACGCCAGGCAGGTCATCGAGACTTACGTCACCGATGTCGCGCTGCTGTTGCCGCGCCGGCAGCGCAACGACGTCGCGTTCGAACTGCGCGCGCTGCTCGGCGAGGAACTGCAGGCGCTTGCGGATGCCGCGGGCCGCCCGCCGGATGCGGAGATGGCGCTGGCGCTGGCGCGCGGCATGGGTCGGCCGGCGGATGTGGCGGCACGCTACCGACCCGCGGTCACCATCATCGACCCGGCCGACGGCGCCGCCTTCCGGCGCGCGGCGTGGATCGGGCTCGTGGTCATCTGGGGCCTGGGGCTGCTGCGCAGCTTCTGGCCGCCGCTGCCCGAGTCCGGCGTGCTCGGTGCGCTCGGGCACTGGTGGACGACGGCGGCATTGCCGTCGCTGTGGTGGCCGGGAGTGCTGGTGGCCGGCTTCGCGGCCGCGGCGTGGGGACGGCGACGCTGGCCGCGCACCGCCGACTGGATGCCGCGCCCCAGCGACGCCGCCGGCAACCGCGGCCTGCTCGTCGTGGCTGCGGTGGCGGCGCTCTGCGGGGCGTGCGTGCTGGTGGCGCCGGCCTACTTCATCGACGCCGCCCTCGGCGGACGCGCCGCGCCCGTGGTGATCGAGTCCTTCACCTACACCGAGACGTTCCGGCAGCGGCAGGGCATCGTTCTGCTGGTGCTGCTGTTCGCCCAGGTGGCGCTGATGGCGGTGGCGATCGTGCAGGGTCGCAGACCGCCGCTGCTGCGCCGCGCGGAAACCGCGCTGGCGTTGCTGTTCTGCGCCGCGATGGCGTGGACGATCGCGTCCGGCCCGATCTTCCTTGGCGCCGAGAGCGACCGCACCGCAAAGTCGCTGCTGATCCCGATCCTCGTGTGCACGCTGATCGGGATCGGCCTGCAGTGGTATCGCCGCGTGCGGCCGGCGCCGGGCTGACGCGCGAGCGGGCGACACGTGATCCGGCGGTGCCGATGCGGGCGCGCCAGCTCCGTGTCCTCGCCGCTTCGGACGTACACTGCGCCTGAGCGCCTGCGCCTGCGCCGCGCTGCAACCGCAATCGATTGATTGGAATCGCGTCGGACAGGATGAACGTGGATCGCGTCGCAATGCGGACGTTGGCCTCGCCGGGATGCGCCGCCCATCGCGGCCCGCTGCGTTTCGCGCATCCATGATCACGCGGCTGCCGCCGTGGGTGTGGGCGGGTGCATGGGTGCTCGCATTCATCGCGGGCATCGTCAACGTGGTCGGCCTGCTCGGTTTCGAGCACCAGGCGATCACGCACCTCACCGGCAACAGTTCGCTGCTGGGTGAGGCCATTGCCTCGCTGGATGGCGCCGCCGCGGTCAAGTTCGCCGCGCTGATCGGCGCGTTCGTGCTCGGCACCGCGGTCAGCGGCTACATCGTGCAGGACAGCGCACTCACGCTCGGGCGGCGCTACGGCGTGGCGCTGCTGCTGGTGTCGCTGCTGCTGTTCGTTGCGGTGCCGTTGCTGCAAGCGCGCAGCGCCTGGGGCATGTACGCGGCCGCGTGCGCATGCGGCCTGCAGAACGCGATGGCCAGCACCTACAGCGGCGCGGTGGTGCGCACCACGCATGTGTCGGGCATGTTCACCGACCTCGGCATCGCGCTCGGGCACCGGCTGCGCGGACTGCCGGTGGACGGGCGGCGGGTGCGGCTGTGCGTGTGCGTGATCACGGGGTTCCTCGCGGGCGGCATCGTCGGCACGTTCGCGTTCCGCGCGATGGGGTACGCGGCGCTGCGCGTGCCCGCCGCGCTCACCGGCGCTGTGGCGGTGGGTTACGGCGTGTACCGGGCGCGACGCGCGTGATGCATACCGCCGCGGTGCTGGCACATGCGGCGCGATCACGGTAGCGTGCCGCATCGGCAACCACGCACACGGAGCATCCGATGGCACACACAGGCAGCTGTCACTGCGGCAAGGTCGCATTCGATGTCGACGGCGAACCCGACAGCGCGCTCGCCTGCAATTGCTCGATGTGCCATCGGCGCGGCTCGCTGCTGTGGTTCGTGCCGCGCGATGCGCTGCGCCTGCGCACACCCGAGGCGGACGCTGCGTCCTACACGTTCAACCGGCACGTCATCGTGCACCGCTTCTGCGCCACGTGCGGCATCCACACCCACGGCGAAGGCGTCGACGGCAACGGCAATCGCGTGGCCGCAATCAACCTGCGCTGCATCGACGGCATCGCGCTCGATACCATCCCGGTGACGCACTACGACGGGCGCGCGCTGTAGCGCAGCGGCCCCCGGCCCGGCCCGTCGCAAGGCATCTCACCGCGCCGCAAGGTCCGCAGGCGTGAAGCGGATCGCCTGGCCGCCGCCCGCGGCCAGGCGCAGCTGCAACGTGTCTGCGCTGGTGACTTCGCGCGTTTCGACGGCGAAGGCGAACGGCGCGGTCTTCCAGTGCGCGTCGTCGCCGTCGCGGTAGATCTGCGCGACGTAGCGCCGGCCCGCATCGAGAAACGACAGAGGCACCGGCAGCACGCGGCCATGCTCGTCGGTGACGCTGCCCAGGTACCAGTCCTCGCTGTTGCGGTCCTTGCGCGCGACGGTGACGAAATCGCCGATGGCGCCGTCCAGCACGCGCGTCTGCGCCCAATCCACCGGCACGTCGACGATGAAACGGAACGCGTCCATGTGCCGTTCGTAGTTATGCGGCAGATCCGCCGCCATCTGGATGGGGCTGTAGAGCACCACGTAGTTCGCCAGCTGCTTGGCGAGCGTGCTTTCGATGCGTGCGCCGCCGCGGCCGGTGAGACTCAGCACGCCCGGGGTGAAATCCATGGGCCCTGCCAGCATGCGGGTGAAGACGAGATTGGCCTCGTGCTCGGGCGGATTCGGCGGCTGGCCCCACGCGTTGTACTCCATGCCGCGCGCGCCTTCGCGTGCGATCCAGTTCGGATAGGTGCGTCGCAGCCCGGTGTCCTTCACCGGCTCGTGCGCGTTGATCGCGATGCGGTGTTTCGCCGCGGCCTGCACCACGCGCAGGTGGTGGCGCACGTTCCACTGGCCATCGTGCCACTCGCGCAGCACCGGGCCGCCGGGCGTGTCCTGGCGTTCGATCTGGCCGGCGTCGCAGACGTAACCGGTCTTCACCTGGTCGATGCCGAGCCGCGCGTACAGCGCGAACGCGGCATCGAGCTGGCGCTCGTAGTGGCTGACCGCACAGGCGGTTTCGTGGTGGCCGATGAGATGCACGCCGTGGCGTTTCGCGTACGCGGCCAGTTCCTCGATGTCGAAGTCGGGCGTGGCGCGCGTGAAATCGAAGTTCCAGCCGTTCGAGAACCAGTCGCCGTCCCAGCCCGGATTCCAGCCTTCGACCAGCACGCCGCGGAAGCCGTGCCGTGCGGCGAAATCGATGTAGCGCTTGGTGTTCGCGGTGGTCGCGCCGTGCTTCGGACCGGTAGCCCAGGTCGAATCCTCCAGATGCAGCTCCCACCACACGCCGACGTACTTGGCCGGCTTCACCCAGCTGACGTCGCCGAGCACGCTGGGTTCGTTGAGGTTGAGGATCAGGTTGGACTCGACCAGCCCGCCGGCGCGGTCGTCGATCTGCAGCGTGCGCCACGGCGTGTGGAACGGCGCGCTGCGGCGCACGCTCCAGCCCTCGGCGCCGGGCGCGAGTTGCACCTTCAGCCGCTGCCCGTCGACGCGCCGCAGCCACATCGCCGCGTAGTCGACGAGCGCGGCTTCGTGCAGCGCGATGTGCAGACCGTCGCGCGTGCGGATCGTGAGCGGCGTGTGCGCCTGGCCCACCTCGGCGAGCGGCGTGCGCGTGTAGAGATATTCGTAGCGGTTCCACTCGCCCGCGGGGATCCACCACGCCTCCGCCGGCGCCGCAATCGCGAACTCGGTAAGCTCGTCGTCGATCAGCACGTCGGCGCCGCTACTGTCCTGCGGCTGCTTCGGAAATTCGTAGCGGAACCCGACACCGTCGTCGAAGAGACGGAACACGACATCGACGCTGCGTTTGTGCAGCGTCGTCTCGGTGAAGGTGGCACGCAGCTCGTTGTAGTGATTGCGCACGAAGCGGCTTTCGCCCCACGGCTGTTCCCAGGTCTCGTCGCGCATGGACGTGGACTGCGCCGTCAGCGCGAGATTGCGCTCGAAGCGTCCATCGCGCAGCAGCAGCCCCAGGCGCGACGGCGCGATCACCGGCTCGCCAAGCCGATCGATGCGGTACGCGAGGCGGCCGTCGTCGAGTTCGAGCGTGACGGCGAGCACCTTGCCCGGCGACGCGAGCGTGGCGACGGACTCGGGCGCGGCGCGGACGATACCCGCGCCCGCCAGCGCAAGAACGAGCATGACGCAGCGTGTGTTCATGGGTTCCTCACGAGAAATTTCCGGAGACGTGTTGCCTGCGGCGAGCCCCGGCCGTGCACAGGTCACGCAACGGCGTCCGCCTTGCAATGCCGCTGGATGAACGCCTCGTGCGTCGGCATCGCCGCGGCGGAGCGCTCCAGCACGCCCTTCACGCCGTCGAGGAACTGCCGCAGCTCGGCATCGCTCAGCAGATCCACCATCGCGTGGTACGACGCCGGCAGCACGTCCTGCCCGAGCAGCACCTGCACCCAGCTCAGCTCGGTGAACAGCTCCTCGTGCTCGCGGAACAGGCGGCCGCCCTCGCGGAACAGGGCGATCTTGTGCGCCAGCGTGTCGGGGATCGGCAT
This sequence comes from Chiayiivirga flava, assembly GCF_014202825.1. Taxonomy (GTDB): domain Bacteria; phylum Pseudomonadota; class Gammaproteobacteria; order Xanthomonadales; family Xanthomonadaceae; genus Chiayiivirga; species Chiayiivirga flava. Next base: position 768,498 of record NZ_JACHHP010000002.1, on the reverse strand, counting down.
CTCCCGGCAGCGTTGCCAGAACGCGCCGGGGCGTTGGGTGGCCTTGTAGTGCAGCAGGATGAAGTCGCGGCTGCGGGTGTATTCGAACTGCAGCACGCGGTTGTATTCGTCGATGCCGGCCGGCGCGAAATCGCGGTCCGGGAACAGCGCGACGAGCTTGGAGATCGCGGCCTGGATGAAGTGGATGCTGGTCGATTCGAGCGGCTCCATGAAGCCGCTGGCAAGGCCGATCGCCACCACGTTGCGGTGCCAGAACTTCCGCCGCATGCCGGTGACGAAGCGCAGCGGGCGGGGGTCGGCCAGCGCGCGGCCGTCGAGGTTTGCGAGCAGCGTGGTGGCGGCTTCGTCGTCGCTGACGAACTCGCTGCAGTAGACATAGCCGTTGCCGATGCGGTGCTGCAGCGGGATGCGCCACTGCCAGCCGGCGTCGCGCGCGGTGGAGCGCGTGTACGGCGTCAGCGGCGACACCGATTCGCACGGTACCGCTAGCGCGCGGTTGGCCGGCAGCCAGTGGCTCCAGTCGTCGTAGCCGGTGTGCAGCGCCTGCTCGATCAGCAGGCCGCGGAAGCCGGAGCAGTCGATGAAGAGATCGCCGTCGATGCGCTCGCCACCGGCGAGCGTGACCGATTCGACGAAGCCGTCGGCGCCGCGCAGCGTGGTGTCGACCACCTTGCCCTCGGTGCGACGCACGCCGCGCGCTTCGGCGTAGCCGCGCAGGTACTTCGCATACAGTCCCGCATCGAAATGGAACGCGTGGAACACGTTCGACAGCGGCGAATTCTGCACGTTGGCGCCGCGCAGGAACCTGTTGCCGCGCGCGGCGACGGTGTTGAACACGTAGTCGCCGAGTTCGCCGGCCCAGCCCTGCGCGTGCGCCTTGCGCCAGTACTGCCAGAACGGCACCACGCCTAGTTCGCGCCCGCCGATCGGGCCGAACGCGTGGGTGTAGCGATGGCCCGGGCGTGTCCAGTCGACGAACTCGATGCCGAGCTTGAACGTGCCCTGCGTGCGGCGGATGAACTCGTCCTCGTCGAGCCCGAGCGTGCCGTTGAACAGGCGGATCTGCGGAATGGTCGCCTCGCCGACACCGACGATGCCGATCTCGTCCGACTCCACGAGGCGGATGTCGACGCTGCGGCCCAGCAGCTTCGCCAGTGCCGACGCGGTCATCCAGCCGGCCGTGCCGCCGCCGACGATGACCACGGACCGGATGCGCGAATCGGACGATGCGTTCATGCGTGCGATGCCATGGGGGGACGCGGGAGCCGAGCGTGCCGCGTCACGGCGCGCGCGGCAACACGAACGCCACCGCCGTGCGCGCGGGCACGCGCAAGGTGCCGGTGTCCGCGTCGAAACGCGCCTCGCGCGCGCGGCGATCCGCGGCGGCCTCGGCCGCGTGCACCGGATGCAGCACGTAGGCTCGGCCGCGCTCGGTGGGCAGCACCAGCGTGCGCGCGTCGGTCTCGGCATTGAGTGCGTAGAGGATCGCGTCGAAGCCGGCATCCGCATGGCCGCGGCCGTCGAGGCGGCCGACGATCACGCCGGATTGCTGCGCGGGTCCGGTGTTGAGGAAGCGCAGTCGGTTCCGGATCTCGTCCGCGCTGCGCAGGCGGAACAGGCCGGAACTGCCGCGGATGCGCAGCAGGTCGCGGAAGGCATCGCGCGTCCACGCGATGTCGTCGGCGGACGGCTTGATGCCGGTGTCCGCAAGCACCGGACGCATCAACTCCCAGCTCGCGGCGTTGTCCTGCGCCGGCGGCAGCCCGGCACCGAAGCCGTTGTCGGTGTACGTCCAGTCCAGGCGATTGAACCAGTCGCCCGAATCGAAGCTGTTGCGGTCCATCGATTTGCTGCGCAGGATGTCCTGCCCGGCGTGGAAGTACGCGATGCCCTGGCTGAAGGCCACCAGCGCCGCGCCGAGCGTCTGCACGCGCGCGCGCTCGGCGGCGGGCGTGTCGCGCGGCAGCTTGAAGGCGTTGAGATCGAACAACGTCTGGTTGTCGTGGTTCTCGACGTAGTTGACCACTTCGCCGGGTTGGCTCGTGTACCCCGCCGGCTGCCCGGCGTAGTCGATGGCCGACGCCGGCAGCGTGCTGCCGGATGCGGTCTCGAACGCGTACGAACGCAGCGAGCCGGCCAGCCCGACGCGCAGCAGGTCCGCGCGGCGCGCGTCCGCGCCGCCGTTGAGCCAGCCGGTGTTGCGCACCTGGTCGATGCCGTTGTCGCCGGCGCTGCCGCCGCGCGCGGCGTCGCGCGCGCGATCGCTGAAGGTGGCGATGCCGCTGCCGCCGAGCGACAGCTGCGAGGCCTGCACGAAACGTGCGCCGTCGGCGATCTCGCCGAAGTTCCAGCCTTCGCCGAGCAGATGGACATGACGGCCGGCGGCCGCGTCGACCGCGCGCTGCAGCCGTTCCATCGCCGCGCGCGGCTGGTGGCCCATGAGGTCGAAGCGAAACGAATCGATGCGGTAGTCGCGCGCCCAGGTGACGGCCGAGTCGATCATCAGCCGTTCCATCATCGCGTGTTCGGTGGCGGTGTTCGGGCAGCAGGTGGACGTGGCCACGGTGCCGTCGGGCAACAGGCGCTGGTAATAGCCCGGCACGATGCGGTCGAGCACGGAACGTGCGTCCTGGCCCGCGGCGCTGGTGTGGTTGTAGACCACGTCCATGCCCACGCGCAGGCCGGCCGCGTGCAGCGCCATCACCATGCGGCGGAACTCGAGGATGCGCGCGGCGCCGTCGTCGGCATCGCTCGCGTAGCTGCCCTCGGGCGCGGTGTAGTGGAACGGATCGTAGCCCCAGTTGAAGCAGTCGCGCGCCGCGTGCGCGGCGACGATCGCCTGCTGCCGCTCGCTGTCCGGCGTACCGCCGACATCGGGCGTGAGGCAGCCGCGTTCGGGAATCGTGGCGATGTCGAACACCGGCAGCAGGTGGATGTCCGTGATGCCGGCCTGCGCCAGCGCGCGCAGGTGGCGCATGCCGTCCGATGCGGTGTCGGTGAAGGCGAGGTACTTGCCGCGGTGGGCGGACGGCACGCTGGCATCGCCGATGCTGAAATCGCGCACGTGCAGTTCGTACAGCACGAGATCGGTGGCGGCGGCCGGCAGCGGCGGACGCGGTGCATCGGTCCAGCCTGCGGGCTGCAGCGATGGCGCGCCGAGATCGGCGATGTAGCTGCGGCGCGAGTCGGCGGAGAGTCCGAGCGAATACGGATCGGTGACGCGGTTGCGCACGAGGCCGACGTTAGGAACGAACACGTCGACGAGCCACGTGGCGTAGCGGTGCGCCGGACCGGCGTCGACCGTGCCGCGCCAGATGCCGGTGGCGGCGTCGCGTTGCACCGGATGCAGCCCGGTGGCCGCGCCGCTGGCGTCGGCGTAGGTACACAGCGCCACGCTGCGTGCCGTCGGTGCCCACAGCGCCGCGCGCGTGTGTGCGCCGTCGGGGTGCAGGCCGAGCGCCGGCGCGTCGGCCGCCGCCGCGTAGAGGTCGTCGAGCGCGCGCGCGTGCTGCAGCGTGGTGATGTCGAGGATCGTGCCGCCGGCGTCCTCGTGCGTGATGACGAGTTGGCCGCGGTGCAGGTCCGGCAGCGCTGCGAGGTCGGACTCGCGCACGTGCAGCTCCACGCCGTCCGCGATCCACGGCAGGCCTGGCATGGTGCCCTGTGCGATGTCGAGATCCAGCACGCGGTCGGCGCCGGTCAGCGCGTCGTTGCCGCGCACGAGGGTCGCATCGCGCGCGTGATGCAGGCGGAAGCGTCCGCTGCGGTCGCGTCCGGGCCAGCGCAGCGTGCGGCCATCGAGCCAGACGGCGCGCGCGTCGAAGGCGGGGCCGGACACGGCGCGCAGCGTGCGTGCGTGCTCCGGCATGTCGCAGTCGGCGAGCGCAGGGGCGTGGGGGGTTGCGTTCGCCGTGGTAAAGCATGCGAGCAGCACGGATGCGACGATGTTTCCGGCGAAGCGAAACGATCTGCGCTTGCCGCAACCGCTATGCCGCTTCTCTCCTTCTCCCGCCGGGAGAAGGTCCCCGGCAGGGGGGATGAGGGACGCGGCTGCCACCGGTGCCGCGCGCGTTTGCGTGCGAGGTTCTTCCCTCACCCGCCCTGCCGGGCACCCCGGTTCATGTCCGGGGCAGGCTCGTCTCCCGACGGGAGAAGGAACGCATGGCATGCGTCGAGTCGACCACATGGCCATGCAATTCACGATCGCACCGCCGCCGTCACCGGCGCCGGCCGCAGCATGCGATCCAGTGCCGCGATCACCAGCAACGTCGCCGCCAGCGTGATCGCCATCAGATGGATGTAATGCAGCGGCGTCCAGACGAACGTGAACACCGCATACAGCGCCGCGCCGAACGCGATGCCGAGCTTCACCGGCAGCGCGCCGACGCCGCGCATGAAGACCGCGGCAAGGAACGCCGCGAGCACCGGCATCGAGTACAGCCCGTTGAGCTGCTGCAGCGTCGCGATGATGCTCTGCGCATGCTGGTACAGCGGCACCATCGCGAGCGAGACGAGCGTGAAGACCAAGGTCACCCACTGGCCGACCCGCTTCACGTCGGCGTCCGGGTTGATCTTCGCCAGGTGGAAATCGCAGGTGTACAGCGCGGCGGCGGAATTGAGGCACGAATTGAAGCTCGACAGCACCGCGCCGACGATCATCGCGGCGAACGCGCCGGACAGCCACGGCGGCAGCACGTCGCCGACGAGCCGCCCGTACGCCACGTCGCCCACGTCGCCGTAGAGCTTGAATGCGATCACGCCGGGCAGGATCACGATCAGCGGGGTGAGGAACTTGAACGCGGCGGCGGCATAGATGCCCTTCTGCGCCTCGCGCATCGTCGTCGCGGCCAGCGCGCGCTGCGCGATCACCATGTTCGTGCCCCAGTAGAACACGTGGATGAACAGCATGCCGGTCAGCAGCGTCGTCCACGGAATGTCGGAGTCCGCGGCACCGATCAGCGTCCAGCGTTCGGCCGGGATGCCGGACAGATCCCAGTCCACCGCCACCAGCGCGAACACGGTCACCGCGAGCCCGATCACGAGCAGTCCGATGCCGTTGTAGGTGTCGGAGATCGCGATCGCGCGCAACCCGCCGAACGCGGCATACAGCAGCCCGCCGAGCGCGAACGCGGCCGCGATCGCCACCAGCGGCACGTCGAGCGCAAAGCTCGATTTGACGAACACCGCGCCGGTGTACAGCACCACCGGCAACAGGATGAACATGTAGCCGAGCAGGAACAGCAGCGACACCAGCCGACGGATGCCCGCATCGCCGAGGCGTTTTTCCAGCAGTTCCGTCGTGGTGGTGCACTTGTACCTGTAGTACATCGGCACCAGCACGTGCGCGAGCACGATCAGTCCGGCCGCGGCGCCGAACTCCCACCATGCCACGAGCATCATCTGCGCGCCGTTCATGCCGACGATCTGCTCGGCGCTGATGTTGGTCAGCAGCAGCGAGCCCGCGATGAACGGCCAGGTGAGCCCGCCGCCTGCGAGGAAGTAATCGCGCGATGCGTCGGCGCTGCGCTGCGCGCGGCGACAGCGCCACCACGTGAGCGCGGCCACGAGCGCGGTGAGCGCGGCAAAGACGGCGATCTGGGTCGCACCGGTGTCCATCGATTCCCTCCCCCGGATGACGCCGCGCGCGATGTATCCCCGCTGCGGCCGTCCACACGCTAGAACGGTTCGCCGTGTCATGCAGCGTCGATCCGCATGAATACGTATGCAGGGGCATCGGAGCATGGTCGCCGCTGCGGTTAAGCTCTTGCGCATCGCTGCGGGGCAGCGCGGCCTGCCGGATGCGGGCTCGCAACGGGGAAGGCACAGGGCGTCGAATGAACACGCAACCGTGGTGGCGCGGCGCCGTCATCTACCAGATCTACCCGCGCAGCTTCCAGGACACCGACGACGACGGCGTCGGCGATCTGCCCGGCATCGTCGAGCGGCTCGACTACATCGCGGGTCTGGGCGTGGACGGCATCTGGATCTCGCCGTTCTTCAAGTCGCCGATGGCCGATTTCGGCTACGACATCGCCGACTACCGCGACGTGGACCCGCTGTTCGGCACGCTGGCCGATTTCGACCGCCTCGTCGACAAGGCACATCGCCTCGGCCTGAAGGTGATGATCGATCAGGTGCTGAGCCACACCTCGATCGAACACGCATGGTTCCGCGAATCGCGCGAAAGCCGCGACAATCCGAAGGCCGACTGGTACGTCTGGGCCGACGCGCGCGACGACGGCACCCCGCCGAACAACTGGCTGTCGCTGTTCGGCGGCGTGGCGTGGCAGTGGGAGCCGCGCCGCGGGCAGTACTTCCTGCACAACTTCCTGGCCTCGCAGCCCGATCTGAACTTCCACAACCCCGACGTGCAGCGCGCCACGCTCGACAACGTGAAGTTCTGGCTCGACCGCGGCGTGGACGGCTTCCGCCTCGATGCGATCAATTTCTGTTTCCACGATCGCGCACTGCGCGACAACCCGCCCAAGCCGATCGAAAAACGCGTCGGCCGCGGCTTCAGTCCGGACAACCCGTATGCGTTCCAGTACCACTGGTACAACAACACGCAGCCGGAAAACGTCGCCTTCCTGCGCGAGATCCGCGCGCTGATGGACCGCTATCCGGATGTCGCCGCGCTGGGCGAGATTTCATCGGAGGATTCGCTCGCGACGATGGCGCAGTACACCGGCCCGGACCGCCTGCACATGGGCTACAGCTTCGAGCTGCTCACCGACGAGGTGTCGGCGCGCCACATCCGCGAGACGGTCGAGGCGCTGGAAACCAAGATGACCGAAGGCTGGCCGTGCTGGGCCATCTCCAATCACGACGTGCAGCGCGTGGCCAGCCGCTGGGGCGGCGTCGACGCGCCCGAGCACGTGGCCAGCACGCTGACGGCGCTGGTGTGTTCGCTGCGCGGCTCGGTCTGCGTGTACCAGGGCGAGGAACTGGGCCTGGGCGAGGCCGAACTGCCGTTCGAACTGCTGCGCGATCCGTACGGCATCGCGTTCTGGCCCACGTTCAAGGGCCGTGACGGCTGCCGCACGCCGATGCCGTGGAACGATGCCGCGCACGGTGGATTCAGTGCCGCCACGCCGTGGCTGCCGGTGCCGGACGCGCACCGCGTGCGCAGCGTGGCGCAGCAGGAACGCAAGCCGACGTCGCCGCTGCGTCGCTTTCGCCGCTTCCTGCAGTGGCGCAAGGAACGCCCGGCGCTGGTACTCGGCGCCGTGCGCATGCTGGCGAGTCCGGAACCGGTGGTGGCGCTGGAGCGCTCGCTCGATGGCGAGGTGATCCGCGGCTACTTCAACACTGCAGGCGATGCGTGTGACGTGGTATTCGACGGTGCCGGCACATGGCGCGTGCTGGACGGGCACGGGCTCGTGTCCGGCACGCGCGAGGGCGACGTGCTTCGGCTGCCGGGTTACGGCGTCGTGTTCATTGCTGCGGCTTGAACGACAACTGCGGAGCGATCCTGTCAGGCAGCCACCAGCGTCGTTCCATCGCAACGTCGTCCGGCCTCGACGTCATCCCAGCGAATGCCCGCCGTTGTCCGGGCAAACCCCTGTCCGCTTGCGGGTCGAGAGCGCCTGCAATGCGCTCAGTCCGACGTCGTTGGCAAGACTCGAATGCCGCGCCGTCCCAACCCGTCGTCCCGGCGAACGCCGGGACCCAGCGATTTTTCTCGTCCGGTGCCGCAAGCGTCGCAAAAAACCGGCAACGTCACTGGGTCCCGGCGTTCGCCGGGACGACGATTGGCGAAGGCGCTATCGAGTCCGCCGCGAGCCGAAGGATGGCGCCCCGTCCATCACCGCCGATACACCGCCGCGCTGATGCACGAGAAGACGCTCACCACGAACCAGCCGAACGGCAGCAGGCTCAACGTGAGCAGCCAGGTGATGCCGAACGCCACGCACGCGGCGAGGAACCAGCCGATCGCCGACAGCAGGCGGCCCTGGAACAGCTGGCCGAGGCCGGGGACGAAAAAACTGCAGATCGCGGCAATCACGTTGCCGGTGCTGCCTTGGCCACTACTCATCGTTGTCTCCTGCATCGTTGAATGGGCGGCGGCATCGGCGACGCCGCCGCGCGCACGGTGTCCAACGCAAGATGGTTGCACCGCACCGTGCAATCAAGACGCAGGCTGCCGCCCGCTGTGACGCGGGCGGCGCGCCGGGTGTTCAGCCCTGTTTCGCGGGCAGACCCTTGAGGTGCGTGTCGAGGAATTCCAGGATCGCGCCGTAGGCCTCGATCTGGTTCTTCTTCTTGGTGAAACCGTGGCCTTCGTCGTCGAACACCACGTATTCCACCGGCACGTTGTTCTTCTTCACCGCGGCCACGATGTCGTCGGACTCGGCCTTGATCACGCGCGGATCGTTGGCGCCCTGGATCACCAGCAGCGGTTTGGTGATCTTGTCGCCGTGGAAGGCCGGCGAGGTTTCGACGAGGAAGTCGCGCTGCGTTTCCGGGTTGCCGATCTCGGTGTACAGCGCCTCGCGGAAGGATTCCCAGTACGGCGGGATGCTTTCCAGCGTGCGTACCCAGTTGCTGACGCCGAAGATGTCGACGCCCACCTTGAACTCGTCGGGCTGGAACGCGAGCGCGGCCAGGGTCATGTAGCCGCCATAGCTGCCGCCCATGATGCCGATCCGGTCCGGGTCCACGTAGTCGAGCGTCTGCAGGTACTTCTTGGCCTCCACGCAGTCCCACAAGGGCTCGCGCCCGTGCTTGCCGTCGTCGGCGGTGAAGAAGGTCTGACCGTAGCCGGAGCTGCCGCGGTTGTTGATGCCGAGCACCACGTAGCCGTTGTTGGCGAGGAACTGCGCGGCGTAGTTGTACGCGCGCGTGGTCTGGCCGCCCGGGCCACCGTGCACCAGCACCACGGCCGGCACCTTGTTCACCACGGTGGCCTGGTGCGGCTTCCACAGGATGTTGGGGATTTCCATGCCGTCGAAGCTCTTGAAGCGCACCACGCTCGAATCGACGAGGTCGGCCGCGTCGATTTTCGGATTGAGCGATTGGGTGAGCCGCTTCGGTTCCGCTTCGCCGAACGTCAGCGTGTACAGATCGTTCGGTTGCCGGTCGCCGTTGAGGTAGAACGCCATGCGCGATTCGGAGTTGGCGATGCGCACGCCGCGGATCTCACCCGACGGCAATGTCGGCAGCGCTACCGGGGCGCCGCTGGCGGCATCGAACACGTCGATTTCGGTGCTGCCGTCCACGTTCACCACGTCGACGCGGTACTTGCCGTTGTGCGAGAACGCGACGTCCACGATGTCCCACGGCTCGCTGCGCACGTCCTCGTGCGTGCCGCCGGCCAGCATGTAGCGGCGCAGGCGCGAGAATTCGCCGCCTTCGTTGCTGGTGTAGTAGAGCGCGGTGCAGGTGCCGTCGAAATCCTGCGCGGCGTAGGTGGCGTTGCCTTCGTGCGGCGTCAGGTGCGTGGTCTTGCCGGTCTCGCGGTCGAGCAGATAGAGGTCGTTGTCGGCGGTGGTGCGGGTCTTGCCGAGCACCAGGTAGCGGCCGTCGTCGCTGAGCGCGCCGGGCTCGTAGCCGTCGGTGTTTTCGAACAGGCGCGTGCGCTCGTAGGTTTTCGCGTCGTATTCGTAGATGTCGAAGAATTTCGCGTCGCGCTCGTTGGTGGAGACGCGGAATTTGCTGCCGTCATGGGTGAAGCCGTAGAACTGCGCCTTGAGATTGTCGCCGGGCGTGAGGTCCTTCTCGCTGCCGTCGGCGGCGATCACGTAGAGATGGTTGAGCTCGTCGCCGCCGGTGTCGCGCGTGATCAGCAGGCGATCGTCGGCGGGGAAGAAGGCCACGGCGTAGTTGTTGTCGGTGGTCGATTGCGTCACCGGGGTCCAATCGCCGCCGGCGACGGGAATGGTGTACGCGTTCCACACGCCGCTCCTGTTGGACGAAAACAGGATGCGGCTTTCGTCCGGCGAGAACGACGCGCCGGCGACGGTGGTGGTGTCAACGAACTCCTCGATCGAGTACTGGCGCGTCGGACGCCCGACGGCATCGGCGGGCTTGGGCGGGGCCTCGGCGGTCACGGCAGGCGCGGCGGCGGGCGCGGCAGGTTCGGGTGCCCGGTTGCAGGCGGCAAGCGCGATCGCGCTGGCGAGGACGCACACGTGAAGGTGACGGGGAACCATGACGCACTCCTCAGGAGGGGAAGCCGGAACGCTAGCACGCGTGCGCACCGTGGCGCGTAGGCCAGATGGCCGATGTCGGACCACCGTGGCCCCCTTCCGGCTGCCGCCACCTTCCCCCGCTGCGCGGGAGAAGGATTCCTTCGACAAGCAATGATTCGAAGCCCGAGGCTTATGTCATCGACAATGCACAACGAAGCTCCCTTCTCCCGCGCAGCGGGGGAAGGTGGCGGCAGCCGGAAGGGGGGCGCTCCTGCCGCGCCGAAATCACGTCGACAATCCCATGCGCTACGCTTTGGCTCTTTCACGCGCCGCCACCGAATGACCACGCCCCGCCCACCCCGCGCCGCGCCGCCAACGCGCCGCCCCGCCGCGCCACGGCAGCAGGCGACGAGAACCCGACCGTCGCTGCGGCCACCGTCGCCCGCGTCGCAGCCCGAGCCGTGGTGGAAGGCGCGCGGCCGCCAGTACTGGCTCCTCGTCCGCGGCGACCGCCCCATCGGCACGCTGCTGCTGCTGTGGCCCACGTGGTGGGCGCTGTGGCTGGCGGCCGACGGTTTCCCGCCGCTGGGACTGCTGGTCATCTTCACGCTCGGCGTGTGGCTCACGCGCTCCGCCGGCTGCGTGATCAACGACTACGCCGACCGCTGGCTCGATCCGCAGGTCGAACGCACGAAGTCGCGCCCGCTCGCCACCGGCGCGGTCTCGGGCCGCGAAGCCCTGCTCGTGTTCGCGGTACTGATGCTGGTGGCGTTCGGCCTGGTGCTGCTGACCAACCGACTCACGGTGTATCTGAGCATCGTCGGCGTGTTCCTCGCTGCGTCGTACCCGTATCTCAAGCGCCACACCTACCTGCCGCAGGTCTACCTCGGCCTCGCCTTCGGCTGGGGCATTCCGATGGCATTCGCGGCGGTGCAGGGCACCGTCCCGCCGCTGGCCTGGCTGCTGTTCTGCGCCAACGTGCTGTGGGCCACGGCCTACGACACCTGGTATGCGATGGTCGACCGCGAGGACGACATCCGCGCCGGCGCGAAATCGACCGCGATCCTGTTCGGCAACGGCGATCTGCTCGCGCAGGGCGTGCTGTTTTCGATGACGCTGATCGCTCTCGCGTTCGTCGGCCAGCGCGCGGCGCTGGCCTGGCCGTATTTCGCCGCGTTGGGCGTGGCAGCGTGTCTGGTCGCGTGGCAGTTCCGTCTGGCGTGGCGGCGCGAGCGCGCCGGCTGCTTCAAGGCCTTCCTGCACAACAACTGGGTCGGCGGTGCCGTGTTTGCCGGCATCGTGGCGGCGCTGGCGCTGCGCCCGGACTGAGCGACTGCCGCACGGGCCGACGGCGGTGCGGTCGGCCGCCGGCCCGCAGGTGCGCGCGACGTCGCCGCGTTATTCGAACCCGTCGCAGAACAGGCCGTCCGGCAGGCCGTCGCAACCGTTGTCGATGAACTCGTAGGCGCCCATGTCGATGCGCGCGCCGGTGACGCGGACGTTGCCGTCGCGGTCGAGCGCCGTGGTGTTGTAGGCGTTGCTGCCGGCGTCGATCGCAGGCGACTGCGAACGCAGGCGCAGCTCCGCGCCGGAGAATCTCGGGTCGGCGCTCGCGAGGCCGCCGAGATTCACCAGCGCGGTCGGCGGGAACGCTTCGTAGCCCTGCGAATAGACCACGCCCGGCGCGTTCAAGCCGTGTTGCAGCAGCGAGTGCCCGATCTCCACGCGGCGCGAAGCCTCGCTGAGGTCGCCGTAGATGTTGTCGCCGGCGCCGGTGGCGAATGCGTCGAACGCCTCGGGTGCCTGGGTGGCGACATTGCCCCACAACACGCTGTTGAGGATCTGCGTCACCGGTCCGTCCACGTCGGGCACGAACAGCACGCCGCCGAGCCGCGCGCGATTGGCCGAGAAGCTGCTGTTGACCAGCTCCACCCGCGTGGCCGCGCCGTTGGACACGTTCATGACCGCGCCGCCGAGGTTCTCGGCGCGGTTGTCGAAGAACACCGCGTTGCTGACGCGCAGCCGCGCGAACGCGTCTTCGAAATCGAACCCGCCGTTGATGTAGAGCGCGCCGCCGTGGGCGTTGAAGTCGCCGTCTTCGGGCGCGTTGCGTCGCGCGCGATTGCCGGTGAAGCGCGCGCGGTCGATGCGCACGTCGAAGAAGTCCGTCAGCGCGACGGCGCCGCCGCTCACCGCTTCGTTGCCGATGAACTCGACATCCTCGAAGGTCGGTGTCGGCACCACCCAGACGCTGGTCACCAGCACCGCGCCGCCGCTGCTGGTCGAGCGGTTGTTGCGGAACACCGCGTTCTGCACCAGGGGTGCCGCAGGCGCACCGCCGGAATAGATCGCGAGCGCACCACCGCCGCCGGTGCCGGTGCCGTCGCCGGCGAGGTTGCCGACGAATTCGAGGTTGCGCAGCGTGGGGCTGCAGCGCTCGACGTTGCCGGGATCGAACCCGGCGATGCACACCGCACCGCCGCCGCCGGCTTCGTACAGATCCTCGCTGGCGTAGCCGCCGCTGAGCACGAAACCGTCCAGCACGGTGTCGGGGCCGATGTCCGCGCCGTCGCCGCCGTTCCAGAGCATCGCGTCGAAACGCACCACGTGCAGCGCGTTGTCGCCGACGATGTCGTCCGGCGTCGGCGTGACGCCGTCGGCATCGCGGTTGCTGTCGTTGGCCTGCATGTCGCCGCTGAGCACGCTGCGGTTGAGCCGCAGGTTGCGTTGCGCGAGCACGTTTTCGGTGCCCGCGAAGCCGCCGTAGATCCGGGTGCCCGGCGGAATGACGAAGCTCGTCCTGCGGCGCTGCTCGGACGGCGTGTAATCGGGGTCGGGATTGACCGGCGGCACGTAGCGTCCGCGTGCAACCCAAATCTCGTCGCCCGGGTGCGCGCTGAGCGCGGTGTCGAGCCGCTGGTACGCGCTCGCCCAGCTGCTGCCGTCGCCACCGGCGGGCGCGTCGGCGCGGACGAAGACCTGCGCCTGCGCGGCGATGGGTGCGCAACACAGCGCGAGCGCGAGGAGACGACGGGGAGTCGGGTGCATGGCGAGGTCCTGCTGCAGGTGGGAGACGTCCCTGCAATCACCGGAAACGGCGCGCGATCCGGACATCGCCCCGGCGGCAGCGTTGTCGCCGAAAGCGTCAACCGGCGAACACTCCCGGGATCGCGTCCGGCTGCCAGCCGCAGCGCGCCCCGCCGGGGACCGCCTGCAGCGATCTGCGCATCGCCGTGTCCGCGGCCGCCGGATCGTCCGGCACCGCCTCGGCGGGCCGCCGGAACAGAGTCGTCCGCCGGGGGCCTTGCGGCGCGCGATCCTCGCCCCCCGGGCCGCATCGGCCCAACTGAAACGGATCGTGTCGGCGGCCTCGTCCCCGTATCGCCTGAACGCGGAGTGACGCATACTGTGGTCGCCATCATCCTGAGGGGGATCCATCATGCTGTCCGCATCCGTTGGGCAAGACATCGACTGCGCCACCGCGCCACGCACACCCGCGCGCGGCCTGCGCAGACTGCTTCACGCCGCCGCCGCGCTGCTGCTGGCCGCCACCTCGGGCGTCGTCGGCGCCCAGGCGTTCAACGAAAACTTCGACGACATCACCCTGCTGCCGGGCAACGGCTGGTTCCTGCAGAACAACAGCTCGCCGGTCGGCATCACCGCCTGGTTCCAGGGCACCTCCGTCGCCGGTGGCGGCCCGTTCGATTCCTTCAACGGTGCAGCCAACGCCTACATCGGCGCCAACTTCAACAACACCACCGGCGGCTCCGGGACCATCAGCAACTGGCTGGTGGCGCCGAACCGCACGCTGCGCAACGGCGACGTGCTGACCTTCTACACCCGCAGGCCCACCACTCCCGGCGGCGGGACGGAATATCCGGACCGTCTCGAAGTGCGCATGAGCACCAACGGCGCGAGCACCAACGTGGGCACGGGCGGCTCCGGCACCGGCGATTTCACGACGCTGCTGCTGTCGATCAATCCCACGCTCACCGTCAACGTCTATCCGGCGGTGTGGACGCAGTTCACCGTCACGGTCTCCGGACTGCCCGCGCCCACCTCGGGCCGCATGGCGTTCCGCTATTTCGTGACGAGCGCCGGACCCACCGGCACCAATTCGGACTACATCGGCATCGACGCCGCCGCCTACACGCCGTACGTCTGTCCCGCGTTCACCATGACGCCGGGCGGTGCACTGGCGGGCGGCACCTTCGGCCAGGCCTACAGCACCACGCTGTCGCAGACCGGCGCCCTCGGCGCACCGAACTTCGCGATCACCGCCGGCGCGCTGCCGCCGGGCCTGACGCTCGCCGCCGGCGGCACCATCTCCGGCACGCCCGTGGCCACCGGCACGTTCAATTTCACCGTGACCGTCAATGACGCCAGCGGCTGCAGCGGTGCGCAGAACTACTCGATCACCGTCGTGGCCGACGTGCCGGGCGCGCCGCAGAACGCCACGGCCGTCGCGGGCGACACGCAGGCGGACGTGAGCTGGGATGCACCGGCCAGCGACGGCGGCGACCCCATCGTCAACTACACCGCGACCTGCTCGGACGGCGTCAACGACGTCGGCGCGAGCAGCCCCGTGTCGCCGATCACGGTGCTCGGTCTGACCAACGGCACGCCGTACACCTGCACCGTCACCGCCACCAACGGCATCGGCACCGGCCCCGCGTCCGCGCCGAGCAACAGCATCACGCCGATCGGCAACCAGACCATCACCTTCGATACGCAGGCCGACCAGATCTACAGCCCGGGCGGCAGCTTCGCCATCGATCCGCCGGCCGTCGCCAGTTCCGGCCTTCCGGTGGTGTACGGCTCGACCACGCCCGCGGTCTGCACCGTGAGCGGCGCCACCGTCTCGATCGTCGCGGCCGGCACCTGCACGCTCACCGCCGACCAGCCCGGCGACGCCGCCTGGAACCCGGCACCGCAGGTCGCGCAGTCGCTCGTCATCGCGCAGGCCAGCCAGACGCTGACCTTCCCGCCGCAGTCGCCGGCAACGCGCGTGTTCGAGCTCGGCAGCACCTTCGCGATCGATCCGGAAGCCACCAGCGCCGAGCCGAACGCCGGTACGCCCATCGTCTACAGCTCGCTCGATCCCGCCGTGTGCACGGTCAGCGGCACCACGGTGACGATGGTGGCCGTCGGCACGTGCCAGATCGCCGCCAACCAGGCCGGCGACGACAACTACACCGCGGCCGCCCAGGTGGTGTCCGACGTGGAGCTGGTGGAGCCGACCGATGCGGACCTCTCCATCGAGAAGACCGCGGACGTGACCCGTGCGCGCATCGGCGACACCGTGGCCTACAGCATCCTCGTCGCCAACGCCGGCCCGGCCGACGCCACCGACGTGCACGTGCTCGATCTGCCGCCGGACCGGCTCGATGCGGCGAGCGTGGTGTGGCAGTGCGTCGAGGCCATCGGCACCGATTGCCCGGACCCGGATTCGGACGTGGGCGAACTCGATGTCGTCCTGGCCTCGTTGCCCGAAGGCGCGTCGGTGCGGTTCGAACTGCTCGGCACCGTGATCCCGGCGGCCGACCCGGCCGACGATTTCACCGCGTTCGACAACACCGCCACCGTCGCGTTGCCGGAAGGCTCGGCACTGACCGACCCCGCGCCGGCCAACAACGAAAGCACCGCAAGCGTGCTGGTGATCCCCGAGGCGATCTTCGCCGACGGGTTCGAAACGCTGCAGTAATCGCGCGCGGGCCGCGGCCCGCGCAGCCCGGAGCCGACACGACCGTGTCGGCTCCCAGGCCGGGCGTCGCGACGGTCCGGTCGCGACGCACGGCACGCCCGCGGCGCAACGCCGCGGGCCGGGCGATCAGAAGATGGCCTTCGGCGCGACGGTCGACCCCGACGCGCCGACCACGGGAATCGGATCCATCGAAAACGCGAACACGTAGGGATTGAGCGCCCTGCGCACGAGCGCCGGCAGCGGCGCCAGCTGGGCCGCGCGCGCGGCCGCGAACTCGGCGGCTTCGTCCAGTGCCATGGATTCGATCAGCGGCACGCCGCTCTTTGCCAGCAGATGGTTGTGCACCGGAAAGGGCACACCGTCGGGAATGACGACGTTCGGCTGCACCTCGACGAACGGCGCGTCGGCACCGACGGCGGCCACACCGCGGTCGGCCAGCAGCACGGCCACTTCCAGTCCGATGCCGGGGGCGGCGAAGGTCGGCCCGAGGCCCGGCACCACATCGAGGTAATAACCCGGGTGGAACACGCCGTCGGCGTCCACCCCGCCGGCACCCAGATGCCAGCGCGCCCCGTGGCCGGTGCGGAACACCACCACATCGCCGGCCTGGATGTCGCTCAGGCGCAGACCCTGCGCGTGCAGCACGTCGAGCAGCATCTGCGCGGTGATTTCCTCGCCCGCGGTCAGCGCGGCGCCGGCATTCGCATGGCGCGCCATGTCGACGAGAATCCCGCGGGTGAAGTAGGGCTTGAGCTGATCGACGCCGAGGCGCGCATACGCGTCGCCCGGACCCGTGCCGGCCAGCAGATCGGCGCCGCTGACCTGGTTGTAGAACACGGCATCGTCGAACGTCGCATCGGCCGCGGGCAGGTGGCCGAAATGATTGAGCGCATCGACCTGCGTGCCGAGTTGCCCGATCGGAAACGCATACGGAATCTGCTCGGCGATCGTCATCTGCCGGCCCAGCTGCATCGGCGGAAAGATCTCCAGCGCGAACTCCGGACTCGCGCCCGGAAACACCGGCATGCCCGCTTCGAGCGTGTGTGCCAGACGGATGGTGCGGCCGGTGACGATGCGCAGGATCGCATCGCGCACCTTGGCCGGGGTCTGCGTGTTGCTGGCGCCGGCGTTGTCGGCGGGCCCCCACGGCGACGGCCCGGGAATCGGGTCGTAACTGCCGATGTCGAAGGGTGGCAGCGACTGCGCGGTCGCAGGCGGCGATGCGACGCCGGCCACGATGGCGAGCAGAGCGGCGGCGGTTCGGATCAAAAACATGGCGTGTCTCCCGGGATGGCGGTGGCGGGCAAGGCACGGACGGCCGCGCCCGCGACCGAAATCACGGTCGAAACGCAGCAGCAGACGTACCCCCGACGAACCCCACGGGAAACATCGTCACCGGGTGCCAGTGCGGCACGCGATTGCGCGGGAGGCCGGCGTCGGCCCCGCCTCCGCGGGTCCGGCGACCCGCATGGCGGCGATGCCCGGACGCGTCCCGGGCATCGCCGCGTGGCCGACGCTCAGGGCGCGTCGATCGTTTCCAGGCCGTCGCGGAACAGGCCGTCGATGCGGAACAGCCAGGTCGCGGTGTCGTTGCCGCTGTCGGTATCGAACTGGTCGGCAGCAGGCACGACGCTGGCGCTCGCCGGGATGACCGCCGGCGGCGAGGCGTCGCCCGTCGGCAGCGTGGCCTCGATGAAATAGTCGACGCGCCCGTCGGCCGGCACGGACACGGTGTCGTCGATGGCACCGCTGCCGCTCGCGGCGCAGGTCGCCGCACCCTGCGCTTCGCAGATCCACTCGACGTCCGTCAGTTCGAGCGGCGGCGTCCACTGCACGCCGGCCGCGACGGCGCTGCCCGGTCCGCCATTGGCGACCGCGAGCGAGAACGCGATGCGGTCGCCCGGGAAGTTGCGCGTGGCGGGCACGTCGGCCTGGATCGAGAGATCGATCGCGTCCGTGGCGATGCGGATGGTCAGCGCCCGTTCGGGCGACACGTCGCTGCCGCCGTTGGCGATGCCGGCATCGTCGCGCAACACCACGCGGAAGGTCGCGCTGCCCGCCTCCGCGCCCGGCGTGAACCGCAGCGTGCCGGTCGCATCGATGGTCGGCTCGCCGCCGACGGCGAACAGCTGCGCGCCCGGCGGGACGATGTCGATCGGCGTGAGCTCGAAGCTCAGCGCCTGGCTCGCGCCGGGACCGTCGCCGCTGCGCAGATCGGTCGCCCAATCGGCGATGGCGACGGGCGCGCCGGACACCAGCGCCGTGACCGGTGTGCCGGGCGTGAAGTCGGGCGCCTGGTTGGCGAAGAACGCGGTCACGGTGCAGGCCGATTCGATGGTCGCGGCGAAGCTCGCGCTGCCGTCGGGCTGCAGCGTGGCGCCGAGCGTGGTGACCGAGCCGCCGCAGTCGAGCGTCGGCGGAAAGAGGCCGACATCGGCCACGTCCCAGCCGGCGGCGGGCGTGGCGACCAGATCGATGCTGCTGCCGTGCGGCACGGCGTCGGGATCGACGCCGCCCAGCACCGCCAGCGTGCCGCCGGCCGAGGGATCGGCCTGCAGCGTCACGGCGTGGGTGTCGAGCGCGAAGCTCGCGGTCACGGCGCAGTCGTCGGTGATGTCGGCCGCGGTCCAGCCACCGGCGCCATCGTCGACCGGGCTGCAGGTGTCGCCGCTCAGCGTAGCGAGGTGGTAGTGCGGATCCGGTGTCAGGCTGCCGCCGGCATCGAGGCCGTGCGGGACGAGCTGATCGGCCGGCGTGATCGTGCCGTTGCCGCCGCTCACGCTGCTCGTGACGGTGTACTCGCGCACGGGCTCGATGGCATTGACGCTGGCTCCGCAGGCATTGCGGGTGGCGGTCACCGTCACCAGGTCGCCCGCGCCGGACGGCGAAAAGCTGTAGGCCGGATCCGGCCCCTGCTGCACCGTGTCGCCGTTGCGGACGAACAGGTAGTCGCCGTAGCCGGCGGTGGCCGTGTACGTCACCACCTCGCCTTCGGGCGGCGTGTCTGCAGTGCGGACCAGCGCGACATCGGCCGAGGCATGCAGCCCGATGCGAAATGTGCCGAGGTCGGTGTACATCGTGCCAGCACCGCCCGCGGCGGGGAACGAGAACATGCGGTCGGGCGCCACGATGGCGGGCGCATTGGTCGCGACGGGGAAGTAGCCCGGCGATGCTGCCGTCTGCAGCAGGCCCGCGTGAACCACCTGTCCGGCGGCGATCGTCACGGGCGCCGCGAGCGGAAACACCACCCACTGTCCGAGGTGGCTTTCGTCGAGCACCACGTCGGCGGAACTGGCCAGGATCTGCCCGTCGGCATCGAGCAGGCGTCCGGCGACGGTCTTGCCCAGATTGGCCGGTGCGTCGTGGATGCCCACAGTCACCGCCGACACCACGATCGGCACCGGCGGCGCCGCATAGCGCACCGCCAGGATGCCGCTGCCGGTGTTGAAACCGATGCCGTCGTACGGCGCGGTTTCGTCCACGTAGGCCAGCACGTCGCAGCTCACCGCCTGATCGATCGTGCGCTGGTCGTTGCCGGGATTCTCGTCGGGCGCCACGTTGGCCGTCACGGTCTGCATGCCGGTGTTCGTGTAGGCGATCGGCGTGGTGACGAACGCCGCGCTGTCGCCGGCGGCGATCAGCGGTTCGATCAAGATGTGCGTATCGGTGTTCGCGCCGCTCACCTGCATCTGCACCACCACCGAGCTGCGGTCGTTGCGCCCGCGATTGGCGACGGTGGCCGTGATCTCGTCATCCCACAGGCCGTGCAGCGCGCCGTATTTCACCGACAGCGCATCGAGGGCCAGCTCGTTGCCGAACGGATTGGGGTACCCGATGCGGATCTGCGGACGGAACGACGAGGTTTCGGCCACCGTCGCCGGCATCGATGTGGCGCTGCTGGCCATCCTGGTGCCGCCGGCCAGCAGATTGTTCGAGAAGTACGTGGCCGGATCGGTCGACGTGGAGAACGACGTGGCCGTGTATTCGTACGCGACGTACAACC
Source organism: Chiayiivirga flava (assembly GCF_014202825.1). Taxonomy (GTDB): domain Bacteria; phylum Pseudomonadota; class Gammaproteobacteria; order Xanthomonadales; family Xanthomonadaceae; genus Chiayiivirga; species Chiayiivirga flava. Next base: position 748,661 of record NZ_JACHHP010000002.1, on the reverse strand, counting down.
CGCCACCGGTGTAGGTGAAGGGCGTCGCATTCAGATCCAGGTCCACGCTCGTCGGCGTGGCGCTCACCGGCAGATCGAGGGTGCCGTCGAACACCTGGGTCATCGTGGAGATTGCGGTCGCCCACGTGGTGGATTTCAGGTTGCTGGTGTCCGCCGTGTTTTCCAGATACACGCGGAAGCCGCCCGCGGCGGGCGCACCCACGCCATCGGCATAGCTGAAGCCGATGGACACCGGATCCGTGCCGACCGGAAGCGCTGCCAGATCGGAGGCCGTGAGGATCAGGTGGACGCGCAGGAACGTGTGCGAGTTCAGCCCGTTCGGTGCGCGCAGCTGGGTGGTCGCCGGGGCGTCCGGCGGTGCCGCGACGATGAGTGCCTCCTGCGCATGCACGGCAGCGCAGGACAACAGCAAAAGCAATGCGAAAACGTGGCGCACGGTGTCGGCTCCCCAATGGCAATGGATCAACCAGGAGCCCCGCCAGCCGGTGTCGACCTCGGACGATGCGCGCACCCGATACCGATCGGCGGTCGCAGCGGTCCTCCCCCTTGCGCGATGGTTGCACAGCACCGCCGCGCACTTCCATGCCTTTCGACGCCTGACGCGAGAGACCGCGGCACGACCGTGGAGCGCATGCGCGCATGCCGACGTGCCCCGCCCCCGATCGGCACGGCAGGCCATCTCGGTCCGGCCGACGTGGCCCGGACGCGAAGCGCGCGCCGCAACCGCGCCCGTCGCAGGTGCGGCACGGCATTGCGCGCATGTTCCGCCCTCTGCCAGTCTGCGTCATGGCCGCCACGCCACAACCGCCGCCGCGCCTGCGCTCCGCCCCGATGCGGTGCCTGGCCCTCGCCGGCCTGCTCGCGGCCGGCTGCAGCGGCCCGTCCGCATCGCTCGATTGCAGCGGCGCAGGCGAGGTGTCCGGCAGCTTCCGCGAGACCAACAGCGGCGCACTCATCTTCCGCCACGGGGCGGCCTGGCAGGAACCGGACGGCGCCTACAGCGTGCTGCTCAGCGACGATCCCGTGCTGGCGGACACCGCGCGAGCGGCCGCCGCCCCCGAGTACGAAACCGCACTCGCCGCCGACATGCTCGGCGCGCTGGTGGTCGGCTACCGCTTCGCCCCGGACGGCACCTACCGCGAATACATCACCTTCGGCAGCAGCGTCTCCCGAGGATGGAGCAGTACCGACCGCGGCCGGCTCGACGTGCACGACGACGGATGCGTGCGCGGCGACGTGAGCCTCGACGACTACGGCGCGGGCGGATTCGCGCTGCCGCTCGCCCGCCCCGAACACGAGGCCGCGTGGCCGGGCCTCGACGTGGAGATCGACACGCGCCCCGAACCGGCGCCTGCCGACCCCGCCCACGCACCGCCGCCGGAAGACCCGCTGGCGCAGTGGACCGCGGTGCACGCGCAACTGTCGGCCGCCGATCCCGCCCACGCGCTGCAGGCGCTGAACCTCTCGCCCGGCGCCGCCGCGGTGCTCGCCCGCGATGCGCGGATCCGCGCGGTGCTGGACCGCATCCGCCGCCAGTGCCCCGACCCCGCCACCGCGCGCCTGGACGAATACGGCGATGTCGGCGGACCGTCCGAACCCGCCCCCGGCATCGTGCTCGAAGGCACCGCACTGACCTCGCTGGCAGACACCGGCCCGTTTCTCCGCCTGTGCTACGTCATGGCGCGCAACGGCGAATCGATCGAACAGTGTTTCCCGCTCAGCGAAGACTGCAGCCGCGACGCACCCGCGCCCACCGATCACTGAGCCCGAACCGTCAACCAAGCACGCCGCCCCGGCGCGCCGATTTCCGCCGTTGCGCCCAACGGCGCGACCCGCGTTTCACCACCCGATCGCTTGCACCCGCACCCATCGAATGCAACGATGCCTCCCGCATCGCCTGCCGGCAAAATCCCCGCGTTACGCCCCACATCCCACCCCGCGAATCGAGCAGAAGGCATTGATTCTCAAGAAACCTCCCTGCGCAATCAGCCCGTTACACGGCGGCGTTACACACCACGATGTGGTGTCGAATAGGTGTTAGCCGTCAATGCCAGATCCCATGGTGTCTTCAATTTTTATTAGCCACGCAAGCGAGGACAAAGATCTCCTCGTGAGGCCGCTCGCGCAAAGCTTGAATGAGATTGGCCTAACTGTGTGGTACGACGAATACTCTCTCCGGCCGGGAGACAGCCTTCGCAGAAGCATAGATAAGGGACTCGCACAATGCAGTGTCGGTGTCGTCGTGCTCAGCCCAAGTTTCTTCATTAAAGAGTGGCCGCAACGCGAACTCGACGCGCTTTACAGCTCTGAAATTGCAGAAAGAGCCAGAATCATTCCAATTTGGCACGATATTGATTTTAAAGGAGTCGCTGCAGTATCTCCGCTACTAGCCGATCGTTTGGCAATCAACTCATCGATTGGCGTCAAGAAGATTGCTTCTAAGATTTCTGCTCTATTTCCAGACAGAAACAAGCTGAGTGCAAATGAACTGGCTGACCTACTAGATCAAGCGATTAATTTCGCCACTTATTCAGCGGAATCACATTCCGTCGGCGTATACCACAGATTTCTATCAATAAACGCATTCAAAGAAGATTTCGGCGTCGTACTTGATGAAAAGTCGAAAGGGCTCGACCTAGATGAAGACTTTCCTGACGCACTATCCGACGAACTAGAGCAAGTCAAAGCAAAGCTAAAAGCGAAACATCAAATTCCTCATGGCGTGTATCTGACTACCGACCCGCCGGTTAGAGAATCTGAGCTAAGTTGGTGGAGAGATTTTTTCTCCGGTTGGTCAAGTGGGACCCTGACGAAACAACAGTCAAGGACATTAGCGTTCGAGCTTGATTTAGCGGAAATGGATGAGTTTTACGTGCTGCTTAACGTTCCGAACTACCGCATCGCAAAGGAGCACCGTCAATTGCTGGAAAAAGCCATAGTAGGGATCGGAGCCGGCTACAAGACTGGCTATAAGGGTGTCGAGCGCATTTGCCGATCACTGCGGGTACTTGGAGTTGACGGCTAACAATTCATTCAAGCCGACGCCGCTTCGCGGCGCGGTTTAATTCAGGTGTTAGGAGGCTGTTACCAGTGCTAGCGCGGCTTCTCGGCATTCTCACTATTCTGCTCACGTCGTGCGCCTCCACACCTGCGGATCGGCCACTCCTGGTCCAGGCAACGCTGATAGATTTCGCGGAGAGTGCCAATTGGTCGCACTACTCCGATGGCTCCTATGAGGCCCATCACGCAACGACCTTTCAGGTGCTTGCGCCCGCCGAGCTTTGCGGCGCCAAGCTGGTTGTGCTGCACGCGGAGATCCCTGACGATTCGTCCGCTTGGCGCAGAGTGGGCGCATCGTATGAGCTGTCGTTGGCCCCGGAGCGCGCAGCCGCGCTCCGCCGCGAGGCTTCTGGCGATCAATCCTCGCAAGAGTTCTTCGGTACCACGTGGGTGACAATTCAAAGGGAGCTTGGCACTGCTCCGCCCGCTTGCGACCCCGGCTAAGCAACAGCCTCCTAACTAGGTGTTCAAGCCGACTGCCGGATGTACATTAGGCTCAAGCGACTGCTGCCGGCCGGCAGCGGCTTAACACGGCGTTAGGGCTCATGAGACTCATCATCGCGTTCGGAGCAGCGGTTCTTGCGCCGACGCTGGCACTCGGGGCTTGGTACCTCTACGGCCAGTTCGCCACCTTTGAGTCGAATGATCCTTATATCTGGGTACGCACCCGCAGCTTCCTGTCCATCTGCTTAGCCATCTCGGCAGCCCATGTGGTTGTGCTCGGCATCCCGGCCTACTTCCTCATGCGCTGGCGCGGCCTACTCCGGTGGTGGAGTGCTCTACTCGCGGGCTTCGTGCTGGGGGCCTTGCCTGCCGCGGTGATCACTTGGCCGCTGCGCTACGCCAGCCCAGGCTCCTACGCCTCGTCAAACGGCGTCGAGACCATGGTGAATGGCGTGCCCACTGTGGCAGGCTGGCTCCAATACATGGGCGGAGCGGCATCCTTCGGGGTTTGTGGGCTCGTCGCAGCTGCTGCGTTTTGTGCCGTACGCGGCATGAGCCCTAACAGTTCGTCCAAGCCGACGCCGCTTCGCGGCGCGGCTTAACTCAGGTGTTAGGCCGTTATCAACCGCGCAGGCAACCGGAGAGAATGATGGTCGAGCTGTTTGACAATGACGAGACGAGATACCTCAAGTGGGTTCAGGCCAACCCGCACGGCTTCGTCGCAAACGTTGATCGCGCTGTGAGAATGCCGAAATACCCCATGGTCCATGCAGCGACTCATGGCTCAATGTCCAGCGCCAAGATTGGCAACTTCACAACCGGCGACTACATCAAGTTCTGTAGCACTGATCTTGCCGCCCTGGAGCAATATTCACAAACCAAGCTTGATCGGTCGCTGACCCGTTGTTCTATTTGCATGTAGTCATGCGGGCGCTGCCTAACAATTCATTCAAGCCGACGCCGCTTCGCGGCGCGGCTTAACTCAGGTGTTAGTCCGCGCATGCAACCGGGTGAGAAAAATCAGCACACGCAGCCTCCCGCTCGCCCGAACTTTTTTGTGCGCGCCTTCGCAGCCTACGCGCTCGCATTCGCGCTTGCGTTCGCGGTCGCGCTCGTCTCACTTCCGCTTGTGGGATTCTGGTTCGTGGAGCGGCTCACTGCTCCAGTCGTGGGCTTTGGTGTCCTCTGCGTGGCCTTCTTCCTGTTTCCGTTCGTCTCACGGCGGCTTCGTTGAGGGCGCGGGCTAACTATGCGTTCAAGCCGACCGCCGAGAGTTGCTCGCTTCGTCCGCACCCTCTCGGGCGGCGGCTTAACTTAGGTGTTAGACCCATGAAGTCCCTGGCGCAAGTATTAGCGGAGGTCGAACGAGCGGACCTTGCCGGCGCGGGTCCGATGAATTCTGTTCACTCGGTAGTATCCGCATTTGGCGAGACGCCCCTGCATGTTGTCTCAATCTGGGGAGACGCAGAAGCGATTGAGGTGTTGGTCGCAAGCGGGGCCGAAATCGATAAACCAGGCGAAGATGGCTTCACGCCTCTGCACTGCGCGGCGGAGCAAGATCAAGAACTGGCGGTGGGTACGCTCCTTCGACTTGGAGCCCGGAATCAGCGCTGCAACAATGGGCACACTGCTCGGGAGCTTGCGGAGTTTCTCAATCACCAGCGCGTCGTCGCTTTGCTCGTGGCGCACGGGTTCTAACTATGCGTTCAAGCCGACGGGTGAGAGTTCTTCGCTTTATCCGCACGCTCTCGGGCGGCGGCTTAACTTAGGTGTTAGACGTTGTTGTTCACGACCTCGCAAGCATTTTGGATCGCAAGAGGCGGAGCTGCCGCGGCACTTGCCATTGCCGCATCCATCATCCCTGTCTACTTCGGCCCATTCGTTGGATGTAGCGCCACAGGGTGGCTTACGCTAGAAGCCGGTTGCGCTCACTGGCCTGAGGCCTTGAGAGGATTCCTCGCCGTTGCCGCCATCGCGGTGGTTTCCTCACGGTGGTTGCTGCCTACACTTGCCGTCTTGATTCTGCTAGTCGTGTCGCTGAACAATTCATGCATGGACTCCTCCCTCAACCCCTGACGGCAGTTGTGGTTGATCGTTCCTGATTCTGTTTCTGCTCCCTTCCTGCTGACGCGTGTGTTTCGATCTCACCAAGACGGTGCGGTTGCATTCGTGTATTCGGCTTTGTTGGGCATCGAGCCCGAGCCATCATGGAATCCGCGACGCAGGGCCATATGTTCAAGCGGTAGCGTGGACCAACATTGTTATCGGCTTGGCTGCATCGGGGACCGACACGCTTGCATGAGATCAAATCTGGCTATCGACCGTCCGCTAGCTCCTGATGAGCTCGCGGTAGTGCGCTGGTTACTTGCGCACGGCACCGGAGACAATTCCGCTTTCCTGGAGCAGCTTCAACTCGCCCGTGTTACTGGGCGCTGCGGTTGTGGTTGCGCCAGCATCGATTTTTCCATCAACGGGAAGCGGCCGGCCGATCCCGCTGTGCGCATTCTCTCCGACTATCAATGGAGTACCGAGCAAGGCCACCTTTGTGGCGCGTTTGTATTTGAGCAAGATGGTCTGTTGGGCGGTCTCGAGCTCTGGTCAATTGACGGCCAAAGCACTCCAGATACAATGCCGCCTATCGAGCGGCTTGTTCCGTTTGGCTCGCCCTCACAGGTCTAACTAAGTTTCTAAGCCGACCGCGAACAGTTCGTCGCATTCATCCAACGCCGTCGTGCGCGGCGGCTTAACTCGACGTTAGGTAGCCAATGTCAATTCTGAATCTTCCGATCGGCTATAATTGGGAAGTTCGCACGCCCGTCGTTGATCGTCGAATGCATCGCGAGTACGTGGACGCCTTCTTCAAGGACGGCTCACTTCGACTCAGTTCGTTTGAGTCGTTCTGTAAGCATCCGGATGAGACTCGGAGAGACTCAGAAGAAGGGAAGGCCGCGATGAAGATCGTATCTCCAAAATCAAATCTCTCCGCAATCGCCTTCAATGGGCAAGAAGCATACGTACTGTGTGGATCAATGACGGAAGTCCACCCCGGCGACGGATACGCGGGCATCAGAATAAAGGATACGCTTGCCTTTTCGGCTACTTTGGCTAGGCAGATACCTGGGTTCATTGGAGGAACCGAAGGGCCTTGCATCTATCGTAAAAATACGTTCTACGAGGCAACAGATGACCATAGTTTCTCCCCGCCCGAGGACGGAGAAGATCCTGAACGCTGGATGGAAAGGCAAAACTCCGTCGTAGGAAACCACATGAGGAACAAGTTCTTCATCAAGCAGGCGAGGTTCGCAGCAGAGTCGGAGTACAGAATGGTTTGGTTCTGTGATGGAACACCGCGCCCCTTCATTGACATCAAGTGCCCGAAAGCGATCCAGCTCTGTGAGCGCGTGGGCACCTGAAAGTTCATCTATGGACTCCTCTGTTAACTGATCCCGTCTAAATCGTGGCAAGTCGTTGCGGTTGCAGTCGTCTATTCGGCCTTGGGGTGAGCGTGATCGCTCGGGCCATCATGGAATCCGCGGACCTGGGCCACACGCTCAATCGGCGGGAGCTCGCCATCAGAGTTATCGGCTTGGCAGGTCCGGGGACCGACACGCTTGCATGAGATCGATTCGGGCAACGCGGGAAGGATGGACCGACTTCGCCACCGTCCGGACCGATCCGTACGAACAATGGGTCGGTGGTTCCGCGGCGGACATGTGCGCCCGCGCGGCGCCGATGGCGGCCGACGGCAGCGATCTCTCGTCGGCGATCCAATCCGCAATCGAGGACACCCCGCCCGTGCCGGGGACGCAGTAACGTCGTCGCGCAGACGCCGGTCGGATTTCAACCGCGCCGCAGCCGCTTCGCGGCGCGGTGCCGGCATGCCTCCCCTCCCACAGCACGGGTCACTGCCATGTCTTCCGGCGTCGGTGCGATCAAGCGCGTCAAGGTCGTCGGCATCTACCGCTGGGCCGCCGACGCCTGGTTCGATCACGATTACTACACCACGGAACACGCGCGCCTTGCCGGACAACTGCTGCAACCGCTGGGCATGATCCGCTTCGAGTGCTCGCGCGCGCTGATCGATGGTCCACCGACAGCGGGCGCGGTGATTGCCACGTCGAACGCCTATTTTTCCACGCTCGCGCAGGCCAGGACCGCGGTGTTGGCTGCGGGCGCCCTGCTGGCTGCCGACCTCCCGAACTATTCCGGTCTTCGGCCAGAACTGCAGTTTCACGAGGTGTGTGTCAGCACGTGGGGCGACGCCTGATGTCTTCGCGCTGCGTCCGCGCCGGCGACGCGGTTCCGGCGTCGGCTGCCCGGTTGCGGCAGCGGCGTGTGCGGCGCCTGACGCGGGTGCCGCGTCGACGTCCAGCCGATGCGGGGGCCGCGTGCGCGTGCGAATCGACGTCAGGACCGGCTGCAGCCACGCCTGCCGGTCGCGGTCAGAGCATGCCGATGTTCTTCAGCCACGCCAGCGCGTCGTCGGTCCAGCGGTCCGAGTCGGTGCCCTGTTTTCTGACGCCGAACGCATGCCCGCCGTTTTCGTACAGCTTGAGCGTGACATCGCCTCCGGCCTTCCTCAGTTCGCGTTCGTAGACCAGCGAATAGTGCACGGGATCGACGGGATCGTCCTTCGCGTGGATCAGCAGTGTCGGCGGGACGCGCGGCGACACCACGATGTCGGTATTGAGTTCCTGCGCCGCGAGGTTTCTGGGCCGCTTGTTCTTGTGCTCCATCGTCATGTGGCCCGGATACACCGGAATCGCGAAGTCGGGGCGAGAACTGACCGCGTCGATTGCGTCGATCGGTGCGTAGACGCGGTGCTCGAAGGCCGTGCTCGAAAGCACGGCCAGGTTGCCGCCGGCCGAGAAGCCGATCACGCCGATCCTGCGCGGGTCGATGTCCAGTTCGTCGGCGCGATGGCGAATCATCGAGATGGCGCGTTGCGCGTCCTGCAGTGCCATCGGCACGTCCGGCGCATCGTGCCGGCGGGTGACGGGATTCCAGTTGCAGCCGGTATTGGGCACGCGATACTTCAACAGCACGCAGGTGACGCCGGCATCGGTCAGCCACTTGCAGACATCCGCGCCGTCCGGGCCGAGCGTGCTGTGCGGGCCGACTGCGACCGCCTTGTAGCCGCCGCCGGGAAACACCAGCGCCGCCGTGCGCGACGACGAGGCGGCCGGCGAATGGACCAGCAGCGAAGGATGCGTGATCGCATGTTCTTGCCCGGCGAGTGCCTCGATGCCTTGCCGCAGGATGGCCGAACCTTCCGGCCAGATCGCAAACTCCCGAACCTGTGCACGCGCGTCGACGGCGACCGCGTCGTTCGCGAACGCGGCTGCCGAGGCGAACGCAAGCAATGTGATGCCGAGAGTCGATGCACGCATTGGTTTCATTCGAGCAGATTCCCGTGATTCGCCCGATGGCGGTAGCGCAAGCCTGCACGACGCGTCTGGCGTTTCGCGGGCGGGCTGTGGCTGCGCCCGTCGACGGATGGGTGTCGTGCGTCCCGCGGACTTCGCGTGATCGGGTGTGCTGCCGACGCTATGCTCGCTTCCCGCGGACCGCTGCGGAACAGCGGCTCCTGACCCGGGTGTGGCCACCGTGAGACCACCAAGCGAAGACATCGACGATCGCGCACCGGTGTGGGACTGGATGCAGCAGGTCTGGATGGACACCGATCCGGCCATTCTCCTTCCCGCGATCGCGCGCGCATGTGCCGAGTCCAAGTACACGCTGGACGAGCTCGAAGCCATCTTCTGGAACGAGGTACGGCCAGCGGTGTCGTTCAATCTCGGCCTGTCGCCGGTGCCGGAATGGGCGGGGTTCGACATCGCGTGGCTCAAGGCGCGTGTGCTTCGCACGTCGCGCTTCGGAAAACCGTTGCCGCGCAGGTGGCTGCATCCGTACGCGTCCGGCTGGTGGACGACGCTCCGCGCCGCCATCGTCCGGTGCAGGGATGCGTGCGATGCGCGGTGAGTGGCGATTGCTTGCGTGCATCCCGATGATGTCCCGTGAGCCGAATCGGGGCGCTTGAGCCGCCGACGCACAACGGCGAGCATGGGTTATTGGCCGAGCCGGAGGATCGATGAAAAACGATGATCGCATTCCCGCAATGAAGTTCTCGAAGGTGTATCCGCTGTATGTCGAGAAAGCCGAGCGCAAGAACCGCACCCGTGCCGAGGTGGATCGCGTCATCTGCTGGCTGACCGGCTACAGCGCGGCGGACCTGCAGCGGCAGATCGACACGGAAAGCGATTTCCGGACGTTTTTCGCCGAGGCGCCGGCCCTGCACCCCAACCGTTCGCTTATCCGCGGCACCATCTGCGGGGTGCGCGTGGAGGAGATCGAGGATCCGCTGGTGCGGAACGTCCGGTATCTGGACAAGCTGATCGACGAGCTTGCGAAGGGCAAGGCGGTCGAGAAGGTCATGCGGTAGGTGCGCCGGTGTCGACGACGCGTCGTGCCGTGCTACCGGTTGTCTTGCAGCGTTGCCGCGCGGCCACGGACGTTTCGTGCGCAGCGCGCGCGTGCGCGCTGACATGCTGATGCAGCTTCTTGCCGCCGCAACGGTGACGCTGGCGGGCCTGTATCTGCTGCTGCTCGGCGTGGCGGCATTCGCGGCGCCTGCGCTGGCGCGACGGTTCCTGTTCGGGTTTGCCGGATCGGCGCGGCTGCACGCGCTCGAGCTTGCAGTGCGCGTGTGGGTGGGCGGCGCGTTGGTGCTGCATGCGGAGCGTCTGCCGTGGTCGACGGGATTCGCGATTGCAGGCTGGGTGCTGCTGGTCACGACGGCCGTGCTGGCGCTGGTGCCGTGGCGACTGCACCGCCGGTTCGCGGCGTGGTCGGTGGCGCGTGCGGTCCGGCATCTGGGCCTGCTGGGCGCGGCATCGATCGCGTTCGGCTGCGTGGTGCTGATTGCCGTGGCGCGTTCGATCGCCTGACGGGAACCCGTTCCGCCGCGCATCGGCGTATCGCCGGAACGTGCGCGGAGCGTGTCGAAATCCGATTGCCGGACAACGCCGCGATGGTCCATCCTGCGCGGCATCGACAGATGCGTCCGGAGCGTGCATGCGCGACATCGGTGAACCCGCCGCGCCGGCGATGCGGTGCGGGCGGCCGGCGGCATGAACGACGCCGCACTCGACAATCCCATCTGGGCCGCGCTGCACGGCCGTCATGCGCATTGCGCCATCGGCGACGCGACGGCGCTGCGCTACCCCGCGGACATGGCGCCCTTCGTCGGGGTGCGGGCCGACTGCGCGACCGTCGCGGACGCCACGCTGGAATCGCTGGTGGCACGCGACGAGACCATGTATCTGCTCGGCCACGCACCGGACGTGTCGGACGCGTGGAGTCTGCACGCCCATGCGCCGCTGGCGCAGATGACATGCGGCGAACCGCTGGCGGCCGTCGACGGGCCTCCGATCGTGACGCTGGACGAATCCCGGCGCGCCGACGTGCTGGCCCTCACCGCGCTGGTGTATCCGCACTATTTCCGGCCGCGCACGATGGCGATGGGGCGATATTTCGGCATCGACGACGGCGGGCGCCTGGCGGCGATGATCGGCGAACGCCTGGCCACCGACACCTGCCAGGAAATCAGCGCCATCTGCACGCATCCGGAGTTCACCGGGCGCGGCCTCGCGCGGCGATTGCTGGCGTGGCTGACGAACGATCTGCTGCGGCAGGGCCGCCTGCCCTTCCTGCACGTGAGCCACGACAACCTGCGCGCGAAGCGGATGTACGACGACATCGGATACCGCACGCGTCGCGATATCGGATTCTGGTCGCTGCGACGCGCGTGACTGTCGGTGTCAGGTCGCGTCGGCGGCGGCGTCGCCCGTCCAGTTTGGCGCGCGGCTGGCGACGATGGCGATGCGGCGCGCACGCTCGGCCTGCAGCGGATCGCGCAGCACGCTGTCGATGTCGGTGCCGTCGGCGTCGTGCCCCCAGAGCCCGACCCACGCGTTGCGGCCGCTGTGCTTGGCCGCGTACAGCGCGCGGTCGGCGAGACGGATGGCATCCTGCCACGCTTCCGCGCCGTGGTCTTCGTGGTCGGGAAAAAACGGATACGGCGCGAAGCCGATCGAGATGGTGACGGCGACGCGCTGGCCGTCCGGCAGCGGAAACGAGACGTCGGCGATTGCCGCGCGCAGGCGTTCGGCCACCGCGCGTGCCTGGTCGAGCGTGACCTGTCCGCAGGCGATGAGGAATTCCTCGCCGCCCCAGCGCGACACCACGTCGTCCGGCCGGCAGCCGGTCTTCAGTCGCGCCGACAGCTCGGTGAGGATCAGATCGCCGACGGCGTGGCCGTGGCGATCGTTCACCTGCTTGAAGTGGTCGATGTCCACCAGCAGGATCAGCGCGCGCGCGCTGGCGCCGGGAACACCGTTCGCGAGCGTCGCGTCGAGGCGGTGGGTGGCGGCGCGGCGGTTGATGAGGCCGGTGAGCGCGTCGAGCGTGCTCAGGCGGCGCAGGCGCAGGTTGATGCGCCGCTGGAACAGCACGAAGGCGAGCACCGCGAGTCCGATCGCGATCAGGCTGCCGACGGCCCAGTTGCGCGCGAGGCGGGTGCGGTCCAGGCTCAGGTTCTGGATCTGCCGTTCCAGCCGCAGGCGCTCGAGTTCGCGCGCGCTGTCGGCATCCTGCAGGCGGGCCTGCAGGTCGGCCAGGCCCTGCAGGTTCAGGCGGCGCAGCGCGCCCAGTTCGAGCGTGTGCGCGCGCTCGGCCTGGTCCAGCGCGGCCTCGGGTTGCTGCAGGGCGCGCAAGGCGGCGACCTGGGCGCGGATCGCGTCGACCCGCTCGCGCAGGAACGCGTCGCTCTGCGCGACCTGTTCGGCCGCGCGGGCGTTGCGCAGCGCGGCCTCCGCGTCGCCGTCGGCGAGCTCGGTCCGCGCGAGCAGGGTCAGGCTGATGGCCTCGCCCGCCGGATCGGGCAGCGCGCGCTGCGCCGCGATGGTGGTTTCGAGCACGTCGCGGGCGTCGGTCGAACCGTCGAGCACATGCCGCAACGCGGTGCGCTCGGCATCGATGCGGTGACCCATCAGCGTGTTGGGGACGCGCTCGGCCTGCGCGTGGGCCGCGTCGAACGCGGCCAGCGCCTCGCGCTGGCGTCCGAGCCGCAGCAGATTGCGCGCATGGTTGTAGTCGAGCAGCACGTCGCGCGTGCCGGTACGTTCCGACAGCGCGATGGCGCGCTGGAACAGGGTCTCGGCGCCGTCGGGATCGTCGAGGTTCTCGGCGTGGATCAACGCGACGTTGATCAGCGTGGTGAGCTGGGCGACCTCCGATTCCTCGGCGAGCGCAATGCGCTCGGCGCGATCGTACAGCGCCAGCGCGCGATGGACCTGGCCGGCGGCATGCAGGATGGCGCCGGCGTTCGAATAGGTGCGCAGCGCCACCGCGTTCGGCTGCGGATTGGCGTCGATGAGCTGTTCCATGCGTTCGGCGGCGGCGAGCGCGCGCCCGGTGTCGCCGGCCAGCGCGCTGGCCATGCCCAGGCAACTCTGCGCCTTGATCTCGGCGAGCACGGGCAAGGCGCCGTCAGCGAGGAGGCTCTCGGCAATGGCGATCGCCTGTGCCGGCTCGCTGCGCTGCAGGCCGAAGCAGCGCACCAGCGCGGCGTCGTGCGGATCGTCGGCGGGACTTGCCGTCGTGGTCTGCGCGGCCAGCGGCAGCGCCAGGAACAGCAGCACGGCGCAGACCGGCGACAGCGCCTGCAGGCTCCTGCGCCGGGTGCGTGACGGTCTCATCTCAGAGTACGGTGCCCGTGGGATCGCGGGTGAGGCGGAAGCGCGAGGACAGCGAGCGTGTTTCGCCTTCGCCGATGTCGTCGAGCTGCGCGATGCGGCTGTCGTCCTGCCACGGCGCGGGCGACACCGGGCCGGGAATGTACTGGCGCCAGCGCTCGTTTGGCGCCGACGTGCGGCCGTACGACAGCGAATACTGGATCGGGATCATCACGGTCTGGCCGGCAGTCGCGCCGTCGATGGACTCGGTGAGATCGTAGCGCCAGTCTTCGACGGCGGCGATGCTGGCGCGCTCGAAGGCGGTGCGCCATTTGTTGGCTGTGAAGTCGGACTTGATCGGTTTGTCGAGGCTGGTCTGGTACGGGTGCACCTCGATCACGCGTCCGTCGGCGTCCAGCCGCGCGACCAGCATCACGCGCGCGCCGATGCCCTCGCGGATGGCGTTGCGCGGGTAGGTCGGCGCCTTGAGCGTGGTCGCGGCGGACGGTGCGGCTTCGCCAAAATGCACGCCCTCGATGCGCAGCTGGTAGTCGTCGCCCTGCGGGATGGCGCGCAGCGTGAGGCGCGCGCGCGTCTTCGCGATGACCGGCTTGCCGTCCACGGCGATGGGCTCGAACATCCATTCGCGCACCTTGCGCTCCACCAGAGCGGTGAGCGGTTCGGCGAGCTTGCTCGTGACCTCGTACGTGCGCACGGCGCCGTCGGGACCGATTTCCAGGTCGCCGACCACGCCGATCTCGAGCTCGGCCTCGGGGTGCGGCTCGGCGGCGGATGCGGCGGCCAACGGCAGAATGGCAGCCAGTACAAACGCGGCAGCGGATCGAAAAGGCATGGCGGCCTCCGGCACGTGGGGGGTCGCGCGAGTCTGGCGGATGCGCTGCGGCGGTTCAATGCTGCGCGAAGACCTCGCTGCATTGGCAGCAAGCGGCTCGGCGCATAAGCTTGCCGGCATGACCACGTCCCTCGACCGGCTCCGTGCCGATGATTTCGATGCCCTCATCGGCAACGCACTGCTGGTCCGCGCCGGAACCGACGAAGTGGCGATGCAGGTGGAGGCGGTGACGCGCTCGGCATATCCGACCGTGCGTGCGCTGCCCGGCTTTTCGCTGTTGCTGCGCGGGCCGCTGCAACCGCCGCTGCAGCAGGGGCTGCTGCAGTTCCCACATCCCGTGCACGGACATCTGGAATTGTTTTTCACGCCGGTTCGGCGCGACGCGCGCGGGATCGTCTACGAGATCGTGTTCAACTGACGCTGTCTGCGCGGGTGCCTGGTTCGCCGCGCGGCCACGCAGACATTCCGGCCTCGCCGCACGGCGTGCCGGGCACGCGCTCGAGGAAATGGTAGATGCCGGTGCTGCGCCGCCAGGTGAAGCCGAAGCGGCGGTAGAGGCGATAGGCCGGATTGAACGGCTCCACGTGCAGGGTGAGCGGACACGGTACGCCGTCGCACCACGCGACGAGATCGCGCAGCAGGCGCGTGCCGATGCCGCGCTGGCGCAGCTCCGGCAGCAGCGCCATGTCCATCAGGCGGAGTTCGTGCGCGCCGCGATGCAGGTAGACGCGTCCGACGACGACGCCCTCGCGCTCGATCACCAGGAAATCCGCGCCCGGGTAGTGCGCGCGGTATTGGGTGCGCTGCAGCTCGAACTGGTGCGCGACGAAGCGCTCGCGCTGGCCGGGCGGCCACGGTGCGCGGTCGAGTTCGTCCGCGCGCGCGGCGTCGTACACCGCGATCAGCGCGTCGCGATCGGCATCGCGCTCGGGCCGCAGCGCCAGCGGCAGGCCGACCAGCAGGCAATCGCGCCATGCCGTCGGTGGATGCGCTGCCACCGTCGGCGTCGTCAGCCGGCGACGGCGATGCGGAACGCCACGTAGTCGAAATCGCGCGCGGGGTCGTCGAGCAGGCCGTCGGTTGCGTTGGCGGCGAGCCGATCGCGCGCCGGACCGGCGAGCACGTAGTCGCCCGGTTCGAGCGCGGCGAAGGGTTGCGCGACAAGACTGCAGCGCTCGCTGCGGCAGGTGTCCGCGGGATCGTCGTGCAGGCTGTACTCGATCTGCAGCGCTCGCAGCGATTCGCGTGCGGCCATGAAGCGGTAGGGCCGCGTGGTGCCGGCCGGGTCCGCCGCCGAGAAGTGCAACATGTGGAACGGCGACTGCGGTGCGCCGAGCGCATCGAACATGGCGCTCAGGCGCAGTCGCGCCAGCGTCGCACCGCCGGGCGCGGGCTGCAGCGGCTGCAGATGCACGACGAGCCGCGCAGCGTCGCACGCCGGCTGCGCGCCGCAGTCGACGAGCGGCCGCAGGCGGCCGCCGTCGCGCCGCAGCAGGCGGAACCGCGGCGCCGCCTCCGACGCCGCGGCGTGCCGCAGCGGCAGCGCGGCGATGCCGGCACCGACCAGCGCCACGCGACCGGCACCCAGGAACTGTCGTCTCTTCATCGGGCCTTCCTCGTCATGTGCGCGGCGGAAACACGCCCTGCAGCGCGATGCAGAAATACAGCGTCAGGTAGGGCTGCAGGTTGTTGTGCGGCTGGTCGCCGCCCGCCGGCGCCAGCGCCAGCGGCGAGAGCTGCACGATGCTGGCGGGCGCGGCATACAGGCCAAGGCCGATGCCGGTGGCCGGCATGCTCGCCGCGGGTGTGCGCTCGATGGCGTCGGCCTGCGAGGCCTGCAGCGCGTGGCTGTGCGACGGGATCTCCGATTCGAGCAGCGTCACCGTCTCGCTGCCGCCGGTTTCGCCCAGGTCGTGCAGCGACAGGCCCGGTCCCTGGCCCGGATGCATCGGCGAGCGGCCCTGCAGGTCGGGCAGGGCGAAGTTGCTCTTGCCGTTGCCGCCGTACGTGGTGCCCAGCAGCGAGAACAGCGCGGTGTTCTGCGACAGCGGCAGCAGCTGCCCGTCGCACCACGCCCAGCCGCGCGGCGCGAAGTTGAAGGGGAAGATGCGGATTTCCGCAACAAACGGATCGGCCACGATCGCTGCCTCAGGTCGGGCTCGGGAAGATCCCGAACAGGGAGATGATGAAGTTCACGCACAGGTAGGGCTTCATGTTGGTGTGCGGCTGGCTGCCGCCCACCGCCGTCACGCTCTGTCCTGCGAGGTTGGTGCGCGGCGCATCCGTGCCGTACGGCGAGATCGTGGCGCCGGTGCTGGCCGCGAGCACGGCACCGGACGCGGCCAGCGTGGTGGCCGTGTCGGCGCTGCCGAGCATCGGATGGCTGTGCGACGGAATCTGGCCGACCGTGAGCGTGATTTCTTCCGCGCCGCCGGTCTCGGCAAGGATGAAGCTGTTGCCCTGGTGCAGCGGCAGGCGGCCGCGCAGGTCCGGCATCGCGAACGTGCTCTGACCATCGCCGCCGTAGGTGGTGCCGATGAGCTGGAACAGCGTTTCGTTCTCGGAAATCGGCAGCAACTGCCCATCGCAGAACGCCCACCCTGCGGGCGCAAAGTTGCCGCCGAACATCCGGATCTCGCCGACATACGGTTGTGCCATGACGCTTGCTCCCAGCAATTGTTGAAAAACGCAGGTCCTGTGCGTTTTTCAGGTCGGCGACGGAAAGATGCCCTGCAGCGCGATGCAGAAGCTGATGGTGAGGAACGGCTGCATGTTCAGGTGCGCCTGCGAACCGCCGGCGTTGGCCACGGCCTGCGGCGCCATCGCCACCACATTGCTGGCCGGACCGTAGGCCGCCGAGCCCAGCGAATTGGACAGCATCAGCCCGCCGGTGGGCGTGTTGGTCGTGGCCGCAACCCCGGCGGCCTGGGCCACGTGGGTGTGCGTCGGCAGTTCCGCGATGCTCAGCGTGTGCGCCTGCTCGCCGCCGCGTTCGCCCAGCGTGTGGCTGCCGCCCACGTGCATCGGCACGCGGCCGCGCAGGTCCGGCAGCGCGAAATTGACCCGTCCGTCGCCGCCGAACGTGGTGCCGAGCAGCGAGAACAGCGCCTGGTTCTGGTTGATCGGCAGCAATTGTCCGTTGCACAGCGCCCAGCCACGCGGCGGGAACCCGAACGAGAACAGGCGGACCTCGGAGAGAAAGGGTTCAGCCACGGCGAAGTATCCCTGTGGTGTGCATGAGTCGCGCGCTCACGGCAGGCTGCAGTTGGAGAAGCCGCTGCTCGCGGAGATGAGCAGCACGCCGGCACCGGCCGGATTGAGTCCGCCGACGTAGGTTTCCACGCCCGGAGAGGCGGTGGCCACCATGCCGTTGACGCCGAAGGCGTTGGTGGTGGCGACCGCGCCCTGCTTGCGCAGGCCGATGCCCGGATGGCCGCCGCTGCCGGCGCTGGTGTTGCCGGAGATGTTCACGCAGACCGTCTCGTTCACGGACGTGCCGTTGCCCGAATCGACCCGGATGCCCGGGCGCACGCCGGTCAGCGGTGCGGCCACGGTGTTGTTCTGGATCTTCGCGCGCAGCGTGCCGCTGCCGTCGCGCGCCACGGCGAGGATGCCGTTGCCGTCGGTGGCGGACACGTTGTTGCCGGTGATCGTGGTGGTCAGCGACGGCGTGTTGGCGAAGCCGGCCGTGTTCGAGGTGCCCACGCCGATGCCCTGCGCGGCGAAGATGTTGTTGGCCACGATCACGTTGTTGCTGATCGTGGACGTCACCACCGCGGTGCCGAACGCCGAGTGGCTGATGGCGGTGCCGTTGACGTTGGTGATCGGGTTGGCCACGGTGCCGTTGCCGGAGATGTCGAAGTTGCCCTGGCCCTTGCCGTTGACCAGCGCCACGATGGCCTCGGCCGCGATCGGATTGGCGGGACTCTGGCCGGCGATGCGGTTGCCGGTGATGCGGATCACGCTGCTCCCCGACCCTGCGGTGCCGAACAGCGGCGTCGGCCCTGCCGCGTTGGCATTGCCGCCCTGCGCCTGGATGCCCACGCCGCCGGGGAAGTTGCTGATCACGTTGTTGGCGAGCGTGGCGCTGGTGACGCTGGCGGCCGTGGTCGCCGAGCCGAACGCGATCAGGCGGATGCCCGAGCCCTGCGAGGTGGCCGCAACGGTGCTGCTGGTGATCGTGTTGTTCGACACCGTGACATCGGCCAGCGTGCCGGCATAGTTGAAGATGTCCACGCCGTGGTAGCGCGCGTTGGTCAGCGTGTTGCCGGTGATGACGACCGTGCCGCTGAGGTTGTTTTCGAGGCCGGCGGCGGTGTCGTTGAAACCGATGTTCGACGCGTCCACGAGGCCGCCGATGCCGGAGTTGTCGATACTGCCGTTGATGAAGCTGAACCCGTCGGTGCGGCTGCCGCTGACGCCGTCGCCGACGGTGTTCTGGATCTGCATGAAGGCGAACGACGGCGCCGCGGTGGTGAGCAGCTGGATGCCGTGGCTGCTGGTGTTGGCGATGGTGCCGCCGCTGCCGGGCGCGCCGGTGCCGGTCACCACGAGGCCGCCGAGCGTGCCGGTGTTCTGCAGCAGGATGCCGTTGACGGCGCCGCCGAAGCTGGAGACCGCCGTGAAGTTGAGATCCTGCGCGGCGATGGTGGTGTTCTGCACCAGGATCGCCGTCCCCACCGTCGTGACGGCATTGCCGCGGATGATGTCGCCGATGCCGAGCGTGCCGGCGTTCGACGCGCGCAGTGCGGTGGTGTCGCTGCTGGTGACGCGGCTCCAGCGCGGCAGCGACCAGCTGCCGGTGTTGTCGACCAACTGCACGCCGCCGCCCGATTCGCCGGCATCGTCGTGATCGAGGAGAAGCTCCTGGCCGAGCGTGAAGGTGCCGGGCGTGGTGCTGTTGCTGATCTGCACGGCGGGGACGCCGGCGCCCAGTGCGCCGTTGGTGAACAGCGTGCCGATGGTGCTGCCGGACAGCGTCATGCCGTCGATGCGTATCGCCCTGCCGGCCGTGGTGGTCACGTCGAACTGGCCGTTGATCGTCAGATTGCCGCCGCCGTTCGCCGAGAGGCCGGTGCCGCTGGTGGTTGTCAGGGCGGTGTTGCCACTGAAATTCAGCGTGGCGCCGGCGTTGCCGCTGAGCAGGATGGCGGTATTGGCCGCCGAGCCGCTGATCGCCTTGGCGCCGGTGAAGCTCAGGGTACCGCCGCTGCGCCCGGCGACGCGGACGCCGACGTTGCCGCCGCCGCTGCCGCAGGCGCCGGTGCAGGCGAAGGCGCCGCCGAGCGTCAGGTTGCCGGACGCACCGCCCGTCACGTCGAGCAGGAAACCGGCGGCGGTCTTGCCCAGATCACCGGCGTAGCTCGTGCTGCCGAGCGTGCCGCCGGCCTGGAACGTCGTGCCGCTGTGGCCCGAGAGGGTGCCGGTGCCGAAGTCGAAGGTGCCGCTGAGGTTGCTGAGCACGATGCCGTTGGCGCCGCCCGTGGACCGCGTCGAGGTGAACGACACGCCGGCCGCACTCGCACCCGTGCCGTTGAAGTTGGCGGCGGTGGTGCTGGCGTCGATGCTCGTTTCGGCCACCTCGATGCCGCTGACCGCGCCGGCGCTGATGGCCGTGCCGCTGCCTGCGGTGAGCGTCACGCCGCGCAGCACGCCGCCGTTGCCGCCGAACGTGACGCCGCCGCCGAGCGACGGCGACGGGCCCGACGCGGGCAGCGCGTCCAGCTGGCCGTTGCCGGGCACGACGACGCCGAGCAGGCTCGCGAAGCCGCCGCTGGCGGCCTGGCCAATGACCTGTTCGTTCGCGTTCAACGTATGTCCCGCGGCGTAGCTGCCGCTGGCGACGAAGATGCGATCGCCGGTGCCGCGCCCGCCCGGAATCGCGGCGAGCGAGGTGAACGGGTCGGCAAGTCCGCCGTCACCGCCACCGGCGGCGCCGGCATCCACGAACCACAGCTCCGGGCCGGTGACGTTGATCGACACCGTCTGCGGCGCGCTGCACTGCACCGGACCGACCGGCGCGCCGTCGTCGCAGATGCGGAACTGGAAGCTGCCGCCGCCGCTGAAACCGCCCGGCGGGTCATAGCGGAAGCTGCCGGTGGCGGCGTCGGTGAGCGTGACCTGCGCGCCGGCCGGCAGGAACGAACCGGCGACCAGCTGCGCGCTGAGCGCGGCCGGGGCGTCGTCCGGATCGGAGGCGCCGTCGAGCAGCTCGCCGGTGTGGCTGGCCGCGACGATGTTCAGCGCGATCGCCGAATGCGTGGCGTGGGTCTTGGGCGTGGCCAGCGGCGCGTCGTTGACCTCGGTGACGGTGATGGTGAAGACCTGCGGCGCGGAGGCGTCGACGCCGCCGTTCGCGGTGCCGCCGTTGTCGCTCAGACGCACGCTGATGTTGGCCACGCCCGACGCTTCCGCGGCCGGGGTGAAGGTCAGCACGCCCGCCGGCGAGATCGCCGGGCCGGCACTGAACAGCGCGGCGTTGTCGTTGGACACGATCTGGAACGTGAGCGTCTGCGTCACGTCCGGATCGCCGTCGTCGATCGCGGTGGCCCAGGGGTTGATCGTCTGCGCGCCCGCGTCTTCGAGCACGGTCGGGTTCGGGCCGACGAGGAAGCTCGGCGCATCGTTGACGTTGTTGACGGTGATCACGAGGGTCTGCGGCGCCGAGGTGTCCACGCCGCCGTTCGCGGTGCCGCCGTTGTCGGACAGCGTGATCTGCAGCGTGGCCGTGCCGCTGGCGTTCGGCTGCACGGCGTAGGTCAGCGTGCCGTTCGCGGCGATCGCCGGTGCGGCGCTGAACAATGTCGGGTTGGTGTTGCCGGTGACGGCGAAGGTCAGCGTCTGCGCGGCCTCGTCGGTGCCGCCGCCCGGGCCGATGCCGGTGGCCCAGTTCGGCACGGTCTGCGCCGGTGCGTCTTCGTCGATGGTCTGCGCCGGGCCGGCGGTGAACACCGGCGCGTCGTTGACCGCGTCGACGGTAATGGTGAACGACTGCGGTGCGGAGGTGTCGCTGCCGCCGTTGGCGGTGCCGCCGTCGTCGGACAGGGTCAGCGTGATCGTCGCCGTGCCGTTGGCGTTGGCCGCCGGCGTGTAGCTCAGCGTGCCGTTGGCGGCCACGGACGGGCCGGCGGCGAACAGCGCCGTGTTGGTGTTGCCGGTGATGTTGAAGGTGAGCGCCTGCGTGGCGCCCGCGTCGCCGTCGTCGATGGCCGTGGCCCAGCCGGCGACGGTCTGCGCGCCGGCGTCCTCGTTCACGGTCTGCGCGGCACCGACGACGAAGCTCGGCGCGGCGTTGACGTCGACGACGGTGATGGTCAACGTGACCGGGGCGGTGGCATCGACACCGCCATTGGCGGTGCCGCCGTCGTCCTGCAGCACGACGGTGACATCGGCGCTGCCGCTGGTGTTGGTGGCCGGCGTGAAGGTCAGCGTGCCGTTGGCGGCGATCGTCGGCGCCGTGGCGAACAGTCCCGGGTTGGTGTTGCCGCTGACGACGAAGGTGGCGATCTGGCCGGCTTCGTTCGCGGGCCCCGCGCTGATCGCCGTGGCCCACGGAATGGTCTGCGCGCCGGCGTTTTCGAGCATGGACACGGGCGCGCCGGGAATGAAGCTCGGCGCGTCGTTGACCGCGGTGACGGTGATGGTGAAGCTCTGCGGTGCGCTGGTGTCGACGCCGCCGTCGGCGGTGCCACCGTCG
The DNA here is from genome assembly GCF_014202825.1 of Chiayiivirga flava. Lineage (GTDB taxonomy): Bacteria > Pseudomonadota > Gammaproteobacteria > Xanthomonadales > Xanthomonadaceae > Chiayiivirga > Chiayiivirga flava. The sequence goes on along the minus strand of NZ_JACHHP010000002.1, from coordinate 726,874 downwards.
TCCGACAACGTCGCGGTGATCGTGGCGACGCCGTTGGCATCGGCCGCCGGCGTGTAGGTGAGCGTGCCGGTGGCGGGATCGATGGCCGGCGCGACGGCGAACAGCGCCGCATTGCTGTTGCCGGTGATATTGAAGGTCAGCGCCTGGGTGACGCCGGCATCGCCGTCGTCGATACCCGTGGCCCAGCCTGCGACGGTCTGCGCGCCGGCGTCTTCGAGCACGATCTGCGGCGGGCCGGCGGTGAAGCTCGGCGCGTCGTTGACGTTGTTGATGCTGATGGTGAAGGTCTGCGGCGCGCTGGTGTCGACACCGCCGTCGGCGGTGCCGCCGTTGTCGGCGAGCTCCAGCGTGATGGTGGCGGTGCCGATGACGCCGGGCGCCGGCGTGTAGGTCAGCGTGCCGTCGGGCGCAACGGCGGGCTGCACGGTGAATAGCGACGGATCGGTGTTGCCGGTGACGGCAAAGGCCACGGTCTGTCCGCTTTCGTTCGCCGGGCCGGCGGCAACGCCCGTGGCCCAGTTCGGCACGGTCTGCGCCGGAGCGTTCTCGAGCACGGACTGGTTCGGACCGGCGGTGAACAGCGGCGCGTCGTTGACCGCGCCGACGGTGATGGTGAAGGTCTGCGGCGCGCTGGTGTCGACGCCGCCGAGCGCGGTGCCGCCGTCGTCCTGCAACACCACGGTGACGAGGGTGCTGCCGTTGGCGTCGGGGGCGGCTTCGTAGCTCAGCGTGCCGGTTGGCGTGATGCTCGGCTGGGTGGCGAACAGCGCGGGGTTGTCGGCGGTGACGATGAAGGTGAGCGCCTGCACGGTCGGATCGTTGTCGTCGATGGCCGTGGCCCACGGGTCCGGCGTGCCGGTGAGCGGACCGGCGTCCTCGAGGCTGGTCTGGTCCGGGCCGGCGACGAAGCTCGGCGCGTCGTTCACATCGGTGACGTTGACGGTGACCGTGCCGCTGCCGACGAGGCCACCGCCGTCGGTGACCTCGACGCTGAGCGTGAACACCGGCGTCGCGGAGGTGACCGCGGCCGAGTTGGCGACGCTGATCTGGCCGGTGGCCGCATCGATCTGGAACGCGCCGTCGGTGTTGCCGCCGGTGATCGCGTAGGTGAGCGTGTTGTTCGGCGCCGTAGTGTCCGGATCGATGCCGGCGATCGGTGCGCCGACCGGCGTGCCGTTCGGGCTGGCTTCGACCACGTCGCGCGTGGCGGCGGGCAGCGTCGGGGCTTCGTTTTCGTCGAGCACGTTGATCGTGGCGATGCCGGTGTCGCTCAGGCCGCCGCCGTCGGTGGCGGTGATCTCCAGCGCAAACGCCGCGACGGTTTCGAAATCGAGCAGCGTGTTGTCGGCGACGGTGATCTCGCCGGTGGTCGCGTCGATCGCGAACGTGCCGTCGTCGTTGCCGGCGGTGATCGCGTAGGACAGCGTGTTGTCCGGCGCGGTGGCGTCCGGATCGGTCGCGGCGTAGGTGCCGACGGACGTGCCGATGGCGGCATTCTCGGCCACGGTGAAGGCAGCGTCGTCCGCCACCGGCGCATCGTTCGCATCGGTGAGCGTGACGGTCACGGTCGCGGTGTCGCTCAGCGCCGGTGCGCCGCTGTCGGTGACCGAGACGGTGAGGTCGAAGGTCGGCGTGGTCTCGAAATCGAGCGCGGCCGGATCGGCGACGGTGATCGCGCCGCTGGCCGCGTCGACGGCGAAGGTATTGCCGACGTTGCCGCTCGCGATCGCATACGTCAGTGTCTGGCCGGCGTCCGGGTCGGTGGCCGAGAGCGTGCCGACCGCGGTGGCCGCCGCGCTGTTCTCGGCCACGGTGAAGGCATACGCGGCCTGGTCGAACACCGGCGCGTCGTTCTGGTCGGTGACCTCGATGGTGATCGTGGCGCTGGCGTCGAGCGACGGCGTGCCGCCGTCGGACACCTGCACGACGAGCGCGAACGGCGCGTTCGCGAGCGTGACCGCGGCGCTGCTCGCCACGGTGATGGCGCCGGAGTTCGCGTCGATGGCGAACGCGCCGCCGGTGTTGCCGCCGGTGATCGCGAACGTCAGCGTCGCGTTCGGTGCGCTCGAATCCGGATCGCTTGCCACCACGGCCGCGACGGCGGTGCCGTCGGGCGCGTTTTCCGACACGGCGAAGGTCTGCGCGTCGATCTGCGGGGCTTCGTTGACGTCGTCCAGGTCGATGGTGATCGTGGCGGTGGCACTGAGCGCGGGGTCGCCGTCGTCGGTGGCGGTGACGGTGAGGGCAAAGGTGGCGCCGGCTTCGAAATCGAGCGCGGCGGCGTTCGCCACCGAAATCGCGCCGGTGGCGGCATCGATGGCAAACGCATTGCCGGTGTTGCCGCCCGTGATCGCGTAGGTCAGCGTCTGGCCCGCGTCCGGGTCGGTGCCGGCGATGCTGCCGACGGCCGTGCCGGCGGCGCTGTTCTCGGCCAGCGTGAAGGTCTGCGGATCGAGCGTCGGCGCCTGGTTGGCGGTCGGTTCCAGATCGCGCACGTCGATGCGCACGTGCAGGCGCGCGTTCTCGGTGGCCGCGAACACCGCCACGATGTCGATCTGCGCGGAGCCGTCGCTGGCGTCGTTGGCCGGATCGGTGGCGACGGGCGCCTCGCCGGTCCAGTCGATGATCTGGCCGTCGGCGACGAAGTTGGCCGCCCATGCCACACCCGCGCCCATCATCACGATCACGACCAGCGTGCCGCCGACGCCCGGATGCCGGCGCGCCAGCCACACGGTCAAACCGACGAGCAGCAGCAGCGTCAGCCAGCCGGTGGCCGGAATGACGGCGGGTTCGATCGGGGTCGGGCCCGGCGGTTCGACGGTGCCGGGCAGCGTGACCGTCGTCAGCACCAGGTCGGCGCCCGCGGCGTTGCTCGACACGAACGCGGCCGGCACCGTGCCGCCGTCGCCCAGGCCCGCGAGTGCGGTCGAGAACTCGACCACATCGGCGCCACCGCTGCCGAGGTTCAGGCCCACCGGGTAGCCGGCCGGCTGCGCCTGCGCGGCGCCGAAGGCGGCGCCGTCGCACAGCGCGCGCGTGACCGTCTGCACCTGCGGCGGGTCGCCGTCGACGGTCGCGCGCAGACGCAGCTCCATGCCCGCGACGCTGCCGGCATCGGTGACCACGCTGCAGCCGGTGGACGCATCGGCATCCAGATCCAGGTACACCTCGTGCACGGTGGATTGCGCGATGGCCTGCGTCGCCCACAGCGACAACAGGACCGCGACGATGCGGAAACCGGTCTTCATGTTTTGCCCCTTGCCCCAAAAAACGGCGCGCCATCCCGGCGCGGCGTGTGGATATCGCCAGTCTAACGCGATGCTGGCCCCGATGCGCATGCTGCCTGCCGCGCGGTCGCCGCACCTTGCGCCACGTCGCGGTTCGCGACTCGGCGGCGAGACGTCGTTCACGGTTACCGGCAAAGACGGCGCGATCCCGTCATCGGCCCTTGCATTTGCCACAATCCCCACCCATCCGCTGCACGAACGCCTGCGCAGGCCTGCGGGTCGGACACCGCAGCCACGCAACGCACGGAGCGCCACCATGAGCGACCACGGAACCCTCGAACTGGCGCTGGTCTTCCTGCTCGCCGCCGTGATCGCGGTGCCGCTGTTCCGCCGCCTGGGCCTTGGCGCCGTGCTCGGTTACCTCGCCGCCGGCGTGGTGCTGGGCCCGGACGTGCTGCGCGTGGTCAGCAATGCCGACAGCGTGCTCGCGGCCTCGGAGCTTGGCGTTGTGATGCTGCTGTTCGTGATCGGACTGGAACTGTCGCCGGCGCGGCTGTGGGTGATGCGGCGCCAGGTGTTCGGCATGGGCGGGCTGCAGGTGCTGCTGTCGGCGCTGCTGCTGGGCGTGTGCGGCTTGCTGTACGGGCTGGGATGGAAGGCCAACCTCGTCATCGGGCTGGGGCTTGCGCTGTCGTCCACGGCGGTGGGATTGCAGTTGCTGGCCGAACGCAAGGAGCTCACCACCGGCTACGGCCGGCTCGCGTTCGCGATCCTGCTGTTCCAGGACCTGGTCGCGATTCCGCTGCTGGCGCTGATTCCGATCCTCGGCGAAGCCAAGGCGCTGGAACAGGCCGCACCGTCGCCCGCGGCGCTGGCCAAGGCGTTTGCGGTGATCCTCGCGGTGGTGGTCGGCGGCCGCTATCTGCTGCGGCCGGTGCTGCGCTGGGTGGCGCGGGTGCGCATGGTGGAGGTGTTCACCGCGACCGCGCTGCTGGTGGTGGCCGGCAACGCGTGGCTGATGGACCAGGCCGGCCTCTCGATGGGCCTGGGCGCGTTCCTCGCCGGCGTGCTGCTGGCCGATTCCGAATACCGCCACGCGCTCGAGGCGCACATCGAGCCGTTCAAGGGCCTGCTGCTCGGCCTGTTCTTCATGGCCGTGGGCATGAGCATCGACCTCGACCGGGTGATGGACGAGCCGGGCATCGTCGCGCTGTGGGTGGCGGGGCTGCTCGCGCTGAAGATGCTGGTGCTGGTCGGCGTCGGACGCGCGGCGCGGCTGGATACGCGCAACGCGCTGCTGCTCGGCACGGTGCTCGGGCTGGGGGGCGAATTCGCCTTCGTGGTGTTCGGCGAAGCGTTCAAGGAAGGCCTCATCGACGCCGCGCTGCGCGACCGCCTGCTCGCCGTCGTGGCGCTGACGATGGCGGTGACGCCGCTGTGCCTGCTGGCGGTGGATCGCCTGCTTGGCGGTCGGCGCGAGGCGTCCACGCGCGAACGGCGCGCGTTCGACACCATCCGCGTCGACGCGCCGCGCGTGATCGTGGCCGGTTTCGGCCGCATGGGGCAGATCGTGGCGCGCATGCTGCGGGCGCAGAAGATCACGTTCGTGGCGCTGGAGAACAGTCCGGAACAGGTCGACCTGTCGCGTCGCTTCGGCAGCACGCTGTATTTCGGCGATCCGGCCAGCGTCGAACTGCTGCGCTCGGCCGGCGCCGAACACGCCGAGATCTTCGTGCTCACCACCGACGATCCGGACGCCAACATCCGCATCGCGCGGATGGTCAAGCGCAGTTTCCCGCACCTGCGCATCTACGCCCGCGCGCGCAACCGCCAGCACGTGTTCAAGCTCATGGACCTGGACGTGAACGTGGTGCGCGAAACCTTCCACTCCAGCCTGGAGCTGGGCGAACGCGTGCTGTGCGCGCTGGGCCTGTCGCCCGAAGACGCGCGGCTGCGGCGCGAGCGTTTCGAGGAACACGACGAACGTCTGCTGCACGACCAGCACCTGATCTACGACGACGAAGCCGCGTTGATCGCGTCCAACAAGGAAGCGCTGCGCGAGCTCGAACACCTGTTCGACGCCGACGAGCTCTCCGCCGCGGCGGCCTCCGCCCCGCCGCGCGGCGACACCGCCTGAACGGCCGTTGCGGCTGCCGGCGCGCGCCGCCACAATCGCGATCGCTGCCGGGGGCAGCCGGCGCCGCGGGCACCTTCCGCGGCGACTCGCCATCCAGGGGACATCCTTCATGCATCGATCCATCCGGGGCTCCGGCCCGTACGTCCGTGCCCGGCTCGCGGCGGCGTGCCTTGCGTTGTTGTGCGGCGCCGCGTCGGCGCAAAGCACCGAGGGCTTCGATGCGCTGAGCCGCACCGCGGCGGCGCGCGATGCCGCGGGGTCCGCGCCGCGGATCGATGCGTCCGCGCTGCGCCGGCTCGACGTGCACGGCCACCACGACGAGCGCCTGGGCGTGCCGAACTTCCTGTGGGTGGGCGATGCGTCGCCGGCACGCGCCGTGTCCGCGCGCGGCGCCGATCCGGTGCGCGCCGCGCGCGACCAACTGCGCACGCTGGCGCCGCTGTACCGCCTGAGCGACGCCGAGATCGACGCGCTGGAGGCCTACGACCGCCAGACCATGCCGGGCGGCGCACAGCTGGTGCGGTTGCGCCAGCGCATCGACGGCATCGACGTGTTCCGCGATTCGATGACCCTGCTCAGCGACGCCGACGGTCGCCTCACGGCGGTGTCGGGCTATCTGCTCGGCGACACGCGCAGCCGGCGCGACGCCTCGACCGCGGCGCACGGCTTCGTGCTCGACGCGCAGGACGCCATCGCACGCGTGCTCGACGACCACGGCCTCGACGGCGCTCCGCTGGCGGCCGCGCTGCAGGCACAGACCCTGCGCGCCGATGCCGGCGGCTACACCCGCTACACCCTGCCCGTGCCGGCGCAGACCGGCGATGCGCTGCGCGTGCTGCAGCCGCCGCGGGTCAAGCCGGTGTGGTTCCGCATGCCCGAAGGCCTGGTGCCGGCGTGGTACGTGGAAAGCGAGGTGGACACCGTGGCCGGCGCGCACTGGCTGGCGCACGTGATCTCGGCCAAGGACGGCAGCCTGCTGTTCCGCAAGGACCTGGTGGCCGAGGCCGCATTCACCTACCGGGTGTGGGCCGAAACCGGCGGCGATTTCCGCCCGTACAACGGACCGGTGGCGCGCACCTGGCATCCGCACCCGACCGGCACGCCGGACAACACCCAGCCGCCGTTCATCGCACCCGCGCTCGTCACGCTGCAGAACGCACCGTTCAGCGAAAACGACCCGTGGCTGGCGGACGGCGCCACCGAAACGCGCGGCAACAACGTCGACGCCTTCGCCAACATCACCGCGCCGGACGACTACAACGTCGGCGACATCCGCGCCGCGGCCACCGCGCCCGGCACCTTCGACCGCACCTACAACGTGGCGCAGGCGCCGAACACCAACACCGACCAGATCCAGGCCGCGGTCACGCAGCTGTTCTACGTCAACAACTGGCTGCACGACGCCTACTACGACGCCGGCTTCGACGAAGCCGCCGGCAACGCCCAGGTCGACAACTTCGGCCGCGGCGGCATCGGCGGCGACGACATCCGCGCCCAGGGCCAGGACTACGCCAGCACCAGCAACGCCAACATGGCCACGCCCGCCGACGGCGCCCGTCCGCGCATGCGCATGTACGTCTTCCCCGTGGGCGGGGAAGTGACGCGCGACGGCACCATCGACAACGCCATCGTCGCGCACGAATGGGGCCACTACATCAGCAACCGCCTGATCGGAAACGCCGCGGGCCTGAGCAATCTGCAGGGCGGCGGCATGGGCGAGGGCTGGGGCGATTTCCATTCGCTGCTGATGACCGTGGTGCCGGAAACCGGCCCCAACGCATACACCGGCGCGTACAGCGTGGCCGGCTACGCCACCGGCCGGCTCGCGCCCAACAACAGCTTCTACTACGGCATCCGGCGCTACCCGTACAGCACCAATCTCAACATCAATCCGCTGAGCTTCCGCCACATCCAGAACGGCGTCGCGCTGCCGGTGGGGCCACCGCGCGCGTTCACCGGCACCAATTCGTCGGTGCACAACACCGGCGAAGTCTGGGCCTCGATGCTGTGGGAGTGCTACTCCGGATTGCTGCGCGATTCGACCCGGCTGAGCTTCGACGAAGCCCAGGCACGCATGAAGAGCTACGTGGTCGCCGGCTACAAGATGACGCCGAACGCCCCGACGTTCGTCGAAGCGCGCGACGGCGTGCTGGCGGCCATCGCCGCGCAGAGCCAGGAGGACTTCGCGATCTGCGTCGCCGGCTTCGCCAAGCGCGGCGCCGGCTTCGGCGCGGTGGCGCCCGGGCGCGAGGCAGCGGGCAACATCGGCGTGATCGAAAGCACATCGACGCAGGGCTACGCGATGGCCTTCGGCGACGCCACGCTCGACGACCAGCCCGGCTACTGCGATCTCGACGGCATCCTCGACGGCGGCGAAACCGGCACGCTCGCGGTGCATCTGCGCAACACCGGATTCAGCGCGCTCGCCGCCACCGACCTCACCGTGTCCTCGTCTTCGCCCGGCGTCAGCTTCCCGCAGGGCAACGTGCTGCCGGTCTCGGACTCCGGCCCGCTCGGTGCGGCACAGGCGCTGGTGCCGATCGCGTACGCGCCCACCGGCGGCATCGACGTCATCGATCTGGACCTGAGCTGGGACGATCCGCAGCTCGACGCACCGGGCAACGCCAGCGTGCAATTCCGGGTGAACTTCGACACGGTGCCGCAATCGTCCGCCACTGACGATGCCGAAAGCCCCGCGATGGCGTGGGAGACCCGGCTCGAAGTCACCGCCGACGACACCTTCCGCTGGCAGCGCACGGAAATCTCGCCGAGCGAGCACCGCTTCCTCGGACGCGACAACGCCTCCACCGGTCTCTCGTCGCTGGTCTCGCCGCCGCTGCAGGTGTCGACGGACACGCCGTTCGTGATCACGTTCCAGCACCGCCACCAGTTCGAGAGCGGCAGCGGCGTGCACTGGGACGGCGGCATCGTCGAGCTGAGCACGGACGACGGCGCCAGCTGGATCGACATCGGCCCGTCCGCCGTGCCGACCTACAACGGCGTGCTGACCGATCAGAGCAACAACCCGATCGAAACCCGCAGCGCCTACGTCAACACCAGCACCGGCTATCCCGCGATGAGCCCGGTCACGATCGACCTCGGCAGCACCTATGCCGGACAGACGGTACGGGTGCGGTTTGCCGTGGGCACGGACGAGGCGGTCGGCGCCGCCGGCTGGGAACTGGACAACCTGGTCTTCGCCGGCATCGACAACACGCCGTTCCCGACGATCGTTCCGCAGCGCGATTTCTGCGCCGACGCCGAGATCGTCGCCGGCGACGGCCAGATCACGCTGGTCGGCACGCCGTTCGCGAGCGGGCTCACGGTGCAGGTGAGCGATGCGCAGGGCGCGCCGATCGCCGGCACGCCGGTGCAGTTCGCCGCACCGTCGAGCGGCGCCTCGGCCACGTTCCCCGGCGACGTCACCACGCTGCAGGTGCCGACCGACGGGAACGGCGTCGCGTCGACGCCGGTGCCGGTCGCGAACGCCACCGCCGGCCTCTACGACGTGGTGGCCACGTTCGGCAGCCGCAGCGTCGCGATCGCGCTCGGCAACGTGGCGCCCGCGCCCGGCACACCGGACCTGCTGCCGGCGTTCGACAGCGGCAACGTCGACGACGACGACATCACCAACGCCGATCCGGCGCAGTTCGACGTGGTCTGCGTCGACGGCAGCACGATCTCGCTGCGCGCCGACGGCGTGCCGGCGGGCAGCGGCGCGGCCTGCAGCGGCGGCAGCGCGACGGTGGCGGCGAGCCTGCCCGAGGGCGCGCTCGCGATCACCGCGGTCGCGACGGTCGGTGGCGTCGACAGCGCCGCGTCGGCGCCGCTCGCGCTGACGGTCGATCGCAGCGCGAACGCGCCGACGCTCGCGGCCGACGGCGCCGGTTCGCCGACACCCACGCTGACGGGTGTGGCCGAAGCCGGTGCCGCCGTCACGGTGTACGACGCGGGCGTGCCGGTCTGCACCGCCGTCGCCGACGGCGCGGGCGACTGGACCTGCGTGGCGTCGCTCGACGGCGACGGCGTGCATGCGCTGCGCGCCGGGCAGACGGACGTGGCCGGCAACACCAGCGCCCTGTCCGACGCCCTGGACCTGGCCGTGGGCCCGGAGATCTTTGCCGACGGCTTCGAAAGCGACTGACGGGCCTCAGGCACGATCCGCTCGCGCCGAAACGCCCGCTGCTGCGGGCGTTCCGGTTTCAGGCGAGGCCCGTCGTACGCCGGGCACGTTGCATGTCAGGCACGCGCGACGCGCGCTCGCCGAGCCTCAGCCGCGCGGTTCGCGCAGGAAACGCGCCATCGACGGCGGTGCGCGGGTGCCGGGCTCGAAGTCGGCCGCGATGTCGACGAAGCCGCGCATCAGCGCGATCTCGTTCGGGCGGCGGTTGAGGCTGTCGCGCCGGTCCGGATCGGCCCCGGCCGCCAGCAGCGCGCGCACGTTGCGGCCCAGGCCGTGCAGTGCCGCCAGGTGCAGCGCGGAAAAGCCGCGCCGTTCCTGCGCACCGACATCGGCGCCGCGCGCGAGCAGGCGTTCGAGCTGGGCCAACACCACGTCCTCGTCGCAACGCGTGCCGGCATCGGCGGCGGCGCCGAGCAACAGCAGCAGCGGCGTTTCTCCACGCGCGTTGGCGGCGTTGAGCAGGTCCGCTGACGCCGGCAGCGCGTCCCACAGCGACAACGCTGCGGCGCGATCGCGTGCGGCGAATCCGAACTGCGCCGCGGCATGCAGCGCGGTGCCGCCGTCTCCATCGCGACGCGCCGGATCGGCGCCGTGCGCGAGCAGGGCCGAGACCGCATGCGCCTGGCCCAGGCCCGCGGCGAGCATCAGCGGCGTCAGGTCGCCCGGCAGCGCCTGGTCCGGCGCGGCGCCGTGCTCGAGCAGCAGGCGCAGCACCGCGCCATGTTTCATGCTGAGTGCGGCGCTGAGGCAGGTGGCACCGGAGTTTGCCGCGTGCGACGCATCCGCGCCGCGTTCGAGCAGGCGCGCGACGAGATCGGCATGGCCGCCGCCGCAGGCGCGCAGCAACGCAGTGCAGCCTTTCGCGTCGACCCCGTCGATCGGCAGGCCCAGATCGAGCAGGCGCTCGACCGCCGCCGCATCGCCACGCAACGCGGCGTCGGGCAGATCGGCCGCGCGCAGCGGCCGTGCCGGCAGCGGCCACTGCGGCCAGTCGAGCCAGCGCGCCAGTTCGCGCCGTCCGGAGGCCAGCGCGAGGCCCAGCGGGGTCTGGCCGTCGGCGGCACGCGCGTCCGGCTGCGCGCCGTGCGCGATCAGGCGCCGCACCGCATGTTCGTCGTCGAGCGCGCATGCCAGCAGCAGGGCCGTGTGGCCGTCCGCGCTGCGGGTCTGCGGATCGGCGCCGCGCTGCAGCAAGGCGTCGAGCAGCTCGGACCAGTGCAGCCGCAACGCGTGCAGCAATGGCGCGTCGCCGGCGGCATCCGGCGCAAAGGCATCGGCGCCGCGTGCCAGCAGGTCGAGGGCGAAGCGCTGCGCTTCGTCCGCGCGCGCGGACGCAGCATCGTGCGCGGACGCGGACTCGCGCGCGGCGGCGGCCAGATGCCGCGCGAGCGCGGCGCCACCGCTCGGTGCGGCGCCGCGCGCCAGCAACAGCTGCGCGGCATTGCGACCGGCACTGCCGCGCGCCAGCAGGCGGGTGAGCACGGTGTCGCCGTCGGCGTCGCGGCGCTCGGGATCGATGCGTTCGGCCAGCACCTGCAGTGCCGGCGGCGGCAGGGTGTCGGCGAGGTCGAGGAACAGTGCGAGCAGGTCGTCGTCGGCGTCGACCAGCAGGCCACGCCGTTCGCGCGCGGCGGTCAGCCGGCCCTGATCGAGCGCCAGGCGCAGGCGCGCCAGCGGCGGTGCGTCGGCGAGTTCGTCGTCGTCGTCGGCGAGGCACGCGGGCAACGCGTAGCCGGGGTCGAGCTGCGCCACGAGCGCCCAGCGGCCGGCGGCGACGGCGTGGTCGAGCGGACGGCGGCCGTCGTTGCCCGGTTGCTGCGGATCCACCCCCAGCTGCTGCAGCAACGTGAGCGCGGCGACATCGCAGCGCCCGGCCTGGCAGGCGATGGCCAGCGCGTTGCGGCCGGCGTGGTCGACCGCCTGCGCGTCCGGCTGCCGCGGTGCGAGCGCGCGCAGCACGGCCGCGCTGCCGCTGCGCGCGGCGTCGAGCAGCGGCGTGACGCCGAGGTCGTCGCGCGCATCGACGTCGGCGCCGGCGGCGATCAGCGCGGCCGCGATGTCGGCGTTGCCCGCGAGGCAGGCCGCGTGCAAGGCGCCGCGCTGCAGGCGTCCGCGCGCGTCCACGCGCGCCTTGTGCCTGAGCAGCAGCGCGACGCCGGCCGGATCGTCCTCGCCACCGGCGGCGGCGATGAGTGCGGACTGGCCGTTCGCCGGCTCGCAGCGCGCGCCACGTTCGAGCAGGAAACGCGCGAGGCGCCAGTTGCCGGTGGCGCAGGCGGTGCCCAGTGCGCTGAAGCCGTCCTTGTCGACCGCGTCGAGCTCCGCGCCCGCGTCGATCAGCAGGGCGCAGACGGCCGGATCGGCGCTGCGCGCGGCACCGTGCAGCGCGGTGCCGCCGTCGGCGTCGGCGGCGCGTGGGTCGGCGCCGTTGGCCAGCAACGTGGTGACCGCGTCCGGTCGCCCGTGGTAGCTGTCGCGCGTGGCCACCAGCAGCGGCGTGAGCCCGGCATGGCGGCGGTTGATGTCGGCGCCGGCTGCGATCAGCGCGCGCAGCAGGCGCAGGTCGCTGAGCAGCGCCGCGAGCATCGGCAAGGTGCGCTGATCGCGCGCGTCGGCGTCCGGCAGGGCGTGCGGGTTGGCGCCGGCGTCGAGCAGGGCCAGCGCCTCGTCGACGCGGCCGGCGCGCGCGGCCGCGTACAGCCGCTGCTGCGGATCGACCGGATCGGTCGGCTCCGCCACGCTCGGTTCGGGTGCCTCGGCAGCATCGGGCGCCGTCGCCGGCGCCTCCGCGGCCGCCGGCTGCAGCAGGCGCTGCGCGGTCAGTTCGATCAGGGCAAGGCTCAGACCCGGCGCCAGCAGCAGCGCGTGCAGCACGAGTGCGGTGCTGCGCCACAGCGGCGACGGCCACGCGCCGCCCCAGCCGACCGCCAGCGTGGCGAGGCCGAGCAGCAGCAGCAGCGTCGCCGCCAGCCCCCCGCGCCAACCGCTGCCGCCGCTGTCGCTGAGGCGGCCGGCCATGTCGATCGCACGCGCCACGGTGCCGCGCTGCCGCACCGCATCGTCCCAGAGGAACACGAGGCCCGGCGCGGTCCAGATGCGCCAAGCCAACAGCCACGTCGCCGCCACGCCCGCGCTGACCAGCAACACCGCCCCGAGCGCGCCGCTGCGCTGCAGCCACAGCGCCGGCCAGCCCACCGCGACGCCAAGCAGCAGCAGCGCCGCGACCCACAGCAGCAGCGCGCTCGGCGCGCGCGCGCGCAGCGCCGCGACGTAGCCGGCCTCGTAGCGGTAACCCAGCGCCTGCACCGCGGCCAGCACGTACAGCGGCAGCGCCAGCACCGGCCCCAGCCCCAGCGCGGGATGCGGGTGCAGCAGCGGCAGCAGCGTCAGCAGCAGCGCCGGCAGGAATCCGAACAATGCCGCCGCGGCGCCGACGCCGGCGGCGTTCTCCGCCGGATCGCGCTCAGCCTGCGTCATGCGCGCCGGGCACCTCGGACGACGGAAACTGGATGTGGAAACCGCGGTCCGCCAGATTGGCGCGCACGGCCTCGCCATCGCCGCGCACCAGCCGGCGCCCGGGCGTCAGATCGAATTCGAGGGTGAAATCCAGATCGCCCAGCGGCGCCCGCAACGCCTCGGGCACGCGCGCGAAATCGTCGCGCTGGGCGAGGAACAGATAGGTGTCGGCACGCCGCCGGCTCTTGTACACGTAACACCGCATGCCGCATCCGCCTGGAAACTCCGCGGCAAGCATAGCGGCAAGTGTCCTGCCGGTGGCGACCGGGCGCGCCGACTCAGGCCGCGGCGCGTTCGCGCTTGCCCATCAACGCCTCGATCGCGTCGATGTCCTTCGGCACCGCGTCGGTCAGCACGCTGTTGCCGGTGCGGGTGATGACCACGTCGTCCTCGATGCGCACGCCGATGCCCTGCCATTTCGCCGCCACGCCCTTGCTGCCGGGCGGGATGTAGAGGCCCGGTTCCACGGTGAACACCATGTCCGGTTCGAGCACGCGGTAATCGCCGTCGATGCGGTAGTCGCCGACGTCGTGCACGTCCAGGCCCAGCCAGTGCCCGGTCTTGTGCATGTAGAAGCGGCGGTAGGTGTGGTCCTTCAGGCACTGCTCGAACGTGCCCTTGATCAGCCCCAGGCGCAGCATGCCCTCGGTAAGCGTTTCCACCGCGGCGGTGTGCGGCGCGATCCACGACGCGCCCGGCACCGATGCCGCGATCGCCGCGCGCTGCGCGTCGAGCACGAGCTGGTACACCGCACGCTGCGCCGCGCTGTAGCGGCCGTTCACCGGGAACGTGCGGGTGATGTCCGAGGCGTAGCCCTGGTACTCGGCGCCGGCGTCGATCAGCAGCAGGTCGCCGTCGCGCAGCGGCGCGTTGTTGGCGCGGTAGTGCAGCACGCAGGCGTTGGGGCCGGCGCCGACGATGGATTCGTAGGCAGGCACGGCACCGTGCCGGCGGAAGGTGTGCAGCAGTTCGGCCTCGATCTCGTATTCGATCATGCCCGGGCGCGCGGCCTGCATGGCTCGCACGTGCGCCTGCGCGGCGATGGTGGCGGCGTGCTTCATCAGCCGGCGCTCGTCCGCGCTCTTGAACAGGCGCTGCTCGTGCAGCAGGTGGCCCAGTTCCTGGAACTCGTGCGGCGGCTGCGCGCCCTGCTTGACCTGGGCCCGCACCCGATTGACCCAGCCGATCAGCTTGAGATCGAACTCGGCGTCGCGGCCGAAGTGGTAGTAGACGCGCGAGCGGCCTTCGATCAGCCGCGGCAGGATTTCGTCCATGTCCGAGATCGGATAGGCATCGTCCATGCCGAACTGGTCGATCGCGCCGTCGGGGCCGGCACGCGGGCCGTCCCAGGCCTCGCGTTCGGGATGGCGCTCGCGGCAGAACAGCAGCGTCTCGCCGTGTGCGCGTCCGGGCACCAGCACCAGCACCGCCTCGGGCTCGGCGAAGCCGGTGAGATACCAGAAATCGCTGTCCTGGCGGTACGGGTAGTGGCTGTCGTTGCTGCGGATGCGTTCGGCTGCGGCCGGCAGGATCAGGATCGCGTCGGCACCGGCCATGCGCATGAGCTGGCGGCGGCGGCGCGCGAATTCGGTCGGTTTGATCGGCGGCGGCGATGTCGGCGCGCGGGGCATCGCGTTCAGTGCAGGCGGCGGCGCGCGTCGGCATCGCGCGCGGTGTCCGCGTGCAGCAGCAATGCCGCCACGCGCACGAATTCGGCGACTTCCGCGAGGGCGTCCTCGTCGCGCTCGGGTTCGTCTTCGCCCACGGTGAACGCGGCGATGCGCGCCAGGTCCTGCAGCGCTTCCTGCGCGTCCGGCGACAGCGTCGGCGCGCTGCCGGCACCGAGGCCGAAGCCGCCGAGATAGCCGCGGCACCAGCGCAGCAGGGCGTCGACGCGCTCGGCCAGCGGCACATCCTCGTGCGGCAGCAACAGCGCGAAACCGAGGTCCGGATCGGCCAGCTGCGCGACGCTTGCGACGAACAACCCGTCGAGGGCGGCATTGGCCGCGACGCCGGCGCCGTCGGCCTCGATCTGCAGCTGCGCCATCCAGTCGTCGCGCCGCATCGCGCCGCCCGCGCTGAGCCAGCCGCACAACGCGCCGTGCAGCTCGCTCGCGTCCACGCCCAGCCGCAGGTGGCCCAGCGCCGTGGCGACGGCCTCGTAGGGCGGCAGTTCCTGATCGTCCAAGCGTGCTCCGGCACGGTGCAATGCCCGGATTCTAGCAGCGCCGTCGCGGCGGGCGCTGCGGTGCGCGGCGGAGTGCGATATGGTGGCGCAATGGAATGCGAGGGGGTCCGGAGGGCGCGGGGGCGGGCGCCGGGCGGGGGCGGCTTGACGCGCGCGTGGCTGTGGCGCGTGGCCGCCTGCGCGCTCGCGTGCCTGATCGCCTTCGCCGCGTCCGCGGCGCGACGCGATTACTACTTCCAGACGCTCGACCATCGCCAGAACCTCGCGCAGAGCTCCATCACCGCGCTGCTGCAGGACCGCGCCGGATTCATGTGGGTCGCGACGCAGGCGGGCCTGCAGCGCTACGACGGCTACCGCTTCCGTCCGCTGTCGGAGATGCTCGCCGATCCGTCGCAGGTGCCGCGGGGCTTCGTGACGGCACTGGCCGAAGACGAGGCCGGACGCCTGTGGCTAGGCACCCGGACGCAGGGCATGTTCGTGCTCGACGCGACGCGTTCCGCGCTGACCGCGGTCGGACACGGCGACGGCGAGGACGAACCGCGGCACGATCGCATCGATGCGCTGCACTTCCAGCCGGGCGTCGGAATGTGGGTGGGCAGCGCCGGCGGCATCGCGCTGCTGCAGCCCGGCAGCGGCGCGCGCGAGGACGTGCTGCGTTTCCGCCGCGCCACCACCCCCGACCCGCATGTGCACGGCATCGCCGTCGACGCCGCCGGCCAGGCCTGGGGCGCGACCGACGAAGGCCTGTTCGTGTTCGCCGTCGATTCGCACGATGCACGCAGGATCGCGCTGCCCGATGTGCCGGTGACGATCGCGGCCGGCACCAACGGCATGGTGTGGATCGGCAGTGCGTCCGGGCTGTGGCAGGCCGCCGCGCAGGACGGCGCGCCGCGGCGCGTCTGGCCCGCGGACGCCACGGGCGACGCGCCGGCCGCGAGCGTCATCACGCTGGCGGCCGACCTCGGCGGCGTGGTGTGGGCGGCGCTCTCGGACGCCAGCCTGCTGCGCTTCGATCCGGCCACCGGCATCGGCCGCCGTCTTCCGCACCAGCCGGGTCTCGACGGCGGCGCGCCCGACGCACGCCTGGTGACGGCCATGACCGTCGACCGCTCGGACCTGCTGTGGATCGGCGGAAACATCCGCGGTGTCGCCATCGGCGACGTGCGCGGCGCCACGTTCCAGACCATCGTCGATCTGGATCCGCAGCGCGACCGCCTCGTCACCAACTACGTGCGCGCGCTGTTCGAGGTGCCCGACGGACGCCTGTGGATCGGCACCGAGGGCGACGGGCTCAAGCGCTACGACATCGATGCCGACCGCTTCGAGAGCTTCGAGCCGCTGCTGCGTCGTGCGCTTGCCGACGGGCCCGGCCGCAGCGCGCCGTTGCGCGTGCAGGGCATCGCGCCGGCGGACGGCACCGCGTTGTGGGTCAGCACCGATCGCGGCCTGTTCCATGTGGATGCCGATGCCGGCCGCGTGCGGCGCGAGGCCGTGGGCGGCGCGGGCGCCAGTCTGGACCAGCCGCTGCGCGCCCTGCTGCGGCGGCGCGACGGCTCGCTCTGGATCGCGGTGTGGAACCAGGGTCTGGCCCGCTACGAACCCGCGACGGGACGCTGGACGATGTTCCGCGCCGATCCGCGGACGGACGGCGCGCTCGGCAACGCCCAGGTGCTCACCCTGTTCGAGGATGCCGACGACCGGCTCTGGATCGGCAGCATGGACGGCCTCGATCTGTATCTGCCGCAGGGCGACGGATTTCGCCGGTTCCGCCACGATCCGGCCGATGCCGCCACCCTGTCGGGCGCGCCGGTGCGCGCGCTGCACCAGAGCCGCGACGGCACGCTCTGGGTCGGCAGCCACAACGGCCTGGACAGGATCGTCGAAGGTGGCGGTTCGATCGCGTTCGAGCGGTACGGCGAGCGCATCGGGCTGCGCGATCCGGTGGTCTACGGCATTGCCGAGGACGGCGCCGGCTTCCTCTGGCTGAGCGGGCACAGCGGCATCACGCGGATCGACCGCAACAGCGGCGCGGTGCGCCGCTACGGCCTGCGCTCGGGGCTGCAGGACCTCGAGTTCAATGGCGGCGCCACGCTTCGCCTGCACGACGGGCGCATCGTCTTCGGCGGGGTGCGGGGCATCAATCTGTTCCGCCCCGAAAGCATCCGCGACAGCGCGTTCGCGCCTCCCATCGCGCTGATCGGTGCCACCGTCGGCAACACCGCGCTGCCCGAAGCCGACCTGCCGCCGTCGCGCCGGCTCGCCTTGCCGCAGTCGGCGCGCATCCTGCGCCTCATCGTCGCCGCGCTGGACTTCGCCGCCCCGGGCGAGAACCGCTTTGCGTTCAAGCTCGACGGCTTCGACGCGGACTGGGTGGAAGCCGGCGCCCAGCCCCACGCCACCTACACCAACCTCGCCGCCGGCGACTACCTGTTCCGCGTGCGCGCAACCAACCGCGACGGCGTCTGGAGCCCGCACGAACTCAAGGTGCCGGTGCGCGTGGTCCCGCCGTGGTGGAACAGCGCGCCGGCACGCGCGGCGTATCTTGCCGGCGGCAGTGCGCTGCTGCTCGGCCTGGTGTTCGCGCAACGCCGGCGCCGGGCGCACCGGCGCGAACTGATGGCGCAGCTGCGCGAGCGCGAGGAACGCCTGAAGCTCTCGCTCTGGGGCTCGGGCGACGAATTCTGGGACTGGGACGTGCGCGCCAACCGGATCTACCGCATGGGCGCCGACCAGCTGCTGGGCATGCGCGACGAACACGAGATGAGCGCCGACGAATGGCGCACGCGCGCGGTGCACCCGGACGACCTGCCGCGCGTGCAGCAGATCCTGCAGGAACACATCCTGGGCAAGAGTGAATCGTTCGAATCCGAACATCGGATCCGCAACGCGCACGGCGAGTGGATCTGGGTGCGCTCGCGCGGAAAGGTGGTGGAGCGCGACGCGCAGAACAACCCGCTGCGCATCGCCGGCACCGCGCACGACATCAGCGCCAGCCGCCGCGCCGAACGCGAGCGCCGCATCGCCTCCGAAGTGCTGCGCAGCATGAGCGAAGCGGTGGCGGTCACCTCGCTCGACTTCCGTTTCGTCTCGGTCAACGCCTCGTTCTCGCGCATCACCGGTTACGACGAGGAAGAGGTGATCGGCCTCGCCGCCGGCCTGCTCAACAGCACCCAGAACAGCGACGAGTTCTACCGGCGGCAGCGCGAGGCGCTGGAAGCCGACGGCCACTGGAAAGGCGAGATGTGGCTGCGCCGCCGCGACGGCGAGGAATTCCTCGCGTGGATGGAAATCTCGCAGGTGGGCGACAGCTTCGGCGGGCGCAGCCACTACGTCGCCGTGCTCAACGACATCACCGACAAGAAGCGCGCCGAGCAGGAACTGCGCTACCTCGCCAACTACGACACCCTCACGGGCCTGCCGAACCGCAGCCTGCTGGCCGAACGGCTCGCGCGCGCGGTGGTGCGGGCGCGGCGCATGGAGTCGCGGGTCGCGGTGCTGTTCTTGGACCTCGACCGCTTCAAGGACATCAACGATTCGCTCGGCCACGCCGCCGGCGACCGCATCCTCAAGTCCGCCGCCGCACGCTTGCTGCGCACCGTCGGCAGCAACGACACCGTCGCGCGCCTGGGCGGCGACGAATTCACCGTGGTGATCGAGGACATCGGCGACATCGCGCGCGCCGAGGCCGTGGCGCAGAACATCGTCACCGCGTTCGCCGAGCCGCTCGACATCGACGGCCGCAGCGACGTGACCATCTCGCCGTCGATCGGCATCAGCCTGTATCCGGACCACGGTCTGGTACCGACCGACCTGCTCAAGTTCGCCGACACCGCGATGTACCAGGCCAAGGACCGCGGCCGCAACACCTGGCAGGTGTACACCGAGGAGATGGACGCGCAGGCGCGTCGTCGCGCGGTCATGATCGCGGCGCTGCGCAAGGCGCTGGACCGCGGCGAATTCTCGCTCGAGTTCCAGCCGCGCCTGTCGCTGATCGACAACCACATCAGCGGCGTCGAGGCGCTGTTGCGCTGGAACAGCACCGAACTGGGCCCGATCGCGCCGTCGGTGTTCGTCCCGATCGCCGAGGAAACCGGCCTCATCCTGCCGATCGGCGAGTGGGTGCTGCGCGAGGCCTGCATGACGCTGCAGCGCTGGAACCGACATGCGCTCGACGACATCGGCATGGCCGTCAACGTCTCGGTGCTGCAGCTGCTGCGCGGCAACCTGCCCGATCTGCTGCGGCGCGTGCTCGCCGAGATCGACATCCCGCCTGCGCGCCTGGAACTGGAAGTGACCGAGAGCATGGTGATGGCCAACGCCGAGCAGACCATCAGCGTGCTGCGCGAGCTCAAGGACATCGGCGTGTCGCTCGCGATCGACGATTTCGGCACCGGCTACTCCTCGCTGATCTACCTCAAGCGCCTGCCGATCGACACGCTGAAGATCGACAAGGAATTCGTCGGCGACCTGACCCACGATCCCGACGACGAAGCCATCACCGCCACCGTCATCACGATGGCGCACTCGCTCGGACTGAACGTCGTGGCCGAAGGCGTGGAAACCGAGGAGCAGCTGATGTATCTGCGCGAACAGGGCTGCGACGAGATCCAGGGCTTCTGGCTGTCGCCGGCGCTGGACGTGCACCATTGCCTGGCCTTCATCCGCAATTTCCGCGCCCAGACGCGTACCCCGGGCGCCGACCGGACCGCCGGTTGACCGCCCCCGCGCCGCACCCTATCGTGGCCGCATGGCCGCGTCCGACCACCTCGAACAAGTGCACCAGCTGACCGACAAGATCGATCGGCTCTGCGACGTGGTACGCCGCTTGCTGGACGAGAACCGCAGCCTGCGCACCAGCCAGGACCAGCTGATCGGCGAGCGGGCGGCGCTGCTGACCAAGAACGAACAGGCGCGCTCGCGGGTGGAAGCCATGATCCAGCGGCTCAAAAGCCTGGAGCACAACGCGTGAGCGATCCGGTCGAGGTCCGCATCCTGGACCGCGAATATCTGGTCGCCTGCCAACCGCAGGAGCGCGACGGACTGGTCGCCGCGGCGACGTTCCTCGACGCCCGCATGCGCGAACTGCGCGGCGGCAACAAGATGGCCGGCGTCGACCGCATCGCGGTGCTGACCGCGCTCAATCTCGCGCACGAACTGATGCAGCTCAAGCGCGGGTCCGGCGACGAGGAGCGCGAGCTCACCCTGTCGCTGCGGGACCTGCATCGCAAGCTCGACGGGCTCATCGATTCGGTGTCGCGCTAGCGTCGCGGCGTGCGCGTCAAGCCCTGCGCGCGGCGACGTTTTTCAAGTGCACCCCGGCCGCCGCGCCGCACACCGGTTTAACTTGCAGCACGCCGGCAGTTGCTATGCTTGCCGCGCATCCTCTGCCGTGTCCGACAGCGTACGCTTACATATTGCCTTGACCCTAATGAATGACCCCGGGAATGCGACATTGTGCCGGCGTGCATGTCCGCCAACGTGCGGGAAGCCCGAAGCGCAACGAGCCTTCCCACCTGATCCTCTGGGATCAAGGTCGTTTGGTACGCATCGCCACGGCGGAGGTTGCCTTCCGTCTCCCCGACGCCTCCATCTACGGATGCGTTCACCCCGCGCAAGCGGCTCCGCCGGCACGACGCGTTGACCGCTCCCCGCTCCGACCGCCGCGCCGTGCGCGAACAGATGCGTGCACGGCGCAGCGCGCTGCCGGCCGCGCAGCGTCTGGCGGCCGCCGATGCGGTGGCGCGCCACGTCCGTTCGCTCGATGCGGTGCGCGACGCCCGCTACCTCGCAGGCTACTGGGCCACCGGCGGCGAAGTGCCGCTGCACGCGCTGCTGGTGCCGGCGCCCGGGTTCGTCTACTGCCTGCCCTGCCTCACGTCCGGCAACGCGCTGCTGTTCGCGCCGTGGCGGGCCGGCGATGCGCTGGTGCAGAACCGCTACGGCATTCCGGAACCCGATCTTGCGCCGAGCTCGTGCCTGCCCCCGGACGCGATGGACGTGGTGCTGGTGCCCCTGCTCGCCTTCACGACCGACGGGGTGCGCCTGGGTGCCGGCGGCGGGTACTACGACCGCAGCTTCGCGTTCCTGCAGGCCGCGCAGCGCGCCGCGAAGCCGCTGCTGGTCGGCGTCGGCTACGCCTTCCAGCAACACGACGGCCTGCAGGCCGAACCGTGGGACGTGGGGCTCGACTACATCGCCACCGAGCGCGCGCTGATCCGCTGCCGCTGAGCGCGCGGTCGTCGGCTACACTGCCGGCCGGTCACCACGACGCACGCGCATGAAGCACTGGCTGATGAAGTCCGAGCCCGACACGTTCTCGATCGACGACCTGGCGAAGGTCGGCACCGAACCGTGGAGCGGCGTGCGCAATTTCCAGGCACGCAACTTCATGCGCCAGATGGCCGTCGGCGACAAGGTGTTCTTCTACCATTCGAGCTGCGCCGTGCCCGGCGTGGTGGGCATCGCCACGGTCGCCTCCGAAGCGCATCCGGACCCCACGCAGTTCCAGCGCAAGAGCGACTACTTCGACGAAAAAAGCACGCGCGAACAGCCGCGCTGGGACCTGGTTGACGTCGCGTTCGAGCGCAAGCTCAGGCGCACGATCACGCTGGACGAGATCCGCCAGCACGACGACGACCTCGGCGACTTCGCCCTCACCCGCCGCGGCAACCGACTCTCGGTGATGCCGGTAACCGCGGCGCAGTGGAAGCGCATCCTCGCACTCGAGTAGCTGCGTCCGTCGGCCCGCTCTCACTCGTTTCTCGTTTCTCGTTTCTCCCTTCTCCTTTCTCGCTCCTCTCCCCGCCCCATGACTGACCGCGACACCCAGAAGCGCCAGGCCGCCGAGCGTGCATTGACCTACGTCGAAGACGGCAAGATCGTCGGCGTCGGCACCGGCTCGACCGTGAAATTCTTCATCGAGGGCCTGGGCCGCATGCGCGATCGCATCGCCGGCGCCGTGTCGAGTTCGGAACAGAGCACCGCACTGCTGCAGCAGCACGGCATCGAGGTGTTCGACCTCAACGCCGTCGGCCCGCTGACGCTCTACGTCGACGGTGCCGACGAGTGCGATCCGCAGCGTCGCCTGATCAAGGGCGGCGGCGCGGCACTGACGCGCGAGAAGATCATTGCCGCGGCGAGCGCGCGTTTCGTGTGCGTGGTCGACCCGGCCAAGTGCGTCGACGTGCTCGGTGCGTTTGCGCTGCCGGTGGAGGTGATTCCGATGGCGCGCAGCCACGTGGCGCGCGCGCTGGCGGCGTTCGGCGGCCAGCCGGTGTGGCGCGACGGCGTCGTCACCGACAACGGCAACTGGATCCTCGATGTGCACGGGTTGCGCATCACCGATCCGGTCGGGCTGGAGCGCGAGATCAACCAGATCGTCGGAGTCGTGAGCGTGGGCCTGTTTGCGGCGCGGCCGGCGGATGTGGTGATTGCGGGCGATCGGGTGCTGGGGTGAGGTGCGGGCCGGCATGGTCTGGCGCGCAGTCACCGTCGATCCGTGGGACCTCCCCGACACCCCATGGTTCGAGCGTCCAGGTCACGCCCTCGTGCCTGCCGGCACGCTCACCTCTCACTGCCGTCACTCCCGGCTCGGCTTCAGCGGCAACCCCTGCGCCTGTTTCACCGCGCGCAGCACGAAACTCGTGTTGACGTCCGCCACGCCGGACGAGCTCAGCAGGCGGTCGAGCAGGAACCGCGAGAAGTGCTCCAGGTCGGCCACCGCCACGTGCAGCAGGTAGTCCATGTCGCCGGTCAGCGCATGGCACGTCACCACCTCGTCCCAGTCCTGCAGCGAGGCGACGAAGGATTCGATCGCCTCGCGATCGTGCCGCGCCAGCTGCAGTCGCACGAATGCCTGCAGGCCGATGCCCAGCGCCGCGGGGTCGAGCCGCGCGCCATAGCCGGCGATCACGCCGTCGCGCTCCAGCCGCTGCACGCGGCGCAGGCACGCCGACGGCGACAGGTTCACGCGCTCGGCGAGGTCGGCGTTGGAGAGGCGTCCCTCGCCCTGCAGCACGGCGAGGATGTGCAGATCGATGCGATCCAGGCTCGCGGCGGTCATTTGAGCTGTGATATTCAGATTATACGCAACAATATTGCAGCGAATGGATGCTTTCGTGCAACAACGCAACCCCATTGCAGCGCTTCCGCCGTAGCATCGTGTGCAACATCCAGTCCGGAGCCCGCCCCGTGAATGCCGCCCCGCAGCGCCTCGAACATTCGCTGACCGACAAGGGTTACGTGCCGGTCTACGCCGCCGGCGTGATCGAACAGCCGTGGGCCGACTACAGCAGCACCGACCACCGCGTCTGGGCGCAGCTCTACGACCGCCAGCGCAAGTTGCTGGTCGGCCGCGCCAGTGACGAATTCCTCGTCGCGCAGGAACAGATGGGCATGACGCCCGACCGCATCCCGCGCTTCGATGAACTCAACGAGCGCTTGTGGCGCGCGACCCGCTGGCAACTGGTGGCCGTCGAAGGCCTGCTGCCCGAACTGGCGTTCTTCGAGCATCTGGCCGCGCGGGAATTCCCGGTCACCTGGTGGATCCGCAAACCCGAGCAACTCGACTATCTCGCCGAACCGGACCTGTTCCACGATCTCTTCGGCCACGTGCCGCTGCTGATGAATCCGGTGTTCGCGAACTACATGCGCGCGTACGGCCTCGGCGGCGTGAAGGCCACCGGCGTCGGCGACTGGGCGCTGCAGCATCTGGCGCGGCTGTACTGGTACACGGTGGAGTTCGGCCTGATCCGCAACCGCGACGGCGAGCTGCGCATCTACGGCTCGGGCATTCTGAGCAGCAAGGGCGAGAGCCTGCACTGTCTGGAATCGGCGGCGCCCAATCGCATCGGCTTCGACCTGGAGCGCGTGATGCGCACGCGGTACCGCATCGATTCGTACCAGAAGACGTATTTCGTGATCGACAGTTTCGAGCAGCTGTTCGAGGCGACGCGACCGGACTTCCGTCCGCTGTATGCGCGCATCCACGATGCACCGTCGTACGCGGCGGGTGCGGTATTGCCCGGCGACGACGTGATCCAGCGCGGCACTGGCGAAGGCTGGCTGGCGGACGGGGACGTGTAGGACGGCGTGACGGCGGCGGTGGATCGGCCGTGCCGCTTCGCCGGTTCGGTGTTGTCTGATAGGCGTCCGCCCGGCCGACCCCCTTCCGCCTGCCGGCACCTTCCCCCCGCTGCGCGGGAGAAGGAGCGCATGGCCGGGCGCCAGTGTTAACCTGCAACGTTCGGCTCCTCCCCAGCTTGCAGCAAAGCAGTCCTTCTCCCGCGTGCGGGAAAGAACCGCGTTACCCGGACGCGCCACAACCCGCAACGTCCGCCTCTTCCCAACCTCCAGCGAAGCATTCCTTCTCCCGCGCAGCGGGGGAAGGTGCCGGCAGGCGGAAGGGGGTGCTCTCGCAGCGCCGGTGCAACCGACTTCCACGCATCAGCCGTTATCGAGACGCCGTGGCAACGCAATCTCGAACATGCGGTACCCGGCATCTTCCATGCCGAGCGCGGCGTATGTCCGCTGCGCGACCGCGTTGTCGCGCTCCACGTACAGGCGCAGGCCGCACACGCCGGCGTCGGCGCGCGCCTGCGTTGCGACGTGGTGGTACAGCGCGCGGAACACGCCGTGGCGGCGATGCGCCGGCACGATGTAGACGCTCTGGATCCACCACCAGTCGCCGCAACGCCAGTCGCTCCATTCGTGCGTCAGCATCAGCGTGCCGGCGGCGGCGCCGTCGCGCTCGGCCACGAGGTAACGCCCGCGCTGCGGCTGCGCGAACAGCGCCGCAATGCCGCGCCGCACGGTGTCCGGATCGAGCGTCTTGTGTTCGGTTTCCAGCGCCATCGCGATCGCCCAGCGCGCCAGCAGATCGATGTCGGCGGAGTTGGCGTCGCGCACGGCAATCGTGCGATGGGTCGGGGAGTCGGACATGGCGCGTGCAGGCAGTGGCGGGCCGCGCAGTATCGTCGATGTGCGCCGCACGTGACGCTGTCAAGACAGCGCACGAACGCGCGTTCCGATGCGCTCAGGTGCGCACGGTAAAATGCGCCGATGACCCGCACCTTCAAAGACCACTTCTCCGGCCACGCCGCCACCTACGCGCGTGCGCGCCCGACCTACCCCGATGCGTTGTTCGACTGGCTCGCCGGCGTGCCGGCGCGGCGCGGGCTGGCGTGGGATGCCGGTTGCGGCAACGGACAGGCCACGGTGGCGCTGGCGCGGGTGTTCGAGCGCGTGCTCGGCACCGATCCGAGCGCGGAGCAGATCGCGCAGGCCGCGCCGGCCGGAAATGTGGAGTACCGCGTCGAACCGGCGGAGGCGCCCACGCTGGCCGACGGCAGCGTCGATCTGGTCACCGTGGCGCAGGCGTTGCACTGGTTCGATCTGCCGGCCTTCTACGCGCAGGTGCGGCGCGTGCTGGCCGACGACGGCGCGATCGCGGTGTGGAGCTACGGGCTGTCGCAGGTGTCGCGCGACGTGGATGCCGCGTTCATGCGTCTGTACGACCAGTGGCTCGGAAACTACTGGCCGCCGGAGCGGCGGCACATCGAGAACGGGTATGCCGAGCTCGAGTTTCCGTTCGCCCGGGTGGACGGTGTGCCGGCGTTCGAGATGGCCGTGACGTGGACGCTGGGGCAGTACCTCGCGTACCTGGGTACGTGGTCGGCGACGCAGCGCTACAAGGCAGCGACCGGGGTCGATCCGATCGAGCGGATCGCGCCGGAGTTCGCGGCGGCGTGGGGCGAGGCGGACACGCGCGTGGTGCGCTGGCCGCTGGTGTTGCGCGTCGGGCGGCAGGCGTAGCGTTCCGCGACCTTCCGCCTCGGGAGACGGGTGCGGATGCAGAACCCAGCGAAATCGGCGGGTGGCTGCATGATCGCATTTCACCGCCGCTCGCTCGGTACATCATGCACCGATACGACGGACCGCATGTCCCTCATCCGCCTGCCGGCACCTTCTCCCGGGGGGGAGAAGGGTGGCAGGACGTGGCGTTGCGTGCTGAGCATCATGGCATGGCGATGCGCGACATCAGCGATTCGTCAGCTGGATCTCGATCCTTCGATTGATCGCGTAGGCGGCTTCGCTGTCGCCGGTGTCGAGCGGGCGGAACTCGCCGAAGCCGTTCGCCGCGAGGCGATTGGCCGGAATCCCGCGCACCACGAGATACTTCACGATCGCGATCGCACGCGCGGTCGACAGTTCCCAGTTCGACGGGAAGCGCGGCGTGCTGATCGGACGCCGGTCGGTGTGGCCGTCGATGCGCAGCACCCAGTCGAGCTCGCTCGGGATTTCGCTGGTGACTTCGCTGAGCGTCGCGGCCAGCTTGTCGAGCTGCGCGTAGGCCGCCGGCGTGAGCTCGTCGGTGCCTGACGCGAACAGCAGCTCGCTCGGCACCACGAAACGGTCGCCGACGATCTGGATGTCGGCGCGGTCGCCGAGCACCGCGCGGAGCTTGCCGAAAAAGTCGGAGCGGTAGCGCTGCAGTTCGTTGACCTTGTTGGCGAGCGCGAGATTGAGTTCCTTGCCGAGGTCCGCGATGCGCACGTCCTTGGCCTTCGACTGCGCGTTGGCCAGTTCGAGCGAGGCGCTGATCTCGTCGAGCTGCTGGCGCAGCGCCGCCATCTGCCGGTTGAGCAGCTCCACCTGCGCCGCGGACTTGGCCGACAGATCGGTCTGCACCGCAAGTTTCTCGCGGTTTTCGTCGAGCTCGGCCAGGCGCGAGGCGATTTCGCTTTCGAGCTGGCGGCGCAGCTCGGCCAGCGCGTTGATGTCGGCGGTGAGACGCGCCACCTCGGCCTCGCTGCCCTCAAGCTGCGCCGTGGCCTGGGTGAGCGCGGCGCCGGTCTGGTCGAGGTTGAGGCGCAACGCATCGCGCTCGCCGGCGGCGGTGGCGAGCGAGGCGGAAATGTCCTCGATGCGTTGCAGCGCCTGGGCCTTGGCTGCCTCTTCCATCGACAGCGACTTTGCCAGCTGCGCGAGCTCGGCGTTGAGTTCGGCCAGCGCCTTGTCGCGTCCGGACAGTGCATCGGACAGCACGAACTGGCCGACGGTGAAGATCAGCAGCAGAAACACCAGCACCATCAGCAGCGAGCTGAGGGCGTCGACGAATCCGGGCCAGAAATCGACCGCGCGGCGGCGGCGTGCGAGGCTGGTGCTCATGCGTCAGTGGCCGCCGCTCAGAACCGCTCGCGCGGCAGGTCCGGCGCCGGCGCGACGGGACGCTTGCCGTCCACGGCCGCCGCGATGGTGCGTGAGAGCAGACGGAATTCGGCGCGCAGTTCGTCCGACAGGCGCGACCCGCCCTCGTTCTGCTGCGCCAGCGTGCGCAGCACGGTCTTCAGCTCGCTCTGCGCCTGCGCAAGATCGCTGGCGCCGCGCGACTCCTTGCCCAGGTGTTCGGACAGGCGCGCGAGCTGGGTGTTGAGTTCGGACAGCTGCTCGGCATTGCCGCGGCGCTCGCGCTCGCTGTCGACGATGGCGCGCTGCATGCGCTCCAGGCCGTCGGCCGTCTGCTCCAGCAATGCCTGCACATATGCGGGCACGGAGGCATCGCCGTCGGCGATGGCGCCGCCGGACGACAGCCGGGTCATGCCCGACAGCCAGTCTTCCACTTCGGTGTAGAAGCGGTTCGACGCGCGCCCGGACTGCAGATCGAGGAATCCGAGGATCAGCGAACCGGCGAGTCCGAACAGCGACGTCGAGAAACTCGTCGCCATGCCCGATAGCGGCGCCTGCAGGCGCGTCTTGAGCGTTTCGAACATCGCCAGCGCATCGCCGCTGGCCGACAAGCCGCCGATGATGTCGCTGACCGAACCGATGGTCTTGAGCAGTCCCCAGAACGTGCCGAGCAGGCCGAGGAAGATCATGAGGCCGATGAGGTAGCGCGAGAGGTCGCGCTGTTCTTCCAGGCGCAGGTAGATGCTGTCGAGGATGGAACGCGTCGAGGCGGTGGACAGCGACTGCTGCTTGGCGCCCTTGCCGAGCATCTTGGCCATCGGTGCCAGCAGCACCGGCGACTCCTGCACGCGATCGGGGCTGGAGCGCCGGTAGCCTTCGATCCATGCCACTTCGCGCTGCAGGCGCAACACCTGGCGCAGGTTCACCGCGATCCCGACGACGAACACCGCGATGATCACGCCGTTGAAGTAGGGCGTCGCGCCGAACGCGCTGCGCAGCGACGGAAACAGCAGGACGGCGGCCACGCCGACCAGCGCGAGGAAGCCGAGCATCCAGAGCAGGACGCGATTGGGTTGGCTCATGGACGAAACCTTTGCCGATGGATGGAGTGCGACGCGGCGACGCGATGCCGGCTGGGCGGCCGACGGCGCGCGCGCCAGCATGACGCGGGCCGGCTGAACCGTGCCGCGCCGATGCGACGTGACGAGTGCGACCGTGCTGGGACCACTCGCATCCTCGGATGTTCCCGGTCGCAGCCGCTGCGACGTGTCTCGGGCATCATGTGCCCATGCCGGCCGCGCCCGACTTCCGTCTCTACCATGGCAACGATCTCGAGGTGCTGGCTGGCGTGCTGGCGGCCGAGCTTGCGCGCATCGACGTGTCCTGCGACCCGCTCGCGCCGGACACCATCCTCATTCCGCAGCCGTCGATGCGGCGCTGGCTGCAGGCCACGCTCGCACGCGAGCACGGCGTGGCCGCGAACCTGCGCTTTCTCACGCCCGGCGAGTTCGTGCGCGATGCGCTGGCGGCGAACCTCGGCGGCGACGACGCGGCCAGCGCCGATGCCGCGCATCTGCGCTGGCGGTTGTGGTCCAGCCTGCGCGACCGCTCGGTGCGCCAGCAGCGCGCGCTGGAACCGCTGCGGCCGCTGCTCGAGCGCGAACGGCCCGAGCGCGCGGCATGGACGCTCGCCGGCGACCTGGCCGCGGCCTTCGAGAAGTACCAGGCCTGGCGCCGCGACTGGCTGCACGACTGGGATCGCGGTGCCGCACCCGGCGACTGGCAGGCGACATTGTGGCGGCACGCGACGCGTGGCCTTGCGCACCGCGGCGCCCGCCTCACGGACTATCTCGCGCGTTTCGGCGAGGACGGCGATGCGGCGCCCGTCGGGCTTGCGTCGCGGCTGTTCGCGTTCTGCTGCCAGAACGTCTCGCCCGACGTGCTGCGCGTGATCGCATCGCAGGCGCGCGCGGGCACGCTGCACTTCTTCTTCGTGTCGCCGGTGGAGCGCTGGTGGGGCGATCTGCAGACCGCGCGCGAACGACTGCGTGCCCAGCCCGACGCGGGTTTCTCCGGCGACGACGAACACCCGCTGCTGCGCGCCAACGGCGTGGCCGGGCGCGACTTCGTGCGCCTGCTGTTTTCCTACGACGTGGCGCACCCCACCTGGGAACAGGCGATCTACGTGCCGCCGGACCCGGCCACGCGCACCGGCCTGTTGCATCGCATGCAGCGCGATCTGCTGGCGCGGCGCGCGCCGGTGCCTGCCGATCTCGCATCCGACCGCTCGCTGCAGTTCCACCGCTGCCACACCCGCCTGCGCGAGGTGCAGGTGCTGCACGACCAGCTGCGCGTCCTGCTCGATGCCGACCCCACGCTGCAGCCGCGCGACATCGCGGTGCTGACGCCCGACATCGATCGCTACGCGCCGTACGTGCACGCCGTGTTCGGCGCCACGCAGGGCGAGCGCGGACACGTGCCGTACGCGCTCGCCGACGGCAGCGCCATTGCCGCGCATCCGCTGGTCGACACCTTCCTGCGCGCCCTCGCGCTGCCCGAAGCGCGCTTCGGCGTCGGCGAGGTGCTCGCGTTGCTGGCGCAGCCGGCGGTGGCCGCGCGGTTCGAGCTCGACGGCGGCGAACTCGAGGCGCTCGTTGACTGGCTGCACGCCGCCGGCGCACGCTGGGCGCTCG
This sequence comes from Chiayiivirga flava, assembly GCF_014202825.1. Taxonomy (GTDB): domain Bacteria; phylum Pseudomonadota; class Gammaproteobacteria; order Xanthomonadales; family Xanthomonadaceae; genus Chiayiivirga; species Chiayiivirga flava. The sequence goes on along the minus strand of NZ_JACHHP010000002.1, from coordinate 696,744 downwards.
ACGCGCGCCACCGCGTCGCGCACGGTGCACCCGAGGAACCTGCGTACACGTGGGCGTGGGCGCTCGATCGCATCCTGCTCGGCCACGCCGGCGGCGACGATGCGATGCTGGAGGGCATTGCGCCGTGGCCCGAGCTCGAAGGCGGCGCCATCGCCACGCTCGATGCCGCGTTGCAGGCGCTGCGCACGCTCGCACGGCTGCAGCGCGAACTCGCGCAACCGGCCGATGCCGCGCGCTGGGAAGCACGCATCGCGCGCCTGCTCGACGACCTGTTCGAGCCGAACCCGTCCGATGCCGCCACCCGACGTGCGCTCGAGACATTGCGCGCAACGCTGCAGCGTTTCGGTGAGGAAACCCGCACCGCGCAGGTCGACGACGCCATTGCGCCCGACGTGGTGCGCGCGTGGTTCGATGCCGCGTTGCGCGAGGACCAGACCCGCCAGCCCTTCCTCAGCGGCGGGGTCAACGTCGCGCGCATGGTGCCGATGCGGCTGATCCCGTTCCGCGTGGTGTGCCTGATCGGCATGGACGACGACGTGTTTCCGCGCCGCGACCCGGCCGGCGGCCTCAATCGCATCGCGCACGCCCTGCGCACACCCGCGCATCGTCTCGGCGACCGCTCGATCCGCGACGACGACCGCCTGCTGTTCCTGCAGCTGTTCGCCGCCGCGACGGACACGTTTTACCTGAGCTGGCTGGGCGCCGATCCGCGCAGCGGCGAGGCACGGCCGCCCTCGGTGGTGGTGGCGGAGTTGCTGGAGCAGGCCGCGCACACCGCCGGGCGCGACGCGGACGCGCTGATGGTGTCGCATCCGCTGCAGCCGTTTGCGCCGGAAGCGTTCGGCGCCGGCGATGCGCGCCGCACGAGTTACCTCGCGCAGTGGCGCGTCGCGACCGACGTGCCGCGCGTCGCCGCCGCATTGCCCGCGTTCGCCACGGTTCTGCCGCCACCGCCGCCCGAAACCGCGGTGCAGCATCGCGTCGTGCTGCACGATCTGCTCAATCCCGCGCGCGCCTGGCTCGAACGTCGTCTCGGCCTGCGCCTGCGCACCCTGTCGGAGGATGCCGCCGACGACGAACCGTTCGATCGCAACGACGGGCTGCATCGCCATGCGGTGCGCGACGCGGTGTTCGCCGAGTTGCTGCGCGACGACGCGCTCGACGTCGACGCGCTGCGCGCGCGGCTGCTGGCGCAGGCGCGCATCGCGCCCGGACGCGCGGGCCGGCACGAGGTCGCGCTCGCGTGGCAGGAGCTGCGCCCGCTGCTTGCGCGGTGGCGCGCGCCGCAGCGCGGCGCGATGCGCGCGCGCGACTTCGAGATCGACCTCGGCGGCACGCGCCTGCACGGCCGGCTGGACGCGGTGTTCGACAGCGGCCTGCACCAGTGGAGCCTGAGCGAACCGCACGGCCGGACGCAGCTGCGGCTCGGCCTGGACGCGCTGGTGTGGTCGGCGCTCGGCGAAACCGCGCCAGTGCATCGCCTCATCGCGAAGGAAGGTTCGCGCCGTTGCGCGGCCATCGCGCCGCATGCCGCGCGCAGCGTGCTCGATGGCCTGCTCGCGCTGCGCAGGCAGGCCCTGCAGGAGGCGCTGCCGTGGGGACCGCGCGCCGGCTACGCATTCGTGCAGCGTCTGCGCGAGCGGCAATGCAGCGACGAGGAGGCGTTCGAACACGCACGCACGGTGTGGGACCAGGTCGAACGGCACGATCCGTGGATCGCGCTGGCGCTGCGCGGACGCGATCCGTTCGCGCCGGGCAACACGCGCGAGGCGGAGGCGTTCCGATCGATCTCGGTGACGGTGTTCGGCGCGCTGCTGCAGGCCGACGCCGCATGAGCGATCTCGGCCTCACCGTTCCGCTGTCCGGCATCCAGCTGATCGAAGCCAGCGCCGGCACCGGCAAGACGTACACCCTGGCCACACTGTACGTGCGGCTGATCGTGGAAGCGCGCCTGACGGTGCCGGAGGTCCTGGCGGTCACCTTCACGGTGGCCGCGACCGCGGAACTGCGCACGCGACTGCGCGAGCGGCTGACCCTCGCCCTGGCACTGGCGGACGGCGGAGCGGCACCGGACGGCAGCGAGCCCACCGTCGCGCTGGTCGACGCGGCGTTGCGGTCCGAAACGCGCGCGGCCCTGGTGCATCGCCTGCGCGCAGCGGTCGAATCGATGGATCTTGCGCCGATCCACACCATTCACGCCTTCTGCCAGCGCGCGCTCGCGGACCACGCGTTGGAGGCCGCGCAGCCGCTTGCCGCACGCGAACTGGTGACGAACGAAAATGCGCTGCGGCTGGAGGTGGCGACCGAGTTCTGGCGCCGCGTCAGCTACGACGATGGCGATGCCGACGTGCTGCTCGAACACTGGACGTCGCCGCAGCGGCTCGCGGACGACCTGCGCGACTGGCTCGGCCACGACGCAATCGAACCGCACATCCCGGCGCAGACGCCGACGGCCGCCGCCGCGCTCGACGCCGCGACGCAGGCCCTGCGCGCCGCGGTGCCGGCGCATGCCGACAGCGCGCGCGCAGCGCTGCAGCAGGCGTTCGACGGCGGCACGATGCAGAAGCAGAAGTTCGCCGTGCGCCACGTGCAGGCGCGCTGGGAACATCTGTTGACCTGGCGCGACGCGCCGGCCACGGTGCCGCCGCCGCGCGACAAGCTCGACTGGTTCACGCCCGAGGGCCTGCGCGAACGCGCGAAGGACGGCCAACACGCCCGCGTGCCGCAGTCGCCGCTGTTCGATGCGATCGCGGCGTGGATGGCGGCCGACGATGCCCTGACGCTCGAGCGCGCGCGGCGCCGCATCGCCCTGGTGCACCGCGCCTGCGCGTTTGCGCGCGGACGTCTGGCCGAACTCAAGGCGCAGCGCGGCCAGCAGGGCTTCGACGATCTCGTGCGCGACACCGAAGCGGCGCTGCACGGACCGAACGGCATGCTGTTCGCACGTCGGCTGCGGGCGCAGTACCGCGTCGCGCTGGTCGACGAGTTCCAGGACACCGATCCGCGTCAGTGGTCGATCTTCCGTCATGTGTTTGCCGCGCAGCCCGACCCGGACGATCCGCGTCCGCATGCGCTGTTCCTGATTGGCGACCCGAAGCAATCGATCTACCGCTTTCGCGGCGGCGATGTGTTCACCTATCTGGCCGCGGCACGGCAGGCGTCGCAGACGCACAGCCTGGCGCACAATTTCCGCTCGCGCCCGAGCTTGCTGCGCGCCGTGGAAGCGCTGTTCGCGATGGGCGGCGAGGATGCGTTCGCACAGGACGGCATCGCATTCGTGCCGGTCGCCCCCGGTGGCCGCTGCGCCGACGACGCGCTGCGCATCGACGGCGCCGTCGCGCCCGCGCTCACCGTGCTGACGCTCGCCTCGATGCCGAAGCAACCGATCGACGAGACCCGCGACGCCGCCGCCATCGCCTGCGCCGCGCAGATCCAGGCCCTGCTGCGCGACGCCCGCGCCGGCCGGGTGCAACGCGGCAGCGGCAACGACACGCGGGCCGTCCGCCCCGGCGACATCGCCGTGTTGGTGCGCAGCAACCGCGACGCGCTGCGCATGCAGCACACGCTGGCGGCCATCGGCGTGCCGAGCGTGGCGCCGGCGCGCGACAGCGTGTTCGCGAGCGAGGAGGCGGAAGAATGGCGCCGCCTGCTGCTCGCCATCGTCGCACCCGGCGACGACGGCCGCCTGCGCGCCGCACTTGCCACCCCGCTGCTGGGCTGGAGCGCGGCCGACATCGCCGCGCTCGACGACGACGCCCTGCAGCAACGCGGCGCGCAGGACCTCGCGCAGGCGTGGCGCCACCAACTCGACCGCCACGGCCTGCTCGCACTGGGCAACACGCTGTGTGCGGAACAGGCCCCGCGCCTGCTCGCGCTTGCCGACGGCGAGCGCCGCCTGACCAACCACCTGCAACTGCTCGACGCCCTGCAATGCGACCCGGCCGCAGCGCTCGGCGCACGCGCCCTGCTCGACGCGCTCGAACGTCGCATGCGCGATGCCGATGCCGACAACGAGGACGAGCAGCTGCGGCTCGAATCCGACGCCGACCGCGTCACGATCCTGACCCTGCATCGCAGCAAGGGTCTCGAATTCGATCTCGTGTTCCTGCCCTTCGTCGCAACCGACGGCATCCCGAAGCCACGTGGCGTGCTGGCCTTCCACGACGGCACCAAACGCGTCGGCTGGCTGACGGGCAGCGGCGACGGCAACGGCGATGCCGTCGCCGCGGAACGCCAGCGCGCGGAGGACCGCGCCGAAGCCCTGCGCCTGCTGTATGTCGGCCTCACGCGCGCCAAGCTCGGGCTGTGGCTGGCATGGGGCACGAGCCGCTGCGCCGGCGATAGCGCGCTGGCTTGGCTAATGCACCGCGAAACGGGCGCGACCAGCGCGGCAACGGTCGACGAGGCGTCGATCGCGGCGCGCCTGGCGGTGCTGCGGGCGGCGGCGCCGGACGCGATCCGCATCGAAGACGCCGCGACGGCTTTGCCGGCCACGCGCCTCGCCGCGGAGGCCACGCCACCGGCGCCGCCTGCGGCCATCGCGCAGCGCGAGATCGCGCGCGACTGGTGGATCTACAGCTACTCGCAACTCGCGCGCGAAGACACCGGCGCCGCCGCGGAGGAACACGGCGCCGACGACGAGGACGATCCGCTCGCGCTGTCCGCGCCGCTGCGGTCGCCCTTCGTCGGCGCGCGTTTCGGCAACAGCCTGCACCACGCGCTGGAACACGTGGACGTGGCGCGCTGGCGTGACTGGATCGACGCTGCGCCGCCGCCGGGCGAAGCCGCCGCGCTGCTGCAGGCGTTGCGTTCGGAAGGTTACGCCCCGGACACCGACGACGCCGGCGTCGCCCTGCTGTGCGCGCTGGTGCGCAACACGCTCAATGTGCGCCTGCCCGAAGGCACACGCCTGGTCGACCTGCCGGATGCGGCGCGACGCAACGAACTGGAGTTCCACCTCGGCCTCGCGCCCGTCGCGGTGCCGGCGCTGATCGCGGTGCTGCATCGTCACGGCATCGCCACCGCGCGCCAAGGTTTCGGCCTGCGCCGCCGCATCGAGGGCCTGCTGACCGGGCGCATCGATCTGGTGTATCGCCACGACGGGCGCTACTACGTGCTCGATTACAAATCGAACCTGCTGCCGGACTACACGCCGCATGCGCTCGACACGGCCGTGCGCGACAGCGAATACGATCTGCAGTACGCGCTGTATGCGGTCGCGCTGCACCGCTGGCTGCGTTTCCGCCTCGGCGACAGCTACGAGGCCGCGCGCGATTTCGGCGGCGTGCGGTATCTCTACTGCCGCGGGCTGGATGCCGGACGCGACGACGGTGCGGGCATCCACGCGCCGTCGATCCCGCTCGCGCTGCTGCACGATCTCGATGCCCTGTTCGCCGGCCGCGGAGGCCACGCATGACGCTGCTCGACGCCCTGCTGCGCAGCGCCGCGGTGCGCGCGGTCGACCATGCGTTTGCGCTGGCGCTGCGCCGCATCGATCCGGCCACGCCGGACGCCGTGCTGGCTGCGGCGGCGCTGGCGGCCGCGGCGGTGGCGCAGGGCCACAGCGTGCTGCCGCTCGCATGTGCGCACCTGCTGCTGCCCGATGCGCCGAACGACACGCCGCCGCCATTGCCGCCGCTTGCCGAATGGCTCGATGCGCTGCGTGCGTCGCGCTTCGTAGCGTCGTCCGCAGACGCAGCCAGCGAAACACGCGTGCTGGTGCTGGAGGACGACCGCCTCGCGCTGCGCCGTTACTGGCGTTACGAACGTCGCCTCGCCGCCGCGCTGTGCATGCTGGGCGACGCCGCCGCACCGTCGCCCGCCGACCACACCGCGTGGCTCGAACCGCGGCTCGCGCAGCTGTTCCCGCTGCTGCGGTCCGATCCCGGCGACGCCCAGGCCATCGCTGCACGCGCCGCACTCGTGCACCGCGTGCTGCTGCTCACCGGCGGTCCGGGCACCGGCAAGACCACCACGGTGGCGCGCCTGCTGGTGCTGGCGGTGGAAGCTGCCGCACGCCGCGGCGAGCCCGCGCCGCGCATCCTGCTGGCCGCGCCCACCGGCAAGGCCGCGGCGCGCCTGGGCGAAAGCCTGCGCACCACGCTCGATGCACTGCTCGACGACGGCCTGATCGATGCAGCCACGTCTGCGGCGATTCCGTCCGCCGCGTCCACCGTGCACCGCCTGCTCGGCACGATCCCGAACCGCAGCGTCTTCCGCCACGATGCCGCGCAGCCGTTGGCAGCTGACCTCGTGGTGGTGGATGAAGCGTCGATGGTCGACCTGCCGCTGATGACCAAACTGGTCGAAGCCGTATCGCGGCACGCACGCCTGATGCTGATCGGCGACCCGGACCAGCTGCCGTCGGTGGAGACCGGCAACGTGCTGTCGGCGCTGTGCGACGCGGCCGACCGCACGCCCGAATTCGCCGCGTTTCCCGGCCGCCGCGTGCACCTGCACCGCAGCCACCGCCAGGCCGCGCAACTCGATCTCGCACCGCTCGCCGCCGCCATCCGCGAAGGCGAGGCCGACGTCGCACTCGACGGGCTCGCGGCGGCACGCTATCGCGGCGTCGAGTGGCAGCAGAGCACGCTGCGCGCCCTGCCGGCGTGGTTGCGCCAGCACGCGGTGCCGCACTACCGCGCGCTGCAGCTCGCCGCCGATCCGCAGCAGGCACTCGACCTCGCGCGCCGCTACCGCGTGCTGACGGCCTTGCGCGCGGGCCCCTCCGGGAGCCTTGCGCTCAACGCCCAGCTCGTCGCCATGCTCGATCCGTCCCGCCGCGGCGACGCGCTCTTCCACGGCGGTCTCGCGATGGTGGTGCAGAACAGCTACCGCCACGGCCTGTTCAACGGCGACATCGGCGTCGGGTGGCGCGACGCGCACGACGACCGCCTGCACGTCTGGTTCGACACCGACACCGGCCTGCGCCCGTTCGCCCCCACCGCCCTGCCCGCGCACGAACCCGCGTTCGCGCTGACCGTGCACAAATCGCAGGGCTCCGAATTCGACCGCGTGCTGCTCGTCCTGCCCGAGCACGACACCCGCGCCGTCTCGCGCGAACTGCTCTACACCGGTCTCACCCGCACGCGCGAACATGTCACCGTGTGGGCCGGCGAAGACATCCTGCGCGCGGGCATCGCGCGCCGCGCGCAGCGGTACAGCGGGTTGGCAAGGTGCTTCGGAGGGATTCTGCCCGGTTTGCAGGAATCCACAGCTGGAGCTTTCGCTCCGCCTTGGTGAGCGGACAGCTGCGTCAGCCGGACGCGATGTTTCCTTGTCCGGAACGCGCTACAGTGACTGCGCGTTATCATCCCCCTTGGTTTTCCGGGGGCGGCCGATGATTTTTCCGATTCTACAGTTTCGTCGCTGCATGGGGCTGGCGCTGATCGCCGCCTGCGTTGCACCAATCGGAACATCTGCGAAAGATTTCAGCGATGCCGATCGGATCGCGTGCACGCTCGCGGTCGAAGAGGTGCGATGGTCGCAGCGCATTTGGCCGAAAGAGAACGTTTCATCGAAACCACCGCTCTCGCACGTCTTCGACCGACAATCCGCGCAGCGGCTCGTGCGAGACGCGGCACGCATGGAGCGCGCGCTCGCGCAACAGTTCGATGTTCGGCTCACCATATCGGACATGCAGTCCGAGCTCGATCGGATGGTCCGCAATACACGCGCACCCGAGCAGTTGCGCCGCCTGTTTGCTGCGTTGGACAACGACCCGCAGCGTCTCGCGGAGTGTCTCGTGCGTCCCGCGCTCGTGAAGCGACGCCTGCAGACGGCATATTGGCAGGACACCCGGCTCCATGCTCCTGTGCGCGAACGAGCGCTCGATGCGCTGCATGAAATTCGGGCCGGCGCGCTTCCGAGCGGAATCGTGCAGACCATCGAGCAATCTGCCACGCCTCCGGTGGCGCGCGTTCCTCGACCCGACGGATTTCTCCGTGCGCCCACATCACGACCCGGCAGCACCCCGGACCGCAAGGGTGTGGTCGATGTCGGGTCGGCATTCGAGTTTCGTAAACCATTCGTAGGCTCCGACGGCCGTCCTGCGACGCGAGTTTGGACCTGGCCCAAGGTCGACTTCCATTCGTGGTGGCAGAAGAACGCATCGACGTTCGACGGCCCCATCAAGCGTCTGGCTGCAACCGCGCTTCGCGTGCCATCCGTCGAAAAATCGGTGCTGTCGAACTTCACGGGCTGGCGGCCGGAAGGTGCGCCATCGGGTCGACGGGACGCGATGTCGCTGTGGACAGGCGACGAAATGCTGATCTGGGGTGGGCACAGTTACGACGGCGGCGGAACGCGCATGTATCTGTACGACCCCGCCACCGATTCATGGAGGACAGTCGGCGCGAGCATCAGTTCGAATGTGCCTGCCGTGTGGACCGGGAGCGAAGCGGTGTTCTGGTCCGGGCGCGCGGAGACATCCGGCCGCTACGATCCGCGCAGCGACACATGGCGACCGATGTCGATGGAAGGCTCCCCGACCGAGCGCACCGATGCCAGCCTCGTGTGGACCGGCACCGAGCTCATCGTGTTCGGGGGTGCCATTGGACTGCAAACTGCGTTGTCGGACGGGGGCAGGTACTCGCCATCGGAAGATCGCTGGACGGCGATTCCCGAAACGACTGTCGTGGCGGGTCGCTCCGAGCACTCGGCCGTCTGGACGGGACAGGAAATGCTGGTGTGGGGTGGCATGCACTTCGTACCCAGCGAGAACGGAGGTTACCTTGCCCAATTCCACGTCGACGGCGGTCGGTTCGATCCTGTTTCGGGAGAGTGGACCGCACTGGAAGGGGAAGAAATTGCGCCGCCATCGATTGAGCCCGCGCATTGGACCGGAACACTGATGGTGATCTGGAACGGCTATGCCGGTGCATTGTTCGACCCTGCTGCAAACTCCTGGAGTGCGATCAGCGACATCGATGCACCTTTGACGGGATTTTCAATGGTTACGGCCTGGACGGGGACCGAATTGCTCGTCTGGGGAACTTCGGAGGACTGGGAAAACGATTACGCGCTGATACCGGATCAGGCACGTTACGAGCCTGCTACCGACACATGGAAGCCGATGTCGACATCCGGCTCACCTGGAGTACTGGCTGGTCAGACCAGTGTATGGACGGGCGAGGAACTGATCGTGTGGGGAGGTTCCACGAACGCTTACATGGGGCCGACGTCCGGCGCCGGTGCGCGCTATGACCCCGACCTGGATCGCTGGGTCACGTTCGACGCCAAGCCACCGGGGCGTCCCACGCCGCGCGCAGGTTCGGTCTCCGTCTGGACTGGGGCCGAGTTCATCATCTGGGGCGGCAACGAGCCATCCGCAGCCCACGGCACCGGCGGGCAATATGACCCTGTGCTGGATCGATGGCAGCCGGTAACGCAGCTCGATGCACCGTCGCCTCGGACCGGACATGCGGCGGTGTGGACCGGTCTGGAGATGATCGTGGTGGGAGGACAAGCGAACGCATCGGACGAAACCTCCGAGGGAGGACGTTACGACCCTGCGAGCGATTCCTGGATCGCACTTCCGCCCGATGGGCGCGATACGCGCGATGACCTCCTGGCGTTCTGGAGCGGTCGCGAGCTGCTTGTCTGGGGTGGCACGCGGTACTGGGGCGATCCGGACGATCACGGCGATCGCTTCGACCCGCTGACGAATCAGTGGACCCCGATGTCGTCGGTCGCCGCTCCGGTGTTCGGCAGACCTCCCGCCGGCGTGTGGACCGGGACGGAAATGCTGGTGTGGGGGGGTGACAACGGCAACGTGCCGGGACATGGAGCCAGATACGACCCGGTGTTGGACACATGGACAGCAATTTCCGAAGCAAATGCCCCAACAGGGAGAGAAGCACACAGCGCGATCTGGACAGGCAGCGAGATGGTAGTGTGGGGGGGAGGCATTGCGTGGATCGTCATCCACGGGCGTGACACGGGAGCGCGCTATTCCCCGGAGAGCGATTCATGGACGCCCACCTCTCTGGTCGAGGTACCACCTGCACGCCATGGCCACTCGGCGGTCTGGACCGGCGAGGAAATGATCGTTTGGGGCGGGCGGGTAGAAGTCAATTCTCCCACCGCGACGGGAGGGCACTACGCGCCCGCGGTTGACCAGTGGCGGCCGACCGCGCTGCAAGACCCCCCGCCCGCCGCTGACGGCAATGCTGTCTGGAGCGATGGCATGATGCTGGTCTGGCCATACGCTGAAGTCTGGTTCTATCGTCCATCGCCGATCGTTCCCTCGCGCCTGTTGCTGCAGGACGGATTTGAATCCGTGAACTAGGCCACGGGTGGATGCACCAACAACCTCACGCTGCGGGTGCTCTTTTTTTGGGGTGGCGACCCTGTCGGAGGCGGGCCGCAGAACGTGACCGGAATTTGCAGCCAGATTGCAGCGAACACGACCCCCGCGTTCAGCGTCTGGGATCATGAACGACCCTTGTCCGAGCAATCATGACGAACACCGACTTCATCGAGGTCTACGACAATGCCCTCTCGCCCGCGGCCTGCGCCGCGATCGTGCAGCGCTTCGAGCGCAGCGGGCAGCACACGCCGGGGCTGGTCGGCAGCGGGTTGTTCCCGGAGCTCAAGCACAGCCGCGACATCAGCCTCGCCGGGCGCGCCGATTGGGCCGATCTGGAGCAGCAGTTGAATGTGGCCGCGTTCGGTGGCCTGCAGCGTTATCTGCGCAAGTACGCCTACGCGCTGATCGCGCCGCTGATGGTGCAGAGCGGCGGACCGGGCACGGCGCCGAAACGGATCGCGTTCGAGGATTTCGAAGCGATGCCGGACAAGCAACTGGCGCAGTTGACCATGCACGTGTTCCGCCCCGGGCGCATCAACGTGCAGCGTTACACCGCCGACGAGGGCGGCTACCCGTACTGGCACTGCGAGCTGTTTCCGAAGGACGCGAGCTGCGAGACCCTGCATCGGCATCTGCTGTGGACGATCTACCTCAACGACGGTTTCGGCGAGGGCGAGACGGAGTTCATCCACCAGAATCGCAAGATCGTGCCGAAGACCGGCAGCCTGCTGATCGCGCCGACCGCGTTCACCCACACGCACCGCGGCAACATGCCGCGCGGCCGCGACAAGTACATCGCGACGAGCTGGGTGCTGTTCCAGCGCGCCGAGGCGCTGTTCCCGGCAAAATAGGCGGTTCGCGGCGGCGACCGCGGCAGTCCGGGCGCGCATGCGCCGGTGCCGTGCGCCGGCGTCGTCCGCCACGGTCGATTTGCACGGCTCCGGCGGTGCCGCCGGACGCGTTCCGCCCGATACGGCGCGCCCGCCGCGATGCGATGATGCCCGTCCACACCGAGCGACCCGCATGGATTTCCAGCAGATCACCTTTCTCGTCATCCTCGTCGGCGCGCTGGCGCTGTTCATCAGCGAAAAGGTCCGTATCGACCTCGCCGCGATGCTGGTGCTCATGGCGCTCACGCTCACCGGCATCCTCGACGGCAAGGAAGCGCTCACCGGCTTCTCCAGCGAGCCCGCGATCATCGTCGCCGCGGTGTTCGTGCTGTCGGCGGCGCTCGCCGCCACCGGCCTGACCGATCGCATCGGTGCCCTGATCGGGCGCGCGGCCGGCGGCAGCGAGTGGCGCACCATCGCGGTGGTGATGCCGGCGGTCGCCGCACTCGCGGCGTTTTCGCACCATCTGATGGTCACCGCGATGATGCTGCCGATCCTGATGCGGCTGGCGCGCGACCACCAGCTCGCGGCTTCGCGCCTGCTGATGCCGATGTCGCTCGCCGCCTCGCTCGGCACCACGCTGACGCTGTTCAGCGCCCCGGCCTTCCTGCTCGCGGCCGATCTGCTGGTGCGGGCGGGCGAACCGCGCCTGGACGTGTTCGCGATCACGCCGATCGGTGCGGCGCTCGTGCTGCTCGGCGCCGCTTACATGCTGCTCGGGCGCTGGCTGCTTCCCAAGCGGATGGGCGCGGCCGACAACGGCGACTACATGCGGCTGGAGCGTTACTACACCGAGCTCGTGCTGGCGAAGGATTCGGAGTGGGCCGGGCGCAATTACGGCGAGTTCCTCAAACATTTCGACAAGCGTCTGCAGGTGGTCGACTGGTTGCGCCACGGCACGCGCAAGCGCTTCCGCGGTCCGGACAGCCTGCTGTCGGCGGGCGACGTGCTGCTGGTGCGGGCCTCGCCCGACGAGATCGCCTCGATCAAGGACGAACCGGGCCTGGATCTGCACGCCGTGGCCAAGTACGGCGAAGCGCAGGCCAAGGACCGCGACACCGAACTGCTCGGCGAGGAACAGCTGGTGCAGGCCGTGGTCGCGCCGCATTCGGAGTTCGTCGGGCAGAACATCGGCACCATCGATTTCTTCCGCACGCTCGGCGTGATCGTGGTCGGGCTGTGGCGCAAGGAAGGCTGGATCAACAGCGAGCTGTCGCAGGTGACGCTGCAGGAGGGCGACCTGCTGGTGCTGTGGGGGCGGCAGCAGACCTTCAGCGAGCTCGCCGCGCACCGCGGCTTCCTCATGCTGGTGCCGTTCGCGGCGCGGCAGAAGCAGCGCAGCCGCGCGCCGCTGGCGCTGATCATCATGGCGGCGGCGGTGGTGGCGGCCGCCACCGAGGTGCTGCCGGCGCAGATCGCGTTCCTGTGCGGCGCGGTGGCGATGGTGCTGAGCCGCTGCATCGGCGTGGAGGATGCCTATCGCGGCATCGACGTGCGCATCTTCGTGATGATCGCCGGCGTCATTCCACTCGGCATCGCGATGGAAAAGACCGGCACCGCGCAACTGTTCGCCGATGTGCTGCTGCGCTACACCGCGGATTTCAGCCCGCTCGCGGTGCTGCTGGTGGTGTTCTGGTCCGGCGCGCTGCTGACGCAGATCCTGTCCGACGCGGCCACGACGGTGCTGCTCGGCCCGGTGGCGATTTCGCTCGCCACCGGCATGGACCTGCCGCCGACGCCGTTCGTGGTGTGCACCGCGCTTGGCGCGGTGGCGAGTTTCCTCACCCCCATCGGCCACCACGGCAACCTGCTGATCCTCAATCCGGGACGCTACACCTTCGGCGATTTCATCAAGGTGGGCGTGCCGTTGACCCTGATGATCGGCTTTGTCAGCACGTGGCTCGCGCGCTGGCTGTGGCTCGACGGACCGCTGCTGCCGGGCCTGGGCTGAGCTGCACGCTCAGTCGTAGTGCAGGTCTTCCGCGCGACCCCAGAACACCTTGTACGAGTAGACCGTGTAGACCAGGATCGCCGGCAGCGTGATGCCGACGCCGATCAGGATCACGGCCAACGCTTCGGGCGAACTGGCCGCCTGCCAGATGTCGAGTCGGTCGACGACGAGATACGGAAACATGCTGTAGGCCAGTCCGAGGAACGACAGCACGAACAGTCCTGCCGCGCCGGCGAAGGGTTTCCAGTGCGCCGCCGCGTCGCCGCGCTGCATGCGCGCGAGCGTGCGTTCGGTCCACAGCCACAGCGCCGCGGCAGCGATCGGCACCGGCGCGGTCCAGAACAGTTCCGGCAGCGAGAACCACTTGTCGAAGATGCGCTGGCTCACCAGCGGCGTGGCGATCGACACCGCGGCGACGCCGGCACCGGTCATCCACAGCGCGCGGTGCGCCCAGCGCACGGCCTTGGCATGCAGGCCTTCCTCGGTCTTGAGGATCAGCCACGCCGCACCGAGCAGCGCATACCCCGCGATCAGGCAGCAGCCGATGAACGCGGCGAACCCGAACGCGATCCAGCCCGGCTCGAAGCCCAGGATGTAGTCGCCGATCATGTAGCCCTGCGCCCAGGTGGCGAGCAGCGAGCCGCCGAGGAAGGCGCGGTTCCACGCGGCCTTGTACTTGGCGTGCGCCTTGACCCGGAAGTCGAACGCGACGCCGCGCAGGATCAGGCCGACGAGCATCAGCGCCACCGGCAGATAGAGCGACGTCAGGATCACGCCGTGCGCCTTCGGGAACGCGATCAGCAGGATGCCCACGCCAAGCACGAGCCAGGTTTCGTTGGCATCCCAGAACGGTCCGATCGACGCCACCATGCGGTCCTTCTGCGCGTCGTCGGCGCCGGAGAGCAGGATGCCCACGCCCAGGTCGTAGCCGTCGAGCACCACGTAGATCAGCACGGCAAGACCCATCAGGAACAGGAAGATCAGCGGCAGTGCGTCGTCCATGGTCGTGTCCCTCAGCCCGGTTGCGTGTCGTCGGTGAAGGCCTGAACCGCCGCCGGTGCCGGGCCCTTGCGCTTGTCGCCGACCATCGCGCGGCGCGCCATGTAGGTCATCACCCAGATGTAGGACACGATGAGCACCGCGTACAGCGCCAGGTACATGGCAAGACTGGTCGCGATCATCGGCGCCCCGACCGGGCCCGCTGCGCCCGCGGTGGTCAGCACGCCGGTCACCAGCCACGGCTGGCGTCCGATCTCGGTGACGTACCAGCCCGCGAGCGTCGCGACCCAGCCGGCGAACGTCATGCCCGCGAGCGTGCGCAGCAGCCAGCGCGGCAGTTCGTCCGTGCGCCGCAGGCGCCACGCGCTCCACCACGACGCCAGCAGCATCAGCACGCCGATGCCCACCATCACGCGGAAGCCCCAGAACAGCGGCGCCACCGGCGGGTGGCTGTCGAACGAATCGAGCCCGCGGATCTCGCCGTCCATCGAGTGGGTCAGGATGAGGCTGGCGCCGTACGGCACGCTCAGCTCGAAGCCGTTGCTGCGCGTGGCCTCGTCCGGGAACGCGATCAGGCGCAGGTCGGCGCCGCGCTCGTTCTCCCAGATCGCTTCCATCGCGGCGATCTTCTGCGGCTGGTGTTCGAGCGTGTTGAGCCCGTGCAGGTCGCCGACGAGGATCTGCAGCGGAATCAGCGCCGCGGCGAGGTACACGCCGGTGCGCAGCGTGGCGCGCACCTCGGCGCCGTCGTCGCCGCGCAGCCGGCGGTAGGCCGAGAGGCCGGCGACGAGGAAGGCGCAGGTCAGGCCCGATGCCAGCAGCATGTGTACGAGCCGGTACGGGAACGAGGGATTGAAGATCACCTCGAACCAGCTGGTGACGTGCGCCTGCCCGTCGATCATCTCGAAGCCGGACGGCGTCTGCATCCAGGAGTTCAGCGCTAGGATCCAGAACGCCGACAGCGTGGTCCCGAACGCGACGAGAAACGTCGCGATCGTGTGCATGCGATCGGACACCCGCCGCCGCCCGAACAGCATGATGCCAAGGAAGGTCGCTTCGAGGAAAAACGCGGTCAGCACCTCGTAGCCGAGCAACGGACCGGCGATGTTGCCGACGGTTTCCATGTAGCCCGGCCAGTTGGTGCCGAACTGGAAACTCATCGTGACCCCGCTCACCACGCCCAGCGCGAAACTCAGCGCGAACACCTTCACCCAGGTGGCGTACGCCGCGGCCCATTTCGCGTCGCCGGTGGCGCGTCCGCGCAGCTTGAAGAACAGCAGGATCCAGCCCAGCGCGATGGTGATCGTCGGGAACAGGATGTGGAAGCTGATGTTGGCCGCGAACTGGATGCGGGCGAGAAGCAGCGGATCCATGGCAGGGTCTCCAGGCGCGGATCAGGCGGACTTGCCGCCGGGAAGGACGGCGATCCTGTCCTTCACGTCGATGAGCTTCTGCACCGTGGCGCCGAGCGACATCAGCCGGCGCAGCGTCTGCGGCGAGAGCTTGCGCAGTTCGTCGAACCAGCCGGTGGCAAGCTCCATCACCTCGTACATCTGCTGCATGCGCGCCTGCACGTGGCGCTCTTCCGCGGAATCGGGCGCATCGAGCAGGGCCGTGCGCAACATCGACAGCGTCGGTTCGACCTCGCGCTTCTGGCGCTCCTCGGCAAGCGTCTGGAAGATGGTCCAGACATCCTCCGGCGCGGAGAAATAGTCGCGCCGGTCGCCCGGCAGGTGCGACAGCCGCACCAGGCGCCAGCCCTGCAGCTCCTTGAGCCCCATGCTCACGTTGGAGCGCGACATGCCGAGCCGCTCGACGATGTCGTCGGCATGCAGCGGCCGCTCGGCGACGAACAGCAGCGCGTAGATCTGTCCGACCGTTCGATTCACGCCCCAGCGGCTGCCCATCTCGCCGAAGTGCAGCACGAAGGATTGCGTCAGCGGCGGCATGTTCATTTTCTTTATTTCAGTAATTCTTGAAATTACCGATATTCTAGTCCTGCCTGCATGCCCTGTCCATGCCGTGCGGAACGGCCGACTGCCGCGCGGATGACGCGCTTGGTGCTAGGCTGGACTCTCACGCAGGCAGGGGGGCATGTGTGAACACCCCGCGATCCACTGGTCGGCGACCCGGCGGCTTCGGCGCTTTCGCGCTGCTGGCGCTACTGTGGTGCTGCGTGGCGGGCGCGCAATCGGCCGCGGGCACGCTGCTGGAACAGGCCGATGCCGCCATCGGGCACGATGCGGACCTCGCCCGCAGTCTCGCGCAGCGGGCGCTCGACGAAGCCATCGGCGCCTCGGACAGCGCGCGCCAGGCGCAGGCGTATCTGCTGCTCGGACGGATCGACCTGCTGCAGGGAAAACCGACGGCCGCCATCGTCGCGTTCGAACGTGCACTCGCGCTGCCGCAGACGTCGCCCGAGCTGCGCGCGAAACTGCTGACCTATCTCGGCGCTACGCTCGATCGCAGCGGTCTGAGCGTCGATGCCGTCGCACCGCAGCAGGAAGCGCTCGCCCTGTATCTGGACGCGCGCAACTGGCAGGACGCCTCGGCCGTGCTCGCCAATCTCGGCAATGCCTACGCCGGGCAGGGCGACACCGCCGCCGCGCGCGCGCATTACGAACGCGCGCTGGCGCTCAAGCGCGAGCACGGCATCACTCGCGGCGTCGGTTCGGCGCTGAACAATCTGGCGGACGCCGCGCTCGGCGACGGACGCCACGAGGAGGCCGTGACGCTGCTGCAGGAAGCCATCGCCGCAAGCAGCGCGCCCGGCGATCTGGGTGCGCGCACCACCGCGCAGACCAACCTCGCGATGGCGCTGGCCGGGCTCGGACGCTTCGATGAAGCGCTGGCCCAGGTCGAGCGGGCCCAGGCGCAAGCGCTGGCGCTGGACGACACCAGCCGCCAGCTCGGTGTGTTGCGTGCCCGCGCGACGGTGCTGCTGCAACGCGCGCGCGCGGCGGCGCCGGGCAGCTCCGCGCGTGCGCTCTCGCTGCGCGAGGCGGCGCAGAACGTGCAACCGGCGATCGCCCGCGCGCGCGACGGCGAGGATCTGGTGCGCGCCGTGCAGTTGACCGAGCTGCTGTCGGAGATCCGCGAGGAACAGGGCGACGCCGCCGGCGCGCTGGCGCTGCTGCGCGATGCCCGGCGCCAGCGCGAAGCGATCGACGCACGCGCCCAGGGCGAACGCCGGGCCGCGGCGTCGGCGCGCTTCGAGTACGCCAAACAGAGCGGCGAACTGGCCGTGCTGCGCGAGCGCGACGCCGCCAGCAACGACCGCGTGCGCACCCAGCGCTGGCTGCTGCTGGCCCTCGGACTGGCGGGGCTTGCGTGCGTGGCGGCGGCGCTGTTCGCGCTGCGCCGCCTGCGCGAGCGCCACCGCTTCGACCAGACCCTGCAGCAGCGCAACCGCGAACTGGCCGCCGCCCTCGACGAAGCCAACGCCCAGCACCGCCGCTCCGACGCCTACGCCGCAAGCCACCGCCACCTGCTGCAACTGGCGAGCGAAGATCTGCGCGCGCCGCTGAACGACATCCGCGCCGATGCCGAGCGCCTGCTCGCCGATCCGGGCGACGCCGACCGGCAGCACCGGCGCATCGCGTCGATCGCGCGCGCCGCGGCCGACCTGATCTGGGTCACCGACCAGATGCTCGAAAGCGCGCGCGAGCCGGATTTCGCTGCTCCGCTGGACCCGCACCCGAACACGCCGCTGCGCCCGCTGCTGCGCGACCTGCTCGACGAAGCCAGCGTGCACGCCCTGCGCCACCAGCAGGACCTCGCGCTCGACGCGCCGGACGAGGTCGAGGCCGCGGTGCATCCGCAGCGCCTGCGAGCGGTGCTGCACGAGCTGCTGGAACTGGTGCTGCGCGCAAGCCCGGCGCACACGCGTTGCGTGGTGCGGCTGCGCCGCGTCGGCGACACCGCGCGCATCCTCGTCGACGATCCGGCCGGCGCCGCGGCCGGCTGGCAGCAGAAGATGGACGCGCCGCGCGACGGCGCCCACGTCCCGCGTCTGGGGTTTGCCTGGATCGCGCAATCGATCGATGCGCTGGGCGGCGAGATCGGCACCACGATGCACGGTGCGCCGCCGGCGCGCGCGATCGCGATCCTCCTGCCGTGCGTGCCCGGCGCGGCATCGACGCCGGTCACCGCTCCCGCGACCGAACCCTGGGACCCGGCGCTCACGCCGTGACGCGCGACGCCCGCGACAGCGTGACCACCGACGCCACCGCGGCCGCGAGCAGCAGCAAACCCGACGCCAGCAGGAACGCCGCACCCGGCAGATCCACCGCCGAGCCGGGCGCGATGAAGGTGGCGAACGTGGTCGCGAACAGCAGCGGCCCGACGATGCCCGCAACACTCGCAAGACTGCCGAGCGAGCCCTGCAGCCGGCCCTGCTCGCTGCTGCCGACCTCGCGCGTGAGCATCGCCTGCAGCGCCGGACTCGCGAAGCCCCACAGCGCCATCACCGGGATCCCGAGCAGGAACCAGCGACCGTCGGGGGCGAGGCCGTAGATCGCGAACCCCGCCGCGCCTGCGCACAGCCCCAGCAGCAGCGTGCGCCGCTCGCCGATGGCGCGCACCGCGGGGCCGACGAGCACGCCCTGCACCAGCGCGCTGCACACGCCCACGCCGGCAAGCACCCAACCCACCGTCCCGATGTCCCAGCCGTAGCGGTGCCAGGCGTACAGCACGAAGGTGCTCGGCAGCACGTAGTGCGCCACCGCCGAGAGACCGGCGACCGCGGCCAGGCCGACGATCTGCGGATGGCGCCGGAACAGCGTGATCGCGCCGAGCGGGCTGGCGTGGCGCCACTCCAGCCGCGTGCTGCGTCGCTGCGGCGGGAGCGATTCGGGCAGGACGAACCACCCATAGAGGAAATTGAGCACCGCAAGTCCGCCCGCGGCGTAGAACGGCAGGCGCACGTCGATGTCGCCGAGCACGCCGCCGAGCGCCGGCCCGAGCACGAATCCGAGCCCGAACGCCGCGCCGACCACGCCGTAGCCCGCGGCGCGACGATCGGCCGGCGTCACGTCCGCGATGTAGGCGTTGGCGATGGTGAAACTCGCCGCGGTCACGCCGGAGATCAGCCGCGCCACGAGCAGCAGCGGCAGCGTCTGCGCCACGGCCATGAGGAAGAAATCCAGACCCAGCCCCAGCGACGACAGCAGGATGACCGGGCGACGCCCGTACCGGTCGGACAGCGCGCCCTGCACCGGCGCGGCGGCGAACTGCATGGCCGCATACACGGTGCCGAAGATGCCGACCCACATCGCGGCGCGCGCCACGTCGCCGCCGAGGAAGCCCTCGATCAGATGCGGAAGCACCGGGATGATCAGGCCGAACGCGAGGATGTCGATCGCGACCGTGACGAAGATGAAAACGAGCGCCGCCCGCCTGACCGGCGCGCCCGACTGCTGGATATCCACGTGTCCCCCTGCCTGTGGGGCGAGTCTACCGCGCGCTGCCCCGTCGCGCCGCAATGTGCAATTCCACATGGCGCAAGCAGGCGGATTGCACGTTTGGCGCCCGCCCGACGCCGCATGGGCGTCCCGGGCACGCATCGCGGCGACGGTGCGCTACCGCCCGGCAGTGCCGCCGCGAGCCGGTTCGGCCCCCATCGAAGCCCGCATCGCCTGCGCGCGCGGACACACCCGCCTCAGCGACGCAGCCCGACGATGTTGAGGAACTCCGCGCGCGTGCGCTCGTCCTCGCGGAAGCTGCCGAGCATCTGGCTGGTGGACATCGTCACGCCGCTCTTGCGCACGCCGCGCGTGGTCATGCACTGGTGCGAGGCCTCGATCACCACACCCACCCCGCGCGGCTTGAGCACGTCCTCGATGCAGTGCGCGATCTGGGCGGTGAGTTTTTCCTGCACCTGGAACCGGCGCGAGAACGTCTCGACCACGCGCGCGAGCTTGCTGATGCCCACCACGCGGTCGGTGGGCAGATAGCCCACGTGCGCGCGGCCGATGATCGGAGCCATGTGGTGCTCGCAGTGCGACTGGAACTCGATGTCGCGCAGCACGATCATCTCGTCGTAGCCGGCCACTTCCTCGAAGGTGCGGCGCAGGTACTCCGCCGGGTCCACCGCATAGCCGGAAAACCAGTCGGCGTAGGCGCGCGTCACGCGCTTGGGCGTGTCGAGCAGGCCTTCGCGGTCGGGATCCTCGCCCGCCCAGCGCAGCAGCGTGCGTACCGCTTCCTCGGCCTTTTCGCGGCTCACCGGGTGGCCGTTGTCGTCCTGGTTCATGCCGTTCTCTTCGCAGCATCCGCCGTGCGCGGATGCACCTTGGTGCGGGTCAGCGCCGCAGCGTGTCGAAATCCGGCACTTCGAATTCGTAGTCCGGATTGAGGTAGTCGGGCACATCTTCGCTGCAATCGGTCACCTGGCAGCGGCGGCGCTGCAGATAGGCGTCGCGGATCAGCAGGTACTCGTCTTCCGCGCCCTTGAGGAAGGCCTCGGCCGGCAGCGCGCTGGCGCGGGCGTCGACGCCGTACAGCACGCTGTACTCGGCGCCGTTTTTCTCGGCGAACCAGCTGATCGGGCTCACGGTGGTGTTGACGCCCTTGCCCAGGCCGTCGCGCACCGTGCCCGGCCCGAAGATCGGCAGCACCAGATAACGCGATTCTTCCCAGCCCCAGACCGCGAAGGTCTGGCCGAAATCCTTGTCGTAGTACGGAATGCCCGCGTCCGTCGCCGGGTCGAGGATGCCGCCCAGGCCCAGCGTGAGATTCATCAGGAACCGGCCGAAGGATTTGCCGGCGTCCTTGGGCTGGCCCTGCAGCAGCAGGTTCAGCGTGGTGATGGGCTGCTGCAGGTTGCCGAAGAAGTTGGACACGCCCTTGCGTACCACTTTCGGCGTGACGGTGGCATACCCCTTCGCGATCGGCCGCAGGATGATGCGATCGAGCGTGCTGTTGAAGGCATAGGCCTTGCGGTTGAAGCCTTGCCACGGATCGAGCGCGTCGAAGCTCGAAAGGTCGTGATCGGCGGTCTGTGCGACGGCAACGGCCCCATCGGGCGAGTCCTGCGCCTGCGCGACGGTGGCGGGCGACGGCGTCTCGCTGCGCGTGTTGGCGCGCTGCCCGGCGCAGCCGGTGGCGAGCGCGAGCAGCAGGACGAGGGAACAGCGGATCACGGTGGTCATGGTGGCATTGTACGGTGTTGGTGGGGGCTGCGGATTCGCATGACCGGCGCCGGCATGGCCAACCTCGATCCTTGCCAACGTTGCCAGCCTCGATCCTTCTCCCCACGGGAGAAGGTGCCGGCAGGCGGATAAGGGACGCGAGGTCCGCCGAACAAGGACTGCCCCCGGGAGAGCACACCCGGCTCCTCCGGAAGGTCGAGGCACGACGATGTGGCTTTCCCTCATCCGCCTTCGGCACCTTCTCCCGGAGGGAGAAGGAGGATCAACGGCTGCGTCCGGGCGTGAGAACGAGCGACGGCTATTCGGCGGGGATGCGGTGCGCCGCGCACAAGGCGCCGTAGCGCTCCGGCACGCCTTTCAGCGTGGCCGCGGGCACGCCCAGCGCACGCTGCTGCGCCTGCACGGCGCGCAACAGCGCCACCCCGGCGCTGTCGAGGTCGGTCACCGCCGAGAGATCCAGCACCCGGATCCGCGCCATGCGCGGACGCCAGGTGCGGTAGAGGGTCGCCACCACCGCCGCGTCGACGTGCGCCGGCAGCGACTCCACCGTGCCGGCGTCTGCCGCGTCGGCGGCGGCGCGCGTCACTGCGCTTCGCCCGCCTGGATCTCGCCCGACTCGAGCTTCGCGATCACCTGGTCGAGCGACTGGCTGCGCAGCTGTTCGTCGAACTGGGTGCGGTAGGTCTGCACGTACGACACGCCTTCGATGATCACGTCGAACACCTTCCAGTCGCCGCCGTCCTTGCCCGGGCGGAACATGTAGTCCACCGGCACCGGCGCCCCGCCCTTGCGCACGATCTGGCTCGCCACGCGCATGAGCTCGCCGTTGCGCAGCGGCGTCTGCGACAGGATCTTCACGTCGACGCCCGGATCGATGTCGATCAGCGCGGTGGCGTAGCGGCGCAACAGGCTGTCGGTCAGCGCGTCGGCGAACGCGGTGATCTGCTGCTGCGAGGCCGACTTCGCGTGCCGCCCGAGCACGAGCTGGGCCGAGTAGGTCCGGTCCATCACGCCGTCGAGCTGCGACTTGACGAAGGCGGTGAGCTTGGCCGGATCGGCCTTGTAGTCGGCGCGCTGCTCGACGATCGAGGTCAGCACGGCCTTGGTGCGGGTCTCGACGATCTCGCCGGGATCGGCGGCGAGGGCCAGCGCGCTGGTGCCGAAGGCGGCAAGCGCGAGAAGAATGCGCTGGATCATGGGGGTGTCACTCCGTGGTGGGTTCGTGCGGCGTGGATGCGGCCGGGGTGGCGGCCGCGGGCGGGGTCGGCGTCGTGGCACCACCCTCGTTGGCTGCGCCGGCGCCCCCTGCACCGGCTGCGTTTGCGCCGGTGCCGTTGCCGCCGGCACCGAACAGGTACTTGCTGATCAGCTGCTCCAGGATCACCGCCGACTGCGTCAGCAGGATCTCGTCGCCGTCCTTCAGCGGCTCCGGGTCGCCGCCGGGCGAGAGCCCGATGTAGCGCTCGCCGAGCAGGCCGGAGGTGTAGATGGACGCGGACGTGTCGGCCGACAGGTCGCCGATTCCGCGCGTGAGGCGCAGCGCGACGATGGCGTCGAAGGTCTGCGGATCGAGCGACACGCCCTCGATCTCGCCGACCTTGACCCCGGCGATCTTCACCGGCGCGCCGAGCTTGAGCTCGCCGGTGTTGGTGAAGCGCGCCGTGACGCGATACGTGTCGCCGCCGAGCCGGCTGCCGGAGTTGGTCGATGCGAACGCCAGGATCATCGCGCAGGCGAAACCCATCAGGATGAAGGCGCCCACGCTCAGTTCGGTCTTGTTGGCCATGTGATCCTCAGTACAGCGTCGCGCTAAGTATGAAATCGAGAAACAGCACCATCAATGAACCCATCACCACCGACCGCGTGGTGGCGATCGACGTGCCCTCGATGGTCGGTTCGGCGTGGTAGCCCACGTGCGTTGCGATCAGCGTGCAGCTGAGGCCGAAGAACACCGACTTGACCGCCATCTGGCCGAAGTCGTTGGCAAGATCCACGCTGTCGCGCAGCGAACCCCAGAAATAGCCGCCGTCGATGCCGAGCACGTGCACCGCCTGGAACCAGCCGCCGAGGATGGCGAACGCGCAGAACGTGACGGTGAGCAGCGGGACGCTGACCACGCCCGCGATGAAGCGTGGCACCACCACCTTGCCGACGGGGTCGATCGCCATCATCGACAGCGCGTTGATCTGGTCGGTGGCGCGCATGAGGCCCAGTTCGGCCGCCATGGCCGAGCCCGCCCGGCCGCAGAACAGGATCGCCGCCAGCACCGGGCCGAGTTCGCGGTAGAGCGAGAGCCCGAGCAGCGTGCCGAGCGCGTTGCCGGCGCCGAACGTGGACAGCGTGCGATAGCCCTGCAGCGTCATGACCAGGCCCACGAACGCGCCGCCGACCGCCACGATGGGAATCGAGCGTGCGCCCACGGTGTAGAACTGCCGCACGGTGTCGGCCACCTGCGCTCGCGAGGGCCGGATCGCCCCGAGGATGCGCACCAGGAAGAGGCCGAACGCACCGATGGAAGCCAGCGTCCTACCCATGCGCGGCCGCCTTCGCGCTGCCGCGGTAGTCGAAACCGATGGGACCGTCCGGCGCGCCGTCGAGGAACTGGCGCAGCAGCGGATCGGTGCTGCGCGTGAGCGCGTCAGGGGCACCGTCGAACACGATGCCGGCGTTGGCGATCACCAGCACGCGGTCGGCGATGGTGAGCGTTTCGTGCACGTGGTGGGTGATGACGAGGCTGGTCATGCCGAGGTTGTCGTTGAGGCGCCGGATGAGATCGACGATGACGCCGCAGGCGATCGGATCGAGCCCGGTCAGCGGTTCGTCGTAGAGCATCAGCGGCGGGTCCATCACCATCGCCCGCGCCAGCGCCACGCGGCGCGCCATGCCGCCGGACAACTGCGTGGGCTCGAGCTGCGCGGCTTCGCGCAACCCCACCGCGTGCAGCTTCATCAGCACCAGCTCGGCGATGACCTCGTCGGGTAGGTCTGTGTGCGTGCGCAGCGGCAGGGCGACGTTTTCGAACACGTCCAGGTCGCTCAGCAACCCGTTGCCCTGCAGCAGCACGCCCATGCGCTTGCGCAGCGCGAACAGCGAGCGCACGTTCGGCCGCGGCAGCGTTTCGCCGAGCACCTCGATGCGTCCCGACGCCGGGCGCAGTTCGCCCACCACGGCATTGAGCAGGGTGGACTTGCCCGCGCCGCTCGGGCCCAGCACCGCGGTCACGGAGCCGGTGGGGATCGAAAAGTGTGCATCGCGGACGATCTCGCGCGCACCGCGCCGGAGCGTGACGTGGTCGAAGACGATGGCGGCACTGGCGGACGGCTCGCTCATGCAGGACGGATCCGGACTGGATGCAGAAGGACTGCGTACGGTGGGTGGGCCACGGTGAAGGTCCGCTGAGCGCGCGACCGCGCGCCGGCAGCACGCCGGCCGCGCATCATAATTGAACTGGACGGTACTGCGCGCCTGCCGTCACTCGCTGCGCAGCGCGGCGATGGGATCCAGTTGCGCCGCCTGGCGCGCCGGATACACGCCGAACGCGAGGCCGACCAGCGCGCACAGCGCCGTCGCCGCGAGGATCGGCAGCGGCGCCCACGCCACCTGCCAGCCGGCCAGGGTCGCGATGAGATAGGCGAGCAGGCCGCCGAACGCGAGCCCGAGCAGCGCCCCCAGCGCGCAGATGACGCTGGTTTCGCGCAGGAACTGCGCGACGATGTCGCGGCGGCGGGCGCCCAGCGCGCGCAGCAGCCCGATCTCCCGGCGCCGCTCCAGCACGTTGGCGAGCATGATGTTCATGATGCCGATGCCGCCCACCAGCAGGCTCACCGCCGCGATCGCCGCCATCACGATGCGGAAGATGCGCTGCGTCTGCTGGTGCTGGCTGAAGAGCTGCGCCGGGACCACGAGCGAGTAGTCGTCGACGCCGGCGTGGCGCTGGTCGAGCACCGCCGCGGCCACCTTCGCGCCCGGCGCCACCAGGTCCGGCGCGCCCAGCCGCAGCCAGAAGCGGTCGATCTCGTCCTCCAGCGGCTGATAGCGGAACCGCGCCAGCGCACTCGCCAGCGGCACGAACACGCGGTTGGACTCGATGCCCAGCTGCACGCCCTCGAAGGTGTCGGACGACAGGTCGCGGTCGGCCAGCACGCCGACCACGTCGAACCACACGTGGTTGACCTTCACGTGCCGGCCGACGGCGTCGCCCGCGGGGAACAGGTCGCGCGCGGCCTGGTGGCCGAGCACGGCCACGGCACGCAGCGCGGTGTCGTCCTCGGCGGTGAGCGCGCGGCCCTGCGCGACAGTGAGCGACGACAGCTCGAAGTAGTCCGGCGTCACGCCGCTTGCCTGCGCGTCGCCGCTGCCCGACTCGCTGAACACGGCGTGTGTCTTGATGCGTTTTTCCGCGGCGAACCGGTCCGCGCCGGGCACCACGTCGAGCGCGGCGCGGGCGTCGGCGCGGGTGAGACCGAGGCTGCGCGCGCGTTGTTCGCGCAGCGACTCGGCATCGAAGGTTCCGGCTTCGACGATGAGGTTGTTAAGCCCCAGGCCCTGCACCAGGCGCAGGGCCTCGCGCCGGCTGCCTTCACCGACCGCCTGCATCGCGACGATGGCGCCGATGCCGAAGATGAGCCCGAGCAGGGTGAGGCCCGTGCGCAGCTTGCGGCGCGAGAGTTCATCGAGGGCTTCGCGCCAGAGGACAAGGTGGGAGACCGGTTTCATCGGTTGCCGCTCTCTATTCGATGGGGAAGCAAGAGCGCCCCCTTCCGCCTGCCGGCACCTTCCCCCGCTGTGCGGGAGAAGGGACACTTCGATGCGGCCTCACGAGTTCGGACTGCCTCTCCACATTCCGCGGCATGCAACGAAGGAATCCTTCTCCCGCGCAGCGGGGGAAGGTGCCGGCAGGCGGAAGGGGGACAGCGCAGACGCCCCACGACATCCCGCGACAACCCACAGAACCCCGCACCCTCACGACTCCGCCTCCGCAACCTGCTCCGGCGTCAACGCGACCGCGTCGCCGACCGCAAGCCCAGCCACCACCTCCGACCGCGACGGACCGCGCGCGCCGAGCTCCACGTCGCGCCGCACGAAGTCGTCGCCCTGGCGCACATACACGAAGGTTTCGCCCGCACGGCTGCGCAGCGCGACGTTCGGCACGCTCACGCCCGCCGCCGCGTCGTGCAGATGGATCACCACCTCGAACGCCTGTCCCGGCACCCAGCCGTACGTGCGCACCGCGTCCGCCGGCACCGAGGCCTTCATCGACTGGTACTTCACCGGGCTTTGCCGATTGCGCACCTGCGCCGCCGTCGCCACCCAGGTCAGTTCGCTGCGCACCGTCTGCGCCGGTGTGCCGAGGGGGAAGATGTCCACCGGCACGCCGGCACGCACGCCCTGCGCCTCGATCTGCGGCAGCGCGATCTCCAGCTCCAGGCGCTCGGTGTCGGGCAGCGTCGCGAACGCCTCGCCCGCCCACAGCGTGCTGCCGAGCTTGGGCTTTTCGCCGCTCCAGTCCGATTCGAGCACGATCACGCCGTCGTTCGGCGCGCGCAGTTCGAGCGAGGCCATGTCCTCGCGCTTGGTCTTCGCGGTGAGGTCGAAGGTGGCGCGCTGCGAATCGAGCACGCCGAGCTCGGCGGCGCCGCGGGTGGTGGACTGGCCGCGCTGCCACTGCAGCTTGTCCTGCTTGTCGTCGAGGAATTTTTCGTCCTCGATCGCATCGAGGATTTCGTTGCGGGCGAACATCAGCAGGTCCGCGCCGGCGTAACGTTGCGCGATGCCGAGCTGCGAGCGCACGGCGGCCAGGTCCACGTCCACGCGACCGGTGCCGGCGTCGAGTTCGTCCTGCTTCGCCGCACGCGCGAGCAGATTGCGTTCCAGATCGAGCAGTGCCTTGGCGAGCTCCAGCTCGCCCTGCGCGGGGGAAAACCGCGCCACCACGTCGCCCTTCTTCACCGGGCTGCCGTCCGCCACCATCCAGACGAGCTGCTGGTTGGCCCAGTTGCGCCCCGGCACGTTGAGCGGCGTGGACTGCACCGACTTGAGCCGCCCGTCGGCGTGGATGCGCAGCGCCACCGGCGCCTCGCGCACCACCTCCACCGGCACCGTGACGGTGGCGTCGTTGCCGCAGGCCGCAAGCAGCAGCGCACCGCACAGTGCCGGTCCGCACAACGCACGCGCGGTCACGCGGCCTCCTTCGCCGGCGCGCGCACCTGCACGCGCACGGACTGGCCGGGCTTGAGCTTGCCGGTGTCGCCGTCGAGCTCGATGACGACGTCGATCACCGGCACCGGCTGCACGCGCGAGCGGCTGCGCACGATGCGCCCGATCTCCGCCACGCGGCCGTCGAGCGCGGCACCGGCACCGCCTTCGGTCGTCACGCGCACCGCCGCGCCGGGCGCGAGCTTGCGCAGGTCGCGCTCGGGCAGCGTGGCGCGCACCGCGAGCGAGGCGAGGTCGGGGATCTCGGCCACCGACTGACCGCGGAAGACCTGCGAGCCGACGGCGAATTTCTCGCCGTTCCAGCTGCTTCGATGCATCATCACGCCGTCGCGCGGCGCGGTGACGGTGAGCGAGGCGATGGCCGACTGCAGCGTTTCCACTTCGGTCTGGATCTGCTGCAGCTGTGCATCGACCAGACGCAGTTCCTGGCGCCGCTGTTCGGCCGCCAGCCGCTCGCGCCGCTGCGCGAGCTCCGCCAGCCGTTCGGCCTCGCGCCGCTCGATCACGAGCTTGCGGTAGGCGACGCGGGCGATGGCGTCCTCGGGCTGGCTCGCCTTGCGCTGCGCCTTGTCGCGCTTGCTCAGCTGCTCGGCCGTGGCGAGGCGTTCGGTGCGCTCGCGTTCGGCCAGTTCCAGCAGCAGTTTTTCGCGCTCGCTGCGTTTTTCCGCGAGCGCGCTCTGTTTCTCCACGAGGCGCTGCTGCGTTTCGCCGCCGTCGAACACCACCACCATGTCGCCGGCCTTGACCGGCGCGCCGTCGCCGGCCAGCTGCGTGATGTTGAGTTGCCACAGGTCGTCGATGGACGGCGGCGCGATCTGCGCACTGCGGCGCGCGAACACCTCGCCGTCGAGCCGCAGCGTGTCGCCCGCCGTTTGCGCCCGCGCCGCGCCGGCGAACAGCAGCGCGACGGCGCAGGCCAGCAGCGCGCACCTCACGGCGCGCTCCGCGCGGTCGAGGCGCCGGGCACGCCGGCGTCCACCGCCACCCGCACGCTCATCCCGGGCAGCAGGCCGGCGCCGGAGACGTCGTCGATGAATGCGATGTCGAGCGTGAACCAGCGCGCGCTGCCCCATTCGGCCTTCGGCTCGGGCGCACCGCCGATGCGTTCGATGCGGCCCTGCGCGCGCGTGCCCGGCAACGCATCGAACAGCAGCGTGACCGCCTGCCCCGGCGCCAGCCACGCACGCTCCGGCTCGAGCGCCCACGCGCGCACGCCGAGCGCACCGTCGCCGATGACCTCGCCGATCTGGTTGCCCATCTGCGCCGACGAGCCTTCGTCGTAGCGCGTGCCCTGCCACGGATCGAAGCCGTGCACCACCATGCCGGCCCGCGTGGCGCGCTGCTCGGACGCGGCGACCTGGAGCCGATGGAAATCGCGTTCGGTTTCCAGCTTGCGGATCTCCAGCGCACCATCGGCGCGCCGGCGTTCGACGGCGGCGCGTGCGGCGGCAAGCTCCTCGGTCTTGAGCGCGTGTTCGCGCTCGGCGCGCTCGAGCTCGCCGCGGTAGCGATCGAAATCCAGCGCCGACACCGCCGATGCGGGAATCGCCGCGTCCACGCGCGCCTTGTCGCGCACGGCCTCGGCCTGCACCAGCGCGATCTGCGCGTCGGCCTGCTTGACCGCAAGCTCGGCGGCTTCCTTCGCGGCGGTCGCGCGCGCCTGCTCGATCTGCGCGTCGAGTTCGCGGATCTGGCGCAGCGACTGGCCCGGATCGATGCGCACCAGCACATCGCCCGGCTCCACCCGCTCGCCCTGCGGCACGTAGTAGCGCAGGACCACCGGCGACGAATTGGACGGCGGCACGTAGATGGCCTCGGCGCCGAGCGCGCGCACCTCACCGCTGAGCGACATCGACTGCGCCTGCGCCTGCGCGCCCGGCAGCAGCGCGAGCGCGAGCGCCGCGCGCAGCATCTCAGTGGGCCGAATCATGCTCGATCTTCCCGTCGCGCAGGCGGATCTGGCGCTGCGCGACGCCGGCGACGTCCGCGTCGTGCGTCACCAGCACCACGGTCTGGCCGCCCGCATGCACCTCGCCGATGAGGGCGAGCACGTCGGCGGCGCTTTTCGAGTCGAGGTTGCCGGTGGGTTCATCGGCGAGCAGCAGCGCGGGCTGCAGCACAAGCGCCCGGGCGATGGCGGCACGCTGCATCTGGCCGCCGGACAGCTGCCCCGGGCGGTGGTCGACGCGGTCCTGCAGCCCCACGCGTTCGAGCAGGTGCATGGCACGTGCGCCGGCCTGCGGATCCGGCACGCGCGCAAAGCGCAGCGGCAGCAGCACGTTCTCCAGCACCGACAGCCGGGGCAGCAGGTGGAAACTCTGGAACACGAAGCCGATGCGGCGGTTGCGCAGCTCGCTCGATGCTTCGTCGTCGAGGGCCTGCACGTCCACGCCATCGAGGGCGTAGCGTCCCGCGTCGGGCCGGTCGAGACAGCCGAGCACGTTGAGCAGGGTCGACTTGCCCGACCCCGACGGGCCCGTCAGCGCGACGAAGGCGCCGCGCGCGATGGCGAGATCCACGCCGTCGAGCGCGCGGACGGTCTGCCCGCTCATGGCGTAGCGGCGTTCGATGGCGTGCAGTTCGATCATGCGGCGGGCTCGTTGCGTGCGACCGGGCGCAAGACCGGGCGCGCGGCGGGGAAGTTCCGGATGCTGCCATGAATTTCGCCTCGGCTCGCGTCGTGCATGGACTCTCTCGGCAATCCCGTGATGGGCACCCCATGCGCGGGGCGGCGGGCGCGCCGTCCGACCTCGATGGCGCGTCGACTTGGATGCACGATCCGCGTTCCGTGTTGCCTGCGGCCCGTCGGTCCGCAGGTCGCCGGGCGGCGACGGTTCCGGTCCCGACTTGACGCCGGCCGTTTCCCATGCCAAAAGTAACGGACCGGAGGGCTGCGTTACCGCCCTTTCGGGAACCCAGAAGGGGAGTAGCTCTGCGCTACCGCATCGTCAGTACGGATCGCAAGATCCCGGTGCGGCAGGCAGGACGCGCGTCGATCGACGCGCCGCCTGCGAGCAAGACCTTCGCCACGACGGCGGAGGTGCGTCCGGAATCCGGGCAACGTCCGCCGCGTGCGGACCGTGTCTTGGATTACTCGGAGGCGATATGGAAACCATCGGAACACCGTGGATGTGGATCGGCTTCACGGTCCTCGTGCTGGCCGCGCTCGCGGTCGATCTGCTCCTCATGCGCAGCAAGGGCCCGCACAAGGTCTCCACCAAGGAGGCGCTGTGGTGGAGCGCGGGCTGGATCGCGCTGGCGCTGGTGTTCAACGTGCTGCTGTGGTGGTACCTGATCGAACCGCTCGGCGCGGCCGAGGCCGAACGCGTGGCGATGGAGTTCTTCACCGGCTACCTCGTGGAGAAATCGCTCGCGGTCGACAACATCTTCGTGTTCCTGATGATCTTCTCGTACTTCGCCGTGCCGGCCGAACAGCAGCAGCGCGTGCTGATCTACGGCGTGCTCGGCGCCATCGTGCTGCGCGCGATCATGATCTTCATCGGCGCGGCCCTGATCGCACAATTCCACTGGATCCTCTACGTGTTCGGCGCATTCCTGCTGCTGACCGGCATCAAGATGCTGTGGAGCGCCGGGCAGGAGCCGGACCTGGACAACAATCCGCTGCTGCGCTGGATGCGCAACCACCTGCCGCTGACGCCGAACTACCACGGCGATGCCTTCATCGTGCGCGAGGACGGCATCCGCCGCTACACGCCGCTGTTCGTGGTGGTGGCGATGATCGGCATCACCGACGTGATCTTCGCGGTCGATTCGATCCCGGCCATCTTCGCGATCACCGAGGACCCGTTCATCGTGCTCACCTCGAACGTGTTCGCCGTGCTCGGCCTGCGCGCGATGTTCTTCCTGCTCGCCGGCGCCGCCGACAAGTTCCACCTGCTCGCGTACGGCCTTGCCGCGGTGCTGATCTTCATCGGCACGAAGATGCTGATCGTCGATTTCTGGAAGGTGCCGATCGGCGCGTCGCTCGGCATGGTGGCCGTGTGCATCGCGACCTCGATGGTGCTCAGCCTCGTCATCAAGCCGCGGAACAAGGAGCCCAAGCCCGGCAATCCGCTCTGAGGCCGCGCCGCGCGGCGGCCTTGACTCCGCCCGCGCCGAGCCTCAGATAACGCCGATGGACCTGCCCATCCCCGAAACGCCCGCCGATCCCGTCGCCCAGGCGCGCCACGACCGCAGCCGGTTCTTCGGCGCCCTGCTGCTGAGCCTTTGCTTCGTCGCGCTGCTGTGGTGGATCAAGATGCTGGAGGTGTGGCTCGGCCAATCGCTGTCGGGGCTGGGCGTGCGGCCCGGCAGCGTGCCCGGGTTGATCGGCCTCGTCGCCGCGCCGCTGCTGCACGGCTCGTTCGGGCACCTGCTCAACAACACCCTGCCGCTGCTGGTCCTCGGCACGCTAACGCTGGCGCTGTATCCGCGCGCGGCGACGCGCGCCATCGCGCTGATCTGGCTCGGCTCGGGCCTGGGCATCTGGCTGTTCGGACGCGACTCGGTGCACCTGGGCGCGAGCGGACTCAACCACGGGCTGATGTTCCTGCTGTTCACGCTGGGCCTGCTGCGGCGCGATCGGGCCGGCATCGCGGCCCTGATGATCGCGTTCCTGCTGTACGGCGGCATGCTGCTGACCGTCTTCCCCGGCGATCCGCAGATCTCGTGGGAGGCGCACCTGTTCGGTGCGATGAGCGGCGTCGCCGCCGCGCTGCTGTGGCGTGCGCGCGACCCGCTGCCGGCGCGCAAGAAATACAGCTGGGAGCTGGAGGACGAATCGATACGCGCGCTCGAAGACACGCTCGCGGCCGAGGAACGCGATCTCTACGAACCGCCGGCACCGCGCGACGTGCCGGTGCTGTGGCAGCGACCCGATCCGGCACCGCGCGGCGTGGTGGTGCCCTTCCGCCCGCGCCGCGACGGCGACGCGACCGACTGACCCGCGTCCGCCACGGCGGCGGCGACATGCCGGTTCACCGCCGTCCCCTTCCCCGCCACCTGTGCACGCGCTAGGCTCGCCCGACCGGCGCGCCTTCCGCGGCGCGGCGCCACGCGGCGGCAGGGGACGGAATGCAGCTCGCAGAACTCACCGTCATGGTGGTCGAGGATCACGGCTTCCAGCGCCGCATGGCGCTGCGCCTGCTCGCCGAACTGGGCGTGGTGCGCTGCGCCGAGGCCGCCGACGGCGAGTCCGCGCTGCAGGCCTTGGCCGCGACCGCGCAGCGCCAGGACGTGGTCATCGTCGATCTCGACATGCCCGGCATGGACGGCATCGAATTCATCGGCCATGTCGCGCAGCGCAAGCTCGCGCACGCGGTGGTGGTGGCGTCCGCGCTCGATCCGGCGCTGCTCGGCACGGTGCAGACGATGGCGCGCGCCTACGGCCTGCGCGTGCTCGGCTGCGTGGAAAAGCCGATGACCGCCGCCAAGCTCGCCGACGTGCTGGCCGCGTACGACACCGCGCAGGACGAGGAAGACGTCGAGACCGCGATCGGCATCACGCCGCAGGCGCTCGCCGAAGGCCTCGAGCGCGACGAATTCGTGCCGTTCTTCCAGCCGCAGGCGACCTTCGCAAACGGCCATGTCGACGGCGTCGAGGCGCTCGCGCGCTGGCGCCGCCGCGACGGCAGCGTGGTGCGGCCGGCGCAGTTCGTCGAGGCGATCGAACGCGAGGGCATGATCGACCGCTTCACCGACCTCGTGCTGGAGAAGGCCTGCGCGTGGCGCAACCGCTGGGAGCGCGCCGGGCTGCGGCTGAAGGTGTCGGTCAACGTCTCGATGCTCAACCTTGCCGACGTCGCCGCCGCCGATCGCTTCCAGCGCATCGTGCTCAGCCACGGCGTGGACCCGCGCGACGTGGTGCTGGAGATCACCGAAGGCTCGGTGATGGGCGAAGCGGCGGCGGCGCTGAACGTGCTGGCGCGCCTGCGGCTCAAGGGCTTCGGACTGTCGGTCGACGATTTCGGCACCGGCTACAGCTCGCTCTCGCAGCTGTCGCAGATTCCGTTCACCGAGCTGAAGATCGATCGCAGCTTCGTCAGCGGCGCGCCGGCGCAGCCGCGCAAGCGCGCGGTGATCGAGGCGAGCCTGGAGCTTGCGCGCAAGCTCGGCCTGCGCGTGGTGGCCGAGGGCGTGGAAACCATCGAGGAATGGCAGATGCTGGCCGAACTCGGCTGCACCTGCGCACAGGGCTACCTCATCGGACGCGCCGTGCCCGGCGACCAGCTTGCGCAGGTGATCTCGCGCTGGCGCCGGCCCGACGCCTGAGCCGCAGCGTGCGCGCCCCGCGGGTCGGCATCCGCCTGCAGCTGCTGGCCCTGTTCGGCCTGCTGCTGCTCACCGGCGCCGGCGTGCTGCTGCTGGACGAAGTCAGCGAATACCGCACCCGCGCCGCGCTCGACACGCTCAAGAACGAGTCGCTTGCCGGGCTGCGCCGGATCAAGGCCATTTCCGACGCCTACGGCCTGGAGATCACCGGCACCGCGTTCCGCGTGCGCAACCACCTGATGGGCTGGGAGCAGGGCGCGGGCGCGGTGGACAACGCACTGGCGCGCATCGAACAGCACTGGACGCAACTGCAGACCGTGCCGCGCACGCCGGAGCAGCAGTCGGTGTTCGTGCAGATCGCGCAGGCGCGGGTCGACGCCGACCGCACCGCGCGGCGGCTCGGGGCCGTGCTCGCGGCGCAGGACATGGCCGCGCTGGGCCGCCTGGCCGATACCGAGCTGTTCCCGGCCATCGATCCGGTGACCTCGCGCCTGAAGTTCCTCTCCGACCTGCAGATGATCGAGGCCGAACGCCTGGTCCGCGACGACGGCCGGCGCGTGGCGGCGGTGCGCTGGCTGCGCGTCGCGCTGAGCGTGCTCACCCTGCTCGTGGTCAGCATCGTCGGCCGCTACATCCTGCGCAACATCTACCGCGGAGTGGAGAGCCTCACCGACCTTGCGCAACGCATGCGGCGCCGCGATTTCGACGGCGCACCGCGCTACCGCCCGCGCGGCGAACTGGGCGAGGTGGTGGACGCGTTCGTCGCGATGCGCAGCGACGTGCGCGACTACGAGAACGAACTCGCGCAGTCGCATGCGCACACCGAGGACGTGCGGCGCGCGCTGGAGCTGCGCGAAGGATTCCAGCGTTCGCTGCTGTCGGCCGCACAGACGGCGATCCTCTCGGTCGACGCGCAGGGCCGCTTCACCCACGTCAATCCGTTCGCCGAGCAACTGTTCGGGTTCCGCGCACAGGACCTCGTGGGCAAGGAAACGCTGGAGCGACTGTGCGACCCGGACCAGCTGCGGCGCACCGCGGCGGCACTCGCGCGCAAGCTCGACTGCGAGATCGCGCCGCGCGACACCTTCTTCGCGCTGGCCGGCATCGGCCCGGTGCACGATGCCTCGACGCGCACGCTCGCCGGCCTCGGCCGCACGCCGCGCGAATGGAAGTTCGTGCGGCGCGACGGCAGCGTGGTGCCGGTGCTGATCGCGCTGTCGGCGATCGAATCGAGCGGCACCGACGACGACGCGCCGCCCGGCCTGCTGCTGGTGGCCACCGATCTGACCGAGATCAAGCGCCTGGAAGCCGAACTGCGCGACAGCGAACAGCGCGAACGCGAGGCCAACCGCGCCAAGAGCGGCTTCCTGGCCGCGATGAGCCATGAAATCCGCACCCCGCTCATCGGCGTGACCGGCATGGTGGAGGTGCTCGGACACACCGCGCTCGATACCGACCAGCGCCGCGCGCTCAACGTCATCCACCAGTCGGCGCAGACGCTGCTGCAGATCATCGGCGACATCCTGGATTTCTCGAAGATCGAGGCCGGCCGCCTGGAACTTGCCCCGGTCACGCTGAGCCTGCGCAAGCTGGTGACCGCCACGGTCTACAACTTCGTCGGCGCCGCGTCGAGCAAGGGACTCAATCTCGAGTTCGACATCGATCCCGCCCTCGGACGCGCGCATGTCGCCGATCCGGTGCGTCTGCGGCAGATCCTCGCCAACTTCCTCTCCAACGCGCTGAAGTTCACCGAGCACGGCCGCGTCACCGTGCAGTTGCGCTCGCTCGGCATCGAGGGCGACGGCGAGCGCGTGGAATTTCGCGTGGAGGACACCGGCATCGGCGTGTCGGCGCAGGCGCAGGCGCGCCTCTTCCAGCCCTTCACCCAGGCCGAGGGCGACACGACGCGCCGCTTCGGCGGCACCGGCCTGGGCCTGGCGATCTGCCGTCGCCTGGCCGATGCGATGGGCGGCGACATCGCGATGCACAGCGCCCCCGGCGACGGCACCACGATGACGTTCGTCGCGACGTTTCCGCGCGGTGACGTCGCCGACATCGAGGGAGGCGAATCGCTCGACGACGATCCGCTTCCGAGCTTCGAACCGCGGCCGCTGCCGACCATCGACCAAGCGCTGCACGACCGCAGCCTGGTGCTGCTGGTGGACGACCACCCCACCAACCGCCTCGTCATCGCGCGCCAGCTCGCACTCGCGGGCTTCGCGTGCGAAACCGCCGAGGACGGCGAACAGGGCCTCGCGCGCTGGCGCAGCGGACGGTTCGCGCTGGTGCTGTCCGATCTGCACATGCCCAAGCTCGATGGCTACCAGCTCGCCGCGGCCATCCGCGCGAGCGAGGCGCAACGCGGCCTGCCGCGCACGCCGATCGTCGCGCTGACGGCCGCAGCGCTCAAGGGCGACGCCGAACGTGCGCTCGGCGCCGGGATGGACGACTACCTCGTCAAGCCGGTCTCGATCCCGACCCTGCTCGAACGGCTTCATCACTGGCTGCCGCACCTGCAAGGCGGAAGCGGCGCGGCGCTTCCGGTGCCGATGGACGCGCACGCTCCGGCGCCGTCCGCGGCGCCGATCGACGCGGACGTGCTGCAGGATGTCAGCGGCGGCGACCGCACGACCGAACGCACCGTGCTGGACGACTTCGTGCAGGCCACCCAGCAGGATCTGGACGCGATGACGCGCGCGCACGCCATCGGCGATCTGCTCGGCGTCACACGCGAGGCGCACCGGATCAAGGGCGCGGCGCGGCTGGTCGGCGCACGCGAGCTGGCGGCGCTGGCGGCGGAGACCGAAGTCGCGGGTGGTGCCGACGACGTGGCGGCGCTGACGCCACTGCTGGCGCAGCTGCGCGCCGCGCTCGATCGCCTGCGCGCGTTCCGCGCCGCACGCTAGCGCGCCGCGCTCACACCATCGTCGTACGGCCCGCTGCTGCCGCAGCGGCTATGCTGCGGTGCACGCAACACTCCCGATCCGCATGGCCTTCGACGCGTTCTTCCTGATCCTGCTGATGCTCGCGCTGGGCATGCTGTGCCGGCGCCTGTTTCCGGCCAACGCCGCCGACACGCTCAACCAGTTCGCGCTCTACGTGCTGTTGCCCGCGGCCATCCTGCGCTACGCATCGCGCCTGTCGATCGGTGCGGAGGTGCTCGCGGTGGCGGCGGTCCCCTGGGCGGTGCTGGTCGCGACGATCGTGTGCGTGCGGTTGCTGACGCGGCCGCTGAAGCTCGATGTCGGCACGCGCGCCGCACTGATGCTCTGCATCGGTCTGGGCAATACCTCGTACCTCGGGTATCCACTGACGCTCGCGCTGCTCGGCGACGCGGCGTTGCCGACGGCCGTGATCTACGACCAGTTCGGCTCGTTCCTGATCCTCGCCACGTGGGGCTTGTGGGTCTTGGCGAGATACGGCGGCGAGGCGCCGCCCACGCCGGCGCAGAGCGCGCGCAAGGTGCTGACGTTTCCGCCGTTCGTGGCCCTGGTGGTGGCGCTCACCGTGATGCCGGCGCAGCCGCCGCACGCGATCGACGCGGTGCTGCTGCGCCTGTCGGACGCGCTGCTGCCGGTCGTGGCGCTGGCCGTCGGCCTGCAGCTGCAACTGCGCCTGCCACGCGAGCAGCTCGCACCGCTCGGTGCAGGCCTCGCGCTGAAACTGCTGCTGATGCCGCTGCTGGCGCTGGGCCTGGTCGCGCTGCTCGGGCTGCGCGGCCTGCAGGCCGACGCCGTGGTGCTGGAAACCGCCATGCCGCCGATGATCACCGCCGGCGCGCTCGCGATCTCGCACCGCCTCGCTCCGACGCTGGCGGCCGCGCTCGTCGGCTACGGCACGCTGCTGTCGATGCTCACGCTGCCGCTGTGGCACTGGCTGATCGGGTAACGCCTCAGAACGACCAGCGTCCCGTGACGCGCAACGCACGCGGCTCGAAGACGTGGAAATGGATGTCCTCCACGCCGCCGTCGGCCTCGCCCGGAAGGCGCGACGCGTAGTAGTAGTCGATGTCGTGGTCGTCGGCATCGAGCAGATTGAGGATGTCCAGGCTCAGCGCGAAGCGCTGCCATTCGCGCATCACGCGCATGTTGAGGAGGGTCGAACCGTCCGATTCGACGCTGTCGTCCTCGATCAGCGGATAGGCGCCGAGGTGCCGCACCCGCGCGCTCGCGGACCAACCGTCCGCGAAGTCCGCACGCAGGCCCGCGCTCGCCACCAGCGGGATCGAGCCGGGCACGTCGCGACCGGCCGGATCGGCGTCACGGAAGCGCGTGTCGGTGTACGACAACTCCACCTCCGCACTGAGCCAGTCGCGGCCGAACCAGTACATGCCGAGCTCGATGCCGTCGCGCCGGCTCGGCCGGCTGGCTTCGGTGTTGCCGGCGTCGCCGACAAACAGCAATTCCGAATCCAGGTCCAGGTGCCACAGCGCCGCGGTGGCGTGCAGCCGCTCGCTCAGGAACCAGCGCAGGCCCAGCTCATAGCCTTCCGACTCCACCAGCGGATCGACCGGCGACGCCGGCTCTCCGCTGACCGGATCCACGCGCAGCGTGGTACCGCGCGCGTCGTTGGAATGAAAGCCCTGGCCGTAACTGAGGTAGGTCTCGACCGCGTCGACCGGCTGCCAGATCAGCGCGGCCTTGGCCGATGCGGTGCCGTCGTCGGCGCTGCCGGAGTTCTCCGGCTGCAGCGCGGTCACGTCGAAGTCGTAGCGGTCGTAACGCCAGCCGAGATAGCTGCGCCACGTGGGGGAGAAGCGGAACTCGTGCGCGGCATGGATACCGAAGCCGGTTTCGTCGACCGCATCGTCGCGGATCGGCGTGGTCGGCACGCGGTTTCGCGACCGCGACAGGCCGACGCGTTCGATGTCGTCGCGCCGGCCCTGCACGCCCACGCGCCAGCGCGAACGCTCGCCGCTCCACTGCTGCGACAGATCGAAGCCGGTGATGCGGCGTTCGTCGAACTGCTGGAACTGATCTCCGCCCACCGGATCGTCGAGGAAATAGGTGAAGTTCGACCACAGCGCGAAGTCGTAGTCGATCAGGTAGGCATCGGCGCGCAACTCGCCACCGAGCGCCGCGCCGTGCCAGCCGCCGGACACGCTTTGACGCGAAGATTCGCCGCCGAGCGTGGTATCGAGCGACCCCAGGTCCGTGATGAGGCCGGCGTCGACCGCGCGCTGCGGGATCTGGTCGGGCGAGTTCCAGGTGTTGTCGTAGCCGAGCACGGTGACGTGTGTGCGACCGTCGCCGGCATCGCGGCTGTAGCGCAGCATGAGGTTTTTCTTGTCGACGTCTTCGTCGACATCGTCCCACGGACCGTCGTAGCGCTGCAGCTCGGCGCCGAGCAGCAGGTCGCCGCCGCCGGCCTGCAGCGAATCGGCCAACACGCCGCGTCCGTAGCCGTGCTCGCCCAGGCCCAGGTCCAGGCGTCCGGCATCGAGCCGGTCGGCGAGCTGGAACTGCGCCGATCCCGCGGCGGAAAAATCGCCGACATCGGCGTAGTAGGTGCCCTTCCGGTAGGTCAGCTCCTGCACCAGTTCGGGGATCAGGAAATTGAGATCGGTGTAGCCCTGGCCGTGGCCGTGGCTGCGCATGTTGACCGGCATCGCATCGACGGACGTGGCGAAATCGGTGCCGTGGTCGAGATTGAAGCCGCGCAGGAAATACTGGTTGGCCTTGCCGCTGCCCGAGTGCTGGGTGGCGACGAGGCCCGGCACGAATTCCATTAGGTCGCCGGTGCGCAGGAGCGGGCGCCCGGCGATCTCCTCTGGCCCGACGCGTCCTTCCGAGGCCGACACCGCTTCGCCGACGAGGTCGGCGCGGCGACCGAGCACGAGAATGCTGTCGAGTCGCTCGGCCGTCGGTTCGGCCGCCTGCGCCGCAGCGGCGCCGGGGGCGAGCACCGCGCTTGCCAACAGCAAGCGGTAGACGGCAGGCAGACGCGTGACAGACGACATGAGAGGCTCCGCGACCGGCGTTTCGAACATTACGCGCCGGGACCGGTCGCGGATGCAGGCCACGGGGCAATGCCGGCTATCATCGGGCGTCCATCGCCGACGGGAATCGTTCGATGCAACGCCTGCTCCTGCTCGCCCTCATCGGGGTCGCCACCGGCGCGTCTGGCGCCGACCGCATCACCGGCGCGCCGTTCGCGACGCGTTCGGAGGTGTTCGCGCCGCACGCGATGGCGGCCACCTCGCACCCGCTCGCGACGCAGATCGCGCTGCAGACGATGCGCGACGGCGGCAGCGCCGTGGATGCCGCGATTGCCGCAAACGCCGCGCTAGGGCTGATGGAACCCACCGGCAACGGCATCGGCGGCGACCTCTTCGCCATCGTCTGGGATCCGACGACGCGGAAGCTGCACGGCTACAACGGCTCGGGCCGCTCGCCGAAGGCGCTGACCATGCAGCACTTCCGCGATCTGGGGCTCGCCGACATCCCGCCGCACGGTCCGCTGCCGGTGAGCGTGCCGGGCGCGGTGGACGGCTGGTTCGCGCTGCACGGGCGCTTCGGCAAGCGCACGATGGCGCAGAACCTCGCACCGGCCATCCGCTACGCGCGCGACGGCCATCCGGTGCACGAGACCATCGCGTATTACTGGAATCTGTCGGTGCCGCGCCTGGCGAAATGGCCGGGCTTCACCGAGCAGTTCACGATCGACGGCCGGGCGCCGCGCACGGGCGAGGTGTGGAAGAACCCGAACCTCGCCAAGACGCTGGAGACGATCGCGAACGGTGGCCGCGACGCGTTCTACACCGGCACCATCGCACGCACGATCGACGCCTACTTCCGCGCCAACGACGGCTTCCTGCGCTACGAGGACCTCGCGGCGCACCGCGGCGAGTGGGTCGAGCCGGTGTCGACGAACTACCGCGGCTATGACGTGTGGGAACTGCCGCCGAACGGCCAGGGCATCGCCGCGCTGCAGATGCTCAACATCCTCGAAGGCTACGACCTCAAGGGCTACGGCTTCGGCAGCGTCGAACACATGCACCTGATGACCGAGGCGAAGAAGCTCGCCTTCGCCGACCGCGCGCGCTGGTACGCCGATCCGGCGTTCCAGGACGTGAACATCGGAAAGCTGATCTCCAAACCCTACGCCGAATCGCGCCGCGCGCTGATCTCGATGGACACCGCGCTGAAGGAAGTGCAGCCCGCCACGCCGCAGGAACTCGAACAGGGCGACACCATCTACCTCACCACCGCCGATGACGACGGCATGATGGTCTCGCTGATCCAGAGCAACTACCGCGGCATGGGCAGCGGCATGGCGCCGCCGGGCCTGGGCTTCATCCTGCAGGACCGCGGCGAAATGTTCGTGCTGAAGGACGGCCACCCGAACAGCTACGCGCCCGGCAAGCGTCCGTTCCAGACCATCATCCCCGCCTTCGTCACGAAGGACGGCAGGCCCTGGCTGAGCTTCGGCGTGATGGGCGGCGCGATGCAGCCGCAGGGCCACGTGCAGATCCTCGTCAACCTCATCGACTTCGGCATGAACCTGCAGGAAGCCGGCGACGCGCCGCGCATGCACCACGACGGCTCCACCGAACCGACCGGCCAGAACACCGCGATGAGCGACGGCGGCGTGCTGGAGATCGAGAGCGGCTTCCCGCACGACAGCGTGCGCGCGCTGATGCGCCGCGGCCACGTGGTGAAGTTCGCCGACGGCCCGTACGGCGGCTACCAGGCCATCGCGCGCGATCCGGCCACCGGCGTGTATGCCGGTGCCTCGGAGAGTCGCAAGGACGGGCAGGCGGCGGGGTACTGACGCGGTCACGTCGGCACGGCGTTTGACGTCGGGGCCGTGTCCGTTCGCCGGGAGCATCCCATGCCGCAGATGCGTCGCACCGCCCTGACCCTTGCGCTGGCACTGGCGCTGCCGA
Organism: Chiayiivirga flava; assembly: GCF_014202825.1. GTDB lineage: Bacteria > Pseudomonadota > Gammaproteobacteria > Xanthomonadales > Xanthomonadaceae > Chiayiivirga > Chiayiivirga flava. Next base: position 655,070 of record NZ_JACHHP010000002.1, on the reverse strand, counting down.
CCGGCGTGCGCGCGCTGGAGCGCCCAGCGGACCTGGGACAAGGCGACGAAGATGCGCTGCACACCGCCTATCTTGCCGAGGTGGCGAGCACGCTCGCCGGCTCGGCCGACGCCTTCGAGCGGATGGTGGCGGCCGCGCTGCTCGGCGATCCCGGCGTGGCGGCACGCGCGCGGCAGGCGCTGGCGTCCGACGACGGCGCGGCGCTCCGCGACGCGCTGGTCGCCGACGCGCTGCAGGACGCCGGCGACGATCCGCTGGTGTGGTGGAGTGCCGTGCTCGATTGTCCCGCCGCCACGTCGGCCGTCTGCAAACGCGACTTGGCACTGGCGCGCCTGCGCGCGATCGAGCCCGACAATGTTTTCGTGTGGCTGGTCGATCTGCCGGCGCTTGCGCAGCAGGCCGAATCCGTCGACGCGGCGCTCGCGCGTGCGGCCGCGGCCACGCGCTTCGACGTGCATGCCGTCGAACGCGTGCTTCGCCTGGTCGCCGCGTTTGCGCGCGTCGAACCCGACGCGGCGTGGCTCGCCGCAATGGCGCACGACCCGGCGGCGACGGCCACGCCCGCCGCGGCCAGTGCGTTCGCCGCCGTCGGCATCGCGCTGGGCGACGCGCTCCCGCCGATCTCGCCGCTGATGCAGCAGTGCAGGCAGGACGCGATCGCGCGCGTGCCGGCGCGCGGCGACACCTGCCGGACCATCGCCCGCACCCTGGTCGACGCCTCCGATTCGATGCTCGGCGCCATGCTCGGCACCGGCCTGGCGCTGGAGCTTGCGCGGACCGCGGACGAACGCAGCGCGGCCGTCGCCGCGCGACGCGACCTGCTCTGGCTGGCCGCGGCCTCCGGCGAACTGGAATCCGCCCTCGCGACGGACGGCGAGCGGGTGGCCGACCACCTCGCGCGCTGGAACGCACCGGGCGCCACCGAGCTGTCGGCGCTGCGTTCGCTGCTGATCGAGAACGGGCTGCCGTTGCAGGCGCCCGACGCCTGGACGCCACCGGGTCGCTGGGCGCCGGACGGCGGGCCCGTCCCGATCCGCACCCGCTGAAACGCAAGACGCCGCCGGAATCGCTTCCGGCGGCGTCGTGTGCAGGCCCCGGGTCGCGAACGACCCGGGCGCGGTCGACCTCAGTCGCCCTCGAAGCCGTCCACGAAGATCACGTCGCCCGGCAGCGGGGTGACGGTCAGCGTGAAGGTCGCATCGGCGCTCAGTGCGTCGGGCGTGTCTTCCGTGGCGGTGACGGTGACGACGGAATCGCCCTCGTCGCCCGCCGCCGGGGTGCCGCTGATCACGCCGGTGACCGGATCGATGCTCGCCCACGCCGGCAGGCCGGTGGCCGAGAACACCAGGTCGTCGCCGTTCGGATCGCTGAACGCGGAACCGGCGTCGAGCGCGAGCGTCTGGCCCACCTCGATGCTGGTATCGCCGATCACGCCCGCCACCGGCGCAACGTTGCCTTCGACCACCGTCAGGTCGAACGTGGCATCGGCCGTGCCGCCGTCCGGATGATCTTCGGTGGCCGTGACCGTGACGCTGGTCGTGCCCACGTCCGCCGCGGTCGGGGTGCCGCTGATCACGCCGGTGACCGGATCGATGCTCGCCCATGCCGGCAGCGTCGCCGAATAGGAGAGCGTGTCGCCGTTCGGGTCGGCGAAGAAGCCGCTGACGTCGAAGCTGAAGGCGCCGTCGACGGCCGCCTCCTGCGGCGGGATCGTACCGGCCGTCGGCGGTTCGTTCGCGGCCACCACCGAGAGCGTGAAGCTCTCGTCCGCGCTGAAGGCGTCCGGCGTGTCCTCGGTCGCGGTCACGGTGACCACGGAATCGCCGATGTCGCCGATCGCCGGCGTGCCGGTGATCTCGCCGGTGAGCGGATCGATGATGGCCCAGCCCGGCAAGCCGGTGGCCGAGAACGCCAGGTCGTCGCCGTTCGGATCGCTGAACGCGGCGCCCGCGTCGTAGCTCAGCGCCTCGCCCACTTCCACGGTCGCGTCGGCGAGCGGCTCGGACTCCGGCGCTTCGTTGACGGCCGGGGTCGTGGTCGGCAGCAGGCACCAGCTCACGAGGCTGCCGGTGTCGATACCGACGTTGTCGCTGATGTTGACCGTCCAGGTGCCGGCCAGATCCATGCCGTCGAAGCCGGCGAGCGGATTGTTCGGCGTGTAGTGCTCACCGACGACGTACGCCGGGGTGGCGTTGGCGCAGTTGTTCTCCGCCGAAAGCGTCGCGGCATCGTCGAGGACGATGTCGGCGTCGTTGCCGTTGCAGCCGTTGGTGCTGGCGGGCACGCCCGGGCGATCGAACAGCACGACGGTGGTGGTGTCCTTGGTGAGCGAAATGCGGACGTCGCCCATCCAGGTGTGGGCCACGTTCATGCCGAACTGCAGATCGGTGATGGTGCCCGAATCGGGGATGACGATCTGGCTCGTCACGCCGGCCGGCACGTTGTCCGGAATCGCGAGGTTCGGGGTCAGGCAGTACTGCAGGCCGGTCTCGAACGAGAACACTGCCGAAGCGACGCCGTCGCCGCAGCTGTTGGACGCGATCACGCGCCAGAAGTACTCGGTTTCGACACTCAGGCCGGGCACCTGCACCGAGGTGGCGTCGGTGACCGTCTCGTCGAATTCCGGACTGCTGAAGTCGCTGTTGTCGTCGACCTGCACCTGGTAGGACACGGCGCTCGCGACCGCCGACCACTGCAGCGTGGCCGTCGTCGACAGGCCGGTCGCACCGTCGGCGGGCGCGGTCAGCGTCGCTGCGGCGGGCACGCCCGCGGCCACGGTCAGCGGCAGGTTCTTGCTCACCGTGTCGACGCCGTCGGTGGCTTCCACCTGGGCCGTGTACGCGCCGCTGGCGACGCCGGCAAGACCGCTGATGGTCAGCACGGCACTGCCGGGCGGCTCGACGGTGGAATCGTCATAGCTGCCCGAGGCGCCTGCCGGCAGGTTGGCCACGCTCAGCGTCACCGTGTCCGTGAAGCCGGGTTCTTCCTGCGTGACATCGACATCCACCACGGCGCTGCCGTCGGCGGCGCAGACCTCGAGCGCGGGCGGGTCGAGCACCACGTTGAACGGCGCCTCGATCTCGTTGCGGCCGTCGATGACGAGCGTGCCGGTGTTGTCCGGATCGAGCCAGTCGCGCAGCTGGGTGGCGGCGGTGCCGCCGGCAGCCCAGGAGACCGCGACGCGGCCGTACCAGTCCGAGGTCTGGCTGCTGCACGAGGCGAAGCCGCCGTGCAGCTGGCCGACGATGCGCTTTTCCGGGCTGAACAGCGGCGAGCCCGACGAGCCGCCTTCGGTGGTGCCCAGGTCCCAGTCGGTCACGCGCAGGTGGGTGCCGTCGCCGGGCACCGCGTTCTGCAGGTAGGTCGTGATCGTGGTCGGATCGTTTTCGAAGCTGATGCGCTTCTCGTCGACGCCCGGATGATGGATCGCGACGGCCGACGAGGTGGCCTGGTCGCGCGCATCGATGCCGGCCCAGTACGGGTTGTACGACGGATCGACCGGATCGTCGAACTCCACCAGGGTGAAGTCGGACGCGGCGCGGTTGGCGCGGAAGATCGCACCGGTGTTGAACTGCGTACGCGTGCCGTCGCCGGCACCGCCCGACGCGCCGCTGCCGGGAACGCGGCAGGTCGAGTTCTCGAAGTTCCAGTACGCCACCATGCCGGCGGCGCCCGCCACCGAGCCGAAGCTGCAGTGCGCGGCGGTGAGGAAATACGGCGTCAGGTCGCCGTTGACGTTGTTGACGAGCGCACCGCTGCACTGGTCGGTGCCATTGAGCGTCAACGCCGCCACCGAGCGGATCTCCTCGCGCCAGTCGTCGCCTTCGGGACAGACCACGTCGACGTTGCATGCGCCGGACTTGGCGAACCACGGGATCTCGCCCAGACCGCGGTAGCCGTGGTTGATCGAACCGATTTCGAGCTTGACGTCGTCGACCGCCTTGGCCGGCACGGTCAGAACCACGGTGACCTGGTCGCCCTTCACCAGCGGGGTCCAGAGCTGGCCATGCTTGTCGTTGTCGGCGGCGGTGAAGCTGCGGAACTCGGCCTTGCCGGCGGCGTTGAGCAGGGTCAGTTCGGCGCCTTCTGGCAGCTGGAAGCGCGAGAAGCCGAGATTGATCGAGAGCGCGTCCTTGGAGCCGAGCACCAGGCGCCAGCGCTTGATGCCTGCGCTCGGTTCGTCCCAGGTGCCGTATTGCGCCGGCGCGATCTTGTTGGTGTGCGCAATGGCGAAACGCGTGACCGGCTGGCCCGCGTCCATCTTCTTGATGTCCTGCAGTTCGACCCAGTCGCGGTCGATGCCCGGCGTGTTGACCTGCTGGATCCCGAGGTGGTTGGTCGTGACGCCCCAGCCGCCCTTGCCGTCGGCGAATTTCTGTTGCGCCAGCGCGGCGCCCGTCGGCGCGGCGCACAGCGCGGCAAGCGCCAGTGCCAACGCCCGGCAACGCGATGCCGGAGATTGTTTCGTCTGCATTCGTGTCTCCCAGATGCTTTGAAGTGGAGCGCCCCTGCTCACCCGCCGTTTCCGAAAAATCGTGCATTTGCCGCCGCGTCCCGGGCAGGTTCGCAAGCGGAACCTTTGCGCCGTCCCGATGTCCCCGGCCCCCCAAGCCTAGTTCAAAGCTGCGGAGGCGGTCGAGTGAAAAGTGTGACGTATTTCACACTTTTGGACACCGATCGGACCGGCGCTGACCTTTTTCCTCGGCTCCTTACGTATGGCCAGTCCCCTGCACGCAGGTCGCAGCCGCGCCTGCGGCCAGCGGAAGCGCGGCCCGGCAGCCGGTCCCGCCTTGACGCCGCCGCGTCGAACGTCCCGGTGACTTCCGGCACTACGGCCTGCGGGCCGCGACGGCGAAGCTTTCTTTGCCCATGATGCGGTGCGGCACTAGAATTTCGCTCCCTTCCCGCCGCGCACCGCCCCAAGGATTCCGCCATGCCCATCGATTTCGAACTCGCGCGCCACGCGATGGTGGAGCAGCAGGTGCGGCCGTGGGAGGTGCTCGATCCGCGCGTGCTCGACACGCTGGCCACGCTGCGGCGCGAGGACTTCGTGCCGTCGCGCCACCGCCGCCTCGCGTTCACGGACATGGCGCTGCCGCTGGAGCACGGCGAATCGATGATGAAGCCCGTGGTCGAAGGCCGGCTGCTGCAGGCGCTGGACATCTCGCCCGAGGACGAGGTGCTGGAAATCGGCACCGGCAGCGGCTTTCTGACCGCGTGTCTGGCGCGGCTCGCGCGCGACGTGCACAGCATCGACATCCATGCCGACTTCGTCGAACGCGCGCGCGACCGCCTCGCCGCGACGGGTCTTGCCAACGTGCGCGTGGAAGTGGCCGACGCCCTCGGATTCGCGCCCGGCCGGCAGTTCGACGCAGTCGCCGTCACCGGCGCGGTCACGGCCGTGCCGGCGGCGTTCCTCGCCTGGCTCAAGCCCGGCGGGCGCCTGTTCGCGGTCCGCGGTCACGCACCGGCGCTGGAAGCCGTCCTGCTTCGCCACAACGGCGGCGTGGCGATGGCGCCGGAAAGCCTGTTCGAAACCGATCTGCCCTATCTGCGCGGTGCGGCACCCGTGGAACGTTTCGTGCTCTGACCGCATCCCTTCTATCCCGACGCTACGACCAACGCCTTTCCGAGGATTCCCGATGACCGCGCTGCCCCGCCTCCGCCCCCTGTGCGCCGCCCTGCTGCTGAGCTGCGCCGCCGGCGCCGCCCCGGCGGCCGACCTGATGCAGGCCTACGATCTGGCGCGCCAGAGCGATCCGCAGCTGGCCGCGGCCGACGCCAACCGGCTCGTCACGCAGGAAGGCGTGCCGCAGGCGCGGTCCAACCTGCTGCCGCAGATCAGCGCCTCCGCCGGCTACAACCGCACCCGCAGCGACAGCGAGGGCTCGCGCGTCATCTCGATCGATCCGCCGATCATCTCGACCCAGGCCGGTTCGTCCGAAAACAGCTCGCGCAGCTACGGCATCGACCTCACCCAGAGCATCTACGACCACCGCAACTACACCAACCTGCGCGCCAGCCGCTCGCGCTCGGCCGGCGCCGACGCGACCTACGATGCCGCCAACGACGCGCTGATGGTCCGCGTGGCCGAGGCCTACTTCAACACGCTCACCGCGATCGACTCGCTCGCGTTCGCACGCGCCGAGGAGCGCGCGGTGAAGCGCCAGCTCGACCAGGCCGACCAGCGCTTCGAGGTGGGCCTCACCGCCATCACCGACGTGCACGAGGCGCGCGCGCGCTACGACAGCTCGCGCGCCAACGCCATCGCCGCGGAAGTGTTCCTCGACGACGCGCGCGAGGCGCTGACCGAAATCACCGGCCAGGCCATGACCAACCTGCAGGGCCTGAGCGACGATTTCGCGCCGTCCAAGCCGGTGCCGGACGACATCGCGCGCTGGGTCGAGACCGCGCTTGCGGAAAACCCCACGCTGCTGGCGCAGGAATACGCCGTGCAGGCCGCCGGCCACGACATCTCCACCGCACGCGCCGGCCACCTGCCCTATCTCACCGGCTCGGCCAGCTACGGCAAGGGCTTCAACTGGGGCGAGTCGCGCAGCGGCGGCTTCACCGAGCCGAGCAACAACGAAGGCACCGACAAGACCATCGGCATCCAGCTCGTGGTGCCGATCTTCACCGGCGGCCTCACCCAGTCGCGCGTGCGCCAGGCCATCTACACCCGCGATGCGAACGAGGACGTGCTCGAACAGCAGCGCCGCGCCGTCACGCGCCAGACGCGCAACGCGTTCCGGTCGCTGCTCGCCGGCATCAGCGAGATCGAGGCGCGCCGCCAGGCACTGGTCTCCGCGCAAAGCGCGCTCGAAGCCACCGAAGCCGGTTTCGAGGTGGGCACCCGCACCATCGTCGACGTGCTGATCTCGCAGCAGACCCTGTTCTCCGCGCAGAGCGGCTACTCGACCTCGCGCCACAACTTCCTGGTCAACACGCTGCGCCTGAAGCAGGCCGCCGGCACGATCGCCATCAACGACGTGCAGGACGTGAACCGCAACCTGGTGCGCGATGCCGAAGCCGCGCTCGACCTGCCGCCGTCCGCGGACGGCAGTGCGATCACGCCGGACGGCGAGTCGCAGGTCGAGCCGGTGGAGCCGGTCGAGATCGAGCCGGTTCCGCAGGTGCCGCCGGGCGGCTGAGTCCCGCGCCCGCCGGGCCGCGTCATCGCGGGCGGTCCGGACGCGCGCGCGGGCATGTCCCGCGCGCTGCGGCGACCCGATCTCCGTGCGGGCGGCACGCCGGCCGCCCGCCGCACCGTCATCGACCGCGTCCCGACGACCTTCGCCTCGCGTCCGGGTTGCGCGTGATCGGCTGCTTGCCGGCCACCACGCGCTCGATGATGCGCAGCGTCCGCGCCACCGCGCCGCGCTGGCATTCGACCAGGCCCAGCGCCGCCGCACCCATCGCCTCGCGCTGCGCCGGATCGCCGAGCAGGCGCTGCACTTCCGCGGCAAGCGCGTCGGCATCGGGCACACGCAGCGCGGCGCCGCGTTCGAGCAGGGCGTCGGTCACCTCCTCGAAATTGAACGTGTGCGGGCCGACGATCACCGGCACGCCGAGCGCCGCGGGCTCCAGCACGTTGTGGCCGCCGATCGCTTCCAGGCTGCCGGCGACGAAGGCGATGTCGGCCGCGGCGCAGAACGGCACCAGTTCGCCGAGCGTGTCGATGACGAAGCACTGGGTCTGCGCATCGGCCATGCCCTCCTCGGTGCGGCACGCGGTGCGGAACCCGTAGCTGCGGCACAGCTGCGCCATCGGCCGGAACCGCTCGGGATGGCGCGGGGCGACGAGCAGCAGCGCGTCGGGAAACCGCCGCAGCACCTGCGAATGCGCCTCGATGATGGCCTGCTCTTCGCCCTCGTGCGTACTGGCGGCCATCCACGTGGGCCGGCCCGCGCCCCAGCGCTCGCGCCACGCGGCGGCCTGGCGCTTGAGATCGAGCGGCACGCGCATGTCGTATTTCACGTTGCCGACGATGTGCAGGCGTTCGGGGCGCGTGCCGAGCTCGAGGAAGCGTTCGGCGTCCTGCTGCGACTGCGCGGCGACGAAGGTGGCGCTGCGGATCGCCGCACGCGCCAGCGGGCGCACCGGCCCGTAGCCGTCGAGCGACTGGCGCGAGAGCCGCGCGTTCGCCACCACGATCGGCACGCCGCTGCGTTCGCACTCGCGGAACAGGTTGGGCCAGATCTCGGTTTCCATGATCACCGCCACGCGCGGCTGCACCCGGGTGAGAAAGCGGCGGATCGCGGCCGGCAGGTCGTACGGCAGGTAGACGTGGAACACGAGGTCGCCCCAGAGCTGGCGCACGCGGTCCGAGCCGGTGGGCGTGACCGTGGTGACGACGAAGGGATGGTCGGCGTAGCGCTCGCGCAGCGCGTCGATCAGCGGCGCGGCCGCGTTGACCTCGCCCACCGACACCGCGTGCACCCAGATCGAGCCGGTCATCTTCGGATCGGGAAAGAAGCCGAAGCGCTCGAACCAGCGCGAGAAATAGCCGCGCGCGCGCAGGCCGCGGAACGCGAGCCGGTAGAGGATCACCGGCGTCAGCAGGTACATCGTCAGGGTGTAGAGCGCCCGCATCATGGGGCGCGACCGCGGATCGGTGGCATCGGGCAAGGATAGCGGAGGGCCGGGAGCGAGGAACGAGTGATGAAATCAGCAGCGAGAAACGGGTGAAAAGCCGGCACGGACTCGTTCCTTGCTCCTCTTCACGCGTTCCTGCCCGGCCCCGACCCCTTGCAGACACGAGGGCAGCCGCCTAATGTAACCACATGGTTACACAGCAGCAGTCCGGCGCCGTGTTCGCCGCCATCGCCGATCCCACGCGCCGCGCGATTCTCGATCTGCTGCGCCGACAGGAACTGCGCGCCGGGGATCTGGCGCGGCATTTCCCGGTGAGCCGGCCGGCCATCGCCAGGCACATCGGCGTGCTGCGCCGCGCCGGCCTGCTGCACGAGCGGCGGCAGGCGCAGGCGCGGCTCTATTCGCTCGACGCCGCCGCGCTCGCCAGCGTGGACCGCTGGCTGGCGCCGTACCGCCTGTTCTGGAGCGCGCGCCTGAGCGATCTCAAGCGTGCGATCGAAGCCGACATCGATCTCTCCTCGTGACCTCCCTCCACCCGACCGGACGCAACGCATGACCGCCCTCGAAAACGACTTCGGCAGCGACTTCAAGGTCTCGCCCGAGACGCTGTTCGCGGCACTGACGGATCCCGACGCGCTGCGCGCATGGTTCGCCGAATCGGTGGACGTCGATGCGCGCCCCGACGGTCGCTTCCGCTTCTGGGGCCGTCACACCTACGCCGTGCCCACGCGCACCGACGCCACCCAGCAGCTGCTTGCGTTCGAGCCACCGCACCGCCTCGTCTTCACGTGGCCGATGCACGGCGAAACCGGCACCGTCGAACTGTTGCTGGCGCCTGGCGATGCGGACACGAACCCGGGCGGTACGCGCCTGCGCGCCGTGCACCGCTTCGCGCGCGCGCCAGCGATCGGCCGTGCGAAGGAACTGGTCGACGATCTCTGGCGCCTGTACTTCGGCAACCTGCAGGCCTGGCTCGATGGCGGCGCGGCAATCTCGCGCCCGGACTTCACCGATCCGGACCCTCGCGTCACCGCGTCCATCCTCATCGACGCGCCGCGCGAACGCGTGTTCGCCAGCTTCCTCGATCCGGCCAGCCTCGATCGCTGGATCGCGTCGGCGGCGCAGGTCGAGCCGCACGTCGGCGGCCGCTACAGCTACGGCTGGAACTACCGGATCGGCGAACGCGACGTGGCCGGCGGTCCATCCCGCATCCTCGAACTGGTCGAGAACGAGAAACTCGTGACCGACTGGCCGGACTGGCGCGGCGATCCGGACATGCCGCCGCAACGCATCACCTGGCTGTTCGCGAGCGAGGGCAGCGGCACGCGCGTCACGCTCGTGCACGAGGGCTTCACCCGCGCGGCCGACATCAGCGACTACCCGTTCGGCTGGGCGTTCTTCCTGGGCATGCTGCCGAAGGCATTCACGTCCGACGCGGCCTGAGCGAACCGGCGGCTCAGCGCAGGCTGCGGTAGCCGCCCGGCACGCCGCGCGGCGACAGCACCAGCTGCCACAGCTGGGTGCGGCGCGCGCGGAATCCGGCCGCGGCGGCCGCGAGGTAGTAACGCCACATGCGGCGAAAGCGTTCGTCGTAGCGCGCCGGGAGCGCCTGCCAGCGCGCCTCGATGTTGGCGCGCCACGCGCGCAGCGTGCGGACATAGTCGGCGCCGAAATTGTGCCAGTCCTCCAGCACGAACACGCCTTCGACCGCGCGCGCGATCTGCGCGGCGGACGGCAGCATCGAATTGGGAAAGATGTACTTCTCGATCCACGCGTCGGTGTGGTCGACACTCGCCTCGCCGCCGATGCTGTGCAGCAGGAAGAGGCCGTCGTCGTGCAGCAGCCGGCGCGCGGTCTCGAAATAGGTGCGGTAGTTGCGCACCCCGACGTGCTCGAACATGCCGATCGAGACGATGCGGTCGAAGCGGCCGTCGAGTTCGCGGTAATCCTGCGTGCGGATCTCGATCGGCAGCCCCGCGCAGCGCTCGCGCGCGTACGCCGCCTGCTCGCGCGAGATCGTGACGCCGACGCCGCTGACGCCGTACTCGCGCGCCGCGAACGCAAGCGCGGTACCCCAGCCGCAGCCGATGTCGAGCACGTGCATGCCGGGCGCGAACCCCAGCTTTTCGCAGACCAGGCGCAGTTTCGCGACCTGGGCGGCGTCCAGCGTGTCGGCCTCGCGCCAGTAGCCGCAGCTGTACTGCATGTGCGGGTCGAGCATCGCCGCGTACAGATCGTTGCCGAGGTCGTAGTGGCGCAGGCCCACGTCCCATGCACGCCGGCCCGCCTGCAGATTCAGCAGGCGCGCACGCAGCGCCGCCCACAGCTCGGCGCGGCCGTGCACGCGCTCGTCCAGCCGCGCGGCGACGAGGCGGAACAGGAGTTCGTCGAGGTCGGCGCTGTCCCACGCACCGTCCATGTAGCTCTCGCCGAAGCCGAGCGATCCCTGCGCAAGGACACGTGCGTAGAACCCCTCGTCGTGCACACGCAGATCGAACGGACGCGCGCCGTCGGTGCGCACGTCGGCGTGTGCGAGCAGGTCGGTGACGACGCGTCTGGACAGGGTCGAACGCATGGGAACCTCGCGCCGCCATCCAAGCGCAAAGCGCCCCCGCACGCAAGCGCCGGCGTGCGCGACGACCCGGTCGCCATCACCGCGGCGGCCGCGGCCAGCGGACGTCCACGCGATGGGTGGCGCCATCGTCGCGGATCGGGAAGCGCAGTCCGTCCTGCGCCACGCCGTCCAGATGCAGGCTGGCGGGCAGCGCATCGATCTCGTTCGCGTCGACCTGGACCACCTCGATCGCGTACAGGCTTTCCCCGTGCCGGAAGCGGATGCGGTAGCCCGGCCAGTCCGCCGGGATGCACGGCTGCAACCGCAGCGTGTCGCCCTCGCGCTGCAGGCCGAGCAGGGACTCGGTCAGCAGGCGGTACATCCAGCCGGCCGAGCCGGTGTACCAGGTCCAGCCGCCGCGGCCCACGTGCGGGGCCACGCCGTAGACATCGGCCGCAAGCACGTACGGTTCCACCTTGTAGGTCGCCACGGCATCGGCGTCGCGCGCATGGTGCACCGGATTGATCATGCGCGCCAGTTCCCAGGCCTTCGCGCTGTCGCCCAGCTGCGCGAACGCCATCGCCGCCCACACCGCCGCGTGCGTGTACTGCCCGCCGTTTTCGCGCACGCCGGGCACGTAGCCACGGATGTAGCCGGGGTCCTTGGGCGTGGTGTCGAACGGCGGATCGAGCAGCTGGATCAGGCCGGCCTCGCGTTTGACGAGATGGCGATCCAGCGCCGCCATCGCCTCGTTCGCGCGCGCCGGATCGGCCGCGCCCGACAGCACGGACCAGCTCTGCGAAATCGAGTCGATGCGGCATTCGTCGCTCTGCTGCGAGCCCAGCGGCGTGCCGTCGTCGAACCACGCGCGCCGGTACCACGCGCCATCCCAGGCGTGCACCTCGATGTTGTCGCGCAAGCGCCGCGCGGCGTCGACGCAGTACGCCGCGAACGCGACGTCGCCGCGTTCGCGCGCGAGCGGCTCGAACTGCAGCAGCACGTGATGCAGGAAGAAGCCGAGCCACACGCTTTCCCCGCGCCCGGCGTCGCCGACGCGGTTCATGCCGTCGTTCCAGTCGCCGGTGCCGATCAGCGGCAGGCCGCGTTCGCCCAGCAGTTCGGTGCCCCGCCGCAACGCGAGCACGCAATGCTCGTAGAACGAGCGCTGCAGGCCCGACGCCAGCGGCAGGTCGTAGTAGGACTCCTCGTCCGCACCCACCGGCCGGCCTTCGACGAACGGCACCGGCTCGTCGAGCACGCGGGTGTCGCCGGTGATCTGCACGTAGCGGCAGGCGGCCAGCGGCAGCCAGAGGAAATCGTCGGAACAACGCGTGCGCACGCCGCGGCCCTGCGGCGGATGCCACCAGTGCAGCACGTCGCCCTGCGGGAACTGGTGCGCGGCGCTGAGCAGCAGATGCGAGCGGCTGAGTTCGGGCATCGCGTGCACCGTGGCCATGGTGTCCTGCAGCTGGTCGCGGAAGCCGAACGCGCCGCCGGACTGGTAATAGCCGCTGCGTGCGACGTAACGGCAGGCCAGGGTCTGGTACAGCAGCCAGCCGTTGGCGAGCACGTCGACGCTCGGCTCGGGCGTCTCCACGCGCACCGCATCGAGCGTGTCGCGCCAGTGGATGCGCACCGCCTCCAGCGCGTCGCGTGCCGCCGCGACGCCACGCGCGCGCTGCGCGATCTGCAGCGCGCCGCGCAGGTCGGTGCCGACGCCAAGCCGGAACGCGGTCTCGACCTGTTGTCCCGGCGCGAGATCGAACGGCACCTGCAGCGCCGCGCACGGATCAAGCCCGGCACCGAGGCGACCGGACAGGTGCCTGCGCCGCAACGCGTCGGGATCGGCAAGGCTGCCGTTGCGTCCGAGAAATTCGGTGCGGTCCGCGGTGAAGGTGCGCGTCGGACCGTCGACGTCGAAGAACGCGACGCGGCCGGCGAACTCGGTGTTGTACGGGTTGCGCGCGGTGAGCACGCCGGACGCGGCGTCGACGTCGCTGACCACGTGCATCTGCGATTTCGCGCGGATGTCGCCGAGCACCCACTCGACATAGCCGGTCGCCGACACGCGCCGCGGACGGCCGGACAGGTTGCGCAGCACCAGCACGGAAAACTTGACCGGCTGGTGCAGCGCCACGAACACCGTCAGCTCGCTCGCGATGCCGTCCTCGACGTGCTCGTACACGCTGTAGCCGAAGCCGTGGCGCGTGCGGTAGGTGCCGCTGCCGCGGCACGGGAGCGGCATCGGCGACCACACCCGTCCGCTGTCCTCGTCGCGCAGGTAGAAGGCTTCGCCGTCGGTGTCCGACACCGGATCGTTGTGCCATGGCGTGAGGCGGAACTCGTGCGCGTTCTCGAACCAGGTGTAGCCGGACGAGCTTTCGCTCACCACCGTGCCCAGCTGCATGTTCGCCATCACGTTCGACCACGGCGCCGGTGTCGCCGCGCCGTCGTGCAGCGCGATCGCGTACTCGCGGCCGTCGGGCGAGAAGCCGCCGGTGCCGTTGTCGAACTGGAGCGCATCGGTCGACGCGAACGGCCACGGCGTCGCGTCCGCGGACGCGTCCGCGGGCGGCGCGTCCGCCGTCGGCTCGATCAGCAACGGCACGGTGCGTTCGCGCGGCGCGCTGCGGCCCACCTGCGCCGCCAGCGTGCCGCGCTGGTCGCTGACGATGACGCGTGCGACGGTCTGCAGCAGGATCCGATCCTCGTGCGAAATCTGCTGCGCCGGCCGCACGAAGATGCCGCCGGGCCGATCGAGCACGTTGCCTTCGGGTCCGGCCGAGACCAGGCTCAGGATCTGCTCCTGCAACTGCTGGCGGTAACCGGCCTGGTCCTCGTTCCAGATCACCATGTCGACGTTCAGGCCTTTCAGGCGCCAGTACGCATGCGCCTGCACCATCTGGCGCACCAGTTCGATGTTGGCCGCGTCCGCGATCTGCACCAGCACGATCGGCAGGTCGCCCGAAATCGCATGCCCCCACAGCCCCGATTGCCCGCGCCGGTTCTGCAGCAGCACCGCGCTGTCGGCGCGCAGCAGCGCGTGGGTGTAGATCATCAGGCCCGCCAGCCGCTCGTACAGGCGCGCATCCGACTGCGAGGCATTGATCTGGCGCCGCACCACCTGGCTGTGCGTCCAGGCAAGATCGAACACGCGGTCCGCCAGGCGCCGGTCGCGGTACTTATCGATCAGCGCGAGGCAGGCATCGCGATCGCCGCCAACGCCGGTGACCATGTCGAGCATGGCGCTCTGGTCCGGCGCAAGCGTGATCCGCACGCGGATCGCGACGATGGGATCGAGCACCGACCCGTCCGAGTCGGACAGGGTCTCCTGTCGCGTCAGCGCCTGCGGGGCGCGCGGAGTGTTGCCGCGCCCGAGGAACCGCGCACGGTCGGTCTCGTAGGAAATCGCGTCGATGTCGGCGTAATGCACCGCCATCAGATGGAACATCCACGGCGGCACCTCGTGCTGCGACCGTGCGCGCCGCGTGCACAGCAGCGCCTGGCGTTCGCGCACGATCTTCGTCTGCACGAATAGGTTGCCGAAGGCCGGATGCATCTCGTCGGCGAGCGGCGGCGCCAGCACCACCTCGGCATAGGTCGTGATCTCGACCGTGCGGGACTGGCGCGAGCGGTTGACGATGCGCAGGCGGCGCAGCTCGATGTCGTCCTCGGCCGAGATCGCGATCTCCAGATGCGTGTCGAAGCCGCGGTTGCGACCGCGGAACTCGGCCTTGGCGTCGGAGAAGATCGCCTCGTACTGCTCGACCGCCACGCAGGTGGGCTGGAACGCGGCCGACCAGAAATCGCCGCTCGCCACGTCGCGCAGATAGCAGAACGTGCCCCAGTGGTCGCGCGTGCCGTCCTCGCGCCAGCGTGTGATGGCCATGTCGCGCTGCCGGCTGTAGCCGCCGCCGGCGCTCGTGAGCAGACCGTGGTAGCGGCCGTTCGACAACATCTGCACCGACGGCCGCGCCGTGCCGGGATTGCGGAACACGCGCAGATGCGTTTCCGGCGCCGGCAGCGCGGCGCGCGCGCCGGTGGTTTCGGCCTCGTGCGGATGGAACACGCCGGTGCGCGGGATGCGCTCCTGCAGCAGCAGCAGGGTCGCCTGGAACTCCGGATCGGCGACGAAGCGCTTCTGCATCGGCTGGTCGCGCAGGAGATAGTCCAGTGCAAGGAATCCCATGCCCTGGTGGTGCGCCATGTACGAACGCACCACGGCGAAGTCCTGCCCGCGCGGCACGCGCTGTGGCGTGTAGTCGATGGCCTCGAACAGGCCGAAGCGCCCGCCGAACCCGAGCTCGACCAGGCGCTGCAGGTTCTGGCATGCGGCATCGGGCGCCACCATCAGCGCCATCATCGAGGCGTACGGCGCGATGACCAGATCCTGCGCCAGGCCGCGCTTGAGCCCCAGACCCGGCACGCCGAACGCGCGGTACTGGTAGTTCATCTGCGCGTCGACGGTGTTGTAGCCCGACTCCGAAATGCCCCACGGCACGTCGCGCTGGCGGCCATACCGGATCTGCGCGGCAACCGAATGCTTCGCGGTCTGGTCGAGCAACGTATCGGGATAGCTCGGCATCACCAGCTGCGGCATCAGGTACTCGAACATCGAGCCGCTCCACGACAGCAGCGCCGCGTTGCCGTCGACCTCGGTCAGCAGCCGACCCAGCGCAAACCAGGTCTCCTGCGGCAGCTGGCCCTGCGCGATGGCGACGAACACGCCGAGCCTGGCTTCCGATGCGAGCAGGTCGTAGTGGCCGGCGTCGAGCCGGCGGTCGTCGACGTTGTAGCCGATCGACAGCAGATGATGCGCGCGGTCGTAGAGGAAGCCGTATTCCATCAGCGAGAACTGGCCGGCAACGTGCGCAAGCCGCTCCAGCTGCAGGATGCGTTCGCGTGCGCGGGCATGCACCACCGCGCCCTGCGTCGCGCCGCGCAAGGCGCGCAACGTCGGAATCGGACCGGCCGGCGGCGGCCCATCGTCGACGGCGTCGAGCCACGGCGCGAAAAACACCAGTTCGGCCTGCGCCGATTCGCAGGCATCGACCAGCGCTGCGCTCCAGTCGGGCTCGGCGAGTCCTGCAAGCCCATCCGTTGCAGCCGGCCACGCGGCACGGATCTCGCGTGCCTGCGCAGCGAGCTCGGCCAGCGTGCGTTCGGCACTGCGCAGCGTGTCCGGCGCCGCGCCGCGGGCGATGTCGAGCGTGGCGCGGAAGCGCACGATGGCGCGCTCGATCGCGTCGTCGGCCGACGGTGTCGCTCGGCGCGTTTCCTCCAGCACGCCCAGCGTGTCGGCGAGGCCGTCGAACGTGCTGCGCGCCAGGATCGGCGCGTCGATCAACGCCAGCAGGCCCTGTCGCAGGGTCAGCAGGTGGCCGGCAAGATTGCCGCTGTCGACCGTGGAAATGTAGCGCGGCGGCAACGGCTGCAGCGTGGCCGTGTCGTACCAGTTGTACAGGTGGCCGCGATGGCGCGGCATCGTCTCGATCGTGGCGAGGACGCGATCGGTGCGTTCGATGACGGCGCCGGTCTGCAGGTAGCCGAAATCGCGCGCCGCAAGGTTGGCGAGCAGCGAAAGACCGATGTTCGTCGGCGAGGTGCGGCGTGCGACGACGAAGGCCGGATGCTCCTGGATGTTGTCCGGCGGCAGCCAGTGGTCCTCGGCCCGGATCTGCGTCTCGAAAAACCCCCAGGTGCGGCGTGCAAGGCGGCCGAGGAAGGCCAGCTGCGGTGGCGAAAGCTGCGCGCGGCGCTGCTGCGGTGGACGCCCGAGCCACGCCATCAGCGCGGGCGAAACGATCCAGAGCGCGAGGATCGGCGCCGCCACCCACAGGGCCGTCGGATTCGCGCGCGCCAGCATCGCGCCGACGCACAGCGCGAACGCCGGACCGGGCCACATGCCGAGCAGCTCCGCGCGGCTGCCGCTGCCGAGCTTGCGTTCGACCTCGCTGGACGGATTCCACTGCAGCAAGCCGCGGCGCGTGACGCCCATGCGCCACAGCGTGCGGACGATCGCGCCGCTGCTGAAAAACGCCTCGTACGGCAGGCACGCAAGGTTCACCGCCGCGCGCCGCAGCTGGCGGCCGCTGGAGCGGAGCAGCGCGAGCAGATGCGTGTCGAGCGCCATGTCCGGCGGGCGCGTGGTCAGATCCCAGATCGCCGGCACCAGCACCGGCAACGCGAGCAGGCACAGCAGCCAGACGGTCCACGTCAACGGCGACGACAACAGCAGCCAGCCGAACACCAGCAGCGCGGTGGCGGCGAGCGGGACGAGGCTGCGGCGCAGGTTGTCGAGCAGCTTTCCGCGTGACAGCCACGACAGCGGATTGCGCTCCCGGGTTCCGTCCTGCAGCGGCACGCGCGGCAGCAGCCACGGCAGCAGCTGCCAGTCGCCGCGAATCCAGCGCGCGCGCCGTTTCACGTCGGCGGCATAGCGCGCCGGATAGTCCTCGTACAGGCGCACGTCGCTCACCAGTCCGGCGCGTGCGTAGCAGCCTTCGAGCAGGTCGTGGCTGAGCACGCGGTTGTCCGGCAGCCGACCGTGCAGCGCGTGCTCGAACGCATCCACGTCGTAGATTCCCTTGCCGACGAACGAGCCTTCGCCGAACAGGTCCTGGTAAACGTCGGAGACGGTGCGCGTGTACGGATCGATGCCCGGTTCGCTGCCGTACATGCGCGCATAACGCGACGCCACGCGTCCGCTCATGCTGCTGCCGACGCTCGGTTGCAGGATGCCGTAGCCGCGTGTCACGCGCCTGCGCCTTTCGTCGAACCGCGCGCGGTTGAGCGGGTGTGCGAGCGTGCCGACAAGCTCGCGCGCCGCGTCGCGCGGCAGGCGGGTGTCGCTGTCGAGCGTGATCACGTAGCGCACGTTGCTGAGTACGTCGACGTTACCCGCCGTGCGCAGGAAGGTGCCGCCCGGCACCCCGCCGCGCAGCAGGCGGTTGAGCGCGACGAGCTTGCCGCGCTTGCGTTCGCGCCCCATCCACACGCGCTCGCGCGCGTTCCATTCGCGCGGACGGTGGAACAGGAAGAAGCGATGGCCGTGTTCGGGCGCGTAACGCGCGTTGAGCAGATCGATCTGCCGCGCGGCGTGCGCGAGCAGCGCATCGTCCTCCGGCTGCACCTGGGTCGGAGCATCGAGGAAATCGGTCAGCAGGGCGAAGTGCAGGTGCGGATCGCGGTTCGCGAGAAAGCGCACCTCCAGGCCTTCGATCAGATCGTCGATGCCCGCGAGGCTGCCCAGCATGCTCGGCACCGCAACCAGGGTGCGCGCGTCGACGGGAATGCCCTCGGAAAAATCCAGCCGCGCCAGCGGTTGTGGCGCGACGCGGATCGTCGCGATCCAGTTCACCAGCGCGATGCCGAGCTCGCTGAAGGCGATGACGCCGAGCACCGCCAGCAGCGCCAGCAACGCCGTGCCCACGCGCTGGGCGTGCATTTCGGTGAGCATGCCCCAGGTGAAGGCCGCGGTGACGGCGGCGATCGGGAGCAGATACAGCGGCAACGGCGTTCGCCGCGCACGCAGCCGCGGCGCGCGTGTCGCACCGGTCGCGACCTCGGCCTGCAGACGCGTCACGCCGTCGTCGACCAGGTAGTAACCGACATGGGATTCCAGTGCGTCGGCCTGCGCACGGGCGCGCGCCAGCCGGAGCGCGGCGGCGGCGACCTCGACTTCGTCGATCGCGGCGCGCCGCGCGACGCCCTCCACCACGTGCCGATAGGCATCGCGTGTGCCGAAATCCATCCGGGCGTAGGTCCCGGACGGATCCTGGCGCAGGGTCTGTTCGACCACGCTCATGGTCTCGACGAATTCGCGCCAATCCATCTGGGCAAGGAAGCGCAGGCTGCCGATGCTGTTGCTGATCGACACCTGGTCGGCCGCCTGCTGCTGCGTTTCGGCATGCACCAGCGCCTCGACGCTCTGCTCGGCATCCGCCAGCCATTGGTCGATCCAGCTCGCCGGCATTGCCAGCGCGGTACTGCGTCCGTGCAGCCCGCGCGCAAGCTCGGCCACGAACGCGCCCGACATCGGCGGCGACGAGCGCGCCATGTCGGCCACCACCAGCACCACATCCTTGGGCGCGGCGTCGGCGGTGCGGTTCAGGCGTGCGGCCCAGTCGCCGGCGAGGCGATGGTCGGCAGCGTCGCGCATCACACGCACCGCCATGCGCCGCAGGTTCTCGATCAGCGCAAGACGCAGCATGATCGGAATCGCCCACAGTTCGCCCAGCCGCAGCGGTGTCACGGTCTGGTACGCGGCGACGAAGCGGCTCAGGGTTTCCGCATCGATGCGTCCGTCGCCGTGCGCGATGGCTTCGAGCGCGAGGTCGTAGACGCGCGGCAGCCCGGTGGACGGACCGCCGGCCAGCGACGGCAGCTGGCGGCTGTAGTCCTTCGGCAGATGCCGCCGCGCGATGCGGATCTGTTCCTCGATCAGGTAATAGTTGTCGAGCAGCCATTCGCCGGCCGGCGTGATGCGGATCTCGTCCTGCACCATGCGCGTGAGCAGGGTTCCGGCTTCGTCGAGCAGATGCTCGTTCTGCCGCAGGCGCGCCAGAAGCAGATCCGGTTGCGGCCGCGCATGCACGCGGTGCGACTGCGCGAGCGTGCGGCCGTGCTCTTCCATCTGCTCGGCGCTGAGCAAGCGCGAGCGCAGCGGCGCTTCGGCCACCGGTGCCGGGGCGCGCAGAGCGCCCTGCGCCAGGTGCCGGAGCCAACGCAACGGAAGGCCGAGAATCTTGCGGTTGCGCGGCATGCCACGTCCTGCCCTGGGCGATCGCTCGCCGGACCCGCAACAGTGCAACGGGACGCGCCGCAATTGTCGACGTTTGGCTGAATCCCTCGCGCCGGTCGCCGCAAGTGCGCATATCGCACGAGGCGCAGCACCGAAACGGCTCCGATCGTGCGCGATGCGGCGCGCCCGACGCGCGAGTCAGCTCCCGCGCGTCTCCGCGACGAGCGGCTGCGCGGCGGCGCGTGCCCCTTCGTCGGTCAGGACGCAACGGTCGTTGCCGCGGAAGTGCACCCAGTTGCGCCGGCTCGCCTCTTCCATGCCGGCATGGAACAGCGGCCACTGCGCGTCGAGCCCGAGCGTCGCCTGCAGCGTGCGCAGTTCGACGGCGAGCACATCGGCATGCGGCACGCCGACCAGCGCGCGTGCGATTTCGCGCGCCACCGAGCGCGCGTCGGCGGGACGCGCGTCCGCGACGACGGCAGCAACGCTCGGCACGGCGGCGCCGGTCGAGTGTGCCGACGGCGTGTCGGCGGGCGACGTTGCGGGCGCGGGTTCGGCCGGGATCGCGGGAATCGGAAATTCCGGAAAGACGTCGGCCAGGCGATACCCGGCTTCGGCGGCGGACGCATGCAGCAACGCGCGGACTTCGTGCGCGGGCCGCCGCTGCCTGCGGCGCTGGCGCTCGCGCTCGGCGGCGCCGAGCAGCCGGTCCAGGGCCTTGAGGTCGAGATGCTTGATGTCCACACGGAATTCTCGCCGGTTCCGCCGCAGTGCGCCAGCGCGCAGGCGGCATCGACCGCTGCGTCGTTCCGACGTCGGCATACTGTGCAGGCTGCATTGCGACGCCGGCAAAGCGCCCGCATCGCGGGCGGTCCGGCGACCGTGCAGCCGCCATCCCGATGCGTCGCAACGACGTTGCGCAAACGCGCCGGAGGCACGACGGACGCGCGTCGGGCCGAGGATCGCGTCGCCCGTTGGCGGCTATGGCATGCGGCTTGCTGCCCGTGTCCGCATTCGTGCCTCATCCGAAGGACTTGCCCATGCCTGCGTCGCGTCGAACCCGCGCTCCCGCACCGCGTCCCACCGACGACGCCGGCCGCCGCCGCCCCGCCACGAAAGGCGGCGACGGCAATCGCAGCGATCCGCCCGGTTACGCGGATTACCAGACCGAACGCGCGCTGACCGGCAGCGGCGAGCCTCGCCCGGTGCAGCGCTCGCGGGTGGTGCCGAAGAAGTGACTCGCCTGCCGGCGCACATGACGCGCCAGGCCCCGACATCGAGATCCTCCCCGCAATCCGCCGCGTGAGGCGACCGCCGATCCGTCGCGTGAGGTGACCGCAGGCGGCCGCGCGAGCCGCCGCATGCTCTCGCGCGTATCCGCGCCGGGTCCGTCTCCGGCCACCTCGCCAGCGGCCGACCCGACAGCGTATCCATCCCGGTCGCGACCCCGAACACGACTCTCCCGCGCCCGCGCGCCGCACGTTGCCGGGCGCAGACACCACGCGTGCGCCCTGGCTCGCGCGTTGGAGTATGTCTTTGTTAACCGCCCATTAAATCTGGCGACGTAAAAACACGTTAAACTCTTCTCACTTGCAGCATAGTCGTCAATGCAGGCTCACGTCTCTCAGTCAAGCTGTTGAATAGCAAAGAAATGAGTCACCCATGGATCTGATCTTGTTGTTGACGCTCGCGCCGGTCGCCGCGCTCGCCTTGGGCGGATTGCGGCACGTCCCGGAGGGCATGGCCTGCACTGTGCACCGCTTCGGCCGCTACGCCCGCACCCTCTCGCCGGGCCTGCGCTGGACCATTCCGTTCGTCGACCACATCGCGCACCGCGTGCGTCTGGTAGGACACCAGGTGGCGGTACCGCACGTCACGGATGCCAGCCTGCCTACGCGTGGCGCGGTGTACTACCAGATCCTCGAACCGCAGCGGGTCGGCGGCGCCCTCGATACGGTGGACGCACTCGTGCAGCGCGAAGCCGGCGACGGGCTGTCCGCGCTGCTTGCACGCGCCGCGGCCGACGATGCGGACATCCTGTCCGCCCAGCTCAAGGCCGAACTGAACCAGCGCCTCGCGGACCTGGGCCTGCGCGTCACGCGCTGCAAGCTCGATTCCGCACGCGCCGCCTGAGCAGCTCGCGCGGTCCGACCGCGCCCTTCACGCCAGCCTGAGCCGCCCCTGCGGCGGCAGCGCGTTGCGGCCGCACGGCCACGCCACGATACTTGGCGCCCCTTGCGCCCGGGCCTTGCCGTGACGCGTCCTTCCCACCTCGCCCCGCGCCTGTCCGACGGCCTCGCCGCGCTCGGCCTGCCGGCGCAGCCACTGACCGACCGCCTGCTCGATTATCTGGCGTTGCTGGTGCAGTGGAACCGGGCCTACAACCTCACCGCGATCCGCGATCCGGACGAGATGGTGGTCAAGCATCTGCTCGATTCGCTCTCGATCCATGCCCACGTGGCCGGCCGCATCGCCGACATCGGCACCGGGCCCGGCCTGCCCGGCATTCCGCTGGCGCTGGCCAATCCCGGACTTACCGTCTCGCTGGTCGAAACCGCCGGCAAGAAGGCGCGCTTCCTGCGCGAGGCGGTGCGAACGCTCGGCCTGGAACGGGTCGTGGTGCACGACTGCCGTGCCGAGGACGTGCCCGAATCGGGCCAGCACGACCAGCTGCTCGCGCGCGCGCTCGCCCCGCTTGCAGGTATCCTGCGCCTCGGGGGACACCTGCTGAAACCCGGCGGGCGGCTGCTGGCAATGAAGGGCCGCGATCCCGTCGACGAACTGGCCGACCTTCCGCCCGGCTACCGACACCTGGCCACGCACCCGCTGCGGGTGCCGGGGCTGGACGCCGAGCGGCATCTGGTGGTCGTCGAACACATCGCTGGCTGACGCTGACACGCGCCCGGCGCGACGCAGCGCGGTCGAACCGTCCAAGGCAACAGGTCAGGCAGAATCCGCATCGCCATGTCGCGCATCATCGCCGTCGTCAACCAGAAAGGCGGGGTCGGCAAGACCACCACCGCCGTCAACCTCGCCGCTGCGCTCGCGGAGATCGGCCGGCGCGTGCTGCTGATCGATCTGGATCCGCAAGGCAACGCCACCATGGCCTCGGGCATCGACAAGCGCGATGCGCATCCGTCCGGCTGCGAAGTGCTGCTGGGCGAGGCGCTGGCGAAGGCCGCGATCAAGCCCACCGCCGGCAAGTTCGACCTGCTGCCGAGCAACACCGATCTCATCGCGGCCGAGATGCAGATCATGGACATGAAGGACCGCGAACGGCGCCTGCTGATCGGCCTGGAACCGATCGCGCGCGAGTACCAGTACGTGCTGATCGACTGTCCGCCGTCGCTGAGCCTGCTCACGCTCAACGCACTCGCCGTGGCCGACAGCGTGCTCGTGCCGATGCAGTGCGAATACTTCGCGCTCGAAGGCATCGCCTCGCTCACCGACACGATGGACGCGGTGAAACGCCGGCTCAATCCGAAGCTCGAGATCGAAGGCATCGTGCGCACCATGTACGACGTGCGCAACAACCTCGCCAACGCGGTGTCGGCCGAACTGCAGCGGCATTTCGGCGACAAGGTCTACCGCACCGTCATCCCGCGCAACGTGCGCCTGGCCGAAGCGCCGAGCCACGGCCAGAGCATCGTCGAATACGACCGCGGCTCGCGCGGCGGCGTGGCGTATCTCGGCCTCGCCGGGGAAATCATCGGCCGCGAGCGCGCGCACGCGGCGGCCCGCACGGAGGCACAGCACTGATGGCCAGCAAGAAACCCGCGCTCGGTCGCGGCCTGAGCAGTCTGATCCGCGAGGCGGCGGCACCGTCGAAGGACGAGCCCGCCGCCGGCGACCGCCTCGGCACGCTGCCGATCGAAGCGCTGCAGCCCGGCAAGTACCAGCCGCGCAGCCACATGGACAAGGACCGGCTCGCCGAGCTGGCCGAATCGATCCGCGCGCAGGGCATGATCCAGCCGATCATCGTGCGCGGCATCGGCGCCGGTGCCTACGAGATCATTGCCGGCGAACGCCGCTGGCGTGCGGCGCAGCTGGCGCAGTTGCGCGATGTGCCGGTGGTGATCCGCGAGATCGACGACCACACGGCGCTTGCGATGGCGCTGATCGAAAACATCCAGCGCGAGGATCTCAACCCGCTGGAAGAAGCGCTCGCCTTGCAGCGCCTGATCGACGAATTCAGCCTCACCCACCAGCAGGCCGCGGAGGCCGTGGGGCGCTCGCGCGCAGCGGTCTCGAACCTGCTGCGTCTGCTGGAACTGCCCGAGGCGATCCGTGCGTTCGTCGAACGGCGCGAACTGGAAATGGGTCACGCCCGCGCGCTGCTGACCCTGCCGCCTGCGCAGGCGCTGGCGCTGGCGCAGCAGGCCGCGGCCGACGGCTGGAGCGTGCGCGAGATCGAGAAGCGCGTGCAGCAACTGCAGCAGGGTCCGGCGGGCGCGAAACCGGTCGCGAAGAAGAAGCCCGACGCCGACATCGCCACGCTGGAGCGCGAACTGGGCGAGCAGCTCAACGCCCGCGTCACGGTGAAGCACGGCCGCGGCGGCAAGGGGCAGCTGATCGTGCAGTACCACAGCCTGGACGAGCTCGAAGGCATCCTGGCGCGCGTGCGGCGCTGACGCAGCGCCGTCGCGTTCCCGGCCGGGACGACGGCGCGCGCGGCGTCACAGCGGCGTGCAACGCGCTCCCCGACACCGTTCCGACATCCCGCGCGTTACCATCTGCGCCACCCCACTCCGCCGAATCCGCCCATGCTCAGCGTCGTCGTGCCGGTGCACAACGAACAGGACAATGTCGCGCCGCTGATCGAGGAAATCGTCGCGGCGCTGCGCGGTGTCACGCCGTTCGAAATGGTCTATGTCGACGACTGCAGCGGCGACGCAACGCCCGCCCGCCTGCGCGACCTGCTGCCCGTGCACCCGGAACTGCGCGTGCTGCGCCACCTGCAACAGGGTGGCCAGAGCACCGCGGTGCGCAACGGCGTCAAGGCCGCGCGCGGCCGCTGGATCGCAACGCTCGACGGCGATGGCCAGAACGATCCGGCCGACATCCCGACACTGCTCGCCGCGCGTGACGCCGGCGACCCCGCGACGAAGCTCTACGCCGGCTGGCGCGTGCATCGCAAGGACAGCGGCAGCAAGCGCTGGGCCTCGAAGATCGCCAACGCCATCCGCGCCCGCCTGCTGCGCGACGCCACGCCCGACACCGGCTGCGGCATCAAGCTGTTCGAACGCGAGGCCTTCCTCGACCTGCCCTACTTCGACCACATGCACCGCTACCTGCCCGCGCTGATGCAGCGTGCCGGCTGGAAGACCGTCAGCGTGCCGGTCAACCACCGCGCGCGCGGCAGCGGCGTCTCGAACTACACCAACCTGCACCGCGCGCTGGTCGGCATCGCCGATCTGCGCGGCGTCGCCTGGCTGATCCGGCGCGCCCGGCGTCCCGTCGTCGAGGAACTGCAACGATGAACTCGGAAATCCTCTGGCTGTCGTGGACCGGCCTGCACGTCACGCCGTGGAAATTGATCGGCTACACCGGCGCGTTCCTGTTCGGCGCACGCTGGCTGGTGCAGTTCGTCGCCTCGCGCCGTGCGCGCCGGCCGGTGATTCCGCGCATGTTCTGGTACATGAGCCTGGTCGGCAGCGTGATGACGCTGAGCTACTTCCTGTTCTCGGCCAAGAACGATTCGGTCGGCGTGCTGCAGAACCTCTTTCCGAGTTTCACCGCGGCCTATTCCCTGTGGCTGGACATCAGGCACCGCGGCTGGAACCGCGAGCGGGAGCCGGCAAACTGACGCCGCTCCTCCCGGCAGCAAAAGGCGTGGAAATCGAAAACTCCGCACTTCGCGTTCTTCCTTCTCCCCGCGGGAGAAGGTGCCCGGAAGGGCGGATGAGGGCGCCACCTGTCAATCGGGCGAGGCATCGACTCGGCACATAATTCGAAACGGCGCACCACCGAGCGTCGACGAAGCGCCGCGCCGTGGCGCCCTCATCCGCCTTCGGCACCTTCTCCCGCGGGGAGAAGGAAAGGCAAACCGCTTGCGGGCCCACCTACGCGCAGGCATAATGCGCGGCTCGCTTCGCCCGGCATTCCCGGACAGGCGCCGGCAGCGCGATGCCGGCACCCGCGAAGACACCGCAAGACTCCCGCATCGCGCGCCGGTTTCCATCATGGAAACGCGGCGGGGCCGAGGTTCTCCTGGCCAAGGAGGACACCACGACAACGAACGAGGTGCGTATGGCACGCGTGTGTCAAGTAACCGGAAAGGCGGTGCAGAGCGGCAACAACGTCTCGCACGCCAACAACAGAACCCGCCGCCGCTGGCTGCCCAACCTTCACGAACGCCGCTTCTGGGTGGCGAGCGAGAACCGCTGGGTCAAGCTGCGTGTGTCCAGCCATGCCCTGCGCACCATCGACAAGAACGGCATCGACGCCGTGCTTGCCGAGCTGCGTGCCCGTGGCGAGAAGGTCTGAGGAGTAGATCATGGCATCCAAGCGCGACAAGATCCGCCTCACCTCGTCGGCCGGCACCGGCCACTTCTACACCACCGACAAGAACAAGAAGAACACGCCGAACAAGATCGAAATCAAGAAGTACGATCCGGTCGTGCGCAAGCACGTGATCTACAAGGAAGGCAAGATCAAGTAACCGGTCGACCGCGCCACTGGCGCGGCACGATGGATTCGGGAGCCCGCGCAAGCGGGCTCTTTTTTTGCGTCGGTGAACCCGTTCCCTGCCCCGCACGATGCCCGTGCCGGGCGCACCGCGACCGCTGCGTCGCTGACCACGTGCCGGATTTGTTGCAGCGCCGCCGCGCCTTCATACTGCGCGGCCGTTCACGACCCCGCGACCGATGTTCGATCGCCCCGCCGCCATCGCCGCCCGCCTGCGGGCGCCCGTGCTCCTGGCTCTGGCGATCGCACTGGCGTGGTTCGCGCTCGAAGCGCTGGTGTATCGCAGCGGCGCCTACCTGCGCATTGCCGAACCCGAGTCCAACACCGGCGTCGTCGTCACCAAGCTGCTCGTCGTGGAGCGGCAGTACCGCGCGGATCTGCGCAATGTCCTGGTGCTCGGCGACTCGCGCGTCGGCGAAGGCTTCTCGTCGCAGGCCGCGGCCGGCGACGATGCGTCGATCAACTTCATCAACATCGCCGTGCCCGGCAGCACGCCGCGACTGTGGTACTACCTGCTGCGCGAGATCGACCGGCGCGGCTTCCGCTTCGATGCGATCGTGCTCGGCACCCTGTACCGCGACACGCTTACCGCATCGCGCGCGGACTGGCGCCTGGACCCGCCGCACGCGGCCGCGTTGCTGGGTCTGGGCGATGCCTGGTCGTACCCGGCCACGTTCGAATCGGCGCAGATGCGCGAGCGCGCGCGCCATGCCGTGCTGTTTCCCGCGCTGGCGCTGCGCCAGGATACGCGCGATCTGCTGCGGCATCCGCGCGAGCGCTTGCGCCGGGTCTTCGTCGGTCGTCCGGGCTTTCTGGCCGCGGTGCGCAACTATCCCGGGCGCGACGAGACGATGCCGGCACTGCGTCTTGCCGACGACGGGCGCAGTGTCGTCGACTGGGGCACGGCGACGCCGGAACAACGCGAGCACGTCGACGACTTCCTGCGCAACATCGGCCCGGCGCCGCGGGCGATCGAACAGGCCAACGATCGCTTCCTCGGACGCTGGCTGGGCGCCATCGCGGACCTCGCGCAGCGCCGCGGCGCGCTGCTCGTCACCTATCCGCTGCCGCGCGGGCCGTATCGCGCCGCGCTCGGCGACGAGCGCCCGCTGTCGCCCGCGCTGCGCGCGCTCGATGCGGCGCCGCACGTCGTCGTGCTGTCAGCGAACCTGCTCGCCGCGCTCGAAGCCCCGGAATTCTTCTTCGACGAGCTGCACGCCAATCGCGCCGGGCGCGAGCGCACCGGCGCAATCGTCGGCGAACAGGTGCGAGCGTTGCTGGCGCAGGAAGCGCCGCGATGATGTTCGACACGCTGCAGTTCTGGCTGTTTTTCGCCGCGACGATGCTGCTGCTGGCGACGCTGCGGCAGCGTCCCGCGAAAATCGCGCTGGTGCTGCTGAGCTATGTGTTCTACGGGTTCTGGGACGTGCGGTTCTGCCTGCTGCTGGCGGGCTCCACTGCGGTGAACTACCTGTTCGGGCGCCTGATCGATGCACGCGACGGAGCCGCGCGCAAACGCATGGTCACCTACGCGGTGGTGTTCAACCTCGGCGTGCTGGCGTTCTTCAAATACTTCAACTTCTTCATCGACTCGTTCGCGTCGGTGTTCGGTGTCGATCCGGCCGGCATGGCGCTCAACATCATCCTGCCGGTGGGCATCAGCTTCTTCACCTTCGAAGGCATCGCCTACGCCGTCGACGTGTACCGTCGCCAGCTCAAGGCGGTGCGCGATCCGGTCGACTTCTCGCTCTTCATCGCCTTCTTCCCGCACCTCGTGGCCGGCCCCATCATCCGGCCCACCGACTTTTTCCCGCAGCTCGCGCAGCGCCCGCCGCTGACGAGCGAGGACTCGCGCTGGGGCATGCGCGAAATCCTCAAGGGCCTGATCAAGAAGGTCGCCTTCGCCAATTACTTCGCGCCGATCGCGGACGCGTGGTTCTCCGGCGGCCAGTACGAAGGCGCGGCAGTGCCGGCATGGATCGGCGTGCTCGCGTTCTCGATGCAGATCTACTTCGACTTCTCCGGCTACACCGACATCGCGCGTGGCTGCGCGCGCCTGCTCGGCTACCGCTTCCCGCCCAACTTCGAACGCCCCTATCTCTCGGCCAACATCACCGATTTCTGGCGCCGCTGGCACATCTCGCTGAGCTTCTGGCTGCGCGACTACCTCTACATCTCGCTCGGCGGCAACCGCGTCAGCGTGCCGCGGACCTACGTGAACCTGCTCATCGTCATGGGCCTGGGCGGCCTGTGGCACGGCGCGAGCTGGAACTTCGCGATCTGGGGCCTGTACCACGGCGTCCTGCTGATCGGTCATCGTCTGTGGCGACAGGCGATCGAACGCAGCGGCGTCGCGCGCATCGTCGACCTGCCGGTGCTGGTGCCGATGTGGGTGGCCCTCACCTTCGTCATCGTCACGCTCGGCTGGGTGCCCTTCCGCGCACCGACGCTCGACGCCACGGCGCTCACCTTCGCCGCACTGTGGACGGTGCCCGATCTTTCGTTCGCCGCGATGCACTGGGGCGTGTGGCTGATCCCGCTGGGCACGTTGCTGTTCTGCCTGATCGACCGCAAGCGCCGCCTGCAGGACTGGCTCACGCAACGCGCGCGCCTGCCGGTGGCGGTGATCGCCGCCGTCGCGGCGTTGTGGTTCCTGCAGGTGTTCGCGCAGATCGATGCGCAGGTGCCGTTCGTGTACTTCCAGTTCTGAGCGGCGGCGCACAGGCACGTCGGACACGCGCGACCGGCCGCATCCGCCGATGCCACGCGGCGCAGGGCACGTCGGACGTCGCCGCGGCGAAAGCCGGGGATCAGTGGTTGCTCTGTTGTCCTTGCGTCCCGTGACAACAGCAGGAAACGCCACTGGGCCCCGGCTTCCGCCGGGGCGACGGGCATGGGAGAGGTGCGGGAGCGAATCGCGACGGGCTTCGATGTGCAGTCCACGTTACAGCAGTGTGCGATTCACCGGTTGCATCGCAGGTTCCCGGGGACACCTGAAAATCGTCCTCACCGTCGCCCCGGCGTTCGCCGGGGCGACGGGCATGATGCGGGAGCGAGTCGCGTCGAGCTTCGATGTGCACCCAGCGTTGAAGCAACACGCGATTCAATGCGTGCAGCGGAGGGTCCCGGGCACACCTGAAACCCTCCACACCCCGTCGCCCCGGCGAACGCCGGGGCCCAGTGGCGTTGCTCGGTTTTGCTTGCGTCATCGCAACAACAGGAAAACGCCGCTGGGCCCCGGCGTTCGCCGGGGCGACGGGCATGATGCGAAGAATCCGACTGCAGCATCGCCGCCATCGAACGAGGACACCTACTGCGGCGGCGCCGCCATCTCGCGTGCGTCGAGGTAGCCGCTGTTGTCCAGGTCCTGGCGGTCGAACGCGGCGGAGAGTTCGCGGCGGCGGCCGTCGAGTGTCGGCAGCTTGCGGGCGCGGGTGCCGGGGGGCAGTTCGTCGGCGGTGATCGCGCCGTCGCCGTTGCGGTCCATGCGCATGAAGCCGCGGCTCAGATACTCCTGGTATTCGACGAGCGAGACGCGGCCGTCGCCGTCGGTGTCGAACAGGCGCAGGTATTCGCCGGTGTCGCGTGGGTTCTGCGCGTTGGCGGCACCGGTATCGCGTGGGTTCGGCACGATGGCGGCGCGGGTGTCGCGCGGGTTCTGCGCGGCGACGGCGCCGGACACGAACACGGCGGCGCCCAGCAGGGCAACCGCCGCGAACGTGTTGCGCGCCGCGTGGCGCGCAACGGCGCGCTGCATCACGCCGCTCAGCCGATGCGTGCCGGCACCAGCGCGTAACCGCGCAGGCGGGCGGCGAACTCCTGCAGCGCCTTGATGCCGCTGGCTTCCGCCTCGTGGCACCAGTCCTGGATGCGGTGCAGCGTGGCGCTGGCGTCGTGCGAGCGCTCTTCCAGCACGACCGACAGGCGCGCGCGGAACTCCACCAGCGTGGCCAGGCGCGGACGGTGCTGCACCAGGCCCTGGAGATCGGCACGGGCATCGTGGTCGAGCCAGCGGCCGCCGTCGGCCAGCGCCTTGCGCAGCCGGCGCGGCACATTGCGCAGGCTGTCGCCGGCGTGCGCCGCTTCCTCGCGCAGCGTCGGCAGCATCACGTGGCGGTAGTAGTCGGTCATGGCCTGAAAGCGGTGCGAGAGCAGCGCCTTCAGCGTTTCGGCATCGGGCATGGAGATGTTCGGGCGCACGTCGAGCGACGGCGCCACGCGCAGCACCTTCGCAAGCTTCAGCGCCGACAGCATGCGGATCGCGGCCCAGCCGATGTCGAACTCGAACTTCCGCAGCGCGAACTTGGCCGAGCTCGGAAACGCGTGGTGGTTGTTGTGCAGCTCCTCGCCGCCCACCCACACGCCCCACGGGGTGAGGTTGGTGGCGGTGTCGTGCGTTTCGAAGTTGCGGTAGCCCCACCAGTGGCCGAGGCCGTTGATGACGCCCGCCGCCCAGAACGGGATCCACAGCATCTGCAGCGCCCACACCGCGACGCCGGCAAAGCCGAACAGCGCAAAACTGACGAACAGCAGCAGCACCGGACCCAGCGTCGCGTGCGGGGTGTAGAGCCTGCGTTCGATCCAGTCGTCCGGGCAGCCCTTGCCGTATTTCTCGATCGATTCGCGGTCGGCGCGCGCCTCGCGGTACAGCTCCACGCCGCGCCACATCACGGTGCGGATGCCCTTGAACTGCGGGCTGTGCGGGTCTTCTTCGGTCTCGCACTTGGCGTGGTGCTTGCGATGGATCGCGGCCCACTCCTTCGTGATCATCGACGTGGTGAGCCAGGTCCAGAAGCGGAACACGTGCGCCACGGCAGGGTGGAAATCCACCGCGCGGTGCGCCTGGCTGCGGTGCAGGTACAGCGTCACGGCGAAGATGGTCAGCTGCGTGACGGCGAGGAAATACAGCACGATCGTGCCCCAGCCGGCGCCGGTGAGACCGGTGGCCAGGAAATCGAGAAACGTTGCGGGCATCTGCGGGACTCCTTGGAGATCAACATGATGGGGGCGGCTTTCGGGAAAGTCACCCTTCGCGGGCGTATGGGTTTCGTGAGGGCGGCGGTCCAGCCTGCCCTCCACTCGCAACCGGCTGCGTCCCACCTCGCGCATTGCGCTGCAACATGGCACGGACAGCCCGCTTTGCCATACTCGGGCCACCGGAAACGCGGCCTCGTTGCGAACGTCCGTTCCGGACTCACCACATCTTCGGGGATTTCACATGCTTGAGCAGTACGGCTTGTGGCTGGCGCTTGCCTGCGCGGGATTGGCCATCGTTTACGGAATCGTCTCCACACGCTGGATCCTGGCGCAGCCGGCCGGCAATGAACGGATGCAGCAGATTGCCGCGGCGGTGCAGGAAGGCGCGGGGGCATATCTGCGTCGGCAATACATGACCATCGCCATCGTCGGCGTGATCCTGTTCCTCGTCATCGGCTTCGTGCCGGCGCTCGGCTGGGGCACGGCCATCGGCTTCCTCATCGGCGCGGTGCTGTCGGGCGTGGCCGGCTTCATCGGCATGTTCGTCTCGGTCCGCGCCAACGTGCGTACGGCGCAAGCGGCCACGCTCGGCCTCAACCCGGCGCTCAACGTCAGCTTCAAGGGCGGTGCGATCACCGGCATGCTCGTCGTCGGCCTCGGCCTGATCGGCGTCGCCGGCTACTTCATGTTCGTGCTCAAGGGCCAGACCGGCGAAGACGCGCTGAAAGCCGCGCTCACCCCGATGATCGGCCTCGCCTTCGGCAGCTCGCTGATCTCGATCTTCGCGCGCCTCGGCGGCGGCATCTTCACCAAGGGTGCGGACGTCGGCGCCGACCTCGTCGGCAAAGTCGAAGCCGGCATTCCCGAAGACGACCCGCGCAACCCCGCCGTCATCGCGGACAACGTGGGCGACAACGTGGGCGACTGCGCCGGCATGGCCGCGGACCTGTTCGAAACCTACGCCGTCACCGTCATCGCCGCGATGCTGATCGCCGGCATCGCCTACGCGACGTATGGCTGGAACGGCGTGCTGCTGCCGCTGGTGATGGGCGCCACGTCCATCGTCGCGTCCATCGTCGGCACCTTCTTCGTGAAGGCGCGCGACGGCGGCAAGATCATGAACGCGCTCTACCGCGGCCTCGCCGTCTCCGGCGTGCTCGCGGCCATCGCCTTCTTCTTCGTCATCCGCGACATGTTCGCGCAGGACATCGGCATGCCGCTGTTCTGGTGCGCCATCATCGGCCTGGGCCTCACCGCCGCGATGGTCTACATCACCGAGCTCTACACCGCCACAGAATACGGCGCGGTGCGCCAGGTGGCCGCGGCCTCGGTCACCGGCCACGGCACCAACGTCATCGCCGGCCTCGCCGTCTCGATGAAATCCACCGCCGCGCCCGTGCTGGCCGTGGCCGCCGCCATCTGGGGCTGCTACGAACTCGCCGGCCTCTACGGTGTTGCGATCGCGGCCGTCTCGATGCTCTCGATGGCCGGCATGATCGTCGCGCTGGACGCCTACGGCCCCATCACCGACAACGCCGGCGGCATCGCCGAAATGAGCGGCATGGACCCGGAAATCCGCAAGACCACGGACGCCCTCGACGCCGTCGGCAACACCACCAAGGCGGTGACCAAGGGCTACGCCATCGGTTCGGCCGGCCTCGCGGCGCTGGTGCTGTTCGCGGACTACTCGCACAAGCTCAACGAGAAGTTCATGGGCACCGAAACCATCGTGAACTTCTCGATCGACAACCCGAACGTGGTGATCGGCCTGCTCATCGGCGGCATGATCCCCTACCTCTTCGGCGCCTTCGCGATGCAGGCCGTCGGCCGCGCCGCCGGTGCGGTGGTGGAGGAAGTGCGCCGCCAGTTCCGCGAGATCCGCGGCATCATGGAAGGCACCGGCAAGCCGCAGTACGACAAGGCCGTCGACCTGCTCACGCGCTCGGCGATCAAGGAAATGATCGTCCCCTCGCTGCTGCCGCTGATCATCCCGATCCTCGTGGGCCTCATCCTCGGCCCGGATGCGCTGGGCGGCCTGCTGATGGGCACCATCGTCACCGGCCTGTTCGTGGCGATCAGCATGTGCACCGGCGGCGGCGCCTGGGACAACGCCAAGAAATACATCGAGGAAGGCCACCACGGCGGCAAGGGCTCCGACGCACACAAGGCCGCCGTCACCGGCGACACCGTGGGCGACCCGTACAAGGACACCGCGGGCCCGGCGATCAATCCGTTGATCAAGATCATCAACATCGTGGCGTTGCTGTTGATTCCGGTGCTCTGACGCCCGCCTGAAGGTCCGGACGCATCAAAAAAGGCCCCGACGCGTCGGGGCCTTTTCTTTGCAAAATCAAACAGCTGGAACACAACTACCAATTTTCTACCAATTCATGTAGGTTTTAGTAGAAAATTGACAGGACCGCATGAAGCTCCCCGTTCCCGCCCTGCGCCTCGGCCACCTCGTCCAGCAGCACCACGGCAGGATCGGGCACATTGTCGGGCTGCGTCTCGGTGCCGAGGTGAAGCGTCGCTACGAGCACTGGGATCACCTGCGGCATCTCACGCCGCCTGACGGTCTGCACATCGAGGAGTGGTGGCTCGGCATCAAACTCGCCCGAAACGCGCTGAAGAAGGAACTTCCGCTCCACGACAAGACAGGCATCCCCTTCAGCATTGCCCTGAGCGACAGCATCCAGCGCCGCCTCTTCCTCGTGGCGCGTGATGCCGCGGGCGCGCTGCAGGGCACGGACGCGATGTCCTCCGGCACCGTGCGCGAGCGCTACCTGATCCGCTCGCTGATGGAAGAAGCGATGACCTCCTCGCAACTGGAGGGCGCGTCCACCACCACCCCCATCGCCAAGGACATGCTGCGCTCCGGCCGTCCGCCGCGCGATCACGGCGAACGCATGATCGCCAACAACTATGCCGCGATGCGCGAGCTCATGCGTTGGCGCGATCAACCGTTGACGCCAACCACCATTTTCGAGATTCACCGCCTGCTGACCGACGGCACGCTCGACAACGCAGACGACGCCGGCCGTTTCCGCACCGAGCACGAAGACATCGCCGTGCTCGACCACGCCACCGGCACCGTATTGCACGTTCCACCGCCGGCCGCGGAATTGCCTGCGCGCCTGCAGGCGCTGTGCGACTTCGCCAACCAGGGCGACGACGGCGAACACTTCGTTCACCCGGTGATCCGCGCCATCCTGATCCACTTCATGATCGGCTACGACCACCCCTTCGTCGATGGAAACGGCCGCACCGCGAGAGCGCTGTTCTACTGGTCGATGCTGCGCGCAGGCTTCTGGATGACGGAATACTTCTCCATCTCCAGCATCCTCAGAAAAGCGCCGTCGCAGTACGTGCGCGCCTACCTGCACACCGAATCCGACGAGGGCGACACCACCTACTTCGTCGACCATCAGCTCGACGTACTGCTCAAAGCCATCGAAGGCGTGCGCGCCTACATCGCGCGCAAACAACGCGCGCAACGCGACGCGGAAACCCTGCTGAAACCCGGCAGCAAACTCGCACGACAGCTCAACCACCGCCAGCGCGCACTGCTGCTCAACGCGCTGAAACACCCGGAGAAAACCTTCACCATCGCGATGCATCGGCAAGCGCATGACATCGTCTACCAGACTGCGCGAGCCGACCTGCTGGGGCTGGTGAAAGCGAAGCTGATGCGGCAACACAAGCAGGGCAAGGCCCATGTGTTCGTGGCGCGGCCTGATCTCTCCGAGAAGCTGGACGTTGCACCATGACCGTCGAACATGTGCTCGAACGGGTCTTGCGCACGCCAACATGCCGGCAGACCGATGCATGCCGCCCTGGATGCATTCCCGCCCGGCCATGTCCATGACAGGTCGCGCCCGCCGGCATGCAGTGTCGATCATGACCGCCGCGCTGGGCTACGCCTGCGCGGTGTGGGCGTCCGGCATCCTGCCGGTGATGCTGTGGGCCGATGCGCGACGCGCCGAGAATCTTGCGCGCGGCCACTGGCCCAACATGGATCCCGGCATCGCGATCGCGATGGCCGTCTTGCTGCTCGTCCCGTTCGCGGTGGTGGCGGTAGTGGTGGAACTGGTGCGGATGGCACGCGGTGGCGCGCCGCTCCCCCCTGTCGGCGCGATCTGTCTCGGACTGCTGACGGGCGGGCCACTGGCCTGGTCCCTCGTCGGTGCGGCACGACCGCTGCCGTACTGGATCAGCGCGATGGTGTTCGGCGCGGGCCTGGTGGCCTTCCACGCTTGCCGCCATCGCATTCGCGCGCGCACGCTGGCGACTCGGCCGACGCGCGATCCCGCAGCGTCGGCGGGCCACCCGGACGGAGAGGCCCCGTGGCAAAAGTGACCGGCATCGGCGGCGTGTTCTTCAAGAGCCGCAACGACAGCGCCGCCCTCGCGGACTGGTACAGGACGCATCTGGGCATACCGCTCGAACCGTGGGGCGGCGCCGTGCTGCGCTGGTCGGACGACACCGCCGACGACAAGGGCCTCACGGTGTGGACCGTCGCCGACAAGGACAGCCAGTGGTTCCGCCCGAGCGACTCCGTCTTCATGATCAACTACCGCGTCGACGACCTCGATGCGTTGCTCGCCCAACTGCGCGCGGACGGGATCGAGATCGTCGGCGGACCGGATGCGCACGAGAACGGCAAGTTCGCGTGGATCATGGATCCGGAAGGCAACAAGGTGGAGCTGTGGCAGCCGATGGCGTGGGACGAGAAGAACAAGGGTGGATAGGGTGTTGTGGCGCACGCGCGTCGAACCGTACCGCGAGTTTTCCGGAAGCAAAGTCACTCTGGAACCGTTCTTCTGCATGGGCACCATCGTCACCGGCTTCTTCGTGGCCATCAGCATGTGCACCGGCGGCGGCGCCTGGGACAACGCCAAGAAATACATCGAGGAAGGCCACCATGGCGGCAAGGGCTCCGAAGCCCACAAGGCCGCCGTCACCGGCGACACCGTGGGCGACCCGTACAAGGACACCGCGGGCCCGGCGATCAATCCGTTGATCAAGATCATCAACATCGTGGCGTTGCTGCTGATTCCGGTGCTCTGACGCTTATCGAGAGAAATGCTGGGTCCAACGCCCCGCTAGTGCGGGGCGTTTTTCATGCCATTCCGCCTTGCGAGCATCGCGTCCCTCGGCACCGTGAGAACCGCCTGCGAAGCTCGTGAGAGGTTTGCTTCACTCGTGGCAGCATCGTTCAGTCACGTACGCGAACTACACGTCCGCGACCAGCCACCAGAAAGTGAACTCCCTAGCCAGGGTGATCTTTTCCTGATGCGACCTAAAGCGACCATGAGGGCGAAGCCGCATGTCAGATAAGCGCAACGTATTTATAAGTCACATTCATGAAGACGACCACGGCCTTAAGAAGCTAAAGGACTTGCTGGGCC
The DNA here is from genome assembly GCF_014202825.1 of Chiayiivirga flava. Classification (GTDB taxonomy): domain Bacteria; phylum Pseudomonadota; class Gammaproteobacteria; order Xanthomonadales; family Xanthomonadaceae; genus Chiayiivirga; species Chiayiivirga flava. The sequence continues at coordinate 618,106 of NZ_JACHHP010000002.1, read as the reverse complement.
CAAAAGGCCTGGAACTACGCGACTCATCAATACACGTCGGAAAGTTCAACAAGGCCACCGACGAGGCTTACATAAAAACAAAAATTCTCGCACCAGCCATCAATTGGGCCGGAACGTTTATATGTTACGTATCGCCGCATACAAAAGAGAGCGACTGGGTAAATTGGGAAATTGAGTACGCCGCGAAACAAGGCAAGAGAATCATCGGCGTCTGGGAACACGGAGAGAAGGAATGTGACATCCCACAGGCGCTCAAAGAGCACGCGGACGCCCTCGTAGGCTGGAACGGAGACTCTATAATTTCAGCAATAGATGGCAAGGACATATGGGAAAAGCCTGACGGCGGGCCTTGCGATTCCGTCCCGCTAAAAAGGCACCCTTGCTGATGACACGGATCTATTCTTACGTGGTTCGGTACGATAGTGGCTTTGCACCCAATCCTTTCTACGGACTGTGCACTCTCGCAACATGTAAGCCAACAATCAGAAAGAACGCGAAAGTCGGCGACTGGGTAATTGGAAGCGGAAGCAACGAGAGGAAGATCAGGCGCGGTGGACACCTCGTATATGCCATGCGGGTCACTGACGCCATTACCTTTGATCAATACTCAACGGATCCTCGCTTCGAATCGAAGAAGCCATTCCGCAACGGCAGCCGAAAGCAGAGCTGTGGAGATAACATCTATTTCAGAGAAGGGCCAGACAAAGATTGGCGGCAGAGAGACTCATTTCATTCGCGTCCCGATGGCCTAATGAACGAACAGCACGTCGCACGAGATACAGGAGTGGATAGAGTTCTTATTAGTGACCATTTTCTGTATTTTGGCGGAGAGGGCCCCGCCCTCCCTGAAGACTTGAAGGACAAAAAAGGTAGATCTATATACAAGGCTGGCATAGGTGAGGTCACTTTCGACGACCCCGCCTTAATCACGAAATTTCAGCAGTGGATTGATAGCATTGGAGAACGGGGCTATAAAGGCGCGCCGTACGAATGGTTAACGCTGAGGGGAAAATGAAGACTACAGGCTCACTCCTACTCTCTGACTATGCCGAAAGAATTGTAGCGACCGACATCCTAGACTCGAACGATCTAAATCCCGTCTTGCAAGGGCTCTACGGCGAAGTAGGCGGGATCATGACCACAGCCAAGAAAAATGTGAGAGAGAAATCAGCATATCCTGGCTTTAGGCGGGCGGCCGAAGAAGAATTCGGTGATACTCTGTGGTACTTTGCTGCAGTCTGCAGACGCCTGAATGTTCCGTTTGACGAAGTATTCGCTGAAGCTGCCTCGTACGAAAAATATAGCTCGTATAGCGCAGCCAGCGACATTGAAAGAGGAGCTGTCGCCTATATATCGATGCCGAAGCAAACCTCTGAACCGCTGGATTCGGCCTTGATCCAGCTGGGCAAGGCGGCCGCAAATTTGTTGGAAACCAGATCCCGCAGCGAGCTGGTCCTGTTTGCTCGTTCTTATATTGATGCACTAAACGCAGCCGGGCTGGTGTTTTCGGACGTAGCCAGAGCGAACACTAGGAAAGCAATAGGCGCATTTGTAGAGCCCACGCCAAGCGATTTGGCTGACTTGGATTTTGATTGTACCTTTAGATCAGAAGAGCAGCTGCCCAGGCAGTTTAGAATTTTGGTGAATCAGCGAGCCAGCGGAAGAAGCTATCTTCAATGGAACAATGTATTCATTGGAGACCCGCTAACTGATAATATCGCGGATGAAGACGGTTACCGCTTTCACGATGTCTTTCATTTTTCCTATGCGGCAATCCTGCATTGGTCACCCGTAATGAGAGCGCTCATAAAACAAAAACGCAAGAGCCGCGGAAAGTATGACGAAGAACAAGACAGTGGTCGAGCCATCGTAGTAGAAGAGGGCCTTACCGCGTGGATCTTCTCTCGCGCGAAGGAACTAAATTTTTTCGAGGGGCAGAACAAGGTGTCTTTCGGCATTCTCAAGACAATTGAGCAGTTTGTTAAAGGCTATGAAGTTGATCGCTGCCCTCTTAAGCTGTGGGAAAGAGCAATTCTAGACGGCTACGCTGTTTTTCGCCAGATTAAAGAAAGTCGGGGCGGCTGGATTATTGGCAATCGAGAGCAACGCACAATCCAATTCGCAAAATTTGATCCTACAACATGAAAATTCATCCGTTCGTCCAAGCCGTATCGGCACTGCAGTTCGAGGACTGTTTTAATCCTTACTCAGACAGATGTGCCGTGCATGATCGTCGGGATGCACCTCGCCGCCGCGCAGCTGTGCTTTCTTCTCTTGTAGACCAAGCGGCTAAACACCCCGTCGATGCGCTTTGGATCGGGAGGGACTTGGGCTATCGGGGAGGCCGCCGCACTGGATTGGCACTCACCGATGATATCCACATTCGCAATCATGGTCGGCGCTGGGAAGTTGACCTAAGCCCCGATCGGCCAACTTTAGGCAATGCGGTGTCGGAGCGCACGGCCGCAGTCATATGGAACATGCTGGACAACATTGACGCTCGGATTTTCCTATGGAATGTTTTCCCACTCCACCCGCACGAGCCCGGCGATCCCTTCACTAATCGCCAACATAACGCCCGAGAGCGGCAGGCAGGCGAAAGAATCTTGAAATACTTGATCGAAATTTTACGCCCGTTGCGTATAGTCGCAATTGGCAATGATGCAGCTGCTGCAGCCAGCAGGGTCTCCGCTGGCCTACCTGTGGTTTGTGTAAGGCATCCGAGCTACGGAGGACAAACGCAGTTTCAAAGGCAGATTTCAGAGCTTTACGCCTCTCGGACTAGAATTGAATCCTTGTTCTGAAGCACGACTTGGCAGCTACTTTGCCGACTTATCTAAGCCTTCCGTGATTTGGGCGTGAAAAATTCTAGCGAAATCGATATTTAGCATTTCGTCCTCAGTAAAATTTCCTTGTTTTTTAGCAAGACTGAGCGCACCACCGCCTGGCGACGGAACCGGCAAAACGATTGCGTCGGGTTGGAATTCGCGAAACATTTCACACTCTACCTCGACACCATCCATACCTCCAATGAAGACAGCGGCAACCAGATCTTTGCGGGAAAGCATCTCTTTTCGCATTAAGCTTAGGCTTGCGTCACGGTCCTCATCAACACTATCCGTAAATATTACATTCCGGAAACGCTCGTTTTCCTCGGGGAACACATCCTCGAAAAATTTGCTTTGGTAGAGAATCACAGAGTCTGCGTAATCAACGCCAAGATCATCACAAATAGTCCAGATCATGGGAGTGATGGATGGATGTCCACCCCATACTAGTTTATGTTTCCGAATAACGGCCACAACCAGCTCACGAACTGCGCACTGGATCAGGAATGGGTTTGCCGTCTCGTGGTACGTTCCGTTGGCCACAAGAGGAACGCTAGCAGATAGAAAAATTGCGCTCATTTTTTTGCCTCCCAGTCAGCAAATTCCCACCCCGCATCGCTCGCTTTAATGCATCTTACCGATTTGATATGCTTGCCAAGCCAGTCTAAGTGGTCTAACCAAGTTGGGTGTAAACCGACATGGTCGAATACAATAGCAGTAGGATCATCCGATAGCAGTCCTGAAGCTTCATGTAGCGTTGTGGACGTTGGAACGCCAACTGCTGGATGAACCACCACTTGACGGTCGCCCGGAAGTTGTAAGTGAACGCGGTTACAAGGGCCGACGCCAATAAAGCGTCCGCCGATTAACTCGACGGCGTTTCTTATGTTACTAACAAGGTTAACTGTTCGGACAGCGTGACTTTGACTGCGGACCGCTTCTAGTTGAGCACATATGCGCTCGATCGCCGCATCTGAGATTCGACCGCTCGAAGCGTCAATTTCGCTTTCCAGCAATTCTGCGCGACTGGCGGTTGCCGTGCGAGAAGAAGGAGTGGAGTCTGGCCAGCCCACGCGCAGCACACTTATACCCTTAGCCAACGCTCTGCCGAACTCAGCGCTAGTCCATCGGCTTTCAAAGTAACCAGGGGTATCGAGCATTAGCAACACGTCACAGTCGCAGAGCCGATGCCAGAGCATCGCCTGAAAGTCCTCCGCCGGAGGTATGCCGTGGGTATCCAGGAAAACATCGAATAGCCGAGACGACAATGCATCGAATAGCTGGAGTGCTGCTTCCCTAGCCTCGCCTCTGCGGTAGCTGACAAATATTCGCCGCTGCCTCGGCAGAAGCCCTACGCACTCCAGTAGGGCGGTCGCAACGCGTTCGATACCTCCCTCTGAGTACAGAAGGCAGTTAATAGAGCGGAGGACATCTGGAATTTCTTCCGCCACTCGCCGAGCTTCCGAGGCGACCGGGATTACGGGGATCCCCAGATCGAGGAGACGTGCAACTTGACCGACATCGACAGCTGGCCCTCCAAAGTAAACTGCCGCAGAAGCCTGTTGCTGCTTTGGCTTAAATTGGTTCGGTGGGACCACCCACGCGACCTCATGCTGAAGGCGCAAACTGAACGGCTTAAGCAGACTAGAAATGTGTGTTTCGAGGCCAGCAAGCTGGCCATCAGTAGGAGAGCCGAGAATCGCGAGTGAGTAGAGTGACGACATAGGTTACCTTCGCGAGGAACAGGCGATCGGGTCGGAAAACCGGGCTCCGGAAGCTAGGGCCAGAGTCGAATTCTCGGGGCGGCTGCCGAACGGCGATCGCCATGTCATTTGCAGGAATCTGACTCGGATGGAAGGCGGAGTCGCGGCTCAATTCGGTCCACAGAGGCCCACGCGATGACCTGCACACCTTTTCTATCAGCATCCGCATCACAGGGTCGCAAGTACAACTGCGATCCGGTGTCCAGCACTAGCAAGTATCGTCCGTCGCTTGCATGGGCCGTTGCGTCAGCGCGCAGGCGCAGATCTACCGTCGTGCCGCCCAGACCCATGGCACGCAGACTTGACGCAGCCAGCGCGGCCGCGGAGTTTGGAATTGCCGACGCAATGAACACGATCGACAGTAGCCCGAGCGTCAGCCCGCGGACACCATCGTAGAGGATTTCGCGCCTTCCGAACGCGATCAGCGTGACAGTCAGCCAGCAGAAAAGGCCTCCGATGCCGAGAACCGACAGCATCACAACGTCTGACGAAACACCGAAGATTGTCAGCAGGGCAGCTGGCGCGCCGATGCCGAAGCCCGTGAAGAGTAAGGACGCACCGCCGTAGCTCCAGCCCGCGTTCCACCATGAGATTACGAGGGAGGCCTTGCGGTGCAGGAAAGGAAACACTGCGCAAGGCGTCACGACTGCACACACGACGAACCAGACCCACGCCTGCCCGGGCCCATCTGCGAGGATGTGAACGAAGAGCACACAGGTTGAGACGAGCATCGGCACACCGAACGCCCAGAACGAGATGCGCATGCGCATCGCACCGTCGTCTGAGCTCCCCTTCCATCGAATGGTACGCAAGTAGTCGTGCAGCGACGCGTCTTCCGTCAGCACCGGAAGACGAATCGTCGCTGCCGTCATGCTTAGCAGCACTGCAGGCGTGGCCAACAGCGACGCGGCGGTCCCCGCGAGCCACGGCACCAATGCACCCACTCCGTCACCATGCACGCGCAACGGAATGCCTTCAGCCCGCGCGTAGTTGAGCAGCCAGAGATAGCCGATCGCCAGCGATGCGATGGACAGTAGCGCGAGGTTCGTGGCGAACCACTGGAAGCTGATCGGCGTAACTTTGTTGTCTTCGGCTGGTGTCTGCGCCTCTTCGGCTCGCCCCTGCGCCACGTCCCAACTCTTTCGGCGCCCGCTCATGTTTAAAGATCCGACAACCGCGCTTTAAGGAAGACGTTTGCACGGTGAAACGCCAGATAGTCGCGCTGGCCTTGGCTGAATCCACCCGCGTTCTGCAGCGTGTCGGGATCAAGGCCCATGCGTACGAGCGAAGGCTTGTGCGCCACTGGTGAGATCACCACACCACCTCGGTCCTCGAACGTCAAAAAACCTCGATCGAACAGATGGTCGGCGTCGGGCGTGAGCAGTAGCCCGTTTTCACCATCAAGGCGTTCCGTGTTGTTTGCGTCTCGCCAAGGTTTGCAATGGCTCGCCCGCAGGAACTCCGGGCGGTCCACGCCTGTGAGTCGGCAGCGCGTCTCGATCTGCATCACGCGCTGCTTAAAAAGGCCTTGCCCTCGGCGCGCCTGCACTACGGCTTTGCGAGTCGTCTCCGTTAGCGTCTGATCGTCCTTGACCCGGTTGAGTTCTTGCTCTTCCCATTCAACCAGCCCGCGCCCAGGCACGATCACACCAGTGTCCGCGACTCGGCTTTCCTGAATCACTGTGTGCGCCTGCTGTCCAATCAGATCGGCCAGGGCCATCGCGAAATCGTCTGGTAGGGCAGTGAGGTAGACGCTTTGAAGTCCTCGGCCATCGGGCCGCAATGGCGCATACCGGTGGGGAAGCAGCGGGCCCAGGCGATCCATGTAGTCGGACGGCCTGATCGCATGGGCGAACTCGCGGAACTCCACATCCACGCGCCAACCGATCACGCCCCAGCTCGCCCCGCGTGGGCCAAACTCGATGGGCTTCGGTGCCTCGTAGCCGTGGGATGCGATGATGCCAATGGCTTTGATGCGTGACTCGGCAAACGAGAACACGATGTCGCCCGGCGCAACTTCTCGCATGAATTCGTAAAACGGGTTGGTGCGATCGTTGGACTTACGCTTGGGCGACCACAGGTAGCCACCGGACACTTCATGCCGGTACGTCTGGTTCTGGTTAACCCACCAGTAGCGCATCCGCGATTTCTGTTCGGCCAATTCGATATTTCTGACTCTATCGATCGGCGCCCGATCGCGCTAGCGGCGACGCGTCATTCCACCGCAATTTCGCGGGCGACTACGCGCGGCGTTCGACTTCGGCCACGAGCTGGGCGGCGGTGACATCCAGTGCGGCCGCAAGCCGCAGAATCACGCTCAACGTTGGATTCTTCAGCCCGCGCTCCAACTGACTGACATACGTCCAGTGGATCGATGCCTGAAAGCTCAGCTCTTGCTGCGACAGTCCGCTGCGCAGCCGAGCCTCCTTGAGTACTTCGCCGAATTGTTGGGCAGTCGGGTCCACCCATCGATCGTCGGCCGGCGTAGACTATAGTTCCACAGACTATTGTCTTTATCGAGCCTGCCCATGGAAAGGGTGTTCGCTTGGCTTCGCAGATGGACTCTGCGCGTTGCGATCCTTGCGATGTTTATTGGCTCCGCCCACGCATGGTTGATCCGCGCACCGGACGACCCGCGGCTGAGCGCACGGCAGCAAGTCTCGGCACGTCTGCTGCCTCCGTACGCGGCGTACCTGCTGCTCCTGGATGCGTACCACGCGCTCACGTATCCGCCGGCGGTGCGCGAGGCACAGCGGTACTGCGAGGAGTCGCTGCAGGCGCAGGGTTACGCGGAGTGGACGCGCATGGTCGTGTGCGAGTGCCATGCGCTGGAGGGTAAATCGCTGGACGTGTGTTTCGCGCGGCATTGAGGGCGCGGAGCTGTCAGGTGCATAGCTGGGCGCGGCGGCGCTTTCGGCACGAGGCATGCGTAGCTCCTGCCGCCTCGTCTCTCATCGACGGCGAATCACCTCCACCCCTGCCAACAGCATCAGGAGCAACAGAATGGCTTGGCCGATACCGGAGGTTGTTGGAACGGTTGCGGGTAGCCTCCCGTTGCTGGTGACAACCAGCATTCCCTCCTCGATCACCGAGCAGCTCGGTTCCGGCGGTGGAGCAAGAATCCCGCATACCACCACTTGGGTGTCGTAAATCCCCGCAGGCAGCAAACCGACCTGCACCGCTACCGGACTGACGTAGTTGTCGGGATTTGTCTCATCACAGGCCACGTCGCTGCTCTCTATCGTGGCCGTGATCATCCGCTGCTGATGATCGACAAAAACCTGGACCGGGGAATCGAAACAGCCGACGAAGTCAACACGAAAGCTCACGATGTCACTTTCGGTCGCAGGCTGCGGGACGAAGGAAAAAGACAGGTCCGCGCCGGCGCGAGATTCACCGCCAGTGCAGAAAAAGAAGACCAACGGAATTGCAATGTACTTCTTCATCTTTCGGCAGCCTTTGGCAAAGAGAACACGCCTGCATCGCGGTCTACTGACATGCGGTCGACACCATCCGGGCAGCCGCGCTACTGCCTGGCGATCGACTTGAGTACAGACATTCCCGGCCCGCCTCGCGATCGGTCAGTGCGATGCGCCGGCTTGGTACGCCACTTCGTCTGCGAACATCGCCTTCCCGCCCTGCACGGTGCACCCCATGCTCGACAGCGCAACGTCGGGGAACAGGATCGTGCCGGGATCGGGCGCCGCGGCTACCGCGATGGGGTTCGTCAGCGCGCCCACATCCATCGGCCCGGCATCGCTCGGCGGCTGCAGGTCCGCGCCGTTGATCTGGTAGTACGGCAGCGGGCGCGCGCTGCCGACGAAGCCGCGTTTGCTCCACAGCGGGTCCGAGACGAACGGTGCCTGCGCCGTCACCTGTTCCTTCGCCGACTGCCGCACCTGCCCGACGATGCTGCGGTTGCGGATCTCCGCATTGCTGAGGTTGTGCACGATCGAGCGGCTACGCGTCGCCTTCTGCGTGTCGTCGAGCAAGGTGGCGAGGCGGACGAAGGCGCCCGTGCCGAGGCTGCCGTGCGGATGCTCCAAGTGTTCGAACACCAGCTGCGTGCCGATGCACAGGCGCGTGGTGACGATGGCGCGTTGCGCGCCGCCGCCTTCGACGATGCAGCCCGGCGGCGTGGCCCCGTGTGCGGCCCACGCGCCGTTGCAGGCGGCGTAGTCGCTGTTGTTCCAGTGCGTGAGGTAGGTGGGTTCGCGCAGGTCGAAGGCGCCGACGGCGATGGCATCGCTTTCGAGCCCGAGCGGGCCGCGGTAGACCACCTGGATGGCGAGGTCGGTGGCGTTGACGGGAATCGGCTGGCTGCCGAAATCGAACACCAGGTCCTGCCCGGCGCCGTTCAGCGCCGCGGCGTTCGACGCCACGGGTTTGGACACGGAGAGTTCCTGGAACGGCGTGCGCGTGCCCGCCGTGCCGCAACCGGCGGGTTCGGTGATCGCACCGTCGAACGCGATACGGCGTTCGCCCGAGAGGTCCGGCCTGTAGCACGGGTTGCGGTGGTAGCGCGCGACGGCGACGAGCGTCGGATCGCCCTGCAGCGGCGCGGCCGATGCGGTGGTGGACATCACGTCGCGCCGGATCGGCAGGTTGGCGCCGGATTCGATGACCACGTCGGTGGCATTGCGCACGCGCAGACGCAGCCTGGTGAAGCCGAACACCTTGCTGTCGTCGCTGCGGATCGGATAGCCCTTCGGGTTCACTGTGTGCGGCGTGCCGTGGTCGATGACGGAGAACAGCCCGTCGAGCGGCGGCGTGATCTCGAGCTTGCCGCGGAAGAAGTAGTCGATGAGCCCGGCGGAGTAGGCGATGGCGCGGGGGATCAGGACGTCGGCGTGGATCGAATACTCGTCGAGAGACAGCACTCCGGACTTGAGTGAGGTCTCGTTTGTCTGGAAGTCCTCCCACATGCTGACGGTTCCGAGGGGAAGACGGCCGCCAAAGGCCGCTAGGGCGATGTCGTTGTATGAGCCCTTCAATGGATCGACCAGCACGCCGGTGACGTGTCGTTCAATCAACGTGCCGAACCCTGTGACGGTCCCGACGTCAAGCGTCTTCACACTGAGATCGGGACTGTCCATGTTCGATGGTGGGAGGGAATAGTTTTCGCTGAGAAAGGTTCCCTCGGAATAGAACGACCTGTTCGCAAGATCAGCGAGTCCGCGCCGCTTCTTGAGCGAAGACGGCGTGACTTCCTGTTCCACCTGCCGCGTCGAGAAGTAGTACTGTGGTTCGGAGAAACGTGGGATCGGATAGTTCGCGCCAACGGCGATCGGCGTAGCGGCAGCCGATCCATTCTCGAACGCGGACCGGAATTCGGCTGCTTCGTCCACGGCCTCCGCCGAGATTTCACCACCCGCTCCGCCGCCCGTGGCTCGATAGTTGGTCCACACCTCATATGTTCTGCGCGCCGTAGTCGTGCCTATCGGATAGAAGTAATCAGAGGGGTTGTGCCTGTCGTTGCGGACATGTTGCGGCTGGGCGGCATCCTGGACGAGATGCATCACGTGCCCGAGCGACGCGATCGTTGTGGCCCAACACAGTCGTCGCTCCGCAGCGTTACGCGCACCAAAGTTGGTGGCATCGAATGCGCCTGCGTTTCGTGTCAGCGCGCACCACAGCGCGTGCGTGGCGTCAGCCCACGTGAAGTGATTTCGTCGGCTCAGGTTGAACGTTGTATTCGCATCAGTAACGTTGCTCTTACCGAAGGCCCAGTCAGGGCTGCGGACACACTCTCCGGTGCTCCCCGGAAGCAGTGGGCAGGCAACCTCCGGCTCAAGGGGAATGTCGTGCACTGGATCATAGAAATGATGATAGACACGCATCACGTCCCCATGGGGGTCAGCATCTGGGCGAACATGATTGCTGTAAGAGTCCGGTGTTAGATCATCCTCCCGAATCGCACCGCGCATCAGCCAAGCCTTGAGCCGGAACTGTTCGAGGTAGTCACGACGGTAGTCGCCGGTGGCGTCGGAAATCATGTTCAGCCGGTCGTATTCGGTTGGCGGGCGCCGCATGTCCGCCGGAAAATCGCCGAACCAATTGAGGTGGGCGAAGTCAAGGTATGCATTTGGATTTGCACCGTACGCGGCGCCGGGCGGGACTTGGAAGGGTCTTTCGCCAGGCGCTTCGACACCGAAGCGGGCAAGGCCCAGCGCGACGCGAAGCTCAGGCTGAGCCAATACCGATCGATCGAACGCTTTCGAAGTGACAAGCGCGTGGGTATCGACTTCGTAGGCGACAGCTGATGCAAGAGGTGCCAGTGCGAGCAGGGTTGCTGAGATTCGACGCATTCGGCAAGTTCCTTCTGCCAGTAGATTGAGGGGATCATTGAGCGCGCAGCGAGTGCTCGATCAGCCACAGAGCGCGCCCTACTGCTGCCGCGAAGATCAAGGCATTCGCAAGTGCAGCCAGAAGCCATGGACGCGAGCGACGTTGGTAAAAAAGAGTCAGCGCATGGGTTAGAGCTACAACCACCACAAGCATGTGCAGTGCGTGAATCGACCAGATCCATGTCGCGCGCGAGAACCATGGCATCGCCGGCGCAATGATCCCGGTGAATACCGCGATGACCGCGTTCGTCGAGACACAGAATCCCGCTATACGTTGCTCGAATCGTGGCGATTTCAATTGAGCCTATGGACGATCGCGTTGCTGTGACGAGAGGTGGGGAGACGTACGCGGCGAGCGCGCGTCGACGAAAGAGATCTAGAAGAGGGAAAATACGACCAGCGCTTCCACCAGCGCCAGAGACAGAACAGGCGCAACAATGGCTCGAGGATCTTCGTAACGCACGGCGACAACCAGACCGGTCAGCACGGTCACGGCGCTGAACATTGCCCACAACAGCGGGATGCGTCTGTCGTACGCAAGGTTTCCAGTCGAAGGAGTCATGGCAGTTGCCGCCAGAAATAGTATCTGCATCGCCAGAAGAAGCGGCGCAGCATTCCGGGCGCGCGGCTTAGTGTCCATACCGTATGCCCCCCAAGGCTTGAATCGTGAGAACCAGAAGAATCGGAAGCAGAGGAATGGCGGCCGAGATGAGCGGAAGGACCAACCGACCACGTTGTTTGTATCTCGCTGCGCGAATGCAGAGCGAAAGACTGATCAACGACACCAGAAAGAAGACGATCAGCGCCGTCCGAAAATGCCGATTTGAATTCAGAACGATGAGGAATGATGCGAACTCGCAGATCAGTGCAAATGCAGCGATCTTGTGCATGCGCGAAACGACGCAGCTCGGGCCAGCCGGGCTGCCGTTGTCGATCTGACTCATTAACTGACTCCCGCGTTCGAATGTGCTGTCACATCCATTTACATCGCTCCGATACGCCAGACACCGTCTGTCCCGCGGCTCCATTGCACGCGGAACGCATTCGAGGTTCCGGGCACCCCCGGATTGGGTCGAGCGAGCAGCAATTCGGCCTCACCCCGCGAGAAACGCGCATCGATAATCGTTCCGAGCTCCCCGGCGACAGTCGGCAGCTGCGGCTTGATCGCCGTCCAGAACGGTTCGAAGCGTTCCTGCATGTCGATCGTCAGGGTGTTCAACGCGCCGTCGACGTTTTGTGCGGCGAGCCGCGTGCGCATGGTTCCAAACGCGCTGCACAGCGTGTAGCGCGTCTGCTGCGGATGCACCGCGAGGAACCACGTGGCGAGGGGCACCTGGAGGGGTGCGGTGTTGGGGTTGGTGTCGTCGAGAGTGGCGGTGCCGGTGATCTTCGTGAGGCCGGGCTGCAGGTAGGTGGCCTTGAGGGCGTTTGCATTGGTGGTGTCGACGTCGATGCTGCCGTTGCCGTCGGTATCGAGGCGGATGCGGGTGAGGGCGAGGGGTTCGCCGGGTTGGAGCGCGATGTCGAAGGCGATGGCCGTGGGCGCCATGGCCGAAACGGTGCGTGGGAGCACGCGGGCGCGGGGTGCGAGCGCGGGGTCGTAGGTGATGTGGTGGACGATCGATGGGCCGGGCCCGTCGATGCCGTGCAGCTGCACGGTGATGGCGTTGGCGCCGGGTTCGAGCGCGATCGGAGGCGTGACGAATTCGGTGTTCGAGTGCGCGACCACGCGGTCGCCGGCGACGATGCCGGTGTTGGGTGGGCCGGTGAAGCTGCCCCTGAGCACGATGCGGTCGAGGCCCGTGGCGGCGTTGTCCGGCGGGTCGGCGATGCTGAGCGTGAGTGGCGTTGCGTCGCCGGGCAGGGTGTAGGCGGGAAGGATGTTCGCGGGCTCGAAGCCATCGGCGAGCATGTTGTCGGTGACGCCGCAGACCTCGTCGGCGCGCGCCGCGGACGACGCGGCCACCATCGCGAACACAAGAACACCCACGCATCCGTTGCGCATACGCACCACTCCTGTCGGCGGATCGGAAAACGCGACGAGTTGCTCGTCGCTGTTCATCCGCCGTACGGGCGGTGCGGTGGGTGGGCGCAGCGTCGTCGGTGCGTGGCGACGAACGGATACTTTTGCGGTGCGAGTGGCGACGGCGCGGCGCGGCAGGCAGGTGAGTCGGGTACTGCGGTTGCGTGAGCGACCGCCGTGCCAATGTGCCGGCTGTCCCACTACCCGGCCAGCGTCGACGTTCCGCGCTGCCCCGCCCCGGAACCGAATCCGGCGCCGGACGGCGCGTCACGCGTCTAGACTGCAGGCCTCGCGCCCACACGCGCTCCCTGCCCGACCCGACCGTGGCGAAGCGACCGACACCTCCGCGCCCGTTCCACAGCGAAGCGCGCACGTCCGTGCGCCCGCCCGCGATACGCGCGGCGTGGCAGCGGATCGACGTCTTCGAGCTGGCCACCGGCGTCTTCGTGCTCGTCGCCTCGCTGCTGCCGGCGAGTCCGTGGTTCGGGCACGCGAACGGCATCGTCGCCACCACGCTGGTCTTCGAGTTCGGCATGGCGTGGCTGGCGATGTTCGCGCACGGCGCGTCGTTCGCGTCGACGCGCGCGGCGCGTTTCGCGCTGCTCGGTGTGGGCGCGGCGATGGTGGCCGTGGCGGGGATCCACCATGCGGTGCAGCTGGAACGGACGGCGCTGATCCTGCCGGGCGTGTGGATCGTCGCGATGCGGCTGCGCGCACCGCGCGGCGTCCGCGCGTTCGACGCCCTGCATTGCCGGTGCGTGGCCTTCGAGGCCATGACCGCGTGGCTCACCCTGATCGGCGTGTTCGTGGTGTACGTGCTCGTGCACGCGCTCTCGGGCGGCACCGGCCCGGCCCGGATGCAGCAGGACGGCCGCTTCGCGATCGTGTGGGGTGGGTTCTACGCCGCGCTGGCCGTGCTGATGCCGGTGGCGCGGCGCCTGGCGCTCCGGTGGCGGGTGCCGCCGCAGGCGCCGTGAGGCGCGCGCGGAACGGTGTCGGGCCGCTCGTCAGCGCAGCGGCAGCATCAACGGCATGCCGTGGATGGGTGACGCGTGGACGCCGTAAGTTTGAAAGCCGTGTTCCAGATAACAGGCCTTCGCCGACGCAGGGTGCCGTTCCTCGCCGTCGCTGCCGCAACCGTTCGGCTCCAGCCGCCCGGCATCCGCCTCGCGACTAGCCCGCGTCGCCGTCGCCCGCGCCTTCGAGCCCGTCGGCAAAGATGGTGCCGTCGCTGTCGAAGGCCGTGATGTCGACGCTGTCGAGCGAGAAATCGTTCCAAGGCGAATCGATCAGGCCGCGCGCGTAGTTTCCGAACCACAGCGCATCCGGCATCGGCACGTCCGGGTCGCGGGCCGACACGAACACGCGCGTGCCGTCGACCCAGACTTCGGTCCGCGCCGCGAGCCAGCACACCTCGACATCGTGCGACAGCTCGGCGCCACTGCTGTCCTGAAAGGCGATCGTGCGCGGCGCGTCGATTGCCGTCGCTACCGAGACGAGGTATCCGACGCTGGAGTCCTGGCATGCGGCGAAGAAGGTCGTCGACGGGTTGTCGCCGCCGTCGATCGGCAGCCCGCGGCTGCCGACGAGGCTGCATGCGCCGTGGACGGCCACGCGTTCGAAGGTGGCGGTCCATCGCACCGAGAACCCGCCGGACGCCGGGATCAGCGGGGTGGCCGCGGTGACGAACGGAAAGCTCGTGGTGTCGCCGGCGGCGACACGGGCAAGGCCGCCGGCGACGCTGACGCTGCCGGCGTTCGCATCGACCGTCCAGACGGCAGGATCGAGTTGCGTGCCGTCGAAATCGTCACGCAGCACGCGCGTCGGGGACCGCGCGCCGGAACACTGCGTCGCGACGGGTTGGGCGCCTTTCGACGGCAAAGCGGCCCGGGCTTCGAGCGGCAGCAGGAAGACCGCGCCGAGGCAGGACGACAGCAGGATGCGGTACAGGGGAGACATCGGCGTTATCCGATCGGGGGACAACACGGGGCACGGAAAACCGTGGCCGGTTTTGCCATCGCGCAATGTGCGGCGTTCGGATCTCGTCCCTCGGGGCCCCAGCGATTCGCAGGCGCAGGAGGTGGGGCAGTCCCTGCACCAACGGTGCGCAAAGCGGCCGCGCGTCAGCCCCGCATCGCCGCTTCGCAGATCCGCGCGATCACTTCGCTGCCGTGGCGTGCGCCCTCTTCGTCGGCCGGGGCGAATTCGGTCAGCGTGAGGCCCACGAGGTCGGCGTCGCGCGCAATGCGTTCGACCAACGCAATTGCATCCGGGATCCGCAGCCGGCCGTCGGTGTAGGCCAGATGCGGAAACTCCTGCGGATCGAGCACGTCGAGATCGAAATGGATGTGCACCGGCCCGTCGAAGGTGGACTGCGGATCGAGCACCTGCAGCCCGAGCTCGCGCTGCAGCGCCCAGTCCCCCACGTCGCCGACGCGGATGCCGAAGTAGCGGAAGCGTGACGGGTCGAGCGGCATGCCCAGCAACGGCCGGAGCGGTTCCGGCGCGCGACCCAGGATGGCGCTCACCGGCATGCCGTGGAAGTTGCCGCTGGGCGAGGCCTCCGGCGTGTTGGCATCGAGATGCGCATCGACCCGGATCACGCGCAGGCCATCATCGCCGGCCCACCGCGCAGAGGGTAACGTTCGGAATTCGGACGCTGCCATCCGCGGTGACGTACTGCCGAAGCGCGGCCGCGAGTCTGCGCCGATACTCTGCGAGCTGCCCGGGCGATCTGTCGGACAGCAATGCGGCAAACACCGGCGACACATCCATGAGGTACCGGGTGCAGTCGTCGGTGGACGCAAACGCCAGGGTCAGCGTCATCGCTTCCACGCGGACTTCCGAGAACCCGGCATGAAGCAGTTCCTGCTCCAGCGAACGTTCGGGCGGCGTCGGCTCCTGCGCGCAGCCCGACGGCGCATCGAACATCCCGCAGGCGACGGACATCGCATGGCGCGCCAGCGGACGGGCGTCCGGCCCTGCTTGCCAGACAGCGGTGGCGAACGATCCACCGGGTGTCAGCATGCGTCGTATCGCGACCAACGTGTTCGAGGGATTGGAGAGATCCGTCGGACCCCATCGCCATAAGACGGCGTCGAAGCTGCCCTCGTGGAAATCCAGTCGCGCTGCATCTGCTTCGACGAACGCCACGTTCGTCAGACCCGACGCAAGGGCTCTCTTCCGGGCGATATCGAGCATCCCGGTCGAGATGTCCGTCGCGACGACGCGCCCCGCAGGACCGACAAGGCGTGCTGCCACCAGGGCGGGCTCGCCGATGCCGGTCGCGATGTCGAGCACGCGCTGACCCGGTTCGATCTCCGCCAATTCGATCATGCGATCGCTGACGGAGCCGGCCCCGCTCTCGATGGTCGGCCACCATTTCTGCCATCCCGCAGCAACGCTGTCCCACGCCAGACGTTGTGCGTCGGCTCGATCGCTCACGGGTTCATCCCTTTCCTTCCACCATCGGCACTCGGCGACACCGAAGTGACGGGCGAGCGCCGGTTGGCGGCAATCGATGATCGCGGTGATGGTATCAGCAGCGAAAAGCGGCACTGCGTTCGCGAATCCACGGTGACCCTCGGCACCCTCGTAGGGCCGACGTTGTCTCCTGGGTGCCTGCTCGGAGATCCACGACGCCGTGACGGAACATGTGCGACGAGAGTTGCTCCCCGCCTCTGCCGCCATTCCACGATACCTTTGCCGCTCCGCCGCAACATCGGCGGTATCGCCGAGCACAAGCTTCGGCGCAGGAACGATCGTCG
Source organism: Chiayiivirga flava (assembly GCF_014202825.1). Classification (GTDB taxonomy): domain Bacteria; phylum Pseudomonadota; class Gammaproteobacteria; order Xanthomonadales; family Xanthomonadaceae; genus Chiayiivirga; species Chiayiivirga flava. The sequence continues at coordinate 601,378 of NZ_JACHHP010000002.1, read as the reverse complement.
GCGGTGCCTCTTCCGACTGCGCTCGTTCCCCATCTTGCCTCGATCAGGACCCGGCGACCCCTACCGATCGGCCTTGCGCGGGCCACGCGCGCTGCGCACACTCGCGCGATGTTTCGCCGAGTCGTCGCATGTCGAGCACCACGCCCAGCCGGTTTCGTCTCGACGATCTGATCATCGATCTCGAGCGGCAGCGCGTGACGCGCGCGGATGCGGTGCTCGATGTGTCGGGTCTGAGTTTCCGTCTGCTCGCCTGCCTGCTGCGGCGGGGCGTGGAGGTGGTGCCGTTCGACACGCTGATTGCGCAGGTGTGGGCACCGGCCGTGGTCAACGAGGAAACCGTGACGCAGCGCGTGAAGCTGTTGCGCCAGGCGCTGGGCGATGACGGGCGGCAGCCGCGGTACGTGCGTTCGGTGCGTGGTCGCGGGTACCAGTTGTGCGCGATGCCCGAGGCGCTCGCGGACGCGGACGCGGAGGCAGCGGGCGACGCGACGGCGCCGCCGCGGCGCGCGCGGGCGTGGTTGGCCGTGCCGGTGGTGCTCGTGCTCATCCTCGCCGCGGCGTCTGCGATGCGCGGCCGCGATCCGACGACGCCACCGCCGACGCCGCGCGACGAGACGCTGGAACGCGCGCGGCATTATTTCGCGATGGGCCAGCGCGACAACAACGAACGCGCCGTGGCGCTGTACGAACAGGCCCTTCAGGTGCAGCCGTCGCGCGAGGCGCGGCTGGGCCTGAGTGTCGCGTTGAGCGCGCGCGTGTGCCTGTACGACTTTCCGTGGGAACAGGCCGACCGCGCCCGGCAACTCGCCGAGTCGCTGATCGCGGAGGACGGCAGCGATGCAGCCGCGCATTCCGCGCGCGGCTATGCCCTCGATTGCCTGGGACGCATCGACGATGCCATCGCGAGCTACACGCGCGCGATCGCGCTCGATCCCGCCGGGCGGGAGGACAGCGTCGCCTCCCTGGCCTATCTGCTCGGCGTGAAGGGCCAGCTGGCCGAGGCCTTGCGCCTGAATCTCTCGGTGCTCGATCACCGCTCGCGGCTGCGCCATCTCGACAACCAGATCGCACGCGATCTGGAGCTGCTCGGCTTCGACGTCGAGGCCGAGCAGTGGTACGCGCGCAGCTTTCGCCTGCAGCCCGACAATGTGTTCGCCAACGTCGCGTGGCCGACGTTCCTGTTCCGGCAGGGCCGCTACAGCGAGGCCGAACGCGCCGCCGACGAGGCGCTCGCGCGGCCGCACCATCCCGAGTTGCAGGTGCTGCTCGGGCAATTGGCGCTGCTGCGCGGGGATCGCGCGCGTGCCGCGGATTTCTTCGCGCAGGCCGAGCAGGCGCGGCCGCATCTGGGGCGGTTGCGCACCTTGCGCCTGCTGCACGGCGAGCAACCCGCGACGCCGGCACGGATCGCGGCGCGCATCGCCGAGCTCGACGCGCCGACGACGCCGGAGAACCAGTGGCCCGAGACGTTCCTGGAGCTGGGCTGGCTCGAATGCGCGCGCGGCGACACCGCCGCCGCGCGCGTCGCGATCGACCGCGCGATCGACGCGGGCATGCTCGATCGCGCGTCGCTGCTCGCCTCGCCGCTGTTCGCCTGCGTGCGCGAGGTGCCGGGCTTCGCCGCCGCGCTCGACCGCATCGCCGCGCGCGTCGGCGAGGAACGCGCGCGGGTGCTGGCCGCGCCGTGGCTGCCGGCGGATCTGCTCACGGTGACGCCGTCAGCGCCTTGATCAGATACTCGCGCAGGATCGTCTGCGATTGCGGATGCGCGTAGCCCTGGTTGTAGGCCTCGCTGGTGATGACGGCCACGAGGTTCTGCTCGGGCACGATCAGCACGTAGTTGCCGCCGTTGCCGGCCATCGCCCAGGCCCACTGTCGGGGCTTGCCCTCGGTGGTGCCCAAGCGCCAGAAGAGATAACCGTACTCGGTGTTCTCACGCGGCACGGCGCGCGGCGTGAGCGCGGCGTCGATGTAGCGCTCAGAGATGACCTGCCTGCCCTGCCAGCGGCCGCGCGCGCGCACCATCTCGGCGAGCTTGAGCAGGTCGCGCGAGCGGTAGCGCGTGCCGCCGCCGCCCATGGTCACGCCGCCCGAGGCGACGTTCCAGCGCACCTTCGTGATGCCGAGCGGCGCTTCCAGCACCTCGTGCGCGAATGCCGACAGCGACTTGCCCGTGGCGCGTTCGACCACGGCGCCGAGCACCAGCGTGCCCGCGGTGCAGTAGGAAAAACTGCGCCCGTACGGCGCATCCGCCGGCAAGGTGTCCCACGGCGCGTAGCCGCGCATCGGCAGGTCGAGCGCGAACTGCAGCCAGTCCTCGGCCACGTACATGCGTTCCTCGTTGCCCGAGGAGAACTGGTTGTCGTCGTTGCATTCCCACGGTGCGCTCATGGTCAGCAGGTCCTCGAGCGTGAAGGCGAGCTTGCGTGCGTCCGGGTGCGCCCAGCGACGGTCCTCGAAGAAGCCGAAGACCCTGGCATCGACGCCGGAGATCAGGCCGCGATCGATGGCGGCGCCGACCAGCAGCGAGGTGACGCTCTTGCTCGCCGAGCGCACATCGTTCAGGCGCTCGCGCTCGCCGCCGTTGAAATACGCCTCGTGGACGAGCTTGCCGTCGCGGGCGACGAGGACGCTGGTGATCTTCTTGAACGTCTGGTCCTCGATGCGCGCGGACAGCGCGGCGAGCCGGGCCGCGTCCACGCCCACCTCGGCCGGCGCGGCGACGGTCCAGCCGTCGTCGAGCGCCTCGGGCCGATCGGTGGGCGCGGCCGCGAGGGCGTCGGCGGCGGCGAGGAGGACCAGCAGGCTGGGGAGGAAACGTCGCATCGTCGTGGTGTCCGTCGGGGAGGGACGACCAGCTCAGCGCCGATGCGAATGAAGTGTCGGAAGTCCGGATGAAGAATTCTGAAGGTCTTGGCAATCAGGGGCTTGGCGGTGTGCGTGGGCGCCGTGCGCGAGACCTGGCGGGCGTCGGACGCGATGCCGTGGTGTCGTCGGTCGAACCGACTTGCACGCCTATCGGCTCACTACCGGGATAGTAGGGCGCTGTACGGTTCGCGGAACAGGTCGGGGATGAGGCCTCGCTTGCGTTTCGGCATCTCCTCCACCGGCCTGAGGTGGGCGCCGACGAGTCTCGCGATGCAACGCGGCGGCGTGTGCACGTTGCACGGACCGCTCCCATCCGTCGTCGTCGTGCGGCGACCGGCGCGTTCGCTTGGTACGCGGCAGCAAACCGGGCAACGTCACTGGGTCCCGGTGTTCGCCGGGACGACGGACGGTTGATCGTGTTCCCGGAGGCCTGGGGCGCTTGCCACACGCAGCGCGTCGATGCCATCGGAGCCTGGGCGCATCGACGACAACTCAGTGCCAGCCCACCTTGCCCTTCGCCGCGGCGCGCAGTTTCGCGGGGTCGTAGCCGGCGCCGTCCTTGAACACGATGTCGATCCACTGCAACGCACGGATGTCCTTCGACGGGTCGTCGCGCGTGACGATCAGGTCGGCGCGGTAGCCGGGGGCGATGCGGCCGGTGCGGTCGCCGATGCCGAGCAGCGCCGCACCGTTCGAGGTGGCCATGCGGATCACTTCCATCGGTGTCCAGCCGTCTTCGACCAGCAGTTCGAGCGCGCGATGGTCCGCGTAGCCGGCGACGAGTCCGAAATCCATGGCGTCCGCGCCGATGCCGAGGCGGCCGCCAGCCTCGACGAAGGCACGTTCGAGCTTGCGCAGTTCGCGCAGGCCGGCCTCGTCCGGGAGCCACGGTGGCATCGCCTTGGTCGTGGCATCAAAGGCTTCGCGCGCCTGCGGTGCGAGCATCGACAGGGCCTCGTCGCCGAGCGGGCGGCCGATGGCAGCGGGCGTGGCCACGAGCACCACGTCTTCGTCGACGAGCGTGCGGATCAGCGCGCGCACCCTGGGGTCGTCCGGCTGCGCGACGAAGCCGGCGACGTTCGGCGCGAAGCCCAGATCCTTCGCGCACGACAGGAAGGCATGCTCGATCGAATCGATGCCGAGCCTGGCGGCCTCCGCGCAGCCGAGGTCGCGCAGGTGGCCGGTCACCTTCACGCCGTGCCGGTGCGCTTCGTCAATGACGGCCTGCGCCAGCGGCGCGTCGACCGCGTCGTAGAGTTTGAGCGAGGTGAAGCCGCGACTCGCCCAGAAGGCCGCCGCGGCGCGTCCTTCGTCCGGCGAGGCGAGAACGGTGTCGCCGAGGAAGTCACCGGCCGCGCCGTTGAAATACGGGCCGGTGAGGTGCATCGACGGGCCGGGCGCGAGACCGGCGTCGATGCGGCGCTTGAGGTTGCGGTCCACCTCCGGATGCTCGGCGCCACCGGTGCGCAGCGTGGTGACGCCGGCGGCAAGATAGAGCTTCGGATAGCTGACCGGCTGCGCGTGCCAGACCGCGCGGCCGGAGAAATACATCATGTGTTCGTGCAGCATCACGAGCCCCGGCATCACCGTGCGCCCGTCGAGCGCGACGACGTGCGCGCCGTCCGGTGCCTGCAGCTCCGCGCCGACGGCGGCGATCACGCCGTTCTCGATCAGGATCGACACGCCGTCCGCCGGTGCCTTGCCTGTGCCGTCGATGACGCGCGCATGGGTGAGCAGCACCTTCGGCGCGTCGACGGTGAGGAATTCTGCGCGCCATGGCGCTACGTCCTGCGCCGCGGCGGTGGATCCGAAGACGAGTGCGGCCGCAGCGAACGCAGTGCGGGCGAATCGATGGAGGTACATGCATGCACTCGCTGGCGGATTCATGGAACAACGGAGAAACGCGGCAGCGTAGGCCACGGGTCGTCAGCCTCACACCACCCGATCGCGCCCCGCCTGCTTGGCCCGGTAGAGCGCCTCGTCGGCGCGGGCGAACCAGCCGTCGAAGGGCTCGCCGGGGTGCTGGATGGCGATGCCGACGCTCGCCGTCAGGTGCACGCCTTCGCCGATGCGCACGTCGCGCAGCGCCACGATGGCTGCCTGCATGCGCGCCTTGGCCATGTCGGAATCGCAGCCCGGCAACAGCATCATGAATTCGTCGCCGCCGAAGCGCGCGACCACGTCGCCGGCGCGTGCATGCGCGCGCAGCGTTTCCACCAGCGCCACCAGCGCCTGGTCGCCGAGGCGGTGGCCGTGGCTGTCGTTGATCGCCTTGAAATGGTCGAGGTCGACGACGGCGAGTGCATGCGTCGATGCCCCGCCCGCCTGTTCCGCCAACTGCACCTTCTCGAGCAGGTAGTCGCGCGTGGCGGCACCGGTGAGCGGATCGAACATCAGGCGCTGGCGCAGCTGGCGATTGGCCGCTTCGAGCAGGGGAATGGCCAGACCGAAATACGCCGTCGTCGCGATGATGGCGATCGCCAGCTGGTAGATGTAGACGAACTGGCCCAGTTCCAGCAGCCAGAGCAACACCACCACGAGGAAGCTGATCACCGCCAGGCTGACCGTGGTGGCCATCGGCGATTCGGTGTACGTGAGCCACAGCTGCGGAATCAGCACGAAGAAGATCAGGAACGCGCTTTCGTAGCTCTGGCCGCGATCGGCGACCAGCATCACCAGGATCACCAGCACCACGTTGAAGAGCAGCTTGTAGCCGAACGGGCTGCGCAGGCGCTCGCGATGCAGGAAGGCGTGCGCGTCCGCCCACAGGTCGCTGCGCCGGAGCAGGCGCAGGAGCACCGCGCCGAACAGCGGACCGAGCACCACCAGCGCAACGAAGTCGCCGATCCAGAACACCAGCGCGGTCGCCACCGGCCCCTCCGGGCCGAGCTGATCGAAGGCCGCCAGCGTCGCGATCGCACCGATGGTGGCCAGTGCCGACGACAGCGTGGCAATGACCAGGAAGGCGATGATCTGGTTCGGCAGGCGATGGCCGAGCCGGCGTGCGATGCGCCGGAGCACGAAGGCCCCGAGACCGTAGCAGCCGATGTGGGCGACCGCGTTTGCCAGCCCGAAGCCGACCACGTTGGCCCAGTCCATGTCGATCCGGTAGATCGACAGCGACCACAGCGTGCCGCCGAAGGAGGCCAGCACCAGATACGGGATCACGCGCGGACCCAGCACCGCGATGCTGGCGAAGGTGAGCGCGGCGGGCGGATACCAGAGACTGGCGTGGGTGGCGAATTCGCCGAGATGACCAAGACCCCAGACGCCGACCCACGCGATGGCGAGGGCCAGGCCCCTGAGCCAGCGCGGCCAGCGTGCCGCGGTTGCGGTCATCGATGCTTCGGTCACGCACCGGCCCAGTAGTAGACGCGGCCATCGTCGCTGGCACCGACGATGGCGCGGCCGTTGGCGGCGATGGCCATCGGCCAGTTCATCTTCGGCGTCGGATAGCTCCACAGCAGGCTGTTGGCGATATTGTCGAACAGGTAGAAGTTGCCGGCGCTTTCCGTCGTCTCGTGGCCGGGATCGGGTTTGCCGTCGGTGGCGGTGACGAGGGTCGCGGCGCGATCGAGGCTGACGCCCGGGTTCACGGCGAACCGGGTCGGCGTGCACCAGCGTTGCACCGGCACCGGCGGGGTCGCCTGCGCGTCGCAGGTGAGACTGATGACCGCGCCCTGCGGTGCGCCCGGATCCGGATCGGCCACCAGGTTGACGCCGTAGGCAAGGCTGACGGTGCCGGACGCGGAGCCGGCGATGTCGAACGCATAGGCGATGTTCGCCGCCACGGGACATCGGTGGCGCCACACCGGCAGGCGCGTCGCGCCGGCGAGGAAACACACGCAGCTCGCGTCGTGCAGCGCACCGCCCCAGGCGGAGCCGTCCGCGGTGACTGCCACGCGCATGACGCCGGAGTCGAAGTCCGTCGTCGTGATGTCCTCGAAGCCGCCGACCGGGGAGATCGACGCGGACACGACTGCACCGACCGTGGCGGTCGCGGTCGAGCCGGCCGTCGCGCTGGCGGTTGCGCTCGTCGTCGCGCTCTGCACGTAGTGGATGCTGCCGGCCACGGCGCGCGTGCCGTCGCCGCTGAGCATCGCGCTTTCGATGGTGTGGTGTGCGGCCACGCTGTAGGTGTCGACCTGCGCGAACACCGGCGTGGAACCGCGCCGATAGAGCGCAATGGTGTCCAGGTAGCAGGCAAGCAAGGTGTTGCCGTCGTCGCTCAGGCTGACCTGGTTCACGCGCGCGGGCAGTGCGGTGTTTTCGTACAGGGACGCACCCGTGCCGCCGTCGAAGGCGACGAGGAAGCCGCTCGATCCGTCGGCGAGTTCGCCACCGGCCGCCACGGTGGTTCCGTCGGCGCTGATGGCGACCCAGAACACGCCCTGGTAGGCCTGCGGTGTGCCGACCGGCTGCCGCCAACGCTGGTTGCCGTCGGCATCGAAACACACCACGGCGAACTGTCCCTGGCCGAACTCCTGGCTGGTGCCGGCGACGACACGCGCGCCGTCCGCGCTGATGGCGCAGGAGTTGACCTGTTCGGTCAGCGACAGCGCGTGCTGCCAGGCGGGCTTGGATGGAATGGACTGCGGCAAGGCCTGCTCCCGGGGCGCCATGGACACTGTTCGCGAGAATAGCAGTGGAGCCGCGGGCGGACCGCCGGCTCGGCCGGCGGAAACGCCCGGGACCAGGTTCCCGTTGTCGCGGTCGACGCATCGACTGCGACAACGGCCTGCGCACGCGTCCGCGACCATGCCGGGCGAGGACGCGGGAGCCCGAGCACCAGCGCGCGCCGTGCTCAGAAATGCGGCAGCCACATGAAGGCGAATGCCGCCGCCGTGCCGAGCGCCGTCAGCACGGCGCAGAGCCCCAGCAGCAGCGCCACCGCACGCTGGGCCACGGGCGTGGCGCGTTCGGCGCGAAAATACAGTTCGGCCACCACCAGCGGAACTAGGTAGCAACCGAAGACCCAGAACAGGTCGAACGGCCCGTCGAGGCGCGGCGTGTTGCCGCGCGGTCCCTGGTTCAGCAGCACCCAGGCCATCAGCCCGAGCCGCAGCGTCCAGACGCCGCTGACCAGCAGGAACGCGCGAATGGCCCAGCGCCGGTGTTCGGCGAAGCGGCGCTGTCGCGCCCGTCGCCAGGCCAGGGTCACGGCCAGCCCGATCAGCGCGCCGTTGAAGCTGATCGCGATGGCCGACACGTCTCCGAGCCGCGAGCCGCGCAGCCAGGTCATGTAGAGCCCGCTCGCCACGGCCACCAGCGACAGTGTCATGAACACCCGGCCCGCAAGCCGGTGCCAGCGCGGATGGCTGCGGCGCAGCGCCGGCACCAGTTGCAGCACGCCCAGCAGGTTCAGCACCGCCGCGGCTGCCACGTGGCCGAGCAGCGACGCATTGCCCAGCGTGTCGCCCGCGACATGCCCGGTGATGAGCGAGGTGCGATTCACCGCGGCGCCGTCGCCCAGCAGCAGCGGCCACGCCAGCACCCACACGATGTACGCCGCGAACAGCCACTGGCCGGCCGCGGCCGCGACGAACCAGGCGCGGGCGGCCCACGGCAACAGGCGGGACACAACGGGAGGATCGACGTGCATGGCAGGGTCTCCGGACAGGGACACCCACGGTGCTGCGCCGGCGCGTGGCATGTCCTGCCGATTTCCGAATCCGGACAGCGCCCGTGACTTCCGGACGAGGCGCCCCTGCGTCGAAGCGCCCACCATGGCCCGATGTTCCACGTCACCGGAGCGTCGGCCGTGGTCGACTGGATTCCCGCCCTGCAGGCCACCGCGCTGTGCCTGTCCGTGCTCTGGCTGCTGCTGGCGCTGTCGGCTCGCCCGCGATCGGCGCTGGCGATCGTGTGGGCGGTGTTCTGCGGTTCGATCGCGATGATGATGGCGCGCGGACTGGTGGGCCCCGATGCGGGCCTGTGGTACGCGCTGCTGGGTGCGGGCGCCTGCGCGACCTGCAACGGCTTCTGGCTGGTGTCGCGCGCGCTGTTCCGCCAGGGACCGCCGTTCGCCGCGCGGCATCTGGCCTACGCGGGCACGGTGGCGGCGCTGATCGTCGTGGTGCAGCAGCGCGCCGCCCTGCCGCCCGTGGTGGCGGTGACGGCGGCCGAGTCGCTCGGTCTGCTCAGTTCGGTCGCGCTGGTGCTGGCGTTCCGGGAAGGGCTGCGTGGCTGGCACCGCCATCGGGGCACGGAGCGCGCGATGCGTGTCGCGTTCCTGACCACGTACGGCGGCTGCGTGGCGTTGTGCCTGGTGGCGCCGGTGCTGCTCGACGCCGCCGGCACGGGCAACGTGCACGCGGTCTGCGCGGCGGCCGCGGCGGCCACCATCCTGCTGGTGACGCAAGGGCTGGTGACGTGGCGGCTGCGGCATCCGCTTGCGCCGGCCCCGGACGCCACCGCGCCGGACGCCGCGCCGCTCGCGCCCGCCGCGGCATCGCCGCTCGACACCGCGAGCCGGGCCGAAGACATCGCGCTCGCCGCGCTGCTCGAGCAGCACATGCGCAGCCAACGCCCCTACCTGCACGCCGAACTCACGCTGAGCCACCTCGCGCATGCGCTGCAGGTGGGCGAGTACCGCATCAGCCGCGCCATCCGCGGCCCGCTGGGTTGCCGCAACGTCAGCCAGTACGTCAACGCCTACCGCCTGGACCACGCCCGCACACTGCTGCTCGATCCCGCCCGCGACCCGTGGTCCACGCTGGTGGTGGGCATGGAAAGCGGGTTCGGTTCGCTCGGCGCATTCCAGCGCGCGTTCAAGGCGGCGAACGGCTGCACGCCGGGCGAGTTCCGCGCCGCGCGACGGCAGCCGGGGTCGGACGCCGTCGCGACGGCAGAGCTGATGCGGTGATGCCGCACCCTTCGGCGACAGGCTGATCGGCGACAGGCTGACGCCAGGCACGGCATCGGCGTGCCGGCTGACTTCCGACCTATTGTTGCGAACGCGGCCGGCGCCTACGGTGCATGGCATTCAGCCATGGAGTCGATGCCGCATGTTGTCCCGTCGTTCGTTGCTGGTGTCGACCTCGGCCGCATTGGCCTCCACCGCGTTCGCGCGCCCTGCGATCGCAGCCGCCGCGCCGCCGGCGCCGTGGGGAGAGCGCGGCGCGCTGCTCGATCGCCTCGTGGACGAGGCCGTGCAGTCGCAACGGGTGCCGGGCGTCGCCCTCGTGGTGTGGGAGGGTGGCCGCGCGGTGTACGGGCGCTGGGCCGGAACGGCCAATCTGGAAACCGGAACCGCGGTCGATGCCGGCAGCGTGTTCCGGGTCGGATCGATCTCCAAGCAGGTGACGGCGGTCCTGCTGCTGCAACTCGCGGCGCAGGGCCGGCTCGCGCTGTCCGATGCCGCGTCGGACCACCTGCCGTTCCTCAAGCGCCACGCACCGTTCAGCCTGCTCGAACTGCTGCAGCACACCGCGGGCGTGCACGACGGCGAGTACGATCTGTCCGGCCTCGGCGCGTCGCACGTCGAGCAGGCGCGACGCATCGCGCAGCAGCAGCCGTTCTTCGACTTCGATCCGGGAACGGCCTGGCTGTACAGCAACGCCAACTACCTGCTGGCGGGCGCCGTCATCGAACAGGTGGCGGGCAAGCCGCTGGCGGCGCTTGCGGCCGAGACGCTCTTCGCGCCGCTGCAACTCGGGCACACCGCGTTCGACGCACCCATGCAGATCGTGCCCGGACGCGTGTCCGGCTACACGCCCACCGGCGTGGCGACCGCGCCGTTCGACAACGCCGACTACTTCGACGTGCGCCTGGCCGGCGCGGCCGGCGCGCTGCGCTCGACGGCCGACGATCTGTGCCGCTGGCTCGAGGCGGTGTTCGGCGAAGGCGGATTGCCCGCCGAGTTCGCGCGCCGGATGGTGGAACCCGGGCGCCTGCGCAACGGCGAGCCCGCGAGCACGCGGCGCTTTTCCGAGGCCGACCGCGCGATGGGCGACACGCAGTACGGCCTCGGACTCATGCTCGACCGCGCCACGCGCGACCAGTCGCTGATTGTGCAGCACCACGGCGGCATCAACGGATTCGCCGCCTTTGCCGCGCGGCACGTCCCGTCCGGCCTTAGCTACGCCTGCCTGTGCAATGCAGACACCTATCCCGGACTGCCGTTGCGCGATGTCCGCCGGACGATCTTCCGCGACATTCTGCCGATCGCGACCGGATAAGCCGCGAGTCGGCAGCGCGGCCCGCGCCGCGGCGGCGACCGTCGCGGATCCTGCTCCACGCTGGCAGGAAGCCGCCCCGTTTTCCGTGCCCCCGATGACGCCGCCCTCGCGGTATCGGGAGCATGACCATGTCGACGCGTTCGCTGCACGGGACCTTGCTGCTGTTCGGACTGGCCTTGGCCGGCCGGATCCATGCCGAAGCGCTGCCGTTCGCGCCGGAGGAGGCGCTGGCGGCGGTGACGGGCATCACGCTGGCGCAGGCCGTGGACCTGGACGCGGACGGCGACGAGGACATCCTGGCCGCGCGCGGTGGCGGCAGCGGGGAGATCGGATGGCTGCGCAACGATCGCAGCGGCTTCGCCGCGTTCGAGGTACTGCACACGATCAGCGAGGAGCCGCCGTCGGCCAAGGGGGCGAAGGGCGCATTGTCCGATGCCGTCACGCTGACGCTGGCGGACCTCGATGCCGACCACCAGCTCGATCTGGTCGTGGGCGCGGAGAACCGGCGGCTCTACTGGATCCGGCGCAACGGCTTCACGCCCGGGGGAGCGCCGGACTTCAGCGAACGCGGGCGGGCCGGGGCCGGCTTCGACGGTATCGTGGCGGTCGCCGCGGGGCGGCTCGATGCGGATCAGTATCCCGATCTGCTCGTCGTGAACGCGGCCGATCCCTACCTGTACGTGCTGCCGAACAATGGCACACGGCCGATCGAGTTCCGCGAGCCCGATCCGCTGCCGGTCGGCAACACGGTGGACGCGGTGGAGGCGGCGGTGCTCGCCGACCTCGACGACGACGGCCTGCTCGACGTGGCCTACGCCGGCCCCAGCGCCGGCGGCTTCCAGGAGGGATTGTCGGTCGCCAGCGTGTTCCGCTTCGCCGGCACGGCAAACGAAGGCCTGGAGGGGCCGATGCCGGTGTTCGAGCGCAATGCCGGCGCGGGATTGCGGCCGCGGTTCGATCTGTTCGCGGCGGCGCCGCTCGACACGACGGGCCCGGCGCTGGTGTTCGCCACCACGGTGTTCGACGACGCCGTGCCGCTGCTGTCGGAAGTGCGCGTCCTGCACTCCGTCGGCGGCGGTGCGTTCGGCGACGCGGTGGTGCTGGACAGCAGTAACGACGCGCGCCATCGCGCGGTCGCGTTCGAGGATCTCGACCGCAACGGCGATGCCGATCTGCTGCTGGCGCGTTCGGACGCGCTGCTGCGCGTGGAGAACTCCGCGCTGCCGCCGGCCGGCGGCGCGGTCGCGCTGCCGGTCGACGGCGATGCCGGGCGCGTGCTGCTGGCGTTCGACGTGGATCTGGACGGCGATCGCGACATCGTCCGTGCGCGCGACGACGGCAGCCTGCATCTGCTGCGCAACACGCGCCTGCACGGCCGCAGCTTCGTCGACGACTTCGTGCCGCGCACCGCCGTGGACGTGGCGGACGACGGCGCGCCGTTTGTCGGCACGGTGGAGATCGCGCGCGTGCCGGGCCGCCAGCGCTTCGCGCCCGACACGCTGCTGTTCACCGACTTCACCGCCGGACGATTGCATCGCATGGGAGGCTTCTTCCGCGCGCCGCCGCCGCTGGAGGATCTGTTCGTCCTGACTCCGCCGACGCTCGTGCTCGACGATGTCGGCGCGGCGCGGCGCCTGGCCATCGCCGATCTCGACCTCGACGGCGATGCCGATTTCCTGCTCGGCAACGGCGAATCCGCGGCGGCGCCGGCGGCGGGCCAGAACCGCATGTTCGTCGGCCGGATGCGGCGCGACGGCGTGGACGTGTTGCCGCTGGGCTGCACCGAGGCCGACGACCTGCGCGGCGTCGCGGTCGGCGACATGACCGGCGACGGCGTGCCGGAGATCGCGTATGCGGCGGAAGACAACGACCGCGTCGCGCTGGTGTTCCGCATCGACTGCCTCGACGAATTCCTCGTGTCCACGCCGCAACTGGGCCTTCCGAACCGGCCCAACGCGGTGGCGATCGCCGACCTCGACGGCGATCTGTTCGGCGATCTGGTGGTCGCGGCGCGTGCCGACGACGAGGGCGACACGATGGGCGACCTGCTCGGCTGGTACCGCTTCGACCCCGCCGGCGGCGGTGCGCTGGAGCCGCTGCGTCGCATCGGCCGCGTCGACGGCGCGCGCGAACTGCTCGTGGTGGACCTGGATCGCGATGGCCGTCCCGACCTGGTGACCTCGGCCGGCAGCACGCCGGAGGACCCGGCGCGTGGCGCGGTGCTGCTGTTCCGCAATCTCGGCCCGCAAGCGCAACCCGATGCCCTGTTCGAGGCGCCGCGCGTGCTGCTCGGAGGCGTCGTGGGCCCAGGCGGCGCGGCGTTTTCCGACATCGATCACGACGGGGACCTGGATCTGTTCGCGCCGTCCGAAGCGGTCGCCAGCAGTGCGGAACAGCGCGCGCAGTGCGGTGTCGCGTTCGCCGAGCAGATCGGTCCGCTGCAGTTTGCCGCGGCGCGCTGCCTCGACCGCGGCACGCTCGAAGGGCGTTATTCGCGCGTGGCCCTGGCCGACCTCGACGGCGACGGCGTCGACGACGTGGGCGCGACGAGTTTCCCCGACGGCCGCCTCGGCCTGTTCGCCGCGCACCGGCCCTTCCAGTTCCTGTTGCGGCTGCGCGACGAGCCCACGCAGCGGCTGATCGGCGAGGGCACCGAATCGTGCCCGTATGCGCTTGCGCTCGACCATCTCGGCCATCCCGGCGAGGGCCCGATGGGCGTGTCGAGCCTGCGCGTGGACGTGCCGGACTTCAGCACGCCGGCACTGATCGGTGCACTGGTGTTGCGCCGCGACGACGGCGACGGTGTTCCCGAACCGGACGACGACACGGAACTGGGCCGCGACGCGCTGGCCGAGATCAACGAGGTCGCGACGGGCATGCGCTGGACCCTGGACGTGCCGCCGGCTGCCGCGGACGCCGCCGTGCTGCCCGGCAGCGCGCTCCACTGGCTGTGCGTGCTGGGCCCGCCGCGGATCGCGAACACGCGGCTGCGGCTCGGCATCGTCCAGACGCAGGCGCGCCTCGTCGATCTCGAAGGCGGCGTCGCGGTGGACGGACTGCAGCGCAACGCCATCGCGCCCGGCTTCGAGCTCCGCGCGCGACGCGTGTTCTCCGACGGGCTGGAGGAGTGACGCGACGGTGCCGGGGTCGGATGCGGCCACCCGCACGCTGCACGTGAATGGCCGTCGTCGCGGCGGGCGCAACGCATCGAAACCGCAGCCCCGCCCGCGTCGGCGTACCATGCACGCACGTCCGTGCATGCCGGAGACGCGATCATGTCCAGGATGTTCCGCCCGTCCGCTTGGCTCGTCGTGGCACTGCTCTGCAGCCCGCCGGCGCATGCCGCGGTCACCTCGGCCTTCGGCGCAGGCGAGCTCGCCGTCGTCAGCGATGGCGCCGACGCGATCACCGTCGGATGCACCGCGGTCGGCGGCAACGTGCAGGTCAACGGCGCCGATCCGGACACCGGCGCCGTCGCCTGCGCGCTGGTCACCGAACTCGCCGTCAGCGGCGGACCGGGCGCGAACGCCATCGACATCACCGGCGTGGTGGCGACGAGCTTCACCGCGCTCGCGACGCGATCCGTCGACGGCGGCGCGGGCAACGACACCATCGCCGGCTCGCCGGGCGCGGACGTGCTCCTGGGCGGGACGGACGACGACACCGTCGACGGCAACCAGGGCAGCGACGTGCTGTTCCTCGGCGACGGCGACGACACCGCCGCCTGGCAGCCGGGCGATGGCAGCGACGTGGTCGAAGGCCAGGGCGGCGACGACGTGCTGCTGTTCGCGGGCTCCGCGGCGGGCGAGGTCATCGACATCGCGGCCAACGGCCAGCGCCTGCGCTTCTTCCGCAACATCGGCGCGGTGAGCATCGATGCCGACGGCCTCGAAGGCGTGGAGTACGACGCGCTGGGCGGCGCCGACACCGTCGTGGTCAATCCACTCGCGAGCACCGACGTGACCCGGATCGCGCTCCGCCTGGCGTCGGCGCCGGGCGGCGACGTCGGCGACGCGCAGACCGATCACGTGTCGATCGTCGGCGGTGCCGGCGCGGAGAGCATCGCGGCCGATGCGGGCACCGGCACGGTCGTCGTCGCTGCCGGGCTCACCGGAGTCACGATCACATCGATGGAGCCCGCGTTCGACACCCTTGGCCTCGACGGCGGCGACGGAAACGACACCCTCGTGATCGGCGCCGGCCTGGCCGGACGGGTGGCGGCGCTGTCGGTCGCCGGCGGTGCCGGCGTCGACACGGTGATCGCGCGCGGTAGCGGCGGCGCCGACGCCCTGCGAGTGAACGCCGCGACGCCCTTCGTCTCGGCCGAGGGACTCGCGCTGATCCACGCACTGGCGTCGGAGAGCGTGCGTATCGAGGGCCTGGGCGGCGACGACACGCTCGACGCCAGCGGCAACGTCGCCGCGCTGTTCGCCCTGACGTTCGACGGCGGCGACGGCGCCGACACGCTGCTGGGCGGCAACGGAGCCGACGTGCTGCTCGGCGGCAACGGCAGCGACCGGCTCGACGGCAACCAGGGCGCCGACATCGCGTTCGGCGGCGATGGCGACGACGTGTTCGTCTGGGACCCCGGCGACGGCAGCGACGTGCTCGAAGGCCAGGCGGACAGCGACACCCTGCAGTTCAACGCCAGCAACGCGAACGAAACCATCGCGCTGCAGGCGAACGGACAGCGACTGGTGTTGACGCGCGACATCGGCGCGATCGTGACGGACATGGATGCGATCGAACAGGTCGAGATCCGTCTGCTCGGCGGCGCCGACAGCGTCGCGATCGGCGATCTCGCTTCCACCGACGCGCGCCGTCTGCGCGTGTTCACCGCCGGCACGCTCGGCGGGACGCTCGGCGATGGCCAGGCCGACGCCGTCAGCCTCGACGGCGGCACCGCTGCCGACGCACTGTCGGTGTCCGCGACGACGGATGCGGTACGCGTTGCGCGCGGCGCGCTGCTGCTGGACGTGCAGGCCACCGAACCGACCACGGACCGCCTCGTGGTCAACGGCCGGGGCGGCAGCGACACGCTGACCTTGGCCCCTGCGGCCGCGGCGGCGATCCTCGTCACGCTCGACGGCGGCGGCGGCAGCGCGACGCCCGGCGATGTCGTGGCGATCGACGGCGACGCCGCGGCGGAAGATTACGTGATCGCGCAGGCCGGCGCGCGTGTGGCGGTGACACGGTCGGCGCCGTCCCCGTTCGTCGTCGACATCGCCAACGCGCACTGGCTGCAGCTCTCCCTGGGTGGCGGCGCCGACACCGTGTCCACGCAGGGCCTGGATGCCACCGGCCAGATCCTCGACGGCGGCGCACCGGCCACCGTGCCCGGCGACAGGCTCGACGTGGCGGACTTCAGCGGCGACGTCTTCGTCTCGCCGATCCTGTTGTCCGGCGCGGCGCCGATCGTGCACGCAGGCTTCGAGCAGAGTTCGAACCAGCAGGTGATCGAAGCCTTCCTGACCGGCGGCCAGGAAACGCCGCCGAACCCGTCTGCCGCGCGCGGCCACGGCACCGTCACGCTCAACGGCGCGCAGGATGCGATCGTGGTGTTTCTCGACTATTCGGGCCTCGTCGGCAACAACACGGCGGTGCATATCCACGGGCCGGCGCCACGGCGCGTCGCGGCCGCGCCGATCATCGACCTGCCGACGTCCGGCAGCGGCAGCGACAGCTTCACGGTGGGGCCGATCGCCATCACGCCCGCGCAGCGCGCCGAACTCAAGTCCGGCCTGTGGTACTTCAACGTGCACTCGACCGCGCCCGGATCGTCCGGCGGCGAGATCCGCGGCCAGATCGACAACGTGCAGTTCGAGGACGGGTTCGAATGAGTGACGCGCCGGTGCAACGCACGGCCGGCCATGCGCGGCGTGCTGTCCGTGCCCTGCAGCTCAGGACAGATACGGCCGCGTGAGCTCTTCCGACACCTGCCACAGCGTCGCGGCCATCGCCGCGTCGGTCTGCGCCGCACTCTGCTCCGCCGGCGCGAAATCGCGCAGGAACGCGCCGCTGATGCCGGCCATCGCCGGATGCGCGGCCACGTAGCACGGCGTCGCCGCACCGTGCCCGACGCTGCGCGCGTGCGCGCCGTAGGCATTGCCGACGTTGCGCAGGATGTTGGTGCGCACGTGCCCCGGCGACACGCAGTTCGAGGTGGCCGCGCTGCCGCGCAACCGCCGCGCCAGCTCCAGCGAGAACAGCCCGTTCGCGGGCTTGGAATGGCTGTAGCCGCGCTCGTGCCACCCTTCGCCGGAGAGCCGGTCGAACTGGATGCCGCCCGGCGGTGCGTTGCGGTGGTCGCCGCTGCCGAGCACCACCACGCGGCCCTGCGGCGCGGCGCGCACCCGATCGATCAGCCGGTGCGCGAACAGGAAATGCCCCAGATGGTTGACCACGAATTGCTTCTCCAGCCCGTACACCTGTTCGTGTTCGCCGAGCACGATGCCGGCGTTGCAGATCAGCATGTCGATCGGCACTTCGCGCGCGGCGATCGCGCGCGTGCAGGCCACCACCGACTCGAAATTGCCCAGATCGAGCACCACCGCCGTGGCCGAACCCTCGATGCGCGCGCAGGCGTCGCGCCCCTTCTCGACGCTGCGCGCGGTGCCGATCACATGCGCCCCGCGCTGCGCGAGCACGCGCATCGTCTCGAAGCCGAGGCCGGAGTTGCAGCCCGTCACCACGGCGGTCTTGCCGCGCAGGTCGAGGCCGCGCGTCACCTCCTCGGCGGTCGACCCGGGGCCGAACGCCGGTGCTGGCGCGACCGCGGCGCGAGCCAGCGCCGGGGCCGCCGCAACCAGCAATGCGGTGTGCAGAAAGCGGCGGCGCGACGCGCGATGTGGCATGGGCAATCCGGTGGACAAGGAAACGAAGTACCGCGCGCGATCAACCGCGAACGCAGCGTTGCAGGCGGATCGATGCAGCCCTCGCGACAGCCGACTGCGCAAACGCGATCGGACGAGCGCAACGCGATGATCGAAGGCCGACGCCCGCTCGAACGCACGCGAGCACCGGCTCGGGCCCGACCCGTTCGTCAGCCGGGGGCCCGGATGCCATAGCCACCCGCCGGCACGGTCTCGATGTGCTGGTCTAACCCCGCAATCAGCGGCATGGCGCGCGCGATCGCGTCCTTGACCTGCGGCAGCGACAGCGACGCCTGGTGACTGGCCCGACTGTCCCAGACTTCCGTCACCCACAGCGCGTCGGCATCGCCCGGATCCTGCGCGACCACATAACTCAGGCAGCCCGGCATCGCCGACACATCCTCCAGAAGGATGGCAACCAGCGCGTCGCGTTGCCCCGGCACGGCCCTGAACTTGCCGATCAGCCCATACATTGCGTTCTCCCCAAGCGGTGATGCCGTGCGCGGGACGGCAAGCCGCACCGTCCCGGCCGCAACTGTAGCAACGAACCCTGCGTCTGCCGCGAAGACCGCCCGATGCCTCCGGATCGACCGACCTGTTAGCCATCACAGCGCAAGCTCAGTGGATACGACTTCGATTCGATGTTCCAGAAGCTCGATGGCGTCCGGGCTCTGCCACATGTCGCTGGCGAGCTCGAAGATTGCATCAGAAACGACCATTGAGAAGGTGGGGCCCTTCTCGACATTCCGACGAGCGACTCGTTCGCGGCGAACCTCACGTGGCGCCTCGAGAACATGGACTTTGAGTTCAATCTCCGCGAGGCGAGCTTGCTCATAAAAGGCCTCCCGGCTTTGCCTTTGAACGAGCCCGAGTTCGAGAATGGGCGTCGTTCCGGACCCGAGCAGCGCCTGGGCGTGAGTCCAAATGTGTTGCGCAAGACGCTCTTTGCGGGCAAGGTACCAAGGCATCACATCGACGCTGGGTCGATCTGGGCTGAACAGCCGCGCGAACCACTCGTCAAGCGCGATGTGAACACCACCAATCCGCGATGCAAGAGCTGAGGCGTACGTTGACTTGCCTGCGCCAACTGGGCCTTCAATGAGATATATGAGCCGCATATAGGTAAGTTCGTGATGGCTAACCACCTAAGTTAAGCCGCCGCCCGAGAGCGTGCGGATGAAGCGAGCAACTCTCAGCGGTCGGCTTGAACTGGCCGCCATCGATCGAGCAATGCATACACTACTCAAGACACACACCACCCCGGCACTTCGTTCGTCGAAAGGCATGGGCCCGATCTTTCAGGCAACGAGCCTAGCCTTGTTGCCCGAACTTGGCACGCTCACGCGCCAGCAGATCGCAAAGCTCGTCGGCGTGGCGCCGATGAACCGAGACAGCGGACAGACGCAGGGCAAACGCCGCATTCGCGGGGGTCGCGCGCCGGTGCGCGTCGCGCTGTACATGGCAACCCTTTCGGCCGTGCGCTGGGATCCAACCCTCCGGGCGCACTACCAACAGCTGCGTGCGCGAGGGAAGCTCGGAAAGGTGGCGTTGGTGGCCTGCATGCGCAAGCTGCTGACGATCGTGAACGCGCGGAGGCGTGACGAACTACGCGGCGCTGGAGGCGCGTTGGAGGGAGCGTGAAACCTCTCCGCACAAGACAGTTGCTGAATTAAGGCGCGCCGCGAAGCGGCGTCGGCTTGGACGAATTGTTAGCTTGTAGCGATGCGCTTCGTAGCCACGGCAAACGTGCGCCAAGCGCGAAGGCGACTGCAACAGGAATGCTGAGGCCAGCCGCCGCGCTAAAAGATTCTATTGCGCAGGCAGATGGATGCGAGGAGCACCATAGGTTATGGGGCGCGACAAGTACCCACCCCGCCATGGTTGCAGAGAATAGGAGCGCTGTCGCGAGGATGCCCGCCAACGAAGCGAACCGAAAGCGGCGCAACACAGCGAGCGCCGGCAAACCCAGAACCGTGAGGCCAGCAACTACAAACGGTGTAGCAAGAACAAAGAAGTAGAGGCTCCAGCCAACCCAGCGAGTCCTTGCCTCCGCAGCTGTGACGTGCCCAAGAGCAATTTTTTCTTGGCCCAGCTGCCAAGACTCAAAGGCTGAATATGCGAGTGTCGCCGCGATTGCGGCCAGGAAGCCAAGAGCCAGGCGCGACCTCCCAATCCCAAGAAATGACGCAGGGCTGATTGCGCGCCCACGACCGAGAAAGGCGATTGCTGCAAGTCCCAACACGCCCAACAAAACTGGTAGTTGAAAAATCACCGCAGCGAAGTCAGTTGCCATGCCAGCTAACACCGCGTTAAGCGGCCGCGGGCCGACAACTTATCAGGAATCATCAAGGCCTCTCCCCGCGGTCCGCTTGAACGCATAGTTGGATCTCACCAGGACTAACATCGTGTCGAATGGAAGAAACCGCGATGTGATTGCGCACTACTGCCTCCGACAGGAAGAGGGCTGGGCCTTCGAAATGCCTGATCTCTGAGAGCGCTACGGCAAGCTCGACGCGATACGGTGAGGCGGCAGGAACCAAGCGGTAGGTGCCGTTTTGTACTGTGAACAAGCCGCGCTTGTTTGGCACTTCGAAGCGGGGCTCAAGCGGGTTACCCGCATTGTCCCAGAACAACCACTCCCCCGCCTCAACATCCAGGCCCTCGCAGTAAGCGACTGCATCTGCCTCAGGCGGAAAGACCATGAGGGACTGCTCTTCATTGTTTGCGACGAAGATCACAGTGAGATCTAACACCGGAGTTAAGCCGCCGCCCGCGACGGCGTGGGGATCAAGCGACCAACTCCCAGCGGTCGGCTTGAAGGACTAGTTAGAAGGCTGCGAGCCGCGACGCGCATGCTCTGCGAGCCTGCCATGGTAAGTGCGACCCGACAAGATGCAGTGCCTGCCCTAGCAACGGGCGTCACGGTGCAATCCACGCTGCCTTGCACACGCCACCTCGCACTCAAGAGCAGAAATCGGTGTGACGACGACGCAAAACGCTCACCGAGCAGCCTGCTAACGCCGTGTTAAGCGGCCGCTGGCCGACCACACCCCAGGAAACATGGAAGCCTCTCCCAGCGGTCCGCTTGAACGCATAGTTAGAGCGCCCCAAAGTTGACAAGACTGCTCAGCGCCCAAGGCTCGAGAATCGCTCGATCGCCTCGCCACGAATCCTCTGATACGGATCGGACGAACCGTAATGTTTTCTTGCTTGAGCAAGGAGCCTCCAGTTGGCATCTCGAAGAGCCAGACCGACCGCTAGCCTTTCGCTTCCGCTGGACATTGCGAATTCGGCCTCCAACTCTGCAACGGCTTGCTCAATGAGTGCGAGGTGATCAGCCGATGCCTCGGGCCTGACGTTTCCCTCGCGCTCCCAGTAGTCGACAAGCCTTGAGTCGAGGCGACCTATGCGCTCCAACGCACCCGAAGACGCCACCTCAACTGCTTTCTGGACCTCTCCTCTCAGCTCAACCTTGCCAATGCCTGCTACTTCAATGCTACTGATGAGTGGGCCGAGCCATGGCACAAGCGCAAGAACAAGGAGAAGCACCGTTACGTAGTCGATGGCAAGCCACGGCCAGAGGACGTGAACAAGGGCGGCCCCAAGTGCGATTAGAGTGATCGCACCGCGCAACTTCCGAACTTCGGCTTTGCCTTGCGTTTTTGCAGAGTTCACGGAAACCCCAAGCAGTGCGCTCTAACACCTAAGTTAAGCCGCGCCGCGAAGCGGCGTCGGCTTGAATGAATTGTTAGATGCGCTCACAGTTAGACTCGACAGCCGCCTCTTTGTACATAGAGTTGACTGGAATGGAGCGCGACCGCGTGCCGTTGAACTCAAGGATGCGAGACTCATAGACGGACTTCTTAGCCAGCTGCTCGTCTTGCGCCTTCTGACCGGCCTCCTTTGTGACCGACGGATCTGATGCCGAGAGAAACTCGACATGGTTAATCCGAGACCTCACTACGTCACCTGCAAGCTCCCAAGTGCCGGCACTGCGATCTTGAAGTGTAAGAGGCACCTTGCCTGGAGACGAGATTACGCTGCGGGTGTGACCAGTGAAAGTGCCGTCCGGAAGCCTAGTTGTTTCATCAGTTACCGTGACGGTGAAGCCCGGTCCCTGCATGACAGTTGGGCCACACCGCCAAGTACCAGCCAGATCTGACGGACTAACGGGCGTCGCGGCTGTTGCGGAGCCGGAAGCGGCGAGGAATATGGCAGCTGCAATTTTCCGATGCATATTTGCTCCCAAGAGCATCTAACGCCGTGTTAAGCCGCCGCCGCGCGACAGCGTGTGGATGATAGAGCAACTTCCTCGGCGGTCGGCTTGAACACATAGTTATGCGCCTACTCCGCATCAAAGACTTTGCCGGAACCTCGTTGGGCAAACACCTCTCCATATGTGATCTGTCCATTGTGCAGCGAGTAGGGAAGGTAGACAACGACGGAGTAGCGCTCAACGTGGTCGAGCTCGACGGCGATGGCATCGGACTTCTCTCCCGAGGAAGGTATTGAAACCTTGGCGTCGTAAACGAGTGCTGTTGCTCTGTACGTGCCATACTTCGCGCCCTTTGCAAACCCCTGCTTCAAGAGGTCAATGATTGTCTGCGACTTCGGACGCTCGGAACCCGTGGATGCCGCGACAGCGACAATCGACCCGTCTGGTGACAGCACCTGGCCGTAGGGAAAGAACTCACCGTGCTCCGCGAGCATTTTCTCCGCGAAGGGTACCGCAGTATTCATGAGGTTCTCGCACTCAGTCTTAGCGTTCGACAAGGCTGACTCCGTCGCATGAAGAGATGTACTGAGGATCAGCAGGCTTAAGACGAACTTTAACATCGGGCATAACACCTGAATTAAGCCGCGCCGCGAAGCGGCGTCGGCTTGAATGAATTGTTAGGCCACAATTCTCCTAGCAACCAAGCGGCAAGCTTACGTGGGCCACGGCGATTGTCATTGGCCGAATTGGACGCCTCACTGCATGCTGAGAGAAAGAGTTGTCCAGCGGAGCCAAGAACTGGCAGGCCAATTTGCTCCCGGAGTGCCACTGCCTCACTAGCCAGCGATAAGAGCCGCTCGTTGCGGTCGCCGATCTGGTGTGTCCGAACGTAATCGGGGTGGAACGCGGAGTTGAAAAACAACGTGTCTCCATGCTGTGCGGTTTGCGGCAGCGCGGCAGCAAGCAACTCAAGCAGCTCACCCTCGGTGGCCGCGAGCTGAGTCTCTAGCTTGGCTTGCCGAGATGCATTCATTGGGGTATAACACCTGAGTTAAGCCGCGCCGCGAAACGGCGTCGGCTTGAATGAATTGTTAGGCCCCTTTGAGTGCTGGCTTACCCATCTCTTGAAGCTTTTGGTTGAGGGACGTCCTGCGTTGCTCAAGTTTTGCGGGTTGCACAAACACGAAGTCGAAGAGAGAGTCCACCACCTCTAGAATCCACTCCGCCTCCCCGGGCTCTACGTCAACTATCTCTCCGGTATTGGTGTACTTAATAGGATGTGCTGCAAAATTTCCAATCTGACGGACAGCATCTATCGCGTCGGTGAGGTAAGTGGGCGCTTTTGATGAAGCGATAAACTCATCAATCTCTTTAGACAAGTCGTGCTTAGTTATGCCAAGCTTCTCGCGAAGCACCTTCTGTAGCAGCCTGCGCGAGAGCGCAGCACTGGCTTTGGCACTATAGTCAAGCGCTGCGTTTGCTTCCTGGAGATCGGCCGCGAAATCAGCAGGAACCTCAGGCGCAACGGAAAAATCATTTTGCTCTGGATATATGATCAGCGATTCGGCTGCTTCATGAAAAATAAGATTTTCACCGATCAAGTAGCCTCTTCCGGACTCGCGGACAACTATCGTCTCGTAGCAAGACGGACACTGCTGGATCGTGAACTTGAACGCACCATCCGTACCTTCTTCTTGGTCTTCCCAATAGGTGCCGATGTGATCTGGTTGCGGGTAGAACTCACGTTTACAGGTTGGGCAGCGCATTGAAGTTTCCTGAGGGCCTAACACCTGAGTTAAGCCGCGCCACGAAGTGGCGTCGGCTTGAACGAACTGTTAGACGGCAGGCCGGTCATTTCGCTTTAAGTCGCCACGCGGCCTTGTTGCCCTTAAGTTCGGGGATCATCTCAATGCTTCCCGCATCCCGAAGCTTGTAGAACTCTGATTTGACTGCGTTTTCGCTTTTTATGCCGGTAATGTCTCGCGCCTGCTTATTTGTAATTATTGTATTCTTGGAGAGGAATTCCATGATCGCCTCCTGCGGGGTGGCAAGGGATGCGTGTGGAATAACAACTCGGACATAGTTGTCCTCTTCAAGGATCTCCGGGTTGCGCATCTTCCACTCTTTCATCTTCTGAAAGGCCGTATTAAGGCCCTCTCCAATGTCTTTGTTTGGCGCATTCTTGTACTTCGAAAGCATGCCTACAATCTTCGGATTTCGCGCATACCGCACGTCAAGAATGTTCTCTCGGCTTACGAAGCCAGGCAACCGTCCCGGGCTGAGCACCTCAATACGGTTGTCGAAGATAAGGATTTGGACATCATCCGAAACCGAGTAATCGCGATGAATCACTGCATTGACCACAATCTCCCAGAGAGTCTCTGGTGGGTACTGCATTGATTTTGCGCCATCCGTAGTCCAGACATTGATAGAGGACATTATTTCAGTCACGCGCTCGACAGAAGCACGTATCAGCGGATACAGAGGCCCTTCAATGGTCTCAGTAAATCCCAAGTGATCGCGCTCCGGATCATCTTCTTTAGTTTCGTATCTGATAATCTTTACAGAGCATTTCTTCGGAATGACAACGCTCGGCTCATTTGAAAAAAGCAGCAGTCCGCAGGCTTTTGGCTTGAAAGTCTTGCGATCGATCAGTCCCTTGTTGAGTGAAAGATCGAGCGGATCAGTTTTAGGCGAGTATTCGCCCAAAAATACGTTGATTTCATCTGAGTCCACCACATCTTCCGCGTCCGCGGAGTCAACTTGCATGTCTTCATAGGAAGACGCGCCCTTCGCAAATCCTAGTGCAGTGATTCTCTCTGCCTCTCTGATGGGAAGGGACTGCGCGCCTTTGCGCTCGTACACAGTTCCGTCTGCTGTTTGGTGAACGGACTGACTTTTATCGACTTGGATATGAAGAACGTAATTTTCCGAAAGTGATGATCTTAGAAACTCCAAGGTCATTGGCGGTGACGGAGATAGCTCCATTAAAGATTGGATAAGCTGATTGAATTCCTCCATGCTGGGCGCGCCAGCCCACCGCTTCTCCGGGTCTGCCTGGTCCTTGTCGTCCGCGATGCCAACGTAGACGTCGCCGCCGTCTGCGTTCGCAAATGCGCAAACGATCTTCTGAAGTTTGGCGCCCTTTATTTGAGCGGCCTTCCGATCATAGAAGTGGCCTTCCGGCTGGCAGGAAAGAGCCAGTGCATCTGCCTTTGATACCTCACGTACCTGCATGGTTTCTCCTGCCGTCTGACACCTATTCGACACCGTCCCAGTGTCGCATAACACTGGGGTGTAACGCGGTCCTTCGCATCGAAAATTCCTTTGCGATCAAGGCCGCGTGGTCGAATCGCATGTCGCTTTGTGGGGCGTAACGCCGGGGTCAATGCCGGGTGAGGAGACAGCGTTCGTCATCGGACGGAGGCGGTCGCGCGTTGGGGTCGTGCCGTTGCAGTGCCCTCGGATTGCCTTCTGCTCGCCCGCGGGCTGCCCGGGCATGCGGCCTAGACTGCACGGCCCTTTCGTCCGGATGTCTGCCATGTCGTTGTTTCTCAGCGCCGCCGCTGTTTCGATTGCGTGTTCTGTCTGTCTGATCGTGTTTCCCGTGTCCGCAGCGCAGCCGGCGTCGTGGTCCGCACCGCATGCCCCGGTGCGGCTGGGCGAGCGCACGTGGTACGTCGGCACGGCGGGGATTTCCGTGCTGGTGGTGCGCGGAGAGGCGGGCAGCATCCTGCTCGATACCGGCGTGCCGGCGTCGGCGGAGGCGGTGCTTGCGAATCTCGACGCGGTGGGGGTGCGGCCGGAGGACGTGAAGGCCATCGTCACGAGCCACGCGCATGCCGATCATGTCGGGGCCATCGCCGCGATCCGGGCGCGCACCGGCGCGCGCGTGCATGCGCTGGAGGCGAGTGCGTCGCTGCTCGCGGACGGTGGCCGCAACGATCTGTTTTTCGGCGACGATCTGCCCTACCCGCCGGCGGAGGTGGACGTGCGCATCGGCGACGGCGATGCGGTGACGGTGGGCGATGTGTCGCTGCGCGCGCACGCAACGCCGGGGCACACGCCGGGCAGCACCACGTGGACGTGGGCCGACACCGTGGAAGGCAAACCTGTGACGATGGTGTTTGCCGACAGCCTCACGGCGCCGGGCTACCGTCTGGTCGACGATCCGCGCGCGGCCGACACCGTGGCGCAGTTCCGGCGCGCGTTCGCGACGCTGCGCGCGCTGCCGTGCGATGTGCTGGTCACGCCGCACCCGGAGGCATCGGGCCTGTTCGAGCGCATCGAGGCCGGCACGCTGATCGACGCGACGGCCTGCGCGCGGTACGCCGATCGCACCGAGGCCGCGCTCGACGCGCAGATCGCGAAACAGGCCGCGGAGTAACGCGGAGCCCGCAGCGAGCGCGGCCACGCAATGCCGTCAGCGCCGTTCTTCCATGAGCCCGACGAGGTTGCCGTCGGGATCGCGCACGAAGCCGGTCCACAGCGCGTGGTCCGGCAGCTGTGCGGCCAGTTGCGGCGCGCGCTCGGCGGTGGCGCCGCGCGCCACGATGGCGGCGTAGGTGGCCTCGATGTCCTGCACCTTGAAGTACAGGATCGAGTTCGCGCCCACGGCACCGGCGCCCTGCGGTGTGGTGAGCATGATGCGCACCGGGCCGGCGGCGAGAAAGGCAAGCGTCGGCGCGGGGCTGAAGAGGAAGCTCAGGCCGAGCGCATCGCGGTAGAATGCGAGCGCGCTGTCGACGTCGCTTACCGTGATGGCGACTTGGCCGATGTCGGCGGCGGTGTCGGTCATGTGCGTGTCCTGCTCAGGTGCGGGGTGCGAAGCGCAGCGCGGAACGTTCGCGTGCACGCGCGGCTTCCACGTCGCGGTCGCGCGGGACGGCCTGCGTCACGAGCGAGGCGAGCAGCGTCCGGGCGGCGTCGGTTACCTCGCCCACCGCGGCATCGAATGCGGCCTGGTTGGCTTTCGATGGCGCGTTGAAGCCGCTGAGCTTGCGCACGAACTGCAGCGCGGCGGCCCGCACTTCCTGCTCGGTGGCGGGCGGAGCGAAGTTGAAGAGCGTCTTGATGTTTCGGCACATCGCAGGATCCATCGTCATGGGTCGGCGGACGCCGTGCGCGACGGCGCGCAGACCGCGACGGACGGCATGCCAAGGATAGGCCGATGCGGCGCCGCGATGTGAACATGCCGTGATGAAAAAAACCCGCCGGCGCGAGCCGGCGGGTCCCGAACGCTGACGGCGGGGACGTGCCGTCAGAATTTGTAGGAGACGCCCAGCAGGTACTGGCGGCCGTATTCCTCGTAGCGCTGGGTCAGGCCGTTGCCGGGGAAGTACTGCCGGTACGGTTCGTTGGTGACGTTGTTGGCCTGCAGCAGCACCGAGACGCCGTCGAACGCACCTTCGCCGAACGAGTAGCCGATCTGCAGATCCACCACCGATTCGCCGTCGATGTAGACCTGCGCGCGGTCGGCGCCGAAGCCCTGGATCTCGCCGAGGAAATCCGAGCGCTTGCGCTGGCTCACGCGCGTTGAGAAACCGGCGCGTTCGAAGTACACCGCGATGTTCTGCACCTTCTCCGAGAGCCCCGCGATCGGCTCGTCCGGGCCGTCGGGGCCGAGGCGCTTGATCGAGCTGCTGGTGTCCGAATAGTTGGCGATGAAACCGAAGCCTTCGAGCGCCGGCGTGAACAGGTCGAACGGCACGGAGAGCGAAAACTCATAGCCCTTGATGGTGCCGCCCTCGCCGTTGGCCGGACGGGTGTAGAAACCCACCGGATCGGGCGTGGGGCCTTCGTAACCGTCGGGGATCGGCAGACCGGCGGTGTCGAACGACGTGGTGAGGTCGTACACGTAGGTGCGCAGATCCTTGTAGAAGTAGGCCAGGCTCACGTAACCGCGTTCGGCGAAGTATTTTTCCCAGCTCAGGTCCACCGCGTTGGCGATCCACGGCTCCAGTTCCGGGTTGCCGCCGCTGCGTGTCCAGCGGCCCTGGTTCACGCCGGTGAATTCGAGGCTGGTGTTGTTGTTGGCGCGCATCTGGTCGATGCGCGGGCGTGCCATCTGGCGGCCGAGGCCGAGACGCAACGTGTTGTCCGACGGGAATCCGAACGCGAGGTTGAGGCTCGGCAGGTAGTCGGTGTAGTCGGCGCCGCCGTCGTACGGAATGGCCTCGGCGGCGTTGCCCTGCAGCACGATGAAGCCGTTCGAGCTCTGGTCGGTCTGCACCGCCTGCACGCCGATGTTGCCGCGCATGCCGACCGAACCCAGGTCGGTATCGATGTTGAGCTGGGCGTAGCCGGTGGTCATCTTTTCCTGCACCGTCCACTGCTTGTTGACGATGTCGGCGTTGATGTTGTCGCGCAGGGTGTAGAACTGCGCGAGCACATCGTTGATGTCGTACGCGAGGCTGCCCGGGATGCCGCTGAAGCTCAGGTCCACCGGGTTCAGCAGCAGGCCGCCGGGCACGGTGGTCTCGTCGGCCAGCAGGTCGAGGAAGGCCTCCGGCACGCTGCGGGTTTTCTCGCGATCGGCGTAGTTGAGGCCGAACTCCACGCTGCGGAACGGGCCGTCCGCGAACGAGCGCTCGACGCTGCCGCGGTACGAGGTGAGCTCGTCTTCCACCTGCGGCGTCTTGATGTAGCCGTCCTGGCCCCAGCCGCCCGGATCGGTGAGCACGACGTAGGCCGGATCGGTGTAGTCCGCGCCGAAGCTCAGCGACGGCGGGCCCTCGGGATCGAGGCGGAAGTCGACCGTGTCGAACACGCCCGCACGCGCGCCGGCGTAGGTTTCGAGAATGCTTTCGTTGCGGTCGGCTTTCGAATGGCTGAGGTCGAGTTCGGCGCTCCAGTCCTCGGAGAAGGTGAACTGGTTGTTCCAGCCGATGGCGAAGAGCTTGTCGTCGCCTTCGTTGAGATCGTTGCGGATCACCGGCCGCACGCCGGTAAAGGTGCCGCCGACCACCGCGCCGTTTTCGACGACGGGGTTGATCAGTTGCGCGCCGGACCAGCCCAGGCCCGCTTCGAGGAAGCGCGTGGTTTCGGCCTTCTCGAACTTCGAGTAGTACACGTCCAGCACGGTGGAGTAGGTGTCGCTCGCGTTGAATTCGAGCACGCCCATCAGGCCCTGGCGCACGTTGTCGGTGGACGAGGCCATCGACTTGCTGCCGCCGAGCACGAAGTTGCCGGGCGAGCCGGCGTTGTCGGTCGGGTAGCCGTAGGATTCCCAGCGTTCGGCCTGGCCCGGCGAATCCAGGCGCGCGTAACCGAGCGCGATGCCGAGGCGGTCGTCGGCGAACTGGTCGACGTAGAACGCGCTGACGCGGCTGCCCATGTCGTCCGAATCGCCGTTGAGTTCGCCGAGCGAATTTTTCTCGCCGCGCACGTTGAACGCGACGGTGCGGTCGAGGAACGACAGCGGCCGCACCGTGCGCAGGTCGACCGTGCCCGAGAGGCCCTGGCCGACGAGCGAGGCGTCCGGCGTCTTGTACACCACCACCTGGTTGATCAGCTCGGACGGGAACTGGTCGAACTCCACGCCGCGGTTGTCGCCCACGCTGACCTGCTCGCGGCCGTTGAGCAGGGTGGTGCCGTAGTCGCTCGACAGGCCGCGGATGCTGACGGTGGACGCGCGCCCGGCCACGCGCTGCGCGGCAAGGCCGGGCAGGCGCGCGATGGAGTCGGCGATGGAGATGTCGGGCAGCTTGCCGAGATCTTCGGACGAGACCACGTCGACGATGGAGGTGGATTCGCGCTTGACCTCGATCGCGCTTTCGATGCCGGCGCGAATGCCGGTGACGACGACCTGGTCGAGCTCGGTGGCTTCGCCGTCGTCGCGCGTGCGGGTGTCGGCGTCGACCTGCGCGACGAGGGTTGCGGTGTCCAGCGCCTGCGCGTCGCCGTCGGCGGGCGGCGGTGCGGCCGCCGACTGTGCGTGCGCGGCCTGCGCGGTCACCAGGATTGCCGACGCCAACGCTGCGCTCAGCAGGTTGCGCTTGAGAATCAACATGTGCCCCTCCACTGCGGATTTTCCGGTTGTCGTGGAGCCGGCCCGCCTCCCTCGGGCGGTTGTGTCCGGCACCCGTCTGCAGGCGGCGAATGCCACTTGCGCAACGTGCGGCGATGGTATCCCTCCGCTTTGCAATGCAGCGGGCATTGCATACGTATTCATGCAAGGCGCAGGTTTGCCGGCGCGGTTTGCTCGCAGAATCGCCGGGATGCCGGGCACCGACCGGCGTCCGGCGTCGCGACTGGAGCAGCTCGCCGGACGTGCGGCGCAGGGCGTTGCCGCCGGCCGACCTCGGCGTTCGCCACGCCACGCATGCAGGAGACGGCGCAATGGTGCGAGCGATGCTGGTGCTGTGCGCGACCGTGCTCGCGGGCTGTGCCACGCCCCCGGCGCCGGACGATGCGCCGCTGCTGCACGTGCCCTCGCCCGACTGGCGGGACCAAGTCATCTACTTCGCGATGATCGATCGTTTCGACGACGGCGATCCGTCCAACAACGACCAGGGCGCAGGCGAATTCGATCCGACCGACGGCGCGCGTTACAGCGGCGGCGATCTGGCCGGGCTCGCGCGGCGGCTCGACTACATCCAGGGCCTTGGCGCCACCGCGCTGTGGATCACGCCGCCGGTCGCACACCAGTGGTGGGACGGCAGCGTGGGTTACGGCGGTTACCACGGTTACTGGGCGGAGAACTTCGTCGAGGTGGACGCGCATTTCGGCGATCTGGAGCGCTACCGCGCGCTGTCGGACGGGCTGCATCGGCGCGGCATGTATCTGGTGCAGGACGTGGTGGTGAACCATGTCGGCAATTTCTTCCGCTACGACGCGCCGCCGCCGGCGGACGATCCGTCGCGCGGCGTGACGTTCAATCCTGCGTCACGTCCGCACCCCGCGCCGACGCAGCCGCCGTTCGACCGCAACGATCCGCGCCGCGCGGCCGACCGCGCCGCGGCGATCTACCACTGGACGCCGGACATCGTCGATTTCGCCGATCCGCTGCAGGAACGCGACTGGCAACTCGCGGGCCTGGATGACTTGAACACCGAGAGTCCCACCGTGCAGCGCGCGTTGCGCCGGAGCTACGCCCACTGGATCCGCGCCGTGGGCGTGGACGCGTTCCGCGTCGACACGGCGTACTACGTGGCGCCGGCGTTCTTCGACGACTTCCTGCGCGCCGACGACCCCGCCGCACCGGGCATCGCGCGCGTCGCCGCGGACACCGGCCGCGACGACTTCCACGTGTTCGGCGAAGGTTTCGGCATCGACCTGCCCTTCGACGACGCGCAGGCGCGCAAGATCGACAGCTACATGCGCAGCACCGACGGCACGCCGCTGCTGCCGGGCATGATCAACTTTCCGCTGTACGGCAGCACGCTCGACGTGTTCGCGCGCGGCCGTCCCACGGCCGTGCTCGGGCACCGCATCCGCAACATGCTCTCTGTGCATGCCGATCCGCACCGCATGCCGACCTTCGTCGACAACCACGACGTGGAACGTTTCCTCGCCGGCGGCAGCGAGGCGGCACTGAAGCAGAGCCTGCTGCTGATGCTGACCCTGCCCGGCATTCCGGTGATCTACTACGGCACCGAACAGGGCTTCACCGCGCCGCGCGCGGCGATGTTCGCGGGCGGATTCGGTGCAGAAGGGCGCTCGCATTTCGACCGCGAGGCACCGCTGTACCGCTACCTGCAGCGCGCGATCGCATTGCGGCGCGAGCATCGCGTGCTGTCGCGCGGCACCCCGACGGTGCTGGCCGACAACACCGCCGCGCCGGGTGCGCTGGCGTACACGATGCGCCACGGCGATGCGGCGGCGCTGGTGCTGCTCAACTCCGCCTCGCACCCGACGCTGCTCGCGGACGCAACGACCGGGCTCGCGCCGCACGCCGCGCTGCGGCACGTGTTCTCCATTGATGGTGCTTCGATCGACGATGCTGCGATCGACGGCGCCGCGCCAGCGCTGTCCGTCGATGCCGACGGTCGCATCACTGCGGTACTGCCGCCGCACAGCGGACAGGTGTGGATGCTCGACGGGAGCCGCACCACACCGTCGCCGGCGTCGCCGTCCGCCCGGCTGACGCTCGATCCGCTGCCGGCCGCACAGGACACGCTGCTGGCCAGCGGCCACGCCGACGGAATCGACGAGGTGCTGCTGGTGATCGACGGCGACCTGGAGCGCGCGGTGCGCGCGCGCGTCGATGCGCAGGGAAGGTGGCAGGCGCGCGTCGACACCGCGCGCTTCGTCGATCCGGCGGTCGAGCACCGCGTGCTGGCGTGGTCGCCGGCCGCACACGCCGTCTCGACGTCGCGCGCGCTGCGCGTGGTCCGCACATGGCAAACGCAGGTGGCGATGGCCGATGCCGACGAAGACGATGCAGGCCCGCACGGCGCGTATCGCTATCCGAGCGATCCCGCGTGGCAGACGCACCGTCCGCTCGACCTGCGCCGCGTGGCGGTCGCGACCTCCGGCGGCTCGCTGCGCATCGAGATCGCACTGCGCGACGTGGTGCAGTTGTGGAATGCGCCGAACGGTTTCGATCACCTCGCGCTGACCGTGTTCCTCGAATTGCCCGGCCGCGCCGGCGGCCTGCGTGCAATGCCGCTGCAGAACGCCGAACTGCCGGACGGCATGCGCTGGCATTACCGGCTGCGGACCGGCGGCTGGACGAACGCGCTGTTTGCGTCCGACGGCGCGTCCGCGTCGGACGAAGGCCGGCGCGTGGCCGCCGGTGCCTCGCTGCACGTGGATCGCGACGCGGACACGATCGTGCTGACGCTGCCCTCCGATGCGATCGGCGATCCCGCCTCGCTTGCCGGCGCGCGCCTGCTCGTCACCACCTGGGACTACGACGGCGGTTATCGCCGCTTGCAGCCCGACGGATCGCCGCATGCCTTCGGCGGCGGCGACGGCGCGCGCGAACCGCTGTGGATGGACAGCAGCGGCGTCATCGCCTTGCCGTAGGCCGCGGCCTCAGCGCGCCGCGCGGCGGCAGACGAAGAAACCGTTGAGCGTGAGCCGTCCGTGCGATGGATCGTCGCTCAGGCGTTCGGGCGCGGCGATGTCGCTGCCGTGGAACACCGCGCCGCCGTCGTAGAACACGATGCGGTTGAAGCGCGGCGGGATCGACGCGGTTTTCTCGAACCAGTCGTTGGACTGCGTCATGTAGCCCGGCGCGATGCCGTACTTCGCGGTGAAATCCCGCGGCGCAAGCACGCCCGACTCGTGCACGAGCACGTCGGTGTCGCGCGCGCCGCGCCGAGGCACGAAAAAGGCCGTGCCGCCGAGCGACGCGTCGCGGAACAGGTACAGCACGCAGGCGGCCACCAGCACGTCCGGCGCCGGATCGAGACGGTCGCGATGGCAGATCCACTGGCGCGGTTCCAGTTGCGCCGGCGTGCGCGTGGCCAGCGCGAGGCGGCTGTACATGCGCTGCGTGCGGCGCGCGCCGAGCGCGGCGCGCACATGCTGCGCGAAGAACGCGTCGAGCTGCGCGGACAGCGCGTCCGGCAGGCGCAGCTCGCCGCCGGGGTAGGCATTGTGCGGCTGCGGCACGAATGCCGCGCGATGCTGTGCGGCAAGCGCGACCCAGCGTTGCGGCTGCGTCAGCGCCTCGTCGATGACGAGCGCCACGTGGCCGGGGGCGATCGGCACGCGCTCGATGCGCGGCTGCGGACGGAAGACGAAGAACGGCCCATCGTGCATCAGAACGGACTCGACGCGATCCGTGCCTTCGCAGCGACGGTTTCGCCAGCGAAGCAAGGCCGCAACGAAACCCGCACTGTTCGTTCCTGTTCCATCACCGATCGGCGAGAATCTTCAACAACATCTCGCGCGACAGTCCGCGTGCTGCCGCCACGCTGGCGAGGATCGCCGCAAGCGTGCCGAGCTTGAGCGGCGAATGGTTGGGCACGGTCAGCAAATGCGGACAGGCCGGATCCTCGCTTCGCAGGCGGACATGGCTGCCGGACTGCCGGACGACGACATACCCGATGCGGCCCAGCGCCTTGATGAGTTCCGGAGCGTCCATGTCCCGCGGGAACTTCACGCGGCGAGCACCTCGTCGCGCACGTAGTGCAGCCGGATGACCGATGGCCCCGCGCCGGCGTCGAAATGCACGCGGACCGCATCGCGCACTTCCTCGCGCAAGGCTTCGAGCGTCTCGGCCTGGGTGAAGATCGATTCGCCAAGCGCGCGTGCGCTGTATCCGCCTTCGGGCGCTTCCTCCACCAGAAACACGATCTCGTTCATGTCGACGGCTCCTTGTGGACGCCGATCTTACGCAAAAGCGCCCGGGCATTGCGCGCCGGGCGCTCGCATCGCATCAGCGCGTCGGCGGCGGAAACTGCGTCGGGGCCGGCGGCGCCACCACCGGTGGCGGCGGATTGGCTTCGAGTTCGGCGAGCAGTTCCTGCACCGCGCGTTCGATGCTCGGGTCGCGGCCGGCGTGGATCAGTTCGGGGCGGTCGATCACTTCGATGTCCGGCGCCACGCCCTGGTTCTCCACCGCCCAGCGGCCGTCGGTGTCCATGAAGCTGAAGGTCGCGGCGAGGATGCTGCCGTTGTCGGCCAGCGACGGATTGCCGCTGATGCCGATCAGCCCGCCCCAGGTGCGCGTGCCGATGATCTTGCCCAGGCCCAGCTTGCGGAAGTAGTACGGCAGGGCGTCGCCGCCGGAGCTCGACAGACCGTTGATCAGCATCGCCTTCGGGCCGCGGTGGTGCAGCAGCGGCGTGGCGTTCGGATCGAGGCCGCGCTGCTTCCAGTAGTTCAGCGGCTGGCGCGCGAGCAGTTCGATCAGGCGATCGGGAATGAAGCCGCCGCCGTTGTAGCGGTCGTCGATGATCAGCGCGTCCTTGGCGTTGTAGGCATTCATCCCGCGGAACATCTCGCGGCTGCCTTCCACCGCGGTGTTCGGCACGTGGATGTAGCCGATGCGGCCGTCGCTGAGGCGATCGACCATGCGCCGACGCTCCTGCACCCAGTCGAGATAGCGCAGCTCGCGTTCGTCGGCGATGGTGCGCACCAGTACCTCGCGTGCGCCCGTCTCCTGCGCGGTGGCGTTCACGCGCAGGCTCACGGTGCGGTCGGCCTTGCCTTCGAGCAGGCGGTAGACGTTGTCCACGCCGCGCGTGCTGACGTTGTCGATGGCGAGAATGAGATCGCCCTCCTTCACGTTCACGCCCTGCGCTGTCAGCGGCGAACGCGTGCGTGGTTCCCAGTTCTCGCTCGCGAAGATTTTTGCGATGCGCGCGTAGCCGCTGGCGTCGGTGACGAGTTCGGCACCGAGTTTTCCGCCCGGGCGCCGCTCCACGGCCGGCTGGTCGCCACCCTGCACGTAGACGTGGCCGGAGTTCAGTTCGCCGGCGATTTCCTGGAAGAGGTAGTCGAGGTCGCCGCGCGTGGCCACGTGCGCCACCAGCGGTTCGTACTTGGCGCGGATCGCGGGCCAGTCCTGGCCGTGCATGCCGGGGTCGTAGAACCAGTCGCGCAGGATGCGCCACGCGTCCACGTACATCTGCTGCCACTCGCGTCGGGGTTCGATGCGCAGCTCCATGCGTTCGAGCGCGAGCTTGTGCTTGTCGAACTCGGCGCCGGGCTTGGCATCGACGATGGCGTAGTTGCTGCCCTGCGACAGCAGCAGCTTGCTGCCGTCGGCCGAGAGCGTGTAGCCGCCGACCTTCGCGACCGCCTCGGGCTTGCTGTCGGGCTCGAGCGCGAGGAAGCGCAGCTCGTTGCCGGCCGCACCGTCGCCGATGGCCACGAAGAACACGCCGTCGGCGTTCGCGGCAAGGCCGGCGTAGTTGCCCGACGGCGCGTTGAGCGCGACCACGCGCTGGTTGAAGCCGGGGATGTCCACGCGCAGCGGCTGCGGCTTCGTTGCGGGCTTCTTCTCGTCGTCCTTGGACTCGCCGGCGTCGGCGGCCGGCTGGACCTCGTCGCTTTGCGGCGAATACAGCGCCGGGCCGTCGGCGGCCAGCGTCGCGGCGTAGATGCGCGTGGCGTCGCGGTAGAGGAAGTTGAACTCGTAGGCGCTGAAGGCGAGGTTGTAGTCGCGGTTGGAGAGGAAGTAGAGATAGCGGCCCTTCGGATCGAACACCGGGTTGCGCTCGCTGGTGTCGTCCGGCGTGAGCTGGCGTGCCTCGCGCGTGTCGAGCGAATACAGCCAGATCGAGCTGTTGCCGCTGGCATTGGACTTCACGTACGCGAGCCAGCGGCTGTCGGGCGAGAAGCGGTAGTCGGTGATGTCTTCCTTGGTGCTGGTGTCGGCGTCGGTGGTGGCGCCCGTGGCCACGTCGACGATGCGCAGGCGCTGCTTCTTGTCGCCGTACGCGAGCTTGGACGAATCGGGCGACCACACCGGCGCGAAGCGCCAGATGTCGCCGTCGGTGGTGACGCGGCGCGCGGCGCCCTTGCCGTCCTGGGGACGCACGTAGAGTTCGTACTCGCCGGTGGCGTCGGACAGGTAGGCCACCGTCCTGCCGTCCGGCGACCACGACACGCTGTGCTCGCGCGCGTCCGGCGTCATCGTGATGTTGCGCGGCTCGCCGTTTTTCGCCGGCGCGGTGAAGATGTCGCCGCGCGCGGCGAACACCGCGCGTTCGCCCGCGGGCGACAGGTCGAACGATTCGACGAAGTCGGCCGCCTTGACGAAGCGCGGCTGCGTGCCCGGCGTGTCGCCGGCGACGCGGATCGGCACCTCGGCAGCCTGGCTGGTGGCCGGGTCGAAGCGCCAGATCGCACCGCCCTTCTCGAACACCAGCGCGTCGCTGCCCGCGCTCGGCCAGAGGATGTCGAAATCCGCGAACTGCGTGAGCTTCGTGGCCGGTCCGCCCTGCGGCGGCATCGAGTAGAGATTGAGCGTGCTGTCGTTGCGGTCGGACACGAAGTAGATCGTGTCGCCGATCCACATCGGCTGGTGGTCGGTGGCGCGATCGTTGGTGAGTTGCAGCGACGTGTTGGCGGCGAGGTCGTAGATCCACACGTCCTGCGCGCGGCCGCCGCGGTAGCGCTTCCAGCTGCGGAAGTCGCGGTCGATCGGGGTGTAGACGAACTTGCTGCCGTCCGGGCTCAGCATGCCGCCGCCCGATTCGGGCATCGGCATCGGCGTCTCGTTGCCGCCGGCCACCGGCACGAGGTAGGGGCGACCGGCGCGCTCGTCGTACGGCAGCCGGTTCATGCGCACCACGATGTTTTTGCCGTCCGGCGTCCAGTCGAGCACGCGGTTGTCGGTGCCGCCGCGCGGCGGCATCGCGCCGACGTCGCCGTACCAGGTGAGCTGGCGCGGTTCGCCGCCGGTGCTGGGCATCACGAACACCTGGCGCGTGCCGTTGTACTCGGCCGAGAACGCGATCTGGCTGCCGTCGGGCGAGAATTTCGGATACAGCTCCGCGCCCGGATGCGAGGTGAGCCGCAGGGCCGTGCCGCCGCCCGCATTCACCACGTAGATGTCGCCCGCATACACGAACGCGATGCGCTCGCCCTGGATGTCCGGGAAGCGCAGCAGTTTCGTGGGACTGTCGGCGTGGGCGGCGGGGGCGCCCGCGGCGAGCAGGCTGGCGACGGACAGGGCGGCGAGGCGTTTCATGCGATTCCCGTGGACTCGGACAAGCGTCGGAGTATGCCGCAAGGTCGCGATGCGCCCACTGCCGGAAGTCGGGGGGCGAACGCGGTGGAACGACGCCGCGCCACGGCCGGCCTGCAGGGCTGCGACCCCGGCCGCCTGTACACTTGCACCCCCTCGTCGACCACGCCGGAAGCGATCCATGCGCCTGACTGCCCTCGCCCTCTTGCTGTTGCCGCTGTCGTCCGTGCAGGCCGCGACGCCGCTGACGATGGAACAGATCATGGCCGATCCGGACTGGATCGGGCCGGCGGTGGAATCGCCGTACTGGAGCCTGGACGGCAAACGCGTGCTGTATTCGCTCAAGCGCGAGGGCAGTCCGCTGCGCGACGTGCATGCGGTCGACGTTGCCACCGGCACGTCGAGCAAGCTCGACGACGCTGCGCTCGCCTCGCTCGACGGCGGCGAGCCGGTGTACGAACCGGGCAGCCGCAACCGCGTGCTGTTCGTGCGCAACGGCGACGTGTTCCTGCGCGACCGGGCGAGCGGTGCGCTGACGCAGCTCACCCGCACCGACGCGGTCGAATCCTCGCCGCGCTTCCGCGCCGACGGGCGCGCGGCCCTGTTCCAGTCCGGCGACGACTGGATGAGCGTGGACCTGGGCACGCGCCTGGTCTCGACGCTTGCGGTGCTGAAGACCGAAAAGGACCCGGACGCGGCCCCAGAACCCGATGCCTTGCGCGACATGCAGCTGCGGCTGATCGCGACGCTCGCGAAGGAGCGCGCCGACCGCGACGCGCTCAAGGCCCAGGACGCGGCGCGGCGCGGCGTGGACCCGAGCCGTGCGCCGGCGCCGATCTACCTCGGCGAAAAGCTCCGGATCGTGTCGTCGGCGCTGTCGCCCGACGCGCGCTGGCTGCTGGTCGCCACCGCGCCGCAGGGCGACGAGGCCACCGACGGCCGCGGCGGCAAGATGCCCAGGTACGTCACAGAATCCGGCTACGAGGAAGTGGAGGACGTGCGCACGCGCGTCGGCCGCAACGCGCCGCAGCCGCACACGCTGTGGCGCGTGGATCTGGTCACGCGCGCGATCACGCAGTTCAAGACCGATCCCCTGCCGGGCATCGCCGTCGACCCGCTGGCGGAGTTGCGCAGGAAGGCCGGCAAGGACGCGCTCGAAGGCAACCGCGGCACGCGCGTGGAGGGCCTGCGCTTCAGCGCCGACGGCACGCGCGCGGCAGTGATGCTGCGCTCGATCGACATGAAGGACCGCTGGATCGCCACGGTGACCGCCCAGGCCACCGCACTGGCCCCGCTGCACCGGCTCAGCAACAGCGCGTGGTCGAGCTGGGATTTCAACGAATTCGACTGGCTGCCGGACAACCGCACGCTGTGGTACCTGTCGGAGGAGACGGGCTTCTCGCACCTGTACACGGTGGTGCCGGGCAGCAAGCCGACCAAACTCACCAAGGGCCGCTGGGAAGTGTCCGGCGCCACGCTGTCGGCCGACGGCACGCGCTTCCTGTTCCTGTGCAACCGCACCTGGCCGGGCGATTACGAAGTCTGCGCCAAGCCGCTCGACGGCGGCGCCATCGGCGAGCTGACGGCACTCGACGGCGTGGAGGGTTTCGAGCAGTCGCCCGACGGCAGGCAGCTGCTGGTGCGGTATTCGTCGAGCTACCTGCCGCAGCAGATCGCGCTGGTGCCGGCCGCGGGCGGCGAGGCGCGCGTGCTCACCGACACGCGCAACGCCGCGTTCCGCGCCATCGACTGGCTGCAGCCGCGCATCGTGCAGGTGCCGTCGAGCCACGTGAAATCGCCGATCTGGTCGAAGTTCTACCGGCCGCAGACGCTGGAACCGGGCCGGAAATATCCGATCGTGCTGTTCGTGCACGGCGCGGGCTACCTGCAGAACACGCACGCGAAGTACCCGAACTATTTCCGCGAGCAGATGTTCCACAACCTGCTGGTGCAGCAGGGTTACCTCGTGCTCGACATGGACTACCGCGCGTCCGCCGGCTACGGCCGCGACTGGCGCACCGCCATCTACCGCCAGATGGGCCACCCGGAACTCGAAGATCTCGTCGACGGCGTGAACTGGCTGGTGACCGAGCAGCAGGGCGATGCGGACAACGTGGGCGTGTACGGCGGCTCGTACGGCGGCTTCATGACCTTCATGGCGCTGTTCCGTGCGCCGGAAGTCTTCAAGGCCGGCGCCGCGCTGCGGCCGGTGACGGACTGGACACAGTACAACCACGACTACACCGCGGCCATCCTCAACACCCCGGACATCGACCCCGAGGCGTATGCGCGCAGCTCGCCGATCGAATACGCCGACGCGTTCCGCGGGCACATGCTGATTGCGCACGGGATGATCGACGACAATGTCTTCTACCAGGACTCGGTGCGGCTGGCGCAGCGCCTGATCGAGCTGAAGAAGGAGAACTGGGAGCTTGCGAGCTATCCGCTGGAGCGGCATGCCTTCGTGCATGCGGATGCGTGGCTGGACGAGTACCGGCGCGTGTACAAGCTGTTCGAGCGGACGTTGAAGCCTGCGGCGCAGCGCTGAGGGCGTGCGCTGATCCCTTTTCCCGGCGAGAGAGGGAACCAAGCCAGGTGGGCGGCGGCGGCCGGTAGCATCGTGGCGCAGAGCCGTTTCCGCCGGGTGAACGAGAGCGCGCTGTGCTGCGTGCCCCCTTCCGCCTGCCGGCACCTTCCCCCGCAAGCGGGAGAAGGATCCGGCGAGGTAACGTCGAGAGGGCGACCGGTCTTTGGCGTTCTAGGCGACGCACGATTCAGTCCCGGAGGCCGTCCCGTCACCGGACTTCTGCGGCGACGATCGAGGCGATCCTTCTCCCGCTTGCGGGGGAAGGTGCCGGCAGGCGGAAGGGGGTCGGGGACCCGGACTCGTCGGCGTGAAGCAAGCCGCTTCATCCCCGCCGCGGCACAATGCCGGCATGCACGTTCGTACGCTCGCCGCCATCATTGTCCTGCTCGCAGCCACCGCAGCGCAGGCGGACGTTGTGATTTACCGCTGCACGAACGATGGCGGCGCCGTGCGGCAACAGGACACGCCCTGCCGCAGCGGCGAGAACCAGCAACGCCGCACGTTGCCGTTGCCGACATTCCCCGTCACCGCGCCACCGGCCAGCCCACCGCCTGCGGCATCCGCACCACCCGGGGCACCGCCACCCACGAACGAATCGTCCGTTCGCCGCGCGCCCGCAGCGCTGTTCCTGTGCCAACACGGCGAAAGCAACCAGACCTACGAAAGCACCACCGGCATCCCGCAACGCCGTTGGGTGCCGCTGTGGGCGCTCGACGCCGACCCGCGCGCCCCGCGCACCGCACTCGATCCGACCACCATCGGCCGCACCAGTCCGCTGCGTCGCAACGCGCGCGATGGCGTGCCGGCGCTGCAGGTGAACGCGCTGACGCTGGGCACCTGGGTGGACGATGTCTGCACGCCGCTCTCGCCCGCACAGATCTGCGCCCGCCGCCGCGCCGCGCTCGACGACTACGGCCGCCGCATCTTCAACGCCGGCCAGTCCGAAGGCGATGCCCTGCGTGCGGAAGAACGCGCATTGCGCGCGCAGCTGGCGCAGGAGTGCGACTAGCCGCCGGGTCAGAAGCCGTAGCGCAGGAATCCGCCGTCGACCGCGATGCATTGGCCCGTGATGTAGCTGGCGGCCGGCAGGCACAGGAACGCCACCGCCGCGGCGACCTCCTCGGGCTCGCCGACGCGGCGCATCGGCGTGCGATCGATCACTTCATCGTAGTAGTCCGGATCGGCGAGCGCGTCGGACGTGCGCCGCGTGCGGATGTACCACGGCGCCACGCAGTTCACCCGCACGCCGTCCTCGGCCCACTCCGCCGCAAGATTGCAGGTGAGCTGGTGCAGCGCGGCCTTGCTCATGCCGTACGGCGCGCCGGTGCGCACCGCGGTGGCGCCGGACACCGAGCCGATATTGACGATGGTCGAACTCGCGTGCCGCGTGAGCAGCGGATGCGCGAAGCGGCTCAGCTCGAAGGCGGCGTGCACGTTGGTTTCGAAGATCGCACGCCATTCGTCGTCTTCGTAGTCGACCGCGGCCTTCACCACGTTGCTGCCGACATTGTTGACGAGGATCTGCAGCCCGTCGCCGAGGTCCTCGATCCAGTCGAAGAGTTCCTGGCGCTGCTCGGCGTCGCTCACGTCGGCGGCGAAGGCGCGCACGCGGCGGCCGTCGAATTCGTCCTCGAGTTCGTCGCGCCGCTGCGCGAGCAGGTCGCCGTCGCGCGCCACCAGCAGTACGTCGGCGCCGAAGCCGAGCAGCTCGCGTGCGATCGCAAGACCGATGCCGGCGCTGGCGCCGGTGATCAGGGCGGTCTGTCCGTTGAGGCGCCAGCGGCGGTCGTGCGGCATGCGATGTCTCCGGAACGCGGCCGCGCTAGGATAGGAGAAACCGCTTCCGGAGGCATGGCATGGCGTTTCGTGGTGTGTGGTGCGCGCTGATGCTTGCGGCCCCGTGGACGCTGGCGCAGGCGGCGTGCGCGCCGGTCGACGGTTGGCAGGACGGTCGCGCCGGCAAGGGCCGCAGCGACGGTTGCGATGGCGCCGAGTATGCGGAAGCGCATCGGCTCGGCGCGTCGCTGCACGAACTCGAAGTCGAGCATCGTGCGATCGCGCGCGCGATTGCGGAGAAGTCCGTGACCGACATCGGCGTGCAGCAGCGTCGGCAGCGGCAGCTCGACAACGACATCGAGGCCATCCGTGGCCTCGCCACCATCAAGGGCTGGCCGCTGGAATCGCCGCCGCCCGCCACGGGAGGAACACCGTGAGACAGACCATCGCCGGCGCCATCGTGCTGCTCGCACTGGTGGCCTGTTCGTCCGAGCCGCCGCCCCCGCCGCCGCAGGCGCGCGAAGAAGACAAGGCGCTGCAGCATGCGATCCAGGCGCCGCTCGACAAGGCCAGGGCCGTCGAGGACGAGGTGTTGAAGGCGCAGCAGGACCAGCAGCGCACGATCGACGAGCAGGGCGGCTGACGACCGGCGGGCGTCCGGACGTTCCGACGCCTCTGACCCGATGCCTCGGACGGCGCTCGCGCGCTGCCCGGACGGCCCCCTTCCCGGCCGTGCGCAACGGTGTCACCGCTTCCGCGGCGACGCGGTTGCAGATGCACGCGATGGCGCGCGCCAATGCCGGCCGCACGCGCGATCACCGATCGACCGGGATCTGGGGGTCTACAGCTCGCAGAAGCAGTAGGCCACGGCCTTGAACGGCCTCGCGCCCGCCGCCGGCGGTTCGAGCAGCCGCAAACCGGCCTGCACCTCGTCCGCGAGCCGCGTGTCGAGCACGAACTCCGGCACGCCGAGGCGCGCGAGCGCCGTCCCCGCCAGCGTGTTGCGGGTGGCGTTGACGACGAACTGTTCGAACGGGGACAGGCTCTTTTCCACGTAGCGCACGCCGAACGCGTCGTCGGCCAGACCGGCCTGTTCCGCGGCCGCCGCGATCGCATCGCGCAGGCCGCCGAGCTCGTCGACGAGGCCACGCTCCTTCGCCTGCGCCCCGCTCCACACGCGGCCGCGCGCCACCGCGTCGATGGCTTCGGGCGTGGTGCCGCGCGCCTGCGCGACCTTGCCGGTGAACTGGCGGTAGCCTTCGTCGATGACGCTCTGGATGACCGCGCCGACGGCCGGATCGAGCGGGCGGGTCGGATCGAAGGCCCCGGCGAAGCGCGTGGTACCGACGCCGTCGACGCGCACGCCGATCTTCGCCAGCGTGTCCGGGAAGGTCATGAACAGGCCGAAGATGCCGATCGATCCGGTGATGGTGCTGGGATCGGCGTAGATCGTGTCCGCGTTCATCGAGATCCAGTAGCCGCCGGACGCGGCCACGTCGCCCATCGACACGACGACGGGTTTTCCCGCGGCGCGCGTGAGT
The DNA here is from genome assembly GCF_014202825.1 of Chiayiivirga flava. Classification (GTDB taxonomy): domain Bacteria; phylum Pseudomonadota; class Gammaproteobacteria; order Xanthomonadales; family Xanthomonadaceae; genus Chiayiivirga; species Chiayiivirga flava. Next base: position 557,746 of record NZ_JACHHP010000002.1, on the reverse strand, counting down.
TCGACCTCGCGCCGGATCTGCTCGGACGGGAACACGCCGCCGCCGGGGGAATCCACGCGCAGCACCAGCGCCTGCACGTTCTCGTCCTCGCGCGCCTCGCGCACGAGCTGCGCGGTGGACACGCCGCCGACGGTGCCGGGCGGCTGCTCGCCGTCGGTGATCTCGCCCTGCGCCACCACCACGGCCACCTGCGGACGGGTGTCGAACGGCAGGGTTTCGCGGTCGAGGAAGCCCAGGTAATTGTCGAGCGTGACCTGGCGGAAGGTGTATTCGTCGTCGTCGGCGACGCCGCGCTCGATCAGCAGATCGCGCACCTCGTCCTGCGTCATCAGCGCGTCGACGAGTTTCTGCCGCAGCGCGAGCTGCGCCAGGTTGCCGTTGACCGCCTGCACGCGTGCCGGGAGCTGGTCGATGTCGGCCTGCAGCGTGGCAGCATCGAGCTTGCGGAAGCCGGCGATGTCGGCCAGGTAGCGGTTCCACAGATCGTTCATCCAGAACAGGTCCGCCTCGCGCGCTTCGGGCGACTGCGCGTCGAGAATGTAGGGCTCGGCGGCGGACTTGTACTCGCCCACGCGGAACAGGTGCACGTCCACGCCGAGCCTGTCCTGCAGGCCTTCGCGGAAATAGCTGCGGTAGCGCGCCAGGCCTTCGAGCAGGATGCCGCCGTCCGGATGCAGGTAGATCTCGTCCGATGCCGCGGCGAGGTAGTACTGCGACTGGCCGAGGTTCTCGGCGTAGGTGACGACCTGCTTGCCGCTCTTGCGGAATTCCACCAGCGCGCTGCCGATTTCGCGCAGCGCGGCCATGCCGGCGCCGGTGATGTGGTCCGGACGCAGCACGATGCGGTCGATGCGCGCATCGGTGGAGGCGCGTTCGATCGCGCGCAGGATGTCGCGCAGCTGCGTCTCGGGCTGCTCCTGACCCATCGCGCGGGCGATGGCGCGCGAGGCCGGATCGGCGCTGTACTGCTCGACGATCTCGCCCTGCGGCGCGATCACCAGCGCGCTCTTCTCGCGCAGCACCGGGCCGCCGGCGAACATCGCGATCAGCACCACCGCCACGATCAACAGGAAGATCGCGTTGAAGACGAGGCGACGGAAGAAATTGACCGCATCCCACAGAAACTGCAGGAAACGCATGAAGGGATTGCGGGTGCTGGCGGTGGCGGACATGGGGCGTCGATCATGAAAGTTGTCCGAAAGCATACCTGCACTGGAACGCGCGCCGCAGCGCTGGAGGTCATCGGGACCTTCGGCGCATGGGATGCCGCGCCCTGTGTCCCCACCTGCGGACGCGGCGTCGCCGCGCGTCAGCCGGCGGCGTCGACCTGCGCGAGCATCCTCGCGTCGAGCCGGCGCGCGGTGCGCCAGAAGCGCAGCGTGAGCAGCAGCGCGGCGAAGCTCAGACCGGCGATCAACCCCACCCACATGCCCGGCGCGCCCCAGCCCAGGCCCAGTCCGAGCGTGGCGCCGAGCGGCATGCCGACGCCCCAGTACGCGAACCCGGCCAGATACATCGGCGCACGCGTGTCCTTGAGCCCGCGCAACGCCGCGCCCGACACCACCTGCACGCCGTCCGAGAGCTGGAATGCCGCGGCGAACAGCAGCAGTGTGGACGCAAGCGTGATGACCGCGGCATCGTGCGTGTAGATCGCGGCGATGGCCTCGTTGCCGAGCGCGATGCACAGCGCCGCCGTGGCCTGCGCCAGCAGCACGATCGCGTAGCCGGCGAGCGCGGCGTTGCGCACCGCATCCGGGCGGCGCATGCCCACCGCGTGGCCGACGCGCACCGTGGTGGCCTCGGCCAGCCCGAGCGCGGCCATGAAGGTGAGGGTGGCGACGTTGATCGCGATCTGGTGCGCGGCCACCTGCAGTTCGCCCATGCGGCCGATCAGCAGTGCGGTCGCGATGAACAGGCTGCCTTCCATGAACACGGTGACGCCGATCGGCAGGCCCAGCGCGAGCAGGCCGCGGATCGGTGCCCAGCGCGGCGGGTCGAAGCGCGCGAACAGGCGCAGGTCCGCGAACCGGCGGCTGCGCGACAGGTACAGCGCAAACGCCGCCGCCTGCAGCCACAGCATGATCGCCGTCGCGTAGCCGAGCCCGGCCGCGCCCAGTTCCGGCAGGCCGAACGCACCGAACATCAGCGCGTAGCCGAGCGGCACCAGCACCGCGAGGCCCGCGAGCCCGAGCACCATCGTCGGCAACGTCCAGTGCACGCCCTCGCTCAGATAGCGCATGCAGAAATATAGCGCCAGCGCCGGCACGCCCCAGCGGATGCCGTGCAGGAAATCGCGCGCGCCGCCCTGGATTTCCGGCGCGATGCCCATCGGTCCGAAGGCGAGACCGGCCAGGCTCAGGAACGCGAACAGCAGCAGCGACAGACCCAACGCCAGCCACACGCCCTGGCGGAACAGCGGCGCGATCTCGTCGCGGCGGCCGGCGCCGTCGAGCTGCGAGACCGACGGCGGCAGCGCGAGCAGGATGCCGATCAGCACGATGATCGCGATCGACCAGATCGACGCGCCCACCGCCACCGACGCCAGCGTGTTGGCGCTGTGGCGCCCCGCCAGCACGGCATCGACGAAACCGATGAGTCCGGTCGACACGTGCCCGAAGATCAGCGGCAACGCGAGCACGAGGGTGGTGCGCATCTCGCGCGGCAGGGCGGCGAAACGTGAGGGTGCGGCAGACATCGGGAATCCGGATCGGACGACTGCGGCCGCGCGCGCGCGCTGGCGCCGGGTCGACGCAGCCCGCTATCTTAGCGGCTGGGGAGCATCGCGACGTGAGCGCGAGCGCAACGGCGTCACGCACGCGGCACCGGCGCGTCGAACGGTCGAGGCGGACGCGCCCGCGCCGCAGGCAGCAGGAGAACGCAGCATGAATCCGAGCAGCGAGACACCCGCGTCGCCGCCCGCGCCGAGCGCGGCGGCGGCACCGGACCCGGCGTCCGCGCCGGCCGGCATCCTCGCCAGCGAGGACGTGGTGCCGATCGACCCGCCACCGTCGCCGGTGGGCCGGGCATGCGAGAACTGCGGCACGCCGCTGCTGGGCGAACACTGCTACGCCTGCGGCCAGCCCACGCGCGGCATGGTGCGGCACTTCACCACCATCGTCGGCGACGTGGTCGACACGGTGTTCAATTTCGACTCGCGCACCGTGCGCACCGTCGGCCCGCTGCTGTTCCGGCCCGGGCGGCTGACGCACGAATACTTCGACGGCCACCGCGTTCGCTTCGTCAGCCCCGTGCGACTGTTCTTCTTCTTCTGCGTGGCGGCGTTCCTGGCCTTGCAGTTCAGCGTGGACACCGGCGACAACTTCGTCAACTTCAACGGCGCCGGCGACATTTCGACCGCGCAGACGGTGCAGGAGGCGGAAACACGACGCGACGCGGCGATCGCGCTGCTGGAGACCACGCGCAAGGCCATCCCGACGCCGCCGGACGGCAACGACGGCATGGACGAGGGCATCGCCGAGATCCGCAAGGAGGCCGACACGCGCCTTGCGTACCTGCGTGCACGCGACGCCGCCATCGCCGCCGGCACCGCGCCGCCCGAGGACCCGAACGCGGACGAAGAGCCGATCAAGTTCCGCTTCAACGAGCGCGACTGGGACCCGGACGACAACCCGCTGGTGATCGGCTGGCTGCCCGGATTCGCCAACGATGGCGTCAACCGCCTGCTGCTGCGCGCGCGCGGCAACATCGATCACATCCAGGACGATCCCGGCCGGCTGCTGGAGGCTTTCCTGCAGACGCTGCCGCAGACGCTCTTCGTGCTGTTGCCGGTGTTTGCGCTGCTGCTCAAGCTGATGTACGTCTTCAAGCGCCGGCTCTACATGGAGCACCTGATCGTGGCGCTGCACAGCCATGCGTTCCTGTGCGCGGCGCTGCTGCTGATGGTGCTGCTGACCGACATCGGCGCGCAGTTTGCGCCCGGCGGCCTCGTGGAATCGGTGTGCGAGCTCGCGGTGTTCGCGCTGATGCTGTGGATGCCGCTGTACCTGCTGCTGATGCAGAAGCGCGTGTACCGGCAGGGCTGGATCATGACGCTGCTCAAGTATTTCGTGATCGGCAACCTGTATCTGATCCTGATCTCGTTCGGCGTGGTGGTGAACCTCGCCTTCAGCCTGGTGGCGATGTGAACCGCGCGGCATGACGGGACGCGCGCCGCGGCTGTTCGCGTCCGAGCGTGGCGGCGCCGGGCTTGCCGCGGTGTGGCTGCTGTGGGCGCTGCATGCGGCGCTGTATCCGTTTGCGACACTGATCGTCGACTCTGGCCGGGATCTTGCCAACGGCCTTGCCATCGCGTCCGGCGCAGGCCTGCCGGACTACGGGCCCGCGCTGTTCGGCGTGTGGCACCTCGGACCTGCGTGGTACGCACTGCTGGCGCTGCCGTTGTGGCTGTTCGGCAGCGTCGGGGCCACCGCGCTGTTCGTCGGCGTGCTCGCCGCGCTGAAGATTCCGCTCGCGTACGCACTCGGCCATCGCCTCGGCGACCGCACGCTGGGTCTTTTTTGCGCGTTGTTCGCCGCGCTGCCGGGCTGGCAGATCCTCGGCGCGCTGGTGTTGTCGCACACCGCGCTGGTGGAAACGCTGCTGTACGCGACATTCCTGTGCTGCGTGTGTGCCGTGCAGCGTCGACAGCCGGCGTTTGCGGCGCTTGCGGCGTTGCTGCTCGCACTGGCGCTGCACGCGCATCCGACCGCCCTGCTCGGCGCGCCGGCGGTGGCGTGGGCGCTGTGGCGCGGCGCCCCGCGCCAGCGCGCCGCGTGGTTGGGCATCGCGGCGCTCGCGTTCGTGCTGCCGTTCGTGCCGATGCTGCTGGCCGAGGCGCGCAGCGGCTGGCCGCAACTCGGAGGCACCGGCCGTTATCTCGGCGACAGCGATCTGCTCGCACGCGCGGTCCGCCTGCCGCAGGTGTTGTGGGGCAGCGGCTGGAACGCCAGCGTGTTCGTGCGCGACTTCCTGCTGCAGCGGGTGCCGGGCACGGGCTGGGCGTGGCAGGTCGGTAGCGCGATCGGGTGGCTCGGTGCCCTGGCGGGCGTGGCTGTCGCCCTGCGCGATCGGGATCTGCGGCCCGCCGCCGCGCTGCTCGCATGGATCGGTGGCGTGCTGTTCGTGTGCGTGCTGCGCGACACCACGCCGGCGTGGATGACCTACGCCGTCGCCCCGCTCCAGACGCTCGCATGGGCGCTCGGCTGGCACGCGTTGCTGCGCCCGCCGCGACGGCGCGCGCGGCTGGTGCATGCACTCGCCGTGCCGGTGTGCATGGTGGCGTTGCTGCTGCTCGCCGACCGTGTCGCGGTGTGGCGCAGCGGGCTGCAGGCGGTGCCGGGCGCGTCGGTGGCCGATGTCGCGGAGGCGCCGACGCGCGAGCCACCGTCGCGCTTCTGGCTGTCGGCCGTCGGGCACGACGCGGTCGCGCGCCGGCTCTGCGCCGAACCCGCGTCCGTTGCGCTGCACGGCGACCTCGCGGCGGCGTTCGACTTCGGCCAGGGCGTCGCGGCACGCCTGCACTGCAGCGACGGCCTGCTGCCGCGCCTGGGCGGCGTGGCGGGCGCACAACATCTGGCCGGCGTGCCCAGCGCCGTGGCCACGGCGCTGCACATCGACGGCGAGCCGCTCGCAGGCTTCGTGCTGCGCGCACCGGCACGCGTGCTGTTTCCGCCCGAGGGACGCATCGCCGTCGCCGACACCGTCTACCGCGCCACCGCAATGGCGGCCCTGGCGAAGCAGGGCGAGCGCAGCGAGTCGCTGCGCGCCGACTGCGCGCCCGGGGAGATGCTGGTGGTCACCAACCGCCTGCCCGAACTCAATCCCGTGCACATCCGGGCGCGCGACGCCGCCGGTGAACGCGATCCCGTGCTGACCCAGCTGGCAAGCCGCTACTACGCCTGCGACGGTGCGCCGATCGAACTGCTCCTGCGCGCCCTCGACGCGCCGTCGCTCGATGTCTTCGTGCTGCCGCTGAACGCCGACGCCGCGCGCTGATCCGCGCGTCGCACCGGCGCGTACGTCTTCCCGACCACGGCCGCCTCGACGCCGTGCCACCGGAGACGCCATCGCATGAAGTCCGCATTGCTCGCCAGCCTGCTGCTCGCCGGCACGGCCATCGCCGGCGCCGGCTCGCCCGACACCACCTTCGGCGGCGACGGCCGTGTACGCCTCGCCTTCGATCTCGACGGCGACTCGCTGCTGGACGAACTGCACGCCGCCGTCGCCGGGCCGGGCGGCGTCACCTATCTCGTCGGCCACGCCAGCGTGCCGGCCAACCCGCAGTTTCCGGATCTGGGCGGTGCCGCGATCGCGATCGCGCGCCTCACCCACACCGGCAAACCCGACGCGACCTACGGCAAGGCCGGGCGCGTGGTGCATGCGGACCCCGCGGCTGCACACCTTGTCATGCTCGACGCCGCGCTGGCGCCGGACGGTGCGCTGCTGACGGCCGGCTACGCGACCACCGGCGACGTGCGCATGGCCGCATGCCGGTTCGCGCCGGACGGCAACGTCGATGCCGCGTTCGGCAACGCGCTCACGCCCGGCTGCGCCGTCATCGACCTGCCGGGCAATTTCGACGTCGCCCATGCCGTGCTGGCGATGCCCGACGGCCGCATCGCGCTCGGTGGCGAGGACGGGCAGGGCAAGGCCGTGCTGGCGATGCTGGACGCGGCCGGCGCGATGCTGCCGGCGTTCGGCGATGGTGGCGTCCGCCGGCTCGGCGACGGTGTCGTCGCGGACCTTGCGTTCGACGACGGCGCGCTCGTCGCCGTGGGGCAGCACGATGCGGGCGAGGCGCACGCCTTCGTCGCCAGGCTCGATGCGTCGGACGGATCGAACATCGCGGCGTTCGGCGGCGGCGTGGTCGCGTTCGACCTCGGTGCGCCGGGCGGCGGCGCCGACGCCTTCGTTGCGGTGTCGGTCGCGCCAGGCGGCGACCTGGTCGCCGCGGGCTGGAGCGAGGACGGCGGCATCGGACGCGGCGTGCTCGTGCGGTTCGATGCGACCGGCGCGCCGGTCGCAGGTTTCGGCGACAGTGGCGTACAACAGTTCCACGCGCCCGAGGGCGTCGACCGGCGCTGGATCGATGCCGTCGATGCAACGCACGCCGACCACCTCTTCGTCGCCGGCCGCGACATCGAGATCGTACTCGGCCACCCATTCGTTGCCGCCATCGCGATGCGCCTGCTGCCCGACGGCAGCCCGGACGCAAGCTTCGGCACCGAGGGTGTCGCCATCGCGAACCTCGACCTGCCGGCACACCCGTCCGACACCGCGCTCGTGGTGCACGGCGCACGCCCGCTCGTCGCCGCCACCATCGGCGCGGATCCCGATCCGCCGCTGACCGGCGACTACGCCGCCGCACGCTTCGAGCACGGCCTCGCGCACGCGCGCCTCACCGTCACGCCCAAGTGGGGTCCGGGCGGATCGATCAAGCCGGTGCAGCCGGTGCAGGTGGGCTACAGCAACGTCGCGTCGTTTCTCGTCGTGGCCAAACCGGGATTCGGGATCGCCACCGTCGACGGCTGCGGCGGCGCGTTGTTCGGCAACACCTACATCACCGACCCGGTGCTTGCCGACTGCAGCGTCATCGCGACGTTTGCGCCGCTACCGTGACGCAGACCACGCGGCGGCTCATCGCGGCGCGTACGCCCGCAGGAAAAAATCCACCACCGACCCCACGTGCGCATCCACCTCGTCGGCGTGCGCACACGCCGCCGCGCCGCACAGCATGCGGCGGTTGACTTCGCCCTTGAGCAGGCAGAGGAAGTGGCCGGCCGCTTCGCGCGTGTCGGGGATGTCGAGCTGGCCGCGTTCCACCGAAGCGGCGAGGAAACGCGCAAGGCTTTCGCTCACGCGCGCGGGACCGGCCTCCCAGAACAGGCGGCCGAGGGTGTCGGCGTTGCGCCGGTCGGTGGTCAGCAGCATGCGCTGCAGGCCGATGGCCTCGTCGCTGGACACCAGGCCATGGAAGCGCAGCCCGATGGTCATCAGCGCGGCGCGGATCGGGCCGCGCGTCACCGGCACGAAGATGTCGTCCGGCACCTGCTCCAGGCACTTCTCCTTCACCGCCTCGGTGAACAGCGTTTCCTTGTCGGTGAAGTGGCTGTAGACGGTGAGCTTGGAGACGCCGGCCTCGGCCGCGATGGCATCCATGCTCACGCCCTCGAAGCCCTGCAGCGGAAACAGGCGCTTGGCGGCGGCCATGATGGCGGCGCGTTTTTCGAGGTCCTTCGGACGGCCGGGGCCGGGCGAAGGGGGACGCGACGAGCGGCGGACGGTGATCGGCAACGGGCGGGTTCCAAATACTGGACTGGCGAGTATTTAAATTTTACTATACCCGTCAGTTCAATTACTACCCGACCGGGTCGACGGAACCTTACATGAACGCGATCGCACTGCGTCACGGTGTGCTGGCCCTCGGTTTCGCGCTGGTGCTGGCCGGTTGCGGCAACGGCGCGAAGGAGGCCGAGGTGATCCGGCCGGCGCTGGTCGAGAAGCCGCTGCCGGGCGGGCACGCGGTGCTGGCGTTTCCCGGTGACGTGCGGGCGCGCGAGGAATCGGCGCTGTCGTTCCGTGTGGCCGGCAAGATCGCGAAGCGGCACGTGGACGCCGGTGCGCAGGTGAAGAGTGGCGACGTGCTGGCCGAGCTCGATGCCGACGACCTGCGCCTGCAGGTGGACGCCAGCCGCGCGGCATTGAATTCGGCGCAGGCCGATCTGGCGCTGGCGAAGACCGAACGCGAGCGCTACCGCGCCCTGCTCGATCGCAAACTCGTGGCGCAGTCCGCGTTCGACGCGCAGGACAACGCGTTCAAGGCGGCGCAGGCGCGGGCCGAGCAGGTCCGCGCGCAGCTCGACGTGACGCGCAACCAGGCCGGCTATGCGCAGCTGCGCGCACCGGCCGACGGCATCGTCGCCACCCGCCATGCCGAGGCCGGGCAGAACGTCGCGGCCGGGCAGACGGTGTTCACGCTCGCGGCCGACGGCGAGCGCGAAATCGCGATCAGCCTGCCGGAGCAGACCATCGGGCAATTCAGCGTGGGACAGCGCGTGATGGTGGAGCTGTGGTCGCAGCCCGGAACGCGCGTGCCGGGCACCATCCGCGAACTCTCGCGTGCGGCCGATGCGCTGGCGCGGACCTATGCCGCACGCGTGAGTTTTGATGCGGAAACCGCCGACGCGCAGCTCGGCCAGAGCGCGCGCGTCTACATCGGCGCGGCCGAAGGCACGGCGCTGTCGGTGCCGCTCGCGGCGGTGACGGCCGATGGCGGCGCGAGCTTCGTGTGGGTCGTCGATCCGGCGACATCGACGCTGCGCCGCACGCCGGTGCAGACCGGGCCGTACGGCGAGGAACGCGTGCCGATCCTCGCCGGCCTTGCCGACACCGACTGGGTGGTGGTGGCCGGCGCGCACCTGGTGCGCGACGGGCAACCGGTGAAACCGATCGACCGGGACAACCGCGCCATCGCGCTTGCGGCGGAGTGACGCACCATGTCGCGATTCAATCTGTCCGAATGGGCCCTGACCCATCGCAGCCTCGTGCTGTACGCGATGCTGCTGCTCGGCATCCTCGGTGCGGTTGCGTACACGAAACTTGGTCAGAGTGAGGATCCGCCGTTCACCTTCCGCGTGATGGTGGTGCGCACCCTGTGGCCGGGTGCGAGCGCGGAAGAGGTCTCGCGCCAGGTGACCGAACGCATCGAGAAGAAGCTGATGGAGACCGGGCGCTACGAATTCATCCGCGCCTACTCGCGCCCGGGCGAATCGCAGATCATGTTCGTGGCCAAGGACAGCCTCACCTCGCGCGACCTGCCCGAGCTCTGGTACCAGGTCCGCAAGAAGACCAACGACATGCGCGCCACGTTGCCGGCCGGCGTGCTCGGCCCGTTCTTCAACGACGAGTTCGGCGACACCTTCGGCAACATCTACGCGCTCACCGGCGACGGCTTCGACTACGCCACGCTGAAGGACTACGCCGATCGCCTGGAGATCGAACTGCAGCGCGTGCCGGACGTGGCCAAGGTGGAGCTGCTCGGGCTGCAGGACGAAAAGATCTGGATCGAGCTGTCGAACACCAAGCTCGCCACGCTCGGCGTGCCGATGGCCGACGTGCAGCGCGCGCTCGACGAACAGAACGCCGTCGTGCCGTCGGGCTTCTTCGAAACCGGCAGCGAGCGCGTGCAGCTGCGCGTGTCCGGCGCGTTCGATTCGGTCGAGGACATCCGCGCGTTTCCGTTCCGCGTCGGCGACCGCACCTTCCGCATGGGCGACGTGGCGGACGTGAAACGCGGCTTCTCCGATCCGCCCGCGCCGCGGATGCGGTTCATGGGCGAGGACGCCATCGGCCTTGCGGTGTCGATGCGCGCCGGCGGCGACATCCTGCGCCTGGGCGAGGCACTCGAAGTGGAGTTCGCACGCCTGCAGCAGCAGCTGCCGGTGGGCATGCAGCTGCGCAAGGTGTCGGACCAGCCGAAAGCGGTGGAGGACTCCGTCGGCGAGTTCGTGCGCGTGCTGGCCGAAGCGGTGATCATCGTGCTGCTGGTGAGCTTCTTCTCGCTCGGTTTCCGCACCGGCCTCGTCGTGGCGCTGTCGATCCCGCTCGTGCTCGCGATGACGTTCGCGGCGATGCAGTACTTCGGCATCGGCCTGCACAAGATTTCGCTCGGTGCGCTGGTGCTCGCGCTCGGGCTGCTGGTGGACGACGCCATCATCGCGGTGGAGATGATGGCGGTGAAGATGGAACAGGGCTTCGACCGCCTGCGCGCGGCCAGCTTCGCGTGGACGTCCACCGCGTTCCCGATGCTGACCGGCACGCTGATCACCGCGGCGGGTTTCCTGCCGATCGCCACCGCCGCATCGAGCACCGGCGAATACACGCGCTCGATCTTCCAGGTGGTGACGATCGCGCTGATGGTGAGCTGGGTGGCGGCGGTGATGTTCGTGCCGTACCTGGGCGACAAGCTCTTGCCCGATTTCCGCGCGAAGAACGGCGGCCAGGCGCACGCAGCGCACGATCCGTACGCCACGCGCTTCTACAGCACCTTCCGCCGCGTGCTGGAATGGTGCGTGACGTGGCGCAAGAGCGTCATCGTCGCCACGGTGCTGCTGTTCGTGGTGGCGGTGATGAGCTTCCGGTTCGTGCCGCAGCAGTTCTTCCCGTCGTCGACACGGCTGGAGCTGATGGTGGACCTCAAGCTCGCCGAAGGTGCGTCGCAGCTCGCCACCGACGCGCAGGCGCGCAAGCTCGAAGCGATGCTGAAGCAGCGCGAAGGCGTGGAGAACTTCGTCGCGTACATCGGCACCGGCTCGCCGCGCTTCTACCTGCCGCTCGACCAGCAATTGCCGCAGGCGAGCTTCGCGCAGTTCGTGCTGCTGACCACCGACATCGAGGCGCGCGAGGCCACGCGCGCGTGGCTGATCCATCTGTTCGAAACCGACTTCCCCGACGTGCGCGGGCGCGTCACGCGGCTCGAGAACGGTCCGCCGGTCGGGTATCCCGTGCAGTTCCGCGTGTCCGGCGAACACATCGACATCGTGCGCGAACGTGCGCGACAGGTGGCCGCGAAAGTGCGCGAGAACCCGCACGTCACCAACGTCAACCTCGACTGGGAAGAACCGAGCAAGGTCGTGCGTCTTGTGATCGACCAGGACCGCGCGCGCGCGCTCGGCATCAGCTCGGCGCAGGTGGCGAAATTCCTCGAGAGCTCGCTGTCCGGATCGTTCGTCAGCACCTACCGCGAAGACAACGAACTGATCCAGATCCTGCTGCGCGGCCCCGACGACGAACGCGCGCGCCTGTCGATGCTCGGCTCGCTGTCGGTGCCCACCGAAAACGGCCGCGCCGTGCCGCTGGCGCAGATCGCCACGCTCGACTACGGCTTCGAGGAAGGCATCATCTGGCACCGCAACCGCCTGCCGACGGTGACGGTGCGCGCCGACATCTACGGCAAGATCCAGCCGGCCACCGTGGTGGCGCAGATCGCGCCCACGCTCGACGGCATCCGCGGCGCGCTGCCGCCGGGCTACCTGCTGCAGGTCGGCGGCACGGTGGAGGATTCGGCGCGCGGCCAGAACTCGGTGAACGCCGGCGTGCCGCTGTTCCTCGTGGTGGTGTTCACGCTGCTGATGATCCAGCTGCGCAGCTTCTCGCGCTCGCTGCTGGTGTTCCTCACCGCGCCGCTGGGCCTGATCGGCGTGGTGCTGTTCCTGTTCGTGTTCCGCGTGCCGTTCGGCTTCGTCGCAATGCTCGGCACGATCGCGCTGGCCGGCATGATCATGCGCAACTCGGTCATCCTCGTCGACCAGATCGAACAGGACATCGCCGCCGGCCACGCCCGCTGGCAAGCCGTCATCGACGCCACCGTGCGCCGCTTCCGCCCGATCGTGCTCACGGCCCTCGCCGCGGTGCTCGCGATGATCCCGCTCTCGCGCAGCGCCTTCTTCGGCCCGATGGCCGTCGCCATCATGGGCGGCCTCATCGTCGCCACCGCGCTGACGCTTCTGTTCCTGCCGGCGCTGTACGCGGCGTGGTTCCGGGTGCGGAAAGACGAACCGGCGCCGTCGGTCGGAGCACTGTTGCAGGTTTAACGCGACGCGTTATATGCTGGAGCGGTGATCGGATCCTTCCGCTGCGCGGAGACGCAGGCCCTGTTCGAGACCGGACGTACCCGCCGGTTCTCGGCCATTGCCGACGTCGCGATGCGGAAATTGGCCATGCTCGACGCAGCACGCGAGTTGCGCGACCTCGCAAGTCCGCCCGGCAACCGCCTCGAAGCGCTGCACGGCGATCGACGCGGCCAGCACAGCATCCGCATCAACGCGCAGTGGCGCCTGTGCTTCGTCTGGCGCAACGACGCGGCCGAGGACGTCGCGATCGAGGATTACCATTGAGGACACCGCCGCCATGAAGAAAAACGGCATGCGCCCCGTACACCCCGGCGAGGTATTGCGTGAGGAATACCTGCAACCGCTCGGCATGACGTCGAATGCGCTGGCGACCGCACTCGCCGTACCCGCCCCCCGCATCAACGACATCGCCCGCGAACGCCGAGCGGTCTCGCCCGACACGGCGATGCGCCTGGCACGCTACTTCGACACCACGGCCGAGTTCTGGATGAACCTGCAGGTGGCCTACGACCTGCGGTGCGCAGAGATCGAAGCGGGCAAGCGCATTGCGCGTGAGGTGCAGCCGAGGACGCGGCATGCAGCCTAGCCATACGTGATGCGAAGACGCGGATTCGTCTGAAAGCATCCGTTTCGCACGCGTGTTCTCTGTCGACGCTGACTGATGCCTACGGATCGGAGCGGGCGTTCGAAAATTTTTTCTGAACTGAGCGTGGTTGACCAGTAGAGTTAATTGTCAGTCGTCAGCCAAGTCATAGTGCCTGCGCCACTGGACTCTTGGCTCAACCCGAACAGCAGCAATGAAAGCGTTTAGCCGATCCATGTAACGACCATTGCGTTCAACGAGCGTGGTGCGAACAACCCGCCCACGAATGATCGAGTAGCATTTTGCATAGAAGTTCTTGGCATCTTGCGACCATGCGTCTCGGTGCCCCTTCTCAATCTCGATGAACCGCTTGGTGCAGTAGATGACAAGATCCGAGAGCTGAATCATAGGGTTCTTTTGTGAGTCCACGGAGTAGCTGAACTCAACTACCCATTTGACGCGGTGGGCTGGCACACCACCAAACCTACGCTCGTGCATTAGCTGTTCAATCAGGCCGTGGTGCTGGTCTTTTTGGTCGAGGATGACCATGCCACGGGCCGAGATTCCAAGACGATCACGCACATACCAGTTGATGTAGGTGATTAGGTAGTCAAAGCCAATTGGATAGGGTTGGTTGGAACCGTATGGAACCGGCGCGTCGTGGTTGGTTACGGCTAGAGCTTGCTTGTCGATCGCGAGGTAGTGGACGCCATGAGCGCGTTCCTCAAGAAGGCCGAGCAGGCGAAGAGCAAGCTCACAACGCGGCTGCAGATCATGGCCAGAAAACGGGCCGTCGCCTGCAGGGCATAGCAATTCTTTCGAGTGCAGTTCAAAGTCGTTTGGGGTGTTGCCACCGAAGTAGTCAGAAATTATCTGACTCAGGCGCTCTTGCGTTATGTTCCAGCCCTCGTCGCGCACACTTATTCCGCCGAGAACGAATATGGGTTGGTACTGATCTGCGAGGTTGGCGCCCGTGTCGCCTGACTCATCGATATAGAAGAAGTGCACGGATGCGGCTCCTTTGGGCTAACGCCGTGGTAAGCGGCCTGGGACCGACGGCACTCGGTTCATTCGTGATCACCGCCCGCAGGTTTGCATAGTCATATCTCAACCAGCGTAGAGGTGCAGCTCCTATCGAGGAGAACTATCTTGCTCCACAGGCCCTTATCAGGAAAGTGCGGCCGGCCTTGCGTGAAATCTTCTGGCGAGAAGTTTAGGCCGGTCATGTCTACCATAACGAGCCACCACTCTTGGTAGTTGAAATGGTAGCCAACAACCTTCCGCGACTTCTCGGCGACAAAAAACCGCATGCTCTTGATGAGCTCTGCGACCACCCATCCACCAGCCTCGTGATCCGAGTAGCCGCCGAGCACGAAGCGATGTTCGAGTTGCTGGCTAGCGGGGTAGAAGGACAGGGAAACGCATTCGTTTACTCGAAGCAGGAACGGCTCTGACGTGTTCTGCGGACGAAAAGTATCCAAGTGCCTCCTAACGCTTGGCCTGAGACTGGACCACCTCAGGGAACCGCGGAAACTCAGGAATACAAACCAACTCTGGCCTTCAGCGGGCGGGCCGACATTCCTCAGCTCTGACAAGAGCCCCTGCACGAGCGGTATGGTAGTTTGGGGGAGACCCTCGACATGGCCGCCTTCTAGTTCTCGAACCTGTGTGAAGCGCCTAACCTCGACGGCTATCCGTCCGTCGATCAGAATGTCGGGCGGAACATTTCCATCCGGCTCATGCACGACGCTTCGATGTCCGCGAGAAGCGAACCAACGAGCTACCAGCATCTCAGCTGCATCCACTTGAGATTCAACGCCTGAGTTAAGCCCCGCAGCGAAGCGGTGTCGGCTGGAATGATCAGAGGAAACTGGGGTCAATTCGCAGTTTCCGACGACTACATAAAACAGAACCGGGACACATCGGACGAAAACTCCGAACAAAGTATATGGAGGCAGGCGCACACGCTTGCGCCCCTGGAACCTCAAGCCACCCGCTTCGCCGCCTGCCGCTTGAGGTGGACGAGCAGCAACGAGATCGCCGCCGGGGTGACGCCGCTGATGCGTGAGGCCTGGCCGATGGTGTCGGGGCGGGCCTTCGTCAGTTTGGCGGTGACTTCGGCGGAGAGGCCGGAGACGGCGGTGTAGTCGAAGTCGCGCGGGATGGGGGTGTCTTCGCTGCGGCGCTGGCGGTCGATGTCGTCGCGCTGGCGGTCGAGGTAGCCGGCGTATTTGGCCTGCACTTCGACCTGTTCGGCCACGCGCGCGTCGTCGACGCCGGGGCCGAGGCCGGGCACGCGCACGAGCTTGGCGTAGTCGAGTTCGGGGCGGCGCAGCAGGTCGTGTGCGGTCGCTTCCTTCGAGAGCGTGACGCCGGTGGCGGCGTCGAGGCCGGCGGCGAGCGGCTGGCCGGGCACGACCCACAGCGCCTTGAGCCGCGCCTGTTCGCGTTCGATCGCGTCGCGCTTGGTCGCGAACGCGGCCCACTGCGTGTCGTCGACGAGGCCGAGGTCGCGGCCGTGTCCCGTCAGACGCAGGTCGGCGTTGTCCTCGCGCAGTTGCAGCCGGTATTCGGCGCGCGAGGTGAACATGCGGTAGGGCTCGATGGTGCCGTTGGTGACGAGATCGTCGATCAGCACGCCGATGTAGGCCTCGTCGCGGCGCGGTGTCCACGGCGCGAGGCCCTGCGATGCGCGCGCGGCGTTGAGGCCGGCGATCAGGCCCTGCGCGGCGGCTTCCTCGTAGCCGGTGGTGCCGTTGATCTGGCCGGCGAAGTAGAGGCCGTCGATGGCCTGGGTTTCGAGCGAGGCGCGCAGGCCGCGCGGGTCGAAGTAGTCGTATTCGATGGCATAGCCGGGGCGCGTGATGACGGCGTGCTCGAAGCCGCGGATGCTGCGCACGAGGTCGTACTGCACGTCGAAGGGCAGCGAGGTGGAGATGCCGTTCGGGTAGATCTCGTGCGTGTCGAGGCCTTCGGGTTCGATGAAGATCTGGTGCGAGGTCTTGTCGGCGAAACGGACGACCTTGTCTTCGATCGAGGGGCAGTAGCGCGGGCCGACGCCTTCGATCGCGCCGGTGAACAGCGGCGAGCGGTCGAGCCCGGCGCGGATCACGTCGTGCGTGCGTTCGCTCGTGTGCGTGATCCAGCAGCTGACCTGGCGCGGGTGGTCGGCGGCGCTGCCGGTGAAGGAGAACACCGGCATGGGGTCGTCGCCGGGTTGTTCGTCGAGGGTGGAATAGTCGATCGAGCGGCCGTCGATGCGCGGCGGGGTGCCGGTCTTGAGCCGCGCCACGCCGAGCGGCAGTTCGCGCAGGCGCTGCGCGAGCGTCAGCGCGGGGGCGTCGCCGGCGCGGCCGCCGGCGTAGTTGGCCTGTCCGACGTGGATTTTTCCGGCGAGAAAGGTACCGGCGGTCAGGACGACCCGATCGGCGGTGAACCGCAGGCCCATTTGCGTCACCACGCCGGTGACGCGATTGCCCTCCAGTGTCAGGTCGTCGACGGCCTGCTGGAACACGTTCAGATTAGGCTGGTTCTCCACTGCGTGCCGGATCGCGGCCCGGTACAGGCTGCGGTCGGCCTGGCAGCGGGTGGCACGCACGGCAGGACCCTTCGATGCGTTCAGCGTCCGCCACTGGATGCCGGCGCGGTCCGCGGCGCGGCCCATGATCCCGCCGAGGGCGTCGATTTCCTTGACCAGATGGCCTTTTCCGATGCCGCCGATGGCCGGGTTGCAGCTCATCTGGCCGATGGTCTCGATGCTGTGCGAGAGCAGCAGCGTGGACGCGCCGGCGCGCGCCGAGGTCAGCGCGGCCTCGGTGCCGGCGTGGCCGCCGCCGATCACGATGACGTCGTAGCGCTGCGGAAAAAGCATGGCAAAACCTGACCTTGGGTGTCGCTAGTGTACGGAATCGGGCGCTTGGCATGCTTGCTGCAGAACGCATCCCGCACCCGCGCCGACAGGCGCATTGCACGGATCGATGCTGACGCGCCGCGCGCTCGCAGCGACACCGGCAGCACGCTGGCCGATGATTGGAACAGGGATCGGCTCGTGCGACGCGGGGAAGCAGCCGGCCAGTGTCACCGGTCCGGCCCATTGAAGCGGCGGCCATGGGGGAAACTGGTCGCCGCAAACAACACCGCCGGCCCGGGAGGCCCGGGCCGGCGGTTTGTTTGAACAGGGGTGTCTTGCTGCGTTGGGCAGGACACCGAAAAAAGTCGGCGCCTGGCGGGTCTTTTGGAACAGGGGGAATCCAGGGGACCGTATGCCAGACGCCGAGCAGCTTGGAATTTGCCGAAAGCTGAGCCGCCAGCGTCGCAAAGGGACGCGGCGTGTCACTTCGGGGGAAATGATGCGCCGGGTTTCGGGCGCACGCAAGAGAAGATTTTGTTAAACCAATCGTAAAAGTGTGACGTAGTTCACAGGAACGAGCAAATGCAAGCAATGACAGCCGGACTCGAGCCCCGCGTCGCCTCCGACGCGCAGCTGCAGCGCCACGATCTGATGATCGAGCTCTACCGCCTCGACCAGGCCTCGACGCTGGCCCGACGCCAGGCGCGGGCCGAAGACCTGTCGCGCATCGAGCGCGCCCGCGCCCGGGTGAGCGACGTGCTGGCACGCCTGCCGGCCTGAGCCTTTGATCTTCCCTTCTCCCCCCGGGAGAAGGTGCCGAAGGCGGATGAGGGACGCGCCTTTGCGCTGACTCGATGTTTCGTCTTGCAGGTTCCAGGCTTATGCCTCGGTTCGGGCGTGTTTCCCGCAGCGCCCATCCCTCATCCGGCCTGCCGGCCACCTTCTCCCGGCGGGAGAAGGATTTCCACGACAACCCCTCCGGCGCCCCGGCTGCCCGCCGAACACCAGCCCCTCTACACTATCCGTCTGTCCTCGCCGGCCCCTGCCGGCCCGCCAAGGTCCGACGTGCACCCGATCCTGACCCCCGAACTGCCCGGCACCCAGTCGCCGCTGCGCGCCGCCATCACCGCCGCCTACGCGCGCGACGAAGCCACCCACCTGCGCGAGCTGCTCGACCAGGCCCGCGTCGACCCGGCCACCCAGCAATCGATCCAGTCGCTCGCCGAGCAGCTGGTGCAACGCGTGCGGCAGAAGGCCGAGGACCAGGGCGCGATCGAAGCCTTCATGCGCGAGTACGACCTCTCCAGCGAGGAAGGCGTGCTGCTGATGTGCGTGGCCGAGGCGCTGCTGCGCATTCCCGACCAGGACACGGCCGACCGCCTGATCCGCGACAAGCTCGGCGAGGCCGACTGGGATTCGCACCTGGGCCGCAGCGATTCGGTGCTGGTGAATGCGTCGACGTGGGGGCTGATGCTCACCGGCCGCATGGTGAACCTCGCCGACGAAACGAAGCGCAGCGTCGGTGGCGCCTTCCGCCGCCTGATCGGCCGTGCCGGCGAGCCGGTGATCCGCCTCGCGGTGCGGCAGGCGATGCGCATCATGGGGCACCAGTTCGTCATGGGGCGCACGATCGAGGAGGCGCTCAAGCGCTCGAAGAAAGGCGAGAACGCGAACTACCGCTATTCCTTCGACATGCTCGGCGAAGCGGCCTTCACGCAGAAGGACGCGGACCGGTATCTGGAGGCCTACCGCAAGGCCATCCTCGCCATCGGCGCCACCGGCCCGGGCGGCTCGTTCCGCGGCGCCGACGTGTTCGGCACGCCCAGCATCTCGGTGAAACTTTCGGCGCTGCATCCGCGCTACGAACTCGCCAAGCGCGAACGCGTCCTGGCCGAACTCGCCCCGCGTGTGTTGCAGCTGGCGCAGCTCGCCAAGCAGCAGGGCATCGGCTTCACCATCGATGCCGAGGAAGCCGACCGCCTCGAACTGAGCCTCGACGTGATCGCGGCGGTGTACGAAGACCCGTCGCTCGACGGCTGGGAAGGTTACGGCCTCGCCGTGCAGGCGTACCAGAAGCGCGCGCCGTTCGTGCTCGATTTCCTCATCGACCTCGCGCGTCGCGCCGGCCGCCGCATGCCGGTGCGACTGGTGAAAGGCGCGTACTGGGATTCGGAGATCAAGCGCGCGCAGATCGATGGCGTGAGCGGCTATCCGGTGTTCACGCGCAAGCCGAACACCGACGTCAGCTACCTCGCCTGCGCCAAGAAGATGCTCGCGGCGACGGATGCGCTGTATCCGATGTTCGCCAGCCACAACGCGCAGACGATTTCGGCGATCCATCATTTTGCGAAGGCGCTGGTTCCTGTTGCGAACACGCCGGCTGCGGCTGCGGCACAGGACTCCGCCACGACGCCGGACCCCTCCTCACCGTCGTCCCGGCGCACGCCGGGACCCAGTGACGTTGGCTCTGCGACGGCGGCGACAGCAACGCCGCTGGGTCCCGGCGTTCGCCGGGACGACGGGAGTGTGGTGCGCGGTGCGGGCGCGCCGGGCTTCAAACCCTACGAATTCCAGCGCCTCCACGGCATGGGCGAAGACCTCCACGCCGAAGTCGTCGCCCCCAACGCGCTCGACACCCCGTGCCGCGTCTACGCCCCGGTCGGCAGCCACGAAGACCTTCTGCCCTACCTCGTGCGCCGCCTGCTCGAGAACGGCGCCAACTCCAGCTTCGTCAACCGCATCACCGACGAGAACGTCAAACCCGCCGACCTCGTGGCCGACCCCGTCGCCACCGTCGCCGGTTTCGATTTCCAGCCGCATCCCCGCATCCCGCAACCGGTCGCCATCTACGGCGAGGACAGGAAGAACTCCATGGGCGTGAACCTCGCCAACGAACAGGAACTGGCGCGTCTGGCCGAGCAGGTGAACGCCGCCGTCAAACCGTGGCGCGCGACGCCGCTGGTGCCGGGCGCGAACTTCGCCGGCACGGCACTGCCCGTCACCAACCCTGCCGACCGCCGCGAACAGGTCGGCGAATGGCTGCCCGCCGACACCGCCACCGTCGAACGCGCACTCGCCAACGCCGAAGCCGCGCAGCCGGGCTGGGATCGCCTGCCGGCCGCCTCGCGCGCCAAGATCCTCGAACACGCCGCGGACCTGATGGACGCGCGCCTGCCCGAGTTCATCGCGCTGTGCACCAAGGAAGCCGGCAAGACGCTGGCCGACGGCGTGGCCGAAGTGCGCGAGGCCGTCGACTTCCTGCGCTACTACGCGCAGCAGGCGCGCCGGATCATGGCGCATCCGGAAAAACTCCCCGGCCCCACCGGCGAATCGAACGAACTGTTCCTGCACGGCCGCGGCGTGTTCGTCTGCATCAGCCCGTGGAACTTTCCGCTCGCGATCTTCACCGGCCAGGTCGCGGCCGCACTCGTCACCGGCAACAGCGTCATCGCCAAGCCCGCCGAGCAGACCAACCTCGTCGGCCATGCCGCGGTGAAGCTGCTGCACGAAGCAGGCGTGCCGGACGACGTGCTGCAGTTCCTGCCCGGCGACGGCGCCACCGTCGGCGCCGCACTCACGCGCGATCCGCGTGTCGCGGGCGTGGCCTTCACCGGCTCGACCGAAACCGCACGCGCGATCAACCGCGCGCTCGCCGCGCGCGACGCCGCCATTGCCGTGCTGATCGCCGAAACCGGTGGCCAGAATGCGCTGATCTGCGACTCGTCCGCGCTGCCCGAGCAGCTGGTGAAGGACGCGATGACGGCGGCCTTCGGTTCGGCCGGCCAGCGCTGCTCGGCCGCGCGCGTGCTGTTCGTGCAGCGCGACATCGCCGACAAGGTGGTGACCATGCTTGCCGGTGCGATGGACGAACTCGTCGTCGGCGACCCGGGCCTGCTGTCCACCGACGTGGGACCCGTAATCGATGCCGACGCGCTCAAGGTGCTCGAAGACCACGCCGCGCGCATGGACCGCGAAGCCACGCCGATCAAGGCTGCGAAACTCGGCGAAGCCGCATCGCACGGCACCTTCTTCGCGCCGCGCGCCTACGAACTGAAGGAGCTCTCGCAGCTCACGCGCGAAGTCTTCGGCCCGGTACTGCACGTGATCCGCTACGACGCGGCGAAGCTCGACGACGTCATCGCCCAGATCAACGCCACCGGCTACGGCCTCACGCTCGGCATCCACTCGCGCATCGACGAGACCATCGAAAAAATCTCGCGCGGGGTGAAGGTCGGCAACTGCTACGTCAACCGCAACCAGATCGGCGCGGTCGTCGGCGTGCAGCCGTTCGGCGGCGAGGGGCTGTCGGGCACCGGTCCGAAAGCCGGCGGCCCGCACTACCTGCACCGCTTCACGATCGAACGCACGCTGACGGTGAACACCACGGCCGCCGGCGGCAACGCCTCGCTGCTGACGCTGGACGAGTGAGGCCGCGCACCGGCCGCCGCACGGGATGCACGCGGCGGCCGGATCGGTGAGAATCGGCGCATGAACACATCCCCGCGCCGCCGCACCGTCCTCCTCGCTCTTGCCGCCACGCTGCTGTTGTCCGCCTGCACCGGGGTCGGCACCAAGACCGACGTGTTGCAGCGCACGCTGTATGCCTACTCCGCTGCGGTGCGCTGGAACGAGGGCAATATCGACAACGCACTCACGTTCGTCGATCCGGAGTATCTGGAAACGCACCCGATCAAGGATCTGGACCGCGAGCGCTTCCGCCAAGTGCAGATCACCGGCTATTACGTGAAAGGCTCGCAGCAGGTCACAGAAACGCAGTACGCGCAGCGCGTGGAAATCCGCCTGGTCAACGTGCACACGCAGGCCGAGCGTTCGATCGTCGACGACCAGGTCTGGCGCTGGGACGAGAAAACCGAGCACTGGTGGCTGACGACGGGGCTGCCGCGCATCGCCGAGACGCGCTGAGACCGCAGCGCGGCCGATTCAGTCGGTCCCGCACATGCCCGCGTCGGGCGGGCCGAGCACGCCGGCCTCGTTGTCGATCGGCGCCTGACCGGCGAACCGTTGCGCAAGCGCCGCGGCGCGCGTCTGCAGGTCGCGCCATTGCGCGGCATCGAAAGCGCCGCGCGCGGCGTCGATCTGCGCCTGCAACGTGGCGGCGGTGCCGGGATCGGTGTGCGCGAGCAGCGCCAGCGCGTACAGCACCGCCAGTTCGGGGTCGGGCATGATCGCCTCGCCCGCCAGATGCGGCAGCGGCAGCCCGCTGTGGATGCGCTGCAGGAAATACACCGCGCGCAGGTCGCCCTGCGCCGCCGCGCGCTGCAGCAGCGCCGGTGCGGCCTCGCGGTAGGCGGCCCAGGCCTCGGGCTGCAGATCCTCGATGCTCCAGTCGAGCGGCGGATTGACGGCAAAGCGCGTCGCAAGCCGCATGTCGCCCTGCGCCGCGGCGAGCATGTACTGCCATGCGTTGGCATCCGCCCAGCCATCCGGCAGGCCCGCGCACACGGGTTCGGCGTATTCGGCCTGCTCTTCGAGCAGGGCGATCATCGCCACCGCGCCGTCTTCGGACGAGGCATCGCGCGCCGCGCTGGTCTCGAAAAATTCGGCGGCCTCGCGTGCGTCGCGCGCGTGCAGGCAGGTCTCGGCTTCGAGCGCGAGACGACACGCGGCACGGGTGTCGCCGCGGCGCGCGCGCGCTTCCAGTTCGGGCAGCATCGACGCCAGCGGCGTCCCGGGCGGCGGCAGCGCGTTGTCGGCGGGCGCATCTGCCGGCGGCGGTTCTCCGGAAGCGGCCATGCTGTCGGGCCGCGGCGGCAAGGCGGCGCGGTCGGGCGCGATGTCGGGCGCCGCAGGGCGCTCGGGCACCGGTGCCGGCGGCAGAGGGGCGGGCACGTCCGCGACGGGCGGCACGCGCGCGCGCTGCTGCACCAGCCACCAGCCGCCGGCCAGATGCGCGCCGGCGACGAGCGCGAGCAGCAGCGCCTTGCCGAGGCCGCGCATGGGCTACAGCGCGTCGGCGTCGAGCTCGCCGGTGCGGATGCGGATCACCTGGTCGAGCGCGGACACGAAGATTTTCCCGTCGCCGATCTTGCCCGAGTACGCGGCCTTCTGGATGGCCTCGACCACGCGCTCGACCTGGTCTTCGGTCACCGCCACCTCGAGCTTCACCTTGGGCAGGAAATCGACCACGTACTCCGCCCCGCGGTACAGTTCGGTGTGGCCCTTCTGCCGTCCGAAGCCCTTCACCTCGGTGACCGTGACACCGGTGATGCCGGCCTCGGACAAGGCCTCGCGCACATCGTCGAGCTTGAACGGCTTGATGATCGCCATCACCATTTTCATGTCATCGCCTCATTGTCTGGGACCGTCCCAGGAAATTTCCTAGCCGATTCTAGTGCGTCCTCCGACGCCCACAACGCGCCGCGCGGCGCATGCTGACCACCACCCCATCGCGGAGCGCGCCATGATCAATCTCAAAGCCGTCGACGACCTCGCCCAGCGCCTGAGTGCCCTGATGCCGCCGGGCATGAGCGAGGCGCGCGAGGACATCGAAAAGAACATGCGCGCCGCGCTGCAGGCGGGCCTTGCGAAACTCGATCTGGTCACGCGCGAGGAATTCGACGTGCAGCGCGCCGTGCTGCTGCGCACGCGCGAGAAGCTCGACCTGCTCGAACGCATCCTCGTGGATCTGGAAGCCCGGCTCGACGCGGTGTCGCCGGCGGCGCGCAACTGACGACGCGCAGCCGACCGCGCCGGGCGTCCCGCGCCCTGCGCTGACGCCCGCATCCGACCGGCGCCGCGACGACGCACGGCGCGGTCGCGGTTGGCCACGCGCCGCACCCACGCAATTCCGGCAAGGGAATGCCCATGAGTCTCGCGCTCGTCCACAGCCGTGCCCAGTCGGGCGTCGCCGCGCCGCCGGTGCGGGTCGAAGTGCATCTGAGCGGCGGCCTGCCGGCGCTGTCCATCGTCGGCCTGCCCGACGCCGCGGTGCGCGAAAGCAAGGACCGCGTGCGCGCCGCGATCCTGTGTTCGCAGTTTGAATTTCCGCAGCGGCGCATCACGGTCAACCTGTCGCCGGCCGATCTGCCGAAGGACGGCGGACGCTTCGATCTTCCGATCGCGCTCGGCATCCTTGTCGCGTCCGGGCAGCTGCCGCGCGACGCACTCGCGGACAACGAGTTCCTCGGCGAACTGGCGCTCACCGGCGAGCTGCGCGGCATCGACGGCGTGCTGCCCGCGGTGCTGGCGGCGGCGCGCGCGCAACGCGGCATCGTGCTGCCGGCGGCGAACGCGGGCGAGGCCGGTCTGTCGAGTTACGCCGGCACCCTGACCGCGACCACGCTGCTGCAGGTGAGCGCCTTCCTGCGCGGCGAACCGGTGCTGGCCGCGCGCGTGGCGCCGCCGGCGCTGCCGGCCGACATCGCCCTGCCCGATCTTGCCGAGGTGCGTGGCCAGGCGCAGGCGCGCCGCGCGCTCGAAGTGGCGGCCGCCGGCGCGCACAACCTGCTGATGAGCGGTCCGCCCGGCAGCGGCAAGTCGATGCTGGCGGCACGGCTGCCGTCGATCCTGCCGCCGCTGGACGAAGCGCAGGCGCTGGACTGCGCCGCCATCGCCTCGATCTCGGGTCGTGGTTTCGAGCTCGCGCGCTGGCGCGAGCCGCCGTACCGCGCGCCGCACCACACCGCGAGCGGTGTCGCGCTCGTCGGCGGCGGCTCGGTGCCGCGCCCCGGCGAGATCAGCCTCGCGCACTGCGGCGTGCTGTTCCTCGACGAATTGCCCGAATGGGACCGGCGCGTGCTGGAGGTGCTGCGCGAGCCGCTGGAGAGCGGCCGCGTGACGATCTCGCGTGCGGCGCGGCAGGCGGAGTTTCCGGCGCGGTTCCAGCTGATCGCGGCGATGAATCCGTGTCCGTGCGGCTGGGCCGGCGATCCGTCGGGTCGTTGCAACTGCAGCGCGGACCAGGTCGCGCGCTACCGCGGGCGCGTATCGGGGCCGCTGCTCGATCGCATCGACCTGCAGATTCCCGTGCCGCGTGTGCCCGCGTCGGAGCTGCGTCCGGACGCACCGGGCGGCGAATCGAGCGCCACTGTCCGCGCGCGCGTGCTGGCCGCGCGCGCGCGGCAGATCGAACGCGCCGGCAAGGCCAACGCCCATCTCGGCCAGCGCGAGACCGAACAGCACTGCGCGCTCGCCGCCGGCGACCAGGCCCTGCTCGAACGCGCGATCGACCGCCTGCGCCTGTCCGCGCGTGCCAGCCAGCGCATCCTGCGCGTGGCGCGCAGCATCGCGGACCTCGCCGGCGCCGAGCGCATCGGCACCGCGCACCTGACCGAGGCGATCGGTTATCGCAGGCTGGACCGCAACGCCTGAAATGCGCTGCGGCGCGTCACTCGCCGGTGTCGCGCAGATCGACCGCGACCGTCACCGGATCCGGGCCGAGCGTCACCGTGACCTCGCTCCAGTCCGGACGCGCATCCCGCACTCCGTTGGAAAACACCATCGGCTCGTTGCGGCCGAACGCACGACGATCCGGTTCGCCGTTGCCGTTGATGTCGTGCCACACGCGCACCGCGTAGTCGCTCGGTGCGAGGCCATCGAACTGCCAGCGCACCGGCTGCCCGTCGACGATGGCCTGTGCCTGCGTGTAGCGCGCCTGCTTGAGGAACCCGGCGCGGCTCGAAAACACTTCGGCCACGGCCTGTCCGCTGCTGTCGTCGAAGCCGCTGGCCTCGACGATCAGCGTGGTGGCCGATGCCGGTGCGATCGCGGTGCCGGCAAGCGCCGCGATCGCCAGATGTCGCATGGAACGATTCATCGCAGGCTCCGCCTGTGCGGCCGATGGCCGCCGTCGTGCCCTCCCCTGTGCCACGGACGCGGCACACCGCGTCCACCCCCGACTCCGGCACCGATGCCTTGTGCGAGCGGCCATCGCCCGCCGACATCGGATCGACGGCGTCGCCCATACCATAGGGCACCTCGCACCCGCATGGAAGCTTGCAGGATGCATCGCGCCGCGCTCAGCGCGTGCCGTCGAGCGCCGCCTGCGCCCAATCACGCAGCTGCACGTCGTCGGTGAGGCGCTCGCTTCCGGTTTCGAACGCGCGCACGATGCCCGCCGCATCCACGAGCATCATCGACGGATAGACCTTGATGCCGAGCGTATCGATGAAGTCCTGCGCGTCGGCGAGGATGGGCCAGTCGTACCCGTGTGCGGTGGCGAAGGTTGTCGCGGTCGCCATGTCGTCGAACGTCACCGCGAACACGTTGAACTGCGGGTTGCTGCGTGCGAAGGCATTGAGCGTCGGAATCTCGGCAATACACGCACGCACTCGGCGAAGTGGAAGCTCAGCAGCGTCGGCCTGCCTTCGAGGCTGGCATTGTCGATGCGTCGACCGTCGAGGGTCTGCAGCTGGAATGCCGGCAATGCGTCGCCGCGTCTGGCCGACGAGGTGACCGGCATATGCGGCGGCGTTTCGCCATCCGTTCCAAGTCGCAATCACCAAGGCGTTACCGCGCGACAGGGCAGCCGGTCATGGATCGATGGTGCGATGGTGCTCGCGACCGGACACGAGTCCGGCACGCGTCCGTCGTCAGGCGCGCGGCGTGGTTTGCGCGAGCCCGCGCTCCATCGCGTCGAGCCGCGGACGCAGCCACGCGATGCTTTCGGCGTGCGGCCAGACTTCGAGGAAGGCCTCGTACTTTTCCTGCGCGCGGCGCGGCTCGCCCAGTTGCAGCGAGAATTCCGCATCGTCGAGCAGGGCGAGGTTCGAGTCGACCACGTTCAGCGCCATCAGCAGCGGACGGTGCGTGCGTTCGGCGTAGGCACGGCCGCGGTGGGTGGCGAGCCATTCGGCCTCGGTGCGCGCCTGGGCCCACTGGCCGGCGTCGGCGTAGGCGCGCTTGAGCGCGCTGTGGGTCTGATACAGCTCGTTGCCGGTCAGCAGCGGACGCAGACGCGCGATGGATTGCAGCGGGCGGCCTTCCACGCGCTCGCGTTCGGCTTCCATCAGTTCCAGCACTTCGATGTGCAGCGGGTACTGGCTGGCGCGTGCACGGGCGCCGGCCAGTTCCATCGCCGTCTGCGCCAGCTGTGGCGCTTCGGCGCGCATCGCGAGGTAGCCCGCGGCGAGTGCACCGAACAACTGCTGTTCGCGGTACAGCGTGTCCACCGGCACTTCGCGCTTGCGCTCCTGTTCGATCCACCCGGCGATCGCGGTCGCCAGCATGCCGGTGTCGCGGGTGTACGAGCGCAGGCTGGTCTGCCAGGCGAGCGCTTCGTAATACGAGCCGTTGGCATACAGCGCACTGTGATCGACGAGATAGTCGGCCGCCGCGAGCGCTTCGTTCCAGCTGCCGCGGTCGGCCGCGTACATCACCGACGGCCGCTCGCGCTCCATGTTCTTGGCTTCGGTTTCCTGCGTGGGGTGCAGCGCCAGCACCGCTTCCGCCCCGGCGTAATCGCGCTGCGCGGCGAGCATGTCGGCATATTCGATGAGGTTGCCGCTGGAGCCCAGTGCGAGCGAGCGTTCGAACACCGCACGCGCTTCGGCGAAGCGTTCGATGCCGGCGAGGCAACTGGCGTGCAGATAGAGATCCTCGCTCAGCGTCGGATTCTGCGGCACGTCCAGGCGGCGCGTGACGCGCTCGCACTCGGTGAAGTCGTTCTCCAGCCGATAGCGGAAAAAGGCGTAGGTGTAGATGCCGGCGAGATGGTCGGGATATTTCTCGATCAGTTCGCGCCACTTCTGCAGCGCCGGACCCGGCGGACCCAGGCTGAGGTTCCAGGCCTCGATGTAGAGCGCGTCGGCCGGCGGCAGGCGATGGCGCAGCGCCAGTGCACGCTCGGACGCGGCCTTGGCGGCGTCGAGCCGATCGAGCCGGTTGAGCGAACGCGTGACGCCGATCCAGGCCAGGCCGAACTCGGGGTCGAGGGCCACCGCGCGCTGGAACAGCGTCAGCGCCTCGAGCGGCACGGTGCCGTTGTAGGCCTTCAGGCCCATCGCGTAGACCTTCAGCGCCTCGATGCTGTTGGTGGCCACTTCCGGCAGCGGCGTGCCGACCTCGGTGCCGCGCAGGGTTTCGCCGAGCGCGGTGCGCAGCTCGCCGGCGACGCTGTCGATCGCGCCCATCACGTCGCTGCCGCGCGCGCTGTCGGCAAACCGCGCGAACAGGGTGGAGCCGGTGTTGGGGTCGACGATTTCCACGCTCACCCGCAGCCGTGCGCCGACATCGGCCACGGTGGGCAGCACCAGCACGCGCGCGCCGGTGCGCAACGCGATCTCCGAACCCAGGGTGCGGCCGATCTTGGCGTCCGCGGCGCGCTGCATGCGCTGCAGCGTGTCGCTGACCATGCGATCGGACACCACGTTGACGAAGCCCGACTCGGCCAGCGCGATGCGCAGCGCTTCCTCGATGGCGTCGTCGAATCCGGGGTCGCCGCTGAGGTTGCGCAGATCGCCCATGACCACCCAGTCGCGCTCCATGAACGCCGTGGCGGGCGTGGTGCGCAGCGCCAGCAGTCCGACGACGCCGAGCAGGCCGATGCCCACGATCAGCTCCGCGGCCACGGCCAGCGGGCGGCGCCACCACGGCGCCTCGCGCCAGGCGGAAACGCTGTCGCCGCGCGGACGCCGCAGCGGCGCGCGGTCCACTTCGCCCACTTCGTGCACGGTGACCGAACGTGCGATGCCCGCCAGCCGGTAGGCGCCGTGCGTCAGCCAGCGCACCGTGCTGCGGGTTTCCGCCTCGGCCCGGCGCGCGGCCGGCAGATCGGGCGAAAACAGGGTCTGGCCGGGACAGGCCAGCTGCGACAGCGCGGCGGCGAGCGTGGGGTCGAGCTGCGCGTCGGCGGTGTTGCCGAGCACGGCCGGCGCGGTGTCGATGCCGATGCCGATGCCGTGCGGCAGCCCGGCCTCCGGGTAGGCGCGGACCGCGCGCTGGAATTCCATTGCATAGGCGATCGCCGCCGCCGCGTGCGGAAACTCGAGCCTTCGCTGGTCGCCGCGCGCAAGCTCGCGGCCGGCGTGGCGTTCGGCGAGGGCGGCCGCGGTCTGCTCGTGCCGACGCTGGCGGCGCGTGGCGGGCGCGTAGTCCAGGCGTTCGACGCACAACGCCAGCTCGCGCTCGTCGCACACGAGCACGACGCGACCGCGCGTCGGCCGGCCGGCGCTCAGCGGTGCTGCTGCTCGTTCGCGTGCGTCGTTCACCCTGTCCTCGATCTGCGAACCGGCCGCGCGGTGAAGCGGCCAAGCGTCCCGGAGGGCAGGCACCGGTCCGATACCGGCAGGCTCCGATTTGCTCACCGCGTCAGTCGGTTACGACGCAATCCTACGCCGTTCCGTTGCACAATGGCGGGGTCGGTCGCGCAAACTTGCGTGTCGCTGCACCGCGATGCGTGTCGCAAGGCCCCTGAGACGGGCGTTTGCACCCGGATGGGGCGTTTACTGGCCCCAGACGCGCCCGAGCGGATCGAATTCCACCGTCTCGCGGGTCTGGCTTCGCCAGCCGAATCCGCAGATCGCCAGCGGCGGTTCCTGCAGGTGGTCGAGGCCAAACACGCGTTCGGACTCGGCTTCGTTGATGGCTGCCGTGATGAAGGCGGCCAGCCCGAGCTCGGTGGCGGCGAGGTAGAGGTTCTGCGAAAGGTGGCCCGCGTCGAACACCAGCGCGCGGTATCCCTTCGGGTGGCTGCGGTATTTCCAGAAGCTGCGGTAGACGCGCGACGCCAGCACCACGAGCACGTGCGCATCGGCGAACCAGTGCTGCCCCGCCACCATGCGCTGCGCCAGGGCCGCGAGCGCCGCCGGATCCTGCGCGTCCGGACACGGCAGCGGTTCCAGTGCGTGCCCGGTCGCGTGATAGTGATACAGACCCGGCGCGACACCGTCGACATGCTGGAGCAGCAGGTACGCCTCGGTCGGATGCAGGCCGCCGCCCGAGGGACTGTTCTTCTTCAGCACCGCCGCGGTGTCCGTCACCGCATGCACGGCCTGGGCCGCGAACACGCACTCCAGCAGCGCGGCAAGCGTCGCGGCGGGCAACGGCCGGGCGCGGTCGAAGTTGCGGCACGTGGTGCGCTGTTGCAGCAGCGTCGACAGCGGTGAATCCGGCGTCCGCGGCAGCGCCACGCGCAGTGCCGCCGGCACGCGCTCGAGCACGGCCGGCGGCGGCTCGCCCAGCTTGTCGATCAGGTCGCGGAAACTGCGCATGCCCGACTCGTCCAGCGCCGCCGACGAATCCACGTCGCGCCAGCGCTGGAAGGTGTGCGAGACCGCCGACAGCGGATGCCAGTGCGTGTCGGTCAGGCGCTCGTCGCGATCGCGCCAGTGCGCGCCCGCCTCGTCGTCGCCGATCAACAGCCCGATGCCGAGCAGGCGATCCACCGCGGCCGCGCCGAAGCGTTCGCGCAGTCCGTCCACCGGCGCCCATTCGGTGCTGCGCACCTGTCCGAGGAGATTGCATTCGTCCCGGGTCACCTCGACTTCCCGATCCAGATGCGGCGCAAGCGCAATCCAGAGCAGGGACATACGCAGGCCGGTACCGCCACGGATCAATTCATCGAGGTCGAAATCGGCGCGTTCGCGCGGCTCCAGCAGCACGATGCTGCAGCGTCTGGCGTGTGATACGGTCGTGCGCGCGGCTGTTCTGTCCGCCCTGTCCTGCGGACTGCGACCGCGCTCCGAACCGTCTTCGCCGTTGCCGTGCCCGTGGGAGGTGCCCATATGGTCGATCGTCCGTTCTGCTCGTGTCCGAAGGCCCGGCCATGTGCACGCGGAGCGTTGCGACCGGGGGCGCAGCCGTGTCCGCCGGATGACGGCGCCACAGCGTCGGCTGTTCGGGAAGCTTAACCAAGTCGGCCACGACGCGCGTCGTCGCGGCAACGCAGCGTGCGGGGGCGCGCGCTCGGCTCCACCAGGATTGTTCAGCGTGTGTGCTGCCAGCGCAGCGCGCACGTGTGGATTGCGTCAGGGGTCACCGTTCTTGCATGTCGTACCGATGTTCCATCCCGTCGTTTCTTTCCGCGTCACCATCCCAAGGAGTTTTCATCATGCACACCGACACGCTCGTTTCCCGCACCGCCGCCATCGCCAACGACGCCGGCTTTTCCTTCGCGCCGAAGCAGTGGCCGCTGAACCTCGAGCAGATGCGCTGCCTGTTCGAGAAGCTCGCCGAAGACGACGACTACCGCGCGCTGTTCATGGCCGACCTCGGCGCCGCGTTCGCGCAGCTGCCGGGCGCGCCCGCCGTTCCCGCAGGCCTCGTCGCCGGCGGCTGCTTCCGCCCGAACAATCTCGCGTCTAAGGAAGCACTGCGCGGCGTGCGCGACCGCGTCGTGACGATCGCACTCGCCGGCAATCCGATGATCCCGAAGATGCTCGAAGTCTGAGCCGCGCTTCGTTAGCCACCCTCAAAAATCCATCTCGAAACCATTTCCGGAGCACACACATGAACACCATTTTCGCCAACGACACCGCCGCCAACACCACCATCGCCAACGACGCCGGCTTCTCCTTCGCCCCGAAGCAGTGGCCGCTGAACCTCGAGCAGATGCGCTGCCTGTTCGAGAAGCTCGCCGAGGACGACGACTACCGCGCGTTGTTCATGGCCGACCTGGGCGCCGCGTTAGCGCAGCTGCCGGGCGCGCCCGCCGTTCCCGCAGGCCTTGTCGCCGGCGGCTGCTTCCGCCCGAACAACCTCGCTTCGAAAGAGGCGCTGCGCGCCGTGCGCGACCGCGTCGTGACGATCGCGCTCGCCGGCAATCCGATGATCCCGAAGATGCTCGAAGTCTGAGCCACGCTTCGCTGCCAATTCTCAAAAACTCATTCGAAACAATTTCAGGAGCTCACCCAATGAACACGATCATCGCCAACGACACCACCGCCACCATCGCCAACGACGCCGGCTTTTCCTTCGCGCCGAAGCAGTGGCCGCTGAACCTCGAGCAGATGCGCTGCCTGTTCGAGAAGCTCGCCGAAGACGACGACTACCGCGCGCTGTTCATGGCCGACCTCGGCGCCGCGTTCGCGCAGCTTCCGGGCGCGCCGTCGGTGCCGGACACGATCCAGGCCGGCGGCTGCTTCCGCCCGAACAACCTTGCTTCGAAGGAAGCGCTGCGCAGCGTGCGCGACCGCGTCGTGACGATCGCGCTCGCCGGCAATCCGATGATCCCGAAGATGCTCGAAGTCTGAGCCACGCTTCGTTACCCACTCTCAAAAATCCATCTCGAAACCATTTCCGGAGCACACACCCCATGAACACCATCTTCGCCAACGACACCGCCGCCAACACCGTCATCGCCAACGACGCCGGCTTCTCCTTTGCGCCGAAACAGTGGCCGCTGAACCTGGAACAGATGCGCTGCCTGTTCGAGAAGCTCGCCGAGGACGACGACTACCGCGCGTTGTTCATGGCCGACCTGGGCGCTGCGTTCGCGCAGCTGCCGGGCGCGCCGTCGGTGCCGGACACGATCCAGGCCGGCGGCTGCTTCCGCCCGAACAACCTCGCCTCGAAGGAAGCACTGCGTTCGGTGCGCGACCGCGTCGTGACGATCGCGCTCGCCGGCAATCCGATGATCCCGAAGATGCTCGAAGTCTGAGCCACGCTTCGTTACCCACTCTCAAAAATCCATCTCGAAACCATTTCCGGAGCACACACCCCATGAACACCATCTTCGCCAACGACACCGCCGCCAACACCGTCATCGCCAACGACGCCGGCTTCTCCTTTGCGCCGAAACAGTGGCCGCTGAACCTGGAACAGATGCGCT
This sequence comes from Chiayiivirga flava, assembly GCF_014202825.1. GTDB lineage: Bacteria > Pseudomonadota > Gammaproteobacteria > Xanthomonadales > Xanthomonadaceae > Chiayiivirga > Chiayiivirga flava. Next base: position 524,957 of record NZ_JACHHP010000002.1, on the reverse strand, counting down.
GCCTGTTCGAGAAGCTCGCCGAGGACGACGACTACCGCGCGTTGTTCATGGCCGACCTGGGCGCTGCGTTCGCGCAGCTGCCGGGCGCGCCGTCGGTGCCGGACACGATCCAGGCCGGCGGCTGCTTCCGCCCGAACAACCTCGCCTCGAAGGAAGCACTGCGTTCGGTGCGCGACCGCGTCGTGACGATCGCGCTCGCCGGCAATCCGATGATCCCGAAGATGCTCGAAGTCTGAGCCGCCGGACAGCGTCGGTCCGCATCGCGCACGCGATGCGGATGCGCACGGACAAAAGGCCGAAACCTCGCGTTTCGGCCTTTTGCGTTTTACCCGCGCCGTGTGGTGCCGACGCAGGACTCGCCGCGGTCAGGCGGCGGATTTCTCGTCGTGGAACTGCTCTTCCTCGGTCGAGCCCTTCAGCGCCGTCGTCGACGATTGGCCGCGCTGGATCGTCTGCGTGAGTGCGTCGAAGTAGCCGGTGCCCACTTCGCGCTGGTGCTTGACCGCGGTAAAGCCGCGATCGGCGGCGGCGAATTCGGCCTCCTGCAGCTCGACGAACGCGCTCATCTGGTTGCGCGCGTAGCCGTAGGCGAGGTTGAACATCGAGTAGTTCAGCGCATGGAAGCCGGCCAGCGTGATGAACTGGAACTTGTAGCCGTAGCCCGCGATTTCCTTCTGGAACTTCGCGATGGTGGCGTCGTCGAGGTTCTTCTTCCAGTTGAAGCTCGGGCTGCAGTTGTAGGCCAGCAGCTTGCCGGGGAATTTGGCGTGGATCGCCTCGGCGAACTTGCGCGCGAATTCGAGATCCGGCTTGCCGGTTTCGCACCAGACGAGGTCGGCGTACGGCGCGTAGGCGAGGCCGCGGCTGATGGCCTGGTCGAGGCCGTTTTTCGTCTTGTAGAACCCTTCGACGGTGCGCTCGCCGGTGGTGAAGGGTTTGTCGTTGTCGTCGATGTCGGAGGTGATGAGGTCGGCGGCTTCGGCGTCGGTGCGCGCGACGATGAGCGTCGGGATGCCGGCGACGTCGGCGGCGAGGCGCGCGGCGACGAGTTTTTCGACCGCTTCGCGCGTCGGCACCAGCACCTTGCCGCCCATGTGGCCGCACTTCTTCACCGAGGCGAGCTGATCTTCGAAGTGCACGCCGGCGGCGCCGGCTTCGATCATGCCCTTCATCAGTTCGTAGGCGTTGAGCACGCCGCCGAAACCGGCTTCGGCGTCGGCCACGATCGGCTGCAGGAAGTCGATGTCGCCCTTGCCTTCCGAGTGCTGGATCTGGTCGGCGCGCAGCAGGGTGTTGTTGATGCGCTTGACCACGGCGGGCACGGAGTCGGCCGGGTACAGCGACTGGTCGGGATACATCTGGCTGCCGAGGTTGGCGTCCGCCGCCACCTGCCAGCCGGAGAGATAGATCGCGTTGAGGCCGGCCTTGACCTGCTGCATGGCCTGGTTGCCGGTGAGCGCACCGAGCGCGTTCACGAAGGGCTTGGTGTGCAGGTATTTCCAGAGCTTCTCGGCGCCCAGGCGAGCCAGCGAATGCTCGACGTGTACGGTGCCGCGCAGACGGACGACGTCCTCGGCGGTGTACGGGCGGTCGATGCCGGCCCAGCGGGCGTTGTTGGCCCAGTCGAGTTTCAGTTGTTCGGCGGAGAGGGGCTGGATGCTCATGGTGGTGGTCCTGTGCGGATGGGCGGAGGCAAGGCGTGGGTGGTGGGGCGGGGGCTGTCCGTGGCGGGGGCCGACCCTTCCTTCGGCGGCACCGGCGTCCTTGGCCGGTGGTGGTGCGGAAACAGGGCAATGTGCGTGGCGCGATTCCCTACCCCGTCGTCCCGGCGAACGCCGGGACCCAGTGACGTTGTTTCGCTTTCAGGCGGCTGGCTAATGGGGTAGCACGAGCAGCGCCACTGGGTCCCGGCGTTCGCCGGGACAACGGGATGGGGACGTGGTTTGGAATCACAGGCGCTCGTACGCCGGCAACGTGAGGAAATCCGCCAGCGTGTCGGCATGCGTGAGTTCGCCGAGCAACGCCGCCGCCTCGTCGATGCGCGTCTGGCCCGGCAACCCGGACTCCGGCAGGCGATGCGCCACCGTCGCGAGCACGTCGTCGAACAGCACGAAGTCGATCGGCGCACCGTCGTCGAGCACTTGCCCGCCGACGTGCAGCCACTGCCACAGCTGCGCGCGCCCGATCTCGGCCGTTGCGGCGTCTTCCATCAGGTGGTGGATCGGCACGCAGCCCAGACCATCGAGCCACGCCGCGAGATACCGCACGCAGACATCGACGTTGTTGATGAAGCCGCTGCGCGTGATCGAACCTGTGCTCGGCGCGATCAGCGTGTCGCGATCGGCCACGACGTCCTCGCGCAGCGTCGAATGCTGGTTCGGCGTCGGCATGTATTCGTCGAACACACCCTGCGCGATCGGGATCAGGCCCGGATGCGCCACCCACGTGCCGTCGTGGCCGTTCTTCACTTCGCGCAGCTTGTCGTTGCGCACCCGCTCCATTGCGGCGGCGTTGGCATCGGCATCGTTCGCGATCGGGATCTGCGCGGCCATGCCGCCCATCGCGTGGGCCCCGCGTCGGTGGCAGGTCTTGATCAGCAGCTCGGAGTAGTGCTTGAGGAACGGCACCGTCATGCCGATCTGGCTGCGCTCCGGCAGCACGCGGTCGGCGTGGCGGCGGAAGGTCTTGATGTAGGAAAAGATGTAGTCCCAGCGGCCGCAGTTGAGGCCGACGATGCGGCCGCGCAGCGCGTGCAGGATTTCGTCCATCTCGAACACGGCCGGCAGCGTTTCGATCAGCACGGTGGCCTTCATCGTGCCGATCGGCAGGCCGAGGCGCACTTCGAGGAAGGCCATCACCTCGTCCCACAGCGCGGCTTCTTCCATCGCCTGCAGCTTGGGCAGGTAGAAATACGGACCGCGGTCCTTCGCGTGCAGCGACGCGGCGTTGTGGAAGGCGAACAGCGCGAGGTCGAAGAGGCTGCCGGAGATCGACGCCCCGTCGACGGTGAGGTGCTTCTCCGGCAGATGCCAGCCGCGCGGCCGCACGATCAGCACGGTGCGCGCGTCCTCGCGCAGGGCGTACTGCTTGCCGGTGTCGCTGGTGAAGGAAATCGTGCCGGCGACGGCGTCGCGCAGGTTGACCTGCCCCTCGACCATCGCCGCCCAGGTGGGGCTGGACGAGTCCTCGAAGTCGGCCATGAACACCTTCGCGTCGGAGTTCAGCGCGTTGATGATCATCTTGCGGTCGACCGGGCCGGTGATCTCCACGCGGCGGTCCTGCAGTGCGGCGGGAATCGGCGCCACGCGCCAGTCGGCGTCGCGGATGTTGCGGGTGTCGGCACGGAAGTCGGGGAGTTCGCCGGCGTCGAAGCGGGCCTGGCGCGCGGCGCGCGCGGCCAGCAACGCCTGGCGCGCCGGGTCGAAGCGGCGATGCAGTTCCGCCAGCAGTTCGAGCGCGGCGCCGGGCAGCACGCCGTCCTGGCCGGCCACGGCATCGCCGTGCAGCGCGATGCCGGAAGGGGTTGGAGTGTCTGCCATGGCCGGGACGTCCTGCGTGTTGCGGGGCAGCAAAGGTAGAACGCGCGTTTGAGTTTTGCCACGCAAATATGTCAATGCAATGCATTAACAAAGCAAATGATGCAACATGAGTACGGGCCCAACCCCTCGAAACCCATGGCAAATCCCGGTAGCAGGTACTATTACAAAGGCAGCAGGCTCAAGCAGTTGCGTGCGTTTTGCCATACCGCGCGGCTGGGCTCGGTGTCGCGCGCGGCCGAGGCGCTGTTCCTGAGCCAGCCGGCCGTGAGCCTGCAGCTGGGCGCGCTGGAGACCGAGCTGGGCGCCCGGCTGTTCGAGCGGCGGGGCCGGCGCATCAACCTCACGCACGAAGGACAGGCGCTGTACGAGCTGGCGCGTCCGCTGGTCGACGGGGTCGACGCCATCGACGGCGAGTTCCGCAATCGCGTGCGCGGCCTCGCGGCCGGCGAGCTCAACATCGCCGCCGGCAGTTCGACCATCCTCTACCTGCTGCCGCCGCTGGTGCAGGCCTTCCGCGAGTCGCACCCGGAGGTGCAGCTCAAACTGCACAACGTCACCGGCAAGGATGGCCTGGCGATGATCCGCTCGGACGACGTGGATCTCGCCGTCGGCTCGATGCTCGACGTTCCGAACGACCTCGACTACGCACCGGTGCAGAGCTTCGATCCGATGCTGATCGCGCCGCCCGATCATCCGCTCGCGCGCAAGACACCGCTGCTGCTCGACGACCTCTCGCCCTACGGCCTGATCCTGCCGCCGAAGCGCCTGACCACCTACCGCCTCGTCGACCTCGTCTTCCAGCAACGCCGCGTGCCGTACACCGTGGCGCTGGAGGTGGGCGGCTGGGAGATCATCAAGCAATATGTGGCGATGGGCCTGGGCATTTCCATCGTCACCGGCATCTGCATCTCCGAGACGGACCGCGAACGCCTCGCCATCCGCAACCTGCGCGATTACTTCCCGCCGCGCAGCTACGGTGTGGTGATCCGCAAGGGCAAGTACCTCTCGCCCCAGGCGCGCGCGTTCGTGGATCTGGTGAAGCCGGCGATGTTCTCGCGGCGCGATTATTTCGAGGCCGGGCATTCGGAGCGGTGAAGCGCTGCAGCGGTTGCCCGCCGTCGTTCCATCGACGATCCTTGCGCCGATGCGCGCCGCCGTCCTCACCTACCACAGCAACAACGTGCTCGGGCACGACTACGCGCAGAACGATCATGTCGCGCTGGCGTCCGACCTCGCCACGCTCGCGGCGTTGCGCATTCCGGTGGTGCCGCTGCAGCGCGTGGTCGATGCGCTCGATGCGCCGCACACGTTGCCCGAGCGCTGCGTGGCGCTGAGCTGCGACGACGGGTCGTGGTTCGACTGGCACGATCTCGAACATCCGACGCTCGGTATGCAGCGCAGTTTCGCCAATGTGCTCGGCGATGCGGAAGCGGCGCGTCCCGGCGTGCCGGTGCACATGACCAGCTTCGTGATCGTCTCGCCGCAGGCGCGCGCGGAACTTGATCGCACCTGCCTGATCGGTCGCGGATGGTGGGGCGAGGAATGGTGGCAGGCGGCGCTCGACAGCGGCCGCATGGCGATCGAGAGCCACAGCTGGGACCACCAGCACGACACGCTCGCGCAGACGGCCACCGGCCTGCCCGGCGGCACGTTCCGCAACGTCGACACGCAGGCCGCGGCGGACATCGAGATCCTGCAGGCGAGCGCCTACCTCGACGCCGCGCTGCCGTCGCGGCGCACGCGGCTGTTCGCGTATCCCTACGGCGATGTCGGCGATTATCTGGCGGACGAGTACCTGCCGCTGCAACGCGCGCGACACGGGCTCGATGCCGCATTCGGCACCGAGCCGATCGCCGTGCATGGCCGGTCCGATCGCTGGCGGCTCGGGCGGTACGTGTGTGGCCAGCACTGGAATTCGGCGGAGACACTCGAAGCGCTGATGCGCGACGCGTTCGGTTGACGCCACGCCTCAGAACGGACCGATGGCCGCTGCCTTGGCGATCAATGCGCGCTGCAGCACTTCGTGCATGGGTTTGTGGAAGTGCACCAACAGGTGCGGATGCGAGGTTTTCTCGAATCCGGCGCGAATATCGACCGCCTCGGCGCGAATATCGCCGCAGTACCCGAACATCGCGTCGCAGCGTTCGGACAGCCACCCCATCGCATACCGAAGCAGGACGAAGTACGCACCGCCGGCCTCCGCGAGCACCGAACGTTCGGGCGCAGACATGCGGCGCAGGACGCGTTCGTCCGTACATGCGCCGCCGCCCAGCATGATGTCGCCGAAGGGCGTGAAATGGGTGTATCCAAGCACGCGCAGCAGCCCTTCCGCATCGCGATGGAACGCCAGGAAATGATGGCCCTGCGTAGGTGGCGCGGCGCCGAATTTGCGCTGAAACAGCGGCGCCGCCAGCGCCGAACCGTTGTCGACTTGGCTGACGTGAAGGAACGTGTCGATCCGGGACTCCACCATCACACCGTCCCGCGATTCTTGCCGACGAACGGCCGGTACCACCGGCGGATGCGCGCCATGTCGGCCTCGGCATCGTCGGTCATTGCGAAGACTTCGCCGAGGATGATCTGGCGATCGGGGTAGTGGAACGCGGCGCAGAACACCGGCACCTGCGCCGCGCGGGCGATGTGGCGGAAACCGGATTTCCACGTCTCCACGCGCCGGCGCGTGCCTTCGGGCGCAAGCACCAGCCAGCGGCGATCGCGTTTGCGCAGCGTGTCGACCGCCTGTTCCACCACGCCGTGCGCGCGGCTGCGGTTGACCGGACGGCCGCCGAGCCAGCGCAGCACCCAGCCGACCGGGCCGCGGAACAGTTCGGCCTTGGCGAGGAAGACGATGTCCACGCCCATCGCGAGCTTGGCCGCGAGGCCCCAGATCGCGTCCCACGCGGACGAATGCGGCGCCACGATGATGACCATGCGCGGAATGTCGGGAAACGCGCCGACGATGCGCCAGCCGCCGAGGCGCAGGATGGCGCGACCCAGGGCGCGGGTGACGGCGCCGCCGATGCGCGGTGCGTTCGGCGGCATCGCCGGATGCGATGCGGCCACGGACGATGCGGTCACGCGTCGTCTTTCCACGCGCGGCCGGTGCGCAGGCCCTTGACAGTGGCGCGCGTGCTTTTCGATTTGAGCCGGCGTTCCTTCGAGGCACGCGTGGGTTTGGTCGCCACGCGCGGCCGGGGCGGGATGAGCACGCTCTGGATCAGCGCGGCCAGGCGCGCGCGCGCGTCTTCGCGATTGCGTTCCTGGGTACGGAAACGCTGCGCGGAAATCAGGATGACGCCGTTGCCGTCCACGCGCCGGTCGCGCCGCGCCAGCACGCGTGCGCGCAGCGCGTCGTCGAGCGACGGCGAGCGCGCGATATCGAAACGCAGCTCGACCGCGGTCGACACCTTGTTGACGTTCTGGCCGCCGGGCCCGGAGGCGCGCACGAAGCGTTCCTCGAGTTCGGCGTCGGGAATCGACACGGTGGGGGAAATCTGCAGCATCGGTGGTCGCACGCGGACGGGTGCGCGATTGTAGCCAGTTGCGGCCGGCCGCCCTCGCTGCGGCGCAGCGCGCGGGCGGCGGCGGGCTTGCGCTCGACGCGGCGGGCGGCGACAGTCGCAGGCCTGCTCCCTCCGGAATCCCGCCGATGTCTGCCGTCGAGACGCGCCTGCGCGAAATCCTCCGTTCCGGTCCCGTGGTGCCGGTGTACACGCCCGCGTCCGTGCCCGAAGCCGTCGCGGTGGCGCGTGCCCTGGTGCGCGGCGGCATCCGTGCGATCGAGATTACGCTGCGCAACGCGATCGCGCTCGACGCGGTGCGCGCGGTGGCGGACGAGGTGCCGGAGGCGCTGGTCGGCGCCGGCACGGTGCTGACGCCGGCGCAGCTCGATGCCGCGCTCGCGGCCGGCGCGATGTTCCTCGTGTCGCCCGGCAGCACGACGGCGCTGCTCGACGCCGCGCGCGCCACTGCGGCGCCGCTGCTGCCCGGCACCGCCAATGCGTCCGACATCATGCGTTCGCTCGAGGCCGGGTTCGCCACGCTCAAGTTCTTCCCGGCAGAAGCCATCGGCGGCGCCGCGGCGCTGGGCAGCTACGCCGCGCCGCTGGCGCAGGCCATGTTCTGCCCCACCGGCGGCATCACGCCGCAGAGCGCGCCGGCGTATCTCGCGCTGCCGAACGTGCTGTGCGTCGGCGGCTCGTGGCTCACGCCGAAGGCCGCGCTTGCGGCGCAGGACTGGAGCCAGGTGGAGACGCTGGCCCGTGCCGCGACCGCACTGGCGCGGACCTGACCGCACCGACGGAACGCCGTCGCATGCTCCACGTCCGATGACCGCGGCGCCGCCGACCATCGAACATCTCGGCACGCCGCTGGCGTGGACCGACCACGCCGGCGTGCTGCTCGGCTGCAACGGCGCGTTCGCGCGCTGGCTCGGCGTCAGCCCGCGCCGCCTGCTCGGCCTGCCGCTCGAGGATATCGATGCGGAACCGCCGCGCCTGTCCGATCTGCTCGCGCGCCTGCCGCTCGGTGCTGACGCGCCGCTGCACGCGCGCCGCGCGCGCCTGCGCGCGCACGCGGCCGGCGAACGCTTCGCCGATCTGTGGCTCGCACGTCTGGACGACAGCGTGCTGATCGAAGTGCATCCGGCCGACGAGTTCCCGCTGGAGGACTATGCCAACACCCTGCCCGGCGCGCTGCACGCGGCGCTCAAGGGCCTCGCGCACGAGGTCAAGAATCCGCTCGCCGGGCTCAAGGGCGCGGCGCAGCTGCTGGCACGGCGCAGCGACGATGCCGATGCGCGCCGCTACATCGACGTGATCCTGCACGAGGTGGACCGCCTCGGCACGCTCGTCGACCGGCTGCTGAACCCGGCGCCGCCGGGAGAAACCTCGCCCACCAACGTGCACGAAGCGCTCGAACGCGTGCGCCTGCTGGCCGAAGCCGAGGCCGGCTGGTCCGTGCGCCTGCTGCGCGACTACGACCCGAGCCTGCCCGAGGTCACCGCCAACGCCGACCGCCTTACCCAGGCGCTGTGGAACCTCGTGCGCAACGCGATGGAGGCCGGCGCCAGCGAAGTGAAGCTGCGCACGCGCGCCGAGCACAACGCGCTGATCGGCGACCGCGCGCTGCGCATCGCGCTGCGCGTGGAAATCGAGGACGACGGCCGCGGCGTGCCGGACGACCTGGCCGAACGCATCTTCCTGCCGCTGGTCTCGGGCCGCGCCGAAGGCTCGGGCTTGGGACTCACCCTGGCGCAACAGGTGGCGCGCGAACACGGCGGCTCGCTCGCGTACCGGTCGCGCGCAGGTCACACCGTCTTCACGCTGCTGCTGCCGATCGACTGAGCGGCACCGGCGCGGCGCAGGATCGGCCGCTCGACCAGCACCCAGCCCAGCCACGCCAGCAGCAGCGTCGGCGGCAGCAACGCGGCCAGCAGCGCGGGCCCGCGCCACGGCGTGTGCGCGAGCAGCGCGAACAGCACGATGGCGTGCCAGAGATAGACGCCGTACGACAGCTCGCCGGCACGCAGCCACGCCGCCCGCCAGCGCGGTGCGGGCGTCGCCGCATGCAGCGCCCAGACGAGGCACGTCGCGCCGATCGCCGCCCAGGTGTGCAGGCCGAGCGCGATCGCCGGGGTGTCCCACAGCCGGCCACGCACCATCGGTTCGGTCCACAGTGCCGGCAACAGCAGCATCGCAACGCCGCCCGCCACCAGCCATGCGCGCCGCGCGCCCTGCGGCGGCGGCGCGCCGCGACGGCGCGCGATCGCAAGCGCCACACCGAGTCCGAAACTGTCGAGCATGCCCGGCGCGATGAGCGTGGCCCAATTGAACAGGCCGACGTCGTCGATCCCCTGCGCACGCAGCACCTGCCATGCGCCCACGCGCCAGACCAGCGCCAGCACGATGCTGCCGACGGCCAGCGTAATTGGCCGCAGCCGCACCAGCCACGGCGCGGCCAGCATCGCGAGCAGGTAGAACTGCATCTCGTTGGCGAGCGACCAGCTCGGCGGATTGATCGTCGCCAGCGTGTGCGGAAACAGGTTGTGGACGAAGAACAGGTGACTCAGCGCCTGTGTCCAGCCGTCCGGCCCGGTGACGGCGGAGGCATCGATCGCCACCAGGAACACGATGCAGGTCACAAGGTAGAGCGGCACGATACGCGCGAGCCGCCGCCGCCAGTAGTCGCCGCGCCACGCGCCGCCGCGTTCCACGCCGCGCAGTGCGCTGCTGCCGATCACGAGCCCGCTGATGACGAAGAACACGTCCACGCCGACCCAGCCGGCGCGCAGCAGGCCCCAGGCACCGTGCGCGGCGAGGCCGGCGGACCAGTCGGCGGTTTCGATGGCGTGGAAGCCGAGCACCACCAGGGCGGCGGCGAGGCGCAGCGGATCGAGGCCCGGATAGTGGCTTGGCGGAGTGGCGGACATGGCGAGAGTGTAGGCGGGATAGTCGGGGAGCCGTGCCCCCTTCCGCCTGCCGGCACCTTCCCCCGCAAGCGGGAGAAGGACGCTTCGGTGGGCGTCGAGTGGGCAGGTACCGCGTCACCGGGTCTTCGAGCCCGCCGCAAGCGGGAGAAGGATGCTTCGATGGGCGTCGAGGAGGGCGTGTGATCCGCGGCTTCCTTGGGGTTGCCTCGTCGATCCCCGTCTCGGGCGTCCCGCTGTCGTGTCCCGCGACTTGCGCCCCACTTCCCCACCATTCTCCATCGGAGGAATCCTTCTCCCGCCTGCGGGGGAAGGTGCCGGCAGGCGGAAGGGGGCAACCCGGCGAACACCACCCCGCATCCGCTACGATCCACCCATCCTCCCAACACCACCGACCGATGGCCGACATCTGGGTCGTCGACGACGACCGCTCGGTACGCTTCGTCCTCGCCGAGGCCTTGCGCGAGGCCGGCCACACCGTGCGCGAGTTCGAAGGCGCCGTGCCGGTGCGCGAGGCGCTGCGGCGCGGTCCGCCGGATCTCGTCTTCACCGACGTGCGCATGCCCGACACCGACGGCCTGCACCTGCTCGACGAACTCAAGCAGCAGCACGCCGCGCTGCCGGTCATCGTCATGAGCGCCTGGACCGACGTGCCGAGCACCGCCGGCGCCTTTCGCGGCGGCGCGCACGATTTCCTGTCCAAGCCCTTCGACCTCGACACGGCCGTGGCGATGGCGCAGCGCGCGCTCAATGCCGACACCGCCGCCGAGCAGCCGCCGCAGGAGCGCGACGACGCGCCGGAACTGCTCGGCGATTCGGCGCCGATGCGCGAGCTTTTCCGCGCCATCGGCCGGCTCGCGCAGGCGCCGCTGTCGGTGCTGATCACCGGCGAGACCGGCACCGGCAAGGAACTGGTCGCGCGCGCGCTGCATCGGCACTCGCCGCGTGCGCACCGGCCGCTGGTGGCGCTCAACACCGCCGCGATCCCGGCCGAACTGCTCGAATCCGAACTGTTCGGGCACGAGGCCGGTGCCTTCACCGGCGCGGCGAAACGCCACGTCGGCCGCTTCGAGCAGGCCGACGGCGGCACGCTCTTCCTCGACGAGATCGGCGACATGCCGCTCTCGCTGCAGACGCGCCTTCTGCGCGTGCTGGCCGAGGGTGAATTCTTCCGCGTCGGCGGACGCGAGCTGATCAGCGTCGACGTACGCGTCATCGCCGCCACTCACCAGGACCTCGACGCACGCGTCGCCGACGGCCGCTTCCGTGCCGACCTGCTGCACCGGCTCGACGTGGTGCGCCTCGCGCTGCCGCCGCTGCGCGACCGCCGCGAGGACGTACCGGCGCTCGCGCAGCGCTTCCTCGCGCAGGCCACGCGCCAGCTCGACGGCCACAAGCGCTTCGCGCCGGCCACGCTGCAGCGCCTGGCCCGGCACGACTGGCCCGGCAACGTGCGCGAGCTGGAAAACCTCTGCTGGCGGCTCGCGGTGCTGTCCCCGGGCGAAACCGTGCTGCCGGCCGACCTGCCGCTGGCGATGGACGCGGCGGCCGCTTCCCCGCAGCCGTCGCATGCCGCGATCCGCGGCAGCGACGATTGGGAAACCGCGCTGCGCCGCTGGGCCGACGCTGAACTGGCGGCCGGAACCCCGGCACTGCACCGCCTCGCCAGCGAACGCCTCGAACGCGTGCTGTTCGAGGCCGCGCTGACCGCCACCGACGGGCACCGCCAGCAGGCCGCGCAGCGCCTCGGCCTGGGGCGCAACACACTGACGCGCAAACTCGGCGCGAGGCGGCGTCGGCCGGCGTCCTGATCCCGCCGCGCGCGGCGACGTCAGACCACGCGCCACTGCCCCGGCGCGAGCCCGTCCAGCCGCTGCGTGCCCAGCGCCACGCGCACCAGCCGCAAGGTCGGCAGTCCCACCGCCGCGGTCATGCGTCGCACCTGGCGATTGCGGCCTTCGCGGAGGGTCAGCTCCAGCCACGCGTCCGGCACCGACTTGCGGAAACGCACCGGCGGATCGCGCGGCCACAGCCAGTGCGGCGCATCGATCGCGCGCGCCTGCGCAGGGCGCGTCGGGCCGTCGTTCAGGGTCACGCCGTCGCGCAGCCGCTGCAGCGCAGCGTCGTCGATCACGCCTTCCACCTGCGCCAGGTACGTCTTGGGTTCCTTGTGGCGCGGATCGGTGAGACGGTGCGCGAGCGCGCCGTCGTCGGTGAGCAGCAGCAGGCCCTCGGAATCGAAGTCGAGCCGCCCGGCCGCGTACACGTCCGGCGGCAGTCCGAACTCGGCCAGCGTGCGGCGCGGCGGCACGCTGCGGTCGGTGAACTGGCACAGCACGTTGCAGGGCTTGTTGAACACGATCAGCATCGCGGCAGCATAGCCGCCGGACGCGCACGACACGATGCGACAATGGCCGATCGCAACGTCACGGTGACCCATGCATCCGCTCCGCCGCCTCTTCGGTTATGCCCGTCCGTACCGCGGCGACGCGTGGCTGGCCACGCTGTACTCGGTGCTCAACAAGATCTTCGACGTGCTGCCGGAAATGCTGATCGGCGTGGCGGTGGACATCGTGGTCAACCGGCGCGATTCGTTCATGGCCAAACTCGGCATCGCCGATCCGCTGCAGCAGCTCGTCTGGCTCACCGGCATCACCATCGTCGTGTGGCTGCTCGAATCGCTGTTCGAATACCTGTACGCGGTGAAATGGCGACGCCTCGCGCAGGACCTGCAACATGAGTTGCGTCAGGCCGCCTACGGCCATGTGCAGGCATTGCCGCCGGATTTCGTCACCGACGCGCGCAGCGGGCGGCTGATGGCCGTGATGAACGAGGACGTGCATCAGGTGGAACGCTTCCTCAACACCGGCGCCAACGATCTGGTGCAGGTGTTCGTTTCGTCGCTGCTCGTCGGCGGCGTGTTTTTCGTGCTCACCGCGGATCTGGCCGCGCTTGCGTTCCTGCCGATCCCGCTGATCCTGGTCGGCGCGTTCTGGTTCCAGAAGAAGCTCGCACCGCGCTACGCCGCCGCGCGCGAGGCCGCGGCCACGGTGTCGAACCGGCTCAACAACAATCTCGCCGGCATGGCGACGATCCAGGCCTACACCGCGGAAACCTTCGAGACCGAACACGTGCGGCGCGCGTCCGACGGCTACCGCGCGCGCAACGCGGACGCCATCCGCTTCGCCGCCGCGATCACGCCGGTGATCCGACTCGCGGTGCTGGTGGGGTTTGTCGCGACGCTGCTGTACGGCGGCTGGAAGACGCTCAACGGCGATCTGGGCGTCGGCACGTACTCGGCACTGGTCTATCTCACCCAGCGCCTGCTTTGGCCGCTGACGCGGCTCGCCGACATGACCGATCTCTACCAGCGCGCGATGGCCTCGGTGAACCGCGTGATGGACCTGCTCGAAGCGCCGCTGCCGCCGCAGCCCACCGGCATCTTGCCGGCGCCGGTGCGCGGCGCGGTGGACTTCGAACACGTGGTCGTGGCCTACGATGACCGGCACGTGCTGCACGGCGTGTCGCTGCAGGTGCCGGCCGGCGAGACGCACGCACTCGTCGGCGGCACCGGCGGCGGCAAGACCAGCCTGCTGAAACTGCTGCTCGGCTTCGTGCGGCCGGCGGGCGGACGCGTGCGCGTCGACGGCACGGACGTGGCCGACATCGCGCCGCGCGAGCTGCGTCGCCACATCGGCTACGTGGCGCAGGACCCGTTCCTCACCGACGGCAGCATCGCCGACAACATCGCGTACGGCGACAGCGCGCCGGACGCGGCACGCATCGAAGCGGCCGCACGTGCCGCACAGGCGCACGGCTTCATCGCCGCGCTGCCGGCCGGCTACGCCAGCGAGGTCGGCGAACGCGGCAGCCGCCTCTCGGGCGGCCAGCGCCAACGCATCGCGATCGCGCGCGCGCTGTACCGCGACCCGGCCATCCTCGTGCTGGACGAGGCCACCAGCGCGGTCGACAACGAAACCGAAGCCGCCATCCAGACCGCCCTGCGCGAGGCCGCGCGCGACCGCACCACGCTGGTCGTCGCGCATCGCCTCTCGACCGTGCGGCACGCCGACGCCATCCACGTGATGGACGCCGGCCGCATCGTCGAATCCGGCACGCACGACGCGTTGCTCGCGCGTGACGGTGCCTACGCCGCGCTGTGGCGGCTGCAGACGGGGCAGGCGGGCTGACGCGAATCGGCCTTCGCGGCGAGCGGTGCAACGAGACGTTTCTGCGCTTGCCCTTCTCCCTGCGGGAGAAGGTGCCCGAAAGGCGGATGAGGGTCCGGACGAAGCCAAGCGCGCGAATCTTGCGGTTGCGGACGGTGTTGTACGAGGCGATGTCGGGCACTACGCAATACCACTTATCGAACCGCGGCGCGTAGACACGGCGTCGGTTCCCGAACCCTCTCCCCAACCCCTCTCCCCCGGGGAGAGGGGCTCAGTACGAACGGATGGGTCGGCTAGGGCGCGGTCTCGAACCCATCGTCGAAGACCGCCGGCGGCAACGGTGGCATCACCGTGACCGCCGCCAACGCCGTTACCGGCCCGCCCTCACCGTCACACGACAGCGTGTACGCGACATCGACCTCCGGCTCCACCAGCAGCGAACCTTCCGCCAGATCCTCCGATGCCACCACGTACGGCGCACCGCCATCGTCAGCGACGATGCTGCATGCCGTTGCATTCTCCGTCGTCCATGCCAGCGTGCTGCCCTCGCCCTGGGCAACCGTTGGCGGCATCGCGACAAACTCCAGGATGGCCACCGGCGGCGGCGACGTGACGATCACCAAGGTCTCCGCCGTCACCGGTCCGTCTGCGCCATCGCACGACAGCGTGTAGATCACGTCCTGCGCCGGCGAAACGGCGAAGGTTCCCGACGCCAGATCCGGCGCCGCGATGGTGTGCACCGAAGCGTCGGAACTGTTCGCGATGCTGCACGCGGTCGCGTGTCGCGTGGTCCATGCCAGCGTGGCGATGTCCCCGGCAACGATCTGCGCGGGCGTCGCGTCGAACGCATCGATGGACACCGGCGGCTGCTGCCCCGCGCGGCACTCCGCGCCGCCGGCCGACAGCACGACATTGTCCACCGCCCACCCCGGCGCCCGCACCGCCGTGTCGGAGGTGAAGCGGAAGCGCACGCGCGCGTTCGCCGCGCCGTCGAGTTGCGGCAACGGCAATTCCACCGTGCGCCACTGGGTTTCGCCGTCGCAGCGGAACACTTCGCTCCAGCTGCCGCCGCCGTTGCCGCTGACCTCCACGATGCCGTAGTCCCAGTCCGCCTCGGTGTTGCAGCGCTGGTCGAAGCGCAGCGACACTGAGCTGTATCCGGACAGGTCGAGCGTCGCGCTCGCGAGCGCGATGTCGAGGTTGTTGGCGTAGTCGCCCGACGCGCTCTGCAGCCATGCCGCGCCGCCGTCCTGGCCCGCGCCGGCGCGTTTCTGCCACGGCGCCTGCGGCGTGAACGGCGAGACGGCGGCGGGTTCCACCGGATCGTCGAGCACCGCGCACGTTCGGTACAGCGCCACGTCGCGCGTCAGCGCATCGCCGGCAGCGACGGCAAGCGCCGGCTCCAGCGCGGTCTCGAACCCGGGCGCGGACACCTGCATCGGCCAGCTGCCGGCGCGCAGCACGCGCGCGTAGCCGCCGTCGGCCGCGGTGGTGGTCTGCCACGGTCCGATCTCGACGCGTGCCACGAGCGGCGCGCCGCTGACGATGTCGGTGACGGTGCCGGCGATGCTGGCCGCGTCCTCCGGCGCCACCACCTCGACGAAGGCCGCGCCCACCGGGCCGTCGGCGCCGCTGCTGTCGCGCGCCTGCACGTAGACCAGATGGCGTCCCGGCGCGAGCGCGCCGCTGTCGATCGCACCCGTGGCGGCTTCGACCGGCGTGTCGAAGCTGCCGTCCGCGGCCTGCAGCGGCTGCGCCGTGGCGCCGGGCAGCCACGGCGGCGTGAGATAGGCGGCAGCGCTCGCGATCGGCTGCACCGCCGGCACCGGGCCGGAAAACGGCGGCGTGCCGGTCTGCTGGCGCGCATCGTCCAGTTGCGCGACCACGGTGGCCGCGTCGCCGGCGAGGATCAGATCGGGCTCGGCCCGCACCTGCGTCGTGTCAGGACCTGCCGGCAACACGTACGGCGCGCGCAGCACGCGCGCGGCGTAACGCAGCGCGGCACGGTTGGTCGGTTCGATGGCGTTCTCGAAGGTCTGGCAGTCCTGGAAGAAGTCGGTGCCGAGCTCGAACGCGTAGCTCGCGACGCCGAGCTCGCCGTAGGTGTAGTCGTCGGTGGTGCCGTCGGTGGCGTACAGGCCGATTGCCGCCTGCGCGGTGTAGCCATTGAACGCGGCGAGGCGGCGACCGAGCACCGCCAGCGCGGTGCCGTTCGGCGCCGGATCTTCGGTGAAGCCCCAGGGCCACAGCACCAGCTGCGAATAGCTGTGGATGTCCATGAAGATGCCCGGCGTGTCGTCCGGCGCCGGATCGGTCAGCAACGGGCCGCGGTGGTCGCCGAACAACTGCGTGGCGTACGCGGCGATCGCCTCGGTTTCCGGTTCCGAACCGCCGCTCGGACCGCGGTACGTGTCCTGGCACGGCACGCCGCTCGATCCGCCCGGCGCGCTGTTCCACGCGAATGGAAAATTGCGGTTCAGGTCGATGCCCTGCTGCGAGGCTGTCGCGCAGTACGCGCTGTTGGTGTTCTTGCGCCACAGCGCGCCGGCTTCGGCACGCTTGCGGCCGTCGGGGTTGGCGTGCACCAGCACGTGCACCTCGTGGTGGTCGAGGATCCACGTGGCATCGGCATCGCTGCCGTAGCCTTCGACCAGATCCTCGACGAAGCGCAGCAACAGTTCGGCCGGCGTGTACTCGCGCGCATGGATTGACCCGATGACGAACAGCGCCGGCTTCGGCCCGGGAATCGCGCTGTTGGTCGCGCGCGCCACGCGAAGGCGATACCCACCGCTGCCCTGCTGCCACTGCCAGCTCGGGCCGATGTCCACCATCTGCAGCAACTGCGGGTGCGTGGACGCGAGATCGTCGAGCCGATCCTGCGCTTCTTCGACGGTGCGGTAACACGCGAATCCGGGGATCGCGCGCGCACCGGACGTGGCCGCGGAAAAGGCCGCGGCGGTGCGCTGCAGCGTGTCGCTCGCCGCGCGATCGAGCTCCACCCGGAACCCGGCCGCGATCAGCTGCGCGCGCAGCCACGGATCGGCCTCGGTGCGCAGCAGGCCCTTCGCACGATCGACCTGCGCATGGCCGAGCAGCGGCGCCACGGCGTCGACCTTGTGCGCATCGTCGAACCACGCCCGCACCACCTGCACATCGTCGCCGTGCGCGCGCGTCGGCGCGGACGCCGTCGCGCCGGCCAGCGCAATGGCCAACGCCACCCGTTTCCAACCCGTTCCCATCGTTCCGTTCCCCACCGCGGCCCGGCGCCGCACACCGCAGTCTGCCAACAATGCCGTGCCGATGCGACGTGTTCGGTGCCCCGCCGATCCCCGGCACGGGTATGCTCGGCCGATGCCAGCGACAGCGCGACTGCCCGCGTGAACCAGACCCTGATCGACCTGCCGGCCGCCACCGTGATGCTCGGCGGCGTGCTGTATTTCGCGCTGCTGTATTTCGGTGTCGGCGGCATCGCCGTGCTGCTGACGCGGCACGTGCTGCCCGCACTGCGCTACGGCCGGCGCATCGATCCGCGCCGGGTGCCGGCCGCACAACGTCGTCGCGAACTGCGCCTGTCGCTGATCTCCATCGTCATCTTCGGCGTCGGCCTCGTCGTGCCGTGGAGTGTCCTCAGGCTCGGCTGGGCGCGCGTGGCGTAGTATCCGGCGTGGTGGCGCATCGTGCTGGAACTGGGCGTGCTCGCGCTGTGGAACGAACTGCACTTCTACGCCAGCCACCGCGCCCTGCACACGCGTCCGTTGCGCCGCTTCCACGTGCCGCACCACCGCTCGCTCGTCACCACGCCGTGGTCCACCTACAGCTTCCATCCGGTGGAGGCGCTACTGCTCGGCAGCGTGCCGCTGATTCCGATGCTGCTGCACGACTTCAGTTTCACCGCACTGGCACTGCTGCCGCTCTTCAGCATCGTCATCAACAACCTCGGCCATTCGAACTACGAATTTTCCGCCCGCGAAAAGCCGCCCGGCCTGCAGGGCGCAAGTCGCCGCCACCACCTGCACCACACGCGCTATCACGGCAATTACGGCTTCCTCGCCGCCTGGCCCGACCGCCTGTTCCGCAGCGCACTGCGCGACGATGAACCGTCGCGCGCGAGCCCGCGCAGGCCGCGTGCAGATGCGGCCGGACCACGCGCCGAACCGCGCTGACCGTCGTCCCGGCGGAAGCCGGGACCCAGCGGCGTGCGCTCTCCCGGCAACGCGTGGCGCACCGCGATGCCCGGTGCCCGGCGTCTGCCGGAACAGGCATGTGGCTCCCAACCACAACCCCTAGGCTTGCCCCCGTCTTGAAAACCCTATAGCTTGTGCCCGTCGGTGCCCGGCCACGGTCGGGCGCAAGAGGGAAGCCGGTGCGAATCCGGCGCTGCCCCGCAGCGGTATGGGAAACGACCGCCGTCATAGCACTGGGAACGCCAGAAGCGTCCCGGGAAGCGACGGCCAGTAGGTGTGGAGACGAGGCCACCAGTCCCGAGCCCGAAGACCTGCCGACACGCCGCGCGAAGCACACCGCGCGGTGCCGGCCTGCGCAGTCTTCGGAGGGAAGACGGCCGGATGTCGACACGATGCCGTGCGCGGCATCGTGCCGCCTTTTTCTCAGGCGGTGCGACATCCCGCGAGCACCTTCCCGTGACTGCACGCCCGCGGGGGCGTGGCCGCAGCGATGCCGCTCCGCGCGGCGTCGTGCGCGGTCGTGTTCCCGTGGCGTCGCGTCTCGCGGGAGGCGCGCGGCGACGTGCGCTTCGAGGGAGACCGATCCATGCAGCACACCGACACCGCCGAGGCCGGCATCGACGCCGTGCGCGACAGCGCCACGCGCAGCGACAGCAACGCCAGCTTCGCCCTCACCCCGCCGCACAGCGCCGGCGCCATGACCGTCACCAAGCGCAGCGGCCGCCGCGAACCGGTGGACCTCAACAAGATCGTGCGCGCCGTGCAGCGCGCCGCCGACGGCCTCTACGCCGTCGATCCGATGCGCGTCGCCACGCGCACCATCTCCGGTCTCTACGACGGCGCCACCACGAACGAGCTCGACCAGCTCTCGATCCGCACCGCCGCCATGCTCACCGCCGAGGAGCCCGAATACGGCCGCCTCGCCGCGCGCATCCTCGCGTCCGTCATCGACAAGGAAGTGCGCGGGCAGGAAATCCACGCGTTTTCGCAGTCGGTGGCGCGCGGCCACGCCGTGGGCCTGATCAACGAACGCCTGCTCGCCTTCGTGCAGACCAACGCACGCAAGCTCAACGACGCGCTCGATCCCAACCTCGATCGCCGCTTCGACTACTTCGGCCTGCGCACGCTGTACGACCGCTATCTCTTGCGCCACCCGACCGAACGCTTCGTCATCGAAACCCCGCAGCAGTTCTTCCTGCGCATCGCCTGCGCACTGACCGAAGACGTGTCCGACGCGCTCGAGCTCTACCGCCTGATGGCCAACCTCGACTACCTGCCGAGCTCGCCGACGCTGTTCAACAGCGGCACCACGCACGAGCAGCTGTCCTCGTGTTTCCTGCTCGATTCGCCGGAAGACACGCTGGAGTCGATCTACAGGCGCTACGCCGACGTGGCGATGCTGTCGAAGTTCTCGGGCGGCATCGGCCTCTCGTACACGCGCGTGCGCTCGCGCGGCTCGCTGATCCGTTCCACCAACGGACACAGCAACGGCATCGTGCCGTGGCTGAAAACGCTCGATTCGAGCGTGGCCGCGGTGAACCAGGGCGGCAAGCGCAAGGGCGCGGCCTGCGTCTACCTCGAACCCTGGCACGCGGACATCGAGGAATTCCTCGAACTGCGCGACAACACCGGCGACGAGGCGCGCCGCACGCACAACCTCAACCTCGCCAACTGGATTCCCGACCTCTTCATGCGTCGCGTCGAAGCCGATGCGATGTGGTCGCTGTTCGATCCGCACGCGGTGCCGCATTTCACCGACCGCTGGGGCGAGGCCTTCGAGCGCGCCTACGAGCAGGCGGAAGCGTCCGGCCTCGCGGTGAAGCAGATGAAGGCGCGTGACCTCTACGCCCGCATGATGCGCACGCTGGCGCAGACCGGCAACGGCTGGATGACGTTCAAGGACAAGTCCAACCGCGGCTGCAACCAGACGCTCAAGGCCGAGAACGTGGTGCACCTGTCGAACCTGTGCACCGAGATCCTGGAGATCAATTCGCAGGGCGAGACGGCGGTGTGCAACCTCGGTTCGATCAACCTCGGCCAGCACCTGGTCGATGGCGTCTTCGATTTCGACAAGCTCGCCGAGACCGTGCGCATCGCGGTGCGTCAGCTCGATCGCGTGATCGACCTCAACTACTACCCGATCGAATCGACGCGCGCGAGCAATCTGCGCTGGCGGCCGGTGGGGCTCGGTCTCATGGGATTGCAGGACGTGTTCTTCCGCCTGCGCCTGCCGTTCGACAGCGCGGAAGCGCGTGCGATGTCGGCGAAGATCTCGGAAGAGATTTACTTCCACGCGCTGGTGACGTCGAACGAACTGGCGCGCGAGCGCGGCGCGTTGCCGGCGTTCGGCGACACGCGCTCGTCCACCGGCGAGTTCCAGTTCGAAGCGTGGAACGTGGCGCCGTCGGACATGGCGCGCTGGGATAGCTTGCGTGCGCGCATCGTCGAGCACGGCCTGCGCAACTCGCTGCTGATCGCGATCGCGCCGACGGCGACGATTGCGTCGATCGCCGGGTGTTACGAGTGCATCGAGCCGATGGTGTCGAACCTGTTCAAGCGCGAGACGCTGTCGGGCGATTTCCTGCAGGTGAACAAGTATCTGGTCGAGGAACTCAAGCGCCTCGGGCAGTGGACGCCGGAGATGCGGGATCGCATCAAGCTGGCGGAAGGCTCGGTGCAGGGCATCGGTGAATTGCCGGAGACGCTGCGTGCGATCTATCGCACGGCGTGGGAGTTGCCGATGCGGTCGCTGATCGACATGGCAGCGGATCGCGGGGCGTACATCGATCAGTCGCAGTCGCTGAACCTGTTCATGGAGAGCCCGAACATCGGGGCGCTGTCGTCGATGTACATGTACGCGTGGAAGAAAGGGTTGAAGACCACGTACTACATGCGCTCGCGCCCGGCGACGAAGATCGCGAAGACGACGGTGGTGAGCCAGACGCAGGCCAATGCGGCGGTTGTCTGCTCGCTCGAAAACCCCGGATCCTGCGAGGCCTGTCAGTAAAAAAACACCCGTCGTCCCGGCGAAAGCCGGGACCCAGTGGCGTTGGCTTTTCGATCGATCGCAACAACGAGAAGCAACGCCGCTGGGTCCCGGCTTTCGCCGGGACGACGGGATCAACTACAGACGGGGTTACATGCAGATGTCGTCATACAGATCCCGCCACGCGCCGTTGCCGTGTTCGATCAGCTCGATCTTCCAGTCCCGCTTCCATTTCTTGATCAGCTTTTCGCGTCGGATCGCCGATTCCATCGTTGTGTGCAGCTCGAACCACACCAGCAGATGCACGCGATGCTCGCGCGTGAAGCCGGGCAGCAGTCCATTGCGATGCTGCCAGATCCGCTGTTTCGGAGCCGATGTTGCACCGACGTACAACGTGCCCATCCGCTGGCTTGCAAGCATGTAGACACAAGGCGTCCTTTCCCGCATCTCGATTCTCCGCATCAGTCCATTCCCACCGTCGCCCCGGCGAAAGCCGGGGCCCAGTGGCGTTGTTCTTCGCACATACGCGGAAGCAACGCCGCTGGGTCCCGGCTTCCGCCGGGACGACGGGACTACAGGTAACCTCATGTCCGCACATGCTCTGATGGCGTCCGCCGCGTCCAACAGCCGCCTCCTTGACCCCGGCTTCGAACTGACCCTGCGCCCCATGCGCTACCCGCAGTTCTACGAGATGTACCGCAACGCCATCCGCAACACATGGACGGTGGAAGAGGTCGACTTTTCCTCCGACGTCAACGACCTCAAGCACAGGATCGGCCCCGCCGAGCGCCATTTGATCGAGCGCCTCGTCGCCTTCTTCGCGACCGGCGATTCGATCGTGTCCAACAACCTCGTGCTGAACCTCTACCAGCACATCAACGCGCCCGAAGCGCGCATGTACCTCTCGCGCCAGCTGTACGAGGAAGCGCTGCACGTGCAGTTCTACCTGACGCTGCTCGATACCTATCTTCCCGACCCGGGCGAACGGGCGAAGGCCTTCGCCGCGGTGGAAACGATCCCGTCGATCCGTGCGAAAGCCGACTTCTGCTTCAAGTGGATCGACTCGATCCAGAGCCTGCACCGCATCGAGACAAAGGACCAGCGCCGCCAGTTCCTGCTCAACCTGATCTGCTTCGCCGCCTGCATCGAAGGCCTGTTCTTCTTCGGCGCGTTTGCCTACGTCTACTACCTGCGCTCGCGCGGCCTGTTGAACGGTCTTGCGGCAGGAACGAACTGGGTGTTCCGCGACGAATCCGGCCACATGGCCTTCGCGTTCGAAGTGATTCGCGTCGCGCGCGAGGAAGAACCCGATCTGTTCGACGACGCGCTGCGCGCCGACGTGGTGCGCATGCTCGAGGACGCGGTCGAGTGCGAATGCCAGTTCGCCAACGACGTGCTCTCCGGCGGCGTTGCCGGCATGTCGCTGCGCGACATGCGCCAGTACCTGCAGTACTGCGCCGACCAGCGCCTCGCGCAGCTCGGCCTGCCGAAGCATTTCGGCAGCAGCAACCCGTTCGCCTTCATGGACCTGCAGGACGTGCAGGAAATCACCAACTTCTTCGAGCGACGCGTGTCGTCGTACCAGGTGGGTGTGGAAGGCGAGGTGGCGTTCGACGCGGCGTTCTGACGCGCCGCAGCGCGCACGCGTGACGCATTCCCGCGTACTCTGCGCGGCATCGCGCCACGCCGGATCGCCATGCAGCACACCGCCGCCCCCACGCTCGCTCGCCCGCCGCGCTGGTGGACCAATCTGTACGTGCAGGTGCTCGTTGCCATCGCGCTGGGCGTCGCGCTGGGGCATTTCCGGCCCGAACTCGGCGCGGATCTGAAGCCGCTCGGAGACGGGTTCATCAAACTCGTCAAGATGATCATCGCACCGGTGATCTTCCTGACCGTGGTCATCGGCATCGCCAAAATCGGCGATCTGCGCAAGGTCGGGCGCATCGGGCTCAAGGCACTGGTCTATTTCGAGGTGCTGACGACGCTGGCGCTGGTGTTGGGCCTGCTCGTCGCGAACGGCGTGGCGCCGGGGCGCGGCATGAACGTGGACCCGGCGCAGCTCGATGCCGGCGGTGTCGCGCAGTACACCCAGGCCGCAACACAGCAGAGCACCACGCAGTTCGTGATGAACATCGTGCCGACGAGCTTTTTCTCGCCGTTCGCCAATGGCGAGTTGCTGCAGGTGCTGCTGGTGGCGCTGCTGTTCGGCATCGCGCTCACGCGCATGGGCGGCGCGGGACGGCGCGTGCTGGATCTGTGCGACGACGCCAGCCACGTGTTTTTCGGCATCGTGGCGATGATCATGCGGCTGGCCCCGATCGGCGCCTTCGGCGCGATGGCGTTCACCGTCGGCAGGTTCGGGCTGGAGAGCCTGGCGCAGCTGGGCGGGTTGATCCTCGCGGTGTACGCGACGTGCGCCGCGTTCGTGGTCGTCGTGCTCGGCACGGTGGCGCGGCTCGCTGGATTTTCGTTGTGGCAGTTTCTGCGCTTCATCCGCGGCGAGCTCTTGCTGGTGCTTGGCACGTCGTCGTCCGAATCGGCGTTGCCGCGCCTGCTCAAGCGGCTGGAGGAGCTGGGCTGCGATCGCGCGGTGGTGGGGCTGGTGGTGCCGACCGGCTACTCGTTCAATCTCGACGGCACGTGCATCTATCTCACGCTCGCGGCGGTGTTCGTCGCGCAGGCGCTGAACATCGATCTGACGCTCGGCGAACAGCTCACCCTGCTCGCGGTGCTGCTGCTGACGTCGAAGGGCGCAGCCGGCGTCACGGGATCGGGCTTCATCGTGCTGGCCGCAACGCTCGGCGCGCTCGGTGGCAAGGTGCCGGTCGAAGGCGTGGCCTTGATCCTCGGCGTGGACCGCTTCCTGTCGGAGGCCCGCGCGATCACCAATTTCATCGGCAACGGCGTCGCGGCGATGGTGGTGGCGAAGTGGGAAGGCCTGCGCGACGACGCGCAGATGCAGCGCGCGTTCGTCGCCGGGCCGGGCGTGGATACCGCGCTGCCCGAACCCGGCCTCGAAGCGCAGGTGTAGCTCACCCCGCGGCGGGCAGCGGCTGCATGCGCAGCCATTCGAGCGCGGTCGGCGGGCTGGCGCCCGCCTCGTCGCAGGCGTCGCCGAGTCGCCGCAGCAGTTCGCAGGCGCGCACGCGCCCCGGATGGCCGGCCGGCATCGCACGCTGACGCAGCGCCAGCGCGGCGCGCGCATGCACCCGCGCGGCCTGCGCGTCGCCGTCGACCTGCGCGGCCAGCAGCGCGAGTCCGAGCAGCGGTTCGGCAGTGCGCGGGTGGCCGTCCGGACCGATCGCCTGCAGCGTGTGCGCGGCTGCGGCGAAAAGACGACGCGCTTCGTCGTTGCGGCCCTGCGCGCGCCGCAGCCAGCCGAGGTCGCTGCGCGCGTAGGCGAGCACGTGGCTGCGTTCGCCGAACGACGCCGCGTAGCGCCGCTCGACCGGCGTGAGCAGCGCGTCGGCACCGGCGATGTCGCCGCCGGCATGGCGCGCGAGCGCCAGCCAGTGGTGCGACCAGACCAGGCCCGACCAGCGCTGGCCGAGACGGTCGACGCGCATCGCGGCGCTGCGTTCGAGTGCGGCGGTGCCGGCGACGATGTTGCCGTCGTGCAGGTCGATCTGGCCGAGGCAGTCGAGGCAGGTCGCGATCATCGGCTGCGATCGATCGGCCCGTGCCCGCTCGGCCACGATGCCGCGCTGCACGGCGGCGCGCGCCGCGGCGTAGTCGCCGAGATCGCGCAGCACCATGCCGAGCATGCAGTGCGACCCGCCCTGCGCGGGCCCGAGTGTCACCGCTTGCTCGGCCATGCCGCGCGCCGCGCGCCAGTCGCCGCGGCTGTGCAGCACGTCGGCGAGCACGATGCGCACGTAGGCGTCGTCGGGTGCATTCGCGGCGCGGTCGCGTGCGATCACCTCGCGCAGCAGGTGCTCGGCGGGGTCGAGTTCGCCGCCGTAGTTCAGCAGTTCGGCCAGCGTGATCGCGGCCGAGCGCCAGCGCACGGGATCGCCGGCCTGCGTCGCGGCGTCCAGCGCGTCGCGCGCGGTGGCGGCGCCCACCACCATCTCGGCGCGGCTCAGGCGCAGGCGCGCGAGGATTTCCAGCATGCGCGCGCGCAGCGCCGGCTGGTCCGCGAGATCCATGCGCGCCCGCGCGCTGGCGTTGGCGAGCACCTCCTCGCTCAGCGCCTGCGACGGACCGGCGCGCATCAGCACGTTCTCGATGAAGGCGGCGGCATCGCGGTTGAGACGCGCTTCGTGCGCCATGGCGTCGGCGTGACGCACGGTCTGCGCGGTGAACGCGAGCAGCGCCAGCAGCGCGGCAGCCGCGACGCCGGAGGCGGCCCAGTGCCGCCGCAGCCATTTCGCCGCGCGCCGCAGCGCGCCGTGGTCGCGCGCGGCGATGGGGCGGCCGCTGCGGGCGCGCCGCAGGTCGTCGAGCAGCGCCTGCACCGAGGCGTAGCGCGCGTCGGGATCGGCGTCGACGGCCTTGGCGACGATCGCGTCGAGGTCGCCGCGCACCGCACGCGCACGCACCGGCCATCCGGCGTCGCGTTCGCGCAGCACGACGCTCGGCGCACGCAGCTCGCCACGATGCACGCCGCCGCCGCACAGCAGCAGGTGCAGCAGGCGGCCGAGCTGGTAGACATCCGAACGGGTGTCGACGCGGCCACCGGCGAGTTGTTCGGGGCTGGCGAACTCGGGCGTGAGCAGACGGCCGTAGTCGCGCGTGAGGGCATCGTCGCCGGCGCCGGACTGCAGCGCCGCGATGCCGAAATCGAGCAGGCGCGGGCTGCCGTCGCCGCGGACCAGCACATTGGCGGGCTTGAGGTCGCGATGCACCACCATCTGCCGGTGCGCGCTCGCCACCGCGCCGGCGATCTCGCCGAACAGGGCGAGGCGCGCGTCCAGACCGATGTCGGTGCGCTGCAGCCAGCGGTCGAGCGGTTCGCCGTCGACGAGCTCGATCGCGAGCCAAGGTCGGCCGTCGTCGGCGACGCCGCCGTCGAGGTAACGCGCGATGCGCGGATCATCGAGCGTGGCGAGAATTTCGCGCTCGCGCGCGAAGCGCCAGACGTAATCCGGACGCAACTGGTGCGGCCAGAGGATCTTCACCGCCGCGGCCTGCGCCACGGTGCCGTCGTCGCGTTCGGCACGGAATACCTGCGCCATGCCGCCGCTGCCCAGGCACTCGCGCAGGCGCCATGCGCCGACGCGCGCCGGCCCCGGCGGCGCGATACTGGCCAGCGCCAGCGCCGTGGCGCCGCCGAACAGGTGGCCGAGCGCGTCGTCCACGTGCGCCGAACGCGCCAGGCGCAGCAGCCGCAGCACGCGGGCCTGCAGCGCGACATCGTCGCCGCACGCGACGGCGACGAAGCGCTCGGCCTCGTCCGGCGGCTGCTGCAGCGCTTGATCGAGCACGGTGTCGACGCGGGTCATGCGGGGTTCCGGCGGCGCGCGGCGCGTCCGCCATCCTCCATACGCGGTTTCATCCCGGCCGCGTCACGGCGGCAGGCCGAGCGCATCCGCCACCCAGGCCCGGGCGCGCGCGAGATCGCGCTGCACGGTGCGCAGCGACACGCCGGCAAGCGTCGCCACCTCCTGCGGTTCGAGCCCGGCAAACCACACCATGCCGGCGGTGTCGAGCAGCGCCGGGTCGTGTTCGCCGAGCTTGCGCATCGCTTCCTCCAGCGCCAGCAGCGAGGATTGCTCGGCCGCCATCGGCTCCTCGTCCGACAGCGCTTCCGGCGCAAGCCCGCCGCCGCGTTTTTCCGCGCCGCGCCGGCGCAGGCTGTCGATGACGATCTGCCGCATCACGCGGGCGCACAGCACGAAGAAATGCTTGCGGTCGCTGACGGCGAGGTGCGACTGGCGCGCGAGGCGTTCGTAGGCTTCGTGCACCAAGGCCGTGGTCGACAGGGTCGCGCCCTGGCCGCGGTGCCCGAGCTGGCTGCGCGCCAGACGGCGCAGCTCGTCGTAGACCAGCGGCATCAGCCGCGTCAGCGCATCCGGTTCGCCGGCCGACGCGGCGCCGAGCAGGGCGGTCAACGTGGCGTCGGTGCGATCCATGGACGGCAATCTACTGCGTCCGCGCTGCGCGGACCACGCGTAGGAGTGCGCGTCCAAACCGTGCGCAAGCGCCGGTGCGCGGCGGAACGACCCCGGCGGGCCGCTTCTTGCCCCGGACGCCACATTCCGTTGCGTGTCAAAGCATCTCCCGTCGCTTGACGGTAAGGCGACCGTCTGCTTGTCGCGCGTCGGAAAATGTAATCGATTACAACCTTTGACAATCAACCGGTTGTGCCCGGCGTCGGCGTTTGTAAGACTTGCAAAATGTGAACTGCGTCACAGTTGAAACACCGCGTCGTGATGGCCGGGACGGACTCCGGACCGGCGCGCACCAATTCAAAAGCGATCGCCGGCGGACGACCCGCCAAAGGGCGGCGGGGGTGTCGGTGGAAAACCAGACCATGGTGCCGTTTTCGGTGGCGTTGTCCGTGCCCGGCCACCGCAGCGCCCTGCTGCGCTGCATGCTCGAAAGCGCCGCGCACGAGTTGCGCGCACGCGGCATCCGCTGGAAGGTGGTGGAGGCCGGCAGCGCCGACGTGACATTCCGCCAGCGTCCAGCCACCCACGGCGACCCCCGCACCGGCGGCGATCTGTACGCCGAGATCCACCGCGCAGGCAGCGACGCCGAACAGATCCGCGTCGACGGCCCGTTGCGCAGCGCTGCCATGGTGACCGTGCTCTCGCGCATCGCACGCAGCCTGCGCCCGGGTGCGGGTGCCTCGGGTGCGACCGGCAGCAGCGTGGCACTGCGCTGGCTCGACGCCTGGTGCAACCTGGCGGCGAACGCACCGATCGACTTCTCGCTCGGCGGCAGCACGGTGGCCGTGCTCGACCCGCGCCGCGGCACCTGGCATGCGGCGATCGGTACCGCCACGCCCGATCTGGAAGCCCTGCTCGATCGGATGACGCGCGAACCCTTCGCGCTGCAACCGGCCGGCACGGTGCCGGCGACCGATGGCGTGCCGCTCAAGCCGCTGCTGTGGCAACTGGGGCTGACCGCCGGCGCCGCCGGCCTGCTGCCGAGCCTGTCGCAACCGGGCGAGCTGCGGCTCAAGGGCTGGCCGTATCTCGCCGCCGGCGGTCCGCGCAGTTTCGGCGACATGATCCGCCAGCTGCGCGGCGCGCCGGTCGACCTGATCGCGCTGCGCGAACTGGGCCTGGCGCCGCGCGAGGAGCTGCAGGGCTTCCTCAACGCCTGCCATGCCTGCGGCTACCTGCAGGCGGTGCCGGCGGCGGGTGCGTTCGGACAACGCAGCCAGGCCGCGCCGTTGCCGCCGCTGGCCGCCGTGGCGCGGCGTGGCGCGGGACGCAGCGCGGGCGTGCTGGCCTCGATCCGCCGCTCGCTCGGGATCGGTGCCGAGTGAGCGAGGTCAAGCTGCTGTTCGCGGGGCCGATGGGCGCGGGCAAGACCACCGCCATCCGCGCCATCAGCGAAGTGGAACCGATCGCCACCGAGGTGGCGAACACCGATCTTGTCGAAAGCGCCAAGCTCGAAACCACCGTCGCGATGGACTACGGCCAGCTCACCCTGGACAACGGCGACACGCTGCGCCTGTACGGCTCGCCCGGGCAGCGCCGCTTCGATTTCATGTGGCGGCTGCTGGCCGACGGTGCACTGGGCATCGTGGTGCTGCTGGACAACTCGCGTGCCGATCCGCTCGCGGATCTGGAGCACTTCGTCGTCGCCTTCGCGCCGATGATCGCCGCCGGGCGCGTGGTGATCGCCCCGGGCCGGCTGGAGACGCATCCGAGCCCGAGCCTGGACGACTATCTCGCACGCCTGGACGCACTCGGCCATTTCGTGCCGGTGGTGCCGGCCGACGTGCGCCGCCGCGACGACGTGCTGCGCGTGCTCGACGTGCTGTTCGAACAGATCGAACTGGCCGAGGAGACCGAGAGCGTGGACGGCGACGGCGACGAGTGGCTGCGGTTCGTGCAACAGGCGAGGGCGACATGAGGGCGATGTCGCGGATGATCCCGCAGGACCTGCGCGACGGCATCGACCACGCGCTGCACGATCTGCACCAGCGCATTCCGGCCGCGATGGGCTGCGTGGTGGCCACGGTCGACGGGCGCCTGGTGTCGCACATCGTCGACAACGACGCCGATCCGCAGCGCATCGCCGCGATGATCGGCTCGATGGTGGCGCTGGGCGAAACCATCGGCAAGGAAGTGCGCATCGACCGCTCGCAGTACGTGGTGGTGAACGCCAGCAACGGCACCCTGCTCGCGCAGCGCATTCCGAGCGAGCGCGAACTGTTCGTGCTGGCCACGCTCGCACGGCCCACCACCAACCTCGGCATCGTGCTGCACGAAACGCGCACCACCGCCGCGCACGTCGCGATGCAGATCGACGACTGGCTGCAGCGCAACGCATCGATGCCGACCTGATCTTCACCGCAACGCCGCCGCCCGCCGGTTGCGGGTCCTGCACCACCCACCACAGGGATCACCGCTCATGGCAAAACTCGACATCAACTCACTGTCCGGCATCGACGGCTTCATCGGCGCGGCGCTGGTGGACTCCGACAGCGGCATGGCCCTGGCCAAGCTCGGCGGCGGCAACATCGACCTGGACGTTGCCGCAAGCGGCAATACCGAGGTAGTGAAGTCCAAGCGCCGCGTCGCGAGCACGCTCAAGATCAACGAGCGGATCGACGACATCCTGATCAGCCTCGAGCGCCAGTACCACATCATCCGTCCGCTGGAGCGCAACGAGACGCTGTTCCTGTATCTCGTGCTCGATCGGGCCAAGTCCAACCTCGCGATGGCGCGACACGAGCTCAAGAGCTTCGAACAGAACCTCGATTTCGGCTGAGCGCACGCTTCGCGCGCGGCGCGCCATGCGCCGCGCGGCGGCCTGCGGCAGAATGGCGGTTCCCCGCAACGCAGGACGCATCGCATGGACCCCGCACCGCTCTACCGCGAGCATCTGGACACGCTGCTCGCACGCGTGGCGACCGCGCTGGAGCGCGGCGGCTTCGAGCATCTGCTGATCGGCTCGGGCGTGCAGCGCTACGAGCATCTCGACGACCGCCCGATCACCTTCCGCGGCAACCCGCAGTTCGTGCAGTTCCTGCCGCTGCCGGCGCACACCGACTGCTGGATCGCGATCACGCCCGGCAACAAGCCCGTCCTGGCGTACTACCAGCCGGACGACTACTGGCACCTGCCGCCGGCCGCGCCGTCGGGCGCGTGGGTGGAACACTTCGACATCCGCACGGTCCGCACGCCGGACGAGGCCCGCCGCCACCTGCCGCCGGCGGCACGCAGCGCGATCCTCGCGCCGGCCGACGCCGCACTTGACGGCTACGTGCCGAACGATCCCGCCGCCGTGGTCGACTATCTGCATTACCACCGCGCGTTCAAGACGCCGTACGAGCTGGCGCTGATGCGGCAGGCATCCGCGCGCGCCGTGCGCGGCCACCGCGCGGCGGAGTCGGCGTTCCGCCGCAACGAATCGGAACTGGAGATCCATCGCGCCTACCTGCATGCGAGCGGCCATCTGGACACGGACCTGCCGTACGGCAACATCGTGGCGCTGAACGAACACGGCGCGGTGCTGCATTACCAGCACCAGCAGGCGCAGCGGCCGCACGAATCGCGCGCCTTCCTGATCGATGCGGGCGGCACCGCGGACGGTTACGCCAGCGACATCACGCGGACCTACGCCAACGGCGATGCGGCGTTTTCCGCGCTGGTCCACGCGGTCGATGGCGTGCAGCTGGCGCTGGTGGACCGGGTGCGGGCCGGACGCGACTACGCCGATCTGCACGTGGAGGCGCACCGCATGCTCGCGGGTGTGCTGCGCGATCTGGACATCGTGCGCATGGCGCCGGAAGACCAGGTGGACGCGGGCGTCAGCGCGGTGTTTTTCCCGCACGGGCTCGGCCATCTGCTCGGCATCCAGGTGCACGACATCGGCGGCTTCATGGCCACCGACGCCGGCGGCCGCATCGAGCGGCCGGCCGGGCACCCGTACCTGCGCCTGACGCGCACGCTTGCGCCGCACATGGTGGTGACGATCGAGCCGGGCATCTATTTCATCGACAGCCTGCTCGCCGGACTGCGCGAGGGACCGCACGCGCAAGCGGTGAACTGGACGGCGATCGAGCATCTGCGGCGCTTCGGCGGCGTGCGCATCGAGGACGATGTCGTCTGCACCGACAGCACGCCGCAGAACCTGACGCGCGATGCGTTCGGCGCGGCTGCGGCGTAGGGGGTGATGCGGAATCGGTGCGGCGCCGACCCCCTTCCGGCTGCCGCCACCTTCCCCCGCTGTGCGGGAGAAGGGCTTCTCCGTTGCGGGGAGCGGGGGTTCCCGTGACATACAGGGTTCCTGTGAAGACAGGGCTCTGTGAGGACAGGGTTCCTGTGAGGGACAGTGTTCCTGCGGGGAGGGGTTGCTGCGGAGGAGAAGTCCCGGGGAGAGGTTCCTGTGGGGAAAGGAGTTCCTCTGGTGCGAAAAGAAGGGCTCCTCCGTGCAGCAGAATGGGGTTCCTCCGTGGCGGCGAGACAGCCGCCGCAGTCGACCGCATCCCGCGATCGAGGCGACGTCCCCTCTCCCGCGCAGCGGGGGAGGGTGCCGAAGGCGGGAGGGGGCGCTCTGCACGATAGGCGGCAGACGATGCCATCGGAGCCCGGCACAAGGAGCATCCCATGACACCGTTGCGCATCGTGTTGCTGCTCGTCGCCACCCTGCTGACCGCATGCCATCCGGACGCGCGCCACACCGCGCCGCCGGACACGCTGACCGTCGTCACCCTCAACCTGTGGCACGACAAGGCCGACTGGCCGCGCCGCGAGGCGATCATCGTGCGGGCGCTGCGCACGCTGCAGCCCGATGTGATCGCATTGCAGGAAGTGCTGCAGGACGCACACCTGCCGAACCAGGCGAAATCGCTGGCGCAGGCGCTGGGATATCGCCACATCTTCGTCTCGGCCGATGCGCCCGACGCGGTGCGCCGCTACGGCAACGCGATCCTGACGCGGCACCGGATCCTGGCCGACGACGCGGTGCTGCTGGCGCCGCTGGACGACTACCGCAGCGCGGCGCACGTGCGCGTGACCATCGGCGGACGCACCGTCGATGTGTATGCAACGCACCTGCACCACACCGCGAACGGTGGCGCGATCCGCGCACGCCAGATCGGCGACCTGGTGGATTTCGTCCGGCGCACCCGCGCGGGCGACGCGATGCTCGTGCTCGGCGACTTCAACACCGCGGCGGACAGCCCCGAGCTCGACGCCCTGCGCGCGCTGGGCCTGCGCGATGCGTATGCCACGCTGCACCCGCGCACCGCCGCGGACGATCCCGCCCACAGCACGCTCAATCCGGCCAGGCATCCGCCGCAGCGCATCGATCACGTGTTCGTCGACCGGCTCGTGCCACTGCAGGCCGGGCGGCTGTTCGATGTGCCGGCGGCGGACGGTGCCTGGGCCTCGGACCATTTCGGCGTGTACGCGACGCTGCGGTTTCCGCCGGGCGACCGTTAGTCGAGCACGCCGCTGTCGCCGATCGCGCTGCCGAGCGATGCCAGCGTGTGGCGAAGCGATCGTGCGGAATGCGCCGCTGCGCCACCGCGCATGCGGCAAATGCCACGATCGCGCGCCCGCTGCGAAGCGCGCGGCGCGCGCGAGACCTCGTCGAGCACGGTGTCCGCACGCTGGCATGCACATTGCTGCGGTGCATCCGAACCTGCGGCGCCGCGCACCGCGCGCGTCCGGGCGATGTGCCGCGCATTCGCCTGCCCTCGTGCCAGCCCATTCCCAGAAGGAGCCGATCATGTCCCAGTCTGTCCGCCGCCTGCAGCTTGCCATCGCCATCGCACTTGCGACCTGCTCCCTCGCCGCCGTCGCCGACGACGCCATCCGCCTCGATACCGGTCGCGGCAGCGACTCGCCGTACGTTCGCAACGATTCGGACAGCGTCGCGATTCGCGAAGGTTCACCGCAGTCGGGCACCAAGGGCGGCAACGAGCAGGCGCCCGGCATCGCGTCCGACGGCGAGGCGCTCGCGATGCTGGAGGCCATCAACGACCACGAGATCGAAACCGCCGCGCTGGCGCAGCGCAAGGGCGTCAGCGCGCCGCTGCAGGCGTTCGCGCGCGATGTGGAGCGCGAACACCGCGCCAACCAGTTCAAGACCCGGCGCGTCGGCGAGCAGGGCGGCATCAATCCGTTCGAAAGCGACGACGTGAAGGTGGTGCGGCAACGCGCGGCGGCGGAGCGCCAGATGCTCGACGGCCTGAGCGGCACGGAGTTCGAGGTCGCGTTCGTCGATGCGATGGTGCAGCTCAACGCCGACGCCGTCACCGTGGTCGACCAGTCGCTGCTGCCGGCCTCGAAGAATTCGGGTGTGCAGGAGCATCTGCGCGTCGCGCGCGAACGCTTCGCCGACAACCTCGATCGCGCCAACGCGCTGGTGCCGCAGGCGCAAGCGGCGCGCTGAGCCATCCGGTTCGGGACGCGGCGGCAGGGACGCCGCCGTCCGAGCGGTTCACGCGGCGGGACGATGCCCGACAGCTCTCCGGTCGCCCGTTTTATTGGCTACGCTTGCGGGCCCGTTCCCGAGGAGTTCCGCCATGACGCTGCGTCCGCTCGCCTGTGCCTGCCTGCTGTCCGTCTGCACCGCTTTCGCGCTGCCCGCGTTGGCCGTCAAACCCGCCGACAGCGCGACGCTCCCCGCGCCCGACGCGGCCCTCGCCGCCGCCATCGGTGGCGACTGGCGCACCCCCGACTTCGTCAAGCGCGACGCCGCGCGCCACCCCGGCCAGACCCTGGCGTTCTTCGGCATTGCACCGACCCAGACCGTGGTGGAGATCACTCCCGGCGGTGGCTGGTACACCGAAATCCTCGCGCCCTATCTGAAGGACAGCGGCAAGTATGTCGCCGCGGTGGTGGATCCGGCCACGGTCGAGGAAGGTCGCGGACGCGATTACCAGGCGCGCGCGAAGGCGGGGCTGGAAAGCAAGATCGCCGACGCGCCGGCCTACGCCAAGGTGCAGATCGCGGGTTTCGACCCCAAGGCGCCGAGCTTCGGGCCGGACGGCTCGGCCGATCTGGTCCTGACGTTCCGCAACGTGCACAACTGGCGCATGAGCGGGCAGGCCGAGGCGATGTTCAAGGGCTTCCATGCCGTGCTCCGGAGCGGCGGCACCTTGGGCGTGGTGGAGCACCGCGCGAATGCCGACGTGCCCGGAGGCGATCGCAGCGGCTACATGAGCGAGGCGCAGGTGATCGCGCTGGCCGAAGGGGCCGGCTTCAAACTCGAGGCGAAAAGCGAGATCAACGCCAATCCGCGCGACACCAAGGACCATCCGAACGGCGTGTGGACGCTGCCGCCGAGCAACAACCACGACGAAGCCGACAGGGAAAAATACGCGGCGATCGGCGAAAGCGACCGCATGACGCTCAAGTTCGTCAAACCCTGAGCACACACGCCGCCGCCCAATCGGGCGGCGGCTTCGCCTCAGGGCGGGGGCGAATCGATGAGCGCGCCGCGCTGCGCCGGCGCGGCGGCGAGCAGGGCGCTGCGCAGGCGTTCGCGTTGCCCGGCATCGAGGCGGCGCGCGACGCGCACCAGCGCCTGGCGCTGTGCGGGATCCAGGTCGCGCAGCATGCGCAGCGTGGCAGCGCGTTGCCCGGCCGGCACGAAGGAGAAGGATCGGCGCGCGATGTCGGCGACCGCGCGTGCGTCCGTGCCGAGAAGGAAGGCGCTGCGCGCGTCCGGCGACAGCGCGGCGAAGCTGCGGCGCAGTTCCGCCTGCCGCGCCGGCGGCAGGCTGCCGAACGCGTGGTATGCCGCGCGTACGCCGGCACGTTCGTCGGGTGGCATCGCCTGCAGGGCTTCGTGGCGTGCACGCAGGTGCGCGCGGCGCTGCGGCGGGAGTGCGTCCCACGCCGCCATGCGCGCGACGACGGCGGTGCGCGCGTCGGGCGTCAGCGACAACCAGCGCCGCGCATTGCGTTGCAGGCGCGCGCGCAGGTCGTCGGGCAGGCGATCCCAGTCCTGCGCCCACGGCTGCAGCAACGCGCGCTCGGCGGTGTCGAGCTCGGCCCAGCGCGGTGCGGACAGCGCGTGTTGCTGCGGTGCCGGCGGCGCCGGCGCGTCCGGTGCCTGGGCGATCGCGGCACCGCAGGCCAGCAGCACGCCCAGGACCACGGCGACAGCGCGCGGACGCTCAGTCCTCGTCACGATCGCCTCCGGCGCCGAGCCAGACGTAGAAGGCCAGTTCGTCGAGCAGGGCTTCGTCGTCGGCATCGACGAGCAGTTCGAAATCGGGCGCCGCGAGCGGGGTGTCTTCGGTCGGCGCGATGCGCGGCGGCGGAGCGACGGCGGGGGCGACGGACGGCGCCGCGGCATCGGGCGCGACGCCGGGTACCTGCGCCACGGGCAGCAGGCGGGACAGCATCAGGCCGATGCCGAGCGCCATCGCAAGTCCGCCCAGCCACGCCAGCGGGCGCGCCGACGGCGGCGCCGGCGCGACGCCGTCCATCGCCGCGCGGCGCGCGTGCGCAAGCCGCGACAGCGTGGCGCCGTCCAGATCGCGCGCCGACGCATCGAGCAAGGCGCGGCTGCGCAGGATCCAGCGGCCGTCGTCGCGCGGCGGCGCCGCGGCGGGCGTGGTCATCGCGATTTCCAGATGACGGCGCAGCTGACGCAACGCACCGGACAGTTGGGCCTTCACGGCGTCCTCGGACAGTTGCATCGCCCGGGCGATGCCCGACATGTCGAGGTTTTCCCACACCCGCAGCAGGAAGGCCTGACGCTCGCCCGGCGGCAGCGCACGCAGCGCGGCCGCGAGCCGGGCGCCGGCGGCGGCGTCGGCCAACGCCAGGAAGGGACCGGAGCCGACGGTGCCGGGCGCACCGGGGTCCGCTCCGAGATCCGCGGCGGTGTCGGGTCCGCGGCGGCGCGGCCCCGCCCATGCCATCCAGGGCGCGCGCCGGCGCGCGGCGCCGCCGAGGCGGACGTGGAACGCGCGCCAGAACGGCAGCGGCCAGTCGGCCTCGGCCGGCGGGCGGTCGCGCACGAATGCGGCCATGGCGTCCTGCACCGCGTCGAACGCGTCGTCGTGCCCGGGCAGGGCCAGCTGCGCCATGCACAGGGCGCGACGCTCCAGGCCGCGGAGGAAGCGGTCGAGCGCTGCAGTGTCGGTGGCTGGGGCTGCGGACGCGGCCTGGGGCATCGGGAAACGCGTTGGGAACGGAAACGGCAGCCGCTAGTCTAGTGGCGCAGCCGCGCCGATCCGTCGTCCGCGGCACACCCGCATGGGGGCTTGACAGCGACAGCGCACGCGCTCTCCCCAGCAATCACGGGGTTTCCGTGGAATCGGGTTGTGCACAGCAGCGGACCGCGCTGCATTTTGCCGGTCGCAGTCCGTGAGATGCCGTCATGCAACGGTAGCCTTTGCCCACAAGCCTCTGTTTTAAAATGACTATTTCAGATTGGTGAATTTTTCGCCAAGGCGGCGGAAAGCCCGATGGCGCCGCGTCCGCGCAGTGCTCGCCGGAGCCTGATCCACACACTTATCCACAGCTTGTGTGGATAAGGGAATTTCATCATGGCGCACAGGCAGTTACCCAGGAAACGTGAGGTGTGACACAGCACTGCCGCGCAAGTGTCGCGCGTCCGCGGGACGCCGCGGTCAAGCGCTTTACACTGCGCCGATGCCGGATCGTGTTCCCTCGGTGCTCCGCGTGGCGCTGCCGCTGCCGCTGCCGCGCCTGTTCGACTATCTGCCGCCGCGCGGTGTCGCCGCGAGCGCGGCGCTGGTCGGTCGCCGCGTGCGCGTGGGTTTCGGGTCCAAGGTCCTGGTCGGCATCGTGGCCGGGATCGACGCACCTGATCCCGCGGCCGGCACCCTGCGCGAGGCTGACGCGGTGCTCGACGCCACCGCGCTGTTCGATGCCGAGCTCGATGCCAGCCTGCGCTGGGCCGCAGGCTACTGGCAGCGCGCGCTCGGCGACGTGTTCGCCACGGCGCTGCCGGGGCCGCTGCGCCACGGCGAGCCGTTGCCGGACACCGCGCGCGCGGTGTGGCGGCTGACCGAGGCCGGCGCCACGGCCACGCCTGCGCTGCGCGCCGGCACCCGTCCGCGCGCCCTGGCCGAACGCCTGCGCGCCGGCGCCCAGGACGAGGACGCCCTCGCGGCCTGGTCGCCGCAGTGGCGCACGCCGCTGCGATCGCTGGCGCGGCGCGGATTGGTCGAACGCCTGTGGACGACGCAGCCGGTGCCCGGCACGCCGCGCACGCCGCCGCCCGTGCTCGGTGCCGCGCAACGCCGCGCGGTCGATGCGGTCTGCGCGCGCTTGGGCGAGTTCGCGCCGCTGCTGCTCGACGGCGTCACCGGCAGCGGCAAGACCGAGGTCTATCTCGCCGCGATCGAGGCCTGCCTGGCGCAAGGCCGGCAGGCGCTGGTGCTGGTGCCGGAGATCGGACTCACCCCGCAGGCGTTGCGGCGCTACGGCGAGCGCCTGCCGGTGCCGGTGCACGCGCTGCACTCGGGACTGTCCGAAGGCGAGCGAGCGCGCGCCTGGACCGCGATGGCGCGCGGCGAAGCGCGCGTGCTCATCGGCACGCGCTCGGCCGTGTTCACGCCGCTGCCGCAGGCCGGCCTCATCGTCATCGACGAAGAACACGATGCCTCGTACAAGCAGCAGGACGGCTTCCGCTACCACGCGCGCGATCTCGCGCTGGTGCGCGGCAAGACGCTCGGCGTGCCGGTGCTGCTGGGCAGCGCCACGCCGTCGCTGGAAACCCTGCACCATGCGATGGGCGGTCGCTACGCCTGGCTGCGCCTGTCCGAACGCGCCGGCGAGGCGATCGCGCCGCAGGTGCACGTGCTCGACGTGCGCGCACAGCCGCTGGTCGACGGCCTGTCGCGGCCGCTGCGCGCGGCCATCGCCGCGTGTCTTGCGCGCGGCGAGCAGGCGCTGGTGTTCCGCAACCGCCGCGGCTTCGCGCCGGTGCTGCTGTGCCACGACTGCGGCTGGCATGCCGACTGCGAGCGCTGCGACAGCGCCATGACCCTGCACGGCCGCCACACCCTGCTCTGCCACCACTGCGGCGCGCGGCGCCGCGTCCCGCCGGCCTGCCCGCAGTGCGACAGCCTCGGCCTGGTGCCGCAGGGCGCCGGCACCGAGCGGCTGGAGCAGGCGCTGGCGGCCGAGTTCCCGGACGTGCCGCTCGTGCGTGTGGATCGCGAGACCACGCAGCATCGCGACGCACTGGAAAAACATTTTGCCGCGCTCGGGGACGGCGCCGGCATCCTCGTCGGCACCCAGATGCTGGCCAAGGGGCACGACCTGCCGCGTTTGACGCTGGTGGCCATCGCCAGCATCGACGACGGCCTCTTCAGCGCCGATTTCCGCGCCGGCGAGCGTCTCGCGCAGCTGCTGATCCAGGTCGCCGGACGCGCGGGTCGTGCCGCCTTGCGCGGTGCGGTGTGGCTGCAGACCCACCATCCGGACCACCCGCTGCTGCGCACCCTGCTGACCGGCGGCGGCTACCACGCGTTTGCGGCCGAGGCGCTGGCAGAGCGGCGCGCGGCCGGCTTTCCGCCGTTCGCGCATCTGTGCCTGCTGCGCGCCGAGGCCACCGGCCAGGCCGAGCTCGATGCCTTCCTCGCCGAAGCGTTCGCGCTGGCAGAAAACGCGTTCGGCGTGACGCGGCATGCCCCGATGCCGGCGCCGATGCCACGCCGCGCGGGTCGCCTGCGCGCGCAGATGCTGCTGTCCTCGCCGCAGCGCGGCGCGCTGCAGGCGCTGCTGCGCGAGCTGTTCCCGCGCCTGCACGCGCTGCGCGAGAGGAAGAAGGTGCGCTGGTCGCTGGATGTGGATCCGGTGGATCTGTACTGACGACGCACGCGTTCCCGTGCGAACCTTCCCGCATGACCGATTCGACGCTCACGCCGACACGACGCCTGCGCAGCATCTTCAGCGGCTCGGTCGGCAATCTCGTGGAGTGGTACGACTGGTACGTCTACGCGGCGTTTTCGCTCTACTTCGCGCAGGTGTTCTTTCCGCGCGGCGACCGGACCTCGCAGCTGCTCAACACCGCGGCCATCTTCGCGGTCGGGTTCCTGATGCGGCCGCTCGGTGCGTGGCTGCTCGGACGCTATGCCGATCGCCACGGCAGGCGTTCGGCGCTGATGCTGTCGGTGCTGCTGATGTGCGGCGGCTCGCTCATCATCGTGTGCACGCCCGGCTACGAGAGCATCGGCGTCGCCGCGCCGGTGCTGCTGGTGCTGGCGCGGCTGCTGCAGGGGCTGAGCGTGGGCGGCGAGTACGGCACCTCGGCCACGTACCTGAGCGAGATGGCCACGCGCGCGCATCGCGGGTTCTGGTCGAGCTTCCAGTACGTCACGCTGGTGATGGGGCATCTGATCGCGCTGGCGGTGCTGATCGCGCTGCAGGCCCTACTCGACGACGCGCAGCTGCGCGACTGGGGCTGGCGCATCCCGTTCGCGATCGGCGCGCTGGCGGCGGTGACGGCGCTGTACCTGCGGCGCAACATGGTGGAAACCGACAGCTTCGTGCGCAAGGCGGCCGGCACACGGCAGTCCGGCACGCTGCGCGCGCTGCTGCGGCATCCGCGCGCGGTCTTCACCGTGGTCGGGCTCACGATGGGCGGCACGCTGGCGTTCTATACCTACACCACGTACATGCACAAATTCCTCGTCAACAGCGTCGGCATGCCCAACCGCACCGCCACGCTGATCAACGCCGGCACGCTCTTTCTCTACATGCTGATGCAGCCGCTGGTCGGCGCATTGTCCGACCGCACGGGACGGCGCCCGATCCTGATCGCGTTCGGCGTGCTCGGCACGCTGCTGACGGTACCGATCCTGAGCGCGCTGCAGGACGTGACCACCGCGTGGCAGGCGTTCTGGCTGATCCTCGCCGCGCTCGGCATCGTCAGCGGCTACACAGCGATCAACGCCGTGGTGAAGGCCGAACTGTTCCCCGTGGAGGTGCGCGCGCTCGGTGTCGGGCTGCCGTACGCGGTGACCGTCGCGCTGTTCGGCGGCACCGCGGAGTACGTGGCGCTGTGGTTCAAGGACGCCGGCATGGAATCGGGCTTCTACTGGTACGTGACGGCGTGCATCGGCTGCTCGCTGCTGGTGTATCTGTGGATGCCCGACTCGCGCCGGGTGTCGACGATCGAGGACGCGGCGTGATGCGCGACAATGCGGCGATGGATACGTCGCGTCCCCACATCGTCATCGTCGGCGGCGGTTTCGCCGGGCTGTGGACCGCACGCGCGCTGGCGCGCGATGCGGTGCGCATCACCCTGATCGACCGCACCAATCACCATCTGTTCCAGCCGCTGCTGTACCAGGTGGCCACCGCCGGGCTGTCGGCGCCGGACATCGCCGCGCCGCTGCGGCACATCCTGCGGCGGCAGAAGAACGTCGAGGTCCGCCTGGCGCAGGTGCAGGGCATCGACACGGCCGGCAGGCGCATCGCGTTCGACGACGGCAGCACGCTCGCCTACGACACGCTGGTGCTCGCGAGCGGCGCGACGCACGCGTACTTCGGGCACGACGACTGGGCCCGCCACGCGCCCGGGCTCAAGACGCTCGACGATGCGCTGCACCTGCGCCGTCGCCTGCTGCTGGCGTTCGAGCGCGCCGAGGCGGAAACCGATCCTGCGCGGCGCGCGGCGTGGCTGAGCTTCGCCATCGTCGGCGGCGGGCCGACCGGCGTCGAGCTGGCCGGCACGCTGGCGGAGATCGCGCGCCACACGCTGCGCAACGAATTCCGCCACATCGATCCGGCGCAGGCGCGCGT
Source organism: Chiayiivirga flava (assembly GCF_014202825.1). GTDB lineage: Bacteria > Pseudomonadota > Gammaproteobacteria > Xanthomonadales > Xanthomonadaceae > Chiayiivirga > Chiayiivirga flava. The sequence continues at coordinate 483,781 of NZ_JACHHP010000002.1, read as the reverse complement.
GCGGCTGATCGAGGCCGGGCCGCGGGTGCTGGCCTCGTTCCCGGAATCGCTGTCCGCACGCGCACGCGCGCAGCTGGAGACACTCGGCGTGGAGGTGCTGACCGGCACGCCGGTGGCGTCGATCGATGCGGAGGGTTACACGCTCGGCGCGGAACGGATCCCGGCGCGCACCGTGGTGTGGGCCGCAGGCGTTGCCGCCTCGCCGCTGGCGCGGGCGCTCGGCGTGCCGCTCGACCGCGCCGGCCGCGTCGCGGTGCAGCCCGATCTCACCGTGCCCGGCTTGGCGGACGTCTTCGTGGCCGGCGATCTGGCCGCGGTCGCGCAGGATGGCAGACCGGTGCCCGGCGTCGCACCCGCCGCCAAGCAGATGGGCACACACGTGGCGCGCGTGATCCGCGCGCGCCTGCGCGGGCAGGCGGCCCCGGCGTTCCGCTACCGCGACTTCGGCAATCTCGCCACGATCGGCCGCATGGCTGCGGTGGTCGACCTGCACGGGCTGCGGATCAGCGGCGTGCTGGCCTGGTGGTTCTGGCTCGGCGCGCACGTGTTTTTCCTGATCGGCTTCCGCAACCGGCTCGTGGTGCTACTGAACTGGGCATGGGCGTACTGGAGCTACCAGCGCGCGGCGCGGATCATTTTCGGTGGTGCGTCGAACACGGGAGACGGCGGCGACGCGGCAGCCGGGCGGACCATGGCAGATGCGGCAGATGCGGCCGGGACGCCCGCCACGTCACGCAGAGACTGACGCCCTCGCACTCCGTCATCCCTCGCACTCCGTCATCCTCGCACTCCGTCATCCCGGCGAAAGCCGGGATCCAGTGACGTTTCCTTGGACTTGATCTGACGCAAGAGCAAAACCGAGCAACGTCACTGGATCCCGGCTTTCGCCGGGATGACGATGAACGGTGGTCGGCTTCCTTGGAATACTCGTGACGAACCGTGCCGCATACATGATGGCTCGCGTCGCGTGGAGCCGACGCAGCGCGGCATCGTCGAGCAACGTCGGCGGGCGATGCGCGGGAGACCGCGGTGTCTGCGGACGCCATCCGGTCCGCCCGACGAGGTCAGTCGAACAGCCCGCTCGGGTATTCGGGCTTCTGCTCGCGCGAGAGCAGCAGCTTCAGGCCGTCGCTCGGGGTGATGTCCTCGTGCAGCACGCGCCGCACCAGCGCGCTGATCGGCAGGTCGAGGCCGTGCCGTTCCGCAAGGCGCATCACCTCGTCCGCGGTCTGCACCGATTCGACCACCTGGCCGATCTGCGCCACGGCCTCGCGCAGCGGCTGCCCGCGCCCGAGCGCAAGACCCAGGCGACGGTTGCGCGAGAGATCGCCGGTGCAGGTAAGCACGAGGTCGCCGAGGCCGGCGAGCCCCATCAGCGTTTCGGCGCGCCCGCCGATGGCGGCGTTGAGCCGCAGCATCTCGTTGAGGCCGCGCGTGATCAGGCCGGCGCGCGCGTTGAGTCCGAGCGCCATGCCGTCGGCAATGCCGGTGGCCACCGCCAGCACGTTTTTCATTGCGCCGCCGAGTTCGGCGCCGACCACGTCCTTGCCGGTGTAGGCGCGGAAGGTCGGGCCGTGCAGGGCGTCGGCCACGTCCTGCGCGAAGGACTCGTCGTCCGAATGCACCGTCACCGCGGTCGGCAGGCCTTGCGCGACTTCCCGCGCAAACGAGGGCCCGGTCACGACGGCGAGGGAAATCTCGCTGCCGAAGGCATCCTGCGCCACTTCGTGCAGGAATCGGCCGGAGCCGGGCTCGAAGCCTTTCGTCGCCCAGGCCACGCCGACCCCGGCACGCTTGAGCGGCGCGATGGCGCGCGCGATGTCGGGAAACGCGTGGCTCGGCACCACGATCAGCACGAGGTCCGCGTCGGCCACGCTGCGCGCGAGATCGTCGTCGTAGCGCAGCGATTGCGGCAGCGACAGGTCCGGCAGATAGCGCACGTTGCGGCGTTCGCTGCGCATCGTGGCAATGGCGGCCGCATCGCGGCCCCAGAGCACGGTGTCGAGGCCATTGCGTGCGCCCTGCACCGCAAGCGCGGTCCCCCAGGAACCGGCACCCAGCACCGCCAGTCGCAGCGGACCGGCGGCGCCCTCGGCGAGCCGCGGGGCGCGGCTCATGCGGTTACGCGTTGCCCTGCGCGGGTGCGCTGACGTCGGCGCCGGCCTGGCGGCGGCGCAGCTGTTCGGCGTAGAGCTGCTCGAAGTTGATCGGCTGGATGTAGTACGGCGGGAAGCCGCCGTTGGTGACCAGATCGCCGACGGCCTGGCGGGCGTACGGGAACAGCACGTTCGGGCAATAGGTGGCGAGCAGGGCTTCGGTGTTGCGCTGGTCGAAGCCGTTCACGCCGAAGATGCCGGCCTGATGGACTTCGGCGAGGTACGCATTCTTGCCGTTGAGGGTGCAGGTGAGCGAGACGGTCAGCACCACCTCGAACACGCCTTCGGCGAGGGTCGCGACCTTCTGCGCGAGGTTGAGCTGCAGCTGCGGCTGGCCGTCTTCCTGGAACACCTGCGGCGCATTCGGGGCCTCGAAGCTCGCGTCCTTGATGTAGATCTTCTGCAGGTTGAACTGCGTGGCGGTCGGGGCTTCGGCGGCGGCGCCGTTGGTGGTTTCATCGGCCATGAGGCACTCCAGTGATTGGGTGTAGCGAGAGAAGCGGGATTATCCCATGCGGGGCGTTGCAGGTGAAATCAAGCCCGCATCGCCTTCTCCCGCGGGGAGAAGGTGCCCGCAGGGCGGATGAGGGACGGGCCTGACAGGCCTCGCTAAGCATGCGGTACAAGGGTTTTCGGCCCATGCCCGGACGCGGGATACACCGCAACGCCCGTCCCTCATCCGCCTTCGGCACCTTCTCCCGGCGGGAGAAGGAAAGCATGGGTCCCGCGGGGAAGGAAACGCTCAGCTCGCGCGGCCCTTGGCCAGCGGCAGGTCCGCGCCCTGCCAGCTCGCGATGCCGCCATCGAGCCAGTACACGTTCTTGAAGCCGGCCTTCACCAGCTTCTTTGCCGCCGCGCCCGACTGCATGCCGTTGCGGTCCACGACCGCGACGTGCAGTTCCTTCACCTTCGCCAACAGCTTGCTCTCCGGATCGAGCTGGCTCAGCGCCACGTGTTTCGAGCCCACGATGTGCCCCTTCTCGTAGTCGCCGATGGCGCTCACGTCCACCACGAGCGCGTTCTCGCGGTTGATGAGCTGGGTCAGCTGCGCCGGCGACACGGCCTTGTAGCCGCGCGTGAAGCGCGAGAATTCGTTCATCACGAGTGCAATGGCGATGCCGACGAAGGCAAGGCTCAGCAGCGGATGGTTGCCGATGAATTCGGGCAGGCGTTCGAAAAACACGGGAGACTCCGTTTGAACCAGTCAGCGTCGGCGATCAGTCGCCGAACGCCTCGCGCATGAATTCGGGCTGCACCAGCGCGGCGCGGTGCACGTCGACGTTGTAGTAGCGCGTGGCGAAACTCTTGGACTGCGCGCCGCGCTCGCGGAAGCCGGCCAGCTCGCTGCCCTTGCGCGCGAGCGTGCAGCTCCACCAGCCGGTGGGATAACACGGCTGCGGGAACGGCAGGGTGCGGGTGTCGGCGAAGCCGGCGGCGGTCATGTGGTGGCGCATTGCCTTCATCAGGCCGATATGCACGAGCGGCGACTCGGACTGCTGCACGAGGATGCCGCCGTTGCGCAGCGCGCGGATGCAGGAGACGTAGAACGCCTCGTTGAACAGGCCTTCGGCCGGGCCGACGGGATCGGTGCTGTCGACGATGATCACGTCGACCGTGCCTTCGGCCACGTTCTTCATGTACGCGATGCCGTCGTCGAACAGCAGTTCGGCGCGCGGGTCGTGGTTGGACTCGCACAGTTCGGGGAAGTACTTCTCCGCCATGCGCGTGACCTGCTCGTCGATGTCGACCTGCACCGCGTGCTCGACTTCCTTGTGCTTGAGCACCTCGCGCAGCGTGCCGCAGTCGCCGCCGCCGATGATGACCACGCGCTTGGGGTTGCTGTGGGTGAACAGCACCGGATGCGCCATCATCTCGTGATAGAGGAAGTTGTCGCGCGTGGTGAGCATGATGGCGCCGTCGATCACCATCAGCTTGCCCCAGTCGGTGGTGTCCCAGATCTCGATCTTCTGGAATTCCGACTGCACTTCGTCGAGCTTGCCGGTCACGCGGAAGCCGATCGCCGAACCCGAATGTTCGAAGTTTTCGTAGTACCAGGTCGGTTCGGTGGTGCTCATGGGGGTCCGGCAGCGAAGTGGGAGGCAAAGGGGGCGGATTGTAGCGGATGGGGCCGGCATGCGGCAGCGCGGCATGGGATGACCGTCGGACGAGCGGCGATGTGACCCCTCTCGCGCAACTTGCACGTTCGGCTAGGCTCGCGGCATCACGACGGGAGAGCGGCATGGGTACGGGCTCGGCGCAGCGTGGCGGGTGGGTGGCTTGGGTGGCGGGCGTCTGCCTGCTGGCGTTGCAGGCGGGGTCCGCGCTGGCGGCGCCGGTGCCGCCGGTGCTGGAGCCGTGGCGGGAGTGGGTGCTGCACGGACAGGCCGAGGCGCTGTGCACGCCGTTCGAATCGGCCACGCGCTGCGCCTGGCCGGGCGAGCTGGCGCTGGACGTGGACGCCGACGGGGCGCGCTTTACCCAGACCTGGACCCTGCAGGCGCCGCAGCGGGTGCCGCTGCCGGGCTCGGGCGAGTGGCGGCCGATCGAGGTGACCGCCAACGGCGCGCCGGTGCCGGTGCTCAACGACGGCGGGCCATGGGTGCTGCTGCCGGCCGGGACGCATCGGCTGGCCGGGCGCTTCGCCTGGGCGCGGCGACCGGCCACGTTGCCGGTGCCCGGCGCGATCGCGCTGGTGTCGCTGCGCGTGGACGGCGTGACGGTGGCGGCGCCGGAGCGCAACAGCGAGGACGCTCTGGTGCTCGGCGCGGCCGGCGCCGGCGAAAGCGATGCGCTGCAGATCGAAACCTATCGCCTGCTCGCCGACGGCGTGCCGCAGATGCTGGCGACGCTGGTGCGGGTGTCGGTGTCGGGCAAGCCGCGCGAGCAGGTGCTGGCGCCGCTGCTGCCGGCCGGTTTCGTGCCCGTGCTGCTCGATGGCGAGCTGCCGGCGCGCATCGACGGCGACGGCAGTGTGCGCGTGCAGCTGCGCGCCGGGCAGTGGGAGCTGCTGCTGGTGGCGCGCGCGGCGACGCCGATGACCGAATTCCGCCTGCCGGCCATCGCGGCCGACGGTGTGCTGCCGACGCAGGAGATCTGGCAGTTCCGCGACGATCCGCTGTTCCGCCTTGCCCAGTTCGGCGGCGTGCCGGGCATCGACCCGACGCAGGCCGATACCCCCGACTGGAGCGCTCCGGGTTTCGAAATCGAGCTGCTGGACCAGCACCTGTTCGACGGCAGCGACACCCTGCCGGGCTACGTGCTCGATGCCGACAGCGTCGCCACTCTCGACGTGAAACTGCGCGGCCTGCCGAGCGAGCGCCCGGCGCGGCTGTCTCTGCAACGCGAGCTGTGGCTGGATTTCGACGGCGGCGGCTATCTGGCGCAGGACACCATTCACGGCCAGCTCGGCAGCGAGCAGCGGCTGGACATGGCGGCGCCGTGGTCGCTCGAACGGGCCACGCGCGACGGCACGTCGCCGCTGCTGGTGACGCGCGGCGCATCGCCGGAGCTTTCCGGCGTCGAGATGCGCGACCCGGCTGTCTCGCTCGACACCGGTGCCCGCGCGCCGCGCGGCGGCAGCCTGCCCGCCAACGGCTGGACGCAGCCGTTCGATTCGGCCAGCACCGTGCTGCACCTGCCGCCCGGCTACAGGCTGCTCGGCGCCACCGGTGCCGATCGTGCCGGTGGCAGCTGGTGGGACGCGTGGTCGCTGCTCGACATCTTCCTGCTGAGCCTGTTTGCGCTCATGGCCTTCCGCCTCGGCGGCGTGGCGCTGGGTGCCGGCCTGGTGGCGTGGGTGCTGCTGGCGTGGCACGAGCCGCTGGCGCCGCGTGTCTCGCTGCTGTGCGCGGTGGCGCTGAGCCTGCTGCTGCGGCACCTACCGCCGGGACGGTTGGCACGTGTCACCGGGATTGTGCGCAATGTGATCCTCGTGCTGGCGGCGCTGCTGGTGTTGCCGTTTGCGGCGCAACAACTGCGCCTCTCGCTGCATCCGCAGCTGGAACGCGACAGCACGGCGCGCGGCTACAGCACGCCGCTCGTGGCCGATTGGGGCGGCCAACCCCAGATGGCGATGGAAATGGCACCTGCGGCCCCACCGCCGCCGCCCGCGCCGGTGATGGCCGACGACGGCAACACGCTCGATCGCGTCGAAGTGACCGGTTCGCGCATCCAGCGCGTCGACACCGAAGTGAGCGGCACGCGGGTCAAGACCGTCGACCTGTTCCGCTACCCGGCCGACACCATCGCGCAGGCGGGATCGGCACGGCCGGGCTGGGACTGGCACAACCATGCGCTGCAATGGAACGGCCCGTTGGCCGTAGGCACGGAGCTTGGCCTGGTGGTGTCGCCGCCGTGGCTGACGCGCACTTGGCGCGTGCTGGCGGTGCTGCTGCTGGCCTTCATCGTGTGGCGCATCGCGCGGCCGGTGCAGCCCGTCCCGAGTGGCGCGGCGTCGACGCGACGCATGCGTCGCCCGGCCGCTGCCGCGGGGCTGGTGTTGGCGTGCGGACTCGGCGCGCTGCCGGCAGACCGTGCAGCGGCGCAGGCGCCGATGGCACCGATCCCCGGACCGGACCTGCTGGCCGAACTCCGCACACGCCTGCTCACGCCCGAGGTCGCCTGCCAGCCGCACTGCAGCGCGCTCGGCACCGTCACCGCCATCGCGGGCGACGGCACGCTGGTGCTCCAGCTCGACGCCCACACGCAGGCCGCCACCGCGTGGCCGCTGCCGCGGCCGGATGCCTCGGTGCAGCTCGTCGGCGTGCGTGTCGACGGTGTCGACGCCGCCGTGGCGCGCGACGGCAGCGGCGACTGGATCGCGCTCGACCGCGGCGTGCATCGCGTCGAGGCCTCGTATCGCGCCGACGGCGAACGCTGGCGCATCACCTTCCCGCTGCCGCCGGCCACGCTGGACGTGCGCGCCGACGGCTTCGAGATCGCCGGCGTCGACGAAGGCCGCCTCATCGGCGACACGCTCGACCTCGTGCCGCCGCGCCGCACTGCATCCGATACCGCCGTGGGCGGCGAAGGCACCAACGACGCGGCCACCGACAGCGTGCCCGTCTTCGTGCGCGTGCGGCGCGCCGTCACCATCGATCAGCAATGGCAGACCCACACCACGATCCAGCGCGTCGCGCCGCAGCGCAGCGGCATCACGCTGGCGATCGCGTTGCTGCCGGGCGAGCAGATCTACGCCACCTTTCCGGAAGGTGCGACGCCGCCGGTGCGCAATGGCCACGCCATCGTGTCGCTGCCGGCAGGCGAGACGCAGTTCACGTGGTCCTCGCGCCTGGTGCCGTCCGAAACATTGACGTTGACCGCCAGCGATGGCCGCCTCTACGCCGAAGAGTGGGTGCTGTCGGTGGCTCCGCTGCTGCACGTCGACACCGAAGGCCTGCCCCAATCCGGCGAAGACGCGCCTTCCGGTAGCCAGCGCTTCTTGCCGCTGCCGGGCGAAACGCTCACCGCGCGCGTCACGCGGCCGGTGGCGGTGGACGGCGCCAGCGTTGCGATCGAGGACGTGTCGCTCGATGTCGAGATCGGCCAGGAAGCGCGCAGCAGCTCGCTGACCTTCACGCTGCGCGCCACGCGCGCCGGCCAGCACATGCTGCAGCTGCCGGCGGACGCCGAGCTGCTCGGCTTTGCCATCGACGGCGCCGAACAACCGCTGCTGCTCGACGCCGGCCGTCTCACGCTGCCGCTGCGCACGGCGCCGCAACGCGTGTCGATCCGCTGGCGCGACGCCGTGCCCTCTTCGGCGCGCGTGTCCACGCCCGACGTGGCGCTGGGCGCATCGGCGGCCAACATCGCGCTCCACCTGCAACTGCCGCAGGACCGCTGGCTGCTGTTCACCAGCGGCCCGCGCGTCGGCCCGGCGGTGCTGTTCTGGAGCGGGCTGGCGGCGATGCTGCTGGTGGCGTTCGTGCTGGCGCGCATCGGCGGCACGCCGCTGCGCCTGCACGACTGGCTGCTGCTCGGGCTCGGCTTCTCGGCGCTGTCGTGGTGGCCGGCGATGCTGGTGGCGGCGTGGCTGTTCGTTATCGGCTGGCGCGCGCGGCATCCGGAATGGATGGCGCGGCGGCGGATTGCGATGCTGCTGCAGGTGGCGTTGATCGGTGCAACGGGCGTGGCGTTGCTGTGCCTGCTGCTGGCGATTCCGTACGGGTTGCTGAGCCAGCCGGACATGCATGTGACGGGCAACCAGTCGTGGGGCAATGCGCTGCGCTGGTTTGCCGATCGCAGTGCCGACGGCGTGTTGCCGGTGGCGAGTGCGGTGACGTTGCCGCTGTGGTGTTACAAGACCGCGATCCTGGTGTGGTCGCTGTGGCTGGCGAGTGCGTTGCTGCGCTGGTTGCGGTGGACGTGGGCGAGCCTCAATGCCGGCGGGTTCTGGCCGGCGAAGGCGGTGCCTGATGCCGCGCCCGCTACGCCCGCGACGACGGCGTCGACCAACACGCGCGAGGCGCCGCCGCCCGACGAATGATGCGCAGGCCTTCGCGGTTCGAGCTTGCAGTCCACACCAGGCCTCCCATCCTCCCGTCGTCCCGGCGTTCGCCGGGACGACGGTGGGGCTGGCGCGGACCGCTGCGGTCGGCTGCAGCGTGCAGCCTGCGGCGATCACGCACAGCCCATTCATCCCGTTCCGCTAAACTCCGCGTCCGCCCCGCGCTGCCGCGGAGTGTTCCTGCGCGACGCCCCGCGTCGCCGAGCCTTTGGAGACCCTGCGATGACCGACTGGTCGCTCGACCGTGCCCGCCGCACCTATTCCATCGAACACTGGGGCGAGGGGTATTTCGGCATCGACGACGCCGGCCGCATCGACGTGCGCCCGCGCGGCGACACCGGCCCCACCATCGCACTGCCCGAAGTCGTGGACCGCGCGCTCGCCGACGGCATGAAACTGCCGCTGCTGCTGCGTTTTTCCGACATCCTCGGCGACCGCCTCGCGCGCCTGCAGGGTGCCTTCGCCAAGGCCATGGAAGAACTCGCCTACGGTGGCGGCTACACCGCGATCTATCCGATCAAGGTCAACCAGCACCTCGGCGTGGCCGGCGAACTGGCCGCGCACGGCGGCGCAGGTTTCGGCCTGGAAGCCGGCTCCAAACCCGAGCTGATGGCCGTGCTGGCGCTGTCCAAGCCCGGCGGCGTCGTCATCTGCAACGGCTACAAGGATCGCGAATACATCCGCCTCGCGCTGATCGGCCGCCGCCTCGGACTGGAAACCTACATCGTCATCGAGAAGGCGTCCGAACTGCGCCTGGTCATCGAGGAAGCGCGAGCGCTCGGCGTGAAGCCCGGCCTCGGCGTGCGCATGCGGCTCGCGTCGCTCGGTGCCGGCAAGTGGCAGAACTCCGGTGGCGACAAGGCCAAGTTCGGCCTCTCGCCGCGCCAGCTGCTCGACCTCGTCGAGGAACTCAAGCGCGTCGGCCTTGCCGACTGCCTGAACCTGCTGCACTTCCACATGGGCTCGCAGATCTCGAACGTGCGCGATATCGCCAACGGCATGCGCGAGGCGGTGCGTTACTTCGTGGAAGTGTCGGGCCTGGGTTGTAATGTGAAATACCTCGACGTGGGCGGCGGCCTCGGCGTCGATTACGAAGGCACACGTTCGCGCAGCTTCTGCTCGACCAACTACGGCCTGGAGCAGTACGCCTTCAACATCGTGCAGCCGCTCGCCGACGCCTGCCTCGAACACCAGCTGCCGCAGCCCACTGTGCTGACCGAATCCGGCCGCGCGATGACGGCGCACCATGCCGTGCTCGTGGCCAACGTGTCGGAAGTGGAAGCCGCACCCACGGGCTCGGTGCCCGCGGTCGACGGCGACGAACCGGCTGCGATCCGCCACCTTCGCGAGATCCACGCCGCGCTCGACGAGCGCCCGGCGCTGGAGCTGTTCCAGGAGGCGCAGCACTACCAGGCCGAAGGCCTGAGCCTGTATGCGCACGGTGCGCTGACGCTGGCCGAGCGCGCGCATCTGGACGATCTGTTCTACGCAATCGCGCACGGTGTGCGTTCGCGTCTTTCGTACGATGAAAAGAACCATCGCCCGGTGCTCGACGAACTCGCCGAGCGCCTGGTCGACAAGTATTTCGTCAACTTCTCCGTGTTCGAATCGGTGCCGGACGTGTGGGCGATCGACCAGGTCTTCCCGATCGTGCCGATCGCGCGCCTCAACGAACGGCCGACGCAGCGCGGCGTGATCGCCGATCTCACCTGCGATTCGGACGGGCGCATCGATACGTATGTGGACGATGGCGATCTGGACACGTCGATGGCGCTGCACGTGCCGCGTGCGGGCGAGAGCTATCGCCTCGGCATCTTCATGGTCGGCGCGTACCAGGACACCCTGGGCGACATCCACAACCTGTTCGGCGACACCGACGCGGTGAACGTGCGGCTGACGCAGAGCGGCTACGCGTTCGAGCGCTCGCGCCGCGGCGACACATCGGACGTGATGCTCGACTACGTCGGCTACGATCTTGCGCACCTGCGTGCGACCTATGCCGCGAACGTCGACGCGGCGAACCTGCCGGCAGACGAAGCGGCGCGGCTGAAGGCCGCGCTGGAAGCGGGGTTGACCGGCTACACCTATCTTGCCGACGAGCCCATCGGCTGACGTCACGCCGCAGAGCGCCGTCCCGCACGCCGACGCGCGTTTCCTTCTCCCGTCGGGAGAAGGTGCCGAAGGCGGATGAGGGACGGGGGTTGCGTCGACCGCAGACGCCGCGTGCGGGGACGAGCAGGCGGCGCGTGCCAGCGAGGCACCGATGGAATGCTTCGGTCAGCTGGAGTGGCTTGCCCTCATCCGCCTGCCGGCACCTTCTCCCGATGGGAGAAGGATTCCACTGCTGGACGCGACGAGGGATGCGGCCCCTCGCGTACTTGACGACGCGCGACTCTGCGACGTGTGTCCACTCATTCGAACCCGTCGGCGAAGATCTCCGGCGGCAGCGGTTCGACCGGTTCCTCGCCGAAGACGAACAGGCCCGAGTAGCCCGTCGCCGCATACAGGGTTGCATCGGGACCGAGGCGCAGCGAGCGCGGCGCCGCCGGCAGCGGCAGGCGCTGGCGTTCCACCGGATTCGCCGCATCGGCGATGTCGATTTCGACGATGCCGCTGTCGGTGCCGTACCAGGCCGATTCGCCGTCCACCGCCAGGGCGTTGAACGGCGCGCCGGGGTCGGCAACCTGCAGCCGGCCGATGCGGGCCGGCGCGGCGGGATCGGTGATGTCGAGGATGTGCAGACCCTCGCTGCAGGCCACGTAGGCGGTCGTCAGGTCGTCGGACACCACTACGTCGGACGCGTATTCGCAGTCGGTGTTGTAGATGCTCAGCAACTGGAGGTTTGCCGGGTCGGTGCCGTCGAAGAGGCGCAGGCCGGCCGGGTTTTCGTCGAACACGTGGTCGGCGACCAGCACGAGATTGCCGGCGGTGCGCACGCGCATCGCCTTCGAGGTGATCTCCACGTCGCGGACGATCGGCGCGCCGGCGTCGCTGACGTCGATGGCGGCGAGCAGGCCGCCGTTGGTCGAGGTGCCGAGGAACAGCACGTCGCCGCGCACCGCCATCGAAGTCGCCGCGAACGCCTCGACAAAACCGATCTGCACCGGCGCCGCCGGATCGCTGCTGTCGAGGATGACCACGCCCGAGCCCCAGCTTGCGAGGTAGGTGCGGTCGCCATCGACGAGCAGTTCCTCGTAGGCGCGCGACATCGGCACCTGTTCGATGTCGGGTTCCACCAGCGCCTGCGGTTCCAGCGTGGCCGCGTCCGCCACCTGGATGCCGAAGTCGTTGCCGAGGATGTAGGCGTGCCCGGCGTTGAAACCAATGTCGTACGGGACCGAGCCGCCGGCCAGGATCGAGGTGCTGCGCTGCGCGAGCGCGTCCGGATCGGCGGCGTCGATGCGCAGCAGGCGGTCGACGCGGGTGGCGACGAGCAGGTCGCTGCCGTCGAACGCGGTGCCTTCGGCGAGGTAGGTGTCGATCGGGAACTGGCCGCCCGGGACGACGGTGTCGGGATCGGTGATGTCGAACACGTCGAGGCGCGCGTTGCCCAGGCCAAAGGCGTGGGTGGCGGTGGCGGTGCCGCCGTAGTAGACCGACACGCCGTCGTCATAGGTGCCGCGCGGCGCCGGCACGGTGGGCGCGCTGAAATCGAACACGCCCACGCCCAGGCCGACGCCCACCACGTACGGCGGGGCCAGCGCCGCGGCGACGTAGCTCGCGCCCGGCACCGAGCCGCTGCCGAGCGCGATCGGTGCGGCCGGATCGGTGATGTCGTACACGTTCACCGAGTAGTCGCCGAAGAAGTTGCGCCCGATGCCGTAGAGCCGGTTGCCGTCGATGCGGCCGCGGGTGAACCCGGCGAAGGTGTCCAGCACGCGGGTGAAGACCGGCGCGGCGGGGTCGCTGAGGTCGGCGCGGAAGATGCCGGCGCCGCCGTCGAACACGAACAGCTCGCCGTTGCCGGCGACGACCGCGCCGGTTTCGCGGAATTCGGCGTCGTAGGCGATCTGGGCGACGAGTTCGGGCCGGGCCGGGTCGGCCAGCGAGAACACCGCGACGCCGTCGGTCTCGGACGAGGGGCCGCTGAACGCGGCGTAGAGGTAGCCGTTGTCGAGGCTGACGATGTTGGTGATGGCGCCGCGCAGCGGCGTGGTGTCGGTGCGCGAGGTCACCACCGGAGCGGCCGGGTCGCTGGCGTCGATGGTGGTGAGGATGCTGCCGCTGGGCTGGTAGACGTAATCGCCGGCCGGCAGCGGATCGGTGGGGCGGCCACCGAGCGCGCGTTCGAGCTGCAGGTCGGTGGCGGCGAAGACGGGGGTGGCGAGGACGGCCGCGAGGGCGAGGGGCAGGGCGCGAAGACGGGACATCGGAACTCCGGTCGTGCGGCGCGGGTGGCGCCGATGCCTTGCACCGTAGTGACAGCGGCGTCCGGGCGCGTTCGTGCGGCATTCGTTTTTCGTTCGTCGATGGTTTCCTTTTTCGGATCAGGAGGTTGTCTGGGCGAAAACGGGTGTCCGAGGGGCTGCGGCCGCTCCAGCGGGTGCTCGATGAAAGGTGTCCGATGGACCCGACATCATCGCCACCCGCACCCACCGTCGTCCCGGCGAACGCCGGGACGCAGTGACTTTGCTTGGCGCGGCCAACGACGAGCACCACAGAACCGAGAAACTCACTGGGTCCCGGCGTTCGCCGGGACGACGGGTGGATGACGACGGGTCATCTGATGCCGCGGCGTGGGAGTGGGAGTGGGAGTGGGAGTGGGAGTGGGAGTGGGCGTGGCGTCTGTGGGTGGGCGGGCGGGCGGGCAGGGAGCATCGGCCCGAGCGCTCCGGATTGCGGACGGCGATGGCACAGACAAGAGTCTATTGCTTCGATAATGCGCCCAAAATCGCCGAAATTCCTCGAATGCGTCGTCAACGCACCGTATTTTTCAACTCCGCCACCGGCACCCGCTCTCCGCCCAATCGCGCCGCGTGCTCCATCGCCTGCTGCCACGGCGCCACCCGCCCGGTGGCGCCATAGACCTGTGCCTGCACGACGGCGGCGCGGTAGTCCGCGTCGGCCCAGGCCGAAACGCGGCCGGACACGGCCTCGGCCGTGTCTAATGCGCCGTTCCGCACCAGTGCCTCGACGTACTCGAACGCCACCTCCACCAACGCCTCGGGAATGCCCAGCGCCTCGGCCTCCGCCATCGCGGCGGCGTAGCGCTCCCGCGCCTGCGGCCACGGGTCCTGCCGCGCCAGGGCCAGGGCCACGCCGATGCGCATGCAAGCAAGGTCCTGGTGCTCTTCGGTGTCGACCTGCAACTGCGCAAGGTCGGCGGCCGCATCGGCTGCGCGGCCACCGGCGCGCAGCGCGTCGAACCGCAACCGCTGCGCTGCGAGGTAGCTGCAGGGATCGATGATCGGCGCTTCCATCGTGCGCGCCGCCACGGCCGCCGCGTCCATCGGCGCGCGATCGCCGCGCTCGGCCGCCAGCCGCAGCGCGAGCGACGCGGCGCGCGCCCGCGCCTGACGGTCGAGCAGCGGGTCAGTCTGCGCCAGCACCGCGTCCACCAGCGGCTGCGCGTCGGCGAAGCGGCCCTGCAGCGTCAGCAGGCGCGCGCGCAGCACCACCACGGTCCAGCGCATGCGCGCGTTGCTGACATGGCGGTCCGGTGGCCAGAGCGTGTCGACCGTGGCCAGCGCCTGCGCGTGGTCGAGCAGTTCGGCGTGCACCTCGGCCAGGCTGACGGTGGCGAAGACGCTCTCCTCCACCGCGCCGATGCTGCGGAAGCGGTCGCGCGCCTGGCGCAGCATCGGCAGCGCGTCGTGCGGGTGTTCGCGCATGCGCGCGATCTGGGCGAGGTTGACGTCCACCTGCGCGAGGCCCAGGGCGTCGTTGGCCGCGTGCAGTTCGTTGCGCGCGCGGCCAAGGTCGGCGACGGCCGCGTCGAGTTCGCCCGCGAGTGCGTCGGCCGATCCGCGCCCGAGCAGCGCGGTGCCGCGCGTGCCGGGATCGCTGCCGTCGGCGAGCAGGTCGACGGCCGCGCCATAGTGTTCGCGGCCGAGCGCGATCTTGCGCTGGCGCAGCTGCGCCGCGGCCAGCGTCACCAGCAACCTGGCGTGCAGACTGCGCTGGCCGGGATCGTCCAGCTGCGCCAGCGCGGGCGGGACGATCGCTTCCACGCCGACGTAGTCGCCCTCGCGCAGCGCAAGCTGGGCGCGGCGGTGGACGAGTTCGGGGCTGCCGCGCAGCGTGGCGGGCGCGGCGTCGAGCAGGTCGCGCGCCAGGTCGAGCTGGTCGGACAGCATCGCCGCGCGGGTGCGGTGCAGCAGTTCCTCGAGTTCGGCCGAGACCGCCGGCGGCGGCACGCGTCCCAGATGCACCAGCAGCAGGTCGGTGGCGCGGCGTGCGGCGACGATGGGGTCGGCATCGCTCGCGTCGATCGACAGCGCCGCGCCGCCGCTGCGTTCCAGCGTGACGGTCCATGCGTCCACGCCGCGCACGAGCCGCGCGTGCAGCACATGCGCGGCGAGCCGGCCCGGTTCGAGCGCGTCGCGGTTGCGCGCCAGCGCGCCGAGCACGGTTTCGCTCGGCAAGGTGGCGACGCCGCCTTCGCGCAGGCGCCCGGCAACGAGGTCCATCACGCCAAGCCGCAGCCACTGGTGGGTGGCGTCGGCATCGATCTGCGCCGGCAGCACGACGGCGGTGTCGGCGGCGGGCGCGCCCGCGCCCGCGGCGGCCGGCGGCTCGCGGCGCGTGGCCAGCACGCCGGCGACGATCGCGGCCAGCAGCGCGAGCAGTGCGACGGCGGCGGGCCAGCGTGCCTGCGGCCGCGTCCGCCCGGCCGCGGGCGCGGGCATCGGGTGTGGGTCGGACAACGGCATGGATGGCGAAGGCGCCGTGCCGATCGCTGCCGGTTCCGCGTCGCCGTTCCGCGGCCGGGCCACGTTCGCGTCACCGTCGGCCGACGCGTCGCGCGCCGGAGGCTGCGCGGCGGCAGCATGCGCTGGCGCCGACAGTGCCGGTTCGTTCGACGACGCATTCGCCTCCTCCACCTCCAGCGGCGCCACCCAGCGGTAACCGAAACGCGGCACGGTCAGGATTGCGGCTTGTTGCCGCCCGTCGTCGCCGAGCGCACGGCGCGCCTTGAGCACGGTCTGGCCGAGCACCGTGTCGCTGACGTCGGTGCGGCCCCACACCGCGGCGCCGAGTTCGTCGCGGCCGACCGCGCGATCGGCGTTCGCGATGAGGTAGGCGATCACGTCGAACGTGCTGGTGGCGAGCGTCAGCGGCGTGCCGTCCTCGGTCAGCGCGCGGCGCGCCGGGTCGAGCCGGAAGCGGCCGAAGCGGTGGATCGGTGCGGGCATGGCAAACGTCGGCGGAAGCGGGGGTCGGACGGACGGGAGACGGCAAGCGTCGCACCGCGCCGCGGCCGGCGCCAGCCACGCCGTACACTAGCGCGATGCCCGCCTTCGCCTACCACGCCCTCGACGCCGCCGGCCGCAACACGCGCGGCGTGCTGCAGGCCGACACCGCACGCGCCGCGCGCGCCAGCCTGCGCGAACGCGGCCTGCATCCGCTGCAGCTCGACGTGCTGAGCGAAAACGCGGCCACGTCGGTCGGCGCGCGCCTGGGCGGCACGCTGAGCGGCGCGCAGCTCGCGCTGATGACGCGCCAGCTGGCGGCGCTGATCGGTTCCGGCCTGCCGATCGACGAGGCCCTGGCCGCGCTCGCCGACGCCAGCGACGGCCGTCTGCGCACCCAGGTGGTGGCGCTGCGTTCGCGCGTGATGGAGGGCGCCGGGCTGGCCGCGGCAATGGCCGAGTTCCCGGCCACATTCCCGGCGCTGTACCGCGCCTCGATCGCCGCCGGCGAATCGTCGGGCAAGCTCGACGCGGTGATGCGCCGCCTTGCGGACTACGCCGAAAGCCGCGACCTGCTGCGCCGTCGCATCACGCTAGCGCTCACCTATCCGGCGCTGCTGGCCGGCGTGGCGCTGCTCGTCGTCGCCGGCCTGATGATCTGGGTGGTGCCGCAGGTGGTCGGCGTGTTCGCGCAGTTCGACCAGGCCCTGCCGTGGCCGACACGTGTGCTGATTGCCGTGTCGGACCTGATCCGCGCGCATCCGGGCTGGCTGGTGCTGCCGCCGCTGCTGCTCGTGGTGCTGGTCGTCGCGGTGCGGCGCAGCCCGCCGCTGCGTGCGGCCTGGCATCGCGTGGCCTTGCAGTTGCCGATCGTCGGGCGCCTGGTGCGCGCGGCGGAAACGGCGCGGTTCGCGCGCACGCTGGCGTTGCTGGTCGGCAGTGCGGTGCCGCTGCTCGAAGCGCTCGGCATCGCCGCGCAGGTGGTGAGCAACATTCCGCTGCACGCGGCGCTGAGCCGCGTCGCGATGCGCGTGCGCGAAGGCCAGGGACTGTCGCGCGCATTGCTCGACACGAAGGAATTTCCGCCGATCGCGGTGCGCTTGATCGGCAGCGGCGAGAAAAGCGGACGGCTCGACGACATGCTGTTCGAGGCCGCCGCGCATCAGGAGCGCGAGCTCGACACCACGCTCGGCGTCGCAATGGCCGCGCTCGGCCCGGGCGTGATCCTCGCGGTCGGCGGGCTCGTGCTGTTCATCGTGCTGGCGATCCTGCTGCCGATCTTCGAACTCAACTCGCTCGTGAAGTGAGCGGGCGCCTGGGGTGGCGTGTGCGCGTCCGCGCACAAGCGGCACCCACGCATGCTACCGTTCCGCGTCGTCTCCGACCCGTCCGCGCATGGCACTGCTCCGCTTCGATCACGTCAGCAAACAGTACCCCGGCGGATTCGAGGCGCTGAGCGACATCAGTTTCGACATCGACCCCGGCGAGATGCTCTTCGTCACCGGCCACTCCGGCGCCGGCAAGAGCACCCTGCTGCGCCTGATCCACCTGAGCGAACGTCCGTCGCGCGGCACCGTGCTGCTGGAAGGCAAGAACCTCGCGCAGGTCAAGACGCGCCGCATCCCGTTCCATCGCCGCCGCGTCGGCGTGGTGTTCCAGGACCACCGCCTGCTGATGGACCGCAGCGTGTTCGACAACGTGGCGCTGCCGCTGATCATCGCCGGCGTGCCGCGCGGCGAGATCGGCAAGCGCGTGCGCACCGTGCTCGACAAGGTCGGGCTCGGCAACCGCGAAAAGGCCCTGCCGATCGCGCTGTCGAGCGGCGAGCAGCAGCGCGTGGGCATCGCGCGCGCCGTCGCCGCGCAGCCGCTGCTGCTGGTGGCCGACGAACCCACCGGCAACCTCGATCCGAACCTGGCCGCCGAAATCATGCAGCTGTTCGCGTCCCTGCCGGCGCAGGGCACGGCGGTGCTGATCGCCAGCCACGATCTGCACATCGTGCGTCGCCTGCAGAAGCGGGTGCTCGTGCTCGACCACGGCAGACTCATCGACGATTACCGTCCGGCGTCGTCCCCGTGAGCGCGACGCGCAACAAGGCGAAAAAACCCGCGCCGGCGGCGGAGAAACGCAGCGGCGCGCGCCTGTCCGAACGCATCGGTGCGTGGGTCGACCTGCATCTCTACAGCCTGTTCTCCAGCCTCGGGCGACTCGCGCAGAAGCCCTGGGCAACGCTGTTGACCGTGGGCGTGATGGCCATCGCGCTGGCCCTGCCGCTGTGCCTGGCGGTGCTGCTGGGCAATGTCGAGCGGCTGTCGGGCTCGTTCCGCGAGTCGCGCGACATCTCGCTGTTCCTCAAGCCGGAGATCGTGCTCGATCAGGCCAGAAGCGTGGCCGAGCGCCTGCGCACCGAGCCCGGGATCGAGGCCGTGCTGCTGCGCAGCCCGGACGAAGGCCTGGCCGAATTCCGCGAAATGGCCGATTTCGCCGGCGCGCTGGCGCTGCTGCAGGACAATCCGCTGCCTTCCGTGCTGGTGATCACACCGCAGTCAGCCGAGGGCGGCGACACTCTGGCCGTCACGCTCGCCGCCCTGCCCGAAGCCGACTACGTGCAGCACGATGCGTTGTGGCGCATCAAGCTTGGCGCCTGGCTGCGGCTCGGGCGCCACCTGACCGCGCTGTGCGCCGCGTTGCTAGGGCTGGGCGCGCTGCTGGTGGTGGGCAACACCGTCCGCCTGGACATCCAGACCCGTGCCGAGGAGATCCGCACCGTGCAATTGCTGGGCGCCACCGATGGCTTCGTCCGCCGGCCCTTCCTGTACCTGGGCGCGTGTTACGGCCTGCTGGCCGGCGTGCTCGCGCTCGCGGTCGTGGCGATCGCGCGCCTGCTCGTGGCCGCGCCGGTGGGCGCGCTGGTCGAAAACTACGGCAGCGCGTTCGAACTGCGCGGCCTGCCGCCGCTGCTGGCCGGTGGTGCGCTTGCCGGTGCGATCGTGCTCGGCTGGCTGGGCGCGTGGCTCGCGGCAGGGCATCATCTACGCCGGACCCTGCCCGACGGAGGCGCAGCATGAGCTCAGCCGGCATCACCCGCCATGTCACCTCGGACACGCCGCGCGTGATGGTGGTCGATGGCTCCAAGGTGGTGCGCATGCTGATCGGCCAGGTGCTGACCAAGGACGTGCCCGGCGTCACCGTGATCGCCTGCGAAACCGGCGCCGAGGCGCGCCAGGCGCTGCAGGACGGCGTGGTGGACCTCGTGACGATGGCGCTGCGCCTGCCGGACATGGACGGCCTGGACCTCGCCCACTACATCCGCGAGCACACCCCGCAGGCCTACATTCCGATCATCGTCGTCTCCGGCGACGCGCAGGAGCGCCTGATCAACCGCAGCTTCGGCGACGATGTCACCGACTACTTCGACAAGGCGCTCGGCTTCAATGCGCTCTCGGCCTTCATCCGCGGCTACGTGCGTCCGGACGACGAAACCGGTGCCGAGGTGCTGTACGTCGAGGACAGCAAGGTCGTGGCGATGGCCACGCGCCGCATGATGGAAAAACACGGCCTCAAGGTGACCCACGTCATCAGCGTCGAAGACGCCCTCGCGCAGCTGGAGACCGCGCGCGCGCAGGATCGCCTGCCCGACATCATCCTCACCGACGTGTATCTGAAGAGCGGCCTCACCGGCAAGGATCTGCTCGAATGCGTGCGCGGTCCGCAGTTCGGTTATACGCGCGGCCAGCTTCCTGTCGTGGTGATGACGGGCGACGACAACGCCGCCAACCAGAGCGCCCTGCTGCGCGCCGGCGCCAACGATCTGGTTCAGAAGCCGATCGAGGAACGCCTGCTGGTGACCAAGCTCGTGTTCCAGCTGCGCGTCGGGCGCCTGATGCGGGCGCGCATGGCGGCGGCGTGAGCCGCGCGTGAGCGGCGAAGCGCGCAGCGTCGCGCTGCACCCGTCGTGGAAGGCGCGCCTGGCCGACGAACTCGCGAGCTCGTCAATGCAGACGCTCGGCAATTTCCTGCGCGCGGAGAAGGCCGCAGGCAAACGCATCTACCCGCCCGGCGGGCGCATCTTTGCGGCACTGGACGCAACGCCGTTCGAGGCGGTGAAGGTCGTCATTCTCGGGCAGGACCCGTACCACGGGCCCGGCCAGGCGCACGGGCTGTGTTTCTCGGTGCTGCCGGGCGTGGAGGTGCCGCCTTCGCTGGGCAACATCTACACCGAGATCGAGCGCGACTTGAACATCCCGCGCCCCGACCACGGCTGCCTGCTGCCGTGGGCCATGCAGGGCGTGCTGCTGCTCAACGCCGTGCTCACGGTCGAGGCCCATCGCGCCGGCTCGCATCAGGGCCGCGGCTGGGAATCCTTCACCGACGCCATCGTGCGCATGCTGTCGGCCGAGCGCGAGAACCTCGTCTTCCTGCTCTGGGGCAGCTACGCACAGAAAAAGGGCCAGCTCGTCGACGCGCGCCGGCACAAGGTGCTGAAGGCCCCGCACCCCTCGCCGCTGTCGGCGTACCGCGGCTTCATGGGTTGCGGTCACTTCGGCATCGCCAACGAAGTGCTCCGGCGCAACGGCCAGACGCCGATCGACTGGAGACTTCCGGCCCGGGTCGACGTCGAACGGATGCTCGCGAAACGCTGATCCCGCTTCTCCACCGGGCTCCCTCACCGTCGTCCCGGCGGCTCTCAACAGCGAAGCTGATCCAAGCCGGGACCCAGTGACGTCGGCTCTGCGCCTGGAAGTCCCAGCAACACCGCTGGGTCCCGGCTTCCGCCGGGACGACGACGGTGGGTTGGTGCCAATCCGACGGGCGGAGCGCCAACCTGTCTCAACGCTAAAGACCCGCGCCGACCCACCCCCGACCAAGGTCGACTCATGCCGCAAGGCACTGATTCATATGCCAGCGCGTAAGGTTGGATTTCAAGCCGGGTGGGAACCAAACCGTGATTTAGCACTCTAACCCGCCGACTGCTAAACTTCCTCCCCTGATGGAGAACACCATGACCCAAGCCCTTGTCGCCAGCAATTTCCCGATCCCGAGTGCGCTCGGATCGCTGGATGCCTACATCGGCGCGGTCAACCGCATCCCCGTGCTGACGCTGGACGAGGAGCAGGAATTGGCCCGCCGCCTGCAGCAGGACGAAGACCTCACCGCCGCCCGCGGCCTGGTGATGTCGCACCTGCGTTTCGTGGTGCACGTGGCGCGCGGCTACAGCGGCTACGGCCTGCAGATGGGCGACCTGATCCAGGAGGGCAACATCGGCCTGATGAAGGCGGTGAAGCGCTTCGACCCGGACCAGGGCGTGCGCCTCGTCTCGTTCGCCGTGCACTGGATCCGCGCCGAGATGCACGAGTTCATCCTGCGCAACTGGCGCATCGTCAAGGTGGCCACCACCAAGGCGCAGCGCAAGCTGTTCTTCAACCTGCGCAAGAGCAAGAAGCGCCTGGGCTGGATGAACCATGCGGAGGTGCAGACCATCGCCAAGGACCTCAACGTCCCGGTGTCCGAAGTGCTGGAAATGGAAGCGCGCCTGTCGGGCCGCGACATCGGTTTCGACGCGCCGTCCGGCGACGACGACGACAACGCGCCACCCGCGCCGATGCAGTACCTGGAGGCCACCGGCGCCGATCCGTCGATCTCGTACGCCGCGGACGACGAGGAAGGCAACCAGCTGGAGCTGCTGCGCGAAGGCCTGGCCAAGCTCGATGCGCGCTCGCGCGACATCATCAGGCGCCGCTGGCTCGACGCCGATTCGAAGGTCACGCTGCAGGAGCTGGCCGACGAATACGGCGTCTCGGCCGAACGCATCCGGCAGGTCGAGGCGAATGCGATGAAGAAGATGAAGGCGTTGTTTGCGGCGTAAGTCGCAGCGTCTGCGTCGGTGAAAGGAAGCGGCCTTCGGGCCGCTTCTTTTTTTGTGTGGGCGATGGCACGTTGATTCCATTCCGTCTGCGCCATCCCAACTCCCCCGTCGTCCCGGCGAAAGCCGGGACCCAGTGACGTTGCTCGGTGTTGCCGTCCTTCCATCAAAACCAAGAAACGCCACTGGGTCCCGGCTTTCGCCGGGACGACGGTGAGGGCGTCCGGACGATGCAGCAAGCTTTCCCCTTGCGCGATACTCGCCACGCATCTCCCCCGCACGTCGCCTCGACCACCCGCCCATGCTCCGCCACCCACGCGACCTGCAAAGCCTCGCCTATCTGGCCGCCCAGCCGGCACTCGCCGCATGGCAATGGCAGCACGGCTTCTCGTTTTGGCTCTTCGCGACGATGCTGCTGCTCGCCATCGGCATCAGCGTGATCCACCACAATCACGCCCACCTCCCGCTCTGGCGCACACGCGCGCTCAACCGTGCCACCGACCTCTGGATCACCCTCGTCCAGGGCCACCCGACCTGGGTGTTCGTGCCCGCGCACAATGGCAATCACCATCGCCACCAGCAGGGCGCGCGTGACGTCGCGCGCACCTCTCGCTTCGGCGGCGACCGCAATACGCTCGCAGGCTGCCTGCTGCATCCGCTGCAGGCGATCGGTGTGCTGTACCCGCTGCTGTTCGCGTGGTGGCGCGCACGCCCGGCACGGATGCGGCGCTGGATGGCGCTGCAGCACGTCGCCTGGCTCGCGAGCTGGGCGGCACTGCTGCTGATCGACGCGCGCAAGGCGCTGCTGCTGGTGATCGTGCCGCAGCTGGTCGGGCTGCACTGGCTGCTGGCGGCGAACTACCTGCAACACGCGCACACCGATCCCGCCTCGCGCTGGAACCGCGCGCGCAATTTCACCGGGCCGATCAACCTGGCGTGGTTCAATATCGGCTACCACACCGCACACCACGAGGCGCCGCGCGCGCACTGGTCCACGCTGCCGCGGCTGCATGCCGCGCTGGCGCCGCACATCGATGCACGCCTGATCGAACGCAGTCTCGTGCGATACGTGCTGCGCGTGTTCGTGCTCGGGGCCGTGCTGCGCGCGTTCGCCTCGCGTCCGCTGGCGCCGCCGCCCGGTGTCGATACACGTGCGTCGGGGCAATGAGCGCGCCGGTCGCAGCGCTGCGCCCGATGTGACCTGCACACACCGCTGCGCGTCGGGCGACATTCACGCGACGCTGCTACCGTAGCGCCGCCTCCACGCCAACGGTCCTGCATGCCCACCCGTTTCGACCGCGTCTTCATCGAAAGCAGCGGACGCCATCTGCCCGGCCCGCCGATCGACAACGCCGCGATGGACGCCTACATCGCACCGCTGAACCGGATGTCCGATCGCATCAAGCGCCGCATCCTGGCCGAGAACGGCATCACAACCCGCCACTACGCCATCGACGCGGACGGCCGCACGCGCCAGTCCAACGCGGGCATGGCGGCCGACGCCGTGCGCGCGGCGCTCGCCGCCGCAGGGCGCGACCTTGCCGACATCGACCTGCTCGCCGCCGGCACCTCCGGCGGCGATGCGCTGATGCCGGGCTTTGCCAGCATGCTGCAGGGCGAACTCGGCGCGCCGCCGATGCAGACCCTATCGAGCCACGGTATCTGCGCCTCGGGCGTCGGCGCATGGCAATTCGCGGCGCAGGGCATCGAGCTGGGCGGGCACGCCCATGCCATCGTGGCAGCGAGCGAAATGCCGTCGCGGCTGTTCAAGAAATCGCGCTATGCGGCCAAGGGCTACGACGCGGATTTCGATGCGCACTTCCTGCGCTGGATGCTGTCCGACGGCGCCGGCGCGCTGCTGCTCACCGACACGTCGTCCGGTCGCAACGGCCTGCGCCTGCGCCTGCGCTGGATGCACGCGCGCTCGTTCTCCGGCGATTATCCGGTGTGCATGCAGCTCGGGCTGACGCACGACCGCGGCACGTCGCATCTGGACTTCGACGCCTGGGGCCAGGCGGAAGCCGAAGGCGCGCTGTTCCTGCGCCAGGACATCCGTCTGCTGCCGCACCTGTTCGATATCGGCGTGCACGAATACGCCACGTTGGCGCACGCCGGCTGGATCGATGTGCCGCGCATCGACCATTTCCTGTGCCACTACTCGTCCGAACGCTTCGCGCCGCTGGTCGACGAACTGATGGCCAAGGCCGGTCTCGCGATCCCGCGCGAGCGCTGGTACTCGAATCTCGTCACGCGCGGCAACACCGGCGCGGCGTCGATCTTCGTGATGCTCGACGAATTCCTCGAAACGCACACGTTGAAGCCGGGCGAGAAGATCCTGTGTTTCATCCCCGAATCCGGCCGGTTCACGGTGTGTTTCGTGCTGATCGAAGTCGAAGCCGCCGACGCGGCCGCACCCTCCAACGCCCTTCCTCCGTCAGGGAAGACGGACTTCGGAGCCGACAACAGCGACAGCATCGCCCCACCGCACGACCCCGCCGACGCGCCTGCAGCATTGCGACACCTGCTCGGCGCGCTCGCGGCCGAATGGCACGATTACCGTTCCAGCGTCTGGCGCACGCCGCTGATCCGCAAGCTGCGCGACCGCCGCTTTACCACGCACGATTACATCGCCTGGATGCAGGCATGGATCCCGCAGGTGCGCGAAGGCAGCCTCTGGATGCGCGAAGGCGCGTCGTCCATCGTGTCGGAGCGGTACGCCGAGCTCGCCGGCCTGATCGAAACCCACGCCGGCGACGAGCAGCACGACTACCTGATCCTGTTCGAGGACTACCGCACCGCCGGCGGCGACGTCGAGAACATCGACGCACTGCGCCGCAACCCCGGCGGCGAGGCGCTCAACGCCTACCTGCACGCGCTCGCGGCCACGCGCGATCCGGTCGGCCTGCTCGGTGCGATCTACATCATCGAGGGCACCGGCCAGCGCATCATCCCGGCGCTGCTGCCGCTGATGAAGGCGAGCCTCGACCTGCCGCCGAACGCGTTCCGCTTCCTCGACTACCACGGCGCCAACGACGAACATCACCTCGCGCGCTGGCTGCGCGCGGTGGAAATCGTGCTCGCGAGCGACCACGACGGCCGTGCGGCACAGGCCATCCTCGCCACCGCACGCCGCACCGCGCAGATGTACCTGATGCAGTTCGAGCACATCTCCGTCGCCGAATCCGGCTCCGACACCGACAACCGCAGCGCGCCATCGCAATGAAACAGTCGCCCGACTTCACCACCCACGCCCACGATCCGCGCGACCCCAATCCGTGGATGGCGCTCTACCTCGACCGCAGCACGCCGTTTCCGGATGAGGTGAAGAAGGCCTGGCTGATCGATTCGAGCTCGCGTTCGCGCCAGTTCCTGCTGCCGTTCCTGCGGCCGGCGGCGCGCGCCCTCATCGTGCTGGTGCAGGTGGCGAAGGCGTTCACGCCGCGCAAGCTCGCGTTCTCGCGCGCGCTGCACCGGCTGCTGGCGTGGGGCCTGAAGAACTTCCTGCGGCCGGAAGCGAACTGGCTGATCCTGCGCCACTTCCATCTGGGCTCGCAGACGCTGGCGTTCATCGCTGCCAATTCGCCCGCGCCGGTGAACACCAACCCGCTCAAGCCGCTGACCATCGACGACCTGCGCGAAGACCTGTTCCTGATCCACGATCTCAACCTGTTCAACTTCGTCATCAACCTCAACGGCGCGCTGCGCGATGCGAACCTCGAGCTCGTGCCGGTCGATCGGCCCGATTTTTCCGCGGTGGAAGAACCGCCGGTGCGCCTTGCGGACATGCCGAACCGCTGGACCAATGTCATCGACCTGCAGAGCGGCATCGAGCTGTTCACGCCGATTTACCAGCTGTTCCTGACCGACGCCGATTTCTGGCGCGCCACCAACTCCTTGCAGCTGGACGAGACTATCGGCGTCTACGTGGCCACATTGCTGCGCGCGCGCGAACATCTGATGCTGGTCAACAATCGCCACCCGCTGGTGCCGATGTCGACGCTGCGCGCGGGTTTCCGCCTGACGCTGCACGGCCTGTCGACCGAAATGCTGCACGCTTTCCTGATGCAGCAGAAGGCGCGTGCGGCGGGCGCGGCGGCGCCGGAACCGCTGTAGCGGCGGCGCCGCATGCGCCGGAGCGACGCGACCGCGGGCTGCGCCTGCGCGTCGAGCATCGAAGTCTTGCGAGGAGGTCGCCCATGTTCCGTTCCGCACCCGTGGATGCCAGCCGCGCCGCGCTTGCGCTGGCCGTGTTGCGTGTCGCGCTCGCCGGCCTGCTTGCCGCGCACGGCTGGGCGCGCCTCATCGCCGGCGGCGTGGTGCCGTTCGGCGCCTGGCTCGATTCGATCGGGTTTCCGTTCGGCATCGGCATCGCCAGCGCGGTGACGGCCATCGAGATCCTCGGCACGCCGCTGCTGGCGTTGCGCCGCTTCGTGTTTCCGCTGTGCTGTGTCTATGTGGCGATCTATCTCGCCGGCCTCGTGCTGGTGCACTGGCCGGCGGGCTGGTTCGTGGTCGGGCTCGGGCGCAACGGCATGGAGTACAGCGTGCTGCTGATCGTGTGCCTGGCCGCGGTCGCCTGGCAGGACGCGCCGCGCGGGCGGGCCCGCTGACCCCGGGCGGGGCCGCCGCCCGCTGCAGGAAAAAATCGGCCGGTCACCGTGTCGATCCGCGGCCCGCTGATCCGTCGCCTCCGCAAGAGCACGCCACACCGGCTGCGCTCAACGACGGAGAATCGCCATGCGCGTGATGGTCATCATGAAAGCGAACGAGGACTCGGAAGCCGGCGTCATGCCGAGCGAGCGGCTGCTCACCGAGATGGGCGCGTTCAACGAGGCGCTGGTCCGGGCCGGCGTCCTGCTTGCCGGCGAAGGCCTGCACCCGAGTTCGGAAGGCGCGCGGGTGCGGTTCGGAGCCGATACCCGGCCGCAGGTCATCGCCGGTCCGTTCGCCGAGACGAGGGAGCTGATCGCGGGATTCTGGCTGCTGCAGGTCAAGTCGATGGATGAGGCCATCGCCTGGGTCAAGCGCGTGCCCAATCCCGAGGGGCGGCAGTACGAGATCGAAATCCGCCCGGTGTTCGAGATGGAGGATTTCGGCCCCGAACTGACACCCGAACTGCGCGCGCAGGAAGTCAGCCAGCGCGCCCGGCTCGACGCGCACACCGACTGAGGCCGCCATCATGCTCAAGATGATTCTGCTCGGGCTGCTCGGCGTGGTGGTGCTGGCCGTGGTGGTGGTGTTGGTGCTGGCCTCGCGCAAGCCGGACGAGTTCCGCGTGACGCGTTCGATCCTGATCGCGGCGCCGCCGGAGGCGGTCTTTCCGCACATCGAGGATCTGCAGGCCTGGCAGGCCTGGTCGGCCTACGAGGACAAGGATCCGGACATGCGGCGCACGCTCGGCAATCCGTCGCGCGGCGTCGGTGCCACCTACGCCTGGGACGGCGACGGCAACGTCGGTGCCGGGCAGATGACCGTGGTCGAGGCCACCGCGCCGTCGCACGTGCGCATCGCGCTCGACTTCACGCGTCCGATGCAGGCACACAATCTCGCCGATTTCTCGCTGCAACCCGAGGCCGGCGGCACGCGCGTCACGTGGACCATGCACGGACCTGCGCTCCTGATCACCAAGGTGATGCAGGTCCTGATGGACATGGACCAGATGGTCGGACGCGATTTCGCCGCCGGCCTCGCGAAACTCAAGACCCGCGTCGAAGCCGACGCCCCCCGTCCCTGATCGCCACGGAGAACCGCATGAAACTCGTGACCTACCTCAACTTCGACGGCAACACCGAAGAGGCGATGACCTTCTATGCCGGCGCGCTCGGCGCGCGGATCACCGCGATGATGCGCTTCGGCGACACGCCCGCGGCCGAGCACGTGCCGGCCGATGCGCAGGACAAGGTGATGCACGCCTGCCTGCAGCTCGGCGACGACATGATCCTGTTCGCGTGCGACAGCGGCTGCGTGCCCGGCCAGGAGTTCCGCAGCCACGAGGGTTTCTCGATCGCGATCTCGACCCCAAGCATCGACGAGACCGAACGCGTGTTCGCCGCGCTGTCGGCCGGCGGCACGGTGACGATGCCGCTGGAGAAGACATTCTGGGCCGAGCGCTTCGGCAGCCTGGTCGACCGCTTCGGCGTGAGCTGGCTGATCAACTGCGACCTGCCGACCTGAGCCGGCGCGCGGTCGCGTCGCGTGCGGCGCATGGCGATGTCTTTCCGCTTGCAAGGCCGGTGGCGCGATGGTTTGATCGCGCCGCATGACGGTCACCGACACCCACCGCGCCATCGATGCGGTCTGGCGCATCGAGGCCCCGCGGCTGATCGCGGGGCTGGCGCGTATGCTGCGCGACGTCGGGCTGGCCGAGGACATGGCGCAGGATGCGCTGCTGGCGGCGCTGGAAAAATGGCCGCAGGGCGGCGTGCCCGACAATCCCGGCGCGTGGCTGATGGCCACCGCCAAGCATCGCGCGATCGACCGGTTGCGGCACCTGAAACTGGCCGACGAGAAGCACGCGCAGATCGCGCACACGTTCGACGCTGAGTCCGAGCCGATGCCCGACCAGGCCGCCACGCTCGACGACGACATCGGCGACGATCTGCTGCGCCTGGTGTTCACCGCCTGCCATCCGGTGCTGTCGACCGAGGCGCAGGTGGCGCTGACGCTGCGGATGCTCGGCGGCCTTGCGACCGACGAGATCGCGCGTGCCTTCCTGGTGCCGGAAGCCACCGTCGCGCAGCGCATCGTGCGTGCCAAGCGCACGCTGAGCGAGGCCAAGGTGCCGTTCGAGGTGCCCGGCCGCGCCGAGCGCGCGGAGCGCCTGGACGCGGTGCTCGGCGTGATCTATCTCATCTTCAACGAAGGCTACGCCGCCACCGCGGGCGAGGACTGGACGCGCCCGGCGCTGTGCGAGGACGCGCTGCGGCTCGGCCGCGTGCTGGCCGGCCTGATGCCGGACGAAAGCGAAGTGCATGGGCTGGTTGCGCTGATGGAAATCCAGGCCTCGCGCCTTCGCGCGCGCACCGATGCCGACGGCCAGCCGGTGCTGCTGATGGACCAGAACCGCGCGCGCTGGGACCGCCTGCTGATCCGGCGCGGCCTCGCGGCACTGGAACGTGCCGAGCGGCTGGGCGGGGCACGCGGACCGTACGCGCTGCAGGGCGCGATCGCCGCGTGCCACGCGCGCGCGCAAACGCCGCAGGACACGGACTGGCCGCGCATCGCAGCGCTTTACGACGCACTGGCGGAGGTCGTGCCTTCGCCGGTGGTGCAGCTCAATCGCGCCGTGGCGGTGACGATGGCGTCGGGCCCCGCGGCAGGTCTGGCGCTGGTCGACACGCTGCGCGACGCACCGGCGCTGAAGGACTACCACCTGCTGCCGGCCGTGCGCGGCGATGTGCTCGTGCGGCTGGAGCGGCTCGACGAGGCACGCGTCGAGTTCGAACGCGCCGCCGCACTGACCCGCAACACGCGCGAGCGGGCGCTGATGCTCGAACGCGCCGCGGCATGTGCGCAGCCACATGGCGACTGAAGTGCGTGCGAGCGGCGTGCGCTGTGCCGGTGGTGCGGCGGGCGAGGCGTTGATCGCGTGTTGCGTACCGGCGGCATCGGGATAGCGCCGATGCTCGATCACGCGACCCTCGTCCGTCTGTGCCGCGCGCGCGACCGGCTGCATCGGATCGATGATGACGCGCCGGTGAGCGCACTCGCACGCGAGGCCGGCGTGTCGGTGTATGCGTTCATCCGTCTGTACGCCGCGGTGTTCGGCCAGACGCCGCACCAGCAGCGCATCGCGCTGCGGCTCGAACGCGCGCAGCAGTTGCTGGCATGCGGCGATCGTTCGGTGACGGACGTGTGCGCCGAGGTCGGTTTCGCCAGCCTGGGCAGCTTCAGCGCGCTGTTCGCGCGGCGTGTCGGCGTGGCGCCGTCGCGCTACCGGCGCCGTTTCCATGCAGTGGTGGTGCGGCCGGCGCGCGTGCCGGCGCAGCTGATTCCCGGTTGCCTGCTGCTGATGGGCGGCATCGCCGCGCTCGCAATTCCGGAGAAGCGCACCGTGCACGATCCGCAGTACCGTGACCGCCCACTCCGGTGAAGGACCAGCCCATGCGGATCAAGCTCAACAGCATCTTCGTCGACGACCAGGACAAGGCCGTCGCGTTCTACACCGGCGTGCTCGGCTTTGCGAAGAAGCACGACGTGCCGGTCGGCGAGTTCCGCTGGATCACGCTGGTGGCGCCGGAGCGCGACGATCTGGAACTGGTGCTCGAACCCAACGCCAACCCGGCCGCGCGCACGTTCCAGGCCGCGCTGATGCAGCAGGGCATTCCGCTGACGGCGTTCGAGGTCGACGACGTCGACGCCCAGTTCACGCGACTGCGTGGGCACGGCGTGGTGTTCACGATGGATCCGGCGACGATGGGCCCGGTGCGGATGGCGGTGTTCGCCGACACCTGCGGCAACCTGATCCAGCTCTACCAGCCCTTGCCTGGCTGACGCGCTACGCGCGCCGCGCGGCGGCGGATGCAGTGGCCGGCGCGCCGCATTCACCGCCGATGCATGGCAGGCGCGCGAGGCTCGGCGGCCCGTCCCGCGGAGCCCGCGCCATGTCCCGTCGATCCCTTGCCCTGGCTGCATTCGCGCTCGCGGCCGTTGCCGCCCTCGCCGCCTGCGCGTCGCGCCCGGACAGCCGTCTGCCGCCGCTGACACCGTCCATCGAGGTCGACCTGCCGCGTTTCATGGGGCAGTGGTACGTGATCGCCAACATCCCGTACTTCGGCGAACGCGGCAACGTGGCCGCGCGCGACATCTACACGTTGAACGACGACGGCGAGGTCGACACCGTCTACCGCTACCGCAAGGGGTTCGACCGTCCGGAAAAGACCACCGAGTCCACGGGCCTCGTGCAGCCGGGCACCGGCAACGCGTTCTGGCGCATCCGGTTCTTCGGCGTGCTGAAGGCCGACTACCTGGTGCTGGCGGTGGCCGACGACTACTCGTGGGCATTGATCGGCCAGCCGGACCGCGACCTTGCCTGGGTGTTCGCGCGCACGCCGGTCATCGACGACGCGCTCTACGAGAGCCTGCTCGAACGCCTGCGCGGCTTCGGCTACGACACCGGCCGCCTGCAGCGCGTGCCGCAGGTGCCCGAGCAGCTCGGCAAACCCGGGTTCCAGACCCCGTAGGCCGGCACCGGCGCGGCGGACCGGCTTCCGCCCTTGCCGTGCGCCGGCTATAATCGGCCGTTCGTTTCGGCGTCCTGTCGCCACAGCCAAGGGTGTGAGCGTGAGAAATCACGATCTGCAGTTCCTCAAGCATTTTTCGATGGTCATCGTGTTCCTGATGGGCGTGACCGTCGTCCTGTTGATCGGCGCGTTCTACGCCCACAGCCTGCACCCGGTCGATCCGGACCCGCGCGCCGAAGCGCGCGTGGCCGAACGCATCCGTCCGGTCGGCGGCGTCTACGCGGGTGAAACCGGCGCCGCGGCGATCGCCGCCGCGGCCGAGGCGGCTGCCGCCCTGGCCGCGAGCCAGGTGGCCTACGACGGCACCCTCGACGGTTCGGTGATCTACGCCCAGCTGTGCGGCGCCTGCCACACCAACGGCGCCGGCGGGGCGCCGACGCTGGACCGCGCGCACTGGGATGCGCGTATCGCCAAGGGCGTGGACACGCTGGTCAAGCATGCGATCGAGGGCTTTCAGGGCGAGGCCGGCCTGATGCCGGCGCGCGGCGGCAATCCGTCGCTCAACGACGCCCAGGTCGAGGCCACGGTGAAGTGGATGATCGACAATCTGAAGTAGTCGGCGCCGCGGCCGCTCCGGCCGCGCGACGGCTGCCGATGCATCGATGCCGCCTGCGGGCGGCATCGCCGTTTGCGGAGAGTGCGATGCGAGTGGTGCAACTGGCTTGGGCGCTGGCCGCCGGTCTCGGACTGGTCGGCTGCAGTGCGGACGCGGGGAGCGCCGCTGCCGGCGGCGACGGCGCCGGCGCCGGCACCGATGCCGTCCGCACGCTGCGCATCGGCGCGGTGCAGGGCCGTGGCGACAGCAGCCCGCATCTGGGCGAACGGGTGGAATTGCAGGGCATCGTGACGGGCAATTTCGTCGCCGGGCTCGATGGCTTCTTCCTGCAGGACGCGCGCGGCGAGGACGACGGCGACCCGGCCACCTCCGACGGCCTGTGGGTGCGCTGGCCGCGCAACAGCACGCCGAAGGTGCGCCGCGGCGATCGCGTGCGCGTGGCCGGCAGCGTGGCCGAGCTCGGGCCCGACGGCGCCAGCCAGACCACGCTCGAAGCCAGCGACGTGGCGGTGCTCGGGCGCGGCGCGGCGGCTGCCACCGTGCTCGCCGGCCCGCCCGAGTCGGCCGCGGACTGGGAGCGGCTGGAAGGCATGTGGCTGCGCATCGACGCGCCGCTGACGGTGTCCGGCAACGACGGCCTGCTGCGCTTCGGCGAACTCGTCGCGAGTTTCGGCGGACGTCTGGTGCAACCGACCGAACGCGTGCCGCCCGGCAACCAAGCGCGCCTTGCGCGCGAGGACAATCTGCGCCGTCGCCTGATGCTGGACGACAACCGCGACGGCGAGTACCCCGAAAAGCTCTGGTTCCTCGATGCACCGCTGAGCGTCGAGCGGCCGCTGCGTGTGGGCAGCGTGGTGCACGGCGTGGAAGGCATCCTGCAGCAGCATCGCGGCTGGCGCCTGCAGCTCACCGACGCGGTCGAACGCATCGACCAGGCGCCGCGGCCGGCCATGCCCGAGTTGCCGGACGGCCTGCGCGTGGCCAGCTTCAACGTACTGAACTATTTCAACGGCAATGGCCGCGGCGGTGGCTTCCCGACCGAACGCGGCGCCGCGAGCCGCGAGGAACTCGCCCGCCAGCGCGACAAGACCGTCGCCGCCATCCTGGCGCTCAAGCCCGACATCGCCGCCCTGCTGGAACTGGAAAACGACGGCTACGGCACGCGCAGCAGCCTGGCCGAACTCGTGGCGGCGCTGAACACGGCGCAGCCGGACGCCGGCTACCGCATGGTCGATGTCGGCAACGGTCCGGGCACCGATGCGATCCGCGTGGCGCTGATCTACCGGCCGGACCACGTCGTGCTTCACGGCAACGCGGCCACCCTCGCCGCCGGCGCCTTCGAGGACCACAACCGCGTGCCGCTGGCGCAGAGTTTTGCCGCACGCGACGGCGGCGCCGCCTTCACCGTGGTGGTGAATCACTTCAAGTCGAAGGGCGGCTGCGACGAGGCGGACGCCGCCAATGCCGACCGGCGCGACGACCAGGCCTGCTGGAACGGCGTGCGGCTCGCGGCCGCGACCGAGCTCGATGCCTGGCTGCGCGGCGATCCGACGCGATCGGGCACCGATCGTGTCGTCATCCTCGGCGATCTGAACGCCTACGGGCAGGAAGATCCGATCCGCCGCCTGCGCGAACTCGGCTGGCGTGACGCCTTCGAACTGCACGCTGCCGCGGCGCCCTACAGCTTCGTCTTCGACGGCTACGCCGGTCGCCTGGACCACGCCTTCACCAGCGCCAGCCTCGCACCGGAGGTTCGCGCGGCCGTGGAATGGCATATCAACGCCGACGAAAGCGAGGCCTTCGACTATCGCCGCAAGCGCCGCGACCCGGTCTGGTACCGCGCCGATCCCTACCGCGCTTCGGACCACGATCCGCTGCTGATCGTGCTGGGCCCGGCGCCCTGATGCCGGCCCACGGCGCCGGTCCGTACCGTCCGGTATGATCCGGCTCTCGCCCTCCGAGCCCACTGCATGCCCGCGTCCCCGGACCAGTTCCCGGACACCGCCACCGCGCTGACGCTCGCCGGCCCCGCCGGCGCGCTGGAAGCGGCCGTCGACGTGCCCGATCCCGCCTGTGCCCGCGCCGGCACGGTCGTCATCTGCCATCCGCATCCGCTGCAGGGCGGCACGATGCACAACAAGGTGGTGACGATGATCGAGCGCAGCGTGCGCGAGCTGGGCCTGCGCACGGTGGTGTTCAACTTCCGCGGCACCGGCGCCTCCGAGGGCGAATACGACGACGGCCGCGGCGAAACCCTCGACCTGCTGGCCGTGGCCGAATGGGTCGGACGCGTGCGGCCGAACGATGCGCTGTGGCTGGCCGGATTCTCGTTCGGCTCGTACGTGGCGCTGCTGGCGGCGCGCCACCTGCCGGTCAAGCAGATGATCTCGATCGCACCGCCGGTCGGGCGCTGGGATTTTTCCGCCGCCATCGCGCCGCCGTGCCCGTGGCTGATCGTGCAGGGCGAGGACGACGACGTGGTCGAGCCGCAGGCGGTGTTCGACTGGGTCGAGGCCATGCCCGAGAAACCCACCCTGGTGCGCATGCCCGACACCGGGCATTTCTTCCACCGGCGCCTGATGGACCTGCGCGGCGCGATCAAGAACGGGGTGCGCGGCAACCTGCCGCCGACGCTGGCCGCGTGACCGCAGCACCGCGGTGACGCCTCCGCTCGATTCCCAGCCGATGCGCCCGGGCGAGGCCTACGCCGCGGGCGTCGCGAGCGGGCGCTGGACACGCGACGCCGCGCAGCTGGCGGTGCTGGCCGAACTCGATCGCATCCACGACGGCCTGCTCGAACGCGCGTCGGCCGGCGCGCTGACCCGCCTCGCGCAGCGGCTGCGGCCGCCGCCGCCGGTGCGCGGACTGTACCTGTGGGGCGGCGTGGGACGCGGCAAGACGTTTCTCGTGGATCTGTTTTTCGAGCATCTTGCGCTCGAGGAAAAGCGCCGCGTGCACTTCCATCGCTTCATGGGCGAGGTCCACGCGCGCATCCGCGCGCTGGGCGAACACGCCGATCCGCTGGCGCGCATCGCGGCCGAGTATGCGCGCGAGGCCCGCGTGTTGTGCCTGGACGAATTCTTCGTCTCCGACATCGGCGACGCGATGCTGCTCGCGCGCATGCTCGACCAGCTCTTCGCGCGTGGCGTGACCCTGCTCACCACGTCCAACACGCCGCCGCGCGAGCTCTATCGCGACGGCCTGCAGCGTGCGAGCTTCGTGCCGGCCATCGATCTGATCGAACGCCACTGCACCGTGCACGAGATGCGCAGCACGCAGGACTACCGCCTGCGCGCGTTGACGCACGCGCCGGTCTACCACGCGCCGCTCGGCGCCGGGGCCGACGCGGCGCTGCAGTCGATCTACGAACGCCTGACCTGCGACACCGCGCACACCGCCGACACGCTCACGATCAACGCGCGCGCGATCCCGGTGATCGACCACGCCGAAGGCGCGGTGTGGTTCGAGTTCGCGGCGCTGTGCGAGGGGCCGCGCTCGGTCGCCGACTACATCGAGATCGCGCGGCATTTCCACACCGTGCTGCTCGCGCACGTGCCGCTGTTCGATCGCATGAACGAGGATGCGGCGCAGCGCTTCGTGCTGCTGGTGGACGAACTCTACGACCGCAACGTGAACCTGATCGTCAGCGCCGCGGCCGGGCCGACGGCGCTGTACGGCGGACGACGGCTGGTGCACGAATTCCGCCGCACCGAGAGCCGGCTGATCGAGATGCAGTCCGAGGACTACCTGGCGCGGGCGCATCGGCCGTGACACGGCGCAGCCCGGCCTGGAGCGCAGCCGTGGCGGCGGCCCTGGGCCTCGCGCTGACGTGCGCGGCGTTCTGGCCGGGCTGGGCCTCGTCCGATTCGCTGCAGCAGTACCTCACCGCCACCGGCCGGCTGCGGCTCGACGACGTGCATCCGCCGCTGATGGCCGGGCTGTGGCACCTGACCGATGCGATGGTGCCCGGTTCGGGCGGGCTGTTCCTGCTGTTCGCCACTGCCTGGTGGGGCGGACTCGCCGCCTGTGCGTGGGCGTTGTTCGAGCGGCCGTGGCAGCGCTGGCTCGCCACGGCGCTGGTCGGCCTCTGGCCGGCGGCGTTCCTGCTGCTCGCGCATGTGTGGAAGGACGTCGGCATGGCGGCGGCGCTGCTCGTCGCCGTCGCCGCGACGCTGCGCTGGCAGGGAGGCGGCACCCGGTGGAGCGGGGCGATCGCGCTGCTGGCGCTGGTGGCGGCGTGCGGGTTTCGCCACAACGGCGTATTCGCGGCGTGGCCGCTGCTGGTTTGGCTGTGCTGGCCGGGCGCGAATGCCGCGGCCCGCGTGCGCTGGCGCGTCGGCGCCGTGGTGCTGCTCTCGCTGGTGCTCGTGGCCACGCCCGCCACCATCGCACGCCTGAGCGGCGCGGCGCGCGGCGATGCGTGGACGGTGGTGGCGCTGTGGGACATCGGCGCGATCTCCGTGGCACAGGACCGCATGCTGATGCCTGCCAGTCTCGTCATGCCCGATCTGACCGTGGACGAGTTGCGCGCCGGCTATCTGCCCTACGCCAATCCGCCGATCTTCGGCTCGGGCAAGCTGCTGCTGAGCCTGTTCGTGCCGTACACCGACGCGCAGCGCGCAGCGCTGCGCGAGGCGTGGTGGAACGCGGTGCGCCGGCATCCGCGCGACTACCTCGCGCACCGCACGGCGCTCGCGTGGCATCTGCTGCTCGGTTACGACGCAGCATTGCCGTACCAGCTGGTCTACGTGCCCGAGCGTCTTGTCGACATCGATACCCAACCCCGACTGGCACCGCTGCCGCCGGACGACCTCGGCGCGCGGGCCGCGCGGAGGCTGTGGACCACGCCGCTGTTCGCCGGTGCGCTGTATCTCGCGCTGGCATCGTTCGCCATCGCGGGTGCGCTGCGTGCCTCGCGCCGCGCGGTGCGCGCGCCCGTGTTCGCGCTGTCGGCGTCGGCCTTCGGCAACGCGCTGCCGCTGCTGGCGATCGCGGGTTCGGCGGAGTTCCGTTACCTGGCGTGGAGCGTCGTGGCCGCGCTGCTTGCGGTGCTGGCGGCGTGGCTTGCGCAACAGCGCCGCCCGGTGGTTCTGCATTAGCATCGACGGCTCCCGACCTGCCGGATCGATCGCCATGCGCCTGACCGTTGCCCTGCTCCTGCTCGCCGCCGCCATGCCGGTGGCCGCCGCCGAGATCGACGCGGCGCTCGACACGAAGATCCAGGACTGGCGCCGCGACCTGCACCAGCATCCCGAACTCGGCAACCGCGAAACGCGCACGGCCGGCGTCGTCGCCGCGCACTTGAAATCCCTTGGACTCGAACCGAAGACCGGCATCGCCCACACCGGCGTCACCGCCGTGCTGCGTGGCGGCAAGCCGGGCCCGCGCATCGCGCTGCGCGCCGACATGGACGCGCTGCCGGTCACCGAACGTGTCGACCTGCCGTTCGCCTCGAAAGCCACCGCGCAGTACCGCGGCGAAACCGTCGGCGTGATGCACGCCTGCGGTCACGACGCGCACACTGCCATCCTGATGGGCGTGGCCGAAGCGCTGGTCGCGCAGAAAGACGCGCTCGCCGGCGAGGTGCTGTTCCTGTTCCAGCCGGCCGAGGAAGGCCCGCCCGAGGGCGAACAGGGTGGCGCGTCGTTGATGCTCGAGGAAGGCGTGTTCCGCGACTTCACACCCGAGGCCGTGTTCGGCCTGCACGTATTCAGCACCTTGAATGTCGGCACCATCGGCGTACGCGAAGGTCCGCTGATGGCAGCGAGCGATCGCTTCGAGATCGTGGTGAACGGCCGCCAGACGCACGGCTCGCGGCCGTGGGGCGGTGTCGATCCGATCGCCGTGGCAGCGGAGTTGATCGGCGGCGCGCAGCAGATCGTCAGCCGCGAGATGAACATCTCCAAGCAGCCGGTGGTCGTCACCTTCGGCGCGATCAAGGGCGGCATCCGCTACAACATCATCCCGGACTCGGTCGAACTGGTCGGCACCATCCGCACCTTCGACGAAGACATGCGCAAGGACGTGTTCTCGCGCCTGACGCGCATCGCCGACCACACCGCCGCCGCGCACGGCGCCACGGTGCAGAACCGCATCCCCGCCGACGAAGGCAACCCGGTCACGCGCAACGATCCCGCGCTCACCGCGAAGATGCGCCCCTCGCTCGAACGCATCGTCGGCGCCGACAACGTGCTCGATCCCGGCCTCACGATGGGGGCCGAGGATTTTTCGTACTACGCACTGGAGGTGCCGTCGATGTTCTTCTTCGTCGGCGCCACGCCACGCGGCACCGACCCGGTCACCGCGCCGAGCAACCACTCGCCGGAATTCTTCCTCGACGAGGAAGCGCTGAAGATCGGCACGCGCGCGCTGCATGCCGTGGCGGTGGACTACCTGGCTGCATCGAAGGCGAACTAGGCTTCAGGACGGCATCGCGGCGATGCGTTTTGCCGCCGCCTCGATGCCCGCGAACACGCTCTCCCGCACCCGCGCGGGAAATCCGTCCGGCAGCAGCGCAGACACCTCGTGCAGCGCTTGCGGAACGCGCTGCACCAGGGCGTCGATCCACGCGTCGGCGCCCTCGGCAAATCCGCAGGCGCGCGCCATCGCATTCCAGTGCGAACGGCGGATGTCGAGCAGGCGATAGTGCCGGTTCTTGCCGACCACGGCCATCGCGAGTTTCGCGTCATGCGGATCGAGTGCGCCGGCGCTGCGCCCGAGGATCGGGTACACCGACAACACGTCGTACAGCGGCGTGAGGCGGAAGCGACCGCCGCGTTCGAGGTGCAGGCTGAAGTTCTTCGCGTGGCCGTCGGTGGCGGCAAGCAGCCAGAACGCGATCTGGGTGCGCAGGAAGGTGGCGCGATCCTCCGGCTGCGCCGACTGCCGCAGCAGTTCCAGGATGCGTCGCATGCCGGGGCCACCGTCGCTTTCGTATTTGCGTGTCGGCGGCAGGCCGAGGGCCTGGCAGAGGTCTTCCTGCGGCAGGCGCATCCACCAGCGTCCGTCGGGCGACAGCTGCCGGTCGAAGCGTTCGACGATCAGTGCCTTCTGATCCTCGAAGCGCGCGATTTCTGCGCGCGCCACCGGCAGGCCGAAGGCGCGCAGCAGTTCGCCGCACAGCCATTCATTCTCGACCGACGCCGACATGTCCGCACGCATGTTGCCGACGAGGCCGAGCGGCAGCTTGAAGATGTGGGTGGTGGGCGTGGTGCCGTGCGGCCGGCACCAGCGGCCGTGGTAGCGCAACAGGGCGGTTTTTTCCTGCGCGCCTGCGATGGAAATGCGGAACGCGTCGTCGCTTCCCCCCTGTCCCGGCAGCGGCGCGGCGCCGAGGCCGCGCAGCACGGCGGCGATGCCGGCGTCGTCCAGAGGCTCTGCCGTGATGTGCTGCACCGGCGGCGGACGCTCGCCGTGCGGCATCAACTGGATGGCGCCGGTGCAGTCGCGGCCGATCTCGGCGAGCAGGTCGAACGCGGCGGTCGTCGCGGTGCGGAAGCGTTGGCGCATGCGGCGCCGGATCGGTTCGCTGTCCGGCAGCAGGTTTTCGAAGAAGGCGTCGACGACATCCCCGCGATGCTCGCCGCCGTCCGGCAGCAACGGCAGCGACAGCGAGATGGCACGCACGTGTACGGACGCGAGCCATTCGGGACGGTAGCGCAGCACATCGACGCCGCGACGGTCGCGCGCCCACTCGGCCACGTGTTCGCCGTTCATCCACAGATCGAGTGCGGGCATGGCGATTACCAGTCGGCCGCTGGCGCGGCATCGACATCGCGAGGCCTGAGCAGCACGTCCACCTGCAAGAGCGCGAACACGCGCATAAGCCGTTCCAGCGTCGCGGCTTCCGGGCGCTGTTCGAGAAGACTGATTGCCTGCCGAGTGACACCGAGCTGCCGGGCAAGGTCCTGTTGCGTCAGGCCACGCGACTTGCGCACTGCCCTCAGGATCGGCCCAAGCTGGCTGGAAAGCTGCAACGGAATGTCCGACATGTCGCCTCCGCGCGCAAGCGAAAGCTTGCTTCTTGCGAATGCAATGTATCGCTTGCTTTTATCAATAGCAAGCAATGGCTTGCCTTGCACGAAAGCAAGTTATGGCTTGCCCTAGCCGGAATTGGTGTCCAGAAACGCCCGGATCTTCGGCACCAGCACCGCCGCCTTGTCCTCCAGCACGTAATGCCCGGCATCATCGAACGACAGCGTCTCCGCGTTCGGCAGAGCCTTCTGGAAGCCGCGCAGGAAATGGTGGTCGAACACGAAATCGCGCAGACCCCACAGCAGCAGCGCGGGGCGATCCGCGTACTCGTGCAACCGCCGCGCGGATTCCTCGACCAGCGCCCAGGCCTTGTCGCCCGGTTCCAGCGGAATGTCCTGCACGAAGCGCAACGTGGCGATGCGATTGGCCCAGGTGTCGTACGGCGCCACATAGGCGCGGCGCACGTCCGCCGGCATCTTCGTCTCCACGCCGACATAGGACGCTGCGCCCGAAAACGCGTTGAAGCCACGGATCAGCAAGGCCCCGAGCTTCGAATCGCGTCCGAGCTTGAGCTGCCACGGCAGTGCCTTCTCCTTCGGCAGCGGAAACGCGGCGGTGTTCGTGATCACGAGACGCTTCACCCGCGACGGATCGCGCAGCGCCCAACCGAAACCGATCATGCCGCCCCAGTCGTGCACGGCAAGGGTCACGTCGCCGCGGATGCCGAGGTGTTCCAGCAAGGCCGCCACATCGTCCACGCGCGACTGCAGCGTGTAGTCGTACGCCGCATCGTCCGGCTTGTCCGACAGCCCCATGCCGACATGGTCCGGCACGATGCAGCGGTAGCGATCCGACAATCCCGACACGAGCTTGCGCCAGTAGTAACTCCACGACGGATTGCCGTGCAGCATCAAGACGACCTCGCCATCGCGCGGGCCCTCGTCGAGATAACTCATCGAAATGCCGGGACGCACCGCGAAACGGCGGGGAGAAAACGGGTACTCGGGAAACGTCATCGTGGCTCGCGCGGGACAGAAGCCCTTGCATGATACCGGTGCCGTCCAACCGCGGCCCGGTCGCGCCACGAATGTCGTCCGTTCGTCGGCAGGCCGGCCCGCGTTGGGGCAGGCGTCAGCTGCGGTCGCGGCGGCGGGGGTACGCTGGCCCACCCAGTTCCGCCGGCCCCGCCATGCATCGCACCATCGCCGCCGCGCTGCTCGTCCTGGGCTTTCCCCAGATCGCCGCGGCGCAATTTGCCAACACCGCCGACTGTCTCAACCCCGAGGAGGCCAGCCTCCTGGCTCAGGTCAACCAGTACCGTCAGCAGAACGGATTGCCGGCGGTGGCGACGTCGTTTTCGCTGTCGAGCGTGGGCCAGTGGCATGTGTGGGATCTGGAGA
The DNA here is from genome assembly GCF_014202825.1 of Chiayiivirga flava. Classification (GTDB taxonomy): domain Bacteria; phylum Pseudomonadota; class Gammaproteobacteria; order Xanthomonadales; family Xanthomonadaceae; genus Chiayiivirga; species Chiayiivirga flava. The sequence goes on along the minus strand of NZ_JACHHP010000002.1, from coordinate 442,733 downwards.
CCAACAACCCGTGGACCGGCGGCGCCTGCAATCTGCACAGCTGGTCGAATGCGCGTCCGTCGATCTGGCAACCGATGTGCTACACCGCAGACCACGCGCAGGCGGCGCAGATGTGGAACAAGCCGCGCCAGGTCACCGACAACGCCTACAACTCGAACGGCTACGAGAACGCGGCGTGGACCAGCGGCACGATCACGGCTGCGGCGGCACTGCAGATGTGGAAGAACAGCCCTGGCCACAACCAGGTGATCCTCAACCAGGGCGGATGGGCGGGCCAGACGTGGCGCGCTATGGGCGTCGGGGTATCGCAGCATTTCGCGGTGCTGTGGTTCGGCACCCTGACCGATCCGCTTGGGACGATGCTGCCGTGCGGCACCGTGGTTCCCGATCCCGATCACCTGTTTTCCGACAGTTTCGGAACCTGACCGGGCATCGACGCCCGGCACGCTGCGATCGCTGGCGCGCGTCGGCCTCAGGTCGGCATGCGCGGCTCCCACGTCCGTCCTGTCGCGGCAACGCAGCGCTACAGAGGCTGCGCACCCTCGCTCAGGATCTCCGGACAGGTCTTGCAGGCAAACACCCGGCGCCGACGCTCGCCGTTGAACTCATTGCCGATGCCCGTCTCCGAGAGCGCATCCACCGCACCACGAATGGTCGACGCGCGCAGCGCCATGCGCGCCCGCCGACTGACGGCGTTCCCGCGCCTCGGTTCGGAGCGCAATCCCTACCAGACCACTTCCGCCATCGAGCAATTGAGCCCGGAGCCGATTCCGAGCAAGGCGACCCGGTTGCCCTTCTTCAGGCGCCCCATTTCCTTGAGCTTCGACAGCACGATCGGCACCGATGCCGGCCCGATGTTGCCGTGTTCGTGGAAGATCGTGAGGACTTTCTTCGGGTCGATGCCGAAGGCCTTGATGAAGGCCTCGGTGTGGACGCGGCTGACCTGGTGGATGACGAACTCGTCGAGTTCCTCCACCGCCCAGCCCAGCGCCTGCTTGGCCGCGATGAACGTCTTCTGCGCGAGTTTCAGGCCTTCGATCAGCAGCATGCGGGTGTCGGTGACCATGCGGTCGAGGTTGCCGCGGCACAGGGTGTTCCACTGCGTGGCGGCACGGGTGACGCCGCCCTTGTAGCGCGGCGCGTCCGGGGTCAGTTCGGCGCGCGACATCACCATCGCGGCGGCCCCGCAGCCCAGCGTCAGCGAGGCCAGTTCGTTGCGGAACTGCTCTTCGGTGACGTCCGGCGCGGTCATGCGTTCCAGCGTCTTCTCGTACACGAGGTTGGCCGTTTCGCCGTCGACCACCAGCGCGTAGTCGATTTCGCCGCGCTCCAGCATGCGGCTGGCGATGTCCATGCCGTTGAGGAAGGCGAGGCAGGCATTGGCCACATCGAAGTTCTGGCAGTTCTCGCCCAGGCCCAGGTTGCCGCTGACGATGCTGGCCGTGCTGGGTTCGAGAAAGTCGCGGCTGACCGAAGTGTTCACCAGCAGGCCGATCTGGTCGCGCGAGATGTCGAGCTGCGCCAGGGCCTTTTCGGCGGCCATGGTGGCGGCGTCGGACGACTGCGTGCCGTCCTCCCACATCCGGCGCGAATAGATGCCGGCGATGTCCTGCAGCACGTCGGTCCGGATTCCGAGGCGCTCCATCGTCGGCTTCAGGCGCGTATTGATGTCCGCCGAGCTGAGCGGGCGTGGCGCATCGATGTGCGCGATGCTGGCGATGGAGACGTTCTGGAACAGCATGGGACCTGCCGGGGCGGGAATTGTCGGGGAAAAGCCGGTGAACGCTACAAGGTTACGCCGGGGGGTGCAACCGAACCGGACCCCGAGAAATGGGGGCGGACGGGGTGGGGGGCAATGGGTTCGGAGGCGGACAGGTGCGGGCCGGGTGCCAGCGTTGCCGCAACGGAGCCATCACCGATTCGAGATTAATCGTCGACCAGCGCCGCCGCCGGGATCTTCACCACCGCGTCGGGCGCGCACAGCCACAGCCGATCCTCGCGCGCCGGCTGGATCCGGTACCCGCCCGTGAAGCGCGAGAACGCCGGCAGCACCGCATGCCCCGCGCACGCCCACAGCACCGGAAACTGCGCCTTGAGCCCGGTGCGGTGCAGCCGGATCACCGGATGCACGTGGCCACCCAGCACATAGCGACCGGTGACCGGACGCGCATCGTGCTCGAAGCGGAACGGGCCGGCCTCGAGGTGCCGCACCACGGCATCCAGCCCCAGCCGCCTGCCGTCGACCGCACGATCATGGTTGCCGGCCACCAGCACGATCCCGCGCGCCGCATGCCGCATCCGCCACGCCGCCCACTCGCGCACCCATGGTGCGTCGGCCGGCAGCGGGCCATGCAACATGTCGCCGAGGATCAGCACCTGCGCGGGATCGAACGCTGCGATCAGCGCATCCAGCCGCGCCAGGTCGCCGGCGGTGCCGCCGCGCGGCAGCGCGATGCCGGCCTCGCGAAACACCTGGCCCTTGCCCAGATGCAGGTCGGCGATGGCGAGCACGCGCTCGCGCGGCCAGAACAGCGCACGCTCGGCGTGCAGCCGCACCGTTTCGCCGGCCAGTTCGAACTCGCACCACGGCTCCGACGCCGCCACCGCACTCATCCGTACTTCGCCTCGAGTTCGGCCGCGGCGCGTTCGACGCGCGTGCGCCAGTCTTCCGTGCTGAGCGCGCCGCGGAAGCCCTCGGCCCACAGCGGGAACGACAGCGGGCTCAACGTGTCCGGCTGCAGCAGCACGAGCCTGCGCGACGCGATCGCGTCGAGCGTGGTGCGCAGGTGGACGATGTCGAGTTCGGCGTCGAGCACTTCGCGGAAAGCCTGGTCGAGCAGGAGGTGACCCGGGTCATGTTGGGTCAGCACGTCGAAGAGCAAGCCGCTGGAGGCCTGCAGCTGGCGCATGCTGCGCGGCGTGCGGCCGGGCAGCGACGGCGGCAGCAGGCCGGCCACGCGCGCGATGTCGCGGAAACGGCGGCGCGCGAGTTCGCTCAGGTTGAGGCCGGCGCGGATGCCGTCGACGAGGTCGTCGGCCGAGAGGATCGAGCGCAGCAGCGGTTCGTCGACGACGATGCGCTTGGCCGGCGACAGCACCAGCCCGTAATCGTTGATCGCGAAACTGAAACTGTTGGCCGTGGCCTTGCCGAGGCGCGCGGCGAGCATCGCGGCGAGGCCTTCGTGCACCTGCCGCCCGGCGAACGGATACAGGAAGACGTGCTGCCCGTCGCGCCGCTTCACCACCTCGACCAGGAACTCGTCACGCGCCGGACGATGCGAGATGCGCGCCTGCAGGTCGAGCAGCGGCAGCACGGCCGCGAGATCGTCGGCAGCATCGTGCTCGCCCGCGATCAGCGCCTGCACGCCGTGCGCGAGCTCGGTCGACAGCGGCATGCGGCTGCCCTGCCAGCGCGGCACGATGGCGTCGCCCTTGCCTTTCGCGATGCGCACGTAGGCCGTCATGTCCTTCAGCGTGACCAGTTCCAGCGCGCGGCCGGCGAAGAGGAACCGGTCGCCGGGTTTCATGCGGCCGACGAACTGCTCCTCGATCGAGCCAAGGTCGCCGCCCTTCATGTACTTGACGCGCAGCGAGCCGTCGCTGGCGATGGTGCCGACCGAGAGGCGATGGCGCAGCGCGACGCGGCGGTCGGCGAGCAAGTAGCGGCCGTCGTCGGCGATCTCGACGCGGCGGTAGTCCGGGTAGTGCTGCAGCGCCTCGCCGCCGCGCACGATGAAGTCGAGCACGGCCTGCCACTGCAGCGGCGTGATGTCGCGGAAGGCGTGCGTGGTGCGGATTTCGGCGAGTGCGTCGTCGGCCTCGAAGCCGCCGCCGAGTGCGAGCGTGACGAGATGCTGCGCGAGCACGTCGAGGCTCAGGCGCAGCGGATGCCGCGCTTCGATGCGGCCGGCGTTCAGCGCATCGCGCGCGGCGGCGAATTCGATCAGCTCCAGCGCGTGAGTCGGCACGTTGATCAGGCGGCTGCGTTCGCCGGGACGATGGCCGGAACGCCCCGCACGCTGCAGCAGGCGCGCGATGCTTTTCGGGCTGCCGAGCTGGATCACCTGGTCGACCGCGGCGAAGTCGACGCCGAGATCGAGCGACGAGGTAGCGATGACGCAGCGCAGTCTGCCCGCGCGCAGGCCGTCCTCGACCTCGCGCCGCAGGCCGCGATCGAGCGAGCCGTGGTGCAGCGCGAGCGTCGACGGATCCTCCAGCCACACCGACGACAGCGCCTGGTGCCACAGTTCGGCCGCCGAGCGCACGTTGGTGAACAGCAGCGTCGAGTTCGCCGCGTAGATGCGCGCGAGCACGGCGGGCAGCTGCTTCATGCCGAGGTGCCCGGCCCACGGGAAGCGCACCACGTTGTCGGGCACCAGCGTTTCGAGCGCGAGCTTCTGCGGCGAGGTGCCGCGTACCAGCACCGCATCGCTGCCGTCCGGAATCAGCGCGTCGCGTGCTTCGTCGAGGTTGCCGAGCGTGGCCGAGATGCCCCAGATGCGCAGCTTCGGCGCGATCTTCTTCACGCGTGCGAGGCACAGTTCGAGCAGCACGCCGCGCTTGTTGCCGAGCAGTTCGTGCCACTCGTCGACGACGATGCCTTCGAGCCCGGCGAGCACCGGCTGCGTGTCGGCGTAGGTCAGCAGCAGCGCGAGGCTTTCGGGCGTGGTGATGAGTGCGTCGACGAGGCCCTTGCGCGCGAGGTCGCGCTGCTTCGTGCCGGAATCGCCGGTGCGCGTGCCGATGGTCCACTGCAGGCCGAGGGCGTCGAGCGGCGCGCGCAGGTTCTGCTCGGTGTCGGCGGCGAGGGCGCGCAGCGGCGTGATCCACAGGATCTTCAGCCGCGGCGCGTCCTTTGCCGGTTTCTTCTTCGGCAGCGTCGCGGCGAGCAGGGCCGCGCCCCACACCGCCAGCGTCTTGCCGCTGCCGGTGGGTGCGTGCAGCAGGCCGCTCTTGCCCGCCGCCCATGCGGCCCAGACTTCGCGCTGGAACGGCTGCACCTTCCAGCCGCGCGACTTGAACCAGTTGTTGAGGCGTTCGCGCCGCGTGCGGCCTTCCGCGCTTTCCGGTTCGACATGGACGACGGCCGGCGCGGCAGGCGCGGAGTTCGCCGCCGCCTTCGCCGCGCGGCGACGCGCCATCGCGGGCGTCTGGCGTACGCTCACGAGGCGAGGCGCTTCAGCGTTTCGAGCCTGTCCGCATCCTCGCAGCGCTTGTCGTCGCGCCAGCGCAGGATGCGCGGAAAGCGCACCGCCACGCCGGACTTGTGCCGCGTCGACAGGTTCACGCCTTCGAAGCCGAGTTCGAACACATGCTCGGCCTTCACCGAACGCACCGGTCCGAAGCGTTCCAGCGTGTTGGCGCGGATCCAGCGGTCGAGCTTGAGGATTTCCTTGTCGTCGAGGCCGCTGTAGGCCTTGGCAACGGGCACCAGCTTGTCGCCGTCCCACAGCGCGAAGGTGTAGTCGGTGTACAGCGTGGCGCGGCGACCGGAGCCGGATTGCGCGTAGATCAGCACCGCGTCGATGGTGAGCGGATCGATCTTCCACTTCCACCAGTCGCCGCGGCGGCGGCCGACCTGGTAGGTGGAATCGCGCCATTTCAGCATCAGGCCCTCGACGCCGCGTTCGCGCGCGGCGTCGCGCTGCGTGGCGGCGTCGGTCCAGCTGTCGGCGTGCACTTCGGGCGAGATCGCGATGGTCGGATCGCCGAGCTGGCCGAGCAGGTGCGCGAGCATGGCGCGGCGCGTGGCGAGTGGCTGCATGCGCAGGTCGACGCCGTCGCGTTCGAGCAGGTCGTAGGCCTGCACCGCCACCGGATGCTCGGCCAGCATCTTCGCGCCGGGTTTCAGCCGGCCGATGCGGCGCTGCAGGCGCGCGAACGGCAGCACGGCGCCGTTCTCCCACGCCAGCAGCTCGCCGTCGATGACGCAGCCGTCGGGCAGCTGCGCGGCCGCGGCTTCGATTTCCGGGAAGCGGCCGTCGAGCCGTTCCTCGCCGCGCGACCACAGCGCCACCGTGCCGTCGCGCCGGATCAGCTGCAGGCGGATGCCGTCCCATTTCCATTCCAGCAGCCAGTCGCGCAGGTCGCCGAGCGATTCGGCCGGCTGCTCCAGTGGCGAGGCGAGGAAGAACGGATACGGTTGCTGGCGATCGGCGAGCGTGGTTTCGGGCGACAGCAGGCCGGCGAGGAAGTCGGTGGTCGCGGGCCACTCGCCCATCATGCGTTGCGCGAGCACGGCGATGTCGATGCCGGTGGACTGCGCCAGCGCCTGCTGCACGAGGCGCTGCGACACGCCGACACGCAGCGCGCCGGTCAGCAGCTTGTTGAACAGCAGGCGCTCGGTCTGCGGCAGCAACTGCCACGCGTGCTTGATCGCGGCGGCGCGTTCCTCGACGGGCGCGTTGCGCAGCGGGATCAGGTAGTCCTCGACCCAGGCACGCAGCGGGCGTTCGTCGACCGCGTCGGGGTTCGGATCGGGAACCAGCAGTGTCAATGTTTCGGCGAGATCCCCGACGTGTGCGTACGAGTCCTCGACCAGCCACAGCGGCAGGCCGGAGGTCTCGACGATCCAGGCGCGCAGCTCGCCGCTCGACACGATCTTCGCGAGCTTGCGCCCGACGAGGAAATACAATGCCCACACCGCGTCGTCCGGCGGCGCGGCCTTGAAGTAGTCGATCAGCGCGGCGCGCTTGTCGAGCGTGGCGGTGCTGCGGTCGAGGCGGTCGTAGAGGTCGGCGAAGCGCTGCACGGCGTCAGTTCTCGTCGCCGTACGCGGTGCGCAGCGGTTCGGCATCGACGCCGCGTTCGCGCAGCAGCTGCACGATGGCCTCGGTGTTGCCGTGCGTGGCGAGAATGCGCTTCGCACCCGTGTCCTCGATGGTGCGCAGCAGGTCCGGCCAGTCGGCGTGGTCGGACAGCACGAAGCCGCGGTCGTAGCCGCGCCGGCGGCGATTGCCGCGCACCTGCATCCAGCCCGAGGCGAAGCCGGTCTGCGCATTCCTGAATCTGCGCATCCACGGCGAACCGGCGGCGGACGGCGGCGCGAGGATCAGTTCGCCGGCGAAATCCGCGGCCTTGCCCTGCTCGCTGACGGTGTCGGTCGGCACCATGGCCACGCCGGCTTCGCGGTAGATGTCGACCGCACGCGTCATCGCGCCGTGCAGCAGCACGCGTTTGTCGGTGTAGGCCAGCAGTTCGGCCAGCAGGCGCTGCGCCTTGCCGAGCGCGTAGCAGTACAGCACGGCGGTGTCGCCGAGTCCGATGCAGTGCTGCCACCACTCCCACACCTGCTTCGCGATCTGCGGCGTCGGGCACCAGCGGTAGATCGGGAAGGCGAACGTGGCCTCGGTGATGAAGACGTCGCAGGGCACGACCTCGAACGGCACGCAGGTCGGATCCGGATTGCGCTTGTAGTCGCCCGACGCGACCCAGACCTCGCGGCCGTCGTCGATGCGCACCTGCGCGGAGCCGAGGATGTGCCCGGCCGGGTGCAGCGAAACCTGCATGCCGCCGAGTTCGAAGCGCTCGCCGTAGGCATGCGGCACGAGGTTCACGTCCTCGCCCAGCCGCCAGCGCAGCAACGGCGCGCAGCTGTCGACGCAGTGGTAGAGGCCGCTGCCGGTGCGCGCGTGGTCGCCGTGGGCGTGCGTGATGATGGCCGTGTCGACTGGTTTCCAGGGATCGATGAAGAAGCCGCCGCGCGGGCAGGCGAGGCCATCGGGCTTGAGCTGGATGAGGTCGTCGGGACGCGGCATCGCGCAAGCGTGCCGCAGCGATGATGAACGGATGCGGGCCGGCGACGGCGTCATGCGCCGCGAGCATCCGACGCCGCGTACGCATCGCCCATGTGTACTTACTTTCATTGTCCGCGGCACGCCCTGGGCGTCCTTCTGCGGCTCGCAGTCATCGTCGCCGCGCTCTCGGTGTCAGGATCTGCCGTCGCGGCGATCACGCGGGGCGTCGATGCAAACGGCACGCCCTGGATTATTGCCGTACCGGACGACTGGCAGGCGGGCGACGGACTCGTGCTGGTGCAACATGGGTTCGTTCTTGATCCGGTGGCCGAACCCGATCTGGGATTGTCCGCTGCCCGAATGCTGGAGGACGGATTCGCGATCGCCGCAAGCGGCTATCGCCAGCATGGCTGGGCCCTGTTCGATGCGATCGACGACAATCTTCTGTTGCTCGATACGTTCCGTACCTTATACGGCGTGCCTGGGCCGGTGGTGACCCACGGTGCGTCGATGGGCGGACTGATCGCGCTGAAGCTCGCCGAAGATGTGCGGGTACGGGACATGATCGTCGGCGTCGTGGCCCTGTGTCCGGCGGTCGATGGCATGAGCTTGTGGGATCGTGCCTTCGATCTGCGCATGGCGTACGACACGCTCTGTGCCGGAGTTGCGGGCGGCACGTTTCCGGAAGGGTCGGCACCATTGCCCTGGGTCAGCAATCCCGACACCCTGCAGATCGCTCGACCTTTCGGTTTCGATCTCGCGCAAAGAATGCGCGAGGAGGGAGCCATCCGAGCGTGTCTTGCGCTCGACCGCCCGCCTCGCGGTCGAACGCCCGAATCCCAGGCACGTGTCCAGGCGCTACGTGCGGTTGCCGGCTCGCCCAACGACGAGGCGCTGACCTTACATCTTGCGCTGGCGTATTACGGCCTCTCGGATCTGCTTCGCTCGCCGGACAAGCTCGATGGCGCCAATCCGTTCTACAACCGAGCCCAGGTGCGTGGGCTTGGCTTGCTCGACGTGATGTATGGCCGCAACTGGTCCGCTGACCTTCCCTATGGTTTCGACAGTCGCGTGCGGCGCGTTTCACGCGATGAATCCGCGCGAACGAGCCTGCATCGCGCAACCTCCCTGGACGGCACCGCAACGGCAAAAATCGTTTCCGTTCACACCAGCGGCGACAGCCTGGTACCTGCACGGGAACTACATGCGCTACGGTCCCGACTGGAATACGCCGACCACGTCATCGGCGTGGTGTCCGAGGCCCGGCCGAGCCATTGCGGCTTCAGTCCCGGAGAAATCGAAGCTGCCTGGCGAACCATGCGTGAATGGCTGCGTGCGGAGGGCGGCGCCACGCCTCAACTGTCGACGTTGCAGGCCCACTGCGAGCGCGATGCGGCGTCGCTGTGCCGCTTCGATCCGATCGCCACGGCTGAGGCGCTCGACGGCGCCGGGGATACGGCAATTCTGCGGCGTGCGTTCTCGGATGCATTCCCGAGCCATGTCGAAAGCCTCGGCGGCCTGTGGTGGGATCCGTCACGGCCGGCGCAAGGGCTGATCATCGAGGAACTGGACGACCACGTCGGAGACTGGCACGCGGGCGAGCAACGTGTTTCGGTTTCCTGGTATACCTGGGCTCCGCGCAGCGATCCGCAGCCCGGTCCGCGTTGGCTGCACGGGATCGGACGGGTCTACGAACGCAGCATCGTCATCGATTCGATGCACGCAGTGCATGGAGGTCGCTTCGGCGTCCCTCTCGCCGCCCAGGATCTGCAGATCACCCATTGGGGCGAGGTCACACTGCACCTGGGGTCCGAGGCTGCAACATTGCACTACCGCGGACCGTCAGCGTATGGGGAAGGTACCCTGGCACTGCAGCATCTGCTGCCGGCAGGCACTGGCGTGGTCGACCGAACGGGCCCGGTAACGCTTCCACGGTACGATTTTTCCCGGCGAGGCACCTATATCGATCCGCGACAAGCCGCTGGCGGCTGGCTGCTCAATCCGTTTGGCACGGAGAATGCGACCGGCACGCTGGTGGTGTGGTTTACCTGGACGCCCAACGGACAGCCGACATGGCTGTTCGGCCTCGCCGATGGCGACAGCGACGAGGTTGCGTTGACGCGTCCTGTGTCGGGTGGATACTTCGATGGCGGATACACCGCCGCCGACCTGGAAATGCGCGCGTGGGGCACACTTCGACTGGAGGGCTGCGACGCCGAAGGCGTCGAAACGATCCATTGGTACCCGGATGATTCGTCGTACGCCGGCGGCAGCGTCGGCCCGCGTCGTGTGACGGTTCCGCGCTACAGCGGGGGCGTTCTCGACTGCGAATGATCGAGCGACGCCCTCACTTCGGCATCGCTGCATCGTTCTCGCGGATCGGGAAGGTCTCGGCCTCGTCCTGGCGCGGCGGCGCATCCGCCGGCTGGTCCGCGGTGCGCGGTCGGTAACCGCTGCCGCAGGCGTAGGCCGCGAACCGCTGCTCGCCGGCGCTCGGTTGGTTCAGCGGCTGCACCGTGTCGGCGGCGAGGCTCGATGCCTCGTTGCGTGCCATCGTTTCGAGTTCGTCGCGCACCTTGAGGTCGTTGCGCTCGTAGAAGCCGACGCGGTCGCGCACGCTCACCGCGACCTCGCCTTTTCGGGTGCAGCCGGCGAGGCTGTCGCCGGCACGCGCGACGCGCACGGTCGCGCCGTCGGGATCCATCTTGACCCAGGTGCAGGCACCGAGCGAGAGAGCGAGCGAAGCGGCAAGCAGGGCGTAGCGCGACATGGACACGGTCCCGTGGATGAGCCGCGGCAGTATGTCACCCGCGGTCGCGCGCTGGATGGCTGCGGGATGAACGTTTGCGGGCACGTCGCGACGCTGCGACGTACCCGCGGACGATCAGCGCAGCGGCTTGCCGTCGGCGTCGAGCACGCTGACCTCGCCCAGCTTCAGATCGCGCACCGGCTGTTCGATCTTCGACAGGTCGCCGACCACCACCCAGGTCAGCGCATCGGGCTTGAGCAGGCCGGCCGCCGCGTGCACGGCCTCGGCGCTCACCGCTTCGGTGCGTTCCTTGAGCGTTTCGACGTAGTTGTCGGGACGGCCGTAGCGCACGATGCCGCCGATCGCACCCATCACCGCGCCGGCGGTTTCGTAGGAGCCGGGCAGGCTGAGCACGTTGGTGCGCTTGATCTTCGCAATCTCGTCGTCGCTCGCGGCCTGCGCGTTGCTCGCGAACTGCGCGATGTCGGTCTGCAGCTCGCGGATCGAATCGGCGGTCCTGTCGATCTGCACTGCCGCCGACGCGATCCACGGGCGCTGGCCCTTGGCGCCGATGGCGTAGCTGTAGGCGCCGTACGCCCACTGCTTTTCCTCGCGCAGTTTCATGTTGAGGCGCGAGGAGAACTCGCCACCGAGCACGCCGTTGGCGATGTCGAAGTCGAGCGCCTTCGGATCGCCGGTCGGGTTCACTACCTGGCCGACGAGGATATTGGCCTGCACCGCGCCGGGCTGATCGATGAGGAACACGCGCGGCTTGGGCTGCAGCTCGACTTTCGCCACCTCGATGACGGGCAGTTTCTTCTCCGGCGCCTTCCAGTCGGCGAAATGTTTTTCCAGCAGCGGCACGATCTCTTTGAGCGTGGTGTCGCCGACGACGATCAGCGTGGCGTTGTCCGGACGGATGAAGTCACGGTGGAAGGCGACGAGGTCGTCGCGCTCGAGCGCCTTGATCGAGGCCTCGTCGCCGCTGCCGCTGAAGGGAATCGCGTAGGGATGGCCCTTGCCGTACAGCAGCGGCGGCAGCACGCGGTTGGCCACGCCGTTGGGGCGCGTCTTTTCCTGCGCGATGCCGGCCAGCCAGGTCTGGCGCACGCGGTCGATTTCCTTGTCGGCGAAGTCCGGCTTGCGGATCACGTCGGCGAACAGCGACAGCGACGGATCGAGTTGCGGCTTGAGTGCAGAGACGTATACGTTGCTGCCGTCGAGCGAGGCACCGGCGCCGATCACCGCACCGAGGCTCTGGGTGCGGTCGGCGAGCGCGAGCGCGTCGAGACCGGCCGCGCCTTCGTCGAGCATGCCCATCGTGAAGCTGGCGGTGCCGAGCTTGCGGCCGAGGTCGGCGGTGTAGCCGGCGTCGAACTCCATCGAAAGCTGCACCACGGGGATCTCGTGCCGCTCGGCCAGGATCACGTCGATGCCGTTGGAGAGTGTCGCGCGCTGCAGCGCCGGGAAGCGCAGGTCGGGGAACGACTTGGTCTCCGGCACGCCCTTGCTGCGATCGACCTTCGAGGCAACCACGGTGAAGTTCGGATCCGGCAGCAGCACCTTCTCGGGCTGTGCCTTATCGCTTTCGGTGGCGACGCGTTCGGGTTCCGGCGCGGACGCGGCCGAGGTGTCGCCCGGTTCCACGACGAGGGTGTGGTCGCCCTGCGCCAGCCACTTCGCCGCGGCGGCCTTGAGATCGGCCGTGGTGGCCTTGTCGAGCGTGGCGAGGCTGTCGCGGAAGCAGCCCGGATCGTCCATGAAGACCGCGCATTCGGCCAGCACGTCGGCCTTGCCGCCGAAGCCGCCGATGCGCTCGACGCCGCGCACGAAACCGGCCTCGAACACGATGCGGGCCTGGTCGAGTTCGGCCTGCGTGGGACCGTCGGCAACGAACTTCTTCACTTCCTCGGCCAGCACCGCTTCGACCTTCTTCACGTCGACGCCGTTGCGCACGTTGGCGATGATCGCAAAGCCCGACCCGAGCTCCGAGCCCATCGCGAACGCGCTGACGCTGTCGACCAGCTTGTCCTGGTGCACGAGGCGGCGGTCCAGGCGCGAGGACTTGCTGCCGCCGAGGATCTGCGCCACCAGTTGCAGGTGGTCGAGCTGGGCGTTGCCGAATTCGGGCACGTTCCAGGCGCGGTAGATGCGCGGCTGCGCGACGCGGTCGGTCATCGTCTCGCGCGTGGACTCGGTGCGCGGCGCGATGTTGGTCGGCAGTTTCGGCACCGTGGCACTGGCCGGGATGTCGCCGAAGTAGTCGAGCGTCTTGGCCTTGGCGGTGGCGAGGTCGATGTCGCCGGCCAGCACGAGCACGGCGTTGTTCGGGCCGTACCAGTCGCGGAACCAGGTCTTCACGTCGTCGAGCGAGGCGGAGTTCAGATCCTCCATCGAGCCGATGACCGAGTGGTGGTACGGATGCGACACCGGGTACATCGAGCGCGAGAGCTGGTCCCAGACGCGACCGTAGGGCTGATTCTCGCCCTGGCGCTTTTCGTTCTGCACCACGCCACGCTGCTCGTCGAGCAGTTCCTGCGTGACCGCGCCGAGCAGATGCCCCATGCGGTCGGACTCCATCCACAGCGCCATGTCGAGCGCGGTGGTCGGCACGTTCTGGAAATAGTTGGTGCGGTCGGAATTGGTGGTGCCGTTCTGGTTGGTGGCGCCGACCAGTTCGAACGGTCCGAAGAATTCGCCGTCGTGGTTCTCCGAGCCCTGGAACATCAGATGTTCAAACAGGTGCGCGAAGCCGCTCTTGCCGACCGGCTCGTCCTTCGAACCGACGTGGTACCAGATGTTGACCGCCACCACCGGCGCCTTGCGGTCCTCGTGCACGATCACGCGCAGGCCGTTGGGCAGGGTGAATTCCTGGAACGGAATGTCGACGTCGACCTTCGCGTGCGTGGTGCCTGCGAGCGCGAACGCGAGGGTCGAGGAAAGCGCGAGAACGCGCCCGATGCGGGACGGCTGCGACATGCGGAACTCCGGAGACGACGATTTCGAACAGCCCGTCATGCTACCGGAGACACGCGCCGGGCGCGCCGCATGACCTTCGGCACGGTGCACACGCGGAACGAGCGTCCGGCTGCAACCGCGCGTCGTGCCGATGCGTAGATAGACTGGCGCCAACCCGGCCGTGTGCCGTCGTTTACGGAGGCTTCCATGCAACGCATCCTCATCACCGGTGCCAACCGCGGCCTCGGCCTGGAGTTCGCCACCCAGCTGCTGGCGCGCGGGGCGCATGTCGTCGCCACCTGCCGCGATCCGGCAAAGGCCAACGCGCTCAACCATCTTGCGGCCGCACACCCGGGCCGGCTGCACGTGCTGCCGCTCGACGTGTCGCAACCGGCGACGATCGACGAACTCGTGCGCGAGACCGCGCTCGTGTTCGACGGTCTCGACACGTTGATCAACAACGCCGGCGTGCTGGTCCCGGGCGAGCGCTTCGGCAGCCTCGATGTGCAGACGATGGAGCACACGTTCCGGGTCAACGCGGTCGGACCGGTGCTGGTGACGCAGGCGTGTGCCGATCTGCTGCGCCGCGGCACCACGCCGAAAGTCGCCAACGTCAGCAGCCAGCTCGGCTCGATCGGCCACTGCGGCAGCTTCGGCACGCCGAGTTATTCGATCTCGAAGGCCGCGCTGAACATGGGCATGGTGCAACTCGCGCACGCGCTGGAGCCGGACGGCATCCCGGTGTTGCTGCTGCACCCGGGCTGGGCGCGCACCGACATGGGCGGCCCGAACGCACAGGTGGACCCGGCCGTGGCGGTGGCCGGCATGCTGCGCGAGATCGACGCCCTCACGCTCAAGACCAGCGGTCGCTTCCGCGACTGGCAGGGTCACGACCTGCCCTGGTGATCCGCGTTCGCCTCCTCGCACTCGCACTCGCCGGCGCGACGCTGCCGGCACCGAACGCGTCGGCCGAATTCGTCGAAACGCGTGGCGACGCCGTCGGCATCGAGAGCGGCGTGCCGCTCTACACCGAGCATCACGTGGTGCGACGCGAGCGTGGCGTCGCGCGCGAACGCATCGTGCTCTACCGCTGTCCGGACGGCCGCGCCTTCGGGCGCAAGACGCTCGACTACGGCGATACGCCCGCCACGCCCGCGTTCCGCATGGAGGACGCGCACGTCGGCTATGTCGAAGGCGCGCGGCACGCGGACGACGGACTCGTGGCGTTTTTCGGCTTCGCCGCCGACGGCGCGCCGGCCGAAGTGGCGATCCCGCGCGGGCCGTCGCTGGTGGTGGACGCGGGGTTCGACGAGTTCATCCGCAGCCGCTGGGATGCGCTGCAGGCGGGCGAGACGCTGACGATCGATTTCCTCGTGCCCAGCCGCGGCAAGGCGTATGCGTTCGAGCTCGTGAAGCTGCGCGAGCAAACGTTGCAGGGGATGCCGGCGAGCGTGTTCCGCCTGTCCCTGGACGGTCTGCTCGGCTGGTTTGCCTCCGACATCGACGTGGCCTACCGCAACAGCGACCGCCGCCTGATGCGGTTCGAAGGACTCACGAGCGTGCGCGTGGACCGGCGCGCCAACCTGCCCGCACGCATCGATTTTCCGCTCGATGCCGAACGCGTGGTGACGGACGAGAGGTGGCGGGCGTTGCGCGACGAACCGCTGACCGACTGCCCGCCGGCCATGCCCTGACCCACGGAAGACCGGCACGCGGCGGAGCGGGGCTGCAGGCAGCGCGCAGCCGGTAGCCGGCAGCGGCAAAAAAGAACCCCGGCGCGCGGCCGGGGCAAGAGGGGAAGCGGCCACGATGCAGAACGCGGCCGTTGCCTGGGAGTCCGGGTGGGGGCGGGAGATCCGTCTCCCGCCCGCCCGAGGGCATCTCGTCTTACAGGACGACGATGTCTTCGAAACCGTCGCGGAAGATCGGACACACGCCCTCGGTCTGTTCCGGGTCGAGCGGACAGGCGTCGGTGCGGTCGCCTTCGCCGTCGTTGTCGTCGTCGTCGTCGCAGGCGTCGCCCAGGCCGTCGCCGTCGGTGTCGCGCTGGTCGAGGTTGGATGCCACCGGGCAGTTGTCGGCGTCGTTGTTCACGCTGTCGCCATCGAGGTCGTCGTCGCAGCTGTCGCCGACGCCGTCGCCGTCCAGGTCGGCCTGATCCACGTTCGCGACGAGGGTGCAGTTGTCGGAAAGGTCGCCGATGCCGTCGTTGTCGTCGTCGTTGTCGCAGGCATCGCCCTGGCCGTCGCCGTCGCTGTCCACCTGGTTGCCGTTGGCGGTGAGCGGGCAGTTGTCGCCGTCGTTCGGCACGCCGTCGCCGTCGGTATCGCCGTCGCAGGCGTCGCCGGTGCCGTCGCTGTCCTCGTCGGCCTGGTCGGGATTGGGCACCAGCGGGCAGTTGTCGCCCGGCTCGGTGACGCCGTCACCGTCGCGGTCGTTGTCGCAGGCGTCGCCGAAGCCGTCGCCGTCGCCGTCACCCTGGCCCGGGTTCACGATCAGCGGGCAGTTGTCGTTGCCGTTTTCGATCCCGTCGCCATCGCGGTCGGCGTCGCACGCATCGCCCGTGCCGTCGCCATCGGTGTCGCGCTGGTCTTCGTTGGCCGCGAGCGGGCAATTGTCCTGCCCGTTGTCGATGCCGTCGCCATCGCTGTCGCCGTCGCAGGCGTTGCCGACGCCGTCGTTGTCGGTGTCCACCTGGTCGGCATTGCCCACGAGCGGGCAGTTGTCGGCGAGGTCGAGCACACCGTCGTTGTCGTCGTCGCCGTCGCAGATGTCGCCCAGACCGTCGCCGTCGTTGTCCTGCTGCGTCGGGTTCGGGATCAGGATGCAGTTGTCGCTGTCGTCGGGGAACCCGTCGCCGTCGTTGTCCGGTTCGCAGGCATCGCCGATGCCGTCGCCGTCGGCGTCGGACTGGCCCGGGTTGACGTTGATCGGGCAGTTGTCGTCGCCGTCGGGAATGCCGTCGTCGTCGCTGTCGTCGGTTTCGCAGGCGTTGCCGATGCCGTCGTTGTCGTCGTCTTCCTGGCCCGGGTTGCCGGTGATCGGGCAGTTGTCGTCGCCGTCGGGCACGCCGTCGTTGTCGTCGTCGTCGTCGCAGGCGTCGCCCACGCCGTCGCCGTCGGTGTCGAGCTGGTCCGGATTGGGGACGAGTGGGCAGTTGTCGCCGCCGTCGTCTTCGCCGTCGTCGTCGTCGTCGTTGTCGCAGGCGTCGCCGAGGCCGTCGCCGTCGGTGTCGAGCTGGTCGGGATTCGCGACCAGCGGGCAGTTGTCGGTGTCGTCCGGCGTGCCGTCGCCGTCGCCGTCCTCCTCGCAGGCATCGCCTATGCCGTCGCCGTCGCCGTCTTCCTGGCCCGGATTGGGCACCAGCGGGCAGTTGTCGGTGTCGTCGGGGACGCCGTCGCCATCGCCATCGCCTTCGCAGACGTTGCCGATGCCGTTGCTGTCGTCGTCTTCCTGGCCCGGATTGGCGGTGAACGGGCAGTTGTCGTCGCCGTCGGGCACGCCGTCGTTGTCGTCGTCGTCGTCGCAGGCGTCACCGGTGCCGTCGCCGTCGGTGTCGATCTGGTTCGGATCGGAGACCAGCGGGCAGACGTCGTCGCCATCGGGCACGCCGTCGTTGTCGTCGTCGTCGTCGCAGGCATCGCCGACGCCGTCGCCGTCGCTGTCGATCTGGTCGGGATTGGCCACCAGCGGGCAGTTGTCGCCGCCGTCGTCTTCGCCGTCGCCGTCGTCGTCGTTGTCGCAGGCGTCGCCCAGGCCGTCGCCGTCGGTGTCGCTCTGGTCGGGGTTGGCGATCGCCGGGCAGTTGTCGTCGCCGTCCGGCACGCCGTCGTTGTCGCCGTCGTCGTCGCAGGCATCGCCGATGCCGTCGCCGTCGCTGTCCTGCTGCCCGGGGTTGGGGATCAGCGGACAGTTGTCGATGTCGTTGGGTGTTCCGTCGCCGTCGCTGTCTTCGCAGCCGTCGAGGGTGGCGCCGGCGCTGCCCAGGATAATGTCGCCGGTCAGCACCCCCAGCACATTCAGTCGAATGTGCAACGCGTTGACGCGGATGCTGTTGCCCGACACCACCTGCTCGTTGGCGACGATCCGCACCACGCCGAGCACGTTTGCGACCACGGTGTTCGGTGCCGGATTGGCGGCCAGCGGCACCGCCACGCCCTGCAGCACGAGGTTGGCGCCGGTGAGGTTGCTGCTGCCGGACAGCTGCGCCGCGTTGTTCACGCAGACGGCGCTGGCCTGCGCGACGATCGCGTCGGCCTCGAGGTTGAGCAGGTTCGGCAGGAGCACCGGAATGTTGATGCCGAGGCTGGTGTCGTCCACGCGGCCGGTGGCGTCGGCCGATTCGGCCGCGGTCGAGCCGTCGGCGGTGGCCGACGCGGCGCCGATGTCGAGCAGCGTGCCGAGGCTGACGTCGAGCGTGGTGGCGTTTTTGTCGTAGTCCGGCGGCGCGACGCCGTTGACCCCGGCCGGTGCCTTGGCCAGGTTCAGCGGTGCGCCGAGCAGGGTCAGCGTCGCGGCGGCGCCGTACCCTTCGCTGCTCGCGGCCTGGGCCGCCCGGGCGCTGTCGATGCCCAGCAGCGACAGTGCCGTGGCGAAGGCCGCCACGGCGCCCAGTCGCAGCAGGGGCCGGAGACGGACGGTGGTGATGTCGGAGCAGCCGCGGCGCGGTTGCCCCGCGGATGCCAGGTGGTCGCAATACTCACGCTTCATGGTCTTTCCTCCCCTGTTGAGGGCGCCGAAAGCCCGGTCACGCGAGTATTCGCGCAGTGCCGGGGGTTTGCGCTTTCACGCTAACGCGGCGTAAATGCACCGACCAATGAAACAAATTCATGCGGCGATGAAGGGATTTTCGCGGGCGGCGCCGCCGCGACCGGTGCCGCCGCGCCGCGCTCGGGCAAAACGGTTGATTTTTCGGGGATGTGATGAATATCGCAGTCGCCGATCCGGTTCGGAGACCTGCATCGCAGATAATTTCGCGGTAATCTGAAACAATCGTTCAACATTTCTGTGACGGGCTCCACACCGCGGTCATGCCGGAACAGCACCTGCACCTGCAACGACGTTCGATGCTGCGCGTCCAGCAGCTGGACATGCTGCTGCATCTGGTGGAAAACGGGTCGATCAGCAGTACGGCCGAAAAACTCGGGCTGACCCAGTCGGCGGTCACCAAATCGCTGAAGGAACTCGAATCGGGCTTCGGCGTGCGCCTGTTCGACCGTACCTCGCGCGGCCTGCATCCGACCGTGTACGGCGAAGTGCTGGAACGGTTCGCCCACGACGTGATGATCGGCCTGCAGTCGGCCTTCGAAACCATCCGCGCCTTGCGCCTGGGCGAACGCGGCCACGTGGCGGTGGGAATGGTGCCCGGGGCGAGCCAGCGGCTGGTCGCGCGGGCGCTGCAACGGGTGCGGGCCAGCACGCCGGAACTGTCGATCGAGTTGCAGGTGGAGGGCTCGGATGTCCTGCTCGATGCGCTCGGCGCCGGCTACATCGATTTCGCCCTCGTGCACCCGTCCGCCGCGATGGACCTGGAGCGCTTCGAGTATGTGCCGGCCGGCAACGAGCACGTGCACGCGCTCGTGCATCCCGCCCACCCGCAGCTGTGTGCCGACGGCGCCAGCGGCGTGGCGCTGATGGACTGCGCCTGGGCGCTGCCGGCGCGCGACGAGCCGCTGCGCCAGCTGGCCGAGGCGGCGATGGTGACGGCGGGGTTCCCGTTCCCCAGCGATGTCATCGAGCTGCCGCTGCACGCCGGTGCGGCGGAACTGGCGCGCACGCTCGATCTGATCGTGCTGTTGCCGCACTCGCTGGCCGAGCCCTATCTGCAGCGCGGGCTGCTGCAGGCCATCGCGCTGCCGTTCGAGATGCCGCCGTTGCCGTTCGGCCTGCTGCGCGCGCGTCACGCCGATCCCAGCGCGGGCGCCTGTGCGGTGCTGCGCGAGTTGCTGCAGGCCATCGCGCCGGACCGGGACGAGCCCGCCGCCGACGTGCGCCAGGCAGCGCGCGGCGGCTGAACGCGGCCGGGCGCGGGTCGGCTGCAACGCGTACGTCGAGGGCGGATAATCGCCCGATGCTGCACGTCGTGCTGTTCGAACCCGAGATCCCGCCCAACACCGGCAACGTCATCCGGCTGTGCGCGAACGCCGGTGCGCGCCTGCATCTGATCGAACCGCTGGGGTTTGCGCTCGATGACGCCAGACTGCGCCGCGCCGGGCTCGACTACCACGAATACGCGCAGCTGCAGGTGCATGCGGACTTCGCGGCCTTCCTCGCCGCGGTGAACCCGGCGCGCGTATTCGCGTTCTCCACGCGCGGCACGGTGCGTTACGACCGCATCGCCTACCGTGCCGACGATGCGTTGCTGTTCGGTCCGGAAACACGCGGCCTGCCGGACGCGCTGTGGCAGCGCATCGCACCGGACTGCCGGCTGCGGCTGCCGATGCGGCCGCATAACCGCAGCCTCAACCTCTCCAACGCGGTGGCGGTGACGGTGTACGAGGCCTGGCGCCAGAACGACTTCGCGGACGCGTCGGAACGTAACGAATCCTGAACATTTCCCTGTGCCATCCGTCATTTCGGCACGCAAGTTCAGGCCTGCGTTACTCCCCCGCCCGCATCCTGCGCCCCGGCCATCGACGGCCGGGAACACTTCTGACGGAGATTCACCATGAAACGCACCCTCACTGCCCTGGCCCTCGCACTCGCACTGCCGTTCGGCGCGCAGGCGGCCGATCTGAGCTATAGCTACATCGAAGGCGGCTGGCAGAAGTTCGACATCGACGGCGGCACCAATTCCGACGGCTGGGTGGCCAACGGTTCGGCCGCACTGGGCGAGAATTTCCACATCTACGGCGGCTACGGCCAGAGCGAACTGGACAACACAAGCATCGACGCCGACACCTGGCGCCTGGGCGTGGGCTGGAACACCGGCATCAGCGACAACAGCGATCTGGTCGTCCGCGCAAACTACGTGGAAGCCTCGGTGGACATCCCGGTGCTCGGTGATGTGAAGTCGGACGGCTACGAAGCCGAAGTCGGCGTGCGCTCCGCGTTCGGCGACCGCTTCGAAACGTACGCGGCGGCGGGCTACATCGACATCGAAAGCGGCTCGGGCGACTTCTACGGCAAGCTCGGCGGCCAGTACAAGTTCACCCCGGCGTTCGGCATCGTGGCGCAGGCCACCCTGGCCGATGGCGGCAACGAGTATTTCGTGGGGCCGCGCCTCAGCTTCTGACGGTTGTGTTGTCCTGTTGCATCGAAGCCGCCGGGAAACCGGCGGCTTTTTTGTGCGCTGCGGGCGGCCGGACGCGCGCCGCGCTTGCCGCGAACGCGCGCAGCGTCACGGCTTCACGAACTTGAGCGTCATGCGATCCGATTCGCCGATCGCGGCGTACTTCGCACGGTCCTTGTCCCCGAGCGCGTAGCTCGGCGGCAGCGTCCAGACGCCGTCGGGATAGTCCTTGGTGTCCTTGGGGTTGGCGTTGATCTCGCTCCTGCCGACCATGCGAAAACCCGCCGCCGTCGCGAGTTCGATGATCTGCTGCTCGGTGACGTAACCCAGCACGCCGTCGGTGGCGGGTCCGGGATTGGCACGGTGGTCCACGATGCCGAGCGTGCCGCCGGATTCGAGCACGTCGAAGAAGCCCTTGAAGTACGCCGGCGCATCGCCTTCGGCGATCCAGTTGTGGGCGTTGCGGAAGCTCAACACCATGTCGGCGGAACCGGGCTTGCCGAACACCGGCTGGTCGGGGTTGTATTTGCGCAGCAGCGGGCGCGTGGCGTCGTAGCTGCTGCGGTCGGACGCGAAGCGCTGCTTGAGCGCCGCATTGTCCTTGGCCACGTAGGCCGGCACGCCCGGCAGCGTGTCGTCGACGACGGCGGCATAGTAGCTGCCCATCGATTTCACCATCGGCGACAGGATGGCGGAATACCAGCCGGTGCCGGGATCG
Source organism: Chiayiivirga flava (assembly GCF_014202825.1). Taxonomy (GTDB): domain Bacteria; phylum Pseudomonadota; class Gammaproteobacteria; order Xanthomonadales; family Xanthomonadaceae; genus Chiayiivirga; species Chiayiivirga flava. The sequence goes on along the minus strand of NZ_JACHHP010000002.1, from coordinate 421,341 downwards.
ATCTCGATGATGTTCTTGCCGCGGTCGATGCCGAAGAACTGCAGCGTTTCCATCGGATGGCGGAACTGGTCGCGCGCGCGTTCGGCGGCGGTGCGCTGGGGCCCGACGAGCACCTTCTGCAGGCGTGAGTCCGCGGTGGCCTGGGTGATCGGCACCTGCGGCGGCTGACGCGGCTGCACCGCGGTCACGGCCGGGCCGTCGCGGGTGGCCGGTGCCTTGTCGGCCTGCGCGTCGGCCTGGGTCGGCGCCGGCGCCTCGTCGTCCGAGCACGCGGCAAGGCCACCGGCGAGCAACGCGGCGGCAAGCGCCAGGGACAACATAGTGGTGCCGGACGGTCGATCGGTGGATAACATGAGGGCTCCTGCTCGATTGCGTGAAAGCGGCGGCGGCGCGCGCGCCGCGGAAAATCCGGAATGCGCGTCAGACGGCGACCGTCGCGGGCAGGTTCGACCCCCGCGGCGGCGCGGGAGTTCCCCCGATCCGCGCCGACTCCGGATACGGCGGCACGTCGGTGTGCTGCGAGTCTGCCAGACCGCGCTGCAGATCGATCCACCAGCGCACGTCGAAGATCTCGCCGTGCGCGGCCAGCAGCGCCTCCTGCTGCGCCGGCGTCAGGCCGAGGAAGCGCGGGAACTGTTCGGGAAACACGTCGCGCTCGTCGACGTGATACCACGCGCCGTGGTGCATCTCCTCGTCGTCGGTGGTGGCCTGCGGCAGGCGGCGGAAACGGCAGTCGCGCACCAGGCACAGTTCGTCGTAGTCGTAGAAGATCGCGCGGCGGTTGCGCGTGATGCCGAAGTTCTTGAGCAGCAGGTCGCCGGGAAAGATGTCGCTGCGCGCGAGATCCTTGATCGCCTGGCCGTAGTCGACGACCGCGCGCAACGCATCGTCCGGCGCCACCTCGCGCAGATAGAGGTTGAGCGGCCGCAACCTGCGCTCGACGTAGCAGTGCGACACCACGATATCGTCGCCGTCCTCGTACACGCTGAGGCGGCAGCCGTCGAGCAGTTCGGCCAGCAGGGGCGCCTCGAATTGCCGCCTGGCGAAACGCAGGTAGCGGAACTCCTGCGCATCGACCAACCGCCCCGCGCGATCGTGGCGCGACACGATGCGGTATTTCTCGACCACCTCCTCGCGCGCCATCTCCTTCGGCCAGGCGAAGCGGTCGCGGATGAGCTTGAACACCAGCGGATACGAGGGCAGCGTGAACACCAGCATCACCATGCCGCGTTCGCCGTCGGCATGGCGGAAGCGCTCGTCCGGATGCTGCTGCAGGTGGTGGAAGAAGTTGCGGTAGCGCTCGGTCTTGCCCTGCTTGGCGCGCCCGAGCACGGTGTAGAGCTCGTCCACGGGCTTCTTCGGCAGCAGCGCACGCAGGAAGACCACGGCATCGCCGACGGTGGGAAGGTCGGCGAAGAAGTAACTGCGGGTGAAGCCGAAGACCTGCGCCAGATGGTCGCGATCGGTCAGCACCGCGTCCACGACCAAGCCGTCCGGCCCGTGCGCGAGCGCGATCGTGAACGGCGTGTGTTGCGTCTCGCCCAACGCGCGGCCGACGAGGAAGGCGCGGTGTTCGCGGAAGAACACCGTTTCGAGCAGCTCCAGCGCCACCAGTGGGCGCTCACCCCATGTGGCGAAGCGCGCAGCGATGCACGCCGCCATCGCCCCGGCGCAGCGCGCGGCGTGCGCGTACGGCACGTCGAACGCGTAGCCTGCGAGCACGCGTTCGAACACCGCGGCAAGATCGCCGTGCACGGCGTAGTTGTGGCGCGCGACCGGATGCGTGATGCGGTCGGTGGGCTCGATGTCCAGCGCGACGAATTCGATGGCCGGGTCGACCCCGCGCGTGCGGAAGAAGCGCCGGGTGAGCGTGTTGAAGTAGGTCTTGTACAGCTCCTGGTCGAGCAGCGGCGCAATCTGCGCGGCGAACGCGTCGCGGATCGCCTGCCACAGCGCGCGCTCCTGCGCGCGCTCGCCGAGCGCGGCGTCGAGCCAGGCCTGGGTCTGCGCCACGCTCACGTCGTACAGCTCGATGCGTTCGACGAGGTCGGCGCGCATGCCGCTCCAGTCGCGTGCCTCGAAACGCGGCCGCGCACGGCGCGTGATCGCGGCGAAGCGCGCGTTGTAGTCGTCGAAGCCGTCGCGGATGCGCGCGGCGACGCCGGAAGCCAGGACATGCATGCGGTGGGCCGGTGCCGGGGTAACGCGATCTTACGCGGGGAGCGCGTGCGGATTCGTCCCGCACTGTCCCGGATTGCTTCAGTGCGCGATCGGGTGCGCGCCGCGCGATCCCCGGGCCCGCTCAGAGCTGGGACTTGAACAGCGACGCCACACGTTCGCGCAGGCGCTGGCTCCAGGGGCGGGCCTGCCATTGCTCGAACGTGATCCTGCGCGTGTGAGCCAGATCGTTTTCGAAACTTGCGGTCATCTGCGCCGCGAACCGGGTGTCGTAGACGTTGAGGCTCGCCTCGTCGTTGAGCCGAAACGAGCGCGCATCGAAGTTCGTCGAGCCGACCGAAACCAGATAGCCGTCCACCACGAGCGCCTTGCAGTGGTACATCGTCGGCGTGTACTCGTGGATCGCGATGCCGGCCTGCAACAGGCGCCCCCACTGGGCCTGCGATGCCCAGCGCACGGTGTCGGCGTCGATGTGTTCCCCGGGCACGATCACGCGCACCCGCACGCCGCGTCCGGCCGCCGCCAGCAGCGCGTCCAGCGCGAGTTCGTCGGGCACGAAGTACGCGGCCTTGATGTCGATGCTGGTGCGCGCCGCCGCGATCGCCATGAGGTACATCAGCTGCATGCTCTCGCTGCCGCCGGTGGGCGAACTGGAGAACATCTGCGCGGGCATGCCGTCGGCGGGTTCGAGCCTGGGAAAATAGGCCTCGCCCTGCAGCACCTCGCCGGTGGTCTTGATCCAGTTGTCCATGAAGGTGGACTGGATCTGCGCCACCACCGGACCCTCGATGCGGAAATGCATGTCGCGCCAGTGGTCGGGGTCCTGCGCGTTTCCCTGCCATTGGTCGGCGATGCCGACCCCGCCGGTGAAACCGATACGTCCGTCCACCACGAGCAGCTTGCGGTGGGTGCGGTTGTTCATGCGCGCGATGTGGTACCAGTGCAAGGGGTGGTAACGCTCGACCTGCACGCCGGCGTCGACCATCGTGTCGAGCAGCGTCTGTTCCATCTTCACGCTGCCGACCCAGTCGAGCAGCACATGCACGGCGACGCCGCCGCGGGCGCGCTCGGCGAGTGCCTGCGCCATCTCCCGGCCAATGTCGCCGGACCAGTAGATGTACGTCTCGAAGGTGATGCTGCGTTGCGCGGCGCGCACGGCCTCCAGCATCGCAGGGAAAATTTCCTCGCCGTTCTGCAGCGCTTCCACCTTGTTGCCGGCGATGATCCCGGGCCCGAGCAATACGCTCATCTCGCGCAGGAACTGCGGATCGCCACTGGCCGGCGCATGGGTGATGCGGCGTTCGATCTTTTTCTCGGGCGGTGCGAAGTTCAGCGCGACGAGCACCAGCAGCGAAGTGACCACGCATGTGACGATGATGGCGAACATCTTCCCCCGACGTTGCATGAAAGATCCTGGCGCTGTGGAACGCCGCGGGCGCGGCAACGCACGCCCGTCCGCGGCGCGGGTGATCCGCAGGCGCGCCCCCGCGCCGGCGAAGGGCTGAGCACCACGCGCTTCGCTGTCAGGCGAACGCCGCCGGCAGGCCGGGCGCGTGGGGCATCAGGTGGTGGCGGCGCGCGCCGCCGTAACGCGACGACGCGCGGCCGGCTCAGTGGTCGCGCGAGTAGGTGCGCGCTTCGCGCGCGCCGGCACGCTCGCGGCGGACGCGCTCGCGGTCGCGCCGCAGCGAGTGGCGCAGCGAATTGAACGCCATCATCTCGTCGTCGCCATGCTGGAAGACGATTTCGTGGAGACGGGATTCGACGCGACGGCGATCGTGTTCGACGGCAAGGCGGTTGCGGCTCATGGTGACGCTCCGGCGGCAGGTGAACGGTGGCGGCAACGCGTTATCAACTTCCGTGCCAGAGTTCGGTCGCGCGCCAATGCGCGATTTTTCGTGGGCGTGGACGCGATGCGCCGCTCGGGGCGCCCCGGGTTCAGCGCAATGCGCATTCCCGCAGTGCGTGCTCGATGCAATTTGCATCCCGGCTTGCGAGCGGCGCGCGGCGGTATGCCGCGCTTGGCGTGCCGCCCGCGGCGTGGCACGAATCGTGAAATGGTCTCGGGCGACGCGCAGCCGCGCGATCCCACCCCTTCCAGGAGCCACCGCATGAACACCCACTCGGTCACCGAATCGGCGAAGTCCCTTGCCAACGGCGCCAGCCGCGAACTGCAGGCCGTCAACCGCCGCGTGGCGCAGGCGTCCACCGATCTTGCGCACGTGGTGAGCGAGCAGGGAACGGCGTTGATGCAGAACGCCGCCGCCGGCCTGCGCACGGCGAGCCGCAGCGCGAAGCAGCACCCGTGGATCGCGTCCGCGGCGGTGGTGGCGGGTCTGGCGGCGCTGGGCGGGTACCTGTTCTCGCGCCGCGTGCGCCAGCAGCAGGCGCCAGCACCGCGTCGCAGGCGCAATGCGGCGTCCTGAGCCAGCGCGCCGACCACAAAAAGGCCGCCTTCCGGCGGCCTTTTTTGTCACGCTTCGGTCGAGCCTCAGAGTGCCTTGATCAGCTCGTCGGCGAATTCCGAGCACTTCACTTCCTTCGCCCCGTCCATCAGACGCGCGAAATCGTAGGTGACGGTCTTGTTGCCGATGGCGATATCCATCGCGCGCAGGATCGCGTCCGCGGCCTCGGTCCAGCCCATGTAGCGCAGCATCATCTCGCCCGACAGGATCACCGAGCCGGGATTGACCTTGTCCAGGCCCGCGTACTTGGGCGCGGTGCCGTGCGTGGCTTCGAACACGGCGTGGCCGGTGACATAGTTGATGTTGCCGCCGGGTGCGATGCCGATGCCGCCGACCTGCGCGGCGAGCGCGTCGGAGAGATAGTCGCCGTTGAGGTTGAGCGTTGCGATCACGTCGAACTCGTTCGGACGGGTGAGCACCTGCTGCAGCGTGATGTCGGCGATCGCATCCTTGATGATGATCTTTCCGGCCGCGATCGCGGCCTTCTGCTCGTCGTTCGCGGCGGCTTCGCCGGACGCGGCCTTGGTGTCTTCCCACTGGTCCCAGGTGTAGACCTTGTCGCCGAATTCGCGCTGCGCCAGGGCGTAACCCCAGTTGCGGAACGCGCCCTCGGTGTACTTCATGATGTTGCCCTTGTGCACGAGCGTGACCGACTTGCGGTTGAACGCGATCGCGTACTCGATGGCCGCACGGACCAGGCGCTCGGTCCCGTCCTTCGACACGGCCTTGATGCCGATGCCGGAGGTCTCGGGGAAGCGGATCTTGCCGTATTCCTTCGGGAACGCGGCCTTGAACGCGTCGAGGAACTTCCTGTTGGCCTCGGAGCCGGCCTCGAATTCGATGCCGGCGTAGATGTCTTCGCAGTTCTCGCGGAAGATCACCATGTCGACCTGGTCGGGACGCTTCACCGGGCTCGGCACGCCCTTGAACCAGCGCACCGGGCGCAGGCAGGTGTAGAGGTCGAGCATCTGGCGCAGCGCGACGTTGAGCGAGCGGATGCCGCCGCCGATCGGCGTGGTCAGCGGGCCCTTGATCGAGACGAGGTAGTCGCGGCAGGCCTGCACGGTGGCGTCCGGCAGCCAGGTGCCGAACCGGTTGTTGGCCTTTTCGCCGGCGAAGATTTCCATCCAGTGGATCTTGCGCTTGCCGCCGTAGGCTTTTTCCACCGCAGCGTCGAACACGCGCACCGAGGCGGCCCAGATGTCGGCGCCGGTGCCGTCGCCTTCGATGAAGGGAACGATGGGGTTCTCGGGAACGTGGAGCACGCCGTTGCTGATGGTGATCTTGGCGCCGCCGGCGGGCGGGGTGAGGGTCGGTTCGGCCATGGTGCACTCCCGGATGGTTGCCGCGCGGCAGGCATGCGCGCGATCGATGGATAACGCGCCATTGTCGCGGGTTACGGGCGTGGAATGAAGGCCCGGGCGGACGGGTTCCGTTGGACGGCCGAACGCGCCAGAATGCCGGGTTGGATGGAATCGGCGCCCGCTTGGACAGTACCCGACTGCAACGCCTGATCGCCGGCCGTGCCTGGCTCACGCGTTTCAATCCGGCCACGCTGAACCGTGCCCTCGACGAGGTGCGCGCGGACCGCGTCGTGGCGCTGCGGCACGAACACGACGATACGCACGGCGGCGAGCGGCTGGTCGGCACGCTGCGCGGCGCAGCCAACGGGCTCTACCGCTGCAGCATCGCGTTCGCGCCGGACGGCAGCGGCGTGCCGCTCGATACGCGATGCACCTGCACCGTGCAGCACGAGTGCAAGCACGCTGCGGCGCTGCTGATGTTCGCCGGCGAGACGCCGCCCGCGCGCTGGCCCGCCGGCGAAGCCGCGCCGCGGGCGCGGGTGGCGGACGCGCCGCCGCTCTCGCCGATGCTCGGCGCGCCGTTTCTCGGCGGACCGGGCACGTTCGGCGTCGGCCCGAGCACACCGCAAGTCGAGGACGCCCCGGCGCTCGTGCCGCTGTGGGACCGCTGGCTGCAGACGCTGCCGCCGGGCGAGGACGACGACGGCGCGGGCGCGTCCGGCCGCCGCTTCGGCCTGCTGCTCGGCGGCGACGCGGAAGGCCGCCTGCAGGCGGCCCCGGCGTGGCTGCGGCCCGGCCGCGGCAAACACATCGGCTGGGTGGATCCGCGGCCGTTGCTGCCGGCGGAAGACGGTCCCCGCCCCGCCCCGGACGCGGGCTGGGCGCCGGACGACCTGGCCGCGCTCGCCGCGCTGCAGCCCACGCCGCCGCTCGACGGACACGGTCCGCACTGGAGCGTGGTGACCACGGCCGTGCAGGAGCGCGCACTGCTCGATCTGCTGCAGCGGCACGCCGCCTTCGCCGAACGCGGCGGCGCCCCGCTGCAGCACGGCGACGCGCTGCCGCTGCGGCTGGCCTGGCAGGACCGGCCCGACGGATCGCAGGTGCTGCACGCCGGCGTCGACGGCATCGACGGTGCGCGCCTGCTGCGCGGCCACGGGCTGTGGTACGTGTCGGGCGAGGCGCGCCGGTTCGGCCGCGTCGAAGGCCACCGGCGCGTGGTCGAACATCTGCAGCGCGCGCCGGCGCTCGAACCCGAACGCGCCGAGGACCTGCGCCGGCGCCTGCAGGCCGGACGCGACCGGCCGCGACCGCGCATCGGCATCATCCCCGCGCCGCACGCGCGCGGTCCGATCCGCCACATCGACACCACGCCGGTGCCGGTGCTGAGCCTGCGCGTGGTGGAGTTCGACCTGCCCGGACGGCATCCGTCGCGTGGCCGCGCGCGGCTGGGCTGCGCCTTGCTGCAGTTCGACTACGACGGCCACCGCGTGCCGCCGGCGCCGGCCGGCAACGCGCCGATCCGCGTGCTGCGCGGCGACGAGGTGCTCGACATCCGGCGCGACACGCGCAAGGAACAGCGCACGCTGACCCGGCTCGAACGCGACGGCTTCGTCGATGCGACCCAGTTCGCCGAAGACCAGGGCCGGCGCCGCCATCCGTTCGCGGCCGACGAGTTCCTGCTGCAGCCCGACCAGCACCGCGCGCCGCTCGCGCCCGAAGCGTGGACGTCCGCCATCGCCGAGCTGGCCGCGTCCGGCATCCGGATCGAATACGGCGCGGATTTCCCGCGCGACGACGTGGTCGAGATCGAGGAGTGGTACGCCGACATCGAAGAGGCCGGCAGCGCCTGGTTCGACGTGTCGCTCGGCGTGGACCTCGGCGGCGAACGCGTCGACCTGTTGCCGATCCTGCGCCGCCTGCTCGTCGATCCGAACTTTCCGATGCAGCCGGGCAAGACCGAGAAACCCGACGCGACGTGGCGCATGCCGATCGACGCCAACCGCAGCATCCGCCTGCCGCTCAAACGCCTGCGCGCACTGCTCGAACCCCTGCTCGAATGGCTGCAGGCCGACAACGACGGCCTGCGCCTGCACCGCACCCAGGCCGAAACCCTGCTGCGCGTGGGCCAGAGCGCGGGCCTGCCGTGGCGCGGCGACGCGGCGCTGCGCGAACGCATCGAACGTCTGCGCCGGCATGCCACCAGCATCGACGCGCCGCCCGGCTTCCGCGCCACGCTGCGGCCCTACCAGCGCGACGGTCTGGCCTGGCTCGATTTCCTCGCCGAGGCCAACCTCGGCGGCGTGCTTGCCGACGACATGGGCCTGGGCAAGACCGTGCAGGTGCTCGCGCATCTGCTGCGCGAAAAGCAGCTCGGGCGGCTGGCCGAACCGGCGCTGGTGATCGCGCCGACGAGCCTGGTCGGCAACTGGCGCGACGAGGCCGCGCGCTTCGCGCCGGACCTGCGCGTGCTCGTGGTGCACGGCGCGGACCGCGCCGACCAGTACGAACGCATCGCCGCGCACGATCTCATCATCACCACCTATCCGCTGCTGCCGCGCGACCGCGAACTGTGGACCGCGCAGCGGTTCTCGCTCGTGATCCTCGACGAGGCGCAGGCGATCAAGAACGCACGCAGCCAGGCCGCGCAGGTGGTGCGCGAAATCCCCGCGCGGCGCCGCCTCGCGATGACCGGCACGCCGCTGGAGAACCATCTGGGCGAGTTGTGGGCGCAGTTCGACGCGGTGGAACCGGGCCTGCTCGGCAACGAGCGCAGTTTCGCCCGCGTCTACCGCACGCCGATCGAAAAACACGGCGATGCGGACAAGCAGCAGCGCCTCAACCGCCGCATCGGCGCGCTGCTGCTGCGCCGGCGCAAGGAAGACGTATTGACGGACCTGCCGCCCAAGACCGAGATCCTGCGCAGCATCGATCTGGAAGGCGACCAGCGCGCGCTGTACGAAAGCCTGCGCCTGGCGCAGCACGCACGCGTGCAGGAAGTGGTGCAGCAGCGCGGCCTGGCGCAGGCCGGCATCGTGGTGCTCGATGCGCTGCTGAAGCTGCGCCAGGTGTGCTGCGATCCGCGCCTGGTGAAGCTGGCCGGCGCGCGCAAGGTCGACGAATCGGCCAAGCTCGATGCGTTGCTGGAGCTGGTCGAAGTGCTGCGCGACGAGGACCGCCACGTGCTGCTGTTCTCGCAGTTCGCCGAAATGCTCGAACTCATCGCGCGCGCGCTGGACGAACGCGGCATCGCCTTCCTGCGCCTCACCGGCGACACGCCAGCGAAGCAGCGCACGGATCTGGTGCGGGAATTCCAGGAAGGGCGCTGCACCCTGTTCCTCATCAGCCTCAAGGCCGGCGGCGTGGGGCTCAATCTCACCGCCGCCGACACCGTGATCCACTACGACCCGTGGTGGAACCCGGCAGTGGAAGCGCAGGCCACCGACCGCGCGCACCGCATCGGGCAGGACAAGCCGGTGTTCGTCTACAAGCTGATCTGCGCCGGCACGGTGGAAGAGAAGATCGTCGCGCTGCAGTCGCGCAAGGCGGATCTGGCCACCGCCGTGCTCGAGGGCGGCAGCACGCAGCGGCTGCGCTTCGACGAATCGGATCTGGACGAACTGTTCGGCGATTGACGCCGAGCGCAGACTGCGTGCCGTGGACGGCGGGCTGGCCCGCGTCACCGCGCATTGCCGTGGGGATCAGCCGCACGCCAACGATTCACTGGAGGACGCCCATGCTTCGTCAGTTTCCCGCGCTGCTCGCTGCCGCCCTGGCCTGCACGCTGCCGGCACATGCCGCCGACATCGTCGTCGACACATCGTCCGACGGCCCGGTCATTCCCGTCGGCCGCTGCACGCTGCGCCAGGCCGTGACCGCGGCCAATACCGATGCCGCCACCGGTGGCTGCAGCGCCGGCAGCGGCGACGATCGCATCGTGTTCGACGGTGTGGCCGTCATCACCTTGCGTTCGGCGCTGCCGTCGATCACCGAATCGCTCGAGTTCGACGGCGAGGCAAGCCTCGTGACGCTGCGTCGGGACCCGGACGACGTCGATCTGTTCCGCCTGCTCGACGCGAGCACCACCACGACGCTGACGCTGCGCTGGATCGCGATCGAGAACGGCGCCGTCGCCGGCGCCACGCCGCCGCTCGCCGACGGTGCCGGCGTGCGCGCGCTCGGTACGCTGATCCTCGAGGACAGCCGCGTTACCGGCAACAGCGCGTCCGGCGCGAACAGCAACGGCGGCGGCATCCGCGCCGGCACGGTGCAGCTGCTGCGCAGCGTGGTGTCCGGCAACGCGGCCACACACGCGGGCGGCGGCGTCTACGCCACCGGTGCGGTCACGCTGGTGGACAGTCGGATCGAAGACAATGCCGCCACTGCCGCCGACAGCTTCGGCGGCGGCGTGTCCGCGGGTACGTTCGATGCGACGGGCAGCACGATCGCGCAGAACGCGGCCGGGAGGACCGGCGGTGGCGTCTACGCCGACAGCGTCGCGCTGACCGACAGCGTCGTCGAAGGCAACAGCCTCGGCGACGATGCAAGCCGGGGCGGCGGCGTGCGCAGCGAAGGCGCAATCGTCGCAACGCGCAGCCGCGTATCGGACAACACCGCGGTGGAATCGGGCGGCGGACTGCGCGGCGAGACCGTCACGCTGGTCGACAGCCTCGTCGACGGCAATGCCGTCACGGGCGCCGCGGGCATGGGCGGCGGCGCGTACGCCGAAGTGCAGGTGGACGCGACACGCAGCACGTTCGCGAACAACACGGTCGGCCAGGCCGGCGGCGGCGCGTACGGCATCGCGGTGACGCTGCGCAACAGCACGCTGTCCGGCAATGTGGCCGTGCTCTGCGGCGGCGGGCTCATCGGCTCGCTGATCTCGGTGCAGAACAGCACGATCACCGACAACGGCGCCGGCGACAACGCCTCGGGCGGCATCTGCGCGCTGGCCTCCGGCGAGCAGGCGCACTCGCTCTCGATCAGCAACAGCATCGTGTACGGCAACCTGGGCGACATCGGCACCATTCTCGATCCGGTCGATGCCGCCGGCATCAACAACATCATCGGTCCGGTCGGCGGCAGCGTGAGCGTGCCGGTCGACACGATCGATTGCGACCCGCAACTCGCGCCGCTGGCGGACAACGGCGGACCGACGCCCACCCATGCGATCGGCAGCGCGTCCTGCGCGCTCGATGGCGCCACCAACCCCTTCGACTTTCCGACCGACCAGCGCGGCGAAGCGCGCACCGTCGGCGCCGGCACCGACATTGGCGCGTACGAGCTGCAGACCCTGCTCGTGTTCCGCGACGGCTTCGAGGGCTGAATCGCGCGATGCCGCGCGGCCCGTGGGCAGCGCGCCGGCATCGATGTCCGAAAATGGCGAGTCGGCGCCCGCGGGCGCTGCTAGCCTTGTTCCATGTCCTCGCCCGTCGCCAGCGCAGAACTCGATCCCGCCGTCTGCGAACGCGCCCGCCTCGCGCGCGACGCCCGCTTCGACGGGCTGTTCTACACCGCGGTCCGCACCACGCGCATCTACTGCCGCCCGGTCTGCCCGGCGCCGACGCCGAAAGCGCACAACGTCGACTATTTCCCGACCGCCGCCGCCGCCGCCGCGGCCGGTTACCGTCCGTGCCTGCGCTGCCGGCCCGAACGTGCCCCCGGTGCGCCGGCGCATCGCGTCGGCAGCGAACTCGTGGCCGGCGCGCTGCGCCTGATCGAACACGGCCTGCTCGACGACGCGCCGGTCGCGACCTTGGCCGAACGCGTCGGCGTCGGCGAGCGTCACCTGCGCCGCCTGTTCGCCGAGCAGCTCGGCGCCGGTCCGCTCGACGTGGCGGCGACGCGCCGCCTGCTGTTCGCCAAGCAGCTGCTGAGCGACACCACGCTGCCGATCACGCAGATCGCGAGTGCGGCCGGCTATGCCAGCCTGCGCCGCTTCAATGCCGCCTTCGTCGACAGCTACGGCAAGCCGCCACGCGAGTTCCGCCGCACCGAGACGCCGCTGTCGTCGAACGGCGAGCTCGTGCTGCGGTTGCCGTTCCGTCCGCCGTACGACTTCGCCGGCCTGATGGCGTTTTTCGAACGGCGCGCGATTCCCGGCGTGGAGCAGGTCTCGCCGCGGCACTACCGCCGCAGCATCGCCGTCGACGGCGAACCGGGCTGGTTCGAGGTGACGCCGCGCGACGGCGACGACGCACTGTCGCTGCGCGTGTCGGTGCCGCGCGCGAGCCAGCTCGGCCGGGTGGTCGCGACGGTGCGGCGCCAGTTCGACGTCGACGCCGATCCGGCCGCGATCGGCGACGTGCTCGGCCGTGCCCCGCTGCTGCGGGCAGCCGTCGCGCGCTGGCCCGGGCAACGTCTGCCCGGCGCGTGGAACGGTTTCGAACTCGCGGTGCGCGGCGTGCTCGGGCAGCAGATCAGCGTGGCGGCGGCACGCACCTATGCCGCGCGCATCGTCGCCGGCTGGGGCACGCCGCTGGGCGAGCGCGGTATCGACGGCGTGAATGCACTCTTCCCGACCCCCGCCGCACTCGCCGACGCGCCGCTCGAAACCATCGGCCTGCCGCGCGCGCGCGCGGCCACGCTGCGCGGCCTCGCCGCGGCGTGCCGCGACGGTCGGGTGGATTTCGCGCCGGAGCAGACGCTGGCCGGTTTCGTCGAACGGTTCACCGCGCTGCCCGGCATCGGCGCCTGGACCGCGCACTACATCGCGATGCGCGCGCTGTCGCAGCCCGACGCGTTTCCGGCCGGCGACCTGGTGCTGCGCAAGGTGGCCGGCGGCGGCGCGCCCCTCACCGAACGCGCACTGGAACAGCGCAGCCAGGACTGGCGACCCTGGCGCGCCTACGCCGTGATGCTGCTGTGGCGCGCGGCCGGCTGATGCATCCGGACTCCACGAACCCCGATACCGAACGAGGCCACCGCATGACCCGCAACACGCCAGCCCACGACACCGTGGTCCACACCACGATCCCGACCCCGATCGGCCCGCTGCTGCTGGTCGGCGACCCCACCGGGCTGATCCACATCGGCCTGCCGCAATCGCGCCACCCGCTCGCACTCGATCCCGCATGGCGCAGCGACCCCGATGCGTTCGCCGACGCGCGCCGCCAGTTCGATGCCTACTTCGCCGGCGAACGCACCGACTTCGACCTGCCGCTGGCCCCGCGCGGCACCGCATTCCAGCGCGATGTGTGGAGCGCGCTGTGCGACATTCCGTACGGCGAGACGATCAGCTACGCGGAACTGGCGCACCGCATCGGCCGGCCGCGCGCGGTGCGCGCCGTCGGCCTCGCCAACGGCGCCAACCCGCTTGCCATCATCGTGCCCTGCCACCGCGTCATCGGCGCGGACGGCAGCCTGACCGGCTACGGCGGTGGCCTGGCCGCGAAGCGCTGGCTGCTTTCGCTGGAGCGGCAGCGCACACCCGCCGACTTCGCTCTGGCCTGAGCGCCGGACGAGGCGACTGGGGCGCCGCGACGGCGGCGCGCACCAGGACGCCGGGCCGGAGCGAGAGCAAGGCCGATATACTGCATCTCTTTGCTCCGTCCCGCAGGACCATGCCACCCATTCCCGCGCTGCAGATCCGCGACCTCCGCAAGGTGTACGACAACGGGGTCGAGGCCCTGAAAGGCGTGTCGCTCGATGTCGCCGAAGGCGACTTCTTCGCCCTGCTCGGACCCAACGGCGCCGGCAAGTCGACCCTCATCGGCATCGTCAGTTCGCTCGTCAACGCAAGTTCGGGCAGCGCGCACGTGTTCGGCGTCGACATCGCCACGCAGCGCTCCCAGGCGATGCGCCTGCTCGGCCTCGTGCCGCAGGAGCTGAACTTCAACATGTTCGAGACGCCGCGGGACATCCTGGTGAACTACGCCGGCTTCTACGGCGTGCCGCGCGCGGACGCGCTCAAGCGTGCCGACGAGGAACTGGCGCGGGCGCAGCTGTCGGACAAGGCGAGGATGATGAGCCGCACGCTGTCGGGCGGCATGAAGCGCCGCCTGATGATCGCGCGCGCGCTGATGACGCGGCCGCGGCTGCTGATCCTCGACGAACCGACCGCCGGCGTCGACATCGAGATCCGCCGCGGCATGTGGAAGCTGCTGCGCGACATCAACGCCGCCGGCACCACGGTGATCCTGACCACGCACTACCTGGAGGAAGCCGAAACCCTGTGCCGCAACATCGCCATCATCGACAAGGGCCGCATCGTCGAAAACACCACGATGAAGAATCTGCTGTCCAAGCTCGACGTGGAAGGGTTCCTGCTCGACGTCGACGGCGCGCTGCCGGCGCAGCTGCCGCGGATCGACGGCGTCACGCTCGCCGCGCGCGACGACCACACCCTGGAGCTCGACATGCCGCGCGCGATGGATCTCAACCGCGTGTTCGGCGCGCTCTCCGGCCACGGCATCACGGTGCGCTCGATGCGCAACAGCGCCAACCGCCTCGAGGAACTCTTCGTGCGCCTGACGGGAAACCACTGATGCGTTGCGATCATGCAATCCTTCTCCCCGCGGGAGAAGAGCCTGCCCCGGACGTGATCCGGGGTGCCGGCAGGCGGATGAGGGCGCGCCTTCCCAGCCTGCGTCGAGGGACTGCCTGTCGACTCGCCCTCATCCGCCTTCGGCACCTTCTCCCGCGGGGAGAAGGAACAGCGGGGGCACACCAGTGAGTCCTTCCGTCGCGCAACTCAACCTCACCGCGCTCTACACGATCGCGCGCCGCGAAGTGCGCCGCATCCTGCGCATCTGGGGCCAGACCCTGGTGCCGCCGGCGATCACGATGACGCTGTATTTCCTGATCTTCGGCAAGCTCATCGGCTCGCGCATCGGCGACATGGGCGGCTACGACTACATGGACTACATCGTGCCGGGCCTGGTCATGATGAGCGTGATCCAGAACGCGTACGGCAACATCTCGTCGAGCTTCTTCGGCGCCAAGTTCGGACGCCACGTGGAAGAGCTGCTCGTGAGCCCGATGCCGAACTGGGTGATCCTCGCCGGCTACGTGGCCGGCGGGGTGCTGCGCGGGCTGATGGTGGGCGCGATCGTGCTCGCCATCGCGTTGTGCTTCACCCACGTGCGGGTGCCGCATCCGTTCGTGATGTTCACCACCGTGCTGCTCGGCGCCACCGTGTTTTCGCTTGCCGGCTTCGTCAACGCGGCGTATGCCAAGAAGTTCGACGACATCGCGATCATCCCGACCTTCGTGCTGACGCCGCTGACCTACCTGGGCGGCGTGTTCTATTCGGTCACGCTGCTGCCGGGCTGGGCGCAGACCGCCACCCATGCAAACCCGATCTTCTACATGGTCAACGCCTTCCGCTACGGCCTGCTCGGCGTCACCGACGTTTCGCTATGGCTCGCCTACGGCGTGATGCTGGGCTTTGCCGTGGCGCTGGCGACGCTGAGCCTGTGGCTGCTCAAGCGCGGCACCGGCATGCGCAGCTGACGCGCGGTCAGCCTGCGGCGCAGCGCACCGCGAAGTCGACGTGGTAGTGCTCGTCGTGCCGCACCCAGGCCGGGCGCGGCAGGAACTGCAGATGCCTGCGCAGGTAGTCGCCGTCCGGGGTGGCATGGAGCTTCGCGAGGTAGGGCGGATCGAAGATCACCTGGCGGATGCCGATGCCTTGCGCGCGTGCCGCCTCGTGCAGGGCACGCAGGTGGGCGGCGATGGCGGCGAAGTCTATGCGAGTGTCGTCCAGCGTCCCCTCCGCGTCGAACTCCAGGTCGTAGCCATAGCGATTCCAAGGCCACGTCGGCAATGGGGCGCTGGTGCCGTCGGCGTCGCGTAGCGGCACCATGAAATCGACCAAGAGTCCGTTCTGGTGGGTCCGGTGCGGTGGCATCGGCCCACCCGCCTCGTGGCCGGTTTCGCCGTAGACGAACACCAGCGACGGATGATGTTTCGCCAGCGTCGCATACGCGGCGAGCATCACGTTCGCAACCCGATCGTGCACGAAGTTGCGATCGAACATCCGGCTCAGGTGGCTGTAGGCCACGAAGTTCTCGCCCGACAGCGGCAACGGCACGCCGTTGTCGAGCCGCCCGTCGCCAGGGCGGCCGTAGCACGTGCTCGCGGCGTGCGTGGGCAGTGCACCTCCGAGCGCACCGAGCAGGAGCAGCCCGACCGCGACCCGGTTCATGCGGGAAGGCGGAAGAACGCGCGCGCGTTCGAGGTGGTCGACGCAGCGGCGGCCTCGATCGATTCGCCGCGGTCGCGCGCCAGTTCCTCTGCGATGTGGGGCAGATGCATCGGCTCGTTGCGGCGGTCCTTCGGCATCGGCCTGAGCGTGCGCGGCAGCAGGTAGGGCGCGTCCGTTTCGATCATCAGCCGGTCCGCCGGGATGTGCCTGACCAGCTCGCGCAGGTGCGCGCCGCGGCGTTCGTCGCAGAGCCAGCCGGTGATGCCGATGAACCAGTCGCGGTCCAGGCACTCGAACAGTTCGCGCCGCCCGCCGGTGAAGCAATGCACCACGGCCGGGCCGATGCGGCCGTCGAAATTCTTCATCACCGCGACGAAGTCGTCGTGTGCGTCGCGCTGGTGCAGGAACAGCGGCTTGCCGGTGTCGACCGCGATCTGCAGCTGGCGCTCGAAGGCACGGCGCTGCGCGGGGCGGGGAGAAAAATCCCGGAAATAGTCGAGGCCGCATTCGCCGACCGCGACCACCTCCGGATGCGCGAGCAGCGCGCGCAGTTCCGCGTCGCATTCCTCGGTGTATTCGGTCGCGTGGTGCGGGTGCACGCCGGCGGTGGCGAACAGGAATCCCGGATGCTGCCGCGCGAGTGCGAGCGCCTTGGGCGAGTGTTCGCGGCTGGCGCCGGTGACGACGATCTGCGCGACGCCGGCATCGCGCGCGCGCTGCAGCACCGCGTCGCGATCGCCATCGAACGTTTCGTGCGTGAGGTTGGCGCCGATGTCGATCAGTTGCATGTCAGTCCGCCGGCACGCAGCGTTCGCGCGCCCAGTCGCGCAGCCACTGGACGCGCTCGGCCATCAGCACCGACAGCGGGCGGGTGCTGCGCAGCGCATCCAGCAGACGCGCCTGGTCGAGCCGCGCGCCGTCGCCGTAGGCGGCGTACAGCGCGCTGACCACGGCCTGCTCGATCTCGGCGCCGGAAAATCCGTCGGCCGCGGCCGCGAGCGCGGAAAGGTCGAACGGCTCCAGCGGTTGTTCGCGGCGTTCGAGATGGATGCGGAACGCGGCTTCGCGTGCGGGTGCGTTCGGCAGATCGACGAAAAAGATCTCGTCGAATCTGCCCTTGCGCAGGAATTCCGGCGGCAGCTGTTCGATGGCGTTGGCGGTGGCGACAAGGAACACCGGCGCGCGGCGCTCGCTCATCCATGTGAGCAACGAACCGAGCACACGGCGAGAGACGCCGTCGTCGCTGTTCGAGGTGGCCAGGCCCTTCTCGATCTCGTCGCACCACAGCACGCACGGGGACATCGCCTCGGCGGTCTTCAGCGAATCGCGCAGGTTGCGTTCGGTTTCGCCGTGGTACTTGTTGTAGAGCGCGCCGAAATCCAGCCGCAGCAGCGGCACGCCGAAGCCGCCGGCGCAGGCCTTGGCCGCGAGCGACTTGCCGCAGCCCTGCACGCCGAGCAGCAGCACGCCTTTCGGCGGATCGAGGCCCTTCGGTGCGTTGCCATCGATGAACACCGCGCGACGCTGCCCGATCCAGGCTTTCAGGCGCGCGAGTCCGGCCACCTGATCCATTTGCGCCACGTCCGGTTCGAAGCTGAGGATGCCGCCGCGCCCGAGCAGTTCGAACTTCGCGCGTTGCGCTTCGGTGACATCGCGGGCGCCGATGCGGCCGTCGTGGTGGATCAGCTCGCGCACGATGCGGCGTGCGTCCAGCAGCGTGAGCCCGCGCAGGTGCTTGAGCACGGCGCGCTGCGCGTCGGCCTCGATGTCGACGCGTTTGCCGCCGTGTTCGCGCGAATACGAAAACGCCTCGTCGCGCATCAGCTTCGCCAGCGCGGCCTCGTCCGGCAGGCGCATTTCCACGCGCGTGGCCAGCGGTTCGAGCTCCGGCGGCAGTTCGATCTTCGAGCCGATCAGCACCACGGTGTGGCGCGCCGCCGCCTGTCCGAGCACCACCTCGCGCAGCATGCGCACGTTCATCGCGTAGCGCAGGTAGGGGTGGAAATCGAGCAGCAGCCAGAGGCCGCGGTGCGCGTCGCGCCGCATCACGTCGAGCACGGCGCTCGAATCCTGCGCCGCGGGCGCGGATGGATCGTCCATGTCAAGGCGCTGCAGGCCGGCGGTGATGCTCCAGCGCCACAACGGCCGGAACAATTCGGCCACCACGTGGCGGAACGCGTCGACGAGCAGGTCTTCCTCGTGCGTCTCGATCAGCAGCAGCGGATTGCCGGACCGGACGCGGACGGCCAGGTCGTGGGTATCGAACATGTGACCTGCAAGGTGATTTCGCGAAGGGAACGCCGGGGCGCCGGGATCTGAACGATCCGGCGGCGGCGACGGTGTATTCTGCCAAGCCCGACCCCGTTCTGCAGGAGTGTGTCCCCATGCGGCCCAGTTCCGCCCTCATTCTTTCCGCCGCACTGGCCGCCGTGTTTGCGTGTCCTGGCGCCGCGTTCGGCAAGGGAAGCGATGCGCCGTTGCACGCCACTCTGCGTGCTCCCACCCTGCTGGCCTTGGCTCCGGTCGACGCCTCGAAACTGGCGGTCGAGGATGCCGTGCTGGATGGCAAGTTTGGTGTGCCACTCCGGTTCGGGGTGGTGCAGGACGCGAGCATTGTCGACATCGCCAAGGGCGGCATCGGCGAGTGGAGCACGCTCTCGGACGGTCGCCTTCGGTGGCGCCTGGTCGTCGAATCGACCGGGGCGCGGACACTGGACTTCGGATTTTCCCGCTTCCGTCTGCCGCATGGCGCGGAACTGCGCATCTTCTCCAGAAGTGGAAAGGCACAGCTCGGCCCGTTCACGGATGCTGACAACCCGGTTGGCGGCAGGTACTACACGCCACTGCTCCCGGGCGCGGATGCCGTACTCGAGCTGACACTGCCCGCCGAAAAGCGCGATACGGTCGAGCTGGCGCTGGCCACGGTCAACCACGGCTATCGCGATCCGTTCCAGGCGCAAGCGACCGCAAAGTCGGGCAACTGCAACATCGATACGGTCTGTCCCCAGGGCGATGCGTGGCGTGACGAGATCGCCTCCGTCGCGCAGTACACCTTCCAGGCCGGATCGTCGAGCTACGTTTGTACCGGCCAGCTGATGGCCACCGGCAACTCGGCGGCGGATAGTGCCACGCCGCGCTTTTCCACCGCGCATCACTGCATTTCGACGCAAGCCGAGGCACAGTCGATCGTCCTTTACTGGGGATACGAAAGCCCCACGTGCCGCACCCCGGGTACGGCCGCCAACAGCCAGGTTCTGAACAAGCCGAACAATTCGCGTGCGACCCAGAGCGGCACGACGCTTCTTGCAACGCATGAGGCGACCGATTGGACCGCATTGCAGCTCAGCTCGCAGGTACCAGCCGCAGCACTTGCGGAATGGAGTGGCTGGGACCGGAGCGGCATTGCCCCTCCCGGCACCGTGGGTATCCACCATCCGCAGGGTGACGAGAAGCGCATCACCTTCAACACCGATGCCCCGTCAACGATTCCAATCTGCATCCCCAGCAGCACGTCGCTGCCCAACTCCCACTGGTTCATTTCCGAATACGAGGCCGGTACCACCGAAGGCGGCTCGTCCGGATCGGGCTTGTGGAGCTCCGACGAAAAGCTCCTGATCGGTGTGCTTTCGGGCGGTTCGGCCTCGTGCACCGTTCTTGATGGGTCCGATTGCTATGGGCGGCTCAGCACCGCCTGGGAAGCGGGGAGCTCGCCCAGCAGCAGAATGCGGGACCACTTTGATCGAAGTGGCGCCAATCCGCAGCAAATGCCGGGAAGTGCCGCCTGCAACGCCCCCACCGTCACCCTGAGCTCGCCCGCCTTCACCACTGCGCCCACCGCCGGCGCCACGGTCGCGTTCACCGGCGCGGCCAGCGGTGGCTCCGGTAGCGGTTACACCTACGCCTGGGATCTGGACGGCGACGGCGTCGCCGATCGCAGCGGCAGCGTCAATACCGTGTCCACCGTCTACAACGCGCGCCAGAGCGTGCAGGTGCGCCTCACCGTCACCGATTCGGCCGGGTGCAGCGGCGTGGCCTCGCAGGCGCTCGACATCAAGGGACCGGCGCTGACCGTGACCTCCGCCGCGCCCACGCAGGTGTGCGGCAACAACGACGGCAAGATCGATCCGGGCGAGCGCTGGCAGGTGCCGGTGACGCTGCGCAACAGCGGCGATGCGCAGATTTCCGGTCCGGCACGCGTGCTGTACGCGGCATCGAACGACTACGCCGCGAGCACGGGCGCCGCCTGCGGCTTCGACTATGTCGACATCGCGTCCGGCGCGAGCGCGGTGCCGGCGGTGACGCTGTCGCCGGCCGACGGCGGCGTGGCCGCCAGCGACGACGGCCGCTCGGCCCAGGCGATCACCCTCGGCGGCGGCGGCGTGCGCCTGTTCGGCACCACGTACAGCCAGGCCGTGGTCTCGACCAACGGCTATGTCTCCTTCGACACCGCCGAATCGGGCGGCGACTACGACAACGCCTGCAACACCGCACCGGACCGCGGTTCGCTCGGCCCGCAGCTGCGCCCGATGCACGACGATCTCGTGGTCGGCGCGATCACGGGCTCGGGCCTGCGCTACCGCTATTTCGCCACCTGTCCGCGTCCCGCGGCGGGCGCGGGCGCCGGCTGCCACGTGTTCCAGTGGAGTCACATGCAGCAGTATTCCAACAGCGGCCCGGCGACCGGGGATTTCGGGTTCCAGGCGCTGGTCTACGACGGCGGCAGCGTGGTCTACCAGTACGAAACCGCCTCGCCCAACGCCGGCGCAGGCGCCACGATCGGCCTGGTCGACAGCACGGGCGCTGCGTTCGACGCACGTTGCAACGTCGCCAACGCGGCACCGGCCAACAGCGCGATCTGCCTGTCGTCGCTGGCCGGCAGCGTGCGTCCGGAATCGCCGACGCGGGCGCTGCTGGCGCTGCCGGCGAACGAATCGTCCACCGTCAACGTGCCGTTCTACGTGCCGACATCGGCCGCCTGCGGTGCGCCGCTGGCGATGGATTTCGTCGCGGCCGCGGCAAACAACCTGACCCGGGTGGCGCCGACGCGCGTGCTGAACGCCAACGTGGGCGCCGGCTGCACGGTGGTCAACAACTGCCCGATCCAGCAGCTGTCGTTCGAGACCAAGCAGGGCCTGTACCACAACCGGGTGCGGCCCGGTAACGGCATCGCCCACTATTCCTACGGCGGCGGCTGGTACACCGGCGACGCCGAGCGCAAACCGACGTGGTACCAGCTCTCGGGCAGCGTGCAGGACTATCTGATGCGCCTGCCGCTGGTGGAAACCCACAACGACGGCAGCACGAGCAACGTGGAGGTGTCGCTGCAGCAGCGCGGCCGGGCGTGGCTGGCGCAGGTGTCGCCGACCGAGATCATGTACGCCTGGCAGTTCGACGACGGCCGCAGCGGCGCCGAGCTGCTGTCGCACACGCTGTCGCTGGCGGGCTTCATCTCGCGTCCGGCCACCAACCGCACCGAGACCTGGTTCGCACTGAGCGATCCGGGCTGGGGTCTGGCGGTGGAAAGCGGCAGCAACGCCGGCACCACGCTCGAAGCCATCGGCGTGTTCCTCTACGACGCGGCCGGCGCGCCGCGCTGGACGCTCGGCAACGGCACCGGCGCCAGCGGCCAGGCCGTGGCCCTGACGGCCGTGCGTCCGCATTGCCCGGGTTGCCCGTGGTTGCCGGACTACGCCGATACCGCCGCCGCCGCGGGTACCATCACCCCGACATGGACCGGCGCAACCGGCGTCAGCGTCAACACCGCGATCACGTTCCCGGCGCCGCTGCAGGGCACGTGGAACCGCACCGCGCTGCCGATGATCCCCATTCTCCCGCCCGCGCAGGATTGACCCGGAGACACGCGAAATGGAACTGATCCTGTTGCGCCACGCCCACGCCGACAGCCCAGCCGGCCTCGACGACACCGCGCGGCCGCTCTCGCCCCGCGGTGTGGCCGAGGCGCAGGACGCGGCGCGCTGGATCGCCGCGCACGGCACGCCCGACCGCGTGCTGTGCTCGCCCGCGCAACGCACGCGCGAGACCCTGCGGCACGTGACCGCGAGCACCGGCGACATCGACACCCGCGTCGATCCGCGCATCTACGAAGCCACGCCGGGCACGCTGCTCGACGTACTGGCCGAGCACCGCGACAGCGCCCGCCTGCTGCTGGTGGGGCACAATCCCGGGCTCGAAAGCCTCGTGGCGCTGCTGGCCACCGGCCAGTCCGGCGACCACCGCGGCATGCCCCCCGGCAGCATCGCGGTGCTGTCGCTGGCGGCCGACGCGCCGACCGAGCCGGGCGTGGCGCGGCTCGACACGTTCTGGTCGCCGTAACGGACGCGCAGCGCCGGTGAGAATGCGGCTGCTGGGGGCGCTGCTGTGTCTGGTCTGCGTCCCGGCGCAGGCCGAAACCCTGCTGATCGACAAGGCGCGCTCGCACGCCGGCTTCGCGCTGCGCGCACTGTGGGTGAAGAAGATCGACGGCGCGTTCACCGGCGTCGAAGGTGCGGTGACGCGCGATGCCGCCAACGGCCGCGTCGGCGTGGACGTTCGGATCGCGGCCGACAGCGTGACCATGGACCGCGACAGCTACGCCGACTGGGCGCGTTCGGACGATTTCTTTGCCGCCGCCACCCACCCCTGGATCCAGTTCCGTGCCGAGAACATCCCCGAACGCCTGCTGCGCGACGGCGGTGAAAGCCAGGGCCTGCTGACGTTGCGCGGCATCACGCGGCCGGTGCAGCTGCGCATCGAGGCCGCCAACTGCCCGCGCCCGGGGCTGGACTGCGCGGTGCACGCCAGCGGCGAAGTGCGACGCAGCGAATTCGGCATGGACGCGCGCCGCGTGGTGCTGGGCGACAAGGTGGAGTTGCAGTTCAGCGTGCGCCTGCTGCCGGGCACGGCGGCGGAGCCGTCGTGAGTCCGCTGCGCGCAGCGGTGGCTGCGCTGCTGGCGTTGTTGCTCGCGGCCTGCATGCCCAGCCGCAAGGACATCCGCGAAGCGGTGGCGGACGCGCGCGCGCAGCAGGACACCGCGATCGCCTGCGACCGCGCCGACCACTGCGCGCTGGCCTCGCCGCTGCGCGAACTGGGCGACGCCGCGCTCGACGCGTCCACCCCGCAGGCGCCCCGGCATCATGTCGCCCTGCTCGAGAACGGCCCGGACGCGCTGCTGGCGCGCATCAACCTGATCCGCGCTGCGCGCCGCAGCATCGACGTGCAGAGCTTCATCTACGCGCAGGACGATGCCGGCTTCTTCGTGCTCGGCGAGCTGCTCGGCGCGGCGCGGCGCGGGGTGAAGGTGCGCGTGCTGCTCGACCAGCTGTTCAGCGTCGACGACGTCAAGCTGCTGGCGGGGCTGGCACGCGCCCACGTCAACTTCGAGCTGCGCCTGTACAACCCCACCTTCGGCGAGGCGCAGACCGGCCCGGTGCAGTTCGTCGCCGGCATCGTCTGCTGTTTTTTCCGCTTCAACCAGCGCATGCACAACAAGCTGCTGCTGGTCGACGGGGCCGTCGGCGTGACCGGCGGACGCAATTACCAGAACCGCTATTTCGACTGGGATCCGGAATACAACTACCGCGATCGCGACATCCTCGTCGCCGGCCCCGCCGCGGCGCAGATGCAGGACTCGTTCGACGCCTTCTGGCGGCACCAGCGCAGCGTTCCGGTGGCCGCGTTGCGCGACGTGCGGCGCTGGGTGGAGCGCGACGAGGGCGACGGCGCCGCGATGGATGCACCGCGCCTCACCGACGCGGCCCGCATCCTCGATCTCTCGGCGCAGGCCGACAACGCCGCGCTCGTCGCGCAGCGCATCGGGCCGGTGTTCGACGTGGGACCGGTGGAGTACGTGTCGGATCTGCCGAACAAGGCCTTCGAGTCCAACACCGACGCCGAGCGCGACCTCACGCGCCGCCTGCAGACCCTGTTCCTCGGCGCGCGCGAACGCATCGTGCTGCAGACGCCGTACCTGGTGTTCTCCGGCACCGCGCAGGACCATTTCCGCGACCTGCAGGAACGCGATCCGCCGCCGCGCGTGATCGTGTCGACCAACAGCCTCGCATCCACCGACGCGTTCCCGGTGTACGCGCTGTCGCACAAGTACAAGCGCCGCTACCTGCGCGAGTTCGGCTTCGAGATCCACGAGTACAAGCCGTTCCCGGCCAGCGCGCCGATCGATGTGGCCAGCACCGGCGCGCTCGGCCGCGAAGTGGCCAACAGCGTGCCGTACAACGCGCTCAAGAGTTCGGGCAGCGGCGGCCGCGAGCGCGATCCGTCGCGCTACGCCACCGAATCGCAGCGACGCTTCGGCGCCGGCAGCGGGCCGGGGCGCAATGTCGATCCGGGCCCGCTGCCGCTGGAACGCGCCGGCGTGCGGGTGGGCATGCACGCCAAGTCCATCGTCATCGACGACGCACTGGCCCTGGTGGGCACGCACAACTTCGACCCGCGCTCGGACAAGCTCAACACCGAAAGCGCGGTGATCGTGCACGACCGTGCCTTCGCCGAAGCGCTGGCCGCCAACATCCTGCACGACACCCTGCCCGAGAACGCCTGGACCATCGCGCGGCGGCCGCGGCCGCCGGTGTTGTCGGGCGTCAACTACAGCCTGGGCAAGGTGTTCGAGGCGCTGCCGCTGTTCGACTTCTGGCCGTTCCGCTACGCCACCAGCTGGGAGATCAAGCCCGGCTGCGCGCCGCTGCGCATCGACGATCCGGGCTTCGAGGCCTGCTACGAGCCGGTCGGCGACTTTCCCGAAGTGGACGTGCCGCTCAAGTCCATCTACACCCGCGTGCTCACCGCCTTCGGCGCAGGGCTTGCCCCCATCCTCTGACGCCGGGTCCGCGACCGCCGTTCGGCATACGGGGTGTGCCGCTGTTGCGGTGCAGCGACGCGATTGACGCTGTGCCCCCCGCTGGCTAGGCTGGCGTTCTTTCCGCCCGCCAGGAAATTCGCATGTCCCTCAGCGTTGCCATCGAACTCAGCGACAAGGATCTCGAGCACTTCACCACCGCGCTCAACGCGGCGCGTGAAGCGGCAGCGCACAAGACCCCCGAGGAAATCATCGCGGCCGCCAGCGGCCTGCTGATCGAGGCGCAGAAGGTGCACGTGCCCGATTTCGTCGGCGCGCGCCTGGCGCAGCTCGATACGCTGATCGCGATGGCGCGCGACGAGGGCTTCCATCTGCCGGAGGAAGACCGTCAGCGCGTGCTGTCCGCGCTGGTCTACTTCAACGATCCCAAGGACGTGATCCCCGACGCGGTGCCGGTGCTCGGCTACCTCGACGACGCGATCATGATCGAACTGTGCGTGCGCGATCTGCGCCACGAGTTCGACTCCTACGAGGATTTCTGCGACTACCGCCAGGCCGAGGCGATCCGCCGCGGCCAGGACCCGTCCACCGTCGGCCGCGCCGACTGGCTGGAAAGCCGCCGCGACGAACTGATCGAACGCATGCACAACCGCCGCGAGCGCGAATTCGGCGGCGGCTACGGCAGCTCCAGCGGCTACGCGAGCAAGCGCAGCTACGTGGCGTCGGCCAGCTGGCGCCCGGGCAT
Organism: Chiayiivirga flava; assembly: GCF_014202825.1. GTDB lineage: Bacteria > Pseudomonadota > Gammaproteobacteria > Xanthomonadales > Xanthomonadaceae > Chiayiivirga > Chiayiivirga flava. The sequence continues at coordinate 395,691 of NZ_JACHHP010000002.1, read as the reverse complement.
CTTCAAGACCTCCTGAACCTCGCCTTCATCGGCAACAGAAAGCCACCCCCGGGTGGCTTTCTGCGTTTCGCCGGAGGCGCCCGCCGAAACGCCGCGGCGTTTGCATTTCCTTCTCCCGCCGGGAGAAGGTGCCGAAGGCGGATGAGGGAAGGGCGCCGCAACGTGCCCGCAACCGGCGCCTGCGCCAGCCACCGGGCAAGAGCGACCCAGCCCGTCAGGGTGAAAGGAGGCAAGCGCGTCGAGTTCGCGTGCGGCCCTGATCGCCGCCTTCCCGCCAGCGTTCCCCGTCCCACCGGTACGACCCCATGCCCCATTTCAAGTCCCACCCCACCCCCGAATCCATCAACGCCACCACCGGCAAGACCCTGATGCATGCCCTCGGCATCCGCATCACCGAGGTCGGCGACGACGTCATCCGCGGCACCATGCCGGTCGACGCGCGCACCCACCAACCGTTCGGCCTGCTGCACGGCGGCGCATCGGTGGCGCTGGCGGAAACCCTCGGCAGCTTCGGCGGCACGTTGTGCTGCGCTCCGGGATTCGTGGCCGTGGGCCTGGAGATCAACGCCAACCACGTGCGCGGCGTCACCGACGGCACCGTCACCGGCACGGCGCGTCCGCTGCACGTCGGCCGCAGCACCCAGGTGTGGGAGATCCGCATCGAGGACGAGGCCGGCAGGCTCGTCTGCATCTCGCGCCTGACGCTGGCCGTGGTGCCGAAGGCTGCGTGAGGCGAACAAAAAAAAAGGCGTGCGGTGTGACCCGCACGCCTTCCAGTCCTGCCCCGGACTGAGTTCCGTGGACCGTCAGCGCGGCGGACGGTCCTGGATCACCACTTCCACGCGACGGTTCTGCTGGCGACCGGCAGCATCGTTGTTGCTCGCCACCGGCACGCCTTCGCCGAGGCCACGCGCGGTGATGCGCATCGTGTCGATGCCCTGCGAGACCAGGTAGGCCTTCACCGAATCGGCGCGCCGCTGCGAGAGCGAGAGGTTGTAGGCGTCGTCGCCGGTGGAGTCGGTGTGGCCTTCGATCGCGATCGTCGACGCGGGGTTCTCGCGCAGCACGTCGACGAGGTTCGCCAACCGGGCGGTGGCGCCGGGCTTGAGCTCGGCACGGTCGACTTCGAACAAGACATCGCCCAACGTCACCACGAGGCCGCGCTCGGTCTGCCGCGCTTCCAGCTCGGCAAGACGTGCGCGGGTCGCTTCCAGCTCCAGCATCGCGCGTTCGGCGTCGGTGCGCGCCATCATCGCGTCGTCGCGTGCCATCTCGGCGGCGCGGCGCTCGGCTTCGGCGCGCGCGCGCGCCATGTCCGCTTCGCGCGTGCGGGAATCGAGCAGCAGGGTTTCGCGTTCGCGACCCAGCGTCACCGCGCGTTGTTCCGCGTAACGACCCAGACCCTCGGCTTCGGCGATCTGCACCAGACGGTCGGCGAGGTAGATGTTGTGGTCGAACAGGTCGTCGTCCATGCGCCGGCCGTCGCGCTCGAGCGTGTCGACGGCGACCTGCGCTTCGCGCAATTCCTTGTCGGCCAGCGGAGCGATGCGCGGGTCGGCGCGCAGCTGTTCGAGGTGGGTCTGGATGCGCACCAGTTCCGGCGGCGGGCCCTTCGGGCTACCCGCACAGCCGGCCAGCAGGGCCGCACCGACGAGGACGGACAGCGAGGTGGAGCGCAGTGCGTTCATCGGACACCTCCCTGGCGGTTCAGTTCGGCGCGCAGCGTTTCGACGGCGGCCTCGATTTCGGCGGTGGCGCTTTCGGCCTTTACCTGCCGCGCGCGCGCCTCAGCCAGGCGGGCATCGGCGCGGGCGCGGTGCGCTTCACGCTCGGCGTCGGTCCAGTCGCGGTCTTCGTACGAGCCTTCGGCACGGGCCAGCAGTGCACGTGCGTCGGCGGTCGGCACCGGCGCGGCCTGCACCGAACCGGCGCGTTCGGCCGCGGCGACGGCGCTGCGCGCCTGGGTGAGGGACAGGTCGGCTTCCTGCCGCCCGGCGACGGCGAGCGCCGGCAGCGACAGCAGGAGCAATGTCAGGGTCTGGCGTTTCATTCGCGTAGGTCCTCGGTGGAGTCCGGCGCAGCGGAAACGGGCGCCCGCTCCGGACCGCCGCCGTCGGGGGCGGGGCCGGCAAGGGCCGGAACGTCGAATGGGAGTCGATGCGGGCGCGTGGCGCCGCAGGCGACCGCGCGGAGAGCTCCGCGCGGCCGCGAGGGGTTGGATCAGTTGCTGGCGTCCTGCGCCGCGTCTTCGATTTCTTCCCCTGCCTTCTGCACGTCGCGCCCGGCGCCCTCGACCGTGTTGCAGGCCGTCAGCGAGCCGATCGAGCCGAACAGCAGCGCAAGGCACAGGGCGGCAAAGAATTTCCGGGTGATGTCGGTTTTCATGGTGGATTCCTCGGTTGTTATTGCTGTTGTGGAAACACGGTAACCAGTTGCGCGGGCGTGCAGCGTCAGACCCGGGGGCGGCGGCCCATGACGAGCGACACGATGAACAGGATCAGGAACACGAAGAACAGGATCTTGGCGATGCCGGCGGCCGCACCGGCGATACCGCCGAAGCCGAGGACGGCGGCGATGATCGCCACCACGAAGAAGATCAGGGCGTAGTGCAGCATGGGATTGCTCCTTTCGTCGTTCTTGTCGGTCGCCGGCCGGAGGGGATTCCGGTGCGGCCCGGTGTTTGCATTACAAGACCCATGCCAAACAGGACATCGGTCATTCGGCACGAACAAACAACGACTTGCAATTCCATCGCCGCGGCAATCCGTCGCGGAGTGCATGTCGGGCAAGTCGGTTCGTTGCAAAATGCAATTGACCCGAGTCTCGCGGCGACACCAACACCTCAGGAGAGCAACGCATGAGCAAGGACACACCGCCGCCCGCACGCATTCTGCTGGTCGACGATGAATCGGCGATCCTTCGAACCTTCCGCTACTGCCTCGAAGACGCCGGACATCGCGTCGCCACGGCCCAGAACAGCGCGCTGGCCCTGGAGGCGCTGCAGCACGACGTGTTCGATGTCTGTTTCCTCGATCTGGGCCTGGGCAGCGAGTCGGGCCTGGATCTGCTGCCGAAGATCAAGGCGGCCGCGCCGTGGACGCGGGTGGTGGTCGCCACCGCGCAGGCCTCGATCGACGTGGCCGTGGAATCGATGCGTGCCGGCGCGTCGGACTATCTGGTGAAGCCGTGCTCGCCCGAGCAGCTGCGCTTCGCGGCGAACAAGCAGATCGAGGCGCGCCGCCTGGAGGCACGCGTCGAAGCGCTGGAAAGCGAGCGCAGCGCGCACTCCAATGCCGAGCTCACGTCCGGTTCGCCGGCGATGGCGCACGTGCTCGACGAAGCCCGCCGCGTCGCCGATACCGATGCCTCGGTGCTGATCCTGGGCGAAAGCGGCACCGGCAAGGGCGTGACGGCGCGCGCGATCCACGCGTGGAGCCTGCGCAACGCACGCAATTTCGTCACCGTGAACTGCCCGTCGCTGTCGGCCGACCTGCTCGAATCCGAACTCTTCGGCCACGCCAAGGGCGCCTTCACCGGCGCGACCGAAAGCACCCAGGGCCGCGTCGCGCAGGCCGACGGCGGCACCCTGTTCCTCGACGAGATCGGCGACTTTCCGCTCGCGCTGCAGCCCAAGCTGCTGCGCTTCGTGCAGGACAAGGAATACGAGCGCGTCGGCGACGCCTCCACGCGCAAGGCCGACGTGCGCATCGTCGCGGCCACCAACCGCGACCTCGACGCGATGGTGGCCGCCGGCACCTTCCGCCAGGACCTGCTGTACCGCCTCAACGTCATCTCGCTGAAGCTGCCGGCGCTGCGCGAACGCGGCGAGGACATCATGGTGCTGGCGGAAAAGGTGCTGCTCGAGTTCGCGCTGGCCTACCGCCGTCCGGCGCGCCGCTTCGACGCGGCCGCGCAGCAGGCGATCCGCGGCTACGGCTGGCCCGGCAACATCCGCGAGCTGCGCAACGTGATCGAACGCGCGGTGATCCTGAGCTCCACCGAAGACGTGGGCGTGCACTGCCTGTCGATCGCCCAGGACACGCAGCCGCAGGCAGGATCGGTGCGGGTCGGCGCCAACGTGTCGCTGGAGGAACTCGAACGCGCCCACATCGTCGCGGTGATGGCGGCCACGCCGACGCTGGACATGGCGGCCAACACGCTCGGCATCGACGCGTCGACCCTCTACCGCAAGCGCAAGCAGTACGGTCTCTGACCGGCCGCGCCGATGATCGAATCGCTGTTCGAGCTCGCGATGCCGTGGTGGGAATTCGTGCTGCGCGCGTGCGTGGTGTACGTCGCGATCCTGGTCATGGTGCGCATGTCGGGCAAACGCTCGGTGGCCCAGACCACGCCGTTCGACATGATCCTGCTGGTGCTGCTCGGCACCGCGGTACAGAACTCGCTGATCGGCGAGGACGTCTCGCTGCTCGGCGGCTTGTTGCTGGCCGCGACGCTGGTGAGCCTCAACCACATCGTGGGCGTCGTGACCGCACGCCGGTTGCGTGTCCACAATCTGGTGGAAGGCGTGCCCGTGCTGCTGGCGCGCAATGGCGTGGTGCTGGACGCGGTTCTGCGACGCGAGAACGTGAGCCCGGCGGATTTCGACGAGGCGATGCGCCGCGCCGGACTGCGCGACCATGCCGAGATCGAATGCGCCTGGCTCGAAACCGACGGCCGCGTGAATCTGCTCAAGCGCCGGGACGCAGCGCCGTGATGCCGCGCCGCACCGCACCGCGGAGGCCGCGTTGATGCGAACGATGCGGCTGCGCACGTGGCTGATCGGCGGCTACGGCGTGGTGTTGGCGGTGGCCGTGCTGGGACTTGCGCTGGGGCTGATCGCGGCGGTCAACCTGGCCGACATCAGCCGCCGGATGGTGACCGAGAACTTCGAGTCGGTCGAGAATGCCGCGCGCCTGCGGCGGCTCGCCAACGACGAGCAGGTGGCGTTGATGGGTCTGCCCGACATCGCCGACACCGCGATCATGGAGCGCATGCGCGCGTTCGTCGCGCGCTCGCGCGAACTGCTCGCCGACGCCCGCAACGACGCTGGCGGCGATGCGCGCAGCGGCGAAACCCTGCAGGCGGTGGACGACGCGATCGGCGCGATCGCACGCCGGGTCGATGCCCCGCCGCCTCCGGTTGCCGAGGCCACCGGCACCGCCGGCACGATGATCGTCGGCATCAAGGAACCGTTCGCCGCCGACCTGGAGCGCGTGCGGGAACACGCGCTCGCCTTCTATCGCCACCAGTACGAGAGCATGGTGGAACACGGCAACGCGCTGCGCACGCAGTCGGTGCGGCTGGCGTGGGCGCTCGCGGCGCTGGCGCTGACCACGCTGGCGATCGGCATCTGGGCGTCGATGCGCATCGCGCGCCGGCTCACGCGCCCGATGGACCATCTGGTCCGCGCCAGCGACCGCGTCGCCACCGGCGACTTCACCGTGCGCACGGCGCGCAGCGGCCTGCTCGAACCCGATCGCGTCGCGCAGCGGTTCGACGAGATGGTCGCGGCGCTCGAACGCTTCCATGCGATGAATCTGGACCGCATCGTCGCCGAGCGCCGTCGACTCGACCAGGTGGTCGCCAACATCGACGACGGACTGGTCATCTTCGACGAGGCAGGCCGGATCGAACGCGTCAACCCGGTGGCCGCGCTGCAGCTGGAGGTGGATCCCGAGCGCGCCGTCGGCATGCACATCGACCAGATCGTCGCCATGCCGCAGCTGGCCGACGAAATCCAGCGACTGCTCGCGCACCCGGGCGCCGCGCCGGCGGCGGCCTGCGATCTCGTCGTCGGCGACGACACCGAACGCCGCACCCTCAACTGCTCGCTGCTGCCGTTTTACGACACCGCGCGCCTGGGCCTGATCCTGGTGCTGCGCGACGTCACCGAGCAGCGTCGCTTCGAGCGCATGCGCACCGATTTCATCCTGCGCGCCTCGCACGAACTGCGCACGCCGATCACCGGCATGCGCATGTCGATCGGGCTGCTGCGCGACAAGATCCAGTTCGCGCCGGACAACGCGCGCGACCGCGAGCTGTTCGCCACGCTGCAGCAGGAAACCGAGCGACTGGTCGCGCTCATCACCGAGCTGTTCGACCTCTCGCGCCTGTATGCGCGCAGCGAACAGCGCCAGACCGGGCCGGTCGATCCGGCCGAGCTGCTCGAACGCGTCCGGCTGCAGTTCGCCCCGCGTGCGGTCGAGGCCGCCGTGCATCTGGATCTGCTCCAGCCGCCGCCGCTGCCCACGCTGGACGTCGACGAGGAGGCCATCGAACGCGTGCTCGACAACCTCGTGGCCAACGCGCTGCGCCACACGCCCGCCGGCGGGCAGGTGCAGCTGGGCGCGAGCGTGTCGGGCGAACACGTGGCGCTGTGGGTGCAGGACACGGGCGACGGCATCGCGCCGGCCGACCGCGCGCGCATCTTCGAACCCTTCATGCAGCTCGGCGGCAAGGTCGGCGGTGCCGGCCTCGGCCTTGCGATGTGCCGCGAGATCGTGCACCAGCACGGCGGCCGCATCCTGCTCGATTCGTCGGTCGGCGAGGGCTCGCGTTTCACCGTCTGCCTGCCGATCTGATGCAGCGCGATCTGCCCGCCGCGGCCAGCGGTCCATTGCACATTGCAATCAAGCGTCGCTGCGGCTTGGACGCCAAGCCCCTGATTCCAAAGGGGGTCTCATCCCCGTGGACCGTGGCATGCAGATTGCTCACCTGATCGCAACGCGGCGAATTGCGCCGTTTTTGCCCCCTCCGAGGAGACACACCATGCGTCCTATTGCTCTCACCGTCGCGATCGCCGCCGCCCTCGCACTGAGCGCGTGCAACAAGCCCGAGACCCCGGCGGAAAATCGCCAGGACGTCCAGGAAGCCCGCCAGGAAGGCGCCAAGGATGTGGCCGAAGCGCGCCAGGATGCGGCGCAGGACGTGGCCGCCGCCCAGCAGGACGTGCAGGACGCGGTGGCCGACAACGATCCGGACGATGTCGTCGACCAGCAGGCCGACGTCGTCGACCAGCGCGCCAACTCCAACTATGACGTTGCGATGGCCGAAGCCGACGCCGCGCACAAGGTCGCGAAGGAAAAGTGCGACGTGCTGACCGGCGACCCGAAGGACGCCTGCCAGAAGGCGGCCGACGATGCCTACGACGCGGCCAAGATGCAGGCCGAGCGCGTCAAGGACGCCGGCGAAGCCGCGGCCGACGCCATGGACGACAACCGCTGATCATCCGCAGCATCCGCTCCCCACAGGGCGAAGAACGACAATAAACCCGAATAACAACGCAGCATCTCCTTCAAACCCGGCTTCGGCCGGGTTTTTCTTTGGCACGTGCCGCCGCGATGCTCAGTGCCCGGGGACGCGGTCGCGCAGGCGGCCGACGCGGCGTTCGAACCGGTCGACATCGTCGCGTATTGCGTCGACATCGTCGTGGAATGCGCCCAGTTCCGCCGCGGCGACGACGCTTCGGTTCTCCTCGGTGAGGAACTCGCCGGCATCGCGCGCGAAGCCCGACGCGGTGCGGCGCGACCAGTCCAGCCCGCGCTTGAGGGCGCGCGCGATCTGCACCCCGGCCACATCGCCGAAGACGCGGGCGAAGGCTTCTTCCACGTCCGGGTCGTAGCGCTGCACCAGCTGCTGCAGGCGGCGCGCCAGTTCGGCATCGCCGCTGATCGTGATGCGGCCGGCCGGGGCCGCGGCGCCCGCCGCACCCGGCAGCAGCTGCGCCAGCAGCGCGCCGGGCGAGGCCCGCACGCTCAGGTCCGCCGCTGCTGCCGCCTCCGCCGGGCCGATGACGAAGCGGCCGTCGCGCACGGTGGCGGACAGCGCCAGCGCCGGCGCGCTCAACGCCAGTTCCAGGCGCCGGCCCTCGAGCGCCGACAGCTGCGCGGAAAAGTCCGGATCCAGCGCCACCACGCGCGCGAGCGCGGCTTCGAGCAGGCGCCCGAGCGTGGACCTGATCATCTGCGGAAACGCGGGAGCGGTCATCGCGCGAGTGTAGGCGATGCCGCCACGGCCGTCAGCGCGGCGGCACTCAGCCGCGCTGCAGCGCCGGCGGCAACTGCTTCCACCACGCCGACAACTGGCGCAGGCCTTCGATCGTGGTGACCTTCGGCTGGTAGCCGAAATCGCGCCGCGCGGCGCCGATGTCGTAGTAGTGCGTGGTCGACAGCTGCTCGGCGAGGAACCGGGTCATCGCCGGTTCGCGCTTGAGCGGCAATACGCTGTGCACGAGTTCGAGCGCGGCACCGATGGTGTAGGCGGCACGGAACGGCAGCAGCTTGTCGACGATGGGCGCGCCGGCCGCGCGCAGCAGGCTGTTGATGATGTCGCCGATCGGCCTGGGTTCGCCGTTGGAAATGAAGTAGGCCTTGCCGGCGCATTTCGCGCCGCGCTTGCCGTGCAGCGCGTCGAAGGCGTCCAGGTGCGCCTGCGCGGCGTTGTCGATGAAGGTGGTGTCGATGCGGTTCTGGCCGTCGCCGACGAAACGCAGCCGCCCGGCGTGCGCGCGCTGCACCAGGCGCGGCAGCAGCTGGTTGTCGCCCGGACCCCAGATCAGGCGCGGCCGCAGCGCCACGGTGGCGAGCTCGGCGCCGTTCGCGGCCAGCACGTGTTCTTCGGCCACGCGTTTGGTGCTCGGGTACCAGGCCTTGAAGTTGTCGGCCAGCGGCGTGTCCGCTTCGTTGCCGCCGGTCACCGGGCGCGTGGCGCGGTGGGTGACGCTCGGCGTGGAGGTGTAGACCAGGGTGGGCACGCCGTTCATGCGGCAGGCGGCGATGACGTTCCAGGTGCCGCGCACGTTGGCGTCGAAATAGTCGTGGAAGCTGCCCCAGGCGCCGGCCTTGGCACCGACATGGAACACCGCGTCGACGCCGCGGCACGCGGTGGTGACATCGTCGAAGCTCGCAAGATCGCCCTGCACCTGGCGCACGCCGAGCGCGGCGAGGCCCGGGTAGGTGCCGCGGTTGTAGCTGACCACGTCGTGCCCGCGCGCGACCAGGCGCTGCGAAATGGCCTGGCCGAGAAAGCCGCCGCCGCCGGTGACCAGTAGTTTCATGTCTGCAACCCCGTGTCTGCGTGCCGCGTGTCGTCGCTCGGGCACTGGCGCGTTGTACCGCGGCCGCGCGCCCGGCGAAAGGGTCGGCGCGCTACCGCAGCCGCGCGGCCGCCCACCGCGCCAGCGCCTCGCGACCGATCTTCGCGTTGTGCCGGATGTCCACCGGAAACCCGGGATGGAACAGCACGCGCTGCACGCGCGCGGTGTGGGCGTGCCGCTGTCCCGCGTTGAGCAGTTCGGCCTCGATGCGCTCGCGCGCGGCGGCGTCGGTGCCCGGTTCGAGTTCGATGCACAGCACCGGCAGCTGCGCGCTACGCTGGCCGACGCCGACGAGCGCGCTGCGCCTGACCTGCGGATGGCAGTTGAACACCGGTTCCACCTGTTCGGTGTACAGCGGCCCGGTCGCGGTCTCCACGCGCTGCGTCTTGCGTCCGCAGAACCAGAGGCGGCCGTCGGCATCGAAATAGCCGAGGTCGCCCATGCGATGCAGGATGTGCGTGCTGCCGTCGGGCAGCGTCTCGCGGATCTTCGCCAGTGCGGTCGCCTGCGGCCGACCGAAATATTCGTCGGTGACGCTCGGCCCGCCGACGACGATCTCGCCCACGCTGCCGGGCGCGGCCAGCAATGCGTCGCCCCAACGTTCGATCGGCGCGTCGTCGATGGCGATGATGCGCACGATGTTCGGCGCCACGGGCCGGCCGACGCAGGTGCCGGCACCGGCCTCGGTGGCAGCGCGGGTGGCGCGCAGTTCGCGGCCCTCGATCACCGCCACCGGCAGGCATTCGGTGGCGCCGTACGGCGTCCAGATCTGCGCCTCGTCCGGCAACAGGCGCTGCATGCGTTCGACCACGTGCGGCGGCACCGGGGCACCGGCCGAGAGCACGCGGCGCAGCGTCGGCAACGTGGTGCCGTGCGCCGCGCCGAAGCGGCTCAGCGTGTCGAGCAACGCGGGCGAACCGAACATCTGCGTGACGCCGAAACGCGCGATCGCGTCGACGAGCCTGCGCGGATCGGCCTGTGCCGGGCGCGTCGGGTCCATGTCGGGAATGACGCTGGTGAGCCCGAGCGCGGGGTCGAACAGCGCGAACGGCGGGAACGTCGGCAGGCTCACGCCGCCGGCCTGCACGTCGAACGCGTCGCGCAGCATGTCGACCTGCGCGACGAAATGCCGATGGCGGTAGACCACGCCTTTCGGCGTGCCGGTCGAGCCGGACGTGAACAGGATCGCGGCGATGTCGTCGGGCAGGGTGTGGGCCATCGCAAAGGCGTCGTCCGCGCCGGCGGCAAGCAGTGCGTCGAGCGTGTGTCCGCCCCAGAACCAGCGCCGCCCGACCGTGACCACGTGCCGGCAGCTGCCGCGCGCCCAGCCGAGCACCACACGCGCGGCCTGCGCCAGCGGGATGCCGACGAAGGCCTCGGGCGCGGCTTCGTCGAGGCAGGCCTTCAGCGCACGCCGGTCGATGCCCGGATCGATCAGCACCGGCACGGCGCCGGCCTTGAACAGCGCGAACATCAGCAGGAACAGTTCCGGCGACGGCCGCACCATCAGCGCCGTGCGCGTGCCGCGCACGATGCCGGCGCGCGCCAGCGCCGCCGCGATGCGATCGCTGCGCGCGTCCAGCTGCGCGCAGGTGAGTTCGGTGGCGTACGCGACGCGTCCGTCGGGCAGGCGCCCGGACGGACAGCGGATGGCGATCGCGTCGGGACGCTGCGCGGCCATGCGCGGCAGCGCCGCGGCGATATTGCAGGGGGAAGTCATCGCGCGAGTGTATGGGATGCGGCCTGCGGAGGTACTCGACTCGTCCCGCGCCCGCCGCGGTGACTGCACGCCCTGCGTCCGTCACACTGTGTCGATACGTTCGTCTGGACAGCACATGCCGGTTGCGCCGGCCGGGGATCGATCGATGCATACACACCACATCCTGCCGACCGTCGGCCTGCTCGCCATCGGCCTGCTCGCCGGCGCGTCGGCAACGCAGGCCCGCAACTACGGCGCGATCGAATTCGCGCCGTGCACGCTCGCACCGGAGTTCTCGACCCAGTCGGTCGAAGCACAATGCGGCGTGCTCCGGGTTCCGGAAGACCGAGCCGCACCCGATGGCCGCAGCATCGAGCTTGCCATTGCGTGGGTGCCGACCGAAGGCGAGCCGTCGGCCGATCCGGTGTTCATGCTCGCCGGTGGGCCCGGGCAGTCGGCACGCGACAGCTATCCGAACGCCGCACCGGCGTTCCGCGACATCCTGCGCCACCGCGACGTGATCCTCGTCGACCAGCGCGGTACCGGTGGCTCGAACGCGCTCGGGTGCAAGGACGAGGCTGGCGAGAATGCCTTCACCGCGGCCGACGACGACTCGCTCGACGGCGCCACCCGCTTCGCGCGCGAGTGCCTCGCGGCGCTCGGCGCACGCGCCGACGTGCGCCACTACACCACCGGCGACGCGGTCGCGGATCTGGAGGCGGTGCGGCAAGCACTCGGGGTCGCGACGATCAACCTGATCGGCATCTCGTACGGCACGCGGGTGGCGCAGCAGTACGTGCTGCACCATCCGGCGCAGACACGCAGCGTGATCCTCGACGGCGTGGTGCCGAACACCCTGGTGCTCGGGAGCGAGCACGCGAAGAACCTCGATGCCGCGCTCGCGCTGCAGTACGCGCGCTGCGCCGAGGCCGAGGCCTGCCGGACCGCGTTCGGCGACCCGCGACAGAATTTCCGGACGCTCGCAGCCGAGCTGCGCGCCGCGCCGCGCACCGTGGCCTACCGCGACGCGGTCAGCGGCGAGTGGCGCGAGGAGCAGCTGACCTACGGCCACCTTGCGGCCGTGATGCGGCTGTACTCGTACGCGCCCACCGTGGCCGCGATGCTGCCGCTGACGCTGCACGAGGCCGTCAACGGCCGCGGCGACACGCTGATGGCGCAGGCGCACATGCTGATGGGCGAGATCGGCGACCAGATCCAGCACGGCATGCAGCTGTCGGTGATGTGTGCCGAAGATGCACCGGGCCTCAAGCCCGACCCGGCCGATGCCGACACCGTGCTCGGCACCGAATTCGTCGACTATTCGCTGGCGCAGTGCGGCGTGTGGCCGCGCGGCAGCGTGGCCGAGGATTTCGCGACACCCGTCACCGCGGATGTTCCCGTTCTGCTGCTCTCGGGCGAATTCGATCCGGTCACGCCGCCGCGCTACGGCGACAACGTGGCGCAGGCGTGGCCCGGCGCACGCCACCTCGTGCTCAAGGGCCAGGGCCACAACGTCATCGGCGTCGGCTGCACGCCCAAGCTCGCCGCGCGCTTCATCGACACGCTCGACGCCGCCGAGCTCGACGCCACGTGCCTGGACAGCCTCAACTACACGCCGCCGTTTGCCGGGCACTACGGCTGGGAGCCCTGAGATGATCGACGTCGACAACCTGCACAAACACTTCAAGAGCAAGACCGGCACGGTGAAGGCCGTCGACGGCGTGGGATTCTCCGCGCGCGACGGCGAGATCACCGGCCTGCTCGGTCCCAACGGCGCCGGCAAGACCACCACGCTGCGCATGCTCTACACGCTGATGACGCCGGACCGGGGCTCGGTCCGCGTCGACGGCATCGATGTGGGCAAGGACGCCGAAGCCGTGCGCCGCCGACTCGGCGTGCTGCCCGATGCACGCGGCGTCTACAAGCGCCTCACCGCGCGCGAGAACATCGCCTATTTCGGCCGCCTGCACGGCATGTCCGAGGCCGACATCCGTGCGCGCACCGATGCACTCATCGCGGCGCTCGGCATGGAAGACGTCGCCGAGCGCCAGACCGAAGGCTTCTCTCAGGGCCAGCGCACCAAGACCGCGATCGCGCGCGCGCTGATCCACGATCCGAAAAACGTGATCCTCGACGAACCGACCAACGGCCTGGACGTGATGACCACGCGCGCGATGCGCACCTTCCTGCGCCAGCTGCGCGACGAAGGCCGCTGCGTGATCTTTTCCAGCCACATCATGCAGGAGGTCGCGGCATTGTGTGACCGCATCGTCGTCATCGCGCAGGGCAAGGTCGTGGCGCAGGGCACGGCCGACGAACTGCGCGCGCAGACCGGCGAGGACAACCTGGAAGACGCCTTCGTGCGGGTCATCGGTTCGGAGGAGGGCCTGCTGCAATGAAGACCTCCGCACTGAAAGTCCTGTGGGTGGTGATGCTCAAGGAGCTGCTCGACCTGATGCGCGATCGGCGCACGGTCTACATCTCGCTGTTCATGGGGCCGCTGATCGCGGTGGGCTTCATCGTCGGCATGGGCGCGCTGATCCAGAAAAAGACCACGACGCAACTGGAGAAGACGCTGGAGCTGCCGATCGTCGGCGCCGAGCACGCACCGAACCTCGTGGCGTGGCTGACCGCGCAGAACGCCGTCGCCAAACCCGCGCCGGACGATCCGGAGGCGGCCATCCGCAACCAGGACGAGGACGTGATCCTGCGCATCCCCGAGGGCTTCGCCGAGGACTGGCGCGCCGGCCGCCCGGCGCTGATCGAGATCCTGCACGACAGCACGCGCGACGATTCGCGCATTCCGGTGGCGCGCGTGACGCGGTTGCTGGAGGCCTACAACGGCACCGTCGGCGCGTTGCGCCTGCTCGCGCGCGGCGTGAGCCCGGGCGTCGGCCAGCCGATGCGTGTGGCGCAGACCGATCTGTCCACGCCCGAAAGCCGCGTCGGGCAGGCGCTCGCGTTCCTGCCGTACCTGCTGATCATGAGTGCCTTCCTCGGCGGCGCGTATCTGGTCATCGACGCCACCGCCGGCGAACGCGAACGCCAGTCGCTCGAACCGCTGCTGGCCACGCCCGCGTCGCGCTCGATGATCATGAGCGGCAAGATCGCGGCTGCCTGCGTGTTCGGTCTCGCGAGCCTGGTGCTGATGCTGCTCGCATTCAAGTTCGCCTTCGCGATCATGCCCAAGAGCGGGGTCAAGGTGGACATGTCGGTGCTGGCGATGGCCAAGCTGCTGCTGATCCTGACCCCGATGCTGCTGTTCGGCACCGCGCTGCTCACGCTGATCGCCGCGAGCGCCAAGAGCGTGAAGGAAGCGCAGAGCTACATGAGCCTGCTGTTCCTGCTGCCGATGGTGCCGACCATCTACCTGCTGATCTCGCCGGTGAAGGATGCGCTGTGGATGATGGCGGTGCCGTTCCTGTCGCAGAACCAGATGATCATGCAGGTGCTGCGCGCCGAGACCATCACCGCGCTGGAGTGGCTGGTGTACCTGGGCGTCGGCTTCGGCGCGGGCATGCTGCTGTGGCTGGTTGCCTCGCGCCTCTACCACCGCGAGAAGCTCGCGATCTCGGCCTAGGCGCCGCGCACCGCGGGCGGCAACGCCCGCGGCTTCAGTCCAGGCGGAAATCGAACACGCGGCGCGCGCGTTGTTGCGCGCGCTGCGGCGCGAACCGCCAGCGCTGCATCGCGGCCACGGCTTCCCGGTCGAACACGCCGGCAGGGTCGCTGGCCAGCACGCGCACGTCGTCGACGCTGCCGTCCTTCAGCACGGTGAACTCGAGCTCGACCTGGCCTTCGATCCTGCGCCGCATCGCGATCACCGGATACCGCGCCTGCGCGCGCGACAGCACCTGCGGCGCAGTCGCGGCGACGAGCGCGGTCGGGGCAACGGCAGGCGCTGCCGGGTCGGGCTGCGGTGCGGGCGCGGGCGGCTGTACTGCGACTGTGGCCGGCGCCGGGGGCGAGCCCGGCGTGGCGTCGGCCGGTGCGGTAACGATGGCCGGCGCCGGCTCGGGCGCCTCGGGCCGCGCCGCCGGCGTCGGGATTGCGCCACGTTCGCCGGGCGGCAAAGGCGCCTGTGCAGCGCGCAGTTCCGCCAGCGCCGTCGACAGGCGCGGCAGGGCCGGCGCGTCCGCATCGGCGCGCTGCATCAGGGCGAGCATGCGTGCGGCATCGGACGCGTCGCCGGCAGCCAGGCGTTCCTCGATGTAGATCAGCGCGTACGGAAACAGGTCGCCGAGCGCGTTGCGCGCGGTCGCGTTGGCCGGATCGGCGTCCAGCACCCGCAGATAAAGTTCGAAGGCATTGTCGCCGGGCGGCGCGAACAGGCGCGTGTCGCGCATCGCACGCTCGGCGCGCGCGGCGCGCTCGTCGATGGACGCGGGCGGCGCGGCCGCCGGCACGGGCGGTGCCGGCACCGCCGCCGGTGCGGCGTCGGCGACCCCGCGCTGCGACCACGCGTACAGGACGGCGATCAGTCCGCCGCCGAGCACAAACGCAAGAACAATGGTCGCCATCACGCCGCGACCGCGCTGGTGCGCGCGCGAAGTCCGCTGGTGCATCGTCGATCCCCTGTGGCCGACGGCAGCGCGGGTGTGTTCCCGGCTATCCGCGTCGCCACATGCTGCGCTGCAGCGATGACGAATGCGTGAACCCGCGATGCGGGGCGCGCGCAGGGTGCGACGATTCCGCGCCGTCCGCCGGAGCGGCGGACGGCAAACCGGATCAGTCCAGCTTGAACTCGAAGACGCGGCGCGCCTTGATGTCGCCCTCGCCCGGCTCGAACCGCCAGCGCTGCATGGCGGCGATGGCGTCGCGGTCGAAGGTGCCGTTCGGCTCGCTCGACACCACCTCGATGTCGGCCACCGAGCCGTCCGCCAGCACGGTGAACTGCAGCTCGACGCGCCCGGTGATGCCGCGGCGCTTGGCCATCATCGGATAACGCGGCTGCGCGCTGCTGACCACCACCGGCACGCGCCGTGCCGACGGCGTGGCGGCCGGCGGCGTGCTCGGCGCCGGGGTGGCCGCGGGCGGCGGCGTGGCGGCGGCCGGCGCGCTGGGCTGCTCGGCCGCAGGCGGCGGGCTGGACACCGGAGCGGTCGTGCTCGTCGCCGGCGCGGGTGCGGGCGCCGAGGCAGCGGGCGGCGGTGGTTCGGCAGCGGGCGCGGCAGGCTGCGCCGCGGCGGCGGCGGCGGCGGCCCGGCGTTCGGCCTCGGCCTGCTGTTCGGACTCGCGCCGGCGCACGTCGGCCAGCTGCGACTCCAGGCGCGGCAGCGCCGGCGCCGCGGCATCGGCTCGCTGCATCAGGGCCAGCACGCGCTCGCCGTCGGCGGCATCGCCGGCCGCGATGCGCTGCTCCACGTACAGCACCGCGTACGGGAACAGTTCGCCCAGCGCGTTGCGGGCCTGGACGTTGTCCGCGTCCTCGTCGCGCACCTTGAGGTAGAGCTCGAAGGCGTTGTTGCCCGGCGGCACGAACATGCGCTTTTCCTGCATCGCAAGTTCGGCGAGTTCGGCCGGATCGCCTTCCGGCACCACGACCGGTTCGGGCGCTGGCGTCGCCGGCGTGGCCGTTGCGTCCGGCGTGCCGGGCGCGTCGACCGCAGCCGGCCGCGTCGACCACCAGTACAGAATCCCCACCAGCACCGCACCCAGCACGAGCGCCAGCACGATGGTCGCCACCACACCGCGGCCACGCTGCCGCGGCGACGAAGTCGTTCGATTCATTGTCGTTCCCCTGCGTCCGTCAACCCCCGCGTTTTAGCCCCGACCCGTGACCCCCAGGCGACGAATCCGCGCACGCTGCACTGCACAGTAAGGCAATTCCGGCCTGCTGCGAAGCGCCAAATGCCCGGATCTGCCGCCCGGCGCGCCCGCCGGGCCTCGGCCGGACCCGTGACCTTTCGTGCGATTTCATCACAAGTCATTGACTTTCAATACTGTTTTGCAGTCGGCCGACGCAGGCACGAACTGCACTTTCGTCGCGGCACATCTGTAAACGATTCCAACGTTTCGCAGCTGCGTGTCCGGCGCGACGCTCCGCTGCGTCCGCCGCACGTGCCCGGCGTCAGAACCAGGCGTCGCGCATCCGCAGCGGCGACGATTCGAACGCGGACAGCAGATCGAACATCGCGTCCACCCGCGGCAGCTCGCGGGTGAAGAAGAAGTCCGCCGCCGCGCGTTTGCCGTCGAACAGCTCGCCGCGCCGGCCCTGTGCCACGGTGGCCTGCTCCAGCCAGATCCACGCCACCACCACGTGTCCGAAGGCTTCGAGGTAGACGCTGGCGTCGGCAAGCGTGCGCGCGGTATCGCCGGCAGCCCACAGCCGGCGCGTGAGGTCCTGCAACCGCGCCAGACGCGCGCCCAGGGCGCCGGCATGGTCGGCCAGCGCCGCATGCGATCGGGCACGCGACACCGCCGCATCGATCCGCGACGACAGCGCGGCAAACGCCGCGCCGCCCTCCATCGTCACCTTGCGGCCGAGCAGGTCGAGCGCCTGGATGCCGTGCGTGCCTTCGTGGATCGCGTTGAGGCGGTTGTCGCGCCAGAACTGTTCCACCTTGTAGTCGCGCGTGTAGCCGTAGCCGCCGTGCACCTGGATCGCGAGATCGTTGGCCGCCAGGCACCACTGCGAGGGCCAGCTTTTCGCGATCGGGGTGAGGATGTCGAGCAGCTGCGTGGCGGTGCGGCGCGTGTCGGCATCGTCCGCGACACGCGCTTCGTCGACGAGTTTCGCGCAGTAGAGATTGAGGCCGAGACCGCCTTCCACGTACGCCTTCTGCGCGAGCAGCATGCGGCGCACGTCGGCGTGGTCGATCAGCGGCACCTGCGGCTGCGCGGCGTCCTTGCCGGCGGCGCCGACCGGTCGACCCTGCGGGCGATGGCGCGCGTAATCGAGCGCGTGCAGATAGCCGGTGTAGCCGAGTGCCACCGCACCGAGGCCGACGCCGATGCGCGCCTCGTTCATCATGTGGAACATGCAGGCAAGGCCCACGCCCGGTGCGCCGACGAGATAGCCGATCGCACCCGCGCGGCCGTGGGGCCGGTGCACGCCTTCGCCGAAGTTCAGCAGGCAGTTGACCGTGCCGCGGTAGCCCATCTTGTGGTTGATGCCGGCGACGACGACATCGTTGCGCATGCCTGGCGCGCCGTCCGCGTCCGGCAGGAACTTCGGCACGGCGAACAGCGAGATGCCTTTCGTGCCGGGCACGAGGCGGCCGTCGGCATCGGGGATCTTCGCGAGCACCAGGTGCACGATGTTGCCGGCGAGATCGTGGTCGCCGCCGGAAATCCACATCTTGCGTCCGTGGAGGCGGTATTGCGCGCCGAGCGCGGTGTCGGCGTCGAATTCGGCACGCGTGGCGATGTCGGACAACGACGACCCGGCCTGCGGTTCCGACAGGCACATCGTGCCGAACCAGCGGCCGTCGAGTTGCGGCTGCGCGAACGCCTCGATCTGCGCCGGCGTGCCGTGCGCGAGCAGCAGGCGCGCGTTCGCCATCGTCAGCAGCGCGTAGGCGATGGTCGAGACGTTGGCGGCGTAGAAGTACGTCATCGCCGCCTTCTCGATCAGCGTCGGCAGCTGCATGCCGCCGCGCCCGGTGTCCTGCGAGGCGGCGGCGAGACCGCTCTGGGCGAACGCACGCAATGCCGGCGCGATGGCGGGATGCACGTGCACCTGCGTGCCGTCGAAGCGCGGTTCGTCGCGGTCGGCGGCCTGGTAGTGCGGCGCGAACAGGTCGGTGGCCATGCGCTCGCAGGCATCGATGACCGCGTCGAAGGTCTCGCGCGAATGCTCGGCGTAACGCGGCGCGCGCACGAGGGATTGGGCGTCGAGCCAGTCGTAGAGCTGGAACGCAAGGTCGCGGCGCGACAGCAGCAGGGATTCGCTCATGCGGAACGCTCGGAGGATTCGACGAGAAGGCAGACGCGCGGGCCGCCACCGCGCACATAATACGGAACGCTTCCCGACGACGGCGATCGATCCGCATGGACTTCTCCCATTCCCCGAAGGTCGAGGCACTGCGGCAGCAGCTGCAGGCCTTCTTCGACGAACACATCGCAGCGAACGAGGACGCACACGCCGCCGAAGCGCTCGCACACCGCGACGCCGGCCGTGCATGGACGCCGTCGGCACTGCTCGAATCGCTGAAGGCCAAAGCGCGCGAGCACGGGCTGTGGAACCTGTTCCTGCCGCAGTCCGCGCGTGTGCCGACCGGGCTGACGAACCTCGAGTACGCGCCGCTGTGCGAGATCATGGGCCGCGTGCCGTGGGCGCCGGAGGTGTTCAACTGCTCGGCGCCGGACACCGGCAACATGGAAGTGCTGGAACGCTACGGCACACCCGCGCAGCAGGCGCGCTGGCTCGACCCGCTGCTGGCGGGCGAGATCCGGTCCGCCTTCCTGATGACCGAGCCGGATGTCGCATCGTCGGATGCCACCAACATCGCGTGTTCGATCCGGCGCGACGGCGACAGCTACATCATCGACGGGCGCAAGTGGTTCTCGTCGGGTGCCGGCGATCCGCGCTGCGCGGTGGCGATCGTGATGGGCAAGACCGATGCGGACGCAGCAGCGCACCAGCAGCAGTCGATGGTGCTGGTGCCGATGGACACGCCGGGGTTGCGCATCCTGCGGCCGGTGACGGTGTTCGGCTACGACGATGCGCCGCACGGCCACATGGACATCGAACTGCGCGACGTGCGCGTGCCGGTGGAGAACGTGATCCTCGGCGAAGGCCGCGGCTTCGAGATCGCGCAGGGACGGCTCGGACCGGGCCGCATCCATCACTGCATGCGCCTGATCGGGCTGGCGGAACGTGCACTGGAGCTGCTGTGCAGGCGCGTCCAGGCGCGCGTGGCGTTCGGCAAACCGATCGCGTCGTACTCGGTGTGGCACGAACGCATCGCGGAGGCACGCTGCGCGATCGAACAGGCCCGGCTGCTGACACTGAAGGCGGCGTGGATGATGGACACCGCCGGCAACAAGGCGGCGCGCGGCGAGATCGCGATGATCAAGGTGGTGGCGCCGTCGATGGCCGAACGCATCATCGACTGGGCGATCCAGGCGCACGGCGGCGCAGGCGTGAGCCAGGACACGCCGCTGGCGCAGGCGTATGTGTCGGCGCGGTCGCTGCGGCTCGCGGACGGGCCGGACGAGGTGCATCGGGTGGCGATCGCGAAGCTGGAGCTGGCGCGGCATGCGGTGCGCGAGGGGCGGGGGCAGCACGGGTAGCGGTTGCCCGATGTGGCTGCATCGCTTGCTGGCGCTCGGCGCCGACACGTCGCGACTCACGACTTCAGGTTCGATGCGCGATTCCCGCTGCGCTCATGACGCAGCAGCGAAGGCCGTCGTCATCACGCGCGCTGACACCCCGCATCGTCATTCCCGCGAATGCGGGAATCCAGTGACTTTGCTTGGTTTTGCTCGTTTCCGAGACGGTGAAAACAAAGAAGAGTCACTGGATTCCCGCATTCGCGGGAATGACGATGGGAGGGAGACGTGGGAGCGCGTTGCATGGGCTTGGTTGTCGCGATGTGGGTTGTGGAGACAAGCGGTTTGTGCTCTCGCTACACCTCATCGGTGCGTCACTTCCCGATACAGAAGTCCGCAAAGATGCGGCCCAGCAGATCGTCGCTGCTGACCACGCCGGTGATGTCGCCGAGGTGCTGCTGCACGACACGCAGCTCTTCCGCCGCGAGTTCACCCGCGGACTGATCGGTGAGCGCCGCGATGGCCAAATTCAGGTGCAGATGCGCCTGTTCCAGCGCGAGCACATGCCGCGCGCGCGCACTGAACGTGCCTGCGTTGTTCGCTTCGAGGCCCGCTGCGGTGCGCAACGCGACACGCAGCGCGTCGAGGCCGGCGCCGGTGGCTGCGGACAGCCACAGATGTGTCGCGGCGCCGCGCGACTCGACACGCGGCTCACCGCCGTGCACATCGATCTTGTTGTGCACGATCAGCCTCATCGCCGTCACGGGCGCCGCGTCGAGCAGCGCGAGATCGGCATCGACATGCACGTCGTCGGTCACCAGCAGCGCGAGATCCGCGCGCTCGAGCTCCGCCCGCGCGCGGCGCATGCCTTCGCGTTCGATCGCATCGCCTTCGTCGCGCAGGCCGGCCGTGTCGACCAGCGTGAGCGCGATGCCGTCGAGGTCGACCGTCTCGCGCAGCAGGTCGCGCGTGGTGCCGGCGATGTCGGTGACGATGGCGCGGTCGCTCTGCGCCAGCGCGTTGAGCAGGCTCGACTTGCCGGCGTTCGGGCGGCCGAGGATGACGACGTGCAGGCCGTCGCGCAGGCGCTGCCCGCGACGGGCCGCGGCGAGCAGTGCGTCGGACGACGCGACCAGCGCATCGAGGTCGGCACGCAGCGACGGCGCCGCAAGGAAGTCGATTTCCTCGTCCGGGAAATCGATCGCGGCCTCGATCCACACGCGCGTGCGGATCACGGCTTCGGTCAGCGCATGCACGCGGCGCGAGAACTCGCCGTCGAGGCTGCGCTGCGCGGCCCGCGCCGCAGCGTCGGAGCCGGCGGCGATGAGGTCGGCCACGGCTTCGGCCTGCGCGAGGTCGAGCTTGTCGTTGAGGAAGGCACGTTCGGTGAATTCGCCCGCACGCGCCGGTCGCGCGCCGAGGACGTGCAGATGCCGCAGCAGGCGCTGCAGCACCGGCATGCTGCCGTGCAGATGAAGTTCGAGCACGTCTTCGCCGGTGTACGACGCAGGCGCGGCGAAGAACAGGAGCAGGCCGTGGTCGATGGGCCCGTCGGCGTCGGAGAAGGTGGCGAAGTGCGCGTGCCGCACGCGCGGCGTGCGGCCGAGCAGGGTGCGTGCGATGTCTGCGGCGCGATCGCCGGAGACACGCACCACGCCGATGCCGCCGGCACCGGGCGGCGTCGCGATCGCCGCGATGGTGTCGCGCGCGCTCATGCAGACGCGGCGCGACGCACCGTCACGCCTTCGCGGGCGTCGACGCGACGGGCGCGTTGCGGCGGATGATGATCCACTGCTGCAGCAGGCCGAGCGCGCCGTTCGTGGTCCAGTACAGCACGAGACCCGCGGGGAAGAAGACGAACATCGCGCTCATCACGAGCGGCATGATCGTCATCATCTTCTTCTGCATCGGATCCATGCCGACGGTGGGCGACAGTTTCTGCGTGAGGTACATCGTCGCCATGTTGAGGATCGGCAGGATGAAGTACGGATCGGGCGCGGTGAGGTTCTGGATCCAGCCGAACCACGGCGCCTGGCGCAGTTCCACGCTTTCCAGCAGCACCCAGTACAGGCCCATGAAGATCGGGATCTGCGGCAGCATCGGCAGGCAGCCGCCCATCGGGTTGATCTTCTCCTTCTTGTACAGCTCCATCATCGCCATCTGGAATTTCTGGCGATCGTCGCCGTACCGTTCCTTCAGCGCCTCGATGCGCGGCTGCACGCGGCGCATGTTGGCGAAACTCTTGTATTGCGCTTCGGAGAGCTTGAACAGCGCGAGCTTGATCAGCACCACCAGCAGCACGATGGCCCAGCCCCAGTTGCCAGTGAGCTTGTGCAGTTGCGCGAGCAGCCAGTGCAGCGGCTGCGCGATGACGGTGAAGATGCCGTAGTCGAGCGTGAGGCCGAAGCCGGGCGCGGTCGCATCGAGCACGTCCGGCAGTTTGGGGCCGGCGTACAGGCGCGTGGTCTGCGCGATATTCGCGCCGGGCGCGAGTTCCACCGTCGGGCCGAGCGCGCGCACCAGGTAACGCGTGCCGTCGACGATGGCCGTGGAGAACTGCGTGGGCTGGTCGACCGGCGGAATCCATGCGGCGGCGAAGTAGTGCTGCAGCATCGACAGCCAGCCGCCGGTGACGTCCTTCTTCAGCGGTTGCGCGGGGTCGTAATCGGCGAACTTGAGTTTCTCGAACTTGTCCTGCGGGCTGTACCACGCCGCGCCGACGAAGCTGTACGACTCGGGATTGGTGAAGCCACCGCCCTTCGACGGCGGCTGCACGCGCAGCAGCTGGTGGTAGGGATTCGCACGCCAGGTGTCGCTGCCGGCGTTGCGGACGGCGTCGATCACCTCGACCACGTAGCTCAGGCGGGCCAGACGGTAGGTGCGCTGCACGCTGACGCCGGAGGCATCGGTCCAGACGAAGGTCTGTTCGACCGTGTCGGCGCCGTCGGCCAGCGTCGCGTCGCCACCCTGCGGCTGGAACGCGGTCTGGTGGTTGGGTGCCGCGCGCGGACCCACCCAGCCGCTCTGCGCGACGAAGAAGTGCGCCGGATCCTGGCTCATGAGCTGCACCGGCGGGCTGCCCGCTTCGGTGGACTGCGGGTAGTCGAGCAGGTCGGCCGCGAGGATGGTGCCGCCGCGCGCGTCGAGGGTGAGGCGCAGCACGTCGTTGCTCAGGATCACGCGGGACGCGGGCGGCGCCTCGGGCAGCGCGTCAGGCACCGCGGACACGCCGGGGGTCGCGGCCGGTGCATCGGTGGGAATGGCCGGCACCGCGCCATCGCCGGTGTCGAGCGCCGGTGCAGGCGCGGCGGGCGCCTCGATCGACGGCGGCGTCTGCAGGTAATCGCGCTGCCACGCGTCCCACAGGAAAAAGGCGACGATCAGCCAGGCGATCAGGAGAAAGGTGCGGGTCTGGGTCATGAAGGCAACAGGCGGCGGCGCGTGGAATGCATCGGGACGCGCGGGGCGGGAGAATGTGTCAGGCGTCGGCGGGCGGCGACGGGAGCGGCGCGACACCGTCCGCCATTGTGCCCGGCGCGGGCGCGGGCTTCAACGCGAGCGAACGGCGGAAGAGTGCGTCCAGGTCGCGGCGCAGGTCCGCCGCCGGCACGTTGCGTGCCTCGGGCCGGGCGTTGACGAAGTAGTCGGCGGCGGGGAGCTCGGCACGGCGGTGGCGAAACCATTCGCGCACGATGCGCCGGATGCGGTTGCGCTCCACCGCGCGGCCGTCGACCTTGCGCGAGATCGCGCTGCCGAGCCGGGCGGTGTCGCGCTGCGATTTGACGAGGCGGAAATAGCGCCCGCTCGCGCGCAGTCCGTGCGCGAAGCAGTGCTTGAATTCGGCCAGTTTGCGGAGCCGCGCGCTGCGCGGAAAACGGACGTCGGGCATGCCGTGGGTCCGTGCCGGGACGGCGGCACCGGGAATCGGTGCGGCGCCGTCGCTCGGGGCGTCGATCGGGCGGTCTGCGTCGTCGACCGGATCGCCCGCCGTCTCGATCAGGGGATCAGGTTCTTGCGGCCCTTGGCGCGGCGCGCATTGATGATCTTGCGGCCGTCGGCGGTGCGCATGCGGGCACGGAACCCGTGGGTGCGCGCGCGCTTGAGGTTGCTGGGCTGGTAGGTGCGCTTGGTGCTCATGGCAAAACCCGGGTGTTTTTCGCGGAGAAAGACTTTCAATGGTAGCGATCGTGCCCGCCTTCTGTCAATCGGGCCGCGCTTGGCACCGGCGTCGGCGCGCGGGTAGACTGGCCCGCTCTTTCTCGCGAACTGCGCGTGCGCCCGGCGTCACGCGGCGGATCGCTTCGACCGTGCGACTGCCCATTTCCACTTCCCCCACTCCCACCGCCACGTCCACGATGCTTGCCGCCTGGCCGCTTTGCCTCGAACGTCTGGAAGCCGAACTGCCGGCCGAGGACTTCCACACCTGGGTCAAGCCGCTGCAATTGGCCAACGGCGACGGCAACGCATTGGCGCTGTTCGCGCCGAACGCCTTCGTGGTCGACACGATCCGCGAGCGCTACCTGGCGCGCATCGTCGAACTGCTGCGCCACTACAGCGGCGAGGCCGGCCTGCAGGTACGGATCGAGGTCGGCTCGCTGCGCCGCGCCGAGCCCGCGGCCGTCGCCCGACCCACGTCGGCGCTGGCCCCCGCGCGCGGTGCCGACGAGGTTCCGAGCAACCTCGATCCGAGCTACAGCTTCGAGGTGTTCGTCGAGGGCAAGTCCAACCAGCTCGGCAAGTCCGCCGCGCTGCAGGTGGCGCAGAATCCCGGCCGCGCCTACAACCCGCTGCTGCTGTACGGCGGCACGGGCCTGGGCAAGACCCATCTGATGCACGCCGCCGGCAACATGATGCGGGCCAACAACCCCGCCATGAAGGTGCTCTACCTGCGCTCGGAACAGTTCTTCAGCGCGATGATGAAGGCGCTGCAGGACAAGGCGATGGACGCGTTCAAGCGCCAGTTCCAGCAGGTCGACGCGCTGCTGATCGACGATATCCAGTTCTTCGCCGGCAAGGACCGCACCCAGGAGGAGTTCTTCCACACCTTCAATGCGCTGTTCGACGGCAAGCAGCAGATCATCCTCACCTGCGACCGCTATCCGAAGGAAGTCGAAAACCTCGAGCCGCGGCTGAAGTCGCGCCTGGGCTGGGGCCTCTCGGTGGCGATCGAGCCACCGGACTTCGAAACCCGTGCCGCGATCCTGCTGAGCAAGGCGCGCAGCCGCGGCGTGACCCTGCCGGACGATGTCGCCTACCTCATCGCCAAGCGCATGCGGTCCAACGTGCGCGATCTCGAAGGCGCACTCAACACCCTGGCCGCGCGCGCCAACTTCACCGGCCGCAGCATCACCGTGGAGTTCGCGCAGGAAACGCTGCGCGATCTGCTGCGCGCCCAGCAGCAGGCCATTTCCATCGCAAACATCCAGAAGACCGTGGCAGACTACTATCAGCTGCGCCTGGTCGACCTGAACTCGAAACGGCGCACGCGATCGCTGGCGCGTCCGCGCCAGATCGCGATGGCGCTGGCGAAGGAACTGACCGAACACAGCCTGCCGGAAATCGGCGATGCCTTCGGTGGCCGCGACCACACGACGGTGCTGCATGCCTGCCGGGTGGTGCGCGAACTGGTCGACACGGACGGAAAGACCCGCGAAGACTTCGAAAAACTGGTGCGCAAGCTGACCGAATGACCGAGCGGCGTTTTTTTCGCCGGGCCGTGGAACATCACTCGCTTCAACCTGTGGATAAGCTGGGGAGGGGATTGGAGGGCAAGGTTATGCACAAGCCACGCACAGGCTCGGGAAGGCTTTCCGGAACGTTCGGGACACCGGTTTCCCTTTGAAAATCAATCGCCTGTGATACTTGTCCGCAGAAACATCCTGCTCCACCATCACCACCGTTTTCCATTCGATCTATAAAAAAACCAGGAATCGGTATGCGTTTCAACATCCAGCGCGAAGTGTTGCTCAAGCCGCTGCAGCAGGTGGTCAACGTCGTCGAGCGACGGCAGACATTGCCGGTGCTCGCGAATCTGCTGGTGGCCGTCGCCGACGACAGACTGTCGCTGACCGGCACCGACCTCGAAGTGGAAATGGTCGCGCGCGCCGCGCTCGAAGGGTCCGACCCGGGCGAAACCACGATTCCGGCACGCAAGCTGTTCGAGATCGTCCGGGCGCTGCCCGACGGCAGCAAGGTGAACTTCGCCCTGAGCGGCGACCGCGTCGCGGTCAGCGCCGGACGCAGCCGGTTCACGCTGTCCACGCTGTCGCCGAAGGAATTCCCGTCGACCGACGATCTCGAACTGGTCGAACGGATCCAGATCCCGGAAGCCGGCCTCAAGGAACTGATCGAACGCACCGCGTTCGCGATGGCGCAGCAGGACGTGCGGTTCTACCTCAACGGGCTGCTCTTCGACCTGCGCGAAACCGGTCTGCGGTGCGTCGCCACCGATGGCCACCGGCTGGCGCTGTGCGAAGCCGATCTGCCCGAAGGGGCGAAGAGCCGCAAGCAGATCATCCTGCCGCGCAAGGGCGTGCTCGAACTGCAGCGCCTGCTCGAAGGCGGCGACCGCGTGCTGGAACTGGAAGTCGGCCGCAACCATGTGCGCGTGCGGCGCGAGGACGTGACCTTCACGTCCAAGTTGATCGACGGCCGCTTCCCGGACTACGAGGCGGTGATTCCGATCGGCGCGGACAAGGAAGTGAAGGTCGAACGCGAACTGCTGAAGGCCGCGCTGCAGCGTGCGGCCATCCTGTCGAACGAAAAGTACCGCGGGGTGAAGCTCGAGTTTTCGCCCGGCCAGATCCGGATCGTGGCGCACAACCCGGAGCAGGAAGAGGCGGTGGAGGAGATCGAGGCGCAGAGCACGGTCGACAATGTGTCGATCGGCTTCAACGTCACCTACCTGCTCGATGCGCTGGGCGCGCTGCGCGACGACACGGTCTCGATCAACCTGCGCGACGCGAACTCCAGCGCCCTGGTGCGCGAGGCGAGCAACGCCCGTTCGCGGCACGTGGTGATGCCGCTGCGTCTTTGAGCCGCGACACGGTCCAGGTCCCGGCCGGCGCGGCGGGGCAACCGGCAGGGCGGGGGGCAACCTTCCGCCCTGTCGCGTTTTCGGGTGTCTGCATGTCCTGGCGGTTGCTGCCGGCGTTCGTGGACGCTCATGTGGATTGAACGCCTGCGGATCGAACGGCTGCGCCTGTTCGAAGAGGTGGAGCTCGGTTTCAGGCGGGGCCTCAACGTTCTGGTCGGCGCCAACGGTGCCGGGAAGACATCGGTGCTGGAGGCCGTTCACGTGCTCGCGAACGGGCGCTCGTTCCGCGGCAACGTGCGCGATGGGCTGATCCGCAGCGGGTCGGCAGCGTTGCGGATCTACGCGGAATTGGATCCCGACGACGGCAGCACGGTGCGGCGCATCGGGGTGGAGCGCGGCACCCGCGACTGGTCGGCGCGGATCGATGGGTCCCCGGTGCCGCTGCTGAGCGACGTGTACCGCGAGCTCGCGGTGGTCTGTTTCGAGCCGGGCAGCCACGCGCTGATTGCCGGCACCTCCGAACACCGGCGTCGCTTCCTCGACTGGGCCTTGTTCCACGTGGAACATGCGTTTCTGGCCGATTGGCGTGGTTACCAGCGCGCCCTCCGGCAGCGCAATGCGCTGCTCAAGCAGCCGGCGGTCGACGTCGCATTGCTCGATGCCTGGGAGGCCGACATGGCGCAGGCCGGTGAACGCCTGACCGTCCACCGTCGGGATTACCTTGCCCGGTTCGAGCCGGTGCTGCTCGACGTGGCGCGGCGCTTCCTGCCCGAGGCGGGGCAGCTCGAACTCCGCTTCCAGCAGGGATGGGGCGATCGACCACTCGCGGATGCATTGCAGAATGCACGTAACCGCGACATGGCCATCGGACACACCACGGTCGGTCCGCACCGCGCCGACTGGGAGATACGCTACGAACGGCTTCCTTCACGTGAAACCTTTTCGCGCGGGCAGGAAAAGCTGACCGTGCTGGCATGCGTGCTGGCACAGGCGGAACTGTTTGCCGCCGATCGCGGCAGCTGGCCGGTGGTGTTGCTCGACGACCTCGCGTCCGAACTGGACGCCGGCCACCTGGCACTGACCCTCGACCGGCTCGTGCACAGCGCCGCGCAGGTCCTCGTCACCGGAACCGCAGCGTTGCCCATCGTCTCCGGGGCCGAAGACCGCGCCACCGTGTTCCACGTGGAACATGCCAGGGTGCGCCGCGAGGACTGAGCTGCGGGGCAGATTCGGGCCGCCTGCTATAATCGTCGCATTCTGCGGACTGCCCTGCGTCCCCCCGGATTGCATCGATCCGGGCGGCGCATCGCAGCCCCGAGCCACCGGCGCCACGCCGGCCTGTGAACCGACCCTGTGAGCGTATGAGCGAAGAAACGACTCCGCCGACCGATCCGACCCCGCCCAACACCAGCTACGACTCGAGCAAGATCACCGTCCTGCGCGGGCTCGAAGCCGTGCGCAAGCGGCCCGGCATGTACATCGGCGACGTGCACGACGG
The DNA here is from genome assembly GCF_014202825.1 of Chiayiivirga flava. Lineage (GTDB taxonomy): Bacteria > Pseudomonadota > Gammaproteobacteria > Xanthomonadales > Xanthomonadaceae > Chiayiivirga > Chiayiivirga flava. The sequence continues at coordinate 367,148 of NZ_JACHHP010000002.1, read as the reverse complement.
CACCGGCCTGCACCACATGGTGTTCGAAGTGGTCGACAACGGCATCGACGAGGCCCTGGCCGGCTACTGCGATCGGCTCGTCGTGACCCTGCATGCCGACGGTTCGGCGTCGATTTCGGACAACGGCCGCGGCATTCCGGTCGACATCCACAAGGAAGAGGGCGTGTCGGCGGCCGAGGTCATCATGACCGTGCTGCACGCCGGCGGTAAGTTCGACGACAACAGCTACAAGGTGTCCGGCGGCCTGCACGGCGTGGGCGTGTCGGTGGTCAATGCGCTGTCGTCGAAGCTGTGGCTCGACATCTGGCGCGACGGCTTCCATTACCAGCAGGAATACGCCGTCGGCGAGCCGGTGTATCCGCTGCGCCAGGTCGGCCCGTCGCACGGCAAGCGCGGCACCGAGCTGCGCTTCCTGCCCAATGCCGACATCTTCACCGACGTCGACTTCCACTACGACATCCTCGCCAAGCGCCTGCGCGAGCTGTCGTTCCTGAATTCGGGCGTCCGGATCGAACTCGTCGACGAGCGCGGCGAGGGCAAGCGCGACCTGTTCGAGTACGAGGGCGGCATCAAGAGCTTCGTCGAGCATCTGGCGCAGCTGAAGACGCCCCTGCATCCCTCGGTGATCTCCGCGAGCGGCGAGAAGGACGGCATCGTCGTCGATATCGCCGTGCAGTGGACCGATTCGTACCAGGAAACGATGTTCTGCTTCACCAACAACATCCCGCAGAAGGACGGCGGCACCCACCTGATCGGCTTCCGCGCAGCGCTCACGCGCACGCTCGGCAACTACATCGAGCAAAGCGGCATCGCCAGGCAGGCCAAGATGTCGCTCACCGGCGACGACATGCGCGAGGGCATGATCGCGGTGCTGTCGGTCAAGGTGCCGGATCCGAGCTTCTCGTCGCAGACCAAGGAAAAGCTGGTCTCGTCCGAGGTGCGCCCGGCGGTGGAGTCGGTGATCGGCGCCAAGCTCGAGGAATTCCTGCAGGAGCAGCCGAACGAAGCCCGCGCGATCGCCGGCAAGATCGTCGACGCCGCACGTGCACGCGAAGCCGCGCGCAAGGCGCGCGATCTGACGCGCCGCAAGGGCGCACTCGACATCGCCGGCCTGCCCGGAAAGCTCGCCGACTGCCAGGAGAAAGATCCGGCGCACTCCGAACTGTTCATCGTCGAGGGCGACTCGGCCGGCGGCTCGGCCAAGCAGGGCCGCAACCGCAAGAACCAGGCGGTATTGCCGTTGCGCGGCAAGATCCTCAACGTGGAACGTGCACGCTTCGACCGCATGCTGGGGAGCGCCGAGGTCGGCACCCTGATCACCGCGCTCGGCACCGGCATCGGCAAGGACGAATTCAACCCGGACAAGCTGCGCTACCACCGCATCATCATCATGACCGACGCCGACGTCGACGGCTCGCACATCCGCACCCTGCTGCTGACCTTCTTCTACCGCCAGATGCCGGAGCTGATCGAACGCGGCCACGTCTACATCGGCCTGCCGCCGCTGTACAAGCTCAAGCAGGGCAAGACCGAGCTGTACATGAAGGACGATGCCGCGCTGAACGAGTATTTGATCAACCATGCGGTTGAAGGTGCCGAGCTGCGCTATGCCCCCGACGCGCCGCCGGTCACCGGTGCCGCGCTCGAAAAACTGATGACCGACTTCGTCAACGCGCAGGAGGCCGTGCGCCGTCTGTCGCACCGTTTCGATACGAACGTGCTCGAAGCGCTGTTCGACCAGCCTGCGCTGCGTGCCTCGAGCTTCGCCGATCCGGCCGCGATGGGGCCGTGGATGGAGGCCCTCGAAACCCGCCTGCGCACCTCCGGGCTGGGCAAACCGAAGTACCGCATCACCGCGTTGCCGCTGGGCGACGACGGGCAGGGCGGGGGACTGGTCGTGGAGCGTCGGCACCACGGCTTGTCCGTGACCCAGACGCTGAGCGCGGGACTGTTCGACAGCGGCGACCTGCGCCCCATCATGGACGCCGCCGCGCAGCTGCATGACCTGATCCAGCCCGGCGCCAGCGTTGCCCGCGGTGGCCGCTCGGCCCCGGTCGACGACTTCCGTCAGGCGCACGCGTGGCTCATGGACGAAGCCAAGCGCGGCCGCACCGTGCAGCGCTTCAAGGGCCTGGGCGAAATGAACCCCGAGCAGCTGTGGGACACCACGGTGAACCCGGAAACGCGGCGCCTGCTGAAGGTGCGCATCGAGGACGCGGTGGCTGCCGACCAGATCTTCGCCACGCTCATGGGCGACGTGGTGGAACCGCGCCGCGACTTCATCGAGGACAACGCGCTCAAGGTCTCCAACCTCGACGTGTGACCGTGCCGCGGCGCGCTGACGCCTGCCCGCGGCGACTCGTTATACTGCGGCGTCACGCGAGACCGATCGCGCGCGCGGCGGGGGAGCCGCGGCTGACCACAAGAAACCCATGAAAAAAGCCCATCTCTACCTGCTGGCAGCGCTGATCGCGCTGGCCGGCGCGAGTGCCATCGTCTACAAGTGGCAGGTGCTCAACTTCCCGCTGCGGCCCTCGACCGAGGCCGAGGTGTGGACGGTGCAGGCGCGCGTGGAGTACCAGCCGCGCAAGCCGGCCAACAAGGTGACGCTGCAGCTGCCGTCCGATCCGCCGGGATTCACCGTGCTGGACGAACGCTTCGTCGCAAAGAACTACTCGATGCTGGAGGAAACGCACCGCGGCGCGCGCGAGGTGCAGTGGACGATCCGCCGCGCCACCGGCAAGCAGGCGCTCTACTATCGCGCCACCGTCGTGCGCAGCGATCCGGCCGACACCCCGGCCGACACCGCGACGCCGCGCATCGGCGATCCGCCCGTGCTCGTGGAACCGTACGACACGGCCGCACGCACCCTGCTCGACCAGGTGCGCGAAGGCTCGGTCGACAACGGCACCTATGCGCAGGAGCTGGTGCGCCGCTTCAACGATCCGAACCCGACGCAGGAAGTCGCGCTGCTGTCCGAGGACCTGCCGAACGAGGAAGCGCGTGCGCGCTTCTTCGTGCAGCTGCTCGCGCTGCGCAACATCCCGGCCAAGGTGGTGCACGGGTTCGAACTCGGCGACACGCAGTCCGACGCGCCGATGCAGCCGTGGCTGCAGGTGTACAACGGCGTGCGCTGGATCACGATCAACCTGCGCACCGCGGCCGACGGCTGGCCGGACGACCTGTTCCTGTGGAGCCCGAGCCGCGAGGCGCTGGTGCAGGTGGACGACAATCCCGGCGCGCTCGTGCGGTACTCGGTCAGCCGCAACCTCGTCGACGCGATGGCCACCGCCGAACGCCGGCTGGAAGTGCAGAACGCCAACCTGGTGAACTACTCGCTGCTGAGTCTGCCGCTGCAGGCGCAGGGCGTGTACCGCGTGCTGTTCATGGTGCCGATCGGCGCCTTCATCATGCTGCTGCTGCGCAACCTGGTCGGCATCAAGAGCTTCGGCACCTTCATGCCGGTGCTGATCGCGCTCGCGTTCCGCGAAACCGAACTGCTCGCCGGCGTGGCGCTGTTCGTGATCGTGGTGAGCCTCGGCCTGCTCGTGCGGTTCTATCTCGAACGCTTGCGCCTGCTGCTGGTGCCGCGACTGACCGCGGTGCTGATCCTCGTGGTGCTGCTGATGGCCTTCGTCTCGGTGATCTCCAACCGGCTCGGCATCGAGGTGGGCCTATCGGTGGCGCTGTTCCCGATGGTGATCATGGCGATGACCATCGAGCGCATCTCCGTGGCATGGGAAGAACGCGGGCCCGGACTCGCCATCCGCGAGGCGATCGGCTCGCTGATCGTGGCCTCCATCGCCTACCTCGCGATGAGCTGGGACTGGCTCGAACATTTCGTGTTCGTCTTCCCCGAATCGCTGCTGATCCTGTTTGCGATCACGCTCGTCATCGGCCGCTATTCGGGCTACCGCCTGTCCGAACTGTTCCGCTTCCGCGCACTCGTGCGCGAGGTCGACAAGGACGCGGCCGAACGCGCTGCCGCCGCCGCGGCCGCGGGTGCCACGGCCGCTGCCGTCGCGACGCCGGGCGGCACCGGCGACATCGACGCGGCCACGCTGGACGACGCCGCCAAGCCCGGCCCGGACAAGGCCTGAGCCGCGCCATGCTCGGACTCTTCCGCACCGCAAGGCGCCTGCGCGAGATCGGCATGATGGGCATCGGCCAGCGCAACGCCGACTACGTGCTGCTGCACAATCCGCGCAAGTTCTATCCGCGCGTCGACGACAAGGTGATCACCAAGCGCCTGGCGATCGAGGCCGGCCTGCCGGTGCCCGAACTCTACGCGCTGGTGAAGGAAGAACACGAGATCGAGGAACTGCACGCGGTGCTGAAGGACCGCCAGCAGTTCGTGGTGAAGCCCGCGCACGGTTCGGGCGGCGACGGCATCCTCGTCATCACCGGCCGGCGCGGCGACAAGTACCGCCGCTCGAACGGCACGCTGATGTCGCGCGGCGAATTCGAGCACCATCTGTCCAACGGATTGAGCGGCCTGTTCTCGCTCGGCGGCCAGCCCGATCACCTGCTGGTCGAATACTGCGTGCAGTTCGATCCGATCTTCGATCAGGTGAGTTTTCGCGGCGTGCCCGACATCCGCATCATCGTCTTCCTCGGCTACCCGGTGATGGCGATGATCCGTCTGCCCACGCGCATGTCCGACGGCAAGGCCAACCTGCACCAGGGCGCGATCGGCGTCGGCATCGACATCCCCACCGGCAAGACCAAGCGCGGCGTGTGGGGCACCGAAATCATCCGCGAACATCCGGACACCGAGCACAGCATCGTGGGCCTGGAAATTCCGCGCTGGAACGAGCTGATCGGCATGGCGGCGCGTTGCTACGAACTCTCCGGGCTCGGCTACGTCGGCGTCGACTTCGTGCTCGACCGCAATCTCGGCCCGCTGATCCTCGAACTCAACGCACGCCCGGGACTGTCGATCCAGATGGCGAACGGCAATGGCCTGCTGCACCGGCTCAAGAAGGTCGAAGCACTGCGCGAGGCCGGCGCGCTCTCGGCCGACCCGGCCGAACGCGCAGAGTTCTCGCTGCGCAACTTCCCCACGCTAGGCTAGCGATTCACGCCGAATCGGCGCCGTCGCGGAGCAACGCCATGGGTTCGTTCAGCATCGTCCACTGGGGCATCGTCCTTGCGATTCCCGTGATCGTCATCGTCATCATCGCGAAGCTCGCGACGAGCGCATCGCGACGAAACAGCGCCGACGCACGTCCTGTCGCTTCGCGCCTTGCCGAACTCGACGACCTGCGCGCGCGCGGCGTCATCGATGCGGCCGAGGCCGATGCGCAGCGGGCACGCATCCTGCGCGATCTGTAGCGCCGCGCATTCATCGGCGGGCCGGTGTGCATGTGCGGCGCAACGCAGTGACGCCGGCCGTGCACGCGCCGCCGACCGTGTCGCGAAACGCTGCCGCACCGCACAAAACCGCCGTCGAACTGTCATCGGAACAAGACTTGAGCCAATGCACTAAACCCGGTTAGGCTTGCCGGCCACCCTGTCGGGCCGGACGTCTGCATCGACCCCGAACGCCGAACCGGCACGTTGGACCGTACACGCTCCCACCTCACGCTTTCGACCAAGGCGGTACCCATGAAAATCGCGCATTCCCTCAAGGCGGTCCTGGTTCTTCTGGTCCTCTCCCTGTTCGTCGTCACGCAGGCCTCGGCCGCGCGCGGCGATCGCAAGGAAAAGGAAAGCGAGAAGAAGGAAGCGTTGTATCCGAACGCCACGCGTGCGGAGCCCGAGATCAAGCCGGTCGCGAGCCTCAACAAGCAGCTGAGCAAGCTCTACGACCTGAACGAGGCCGAGAAGTTCGACGAGGTGCTTCCGCTGGGCGAGACCATCCTCGCGCACAAGAAGGCCGGTCCGTACGAGAAATCGATCGTCTACCAGGTGATGGGCTTCGTCTACATCGACAAGGACGACTACCCGACCGCGATCGAATACCTGCAGAAGGCGCTCGACGCCAACGGCCTGCCGAACGACACGCACTACCAGATCATGAACCAGATCGCGCAGATGCAGATGGCCGAGGAGCAGTACGAGGCCGCGGAGAAGACCACCGCGCGCCTGCTCTCGGAAACGCGCAGCGAGCGTCCGGAACTGCTTGCCACGCGCGGCAACGTGCTCTACCGCCTGGAGCGTTACGACGAAGCGGCCGAGGCGCTGAAGAAGGCGATCGCCGCCTCGCCCGAGCCGCAGGAAAGCTGGAACCAGCTGCTCATGGCGACCTACGCCGACCAGGGCAAGCCCGAGGAAGCGGCGAAGATCGCCGAGCAGATCGCCGCCCGCACGCCGAACGACAAGAAGGCGATGATGAATCTCGCGGCGGTCTACGCGCAGTCGGACCAGTACGACAAGGCCGGCGAGGTGCTCGAGAAAGTGCGCGCCCAGGGCATGATGACCGACGAGCGCGACTACCGTCAGCTGTACGCGATCTACCTCAACTCCGAAGGCAAGGAAGCCCAGGCCATCGACGTCATCAACGACGGCCTGGCCAAGAACGTCCTCAAGCCCAGCAGCGATGTCTACATCGCGCTCGGCCAGGCCTACTACTTCACCGACAAGCCGAACGAGGCGATCGACGCCTACAAGAAGGCCGCGCAATACGCCACCGACGGCGAAGCCTCGCTCAATCTCGCACGCATGCTGTCGAACGAGGACCGCAACGCCGAGGCCAAGGCGGCCGCGCAGGAAGCGCTGAAGAAGGGCGTGAAGAAGCCCGGCGACGCGTGGATGGTGCTCGGTCGCGCGGAGTTCGGCCTCGACAACCGCGCAGGTCTGGTGGCCGCCTACAAGGAGGCCGCGAAGTACCCGGAAACCAAGCAGGCAGCGGAAGAATGGCTGCGCAAAAACGGCTCCAAGTGACCGTAGGCACACACTGGAACTTGAGATAAGCTACGATCCCCGCGCTCACCGACCGGACGCTGCGTACGCGCAGTGTCCCGCCGGTGTCGCCCGAACCGAAGTACGCCGGCGCGCATGACGCAATCCTCCTACAACTCAGAAACCTCGAGCAACAAGCTCAGCTGGGCGCGCATCAGCGGCTTTGCGTTCGCGATCGCCCTGCACGTGTCCGGCTTCATGCTGATGCTTGCGCCCGTCTCGCCGCCGATCGCGGAGGAAGACGCACCCGACGTGGTGGAAGTGACATTCATCGAGCCGCCGCCGCCGCCGCCCCCGCCGCCGCCGCCGCCGCCGGAACCGCCGAAGCGTCCGCCGCCGAAGATCATCGAACGGCCCACGCCGCCGCCGCCGCCGCAGGAAGCGCCGCCGCCGGTCGTGCTCGACGACCCCACGCCGATGTCGATTCCGGCCCCGCCGCCGGCCCCGCCCGCACCGCCGGCCCCCGCCGCGAACTACGGCGCGAGCGAAGACACCAGCTACCGCCGCTACCGTCCGCCGCGCTATCCGCCGCAGGCCGTTCGCCGGCGCGAGGAAGGCGAGGTGATGCTGCGCGTCCTCGTCGACGAGCAGGGCAATCCGATCCAGGTCGAAGTCGAGAAGACGAGCCGTTCGCGCCTCCTCGATCGCGCTGCCATGGACGCGGTGCGCGACTGGAAGTTCAACCCCGGGATGAAGGACGGCAAGGCCGTCCAGAGTTGGGTCCTGGTTCCCATTTCATTCAAGCTTACTGATCTCTAAAAGGGATAGGCGTTATGCAACAAGATCCTGCTTCGACCCCCGCGACCACGCCGGCCCCGCCGGCCGCCGCTCCCGCTGTCGACCCTGCAGTTGCGCCGGGCGCCTCCTTCGGGGGTGATTCGGATGCGGATGCAATGTCGCAAATGGGCTTTGCCCACCTGTTCCAGGAGATGGTGGCGCACCCGGGCGAGTTCGTCGTCTCGTGGGTGGTGCTGCTGTCCCTGGTGATCATGTCGATCGGCTCGTGGTACTACACGATCGTCAACTTCCTCAAGAACAGCGTGATCCGCGCCCGCGCCGATCGCGTCATCACCACGTTCTGGGAAACGCACAATCCGCAGGAAGCGATCCGCTTCATGGAAGAGCAGCCCAAGAACGAGCCGTTCTCCAAGATCGCGCTCGACGCGGCGCAGGCTGCGCATCACCACCAGCGCCACGAGGGCAGCCGTCTGGTCGAGGCTCTGAACCGGTCCGAGTTCATCGACCGTTCGCTGCGCCAGGCTGTCACGCGCGAAAGCGGCAAGCTGGAGAACGGCCTCACGTGGCTCGCCACGGTCGGCTCCACCGCCCCGTTCGTCGGTCTGCTCGGTACGGTGTGGGGCATCTACGGCGCCCTGATCCGCATCGGCGCCAGCGGCTCGGCCTCGATGGACGCGGTCGCAGGTCCGGTCGGTGAAGCGCTGATCATGACCGCGTTCGGTCTGTTCGTCGCGATCCCGGCGGTGCTCGCGTACAACGCCTTCGTCCGCGTCAACCGCGACACGAATGCCAAGTTCGACACCTTCGCGCACGACCTGCACGACTTCTTCGCCACCGGTTCGCGCGTCGGCGACGTGCCGGCCCCGGCCGCCAAGCGCTAAAGCGGCGCAGCGACAAGGAGTCCGATCATGGCGTTCAGTAGCGGAAGCGGTGGTGGCGGGCCGATGGCGGAAATCAACGTCACGCCGCTGGTCGACGTGATGTTGGTGCTGCTGATCATCTTCATGATCACGGCACCGCTGCTGACCCACAAGGTCGAGATCAAGCTGCCCGAGGCGAACCTGGACGAACGTCCGGAGGAGCCCGGCGTGCCGATCACGCTCGCGATCCAGGACAACGGCCAGATCTACTGGAACGACGACCCGGTGAACATGGTCGCGCTCGAGTCGCAGCTGGCGGTCGAGGCGCAGAAGAAGCCGCAGCCGCGCGTCGACATCCGCGCCGACGACACCACGAAGTACCGCATCATCGCGGACGTGGTGAAGACGGCGAAGAATGTCGGCATCGCGAAGGTCGGCTTCGTCGCGACGCCCGAGCGCTGAGACAGGGAACCCGAAGACATGTCATTCAGTACTGGATCCGGTGGTGGCAACAGCACCCCGATGGGCGACATCAACGTCACGCCGCTGGTCGACGTGATGCTGGTGCTGCTGATCATCTTCATGCTCAACGCGCCGTTGACCTCCTACCCGGTGCCCGTGGACCTGCCGCAACCGACCAAGAACCCGGTCGATCCGCCGCCCGATCCGCCGCTGCCGATCCGTCTGCGCATCGACGCGAGCGGCCAGCTGTTCTGGGACAACAGCCCGCTGCCGAAGTCGGCGCTGAAGCCGTCGTTGCTGGTCGAGGCCACACGCGATCCGCAGCCGACGCTCGAACTGGAAACCAGCCCGGACGCGCAGTACCACACGCTGGCCGAAGTGCTTGCCACGGCCAAGAACGCCGGCATGATCAAGATCGGCTTCGTCGAAACGCTGTAACGCGCTCCGGCGCAGCCGCATCGAAACGCCGCCTCCGGGCGGCGTTTTCGTTTTCTGCAGTCCGGGCAGGACCGGCCGACGCCGTTGGAGTCTGCCGCCGCGGACGGCGCACGGTGTGCCGGTTCAACGGAGCCCGCCTGCACGTGCAATGCATTTGGGAGACGCGGAACACGCGCAACTGAATCGGCGCCAACGGCGAACGAAACGACGTTCCCGGAACAGACGCGAACCGCGTAGCGTCGAGCCGCGGCACACGGATGCACGCCGCCATGCGATCAGGGACGACGTCGAAGCACCGACCGGACCCGAGGACAGACACATGGCATTCGCAACGGCATCGAACGGCAATACCGCGATGAGCGACATCAACGTCACGCCCCTGGTCGACGTGATGCTGGTGCTTCTGATCATCTTCATGCTGACCACGCCGCTGCTGTCGCAGCGCATTGGCCTAGATCTTCCGCAGGTGCCGGACGCGGCGCCGCCGCCGCCGCAGGTCGATCCCATCCGCCTGCGCATCGATGCCGGCGGTGCGCTCACGTGGAACGACACGCCGCTGTCGGAACGCGCGCTGATGCCCTCGCTGCAGGTCGAAGCCACGCGCGAGCCGCAGCCGGTGCTCGAAGTGGAAACCAGTCCCGATGCGAGCTACGGGCGACTGACGGAGGTGCTTGCGGTCGCGAAGAATGCCGGGATGGTCAGGATCGGGTTCGTCGACTGACATCGTCGGCGTCGCGCCGCGGACTGTGCGTGGCGCGCGGCCCGGCGGTCGGTCGGCCGATTCGTCCTGCCGTCGCGTGCGGCCGTGCCGGAATGTCCGACTCGCAAGGCGACACCGTGCGCGGTCAGCCCGCGCCGGCAGCCGCGATCGCCCGCAGGTAGGCGCGCACCGTCGGTCCGAGTCCTGCGTACAGCGCCTCGCCGATCAGGGCGTGCCCGATCGACACCTCGCTCACGCCGGGCACGGCGCGCAGGAAGGCGGTGAGGTTGGCCTGGTTCAGATCGTGTCCGGCGTTGACGCCGAGCCCGACCGCGTGCGCGGCGCGCGCGGTCGCGACGCACGCCGAGAGCGCCGCTGCGGCGTCGCCGTGCGCATATGCGTCGGCAAACGGCCCGGTGTAGATTTCGACGCGATCCGCGCCGATGCGCGCCGCCGGCGACAGATCGACGGTGCCGGCATCCACGAACAGACTCACGCGCACGCCCATCGCCTTGAGCTTCGCCACCAGCGGCGCGAGTGCGTCGGCGTCGCGCGCCGGATCGAAGCCGTGGTCGGAGGTGATCTGCCCGTCCGAATCGGGCACGAGGGTGGCCTGCTGCGGGCGCACGGCAGCGACGAGTTCGAGGAAGCCGGGGTATCCGTCGCGCGGTGGCGCGAACGGATTGCCTTCGAGGTTGTACTCGACGCGTCCGCGCACGACCTCGGCCAGCGCGAGCACATCGTCGGGACGGATGTGGCGCAGGTCCGGACGCGGGTGCACGGTGATGCCGCCGCAGCCGGCGTCGATCGCGCAACGCGCCGCGTCGACCACGCTCGGCATGTCGCCGCCGCGCGAATTGCGCAGCACGGCGATCTTGTTGATGTTGACGCTCAGCACCGTCATCGCGAAAGCCTACTGCAGATCGTCACGCGTGCGCAGCAGCGCCGCAGACGGCAACGCCGCCCGGGGGCGGCGTTGCGATGACATCAGCGGCAGGTTTCGGCCGCTTCCGACCAGATGATCGGCTCCCAGTAACTGTTGTCGCGGATGCGGTTGCGGTTCTCCACCACCAGCTGCACGCCGAGGCGATAGGTCACGCCGGGCTGCACGTCGACATAAAAATCCTTGTAGCGGTCGCGCGCCGGGCGGTTGCGGATCGTCTGCTGCTGGTTGCTGAACTGCACCGAATCGATCGCTTCGGCCACGGTGAGGCGACGGCGGCCGGGTTCGACGCGGAACACGTCCGAACTCGTCGGCCCGGGCGTCTCGCCGTCGATGGCGATCAGCACGGCCGGGTACATCTGCTTGCCGCGCGGCACCGCGTCGAAGACGCTGATGCGGCCGCAGCGCGACACGCCGTCACCGCTGCCGCCGGCGCCCGCGGCATAGGTGGCGCCGGCGATCGCGTTGCCCAGTTCCAGCCGATACGCGGGCAGGCTCACCATGCGCACGCTGCCACGCAGATCGAGCGTGCCGCCGTCGCGCACCACGCGCAACGAGAGCGCATCGGCGTCGGCGACGAGTGCATCGCGCAGCCGCTGCATGGCCACGGCGCGCCCGGCGGCGTCCGCCCCGAGGCCGAGCAGGCTCGCGTCGTTCACCGCGACGATGCGGTCGCCGGCGCGCAGGCCGATGCCGTCGGCGCTGCCGCCGGGCGTGACCGCGGCCACCGGCAGGCCGCTGCGATTGGAGTCTGGGCGGAAACGCGCATCGATGATGGCGCCGAACACCGGCGTGCGGCTGGCGGGGGCGTCCAGGCGCAGGGTCGCCAGCTGCTCGGGGGCGACTTCGCCGGCCTCGACCAGCCGCAGCAATGCCGACTGCACCTCTTCCTGCACGCGTTGCTGGGGATCGGCCGCCGGTGCGGCGACGGCGGCACCGCCCAGGCCGGTGAGCAGCGACAGCAGGAGGGTGCGAAGGACGGTATGCATGGGTCGGTTCTCGTGGAGCTCGAAAAAACGTGGGGCGGTGGAAGAGCGGAAAGTGCCGGGCACGGCAGCGTCAGAGCTGCACGAGTTCGGCCGGAGCCGCGGTGGCGAGGCTGTCGACCAGATCGCCGCGCGCCTGCCACAGGGCATCGAGGCGTGCGTCGTCGGCATCGTGTTCGTAAGCGCGCGCCAGCTGCGCGTCCAGGCGCAGCAGGCTGGCTCGGCTGGCCGGATCCTGTGGGGTGTCCGGCACTGCCGGTGCCTCTGGGGACTTCGACGCCAGCGGGGCTGCCGGATGCGGCTGGGGCAGCAGCTGCGTCGCCAGCACGGCGATGGCGAGCGCCGCGGCACTGGCCAGCCACGGCCAGCGCGCGCGCTGGGCGGGCGCAGCGCGCGCCTGCCGCAGCCGCTCCAGCAGCGCGGCGGGCGGGTCGACCTCCGGCAGCGCGGCCAGATAGGCGCGGCAACGCAGGTCGCCGGGATCGTCGGCGAGGTACAGGTGGCGGATCGTCGGGTGCGCGTCGTGCGGTGTCATCGTACGGTGTCCTGGGAAAGCGGCGCGGCCGGTTCGGCGTCGAGCATGCCGCGCAACCGGCCGATGGCGCGCGACAACAGGGATTTGGAATAACTCTCGCTCTTGCCGAACAGTTGCGCGAGTTCGGCGTGGTTGTAGCCTTCGATTTCGTGCAGCACGAGCGCGGCGCGCGCGTGCGGCGTCATGCGCGCCAGCAGGCCCAGTGCCTCGATCTGCGCCTCGGCGCCGGACTCGGCCGGCAGCAGCAGCGTTTCCGCGTCGCCGTCCACCCAGCGCCGGTCGGCGCGCAGGCGGTCGATGGAACAGTTGGCCACCAGGCGCTTGAGCCAGGCGCCGAACGGGGCGTCGCCGCGGAAGCCGCCGAGTTTTTCCATTGCCTTCATGAAGGCCTCCTGCACCACATCGTCGGCCACGTCCGGGCGGCCGGTCAGGCGCAGCGCGAGCGTGTAGGCGGCCCGCGCGTAGAGCCGATAGATCGACTCGAACGCCCGCCCGTCGCCACGCCTGGCGCGCGCCAGCGTCAGCGCATCCAGTTCCGCGCCGAAGCCGGTTGCCATCGTCATGCCGTTACCGTCTGCCATCGCGGACAAGGACGGTGTCGGGCGGCGTGCCGTCGCGCCGGCAAACGCGCGTTCAGCTTGCGCACGGCAACCGGAATCCCTGCGCCACCGGCGCAAACCCGTGGCAGCTGAGCACGGCGGTGAAGTCCGGGTGCGGCTGCACCCGCCGATGGTGCCAGTCGACGCGCGCGCCGGCCTCGGCCGGCAGGTCCCACAGCAGCGGTGCGTCGGGTGCGGGGTCGAAGCTCCAGCGCGGCAGCCAGCCGAAGATGCCGGTGCCGGTCGCCTTGCACGAGGATTCCTTGGCGGTCCACAGGCGCAGGAAGGCTTGCCGAGCGGTCTCGTCGTCGAGGCGTTCCAGCGCTGCGATCTCGCGGTCGGCGAAATAGCGCCGGGCAAGATCGCGGTGCGAGAGCCGGCGGTCGAGGCGTTCGAGATCGATGCCGACGCGCCCGCGTTGCGCCACCGCAACGAGCGTGCCGCCGCCGGTGTCGCTGAGATTGAAATCGGGCGCGTCGTCGGCCAGCAGGAACGGCCGTCCGCGCGACTCGCGACCGAAGCGCAACGCGGCCGGTTCCTGCTGCACGTACGGCGCCAGCACGCGACGCAGGATCGCGTCGAGCCGCGCCCGGCGCGTGCCCGGCGGCGGCTTCAGCGGGCCCTCGAGCCACCACAGGTGCACCGCGCCGGGCGTCCACGGCGGGGGTGTGGCGGGAGCGGGCTGCATCTGCATCCGGGCATGCTCGCGGAACCGGCGCGCGGCCGCAAGGCGGCGGCGGTGCGCTGGTACCATCGCCGCTCGCATCGAGGGGAACACGGGTACGCATGGTCGCCGGCTGGGTCCTGCTGGGCGTGTCGCTGGTCTACGTCGGACTGCTGTTCGTCGTGGCGTACTACGGCGACCGCCGACCGCTGTACCCGGAGCGCACCTGGCTGCGGCCGATCGTGTACAGCCTCGCGCTGGCGGTGTACTGCTCGTCGTGGACGTTCTACGGCGCGGTCGGCACGGCGGTGTCGTCGGGCTGGAGCTATCTGCCCATCTATCTGGGCCCGGTGCTGCTGTTCGTGTTCGCGATCGGCATCCTGCGCCGGCTGGTGCAGATCGCGCACGAGCAGAACATCACGTCCATCGCCGACTTTCTCGGGGCGCGCTACGGCAAGTCGCAGGGGCTCGCGGCGCTCGCCACCGTCATCGCGGTGATCGCCGCGGTGCCCTACATCGCGCTGCAGTTCAAGGCCGGTGCGATGAGCATCGACGTGATGAGCGGCGCCGGCAGCGGTGGCGGCGTGTTCCGCGACTCGGCGTTCTACCTCGCCGTGCTGCTGGCGGTGTTCGCGATCCTGTTCGGCACGCGCCAGGTGGACGCCACCGAGCACCACCACGGCCTGATGCTCGCGGTGGCGCTCGAATCGGTGGTCAAGCTCGTCGCGTTCGTGGCGGTGGGTGCGTACGCGTGGTTCCACCTGCGCGGCGAGGCGCAGCCGCTGTTCGAGGCATCGGCGTTCGCGCAGCCCGACATGCCGCCCGATTTCCTCGCGCAGACCCTGCTCGCCTTCCTCGCCATGTTCTGCCTGCCGCGCCAGTTCCAGGTGGGCGTGGTGGAATGCGAGAACACGCGCGATCTGCGCCCCGCGCGCTGGTTCTTCCCGCTGTACCTGATCGTGATCAGCGCACTCGTGGTGCCGATCGCGCTGGCCGGCATCGCGAAGTTCGGCGGCACGTCGGTGAACCCGGACACCTACGTGCTGATGCTGCCGCTGGCCAACGGCAACAATGCGCTCGCGCTGGTGGCGTATCTGGGCGGCTTCTCGGCCGCCACCGGCATGGTGCTGGTGGCCTCGGTGGCGCTGGCCACGATGGTCAGCAACGATCTGGTGATGCCGGCGCTGCTGCGCTGGCGTGCACTCAGGCTCGACCAGCAGCCGGATCTCTCGCGCATCGTGCTCGGGGTGCGGCGCGGCACCATCGTGGTGCTCGCGATCGCCGCGTACGGCTACTACCGCGCCACCGAAACGCAGCAGAACCTGGCGTCGATCGGCCTGCTGTCGTTCGCCGCCGTGGCGCAGTTCGCGCCGGCGATCATCGGCGGCCTGTACTGGCGCGGCGCGAGCCGCATCGGCGCCATCGGCGGTCTGGTCGCGGGCTTCGCGGTGTGGGGCTACACCCTGCTGTTGCCGACGCTGGCCAATGCGGACTGGATGTCGCGCACCTGGGTCTATCTCGGCCCCGCCGACATCGCCTGGCTGCGGCCGCAGGCGCTGTTCGGCCTTGCCGGCTGGAACGCGCTGACGCACGGCGTGTTCTGGTCGCTGCTGTTCAACATCGGCGCCTACGTGTTCCTGAGCCTGCGCCACCGGCCGGGCGTGGACGAACGGCTGCGCGCGCTGCCGTTCCTCGATCCGTGGATGCGGCGCCCGAGCAACGTCGGCGGCGAATGGCACGGCCGCATCAACGTGGCGGATCTGCGCGCCATCGCCGAGCGCATCATCGGCCCGCGCGCGGTGGAACGCGCCTTCGACGAGTACCGCGAGGTCAGCGCCCGGCCTCTCGCCCCCACCGACGCGGCCGACCGCGGCCTGCTGCAATACACCGAACGCCTGCTGGCCGCTGCCATCGGCGGTGCGTCGGCGCGGCGCATGCTCACCACCGCCTTGCGCGGCACCGGCATGGACCTGGGCGAGGTGGTCTCGCTGCTCGACGAGGCCTCGCAGGAGCTGCGCTTCAACCGCGAGATGCTCGGCGTGACGCTGGAGAACATCTCGCAGGGCGTCAGCGTGGTCGACGGCGGCATGTGCCTGGTCGCGTGGAACCGGCGCTACCTCGAAATGTTCGGTTACCCCGACGGCATGGTCTACGTCGGCCGCCCCGTGGCGGATCTGATCCGCTGGAACGCCGAGCGCGGCGAATGCGGGCCGGGCGAGGTCGACGAACACGTGCGCAAGCGCATCGCCTACATGCGCCAGGGCTCGCCGCACGTGTTCGAGCGCGTGCGCGCGGACGGCACGGTGATCGAGATGCGCGGGCAACCGATGCCCGGCGGTGGCTACGTCACCACGTACACCGACGTCACCGCGTACAAGCGCGTCGAACAGGCGCTGATCGATGCCAACGAAACGCTCGAACAGCGCGTGCAGGACCGCACCGAGGAGCTGACCGCCGCGCTCGACGCGCAACGTCGCGCCAAACTCGAAGCCGAGGCCGCCAACCTCTCCAAGACGCGGTTTCTCGCCGCCGCGAGCCACGATCTGCTGCAACCGCTGAACGCCGCGCGGCTGTTCTCGTCGGCACTCAACGCCAACCCGCCCGACGATCCGGACACGCGCCAGCTCGCCGAGCGCATCGACAGCGCACTGAAGAACGCCGAGGAGCTGCTCGACGGCCTGCTCGACACCTCGCGCCTGGACTCGGGCGCGCTGCGGCCCGAGCCGTCGGACGTGTCGGCGGCGCGCCTGTGCGACTCGCTGCAGGAACAGTTCGCGCCGCTGGCCGAGGCCCGTGGACTCGCGCTGCGCGTGTTCTGCGACGAGCACCTGTGGCTGCACAGCGACCGCCGCCTGCTGCGCCGCATCCTGCAGAACTTCCTCGCCAATGCCCTGCGCTACACCCGTCACGGCGGCGTGTTGCTCGCGTGCCGTCCGCGCGGCAGCGAACTCGAATGGCAGGTCTGGGACACCGGCGGCGGCATCGCGCCGGAACACGTGGGCGCGGTGTTCGAGGAATTCCGGCGCCTGGACCAGCCCTCGCCGTGGGGCGAGCAGGGTCTCGGGCTCGGGCTGTCGATCTGCGAGCGCCTCGCGCGCATGCTCGGCCATCCGATCGGGCTGCGTTCGCGCCTGGGCCGCGGCAGCGTGTTCACGCTGCGCGTGCCGCGCGTGCGGGAGCCGGACATGAAACCGGTGCCGCTGCCGCAGCCCACGCGCGACGTCGCCGGCTTGCGCGCGCTGTGCATCGACAACGATCCCGCCATCCTCGACGGCATGCGCGCCCTGCTGCAGCGCTGGGGCGTGGTGGTGGAC
This sequence comes from Chiayiivirga flava, assembly GCF_014202825.1. Classification (GTDB taxonomy): domain Bacteria; phylum Pseudomonadota; class Gammaproteobacteria; order Xanthomonadales; family Xanthomonadaceae; genus Chiayiivirga; species Chiayiivirga flava. The sequence goes on along the minus strand of NZ_JACHHP010000002.1, from coordinate 350,006 downwards.
ACCGCCAACGGCCTGGAAACCGCCCTCGTGGCGGCACGCGCGCATCGGCCCGACGTGTTGCTGGTGGACTACCACCTCGGCGAAACGCTCGATGGCCTCGCGGTGCTCGCGATCGTGCAGCGCGAACTTGCGCCGCGCTCGCCGCCGGGTGCGCTGCTGACCGCGGACGGCAGCGACGAACTGGCGCGGCGCGCGCGCGGCGACGGTTACCCGCTGCTGCAGAAACCGGTGCGGCCGGCGGCGCTGCGTGCATTGCTCGCGGCGCTGGCGCGGCGCACGTCGATCGCGCCGGAACCGGTGCGATCGACGCCGCTGCCGCCGGGGTCGTTGCAGGCGAAGTAGGGCGGCGCACACCGTCCGTCGTGCCGGCGAACGGCCACTGGCGTGCGGGGAAACACACGTGTTCCGTCACGAAGGGCCGGACCCCGATGATGCGGCCGCATCGATCAGCGCGCCGCCGCGCGCAGGCGTTCGACGACGGCGGCTTCGAGTCCATCGCCCTCGCGGCGCAGGCGCGCGAGTTCGGTGCGGTTCCAGTCGGCGGCGATGACGCCGTCGAGCAGCAGCACGGCGCGGTCGAGGAAGCGTTCGGCCACTTCCAGTCCGTGCGTGGCGAGCAGCACGGCGGCGCCCGCGTCGGCGCGGCGGCGCAGTTCCGATTTCAGCGCGTAGGCCGCAAGCGGGTCGAGGCCGTTGAGCACTTCGTCGAGCAACAGCAGCGGCGGATCGCCGAGCAGGGCGAGCACCACGGCGAGTTTCTGGCGCGTGCCGAGCGAGCAGTCGCCGACCTCGTGTTCGAGCCAGCGCTGCAGGCCGAGCGTGTGCGACAGCGAGAGACCCGCCTCGATCGCCGTGCGGTCGAGGCCGCGCGTGTGCGCCACCAGTTCGATGCACTGCCGCACGCGCAGCGAGGCCGGCAGGCGTTCGGGTTCGACCGCCACGCCGAGACGGCGGCGTGCCTCGACCGGCCGGGCGTGCAGGTCGATGCCGTCGACATGCACCGTGCCTTCGCACGGCAGCTGCCCGGACAGGGCGCGCAGCAGGCTGCTCTTGCCCGAGCCGTTCGGGCCGATCAGGCCGACGAGTTCGCCGCCCTGCAGCTGCAGGTCGACGCCGCGCAGCACGGGTGTCGCGGCGTAGGCGAGGCGCAGGGCGCGGGCGTCGAGGCGCGCTGCGGCGTCCGGCTGCGTTGCGATCGTCATGTCCGCATCGCCCTGCGCAGCAGCCAGCCGGTCTGCAGCAGCCAGGCGGGCAGCGCCAGCGGCGGCATCGCCTGCAGGATCGCGAGCAACAGCACGACGTGCAGCGCGACGAGCACGGGGATGCGACGCGGCGTGCGACGCGACGCGGCGACGCATGCCGCCTGCAGCGTGCCGCCGGCGAACAGCACGCCGCACGCGATCCATGCGAGCCGGGGTGTGCCGAGCGCGACGAACAGCACGCCCGCGGCCAGCATCGCGAGCCCCAGCACCGCGGCGGGCACGCCGGCGGTGCCGCGCAGCAACGCGCTCGCACGCAGCGGCTGCGGCGCGAGCCAGGCCTGCGCCGCCACCACCACGCCGAGGCTTCGCCGCCACGCGCCGAGCAGCCATGCCACCACGAGCCCGCACACCAGCATCACGCCCACCACGATCGGGCCGCTGCCCATCGGCACCAGCAGCAGCAGCAGCACGCCGCCGGCCAGCGTCCGTGCGCGGAAGGCGACGCCGGCCTCGATCGTCTGCCAGCGCCAGAGGCGGCCGGTACCGACGTCGGCGACGGCCGAGCGCTGGCGCAGCGTGGCCGCGGCCCGGTGCGTGCCGCGCACCGGCAGCCACGGCGCGAGCGTCGCGGCGAGCGGCACGAGCGCCACCGCGACGGCCAGCGCGCGGCTGCCGATGCCGCTCGATGCCAGCGCACCGAGCAGCACGACGAGCTGCAGCGCCGCCTCGGTCGCATGCCGGCGCCACGCGCGCCGGCGCAGCATCGCCGCCGGCAACGGCTGCACCGCGAGCCAGCCGCTGCGCGCCGATGCGGCGTCCTCGGCGGCGATGCGTGCCTGGCGCAGCAGCAGCACGGCAAGCAGCACGGCGGCGGCGGCCATCGGCCACTGCTGCACGATGCCGCGCAGCTGCGCCGCCACATCGAGCCGCGCGATCTGCCGCGGCGCCTGCCACGCGACGAAGGCCGCGAGCGCGCCCAGCGCCGTGGCGTGGAAGGCGGTTTCGGCGGCATTCGCGCGCCAGCGTGCGACGCGGTTGTGCCACAGCAGCCGGGCCTGCGCACGGAACGGATCGAAGAAGAGCATGGACGCCATGCCGGGCTGACCGCGCCGCGCGCCGCACAGTTCCGACGCGCCGACTCAGCCCGGCTCGTCCTCGTCCGGCGGCGGCGCCACCCCGCGGCCTTCGAGCGTGAGGCGGCCGGCCAGCAGCACCGCCTGCGTGCGCGAATGCGCGCCGAGCTTGCGCAGGATCGCGGTCATGTGTGCCTTGACGGTGGCCTCGGACACGTCGAGCTCGTACGCGATCTGCTTGTTGAGCAGCCCGTTGCAGACCATCGCGAGCACCCGGTACTGCTGCGGCGTGAGTTCGGCCACGCGCTTGGCCATCGCCTCCTCTTCCGGATCGAGCGCGGTGTGTTGCGTCGCGACGCCCGGCGGCAGCCAGGTTTCGCCGTCGAGCACCGCGTGCAGAGCGGTGCCGATCGTGGCGATGTCGGAGGACTTCGGAATGAAGCCGGCGGCGCCGTGCCCGATGGCGCGGCGCATCAGCGCGCTCTCCTCGCGCGCCGACACCACGATGACCGGCAGCGCCGGGAAACTCGCGCGCACGTGCGCGAGCGCGCTGAAACCGTGGGCGCCGGGCATGTTGAGATCGAGCAGCAGCAGCTCGGCCTGCGGATGCGCGCCGGCCAGCTCGACCAGCGAGGCGACGCTGTCGGCTTCGCGCAGCGCGGCATCGGGCAGCACCTGCATCACCGCGCGGCGCAGGGCATCGCGGAACAGCGGATGGTCGTCGGCGATGAGGATTTCGCGCATCGGGCGGAGTCGGTATCGGGCCGGCCTGTGCGGGAGCTTGGCATCGGGAACGGCGCGGCGCCAACTAGACCTTGGCCTAGCGTGCGCAACGCAGGGCGCGTGGACGTCGGCGCCCACGCGGCACCCGTCGGTCCGTCACCTGATCAGCCGCTCCTTCACGAGGCTGTCGACCACCGCCGGATCCGCCAGCGTCGAGGTGTCGCCGAGCTGGTCCGGCGCGTTCTCGGCGATCTTGCGCAGGATGCGGCGCATGATCTTGCCCGAACGCGTCTTCGGCAGGCCGGGCGCCCACTGCAGGAAATCCGGGGTCGCGATCGGCCCGATCTCCTTGCGCACCCAGGCCACGAGTTCCTTGCGCAAGTCCTCGCTCGGCGTCTCGCCCTTGTTGAGCGTGACGTAGGCGTAGATGCCCTGGCCCTTGATCTCGTGCGCGCAGCCCACCACGGCCGCCTCGGCCACCTTCGGATGTGCGACCAGCGCGCTTTCGACCTCCGCCGTGCCGATGCGGTGGCCGCTGACGTTGATCACGTCGTCGACGCGGCCGGTGATCCAGTAGTAGCCGTCCGCATCGCGGCGCACGCCGTCGCCGGTGAAATACGTGCCGGGATAGGTCCGGAAGTAGGTGTCGATGAAACGCTGGTGGTCGCCGTACAGCGTGCGCATCTGGCCCGGCCACGAATCGAGCAGCACGAGGTTGCCTTCCGCCGCGCCGTCGAGTACGGTGCCCGAGGCATCGACCACGGCCGGCTTCACGCCGAAGAACGGTTTCGTCGCCGAGCCCGGCTTCTGCGGGATCGCGCCGGCGAGCGGCGTGATCAGGATGCCGCCGGTTTCGGTCTGCCACCAGGTATCGACGATCGGGCAGCGCTCGTCGCCGACCACGCGCCAGTACCACTCCCACGCTTCGGGATTGATCGGTTCGCCGACGCTGCCGAGCAGGCGCAGGCTCGCGCGCGAGGTCTTCTTCACCGGCGCCTCGCCCTCGCGCATCAGCGCGCGGATCGCGGTGGGCGCGGTGTAGAACAGCGTGACCTTGTGCTTGTCGACCACCTGCCAGAAGCGGCTCGTGTCCGGATAGTTCGGCACGCCTTCGAACATCACGGTGGTCGCGCCGTTCGCGAGCGGGCCGTAGAGCAGGTAGCTGTGGCCGGTGACCCAGCCGACGTCGGCCGTGCACCAGTACACGTCGTCCTCGCGCAGGTCGAACACGCTTTCGTGCGTGTAGCTTGCGTAGACGAGATAGCCGCCGGTGGTGTGCAGCACGCCCTTCGGCTTGCCCGTCGAACCGGAGGTGTAGAGGATGAACAGCGGGTCCTCGGCGTTCATGCGCTCGGGGTCGCAGGTGTCGGGCTGGCCCTCGACGAGGGTGTGGTACCAGCGGTCGCGCGGGGCCTGCATCTGGATCGCGCCGCCGGTGTGGCGCACGACGATGACGGTCTCGACCACGCTGGTACCGTCGCGCCGGAGCGCCTCGTCCACGTTCGCCTTCAGCGCGACCGGCTTGCCGCCGCGCACGCCTTCGTCGGCGGTGATGACCACCTTCGAGCCGCAGTCGGCGATGCGGCCGGCGAGCGAATCGGGCGAGAAGCCGCCGAACACCACCGAATGCACCGCACCGATGCGCGTGCACGCGAGCATCGCGACGGCGGCCTCCACGATCATCGGAAGATAGATCGTGACGCGATCGCCCTTGCCGACGCCGAGGTTGCGCAGCGCATTCGCGAAGCGGCACACGCGTGCATGCAGCTCGCGGTAGCTCAGCCGTTCGGACACCTCGGGGTTGTCGCCTTCCCAGATCACCGCGGTCTTGTCGCCGCGCGTGGCGAGGTGGCGGTCGAGGCAGTTGACGCTGACGTTGAGCTCGCCGTCGGCGTACCAGCGGATGTGGAAATCCTCCAGCGCGTAGCTCGTGTCCTTGATCCGCGTCGGCGCGCGCATCCAGTCCAGGCGCCTGGCGATGTCGGCCCAGAAGGCGTCCGGGTCGGCCACCGATGCGGCGTAGAGCCTGTCGTAGTCCTCGGGCTTGAAACGCGACTTCGCCGTGAACTCGGGCGAGGCGGTATGCAGACGGTCGTTCGACATGGCAGGTCCTGACACGAAGGGAAAGATGTGGAGTGCATACGTTGCGCGCACGGGGTCTCCGGTTCTAGCACCGGCACGCGATGGACCAATTAGACCTTGGTCGAAACCGCGCCCGGTATCGACCAAAGGCGAATGGTCGCATGCGTCATCGTGCATTCAGACTCCAGACGCTCGCATCCTGGGGAGGAACCGCACCATGAGCTTCGCGACGAAGATCGCAACAACGGCGCTGAGCGCGGCAATCGTTGCCGCGTGTGCGCTTCCGCAAACCGCCCATGCACAGTCCGAACGCGAACTCGCGCTCGAAGCGCGCGTGGCCGAACTCGAACGCATGGTGCAGTCGCTGGTGTCGCAGCAGCAGACGCTGACCACCCAGCAGCAGGCCACCGCGCAGCAACTCGACGCGATGCCAGCGGCGCGATCGCTGCCGGCCGGCACGCAGCCGGTGCAGGCAACGTCGATCATGCCGAACGCGCTGGCCGGCACGCGTTTCAGCTACGGCGGCTTCATCAAGTTCGACGCGATGGCCACCGACACGCCCGACGGCCTGATCGCGGACGGTTCCGCGGGCCGTCTGTTCTACCTGCCCGGTGCGATCCCCGTCGGCGGCAGCAACGACGACGCCTACACCGACGTGCACGCCCAGTTTTCGCGCTTCTGGTTCGGCGCCGATTCGGAAACCGACAACGGCGACAAGCTCAAGGCCTATCTCGAATTCGATCTGTTCGGCGGCGGCAGCAACGCGCTGCTCGGCAACGAGGTGGCGACCAACACGCACGGCCTCGCACTGCGCCAGGCCTACGTGAGCTGGAACAAGTGGCTGGCCGGCCAGACCTGGTCGAACTTCCAGGACACCGCGGCCTTGCCCGACGCGGTCGACTTCGTCGGCACCACCGAAGGCACGATCTTCGTGCGCCAGGCGCAGATCCGCTACACCAACGGGCCGTGGTCGGTCTCGCTGGAAAATCCCGAAACCACCGTGCAGGCCTTCGGCGGTGCCACGCGCAGCAACAGCGAAAACAACGTGCTGCCCGACGCCACCGCGCGCTGGATCACCAAGGGCGACTGGGGCCATTTCACCGTCGCCGGGCTGCTGCGCCAGCTGCGCGTGAACACGCCCGGCGGCGACCAGTCCGACACCGGTGCCGCGCTCAGCGCCTCGGGCAAGTTCGTGCTCGGACCGAGCGACGACATCCGCTACATGGTCAACGCCGGCTCCGGCATCGGCCGGTACCTGGGCTTCGGCATTTCGGCCGATGCGGTGGCCAACGCCGGCGGCGACATCGACGCGATCGACGGCTACGGCGCGTTCGCCGCGTGGCGCCACGTGTTCAGTCCCAAGGTGCGTACCAACCTGATGTATTCGACCGCGATGTTCGACAACGACAAGGTCAATACCGGCTTCGGCGTCACCGAGAAGGTGCACAGCTTCCACGCCAACGTGATCTACACGCCCATCGCCAAGCTCGATGTCGGCGCGGAACTCATCTGGGCGCAACGCCAGCTCGAAGACGCGCGCGAGGGCGATCTGCGTCGCCTGCACATGTCGGTCAAATACAACTTCTAAGGGGAGGACGCACTCATGGCAACCGTCACCGCCGGGCAACCGGCGCAACTCACGCAGGGTCACCGCAAGGTCATCGTCGCGTCCAGCCTCGGCACCGTGTTCGAGTGGTACGACTTCTATCTGTACGGTTCGCTCGCGGCGATCATCGCCAAGCAGTTCTTCACCGCGCTCAATCCGACCAGCGGCTTCATCTTCGCGCTGCTCGCGTTCGCCGCCGGTTTCGCGGTGCGGCCGTTCGGCGCGCTGGTGTTCGGCCGCCTCGGCGACATCATCGGCCGCAAGTACACCTTCCTCGTCACCATCGTGATCATGGGCCTGTCGACCTTCCTGGTCGGCATCCTGCCCACGTACGCCACGATCGGCATTGCCGCACCGATCATCCTGATCCTGCTGCGGCTGGCGCAGGGTCTGGCGCTCGGCGGCGAGTACGGCGGTGCGGCCACCTACGTGGCCGAACACGCGCCGATGGGCAAGCGCGGCCTGTACACGAGCTTCATCCAGACCACCGCGACGCTGGGCCTGTTCCTGTCGCTGCTCGTGATCCTGGGTTGCCGCCTGTGGCTGGGCAACGAAGCCTTCGAGGCCTGGGGCTGGCGCATCCCGTTCCTGCTGTCGGTGATCCTGCTCGGCGTGTCGGTGTGGATCCGCCTGCAGTTGAACGAATCGCCGCTGTTCCAGCAGATGAAGGCCGAAGGCAAGGGCTCCAAGGCGCCGATCACCGAAAGCTTCCTGACCAAGAAAAACGGCAGCATCGCGCTGCTTGCCCTGCTCGGCGGCACTGCCGGCCAGGCCGTGGTGTGGTATGCGGGCCAGTTCTATGCGCTGTTCTTCCTCACCCAGACGCTGAAGGTGGATCCGACGACGGCCAATCTGCTGATCGCCGGCGCGCTCATCATCGGCACGCCGTTCTTCATCGTGTTCGGCTGGCTGTCGGACAAGATCGGGCGCAAGCCCATCATCCTCGGCGGCTGCCTGATCGCGGCGCTGACCTACTTCCCGATCTTCACCGGGCTGACGCACTTCGCCAACCCGGCGGTGGAGCGTGCCGCGGCCACGAGCCCGGTGGTGGTCACCGCCGATCCGGACGCCTGCACGTTCCAGTTCAATCCGGTCGGCACCTCGAAGTTCACCGATTCGTGCGACGTGGCCAAGGGCGCACTCGCCCGCGGCGGCGTGCCGTATTCGAACGTCGAGGCGCCGGCGGGCACGCTGGCGACGATCTCGGTCGGCAGCACGGTGATCAACTCCTACGAAGCCGCAGGCATCTCCGCGGAAGAGTCCGCCGCCCAGGCCGCGCGCTTCAACGGTGAACTCAAGGCCGCGCTGACGGCGGCGGGGTATCCGGAGAAAGCGGACCCGGCGCAGATCAACAAGCCGATGGTGCTGGTGCTGCTGACCATCCTCGTGCTGTACGTGACGATGGTCTACGGCCCGATCGCGGCCTGGCTGGTCGAGCTCTTCCCGACCCGCATCCGCTACACCTCGATGTCGCTGCCGTACCACATCGGCAACGGCTGGTTCGGCGGCTTCCTGCCGACCACCGCATTCGCGCTCGTGGCCCTCACCGGCGACATCTATTACGGCCTGTGGTACCCGATCGTCATCGCGCTGATGACGGTGGTGATCGGCACCTTCTTCACGCCCGAAACCAAAGACGTGGACATCTCCAAGTAAGGTTCCCCGGCGGCCGCGGCCTCGTGCCGCGGCCGCCCTTGCAGCGCGGTGCAACCGCGAACCCTCGGCTTGCCGGGGGTTTCTTTTTTCGAATCGTCGCACGCGTCAGCGCTACGGCCTTCAGCGCAATCTGTCAGGGTCTTTTGTAGACCGTGTCGCGTCTGCCGACCGTCAGCACGAGCACCACCAGCCGGTGGTCCTGGATGTCGCAGACCAGGCGGATGTCGCCGACCCTGTAGCGCCAGAAATCCCCGAGCGGACCGCGAAGTGCCTTGCCGATGGAGCGGGCGTTATCGGCCGTTGCGATCCGTGTCCGGAGGAACTGCAGCACGCGTTCGGCGTCGTTGTGTCCCAGCTTGCCGAGCTGCCGCGACGCCGAGGCCGCGAATTCAATGACCCAAGGCAAGCGCGCGCTCTACCTCGTCCAGCGACAACGTTGCTTCCTCGCCGCGGCGCACGCGGTCGAGCGTCTCGGCGGCAAGGTAGTAATCCTCCAGCTCGTCGAGTCCGCGCTCGATGATCTGACGCAGATAAAACGCCTTGGTTCTACCGGTTGCGCTGGCAAGATCATCAAGACGTCGTTCGGTGTCGGCGGCCAGCCGGATGGACGTGGGCATGCGCAGCATCTCGTTGGCGATACATGTATTCATTGTATCGCCAGTGCGACCTCTCGGCCATGGCGCGTCGTGATCGGAACGCCGCCGCTTGTCCGGGAGCGCGACGATCCCCGCGGAAACACGTGTCGGAACATCGGCGGGAGCACCCGCAGGCCTCCCGCCGAACCCAGGCGCTACGCCCGTTTGATCAGGCTGATCAGGAACAGCAGGATCACCGCGCCGATGAAGGCGTTGATGATCGAACCGAGGATGCCGCCGCCGATCACCACGCCCAGCATGCCCAGCACCCAGCCGCCGATGAAGGCGCCGAGGATGCCGACCACGATGTTGCCGAGGATGCCGAGGCCCCGGCCGCGCATCACGAGCGCCGCGAGCCAGCCGGCAATGCCGCCGACGAGCAGGATGATGATCAGGCCTTGCAAGGATATTGTCATGGTGCGGTCCCTCCCAGCGCGGGCTCATGCCCGGGCCGATGGTGGGAGAGGCGGCGGGTGCGCGTCAAACCCGGCTGCGTCGACATCCGGCGACAGACGGCGTTCGCGCGGATGCCGGACGTGACGCCGGCTGCGACGAAACGTGTGTCCGGCTCAGTCGCCGCCGCCGCCGCCGTCGGACCCGGCGTCGCTGCCGCCGTCGACCGAATCCAGGTCGCGATCCATGCCGCCCGCGACATGCGTGCCGACCACCGCGCCGCCGACCGCAAGCGGGGCCACGTCGGCACTGCCGCGGCGCTGCGCCGCTTCGCGCATCCGGCGCAGTTCATCGGGACCGAGCAGGGTGGTGACATCGCGGCTGCGCGCGTCGATGCGGGCCGACGCCAGCGCCACCACGCCGATCAGCAGGAACGCCAGCGCGCCGATCAGGCACAGCACCGCGAGGCCCATCGACGGGGTCTTGAACACCACGGCGAAACAGACCAGCGAACCGACAAACCACAACCAGCGCATACGGCTCTCCTCGGCCATCCGGGCCGGGCGCTAGTGTATCCGGTCGCCGGCGCCGGTCCAGCCGGCCCGCGCCCTCACAGCAGCGGCGACAGTAGCCGCGCAAACGCCTCGGCCAGGCGCCGCCACCACGGCGCGCGGCGTCGGTCGGCGTGGATCTCGACGCTGTCGGGCATGTAGCCGTCCCACACCCGCTCGAGCGCGCTCGCAATCCCGGTGTCGTGGATCAGCACCGAGAGTTCGAAATTCACCCGGAAGCTGCGGTTATCGAAGTTGGCGCTGCCCAGCAGCGCGATGTCGTGGTCCACCAGCAGGGCCTTGGAATGCAGCATGCCGGGCCGGTACTCGAACACGCGCACGCCGGCGGCGAACAGTTCGTCGTAGTACGACCGTGCCGCGGCCGTGACGATGCGCGAATCGCTCCTGCGCGGCACCAGAACGCGCACGTCCACGCCGCGCAACGCGGCGGACGTGATCGCAAAGCGCGCGGCCTCGCCGGGCACGAAGTACGGCGTCATCAGCCACGCGCGCTGTTCGGCCTGGTGCAGCGCTTCCACGTGCAGGCGATGGATCGATTCCCACGGCGAGTCCGGCCCCGACGGCAGGATCAGCGCCGGCACGCCGCCGGTGGGCAGCTCCGGCCACAGCCGCGCGTCGCGCAGCGCCACGCGCGCGGCGTAGACCCAGTCCTCGAGAAAGGTCAGCTGCAGACCGCGCACGGCCTCGCCCTCGAAGCGCAGGTGCAGGTCGCGGTAGGCCGCCGGATTGATGCGCTCGTCCTGGTCGTCGGTGATGTTGATGCCGCCGGTGAAGCCGATCCGTCCATCCACGACGACGATCTTGCGGTGGCTGCGCAGGTTGATCTTCGGACGGCGCAGCAGCCGCACGCGAAACGGATGGAACCACGCGACCTCGCCGCCCGCCTCCTTCAGCGGTTTCAGGAAGCGGTTGGACGCGCGCCCGGAACCGACACCGTCGAGCAGCAGCCGCACCCGCACGCCGGCGCGCGCGCGCTCGATCAGCGCGTCGCGCAAGGCGGTGCCGGTGCGGTCCGGCTCGAAGATGTAGTAGGCAAGATGGATGTGGTGCGTGGCCGCGGCGATGGCGTCGAGCAACGCGGGGAAGGTCTGTGCGCCGTTTTCCAGCAGCGTCGGCCGCAGTGCTGCGCTCGGCTCCAACCCGGTGGAGGCGCGCGCCAGCAGCGACAGCTTCACGCATTCGTCGAGGCGGTCGCGCGCCAGCGACACCTCGGCGCGGCCGAGCCGGCTGCGCGCGCGGATGCGCTTCATCCGCTGCCGGCGGATGCGCTGCGGCCCGAGCAGGAAATAGATCACGAAGCCCAGGTACGGCAGCGCCGCCAGCGACAGCACCCAGCTCAGCGTCGCGGCCGGCTCGCGCTTCTGCAGCACGATCCAGCCGGCCAGCAGCACCAGGTAGGCGAACCACGCGATCGACACGTACAGCCCGATGTGCGGGATGTCCGCGATGCGGTTCCAGAGCTGGGCGAGGGCGTCGGGCATCGGCACAGCTTATGCGAGCCGGGTGACGGCTGCGCGGCGCCGCACCGCAAAGGCGCCGCCGCGACATGTCGCAATCGCTGCGACATCCGGGCAGCATGGTCGCCCCATGCAGCACGAACGCATCAAGGGGCGCGGCAGCGCGCTGAACCTCGAAGGCCGCTACATCCAGCGCCGGCACGAGGCCGAGGACGACGGCTGGTTCGTCGATGGCGAACCGGCGTCGCCGCCGCGCACCACCGTCACCGACGAACGCGCGCGCAGCATCGTCAGCCACAACCAGTCGCCGGACCTTGGCTTTACCGCGTCGATCAACCCGTATCGCGGCTGCGAGCACGGCTGCTCGTACTGCTACGCGCGGCCGTCGCACAGCTATCTCGAACTGTCGCCCGGCCTCGATTTCGAGACGAAACTCTACGCCAAGACCAACGCCGCCGAGCTGCTGCGCGCCGAACTCGCCAGACCCGGCTACGTCGTCTCGCCGATCGCGCTCGGCGCCAACACTGATCCGTACCAGCCGATCGAAAAACGCTACCGCATCACGCGGCAGATCCTCGAGGTGCTGCACGAGACCCGGCACCCGGTGTCCATCGTCACGAAGAACGCGATGGTCGAACGCGACCTCGACCTGCTCGCGCCGATGGCGCGCGACAACCTTGCCAAGGTCTATCTCTCGGTCACCACGCTCGACAACAGGCTCGCCGCGCGCATGGAGCCGCGCGCCTCGGCCCCGTACCGCAAGATCGAGGCCCTGCGCCGCCTGCGCGATGCCGGCGTGCCCACCGGCGTGATGTTCGCCCCGGTGATCCCGATGATCAACGACATGGAGCTCGAAGCCGTGGTCGAAGCCGCGGCGGACGCCGGCGCGCGCAGTGCCGGCTACGTCATGCTGCGCCTGCCGCACGAACTGAAGGACCTCTTCCGCGACTGGCTCGCGCTGCACTTTCCCGATCGCGCCGCGCACGTGATGAGCCTCATCCGGCAGTCGCGCGGCGGCAAGGACTACGACGCCGATTTCGCCACGCGCCAGAGCGGCACCGGCGTATTCGCGCAGCTCGCCGCGCGCCGCTTCCGCCTCGCCGTGCGCAAGGCCGGCTTCGGCGAGCACGGCCGCAACCTCGATCTGGACACGACGAAGTTCGTGAAGCCGCGCAAGCCGTCGCCGCAGGGCGAACTGTTCCTGTAGCGACGCAATCCACCATGCACCTGTGCGCAGGTCATCGCACACCGACATCGTCCGGCCGCAGCGCGTGACGTTCGGCACCGGCCCGCGCAACGTCGGTACCGCAGCATCGCCGGCCCTCTCGAAGCGAACCGGAATACCATGACGATGCACCGCTGGACGATGGCTGCCCTGCTTGCCCTGGCCGTGTCGGCGCCGGCTCACGCCGGGCCGGACGAAGACGCGATCCGTGGCCTCGCGGACCGCATCGCGCAGGCCTGGCGCGAGGGCGATGCCGCGTTTCTCGACAGCGTGTTCGACGCGCGCTACATCCACACCAACACACGCGGCCTGGTCACCGATCGCGCGTTCGATCTGGACGAAGTCCGCCGCCGCGATCCGCACTTCGACACCTACACCCACAGCGATGTCGACGTGATCGTGCACGGCGACAGCGCCATCGCGAGCGGTCGCACCGCGGTGGCGGGGCGCTACGGCGACACGCCGTTCGCGCTCGATCTGCGCTTTACCGACACCTTCGTCCGCCGCGACGGTGTGTGGCGTCTGGCAGCCACGCACGTCACGCCGCTGCCCGCTCCGCGACGCTGAGCGTCGCTATGGCGCGCTCTCCAGACCGTCGCCGAACAGCACCGCACCGCAGGTTTCCGCCTGCGCCGGCAGCACCAGCACGTGGAACTGCGTCCCCGCGCTGACCGGTGTTCCGAAGGTATCGACGCGCCAGCCGCCGCCGTCGTAACGCACGGCGAAGTGGTTGGCGACGTCGTCGCCGACGTACTGGCGCGTCACCTGGGGCGCGGCGCACGGATTGCCGTCCAGCAGCGGATGCGGCAGCGGGATCAGGCTCGCGCCGGTGTCCGGCACCACGCGGAACGCGTTCGGGCTCGGCGCCTGCGCGTAGACGTTGAAGCCCGCGTTTTCCGGCATGGGCGCATCGTCCATGTTGTCGATGAACCAGCGCGTGCCGTTCCAGAACAGCCCCACCGGATGCGGGTTGTAGATTGGCGCGATCGACCAGTTCTGCGTCACCAGCACGATGCGATCGCCCAGGTCGTTGAGTGCGCTGTTGTCGAGGCTGGTGTAGTTGCCGAAGCTGTTCGCCGCGGTCGCCGTGTGGCGGAACGTGCCGCTGCCCGCGGCCGGGACGAAGACCTCGAAGTGCGCATCGAGCGGCATCGTGCTGCCATCCTGCGAAAACACCGCCCATCGGCTGCCGGACTGGTAGACGCCCAGTGGCCGGTCGTAGACCGACGCCGACGCCCGGTACGGCGTCGCGAAGACGTTGGCCGCAGGCATCGATGTGGTGGACGGATGCAGGATCTGGGTCTCGTTGGCAAACGTGGTGGCCGGTTCGGCCGCATGCAGGAACGCGGTGTCGCCGAACTCGTAGGCACCGATGTCGGCCGATACCGGTTCGGGGCCCTTGATGCGGCGCAAGCCGTCGGCATCGGTGGCCGGCAGCGCATTGAGGATGATGCCCAAGCCGAGCGCTGCGGTGTCTGCCGCGTCGATGGCGGGCGAGGCGGCCGTCAGGCGCGGCACGGCGCTCGATTGCAGCCGCGCGGGTGCCGTGATCGTCGCTGGGCCGAGCGTGGCGACGTTCGAGGCCGCGTTGATGAGGTTGTGGTCGTTGGTCGGCAGCGCGGCGAGCTCGCTCGAGAGCGTCAGCCCGCGGAACGCGGCGATGACATTGTTGAGCACCGTTCCCTCGACCTGCGCCGTGGGCTCCCCGCCCACCCAGCGCAAGGCCAGAATGCCGTTCGAGGCGTTGGTCACGGTGTTGTTCACCACCACCGCATGCAGCCTGCCCGCATCCACCGTCATCGCGATGCCGTTGCCGTTGCCGTCGCCCGCGTCGCCACCGGACGGTCCCACCACCACGTTGTTGAACGCACGCACCGAGTAGTCCGACGGCGACAGCGCCGCCAGCCCCTCGCTGAAATGCACGCCGCCGCGGAAGAATCCGCCGCGCACCGTATTGCCGTGCACGCGGGTCGTGCCGCTGCCGCCATTCACCGCGCTGAGCTGGATGCCTGCGCCGTCGCCGGGCGTGGCACCGGCGCGCGTGATCCGGTTCTCGAAGACGCGGGCGTTGAGCTCGGCTCCGTCGGCCTCCAGCGAGATCATCGCGGCGTTGATTCCGGTCGGCCGGCCGCGCAGGCGATTGCGCTCGATGCGCGCATCGACTGTGCCACCGAGCGCACGCACGCCGATGTAACCGCCGAACGTCGTCGGCAACGCCTGCCGGAAGGTCAGATCGCGCAGCGTGAACGCGCCGTTGCCGGCATTGTTGAACGACACCGACACGTAGCCGTCGGTGAAGGTCAACCCCTCCAGCACCACCACCACGTCGCCGCTGATCGGCGCCACGCCGATGAACACGTTGTTGCCCGGCGCGAACTGTGCGTCCACGCCCGGCGCCGCGCGCAGCGTCAGGCTGCGGTTGGGGATGTTGAGCGTCTCGTCGATCGGTTCGGACGTGACGATGACGATCTCGGCATCGGGCGCCGCGCCGTCGATGCAGGCCTGCAACGTGGCGTTGCACGGCAGCGTGCCGGGCCAGACGTAGGACGTGGTGCCGGCCAGCGCGGGGCCGGCGGCGACGGCGAGAAGCAGAAGCCCGGCACGCGCGAACGCGGACAGGGAAACGGGTGGAACATCGGGCAGCGAGCGCATGCGTCGTCTCCGGCAGAAGCCGCCCCCGCGGCAGGCCCGCCGGCGGCGGCGGGGTCATGCTGGAGGTACGGAACCGCCGGGTTGGATCGGACATACGCAATCCAGGCCGGTAGGGCGCAAGGTGAGATCACTCGAACCGTGGCGGCGCGCTCCCGACCGCACTCGGGCCCTGCCGCGGGCCCGGAAAACCTCACTCGAAGCCGTCGTCGAACACGTCCGGGCTGGCCAGCTTGAACGTGATGCGGGCAGTGCAGTGCGCAACCACCGGGGCGGTGACGTAGACGTCGCCGTCCATGCCGCCGCCGCACTCGCCCGGTGCCTTGCCGATCGTCGCGACCGCGTAGCCCGGGGCCGGCACCACGACGAACTCGGCGCGATTGCTGTGCAGTACCTGCTGCGCCACCGCCGGCATGAGCGTGCCGTGCGCCCCGACCACAGGCGTCACGGAAAACAGCTGGTTCTTGCCGTGGTCCAGGCGTGCCAGGGCGAAATCGACGCGATAGTCGTTGGGCACGTCCGGATCATCGGCGGACGCGATACCGGTCAGCAGCACGCGGTCACCCTCGAGGAGCACGGTGGATGCTCCGTCTGACTGGTATTGCAGGCCCTGGTCGAAAGCCACGGTACTTGTGCCGGGTGTGATGTCGTTCTTGAACGTGGGATCGAGTGTCCCATCGGCGAGAATGCGCATCGCGAGGAAATCCCACGCCACTTGCGAACCGGGACTCACACGCCCGGCAAGAACGAGGCGTTCGTCCTGCAGCACGGCGACATCGCGGATCGACATGCTGCAACCGAACGCATAGTCGACGCAGGGGTCGAACACGCGCTGTCCGGAGGGACCGAAGCTCAGGTCGCGTGCACCGCTGTCGGTGAGCTTGACCACGGCAGCGCGTTCGTATCCAGGAAGGGCAGTCTGCGCGTTTCCGGCGACCACGATTCCGCCGTCGGGAGACACGTCGATCGCATAGGCAGAATCGTGGTCGGCGAAGCCTGCGTCGAATGCGATTCTTGCAACGCCGCCGTCAGCGAACTCGGCCACTTTCTGGCCGTTGGCCGCAGCCAATCGCATGACCAGGAAATCCCTGTTCGACGCTTGCACCCATCCGGCAGCGAGAATGTCGCCGTTCGCGGCGAGTGCCACGTCCTCGAATCCGGAGTCGACGATACCGTCGACCAACACGGAACCGTCATCGCCGAACCCCGCGTCGAGCACGCCTTCCGGCATCAGGCGGACTACGCGTGCCTCATGATTCCATGTGGTACCGGCAACGACGATACGGCGATCGGCCTGCACTGCGAGCGCACGCAGATTGCCCCCGCCGATGTCGACGCACCCCGGCGTCTGAGACGCGCCGAACGTGCTGTCGAGCACACCCGACGGAAGCAGGCGACAGACCACCATCGCCGGGTTGGACAGTCCTACAAGCAGCCGCCCGTCTGGCTGGAGCGCGGCCGCGGAAAGATAGCCGAACATCCCGTACGCCTCCGGCACGGGCGTGACCGCCAGACCGCCGTTGCCGAAGGACGCGTCGAGCGTGCCGTCATGATGGAGGCGGACGATCTGCAGCACGGGACTGTCGCTGGTGGCGTTGGGATTGTCGGCCAGATACAGCCGACCCGCGGCGTCCCGCAACGCAAATCCGGGTTTGGGCAAGGTGGCAACAACCACCGACGCCGGCAACGCCACCGTCGTCTTGCCTCCCGTGCCGAATGAGGGGTCGAGGTGTCCGGCGGGTGCTGCGTCGGCGTGGCCGGGCAGCAACCCGGCAACGACGATCGCGCAGGCGGCGGCGAAACGCGGGTGTGAAGGCATCACGACACGGCACTCCGGTGACGCCGGCCATCGACGGAACTGTCGGGAAGGGGCGTATGGAGAGCCGTACGCCGCGGCGGCAGCTTGCGGCGCATCTGCAGCCAAACGCTTCGCCGTGTCCGTGCAGATGCCCTGCGGAAATGTCCCAGATCGGTGCTCCGCCCCGACGCGGCACTCAGCTGCCAAGCACCTCGCGCGGATCGCGCGTCGCCGGGCAGTGGTCGAACTGCACGCCGATGCCGTGCGCGCCGAGCACCGCGGCAAACTGCCGCTGGCGCCGCTGGAAGGCATCGAAACGGCGCGAGAGGGTGTTCGCGTCCACGCCGGCGGGGGCGAAGCCGCGGTCGGCCCAGGCGTCCAGGTCCAGCAGGGCGATGCGGACCTCGCCGTCGGCGAATCGCGCGAGCGGCTCGGGCGGTGCGTCGAGCCATTCCTCGCTGCCGGGCGCCAGCAGCGCGGCTTCGATCAGCGGCCACAGCGGGCCGAGGCCGGCATGTTCGTATTGCATCGCGGTGAGCGCGCACAGGTCGTGCACGCTCATGTAGCGCACGTGTTCCAGGCGCGTGCCGAATGCGGTCTGCGCGAACAGTGCGGTGGACGCGTCGGCCATGCCGGTGTCGAGCAGGCGTTCTTCCATCGCGCGTCCGACGGCCACCAGCGCATCGGCACCGCCCAGCAGCGCGAACGGCACCAGATGCAGCGCCCCGCCGGCCAGCGCGGCGTCGGGCTGCAGGCCGGCGGGCATCGCGCCGTCCGCCGCGCCGAAGCCGAGCACGCGCGCCGCCCCGCGCCCGGGCGCGGCCAGTGCCAGCTGCGCGAGCGCCGCGTGCCGCGGCCAGCCCGGGCGCAGCAATTCGGCCGGATCGAAGGCCGCGGCGGCGATGGCGAGATCGAGGCGTTCCACGCCCGGCAACAATCGCTGCAGGTCGTTCGACACATGGTCGGCCAGCATCGACGCGGCATCGCGATCGAGCAGCGCGCGTGCGAGTGGCGCGCCGCTCTCGAGCGCGAAGACACCGAAGCTGTGCAGGGGTGCGGACATGACGGGCTCGCGACGGGACACCGCGAAAGGCGACGGGTTGCGGTGACTCGCTACAGTACCATCGACCTCCGTCCATTCCCGAGCGACCGATCGCCACGATGCTCCACTCGCTCCGCCTCGAACTGCGCAGCCTGCTCGAATACTTCCTGCTGCCGGGTATCGCCGCCGTGCTGCCGTGGCCGATCGCGTTCCGTCTGCTGCGTTTCGCGGTGCGGTATCCGGGCCTGTACGAAGAGGAGTGGCGACCCGCGCTGGCGCAGGCCAGGCGCTTCGTGCCGATCGACGACGAGGCACGCTGGGCGCACCTCTATCGCCTGTCGCGCGCCGTGGACCACGCCGATTTCTGGACCAGCCGGCTGCGCGGCGATGGCTGGCTGCGCCGGCATGTCGACGTGCGGCAGCCGTTTCCCGCGCTCGACGGTCCGGCCGTCGGCGTCTTCTTCCACTGGTGCGCCGGGCTCTGGGGCGCGCGTGCGCTGAAGGCCAGCGGGCCGCGCGCCTCGGTGCTGGCCGGGCGCTTCAGCACGCGGTCGATGGGCGGCGCGCGGCTGGGCTACCTCTACGGCCACATCCGCCTGCGCGAACTGGCGCGCGCCTCCGGCAATCCGCTGATCTATGCCCCGGGCACGGTCAAGCGCGCGCTCGAAACCCTCGCCGCAGGCCGCTGGGTGTGCGGCACGCCGGACGTGCCACCCACCGAAACCGCGCTCGGCGTGCCGGTGACGCTGTTCGACCGGCCCGCGGTGTTTGCCGAAGGCCTGCTGCTGATCGCGCGCCGCGCCAACGTGCCGGTGGTGCTGTTCACGCTCGGCCTGGATCCGGTCACCGGCCGTCGCGACCAGCGCGTGGCCGGTCCGTTCGACCCGCACGATCCGGCCTTGCTGCAGCACATCGTCGACTACTGGCAATCACTGCTACGCGAACGCTCGTGGGGATTCACGCTGTGGCCGGCGATGCCGGCGTGGTTCGCCCCGGCTGCGGCATCCGTGCCGTCGCCAGTGCCGCGCAACCCGCACCCCGCCTGACCCGCGGCGTCGATCACCGTCCGCCGGCGTATGGGGCTGCGTTATCATCCCGGATCGACGCACTTCCGCTGTTGCCACGAGTCCCCAGAATGGCCAAGAACCGCGCCCTGCGCCCCGTCGGAATCATCGGCGGCGTGCGCATCCCCTTCGTCCGCAACAACACCGCCTACTCGGATGTCGGCAACCTCGGCATGTCGATCCGCACGCTCGGCGCGCTGGTCGAACGCTTCGGCCTGCACGGCCAGCACCTGGGGGAAGTGGCGATGGGTGCGGTGCTGAAGCACTCGTCGGACTGGAACATCGGGCGCGAGGCCACGCTGTCGTCGGGCCTGGCGCCGACCACGCCCGGCATCACCATGCAGCGCGCCTGCGGCACCAGCCTCGACACGGTGGTGGCCATCGCCAACAAGATCGCCGTCGGCCAGATCGAGGCCGGCATCGGTGGCGGTTCGGATACCACGTCCGACGTGCCGATCGCCGTCAGCCGCGAATTCCGCCGCCGCCTGCTCAACCTCAACATGGCGCGCACCTTCGGCGACCGCATGAAGGCGTTCAAGGGCTTCTCGTGGCGCGAGATCAAGCCCGAGTTCCCCGGCGTGGGCGAACCGCGCACCGGCAAGAGCATGGGCGAACACTGCGAGATGATGGCGAAGGAGTGGAACATCTCCCGTGCCGACCAGGACCAGCTCGCCTACGACTCGCACCGCAAGGCCGCCGCCGCGTACGAGCGCGGCTTCTTCCGCGACCTGGTGGTGCCGTTCCGCGGCGTGGAGCGCGACAACATCCTGCGCCCGGACACAACGCCGGAAAAACTCGCCACGCTCAAACCCGCGTTCGACAAGACCTCGGGCAAGGGCACGCTGACCGCCGGCAACTCCACGCCGCTGACCGACGGCGCGAGCGCCGTACTGCTCGGCACCGAGGAATGGGCCACGTCGCGCGGGCTGAAGGTGCAGGCGTGGATCACCGATTCGCAGGTGGCGGCGGTGGATTTCGTGCACGGCGAAGGCCTGTTGATGGCACCGGCGTGGGCCGTGCCGCAGATGCTCGCGCGCAACAAGCTGACCTTCGCCGATTTTGACTTCTTCGAAATCCACGAAGCGTTCGCCGCGCAGGTGTTGTGCACGCTGCGGGCGTGGGAATCGGAGACCTTCTGCCGCGATCGGCTGGGACTTGCCGCACCGCTCGGCAGCATCGATCCGGCCAAACTCAACGTGGTCGGTTCGTCGCTGGCCGTGGGCCACCCGTTCGCCGCGACCGGCGCGCGCATCGTCGCCACGCTCGCGAAGCTGCTGGAAGAAAAAGGCTCCGGCCGCGGCCTGATCTCGATCTGCACCGCCGGCGGCATGGGCGTGACGGCGATCATCGAACGCTGAGACTGTGGCACGTTCCCGGCGCTTCAGGCACCGGGAATCCGATTCTCCGGAACCGGAGTCGACAACTTCCGACTCCGGTCCCGGCCGGTCCCGCTATTCCTCGAACCCGTCGGCAAACAGTGCGGCGGGCTTCTGGCCGAACACCACGGTGATCGTGCAGTCCGCGACGATGGCGCCCGTGGTGTAGACCGACCCATACAGCGCGCCACCGCAGCCTTCCGCCGAGACGATCATCTCACCCGGCGCCGGCGTCAGGTCGAACTCGACGTGATCGCTGTGCGTGACATCCTGTGCGCCCGGAGGCGTGCTCGTGCCGTTGCCGGCGATGTCGACGGAAACATCGAAAAACGTCGTGTCGAGACCGTGGTCCAGGCGCGCCACCGCGAAGTCGGTCTGTGCCCACGGGTTGGGATCGATCGGAGGCAGCACCGCGCTGCCTGCGAGAACGAGACGGGCGCCATCCAGCGCCACCTGTTGGGCCCTGTCCGCAGACAAGTCCTCGTCGATCAGCGCAAAATCGACCGATGCCACTCCCTGGCCGTTGCCGAAGCCCGGATCCGCATCGCCGGTCGGCGACAGCTGCAGGGCCAGGAAATCCGACGATTCGCTGGTCGGCGTTCGTGTGAAGCCTGCCAGCACGATGCGGCCATCGGGCAGCACGACGGAATCGCGCGACTCGCTGGAGCATGCAGTCGCGCATGGATCGTACAGGCGGATGCCTCCGTCGAACGAGGGATCCAGTTCGCCGTCCGGTCCAAGCTTGAGGGCAAGCAGGGTGTGCGACAGGGCGGGGCCGGCATCGGGGTTGTTGTCGGAAGACACATAGCCCGTGACGAGCAGCGACCCGTCGGACAGCGCGTGCACGCGCGTCGCCACATCGTCCTTGCGGCCCGGGGACGATCCTGCGTTGATCGCGATCACTTTTGCCCCGTCGGCACCGAACGCTTCATTCGGCGCACCGTTCGGGTCGACGCGGAACAGCAGCACGTCGTCTTCGTCGTCGGGATCCAGGCGCACGCGTCCTGCAGCAATCAGGTCGCCATTCGGCGCAACGTCGATCGAGACCAGTCCGGAATCGGCGTATGCGCCGGTGAGCAACGCCGTGCCGTTGTCGCCGAATGTTTCGTCGTCGCTGCCGTCGGGCTCCAGCCGCAGCAACAGCGAGCCCACGGACTTGCGGTCCGCGGCCACGACGATGCGCCCGTCCTGTTGCACGTAGAGCGCATGCGCGGCCTGGTTGGCGCCGAACAGCCGGCAACCGGGCGTTTCCGGATCGCCGAACGTGCTGTCCGGCGTGCCGGACGGCAGGAGCCGGCAGAGCAGGGTCCGGTTCGTCGTTTCTCCTGTTGCCAGCGCCCAGCCGGCGACGAGCAGCTTTCCGTCCTGCTGAAGCGCCGTCGCCAGCGCGGCATTCCTGCCCTGGACGACGTCAAGGACGACACGACCGCCGTCGCCGAACGCAGGGTCGATCGCCCCGTCGTAGCGCATGCGCGTCACGCCGATCGCGATATCGGCTCCCTCCCGACGCACGAGTCCGGTGAGATACATCCTGCCGCCGGGGGCCATGGTCAACGCGGTCAGATCGTCGTCGTTGCCGAAGGTGTCGACAAGGGTGCCGGCGAGGTCGAACGCGGTGGTTTGCATGCCGTCGGCGTCGAACGTGGGATCGAGGGTGCCTGAGGGTACGGCATGCGCAGCACAACACGCGCCAAGCGCAAATACCGCCGTGGCGGTGCGAAACAGGGGCAGATTCATGAGCGACTCCGTCGTCGGTGGGCGAAGATGCCCGTAGAAAACCGAATCAGCGGGGCACCTTCACCTGCATACGCAGTCCGGAGCGTCAGGGCTCAGGCATGGCAGCTGCGAAACGGTCGAACGGCGGAGGGTCTTGTCAGCGACCGCGCGAACGCGTTCATCCGACCCGTCGCCGGATGCGGATGCGGTCGATCGGCACGGCGGCGACCTCGCCGTCGCGGCCACCGCGGCGCGGCTGGCCCGGTTCGGGGCCGAAGGCGTGCGCGTAGATCACCTCGTAGGTGGCCGGCAGGCGCGTGTCCGGCTGGCGGAAGGCCTCGTACGCTTCCACCGCACGCCGCAGGCGCTGCTTGCCGGTGAGCGTGCGCCGCCGCGCTGCGAGCGCGTTGCCGGCGCCGATGCCGTGCAGTTCGCGCATCAGCGTCATCGCGTCGGCGTACGTCAGCGTGAAGGTATCGCCGTCGAGCACCGGGTCGCGGAAGCCGGCGGCGAGCATCGCGTCGCCGACGGTCTGGATCGGCGCGAACGGGCTCACGTGTTCCTCGTCGTCGGCGTGGGCGAACGCTTCTCGCAGTTCGTGCAGCGTGTCGGGGCCGAACGTCGAGCACAGCAGCAGGCCGCCGGGCGACAGCACGCGACGCCATTCGGCGAACAGCGCGGGCAGGTCGGGAATCCACTGCATGCAGAGGTTCGAGAAGA
The DNA here is from genome assembly GCF_014202825.1 of Chiayiivirga flava. GTDB lineage: Bacteria > Pseudomonadota > Gammaproteobacteria > Xanthomonadales > Xanthomonadaceae > Chiayiivirga > Chiayiivirga flava. Next base: position 327,017 of record NZ_JACHHP010000002.1, on the reverse strand, counting down.
TGACATCGACGCTGCCGTCGGACAGCGGCACGGCGCTGGCGTCGGCGTTGACGCGCGAGAACTTCGGGCGCCACCAGCCGGCGTGCCTGCGTGCTTCGACGAGCATCGGCAACGCCAGATCGAGCGCGATGACGTGCGCCTTTGGCCAGCGCTGCTTCAGCGCGGCACTGGCGCGACCGGGGCCGGCACCGAGGTCGAGGATGCGCTTCGGTGGCGTTTTCGCGTAGTCGAGTTGTTCGAGCAGGCGCGATTCGACTTCGCGCTGCAGCACCGCGGTCGCGCTGTAGGCGGACGCGGCGCGGCCGAAGGCGCGGCGGATCTGGCGGGAGTCGAACGGGGAGGGCATGGAGCGCGGCATTGTACCCGCGCGTCGCGGCGCCACGGTGTCGCTGCCGTGCGCGTTGCGGCGTCGTCAGGTCGGGCAGCGATGCGTTGCATGCTCGCGACTCTCGCCGTCGTCCCGGCGAAAGCCGGGACCCAGTGACGTGGCTCGGTTTGCGTTCTGCGTTGACGGCAAAACCAAGAAAACGCCGCTGGGTCCCGGCTTTCGCCGGGACGACGGGGAGAGGGGCGATGCGGGGCGACGGTGTGCGCTGTCGACAGCGTGCAATCGGTCAGACGGCCGCGTGTCCGGCCGCGAAGGCGTCGATCGCGCCTGCCACGCGCTCCGGATGGGTGAGGAACGGCGCATGACCCGCCGAGACCTCGAGGAACTCCCCGCGCGGTGCCTGCGCCGCCGCCCACTGCATTGCGGCCGGCGGCACGAGGCGGTCGCGCCGTCCCGCGATCCACAGCGACGGCATCGCAAGCCGCGGCAGCTCTGCACGCAGATCGCTGCGATCGAGCGTGCGCAAGCCGTCCTGCAGCACCGACAGCGCCGGCTCGCCGCGTGCGAACACGTTCGCCTTCAACTCGCGCAACTCCGCCTGCATGCGTTCCGAGCCGTGCGCCTCCAACGCGAGGAACCGTTCGATGGTGCGTTTCCAGTCGTCGCGCAGGCCGTCGGCGAATTGCCTGAACACCGCTGCGTCGACGCCGTGCGGCCAGTCGTCGGCCAGCACGAAGCGCGGGTTCGCGGCGATCTCGACCAGCGTCGTCACTTTCCGAGGTTGCGACAGCGCCGCGTGCAGCGCGACGAGCCCCCCGAGCGACCAGCCGACCCATGTTGCCGCCGGCACCTGCGCGGCGATGCGCGTGGCGCAGTCGAGCGGGTCGAAGACGACATCGCGTTCCGCGCTGCGGCCGTGACCCGGCAGGTCGACGAGGAACACCTCGAACCGCTCGGCCAGCCGCGCCGTCAGCGGCGCGAAGATGCCGGCGTGCATCGCCCAGCCGTGGATCAGGACCAGCGCCGGACCCTGGCCGATCGATTCGATGAACACGTCAGCCCGCTGCAGCCGTGTTGCGCGGCTTGCAGCATTTCTCCAGCGCATCGAGCAAGGCGTCGATCTGCGTTTCCTCGTGCGCCGCGCTCAGCGTCACGCGCAGGCGCGCCGAGCCGGGCGCGACCGTCGGCGGACGGATCGCGGCAACGAGGAAGCCGGCGCGCTCGAGCGCGATCGAGGCATCGAGCGCGGCCTGGTTTTCGCCCAGCACGATCGGCTGGATCGGCGTGCCGGAATCGAGCAGCGGCAGGCCCAGCTGCGCGGCGCCACGACGAAAGCGCTTGACCAGCGCGCTCAGCTTGAGGCGTCGCCAGCTTTCGCCGCGCACGAGCTCGATCGCCGCGCAGCTCGCCGCGGCCAGCGCCGGCGGCAACGCGGTGGTGAACAGATACGGTCGCGCGCGCTGTGCGATGGCCTCGATCAGTTCCTCGGTGCCGAGCACGAGGGCGCCGTAGCCGCCGAGCGCCTTGCCCAGCGTGATCATCTGCAGCGGCACATCGCGCACGCCCAGGCCCGCCTGCGCGACGCTGCCGCGGCCGTAGGGGCCGATCACGCCGACGCCGTGGGCGTCGTCGATGTAGAGCAGCGCGTCCTCGCTGCGCGCGAGCAGCGCGAGCAGCGGCAGTGGCGCGAGGTCGCCGTCCATGCTGAAGACGCCGTCGCTGGCGATCAGCGCCGTGGCGTCGGGGCGCGTGCGCAGCTGACGCTGCGCGGCATCGAGGTCGAGGTGCGGGTAGCGCTTGAGGTCGGCGCCGGAGAAACGTGCGCCGTCGAGCAGGCAGGCGTGGTTGAGCTTGTCCTGCACGCAGAGGTCGCCATCGCGCAGCAGCGCCTGCAGCACGCCGAGGTTGGCCAGATAGCCCGAGCCGAACAGCAGCGCGCGCGGATACTTCTGCCACTCGGCGGCAAGCTCCTCCAGCCGGACATGTTCGCGGTGGTGGCCGCAGACCAGATGCGACGCGGTGCTGCCGACGCCGCTGTAGGCGGCGCATTCCTGCAGCGCGGCGGTGAGGTCCAGGTGCTGCGCGAGGCCGAGGTAATCGTTGCTGCTGAAGTTGACGAGGCGACGGCCGTCCACGTGCACGAAGACGCCGTCGCGCTGCTGCACCTGCCGAACGTGGCGACGCATCGCGGTGGCTTCGCGTGCCAGCGCGTCGCGGCGCAGCCGATCGCTCCACGACGGGCGCGCGCTGCGGTCGGCTCCGTCCATCGCGACGTGGCTCAGGCCGCGCGTTCGACCGGCGCGGTCGGCGTGCAGATGTCCGCGTGCACCGTGCCGGGCTCGTGTGCGACCGGCATCGGTTCCAGGCCGAGGCGTGCGAACAGGGCGCGGTCCTTTTCGGCCTCGGGATTGGCCGTGGTCAGCAGCTTTTCGCCGTGGAAGATCGAATTGGCGCCGGCCAGGAAACACAGCGCCTGCAATTCGTCGCTCATCGTTTCGCGGCCCGCCGACAGCCGCACCATCGATTGCGGCATCAGCAGCCGTGCGACGGCGATGGTGCGCACGAATTCGAACGGATCGAGTTCGACGGTGCCGGCGAGCGGCGTGCCGTCCACCTGCACGAGGCGGTTGATCGGCACCGACTGCGGATGCTCGGGCAGGTTGGCGAGCGTCTGCAGCAGGCCGGCGCGCTGCTCGCGCGACTCGCCCATGCCGACGATGCCGCCGCAGCAGGTCTTCATGCCTGAATTGCGGACATGCTCGAGCGTATCGAGGCGGTCCTGGTATTCGCGCGTCCGGATCACCTCGCCGTAGAACTCGGGCGCGGTGTCGAGGTTGTGGTTGTAGTAGTCCAGGCCCGCGGACTTGAGCGCCTGCGCCTGCGGCTCGCTCAGCATGCCGAGCGTGGCGCAGGTTTCGAGCCCCAGCGCGCGCACGCCGCGGATCATCTCGGCCACCTTTTCCACGTCGCGGTCTTTCGGCGAGCGCCACGCGGCGCCCATGCAGAAGCGCGAGGCACCGGCCGCCTTGGCCGCGCGTGCCTTCTCCAGCACCTCCTCGGTGCTCATGAGCTTGTGCGCCTTGACGCCGGTGCTGTAGCGCTGCGCCTGCGGGCAGTAGGCGCAGTCTTCCGGACAGCCGCCGGTCTTCACCGACAGCAGGGTGGAGATCTGCACCCGGTTCGGGTCGAAGTGCTCGCGGTGCGCGGCGGCGGCGCGAAAGAGCAGGTCGTTGAAGGGCAGGTCGAACAGCGCGACGACGTCGTCGCGGCGCCAGTCGTGGCGCAGAGGCGTGGAATGCATGGGGACTCGATCCGGGGCGGCCGGACTGGCAAAGTGGGGCAAGTCTGGAAAGCGGGGTCAGGACTGTCAACCGCAGGCTCGCAAGGATGCTGGGCGAATCGTTCGCGCGGGTGGGCGCGGCCCTGCTGCCGCCGCGCTGTCTCGTGTGCGGCGCGGCCGGCGCCGATGCCGACCTGTGCGCGGCCTGTCGCGGCGAGTTGCCGTGGAATCGCGCCTGTTGCGCACGCTGCGCGCTGCCGCTGCCGGCACCCGCGCCCGACTGCGGCATCTGCCAGCGCCGGCCACCCGGGTTCGCCGCCACGGTGGCGCCGCTGCTGTATGCGGCGCCGGTGGATCGGCTGCTGACGCGCTTCAAGTTCCACGCCGATCTGGCCAGCGGGCGGCTGCTGGCGGACGTGCTCGGCGCCGCGCTGGCGGGCCGCGTGCAGGGCCTGGACTTCATCGTGCCGGTGCCCCTGCACCGCCGGCGGCTCGCGCAGCGCGGCTACAACCAGACGCTGGAGCTGGCGCGCCCGGTCGCGCGTCGGCTCGGATTGCGGCTCGCCCCCGGACTGCTGCACCGCACCCGTGCCACCGCGGCGCAGAGCGAACTCGACGGCGCGGCGCGGCGACGCAACGTGCGTGGCGCGTTTGCCGCCGCCGGCGACCTGTCCGGTGCGCGGATCCTGCTGCTCGACGACGTGGTGACCACGACGACGACCGTGCGCGAGGCCGCCGCGACGCTGCTCGATGCGGGCGCGGCGGTGGTGCACGTGGGTGCGGTCGCGCGGGCGCCGTGAGGCGCGACGCGCTCGATCGCGACCTTTCTTCCCGCAACGCTCCCCGCCGATCCCGGACGATTTGAGCGCAGCCATTCCAACGTCGGCGCCGATTGGCTCGTGCCTAGGACCGCCTCAAAACCCGTCGTCCCGGCGTTCGCCGGGACGACGGAGGGGGCGCGCGGCGTTACCTTGCCACCAGCGGTCGAACGCCGGAAGGACGGACATACGGCATCGCGGAGCGGGCGGACAGCACCCCGCCGCGACGCCATCCCGGAGCGCGAATGCGTCAGGTGCCGACGCCGCCATGATGCACCGCAACATCGATTGTCGTATCCTGTTGCGCTACCGCGCGCGGCTGGTTTGCGCCGCGAAACCGACTTCGCAGGAGCAAATGTCATGGGTCTGGACCTCGTCGACGCCGGCCGCAATGTGCCGGACGAGATCAACGTCATCATCGAAATCCCGAAGGATGCCGAGCCGGTCAAGTACGAGGTGGACAAGGCCTCCGGCGCGATCTTCGTCGACCGCATCCTGTCCACGCCCATGCGCTATCCGTGCAACTACGGCTACGTGCCGCGCACCCTGTGCGGCGACGGCGATCCGGTCGACGTGCTGGTGATCCTGCCGTTGCCGCTGATCCCCGGTGCCGCGATCCGCTGCCGCCCGGTCGGCATGCTGCAGATGACCGACGAGGCCGGCACCGACACCAAGATCCTCGCCGTGCCGGTGGAAAAGGTGTTCGGCGGCTACTCGCACATTTCCGACATCGGCCAGGTCTCGCCGCACTGGCTCGAACGCATCGGCCACTTCTTCGAGCACTACAAGGACCTGGAGAAGGGCAAGTGGGTGCGGATCGAAGGCTGGGAAAACGCCGCCGCGGCGAAAAAGGAAATCCTCGATTCGCAGGTGCGTTTCAGCGAGGCGACGGACAAGCCGAAGTTCTGAGGGCCGGGATTCGGGATTCGCAATTCGTGATTCGGTAAAGCGGGCAACGCAGCCGCTGGTGTCTGCGCTGCTGGCGAATCACGAAGCGAGGCTCAGCCGCGTTCGAGCAACTGCCGCAGATCGATGATCGCCGCGTTCGCGCGCGAGACGTAGTTCGCCATCACCAGCGAATGGTTGGCGAAGAAGCCGAACGGACTGCCGTTGAGCACGACCGGGCTGCCGAGCGAATGCTGCGATTCCTCCAGCTCGCGGATGATCTGCTGCAGGCTGACGAGTGCGTTCTTGTCGCGCAGCACCGGCTCGAAATCGTGTTCCACCGCGCGCAGGAACTGCAGCAGCGCCCAGGTGGAACCGCGCGCTTCGTAGAACACGTCGTCCACCTGCGACCACGGCGTGCGGACATTGCGCTCGGCGGCGCCGGGCGTGGATTGCCGGGCACTGGGATCGTTCCCGAGATCGGTGTCCACGCGCTCCTGCCCCACGCTTGCCGACAGCCGCTGCGAGAGCGAGCCCAGGCGTTTTTCCACCACCGCCAGCCAGTCGGCGAGGTTGTCGGCGCGGGCGTAGAACTGGGCGTTGTACGGGTCGGCATCGGTCAGGCGCGCCAGGTATCCGTCGATGTGGGCGGCCGCCTTGCGGTACTGGCCTTCGGAAGACGGCAGCAGCCAGCGGTCGTTCGGCGACGAATACAGCGGGTCGGCCTCCATGAGGTCCGGATCTTCGGTGCTCTGGGTCTGCGAGCGGCTGAACTCGTTGCGCAGGGCCTTGGCGAAGTCGCGCGTCTGCACCAGCACGCCGAATTCCCAGTTCGGCACGTTGTCCATGAACAGACCGGGCGGCATCACGTCGTTGGACAGGTAGCCGCCGCGCTTGTCGAGCAGGGTGCCGGTGACGCGGATCAGCGTTTCGGTGGTGATCGTGCCCGTGACCACCGGTTGCCCGCGCGCGGCGGCGCGCTCCTGCGCGTGGGCGACCGGATCGAAGGTGTCCGGCTCGTGGTCCCACCACCACATCAGCGCGAGCGTCACCAGGATCAGCACCGCGAGCAACACCGTGGCAATGCGGATCCACAGGTGCGAACGGTTGCCGGTGCGGGCGGGGATGGCCGAGTTCATGGACGGTCCTTGGCCGGCGCGGGCCGGCTGAAAATCGTTGGATCGCGCGGCGGATGCCGGCACGCGATCGTGAGGTTAGCGCAAGCGTCGGCGGGCTGCGTGCCTGTCAGGACGCGTGTGTGGACGCGGCGTGACTTGGTTGCGCCGGGAGCGCAGCGCTGCCAGACCGGGGGCGCGATGGTATTCGTGCTGTACAAAGCCCCCCTTCCGCCTGCGTTCCGCCGGTGGCAACCGGCGTCACCCTTTCCTCGCTGCGCGGGAGAAGGATTTAATCGGTCGCGCTGCTCGCACTTCGGACTTGGGAAAATCGGCCGACAGACCGACAGACAAAGCCCCCAAGGTCACTGGCCACAGGCCATTGGCCACACGCCTGTCGACCGCATCCGGCAGGACAGTCCTTCTCCCGCGCAGCGGGGGAAGGTGCCGGCAGGCGGAAGGGGGCGATTTCCTCCCGCCCGCCCCTGATTCCTACTCCGGCCGATACACCTCGCCGCCCGCGGCGCGGAACTCGGCGGCCTTCTCCGCCATGCCGCGCTCCAGCGCCTCGGCATCGTCCGCCACGCCGTGCTCCTTCGCGTACTCGCGCACGTCCTGCGTGATCTTCATCGAGCAGAAGTGCGGGCCGCACATCGAGCAGAAGTGCGCGGTCTTGTGGGCGTCCTTCGGCAGGGTTTCATCGTGGAATTCCTGCGCCTTGTCCGGATCGAGGCTGAGGTTGAACTGGTCCTGCCAGCGGAATTCGAAACGCGCCTTCGACAGCGCGTTGTCGCGTGCCTGCGCACCCGGATGGCCTTTCGCGAGATCGGCCGCGTGCGCAGCGAGCTTGTAGGTGATGATGCCGTCGCGCACGTCCTGCTTGTCGGGCAGGCCGAGGTGTTCCTTCGGGGTGACGTAGCAGAGCATCGCGGTGCCGTACCAGCCGATCATCGCGGCGCCGATGGCGCTGGTGATGTGGTCGTAGCCCGGCGCGATGTCGGTGGTGAGCGGGCCCAAGGTGTAGAAGGGCGCTTCGCCGCACCACGCGAGTTGTTTCTCCATATTCTCCTTGATGAGGTGCATCGGCACGTGGCCGGGCCCCTCGATCATGGTCTGCACGTCGTGTTTCCAGGCGATCTGCGTGAGTTCGCCCAGCGTTTCGAGTTCGGCGAACTGCGCGGCGTCGTTGGCATCGGCGATCGAGCCCGGACGCAGGCCGTCGCCGAGCGAGAAGGCCACGTCGTAGGCCTTCATGATCTCGCAGATGTCCTCGAAGTGCGTGTAGAGGAAGGATTCGCGATGGTGCGCGAGGCACCACTTGGCCATGATGCTGCCGCCGCGCGAGACGATGCCGGTCACGCGTTTGGCGCTGAGCGGGATGTACGCCAGCCGCACGCCGGCGTGGATGGTGAAGTAGTCGACGCCCTGTTCGGCCTGCTCGATCAGCGTGTCGCGGAAGATGTCCCAGGTGAGCTCTTCGGCGCGGCCGTCGACCTTCTCCAGCGCCTGGTAGATCGGCACGGTGCCGATGGGCACGGGCGAGTTGCGCAGGATCCATTCACGCGTTTCGTGGATGTGCTTGCCGGTGGAGAGATCCATCACCGTGTCCGCGCCCCAGCGGATGGCCCACACCATCTTCTCGACTTCCTCCGCGATCGAACTCGTCACGGCGGAATTACCGATATTTGCGTTGATCTTCACCAGGAAGTTGCGCCCGATGATCATCGGTTCGCTTTCCGGATGGTTGATGTTGTTCGGCAGGATGGCGCGGCCGCGCGCGATTTCGTCGCGCACGAACTCGGGGGTCATGCGCTCGGGCAAGGCCGCGCCGAAGGATTCGCCCCGGTGCTGGCGCAGCAGCTTCGCATCGCGGATCGCGTCGAGTTTCTGGTTCTCGCGGATCGCCACGTATTCCATTTCCGGCGTGACGATGCCGCGCTTGGCGTAGTGCATCTGGCTGACGTTGGCGCCCGCGATCGCGCGCCGCGGCGCACGCAGGCCGGGGAAGCGCACATGATCGAGTTTTGCGTCGGTGGCGCGCGCGCGGCCGAAGTGCGAACTGAGGTCCGGCAACTGTTCGGTGTCGCCGCGTTCGGCAATCCACGCGGCGCGTATCGCCGGCAGGCCGGTGGTGAGGTCGATCGTCGCGTTCGCGTCGGTGTACGCGCCGGAGGTGTCGTACACCGCGAACGGAGCATTGATTTCGGCGCCGAAGATCTTCGGCGTCTGCGTGAGCTCCACCTCGCGCATCGGCACGCGGATGTCCTCGCGCGAGCCGGTGACGTGGATCTTGCGGGAGCCCGAGATCGGCCGGGTGACGTCGGCGGACAGCGCCTGCGTCTGGCGGATCAGGTCGGAAGGCTGGGCATTCATCGGCATCGTCCTCGCGGTTGAGTGACGAAGCGGCGCGGCTGCGCTCGAACGCTCGGCGCGCGGGCCGCTGCACACACGCAGCACCCGCGACACGAAGCTCCCTACGCCGGTCCCAACCGGATCAGGTTCGAAGGGACTCTCTCAGCCGGCAACGCGGCACCCCCGCTTCTTGCGTGCATTGCAGCAGATATCGCGCTGCCGGGCCAGCGTCCGGGCGTCCTGCGCCGTCCGCGGTGGGGCGAGTGAGGCGACCCGGGACGACTATTCGAAGCCGTCCGCGAACAGGCTGGTGTCGGTGTAGGCGACGCAGGCCGACAGTTCGCTGGTGTTGCCGGACGCGTCGTGCGCGAGAGCGACGATCACGCCGCCGGCAAGGGATTCGCCATCGCCCGCCTGCACCGGCGCGACGAAATCCACGGTCTTGTCGCCCGGCGGAATCGGCGCGAACGGCACGTTGACGTCGATCGCGCCGACGAAGTTCTCCGCTTCGCCGTGTCCGGTCGAGTCGCACGCGGCGTTGCTGTAGAACTCGACGGTGTAGTCGCCGGAGCGGGTGGTGAGGCTGCCGCGCACCGTGCCCGCGAGCGCGTCGCCGACGGCGCTGTCGAGTTCCGGGTAGTTCTGCGTGCCGTTTGCACCGGGGCCGGGCACCGTGTCCTCGTCCTGCGGATCGACGCCGTTCGGGTTCAGGTCGATCGCCTGGTCGCCGTTGCGCAGGAAGCGGTTGCCGGAGATGCGTGCGGCCTGCACCGCGGCCTGCGCGTTGAGGCCGTCGTTGGTGCTGAAGGCGATGGTGTTGTCCAGCACCTGGATATTGGCGCCGGAGGTGAGGCGGATGCCGTTGGTGGTGTTGCCGGCATCGCGACTGGACCCGTTCGGCACCGGGCTGTAGCCGATCAGGTTGCCGACGATGCGGTTGTAGAACTCCGGTCCGCCCTTGGCCGCCGAGGCGCGCGAAAACGTCGGCATCGCCACGCGCACGCCGAAGCTGTCGTTGTGGCCGATGCTGTTGCCTTCGATCAGGGTGCCGTAGGCGTCGACCAGATCGATGCCGACGTTGTTGCCGATGTTGCTGAAGCCGCTGACACCGATGCCGACCAGATTGTTGCGCACCGTGCGCGGTCCGCCGAGGCCGAGAAAGATGCCGGCCCCGAGCGCATTGCCGACGACGTTGCGCTGCGCCGGCGTGTCGCCGCCGATGACGGTGCCGGGGGCGTCGACCACGCGGATCGCGCTGGTCGCAAAGCCGTTGAACAACGCGGTGAAGCCGCCGCCGAAGCCGTTGCCTTCGATGTGCGCCGCGCCCGCGCCTTCGACCTCGATCGCGGCCGTGTTGAAATTGTCGAAGCCCAGGCCCCGCACCGTGATCGTCGTGCCGGCCGGCGGCTCCAGGCGCAGCGCGTGCGAGATGTTGCTGTTGAGCACGATGCAGTGCTGCGCGTCGTATGCGAGCGTCGATGTGTTCGGACTGCTGCCGGACTGGGTCAGGCCGTCGATGACGAGCGGCACCGTCACGGTGGGCAGCGGCGTCAGCGGCGCGATGACGATGAGGCAATCGTCGTCGATGGCGAAGGCGACAGTGCCGCCGCCGGCGCCGTTGGCATCAAGGATCGCCTGCCGCAGCGACCCCGGCCCGGCATCGGCGGCGCTGGTCACGAGAAAGGTGCCGGCGCCCTTGCCGGTGGCGGCGGCGGTTGCCTGCAGTACGAGGCAGAGGCAGGCGGCCAGTGCCGTGCGGTGTGGCGCATGGACGCGTGATACGCGGTGCGGATTGCAGGTCATCGTCGTCGCTCGAACCGGAGAGGCCCAGTCTGCGCCAACGGCGGCGTTGCCCGACAGGGGCCAGCATCGCCGTCACGCCCGCCCGCCTTCGCGTAACATACGCCTCCGTACGGTGCGACGTCCGCACCGGGATCCCGTCCGGAGCCAGCCATGCCCACTTATTCCGCGCCGCTGCGCGACATGCGTTTCGTGCTGTTCGATCTGCTGCGCGCCGACGAAGAGCTGCGCGCGCTGCCCCGGTATGCGGACCTGGATCGCGACACCATCGATGCGGTGCTGGACGAGGCCGCGAAATTCGCACGCGACGTGGTGTTCCCGCTCAACCGCATCGGCGACGTCGAGGGCTGCACGTACGCGGGCGACGGCGTGGTCACCGCGCCGACCGGCTTCGCGCAGGCGTACAGGCAATGGGTCGACGCCGGCTGGCCCTCGCTCGGCTGCGATCCGGACGTCGGTGGCCAGGGCCTGCCGGTGCTGGTCAACAACCGCCTGTACGAGATGATGAATTCGGCCAACCAGGCCTGGCTGATGTACTCGGGCCTCTCGCACAGCGCCTACGAATGCCTCGTCGCGTACGGCACGCCGGAACAGAAGCAGACGTACCTGACGAAGATCGTTTCCGGCGAATGGACCGGCACGATGTGCCTCACCGAAGCGCACTGCGGCACCGACCTCGGCCTGCTGCGCACGCGCGCGGAGCCGAACGCGGACGGCAGCTACGCGCTCACCGGCACCAAGATCTTCATCAGCGCGGGCGAACACGACCTGGCGGAAAACATCGTGCACATGGTGCTCGCGCGTCTGCCCGACGCACCGCCCGGCACCAAGGGCATCTCACTGTTCCTCGTGCCGAAGTTCCTGCCCGATGCCGATGGCAAGCCCGGCGCGCGCAACGGCATTCGCGCCGGTTCGATCGAACACAAGATGGGCATCCACGGCAACGCGACGTGCGTGATGAACCTCGACGGCGCCACCGGCTGGCTGATCGGCGCCCCGAACAAGGGCCTCGCGGCGATGTTCGTGATGATGAACTCGGCGCGGCTCGGCGTCGGCATGCAGTCGCTCGGCCTCGCGGAAGCGGCGCTGCAGAACGCGACGGCGTACGCGAAGGATCGCGTGCAGGGTCGCGCGGCCGCGGGGCCGCAGTCGCCGCACAGGCCCGCCGATCCGATCGTGGTGCATCCGGACGTGCGCCGCATGCTGCTCACCGCACGCGCCTACACCGAAGGCGGCCGCGCGCTCACCACGTGGACCGCGCTGCTGCTCGATCGCGAGCACGCGCACCCGGATGCGGCCGTGCGCGAGGACGCCGCCGAACTGCTCGCGCTGCTGACGCCGGTGGTGAAGGCCTTCCTCACCGACAACGCCTTCGAGACCATCAACCTCTGCCTGCAGGTCTTCGGTGGCCACGGCTACATCGCCGAGTGGGGCATGGAACAGTACGCGCGCGATTGCCGCATCAACATGATCTACGAGGGCACCAACGGCGTGCAGGCGATGGACCTGCTCGGGCGCAAGGTGCTGTTCGACGGCGGCGCGAAGCTGGCGCGGCTGTCGGCGCTGATCCGTGCGGACCTGGATGCGAACGCTGCACACGCCGAACTCGGCGGCTACGTGGCGGCGCTCGCCGAATTGCTGCGCGACATCGCTGCGCTGACGCAGGAGCTCGGCGCGCGCGCGGCGACGGATCCGGACGAGATCGGCGCGGCCGCGACCTCGTACCTGCGCCTCGTCGGGCATCTGGTGTTCGGCTGGCTGTGGCTGCGCATGGCGCGCCTGGCCCTCGACGCGGGCGAGGGCGATGCGTTCCACGTGCAGAAGCTCGCGACCGCGCGGTTCTATTTCTCGCGATTGCTGCCGGAGACGGCGACGCATCTGCAGCTGGCGCGCGCGGGTGCGCGGACGCTGGCGATGCCGGATGCGTTCGTGATCTGACGTCACCGCTGCGCCCGGCCACGCTATCGCCCCTGCCGCCGGTCGTACCCCACACCGTCGTCCCGGCGAACGCCGGGACCCAGTGACGTTGCTTGGGGGTCGGCGAAGAGCAACACCGAGAAACGCCGCTGGGTCCCGGCGTTCGCCGGGACGACGGAGGTTCAAGGTTGCAACATTCCCTGCGATTTCGTTCATTCAACAAAACGGTTGACATCGCCCTCGCTTCGGCCGAAGATCAACCTCATGGTTGAATCAATCGCTACCGACCGCCTCGACGCGGTATTCCACGCCCTCGCCGACCCCACCCGTCGCGCGATGCTGCAACGCCTCGCCACGCGCGAGCACAACGTCGGCGATCTCGCCGCGCCGTTCGCGATGTCGCTCGCGGCCGCGTCCAAGCACATCCAGGTGCTGGAACGCGCCGGCCTCGTGCAGCGCGAAGTGCAGGGTCGCAGGCACATCTGCCGGCTCGATGCCGCGCCGCTGCATCGCGGCGTGGAGTGGCTGCGCCACTACGAGCGCTTCTGGAACGCGCGCCTCGATGCGCTCGACGCCTTGCTGCGTGCGGAGGATGCCGCCGCAAACCCCGCGGGCAAGGCAGGCACGCGGAAATCCGCCGCGTCCGGCAACCCCGCACGCGCCGGCGCAGCGACGGCGCCCGCTCGCGAACGTTCCCGTGCACCCGCACCGCGCAAACGCAAGTCGAGGACAGCATGACCACCGACGCCCCGCTCGTGCTGCGCATCGCGCGCCGCTTCGACGTCACGCCCGAACGCGTGTTCGACGCCTGGCTCGACCCCGCCGTCGCCGGCCGCTGGCTGTTCGCGACGCCCGGCGGCGCGATGCAGCGGGTCGAGATCGACGCCCGCGTCGGCGGCGGCTTTCTCATCGCCGAGCAGCGCGCCGACGGCCTTGCGAGTCACCACGGCCGCTACCTGGAGCTCGACCGTCCGCGCCGCATCGTGTTCGATTTCTGGGCCGATCCCGGCGATGCCGACGATCCCGCGCGCGTCGTCATCGACATCGCGCCCGCCGCGGACGGCTGCGAGCTCGTGCTCGTCCAGCATCTGCCCGCGCGCTACGCCGACTACGCCGACCGCACGCGGAACGGCTGGACCACCCTGCTCGCGAATCTCGCGCGCACCCTCGACGCCGCGCCAGCGGCCACCCACTCCCGGGAGACCTCCGCATGACCACCTATGCCGACATCACCACCGCCACCAGCCTGCGCATCGAACGCCTCCTGCCCGGGCCGATCGAACGCGTGTGGGAGTATCTCGTCGACGGCGACAAGCGCGGCCTGTGGCTCGCCAGCGGCCCGCTCGACGCGCGCACGGGTGGCCGCGTCGGCCTGCACTTCGACAACAGCCGCCTGACCGGCCACGCCGACGACGTGCCTCCGGCGAAATACGCCGCGCACGGGAACCCGAGCACGCTGCACGGCGACGTGCTGGCCTGCGATCCGCCGCGCCTGCTTGCGTTCCGCTGGGGCGACGCGCCGGACGCCTCGCAGGTGCGCTTCGAACTGCAGCAGGAGGGCACGCAGGTGCGCCTCACCGTGATCCACACCGATGCGCGCAACCGCGACATGATGATCAGCATCTCCGGCGGCTGGCACACCCACCTCGACATTCTGGCCGACCGCCTCGCCGAGCGCGCGCCGAAACCGTTCTGGGCCACGCACGCCACGCACGAAGCCGAGTACGAACGCCGCATCCCCTGAGTGGGCGGCAGCGGCGCGGCGCGCCTACGCGCGGCGCGCCGACGCGCGGCGCGCCGGTGCGGTGCGGGCGGGCACGGCGTCGCCGGTGCCGGTCGCGCCGTGGCGCAGCGCACGCAGCTTCGGATTCACCTGCGGAATCGTCAGCATCGTGCTGCCCACCGCCATCAGCAGCAGCGCGGTGAAGGTCGCGTTGCTGATCAGCGCCTTGTCCAGCAGCACGTTGGCGAAGATGATCATGATCAGCGCCTTGGTCTGCAGCAGCCAGCCGATCACCGACGCCTCTCCCGGCGGCCAGCGCAGCAGCCGGCCGGCGAGGTGGACACCCGCGAGCTTGCCCGCGACCGACGCCACGAGCAGCAGCGCCGCGGCGCCGAACACCGCCACGCCGCCCACGTCCCACGTGGTCCGCAGCCCGGTGCTGAGGAAGAACACCGGCATCACCAGCAGCAGCAGGTGTTGACGCAACAGTTCGAGGCGGCCTTCGTCGAACCACTGGCGATCGGTCACCACGCCGGCGAGGAACGCGCCCACCATGTAGTGCAGCCCGGCCCAGTCCGCACCGAGCCCGCACAGCGCAAGCCAGATCAGCGCGATGTACCAGCGGTCGATCTCGGGCACACGCCGCATCAGGGCGCGGAAGCCGATCGCCACCGGCACGAAGGCGAGCAGGAAGACGCACTGGCGGCCGATGCGTTCGAAGTCGATCAGGATCAGCGCGAGCACGGCCCAGATCGCGATGTCGTCGAGGCTGGCGTAGCGCAGCACGCGCTGCCCGAGCGGCGTTCGCAGGATGTCGAGCTTCACCATGAACAGGATCAGGATCGGCAGCGCCGTCACCGCGCAGGCCATGCCGACGCCCAGCACGAACTGCCAGTGCGTGCCCTGCACGCCGAGCCAGCCGTCGCCCCAGGCGAGCAGCGCGATGCCCGCCGCGGCTCCGGCGAGCAGCGGCACGCCGAGGGCGAGCCCCGCGACCAGACCGCTCTCGCGCCGCTGCGTCCACGCCTCGCCTAGGTCCAGCTCCAGCCCCGCCGTCCACACGAACGCCATCACCGCCCACCACGCGATGCCGTTGAGCGCCTGGATCACCGGCGGCGGAAACACGAAGGCGTAGTACTCCGGGAACACCGCGCCGAGCACGCCCGGTCCGAGCAGGATGCCGGTCACGATCTGCACCACCACCAGCGGCGCGAAGTACTCGGTGCGGCCGACGCGCCAGATCAGGTACGGCACGCCGAAGATCAGCGCCATGGCGATGAGGAACAGTTCGGTGGTGGTCATGCGCGGGCGCGTCGGGATGGGCGCGCGCATCTTCGCGCATTTCGCGCGGCCCGCGCGCGCCGTCGCAACGCGCATGAATACGTATGCATCCGCTGCGCACACGCGACCCGGCCACTACCATGCGGCAAGCGACGAACGCGCCCGCACGAGGCACGTCGGCCGCCGGGGAGGAAACCACGCGATGACGAACAAGCCGACGCTGTCGTTCTGGCAGATCTGGAACATGTGCTTCGGATTCCTCGGCATCCAGTTCGGCTTCGCGCTGCAGAACGCGAACGTCAGCCGCATCTTCCAGACGCTGGGCGCGGAGATGGAGGCGCTGCCGATCCTGTGGATCGCGGCACCGCTGACCGGACTGATCGTGCAGCCGATCGTGGGCTACTGCTCGGACCGCACCTGGACGCGGCTCGGCCGGCGGCGGCCGTATTTCCTCTACGGCGCGCTGCTCGCGAGCGCCGCCCTGGTGCTGATGCCGAACGCGCCGGTGCTGTGGATGGCGGCCGGACTGCTGTGGCTGCTGGATGCCTCGATCAACATCTCGATGGAACCGTTCCGCGCCTTCGTCGGCGACCAGCTGCCGCCGTCGCAGCGTGCGCGCGGCTATGCGATGCAGAGCTTCTTCATCGGCGTCGGCGCGATCGTGGCGAGCGCGCTGCCGTGGCTGCTGACGCAGGCGGGCGTAGCCAACACCGCGCCGGCCGGGCAGATCCCGGCCTCGGTGCGCTACGCGTTCTACGCCGGCGCGGTGGTGATGCTGGGCGCGATCGGCTGGACCGTGCTGCGCACGCGCGAGTACCCGCCCGAGCAGCTCGACGCGTTCGACGACGCCTCGCCGCCCGGCCCCGTGCGCGCACCGCGCGATGCGCGCTCGATCGATGCGCTGCCGTGGCTGGTGCTCGGCGCCGGCCTGATCGCGTGGATCGTCGTGGCGGGTCTTGCGAAGGAACTGTACGTGCTCGGCGGCGGCCTGCTCGCGTACGGACTGGCACTGCTGTTCGTCGCGCACACGCGCGCGGTCAACGCGTTCACCACCATCATGGCCGACCTGCGCAACATGCCCGGGCCGATGCGTCGCCTCGCCGTGGTGCAGTTCTTCTCGTGGTTCGCGCTGTTCGCGATGTGGATCTACACCAGCGCCGCGGTGACGATGGTGCATTTCGGCAGCACCGATCCGACCTCGACCGCGTACAACGACGGCGCGAACTGGGTCGGCGTGCTGTTTGCCGCCTACAACGGCTTCGCGGCGCTGGCGGCGCTGGTGATCCCGCGCATGGTCGCGGCGTGGGGCCTGCGCGTGAGCCACCTGGTCAATCTGTGGATCGGCGGCGGGGCGCTGGTGTCGATCGTGTTCATCCGCGATCCGGATTGGCTGCTGCTGTCGATGGTGGGCATCGGTTTCGCATGGGCATCGATCCTGTCGCTGCCGTACGCGATGCTCAGCGACTGCCTGCCGGCAAGGAAGATGGGCGTGTACATGGGCATCTTCAATTTCTTCATCGTGATCCCGCAGCTGCTGGCGGCGAGCGTGCTCGGAGTGCTGCTGAAGCTGTTTTTCGGCAGCCAGCCGATCTATGCGCTGGTGATCGGCGGTTCGAGCTTCGCGTTGGCGGGATTGTGCGTGCTGCGCGTGCGGGAGCCGCGTGGCGTGGCGGCAGCAACGTCCCATGCATAGCCCTCGACCTGTCGTCCGTGCCCTCCTTCTCCCGCCGGGAGAAGGTGCCGGCAGGCGGATGAGGGCAAGTCACTGCAAGCTTGCCCATCGCATTCGCCCGTGGCGCGCTGTTCGCTTCGAGGCAATGCTCGCCAACACCGACACGTGGCGCCCTCATCCGCCTGCCGGCACCTTCTCCCGACGGGAGAAGGACTGTTTCGACGACTGCCTTGCGAGGGCATGACATGCTTCGGAGTACCGTACGCCGTGGTGCGATGCTTGCCGCCGCGCTTGCGCTTGTTGGCTGCGCGACGACGCATGACACCGGCACCTCACCGCCGCCCGCCGATTACTACGGCACCCTCGAACCCTTCACCGCGCACCCCATCTACTTCGTCGTCACCGACCGCTTCGTCAACGGCGATTCGTCCAACGACCACCGCGACCAGGGCGGCGCGCACCGCAGCTTCGACATCCCGCTGCACTGTCCGGACGGCACGGTCGCCCACCTCGGCTACCTCGGCGGCGATTTCCGCGGCCTGCTCGACCATGCCGACTACATCCGCGCGATGGGCTTCGGCGCCGTCTGGCTCACGCCCATCGTCGATAATCCGGACGAAGCCTTCAGCGGCGGCGACGAAGTCACCTGCACCTCGTTCCTCACCGATCGCGGCAAGTCCGGCTACCACGGCTACTGGGGCACGAACTTCTACCGCGTGGACGAACACCTGCCGAGCCCGGGCCTGGGTTTCCGCGAACTCGCCGACGGCCTGCGCGCGCACGGACTGAAAACCGTGCTCGACATCGTCGGCAACCACGGCTCGCCGGCGTTCTCGATGCCGACCGCGCAACCGCAATTCGGCCAGATCTTCGATGCGAACGGCACGCTCGTCGCCGATCACCAGAACCTGCGCCCCGAGCAGCTCGATCCTGCCAACAACCCGCTGCACCGCTTCTACAACACCCAACCCGACCTCGCCCAGCTCGGCGATTTCGACGCCGGCAATCCCGCCGTCGTCGACTACCTCGCCGGCGCCTACCTGCACTGGATCGATGAAGGCGCGGACGCATTCCGCATCGACACCATCCGCCACCAGCCGCTGGCGTTCTGGAAAACCGTCTCCGACCGTGTGCGCGCGCATCGTCCGGGCTTCTACATGTTCGGCGAAGCCTTCGACCACGAGGCGAAGAACATCGCGCCGTTCACCTGGCCGGAGAACGGCGGCATCAGCGTGCTCGACTTCCCGCTCAAGGCCGCGCTGGTCGGCGCCTTCGGGCCGGACGACGCCGGCTACGAGACGCTTGCCGACGTGCTGTACCTCGATGCCGGCCCGTACCACAACCCCTACGAGCTGACGACGTTCTACGACAACCACGACATGGCGCGGCTCGATGCCACAGACGCCGGATTCATCGACGCACACAACTTCCTCTTCACCGCACGCGGCATCCCGGTGATCTACCAGGGGTCGGAAATAGGCTTCATGCGCGGGCGCGTGGAGCACCACGGCAACCGCAACTACTTCGGCGTCGAGAACATCGCGAAGGCGGCCACGCACCCGATCCGCGCGCGGCTTGCGCGTATTGCGGCGGTGCGCGCGGCGATTCCGGCGCTGCAGCGCGGCCTGCAGCTGAACCTGCTGCTGCAGGGTGACCGCGCCGCGTTCTACCGCGTGCTGCAGCACGACGGCGTGGTGCAGACTGCGCTGGTGCTGCTCAACAAGGGCGATGCGCCGACGACGTTCGAGCTCGGCGACGGATTGCAGGCCGGCACGTGGCGAAACGCCTTGGCGACGAATGCTGCAGCATTGGAGATTGCTGCAGGCGCGCCGATGACGTTCGAGGTGCCCGCGCACGATGTCGCGGTGTGGGTGACCGACGGTCCGATCACCGATCCACGGCTGCGCGCGCGGCTCGATGCGCTGATGCGTCGCACCGTCCGCAAGTAGCCACGCCCGATCGCGCGCCGCCGTCTCAACCGGCGCGGTTGGCCCCGCACGAGCGCCGCACGATCACCTGCGCCGGCAGCATCTCGCTGCGCGCAGCTTCGCCGCGGATCTGCTGCAGCAGCCGCTCGACCAGGATCTCGCCGGCGCGCTTGGTGTCCTGCTGCACCGTGGTCAGCGCCGGGCTCGCGAAACTTGCCATCGGGATATCGTCGAAGCCGGCCACCGACACGTCGCCCGGCACCGACAGGCCCAGATCGCCGAGCGCGTGCATCGCCCCGATCGCGAGCAGGTCGCTCGCCGCGAACACCGCATCGAACGCCACGCCGCGCGCGTGCAGCGTGCGCAGCGCGCGGTCGCCGACCTGTTCGGTCGAATCCACCGCGTCGACCTGCAGCAGCGGATCGACCGCGATGCCCGCCGCGCGCAGCGCTTCGCAGTGGCCGATGTAGCGGTCGAAGAACTCCGGGCAGTGCGCCGAGGCATTGCCGACGAACGCGATCCGCCGCCGTCCGAGCGAAAGCAGGTGCTCGGTGATCGCGCGCGCGCCCTGCACGTTGTCGCAGCCGACGGAAATGCCGGGCTGGCCCTCGACCACCGCACCCCAGCGCACGAAATGCGTGTCGTGCTCCACCAGCTTCTGCAGCTTGCTGCGCGCGACCAGATAGTCGCCGTAGCCGAGCAGGATCAGGCCGTCGGCCTTGTGGCTGTCCTGGTAGTCGGCGTGCCAGTCGTCGGAGAACTGCTGGAACGACACCAGCAGGTCGTACCCGCGCCGCGCGCAGGCGCGCGTGATCGAGCCGAGCATCGAAAGAAAAAACGGATTGATCAGCGAATCGTCCGAGGTCGGATCCTCGAACAGCAGCAGCGCCAGCGTCACCGAATGCTGGCGGCGCAGGTTGGACGCGTTCTTGTCGACCTTGTAGTTGAGTTCCTTGGCGATGGCCTGCACGCGCCGGCGCGTGTCCAGGCTCACCAGCGGGCTGCCGCTGAGCGCGCGCGACACCGTCGATTGCGAGACACCGGCCTGGTAGGCGATGTCGAAGGACGTGGCCTTGCTGGTCTTCATGGATGCGCCGTTTCGTCCGCCGCGCGGTGCCGCGCGGGAAACCACCTGTCGGCGCACTGTCGCCCGAATGCGCGGCTCAGGCATCTTGCGATGCAGCAAACGGCGCGACGCCCGCGCTCGCGGCGCCTGCGGCCACGCGCGGACCGTGCCGGGCCGTTCCGCTCAGCGCGGCGCGCGCAGCGCCATCGCCGCCCCGAGCAGGCCCGGATGCGCATGCGTGACCACATGCACGCTCACCGCTTCGAGGTATGGCGCGAAGCGTCCCTTGGCGAGGAATTTCTCGCGGAAGGCGCTGGTGCGCAGGAACGGAACGAAGCGCGGCACGATGCCGCCGGCGATCATCATCGTGCGCGCGCCGTGGATCAGTACCGCATCGCCCGCGACGCTGCCGAGCACCGCGCAGAAGCGCGCCAGCGCGCGCCGCGCGTCGCGGTCATGGCCGTCGAGCGCGCCCTCGACGATGCGGCGCGGATCGCGCAGGTCCGGCTTGCGTCCGTCGGCCGGCACGCTGTCGGCGCCGCGCAGCGCCGCGTCGATGTGCGACAGGCCCGAACCGCTCAGCAGGCGCTCGGTCGAACAGCGCCCGAAGCGCGCCGTGACCCAGCGCGCGATGGTGACCTCTTCCTCGCTCAGCGGCGCGAAACTGACGTGCCCGCCCTCGGTCTCGACCACGTCCCAGCCGCGCTCCGCATCGCCGGTCAGCAGCGCCACGCCAAGCCCGGTGCCGGGGCCGATCACGGTCACTGGCCCGCGCAGCGGCGCGGACGGCGCGCCGTGCAGGGTCACGCGGTCCGCCTCGGCCAGCGCCGGCACGGCATGGGCGATGGCGCCGAAGTCGTTGATCAGGCGCAGCTCGTCCAGGTGCAGCGCCCGCTCCAGCTCGCTGCGGCTGAACGACCAGGCGCGGTTGGTCAGGCGGATCTCGTCGCTGCCGACCGGCGACGCCACCGCGATCGCGGCGCGTTTCGGGGTCGCGCCGACCTGCTGCAGGTAATGTTCGGCCGCGTGCTGCAGGTTCGCGAACTGCTCGTTCGGCAAGCCCAGCGGGTGCAGCAGTTGCGCGGTGGGCGCAGACGGATCGGTGAGCGCGAAGCGCGCGTTGGTGCCGCCGATGTCGCCGATCAATGCCAGTTCGCTCACCATCACTCCTGCCTGCGGACACCCGGACGCGCCGGCGCGGCACGGCCTGCGAGGTTAACCAAGCCCACGCCGGGCTGCACGCGCCTCCGCGGGCGGGCCGACGCCGCGCAACTGGCCGCGCGGCCGCGCGAACAGGTAAACTGCCCGGCCACGCGCCCGTAGCTCAGCCGGATAGAGTAGTGGCTTCCGAAGCCATTGGTCGGGGGTTCGAATCCCTCCGGGCGCGCCAGATTCCGCTGTCGTTCGTTTGCCGGCGCACAACGTGACGCAGACGCCGGGCCGCAGTCGCCCACAGCGTTGCGGGCCACGCCGACGCGCTCGATCCGGCCCGCCGCGGCCCGCGTCATCGCAGCGCACGATCCGGACGCAGGGAGTGGGCATGGCAAGACTCGTGTTCGGGATGAACGTGTCGCTGGACGGCTACGTCGATCACATGGCGTTTGCCCCCGGGCCGACGCTGTTCCGCCATTTCATCGATGAAGCCGGTGCGCAGACCGGCGGCGTGTACGGCCGCCGCATGTACGACATCATGCGCTACTGGGACGACGCGCATCCCGAGTGGCAGGCCGCGGAACGCGACTTCGCCGCGGCATGGCGCCGCCAGCACAAATGGGTGGTTTCGCGCTCTGCGCTGGAGGTCGGGCCGAATGCCACGGCGGTGGCCGGCGACCTCGAACACGCGATCCGCGCCCTGAAGTCCGCACAGGACGGAGAGATCGAAGTCGCGGGACCGGATCTTGCGCACAGCCTTACCGCGCTTGGCCTGATCGACGAGTACAGGATCTACCTGCATCCGGTCGTGCTGGGCCAGGGCACGCCCTACTTCGCCGGACCCCGGCCGCAGCTGCGCCTGCTCGCGCACGACCGCATCGACGAGGACGTGCTGCGGTTGCGCTACGTGCCCGTCTGAGCGCGGGTCGGGTCGGACGACGCGGCGCGGCAGTCGGCGAGGAATCCGACGACCGGCGGTCATCCTCGACTCGACTCAGACGTACTGCCCGCCCGGCTGGTCGATCCATGCGCGCAGGCGCGCGGCGTCGTCCGGCGAGATGTCGATGAAGCGGAAGCCGGCCCAGAACTGTCCGGGCATGTTGGCCGCGTCGGTCCACAGGTGGTGGGCGCCGATCTCGATCGGTTTCGGGCGGCCGTGGTCGTCCGGCAGCTGGAAGCTGAGCTGGAACAGCGCGTCTTCCGGCAGGTTCACCGTGGCGAACAGCATCATGCCGGTTTCGGAGATGTTGCCGATGCGGCCGATCGGGCGCTCGGTCATCGTGTCGATGACTTCGATCGCTTCCTGGGCACGCTTGCGCTTGGCGCGGCGGTGGTCGGTCACGGATTCGGTGCTCATGTGGCGGCCTGCGCGGGTTTGGCGGTGCCGCCGGCGAACGAGCGCAGCGCGCCGACGATGGCCTGCCAGGCGCGGTCCACCACCGATCCCTGCTCGGCCTGCACGATCTTCACCGTGCCGCGGCACATTTCACGCGCCAGCCAGCTCAGGGTGTATTCGCCGGCGCGCTGGCCGCGGTGGTTGACGAACAGGCAGTGGCCGGTGACGGTGCTGAACCACGACATGCGGCGGCGCGTGATGTCGCCCTGCTGGTTGACGGTGAAGTCGAACCAGGTGCCGAACGGCAGGCGGCGGATCTGATCGAAGCACGCGCGTTCGGCGTCGTTGAGCGGCGGCAGTTTCTCGCCGCCGGCGCCGGTGCCGGCGTTCGGCGTGCCTTCGATGTTCTGCCCGAGCCGCACGCGCGACTTGAGCTTCATCGCAAGTTCGGTGCGCGAGGCCGGATCGTCGTCGTCCTCGTCGCCGCTGGCGGCGAGCAGGCGGGCGGACACTTCCTTGGCGTCGTTGCCGTGGTAGCCGACCTGGGTCAGCGCTTCCTCGATCTCGGCCTTCAGCGCCGGCGCCTCCGACGGCGCGATCAGCGGCGTGCCGGTGGTGCGGCGCGCGACGGCCGATTCGATCAGGCGCTCGGCGATCTGCAGCTGGTGCTGGAAGCCGTCGGACTGTTCGCCGCCGCGCAGCAGCGAGAGCGAGAGCACGTCGGTCCAGGCCTGCCCGAGCAGGGTGTGCAGGAATTTCGGCACGCGCTTGCCGGCGAGCTTGGCGTCCACCGCCTCGGCCGCGCGCATGCGCGCAAGCTCGAGTTTTTCCTTGCCGCGCGCGGCTTCCACGTGGCGGCGCTCGGCCACTTCGGCCTTGCGCACCTGGGTCTGCAGATGGCCGCCGAGATCGCCGAGCAGGGAATCGAACAGCGTCATGTCGCCGCTGAATTCCTGCGTCACGCGATCCACCAGCAGGTTCATCTTGTCGATGAGCGTGCGGTCGGCCTCGTCTTCGCCGCTCCAGTACATGCCGGTTTCGGCGATGGTGTTGAGCATCTGCCGCGCGGGATGCTGGCGGCGGGTGAAGAAGGCCTTGTCGTTCAGCGCCACGCGCAGCAGCGGCACCTGCAGCTTGCCCAGCAGGCTGGCCGCCGCGGTGTTGGGACGCACGTCCTTGAGGATGTGGTCGAACAGCATGCCGACCAGATCGATGGTGTCGCTGTGTTCTTCCTCCAGCGCGGGCGCCTTGTCCTCGGGCGTGACGCTGCGCAGCTGCGCGAGCAGATCCTGCTTGAGGTGGGTGATCGACCGCGGCTGCGGCTTGCCGTCGACGATCAGCGGCTTGACCGGCCTGGTCTGCAGCACGCCGAGCATCTTCTGCACGTCGTCGGCCGAGGCCGCCTGCACCGGCTGGGTGGGGCCGGACGGTGCCTTGCTGCCGGTGCCGAGCTTGCCGAGCAAGGCACGGCGACCGGCCAGGAGCTGGCGCAGGACGTCGAACATCTCGGTGTCCTGCCGCGCGTGCGTTTCCGCCGCGGCGTCCGGCGTGCCCGGCCACGCGGTGAACGGCCGCGGGCCGTCCGGGGACGGCGTCGGCATCTCGGGATAGGCCGCGGCGGCCGCGGCCGATCGCGCCGGCGGTGGTTGGCCGTGGCCGCTGCCGCGCGTGCCCGGCGACGGCGCGGTCGGGTCGCCTTCGCCGTCGGTGGGGCCGCCGTGTGCGGAGGCGCCCTGCGGCGGTGCCGGCATCGCACCCGCACGCGTGCCGCCCGGCGGCGGCGCGATGCCGTGCTTCTCGCGGTCGGCGGCGCGTTCGGCCGCCTTGGCCGCTTCCTTGCGCGGTTCCTTCGGCGGTGGCGGCGCACTGCGCTGGGTCTGCGCGCGCAGCGGCACGTAGGTGAGGTTCGGCAACACGCGTTCGCGGATGAGATAGGCGTTCACCGCCTCGTACATCGGCGCGAGGAATTGCATCACGCTGCGGTCGAACTGGCGGTACAGTAGCTGGCGGTATTCGGAGTTCAGGTCGAGGCAGCCGACGGCCTCGCGCAGGATGTTGACCAGGCTCTGCGGCCCGATCGGCAGGGTTTCGCTGTCGAAGGCCGGGCGGCCGGCGATGACGCCGAAACGCTGCCCGAGCAGGAACAGCGGCAGGCTGTTGCGGATTTCGCAGCGCGTGGCGATCTCGTTGAGGGCGACGGATTCGTCCATCACCACGTCCTCGACCAGCGACAGCTCGCCTGCCCGCCGCCCGCCGCCCGCGATCGGACTGGGCCTGGGCGGATCCTGGATGCCGGCCAGCGCGGTCTCAAGGCCCAGCAGGAAGCGCGGCGCCAGATCCGCGCGCCCGCGCTTGACCTCGCGCAGCGCGTCGAAGAAGCCTTTCTGCATGCTGTTGCTGCGGGCCTGCTCGGCGAGCTTGAACAGCTGCTGTTCGAGTTCGCCGAGCATCGTCGCGATGCCGCGATCGACCTCGTCGGAGACAAAATCGAGCACGCCCTCGAGCAGGGTGCGTACGCGCCGCGGAAACTGGCGCTGCCCCAGCGACGCGCGCGCGGGCGCGTTCGAGCCGGTGGAAAATGAAGCCGGGCCTTGCATCGACGCTCCCCCTGAAGACCGTCACCGGATTCTATGCCAGTGCCGACGCGCCCACTAGCGAGCGCGGCGCCTGCGCCAGGTGCGGCGCGACCCGCCAAAGGACGGGGGTCTGGTCCGGATAACGATGAAACCGTGGGGGAACTGTCACGGGAAGGGGTTTTCTCCCACTGCGGCCGCGCGTTGGAGGTTGCGATCCTTCTCCCATCGGGAGAAGGACGCAGGGGCTTCCGCCGGCGTCAGCGCGCGCCGCCATCCCAGCGCAGCGTCAGCAGCGCGGTCATGCCGGGCGTGGTGTAGCCGTCGATGACGGTGTACTCGCGGTCGAGCAGATTCTCGATGCGGCCGTCGAGGCTGAGGCCAGCGCCCAGCGGCAGGCGGCCGCGCAGCGCCAGCGTGCCGTAGCCCGGCAGGCTGGTGCCGAAGTCCGGCCGCGGCGATGCCGCGTAGCCTTCGAGGCCGACACGCGCGCCGCCGTCGAACACGCGCTCCACCAGCGCGGTGGCCTTGCGCGCGGGGCGACGCAGCAGCCTGGCGCCGGTGTCGCGGTCTTCCGGGCTCTGCCAGGTGGCGTTGCCGGTCACCGCCCAGCCGTTCGCGGCCCAGCGCCATTCGGCTTCGGCGCCGTCGATGCGCGCGCGCTTGATGTTGATCGCGTTGAAGGTGTCGGGCGCCGAGAAGTCGATGAGGTCGTCGACGTCGTTGCGGAAGGCGCGCAGCGCGAGCCGCGACGCCGGCGACAGCGTGATGTCCAGCGCCGCTTCGAGATTCCGCGACGATTCGGGATCCAGCAGCGGATTGCCGCCGTACAGGCCGCCGAAGCCGGGCGAGTACAGCTCGTTGAAGGTCGGCGCGCGGTAGCCCTCGTTCCACGACAACGACAGGCGCGTGGCGTCCGTGACGCGCCAGCCGATCGCGCCGCCGACCGTGCTCTCGCTGCCGTAGACGCTGCTGTCGTCGTAGCGGCCGGAGGCCTCGAAATCCAGCACGCCGGCGCGGCCGTGCCACGTCGCGAAACCGGCGCGGCCGGTGCGGCGCGCGGCGTAGATCGGATCGCCGCCGAAGGTATCGATGTTCTCGCCGCGCTCGCGCAGGTACGACAGGCCGAACAGCAGCGAACTGTTCGAGGCCAGCGTCAGCGTGTGCAGCCAGTCGGCCTGTTCGCGGCGCGATGCGTAGGCCGAGAAAAACGCCGGCGTTTCCAGGTCCTCGCGCGAGCCGGCGAGGTTGACGCGGTGCGTCCACGTGTCCGTCAGCGGGCCTTCGAGGCCGAGCGCCAGTGTGTCCTGCGTGACGGCGGTTTCGCCGGCGTCGAATTCCACGTCGTCGTCGCTGCGCAGCAGGTTGGCCGACAGCGTGTAGGCGCCGAGTTCCACGTCGCCGTTGGCGCCGATGCTGCGCTGGACGAAGCCGTCGCGGTCCGGATCGAAACTGAAGTTGCCCGGGCGCGTGGCATTGGTTCCGCGCGATTCGAGGTAACCCACGCGCACGCCGAAGCCGCCGCGCTCGCCGCGCGTGCCGACGCCGGCGTTGGCGCCGTAGGTGTCGTGGTTGCCGACGGTCAGCGTGCCGTCGAGCGTCTCGTTGCGCCGCGTGAAGATCTGGATAACGCCGCCGAGCGCATCCGCGCCCCACACGGCCGCGCGCGGGCCGCGCACGATCTCGATGCGTTCGATCTGGTCCACCGGCAGGTGTTCCCACGCATACGCACCGGTGCCGAGCGAGGCCACGCGCACGCCGTCGATCAGCACCAGCGTGTGGTTGGAATTGGCGCCGCGCAGGAACACCGAGGCCTGCTGGCCGATGCCGCCGCCGCGCACGATGTCCACGCCCGGCACGACACGCAGCAGGTCGACGATGTCGTTGGTCGCGCTGGCCTCGATGTCCTCGCGCGTGATCACGCTCACGGCCGCGAGCGTGTCGTCGACGGCCTCGGGCAGGCGGTTGGCGGTGACGATGACGCCCGGTTGCGGCGTCGCGGGTTCGGGCGCCGGGACGGCAACGGCGGACAGGGACACGCCGACGCCCAGCGCCAGCAACGACAGTTTCAAGACTCGCATGGAATTCTCCGGCACACGCTCACCCGCGGGGCACGCGTTCGGACGACGGACAGACGAAGTGCGCGCCGCAGGCACGGCACGCGATCGCCCGCGTCGCCCTCCGCAACGCGCAGACAGTGGCGGCAACGGCGCGGGACGCGCGCTCCACCACGCTTGCAGGCCGGTCTCCGGGCTGGCAGGGCGGACGCGCACGCCGAACATGCGCCGCATCCCGTGCGATCCGCCTTCCCGGAGCGGACTCCAGTGGCATCGTGGATCGCACACCTGCTTACCGTTGCGGGGGCAGCGCCGGACTTTCACCGGCTTCCCGAGCACCTGGAAGCGCGCGCAGTGTAGCGGGCGATGCTGCGGCGCGCCATGCGCAGGACCCGGGTGGCCCCGCGCGATCTCCAGCCCGCCGTCATCCGGCCGAAGACATCCACACCCCCGTCGTCCCGGCGAAAGCCGGGACCCAGCGGCGTTGCTCGGTTGATTGAACTGCTTTAAAAACAAGAAACGTCACTGGGTCCCGGCCTTCGCCGGGACGACGGTGGGGGAACACTGCATTCCCCGGGCAGCAGCAGGGCGACGGAGGTGATCAGTCCTCGAACCCGTCCGCGAAGATCGCATCGCCCGCCGTGTTCTCGTCCACCAGCGTCATGCACTGCGAGAACTCCGACGTGTTCCCGCCCGGCGAGGTCGCCGTCAGCGTGATCGCGTCGCCGGGCGCCACGCCGACTTCCGACACCCACACGGTGAAGCCCGCCGTGCAGTTGAACTCCGTGCATGCAAAGCACAGCCCGCCGCCGTCCGGGCAGTAGGGTTCGTTCTCGATCGTCAGCGACTTCGCCGCAAGCAACCGCTGTCCTTCGCCGTATCCGTTCGCGTCGCAGGCATCGCCGCCGAACACCTCGATGCGGTAGGGCCCGCCCGGCAGCGACCGCAGCGTGCCCTCGATGCGCACCGGCGTGTCGACCGGAATCAGCCCCGTGCGCGCCCGCACCGCATCGGTGAGCACCGGGAAGTTCTGCCCCGCGTTTGCACTGCATCCCTCGGGCGGCTGGCAGAACCCCGGATCGGGATCGTTCGTGCTCACGCCGTTGCTGCCCAGGTCGATCCCCAGCGCGTCGTTGCGCGCGATGCGGTTGCCGTTGATGCTGTTGTAGCCGCCCGCATCGGGCATCACGCGCACGCCGTCGTCGCCGTTGCGGCCGATGAGGTTGTCCGGGCCGATCGCATTGGCCCACGCACCACCCTCGAGCATCACGCCCATGCGGCCGTTGCCCGTCGTGAGCGAGAGCGAGCCGGTGCCGCCGCCGATCCAGTTGCCCTGCACCACGTTGCCGCGCGCGTTGTCGCCGGCGATGCGGATGCCGTCGACGCTGTTGCCGCCGATGCGGTTGCCGAGGATCTCGTTGTTGCCGCCGTTGACGACGATGCCGGTGCCGTTCGGCACCGCCGTCGCACCGAAGCGGTCGAGGCCGATCAGGTTGTTGACCACGCGGTTGTCGTTGCCGCCGCCGCCGAGGAACTGCAGGATCCACACGCCGATGTCGCTGGACGCGGCGATCATGTTGCGCTGCGCCGGGCTGTCGCCGCCGATCACCGTGTCGGTGCCGCCGAGGATCGCGATTGCCTGGGTGTTGCCCGCGAGCGTGGTCGACGAACCGCCGCCGCTGCCCGAAATCGGTCCGCCGAACTGGCTGCCCTGCACGCGATGGGCGGTACCGAACGCCAGGCTGATGGCGAGATCGTAGTTTTCGAACGCGAGCCCGCGCACGGACACGAAGCCGTTGCCGGCATTGAGATCACCCATCGTCTCGATGCCGATCCCGCGCGTGCCGCCGCCGTTGAGCACGATGCACGGCTGGCCGTCGAAGCCGATCTCCTGCGTGTTGGCCACGTGGCCCGGCTGCGTGCTGCCGTCGAAGAACACCGACTCGTACACCTTCAGCGACGTGCCGGGCGTGATGCGCTTCGGACAGCCGCCCGGGATGTTGAAGCGGATCTGGTTGAAGCCGTCGTCGAGGTTGGACTGCTCCAGCGCCCACGCCAGCGAGCCGTTGCCGCTGGCGTTGGTGTTGGTGACGGTGTAGACGCCGCTGCCGTCGGTCGGCGACTCCAGCGCGCCCATGTCGGGGCGCGCACCGATGACGCGGTCGTTGCCGGTGTGGTCGACGCTGGTGAGGCCGCCGGGGACATTGCTGGTGCCGAGGTTCACCGCCGGCGAGCCGGGTTGCGGCACGTAGCTCGCGTCGAGCTGCGCGGCCGCGGCGGAGTTCTCGCCCGAGCCGGGCTGCAGCAGCGCGCCGTTGCCGAAGCCGATGCCGTCGTAGCGGCTGTTGCGGATGTAGAGATTCGCATCGCTGACGATTTCGTTGCCGGAGCGCACGAAGACACTGTTGTAGATCGCCGCGGAGCCCGGAAGGCCATTCTGGCTCACGAGCTGCAGACGGCCGTTGCTGATGGTCGAATTGATCATCGTGAGCTTCGAGGCGCGGTTGTAGGCCTCCTCGTTGAAAGCCAGGTAGATGCCCACGCCCACGTCGCCGGACAGCCCGCCGCCGGGCAGCGCGACGCCGTTGGTGAACAGCGAGTTGCTGATCTTCACGTCGTGGCACCAGGCGCTCACATCGAGACTGGCGCCGTCGATGCGCACGCGGCTGGTCGAGAACTGCCGCCGGCTGCCGGGGCACGGCGCCAGCGTCTGGCTGATCATGCGCAGGAAGGCGCCGTCAAAGGTCAGGCCATTGACGGCGACGTTGCCGGTCTCGGTGATGATGCTCAGGCGACTTGCGTTCGTGCTGTCGATCACGGTGGCGCCGGCGGCGAGCGAATAGTCGGAACAGTCGCTGTTGTAGCCGCCGCGCAGGGTCAGGTCGCCGGCTGGGACGACGCCTTCGAGCTCCGCGTCGTAGATCGCGTCCTGCGCCAGCACGATGGTGCCGCTGCGGATCCTGACGAGGCTGTCGTCGCCATCGACTTCGGCGTCATTGAGCGCAGCGCGCAAGCCGCTGGACGAGCCCACGCAATATTCGGTCAGCGCAAAGGCCGGTGTCGCGCACGCGAACAGCAGCAACGCGGCGAACGGGCGCCACAGGGGCGGGCGGGTCGGGGTCATGGTGGACACTCCGTGGAGGACGTGACCTGCCCCCACGCAGAACGCCGCCGGCGCGGGCCACCGACGTCTGTCAAGACTTCTCCCCGCCGCCACCCCCGCTAGAATCCGCGACCGGGTCGCATCAGGCGACCCGTTTCATTTCATACGAACGGATTCCGCATGCTCTCGATCGAACACCGCATTGCCAACGACATCGCCGCCAAGCCGGACCAGGTCCGCGCGGCCGTGGATCTGCTCGACGGCGGTGCGACCGTGCCCTTCATCGCGCGTTACCGCAAGGAAGTCACCGGCGGCCTCGACGACACGCAATTGCGCCTGCTCGAAGAACGCCTGGGCTACCTGCGTGAACTCGAGGATCGCCGCGCGGCCGTGATCGCGAGCATCGAGGAGCAGGGCAAGATGACCGACGCGCTGCGCGGCGACATCCTCGCCGCCGACACGAAATCGCGCCTCGAGGACCTCTACCTGCCGTACAAGCCCAAGCGCCGCACGCGCGCCATGATCGCGCGCGAAGCCGGGCTGCAGCCGCTGGCCGATGGCCTGCTCGAAGATCGCACGCGCAAGCCCGAAGACTTCGCCGCGTCGTTCGTCGATGCGGAAAAGGGCGTGCCCGACGTGAAGGCCGCGCTCGACGGCGCCCGCGCCATCCTGCTCGAACAGTTCGGCGAGGATCCCGCGCTGGTCGGCGAGATCCGCGACTGGCTCTGGAGCCGCGCACAGATCCGCGCGCGCGTGGTCGCCGGCAAGGAGCAGGACGGCGAAAAATTCCGCGACTATTTCAACCACGTCGAAAGCGTCGGCAGCATTCCCTCGCATCGCCTGCTCGCGCTGTTCCGCGCCAGCAAGGAAGGCGTCATCGATCTCGACCTGATCCCGCTGCCGACCAGCGCGCCAAAAGTGATCGCCAGCGACGCGATGGACGAGACCGTCGCCGCAGGCCACGCCGAAGCCGAAGGCCGCGTCGGCCGTTTCCTCGACATCGCCGACGAAGGCCGCGCCGCCGACCGCTGGTTGCTCGACACCGTGCGCCAGGTGTGGCGCGTGAAGCTGCACCTGCACCTGACCATCGATCTCTTCGGCCGCGCGCGCGAAGCCGCCGAAGCCGAAGCCATCCGCGTGTTCGGCGACAACCTCAAGGACCTGCTGATGGCCGCTCCGGCCGGCCCGAAAGTGGTGATGGGCCTCGATCCGGGCATCCGCACCGGCGTGAAGGTGGCCATCGTCGACGCCACCGGCAAGGTGCTCGGCACCGATACGGTTTACCCGCACCAGCCGCGCAACGACTGGGACCGTTCCATCGCCACGCTCGCGCATGCCTGCAAGGCCACGGGCGTGAACCTGATCGCGATCGGCAACGGCACGGGTTCGCGCGAGACGGATCGTCTGGTCGCCGAATTGATGAAGAAACATCCGGAGCTGAAGCTCGGCAAGATCACCGTGAGCGAAGCCGGTGCCTCGGTGTACTCGGCGTCTGAAGTCGCGGCGAAGGAATTCCCGGACCTCGACGTGTCGCTGCGCGGCGCGGTGTCGATCGCGCGCCGCCTGCAGGATCCGCTCGCGGAGCTGGTGAAGATCGATCCGAAGTCGATCGGCGTGGGCCAGTACCAGCACGACGTCAACCAGACCAGGCTCGCGCGCGCACTCGATGCGCGCGTGGAAGACTGCGTGAACGCGGTCGGCGTCGATGTGAACACCGCGTCGGCCGCGCTGCTGACGCGTGTGGCCGGACTGAGCGCGAGCGTCGCGGAGAACGTGGTGAAGCACCGCGATGCCAACGGTGCGTTCCGCACGCGTCGCGATTTGTTGAAGGTGCCGCGCCTCGGCGACAAGGCCTTCGAACAATGCGCCGGCTTCCTGCGTATTCCGAACGGCGACAATCCGCTCGATGCCTCGTCGGTGCATCCAGAAGCCTATCCGCTGGTGGAGCGCATCATCGCCACGTCCGGGCGCGACGTGAAGCAGATCGTCGGCGACGGCAGCTTCCTGCGCAGCCTGAAACCCGAGACTTTCACCGACGAGAAATTCGGCCTGCCGACCGTGCGCGACATCCTGCGCGAACTGGAAAAACCCGGTCGCGATCCGCGTCCCGAGTTCAAGGCCGCGGCCTTTGCCGAGGGCGTGGAAGACATCAAGGATCTCAAGCCCGGCATGGTGCTCGAAGGTGTGATCAGCAACGTGGCCGCGTTCGGCGCCTTCGTCGATCTGGGCGTTCACCAGGACGGTCTGGTGCACGTGTCCGCGCTGTCGAAAACCTTCGTCAAGGATCCGCGCGATGTGGTGAAGGCGGGCGATATCGTCAAGGTGAAGGTGCTCGAAGTCGATCTCCCCCGCAAACGCATCGCGCTGACGATGCGGCTGGACGATCCGATCGGCGAGGCGCGCACGAGCGACATGCCGCGCGGTGACCGCGGTGGCAATGCGCGCGGCGGGCAGGGCCGTCCGGGCGGCAACCAGGGTGGACGCCCGGGCCAAGCCTCGCCACCGCCGGCGAATGCGTTTGCCGATGCGTTCGCGCGCGCGAAACGTAGCTGAGGCCGTTTGCGAGCGCGACGTGTGATCGTGCTCGGGAACGGCGGCATCGCTGCGACAGATGCACACACCGCTCGTCATCAACGCAGCCGATCCGGGACAGAGGCCGCGCCACCTCGATATCAATCCCGCTGCCGCGCATCGGTGTCGGGGAAACGTAGCGCGGTCCGGCACCGTCGTCCCGGCGAAAGCCGGGACCCAGCGACGTTGCTCGGTGTGTTCAACGCACCCTGAAATCAAACAACGTCACTGGGTCCCGGCTTTCGCCGGGATGACGGGGGTTTTTGAGGTTCTCGCCGAATCGGTCGACCGGGTGGGCCTGCGCAGGCGAGCAACTGCGCGGCTGACGTTGAACGCGCCACACCGAACCGCTGCCGCACCGTGGCGCGGATGCGGCGACCACAGTGTTCGGGTTGTCTGACCGGCGTTACGCAGTCGCTTCACCGGTGAAAACCCGTTTCAAGCGGCCGAACCCGGATTCCTCCGCCGGCGGCTGTCATCTTCCGGCCACTGGCGCGTCGAACCGATGGACCCCCGGAGGAGGCACCATGACAATCACCCGCACCACCCAACCTCATCGCCGCAACCCCGCCGCAGACAACCGCACGACCATCGCCGCGCTCCTGCTTGCCGGCGCCGGCCTGTGCAGCGCCACAGAACCACCCGCGCGGCCCACGTCCACCGCGATCGAGCAGGAAGCCACGCGCGCCATGGCCGCCACCGGCGCGCAGGGCCTCGCCATCGCCGTCGTCGACGATGGCGCCGTGGTGCACGTCTCCGCGCACGGCAAACGCAACGCCGCCGGCGATCCGTTGCAGCCGGACACCATCATGTACGGCGCATCGCTGACCAAGACCGTCTTCGCCTACACCGTGCTGCAACTGGCGGACGAAGGCCGCATCGACCTCGATCGCCCCCTCGCGGCAGTGCTCGATCGCCCGCTGCCCGAGTACCCGGACGAAGACCGCTACGCGGCCTGGTCCGACCTCGCCGACGATCCGCGCTGGCGCAATATCACCGCGCGCCACGCCCTCACCCACAGCGTCGGCTTCGCCAATTTCGGCTTCATGGAACCGGACGGCAAACTGCGTTTCCACTTCGACCCCGGCGCGCGTTACGCCTACTCGGGCGACGGCCTGATCCTGCTGCAGTTCGCGTTCGAACGCGGGCTCGGCCTGGACATCGGTGCGGAAGTGCAGCGGCGTGTCTTCGACCGGTTCGGCATGGTGCGCAGCGCGATGCAGTGGCACGAGGGCCTGGCCACCAACCTCGCCGACGGCTGGCGCAGCGACGGCAGCCCCGAACCGCACGATCCCCGCAGCCGCGTGCGCGTGGCAGGATCGATGGACACCACGATCGCCGACATGGCGCGGTTCGCCGCCATGCTGGTGCGTGGCGAAGGCCTCGCCTCCGGCAGCCGTGCCGCCTTCGCCGCGCCGCAGCTGCCGATCACCACCGCCAGCCAGTTCCCCACGCTGCAGCCGGAACTGCCGGTCGAACGCCGCCGCGCCGATCTCGCGGCGGGCCTCGGCGTCGTGGTGTTCGACGGGCCGCAGGGCCGCGGCTTCATGAAGGGCGGCCACAACGATTCCACCGGCAACACGATGGTGTGCATCGAGCGCGGCAAGCGCTGCGTGCTGATCCTCGCGAACGACGTGCGTGCGGAAATGGCATTCCCGCGGCTCGTGGCCTTCGTGCTGGGCGAAACGGGCGCGCCGTGGACGTGGGAATACGGTGGGATGGCGTTCTGGGACGGCAGCGACGCGACCGTGCGCGACGTGCGGACCGGGTCGGGGTGGTGAGCGGCGGCCGGCGGCCGCGGCCGGTCAGAATTCGATCCTGACCGCCGCCGCGCTGCGTTTCGCCTCACCGTGGAACACCGCTTCGACATTGTTGCCGTCCGGATCGATCACGAACGCGGCGTAGTAACCCGGGTGGTAGTTCTCGCGCAGGCCGGGTGCCCCGTTGTCCTTGCCGCCGGCCGCGAGCGCGGCCTTGTGGATGGCGTCCACCATCGCGCGATCGCGCGCCTGGAACGCGAAGTGGCTTTTGCCGGTAAGCGTCCCCTGCGCGGCCGCGCTGTCCTTGCGCGAGACGACGAATTCGTCGGCCCAGAAGAAGCCGGCGTCCTCCACGTCGATCACCGGAATGCCGAGCACGTCGAAAATCGCGCCGTAGAAGCGCCGACTCGCGTCCAGATCCTTCACCACGAGCTGGATGTGGTCGATCAGCCGACCGCGATACAGTTCCTGCGTTTCCATTAGGCCTCCGGCGTCGGACAGGGAAGCCGATGTATACACCGCGGTCGCGGCACGATGAAGCGCTCTGCTGACCGCCGGCTGTCCGGCCTCAGCGACCGCGCAACCGCAGCGTCAGGCCCTTGAGGAAATTGCGCAGCATCTGATCGCCGCAGAGGCGGAAGTTCGCGTGCTCGGGCGCGCGGAACAGCGCGCTCAGCTCCGGCTTCGAGACCGGGAACCCCGCGTCCTCGAAGATCCGGTGCATGTCGACATCCTTGAGCTCGAACGCCACGCGCAGCTTCTTCAGCACCACGTTGTTGTTCACGCGCTTCTCCACCGGTCGCGGCGGCACGGCGTCGTCGCGTCCGCGGCGGTGGATTACGAGGCCGTCGAGGAAATGCGCCAGCACGCGATTGCTGCACTCCACGTAGCCGGGCTCGTCTTCGCGCAGCAACATTGCCTGCACGTCGGCTTTCTCGATCGGGAAGGCCGGATCGACGAGGTGCACGATCTCCACCACGTGCGCATCGCCGAGGTCGAGCATGTAACGGATGCTGCGCAGGATGTCGTTGTTGATCATCGGGGCGTTCCGAAGCGGGACATTGAACAATGTTGCCGTCGCGCAGGCGTGCTGCAGAGGATAGCGCGCAAGGGCGTCAGGCAAGTGGCCTTCTGTCGCGGTCGAGTGCGATGACACGATCGGCAAGCGCAGGCAGCGTCGCGAGCGCTTGCCGGCTGATGCGTTCGTAGTGCGCGACGAAGCGCGCCACGTCTAGCGGCGACATCGCGTGCGGGGCGCCGATGTTGCGCAGGTTCTGCTCCTGTTCGTCGCGCCAGTCTGCGACCACGTCGAAGGACGGCGCCTGCAGCACGAGGAGGCGGTCGAGCCGTTGCCACAGCTGCGCGTAGTCGCGGGCAAGCGCGGTATTGATGTGGCGGCGCCAGCGGCCGTCGGGGTCTTCGTCGCGTTCGAGGGTGTTGATCGGGGTGTACAGGGTGGCGTCCGGCTGCGGCGGGACGCCGATGCACCAGCCTTCGAGCACGATCAATTGCGGTGGCGCGACGATGCGTGGCCAGGTGGCGGGTGGTGTTCGATCGTCGGTGCCCTTGTCGAAGCGTGGGACGGCGGCGGGTGTGTCCGGCGCGGCGTCGGCGAGCGCGTCGAGTGTTGCGTGCAGCAGGGCGAGGTCGTGCGTGCCGGGCACGCCGCGGGTGGCGAGCAGCGGATGCACGTCGCGGGCGAGGTCGAGGCGCTCGGCGCGCGTGAGATAGACGTCGTCGAGCGACAGCGCGATCGCGTCGATGCCCGATGCGCCGCAGTGCGTGACCAGTTGCGCGGCGAGGGTGCTTTTGCCGCTGCCTTGCAGGCCGGAGAGGCCGAGCAGCAGCGGGAAGGTGCGGTCGGCCATCGCGTCGACGGCGAATGCGGCAAGCGATGCGATGAGGTGCTGCGGCCACACCGCGCCCGGGGGGCTCATGCGGCGCTGCCGGTGACGTCGACCTTGCTCACGCGGCAGGGTTCTCCGGTGCGGTGGGCAACGCGGCGGGCGCGGCGTGGGCGATGTGCGACGCGTCCTGGTGCGGCAGTGCCCAATCGTCCGGCCGCAACGGCGCCAGTCCGTGCCGCGCCCGCGCGCGATCGCACTGCGGGCTCGGTGCGCCGTGTTCCCATGCCGGCTGCAGTTCGCGACACGGCGAGGGGCGTCGCTCGTAAACCGTGCACGCGTTGAACGCGCCAACGTCACCCTGCAGGGCGATGCAGCGCGGCGCGCGTGCATAGGTGCCGCGCATCGCGACACGGTGTGCATCGAGCGCTTCGGTCAGCGCAGCCGGCACCGGTGCGACGGCCTCGTCGGACGCTTCCGACCAGTGGAACGCCACGACGTAGCTCGCGCAGCATGCGCCGCAGCGCTGGCACGGGTGGGTTGGTGGGGAAGGCTGGGCGGGAGGCATGCGGGGCGCGCTCAGTCGAGGAAGACCGACATCACGTCGTTGAGGAAGCGCCGGCCGAGTTCCGTCGGCACGATGCGTTCGCCGTCGCGTTCGAGCCAGCCCTTCGCGATGCAGTCGTCGAGCCGCGGCGACAGCGCCGCGCGCGGCAGGCCGGTGCGTTGTTCGAATTCGCCGAGCGCGAATCCCGCATTGAGCCGCAGCGCGTTGAGCATGTAGTCGAACGGACGCGCCGCCGCCGCGATCCACTCGTCGCCGCCGATGCGCGCATCGCTCGCGCCCGCCGCGAGATACGCGGCCGGATGCTTGATCTTCCAGCGCCGCAGGATGCCGTCGTCCGCAGGCTGGGTGAGCTTGCCGTGCGCACCGGCGCCGATGCCGAGGTAGTCGCCGTAACGCCAGTAATTCACGTTGTGCGCGCACTGGCGGCCATCGCGCGCGTAGGCCGAGACTTCGTACTGCGCGTAGCCATGCGCCGCGAGTGCGGCCTGACAGGCTTCCTGCATGTCCCAGGCATCGTCGTCTTCGGGGATGCCTTTCGGCGGTTTCGCAGCGAAGACGGTGTTGGGTTCGAGCGTGAGCTGGTAGTGCGAGACATGCGCGGGTTGCAGCGCGAAGGCGCGGTCGAGATCGTGCAGCGCCATCGCCTGCGTCTGCTGCGGCAGTGCGTACATCAGGTCGAGATTGATGTTGTCGATGCCGGCGTCCTGCGCCAGCTTCACCGCGGTCTCGGCCTGTGCGCTGTCGTGGATGCGGCCGAGGCGTTGCAGGCAGCCGTTGTCGAAGCTCTGGATGCCGAAGCTGATGCGGTTGACGCCGGCGCGGCGATACGCCTCGAAGCGGTCATGCTCGACCGTGCCGGGATTGGTTTCGAGCGTGACCTCCAGTCCCGGGCGAAAGCTCAACCGCGCCGCACAACCGTCGAGGATCGCCGCGATGCTGTCGGCCGAGAACAGGCTCGGCGTGCCGCCGCCGAAAAATACACTGGTCACCGTCCGGCCCCACACCCGAGGCAGATCCTGTTCCAGATCGGCCAGCAACGCGGCCACATACTCCCGCTGCGGCAGCGCCGAAGGCGAGGTGTGCGAGTTGAAATCGCAATACGGGCATTTGCGCACGCACCACGGGATGTGGATGTAGAGCGCGAGCGGGGGCAGCGTGAGCATCCGCGCAGTGTAGTGCGACGTTGCCCGGGTCAGTTCGGCAGCAGCTCGAAGCCGTCGCGGAGCACCACCTGGTTGTCGTCGAGCACGGCCACGACGTCGGGGCTCAGCACGTAGTCGTAGAGCCGGATACGGGCGATGGCGCCGCCGGACCGTTCGCCGACCGTGACCGCGTCGTCGACCACGAACGAAAGCAGCGCCTCGGCCGAGATCTCGCCCACGCCACCGTCGTTGCCGGAGAACTGGCGAAAGCCGTCGACATAGCCGACGTAGTCCCCGTTCGCGGCGCGCGTGACCGTCACCTGATGCCATTCGTCGGGCGGAAGCCTCGGTGCGTTGCCCGAAAACAACGGATACAGCCGCAGCCGGTTGTTCTGCGCGTAGAGGCCGGCATCGTCGTTGCGCGCCCTGGTGTCGAGGATCTTTGCGTACGAACCGGTCGAATCGAGCCGCAGCAGGATGGCGACGCTGTAGCCGGTGTTGTCGATCAAGCCGGCGGACGAGACCTGGAAGCCGCCGCCGGGGGAAAACAGCCGCACGGTGCGATTGTCCGGTCCGACAGTGTCGGTGATGAAGCTGCCGTCGGCCGGCTGCAATGCGGTGAGCGCCGGTGCCGCGCCGAGACTGTCGTCCAGGGTGTTGTCGAAGCGGTAATCCGCCACGGGTTGGGCACGGGCGACGCAGCCGAGCAAAAGAAGCGCGAGGCCCAGGAAGAGTCGGTTCATGCGGCATTCCGGCAACGGGGACCGGACCAAGGATCGCGGCATCGCCGGCAAACGTCCAGCGCTGCAGCACCGCGTGCTTCGGTTAGACTTCCGACTCTATTTTGCCGTCCGAGACCGGCCACGGTCGCGGGTGGCACGCCAGCGCCTGCAGGAGACGCCGCATGAATCCGCTCAACGACATCCTCGACCAGGATCTCGACCCCACCGAAACCCGCGAATGGACCGAGTCGCTGCGCGCCGTCATCGACAGCGACGGGGCCGATCGCGCGCACTACCTGCTCGAACGCATGGTCGAACAGACGCGCCGTGCCGGCGCCTTCCTGCCGTTCCAGCCGACCACCGAATACGTCAACACCATCCCGCCGCAGAACGAGGCCAAGAGCCCCGGCGATGCCGCGATGGAATGGCGCATCCGCAGCATCCTGCGCTGGAACGCGATGGCGATGGTGGTGCGCGCCAACCGCAAGCCGGGCGACCTCGGCGGCCACATCGCGAGCTTCGCGTCGAGCGCCACGCTGTACGACGTCGGCTTCAACCACTTCTGGCGCGCACCGAGCGACGACCACCCCGGTGACCTGATCTACTCGCAGGGCCACAGTTCCCCGGGCATCTACGCCCGCGCCTTCCTCGAAGGCCGCCTCACCGAATCGCAGCTCGACCACTTCCGCATGGAAGTCGACGGCAAGGGCATCAGCTCCTACCCGCACCCGTGGTTGATGCCGGAGTTCTGGCAGACGCCCACCGTCTCGATGGGCCTTGGCCCGATCAGCGCGATCTACCAGGCGCGCAACTGGAAATACCTCGAAGGCCGCGGCCTGATGCCGAAGTCCGACCGCAAGGTGTGGTGCTTCCTCGGCGACGGCGAGACGGACGAACCCGAATCGCTCGGCGCGATCTCGCTCGGCGGCCGCGAGCAGCTCGACAACCTCGTCTTCGTCATCAACTGCAACCTGCAGCGCCTAGACGGCCCGGTGCGCGGCAACGGCAAGATCATCCAGGAACTCGAAGGCGTGTTCCGCGGTGCCGGCTGGAACGTCATCAAGGTGGTCTGGGGTTCGTACTGGGATCCGCTCCTCGCGCGCGACACCAACGGCGTGCTGCGCAAGCTGATGATGGAAACCGTCGACGGCGAGTACCAGAACTGCAAGGCCTTCGGCGGCAAGTACACGCGCGAGAATTTCTTCAATCGCTATCCGGAAACGGCGGCGATGGTCGCCAACCTCAGCGACGACGACATCTGGCGTCTCAACCGCGGCGGCCACGATCCGCACAAGGTCTACGCGGCCTATGACGCAGCCGTGAAGACCAAGGGCCAGCCGACCGTGATCCTCGCCAAGACGGTGAAGGGTTACGGCATGGGTTCGGCCGGCGAATCGCTAAATCCGACGCACCAGACCAAGAAACTCGACGACGACGCGATCCGCGTCTTCCGCGACCGCTTCAACATTCCGGTGAGCGACGCACAGCTCGCCGACGGCCAGGTGCCGTTCTACCACCCGGGCGAGAATTCGCCCGAGGTGCAGTACATGAAGGAACGCCGCGCCGCGCTCGGTGGCTCGCTGCCGCAGCGTCGCCGCAAGAGCACGCAGACGCTGGAAGCGCCCAAGCTCGAAGTGTTCGACCGCCTGCTCAAGAGCAGCGGCGAGCGCGAGATCAGCACCACGATGTCGTTCGTGCAGGCGCTCAACATCATCCTGCGCGACAAGCAGGTCGGCCCGCGCGTGGTGCCGATCGTGGCGGACGAAGCGCGCACCTTCGGCATGGAAGGCCTGTTCCGCCAGATCGGCATCTACGCGCCGTTCGGACAGAAGTACCAGCCGGTGGATCGTGATCAATTGATGTACTACCGCGAGGACGCAAGCGGCCAGGTGCTCGAGGAAGGCATCACCGAATGCGGCGCGTTCTCGTCGTGGATGGCGAGCGCGACCAGCTACAGCACCAACGATCTGCCGATGCTGCCGTTCTACATCTTCTACTCGATGTTCGGCTTCCAGCGCATCGGCGACAGCGCCTGGCAGGCCGCGGACATGCGCGCGCGCGGCTTCCTACTCGGCGCCACCGCCGGCCGCACCACGCTCAACGGCGAAGGCCTGCAGCACGAAGACGGCCACTCGCACCTGCTCGCCGGCGCGATCCCGAACTGCCGTCCGTACGATCCGACCTTCGGCTTTGAAGTGGCCGTCATCCTGCAGCACGGCATGCAGCGCATGCTGGCCGAGCAGGTAGACGAGTACTACTACCTCACGCTGATGAACGAGAACTACAGCCATCCGGAAATGCCGGAAGGTGCAGCCGAGGGCATCATCAAGGGCATGTACCTGCTGACCGACGCAGGCAAGCCGAAGAAGAACGAACTGCGCGTGCAGCTGCTCGGCTCCGGCACCATCCTGCGCGAAGTCATCGCTGCGGCGGAACTGCTGGAGAAGGAATTCGGCGTCAGCGCCGACATCTGGAGCTGCCCGAGCTTCACCGAACTGCGCCGCGACGGTTTCGACGCCGAACGCTGGAACCGCCTGCATCCGGAAGACAAGACGCAGAAGAAGGCCTACGTCACCGAACTGCTCGAAGGCCGCAGCGGCCCGGTGATCGCCGCGACCGACTACGTGCGTGCCTACGCCGACCAGATCCGCGCCTTCGTCCCGCAGCGCTACACCGTGCTGGGCACCGACGGCTTCGGCCGCAGCGACACGCGCGCCAACCTGCGCCGTTTCTTCGAAGTGGACCGCTACTACATCGCCCACGCCGCCATCGCCGCGCTGGCGCAGGACGGCAAGATGAATGCGAAGGACGTGGCGCGGGCGATCAAGGCGTTCAAGATCGATCCGGAAAAGGCGAATCCGGTCGGGGTTTGATCGGCGACCAAACGGTATCGTCATGCGATCGCGCAATCACGCGCCGCGCTGATTTTCCGGTTCGCGCCTCGCTGCTGGTTTATTGCTGCGACGACCGCTACCGGAGAAAACGCCGGGCGCCCCGATGCGTCATTCCCGCGAATGCGGGAATCCAGCGCCCCTTCTTGGTTTCGACCGGAAAAGTCCAAACCAAGCAAAGTCACTGGATTCCCGCGTTCGCGGGAACGACGTCAGGTGAGGGCGCGAATCCGATTTGTCTACGGATTTCGCTGTAGCGCAGACCGCCGGAAGCACCCACGAGCGGTTCGGGCATGCAGTCGGGCCCACATCTCCCCTGATCCGCGGGGCCACTATCCGGCGTAAGCGGAGTCATGCGCTACGCAATCGTCATCGAAACCGCGCGTCGTAAGCTCTCGGCGTACGTCCCGGATCTTCCCGGCTGTGTTGCAACGGGCGAAACCTTGCCTCTCGTCCGGACCGCCATCCGCCGGGCGATCGAACTTCATCTGTCAGGCATGCGCGAGGATGGCATCGCCATTCCGATCCCGAGTAGCCAAGTCCATCACGTCGACATCGCGGACGGCGCACGCGATGCGACGCCAAAGCTCAGCGACTGGGATACCTGCGAGTTCCTGCTGACGCCCGAAGACGTCCGCGGCTACCTCGACGAGTGTTTCACCTCGTTCGGCGATGATGCCGTCTTCCTCGAACGCGCGTGCCGCATCGGAGCGGACGCACTTCAACGGATGAATGCGCGCTCCGCCGCCACCGACGCCTGACCGCTTCAGGCCCCCACGCGCCGCCGCACCGCGTCCATGTCCCGCACCGGTCGCACCTCGATGCTGCCGAGGCCCGCCCACGGGAAGCTCTGCGCGATCTTCAGCGCTTCGTCCATGTTCTCGGCTTCGATCAGGTTGAAGCCGGCGAGGAATTCCTTCGTCTCCGCGAACGGACCGTCGACGACGATGCTCTTGCCGTTGCGCACGCGCACGGTCTTCGCGGTGGTCGGGGCTTCGAGCTGCTGCGAGTCGAAAAGTTTGCCGTCGGCGCGCATGGCGTCGGCGTTCTCGAAGCAGTGGCGCATCATCGTGTCGGCCTCCGCGCCCGGGACGGCGTCGAGCAGGCTGGGGTCGTTGTAGATCATCACGAGGAATTTCATCGGGGTCTCCGCGGCGGTCGCGCACTGTTACCGGGGGTATGTGGCGAGGTCAAGACGAGGCGCGGGTCGAACGTGTTGCGGCGGTGCACCGTCCGCACGCGCGGGCAGACTCCGCACCGTCGTTTCGAAGGACGCGGCCGTTGTGCAGGCACGCCCGGGCGTCCCCTCACCGTCGTCCCGGCGAAAGCCGGGACCCAGTGGCGTTGCTCGGTTCTTGAACCGGCTCGAAAACCGAGAAACGTCACTGGGTCCCGGCTTGACCAGCTTCGCTGTTGAGAGCCGCCGGGACGACGGGGGATGGGGTTGCATCCGCGGTCGACGAAGCGTCCGTGCGCAGGAAGTCGACGAACGCCCGCAGCGGCGCGGTCTGGTGGCGACCCGAGAAGTACAGCTTCGGTCCGGGAAACGGCGGCAGCCAGTCCCCGAGCACCGCCTCCAGCAGCCCGGCATCGATCGCCGGCCGCAGGAATTCGTCGAACGAGGCCACGAGCCCGAGGCCGTCGACCGCGGCCTGCACCTCGATGCCGCTGTGCGAACCGATCACGCGGCCGGCCGGCGCGATGCGGATCAGTTCATCGCCGCGTTCGAACTCCCACACAGCCACGAGGCCGCTGGCGAAGCGGTGCCCGATGCAGTGCTCGGCGCGAAGTTGGTCGGGATGCGTCGGTCGTCCGTGCCGCGCGAACCACGCCGGCGCGCCGGCCACGACGAAGCGCTGCTCGCGCGGCCCCAGCGGCACGGCGATCATGTCGCGCTCCAGGCGCTCGTCGTAACGCACGCCGGCATCGAAGCCGGCCCCGAGCACGTCGATGAAGCGGTCGTCGCCGATCACCTCCATGCGCACGTGCGGATGCCGGTGCAGAAAGCGCGCGACGATGGGCGGCAGCACGTGGCTGGCGACGATGGTGGGCACATTGAGGCGCAGCGTGCCGGCGGGTTCGTCGCCGTCGGCGTGCAGCGCGGCGAGCGCGTCGGCGACGCCGCCGAGCGCGGGTTCGAGGCGGT
Source organism: Chiayiivirga flava (assembly GCF_014202825.1). Taxonomy (GTDB): domain Bacteria; phylum Pseudomonadota; class Gammaproteobacteria; order Xanthomonadales; family Xanthomonadaceae; genus Chiayiivirga; species Chiayiivirga flava. The sequence continues at coordinate 282,987 of NZ_JACHHP010000002.1, read as the reverse complement.
CGAGCAGGCGCTGGCCGGCCTCTGTCGGCGTGACGCTGCGCGTGCTCCGCTGCAGCAGGCGCGTATCGAGGCGCGCTTCGAGCCGGCGCACCGCTTCGCTCAGCGCGGAGGCGGAGACGTTGCCGAGATAAGCCGCGCGGCGGAAGCCGCGCGCGCGGGCGACGGCGACGAACGCATCGAGATCGGCGAGGTCGGGGATCATGGGCGCCAGTCTGCCGCGGAGCATTGTGCGAAAAACCGCACAAGGCGTGCGGCCGGAATCGGATTATCGCACGCTGATCGCTTGGCCAGACTGCGCTCCACGGTCGGCCGCCTGTCTCGCGGACGCCGCGCCACGGTCGGAAGCGACCGCACCCCCTCACTCAACGGAGCGCAGCAATGGACACCACCACCCTCGGCCGCACCGGCCTCACCGTCTCCCGCCTCGGCCTCGGCTGCATGGCCATGTCCGGCATGTACGGCCCGAGCGACCGCAGCGAAAGCATCGCCACTATCCACGCCGCCCTCGACGCCGGCATCACCCTGCTCGACACCGGCGATTTCTACGGCATGGGCCACAACGAACTGCTGATCGCCGAAGCCCTGCGCGGCCGCAACCGCGACGACGCCGTGATCAGCGTCAAGTTCGGCGCCCTGCGCGATCCTGTCGGCGGCTTTTCCGGCTACGACGCGCGCCCTGCTGCGGTGCAGAACTTCGTCGCCTACTCGCTGCAGCGGCTCGGCGTCGATCACATCGACATCTACCGCCCGTCGCGGCTGGACCCGGCGGTGCCGATCGAGGACACCATCGGCGCGATCGCCGACCTGGTGAAGGCCGGTCACGTGCGCCACATCGGCCTGTCGGAAATGGGCCCGGAGACGATCCGGCGTGCGGCTGCGGTGCATCCGATCTGCGATCTGCAGATTGAATACTCGCTGCTCTCGCGCGGCATCGAGGCGGAGATCCTGCCGACGTGCCGCGAGCTCGGCATCGGTGTCACCGCCTACGGCGTGTTGTCGCGCGGGCTCATCAGCGGGCACTGGCAGGCGGACGCGGCGAAAGTGCCGGGCGATTTCCGCGGCCACTCGCCGCGCTTCCAGGCCGGAAACGTCGAGGCCAACCTCGCGCTGGTGGAGGCACTGCGTGCGGTGGCGTCGCGCCGCGGCGTGACGGTGGCGCAGATCGCCATCGCATGGGTGGCGGTGCAGGGCGACGACATCGTGCCGCTGATCGGCGCGCGGCGTCGCGACCGGCTGGATGAATCCCTCGGTGCGCTCGACCTCGTGCTCGATGCGGACGACATCGCCGCGATCGAGCGTGCGGTGCCGAAGGATGCGGCGGCGGGCACGCGTTACGCTGCGCCGCTGATGGCGCATCTGGACAGCGAGCGCGCGGTGCACTGACCTGATGTCTGACCGAAAGGGGCAGCGAGCACTTCAACCCCCCGTCGTCCCGGCGAAAGCCGGGACCCAGCGGCGTTGGCTCGATTGCCTGCGACCGACGGGTGCAGAAGCCACGCCGCTGGGTCCCGGCTTTCGCCGGGACGACGGGGTTAGGGGTGCGCGGTATGTGTTGTGACTTTGAGCGCGACGGCGCGGTTCGGGACAGTGAATCCCACGCCCGCACGCCGCCACGCACCACCGCATCCACTAGCATGTGCGACCTCCCAACGCCGGAGCCCCGCGTGCCCGCCGTCATCACCATCCGCAACCTGCGCAAAACCTACGCCTCCGGTTTCGAGGCGCTGAAGGGCATCGACCTCGACATCGAACGCGGCGAAATCCTCGCCCTGCTCGGCCCCAACGGCGCCGGCAAGACCACGCTGATCAGCGTCGTCTGCGGCATCGTCAACCCGAGCGATGGCGAAGTCATCGTCGACGGCCACCACATTCAGCGCGACTGCCGCGAGGCGCGGAAAAGGATCGGCCTCGTCCCACAGGAACTCTCCACCGACGCGTTCGAAACCGTGCTCGCCACGGTGAAATTCAGCCGCGGCCTCTTCGGCAAACCACGCAACGACGCGCATGTCGAGCAGGTGCTGCGCGATCTTTCGCTGTGGGACAAGCGCAACAGCAAGATCATGCAACTCTCCGGCGGCATGAAGCGCCGCGTGCTGATCGCCAAGGCCCTGTCGCACGAGCCCGACGTCCTCTTCCTCGACGAACCCACCGCAGGCGTCGACGTCGAACTGCGCCACGACATGTGGCAGATGGTGCGCCGCCTGCGCGAGCGCGGCACCACCATCATCCTGACCACGCACTACATCGAGGAGGCCGAGGAAATGGCCGACCGCATCGGCGTGATCAACAAGGGCGAACTCGTGCTGGTGGAGGACAAGGCCAAACTCATGCGCAAGCTCGGCAAGAAACAGCTCGCGCTGCAGCTGCAGTCGCCGCTGGAATCGATTCCCGCCGCCTTGCACGACCTGCCGCTGGAACTGTCGAAGGACGGCACCACGCTCACCTACACCTTCGATGCACAAAGCGACGACACCGGTATCGCGCCGCTGCTCAAACGCCTGTCCGAGCAGGGCATCGACTTCAAGGACCTGCACTCGAGCGAATCCTCGCTCGAAGACATCTTCGTCAGCCTCGTGAGGAAGAGCGCATGAACCTCCACGCGATCCGCGCGATCTACCGCTTCGAGATGGCGCGCACCTTCCGCACGCTGACGCAGAGCATCGCCTCGCCGGTGCTGTCGACCTCGCTCTACTTCATCGTCTTCGGCGCCGCGATCGGGTCGCGCATGGGCGACATCGGCGGCGTCAGCTATGGCGCCTTCATCATTCCCGGCCTCATCATGCTGTCGTTGCTGAGCGAGAGCATCTCGAACGCGTCGTTCGGCATCTACATGCCGAAGTGGGCAGGCACCATCTTCGAACTGCTCTCGGCGCCGGTGTCGTGGGTCGAAGTTGTGATCGGCTATGTCGGCGCGGCGGCGACGAAATCGGTGATGCTCGGCCTGCTGATCCTCGTGACGGCACGCATCTTCGTGCCGTACGAGATCGCGCATCCGTTCTGGATGGTGACGTTCCTGACCCTCACCGCGATCACGTTCTCGCTGTTCGGCTTCATCATCGGCGTGTGGGCCGACGGCTTCGAGAAACTGCAGGTGATCCCGCTGATGGTGGTGACGCCGCTCACCTTCCTCGGTGGTGCGTTTTACTCGATCGACATGCTGCCGCCGCTGTGGCAGAAGGTGGCGCTGTTCAATCCGGTGGTGTACCTCATCAGCGGCATGCGCTGGAGCTTCTACGGCGTCTCCGACGTGCACGTTGGCATCAGCGCGGGCGCGACACTCGGCTTCATGCTGCTGTGCCTCGGCACGATCTGGTGGATCTTCCGCAGCGGTTACAAGCTCAAGGCCTGACGGCGCGCGGGCATTCCGCTCCGCGCCCCGCCTGCCTGATTCTCAGGCGATGCCGTGCCGCATACTCACCGCGCCGGCAGCGGCTGGCCCCAGCCGATGTCGCCGTTGAGCCAGTTGTAGCATTCGGCTTCCGTGCACGGGAACGTGGCGACAAGGCGTGCGCTTGACAGCAACTGTTCGTGGCCGCGCACGCTCGTGCGTTCGCTGTCGATCTCGGCGACGGCGATGACGGCCGTCTGGCGGAAGGTTTCCGGCGTCACGTCGCCGAGCACGAAGACCGGGCCGGCGTCGTCGCCGAGCTGGCGGACCAGCGCATTGGCCGGGTCGAGCATGCGCTGCAGGCGCAGCACCACGCCGACGCGTTTGCCTTGCCACAGGTAGGGGTTGCGATCGATCTGGGTGGCGCTGAGCCACGTGGCCGCGCGCTGTTCGGCGGCGAAATCGGCGGGTGTGCGCGGCGCGGCGGCGGACGCCGTGCCGGTGCCCGAACCGAGCGTCATGGCGATCAGCAGTAGCGAACGAAGGGTCATGCGAATGCTCCGTGGGGGATCGAGGTCGGCGGACTGCCTGCCGACCCGTTCTGTTGCATACGCAGGCCGGCATCGCACGGCGCATCTGCTGCTACCATCGAACGGGCCACCGCTCACGAGGGACGCTCCCATCGCCGGCACCCAGCGCGAACTCACCTTCCGCTTCCTCGCCGAACCCGGCGACGTGAACTTCGGCGGCAACGTGCACGGCGGCGCGGTGATGAAATGGATCGACCAGGCCGGCTACGCCTGCGCCGCCGGCTGGGCCGGCACCTACTGCGTCACGGTGTACGTGGGCGGCATCCAGTTCGAGCGGCCGGTGCGCATTGGGCAGCTGGTGGAAGTGCACGCGCAGATCGTGCTCACCGGCACCACCAGCATGCACGTGGCGGTGACCGTGTCGGCCCGCGATACCACGGCCGAAGGCGCCGAGCGCACCACGCACTGCCTGATGGTGTTCGTGGCGCAGGACGCGCAGCGCCGCTCGATTCCCGTGCCCGCCTACACGCCGGGCACGGACCGCGAGCGCGAACTCGCCGCCTACGCGCGCGACATCATGCGCATGCGCAAGGACATCGAAGCTGCGCGACGCGATTTTCTTGCGCGGTATCCGGGCTGAGTGCCGGCGAGATCGATCCGGATCCTAGTGCGCCGGCAGCAGCGCCGCGCGCCGGAGCGCGGCGACCAGGGCATCGCGGTTGCCGGTGTCGAGCGGCCAGCCCGCAAGGTGTCCAACGACGCGGCGCGCGGGGCTCAGGTCTCTTCGCGGTTCACCTGATCGTAGAAATACGCCTCCACCTCGCCCTTCACCTTGAGGGTCATCGGTTGCCCGCGGCGGTCGAGCGAGCGGCCGACGGGCAGGCGCACCCAGCCTTCGCTGATGCAATATTCCTCGACGTTGGTTTTTTCCTCGCCCTTGAAGCGGATGCCGACGCCGCGCTCGAGCACGGCCTTGTCGTGGAACTTGCTGCGCGGGTCGGTGGACAGGCGGTCGGGCGGGGTGTCGGACATATCGGGGTCACCGGAAACGGGCGGCACGGGGCCGTGAAGCGCGCAAGGATACGGGGCGGGGTGGCGGCGGGCCAGTCGCGGGTGCGTCGGGCGTGCGTTTTGCCTGCCTTGTGGTCGTCCATCCGGAGCTTTGCAATCGTGGTCGCCGCGCCGCCTGCTTCCTTCTCCCGCCGGGAGAAGGTGGCCCGGCAGGGCCGGATGAGGGTGGAGCGGCCGCGACCGCCGAAGCTCGCACGCAGCGGAGTTCGGCCTGTCGGCCTCCGGCAGACCGCGACGTGGCGCCCTCATCCACCTTCGGCACCTTCTCCCGGCGGGAGAAGGAAGCAGTACATGGCACATCGCTTGCTGCACGCCCGCGTCCGCGCGGCCTCCGTCGCGCCCGCTCCGGAGACCTCCATGCACGCACCCCGCCTCGCCTTCGCCGCGCTTGCCGTCGCGCTCGCCACGTCCGCCCACGCCGCCGAGGTCGAAGGGGTGAAAGCGCCGCAGGGCGGCGTCGTGCGCTGGAACGGCATGGCTGCCGACGAATGCGGCTTCCGCGGCAAGCGCTACCCGGCCGTCGACGCGGCCTGCTACTACCCGATCGATTTCCGCGCCAAGCCCGGCGTGCACGAGATCGCGCTGTACGACCAGGACGGCAAGCAGCACCTGAGCTCGGTCACGGTCGAGGCGGTCGAATTTCCGAAGGTCGAGATCGAACTGCCGGACGACACCTATCTGAATGTGTCGGAGGACAACCGCAAGCGCCACATCGAGGAGCGCAAGCGTGTGCTCGCCCTGTTTGAGCGCGACATCGGCGAGCCGCGTTTCTCGCTGCCGCTGTCGCGCCCGTCGGCCACCCTGCCCGACAGCGAGGACGATTTCGGCAGCCACCGCCTCTTCAACGGCAGCAAGGAAAGCCAGCACACCGGGCGCGACTTTCCCGTCGGCGCGGGCAACCCGGTCAAGGCCGTGGCCGACGGCACCGTGGTGCTGGCCGAGGAGCAGTTCTACACCGGCAACACCGTGTTCGTGGACCACGGCGGCGGCCTGATCAGCATGAACTTCCACATGGCCGATCTGGCGGTGAAGACCGGCGACGAGGTCGAACGCGGCCAGTCGCTCGGCACGGTCGGCTCGACGGGGCGTTCGACCGGGCCGCATCTGCATCTGGGGTTCCGCTGGCTCGGCGCGCGCATCGATCCGCTGCTGCTGCTCGATACGCCGAACACGCTGCCGAGCATCGGCGATTCGCCACGCACGGCGGAGAAGAAGATCGATGCGGCCGATGCCAAGGAGCCGCCGGAAGATTCGCCCGCCAACTGACGGTCATGGAAATCCGCGCCGCGTGCAGCGAAGATGCACGCGGCAGCGGCGTGCGCTGCGCTGACGGGGACACGCGATGCGCGGTGCGGGTGGCACGGACGGAGGAGTGGGGCTGTTCCTGATCGGATTCGTCTGCGTGATCGCGGGCGGCTGGATGCTGCTCAACCAGGTCACGGTGAGCGGCGGCGGCTGGACGCTGTGGGGCTACAACAGCTTCGGACTGTCGCTGCTGCCGCTGCTGGTCGGCATCGGCGTGCTGTTCTTCGACGGTCGCTCGGTCATCGGCTGGCTGCTGCTGATCGCCGGCGCCGTGATTATCCTCGCCGGCGTGCTGATGAACATGCGCATCTACTTCCAGTCGACCAGCCTGTTCAACACGGTGGTGATGCTCGGGCTGCTCGCCGCCGGCATCGGCCTTGTGGCGCGCTCGTTCCGTTCGGCCGAACGCGCCGTGGGCGCGGCGTCGCGCGACGATGCCGGACGCTGATCGCGGCGGCTGGTGCCTGTACCTGATCGAATGCGTCAACGGCGCGTTGTACGCCGGCATCACCAACGATCTGCCGCGCCGCTACGCCGCACATTGCGAGGGACGCGGCGCACGCTATACGCGCGCCAATCCGCCGCGGCGGCTGGTGGGCTCGCGTCCGTATCCCGATCGCGCGGCCGCGTCGCGCGCCGAATACGCGATCAGGCAGCTGCCGCGGGCGCGCAAGATCGGCTACCTCGCGCAGATCGACGCCACACCGTGCCCGGAGCGGGACTGACCGCGTCGGCGTGCAGCGGTCAGTCCCCGGGCAGCTCCCCATCCTCGGCGTGCGGCGAACGCACGGTCTCGGCGGCCGGCGCGTGCGACGGCCCGTCGTCGCCACCGCTGCGGGTGAGCGTTGCGCGCGTCCGCGGCAGCGCCTCGGGATGCTCGCGCGCGAGAAAGGCGATCAGGCCTTCGCGCACCGCGCAGCGCAGATCGAAGGCATCGCCGGAGTTGCGCGCGCTGACCAGCAGGCGGACCTGCATCGTGGATTCGGACGTGTCGGTGACCTGCGCGATGCACACCTTGCCGTCCCAGCGTGGATCGTCGCTGCAGATGCGCTGCAGCTCGTCGCGTACCGCCGCCATCGGGGTGCGGTAGTCGAGCCACAGCACCGCGGTGCCGAGCATGTCGGCGGTGCTGCGCGTCCAGTTCTGGAACGGATGTTCGATGAACCAGGTCAGCGGCACCACGAGACGACGCTCGTCCCAGATGCGCACCACCACGTAGGACGCGGTGATCTCCTCGATGCGGCCCCACTCGCCCTCGACGATGACCACGTCGTCGAGCCGGATCGGCTGGGCCAGCGCGATCTGCAGCCCGGCGATGAGGTTGCTGAACACGGGCTTGGCCGCGATGCCGGCCGCGATGCCGATGATACCGGCCGACGCCAGCAGCGTGGCGCCGACCTGGCGCACGGCCGGGAAGGTCATCAGTGCCGTGGCCACGCCGAGCAGCACGATCGCGCCCATCACCACCCGGCCGAGCACGCGCGTCTGCGTGTGGATGCGGCGCGCGTGGACGTTGTCGGCCACGTCGATGGGGTACTGGCGCAGGATCGCGCGTTCGATGCCGGACACCACACGCACCAGCAGCCACGTCACGCACGCGAACAGCGCGATGCGGATCGCGTGCTGGCTCCAGTCGAGCGCCTGCGGCGGCAGCGGCGTCGCGCGCAGCGCGAGCGCGAGCATCAGCAGCGGCACCGCAAACGCCAGCGGCAGCGCGATCACGCGAAGGATGCGGCCGCGGCGCGAATCCGCGGCGCGCACGCGGCGGGCGATGCGCATCAGCAGCAGATGCACGGCCAGGCCCAGCAGCGCGGCCGCGCCGAGCGGCATGGCCACGGCGAGCATGGCGTCCCAGTCGATGCGTGCGGACAGGTCCATCCCGGGGACTATGCCAGCCACCGACGGCATGTCGTTGAATCGCAAGTGACCACGGGGCCGCGGATCGCCGACACTGGCGCCTGCTAACCGATCGCGCCGTGCGCGCATCCAAGCCCGCATGATCGACACCGACCCGCGCTGGGTGGAACGGGCCCGGCAGGGCGACACCGCCGCATTCAAGTGCCTGGTGGATGCGCACGCGCGCCCGCTGTTCGTGTTGTGCGAACGGATCACGCGCGACGCTGCGCTGGCCGAGGACGCGGTACAGGAGGCGCTCTACAAGGCCTGGCGCGGGCTGGCCGACTTCGACGGCCGCGCCGCGTTCCGCACCTGGCTGCACCGCATCGCGGTCAACGCCGCGCTCGAACAGTTGCGCCGCAACGCCCGGCACCGGCACGAGGTCGCCGTCGGCGGCAGCGCGCACGACGACGACCCGGGCGATTTCCTCGACGCGATCGGCGACGAGGAACCCGGCCCCGACGAACACGCCGTCGGCGCCCAGATCGGGCACCGAATCCGCGCCCAGATGCAGCACCTGAGCGCACTCGAACGCGCCGCCTTCGTCCTGCGCCACCACGAGGGCGAATCGCTCGAACACATTTCCGCCACGCTCGATCTGACCGTCGGCCAGAGCAAGCAGGCGATCTTCCGCGCCGTGCGCAAGTTGCGCGCGGCGCTGCAACCGTGGAGGTGAGCATGTCCACCATCGACGACAACGCCCTGATCCTGCATTACTACGGCGACGACGAGACACCGCAGCAGCGCGAACTCGTGGCGCAGGCGCTGCGTCTCTCGCCCGACCTGCGCCTGCGCTACGCGCGCCTGCGCGATCTGCTCGACGCCGCCGCGCACGATGTTCCCGCGCCGCCCGACGCCGGCTTCGAGCAGCGCCTCTGGCAGAACTTCAACGCCCGCCTCGCCTCCGAAAAAGCCCCTCTCCCCGTGGGAGAGGGGTTGGGGAGAGGGTCCGGCGACGTCAGCCACTCCTCGAATGCAGCAAACCTCACCCGCGGCTCCAGACCCACACCCACCGCCCACACCCGCCGCCGCCCGCGCCTGAGACTTGCCACGGCCGCAGCCACATCCGTGCTGCTGCTCCTCGGTGCCGGCTTCTTCGCAGGCCGCCTCAGCGGCCCGGACCCGGCGCCACCGCTGGCGCACCAGCCCGCCGTGCAAACCGATCCCGTGCTCGCCGCGCGCGTGCTCGACGCCTACGTCGCCGCCCACCTGCGCCAGACCGAGGGCGTGCTGCTCACCGCGCTCAACAGCGACAGCCCCGACCTTGCCGCCGGCAACGCCGATCTTGCCGCCGCGCTGATCGACAGCAACCGCCTCTACACCCAGGCTGCACAGCGCGCCGGCAACACCCGCCTCGCGGAGTTCCTGCGCCAGATGGAGCCGGTGCTGATCGAACTGGCTAACCCGCCGCGTGGCGACGGCATCGAAGTGCGTGACGGCCTGCGCGATTACGTGCGCGAGTCGGATCTGCTGTTCCAGGTGCGCGCGACCGAAGGCGCCCTGGCCACGCGCAACCTGCGCACCTGATCGTTCGAGGACACCATGATGCGATTCACCTTCCACCCCCTCTGCCTCGCGCTCGCGCTGGCGTTTGCCGCAGGCGGCGCACACGGCGCCGCCAACGACGCGGCGATGGCACCGCAGGACAGCGACGCGAAAGCCGTCTACTGGCAAGGCCACGACGCGCTCAAGCGCGCCGACTGGGACGGCGCGATCAAGCGCTTTCGCGAGCTCGAAGACCGCCTGCGCCGCGACGAACCGGCCGCCGCCGACGCCGCGCTCTACTGGCAGGCCTACGCGCAGTCGCGCGCCGGCCAGGACGGCGCGGCACGCGGCACGGTCGAACGCCTCCACCGGCAATATCCGCAGAGCCGCTGGGGCAGCGAGGCCGATGCGCTACTCGGCAAACGGCCGAGTCAGGCCGCGGCCGGCGACGATGCCGACGCGCTCGCCGAGATCGCGGTCGAAGGCCTGATCTCCGCGCCGCCGGAACGCGCCATGCCGCTGCTGAAGAAGGTGCTGGCCGGCAACTACTCGACCCGCGTCAAGAAGCGCGCGCTGTTCGTGCTCAGCCAGAGCGGCGATGCGTCCGCGCTGCAGAGCATCGAAGCGCTCGCCACCGGCGACGGCGATCCGGCGCTGCGGCGCGAGGCGGTGCAGATGCTTGGCATCAGCGGCGAACCGGAAGCCCGCGCCGCGCTGCAGCGCATCTACGCGGCGAGCACCGACGACGCGCAGCGCCGTCAGCTGCTGCAGGGTTTCATGGTGGCCGGCGACAAGGCCACGGTGCTGAAGATCGCACGCAGCGACGCCAGCCCCGACGTGCGGCGCGAAGCCGTGCAGATGCTCGGCGTGATGGACGCCACCGCGGAACTCAAGTCGATCTTCGACACCGACACCGACCCGGACGTGCGCGAGGCGGTGATCCACGCCTACGGCATCGCCGGCGACGTGCCGGCGCTGCAGGCGATCGCGGCGGGCAACGGCGACGAGGCGCTGCGCATCGACGCGATCCAGGCCATCGGCGTGGCCGGCGGCACGCAGGCGCTGCTCGCGCTCTACGCGCAGGCATCGACTCCCGCCGTGCGCGACGCCGCGCTGCAGGGCCTGCTGGTGGCGGGCGACAGCGAGGCCGTGCTGGACCTCTATCGCAAGGCCGGCAGCGCGGACGAGAAGAAGCGCCTGCTGCGCATGCTGACGCTGATGGACGACGACGCTGCGATCGACCTGATCGAGGAGACGCTGAAATGATCCGGACCATCCCGTCAAACATCACACGCCGCGACGCCCCGTTCGCCGACGCGCTGCGCGCGACCGCCGCCGGCGCAGTGGCATTCGCGAGTTTGATCCTGCTGTGCCTGGGACTCTCCGCGCAGGCCCTCGCGGCGGCGCCGCACCTGCCCGGCGCGCCGCGCGACGGCTGGGTGTCGTACCGCGTGCCGATCCTCGCCGGGCGCGCGGCACCGTGCTGCCACGATCACGGCAGCGGCACGTTGCGCAACAGCTGCGACCTCGACCGCGACAACGGCTTCACGATCTCCGACAGCGACGCGCCGAGCCAGCCCGGCGACGAACTGACCGTGTACGTGCGCTTCGCCGACGGCGCGGTCGACCGGCTGCGCGCACTCGGCGCCGCGTGCCCGGTGCGCAGCGCCACGCCGGTGCAGGCGGTGGGCATCGATGCCGGCACCAGCCTCGCGTTCCTGCGCGGGCTGGTGGAAGCGCGCGCCGGCAGCGGCCGCAAGCACGGCAGCCCGGCCGACGATGCGCTTGGCGCCATCGCCTACCACGCGGAACCCTCCGCCACGCGCACGCTCGCCGACCTCGCCGCCGCCGGCGCACCGTCGTCGCAACGCGAGAACGCGATCTTCTGGCTCGGCGTCGCGCGCGGCCGCGACGGCGCCGCCATCGTCGAGGACATCGTGCGCAACGATGCGGACGTGCGCATCCGTCGCCACGCCGTGTTCGCCCTCTCGCAGTCGGACGCCATCGACGTGCACGCCACACTGCTCGACCTTGCGCGCACCGACGCCGACGACGAGGTGCGGTCGCAGGCGCTGTTCTGGATGGCGCAGCACGGCGACACGCGTGCCGCCGCCGACATCGCCGACGTGCTGCGCACCGACCGCAGCGACCACGTGCGCGACCAGGCCGTGTTCGCCTTGTCGCAGCTCGAATCGGGCGGCGTCGAGGCGCTGATCGGCCTCGTGCGCGGCGACGCGCCGCGCGCGGTCAAGAAGAAGGCGATGTTCTGGCTCGGCCAGTCCGACAGCGACGCCGCGGTGGCCCTGCTCGACGACGTGCTGACCGACGCCGAACGCTGAACGCCAGCGGACGGCGCGGTGTCGCCGCGCCGTCCGATGGGCTCATTCGACCGCCACCGCCTCCACCTGGATGCGCAACGGCACCGCCATGTCGAAGCCGTAGTCCTTGCCGGCCGAGACGCCGAAGTCCGCGCGATCGAGCGTGGTCGACGCATCGGCGCCGCACAGTTCGCGCTGGTGCATCGGATGCGGCATGCACTTGAACGACCGGATCGTCAGCACCACGGGCCGGGTCACGCCATGCAGGGTGAGCTCGCCGTCGACGCGCGTCGGCTTGCCGTCGGCGAAGCCGGCCAGGGTGCCGGTGTAGGTCGCGGTGGGGAACGTGGCGGCGTCGAACAGGTCCGGCTTGCGCGCGTGATCGTTCATCTCGTCGTGGCCGAAGTCGATGCTGGCGATGTCGACCTCGATCCGCACCGTGCCGGTGCCGGCCTCGCGGTCGAGCGTGACGCTGCCCGAGCTGGTGTTGAACTTGCCGCGCCACACCGAGAGCCCGCCGAGGTGGTCGGCCTCGAAACTCGGGTAGGTGTGCGCGGGATCGATCTCGTACGTGACCGGCGCGGCGCCGGCCGTGGCGGCGACGAGGGCGAGCGGAAGCAGGAACAATCGCAACATGGGATACATCTCCACGCAGATGGGGTCAGATTCGGACGAAGGTCTTGAAGCCGCCGAAGATCATGCGTTTGCTGTCGAACGGCATGCTTGCGGCGGCCATGTCCGCGCCCAGGCGCGGATCGGCCATGACCTTCTTGTTGATGCGGTCGCGCTGCACACGCGATCCGTAGACGATGTAGGCAAACACGACGACCTCGCCCGGCTTGAGCTTCACGCTTTTCGCGAACGAGGTGCTCTTGCCCGCAGGCACGTCGTCTCCCACGGCCTCGACGTAGTCGAGCGCGCCGTGTTCGCGCCAGAGCTTGCCGGCCTTGCGCGACATGCGGCGATACGCCGCGAGATTCTTTTCGGGAACCGCAACCACGAATCCATCGATGTACATGCGTCCTCCGGAGTGAGCAAAGCCGACGGTGCGGCGCACCGTTGCGGATGGCACGACAGGGCGCATGGTGCCGCATCGTGCCATTCCTGTCGCACGACGAACGGCCGCGCGCAAATTCGACATGCATTGCGTCACGCCCGCGTCGCCATCCGACGGCAACGCTCGGCCACGCCCGTCACCGCGTCACGCAATGCCGGCGGCGTTGCAATCGTCACCTCGAACGGCAGTCGCGCCAGCTCGCCGGCAAACCAGTCGAGGCTGTCGACCTGCGCCTGCAGGCGCACGCCGCCGGGCACGGGTTCGAGCACGCCGAGGCTTGCGAACAGCTCGCGTCGCGCGGTGTCCAGATCGGTGTGCAGCAGCACGTCGACCGGATGGGTGCGCGGCAACCGGGCGATGGCCGCATTCATGTGTTCCCGCGCGTCGAACTGCTCGGGCCGTGCGAACGATGCATCCACGGGGACAACGGCAAGCACGCGATCGAGCCGGAATGAGCGCACCGCACGGCGCAGGTGGCAGTGGCCGAGCGCGTACCAGCGGCCGGTGCGCCACAGCAGGCCGTAGGGATCGAACAGGCGCGTGGTGGTGTCGCCCTGCGGACTGCGGTAATCCAGCCGCACGCGACGCCGTTGCTGCGCGGCCACGCTGAGCGCGGACAGCAGCGCGTGATCCACCGCCACCACCGGATGCGCGAGTTCCAGCGCCACGGTCTCGTCGAGCGCACCCACGCGCCGGCGCAGGCCGCCGGGCATCACGCGTTCGAGCTTGGCCAGCGCACTGGCCACCGCCGGCGCCGTGGCGGCCAGGCCCATCGCGCGCACGGCCCGCAGGCCCAGTGCGAGGGCGAGTGCCTCGTCGTCGTCGAACAGCAGCGGCGGCAGCTTGAACCCGGGCACCAGCGCGTAGCTGCCGTCGCGCCCGCGGTTGGCGACGATGGGAATGCCGAGTCCCTCCAGCCGCGCGATGTAGCGGCGCACGGTGCGCGGGTCCACGTCGATCTCGCGCGCGAGATCCGCGCCGCTGATGCGACCGCGCGCCTGCAGCAGTTCGAGCACCGCGAGCACGCGCTGGGTCGGTCCGGACATGGCGCCATGCTAGCGCCGAATCAGGACCGATTCTGCCCTGATACGCTGCGACAGTGGCGCCGTGCACCCGCAGCGTGGCCGATGGTCGGCGCGCCGGCGTGCACGCCGGAGACCGCCATGCAGACCACCGCCCCTCGCCCCGCCGCCGCCGCGCACGACGGCGCGCGCGATTTCGATTTCGAACTCGGCCACTGGACCGTGCACAACCGCCGCCTGTGCGCGCGCCTGGCCGGCTGCGACGACTGGGAGATCTTCGACGCCACCGTCTCCACCCGCAGCATCCTCGATGGCCTCGGCAATCTGGAGGAGATGCGCTCCGGGCATCTGCCCGGCTACGTCGGCATGGCGATCCGCGTCTACAACCGCGCGGAACGGTGCTGGGCGATCCACTGGGTCGACAATCAGCGCGGGGTGATGGATCCGCCGGTGCACGGTGCATTCCGCGACGGCATCGGCGTGTTCGAGGGCGACGACGTGTTCGACGGCCGCCCGATCCGCGTGCGTTTCGTCTGGACCGCCACCGACCCCGCCACGCCGCGCTGGGAGCAGGCCTTCTCCGACGACGGCGGCCTCACCTGGGAAACCAACTGGACGATGGACTTCCGCCGCCGCGCGGCGTGAGCGCGCGGCGTTGTGCGTCAGCCGGCGTCGTCCTCGCCGAGCGTGTAGCCCGGCGGCACGTCGGCCGAGAGCTGGCCCGGCGCGATCGGCAGGTCGAAGGCGAAGCGGTAGTCGAGCACCAGATCCTGCGCGCCGCCCACCTGCATTGAACGCGGCACGCCGTCGGCGTCGGCCCACAGGTCGATCTGCATGCCGTGGGTCTGCAGGCGCCAGCCGTACAGATCGATGCCGTCGTCCCGGCGGACCTCGTCGAGCGGCTGCGCCTCGCCCTGGAAGGCGCGGATGGCGTCGAGCCATTGCAGCGCGTCCTCGGTGCGCGGCGCGGGACCGGCGGGCAGCGGCGTGCGCAGCGCCAGGCGCGCGCCGTGCAGCAGGGTCAGCACGTGGCCGCTGCGCGTGTCGACCACCACGCTGACGTCGTTGCCGACATCGGTGCGCAGGCTGCCGCTGCGGTCGAGCTGCAGGGTCGAGCTCGGCAGCGATTGGCCGCCGATGCGCTGTTCGATCCGCACGCGCAGTGTGTCGAAGTCGCGCAGACGCTGCTGCACGGCGGCGAACGCGGGCCCTTGCTGGCCGAGGAACAGCGCGAGGCCGAACACGGCGAGCGCGCAGAACGACGCGGCCGCCAGCGCAAACCGTGGCAACGATGCGCGCCGCGGCCGGGCAGCGGGCAGTGCTGCAAGCAGGCGCGATTGTGCGGCATCGATGCGGGCGTCATCGGCGCCGTGGCGCGCCATGGCGTCGGCGTGTGCCGCGAGGGTCGGGGGCAGAATCGGCGTGGCGTCGTTCACGGTGCGGTCTCCGGAGCAGGTGTGTCGCGCAGCTGGCGTTCGAGCGCGCGTGTGGCGCGGTGCAGCAGCACGCTGACGTGGTTGGCGGTGAGGGCGAGTGCGGCGGCGATGGCGGGAATCTCCATGCCCTGCACGAAACGCAGCGCGAAACACTCGGCTTCGCGGGGTTTCAGGCGGGCCAATGCCTGTCGCAGCCGGGTCGCGCGTTCGGCATCGAGGCTGGCCGCATCCGCGCCCGGCGCGGACTGCGGCGCCTGCAGCAGCCACTGCGGCACCAGCCGCCGCCAGCGCTGCTGCCGACGCACATGGTCGATGGCGAGCCGCGTGGCGGCCGCGCCGAGAAACGCCGGCCACGACCGCACATCGTCCTCGCGCGTTTCGAGCAGGCGCAGGAAGACCTCCTGCTGCACGTCCTCGGCCTGCGCCGCGTCGCCGAGCACGCGGTAGGCGGCGGCGAACACGAGGCGGCCGTGCAGGCGGGCGAGGGTGGCGATGTCTGCGGGTGCGGATCGGGGCATCGTGGCGGCATCTTCGCAGGTGGGGATGGCGATGGATCTGCGGCGGGCGGGGGTCATGTGGGCAGAGCGCCTCCTTCCGCCTTCGGCACCTTCCCCCGCGTTGCGGGAGAAGGAACAGCGGGGCACGACTTCGTCGACATGGTTATGTCCTCGGCGGGTGGTCGAGGACATGACGTCGCGGCAGGTCGCTTCTTACAGGGCGGCTGGCGTTCGCCGCAACGCCGTGGTCGTTTCCCCCACGACAGGCAGTCGCGTCACATCCGCGCAACGGCTTCCAGCGAAGCGATCCTTCTCCCGCGCAGCGGGGGAAGTGTGACGCCGGTTGCCACCGGCGGAACGCAGGCGGAAGGGGGCGGGCGTCTCGCCACACCCGCGGTAAACCCCTCGAACACACCGGCGTCCGCGCGCACCCTCACACCATCGCCCCCAGCACCGTCCGCACAGGCACCCGCCGCGCCGCATCGAATCGCCGCGCCAGTTCCGCCAGCCGTCGCGTCGGCACCGCCGGATACAGATGGTGTTCGAGGTGGTGGAACATCCCGGCCACACACGCATCGAGCAGCCGCGAGCGGCTGCTGCGCGCGTCGAACGGCGCCGCGTCGCAGGCGCGATGCACCGCCCAGATCCCCACCATCGCCGCGCTCAGGTTGGCGAACACCAGCGCTAGCGCGATCGTCTGCAGTGCGGCACTGTCGAACACGCCCCAGACCAGCAGCTGTGCCGCGCCGACCGCGGCGAGCTCGGCCCGCACCCAGCGCCGTTGCCGCCGGCTGCCGTGGCGCAGCGCGAACCGATGGATGTGCAGCGGATACAGCGGGCTGTGCAGGAACGCCCGCCAGAACCCAAGATGCGCGATGCGGCCTTCGATGTCGTCCTCGCGCAGGCAGGCGCGGTGATGGTGCCGGTGGGTGCATTCGATCGCGTGCATCGCGCCGCCGAGCAGCACGCTGAGCACGAACATCACCGCATCGTTGCCGCGCCCGCGCAGCCCCAGCGCGCGGTGGAACGCGCCGTGCGTGACGCGCAGCCCGGTCATGAACAGCACGAAGGTCGCGGCCACCGCGGCCAGGGTCCAGTCGTTGAATGCGGCCAGCAGCGCGGCGCAAAGCCAGGGCAGGGGCAAAACCAGTTCGCGCGCGGTGTCGCGCGTGCGCATCGGCACCAGGTCGCGCCAGGCGATGTCCGGCCGCCTATCCACGACGCACCGCCTGCCGCCGTACCAGTCCCGGCCGACGCGCGGTGAACCAGCGGTAGCCGGCATCGGCGGCCCGGCGCAGCGGTGCGTTGCGCACGAGCACCCACGCCAGCACGCGCCAGCCCGGCAGCCGTGCCCACAGCAGCAGGTGCGCGTCGAGCCCGATCCGGAGCGCGCCGCCGCCGTCGCGCACGTGCAGCAGCGCGAGCGCAGCGTCGAGCCCGAAGGTTTCGCCGTCCAGCGCGGCGGGCTGCGCGATGTCGGTCCAGCGCACCGCGCCGGGCGCGGCCAGCCGCCGGTACAGCGCCACCTCGCGCCGGCATACCGGGCACAGCCCGTCGAAAAACACCGTGATCGGCGCGATGGTCGGCATGGCGGCACTCCCGTGGATGGACGACGGGGGCAAGTTGGCCGTGGCGCTGCGGTGCGCGCTTCCGTTTCGATCAGGCCGGAACACAGGCTCGGTCGCGCCGCGGAAAACTCCGTGGAAACAACAGCCTGCGAATTTCCGGAATGCCCATTCCGGCATCGGAAACGCACGCGGCCCGGGACAGGCCCGGGCCGCGCGGGTTCAGCGGGGCGGCGGCGTCACTCGGCGGACGGCGCGCAGCCCGGCAGCGGAGTGATGTTGACCAGGTCGAAGTCGCCGGTCGGGCCGTCCTCGAACGCGTACGTGGCGGCCGCGGTGCGGCAGTCGGCGAAGTCGACCGTCAGCGTGCCGACGGGCGTCGCGGTGACGTCGTCCTCGCTCAGGAACGACCCGCCGCTCAGCGCATTGACCGTGAACACCGCGGACTCGCCGTCGAAGCCGCCGTTGGCTTCGCCGTCGCCCGACAGCGAGCCGGCCGAGTCGAGGCTGTAGTAGACCTGCTCGCCGTCCGCGGTCCAGCCGTACCAGCTGCCGACCAGGCGGTTCTGCTGCGGCATCGGACTGAACGCGAGGCCGGTGGTGGTGAGGCCCGGGACATACCAGTGGCCGGACGCGCTGCCGTCCACCGGTGTTTCGGTGGCGAGCGGGCCGAGCGGCAGGGCGAGGAAACCGAGCGGCTGGTTGACGCCGTCGCCGACGGCGACCACGTCGAGGATCGCGCCGGCCGGCAGATCCACCGGCGTCGCATCGATCAGGTTGGCCGAGCCGTCCGGCGTCGCGACCTTCAGATCGTAGTTGCCGGCCGGGATCTCCAGGTACGGACTGGCCGCGAAGAACGGCACATCCGCCAGCCCGCCGACGACCGCGCCGATGTCGGTGCGCACCGACACGCGCGTGCCGTCGGTCGAATCGGCGAACGGCGCGGCGTGCACCACGCGCAGCTTGAGGTTGCCGGCGGCCGGCGCGGTGTTGTCGTCCACCACGGCCTGCAGCGCCAGCGGTTGCAGCGTGCCGTTGCCGGTCGCGAACACGGTGTAGTCGGTGTTGTCGGCGAGCGTCACGTCGGCGGTCATCGCCACCGTGGTGGTGCCCGTCGGCAGCACGTCGAGGGTGTAGTCCCCGGGCGGGAGATCGAGGTAGTCGGTGAAGTCGCCGAATTCCACGTTGGTCAGCGTGTCGGCACCGTTGACGCGCACGGTCACCGAGGTGCCGTCGAGCGAATCGGCGAACGGCGCGGCGTGCACCACGCGCACGCGGGCGTCGGCAAGGGCCAGGGTCGGCAGCAGCAGCGCTGCGACGGCGAGATAGGTGGCGGTCCTCTTCATGGGTCTTTCTCCCTCGTTGTTGTTGGTGTCGGGCACGGCCCGCTCTGGTTGAGGATGGAACACGCAGCGCGCGTGGCCCTGCGTGCGTGACGACGCTCCCTGCCGGAAATCTCCGTGCATCGGTGCAGGATCCGCGACCCGTACGCCACGCCGGACAACGCTCCGGACAAACCTTCGCCGTCGACGCGGCAGGACCGCATGCGGGATCGAAAGCGTTGGTCGGCGACGCCGGGCCGCGACGTCCTGTGAAGCTACGCGGGCGGTGCGCGTGCGGATGCAGATTCGAAGGCATCGCGACGCGCGTTCAGCGCGCGTTTTGCGTTGGCCGACCGGTGTGCGAGCCCGGTCTAGGTGTCGCCGCGCAGCGCCTGCTTGCGGTAGCGACCCGGCACCTCGCCGGTGATCTCGCGGAACGCGACGTAGAAATTCGACTGCGACGTGAAACCCACCGCGAGGCCCACCGACAGCACCGAGGCATGCGGCTCCTCGCGCAACATGCGCTGCGCCGCGGCGACGCGCTGCTCGCGCAGGTAGCGCGAGAAGCCGATGCCCAGACCGGTATTGATCAGCTCCGAGAGCTGGTGCGGCGTGAGATCCAGCGCGGCGGCGAGGCTGGCGAGGCTCAGGTTCTCGTCGGTGTAGAGGCGATCCTCGTCCATCGCGCGCCGCAGCCGCTCCAGCGCCTGGGTGCGGTCCACGCGCGTGAGCGTGGACACCGCGTACGCCGCGCGCACTGCATCGGCGGCGCGGCCGGCCACGTCCGGATACCGCAGCAACACCAGCAGCGCCAGCCACAGCGACAGGCCGATGAGGATCGAGTACGCCAGCACGAATGCCCGCGGGGCAATCAGCGGCGCCAGCAGGCCGAGCGCCAGCACCAGCACCGCCATCGCCGCGAACGCTGCGAAGGCGACGAGCTCCAGCGCAAAACGCCGCCGCTGCGCACGCAGGCGATACACCAGCTGCGCCAGGCGCAGCGCGAACCCCGCACCGAATGCAAACGACAGCGGCAGCGCCACGCGCGGGTCGAGCCACGGCACCGCCAGCGCCGGCGCGAACCACAGCAGCCACGCCGGCGACGCCGCCGCCGGCTGCAGCGCGCCGTGGAAGAACAGGTGGAATGCCGCCGCGACGATGAACAGCAACGCCAGGTAGTCCGTCCGCTGCAGCAGGGCCGGCACCGCATCGGCCAGCAGTTCCGCACCGTGCGCGGCCTGCAGCGCGGCCAGGCCCGATAGCAGCAGCGCGCCGGCCGCGCGCGTGGTCCACCGCAGCTCCGCCGCGCGGTACACCGCGAACTGCGCCACCAGCAGCAGCGCTGCCGCGCCCAGCGAGAATCCGATCAGCGCGAGCGCCAGCGATTCCATCGGGCTGTTGCGATCACGCCGCCCGCGCGCGGAACCGCAGCCACAGCGTGTGCACCAGCAGCACCGCGGCAATGGCCAGCGCGGTCCATGCCGTCACGTGCGCGCCGGGCGCCGCGCTCGCCGACTGCTTCACCCAGATGCCGATCAGCGCCCACCACGCGGTGGCGGTGAACACGATGTCGCCGCGCACGCGCCGGTTGATCGCCAGCAGCAGCACGGCCGCCAGCACGAGCAGGGCGACGCTCCACACCACCGGGGCCACGCCCGGATCGATGCGGTAGGCGAGCAGCGTCTGCGCGAGGTTGAGAACGCTCGCCAGCGCCACCCACGCGCAGAAGATCAGGAAGGTCCAGCGCACCAGCAGCACCTCCATCCCGCGCAACCGGCGCGGCGGCGGCGCGATGCGCCACACGATCGCCAGCAGCAGCGCGAGCGAGGTCCACAGGATCAGCAGCGCGAGCCAGAAGATCTCGTTCGGAAACACGATCATCCAGGCCGACGTCAGCGCGAACACACCCGCCACCGGCCATGCCAGGCGCCGCGTCAGCGCATCGCCGCGGCGCGCCGGCAGCACCTGCCAGACGCCGTAGCCGATGCTCAGCGCAAAGATCAGGCCCCAGATCGAAAAGGCATAGCCGGCCGCGACGATCAGCGACGGATCGCGGTTCGATACGCTGCCGATGTCGCTGCCGAACCAGCCTGCCTGCGCCATCCACGACACCGCGGGCATCGCCAGCGCAAGCAGCAGCACGAGGACACGGATCATGGCGGGCTCCAGCGGGACGGAGGCCGCACCATAACGCACCGCCGACCGCGCGGCACCGGCGGCAACGACGCCTGAACCGGCGCCGCGCCGTCGTCCGGCCGGGCGCAACGCGCCGACCGGCGGTGTCCGCGGTTCACCGCAGGTTCGCGGCCTCGGGGTAAGGTCGACCTTCCCCATGCCAGAGGCGCGATGCGATGACCCGACGTGCGTGTGCCCTCGTCCTTCCGCTTCTGGCCTGGTCCGCCGCCGGCCTCGCGCAGACCCCGCCGGCCGATCTCACGCTGCAGGAAGTGGCCGCCGGCCTGAGCTCGCCGCTCGCGGTGCGGCACGCGCCCGACGGTCGCCTGTTCGTGGTGCAGAAGGGCGGGACGGTGCAGCGCATCGTCGGCGCGACGCCGGTGCCCTTCCTCACCATCGCGGTCAATACCAGCAGCGAAAGCGGCCTGCTGGGCCTTGCCTTCCACCCGGACTACGACGGCGTCGCCGAACGCCGCTTCTACGTCAGCTACACCAGCCCCGATGCGGGCAATCCGCAGGCCATCGCCGAGTTCGCCACCAGCGCCGGCGACCCCGACGTCGTCGATCTTGCGAGCCGGCGCGAGGTGATCCGCATTCCCGACATGGCCGGCAACCACAACGGCGGCGACATCGCCTTCGGCCCGGACGGCTACCTGTACTGGTCGAGCGGCGACGGCGGCATCCAGAACGATCCGAACGGCTTCGCGCAGTGCCTGTGGAAAAAGCCGATCGACAACGACCCGTCCAGCTGCAGCCCCGGCGGCGGCACCAACTACTACCTGCTCGGCAAGATCCTGCGCATCGATCCCACGCAGACCACGGCCAGCGCATCGGCCGAGATGTGCGCCGCGACCGAAGGTGCGCAGGCCGGCTACCGCATTCCGCCGGACAACCCGTACGTCGGTTCGACAGACACCTGCGACGAGATCGCGCACGTGGGCATGCGCAACCCGTGGCGCATGAGTTTCGACCGCGCCAACGGCGATCTCTACATCTCCGACGTCGGTCAGGGAAGCTGGGAGGAGACCACGCGCATTCCGGCGGGCGAACTCGGCCACAATCTCGGCTGGCGCTGCTTCGAAGGCGTGGACGCGTTCAACGGCACGGGTCCCTGCGCCACCCTCGACGAGGACGCGGTGACCTTTCCGTTCCAGGTCTACGGCCACGATGAGGGCCGCTGCTCGATCTCCGGCGGCTATCGCTATCGCGGACCGATCGCCGGACTCGTGGGCATGTACATCAGCGCCGACTACTGCAGCCGGGAGATCTTCTTTGCGCGCAACGACGGCGTCGACTGGGATCCGCCGGTCGGCAGCGTGGACGTGTGGCGCACGCTCGACGGCGGCGACGGCATCGCAACCAGCATCGCCGGCTTCGGTGAGGACAGCGACGGCAACCTCTACGTGGCGGGTTTCGGCAACGGCCGTCTGTACCGCTTCTTCTCGGCAAGCAGCGGCACGCTGTTCGCGGACGGATTCGAATGAGCCGACCCCGCCGCGCAGCGGCATAGGTGCGGGCGGGGCGTCGGCGCGGCCTCTGCCACAATGGCCGCATGATCGTGCCCGACATCCTGCGCAGCGTGCTCGACCGCAGTCTCGACCGGCTGCACGCCGTCGCGCCGGAGCGCGTCGCGCGGATCACGCGCGACGCCGCCACCGCCACCGCGCTGCACCGCCTGCTGCTGGCGAGCGACTACGCGCTCGACCGACTGTGCCGCACGCCGGAGCTGCTCGACGCGCTCGATCGTGCGCCCGCGGTGCCCGTGCTGCGCGCCGACGACGAGCCGCAGTGGCCGATGCTGCTGCGGCGCTACCGCCATGCCGAGAGCCTGCGCTTCGTGTGGCGCGACGTGAATGGCCTCGACAGTGTCGAACAGACCCTCGCACGCACCTCGGCGCTGGCCGACACCTGCACCGCGGTCGCGCTCGACGCCGCGCACGGCGCCCTCGCGGCGCGCCACGGCATCGCGCGCGACGCGGCCGGCGCCGCGCAGTCGCTGGTGGTGTTCGGGCTCGGCAAGCAGGGCGGCGCCGAGCTCAACTTTTCCTCCGACATCGATCTGGTGTTCGCGTATCCGGACGGCGGCAGCAGCGACGGTGCGCGTCCGCTCGACAACGGCGCGTATTTCCAGCGCGTGGGTCAGCGCCTGATCCAGCTGCTCGGCGACATCGATGCGGACGGCTTTGCCTACCGCGTCGACATGCGGCTGCGCCCGTTCGGGCAGGTCGGGCGGCTGGCGCTGTCGTTCGCCGCGATGGAGCAGTACTTCCAGCGCGAAGGGCGCGACTGGGAACGCTACGCCTGGATCAAGGCCCGCCCGATCGCCGGCGACACGGTGCAGGGCGAGCGTCTGCTCGAGGCGCTGCGGCCGTTCGTGTACCGGCGCTATCTGGACTACGGCGCGTTCGAAGGCCTGCGCGAGATGAAGGCGATGATCGAGGCCGATGTGGCACGGCGCGAGCTGGAAGGGCATCTCAAGCTCGGCCGCGGCGGCATCCGCGAGATCGAGTTCATCGTCCAGCTGCAGCAGCTCATCCGCGGCGGCCGCGAGCCGGCGCTGCGCCAGCGCGGCCTGCTGCCGGCGCTGGCGGCGCTGCGCGCGCGCGGGTACGTTCCCGAGCACAACGCCGACGTGCTGGTCGCGGCGTATCGCTTCCTGCGGCGGCTCGAGAATCGCGTGCAGATGCTGCGCGAGGAGCAGACCCACGCGGTGCCGGACGCGGCGGAGGACCGCGCGCGGCTCGCGTTCGGGCTCGGCTATCCGCATTGGGACGCGCTGCAGGACGAACTGGACCAGCATCGTCACGGTGTGGCGCGCGAGTTCGAGCGCGTGTTCGAGGCGCGCACCGGGCCGCGTGCCGGCGGCGAGGCGCTGGCCGCCTACTGGCGCGACATCAAGCGCAGCGACGCCGCGCCGCTGGCCGAGGCCGGCTTCGCCGACGCCAACGCGCTGCATGCGCAACTGCTCGAGTTCGCGCGCCTGCCGTTGCTGCGATCGCTGTCGGCCCGCACGCGTGCGCGGCTGGATCGCGTGCTGCCGGCGCTGCTCGGCGCGGCCGCACGCAGCCGCGCGCCCGGCATCGCCGCCGGGCGCGCGCTCGCGCTGGTGCAGGCGGTACTGCGGCGTTCCAGTTACCTGGCGCTGCTCGACGAGCAGCCCGGCGCGCTCGCGCGTCTGGTCGAGGTGATGTCGGCGAGCGCGTGGATGGCCGAGCGCGTGTGTGCGCATCCGTTGCTGCTCGACGATCTGCTCGACGTGCGTGCCGACGCCACGCCGCCGACGCGCGCCGAGGTCGGCGCGGCATTGCAGGCCGTGCTGGCGGCGGCAGCGACCGACGACATCGAGACCCGCCTGGTGGCGCTCAACGAATTCCGCCAGAGCTTCGCGTTCCGCATCGCGCGCGCCACGCTCATCGATCGGCAGTCGGCGCAGGAAAGCGCGCGCCAGCTCGCCTTCCTTGCGGAGGCGGTGATCGGTGCGGTGCTGCCGGCGGCGGTCGAGGATCTTGCGCGCCAGCACGGCCGCCTGCCCGGCGGCGGTCTGGCCGCGATCGCGTACGGCAGCTTCGGCGGCAAGGAGCTGGGCTTCGGTTCCGACCTGGACCTGGTCTTCCTCTACGACGCCGGCGACGCCGAGCGCGAAAGCGACGGCGCGCGTCCGCTCGACGCGGCCCGCTACCACGCCCGCGTGGTGCAGAAGACGATCGCGCTGCTGCAGATGCCCACGCCCGCGGGCCGGCTGTACGACGCGGACCTGCGCCTGCGTCCCGACGGTGCCAAAGGCCTGCTCGTCTCCACCCTGTCGAGCTTCGCGGAGTACCAGCGCGAACGGGCGTGGACCTGGGAGCAGCAGGCCCTGGTGCGGGCGCGCTGCGTGGCCGGCGATGCGCAGGTGGCGGACGCGTTCGCGCGCATCCGCGAGGACACGCTGCGGCGCGCGCGCGATCCGGCGCAGGTGCGTGCGGACGTTGCGAAGATGCGCCAGCGCATGCGCGACGAACTCGACCGCAGCGGCAGCGCCGGCTTCGATCTCAAGCAGGGCAGCGGCGGCTTGGTCGACGTGGAATTCCTGCTCCAGGCCGGCGTGCTGATGCACGCCGCGTCGCATCGCGCGCTGTGCGAGACCACGCGCACGCCCGAGCTGATCGCCGCGCTCGCCGGCATCGGCTGGATCGCGGCGGAGGACGCCGCTGCGCTGCAGCGGGCGCATGCCGCGCTGCTGGCGCGCTCGCTCGCATGCACCCTGGACGGCCGTGCGCGCATCGTGCCGGAGAGCGACGACGTCGCGGCCGCACGCCTCGCCGTGCTCGGCGTCTGGCAGCGACTGGGATTCGCGGACGCGTCCGTGGCCGCACCCGCGGCGCCTGCACCTATACTGTGACGCCCCCGCAGCAGGCATTCCAGCGATGGCAAAGGCGTTGACCCGGCTGCCCGCACGCGCGATCAGCGCGCTGGGCGAATTCTTCCGGCTGCAGGCCGCAGGCGGCATCGTGCTGGTGGTGGCGGCCATCATCGCGATGCTGCTCGCCAACAGTTCGCTGCGCGATTTCTACGTCGCGCTGCTCGAAGTGCCGGTGCAGGTGCGCGTGGGCGAACTCGACATCGCCAAGCCGCTGCTGCTGTGGATCAACGACTTTCTGATGGCGATCTTCTTCCTGCTGGTGGCGCTGGAGATCAAGCGCGAGGCGGTCGAAGGCCAGTTGTCGAGCCGCGCCCAGCTGCTGCTGCCGATGGTGTGCGCGATCGGCGGCATGCTGGTGCCGGCGCTGATCTACATCGCCTTCAATCACGACAGCCGCACCGCGCTGCATGGCTGGGCGATTCCGGCCGCCACCGACATCGCGTTCGCGCTCGGGATCCTGTCGCTGCTCGGTTCGCGCGTGCCGATCGCGCTGAAGGTGCTGCTGTCGGCCATTGCGGTGATCGACGATCTCGGCGCCATCGTCATCATCGCGCTGTTCTACGGCGGCAAGCTGTCGCTGCTCGCGCTCGGCGGCGCGGTGGTCTCGCTCGTGGTGCTGTTCGCGATGAACCGCATGCGGGTGATGCGCGTGCCGGCCTACCTGCTGGTGGGTCTGGTGATGTGGGTGTTCGTGCTCAAATCCGGCGTGCATGCCACGCTCGCCGGCGTCGCCACCGGCCTGATGATTCCGCTGCGGCATCCGGACAATCCCGAGGTGCGGCCGCTCGCCTCGCTCGAACATGCGCTGCATCCGTGGGTGGCGTTCGCCATCATGCCGGTGTTCGCGTTCGCCAACGCCGGCCTGTATCTGGGCGACATGACCTGGGGCGACGCGCTGCAGGCAGTGCCGCTCGGCGTTGCGCTCGGCCTGCTGCTGGGCAAGCCCATCGGCGTGTTCGGCGCAGCCGCGATCGCCATCGGCATGGGCTGGTCGCCCAAGCCCGAGGGCTGCGGCTGGGCCGCGCTGTTCGGCATGTCGGTGCTGTGCGGCATCGGGTTCACGATGAGCCTGTTCATCGGCTCGCTCGCGTTCGCGCCGGGCAGCGAATACGCCCTCACCAATCGCATCGGCATCCTCGCCGGCTCCATCGCGGCGGCGATCATCGGCCTGCTCTGGCTGCAACGCACGCTGCCGCGACCCGAACGCGCGGCATGAACCGCAGCGCGCTCGTGTTCGGCGCGCGCGGACAGATCGGCGTCGGCCTGCTTCCGCGGCTGCTGGCGCACGGCCTGCGGGTGCGTGCGATCACGCGCGGCGACACGCCCGCATCGCCGCATCCGGCATTGCGATGGCAGCGGTTCGACCTGTTCGGCAGCGCGGATCCGCCGCAGGAAGAAGATCTGGTCTTCAGTCTCGGCCCGCTCGACGGCTTTCTGCGCTGGCTCGAGCGCGTGCCGGCCGCGCCGCGCCGCGTGGTGGCGTTCGGTTCCACCAGTGCCACCACCAAGCGCGACTCGATCGATGCGCGCGAACGCGATCTCGCACAGCGCCTCGCAGCGCTCGAAACGCGCCTCGCCACGGTATGTGCCGAGCGCGGGATCACGTGGACCCTGCTGCGCCCGACCCTTGTCTACGGTGTCGGGCGCGATCGCAGCCTGACGCGAATCGCCACGCTCGCGCGGCGATTCGGACTGTTCGCGCTCGCGCGCGGCGCAACGGGGCTGCGCCAGCCGGTGCACGCACACGACCTCGCCGCAGCGTGCTTTCAGGCGGCGTTGGTATCGGCTGCAGCAAACCGTGCCTACGATTTTCCGGGCGGAGAAACGCTGCGCTACGACGAAATGGTGCGCCGCACATTGGCGTGCCTGGTGCCGCCGCCACGATTGATGCGGGTGCCCGACAGTGTGTTGCGGATCGCACTCGCGAGCGCGCGGCGCGTGGGCAAGCTGCGCGATGCCGGTCCCGGCGTACTGCAGCGCCTGCGCAGCGATCTTGTGTTCGACGGCAGCGATGCGGTGCGCGATCTGGGCATCGTGCCGCGTCCGTTCGTGCCGGAGGCCGGCATGTTCGAGGCCGCGGTGCACGACCGGGAATGCTGCGGCGCAGCAGAATAAGTGCCGCTTTTTCCATACGGCACAGCATTGCCAATCCGCGCGCCGCCTACCTATGATGACGGCGCGTTGCGACCCCGATTCATCAAGGATAAAGATCATGCAGGCCCGACTGAGCTTGACGTTGGCGTTGTCGTCGCTGTTGCTGGCGGCGTGCGGCGGTTCCAGTAACAGCGACCGGGCGGCACCGACGCCGCCGGCCGAAAACAACAACGGCTCGCCGGTCAACGGCGTGCTCACCGCGCGGTTCGATCCGACCACGTCGACGATCCCGCTGCCGAACAACCTGCTGCTGTCCGGCACCACGGATCTCACGCTCAATCCGCCGGTCGCCAATCCGAACAACTTCTCCGATCCCACCGTCGCGATCAGCACGCTCGACGGATGGAGCACCACGGCGCCGTGGTCGACGGCGTTCAACGCCCGCCCCGATCCCGCCTCGCTGTTGCCGGGCCAGTCGATCCGCGTGTTCGAAGTGTCGCTGACCGGGCCCGGCGGCGGCGTCACGGGCATCGTCCGCGAACTGGCCGGCGGCACCGAATTCGTCGCCGCGCTCGCACCGAGCGACGCGACCGGGCGCACGCTGGCGATCGTGCCGACCGCGCCGCTCAAGCAGCTCACGTCCTATCTCGTGGTGCTGACCGACCGCATCCGCGACGCCAACGGCAACGACGCCACGCCCGACCAGACCTACTTCCTGTCCAAGCGCCCGACGCCGCTGTGCGTCAACGGCGTCAGCCAGGAGCCGCTGCTGCCCAACGCCACGGCGTGCTCGCTCGAACCGCTGCGCCAGCTGACCAACTCGCAGCTCGCCGCGGCCGGCAGCGCCGGCATCGCGCGCGACGACGTGGTGGTGTCGTGGGTGTTCACCACGCAGAGCATCACGCCGGTGCTGCAGGCGGTGCGCTCGATCACGCAGCCCGGCGCAACCCTGCTCGCCAACAGCGGCCAGACCATCGCGGTCGCCAACCTGCCGCCGATCGCCGACATCTACATCGGCACCATCACGCTGCCGTACTACCTGACCGCACCGTCGGCCGAGAATCCGACCGGCCCGCTGACCGGCTTCTGGAAGGCCGCACCGGGTGCGTACGTTGCGCCGTTCAACGGGCTCGGGCTGAACCCGACCTCGACCAACATCACCTTCGCCAACCCGATTCCCGTGGCCACGACCAACGTCACCGTGCCCGTGGTGATGACGGTACCGAACGCGGCATCGGGCCGCACGATGCCGGCGAGCGGCTGGCCGATCGTGATCTACCAGCACGGCATCACGCGCAGCCGCCTCGACGCACTCGCGATCTCCGGCACGGCCGCTGCGCAGGGCTTTGCCGTGGTCGCGATCGACCTGCCGCTGCACGGACTGCTTCCTGGTGAATTCACCAGCCCGTTCTACAACGAGCGGACCCCGTTCGCCGACATCGCGCAGGAGCGCACCTTCGATGTGGATTACGTCGACAACGACACCGGCGCGCCCGGTCCGGACGGTCGCGTCGATACCTCCGGCGCGCACTTCATCAACCTCAGTTCGCTGCTGACCTCGCGCGACAATCTGCGCCAGGGCATCGCGGACCTGTTCGTGCTGACCGCGAGCATTCCGTCGATGGACATCGACGGCAACGGCACCGGCGACTTCGACAGCTCGCGCATCGAATTCGTCGGCCAGTCGCTCGGCGCCATCGCCGGCACCTCGTTCCTTGCGCTGGAGCCGAACGTCAACACCGGCGTGCTCTCGGTGCCGGGCGGCGGCATCGCGCGCATGCTCGATGCGTCGCCCACGTTCGGACCGCGCATCCGCGCCGGCCTCGCTGCGGCGGGCGTGCAGGCCGGCACGCCGGACTACGATCGGTTCATGGTGGCGACGCAGCAGGTGATCGATTCCGCCGATCCGGTCAACTACGGCTTCGCGTCGGCGCAGAACGCGATCCTGCTGCACGAAGTCGTCGGCGACGGCGCTGGCGTGCTGCCGGACCAGGTGATTCCGAACAGCGTCGCCGGTGCTCCGCTCTCGGGCACCGAGCCGCTGATCCGCGCGCTCGGACTGACGCCGATCGACGCGACGGTCGAGGATCCCGACGGCATCCGCGGCGTGACGCGTTTCATCGAAGGCGATCACGGTTCGCTTCTCAGCCCGGCCGCATCGCTGGCCGCGACGATCGAAATGCAGGGCGAAATGGCGAGCTTCCTCGTCTCCGACGGCGCCGCGGTCGTCGTGTCCGACCCGTCCGTCATCCGCACGCAGTAAGCCAGAATCCAAGGAACGCATCCCATGAAACGCACGATTCAGACTTCCCGCGTGTCCGGACCTCGCCGCGCGGTGCGCGCGCCGCTGGCGCTGGCCGTGGTCGGCGCACTCGCGCTGACCGCGCAGTCGGCTTCCGCCATCGAGTTCGGCGAAGGCGACTTCAGCGGCTCGTTCAACACCACGCTGTCCTATGGCGCCTCGATGCGCGTGCAGGAACGCGACGACAATCTCATCGCCAAGTCCCATTTCGATCCGACCATCGTGTCGCAGATCGCCGCGCTGACCGCTGCGGGCGACTACCTCGGCGCGCAGCAGTTGCAGCTGCAGGCCCGCGGTCGTTTCTCGGCCAACCGCGACGACGGCAATCTCAAGTACGACGATGGCGACCTCATCTCCAACGCCGCAAAGATCACCAGCGAGCTGTCGCTGAACTGGCGCGATTCGGGTGCGTTTGCCCGCGCCACGTACTTCTACGATTTCGAGAACGCCGACCGCAACGACCTGTCGGAAACGGCCAAGGACCTGATCGGCGAGCGCTTCCGCCTGCTCGACGCGTTCGTGTTCCACAACTTCAGCTATGGCGAAACCGGCCAGGGCAGCGTGCGTCTCGGTCGCCAGGTGGTGAGCTGGGGCGAAGGTACCTTCATCCAGAACGGCATCAACGTGATCAACCCGGTGGATCTGTCGGCGCTGCGCGTCGCCGGCGCCGAATTGAAGGAGGCGTTCCTGCCGGTCGATTCGCTCTGGACGAGCTTCAGCCTGACCGACAATCTCTCGCTCGAAGCGCTGTACCTGTTCGAGTTCGAGGAAATCGAAATCGACGCCTCGGGCACGTATTTCAGCGCCAACGACTTCGCCTCGCCCGGCGGCAACTACGTGATGCTGAACTTCGGCACCGTGCCGCAGCCGGTCAACAACCCGGATCTGTTCTACAGCGTTTGCCAGTCCGGTCCCGCCGGTTTTGCGAACAGCGACCGGGATTACAGCGCCTATCCGCCGGCCGTGCAGGCACAGCTCGTCGGCGCCGGCTGTGCCGCGGCGTTCCCGCGCGCGCCCAACCGCAATGCCAAGGACAGCGGCCAGTACGGCGCTGCGCTGCGCTATTTCTCCGACGCGCTGAACGGCACCGAATTCGGCTTGTACTACCTCAAGTACCACAGCCGCGTGCCGGTGCTGTCGGGCATCGCGGTCACCAACACCAATGCCAACTCGGGACGCTATTTCCTCGAGTATCCCGAAGGCATCGACCTGTTCGGCCTGTCGTGGAACAGCTCGTTGCCCGGTGGCGTCGCGTTCCAGGGCGAGATCAGCTATCGCGACAACATGCCGTTGCAGATCGACGACGTCGAGTTGCTGTTCGCCGGCCTGTCGCCGCTCAATGCCGTGATTCCGCAGCCGGGCCTGCGGTTCGTGAGCCAGCTCGGCAGTTACGGTCCGGGCGAATACGTCAAGGGCTGGGAAGCGCACGAGGTCAGCCAAATCCAGTCGACTTTCACCAAGGCGTTCGGACCGGGCAATTTCCTCGGTGCCGAGCAGATCGCGCTCGTCGGCGAGATCGGCGCCACCAAGGTGCTCGATCTCCCGGACCAGAGCATCCTGCGCTACGAGGGCGAAGGCACCGACACCGGCGGCGGCCCGGCCATCGACAGCGGTAATCTGCGCAACCCGCAGACGCTGACGGGCGGATTTCCGACCGCATTCAGCTGGGGCTATCGCGTGGCGATGCGCGCGGACTACAACAACGTCTTCGGCGGCTCGATCAACCTCTCGCCGCGCATCGCGTTCAACCACGACGTCAACGGCATCACCCCGGGTCCGGGCGGCAACTTCCTCGAAGGCCGCAAGTCCGCGACGATCGGCGTCGAAGCCTTGTACCTGAATGAATGGTCGTTCGATCTGAGCTACACGCTGTTCACCGGCGCCAAGCCCTACAACCAGATCCACGACCGCGACTTCGTTTCGTTCGCGGCCAAGTATTCGTTCTGACCGCACAGGGAGAGAACTGCATGAAAAACCATTCGTTGAAGGTCCTGGCCGTCTGCGCCGGCCTGACGTTCGGCACCGGCGCCATCGCGGCCGTCGGTGCGGACCAGGCCGCCAAGCTCGGCAAGGAACTGACCGCCCTGGGCGCCGAGATGGGCGCCAGCGCGGACGGCACCATTCCTGCGTGGGACGGCGGCGTCACGTCGCCGCCGGCCGGTTACAAGGTCGGCGATTTCCATCCGGATCCGTTCGCCGCCGACAAGCCCGTGCTGCAGATCACGCCGGCCAACTACAAGGAACACGCCGACAAGCTGACCGAAGGCCAGCAGGCGATGTTCGCGAAGTATCCGAGCTTCCGCATGGACATCTATCCGACGCGGCGTTCGGCGGCTTTCCCGGAGCGGACCTACGAATACACCATCAAGAACGCCACGACCGCCAAGCTCATCAACGACGGCGACGGCGTGACCGACGCGGCCGAAGGCATCCCGTTCCCGATTCCGCAGTCCGGCGCGGAGGTCATCTGGAACCACAAGATGAAGTACAAGGGCATCTCGGCCGCGCGCTGGACCAACCTCGCGCCCGTGACCGCCGGTGGCCAGTACAACCTCGTGCGCATCCGCGAGGAATTCATGGGCCTGTATTACAAGCCCGGCAACACCATCGCCGACATCAACAACATGCTGCTGTACTTCTACCAGTCGGTGGAAAGCCCGGCGCGTCTCGCCGGCCAGGTGCTGCTGGTGCACGAAAGCCTCAACCAGGCCGTGCAGCCGCGCCAGGCGTGGGTCTACAACCCGGGCCAGCGCCGCGTGCGCCGCGCGCCGAACGTGGCCTACGACAACCCCGGCACCGCCGCCGACGGCCTGCGCACGTCCGACATGACCGACATGTACAACGGCGCGCTCGACCGCTTCGACTTCAAGCTCGTGGGCAAGAAGGACATGTACGTCCCGTACAACTCCTACAAGGCGCACAGCGACAAGTCCAAGGTCTCGGACATGATCAAGCCGGGCCACATCGATCCGGACTACCTGCGCTACGAACTGCACCGCGTGTGGGTGGTGGACGCCACGCTCAAGCCCGGCAAGCGCCACATCAACTCGCGCCGCACCTTCTACGTGGACGAGGACAGCTGGCAGATCCTGATCATGGACCACTACAACGGCCAGGGCGCGCTGTGGCGCTACTCCGAAGCGCCGTCGATCACGTACTACGAGGTGCCGGTGTTCTGGACCACGATGGAAAACCACCACGACCTGTTGAGCGGTCGCTACCTCGCGACCGGTGTCGACAATCAGGATCAGGCGCCGGACTTCTCGTACCAGTCGTCGCTGGAGAACTTCACTCCGCAGGCCCTGCGCACGCGCGGCGTGCGCTGATCGGAGGGTGTGAAGCACGCGCGGCGTGCGCATCGACCGCAGGACATGCGACACGTGTCACGTGCCGGGCGGAGGACGTGCAGCACGAGAGACATGTCGCACACCAAACCGGTGCCGCGACGCGACCGCACCGATGGAACCGTGACACCCCGCCAGCCGCGGCCGAAAGGCGCGGCTGGCGGCGTTTCGGGGCCTGACGAACCGCCATGTTGCACCCGTGGTGCGCAGCAGCGCGGCGCAGGTGTCGCGAATACTGCTAGTCTCGATACACACTGGAACATCGGTCCGGGCACGCATCCGGCACCGCGTCGGACGGAGGGGGACATGAATGTGAAGCAGTCGACCGCAGGCTGGCTCGTCGCCATCGCGCTGTGCGGTGCAACCGTGGCCGTCGGCGCGCAGCAGCCGTCGCCCTCGCCCGATCCGGCCGACCCATCGAAGGTCGCGTCCGATCCGGCCGTCGACGCCGCGCCAGAGGCCACACCCGATCCGGCGGTCGATGCCACACCGCCCGCCGCGGACACCGCGCCGCCGCCCGCCGCACCGGCGGCCACCACCGATCCGGTGGCCGCGCTGCGCAGCGAACTCATGCCCAACGCCGCCACGCAGGCCCTCATCCTCGACATCGCCGAAAGCGACTCGCGCGCCATCGCCGTCGGCGAACGCGGCCAGATCCTCGTGTCCGAGTCGCGCAGCGACTGGCGCCAGGTGGCCGACGTGCCGACGCGCGCCACCCTGACGGCCGTGGCCGCGGGCGGCAAGACCGCGTGGGCGGTCGGGCACGACGGCGTCATCCTGCACAGCGCGGACGGTGGTCTTGCCTGGACGGTGCAGCGCATCGACGTGCAGCGCCCGCCGGCCGACGACGAAGAGTTCGATCCGCGCCAGGGCGTGCCGCTGCTCGACGTGCTGATGTTGGACGCGCAGCGCGCCATCGCCGTCGGCGCCTACAGCCTGATGCTGCGCACCGACGACGGCGGGGCCACGTGGCGTCGCGTCGACGTCACCGGCGCCGTCGCCGATGCCGCGCCGGATGCCGCCGACGCCGATGCCGACGCCGACACTGACACCGACACCGACACCGACGAAGGCGACGCCTACGACGAGGAAAGCTGGACGATCTCCAGCGACGAACTCGTGCTGGACGAGGAATCCGATCCGCACTTCAACGGCATCGTGCGCACCGGCAGCGGCGCGCTCTTCATCGTCGCCGAGCGCGGTGCGGCATTCCGTTCGCGCGACGACGGCGCCACCTGGGAGCGGCTGCAGCTTCCGTATCCGGGTTCGATGTTCGGCGCCATCGCCTACGAGGGCGACCACCTGATCGCCTTCGGCATGCGCGGCAACGCGTTCGAGACCAGAGATCTCGGCGACACCTGGAACACGCTGGACACCGGCACCGACCTCAGCCTCATGGGCGGCGCGCCGTTGCCGGGCGGCGGTGTCGTGCTCGTGGGTGCCAACGGCATCGTCGTGCATCGCGCCTCCGCCGATGCCGCCCCGGCAACGCAGGTCTACTCCACCGAAGCCAGCGGCACGCCGGTGCTCGCGAGCGTGCTCCCGCGCGGCGGTGCGGACCTCATCGTCTCGGGCGAAAAGGGCCTGGGCACCACCCGCCTGACGCAACAGTGATCCGGCACGACTGACAGGGCATTCGACATGGCGCACGGTGGCAACGTCAACGCGGGACCGATCACCCGCTTCCTCGAAAACGCGATCTTCGGCGCGCGGCCCGTGGTGTTGGCGCTGTTCGCCATCGTCACGGTGGTGATGATCTTCTTCGCCAGCCAGCTGCGCGTGGACGCCGGCTTCAAGAAGCAGATTCCGCTCGACCACGAATACATGCAGACCTTCCTCGACTACGAAGTCGAGTTCGGTGGCGCCAATCGCGTCCTCGTTGCGCTCGTCGCCGACGACGGCGACATGTTCGATCCGGCGTTCTTCCGCGCCTTCGAAAACCTCAACGCCGACGTGCTCGGCATCCAGGCCGCGGACAACGCCCGCGCTCGCTCGCTGTTCACGCCGAACACGCGTTTCGTCGAGGTGGTGGAGGACGGCTTCGCCGGCGGCAACGTCATCCCGCCGGACTTCAACGCCGACAGCGCCACGCCGGAGGATTTCGCCACCGTCCGCGCCAACATCGTGAAGGCCGGCATCGTCGGTCGGCTGGTCGCGAAGGATTTTTCCGGCGCGATGATCTGGGCCGATCTCGTCCCCGAAACCGAGGACAACAAGCTCGACTACCAGGCCATCGCCAACCAGTTCGAGGCCTTGCGCACCAAGTACGAGAAGGACGGGCTCCGCGTCCACATCATCGGCTTCGCCAAGATGGTGGGCGACATCTCCGACGGCGCGCGTTCGGTCATCAAATTCTTCGCGCTCACGATCGCGTTCACGTGGCTGCTGCTGTTCCTGTATTCCACGTCCGTGAAGCTCGCCAGCCTCACCGTGGTGGCTGCGCTGGTGTCGGTGGTGTGGATGCTCGGTGCGCTGCGCCTGATGGGCTTCGGCATCGATCCGATGAACATGCTGACGCCGTTCCTGATCTTCGCCATCGCGGTCAGCCACGGCGAGCAGATGATCAACCGTTTTCGCGGCGAACTCTTTTTCGGCGGGCTCGAAGACGGCACCGCGGACGAACTGCGCGCGCGCCAGGGCGTGGACTCACTGACTGCCGCGCGGCTCGCGTTCCGCATGCTGCTGGTGCCGGGTGCGGTGGCGCTGATCGCGGGCTGCATCGGTTTCGCCACCATCCTGATGATCCCGATCCGGATCATCTTCGAACTCGCGATCACGGCCACGGTCGGTGTGGCGATCACGATCCTCACCGACCTCGTGCTGCTGCCGGTGCTGCTGAGCTACACCCGGCTGCGCAACATGGAGCGCAAGCGCGAATTCCGCCTGCGCCAGCTGACCCGCTTCGATAAGGTCTGGGCGGTGCTGTCCAAGCTCAGCAAACCCGTCGCCGCGGTGGTGGTGCTGGTCATCGGCGTCGCAGTGTGGTTCGTGGCCGAGCGCCAGGGCGACAAGGTGATGATCGGCGACGCGCAGGAAGGTGTCGCCGAACTGCGCCCCGACGCACGCTACAACCAGGATGCGCGCGCCATCACCGGCAAGTTCGCGCTCGGCGTCGACATCCTCAACGTGATCGCCGAGGGCCGTCCCGACGCATGCACGCTGAGCTACCCGATGATGGAACTGGTCGACCGCTTCGCCTGGCACCTTGCCAACGTGCCCGGCGTGCAGCAGGTGATGACGTTGCCGATGGCCGCGAAGATCGTCAATGCCGGCTGGAACGACGGCTCGATCAAGTGGCGCGTGCTGCCGCGCGACTCGGATTCGCTGCGTCTTGCCACCCAGGGCTTCGAAACCGACTCGGGCCTGCTCAACGCCGACTGCTCGGCAATGCCGATCATGGCCTTCCTGTCCGACCACCGCGCCGAAACCATCGACCGCGTGGTCGACGCGGTGAAGGACTTCCGCGAGGCCAACGATGCCTGGCATCCGGGCGAGAACCTGCGCGAAACGCTCGCCGAGCAGGCGCAGGCCGCGCAGGCCAACGGCGAGGAACTGCAGAGCGACGCGGTGAACCTGCGCCTTGCCACCGGCAATATCGGCGTGATGGCGGCCACCAACGACACCGTGCGCGCGGTCGAACACCACATGCTCTGGTATCTCTACGGCGCGGTCTTTCTGATGTGCCTGATCAGCTTCCGCAACCCGCTCGCCGCACTGTGCATCGTGCTGCCGCTGGTGCTGGTGACCGAACTCGGCCACTCGCTGATGGTGCACCTGGATATCGGCATGAAGGTCAACACGCTGACCGTGGTGGCGCTGGGTGTGGGCATCGGCGTCGACTACGGCATCTACATCTTCGCGCGCATGCGCGAATCGATGCAGGCCGGACGCACGGTGAGCGAGTCCTACTTCGTCGCGCTGAAGACCACCGGCATCGCGATCTTCTACACCGCGCTGACGCTCGCGGTCGGCGTCTTCATGTGGGTGTTTTCGGAGCTGAAATTCCAGGCCGACATGGGCGTGATGCTGACCTTCATGTTCATCGTCAACATGATCGCGGCGATCATCTTCCTGCCGGCGCTGTGCCGCGTGCTGCTGCGGCCGCGCGAGAAGGATACGTTCGTGCCGCACGTGTGAGTCCTCGCGTGCGTGCAGCGCATCGCGCTGCACGCACGCGTCGCACGCACACGTGAAGCGGGTAGCGAGCTGGCGTGCGACGCGGGACCGGGGCGCCGGCGCGCATCAACCTTTCATCGTCGTCCCGGCGGACGCCGGGACCCAGTGACGTTGCTCGGTTTTGCTCCGATGGCCGGGCGAAGGGCAAGAGCAACGCCGCTGGGTCCCGGCTTTCGCCGGGACGACGGAGGGCGGGGCTTGACGGCCCGCTCCGATCAGACGTCCGCAGGCTCCGGCACCGGCCGCGCCTTCTGCTTCGCCCGCACCGAAATCACCAGCACACCGGCAAGCACCATCGCACCGCCCAGATACAAGCGCGGCCCGGGCTCATCGCCCCAGAACATGATGCCGAGTCCGATCGCGATCACCGGCGTCAGCAACAGGTACGGCGTCAGCGTCGACACCGGGTGCCGCTGCACCAGCCAGTAGAACAGTCCGTGCCCAAACAGCGACGACAGCAGCGCGGCATACACCACGCCGCCCCACGCCGCCCACGACGCCGTGCGCAGCGCCTCCATCTGCCCGTGTTCGACGACGGCGCTCCACAGCAGCAACGGCGCGAACGCAAACACCGCCGTCCAGCCCTGCATCGCGAATGCATTCACGCCGGATAACCGCCGCATCAGCACCGTACCGAGCGCGAGGAAAAACGCCGACACCAGCATCAGCGCCATCGACATCGGCGCCTGCAGCACGATCGGATCGAAACCCAGCACCAGCACGCCAAGGAAGCTCACGCCGATACCGCTCCACGTGCGCCAGCCGACGCGCTCGCCGAGCACGATCACCGCCAGCACCGCCGACATCGGGATGTAGCTCTGCATCAGGATCGCCGGCGACGAGAGGTTGCCGGCAAGCTGCAGCGCCCAGAAACTCAGGCCGAAATGCAGCACTCCGATGCACAGCGCCACGGCGATCAGGCGTGGCCACTGGCCCCGTGCCGGCGGCTTCATCCACGGAATCAGCAGCAACGCGAGCGGCGCGAAGCGCAACGCAGTGAACAGCAGCGGCGGAAATTCCTTCAGCGCGATCGCGGAGGTGAGGAAGTTGATCGCCCACATGACGCAGACGGCGAAGACGAGCAGTAGGTGGCGAAGCGGCATTGCGTGTCCGGTGGGCGGCCGCGGTGCGGCGTGAGCGGCCGCTGCGCGGCCTGTAAGTGCAGCTCGCTGCGCGAGCGGCAGCGCAGCGTCGATGCAGCGTGTGGGGTCTTGCTCTTCTGGCAGCGCAGCGACGTCACGCTGCTCGCGCAGCGAGCGCACTCACAGGCCGCGCAGCGGCCGTCACGGTCAGTACGAAATCCCGGCGCGGCGGAACAGCTTGCTCATCAGCCACATCGGCCCGATCAGCAGATACACCAGATCGGTCAGGAACGACGGCCGCTTGCCCTCGATCTGGTGCCCGATGAACTGCGCGATCCACGCCGCCACGAACACGCCGATCGCCGTCCACATCAGCGCCGTGCCGCCGATGGCCTCGTAGACGAAGTGCGTGATCACCATCAGCGCTGCGAAGAACACCAGCAGCGCCACCGCGAGCCGACGCGAGAGGCGCAGGTAGAAGATCGTGGCGAAGAACAGCGCCATCGCCGCCCACATGCCCGGCTTGGCCAGCATCGTCGGCACCGGGATCACCCACAGCAGCGCCACCACCGTCCACACGATCACCGGCACGCAGAACCAGTGCACAATGCGGTTGGTGGGGTTGCGGTGGTCTTCGCTGTAGTTGCCGAGGAAGCGGTCGACGGGGCGGCGCGGATCGGCGTAGGTGGCGGTGCTGTTCATGGCTTGGCTCCGGTGGCGCGTGCTGGGTCGCGATCAGACCGCGTCGTCGCTCAGGCGGCGCAGCGCTTCGGCGTAGCGGGCGGCGGTGCCGGCCAGCACGTCCGCCGGTATTCTGGGCCCGGGCGCGGTCTTGTTCCAGTCCAGCGTTTCCAGGTAGTCGCGCACGAACTGCTTGTCGTAACTCGGCGGGCTGATGCCAACGCGGTATTCGTCCGCGGGCCAGTAGCGCGAGGAATCGGGCGTGAGCACTTCGTCCATGACGAGCAGGTTGCCGCGTTCGTCCAGACCGAATTCGAACTTGGTGTCGGCGATGAGGATGCCGCGTTGCGCGGCGAACTCGGATGCGAATGTGTACAGCGTGAGCGTGGCCTCGCGCACCTGCGCGGCGAGGTCGGCGCCAATCAGGTCGACGACGCGCTCGAAGCTGATGTTTTCGTCGTGGTCGCCGACGGCGGCCTTGCTCGACGGCGTGAAGATCGGTTCTGGCAGTTGCTGCGCCTGCTGCAGGCCGGGCGGCAGCGTGACGCCGGAGATGGCGCCCGTCTTCTGATAATCCTTCCAGCCCGAACCGATGATGTAACCACGCGCGATGGCTTCCACCGGCAGCGCCTTCAACCGCTTCGCCACCACGCTGCGCTTCGCGTACAGCGCGTAGTCGGTGCCGGCAGGCAACACGTCGGCCAGCGGCGTTGCGGAGAGATGGTTCGGCACCAGGTGCGCCGTGCGCGCGAACCACGCGTTCGACATCTGCGTCAGCATCTCGCCCTTGCCTGGGATCGGATCGGGCAGCACCACGTCGAAGGCCGAGAGGCGGTCGGTGGCGACGATCAGCAGTTCGTCGCCCGGCAGGCCGTACACGTCGCGCACCTTGCCGCGATGGAGCAGGGGCAGGCCGGGGAGATCGGAGGTGTGGAGCGTGGTCGTCACGGCGCAGCGGCCTCGCGCAAAGCGCCATTGTAGCGCCGGGCGTGGGGCTACAATGCGCCGATGCGCTATTACGGCAAGGTCCTCGGTGCCATCCTCGGCTTCGCGCTGATGCGGCATCCCATCGGCATCCTCATCGGCGGCCTGCTCGGGCACGCCTTCGATGCCGGCTGGCTGTCGAAACCGAAACCGCGCTCGCAGGTGGACGATGCCTACGCCGTGCT
Source organism: Chiayiivirga flava (assembly GCF_014202825.1). Classification (GTDB taxonomy): domain Bacteria; phylum Pseudomonadota; class Gammaproteobacteria; order Xanthomonadales; family Xanthomonadaceae; genus Chiayiivirga; species Chiayiivirga flava. The sequence goes on along the minus strand of NZ_JACHHP010000002.1, from coordinate 242,730 downwards.
CGGTGTCGCGCCGGATGCGAGCGACGAGGCCATCGACCGCGCCTACCGCCAGCAGATGAGCAAGTACCACCCGGACAAGGTGGCCGGTGCGGCCGACGAGATCCGCGCGCTGGCCGAGGAACGCGCGCGTGCGCTCAACGCCGCCTACGACCGTATCCGCGACTTGCGACGCAAGCTGGGCGAGTGATCCTGATGTGCTTTGGGGTGCGGGAAACTCGGCAACGGTGATCGGTACATTCCTTCTCCCCTCGGGAGAAGGTGCCGGCAGGCGGATGAGGGCGAGCCGGTTCGTGCTGGAGAAGGCGCTTGATCGGAGCAATTTGCCTTTCTTGCCGCAAGCCTCGCAAGCCTCAAACGTGGCGCCCTCATCCGCCCTGCCGAGCACCTTCTCCCGAGGGGAGAAGGAAACGCTGCTGCCCGAAAACCGCGGCAAGCCTGCGACAATATGCACCGGTTTCCACTCCGCGAGTCCGCCATGTCCGACTGCCTGATCGCCCCGTCCATTCTTTCGGCGAATTTCGCGAAGCTCGGCGAGGAGGTCGACAACGTGCTCGCCGCAGGCGCGGACTGGGTGCATTTCGACGTGATGGACAACCATTACGTGCCCAATCTCACCATCGGTCCGCTGGTGTGCGAGGCGCTGCGCAAGCATGGCGTCACCGCGCCGATCGACGTACACCTGATGGTGGAGCCGGTGGATCGCATCGTGCCGGATTTCGCCAAAGCCGGCGCGACGTACATCAGCTTCCATCCCGAGGCGAGCGCGCATGTGCATCGCACGGTGCAGCTGATCAAGTCGCACGGCTGCAAGGCCGGCGTGGTGCTGAATCCGGCGACGCCGATCGAGGTGCTGGACTGGGTGCTCGACGAGCTCGACCTGGTGCTGCTGATGAGCGTGAATCCGGGGTTTGGCGGGCAGGCCTTCATTCCGTCGGCGCTGGAGAAGCTGCGGCGGGTGCGCGAGCGGATCGATCGCAGTGGGCGGGATATCCGGCTGGAGATCGATGGTGGGGTGAAGGCCGAGAACATCGGCGAGATCGCGGCGGCGGGGGCGGATACGTTCGTGGCCGGGTCGGCGATCTTCAATGCGCCGGACTATGCGGATGTGATTGCGCGGATGCGCCGCGCCGTGGCGGATGCGCGCGGGTTGCGCGCGTGAGCGCTGCGCACGCGACCACGGATCTGTGCGATGCGCACGGGGATGCGGTGCGCGTGATCGCGTTGCCGTGGCGTGACCTCGGTGGGCGCATGGCGTTTTCCGGCACGGTGAGCACGGTGCGTGCTTTCGAGGACAACTCGCGGGTGCGCGAGGCGGTGGCGGAGCCCGGGCACGGGCGTGTGCTCCTGGTGGCCGGCGGCGGTTCGCTGCGGCGCGCGATGCTCGGCGATCTGCTGGCGGCCAAGGCGGTGGAGAACGGCTGGGAAGGCATCGTCATCGACGGCGTGATTCGCGACAGCGGCGTAATCGCGGGGCTGGCTCTGGGCGTGAAGGCGCTGGGGGTGTGTCCGCGCAAGACCGAGAAACTCGGCGACGGGCGGCGGGATGTCGTGGTCGAGATCGGGGGTGTGGCGATCGCGCCCGGGCAGTGGTTGTGCGCCGATGCGGATGGGGTGGTGGTGATGGATCGCCAGCCGGGCGCTGCGTTGCAGCCTTGAGCCTTTGCTACTGAGCCCTTCTCCCTAGAGGGGAAAAGGGTTGGGATGAGGGTGGCCCTTGATTCTGCTGCTGTTGCTGTTCTTGCGCAGCATCATGCCCGGTAGACAAGGCGTGTATGTCGGGTGGGGCGTGTTCCTTTCCGCCAACTCCGCCGGACCCTCTCCCCAACCCCTCTCCCGGCGGGAGAGGGGCTAGTCGCGGTCGGGGACGGATGGTGTCGTCCGACCGCGTGGCGATCGATCAGGGCGTTGCCGCGACCTCGGTCGATGCGTCGGCCGCCACACCGTCCCAGCCACCGCCCAGCGCCAGCGCAAGGTCCACATACGCCGCACCCGCCGCACGCTCCGCATCCGCCACCGCAAGCCGCGCCTGCAGCAAGGTGCGCCGCGCTTCGAGCACGCCGAGATAATCCGAATACCCCTCGTCGTAGCGCCGCTGCGACAGGTTCACGGCCTTGTCCAGCGCCGCCGCCTGCGCCGCTCGCGCACGGTGCACCTCCACCGCCGCCGTGCGCGCATCGAGCGCATCGAGCACCTCGCGGAAGGATTCACGCACCGTGTCGCGGTAGGTTTCCACCACCGCCTCGCGGCGCGCATCCGCCGCCTCGATCGCGCCGCGGCGGCGGCCGCCGTCGAAGATCGTCGCCAGCAGCTCCGCGCCGATCGACCACACGCTGAAACTGTTGTCGAACAGGTCCGACAGGTCCGCGCTGGCTTCGCCTGCCGAGCCGGTAAGGCTCAGCGACGGCAGCAGCGCGCGGCGCGCGACGGCGAGATCGGCATTCGCCGCGGCAAGATCGGCTTCCGCCGCACGGATGTCCGGGCGACGTTCCAGCAGCGTACTCGGCAGGCCGAGCGGCACGGCCGGCAAGGACGCCGGTTCGACGGCTTCGTCGCGCACTTCCAGCGCCGCCAATGCCTCCTGCGTCGGCATCTCGCCCGCGAGCACGAGCAGCGCGCGGCGCGTGGCGTTGTACTGCTGCCGCGTCGACGCAAGCTGCGCACGCGAGTCCTCCACCTGCGAGTTGAAGCTCTGCAGGTCGAGCTCCGAGATCGCACCGAGTTCGAAGCGGCGGTTGCTCAGGCGCAGCGCATCCTCCAGCACCACCACGTTGTCGGCCAGGATCGTCTGGCTCACCGCGAGCGATTGCGCCTGCAGGTAACCGCGCACCAGCTCCGCGGCGATGGTCAGCCGCAGCGCCGCCTGCGTGTAGCCCTGCGCGAGGTAACGCTGCCGCGCCGCATCGGTCTGCGCCGCGAGTCGACCCCACAGGTCGACCTCGAACGCGGCCTGCATGCCGTAGCTGCCGCTTTCGCCGACGGCGGTTTGCCCGGGCACCAGCGGCGATGCGGAGCGCCCGCGATTGCCGCCGACGAACACGCCGACATCCGGAATCTGGTCGGCGCGCGTCTGGCGCAGCACCGCACGTGCCTCGCGCAGGCGTGCGGCGCCGATGATCAGGTCGCTGTTGTGTTCGAGCCCACGCGTCACCAGCGCGTCGAGCACCGGGTCGTCGAACGCGCGCCACCACGTGGCCGAGACCTCGGCTTCGTTCGTCGGCAACACGTCGTCGAAGCGCGCCGGCAATTCCGCCGCCACGTCCTCGGGCACGTTGCGCTCGGGCAGGCCGGCGCAGGCAGCGAGGCTCGCCATGCAGGCGGCCAGCACGAGGCGCTGCAGCGTGCGCTTGCTGGTCATCGAAGTCATGCCTTGTGCTCCGGTGCGATCACGTTGTCGGACGTCGCCGCCGCCTTGCCTTCGCGTTTCTCTTCGCGACGCGAGACCCAGCGGAACAGCGACGGGATGAAGAACACGGCGATCAGCGTGGAGGCAATCATGCCGCCGATGACGCCGGTGCCGATCGAGTGGCGTGCGTTCGCGCCCGCGCCCGAGCTGATCGCCAGCGGCAACACGCCGAGGATGAAGGCGAGCGAGGTCATGACGATGGGGCGGAAGCGCTGCTTCGCGGCCAGGATCGCCGCATCCACCACCTTCATGCCGTCGCGCACGTTTTCCGCGGCGAATTCCACGATCAGGATCGCATTCTTCGCCGACAGGCCGATGAGCGTGATCAGGCCCACCTGGAAGTAGATGTCGTTGCTCAGCCCGCGCAGCAGCACCGCGACCACGGCGCCGAGCAGGGCGAACGGAATCGACAGGATGACGGCGAACGGCAGCGACCAGCGCTCGTATTGCGCCGCGAGGATGAGGAACACGAACAGCAGGCCGCCGATCATCGTGATGTAGGACGTGCTCGCGACCTGCTTCTCCTGGAACGCCGAGCCGATCCACGCCACCGAATAGCCTTCCGGCAGATGTTCGCCCGCCAGCCGCTCGATCGCCGCGATCGCCGCACCGGACGACACGCCCGCGTTCGGATTGCCCATCACCTTGATCGCCGGGAAGCTGTTGAAGCGTTCCACCAGCTCCGGGCCGGTCTTCTGCACCGGCGTCACCAGCGTGTTCAGCGGCACCAGCTCGCCGGTGTCCGAACGCACCGAGACGTTGCGCAGATCCTCGATGCTGGAACGTGCTTCGCCGTCGGCCTGCAGCTGCACCTGGTAGGTGCGGCCGTCGCGGTTGAAGTCGTTGACGTAGAGCGTGCCGAACGTCGATTGCGTGGCCTCGAACAGCTGCGTCAGGCTCACGCCCATCTCCGCCGCCTTGTCGCGGTTGATCTCCAGCTCGATCTGCGGCGCGTTGGCGCTGAACTGGGTCGAGACGCCGGTGAGATCGGGATCGTTGTTGGCCGCGGCGATGAAGTCCGTCGTCACCTGCGCCAGCGCGCGGTAGTCGGCATTCGCACGGCTTTCGATGTAGAACTCGAAGCCGCCCGTGGTCGAGAGGCCGATGATCGGCGGCGGCGTGATGCCGAGCACGAAGGCGTCGCGCACCTGCGTCATGCCGAAGCCCATCAGCTGACCGGCAAACGCGGTCGAGTCCTGGCCTTCCTCGGTGCGCTCGCTCCAGTCCTTCAGCGCGATGAACTGCGTGGCGACGTTGGTTTTCAGCGACGACGAGAGCATGTCGAAGCCGATCAGCGTGGTCGCGCCTTCAACGAGCGGGTGGTCCTTCTGGAACTCGGTGAGTTGCTCCACGACGGCGGTGGTGCGCGACATCGAGGCCGCATCCGGCAGCATCGCCAGCGCCAGCACCGTGCCCTGGTCCTCGTTCGGCACCAGCGAGCCCGGCACGCGCGTGAACAGGCCGCCGGCAGCGATGATGACGGCACCGAACAGCAGCAGCGTCAGCACGCCGTGGCGCAGCAGGTAGGTGACGCCCGTTGTGTAGCGCCCGGTCATGCGGCCGAACCAGCGGTTGAAGGCCTGCAGCCACCGGAACTGCGCCTTGTCGTCCGACTTCAGCAGCAGCGCGCAGAGCGCCGGCGTCAGCGTCAGCGCGACGATGCCGGAGATGGCCACCGACACCGCGATGGTGATGGCGAACTGCTGGTACATCACGCCCGTCATGCCGCCGACGAAAGCCACCGGCACGAACACCGCGCACAGCACCAGCACGATCGCGACCACGGGGCCGGTGACCTGCTGCATCGCCTTCAGCGTGGCGTCCACGGGCGACAGATGCTCCTCGTGCATGATGCGTTCGACGTTCTCCAGCACCACGATCGCGTCATCGACCACGATGCCGATCGCCAGCACCATGCCGAACAAGGTCAGCGTGTTGATCGAGAAGCCGAGCAGGTACATGCCGGCAAACGTGCCGATCAGCGACACCGGCACGGCGAGCGAGGGAATCAGCGTCGCGCGCCAGTTGCCGAGGAAGAGATACACCACGGCGAACACCAGCAGCATCGCCTCGAACAGCGTCTTCACCACCTCGTTGATCGAGATGCGCACGAACTTGGTGGTGTCGTACGGCAGGTTGTACTGCAGGCCGTCCGGGAACTGCGCGGACAGCGCGTCCATGCGCTCCTTCACCATGTCCATCGTGGCCAGCGCGTTGGCGCCCGGCTGCAGGAAGATGCCCATCGGCACCGCCTTGTTGCCGTTGTACTGCGACGAGAACGAGTAGCTCTGGCCGCCGAGCTCCACGCGCGCCACGTCCTTGAGTCGGACGATGCCGCCGTGGCTGTCGCGGCGCACGATCACCTGTTCGAATTCTTCGGGTGTTTCGAGGCGGCCCTTGGTGGTCATCGAGTAGGTGAAGTCGACGGCCTCGTCCAGCGGTTCCTGGCCGATCTTGCCGGCCGGCAGCTGGTTGTTCTGGTCGCGCAGCGCGGCGGCCACTTCCGACGGCGTGATGCCGAGCGCCTGCATGCGCTGCGGTTCCATCCAGATGCGCATCGAGTAGTACTTGAGGCCGAACAGGCGCGCGTCGCCGACGCCGGGGATGCGCTTCAATTCATCGACGATGTTCACCAGCGCGTAGTTCGACAGGAATACTTCGTCGTAGCGGCCGTCCGGCGCCGTGAGCACGGCCACGCCGAGGATGCTCGACATCGACTTGCGCGCGGTGACGCCGAGGCGGCGGACTTCTTCGGGCAGCATCGGCAGTGCGGCGGCGATGCGGTTGTTCACTTCGACGAGGGCGTCGTCGGGATCGGTGCCGGTGGCGAAGGTCACCGTCAGCGACATGCGCCCGTCGGAATTGCTCGACGAGTTCATGTAGATCATGTCGGTGGCGCCGTTGACCTGGTTCTCGATCGGCGCGGCGATGGTGTCGGCCACCACTTCGGCCGAGGCGCCCGAGTACTGCGCGTCGACGCTAATCTGCGGCGGCAGGATTTCGGGGTATTGCGAGATCGGCAGGCCGATCATCGCGCCCAGGCCCATGATCACGATGATCAGCGAGAGCACGGTCGCGAAGATGGGCCTGCGGATGAAGAAGGCGGAAAACATGGGCTCAGCCCTCCTGCGCGGGCTGTTCGGCCTGCTGTTCGGAAGGCTGCTGCTGCGCCTGCTGCTTCTTGGCCGCGGCTTCGGCCTTCTGCGCGGCGTCCTGTTCGCGCGTGAGCGGCACCACCGGCGCGCCCGGGCGCACCTTCATGATGCCGTCGACGACGATGGTTTCGCCGGCCTGCACGCCTTCGTCGAGGATCCAGCTCGTTTCCCAGGTTTCGCGAATCTTCACCGGGCGCGGCTGCACGGTGTTGTCCGCGCCCACCACCCACAGCATCGCGCCGGCCTGGCCGAACAGCACGCCGGTTTTCGGCACGGCGATGGCCTGCGGGATCGACAGGCCCGTCACCTGCACGGCGAGGAACTGGCCGGAGACGAGGCAGCCGTCCTTGTTGTCGAAGATGGCGCGCGCGCGCACGGTGCCGGACTGGGCGTTGACGAAGGTGTCGGTGAAGTCGACGCGGCCGTCGGTGGCGCAGGTGGAACCGGAGGTGACCCTCACCGCGAGCTTGCTGTCGTCGCCCTGCGAGAGCTCGCGCAGGCGCAGGAATTCGGGTTCGGTGACGGAGAATTCGACGTAGGCCGGATCGGCCTGCACGATGGTGGTGAGCAGGTCGCCGCCGCTGGTGGCGCTGCCGTTGACCACGTTGCCGGCGGTCACCGCTTCCTTCGATGCGATGCCGGCCACGGGCGCGCGCACTTCGGTGTAGCCGAGGCTCAGTTGTGCGGTCTTCTGCGCGGCGCTGGCGGCGGCAGTGCCGGCCTTGGCCTGGCGCAGCGCGGCATCGGCGGCGTCGAACTCGCGCCGGCTGACGGCGCCTTCTTCCACCAGCGCCTTGAGGCGGTCGTACTCGGCCTGCGCGTTGGTGATCGTGGCCTGCTGCAGCGCGGTCTGGGCGCGGGCCTGGTCGAGCTGGGCCTGGTAGGTGTCCGGCTCGATGCGGAACAGCAGATCGCCGGCCTTCACCGGCTGGCCTTCGGTGTAAGCGCGCTCGGTGACGACGCCGGTGACGCGGGCGCGCACTTCCACCACGCGCGAGCCGGACACGCGCGCCGGGTAGGCGAGGGTGAGCGGCAGGTCGCGCACGGCCACCTGTTCGACCACCACCTGCGGCGGCAGCGGGGCGGGCGGGGCTTCGTCCTTGCCGCAACCGGCGAGGACCAGCGCGGCAAGTGCGCCGACGGGGAGGAGGGAGAGGCGGCGCAGCGTGGGAGTCGCAGGCATGGGAAGGGTCTCGCGCAAGCAGGAAATCGGGAATCGCGCGGCCGCATCGGGGCGTCGGGACCGGGTGAACCGGCCGTGACGCAGTGCAGCACGAGCGAGGATGCGAACTTTACATACATCCACGAACGTATGTAAAGTGAGACCAGTTCGGCTCGGCGTGGTTTGCGTTCAGATTGGCGCCACACTGCGCATCCGCCGACCTCCCTCCCTCATCCGGTTCCCCGCAGCCCATGGCCAGGAAAACCAAGGAAGAAGCCCAGCTCACCCGCGACGCCATCCTCGACGCGGCCGAAGTGGTGTTCCGCGAAAAGGGCGTGGCGCGCACGCGGCTGGAAGACATCGCCCAGCGCGCCGGGCACACGCGCGGTGCCGTGTACTGGCATTTCAAGAACAAGACCGACGTGCTGCTGGCGATGAGCGACCGCATCATCCTGCCGCTCTACGATAGTTTCGAATTGCTGCTGCGCACCCCGCATGCCGATCCGCTCGGCGCGTGGCGCGGGCATCTGCTCGATTCCATGCACAAGATCGAGCAGAACGGGCACCAGCAGAACGCCTGCGACATCCTGATCAACCGCTGCGAGCTCACGGACGAGATGGAGCCGTTGCGGGCGCTGGAGCACACGCGCACGGAATTCTTCGTCGGCTGCACGCGGCGCATGCTGGAACTGGCGCGGGAGGCGGGGCAGGTGCGTGGGGATCTGGATCTGCAGGCGGCGGCGTTCACGCTGCACGGGGCGATCCATGGGTTGATGCGGTTGTGGTTGCGGAATACGGGGAGTTTTTCGTTGTATGGGATGGTGATGCAGGCGCTGGATCTGTTGATCGACGGGATTCGGAAGCGCTGACGGAATCGTGGGCGACTGCGGCTGCGAACGCGATTGCTCGAAGGCATATCCGTTGATCGAAGTCGAAATGTCGCCCCTCTCGCCCGGCCTCAACCCAACCCGTCGTCCCGGCGAAAGCCGGGGCCCAGCGGCGTTGCTCGGTTTGCTTCCTCGCGTCGGATCAAAACCAGGAAACGCCACTGGGTCCCGGCTTTCGCCGGGACGACGGGGTGGAGGAGTTCGCAGTCGTGCGCGCCCAGGCTTCGTCGGAAGCGATGCGGCAGCGCGTCTCGACGCGCACCCTCGCGACACTCGTTGCATCTGCCGCGCATCAACGATCACGCATCCAGCAGCAACCCCGAACCCGCACGCACCACCCCCGCTACAATTCCCCGATGGATGTTTCCCACCTTCTCGACGGCCTCAACGCCGCCCAGCGCGACGCCGTCTCCGCGCCCCCCGGCCACAGCCTGATCCTCGCCGGCGCCGGCTCCGGCAAGACCCGCGTCCTCGTGCACCGCATTGCGTGGCTGCTGCAGGTGGAGCGCGTGCCCGCGTGGGGCGTGCTCGCCGTCACCTTCACCAACAAGGCCGCGCGCGAGATGCGCCACCGCTGCGACACACTGATGCCCGACGGCACGCGCGGCATGTGGATCGGCACCTTCCACTCGCTCGCGCACCGCCTGCTGCGCCTGCACTGGCAGGAAGCCGGCCTGCCGGAAAGCTTCCAGGTGCTCGACAGCGACGACCAGCTGCGCCTGATCAAGCGCGTCATCGCCGACCTCGGCATCGACGACAGCCGCTGGCCGCCACGACAGGCCGCGTGGTTCATCAACAACCAGAAGGACGAAGGCAAGCGCCCGCAGCACATCCAGGACGGCCACCACGCCACCGACACCCTGCTGCAGATCTACACCGCCTACGACGCCCTGTGCCGCCGCTCCGGCCTCGTCGACTTCGCCGAACTGCTGCTGCGCGCGCACGAACTGCTGCTGCAGAACGCCGGCCTGCTCGCACACTACCGCCAGCGCTTCGGCCAGATCCTCGTCGACGAATTCCAGGACACCAACACCATCCAGTACGCCTTCGTGCGCGTGCTCGCCGGCGACACCGGCAAGGTGCTGGTGGTGGGCGACGACGACCAGTCGATCTACGGCTGGCGCGGCGCCAAGGTCGAGAACGTGCAGCAATTCCTGCGCGATTTCCCCGGCGCCACCACGATCAAGCTGGAGCAGAACTACCGTTCCACCGCGAACGTGCTGGCGGCGGCGAACGCGGTGATCGCGAACAATCCGTCGCGCCTCGGCAAGAAACTGTGGACCGAAGACGCCGACGGCGAACCGATCGATCTCTACGCCGCCTACAACGAAATCGACGAAGCGCGCTTCGTCATCGAACGCATCCAGCAATGGATCCGCGACGGCGGCACCGCGCTCGACTGCGCCATCCTGTACCGCTCGAACGCGCAGTCGCGTGCATTCGAAGAGGCGCTGATCCAGGCCTCGCTGCCGTACCGCGTCTACGGCGGCCTGCGCTTCTTCGAGCGCGCCGAAATCAAGGACACGTTGGCCTACCTTCGCCTGATCACGAATCGCGCCGACGACGCGGCGTTCGAGCGTGCGGTCAACACGCCGACGCGCGGCATCGGCGGCCGCACGCTGGAGCAGGTGCGTTCGCGCGCGCGCGACAGCGCGGCGCCGCTGTGGGAATCGGTGCTGCTGGAGCTCACCGACGGCACGCTGGCCGGCCGTGCGAAGAACGCGCTGCGTGCCTTCGTCGAACTGATCGAACAGCTCGCGAAGGACATCGCCGATCTCGACCTCGCCGAACAGATCGACCACGTGCTGGCGAAGTCCGGCCTGCGTGCGCACTACGCGGCCGAGTCGAAAGGCCTGCTCGATTCGCGCACCGACAACCTCGACGAACTCGTCACCGTGGCGAGCCGTTTCGTGCGCATCGAAGCGGAAGAAGAATTGCCGGAGCTGGTGAGCTTCCTCGCCTATGCCTCGCTCGAAGCCGGCGAAGGCCAGGCACAGTCGTGGGAAGACGGCGTGCAGCTGATGACGCTGCATTCGGCCAAGGGTCTCGAGTTTCCGCTCGTGTTCCTCGGCGGGCTGGAGGAAGGCCTGTTCCCGAGCCAGCGCTCGCTCGACGAAGCCGGGCGGCTGGAGGAAGAGCGCCGCCTCGCCTACGTCGGCATCACGCGTGCGCGGCAGAAACTGGTGCTCACCTACGCCGAATCGCGTCGCATCCACGGCATGGACACGTACGGGATGCCCTCACGCTTCCTGCGCGAGATTCCGAACGAGGTGCTGCACGAGGTGCGGCCGCGGGTGCAGGTGAGTTATCCGTCGACGATGGGCACGTCCCGTGCCCGTTCCATCGAGCAGGAAATGCCGGCGGCATGGAAGCTGGGCCAGCGCGTGCGGCACGCGCACTTCGGCGAGGGCACGATCATGGACGCCGAAGGTTCGGGCGCGCACGCACGCGTGCATGTGAACTTCGAGGACGCGGGGCCAAAATGGCTGGTGCTTGCGTTCGCGAAACTCGAGGCGGCCTAGGCGCGGACGTCGTCGACACCGCGAACCCCGTCGAAACCCAGAACGCAGTCGAAACCGCGGCTTTCGCCGTTCCGATCACCCCACCCGACGTCATTCTCGCGAATGCGGGAATCCAGTGCCCTTTCTTGGCGTTGGCTCTTGGAGATTCAACGACAAGGCAGGCAGAGCAAAACCAAGAAGGGGCACTGGATTCCCGCGTTCGCGGGAATGACGATTGGGAAGGGTGCGACGGTTGTGCAGGTCGCGGCGTCACGCGCCGCTTCGCCTTGGTCGCGCTGCCGATGTCGATATCGGTGCCGTCGCAGTGTCGATGCGGTGGGTGCCGATGCGGTGCCGACGTGGCACCAGCACTGGCCGCCTACACCACCGGCGTCACCGCCTCCTTCCGCTGCCGCCGCAACAACCAGAACGCAAACGCCGCCGCCACCGGATACATCAGCACCGCATACACCGCCGGCGGAATCGCCACCAGTTCGCTGCCCAGCACCTGCAGCGCCAGCAGGATCGCCAGCGTGCTGTTGTGGATGCTGATCTCGAAGCCGATCGCGATCGCCTGCGGCCGGCCAAGCTTCATCACCAGGCCCGAGAGGTAGCCCGAGAACAGGCTGATGAGGTTGAACGCGAGGCAGGCGATGCCGATGGCGGCCACGTGTTCGAGCAAGGTGGAGAACTCGCTCGCGATGGCCAGCACGATGAGCAGCGCCAGCACCACCGTCGACAGAAGCCGCACCGGCTTTTCCGCCGCATCGGCCATCTTCGGCTTCCACGCACGCAGCGCCATGCCCAGCGCCACCGGCACCAGCGCGATCACCGCCACTTCCACCAGCTTGCGCAGCGGCGGCGGCACGGCATTCTCGCTGCCGAGGAACACGTTGAGCGCGAGCCCGGTCCACAGCGGCAGCGTCACCAGCGCGAGCAGGCTGTTGACCGCCGTGAGCGTGACGTTGAGCGCCACGTCGCCGCGGGCGAGGTGGCTGAAGATGTTGGCTGTGACGCCGCCGGGCGAGGCCGAGAGCAGCACCATGCCGACCGCGAATTCCGGCGGCAGGTTCAGGACGTATGCGATGCCGAACGCCACCGGCGGCAGCAGCAGCGTCTGCACGGCCAGCGCCACGATCACCGCGCGCGGTTGCTTGGCGACGCGGCGGAAATCGGCCAGCGTCAGGTGCAGGCCGAGGCCCGCCATCACGATCGCGAGCGCGATCGGCAGGAAAATCGTCAGCAGCTGGTTGCCGCCCATCGTGTGCCCCTCTCTCCCCGAAGCGTCGTGCCGACGCCGATCCAAGCCGAGCACGTCGCCGTGCGAGCGCCGATTAGACCACGCGCGGCGCCGCGTGCCGTCGCGGCATCGGGCCGGCGCGACGAATCGACGCACCGCCACGACCGCCGGCGTTCTGCCACGGTGAACGATGCGTTCCGCCTCCGGCGCATTCCCCCGGCGAGGTCGTGGCCCTACAAAGGGAACCTGTCCTTCGTGGAGTCCAGCATGTCTGCCAGCCCCGCCACACCTGTCCCGATCCGCCGCAGCGTCGCGCGCGTGCTGCCCGGCCTGCCCGCCAGCGACGGCGCGGGCGTGAAGCTCACACGGCTCATCGGCCAGCCGGCGCTCGACCGGCTCGATCCGTTCCTGCTGCTCGACGAATTCCGTTCCGACGACCCGGGCGACTACATCGCCGGCTTCCCGACGCATCCGCACCGCGGCTTCGAGACCGTCACCTACATGCTGGCCGGCCGCATGCGGCATCGTGATACGGCCGGCAACGAAGGCCTGCTGCAGCCCGGTTCGGTGCAGTGGATGACGGCCGGCCGCGGTCTGCAGCATTCGGAGATGCCGGAACAGGAAAACGGCCTGATGTGGGGATTCCAGCTGTGGGTGAACCTGCCGGCGAAGGACAAGATGACCGCGCCGCGCTACCAGGACATCCCGCCGCAGGACATTCCCGAGCGCGACCTGCCGGACGGCGGTCGCGTGCGCGTGATTGCGGGCGAACACGACGGCACGCGCGGCCCGGTGCAGGCGCCCGGCACGGAACCGCTCTACCTCGACGTGACCTTGCCGGCCGGTGCGCGCTTCGAGGCGCGGCTGCCCGACGGCCATCACGGCTTCGTGTATCCGTTCGTCGGCGATGTGGCCGTCGACGGTACCCAGCGCGCTGCCACGCTGCGGCGCGGCCAGCTCGGCGTGCTCGGCGACGGCGGCGAGGTGCACGTGGCCGCGGGCGAGGGCGAGGCGCGTTTTCTGTTGGTGGCGGGCCGGCCGCTGAACGAGCCGGTGGCGCGTTACGGCCCGTTCGTGATGAACACGCCGGACGAGATCCGCCAGGCCTTCGAGGACGTTCGCGCCGGACGGTTCTGAGTCACGGCATCGCGGCGCGCGCCGCCGGGCGCGCGCCGACGAGGCGGTGTTTCAGGCGCAGCGCAGGTGCCTCGATCCACGTCCACGAGGCCCACGCCAGCAACAGCGCAAGCACGGTCGCGACGGCCGTGTTGCCGCCCCAGCCGGCCGTGGGCCACGCCAGTTGCACCAGCTGCTGGGTCGGCCAGCCGTAAAGATAGAGCCCGTAGGAAAGATCGGTGTGCCGGATCACCGGCAGCCGCGGCACGAAGGCCAGCATCAGCACGCCGTAACACACCGCGAGGAAATAGCCGACGTGGTAGCGCGGCCCGCCGAACGTGGCCGCGGCCACGCAGAGCACCGCGAACAGCAGCGGCCACGACAGCGGGATGCGCTCGCGGTTGTGCCAGCAGAACGCGCCGGTGAGGAAATAGGCCGTGCACCACGCGCTGTTGCTGTCGGCGGGTTTCAGCGTGCCGGTGCCGAGCACGAGGAAGCCGACCGCCATCGCGACGACGAAGCACGCGTTGAAGCGCTCGGGCCGGAACAGGCCCACCAGGGACACGAGCGCGAGCACCAGGTACAGCCGCACCTCGATCGGCAGCGACCACAGCGAACCGTTGACGCCCTGGTTCGGCAGCCCCGCGAACACGCCCGGCAGCATGTGCTCGGTGCTCCACAGCGTGGCGTTCACCCACAGATAGCGCCAGGTCTGCGGGTCGCGCCAGTAGCCGGCGTCGACCGTCGCCAGCGGCCCGAGCACGAACACCGTCAGCGCCACGCACACCAGCAGCGCCGGGTAGATGCGCAGCACGCGCGCGACCAGGTATTCGCGCAACGAGTGCCGCGCCAGGCTCGCGGCGATCAGCACCCCGGACACGAAGAAGAACACGTCCACCGCCACCCCGCCGGCGAACTTGATCTGCACGTAGCGCAGGATCAGATCCCGGCCCGGATCGGCCGTGATCGCGTAGGAGTGGCCATAGATCACCAGCCACGCCGCGATCAGGCGGATCAGGTTGAAGTTGTTGTCGCGCCGGGCAAGGCCGTGCGCAAGCGTCGTCGGCGTGCCACGCGTGGCCGCGTCGTCCCCGGTGGCAGGCAATGCGGGCGGCGCGGCGCTCACGGCGAAAACGACGCCGGCCGTCGCAGGGGCGACGGCCGGCGGGGGCACAGCGCCGCAGGGACGCCGTCGGACGATAGGCGCACCGTCAGCCGCGACTGCCGCGCGGACGGTAGGCCGACAGCTCGCCGAGCAGGCGATCCAGGCGCGGACTCACCGCTTCTTCGGCCTTGGTGTCGGCGTTGAGGGTGGTGAACTGCACCTTCTCGCGGAACCCGACACCGACCGGGCGCTTGTCCTGCACGGTGTAGGCGCGCACGTTGAGGTTGGCGGTGAACAGCTCGGAAGACTGGCCGTAGTAGGTGATGAACTCCGAACCGACGGGTTCGGCCTTCACCACGATGACCACCGCCGCGTCGCGGCGCAACGCGGACAGCACGCCGGCGAGGTCGCCGCGATTGGTCGCGCCGCTCACCTCGGCGTCGAAGATGTCGAAACCGGCGTCGGCAAGACGCTCCTCGATGCGCTGGCGCGCCGGGCCAGTGATGGCCGAATCGCCGAGCGCCACCACCGCCACGCGCGGCGGCGGCGGCGGAATCACTTCGCGTGGCTTCTGCGCGCTGGCAACCTGCTTGGCGGGCGCGTCGACCGCCACGGCCGGCGTGGCCGGCGGCGCGACCGCAGCCGGTGCCTGGCTGGCGGGCGTTGCCGCGGCCATGCTCGCGTCGCCGCCCGGAACCGGTGCCACCGGGATGCTGGCCGGCCGTTCCACGGGTGTTTCGGAGGCATCGGGCGTCTGCGGTACCGTCGCGGTGCTGCTGCCGTTGCTGGCGGTGAGCGCGGTGCTCGCCGTCGCGGCCGGATCGGTGGCCGGATTGGCCGCCACGCTGGTGCCGACCGGATTGGTCGCCTTGCCGGTGGCCTTGCCCGAGTCGTACGCCGCCGTGCTGCCGGTGAAGCCCTCGCCGAAGCCGCGCGCGAAGTCGCCGAGCGGACCGCGGAACGCGTACGCGCCACCGGCCAGCACCAGCACCAGGGCCGCCGCGATCGCCAGCGGCAGCACCGGGCTCGATTTCTTGTCGCGCGCAAGCACCGACGGACGTTGCGCGCTGCGCCCGGTGGGCGGCCCCGCGGGCGGCGCGGGCGGCGCCACCGGCACCGGTGTTGCGGCACGCACCACCGGCGGCGGCGTGGGCGCACGCTGCTGCAGCGAGGCGGGCGTCGGCGCGCCGACGACGGTGGCATCGCTCGGCGCGGCTTTCGCCACGGCGAACTTGACCGTACCGCCCTTGGCCACGAGCGGATGCGCTTCCAGTGCCGCAGCGAGGTCGTGGCAGCTCTGGAAGCGGTCGGCCGGCTCCTTCGCGACCATGCGCGTGAGGATCGCGGCCGTCTGCGGATCGACTTCGGCGTTGATGCCGCGGATGTCGGGAATCTCGGCCTTGACCACTTCCAGCATGAGTCCGAGCGGGCTCTCGTCGGAGAACGGCGTCTTGCCGCTGAGCATCTCGAACATGACGATGCCGAGCGAGAAGATGTCCGAGCGCTGGTCGACGATCTTGCCCAGGCACACTTCCGGCGAGAGATAGCCGGGCGTGCCGACGAACTCGCCGGTGGAGGTGAGTTTCTTCGAGATGTCCTGCGTCGCGAGCGCGATGCCGAAGTCGGCGATCTTCACCTGCCCGCGCGTGGTGAGCATGAGGTTGCCGGGCTTGATGTCGCGATGGATCACGCCCTTGTCGTGCGCGGTGGCCAGGCCCTGCGCGGTCTGGTGCAGAATCTTGAGCGTGTTCTCGACGCTGAGCTTGCCTTCGCGCTTGAGCAGGCCCGAGAGCGAGTCGCCGTCGACGAATTCCATCGCGAAGAACGGCTGCTGCGTGGCCTCGTCGGTGCCGATGAAATAGACCTGGATGATGTGCGGATCGGAGAGCGCCGCCATCGAGCGCGCCTCGCGCAGGAAGCGCTCGACCAGGTTCGGATCGTGCGCCAGCGACGGCGAGAGCTCCTTGATGGCGACGTGGCGGTTCAGCGCCGGCTCGAAGCCCTTGTAGACCACGCCCATGCCGCCGCGCCCGAGTTCGGCGACGATCTCGTAGTGACCCAGGTGGGTTTTCATCGTGCTCTCCCGCGAAGACGGGGTGGAAGAAGTCGGAGAATTCATCGTAGCACCAGCGGCCGCAGGGCGCCGCGGGATGCGGCGTTCGTGGAGTGGGTAACGACGCCCCGCCGCCGGATCGGCCAAGCGCGCGCGCCGGCGTTCAGGCGCGGTTGGGCGGGTGATCGGGGATTCGGGCTGCGGGTACACTCCGGGTCTGTTCGCCTCGGGTCCCTCGCGCATGTCGACGCCGCGTCCGATGCACCGCCGCGCAGTCCTCGGCACCCTCGGCGGCGCCGCGCTCGGGGCCGGTCTGGCCGGCTGCGGCCCGCCGCCGAGCGCACCGGCCGCGGCGCAGGCACCGCCACTGCGCTGGACGATGGTGACCTCGTGGCCGTCGGATTTTCCCGGCATGGGCACCGCCGCGAAGGAACTGGCACAGCTCGTCGGCCGCGCCAGCGGCGGACGGCTCACGGTGGACGTGTTCGGTGCGGGAGAGAAGGTCGCGCCGTTCGATGTCTTCGATGCCGTGGCCGACGGCACTGCCCAGATGGGGCACTCGGCCGCCTACTACTGGCGCACCCGCAGCCCGGCGGCGCCGTTCTTCTGCACCGTGCCGTTCGGCATGACCGCGCTGGAGATGAGTGCCTGGCTGTACGACGGCGGCGGCCTCGCGCTGTGGCGCGAGCTCTATGCCGGGTTCGGTCTGGTGCCGTTTCCGTGCGGCAGCACCGGCGCGCAGACCGCCGGCTGGTTCAACCGCGAGATCCGCCGCCCGGCCGATCTGCGCGGGCTGAAGATGCGCATCCCCGGCCTCGGCGGCGAGGTGATGGCGCGCCTGGGCGCCGCTCCGGTGAACGTGCCGGGCGCGGAGCTGTTCGATGCGCTCAAGTCCGGCGAGCTCGACGCCAGCGAATGGGTCGGCCCCTACGACGACCTCGCCTTCGGCCTGCACCGCGCCGCGAAATTCTGCTACGTGCCGGCCTGGCAGGAGCCGGGCACCATCCTCGAGTGCACGGTCAACGCCACGGCCTGGAACGCGCTGGCCGACGATCTGAAGGCCATCGTCGACACCTGTTGCCGGGCGGTCAACGAATCGATGCTCGCAGGCTACGCCGCACGCAACCAGCAGGCGCTCGCGCAGTTGCGCGACGAGCACGGCGTGGTGGTACGCGAACTGCCGCGCGATGTGCTGGCGGCGTTGCGGCGCGCCAGCGAAGCGGTGCTGGACGACCTGGTGGCGGACGATCCGTTCGCGCAGCGCGTGTTCGATTCGTACACCGCGTTCCGTCGCCAGGCGATGGCGTGGGCGGCGCTGTCGGACGACGCATATTCGAAGGCGCGGCGCTGAGGGCGCCGCGCGCACATCAGTCCCACTCGTAGATCGTGTAGTACACCGGGCCGACGGGCGCGTTGCTGTCGCTGCGATCGAGGCGGCCGTCGCCGTTGGTGTCCATCATGGTGTACGGAATGCCGCGCTTGGGCCGCACCTTCACCATCGTGATCTGCCCGTTGATGCGGTACTCCTCCACCGTGTCGCCGTTGTCCTCGCTGCGGATGGTGACCTGCGGCGCGGCCTCGTCGGACGGGGGCAGCACGATCTTGTCCGGCAGGGTGCCGTCCGGCGGCGCCGCGGCCGCCTCGCGCGGAGGCGCATCGCGATCGATCGGCGGCGGGGGCGGCACGGGTGCCGGCTCCGCGGCCTGCGCCGCGCAGGCGCCGGCCAGCAGCAGGCAGGACAACAACGGCAGGATCTTGTGCATGATCGGTCTCCGCATCGCGAGCCCACAAGCATACGCGCCCGCGTCGTGCCCGGAGGCGGCAGGCGCACGCGGTGTCACGCCGGCGTTCAGTCCGGGGTCTGCGCCGAGCCGCGCGTCGTCGTGGACGGCGGCCGGCCGCGGATCGCCTAGCGATCCGCGATGGCGTAGTCGGCGAGCTTCTTCTTCACCGGCACATTCTTCAACCGCACATACACCGGCAAGCCATCCTTCCCGTACGGCGGCACATCCTCGCCGCGAATCAACGGCTCCAGATACGCCCGTGCCTTGTCGGTGATGCCGTAGCCGTCCTTGCGGATGAAGTTCTTCGGCAGGGTCTTCTCGTGGTTGGCCACCTTCGACAGCGGCGCCGGCTCGATCTTCCAGCGGAACGGCGCATCGGAGACGCGCTTGATCACCGGCATCACCGCGTTCATGCCCTTCAGCGCGTACTTCACCGCCGCCTCGCCGACGGCCCAGGCCTGATCCGCATCGGTCTTCGACGCCAGATGCCGCGCCGAGCGCTGCAGGTAATCCGGCACCGCCCAATGCTGCTTGTACCCGAGCTTCGATTTCACCAGCTGCGCAATCTGCGGCCCCACGCCACCGAGCTGCACATGCCCGAACGCATCCTTGCCACCGGCTTCGGCAAGGAACTTCCCGTCCGGCGTGCGCAGGCCTTCGGACACCGCCACCGAACACCAGCCCACACGCTTCACCACCTTGTCCACGGCCGCGAGGAATTTTTCTTCCTCGAACGGAATTTCCGGGAACAGGATGATGTGCGGTGCCTCATCCGGCGACTTGGCCGCGAGGCCCGCGGCGGCGGCGAGCCAGCCCGCGTGCCGGCCCATCACTTCCATCACGAACACCTTGGTCGACGACTCGCTCATCGAGGCCACGTCGAGGCTCGCTTCGAGCATCGACACCGCCGTGTACTTGGCCGCCGAACCGAAGCCCGGGCAGGTGTCGGTCACGGCCAGATCGTTGTCCACCGTCTTCGGCACGCCGATGCAGATCAGCGGATACCCGAACGCCGCGGCGATCTGCGACACCTTGTTGGCGGTGTCGGCCGAATCGTTGCCGCCGTTGTAGAGGAAATAGCGCACATCGTGCGCGCGCAGCACGTCGATCAGGCGCTCGTACTGGGCGCGGTTCTCCTCCAGCGACTTGAGCTTGTAGCGGCACGAGCCGAACGCGCCGCCCGGCGTGTGGCGCAGTGCGCGGATGGCCGCAGGCGATTCCTTCGAGGTATCGATCAGCTCCTCGCGCAGCACGCCGATGATGCCGTTGCGCCCCGCCAGCACCTTCAGCCCGTTGGCGCGCGCGGTGGCGATCACGCCCGCGGCCGTGGTGTTGATGACGGCGGTGACGCCGCCGGACTGCGCGTACAACAGGGTGCCTTTGCTCATCGGTGCTGACCTTGGTGTGGAGGTGGGACACGGGCCGCGCACCTGCTGCGAGCGCACGCGACAAAGGCCTGCGCACGCGCCGCGAAGCGCGCCGGGCCGCGGTTTGACTTGCCTGCGGACTGCGGTTAGCGTTGCTGCATCGCACTGCGTCCGGACGACGACGAGTCTAACGGAAAGGTCCCGGAACCGTCCGGTGCACCGCGCGGTGCTTCTTCGTCTTTGGGCATCACGCGTATGCGACTGGTACTACTCGGAGCACCCGGTTCGGGCAAGGGCACGCAGGCGACGCGCCTGAAGGACGCGCTCGACGTCCCGCACATCTCCACCGGCGATCTGCTGCGTGCCGCGGTGAAGGCGGGCACGCCGCTCGGCCTGCAGGCCAAGACCGTGATGGACCGCGGCGATCTGGTCTCCGACGACATCGTGCTCGGCATGCTCGAAGAACGCCTGGGCCAGGGCGACACCGCCAAGGGCTTCATCCTCGACGGCTATCCGCGCAACCTCGCGCAGGCCCACGCGCTCGACGCCCTGCTCGCGCGCCTGGGCCAGCCGGTCGACGCTGCGGTGCAGCTCGATGTCGGCACCGAGCTGCTGGTGCAGCGCCTGGCCGGTCGCGCCAGTGCCGAAGGCCGCGCCGACGACAGTCCGGATGCGGTCCGTCACCGCCTGCGCGTCTACACCGATCAGACCGCGCCGGTGATCGATTTCTACCGCGCCGCCGGCAAGCTCGTGTGCGTGTTCGGCGTGGGCAGCGTCGAAGACGTGCTGCAGCGCGTGCTCGCCGCCACCGGGCAGACCGCGAACGCCTGACCGGGTGTTCGCGCCGGCATCGCCTGCGCATGAACCAGCTGCTCCGCCTCCTCGTCGGCATCTGCCTGCGCCGCCTCGGCCCGCAGGATCTGCCGTATTCCATCCCGTTGCTGCGCGGTCTGGTGCTGGTCGCCGTCGGGCTGCAGGTGCTGTTCTCGCTGCTGCTGCGCGGCGAGGTGGCGGTGCACCGACTGCTGCTCGGCGTCGTGCTCACGCTCGGTCTGCCGTGGCTGGTGCTGCAGTGGCGGCAACGCCGCGCGCGTTACGTGCAGACGCTGACCGCGCTGGTCGGTACCGGCATCCTGTTCGCCATCGCGATGGCGCCGCTGCTGTGGCTGAGCGTGGACATGCCACCGCCGTCGGAAGGCACGCCGCCGACGCCGCGGCAAGCATTCGTCAGCATCGCCGCGATCTGCCTCGTGGCATGGAAGATCGCCGTCGACGGCCACATCTGGCGCCACGCGCTCGGCTGGCCGCTGGCCGGCGGCGTGCTGCTGGCGCTGGGCCTGTTCCTGCTGGAGCTGGGCATCGAGCAGGTGCTGTTCCCCGTGGCGTTGCAGTGACGCCAGGTCCGCGCACATCCGGAGCGTCCGCATGAAATTCCACATCCTCGGCATCTGCGGCACCTTCATGGGCGGGCTCGCGGCGCTCGCGCGCGAGCACGGCGATGCGGTCGAGGGTTCCGACCAGAACGTCTACCCGCCGATGAGCACGCAGCTCGAAGCGCTGGGCATCGCGCTGGCATCGGGTTACCGCGCCGAGCACATTTCCGGCGACGTGGACGAGGTGATCGTCGGCAATGCGCTGTCGCGCGGCAATGCCGCGGTCGAGCATGTGCTCGATGCGGGGATGCGCTACACCTCCGGCGCGCAGTGGCTGGCCGAGCGCGTGCTGCCGGGGCGCACGGTGCTGGCGGTGGCCGGCACGCACGGCAAGACCACCACGTCTTCGCTGCTGGCGTGGATCCTCGAATCGCAGGGCGCGCAGCCCGGCTTTCTCATCGGCGGGGTGCCGGGCAACTTCGAGGTGTCCGCACGGCGCGGCGCCGGCGCCTGCTTCGTCGTGGAAGCGGACGAGTACGACACCGCGTTCTTCGACAAGCGCAGCAAGTTCGTGCACTACCGGCCGCGCATTGCGGTGCTCAACAATCTCGAATACGACCACGCCGACATCTTTCCCGACCTCGACGCGATCAAGCGCCAGTTCCATCATCTCGTCCGAACCGTGCCCGGCAACGGCCGGCTCATCGTCAACGGCGAGGACGCCGCGCTTGCGCAGGTGCTGGCGATGGGCTGCTGGACGCCGGTCGACACCTTCGGGATCGACGCCGACGCGCACTGGCGCGCGCGCCTGCTCGCCGCCGACGGCTCCGCGTTCGAGGTGCATCGCCACGGCGAGCACATCGGCACTGTGCATTGGCCGCTGCTCGGTCGGCACAACGTGATGAACGCGCTGGCTGCGCTTGCGGCCGCGCAGGCCGCCGGCATCGACGCGCGTGTCGCACTGCCGACGCTGGCGGGGTTCCGCAGCGTCAGGCGCCGCATGGAGCTGCTCGCCGATGCCGGCGGCGTCCGCGTCTACGACGATTTCGCCCACCACCCCACCGCGATCCGCACCACGCTTGCCGGCCTGCGCGCGCGAGCGGGCGCGGGCCGCGTGATCGTCGCCATCGAACCGCGCAGCAATTCGATGCGCCTGGGCGCGCACGCGGTCGAGCTGGCGCCGTCGCTCGATGCGGCGGACGTGGTGGTGTTCCTGCGTCGGCCGGACCTGCCGTGGGACGCGGAGGGCGTCATCGGCGCGTTGCGTGGCGAAGGTGTCGCCGCGGCGAACGTCGATGCGCTGCTCGCTGCGTTGCGGCTACACGTGCGTGCGGGCGACCAGGTCGTTTTCATGTCCAACGGCGGCTTCGAGGGTGCCCCGCTGCGGTTTGCGGCAATGCTGTCGCAGGGTTGATCGCGCGTATCGGTTGCACCTGCACCGATGCTGCCGCTGCCGCGCCGCGCCTCTCGGCGCTGGAGTCCTTCTCCCGGCGGGAGAAGGACGGCATCCATCGTGCTTCGTTCTATCAAAGCGCTTCAGTTGACCAAGCCAAATCAGTCTCACGGCAACGCAACGCACGCTAGACTCGCAAGGTGCCCACGGAGCTCCCCCTCTTCCCCCTGCGCAGCGTACTGTTTCCCGGCGGCGAGCTGCGCCTGCGCGTGTTCGAGGCGCGCTACCTGGACATGCTGCGCCAGTGCGGCCGCCAGGGCAGCGGCTTCGGCATCTGCATGATCCTCGATGGCGACGAGGTCGCCACTCCGGAAACGCCCGCCGCGGTGGGCACGCTCGCGGAGATCGTCGACTTCCATGCCGATGCCGACGGCCTGCTCGGACTCGTGGTGCGCGGCGGGCAGCGGTTTCGCGTGCGCCGCACGCGCGTGCGCGACAACGGCCTCATCGTCGCCGATGTCGACTGGCTGGTCGAGCCGCCGCCGCAACGCCTGCGGCCGGAGCACGGCCTGCTCGGCATCCTGCTGCAGCGACTGGTGCAGCGCTTCGGCGGCCCCGTGGCCCAGGCCGAGCAGCGCCTGTTCGACGACGCGGCGTGGGTCGGTTTTCGCCTCGCGGAACTGCTGCCGTTCTCGGGCCCGGACCGGCAGGAACTGCTGCAGTGCGAAGACCCGAACGCGCGACTGGACCGCATCGTGCAGCGATTGCCGCAGCTGCAGGAGGCGTAGCCGCGCTCAGTCCGCCCGCGGCGGCTTGCCCTGGTGCAGCAGCAACACCGCGCCATCGTCGCCCGCGCGTTCCACGCGGCGCTGCTGCAGTCCCGGAACACCGCGCGCGAGCGTGGCGAGGGCATCGCCGGTGTCCGGCTGAAGGCGCCACAGGTTGAACACGCGCAGCTGCTCCTCGAACCGCAGCGTGGCGACCGTGCCCTGCCACACCGGCGCCTGCGAGGGTTCGAGCCGCAGCGGCGCCGGCCACAGGTGCAGCACGAGCAGGGTGTCCGGCGTCGGGCCGGCGTGCGTCATCAGCAGCGCGTCGCCGTGGCCGTTGTGCGAAGCCGGCAGCACCGGCAGCGTCTGCGGCGTGGCGCTCTTGTCGAGCGTGCGCAGCAGGCCCTGCCAGCTGGCCGGGGGTGCGGTCTCCCAGTGCGCGCGTTCGAGCCGGCGCTGCAGCGATTTCAGCGATCCGGCGTATTGCACGTTCAGCGGCCAGGCGCGTTCGTTGCGGAATTCGTTGCGGCGCACGGGCAGGCGTTGCCAGTCGCGGTTCCACCAGTCGGCGGTGGCGACGGGATCACGCAGTTGCGGCGGATCGAAGCGTTGCAGCGTCGCCTCCGCACTGCGGTTGCCGTGCCACACGCCGATCACCGCCACCGCGCCGAAAAACAGGAGCGAAATCGGTCGCACCCAGAACGAGCGCGTCACGCGGCGGCGGTAGGCGATGCCGAGCGCCGCGATCCACAGCAGGCCGAGCAGCACGCCGCCGAGCACGTCCGAGAGCCAGTGCGCGCCCAGGTACAGGCGCGAGAAGCCGATCATCGTCACCAGCAGGCCCGCCAGCGCGTAGGGCCATGCGCGTCGCCGCCCCGGCAACTCGCGCGCCACGAGCACGGCGAAAAAGCCGTAGACCACGGTGGCCATCGTCACCGGGCCCGACGGAAAGCTGAAGCCCGCGACGGCGGTGTTGGTGGGCGGCTTCGGCATGTCGAGCAGGAACCCGAGCGTGCTCACCAGTGCGAGGCCGAACGCGATCGCCGCCAGCCAATGCCACGCGGCCGTGTGCCGTCGTCGCCACACCAGCCAGCCGAACACCAGCAGCGCGGCCGGCGCCAGCACCTGCCAGTCGCCGAGCGCGGCGAGCATCGCCATCAGGTGATCGGCGAGCGGCGTGCGCAGGCCGAACAGGCCGTGGTGCACGGCCAGGTCCACGCCGAGCGGATCGCCGCTGCCGGCGAGCATCAGCAGCAGCGAGAAGAAGGCCCAGCCGGCAAAGATCAGCGCAATGGCCAGCAGCAGCAGCGAAGCCGACTCGCGCCGGTTCGGGTCGATCAGCGCGCCGGAGAACCGACCCAGCACGGGATGCCGGTGCGACCACGCCAGCGCGCGTTCGAGCATCAGCGTGGTGCGTGGCGCGAACCAGCGGTAGATCTGGTCGACGGTGAAGTAGATCAGCGCCAGCGACGCCAGCAGCAGGCCCAGCACCAGCGCGAGCCGGCCGGCGATGGCCGAGAACAGATCGATCGATGCACCGAAGATCCAGCCCGGCACGAGGAACACGATGGCCCAGCTCACGCCGGCAGCCAGGCTCGCCGGCACGTACTGGCGCGCCGGCATGCGCAGCATGCCCGCGATGGCCGGCACGAACGGCCGCACCGCACCCACGTAGCGCGCGATGAAGATGCCCTTGAGCCCGTGCCGGCGGAAGAACACCTCGCCCTGCTGCAGCCAGTCCGGGTGCCTGGAGAACGGCCACACGCGCTTCAGGCGGTCGCCGTACCTGTGCCCGATCACGTAGCTGATGCCGTCGCCGCAGAACGCGCCGAGCGCGGCGCAGACGATGGCGTACGGACCGTCGACGATGCCCAGGCCCACCAGCGTGCCGACCGCGAAGATGATCGGTACCGCCGGCACCACCACACCCAGGATCACCACCGCATCGCAGAACACGACGAGGAAGATCACCAGGCCCGCGGCGATCGGGTGTTGGCCGATCCAGGCGACCAGGGCGTCCAGCGTGCTCGAATCCATGGGCGCGGAGTATAGGTGGGCGGACCGCCACTCCGGCTTACACTGTGCGGCCACGGCGCGGCATGTTCCCGCCGCGTTCACCGCTTCGAGGACACCGCATGCCCGATCTGCACGGCAAGACCCTCTTCATCACCGGCGCCTCGCGCGGCATCGGCCTTGCCATCGCGCAGCGCGCCGCGCGCGACGGCGCCAACGTGGTGATCGCGGCAAAATCCGCCGTGCCCAATCCGAAATTGCCCGGCACCATCCATTCGGCCGCGGCCGCGGTCGATGCCGCCGGCGGACAGGGCCTGGCCGTGCAGTGCGACATCCGCGAGGAAGACCAGATCCGCGCCGCCGTGGAGGCCGCGGTGGCGCGTTTCGGCGGCATCGACATCCTGGTCAACAACGCCAGCGCCATCTGGCTGCACGGCGTGGACAACACGCCGATGAAGCGCTTCGACCTCATGCAGCAGGTCAACGCGCGCGGCACCTTCCTGTGTTCGCAGATCTGCCTGCCGCACCTGCGGCGCGCGGCGAATCCGCACATCCTCACGCTGGCGCCGCCGCCGTCGCTCGATCCGAAATGGTGGGGACCGCACACCGGCTACACCCTGGCCAAGATGGGCATGAGCCTGGTCACGCTGGGGCTTGCCGCCGAGTTGCGCGACAGCGGCATCGCGATCAATGCGCTGTGGCCGCGCACCATCATCGCCACCGACGCGCTCAACATGATCCCGGGCATCGATCTCGCCCGTTGCCGCACGCCCGCGATCGTCGCCGACGCGGCGCACGCGGTGCTGACGCGCCCCGCGGCGGGCTTCACCGGACGCTTCCTGATCGACGAGGAGGTGCTGCGCGAGGCCGGCGTCGACAGCTTCGACCGCTACGCCGTCGATCCGTCGCAGACGCCGCTCCCCGACCTGTTCCTCGACTGAGGGCCGCCCGATGAAGTACCTCCACGCCATGGTCCGCGTGTCCGACCTCGAGGCCTCGCTGCGGTTCTTCCGCGACGGCCTGGGCCTGGTCGAAACGCGCCGGCGCGACTACCCGGCCGGCCGCTTCACGCTGGTGTACCTTGGCGCGCCGGCCAACCCCGAGGCCGAAATCGAGCTCACGCATAACTACGACGTCGAGGACTACGGCGGCGCGCGCAACTTCGGTCACCTCGCCTTCGAGGTGGACGACATCCATGCTACCTGCGCGCACCTGCAGGCGATGGGCATCGAGATCAACCGTCCGCCGCGCGACGGCCGCATGGCCTTCGTGCGCTCGCCGGACCGGATCTCGATCGAATTGCTGCAGCGTGGCCAGGCCCTGCCGCCGCAGGAGCCGTGGCTGTCGATGCCCAACACCGGCAGCTGGTGAACGGCGTCGCGTGAGCACGTTCGCGCCGCGTTTTCGTCTCGACGGCGGCGACGCAACCGCGGCGCAGCTCGCGCACGTCGCGCGCCTCAACCACGGCCATTTCACCAGCTTCCAGGTGCGTGGCGGCGCGGTGCGCGGACTCGACCTGCACCTGGCGCGGCTGCGCGACGCCACGCGCGCGCTGTACGCGACGGATCTGGACCCGCAGCATGTGCGGATGCTGCTGCGCGACGCGCTCGGCGGCACGCGCGATGCGGCGGTCCGCATCACCGTGTTTCCGTCCGACTGGCGCCTCGACGCGATGCCGTCGCCGGCGCGCGTCGCGGTGCTCGTCGGCGTGTCGCCGCCGACGCAACGCAGCCTGCGGCCGCTGCGCCTGTGCACCGTCGAACACGAACGCTTCCTGCCGCAGATCAAGCACGTCGGCACGTTCGCGTCGATCCAGCTGCGCGCGCAGGCGCGGCGCGACGGTTTCGACGATGCGCTGTTCGTCGATCGCCACGATTGCATATCCGAAGGCACGGTCTGGAACATCGGCTTCCGCGCCGACGACCGCATCGTGTGGCCGGACGCGCCGCAGCTCGACGGTGTCGCGATGCGCCTGCTGAGCGATGGCCTCGCGCGCGCCGGCATCGCGGCGCAGCGATGCAGCGTCCCCCGCACGCTGCTGGCGACGTTCGACGGCGCGTTCGTCTGCAATGCCGGCGGTGTCGGCCATCCGGTCGTCGCGATCGACGACATCGCATTCGCCGTCGACGACGCCTTCACCCAATGCCTCGTCGCCTGCCACGACAGCAACGCCGCGCAAGCGATCTGATCCCACCTCCGGACCGTATCCTCCCCGATGACCACACTCGACACCGCACAA
This sequence comes from Chiayiivirga flava, assembly GCF_014202825.1. GTDB lineage: Bacteria > Pseudomonadota > Gammaproteobacteria > Xanthomonadales > Xanthomonadaceae > Chiayiivirga > Chiayiivirga flava. The sequence continues at coordinate 215,169 of NZ_JACHHP010000002.1, read as the reverse complement.
TTGCTCGCCCGTGGCCGCGACTATCTCGTACCGGTCTACCGCCAGCGCGAACTCGTGCTCGACCGCGGCGCGGGCTCGCGCGTGTGGGACATGGACGGACGCGAGTACGTCGACTTCACCGCCGGCATCGCGGTCAGCGCGCTCGGTCACGGCGATCCGGACATCGTTGCCGCGCTCGTCGCGCAGGCCGGCCGGCTCTGGCACACGAGCAACGTCTTCCACAGCGAACCGCCGCTGCGCCTGGCCGAAGAACTGGTGCAGGCGAGCGGCTTCGCGCAACGCGTGTTCTTCTGCAACTCCGGCACCGAGGCCAACGAGGCGGCGATCAAGCTGGTGCGGCGCTGGGCCACGGCCCAAGGCCGTGATCCGTCGCGTCGCACCATCCTGACGTTCCGCGGCTCGTTCCACGGCCGCACGCTCGCGGCTGTCACGGCCACCGCGCAACCGAAATACCACGATGGCTTCGAACCGCTGCCGGGCGGATTCCGCTACTGCGATTTCAACGACATCGACGCCTTCGACGCCGCCTTCGACGACAGCGTGGCCGCGGTGCTGGTCGAACCGATCCAGGGCGAGGGCGGCGTGGTGCCCGCGGCCGACGGTTTCCTCCGGCACCTGCGCGCGCGCTGCGACGCGCGCGGCGCACTGCTCGTGCTCGACGAAATCCAGAGCGGCGTCGGCCGCACCGGCACGCTGTGGGCGCACCAGTGGGACGGCATCGCGCCGGACGTGATGACGCTTGCGAAGGGCCTGGGCTGCGGCTTTCCGATCGGCGCGATGCTGGTCGGCGAACGCGCCGCCACCACCCTGCAATTCGGCGCGCACGGCACCACGTTCGGCGGCAATCCGCTGGCGGCGTCCGTCGCGCGCGTGGCACTGCGCAAGCTGTCGTCGCCGGCGCTGCTCGCCAACGTCGCGCGGCAGTCGCAGGCGCTGCGCGATGGTCTCGGCGCGCTCGGCCGGGAGTTCGATCTCTTCGGCGAACTGCGCGGCCGCGGCTTGATGCTCGGCGCCGTGCTCAGGCCGCGCTACGCCGGCCGCGCCAGCGACATCCTCGACTACGCTGCGCGCGAAGGCCTGCTGCTGCTGCAGGCCGGACCGGACGTGCTGCGTTTCGTGCCGGCGCTGAACATCCGCGACGAGGACATCGCCGACGGCTTGCTCCGCCTGCGTGCGGCGTTGACGGCCTTCGTCGTCGCCTGAATCGGCCGCGTGGGCTCAGAAGGCCCGTTGCAGATCGTCGATCAGATCGTCGATGTGCTCCAGGCCCACCGACATCCGCAGCAGGTTCTGCGGCGACACCGGTGCTGCGCCTTCCACCGACGCGCGGTGCTCGACGAGCGATTCGCAGCCGCCCAGCGATGTCGCGTTGGTGAACAGGTTCAGCCGTCCCGCGAAGCGCAACGCGGCCTCACGCCCGCCGCGAAATTCCAGCGACAGCATGCCGCCGAAATCGCGCATCTGGCGTGCGGCGATGGCGTGCCCCGGATGCGACGCCAGGCCGGGGTAGTTGACCCGCTCGATTTCGCCGCGGCCGGCAAGAAAGTCCGCCACGCGCCGCGCGTTCGAGCAGTGCATCGCCATGCGCGCCGGCAGCGAGCGGCAGCCGCGCAACGTCAGCCACGCACTGAACGGTGCCATCGTCGCGCCGGTCACGTGCAGGCGGTGCGCGACGCGTTCGAACAGCGCGTCCTCGCGCGCGAAGACGAGCGCGCCGCCGAGCACGTCGCTGTGGCCGCCGAAATACTTCGTCGTCGAATGCATCACCACGTCGGCGCCGAGCGCGAGCGGGCGCTGCAGCACGGGCGTGGCGAACGTGTTGTCGCAGGCCAGCAGCGCCCCGTGCGCATGCGCGATGTCGGCGAGCGCGGCGATGTCGCACAGTTTCAGGCGCGGATTGGACGGTGTCTCCGCCCAGAGCACCGCAACGCCGTCGGCGCACGCCGCGCGCACCGCGTCGGCGTCGGCCATGTCGACCGCCGCGGACATGACCCCGCGCTGCGGCAGGAACTCGCCACACAGCACGCGCGTGCCGGTGTAGCAGTCGTCCGGGAACAGCACGCGGGCACCGGCGGGCAGCGATTCGAGCAGGGCGGACATCGCCGCCATGCCGGACGCGAACGTCAGCGCCGCCGCGCCGCCTTCGAGCGTGGCGATGGCTTCGCGCAGGCGGTCGTTGGTGGGATTGCCCTCGCGCTGGTACTCGTACCCGTCCACGCGTTCGCCCGCCGGCCCGTGCCGGAACGTGGTCGCGAAATGCAGCGGCGGCGTCACCGCGCCGGTGGCGGCATCCGGTGCGCCGCCGGCGTGGACGGCAAGGGTTTCAAGGCGCATCGTCGGCTCCGTCGACGGCGCCCCCACTGGCGCCGAATGCAGGTCAGTATGCGACAGTGGCGCGTCGCGGCGCAGCTCAGGTGCCGTCGGCCGGCAGCGCCGCGCCGCACCGCCGGCAATGCTGCGCGTCGCTCTCGTGGTCGGCGAGCCGGCACTGCGCGCAGGCGCTTGCGCGGCGCTTCGGCCGCAGCGTGTTGGCGAGCTCCGCGGTGTAGATGCCGGTCGGCACGGCGATGATGCTGTAGCCGATCAGGATCAGGATCGAGGTCACGAACCGCCCCAGCGGCGTGCCCGGCGCGATGTCGCCGAATCCCACCGTGGCCATCGTTACCACGGCCCAGTACATGCCGGTCGGAATGCTGGTGAAGCCGTGTGCCGGCCCTTCGATCACGTACATCAATGCGCCGAAGATCACCACGATGGTCAGCACGGTGCACACGAACACGAAGATCTTGCGCCTGCTGCCGAGCAGCGCCGTCATCAGCACGCCGGCCTCGCTCGAATATTCGACCAGCTTGAGCACGCGGAAGATGCGCAGCAGGCGCAGCACGCGCACCACGATCAGCGTGTTGCTGCCCAGGAACAGCAACGACAGATAGGTGGGCAGGATCGCGAGCAGATCGATGATGCCGAAGAAACTCGTCGCGTAACGCCACGGCCGCCGCACCACCCACAGGCGCATCGCGTACTCGACGGTGAAAAGCAGCGTGAACGCCCATTCGGCGGCATACAGCCAGCGGTGCCAGTCGGCCCGGATGCGCGGCACGCTGTCGAGCATCACCACCGCCACGCTGGCGAGGATGGCCACGATCAGCAGCAGATCGAAGTTGCGTTCGCCGGCGCTGTCGTGATGGAAGATCCACCGATACCATCGATTGCGCGCACCGGTGTCGCTGGCCGCGAGGAACTCGCGTTCGAACACGCCGGCGCGCACGTCGCGGTCCGGCGCGTCCGCGTTCATCCGCGAACCTGCGCAAAGGCGCCGCGTGCGGCGTCGAGCGTGGCGGCGATGACGTCGCCCGAGTGTGCAGCCGACAGGAATCCGGCCTCGAACGCCGACGGTGCCAGGTACACGCCGCGCTCGAGCATCGCGTGGAAAAACGTGTTGAACGCGTTCACGTCGCAGGCCATCGCCTGGGCAAACGTCTCCACCCGTTCGGCGCTGAAGAACAGTCCGAACATCGCGCCGACGCGCGTGGTGGAAAACGGCACGCCGGCGCCGTCGGCCACGGCCTGCAGGCCGTCGCACAGCAGGCGCGTGCGGCGCGCCAGTTCGTCGTGGAAGCCCGGCGCGCGGATCAGTTCGAGCATGGCAAGCCCGGCCGCCATCGCCACCGGATTGCCGCTCAGCGTGCCGGCCTGATAGATCGGCCCGGTCGGCGCGATCTGTTCCATCAGCGCGCGCGATCCGCCGTACGCGCCCACCGGCATGCCGCCGCCGATGATCTTGCCGAAGGTGGTGAGGTCCGGCGTCACGCCGTAATGCGCCTGCGCGCCGCCGAGCGCCACGCGGAAGCCGGTCATCACCTCGTCGAAGATCAGCAGCGCGCCGTGTTGCGTGCACAGCGCGCGCAGATGCTGCAGATAGCCCTCGCGCGGCAGGATGCAGTTCATGTTGCCGGCGACCGGTTCGACGATGAGCCCGGCGATGTCGCCGCCGAGCGCGTCGAACAGCGCGGTGGCCGCGTCGAAGTCGTTGTACGGCAGCGTCAGCGTGAGGTCCGCGAGCGCCTTCGGCACGCCCGGCGAGGTCGGCGTGCCGAACGTCAGCGCGCCCGACCCCGCCTTCACGAGAAAGGCATCGCCGTGGCCGTGGTAGCAGCCTTCGAACTTGACGATGCGCGCACGCCCGGTCGCACCGCGCGCGAGACGGATCGCCGACATCGTGGCCTCGGTGCCCGAGTTCACCATGCGCACCATCTCGATCGACGGCACGAGATCGACGATGGCCTGCGCCATCGTCACTTCCGCGGGGCACGGCGTGCCGAAACTGAGCCCGTCGCGGATCGCACGCTCCACCGCCTCGCGCACCTGCGGATGGTTGTGGCCGACGATCATCGGGCCCCACGAACCGACGTAGTCGATATAGCGTTTGCCTTCGACATCCCACAGGAAGGGACCGTCCGCGCGCGCGGTGAAGAACGGCTCGCCGCCCACCGACTTGAACGCACGCACCGGCGAATTGACGCCACCCGGCATCAGCGATCGTGCGCGTGCGAACAGGTCGTGGTTGGTGCGGCTCATGCGGGATTCCTGAAGCAGGCGTTGTAGGCGGCGACGGCCGCGGCGGGATCGGGTGCGTCGAACACGCCCGAGATGACGGCGAGCAGATCCGCGCCGGCGTCGACGAGGGATCGTCCATTGTCGGGCGTTATCCCGCCGATCGCCACCCGCGGCACGCCCAGCGTCGCGGCACCGCGCAGCAGCGACAGCGATGCGCGGCGCGCGTGCGGCTTGGTGGACGAGGCGAAAAACGCACCGAAGGCCACGTAGCTCGCGCCGGCCTCCACCGCGCGCGTGGCGAGCGCCGCGTCGTCGTAACACGAGGCGCCGATCAACGCGTCCGGGCCCAGTGCGCTCCGCGCCGCGGCGATGTCGCCGTCGTGTTCGCCCAGGTGCACGCCGGCACGCAGCTGCAGTGCCAGCGCGACATCGTCGTTGATCAGCAGCGGCACGTCGAAGCGCGCGCACAACGCCGCCAGCGCATGCGCCTGCTGCGCGCGCAGCGCCGCATCGGCCGCCTTGTTGCGGTACTGCAGCCACGCGACGCCACCGTGCAACGCCGATGCGACGCGGCGCAGCAGGCGCGCCGTGTCGTCCTCGTCGGGCGTCAGCAGATAGAGACCGCGCGCCGTCATCGGTTTTCGTCCCGCCGCCCCGGATGCGACAATGCCGGCAACGGCGCCACCGGGCGCGAACAAGGATCGAACATGGCGGAGGCGTATCGCACGTGGATGTGCGTGGTCTGCGGATACATCTACGACGAGGCCAGGGGCGTGCCCGACGAGGGCATCGCGCCGGGAACGCGCTGGGCCGACGTACCCGCCACGTGGACCTGCCCGGATTGCGGCGTCACCAAGGACGACTTCGAGATGGTCGAGATCGACTGAGCCCGGCGCCGCGCCGCATCAGTTCAACCGCGGCGTCGCCGCGCCCGCGTCGATCAGCGCCGTGCGGACGGCATCCACGTCGTCGGCCTCCGGTCGCAGTTGCAGGTAGCGCGACAGATCCCGGCTCGCCGCGCTGCCGTGTCCGAGCCGCGCGTACAGCTGACCGCGATCGCGGACCTCGTCCGCGCCGTTCGGATCCAGCCGCACCAGCCGGTCCGCGCAGCGCAGCGCCTTGTCCCAGGTTTCGCGCTCGGCGTAGAGCCCCTTGAGATTGCGCAGCATGCGCGTGAGGATCGCGCGGTGACTCGCCGGCGAGAGGATCTGCAGCAATTGCTGGTCGTCGATGTCGTTGCCGCCCAGGTGCGGGCGCGCGCGCAGCTTCAGCTCCTGCGCATCGATCGACCGGCCCTTGTGGTACGGATCGAGCACCAGCAGCCCGCCGTCCACCGGCAACCGCACGAGGAAATGCCCGGGAAACGAGACGCCTTCCAGCGGTACGCCCATGCGCCGCGCCAGCTCCATCTGCACCACGCCCAGGCTGATCGGGATGCCGAGCTTGCGATCGAGCACATCGTTGAGGTAGCTGTTGCGCGGATCGTAGTAGTCGTTCTGGTTGCCGGTGAAGCCGAGCTCGTCGAACAGGTAGCGATTGATCCGCGCAAGCTTGGCCTGCGGCTCGTCGAGCGCCTCGACGGTCGGCGCAAGTTCGCGCTCGTAACCCGAGCAGATCGATTCGTACGCCGCCACGTCCAGGTCCGGGTACTCGTCGCTGGCGATCAGCAGCGTCGCGCGCAGCAACGGAATGTCGTCGTCGGGCAGCGTGCACAACGCGTCCCATTCGGCGGTCTGGCGGCGGAGATCCATGGCGTTCACGTGGGTTGCGTCCTAGCGTGAATCAAGGGAACCGGCGAGCTGCGCGTCGATGTCGGGCGAAAACGTGATGGCATCGCCCGCGACGGTCTTCAACTCGCGCGACAATCCCGCATTGAGCTCCAGCACATACTGCGCCGGCCCCGCGCTCGGATACGACGGACAGCGCGGCGTGGTGCACGGCGGCACGCCGGCCGCGACCGACACCAGCCGGCGTTGTGCGTCGAAGTAGAAGATGTCGAGCGGAATGCGCGTATTGCGCATCCAGAACGCCTGCGGTTCCTGTCGCTCGAACAGGAACAGCATTCCGCGATCCCGCGCCATCGTGTCGCGGAACATCAGGCCGCGCGCGCGCTCCTCGTCGCTGTCCGCGATCTCCACGAAAAACCGCTGGCCCCCGAGCTCGACCCACGGCCCCGTCGCACCCGCGCAGCCGCCGAGTGCCGTCATCGCCAGCGCGATCAGCGCCATCCACCCACTCTTGCCCCGCACGCTCATGCACACCCCGCTGTCGCCACGCTGACTGCAGCCCGACGATAGCCGAACCTCTCCGGGCTGTCTTGCGCTTGCGCCAGGCTGCGGGCCGCGTTGTCGGCCACGGGCATCGGCGCAACCGTGCACGTCCGGCCCTCTTGTACGTGCCTCCCGGCCCATGCATAATGGTCGGCCCCCGCGACGGGGTTGAGGCGAAATGCCCGACCGCTGTTGGGAGGGGACCGAAAGAAAGTCCGTGCCGAGGTGTTGACGGACGTGAAATTCGATGTAAGATGTGCGGCTCGGTTGGACGAAACGTCCGGCTGTCGCGGATGGAGGCGAAGGCCTCTCCGCACCGTTCGAAGATCTTTGACAGTGTGCGCAGGTAATTTGTGTGGACGCCTGTGATGCGACGACGAGTCCATTGCAGAGAGTTCACGAACCAAGAGTCAGCAATGAAGCTTGGGATCGGAACGACTCGCTCAGAAGATTGAAGGTTTCGGCCTTCTGCAATTTTAAGTGAAGAGTTTGATCCTGGCTCAGATTGAACGCTGGCGGCATGCCTAACACATGCAAGTCGAACGGCAGCGCGGGGGCAACCCTGGCGGCGAGTGGCGGACGGGTGAGGAATGCATCGGAATCTGCCCAGTCGTGGGGGATAACGTAGGGAAACTTACGCTAATACCGCATACGACCTACGGGTGAAAGTGGGGGACCGCAAGGCCTCACGCGATTGGAGGAGCCGATGTCGGATTAGCTAGTTGGCGGGGTAAAGGCCCACCAAGGCGACGATCCGTAGCTGGTCTGAGAGGATGATCAGCCACACTGGAACTGAGACACGGTCCAGACTCCTACGGGAGGCAGCAGTGGGGAATATTGGACAATGGGCGCAAGCCTGATCCAGCAATGCCGCGTGGGTGAAGAAGGCCTTCGGGTTGTAAAGCCCTTTTGTACGGGAAGAAAAGCCTGGGGTGAATATCCCCGGGTCATGACGGTACCGTAAGAATAAGCACCGGCTAACTTCGTGCCAGCAGCCGCGGTAATACGAAGGGTGCAAGCGTTAATCGGAATTACTGGGCGTAAAGCGTGCGTAGGCGGTTTGTTAAGTCCGATGTGAAAGCCCTGGGCTCAACCTGGGAATGGCATTGGATACTGGCGAGCTAGAGTCAGGTAGAGGGTGGTGGAATTCCCGGTGTAGCGGTGAAATGCGTAGAGATCGGGAGGAACATCCGTGGCGAAGGCGGCCACCTGGACCATGACTGACGCTGAGGCACGAAAGCGTGGGGAGCAAACAGGATTAGATACCCTGGTAGTCCACGCCCTAAACGATGCGAACTGGATGTTGGGCTCAACTCGGAGCTCAGTGTCGAAGCTAACGCGTTAAGTTCGCCGCCTGGGGAGTACGGTCGCAAGACTGAAACTCAAAGGAATTGACGGGGGCCCGCACAAGCGGTGGAGTATGTGGTTTAATTCGATGCAACGCGAAGAACCTTACCTGGCCTTGACATGTCCGGAATCCTGCGGAGACGCGGGAGTGCCTTCGGGAATCGGAACACAGGTGCTGCATGGCTGTCGTCAGCTCGTGTCGTGAGATGTTGGGTTAAGTCCCGCAACGAGCGCAACCCTTGTCCTTAGTTGCCAGCACGTAAAGGTGGGAACTCTAAGGAGACTGCCGGTGACAAACCGGAGGAAGGTGGGGATGACGTCAAGTCATCATGGCCCTTACGGCCAGGGCTACACACGTACTACAATGGTCGGGACAGAGGGCAGCAAGACCGCGAGGTGGAGCCAATCCCAGAAACCCGATCTCAGTCCGGATCGCAGTCTGCAACTCGACTGCGTGAAGTCGGAATCGCTAGTAATCGCGAATCAGCAATGTCGCGGTGAATACGTTCCCGGGCCTTGTACACACCGCCCGTCACACCATGGGAGTGGGCTGCTCCAGAAGCAGGTAGTCTAACCGCAAGGGGGACGCTTGCCACGGAGTGGTTCATGACTGGGGTGAAGTCGTAACAAGGTAGCCGTATCGGAAGGTGCGGCTGGATCACCTCCTTTAGAGCATGAAGGCTTGGCCGTTCGTCACGGGCGTCCTCACAAGTTACCTGCATCCAGAAACAGGCTGCGACGCTGCGCGTCGTGGCCGCCTCGTTTGACGGGGCCATAGCTCAGCTGGGAGAGCACCTGCTTTGCAAGCAGGGGGTCGTCGGTTCGATCCCGACTGGCTCCACCACTGTGCGAATCCCTTCAAGACAACCGTGTACACGGTTGCCTGTCGAAGCGATCAACACATTGGGTCTGTAGCTCAGGTGGTTAGAGCGCACCCCTGATAAGGGTGAGGCCGGTGGTTCGAGTCCTCCCAGACCCACCATCTTGCGGAATGCAAGAGCGACGAAGAGCGTTCTGGATGCTGCGCACACACACGATTTTGAATCGGACAGGCGTTGAGGCCTGGCTCGAGTTCTTTGAAAATTTGGGACGTAACAAGCGTTTGAGACAACTGTCTTGAATGTGTCGTTGAGGCAAGTAAGCAAACTTGTTGTTTGACGTGATCCCGAGGCAACTTGGGGTTATATGATCAAGCGACTAAGCGCATACGGTGGATGCCTTGGCAGTCAGAGGCGATGAAGGACGTGGCAGCCTGCGAAAAGTGTCGGGGAGCTGGCAACAAGCTTTGATCCGGCAATGTCCGAATGGGGAAACCCACCCGCAAGGGTATCGTGCAGTGAATCCATAGCTGTACGAGGCGAACCCGGGGAACTGAAATATCTAAGTACCCGGAGGAAAAGAAATCAACCGAGATTCCCTGAGTAGTGACGAGCGAACGGGGAATAGCCCAAAAGTTGGCATTGATCTAGCAAAACGGTCTGGAAAGTCCGGCCATAGCAGGTGATAGCCCTGTATGCGAAAGGTCTTTGTCGATGATAAGTGAGTAGGGCGGGGCACGTGAAACCCTGTCTGAACATGGGGGGACCATCCTCCAAGGCTAAATACTCCTGACTGACCGATAGTGAACCAGTACCGTGAGGGAAAGGCGAAAAGAACCCCGGCGAGGGGAGTGAAATAGAACCTGAAACCGTATGCGTACAAGCAGTGGAAGCCCTTCGGGGTGACTGCGTACCTTTTGTATAATGGGTCAGCGACTTACATTACGTGGCGAGCTTAACCGAATAGGGGAGGCGAAGCGAAAGCGAGTCTGAATAGGGCGAATAGTCGCGTGGTGTAGACCCGAAACCGAGTGATCTATCCATGACCAGGGTGAAGGTGCGGTAACACGCACTGGAGGCCCGAACCCACTCCCGTTGAAAAGGTAGGGGATGAGTTGTGGATAGGAGTGAAAGGCTAATCAAACTCGGAGATAGCTGGTTCTCCTCGAAAGCTATTTAGGTAGCGCCTCGTGTATCACTGCTGGGGGTAGAGCACTGTTATGGCTAGCGGGACATCGCGTCTTAGCAACCCATGGCAAACTCCGAATACCAGCAAGTGCGAGCACGGGAGACACACGGCGGGTGCTAACGTCCGTCGTGAAAAGGGAAACAACCCAGACCTACAGCTAAGGTCCCAAAATTACCGCTCAGTGGGAAACGATGTGGGAAGGCACAGACAGCCAGGAGGTTGGCTTAGAAGCAGCCATCCTTTAAAGAAAGCGTAATAGCTCACTGGTCGAGTCGGCCTGCGCGGAAGATTTAACGGGGCTAAGCGGTATACCGAAGCTTAGGGTGTACACCTTTGGTGTGCGCGGTAGAGGAGCGTTCCGTACGCCTGTGAAGGTGCGTCGTAAGGCGTGCTGGAGGTATCGGAAGTGCGAATGCTGACATGAGTAACGATAAGGGGGGTGAAAAGCCCCCCCGCCGAAAGCCCAAGGTTTCCTCGCGCAACGTTCATCGGCGCAGGGTGAGTCGGTCCCTAAGGCGAGGGCGAAAGCCGTAGTCGATGGAAAGCTGGTTAATATTCCAGCACCTCGCGTGACTGCGATGGAGAGACGGAGAAGGGTAGGTGTACCGGGCGTTGGTTGTCCCGGAGAAAGGAGGTAGGCGGGGATCTTAGGCAAATCCGGGATCCTGTTAACGCCGAGCACCGAGACGAGTCCATCTGGACGAAGTCACTGATCCCACGCTTCCAGGAAAATCTTCTAAGCTTCAGGTCACGCAGACCGTACCGTAATCCGACACAGGTAGGCAGGGTGAGAATCCTCAGGCGCTTGAGAGAACTCGGGTGAAGGAACTAGGCAACATAGCACCGTAACTTCGGGAGAAGGTGCACCCTCGATCGTGGCACGTGCGTGCTACAGCGATCGGGGGTCGCAGTGACCAGGCCGCTGCGACTGTTTATCAAAAACACAGCACTCTGCAAACACGAAAGTGGACGTATAGGGTGTGACGCCTGCCCGGTGCTGGAAGGTTAATTGATGGGGTCAGCCGCAAGGCGAAGCTCTTGATCGAAGCCCCAGTAAACGGCGGCCGTAACTATAACGGTCCTAAGGTAGCGAAATTCCTTGTCGGGTAAGTTCCGACCTGCACGAATGGCGTAACGACAGCGGCGCTGTCTCCACCCGAGACTCAGTGAAATTGAAATCGCTGTGAAGATGCAGCGTTCCCGTGGCAAGACGGAAAGACCCCGTGAACCTTTACTATAGCTTTACACTGAACGTTGAGTTCGTCTGTGTAGGATAGGTGGGAGGCGTCGAAACCTGGTCGCCAGATCAGGTGGAGCCAACCTTGAAATACCACCCTGATGTGCTTGACGTTCTAACCTCGGCCCGTAATCCGGGTCAGGGACCGTGTATGGTGGGTAGTTTGACTGGGGCGGTCTCCTCCCAAAGAGTAACGGAGGAGCTCGAAGGTACGCTCAGCGCGGTCGGACATCGCGCACTGTGTGCAAAGGCATAAGCGTGCTTGACTGCGAGATCGACGGATCAAGCAGGTACGAAAGTAGGACTTAGTGATCCGGTGGTTCTGTATGGAAGGGCCATCGCTCAACGGATAAAAGGTACTCCGGGGATAACAGGCTGATACCGCCCAAGAGTTCATATCGACGGCGGTGTTTGGCACCTCGATGTCGGCTCATCACATCCTGGGGCTGTAGTCGGTCCCAAGGGTATGGCTGTTCGCCATTTAAAGTGGTACGCGAGCTGGGTTCAGAACGTCGTGAGACAGTTCGGTCCCTATCTGCCATGGGCGTTGGAGATTTGAGAGGGGCTGCTCCTAGTACGAGAGGACCGGAGTGGACGAACCCCTGGTGTTCCGGTTGTCACGCCAGTGGCATTGCCGGGTAGCTACGTTCGGAAGCGATAACCGCTGAAAGCATCTAAGCGGGAAGCGCGCCTCAAGATGAGATCTCCCGGGAGCTCGACTCCCCTAAAGGAACGATGTAGACCACGTCGTTGATAGGCTGGGTGTGTAAGTGGGGCAACCCATTGAGCTTACCAGTACTAATGATCCGTGCGGCTTGATCATATAACCTCAAGTTGTCTTGTCCTCGATGGCACATCGAGACAGTAAACCTCAGACAATACCTTGTTACGTCCCAACCCCATGAGAGCGTGAGCGCGAGTGCGTGCATGCGATCGACCATCCGGCGTCTCCGATGGCATCGATCCCACACACGACGCGACCCTCCACCCTCTCCCTGGTGAACATAGCGCTGTGGCACCACCCGATCCCATCCCGAACTCGGAAGTGAAACGCAGCTGCGCCGATGGTAGTGTGCATGCGCATGCAAGAGTAGGTCATCGCCAGGGTCTTCTCCCCAAACGCCCCGATCCCACGATCGGGGCGTTTGTCTGTGCGGACGATAATTTGCGCACGATAAATTCAACGGCGCAGCCTGCGCTGAGGCATTCCAGGAAAGCGAGGGCTTCGGCTGAATAATCGAGAAAATCCGATCCTCATGGAGTCGAAATCCGGACTGATGCTGCGTGGCGACCCTCCGCTGCGCAGTGGCGCGCTGCCACACCAATCTACGCTGCCGCCGCGCAACAGTTTGAAGGTCCGAACCATCTCGAACGCAGGCGCGCGGTTCGCATATACCCATCGCGAACCAACACGATCGCGCGCGTCCGCCGCGTCTTTGCGCCAGAATTGACGCCTGTCCCGCACCCGGTGCGCCTGGCTGCCGTGTTGCCGTGTCCGAACCTCTGAACCAGCGCTTCCTGCGTCTCGAGCCGCTGATCGACCGGGCGCTCGAACTCGACGACGATGCCCGCGAGCAGTTCCTCGCGATGTGCGCCGAGGTGCATCCGGACCTGATCGCCGATCTGCGCCGCGCGCTTGCGCCGGACGATGCGGTGCTGCCTGCGCTAGGTGGTCTGGCCGCGGAAGTGACGCGCGAGCGTCCGACCGATCGCCGCGGCCTGCGTGCCGGCGCGTGGCGCCTGCTCGAGAAGCTCGGGCGCGGCGGCATGGGCACGGTGTATCTGGCCGAGCGCGCCGACGGCGCGTTCGACAAACGCGCTGCGGTCAAGCTGCTGCGCGGTCACGATCTGCGATTCAAGGACCAGCTCGAGCGCGAACGGCGCGTGCTCGCCAGGCTCGATCATCCGCACATCGCACGCCTGCTCGATGGCGGTGTGCTGCCGGACGGGCAGCCCTATCTCGTGATGGAGCTGGCCGACGGCGAGGATCTGGACGACTGGCTCGCGCGCGCGCGTCCGTCGCTGGAAGCGCGGCTGCAGGTGTTCCTCGCGATCTGCGAGGCGGTGGCGTACGCGCACGGCGTGCTCGTCGTGCATCGCGACCTGAAGCCGTCGAACATCCGCGTGGCCGCCGACGGCAGCGTGAAGCTGCTGGATTTCGGTATCGCCAAGCTGCTGGCACCGGACGCCGAGCGCGGCAACACCCAGCACCTTGCGCTCACGCCCGATTTCGCCGCGCCCGAACAGCTGCAGGGCGGCGTGATCAGCACGCGGACCGACGTCTACGCACTCGGCGCGCTGTTGTTCCTGCTGCTCAGCGGGCGCGCGCCGCATCCGGCCTTCGACGGCAACTGGGCCGGGTTCGTCCAGCGCATCACCGAGGACGATGCGCGCCCCGTCAGCAGTGCGGCGACGCCGGACGCGACGCTTGCACTTGCGCCGGCCACCTTGCGCGGCGATCTCGACGCCATCGTCGCGCAGGCGTTGCGGCGCGAGCCCGTGCAGCGCTATCCCAACGTCGATGCCTTCGCCGCCGACGTGCGGCGCTTTCTCGACGGCCGGCCCGTGCACGCGCATCCGCCCACGCTCGGCTACCGCGCGCGCAAATGGCTGCGGCGCCGCTGGGGCCTGGCCGCGGCGGCGGGGGCGGTGACGCTCGCGTTGGTGGCGGGCGTGTCGGGCATCGTCTGGCAGGCGCGCTACACCGCCGCCGAGCGCGACGCCGCGCAGCTCGAGGCGCGCCGTTCGCAGGCGGTGCGCGATTACCTGCTGCTGATGTTCCGCGACGCCGGTGCCCAGGCCGGCGATGCGCAGGCGCTCAGCGCCAAGACGGTGCTCGAACAGGCGGCCGCAGGGATCGAGCGCGAATTCGCCGACGACCCCGATGCGCGCCAGCAGGTGCTGGCATCGCTGGCGGAGATCTACATCTACCTCGGCGATTTCGTCGCGGCGGAGGCGTTGCTGTCGCGCTTCCTGCAGCTCGACGACGGCCGCGCGCCCGGTGCGCTGCGCGCCCAGGTGCACAGCGACCTTGCCGACGTGCAACTGCGCCGCGGCAATCCGGTGGAGGCCTGCGCCGAGATCGAAACCGCGCTGTCGCTGCTGCGCGCGGAACCCGGCGACCAGCGCAGCGCCGTCGGTACCGCGCTGTCGCTGCGCGGGCAATGCCGGCGCATGTCGGGCGCGCTCGACGCGGCGCTCGCCGATCTGCGCGAGGCGGTGTCGCTGCAGCGTCAGGCGCGCGGCGCGACCGCACGCGAAACCGCCGCGGCGCACAACAGCCTGGCCGCCGGCTACCTCCAGGCCGGCGCGCTCGACGCGGCACGGACCGAACTGGAAGCCGCGCTTGCCGTGTTCGAGGCCACCGGCCGCGGCGCCAGCGTCGATGCCGCGAACACGCTCAACAACCTGGCCGTGGCCGCGATGCTGTCCGGCCGCATGGTGCAGGCGCAGGCGTGGCTGCAGCGCGCGCTCGAGGTGCGCCGCGCCGCGAGCGGCGAGTCGGCCGCGCTCGGCGCGCTGCTGGTCAACTACGGTCGCGCCCTGACGCTGCTCGGTCGCTTCGACGAGGCCGCGCCGCAGCTGGACGAGGCGATCGTCCTGCTGGAGCGCTACACCGGCGCCGACAGCATCGACAGCGCCAGCGCCGGCCTTGCGCTGGCGGACTACCAGACCACACAACGCGCCTACGGCGGTGCCGAACGCACCGCCGCACGCAGCCGCGACACGCTCGTCGCCAAACTCGGTGCCGGACATCCGGCCAGCCTGCGGGCCGCCGCGCAACTGGCCGAGATCCAGTGGCGACGCGGCGACGCGACATCGCTCGCGCGGTTGCAGGCCGCCATCGCCGGGCTGCGCGAGAGCGGCGCCAGCGGTGCCAGCTATCTGGCAGCTGCGCTCTGCCAGAGCGCGATCGCGCAGCGCACGACGTCGCCCGAAGACGCGCTGCGTGACGCCCGCGAATGCCTGTCCCTGCGGCGTGCGCGCAACGGCGAAACGCACTGGGAGACGGCGCAGGCGGCACTGCTGGTCGCAAGCCTCGATCCCGACAACGCGGACGGCGAACGCGATGCCGCGCAGGCGATGGGGGTGTTGCGCGACGCGCTCGGCGAACGCAGCCCGCGCGTCATCGAGGCGGCCGCGTGGATGCCGCGCTGAGGGCCCCGTGTCCGGCGCGGACGGTCTGCACCGTCACTGTATGCACGGCAGGCGTGGTCCTGCCCTTTCATCGAGTCATTGCGGGAGTGCGTCCATGAAAAAAGCCCTGGGGGGTTGTCTGGTGGTGGGTCTGCTGGTGCTGGTGATCGGCGGCGGCGCATTGTGGTGGTTCGTGCTGAAGCCGGCATGGCATGCCGGGAGCGAGTTCATGGGGGCGGCCACGCAGTTCGCGGAGATCGCACAGATCGAGGCCAAGGTCAGCAACCGCACGCCGTATTCCGCACCGGCCGACGGGACCATCCCGCCGGAGACATGGCAGCGCTTCGTCGCGGTGCAGCGCGCGTTGCAGGTCGATGTGGGCGACACGCTCGCCGTGCTGGAAGCCAAGTACAAGGAGATCGAGGCACGCACGGGCAACGGCAGCGAGCCGGGCCTGACGGACCTGCTGGGCGCGTACGGCGATCTCTTCGGGCTGATCCGTGACGCGAAGCTGGCGCAGGTGGATGCACTCAATGCGCAGGGCATGTCGCTGGAGGAATACCGCTGGGTCCGCGCGCAGGCGTACGCCGCGCTGGGCCTGGCCGGCGCCGACGCCGACGCCACGCCGACGCCGCTGCAGGGCAGCGCGATAGCGCGCAACGCCGAGCTCGTGCGTGAGC
Source organism: Chiayiivirga flava (assembly GCF_014202825.1). Taxonomy (GTDB): domain Bacteria; phylum Pseudomonadota; class Gammaproteobacteria; order Xanthomonadales; family Xanthomonadaceae; genus Chiayiivirga; species Chiayiivirga flava. Next base: position 198,934 of record NZ_JACHHP010000002.1, on the reverse strand, counting down.
AGCGCGCGCTTCTCACGCAGACGGCAGCCACGGCCTGGCTCGGATTCTGACGGCGCGCAGAAGCAGATACGGTGCGGCATGCCGCGCCGAGCCCCGACCCCGGCGTTGCAGTCCGCGCAATCACGGTGGTCGGCGTGTGCGTCCGGCCATCGCACCGGTGCGTCGACACGCGCCGCGGCGCCGGTCGCTGCGCCATACCGCGGCGTTGGGTGAATTGCTCTAACGCAATCGGTATCGTGTACGGATGAATTCGATGCCGGAGACCCGCGACGTGATGGCGGTCGCACGCGACCCGCTGCGGCCGGCGCGCTACGCGGTGCGGTTGCCGCTGCTGCTGCTGCATCTGGCGATCGGTCTGCCGATCACGCTGCTGATGATCAATCCGCTCACGCAGCGCTGGCAGGTGCGCGGCGAGCGCGTCGATCACCGCGTGATCCGGGTGTGGTCGGCCGGGCTCATGCGTATCTTCGGCTGGCGCACGCGGCGCATCGGCACACCGTTGCCGGGCGCGGCGCTGTTCGTGGCCAATCATGTCTCGTGGCTGGATATCGAACTGATGCACAGCCAGCGCGTGGTCGGCTTCGTCGCCAAGAGCGAAATCAGCCGCTGGCCGCTGATCGGCTGGCTGGCGCGCCGCGGCGGAACCATCTACCACCGCCGCGGCAACACCGAATCGCTGGCCGGCGTGCTGCACCTGATGGTCGAACGGCTGCAGTCCGGCCAGGCCGTCGGCGTGTTTCCCGAAGGCGGCGCCAACGCCGGCGATACGGTGAAGACCTTCCACGCGCGCATCTTCCAGGCAGCGGTCGCCGCGCAGGTGCCGGTGCAGCCGGTCGCGCTGCGCTACGGCGCGGGCGGCAGTGCGCAGACCCTCGTCGCGTTCGGCGAGAACGAGAATTTCCTGCAGAATTTCTGGCGCGTGCTGGGCGAACCGGCGCGTGTGGCCGAGGTGTATTTCCTCGATCCGCTGCCGCCGGAGGTCGAAGGCCGGCGCAAGCTCGCGGAGGGCAGCCGCGAGCGCATCCTCGCGGCGATGCAGTCGTGAGCACCGTCGCATGAACCGGGAGCCCGGCGAATTCCGCCCGCCGCGCCTGCTGCGCAACCGGCACGTGCAGTCGGTGCTGGCGTCGAGCCGACTTCGCCGCCTTGCCGCGCGCGGCCGCACCAGCCATATCGAAACGCATGCGCAGGAAGTGATGCTCGACTGCGGCAACGGCGTGCGCCTGCAGGGCTTCCACACCGCGCAGCGCGTCCGTGGCTCCGCACGCGGACTTGTGGTGTTGCTGCACGGCTGGGAAGGCAGCGTCGAGTCCAGTTACCTGCTGCACACCGGTGCGCGCCTGCTGGAGGAAGGCTTCGACGTCTTCCGCCTGCATTTCCGCGACCACGGCGCCACGCACCATCTCAACGAAGGCCTGTTCCACTCGTGCATGATCGACGAGGTGGTCGGCGCGGTGGCGGACATCGCACGGCGCTTCCCCACGCCCTCGCTGCATGTGGCCGGGTATTCGCTGGGCGGGAACTTCGCGTTGCGCGTGGCGCTGCGCGCGCCGGGCGCAGGCATCGCGCTGACCCACGCCGTGGCGGTGTGCCCGGTGATCAGCCCGCGCGCCGGCCTGTCGGCCATCGAGGCCGCGCCGTGGTTCTACGAGCGCTACTTCCTCATCAAGTGGGGCGGCTCGCTCCGGCGCAAGCAGGCGCTGTATCCGGGGCGCTTCGCGTTCACGCCCCGCGACCTGCGCGCCAGCCTGCGCGGTCTGACCCAGCTGCTGGTCGAACGCCACACCGAGTTCGGCACGCTCGACAATTACCTCGAAGGCTATTCCGTGGCCGGTCGGCGCCTCGCCGCGCTGCAGGTGCCGGTCAGCATTCTCACGTCGGCCGACGATCCGATCATTCCGGTGGACGATTTCCGCGAACTGGATCTGCCGCCCAGCGCACGGCTCGACATCGCGCCATTCGGCGGCCACTGCGGCTTCATCCAGGACTTCCGCCTGCGCAGCTTCGCCGAGGAGTACGTCACCGCGCGCGTGCTCGGTGCGGAAGAGGTGCGCGAACGCGCCACGTCGACGCCGGAGACAGCGGCTACAATGGCGGTCTGATTCGCAGACTGCGTTGTTTTCCATGCTCGATACCGTGCTTTCCGCCCTGCGCGGCGGCGACTATGCCGCCGCCGAAACCGCCGCCCGCGCGTGGCTTGCCGACCGTCCCGACGAACCGCAGGCCGAGCACCTGCTCGGCGTGAGCCTGCAGGCGCGCGGGCAGCTCGACGCCGCCGATGCCGCGTTCGGACGGGCCCTGGCCCTGGCGCCCGAGCGTGCCGAGACCCACATCGCCCGCGCGCTGCTGGCCGCACACCGGCGCGACCCGGCGGCCGCGCGTGCCGCGCTCGACCGCGCCGTGGCGCAGGATCCGAACCAGCTCATCGCCTACCTCAGCCTGGCGCAGCTCGCGCTGGCGCGCGGCGACCTGCCCGAGGCCGAACGCCAGCTGCGCGTGGCCGAGCGCATCAACGCCGAGCACCCGCACCTGCTCGCGCTGCACGGCCAACTGCTGCTCGCCCGCGGACAAGGCGAGGCGGCGCTGTCGGTGCTCACCCAGGCGGCGCAACTGGCGCCGGACGACAGCCTCGTGCAGGGCGTGCTCGGGATGACGCTGCTCGCGCTCGGTCGCCACGCCTTCGCCGAACAGGCGCTGCGCAATGCGCTCGCGCTGCAGCCCGATGCGACCGCGTTGCGGCATGCGCTGCTGCGCGCGCTGCTGGCGCAGAATCGCCACGACGAGGCCGACGTCGAACTCGGCGTGCTGCTGAACGAAACCCCCGACGATGCCGCCGCGCTCGCGTTGCAGGGACAGCTTGCGCGCACGCGCGGCGACCTGCTGCAGGCGCGCGAACGCTTCGAGCGTTCGCTGCAGGCGCGACCGCATCCGGGCGTGCTGCGCGCGCTGCAGGGTGTGCTGCAGGAACTGGGCGCACCGCACGACCTGGCCGCCGTGCTCGAACAGGTGCTCGCGCGGCATCCGGCGTTCGATCCGGCGTGGGTCGCGCTGCTCGAGCTTGCGCGCGGCGACGGCGCCTGGTCCGCCACGATCGCCGATCGCTGGTACACCGCATCGCCGACGCCGGCGGCGACCGAGTTGCTCGCCCAGGTGTGCGAGGCGCGCGGCGACCACGGTCGTGCGGCGGAGCTCGCGCAGAGCGCGGTCGCGCGCGACCCGGCGCGTGTTGCCTCGCACATCGTGCTGGCGCGCGCCGCGCTGCGCACGGGCGACGCCGCCGGTGCGGTGACGCGGCTGCAGGCGATCGTCGCGCACGTGCGCGATCCGCAGCACCGGCGTGCGCTGCTCGGCTGGCTCGGACACGCGCTCGACCGCAGCGGCGATCACGCCGGCGCCGCCGCCGCGTGGCGCGAGGCGCAGCGCCTGACCCCGTCGCCCGTGGCATTGCCCGCGCACGCGGCCCGGCCCGCGCTCGTGGAGGCCGCGCTGGCGCGCGCCGACGGCCTCGCGCCCGCCGCGACGCCCGCGCCGATCCTGCTGTGGGCGCCGCCCGGCAGCAGTCCGGAACTGGCCGCCGCACTGCTGCGCGGTGCCGACACGCTGCAGCTCGTCGCCGACCGGTTTTCCGCAACGCCGCGGCGCGACGGCTTCACCCTGCCCGACGGCATCGATCTGTATCCCGCCACGCTCGAAGGCGCGGCCGACGAATTCGTCACCGCATGGCGCGCCGGCCTCACCGCGCTCGGCCACGCGCCGGAGACGAGCGTGGACTGGCTGCCGCATCTGGACGCGCGTGTGCTGCCGATGCTGCGCGCCGCCGCGTCCGGCACGCGCATCGTCGCGATCCTGCGCGACCCGCGCGACCTGCTGCTGAACTGGCTCGCGTTCGGTTCGCCGCAGCGCTACGACTGCGGCGATCTGGTGGCGGCCGCGCGCTGGCTGGCCGGTGCGCTCGATGCGCTGGTCACGCTGCGCGAACGCGCGCTGCTGCCGCTGCTCGAACTCGGCCACGGTGTGGCCGAGGGCGACCTCGCGACGACGGCGGACACCCTGGCCGACTTCCTCGCCCTGCCGGCCGCGCCGCACGTCGCCGCGGCGCAGCGTCTGCGCGACGGTCCGCTGGCGCTGCCTACCGCGTTCGCCGACGGACACTGGCGCCACTATGCGGCCGCGCTCGCCGACGCGTTCGCGCCGCTGGGCGCGGTCGCGCAGCGCCTGGGTTATCCCGCCGCCTGAGATGATCCCGCCGCGCGCCGCCGATGGCCGTCGTCTCGGGATGGCCGCCCTGCTGCTCCTGCTGGGTGCCTGCGCCAGCATCCCGCTGTCGACGATGTGGCGCATGCGCAACTTCGGCGCGGCCGAACTTGCCGCGATCGATCCGACGGCATTGCGCGTGGCGACGCGGATGGAGCCCGCGGCGCTGCGCCTGGATCCGGCGAAGGCGCAACTGGTGCTTGCGCTCGCACCGCGTGCCGGCGGTCCCGACGAGGTCTACGCCATGCAGCTGCGCGAGGCCTCGGTGGCGAACGACGACCTGGTTCCCGGCGACGCCGCCGACTGGCAGATCTTCCGCCTCACCGAACACAGCGCGGCGATGCTGCGCGAAGCGGTGCCGCGGTTCACGCGCGACATGGACGCCGACTACTCCGGCGCCACGTTCAGCGTGAAATTCGGCTTTACCGACGCCGGTGCGCTCGCCGGCCACGACACGCTGCGCGCCACGGTGCGGCTGGCGCTCGCCGCCGACCAGCAGGCGTTCACCCTGCTCGACCGCGTCAGCATTCCCGTCGCGCAGGGCGATGCCGCGCCACCGTCCTCTCCTTCGACACCGAACGAGGCTCCCGTCCGATGAAACTGCACAGCAACAGCTTTCCGCACCGCGGCCGCATTCCGGCGCAGTTCGCGTTCGGCCGTCCGGGCGATGCCGGCGAACCGTGCGTGCTGTCGCACAACCGCAACCCGCATCTTGCGTGGGACGAGGTGCCCGACGGCACGCGCTCGTTCGCGCTGCTGTGCATCGACACCGATGCACCGTCGAAACCCGACGACGTCAACCGGCCCGGACGCGAGGTTCCCGCGGACCTGCCGCGCGTGGATTTCGTGCACTGGGCGATGGTCGATCTGCCGGCGACGCTGCGCGAGATCGCCGCGGGCTCGGCGTCGGACGGCGTCATCGCGCACGGCAAGCGCGAACCCGCCGGCCCCGCCGGCGCGCGTCAGGGCGAGAACGACTACACCGGCTGGTTCTCCGGCGACGCCGCGATGCAGGGCGAGTATCTGGGCTACGACGGTCCGTGCCCGCCGTTCAACGACGCGCGCGAACACCGCTACTTCTTCCGCCTATTCGCGCTGGACGTGGAACGGCTCGACGTGCCGCCGCGCTTCACCGCCGCCGACGTCTTCGCCGCGATGCGCGGCCACGTGCTCGGCGAGGCCCTGCTGCAGGGCACCTACACGCTGAACCCGCGGCTCGCGCAGTCATAACGATGGAATTGCACTTCGACCTGCGCGACGACGACGTCCGCGTCGCGCAGCGTGCCGCGTCAAGAACGTGGCAGCGCCTCGCCGGGCACTGGAGCATCACGGCCACCGGCGTGCTGCACTGGATGTGCGTCGGCGCCTTCGTGGTGTGCGTGCTCGACCAGGTGCCGCCGGACCGGCAATGGCTGCTGCTCGGTCTCGGCGTCGCGATGCTGGCCACGTTTTGGGCCACGCTGCTGCTGCAGCACCATCGCCTGAAGACGCGCCTGCGCGCCGGCGCCGGCCCGTTCCCGCAGGCACATCACGTACGCATCGACACCGACGGCCTCGCCATGTCGTCGGTCACCGGCAGCACGCATGTGCCGTGGTCGCGCGTGATCGACGTGCAGTCGCTGCCTGACCATGTGCTGCTGCAGTTCGCGCAGGGCGTGTGTTTGCCGATCCCGCGCCATGCCTTCCCCGATGCCGGCGCGCGCGACGCCTTCCTCGCCGCACTCGCCGCCCACCGCCAACCCGCCTGAGCGCAGCCCCCGCATGGAACTGCTGCACATCGTCATCCTGGCCCTGATCCAGGCGCTGACCGAATTCCTCCCGATCTCGAGCTCCGGCCATCTGGCGCTTGCGAGCCAGCTATTCGGCTGGGACTACCAGGGCATCGCGTTCGATCTCGCGCTGCATTTCGGCACGCTGCTGGCCGTGGTCGGCTACTTCCGCGACGACCTGTTCGCGCTCGCGCGCGAAGTGCTGCGCTGGCGGCCGGGGCGGGCGATGAATCCGATGCAGAAGCTCGGCCTCGGCCTGGGCCTTGCGACGGTGCCGGCGGTGATCGTGGGCCTGCTGATGGGCGACGCCGGTGCGTTGCTGCTGCGGCACCCGGTGGTGATCGCCGCCAACCTGATCGTGTTCGGCGTGCTGCTGTGGATCGCCGACCGCAAGACGCGCGACACGCGCTTCCAGCAGGCCACCGCGAGTGCCGACTTCGTCGAGGATGCGCAGGCGGTGTTCTCGCGCATGACACTCAGGCAGGCGTTGCTGATCGGCTGCGCGCAGGCGCTGGCGCTGGTGCCGGGCACCTCGCGTTCGGGCATCACGATGACGGCCGGACTGTTCCTCGGGCTCACGCGCGCGGCTGCGGCACGGTATTCGTTCCTGCTGTCGGTGCCGGTGATGATCCTGGCCGTGGTGCATTCGCTGTGGGAGCTGCGCCACGGTGCGGCGGCCGTGGCATGGGGCGACATGGCCATCGGCGCGGCGATTTCGGCCGTGGCGGGGCTCGGCGTGATCCACCTGTTCCTGGGGGTGATCCGGCGCGTGGGCGTGGGTCCGTTCGTGCTCTACCGCATCGCACTGGGCGTGTTCGTGCTGGGCTGGTTCCTGCTGCGCGGCTGACGTGCGACACGCACGGCGCGGGCCGGCGCGCGGCGCATGTTGCAAGCCGGGCCACGCGACGGCGTGCCGGAAACCGCGTCAGAGCGTCGCTCCCTGCGTGGCACGCGATCTGCAGTGACGGGGGGTCGGTTCGATCGGCTTCGCAACCATGGCGCTTCGACGCGCGCTGCGATCGGTCGTCAACCTGACCTTCCCCTCACGCAAGGAGTGCCCCATGAGCAAGACCACCAGCAACCTCAACGAACTGATCGAAGTCCTCAACGACGGCGTGTCCTTCTACGAAGACGCGAGCAAGAGCGTCGACAACCCGTCCTACAAGACCCTGTTCTCGCGTATGGCGAGCACCAAGCGCTCGATTTCCGCGGATCTGAAGGCGCAGGTCGCGCTGCACGGCGAGAAGCCGGCCGACGGCGGCACCTTCGCCGGTACGCTGCGCAAGGGCTACACCGACCTGCGCGCGAGCATGAGCAAGCACGGCGACGAAACCTACATCGCGCAGCTCGAAGAAACCGAGGATCGCATCCTGCACGCGTTCCAGGACGCGCTGACCTCGTCCGACCGCGCCGAGGTGCGCCAGATCGCGCAGAACTACCTGCCGGACGTGCGTCGCATGCACGACGAGATGCGCGCGCTCAAGCAGCAGGTGAAAGCCGCATAAGCGCGCGCCGTCGCCCCACAGTCGATGCGCCAAGCCCGGCGGACCCACGTCCGCCGGGCTTTTTCGTGCATGCCGTTTGTTGGACGGGCATCAGTACGGCCGTCCGATGAACAGGTACAGCGAATTCTCGCCGCCCTCGCCCTGCCCGTAGCCCAGGTGCAGCGCGCCGAGCGGCGACTCGGCCGCGACGAACACGCTGCCGCCCCACAGCAGCGAATCGATCGAGATGTCGTCCTTCACTTCCCACGCGTTGCCCACCTCCAGCGAGCCGCCGGCGAACAGCCGGTAGCGGTCGAACACCGCGCCGAGGCTGCGGTAGTACACCGCCTGGCCGAGCGCGAGATGCCGTCCGAACAAGGCATCTTCCTCGAAGCCGGAAAGATCCAGGAAGCCGCCGAGGAACCCGGTCTCGTCCGACGGCAGGTCGTCCGCCCCCGCGTACTGCCCGCGGAACTGCAGCAGCAGGCGATCGTCCGTCGCCACCGGCAGCGCCTGGCTCACGCGCCATTCGAACAGCGTCGCGTTGCCCTCGCCGCCGACGGCCTGCACGTAATGCCGCAGCGAGAGATCGGTGAAGTTGCCGCGACGCGGGAACTGCGCGTCGTCCTGCGTGTCGCGCACGAAGTCCGCGCGCAGGCCGGCACTGCGTTCGCTGTCGGTGTCGATCGCGATCAGCGTGGTGCGCGCGGAGAATTCGCTGCTGCGCAGGAACGCGCCCACGCTCAGCGCGCCCCAGTCGCCGAGCCAGCGGCCGGCGTCGATGCCGACCTCGAGGCTCTGCCGGCGCAGCTCAACCGAACGCCGGCGGTCGATGTACAGCGGCTGGTTGCGCGCCGTGTACGAGGCATGCGGCGACCACCACAGCGCACGCCGAGCATCGAACGGCTGCAGCCACTCGTAGCCCAGGTGCGTGGTCTTGCCGATCTGCGCGTCGGCCAGCCATTCCGCGCCGGCGTCGTTGACGTTGGTAGCGCGCAGGCGGCCGCCGAGGTCGAAATTGCTGCTGCCGTCGAAGTTGTCCTCCAGTCGCAGGCCGAAGCGCAGCGTGCCGTCGCCCCACTGCTTGTCGCGCAGCGAGATCCGCACCGCGTCGCCGTCCGGACCGGGCACCACGCGGTAGTCGACGCTCTCGAATTCGCCGCGTCCATACAGGCGTGCGATGTCGCGTTCGAGTTCGGCGCGGTCGAAGGCGTCGCCCGGATGCTCGCGCAGGTAGGCACGCAGCACGGCGGACGCCGGCGTGTCGTCGGCGAAGTCGATGCTCGCGACCGTGCCCAGGCTGCGCACGGCACGGCGGCGCGTGTCCTTCCAGGTTGCGTAGACCTCCGGCGCGGCGCGGAACGCGGCGAGGCGGTCGCGTTGCGCCACCGTGGCCGCTTCGCCCGGTGCCATCGCCTCGGTCGCCGCGCGGGCGAAGTCGGTCGAGCCGATGTCGCCCAGCGCAGGCACGATCAGCACGTCGCCGGGTCCGAGCAGCGCGATCTCGGCGTCGGTCTGGCGCCGCATCAGCGCGGTGAGCATCTGGTCGGTGATGGTGACCGGCGAGGTGAGCTTCTCGCGTCCGCGCAGCGGCGCGCTGATGTCGACCGCGATGATACGCGTGGCGCCGAGCTCGCGCGCGATGCTGACCGGCAGATTGCTCGCGGTGCCGCCGTCGCTGAGCAGGCGGCCGTCGATTTCCACCGGCGGCAGGAAGGCCGGCACCGCCATGCTGGCGCGCACCGCGGTGGCGAGATCGCCGCGCGACAGCACGACGGTGCCGCCGCTTTCCAGATCGGTGGCGACCGCGCGGAACGGGGTCGCGAGCCGGTCGAACTCCTCGATGCCCGCGGCCGGCAACAGAAAGCCGCGCAACACCAGTCCCAGGCGCTGGCCCTGCACCAGCGAGCGCGGAATACCGAAGCGCCCGTCGCGGTAGCCGATGGCGGCGTTGACGAGAAAGGTGCGGTCCTGCAGGCGCGAGCGCAGCGGGCGGTCGGTGCGGTCGGATGCATCGCGGAACACGCCGTTCCAGTCCACCGCGGCGACGGCTTCCTCGATTTCGTGCGCGTCCAGCCCGCTCGCGTACAGGCTGCCGATGACCGCGCCCATGCTGGTGCCGACGATGCAGTCGACCGGCACATGCTCGGCTTCGAGCGCGCGGATCACGCCGACATGCGCGATGCCGCGCGCGCCGCCGCCGGACAGCACGAGACAGGTCTTGGCCTGTGTCGCGGTGCACGCGAGCAGTGCCAGCGGCAGCGCGAGACGGGCAAGGATCAGACGCATGGTCTGCTCCGTGGATGGGAAGGCACGGATGCTAGCAAGCGGGCACGCGCTGCGGCATGTCGCAGCAGCCGTGCGCGGCGACGCATCGGCCGCATGCCTCCACGGTCGCCGTCATTCCGGCCTTTGCGCGCTGCCGTCCGGGCGCAGGCCATTGTCGTCGGGGAACACACACGTGTTCCCACCCCGTCGTCCCGGCGAACGCCGGGACCCAGTGACGTTCCCGGCATTTGCGGTGGTTCAAGCATCCCGAGCAACGCCGCTGGGTCCCGGCGTTCGCCGGGACGACGGGGTCGGAACACTTTCGCCGAGTCGAATCGACGAAACGTCGGTTGAGGAAACCGTGCGCGCGTGGTCCAGAGCCAGGGCCACGCCCGCTGTGTTACCGCGTCGTATCCCATCCGTGACGGATTACCGCGCCAGCCAGCGCCGCCGCAGCGCACGTTCCACCGGCATCGAAAACCCGTGCGCCAGCGCAGCGCCGAGGGCCCAGGACGCGAGCACCGCCGGCAGGTACCACAGGACCGCCCAGCGCATGTCGCCCTGCACCGCGCCGACTATGCCCACTGTCACGAACACCACGAACATGTGCGTGAGGTACATCTCGTAACTGAGCCGGCCCATCGACGCCAGCCATCGCAGCCCGCGCGGCACCGGCACCGCGCCGTTGCGACGCTCGTCGAACTGCAGCGCCACGAGCAGCGCCATCGTCGACAGCGTCAGCACCAGCACGTAACCGTTGCCGATCCACCGCCACCACAGCACGCCGAACAGCAACGTGCTCGCGAGCATCGCCGTCGAGAGTGTTGCAAGCAGCCACACCACCGCCCGCGGCGGCGCCCGCCAGCGTGCGGCGAGCAGTGCGCCGAACACGCCGGCCGCGATCGCCGCCATGCCCGGCAGGTACGCCTTCTCCTGCCAGATGGCGTTGTCCGCCAGCGCCGCGCGCGTGAGCGGCAGACTGAGCGCGAAGACCGCCAGCAGCAGCATCAGCCAGCGCTCGCGTCGCACCGCCAGGCACAGCAGCGGGAAGGCGACATAGAACGCCTCCTCGATCGACAGCGACCACAACACGTCCCAGCCGCCCGGCAGATAACCGGTCTGGCCTTCGTACCAGTTCAGGTGCAAGCCGAACACCGCGAGCACGGCGCGCCCCAGCGACTGCCGCTCGGTGTCGATCACGTGGTGGGGCACCCCGAGCAGATGCAGCGCGGCGAGCAGCGCGACGATGAGCGTCAGCGTGGGCAGGATGCGCGTGGCGCGACGCACATAGAAACCGCGCGCGTCCAGTCGCGCGAGCCCGCCGTCGCGTCGCAGCACGTGCGTGGTGATGAGGAAGCCCGAAATCACGAAGAACACGAATACGGCCTCGTAGCCGTTGTAGATCAGCGCATTCAGCACGCCGCGCGGCAGCCAGTCGGCCAGCACGCCGTCCTTCAACGGAAAACGCAGGCCTAGGTGGTGCAGCACCACCAGCACGATGGAGAGTCCGCGCAGCAGATCGATGCCGGCGTTGCGCGGCTGCAGGGCGCTCGGGCCTGCGGTCATGGCGGTCGGTTCGGAGGCTGCGCATGCAGCGGCGCGCGATGGTGGCGCGGCCGGTGGAACGTCGCAAGGCTGCCTGCGACGGATCGATCGCCCATGGTGCAACGCACAAACGAGCGCACCAGATTGGTGCGTCCAGAATCCCTGCTGACGCAGCGTGGGTCATGCGATCAATGGTTTAGCCGCCATTTAGCCTGGCATGCCGATTGCTAACTCCATGCACAACCTGTCTGGAGCGTGTGTCGATGTCGTACGAGAGCGTGCAGAAACTGATCAAGGACAACAACGTCGAATTCGTGGACCTGCGTTTTGCCGACATCCTCGGCAAACAGCACCACGTCACCTTCCCGATCCGCGTGGTCGACGAGACGCTGTTCGAGGAAGGCAAGATGTTCGACGGCTCCTCGATCGCCGGCTGGAAGGGCATCAACGAGTCCGACATGGTGCTGCTGCCGGATCCCGACACCGCCGTGCTCGATCCGTTCACCGCCGACCCGACCCTGATCCTGATCTGCGACGTGCTCGAACCGGCCACGATGCAGGCCTACTCGCGCTGCCCGCGCTCGGTCGCCAAGCGCGCCGAGGCCTACGTGAAGTCGAGCGGCGCCGCCGACCTTGCCTTCTTCGGCCCCGAACCCGAATTCTTCATCTTCGATTCCGTGCGTTACGGCAATGACATGGGCCACACCTTCTTCGAGATCGACTCGGAAGAAGCGCACTGGAACTCGGCCAAGGCCTACGAAGGCGGCAACAGCGGCTACCGCCCCGGCATCAAGGGCGGCTACTTCCCCGTGGCGCCGGCCGACACCCTGCACGACGTGCGCGCCGAGATGGTGAAGGCCATCGAAGCGGCCGGCATCGAGGTGGAAGTGCACCACCACGAAGTGGCGAACGCGGGCCAGTGCGAGATCGGCACCAAGTTCAACACGCTGGTGAAGAAGGCCGACGAGCTTCTCACCATGAAGTACATCATCAAGAACGTCGCGCACCGCAACGGCAAGACGGCGACCTTCATGCCGAAGCCGCTGGTGGGCGACAACGGTTCGGGCATGCACGTGCACCAGTCGCTGTCGAAGGGCGGCCAGAACCTGTTCGCCGGCGAAGGCTACGGCGGCCTGTCGCAGCTGGCGCTGTGGTACATCGGCGGCATCTTCAAGCACGCGCGTGCGATCAACGCCTTCACCAACTCCACCACGAACTCGTACAAGCGCCTCGTGCCGGGCTTCGAAGCGCCGGTGATGCTGGCGTACTCGGCGCGCAACCGTTCGGCCTCGTGCCGCATTCCGTGGGTGAGCAACCCGAAGGCGCGGCGCATCGAGATCCGCTTCCCGGATCCGATGAACACCGGCTACCTCGCCTTCACCGCACTGCTGATGGCGGGCCTCGACGGCATCAAGAACAAGATCGACCCGGGTGCACCGTCGGACAAGGATCTGTACGACCTGCCGCCGGAAGAGGAAAAGAACATCCCGACCGTGTGCCACTCGCTCGACCAGGCGCTCGACGCGCTCGACAAGGACCGCGACTTCCTCAAGGCCGGCGGCGTCTTCAGCGACGACTTCATCGACGGCTACATCGCGTTGAAGATGCAGGAAGTGACGAAGTTCCGCGCCGCCACGCATCCGCTCGAATACGCGATGTACTACGCGCTCTGACGCGACGCGCGCGCCGGGGATGGGGATCCCGGGCGCGCGCGGCGCAACCGCTCCACCGCAACACACCAGACGAACAACGGAAGGACGGCGTGTGCCGCAACCACACGCCCGCGGTGCGGAATCGATCCCGCACGCAGTCCCGGGGAGGGCCACTCAAGTTCCATCACTGAGGAGCCTGTCATGTCGTCACGTTCCGCCCTGCGCGCGCCGTCGCTCGCGCTCGCCCTCGCTGCCTGCGGCGCCGCCGATGCCGCAGTCACGTCCAATGTCGCGCTGACCTCGGACTACGTGTTCCGCGGCGTCAGCCAGACCGACCGCGAACCCGCCATCCAGGGCGGCTTCGACGTCACGGCCGACAGCGGCGTCTACTTCGGCACCTGGGGCAGCTCGATCAGCTGGTTGTCCGATGCCTCGCCGGACATTTCCAGCAACGTCGAGATCGACGGCTACGCGGGCTACCGCGGCAGCTTTTCCGACAGCGTCGCCTACGACATCGGCGCGATCTACTACTGGTATCCGGGCAGCTATCCGGGCGGGTTCAATTCGGCCGACACCGCGGAAGTCTATTTCGGCATCACGGCGGGCATCGTCGGGCTGAAGTATTCGTACGCACTCACCGATCTCTTCGGCTACGCCGATTCCGACGGTTCCGGCTACCTCGACGCCAGCGTCAACTGGGGTTTCGCCGACGGCTGGACGCTGAACCTGCACGGCGGCAAGCAGTGGATCGAGAACAACGAGGACTTCGAGTACGTCGACTGGAAGGTGGGCGTGACGAAAGCGTTCGAGAACGGCTTCTCGATCTCGGCCGCGTACGTCGACACCGACACCGAAGAAGCGCTGTACACGAATCCGCAGGGCGAATACATCGGCGATTCGACGGCGATCCTGACCCTGGCGAGGACGTTCTGATGTCCTGCCCGTCCTTGTCCGTCCAGTTCCACCGTCGCTCCCATCCCCGTCGCCCCGGCGCAGGCCGGGGCCCAGCGGCGTCCGTCCACGCAGGCGCAGAGCAACGCCACTGGGTCCCGGCTTTCGCCGGGACGACGGGTGGGGGCGTTCGCGCCGCCATGACCACGTCGTTGCTTGTCTGCGCAACCGGAGCCACCGCATGAAACTGATCACCGCCATCATCCGCTCCTTCAAGCTCGACGAAGTGCGCGAGGCACTGACCGAGGTCGGCGTGTCCGGCATCACCGTCACCGAGGTGAAGGGCTTCGGCCGCCAGAAGGGCCACACCGAGCTGTATCGCGGCGCCGAATACGTCGTCGACTTCCTGCCGAAGATCAAGGTCGAGGCCGCCGTGCCCGACGCGCTGGTCGACCGCGCCGTGGAGGCGCTGGTGCAGGCCGCGCGCACCGGCAAGGTGGGCGACGGAAAAATCTTCGTCTCTCCGCTCGATCAGGTGGTGCGCATCCGCACCAGCGAGATCGGCGACGACGCGCTCTGACTCCGGGGGATCACGACTCATGTCTCGACACACTGTTCCGTCGCGCGGCGTGTCCGCCGCGCTGAAATCGATCGTCGCCATCGCCGGCGTCGGACTCGCCGGGGCCGCACTCGCGCAGGACGCCGCGCCGGTGCCCGACAAGGGCGACGTCGCCTGGATCCTCACCTGCGCCGCGCTCGTCATCTTCATGACGCTGCCCGGCCTCGCGCTGTTCTACGGCGGTCTCGTGCGCAGCAAGAACGTGCTCTCGATCCTGGTGCAGACGCTGGTTGTGTTCTCGCTCGTCGCGGTGCTGTGGGCGCTGTACGGCTACAGCCTCGCGTTCACGCCGGGCAATGCCTTCATCGGCGGCTGGGACCGGCTGTTCGCCGAAGGCCTGACCACGGCCGCGAACGGCGCCACCTTCACCAAGGGCGTGGTCATCCCGGAACTTGCCTTCTTCGTATTCCAAGGCGCGTTCGCGTGCATCACCTGCGCGCTCATCGTCGGTGCGTTCGCGGAGCGGGTGAAGTTCGCCGGCGTGCTGTTGTTCACCGTGCTGTGGTTCACCTTCGCCTACCTGCCGATGGCGCACATGGTGTGGTTCTTCCCGGGCCCGGATGCGTTCACGAGCAACGAGGCGGTGCCCGAGGTGCTGGCGGCGTCGGGCTACCTGTTCGCGAAGGGCGCGCTCGATTTCGCCGGCGGCACCGTGGTGCACATCAATGCCGCGGTCGCGGGCCTGGTCGGCGCGTACATCGTCGGCAGGCGCACGGGGTACGGGCGCGAGGCGATTAAGCCGCACAACCTCACCTTCACGATGATCGGCGCGTCGATCCTGTGGGTCGGCTGGTTCGGCTTCAACGCGGGCTCGTCGCTGGAAGCCGGCGGCGTCGCGGCCATCGCCTTCGTCAACACCTTCCTCGCCACGGCGGCGTCGGTGCTCGCATGGACCTTCATCGAGTGGATCGGCAAGGGCAAGCCGTCGCTGCTCGGCGGTGCGTCGGGTGCGGTGGCGGGGCTGGTGGCGATCACGCCGGCGGCCGGCTTCGTCGGGCTCAACGGCGCACTCGCCATCGGCGCCATCGCCGGTGCGGCCTGCGTGTGGGGCGTGGGCGGACTGAAGCGCCTGCTCGGTGCGGACGACGCGCTCGACGTGTTCGGCGTGCACGGCGTCGGCGGCATCGTCGGCGCGGTGCTGACCGGCGTGTTCGCGGCCCCGTCGCTCGGCGGCGCGGGCCTCTGGGACTACGTCACCGAAACCGCGCTCGCCGAGTATTCGATCGGCGCGCAAGTGTGGATCCAGGTGCAGGGCGTGCTGGTGACCGTTGTGCTGTCGGGCGTGGTCGCGGCGATCGCGTTCCTGGTCGTGAAATACACCGTCGGACTGCGCGTCACCGAAGAAGCCGAGCGCGAAGGCCTCGACATCACCTCGCACGGCGAATCCGCCTACGAGTAAGGACTCGCGCACCGGGTCCTTTCCTCCCTCCCGAGGGTCCGGTGCGCGCAGGGGCGCGTGGGGTGGCGACAGCATGCTGGCGCCGCCCGACGCGAGCGGCACGAAGGCCTGCCCCGGTTGCGCGGGGCAGGCCTTCCTTTTCGCGCGGCGCGGCCACGGCCGGGCGCCTGCAGTGGCGCAGCTCCGTGCCTGCATCGCGATGCAGGCATATCGAGCACCTCGCGGGCGCGGACACCCGCTAGCATGTCCGTTTCCCATCGCGTGCCCGCTTCATGCCCATCCTCGCCACGCCACGCCTGGACCTGCGCGAACTGCGCGACAGCGACGCCGACTTCATCCTGCGCCTGCTCAACGACCCGAGCTGGCTGCGCTACATCGGCGACCGCGGCGTGCGCAGCCTCGACGACGCGCGGCGCTACATCGCAAACGGTCCGGTGGCGATGTACACGCGGCTCGGCTACGGCCTCTACCTCGTCGAGCGCCGCGACGACGGCGCGGCGATGGGCCTGTGCGGCCTGCTCAAGCGCGACGGCCTCGACGATCCGGACATCGGCTTCGCCTTTTTCCCGGAATTCGGCGGCCAGGGCTACGCGCTCGAAGCCGCCCGCGCGGCGCTCGACGCGGGCTTCGCGCAGCACGGCATGGCGCGCGTGGTGGCGATCACGGCGCAGGACAATGCGGCCTCGATCCGATTGCTGCGGGCGATCGGATTCGTGTACGAGCGCGATGTCACGTTACCCGGTGGCACCGAAGCCTTGCGGCTGTTTGCAGCGACGCGCGCCGCGTAAGCAGAAGGTGCACGGCCACACTGCGCGTCCCATCGCGCGTTCCTTCTCCCGTCGGGAGAAGGTGGCGGCAGCCGGATGAGGGCGAGACGGTTCGTGCCGGACTGAACGCTTCGAAAAGGATTGCAGGCGGACTTGCGCTGCTCGCATGCGCCTCGCCAGCCCACAGGTGGCGCCCTTATCCGCCTGCGTTCGGCCAGCGGTAGCTGCCTCACCCTTCTTCCGTCGGGAGAAGGATCGCAGCTCGCAGCACTCGGCAGCAGCAAGGCTGCAGGATTGCGACTGCCGTCTTGCGACGCAAGCAAACGCTACCACTCACTCGCCGCCGGCATAGCGCCAGTCGGCATCGTTGCAATCGACACGTTGCGATCGCGGCCGCTCAGCGCGAACACGTGCGGGCCTTCCTTCGGCGAATGCACGGCGTCGACGTGCGGATCGGCCACCAGTCCGGACGCCGCCATCCTTGATGCCAGCGTTCGGATCGCACCGAGCGTCTGCGCCGTGCCGAGCAGGCGCACGCTGCCGTCGATGCTGCCGAGGTTCAGCACGTCGACACCGGGCGGGCGCACCTCGCGCACCATCGCGTGCAGGCGTTGCGGATCGGATTGCGGTGGCTGCGCGGCGCTGCAGCAAGCGGCGAAGGACAGGGCGAGACCACAGGCGAAACGGTTCGACATGGCGGCACTCCTCGGCGGTCGGGCCACGCGCCGTGCGGGCCCGTCTCGAGGCGTACGCCGGTGCGTCGGTGTCGGGCACATCGCCGCCGCCCGTCGCCGACGAGCGTTGAGCCCGTCGTCCCGGCGAACGCCGGGACCCAGCGAGGTTGCTCGAGCGGATCCCGGGTCGAATCCCGAGTCCGGGAACGTCCCGGGTCGGATCCCGAATCGGATCCCGGGTCGGAGCCGAAGCAAGGTCGCACGCCGCCACCCCACCCGACGTCATTCCCGCGAACGCGGGAATCCAGCGCCCCTTCTTGTCTTTGCTGTGGGCATGGAGCGGTCAACGCAGAGCAACACCAAGAAGAGGCACTGGATTACCAGCTTCGCTGCTGAGAGCCCCGCATTCGCGGGAATGACGTTGGAGAGGGCGAGGCGCCCGCGATCCCACGAGCACGCAATGCCCGTCGCACCACACGACACCCGAACGCATGCCGCGCCGCGCATTGATTTCGACGCATCCTGCACGCCATCCTCGCGCGATGGAGACCCTTGAAGAACTCGAACTGCCGCCGGACCTGCTGATCGGCCTCGCCGTCGCGCTCGGCATCGGCATGCTGATCGGCCTCGAACGCGAGCGCCGCCAGGGCCGCGAGGAGGACCGCGGCGCGGCCGGTCTGCGCACACATGCGCTGCTCGCGCTCAGCGGCGCGGTGGCGACGGTGCTCGGCGTCTGGGCGAGCGTGGTCACCGGCGTCGGCGTGCTGACGCTGACGGTCGCGAGCTACACCCGTTCGCGCGAGCGCGACCCGGGTCTGACCAGCGAGGTGGCGATCCTGCTGAGTTTCCTGCTCGGTGGCCTCGCGCTGAACCGGCCGGCGCTCGCCGCCGCGCTCGGCGTGCTGGTGGCGATCCTGCTGTCGGCCAAGGGCGCGCTGCACCGCTTCACGCACGAGCACATGAGTCAGAACGAGCTGCGCGACCTGCTGCTGCTGGCCGCGGCGGCGCTGATCGTGCTACCGCTGCTGCCCGACCACGCGGTCGATCCGTGGGGCGCACTCGAACCCGCGTCGTTGTGGAAGCTGGTGGTGCTGGTGATGGCGGTCGGCGCCGCCGGCCACATTGCCTTGCGCCTGGTCGGCGCGCGCTGGGGCCTGCCGATGGCCGGCTTCTTTTCCGGCTTCGCGTCGTCGACGGCGGCGGTGGCGGGGTTCGGGCAGCGCGCGCGCGACACCGACGCCTTGCTGGTGCCGGCGGTGGCGGCGGCGCTGCTCGCGAACCTCGCATCGCTGCTGTTGTTTGCGGCCGTGATCGGTGCCGCGTCGGCAACCTTGCTGCGCGCGGCGGCCTGGCCGCTCCTGGCCGCGGGCCTGGCCATCGCCGCGGCCGGCGCGTTCGGCTTGTGGAAGGCGCCGCGCGCGGCAGACGCGCTTCCGGACGAACCGCAGGCGCGTGCGTTCCGCCTGTCGCATGCGCTGCTCTTCGCGGCCATTGTCGCGGCGGTGTTGTTGCTGTCGGCGTGGTTGCGCGAACAGGTCGGCGACCGCGGGGCGCTGGTGGCCGCCACGCTGGTGGCGATCGCCGAACTGCACGCGGCGGGCGCATCGCTCGGGCAACTGGCCGGCGGCGGCCTGGCCATCGCGGATGCGCGCTGGGGCGTGATCGCGCTGCTCGGTGCGAGCGCGGTGGCGAAATCGGTGCTGGCCTTCGTCAGCGGCGGCTGGCGTTACGGCGCGTTCGTGGCACTCGGACTCATGGCGATGCTCGCGGCGGCGGTGGCGACGGCGTGGCTGGTGCCGTTCGAAGGCGGCGCCGCGGCGGCGTAGCGCGTTTGCCGCGCGCCGACGACGCGCATCGGCCGAGCAAGCGAATTTTGCGCGCGCACGCACGCGCTCGCGACACCGCACGCGCCGCGCGACGGCGGGTCTACCCGTACCGTCGTCCCGGCGTTCGCCCACTGCTGTCCGATTGAATGAGCGGGCCACTGGCCGCGTAGCCTGGTCCGATGCGGCCTTCATCACAACGAAGCCGGAGCACGACTTGAGTTCCGGATTACCCCATTCCCGTCGTCCCGGCGAAGGCCGGGACCCAGTGACGTTGCTCTTCTCGTGGGTGATTTGAATGAGAACCAAGAAACGTCACTGGGTCCCGGCTTTCGCCGGGACGACGGAGCGGGGGCGTGATGGGCTCGCATGCGAACGGACCGGCCCACAGCAAGCCGGCTTCGACTACGTCCCGCGCGGCTTCGCCCGATGCGTCGCCGTCGCCGTCCACGGATCGTCCGGCCACGGATGTTTCGGATACCGCCCCTTCATCTCCTTCTTCACCTCGGGGTACGTGCGTTCCCAGAAGCTGCGCAGGTCCTGCGTGACCTGCAGCGGCCGCCCGCCGGGCGACAGCAGGTGCAAGGTCAGCGGCACGCGGCCGTCGGCGATGCGCGGGGTGTCGGCCAGGCCGAACAGTTCCTGCAGTTTGACGGCGAGCACCGGTGCGGCATCGTGTGCGTACACGATGCGGCGCTCCATGCCCGACGGCACCGTGATGCGTGTCGGCGCGAGTGCATCGATGCGCTGCCGCAGCGCCCACTCGAGCCCCGAGCGCAAGGCATCGCCGAGTTCACTCTCGGACAAGGCATCGAGCCGCGTCTTGCCGGCGAGTGCGGGCTTGAGCCACGCGTCGAGCGTGTCGAGCAGCGCATCGTCGCCGACATCGGGCAGGCCGAGTTCGGGCATCCAGTCGCGCAGGCAGCGCACGCGTTCGCGCCACTGCAGCGTCGCGTCGGTCCACGGCAACGCAGCGAGGCCGAGCTGGCGCACCGCGTCGACCAGCGCCTCGGCGAAGCGGATGCGGTCCGGCGTGGCGAGCGGGCGCAGGTCGAGCACGATGCGGTCGTAGCGTCGCTCGCGCACCGCGGCGATGCCGTTGCGCGCGGCATCCCACACCACGCGGTCCTCGGTGACGAAGCGTTGCGGGAACTCGCGTTCGAGCCGCGCTTCGTCGAGCGGTGCGGCGCGCAGGATCAGCGCCTCGCGTGGGTCGTCGCGCAGTTCGCTGATGACGAGCCACGGTTCGCCGTAGACCGCGCTGTCGTCGAACAGGCGCGCGCTGCGGCCGTTGGCGAGCTGGTAGCGGCGCGGGTCGTTCGGGCTTTGGCGCGCGATGCGGTCCGGGAACGCGTGCAGTAACAGATCGCCGAGCAGATGCGCGGGCACGGACGCGGGCGGCGACGCATCCACACGCAGGCGACGGCGCCACTGCGTCGCGGCATGGTCGATCGCCGCCAGCGCGCCGCGCGATGCTTCCGGCGGCGTGCGCCCGTGGCGGAACGCGGCCAGCGCCTGCCAGCGGGCGGCCACGTCGTCGCGACGCGTGCGCGACAGCGGATCGCGCGCTTCGACCAGCGCCGCAAGATCGCAGGCCAACGCGCGTTCGTCGGCGCGCGACGGCGCCAGCAGCATCGCCGCGAGCCGCGGATGCGTGCCGAGCGCAAGCAGCTTGCGCCCGAACGCGGTGATCGCATCGCCGTCGAGCGCGCCGAGCCGGCGCAGCAGCTCGCGCGCCGCGGCCAGCGCACCGGGCGGCGGCGCGTCGACGAAGCGCAGATCGGACGCGCCCCAGGCCGCGAGTTCGAGCGCGAGTGCGGACAATTCGGTGCTTGCGATCTCCGCGCGCCGCGCCGGTTCCAGCCGCTGCGACTGCGGCCACAATCGATAGCACCAACCGTTCGCCACGCGCCCGGCGCGGCCCGCGCGCTGGTCGGCCGAGGCCTGCGAAATCGCCACGGTGTCGAGCCGCGAGAAGCCGGAGTTCGGATCGAAGCGCGGTTCGCGTGCAAGGCCGGCATCGATCACCACGCGCACGCCCGGCAACGTGACCGACGACTCGGCCACGTTGGTCGCCAGCACCACGCGGCGACGGCCGTCGGGATCGGGCTGCAGTGCCGCCGACTGCGCCTCCACCGGCAACTCGCCGTGCAGCGGCAGCACGCGTGCGTCCGCATGCGCAAGCAGGCGCTCGCAGGCCGCGATCTCGCGCGCGCCGGGCAGGAACACGAGCACGTCGCCCGGATGCGTCGCGAGCGCGTGCTCGACGCAGCGCTTCACCTGCACCTCGAGCGGCTCCTCGCGCCGCGCCGGGAAGTGCTGCACCTCGACCGCAAACGCGCGGCCTTCCGACGTGAGCCGCGGCGCATCGAGGACGCGCGCGAGTTTCTCGGCGTCGAGCGTGGCCGACATCACGACGATGCGCAGGTCCGGCCGCAGCTGCGCCTGCACGTCGAGCGCCAGCGCGAGGCCGAGGTCGGCGGCGAGATGGCGCTCGTGGAATTCGTCGAACAGGATCGCGCCGATGCCGTCGAGCAGCGGATCGTCCTGCAGCAGGCGCGTGAGGATGCCTTCGGTCACCACCTCGATGCGCGTCGCCGCGCTGGTGCGGTTCTCGAAGCGGATGCGGTAGCCGACGCTGCGGCCGACGTCCTCGCCGCGCTGTTTCGCCATGAAACCGGCCGCGGCACGCGCGGCGACGCGGCGCGGTTCGAGCATCAGCACCTTGCGCTCGCCGAGCCACGCCGCGTCGAGCAGCGCCGGCGGCACGCGCGTGGTCTTGCCGGCGCCGGGCGGCGCTTCGAGCACGAGGCGGGGATGGGCGTCGAGGCTGCGCAGGAGCTGCGGCAGCAGGGGGTCGATGGGGAACGCGGGGTCGGTCTTCACCCCGCGCAGGATACCGGACGCGACGAGGATCCCGCAGTGTGGCCTCGTCGCGTGCAGATCAGCCGACGCGACGACCACGGCTCCGGCACGCCTCGCCCCATCCGGGCGCCGAGATCGAGGGGTACGCAGGCGCGCGGTGTCGCGCCTGCGTCACGACCGCCGGAGGTCAGCGCTGCGTGCGCTCTTCGAGGCGACGCTCGAGTTCCGCGATCACCGGCGTCAATGCCGTCAGGTCGAACTTGCTTGCGGTGGCGACGCGCTTGCCGGGCAGCCGGCCGTCGACCGACAACAGGTCGCCCAGTCCGGGGCGGCGCGTGGTGCCGGACGTGGCGCGCTTGTTCGGACCGACGCCTTCCTGCACGTACGTGCGGCTCGCCGATCGCCAGGCGCGCGCCGGAAACGCGTTGTCGCCGGGCTGCGTGCCCTTGCGGTAGATGGTGACCTCGCCCTCGCCGTCGTTGGTGCCGATGCGTGCGACGTAGAGCGCGTAGTTCTCGGCCGAATCGTCCACCACGATGATCTGCAGGTTGTCCTCCGGATCGTACCAGCCCGATGCGCTGTGCAGCGACAGCGCGCCGTCGTCGCCGACGCTGCAGCCGCCGATGAGGCTGTCGTCCGGGCGGCAGCCGTCGTAGTACCAGCGCTGATCCTGGGTGTTGAACTCGTACTGATCGAACACCAGCACCTCGCCGTAGTACGGCGACAGGTTCACCGTGTCGCCGTTGGAGAAGTCCAGCACCCACTGCCACTCGCCGAGCATCTTGGTGATGTCCACCGGCGTGGCGCCGTCTTCCGGACGGCGGGTGTAGAACTCGAAGCGTTCGATCGGGATGGTGCGGCCGTTGTCCCAGGTCAGCGCCGCACGGGTTTCGTCGTCGGGATCGAACACGATGGTCAGATCGCCGCCGGCGCCCGGAACCACCGTCGGCAGGCCGAGGTACGGGCAGCCGATGCACTGCGAGCCTTCGGTCAGGTCGAGCGAACCCTCGAACAGTGCGTTGCCCTGCAGGAAGGCCGTGGCCGTGTACCAGGTCGCGTTGCCGTTCGTATCGCCGACGTAGGCCGCGACCACCATCAGGTTGTCCTGCACCTCGATGACGACGCCGGTGCCCGATTCGTTGGGATTCCACCAGATGCCGCTTTCGGGCGTGTAGGCCTGCGCGGGTGCACCGGCAAACGCGGCGGCGAAGAAGGCGGCCGCAAGGCCGGTGGAGAAACGCATCATGGCAACACTCCGGGGTCTGGAACCCCGGACGCTAGAGGCGCCGGCCTTAATCGGGTTTGAACTGGGCATGAAGCGGACTGCGACGATTCGCGCCGATGCGCTGTGGCCCTGCGCCGTCGCGGCGTGCGGCACGTATGTGCGATGCGCCCGGTGCGGCGCGCCGCCGGCGTCACTTGCCCTTGTTGACCTTCTTCAGCCACTGCAGCAGCGGCGTCCAGTCCTCCTGGTGGTTGCGCACCTGCTCGGACTGGTAGTCGAACAGGCTCTTGCCGAGGCCGGCGAGCAGCACGTAGGCCTGCGTGTCGCGCAGCTGCGCCACGAGCGGGTACGGCCATGCACCGAGTTGCTCGATCACCTGCTGCGAGGCGTTGGTCCACGGCTTGAGCCGGTTCGCGACCAGACCCACCGGCAGCTTGCCCTTGCGGATGCGCTCGTGCGCGGACAGCGAGTTCAGGAACGGCACGGTGGCTTCCAGATCGAGCACCGACGGCAGCACCGGCACCACGACGGCGTCGACACGGTCGAGGAACTGGCCGAGATCGTCGGCCATCGCACCGGCCGGGCCGTCGACGACCAGGCGCTGGGTGTCGTCGGGCAGTTGCCTGTCCCAGCCGCGGCGCGTGCCGTCGAGCGGCAGCACGACGGCGTCGAGGTTCGCCCGTTTCTCGCACCACAGGCGCGCCGAACCCTGCCGGTCCGCATCGACCATCGCGGTGTGCTTGCCCGCCAGCGCGAAGTACGCGGCGAGGTTGGTGGACACCGTGGTCTTGCCGACCCCGCCCTTGGAACTTGCGACCAGGATGCTGAGCATGGACACCTCGGCTGCGCGCGATGGGCGCAGGGTAACCCGGTGCGGGGCGGGGGTCGATGTGTTTCGCGGCGAGGGCAATTCGGGCGGCGGCAATGTCGATTCGACCCCGGCGCCGCAACGTGCGTCCCTTCTCCCTGCGGGAGAAGGTGCCGGCAGGCGGATGAGGGCGCCACCTTCGCCCTGTCGAGGCCTCTTGTGGAAGCAAAAACGTCGCATCGCTGCGCAGGTTCGCGACGCCTGCCGTGACTCGCCCTCATCCGCCCTTCGGGCACCTTCTCCCGAGGGGAGAAGGACGCTCATCCGGCTTTCGGGCACCGTTTCCTGCGGGGAGAAGGGCGCGACAGTTATTCGACGCTGCGGACGGCGGTGTCCATGCGGGTCGCCAGCGCGTGGCGCAACGCGGGCTCGACGCCGCGCAGGCCGGCGAACGCGATCAGCAGCCCGCGCACTTCGTCCGTCTGCGCCGCGCTGTCCGTGGCCCCGCCGCCGAGCCGTTCGGCCAGCCGCTTCACCTGCCAGCGGCGGCGCAGTTCGCGTGCGTCCGCGGGTGTGTCGACACCGGCGGCCAGCTCCGCCCGCACCACCAGTTCCTCGGCCAACGCGCCCGCATCGCCGGCAGCGCCGTCGAGCGGCAGGCTCAATTCCGGATCGCGCGCCGCGTCGAAACGCTGCTTCAGCGCTGCGGCCGCATCGCCGGGCAAGACGATCGCTTCGAAGCGCTCTTCCAGCGATGCACGCTGCGACTGCGGGCTGTCCGCGGTCAGCGCTTCGAGCTGGTCGCACAGGCGCGAGGCGTCGCGGATGGCGGAAAGCTCGGCCGCCGCACGTTCGCGCTTCGCCCGCTGCTGCGCGGCCTGCACCTGTTCCAGCGCACGGTCGTACGCGCGTTCGTCCGGGCCGCTGCGGCGCGGCGCGGCGTCGCGGGTGCGCGGTCCGCGATCGTCGCGGCGGACGTCGCGACGCTCCCCACCCCGCGTGTTCGGGCCACGCCCGTCGGCGGCGCCGCGCGCCGCCCCGCGCGCGCCACCGTCGCGCCGCGCGGCATCGCGCGCCTCCGGCTCCGCCCGCGGCGGCGTCAAGGCACGCCAGCGTGCGTTGAGGGCCGCGATGCGCGACTCCGCCGCGCGCAACGCCTCGGCATCGCCCTGCGCCAGCTCCGCCAGCTCGTCGAGGATGGCGCGGGCCTCGGCCTGCTGCGCGGCGTCGCTCTCGGCCGCGGCGCGCTGCTGATCGCTGGCCTGCGCGAACCACGGATCGGTCAGCGCCTTGAGTTCCTGGTACAGCGCGTCGTCGACGCCGCGCGCGGCGCGGCCGAGCTGTTTCCATTCGGCCTGCGCGTTGCGCGCGCGCTCCAGCGCAGTGTCGAGGTCCACATGCTGCAACTCGCGCTTGAGGTTCGACAACAGCTTGCGCTTGGCCGCTTCGGCGCGTGCTTCGTGCGCGGACAGCAGTTCGTCGATACGGGTGAGGCCCGCGCGCAGGCGGCGGCTGAGTTCGCCGCGCTGTTTCGGTTCGAGCTCGTCGACGCGGCGCAGGTGATCGACGATGCGGCGCTTGACGCCGATCAGCGCCGGTGGCGAGAGCGTGTCGTTCAACCGGGTGTCGATCTCGTCGAGCAGCGCATCGAACTCCTCGCGCTTGGCGGCGCGCACTTCGTGCCGCTTTTCGAAGTAGGCGCGCGTCGGCGCGATGGCGCGGTGGCACAGCGCGCGGAAGCGGCGCGACAGGCCGGTGACCGGGGTCTCGCCGCTGCCGGGCGCGCGTTCGCTGTCGTCCATGCGCTGCCATTCGGCCTGCGCTTCCCTCACTTTCACCGCGACGGCATCCGGGTGCAGGCCGCTGGATGCCAGCGCTTCGATCTCGTCGCACAACCGCGCGCGGGCCTTGTTGTTCGACCAGTGCTGCCACTCGGCGAGTTTGGCGAGTGCACGCGCCGCCTCGCCCATGCGCAGCGACAGAGCGCGAGGCATGGCATCGCCGGCGGTCTTGCGCAGCGTGCCGAGTTCGGCGTCGAGAGCGCGGGCATCGGCAAGCTTGCCGGCATCGAGCGCGGTCTGCAGTGCGTCGAGCGTCGGCGCGATCTGCGCGGCGGCGGCCTCGCGCGCGCGCGCGGCCTCGGCGAATTTCGCGCGCAGCCGTTCTGCGAGGTCGCGGAACCGGCGCTCGGTCTCGCGCTCTTCGTCGAGCAGCGGCTGCGCCTGCGACAGCCGGGCGAGCCAGCGGCGCTCGATGCCGTCCAGGTCGCGCGGACCGAGCCGGTCGGCGCGTGCTTCCAGCTCGCCGAGCAGGGCGATGAGCGCGGGGTCGACGTCGCGCGTGGGCAGATCCGGGATCGGCGCGGGGATCGGCGCCGGGGCGTCGGGCAGGTCGAGGTGGCCGTCATGTTCGAGCGCGGGCGTGGCGCCGGCCGGGGCGCTGGCGGCGGTGCGCGGCTGCGGCGCGGTGATCGCGGCCGCGAGCGCGGTGAAGTAGCCGGCCACGCGGCGTTCCATCGTCTCGTCGAAGCGCTCGCGCAGCAGGTTCCACTCGGCCTGCAGCGCGTCGGCGCGTTCGCGCGCGGTGCTGGCGACGGCGCGGCGCAGCGCGTCGAGTTCGTCGCAGATCGCGAGCGCGCGTTCGCGCGAGGCCGCCGCATCGCCGCGTTCGAGTTTCAGCGCAAAGGCGCGCTCGCGCGCGGTGCGGGCGAGGGTCTTGTCGGTCTTGCGTGCGGCGTCGGCGATGCGTTCGAGCGCCGGCACGCCGTCGATGCGGTCGAGCAGCCACAGGCGCAGTGCCGGATCGGGGTCCTTCAGGCAGCGCTCGGCGATGAGTCCGGGGCGGGCGACGCGTTCGAGCGCGAGCTGGCGCAGTTCCGGCTCCGGCGCGGACACCGCGAGCTGGGCGAGGATGTCGTTGTCGTCTTCCACGCGCAGCACGCGTTCGCGTTCGGTCACGGGCACGCGCGCGTCACCGAGGCGTTGCAGGTAGCGCTGGCGCGCGGCGGCGCGGACGCCGGCGTCGGTGTCGTTGCGCATGCGGTCGCCGAGCAGCGAAAGATCCTCAACGCGGCGCAGCGCAGCCAGCCGCACCTGTGCGTCGGCATCGTTGCGGGCCAGGTCGGGGAGTTTCTGCAGCAGCTCGGGGCTGGTGTCGCGCGCGGCGGCGTCGGCGCGGCGGGCGGCGTCGCGGTGTTCCCAGGCGGGTTTGCGCAGGAGGGAGAACAGGCTCACGGGTGGACGGTTCCAGAGATGCGCCTGTGGGCGGCGCCGGTCGGCGTTTTTAGCACGAAAGGGTGGCGGGGTTGGGGGGCGAGGGTGGGTGGATGACGATGTGGGGCCGCCTTTGTGTGATGTCGGGATTGCGCTTCGCACTCCCCCTTCGGCGTCATTGCCGCGCATCCGTCCAGCTCTTCGGGGATCTCGCGACACCACCCACCGTCGTCCCGGCGAAAGCCGGGACCCAGTGACGCTGCTCTGTCTGGCTGTGGTGTGGTCGCGCCGGAGCAACGCCGCTGGGTCCCGGCTTTCGCCGGGACTACGGTGGGGGCGGGTGTCGCAGCCTGGAGGACGCGGGACTTCGTTGCTGTGCCACCCCATCCCCCTTTCCCGACACCGCGCCGACACATTTGCCGCGCCGCAACATCTGTGCTTAAGTCGACACGCGACCCCTCGTTCCCCGTCACGGACCGCAACGTCCGCGCGTGGAGGTGTCGCCCGGCGATCAAGGGATGCATCGCCGTCGCCGTGTCGGCAAACGTCGCGCGAATGCGCGGACGCGCCGGCATGGAACCGTCGCACGCCGTGCCGGATTGCCGGTCGGGCGACTTGCGGAACAGGGAGCGGAACCGATGTCGGCGCAAGCCAGTGCGAGTGGGGCCGGCCTCTACGACCCGCGATTCGAACACGACAGCTGCGGTTTCGGGCTGATCGCCAACCTGGACAACAAACCCGGCCGCTGGCTGGTCGACACGGCGCTGTCGTCGCTGGCGCGCATGTCGCACCGCGGCGCGATCCTGGCCGACGGCAAGACCGGCGACGGCTGCGGCGTCCTGCTGCACCGCCCCGAGAAATTCCTGCGCCGCGTCGCCGACGATGCCGGCATCCGCCTCGGCCACAGCTTCACCGCGGGCAACATCTTCCTGCCGCGCGACAACGATCTCGCGCAGCGCGCACGCGACACGCTCGCCGCCGAGCTCGAACGCGTGGAAGTGCGCGTCGCGGGCTGGCGCGAGGTGCCGGTGGTCGAGTCCGCATGCGGGCCGATCGGGCTCGCCTCGCTGCCGCGCATCGAACAGCTGTTCGTGTGCCCCGCCGCATCGATGGACCAGAACAGCTTCCAGCGCGCGCTGTTCCTCGCGCGCCGTCGTGCCGAAATGCGCCTGCACGACGTCGAGGATTTCTACGTCATCAGCCTCTCCGCGTGGACGCTCGGCTACAAGGGCCTTGTGCTGGCGCCAGCGCTCGCGGACTTCTTCCCCGACCTGACGCATCCGGACATGGCCGCCGCCGTGGCCGTGTTCCACCAGCGCTTCAGCACCAACACCGCGCCGCGCTGGCCACTGGCGCAGCCGTTCCGCTTGCTCGCGCACAACGGCGAAATCAACACCATCGAAGGCAACCGCCGCTGGGCGCGTGCGCGCGTGGCGAAGTGGCGCAGCCCGACGATCGACCTGCGCGAACTCACGCCGCCGGTCTCGCTCGAAGGCTCCGATTCGCAGAGCCTCGACAACATGCTGGAGCTGCTGCTCGCCGGCGGCATGGACCTGCTCTGCGCGATGCGCATCCTCGTGCCGCCGGCCACCTCGGTGCTGGAAAACACCGATTCGGATCTGGCCGCGTTCTACCAGTATTTCGGCCTCAACTCCGATCCGTGGGACGGCCCCGCCGGGATCGTGCTGTGCGACGGCCGCTACGCCGCGTGCACGCTCGATCGCAACGGCCTGCGCCCGGCGCGCTGGTCGCTGACGCGCGATCGCCACCTCACCATCGCCTCGGAAACCGGCGTGTGGGATTGCCCGCCGGAGCAGATCGTCGCGAAGGGCAAGCTCGGCCCGGGCGAGATGATCGCGGTCGATCTCTACAGCGGCGAGCTGCTCGATTCGCCGAAGATCGACGAGATCAATCGCGAACGCGCGCCGTTCAAGCGCTGGCTCAAGCGCGGGCTCAAGTACGTCGAACAGGACCTGATCGATCCCTCGCTCGCGGCCGAGCCGATGGACCCGGCCACGCTGCGCCGCTACCAGAAGCTCTTCAACCTCAGCCGCGAAGAACGCGAATCCGTGCTGCGCGTGCTCGCCGAAACCGAGCAGGAAGCCACCGGCTCGATGGGCGACGACACGCCGATGGCCGTGCTGTCGCAGCAGCATCGTTCGCTGTACGACTACTTCCGCCAGGCCTTTGCGCAGGTCACCAATCCGCCGATCGATCCGCTGCGCGAATCGATCGTGATGAGCCTCACCACGCCGATCGGCCGCGAAGGCAATCCCTTCGAACTCACGCCGGAATCCGCGCACCAGATCGTCATCAACTCGCCGATCCTGTCGCAGCGCAAGTTGCGACAGATCCTCGCGATGGAGGAATTCCGCGAGGCGCAGGCCACGATCAAGCTGTTCTACGATCCGGCGCAGGAATCGATGCGCGATGCCGTCACGCGGTTGGCCGATGAAGCCGAGGCGGCGGTGCGCAACGGCGCGGTGATCCTGCTGCTGTCCGACTTCGATCCGCAGCGCGGGCTGTATTTCGTGCATCCGCTGATGGCCGTCGGCGCGATCCACGAGCGCCTCGTGGCCGCCGGCATCCGCTGCGACTGCAACCTCATCGTCGAAACCGGCACCGCACGCGATCCGCACCACTTCGCCTGCCTGATCGGCTTCGGCGCCACCGCGATCTATCCCTACCTCGCCTACCAGACGCTGTTCGACCTCGGCCGCAGCGGCATCCTCGATGCGAAGCGTGGTTCGGAACCCGCGCAGCTCGGTCGCAGCTACCGCCGCGGCATCTGCAAGGGCCTGCTCAAGATCCTGTCGAAGATGGGCATCTCCACCATCGGCAGCTACCGTGGCGCGCAGCTGTTCGAGATCGTCGGGCTGGATCGCGACATCGTCGACCTGTGCTTCCGCGGCACGCCCAGCCGCATCGGCGGCGCCACGTGGGCCGCGTTCGAGGAAGAGACGAACGCGCAGTCGCAGGAAAGCTGGGACGATGCCGCGCCGCTGCTGCCCGGCGGCCTGCTCAAGTACGTGCACGGCGGCGAGTACCACGCCTACAACCCGGACGTGATCGGCAGCCTGCAACGCGCCGTGCGCAGCGGCGATTACGCCGACTACAAGGTCTTCGCCGACCATGTGAACGGCCGGCCGATCACCGTGCTGCGCGACATGCTCGTGCTCGATGCCTCGCGTTCGCCGATCCCGATCGACGACGTGGAGCCGGCGGAATCGCTGCTGCCGCGTTTCGATTCCGCCGGCATCAGCCTCGGCGCGCTGTCGCCGGAAGCGCACGAAGCCCTCGCCATCGCGATGAACCGCCTCGGCTGCCGCAGCAACTCCGGCGAAGGCGGCGAAGACCCGGTGCGTTACGGCACCGAGAAGATGTCGAAGATCAAGCAGGTGGCGTCCGGCCGCTTCGGCGTCACGCCGGAATATCTGGTCAACGCCGAAGTGCTGCAGATCAAGGTGGCACAGGGCGCGAAGCCCGGCGAAGGCGGCCAGCTGCCCGGCCACAAAGTCAACGAACTCATCGCGCGCCTGCGCTACGCGAAACCGGGCATCGGCCTGATCTCGCCGCCGCCGCACCACGACATCTACTCGATCGAGGATCTTGCGGAACTGATCTTCGACCTCAAGCAGATCAACCCGATCGCGCTGGTGTCGGTGAAGCTGGTCAGCCACGCCGGCGTCGGCACCATCGCCGCGGGCGTGGTGAAGGCGCACGCCGACCTCATCACCATCTCCGGCTACGACGGCGGCACCGGTGCCTCGCCGATGTCGTCGATCAAGTACGCCGGCACGCCGTGGGAACTCGGCGTGTCCGAAGCGCAGCAGGTGCTGCGCGCGAACGGCCTGCGCCACAAGGTGCGGCTGCAGACCGACGGCGGTTTGAAGACCGGCCTCGACGTGATCAAGGCCGCGATCCTCGGCGCCGAGAGTTTCGGCTTCGGCACCGCGCCGATGGTGGCGCTGGGCTGCAAGTATCTGCGCATCTGCCACCTCAACAACTGCGCCACAGGCGTCGCCACGCAGGACAAGCGCCTGCGCGACAACTTCTTCATCGGCCTGCCGGAGATGGTGATCCACTACTTCCGCTTCGTTGTGCAGGAAACGCGCGAGTGGATGGCGGTGCTCGGCGTGCGCCGGCTGGAAGACCTGATCGGCCGCACCGAGTACCTGCAGGTGCTCGACGGCGCCACGACCAAGCAACGCGGCCTCGACCTCTCGCCGCTGCTCGCCGACGGCGGCGCGGCGGACGACGCCCCGCGCTTCTGCACCGACGCGCAGAACGCACCGCACGACAGCGCCGACCTCGCCTCGCGCATGGTCGCCGACACGCGCGAGGCGATCGCGCACAAACACGGCGGCGAATTCTCCTACGCGCTCAAGAACTTCGACCGCGCCATCGGTGCCGCGCTCTCGGGCGAGATCGCCCGCGCGCACGGCAACCACGGCATGGGCGACGCGCCGATCACGCTGCACCTCACCGGCATCGCCGGCCAGAGCTTCGGCGTGTGGAACGCGAACGGCCTCGAACTCAAGCTCGAAGGCGACGCCAACGACTACGTCGGCAAGGGCATGGCCGGCGGCAAGATCGTGCTGCGCCCGCCGCGCGAGGCGCGCTTCGTGGCGCGCGAGACGCCGATCATGGGCAACACCTGCCTCTACGGCGCGACCGGTGGCGTGTTGTATGCGGCCGGGCGTGCAGGCGAACGTTTCGCCGTGCGCAACTCCGGCGCCACCGCGGTGATCGAAGGCGCGGGCGACCACTGCTGCGAATACATGACCGGCGGCGTCGTCACCGTGCTCGGCCGCACCGGCGTCAACTTCGGCGCGGGCTTCACCGGCGGCTTCGCCTACGTGCTCGACATGGAGCGTGATTTCGTCGACCGCTACAACCACGAACTCATCGACATCCATCGCCTCTCGCCCGAAGGCATGGACAGCCAGCTGCAGCACCTGCGGCTGCAGATCCTGCACCACGTCAACGAAACCGGCAGCGTCTGGGGCGAACAGATCCTCGGCGACTTCCGCGATTTCGTCGGCAAGTTCTGGGTGGTGAAGCCGCGCGCGGCGTCGCTGGATTCGCTGATCGACGCACTGCGGAGGGCGGCGTGATGGGGAGTGTGATTCGGGATTCGGGATTCGGGATTCGAAAAAGCGCGGTGCGCCTCCCGATTATCGACAACGTCGCTCTTGCCAATCACTAATCACGAATCACGCCCATGGCTGACAACGTCTTCCAGTTCCTCGACATCCCGCGGCGCATGCCGGCGGAAGTGCCGACCACGGTGCGCATCACCGGCTGGCAGGAAATCTACGGCGGTTTCGATGCCTCGTCCGCCGCGCAGCAGTCCGGCCGCTGCCTCGACTGCGGCAATCCGTACTGCGAGTGGAAGTGCCCGGTGCACAACTACATCCCGAACTGGCTCGCGCTGGCGAAGGCCGGCCGCCTGTTCGAGGCCGCGGCGCTGGCGCACGAAACCAACCCCCTGCCGGAGATCTGCGGCCGCATCTGCCCGCAGGACCGGCTGTGCGAAGGCGCATGCACGCTCAACGACGACTTCGGCGCGGTGACGATCGGCTCGGTCGAGAAATACATCGTCGATGAAGCGTTCCGGCAAGGCTGGCGGCCGGATCTGTCGCGCGTCGTGTCCACCGGCAAGCGCGTCGCCGTGATCGGCGCGGGGCCTGCCGGGCTCGCGTGCGCGGATCGCTTGGCGCGCCGCGGCATCGAGGCGCACGTGTTCGACCGTTACGAGGAAATCGGCGGACTGCTCACCTTCGGCATCCCGCCGTTCAAGCTCGAAAAGGACGTCATCGCCACGCGCCGCGGCGTGCTGGAAGCGATGGGCGTGCGATTCCATCTCGGTGTCGACATCGGCACCGACCTCGCCTTCGCCGACCTGCTGCGCGACTACGACGCGGTGTTCGTCGGCACCGGCGCCTACACGCCGCTCGATGGCCGCCTGCCGGGGCAGGATGGGAACGATGTACGCCTCGCGTTGCCGTTCCTGGTCGCGAACGTGCGACGCCTGCTGGCCATTTCGTCCGACAGTACGCCGGCATCCGAGCGCGGCGACGTCGATCCGCTGCTCGACGTCGCCGGCAAACGCGTCGTCGTGCTCGGCGGCGGCGACACCGCGATGGACTGCGTGCGCACCTCGGTGCGCCTGGGCGCGATGCAGGTCACCTGCGTCTACCGCCGTGACGAAGCCAACATGCCGGGTTCGCGCCGCGAGGTGAAGAATGCGCGCGATGAAGGCGTCGGCTTCGTCTTCAACCGCCAGCCGCTGGCGATCGAGCATGATGCGGACGGAAACCTCGCCGGCGTGCGCGTCATCGAAACACGCCTTGGTCCGCCGGACGCGAAGGGCCGCCGCAGCGCGGAGCCGGTGGAAGGCAGCGAGCAGCTGATCGCTGCCGACGTGGTGATTCTCGCGTTCGGCTTTCGCGCGAGCCCGGCGGCGTGGCTCGGCGAGCACGGTGTCGATCTCGAAGCCGACGGCCGCGTGCGCGCGGTGGCGCCGAAATACCAGACCAGCAATCCGAAGATCTTCGCCGGCGGCGACAACGTGCGTGGCGCGGACCTCGTGGTGACCGCGGTGCACGACGGGCGCGAGGCCGGCGAGGCGATTGCGAGGTATCTCGCGTCCTAGTTGCGCTGCTGTTCGAAGCAGCGCATGAGAGAGCCGCGATGCATCCCGATCTCGTCTTCCCGCGAATGCGCATGGCTGTCCGGAGAGCGTCTTGCACCGCATCCCGTCGTCCCGGCGAAAGCCGGGACCCAGTGACGTTGCTTGGTTCTCCTGCGTGATCGGTCTGCCCAGAGCAACGTCTCTGGGTCCCGGCTTTCGCCGGGACGACGGTGGGTGGTCGGTGATCGAGTCGCGGGTTGGCCTGGTTGCCGTGCCGGTCGCGTGGCGGCACGCCGAGCGGCGTGGAGTTGGCATTTTCTCCGGAGAGCACTGCGCATTTGCGGGAATGACTATCCGGAAGGGGTTGCGCAAGCGACTGGCTACGGATTCCGATGCAGGCTCAATCCGTGATTCCGCGGCAAGTGCATATCGGCGCGGAACAGGACAATTGGGTAGCTGGGTATAGGGCCAGAGGGGCTTCTCAGGGCCGCTGTGCCGAAGGTCGATGTCAGTTCGTCACGAAAAGCGAAGGCGCGCGCGTCCGCCGTCGTGACCATCGAGTGTGCGAACGAATCTCACGCCGCGCTCGTCTTCGGAAACCGTCGCTCGTTGGGAATCTGCGCCAGCCGACTCACCGGCGCTCGCCGCAGCTCGCCATTGATCCACCGCGCGGTATCGCACACCGCATCGAGGTCGACACCCGTCTGCATGCCCAGCCCGTGCAGCATGTAGACCAGATCCTCGCTCGCCACGTTGCCGCTCGCGCCCTGCGCGTACGGGCAACCGCCGAGGCCGCCGACGGCGCTGTCCACGATGCGCACGCCGGCGTCGAGGCAGGCGGCGATGTTGGCGAGTGCCTGCCCGTAGGTGTCGTGGAAATGCACGGCGAGTTTCGCCATCGGCACGTCGTCGGCGCAGGCTTCGAGCATCGCGCGCGCCTTGCGCGGCGTGCCGACGCCGATGGTGTCGCCGAGCGAGATCTCGTCGCAGCCGAGTGCGTACAGCTCGCGCGTGACGCGTGTGACGTCGGAGAGCGGAACCTCGCCTTGGTACGGACAGCCGAGCACGGTGGAAACGTAGCCGCGCACCCACAGGCCGTCGGCCTTGGCGCGCTCGATCACCGGCGCGATGCGGCGCAGCGACTCGGCGATGTCGCAGTTGATGTTGCGCTGGTTGAAGGCGTCCGACGCCGCGGTGAAGACGGCGATTTCGCGTACGCCGGCAGCCAGTGCGCGGTCGAGGCCTTTTTCGTTCGGCACGAGGACGGGATAGAGCATGCCGTCCTTGCGCGCGATCGCGGGCAGCACGTCGTCGGCATCGGCAAGTTGCGGTACCCATTTTGGGCTGACGAAGCTGGTGGCTTCGACGACCGGGAAGCCGCAGGCGGATAGGCGGTCGATCAGCGCGATCTTCGTCGCCGCGGGGATGATGGTTTTCTCGTTCTGCAGGCCGTCGCGCGGGCCGACTTCGACGATGCGGACGTGGTTTGCGTTCGAGGTGTCAGGAGTATTCACGTCTGTCTCCGGTGTTGCCGAATGTTGCCGGTATCGCCGTCGAACCGAGGCCTCGCTCACGACGCCGACGCGTCGCTCTTGATGTCCGATCCGAAGCTCGTGCGCAATACGTCACGAAAACCTCTCCCACCGTCATTCCCGCGAATGCGGGAATCCAGTGACCTTGCTCGGTTTTGAAATGCCGACGAAGCAAAGTCAGGAGAAATGAACCAAAGAAAGGTCACTGGATTCCCGCATTCGCGGGAATGACGGTAGGAGAGGGTGGTCGTGGTCCGCGGCTCCGTTCTAGTCCGCGTCGGCCTCGAAATCGACCAGCGTCGCGCCGTCCGCCACCTGCTCGCCAACCGCCGCGAAGAATCCTTTCACCACACCCGCCGCCGGCGCAGCCACCGTGTGCTCCATCTTCATCGCCTCCATCACCAGCAACGGCGCGCCGCGTTCCACGCGCGCGCCCGGCGCGGCGAGCAATGCGACGATCCGCCCCGGCATCGGCGCCACGAGTCCACCATGCTGCGCGTCGTGTTCACCGGCATGCGCCAGCGGATCGATCACGTCGAACACAAACCGTGCATCGTCGACGAACAGGTGGAGACGATCGGGCACGAACACCACCCCGGCGTCGATGCGGCGCTCGCCGAGCACGGCCTGCAGCCGGCCCGCGTGCAGCGTGCCGCGGGCCTGCCAGGTCGACGTGCCAAGCGACAGTGCGAAGCCGTCGGCCGAATGCGTGGCCCGCACATCGCGCCGCTCGTCGCCGATCGACAGCGTCACGTGCGACACCAGCACGCCGTTGAGACGCCAGCCGTCGCGGATGTCCCACGGCGATGATGTCGACGCCCCCGCGCGAGCTGGCGAAAGCGAGTCGCCGTGCCGCTGCGCGCCGACTGCATCCGTGTCGAGGCCATGACTGCCCGCACCACGATCCCGCAGCAGCAACGCCAGCGCCGCCAGCGCCCATGCCGCGTCGTCCGGCGACGCAATGGCCGGAAACAAGGCATCGTGATGCCGCGCGATCAGGCCGGTATCGAGGTCCGCCGTCGCAAACGGCTCGCTGCGCACCAGCCGTTCGAGGAACCCGACATTGCTGCGCACGCCCACCACGCGCACCTGCGCCAGCGCGCCCGCCATGCGCTGCAGCGCACGTTCGCGCGTGCTGTCCCAGACGATGAGCTTGGCGATCATCGGATCGTAGAACGGCGCGATCGCATCGCCCTGTTCCACGCCGGTATCGACGCGCACATGCTCCGACGCCGGCGGGAACGACAGATGCTGCAGCGTGCCGGTCGACGGCAGGAAACCGCCCTCGGGATCCTCGGCATAGATGCGTGCTTCGATCGCATGGCCGTCGATCGTCAGCTCGTCCTGCGACAGCGGCAGCGCTCCCCCGGCCGCCACGCGCAGTTGCCACTCGACCAGATCCTGCATCGTGATCATCTCGGTGACCGGATGCTCCACCTGCAGGCGCGTGTTCATCTCCATGAAGTAGAACGCGCCGTCCTGGCTCGCGATGAATTCCACCGTGCCCGCGCCGACGTAACCGACCGCGCGCGCCGCTTCCACCGCAGCCGCACCCATCGCCGCACGGCGCTCGGGCGTCATGCCCGGCGCAGGCGCTTCTTCCAGCACCTTCTGGTGGCGTCGTTGCACCGAGCAATCGCGCTCGAACAGGTGCACGACATTGCCGTGGCTGTCGCCGAACACCTGGATCTCGATGTGGCGGGGGCGTAACACGTATTTCTCGACCAGCACGTGCTGATCGTTGAACGACGACGCAGCCTCGCGCTGGCACGAGGCGAGTGCCGCTTCGAAGTCCTCGCTGCGTTCGACCAGCCGCATGCCCTTGCCGCCACCACCGGCGCTGGCCTTGATCAGCACGGGGTAGCCGATCGCATCGGCCTGCTCGCGCAGGAACGCAGGGCGCTGATCGTCGCCGTGGTAACCCGGCGTCAGCGGCACGCCGGCGGCGCCCATCATTGCCTTCGCCGCACTCTTGCTGCCCATCGCGCGGATCGCGCTCGCGGGCGGGCCGATGAAGACGATGCCGGCCGCGGCGCAGGCGTCGGCGAAGTCCGCGTTCTCCGACAGGAAGCCATAGCCCGGATGGATCGCCTGCGCGCCGGTCGCGCGGGCCGCGGCGAGGATGCGCTCGGCCACCAGATAACTCTCGCGCGCAGGCGCGGCGCCGATGTGCACGGCAGTGTCGGCGAGGCGCACGTGGCGGGCGTTCGCATCGGCGTCGGAATACACGGCGACCGTGCGGATGCCGAGCCGGCGGCACGTGGCGATCACGCGGCAGGCGATCTCGCTGCGGTTGGCGATCAGGACGGTGTCGAACAGACGGGTGCTCATGCGCGTTGCGTCCAGGCTGCGGCGCGTTTGTCGAGGAAGGCGCCGAGGCCTTCGCGCGCTTCGTCGGTGGCGCGGATGCGGGCGATGCGGTCGGCGGTGTCGGCGACGAGGGCGTCGTCGACTGGCTGGCCGGCGAGGTCGGCGATCAGGCGTTTCGAGGCGGCCTGTGCGTTCGGACCGCCGGTCGACAGTGCGCTGACGATCTCGGCGATCTTCGTATCGAGTGCATCGGACGCGACGACCTCGTGCACGAGGCCGATCTGCAACGCACGCGCCGAATCGATGCGTTCGGCGGTCTGGAAGTAACGCAAGGCCTGCCGCGCACCGATCGCGCGCAGCACGTAGGGGCCGATGGTCGCGGGAATCAGGCCGAAGCGCACTTCGGAGGTCGCGAACACGGCGTTGTCCGACGCGACGGCGATGTCGCAGGCGCACGCGAGGCCCATGCCGCCGCCGAGCGCGGCGCCGTGCACGCGTGCGATGGTCGGCTTCGGCAGCTCGGCGATCGTGCGCAGCATCGCGGCGAGTGCATCGGCGTCGGCGCGGTTCTGGTCGATGCCGTAACCCGCGGCGCGGCGCATCCAGTCGAGGTCGCCGCCGGCGGAGAAGCTCTTGCCGCGGCCGGCCAGCACGACGACGCGCACGGCGTCGTCCTCACCCATCGCGCGGCTGGCGCGGGCGAGGTCGTCGATCAGGGTTTCGTCGAAGGCGTTGTGCTTGTCGGCACGCGTCATCCACAGCGTGGCGACGGTGCCGCTGCGTTCGATCTCGAGGTGGCCGCTCTGAAACTGAGTGCAAGTGATCATCGCATCACATCCGGAAGATGCCGAACTCGGTCTGCTCAACTGGTGCATTGAGCGAGGCCGACAGCGCGAGCCCGAGCACGCGGCGCGTCTGCGCGGGATCGATGATGCCGTCGTCCCACAGTCGCGCGCTGGCGTAGTACGGGTGGCCCTGCGCCTCGAACTGCTCGCGGATCGGCGCCTTGAACGTGTCCTCGTCCTCGCTCGACCACGAGCCGCCGCGCGCCTCGATGCCGTCGCGCCGCACGCGTGCGAGCACGCTCGCAGCCTGCTCGCCGCCCATCACGCTGATGCGCGCGTTCGGCCACATCCACAGGAAACGCGGCGAGTACGCGCGGCCGCACATGCCGTAGTTGCCGGCGCCGAACGAGCCGCCGATGACGACGGTGAACTTCGGCACCTTCGCGCACGCCACCGCCATCACCATCTTGGCGCCGTCGCGCGCGATGCCGCCGTTCTCGTACTTGCGCCCGACCATGAAGCCGGTGATGTTCTGCAGGAACAGCAGCGGGATGCCGCGCTTGCTGCACAGCTCGACGAAGTGCGCGCCCTTGAGCGCGGACTCGGAGAACAGGATGCCGTTGTTGGCGACGATGCCGATCGGATGCCCGTGCAGGTGCGCGAAGCCGGTGACGAGCGTGGTGCCGTAACGCGCCTTGAATTCGTCGAAGCGCGAGCCATCGACGAGGCGCGCGATCACTTCGCGCACGTCGTAGGGTTTGCGTGTGTCGGCCGGGATCACGCCATAGAGTTCGTCCGGCGCGTACAGCGGTTCCGCGACCGGTTGCATCGCAAGCGAACCCTGCTTGCGCCAGTTGAGGTTGGCGACGATGCGGCGCACCTGCGCCAGCGCGTGGTGGTCGTTCTCGGCGAAGTGGTCGGCCACGCCGGACACGCGCGTGTGCACGTCGGCGCCGCCGAGGTCTTCCGCGGTCACGTCCTCGCCGGTGGCGGCCTTCACCAGCGGCGGGCCGCCGAGGAAGATCGTGCCCTGGTCCTTCACGATGACGGTTTCGTCGCTCATCGCCGGCACGTACGCGCCGCCCGCGGTGCACGAGCCCATCACGCAGGCGATCTGCGGGATGCCCTGCGCGGAGAGATTGGCCTGGTTGAAGAAGATGCGGCCGAAGTGGTCGCGATCGGGGAAGACTTCGTCCTGCATCGGCAGGAAGGCGCCGCCTGAGTCGACGAGATAGATGCAGGGCAGGCGGTTCTGCTGCGCGATTTCCTGCGCGCGCAGGTGTTTCTTCACCGTGATCGGGTAGTAGGTGCCGCCCTTCACCGTGGCGTCGTTGGCGACGATCACGCATTCGGTGCCTTCGATGCGGCCGATGCCGGCGACCATGCCGCCGCAGGGCACGTCGCCGTCGTGCATGCCGTGGGCGGCGAGTGGGGCGATCTCGAGGAAGGCGGTGCCGCGGTCGAGCAGGGCGTCGATGCGGTGGCGGGCAAGCAGCTTGCCGCGGGCGACATGCTTGTCGCGGGCGGCCTGGCTGCCGCCCTGCGCGGCCTGTGCGACCTGTGCGCGGAGGTCGTCGACGACGGTGCGCATGGCGTCGGCGTTGGCGCGGAAGGTGTCGCTCGACGGTTGAAGCTGGGATTTGAGGATGGTCATCTTGTGCTCTTCCTTCTCCCCGCGGGAGAAGGTGCCGAAGGCGGATGAGGGCGCCACGTTTCGTCTGGCGTCGAGGGCGGGTGAGAGGTGGCGCCCTCATCCGCCCTGTCGGGCACCTTCTCCCGCGGGGAGAAGGAACCAGCGTCAGCCGGCCTGCTGGAACAACTCGCGACCGATCAGCATGCGCCGGATCTCCGACGTGCCCGCACCGATCTCGTACAACTTCGCATCCCGCCACAAGCGCCCGGTCGGGTATTCGTTGATGTAGCCGTTGCCGCCGAGCGCCTGGATCGCCTGGCCGGCCATCCACGTCGCCTTTTCGGCCGCGTAGAGGATCGCGCCGGCCGCATCCTTGCGCGTGGTCTCGCCGCGATCACACGCCTTCGCCACCGCGTACACGTAGGCGCGGCAGGCATTGAAGCCGACGTACATGTCGGCGATCTTGCCCTGCATCAGCTGGAACTCGCCGATGCTGCGGCCGAACTGCTTGCGGTCGTGCACGTAGGGCAGCACCACGTCGAGGCAGGCGGCCATCAACCCGAGCGGGCCGCCGGACAACACGAGGCGTTCGTAGTCGAGCCCGGACATCAGCACGCGCACGCCGCGGTCGACGCCGCCGAGCACGTTTTCTTCCGGTACTTCGCAATCCTGGAACACCAGTTCGCAGGTGTTGGAGCCGCGCATGCCGAGCTTGTCGAGCTTCTGCGCGGTGGAAAATCCCGGGAACGTCTTCTCCACGATGAACGCGGTGATGCCCTTGGACCCTGCGGCCACGTCCGTCTTGGCGTAGACGATGAGCGTGTCTGCGTCCGGGCCGTTGGTGATCCACATCTTGTTGCCGTTGAGCACGAAACGGTCGCCACGTTGTTCCGCGCGCAACCGCATCGACACCACGTCCGAACCGGCGCCCGGTTCGCTCATCGCAAGCGCGCCGACGTGTTCGCCCGAGACAAGCTTCGGCAGATACCGCGCCTTCTGCGCTGGCGTGCCGTTCTTGCGCAGCTGGTTCACGCACAAATTGGAGTGCGCGCCGTAGGACAGGCCGATGGCGCCCGAGGCGCGCGAGACTTCCTCCATCGCCACCACGTGCGCCAGGTAACCCATGTCGCTGCCGCCGAATTCTTCCTCGACGGTGAGCCCGAGCAAACCCATCTCGCCGAGCTTCGGCCACAGCTGGTTCGGAAAGGCGTTGTCGTGGTCGGCCTGCGCGGCCAGTGGCGCGATTTCCGCCGCGGCGAAGCTGCGCACGGCGTCGCGCAGCATGTCGATCGATTCGCCGAGGTCGAAGTTGAGGCCTTGCATCGTTCCTCCCGCGCGGGCGCGGCGACGGTGATCCGGTGGCGGTTCCGGCAGCGGCGGGGCGATGACGTCGGCGCGCGCTTCGACTACCCTGAACACGGCTGTTGCCCCGTCAGCCTACCGCATCCGCGCATAGAAGTGAATTCCGGTTCATTTGTTTGCGCCGCCACACGTCTGTCTTGCCGAGCCCGCCATGGCCTACCGCCGCACCCGCCTGATGCAGGAACGCCTCGCCAGCAACCGCGAGAAGATCCTGCTCGCCACGCGCAAGCAGATCGCCGAAGGCGGCTTCCGCAATGCGCAGATCGCGGCGGTGGCGGCCGAGGCGGGCGTGTCGACGGGCATGATCTACCGCTACTTTCCGTCGAAGGCCGAGTTGTTCGTCGAAGTGCTGACCGCGGCGGTCGATTACGAGATCGCGATCCTCAAGCGCATCGCGGCCGAACCGCGCGACGCGCGTTCGCGCCTGCACGACCAGGTGGCGTCGTTCGTGCGGCGCGCGTTGACCGGCCCCAATCTTGCGTACGCCTTCATCGCCGAGCCCGTCGATCCGGAGGTGGACGCCGAACGCATCCGCTGCCGCAAGCGTTTCGGTGCGGTGTTCAAGGCGGTGCTGAAACAGGGCGTGGCGGCGCGCGAATTCCCGGCGCAGAACCTCGACGCGGCGGCGGCGTGCATCGTCGGTGCGTTCACCGAGGCCCTCGTCGGCCCGATCGGACCGAGCCGCAAGAGCGTGCGCGACAAGGAGCGGCTGGTCGATGCGATCAGCGCGTTCTGCCTGCGCGCGGTCGGAGCCTAGAGCGAGTGGAGAGTGGATAGGTGTGGGAAACGAGTGAGAGCCCCAACACGAGCTTCTGCTCGTTTCTCACTCCTCTCCACTCATTGCTCGCTCCGCCCGGAATGTCACCACCAGCACGTCGCGGAACGCCGGCAACGACGGGTCGACCGGTTCCACCGCGGTGACGCCGTGGTACACGCGCGCATCGTCCACGAGCGCTGCGTCGAACGGCTCGGCAAGGGTGAAACTGCCGAGCGGGGTGCGATCGAGTGCGTGGATGGTGGTGGTGCCTTCGGCGATGTTGGTGCGGCGGATCATCAGCACCAGCACGTAGTCGACGCCGTCGCGGTGCATGCCCTCCGGCGTCGGGCGGCCGGGTCGGCCGGGCACCGCTTCGATGCGGAACTGGTGCACCTCCACGCGCCAGCGCTGCACGTCCGGCGCCCATGCGCCGAAGTGCGCGTGGCACCAGCGCAGGATGGTGGTGAGGCTGTCGCCGCCGGCAAGCGCGTCGGCCACCGGCGCGAACCAGCGCGCGACGCCGCCGTTGAGCGGGTTGTAGTGCAGGCTTTGCCAGTGCGGCTGGTCCGCTTCGCGCGTGATCCGTCCGTCGCGCGCGATCGAGAACACGGCGTGGCGGCGGCGGCGGTCGCGTCCGCCGTCGGCCATGTACTCGTCCATCGCAAGATCGGCCCAGCTGGCCTCGAACGCGGGCCAGTCGGCCAGGGCACCGGCCTGCCGCAGCCAGCGCTGCATCGTCGTGCCTTCGACGAATGCGAAGCCCTGCGCGGCGAGCTGCGCGACGATGGCGGCCGTGGGCACGGTCAATGCGTCCGGTGCGCGTGCGAGGGGCTCGGCGCGCTCACGCGTCGGGCGCGGCGCCGTCGCGCCGCGCCTCCAGCGCCAGCGTCAGCCAGGTGCGCGCCTTGTGCCAGTCGCGGTTGACGGTGCGCACGGTCACCTCCAGCAGGTCGGCGGTTTCCTGCGCCGAATAGCCGGCGAAGTAGCGGTACAGCACCACCTGCGCGAGGCGCGGATTGAGCTGTTCCAGTTCGTCCAGTGCCGAATCGATTTCGAGCAGGCGCGCGAGCTCGGCGGCGTCCTCGTGCGGGCGGTCGCGCAGTTCGCGTTCCACCTCGCGCATGCGGCGCTGCTCCGCGAGGCGCGAACGTGCGTGGTCGATGAGGATCTGCCGCATCGCGCGCGCCACGAGCGAGAAGAAATGCACGCGGTCAGCGAGTCCCGGATGATCGGCGCGGCGCAGCTTGAGATAGGCCTCGTTGACGAGCGCGGTGGTCGAGAGCGTTTCGCCCGGCTCCATCTGGCGGCGCTGCGCACGGGCCAGGCGGCGCAGGTCCGCATAGACCAGCGGCAGCAGCCGGTCGAGCGGTTCGGGTTCGCCGGCCGCAGCAAGGATGGCGGTGATCTGCCCGATGGCGTCGCCCTCGGAGCGGGCGGACGGCGGCGTGGGCGCGGGAGGCGTGGTCATGGTGGGTGTGCGGTGATGGTCCGGAACGCGAACGGCAGGCCCGCAGGCGGGCATTGTGCCCGGGGCGCAAGCATGCGCGCAAAGCGCCGCTTACGTCGGCGTCGGTTCGGCCCAGCCGAACAGCGCCAGCGCACGGCGAAATTCCGCGTCGAGCGGTGCGTGGATACGCAGGTGTTCGCCGCCGGACGGATGCTCGAACGCCAGCGTCCACGCGTGCAGCAGCATGCGGTGGATGCCCAGGGCACGGAAATCGCGATTGCGCCGCCCGTCGCCGTGGCTGGTGTCGCCGATCAGGTGGTGGTGGACGTGCTTCAGATGCCGGCGGATCTGGCGGAAGCGGCCGGTCTGCGGCCGGCACGCGAGCAGCGCGTAGCGCGAGGTCTCGAACCCCGCCGCCGGTACCTGCATCTCGCCGGTGGCGAGGCGCTCGAAATGCGTGACCGCCGGCTTCTTCAGCGGTTTGCCGGGACCGCCGTCGAGGTCGTGCTCGATCGTGCCGGCGGCGTCGGGCCAGCCGCGGCACACCGCGAGGTACGTCTTCTCGACCGCGCGCGCCATGAACTGTTCGCCGAGCCGGCTCGCGGCCTCGCGTTCGAAGGTCAGCAGCAGGCAGCCGCTGGTGGCGCGATCGAGCCGATGGACCAGATGGATCGGCCGGCCGAACTGCTGGCGCAGGCGATCGGCCGCGAAGTCGTCTTCGCCGCGTGCCAGCGTGCTGTCGTGCGCCATCAGGCGCGCGGGCTTGTCGACCACGGCGAGCACGTCGTCGCGGTACAGCACGGGCAGCGCGGTCATGCGCCGATCAGAGGTCCGGTTCGAGTTCGCGTTCGAGGAACGCGCGCGCGGCGCGCGTGTCGCGCTTGATCGTGGCTT
This sequence comes from Chiayiivirga flava, assembly GCF_014202825.1. GTDB lineage: Bacteria > Pseudomonadota > Gammaproteobacteria > Xanthomonadales > Xanthomonadaceae > Chiayiivirga > Chiayiivirga flava. The sequence continues at coordinate 154,322 of NZ_JACHHP010000002.1, read as the reverse complement.
CCGACACGCCGAGCAGATCGGCGATTTCGGTGACTTCCAGCCCGCCGAAGAACCGCATCTCGACGATCTGCACCAGGCGTTCGTCGAGCTGCGACAGACGCGTGAGCGCCATGTCGATCTGCACCAGGCGCTCGGCCTCGGCGTCGATCGCCAGCGGTTCGCCTTCGAGGCCTTCGAGCGAGGCGTGGTCGCGCTTGCCGCCGCCGCGGCGTTCGGCCAGGCGCTGGCGCGCGTAATCGATGACCACCTGGCGCATCGCCACGGCGGCCGTCGCATAGAAGTGCTTGCGGTTCTCGTACACCCGCGGCGAGCCGCCGAACAGCTTGAGGTACGCCTCGTTCACCAGACCGCGCGTATCGAGCGTGGCGCCGCGCCGGTGCTTGGCGAGCTCGGCGCGCGCGATCTTGACCAGTTCGTTGTAGACCACGCCGAGTGCGTGCTTGCGGCGCTCCGGGTCGGCGGGACTGGCGGAGAGCGCGTCGATGATCTGTTCGGCGTTGAAGGAGGTCACGGCTGCTGTCCGCGGCGGGGCGAGACCAGTGTAATGCGTTCGCGGAGCGCCGGGGAGGGATTGGATCGAACTGTGAGAGGGGTCGCTTGACGGTTGTCAAATTTTGTGAAACGTGTGGCGGGTGCCCGTCACCGCGGGCGCGCCGCGACGAAGGCGAACAGCGCCGCGGCGCCGGTGGCCCAGGCCGCCACCGGCAGGCCGAGCATGCTCCTGCCGCCGTCGTGGAACAGCGCCAGCAACACGCTGCCGATCAGCAGGCCCGTGCCGGCCAGCGCCCAGACGATGCGCTTTTCCGCATCGCGCGCGATTCTGACCAGGGCCGCGATATCGTCCGAACGCATGCGCAGCAGATGCTCGCCGCTGACCTGCTGCGACAGCCAGGCGTGCATCAGGCGCGGCATGTCCGGGGCGCGGGTGACGAGTTCGGGCAGGCGTTTGCGGAACTCCTTCGCGAGCTGCTTCGGGCTGTAGCGCTCGCGCAGGATCTGTTCCAGCACGGGCCGGGCCACGGCCCAGATGTCGAGCTTCGGATCGAGCCGGCGGCCGACGCCCTCGATGCTGAGCAGGGTCTTCTGCAGCAGGATCAGCTGCGGCTGGATGGTGAGTTCGTAGCGTTGCGCGGTGCGGAACAGCTTCAGCAGCACTTCGCCGAGCGAGATTTCCGACAGCGGCCGGGTGAAGTACGGCTCGCAGACCGAACGCGCGGCGGCCTCGAGTTCGTCGAGGCGGATGTGCGAGGGCATCCAGCCGGCCTCGACGTGCAGTTCGGCGATGCGGCGGTAGTCGCGCTGGAAGATCGCCATGAAGTTTTCGGCGAGGTAGTACTGATCCTGCGCCGAGAGCTGGCCCATGATGCCGAAATCGAGCGCGATGAAACGCGGGTTCTCGCGCCGCGCCGGATCCACCCAGATGTTGCCGGCGTGCGCGTCGGCGTGGAAGAAGTTGTCGCGGAATACCTGGGTGTAGAACACGCGCACGCCCTTCGCCGCGAGCGCGGGGCGATCGATGCTGGCGGCGTCGAGGCTCGCGATGTCGTCGCTCGGGATGCCGCGCACGCGTTCGAGCGTGAGCACGCTTTCGGAGGTGTGGCTCCAGAACACTTCGGGCACGTAGAGGTCGTCGCTGGCGAGCCAGTTGCGGCGCAGCAGGCTGGCGTTCGCGCCCTCGCGCTGCAGGTCGAGTTCGGCGTGCAGCGTGGATTCGATTTCGTCGACCACGCTCTGCGGGCGGATCTTGTCCGCGCGCGGGTGGTGGCGCTGCGCGAGCGAGGCGAGGATGCGCAGCAATGCGATGTCGCCGGCGATGCGTCCGCCGATGCCGGGGCGCAGGACTTTCACCACCACCTCGCGCCCGTCCGGCAGCGTGGCGGCGTGCACCTGCGCGATCGACGCGGACGCCAGCGGCTCCAGCGCGAAGTCCGCGTAGAGCTGCGCGATCGGCGCGCCCAGCGCCTGTTCCACGAGCCGGCGCGCGCTGTCGCCGTCGAACGGCGCGACGCGGTCCTGCAGCAGGGTCAGCTCGTCGGCGATGTCCATCGGCACGATGTCGCGCCGGGTGGACAGGATCTGCCCGAACTTGACGAAGATCGGTCCCAGTTCCTGCAGCACCAGGCGGATGCGCGCGCCGCGCGGCAGGTTGGCGATCTCGTCGCGCGCGCGCGGCACGAACGGCTTGAGCAGACGCAGGCGGCGTTCGAGCAGGGTGCCTTCGAGCAGTGCGTCGAGGCGGTAGCGCAGCAGCACGCGCGCGATCTGCAGCACGCGCAGCGAGCCGCGCGTCAGCATCGGAAACTCGTGGAGTGGCGGGGCGGGACCATGCGCTGCGCGGGTGGGAACGGACGCGACACTGTGACACGCGGGGTGGGGCAAGCCAATATCGCGCGCCGCGGCGCTTGCGCGGCGGCGTGGCGCGGAGTGAAATCGCGGTCTGCGCGTCGTTGCGCTGTCGTCGGATTCGCCATGCCCATCCTGCGTTGCGGTTTCATCGGACTCGGCGCAATGGGCGCGCCGATGGCGCGGCACCTGCATTCGCGCGGCCTGCTCGCGGTGGTGGGCAACCGCAGCGCGGCGAAGGCGACGGCGCTGGCCACCGAGCTGCAGGTCCGCGGCGCGGCCGCGCCGGCGGCGTTTTCCGGCTGCGACGTGGTGCTGCTGTGCGTGTCGGCCGATGCCGACGTGCTGCAGAACGTCGATGCGCTGGCCGCGGTCCTGCAGCCGAGCGCCATCGTGGTGGACCACTCCACCGTGGCCCGCGCCACCGCGCTCGACGCGGCGCGACGCCTCGGGGAACGCGGCATCGGCTTCGTCGATGCGCCGGTCTCCGGCGGCGTGGAAGGCGCGCGCAACGGCAAGCTGTCGGTAATGGCGGGCGGCGTTGCGGAGCACGTGGACCGTGTCCGCCCCGCGCTCGATGCGTACGCGGCGCGGGTCACGCATCTTGGCGGCGTCGGCGACGGGCAGGCGGCGAAAGCGGTGAACCAGGTCCTCGTCGCGGGCATCAACGAGGCCGTGTGCGAAGGCCTCGCGCTCGCCGAACGGCTCGCGCTCGATCCGGCGAAGCTGCTTCCCACGCTCGGCGCCGGCGCTGCGGCCAACTGGTTCCTCGACAAACGCGGCGCGACGATGCTGCGCGACGAGTTCGTCCCGGGCTTCAAGTGCGCGCACATGCTCAAGGACCTGCGCATCGTGCAGGCGATGGCGCAGTCGGCCGGCGTGCGCCATGCGGTGATCGACCAGGCACTGGCGGACTACGCCGAACTCGTCGCCGCCGGCCGCGGCGACGAGGACACCTCCGCCCTGATCCGTCTCAAGCGCGATTGAACTGCGCACGACGCTGCGTTGCGCCGCGATGGTATAAAGCAGGGCTCGGGGGCCAGCGACACGGACGGAGAGAACGATGCGATTCCCACACGCGGCCCTGTGGGCCTTCCTGCTGCTGCTCGGCGCACTGCCGCTTCGCGCGCAACCGCTGCCTGCGGACCTCGCGCTGGTCACGATCAATCCCGGCCAGAACCTTCCGGGCGTGGTCGGCGTGCGCCATGCCGGCGACGGCAGCGATCGCCTGTTCGCCATCGTCCGCACCGGACAGATCCGCATCTTCGACGACGAACGCGATCTGCTGGCGACGCCGTTCCTGAACCTGCAGGCCGATTCCCCGCCGCTCGGATTCACCGTGGTCGGCGCCACCGGCGGCGACGAACGCGGCCTGCTCGGACTTGCGTTCCATCCGCTGTATGCGATCAACGGCAGGTTCTACGTCTACTACCTCGATGGCGCCAGCAACAGCGTCGTCACCGAATACACCGTGTCCGCCGGCAACGCGAACGTCGCCGATCCGGCGTCGGCGCGCGTAATCCTGCGCGTCTTCCAGCCCTTCACCAACCACAACGGCGGCGACATCCATTTCGGCGCCGACGGCTATCTGTACGTGGGCCTGGGCGACGGCGGCTCGGGCAACGATCCGTGCGAAAGCGGCCAGGCGCTGACCTCCGGCGCCATGAGCAACAGCGCAAGCTGCATCGCCGACGCCGCGTTCACCGGCACCCCGCCGGCCGGCGTGCCGCAGGGGCAGGCCGCCTCGCGCGCGCTGCTGGGCAAGATGCTGCGCATCGACGTGGACAGCACCGACACGCCCGCCGGCGCGGACCTGTGCGGCGCCGATCCCGCCAACCGCCGCTACGGCATTCCGGCCGACAACCCGTTTGCCGGCGACGCCGGCGGCAACGCCGCGGCCTGCGACGAGATCTACCACTATGGCCTGCGCAATCCCTACCGCTTCAGCTTCGATCGCGACACGCACGATCTGATCATCGGCGACGTGGGCCAGGGCACGTTCGAGGAAGTGGATCTCGTGCCGCCGGCCGGCGGCCTCAACTTCGGCTGGAAGGTGTGCGAGGGCTTCAACCAGCGCGGCTCCACCGGCATCGACTGCCCGCTCGCCGGCGCCACCGATCCCATCCTGACCTACGGCCGCGACTTGGGCGTCTCGATCACCGGCGGCTTCCGCTACCGCGGCCCGTACACTGCGCTGCAGGGCGTGTACTTCTACGCCGATGCCTACTTTTCCACCGTGTTCTACGCGCGCGAGACCGCCGGCAGCTGGACCGGCGCCACGTGGCTCAACAACCAGGGCACCGTGGTCGGTTTCGGCGAGGACGAGGCCGGGCATCTGTACCTCACGACGCTGGCCGGGCAGGTGAAGCGGTTCACGCTGCCGCAGGGTGACGTGGAGGTGACCAAGACCGCCACGCTCACGACCGACGGCGGCACGCCGGGCGTGGCGGATGCCGGCGACGTCATCACCTATGCCGTGTCGGTGCAGAACATCGGCTCGCGCGATGTCACCGATCTGGCGGTGGAGGACAGCTTCGGCGGCGGTGCACCGCAACCGCTCGCGTGCACGCCCGTCGCCACGCTGGCGCCGGGTGCCACCGCCACCTGCACGGCCTACACGTACACCGTGACGCAGGACGACATCGATGCGGGCATCGCGCTGGTGAACGTGGCGCAGGCGGTGGCGCAGACCGCCGAGGCGGGCGAGGTCGGCGACAGCGACGCCGCCGAAGTGTCCGTGGCCCCGGGCCAGTCCGGGCTGGACGTGCTGCTGGACGCGACGCTGGACGACGCCGACGAGAGCGGCGCCGCGAGCGCGGGCGAGGACATCGTCTACACCTTCGCGGTACGCAACACGGGCAACGTGCGGGTGCACGACGTCGTCCTCGTCGCGTCGCTCACCGGTCCGGCCACCTGCACGCCGACCACGCTCGATCCCGGCGCCACGGCCGACTGCGGCAGCGCCACGCACACGGTCACGCCTGCCGAGGCCGGAGGCGGCGTCGACATCGTCAACGTGGCGCAGGCCGACGCGTCGGCCCCCGACGACAGTCCGGTGTCCGGCAGCGCACAGGCGCAGACCCCCGTGGACGGCGCGCCCGGGAAACCCGCGCTTGCGCTGGCCGGGACCATGACGCTGCAGGACGACGCCGACGGCGACGGTCTCGTGGACGAGGGCGACAGCGTCGTCCACGTCTACACCGTCGAGAACACCGGCGAGGTGGATCTCGCGGCCGTCGCGGTCGACAGCACGCTGCACGGAGACGTGGCGTGCGTCCCTGCGGCGATCGCGCCGGGTCAGACGGCCACGTGCACGTCCGCCGCGTATGTCGCGACGGCCGCGGATGCGGCGCAGAGCGCGCTCGGCGACACCGCGGTGGCGCAGGGCGAGGTCGAAGGCGGCGGTGCGCCGGTGCAGTCCGAACCGCTGCTCACCGCGCTCGACGTGGACCGCCCCGACGCGCTCTTTGCCGACGGCTTCGAGGGCGGCTGACCGCGATCCCCGGCCCGGGCCGCCGCGCGTCGTCGCGTTACGGCTTGGGTTCCCGCACCGCGATCGTCTGGCTGATGCCGTTGTCGGCGAGCTGCTTCTTCGCCGCTTCGAGCTCGCGCGCCGAGGCGTACGGGCCGAGGCGGACGCGGTAGATCGGGCGGTTGTCGATCTGCGCGGTTTCCACGCGCGCCACCAGGCCCGACAGCGCGACGCGCGCCTTGAGCGCTTCGGCGTCGCGCGTGTCGCGGAAGGCACCGGCCTGCAGCACGTAGCGTTCGCTGGCCGCCGCCGCGGTGGGCGGCGCTGCCGCTTCGTCGCGCGCCTTCTGCGCCAGCTCCGAATCGGGCACCAGCACCTCCTTGCCCGGCAGCACGGTGTAGAAGTCGTAGCGCGGCTTGCGCGGCTTGTCCTCGACCGCCGGCGGCGGTGCCACGGCCGGCGTGCGTTCGGTCTCGCGCGGGGCCTGCGCTTCGGGATTGGGGCGCGGCACGCCGCGGTTGCCGCCGCCTTCGCGCATCAGCACGAACACCGACAGCGCCAGCCCCAGCAGCAGGCCGGCCAGCAGCCAGATCCAGCCCGGCACGCGCCGCGCCTGCGCGCCGCCGCGCCTGGCCTGCGATTTTCCGCGCCGCGCCGCCATCACATCTTCTCCGGGGCGGACACGCCGATCAGCGCAAGGCCGTTGACCAGCACCTGCCGGATGCCCTGGCACAGGCCCAGGCGCGCGTTGCGCAGGTCTTCCTCGGGCACGAGGATGGCGGTGGCGTTGTAGTAGCTGTGGAACGCGGCGGCCAGTTCGCGCAGGTAGTTGGCGACGGTCTGCGGTGCGCGGTTGGTGGCGGCCGATTCCACCACCTCGGGGAAGCGCAGCAGTTCGCCGAGCAGCGCGATCTCCTGCGGATCGGTCAGGCGCGCGCGTGCGGCGTCGGCGGCGCTGCGGTTGTAGCTCCACTGCTTTTCCGCCAGCTGGCGCATCAGCGCGCAGATGCGCGCGTGCGCGTACTGCACGTAGTAGACCGGGTTGTCGTTGGACTGGCTCTTGGCCAAGTCCAGATCGAAATCCAGGTGCTGGTCGTTGCCGCGCATGATGTAGAAGTAACGCGCAGCGTCCGTGCCCACTTCCTGGCGCAGTTCGCGCAGCGTGACGAAACTGCCGGCGCGCGTGGACATCTGCACCCGCGTCTCGCCGCGGTACAGGATGGCGAACTGGACCAGCGGAATCTCGATGCGGGCCGGGTCGAAACCCAGACCCTGCGCGGCCGCGCGCAGGCGCGCGATGTAGCCGTGGTGGTCCGCGCCGAGGATGTAGATCGCCCGATCGAAGCCGCGCTCGAACTTGCTCAGCAGGTAGCCCAGATCCGACGCGAAATACGTGGTGACGCCGTTCTCGCGCACCACCACGCGGTCCTTGTCGTCGCCGAAGGCGGTGGCGCGGAACCACGTGGCACCGCCGTCGTCGTACAGGTGGCCACGCTCGCGCAAGGTGTCGATGGCACGCTGCACGTAGCCGTCGGTCATCAGCGAGCGTTCGGAGAAGAACGTGTCGTGGTGCACGCCGAACTGCGCGAGATCCTCGCGGATGTCGGACAGGCACCACTGCAGGCCGGTGTCGAACACCAGGCGATAGTCGGTCTCGCCGAGCAGCGCCTTGGCGCGTGCGATGAGCGCGTCGACGTGCGCTTCCTTGTCGCCCGGCGCGGCCTCGCTGCCCTGGCTTTCGTCCGGCGGGAGGTCGGCGGTGATCTCCATCATGGTGCGGCGCAGGCGGTCGCCTTCCTTCGCGCGCAGGGCGCGCGCGATGTCGACCACGTAGTCGCCCTTGTAGCCGTTGTCCGGAAAACGCACGGAGACGCCGCCGAGCTCCAGGTAGCGCAGCCACACGCTGACGCACAGGATGTCCATCTGGCGGCCGGCGTCGTTGACGTAGTACTCGCGCTGCACGGTGTGTCCGGCGGCCTGCAGCAGGTTGGCGACGCTCGCGCCGAACGCGGCGCCGCGTCCGTGGCCCACATGCAGCGGGCCGTTCGGGTTGGCCGAGACGAACTCCACCGTGACCGACTCGCGCGATTCCTCCGGCTGCCAGCCGTAGCGCTCGCCCTGCTCGGCGATGCGGCGCAGCACGCTCAGGCGGCAGGCCTGATTGATGTGGAAGTTGATGAAGCCCGGGCCGGCGATATCGGTGCGTTCGAGGTGCTGCGATTTCGGCAAGGACGCGGCGATGGCCTGCGCCAGTTCGCGCGGATTGCGGCCCAGGGGCTTTGCCAGCAGCATCGCCACGTTGCTGGCGTAGTCGCCGTGCTGGGGGTTCTTGCTGCGGTCGATCGCGAACGCGGGTTCGCCGTCCAGCGTGATCTGGCCGGAGCGCTTGAGATCGAGCAGGGCCTGCAGGACCAGCTCGCGCAGGTGGTCTTTGATGGACATCGGGGTTCCTCGGAGAGCCGCCTAGTTTAGCGCGCCGGGGCCGTGCCTGCCTGAGCGGCCGCCCACGCGCGGGGCCTCCATGACAGCGCTGTCACGGTTCTGTCACGCCGCCCGCCTAGCCTGTGACGATCCGGAGCGGTACGGACCACCGGCGCGGCGGCGGCCTGCCGCCAGGCGCGGATGCGGCCGGCCGCCGCCTGTTTCCGCATCCCAGAGTCCATCGCCATGAAACGCTCTCCTCTCGCCGCTGCCGTGCTGGCCGCGCTGCCGCTGCTGTTTGCCGGCGCCGCGCAGGCCGGCCCGGCCGTCGTCGATTTCTACCTGTTCGACGGCAGCACGCCGGTGTCGGGCGTCGAACTGCAGCTCGATACCGCGCCACAACCGCCCACCGGCGACAGCGGCGGCGCGCGCCTCGAAGTGGCACCCGGCACCCACGTGCTGCGCGCACGCACGCCGTCCGGTGTCGAGATCGACATGCCGCTCGACGTGGCCGACGACGAAACCCTGCAGATTTCCGCCGCACTGTATCCGGACCGGCCGCCGGTCTACCGCGTGGTGAGCTCGGTCTCCGGCGAAAGCACCGTGGACCTGTCGCAGACCGACTCGGCCGAACTCGCCGGCACCGTGGTCGATGCCACCGGCGCACCCGTGGCCGGCGCGGAGGTGACCGTCAACGGCGTCACCGCCACCACCGACGCGAGCGGTGCCTACACCCTGCGCACCCGGCCCGGCACCTACCCGCTGCTCGTGGCGGCGCCCGGCTACGAATTCACCTCGCTGCCCGGCACCGGGCTGGCGTACGGCGACAACGCCGTGCCGCCGGTGACGCTGGCGGCCGCGGCACCGGTGGCCGGTGCGGGTCCGGCGTCGTCCGAAGCGAGCACGCTGCAGGGCGTGACCGTCGAGCAGGCGGTCGAAACCGACGACGGCGGCGAATTCGAGCTCGCCGTGGAGCGCCGCGACACCGCGCAGGTGATCGACACCCTGTCGATCGACCAGATCTCGCGCGCCGGCGACTCCGACGCCGCCACCGCGCTCAAGCGCGTCACCGGTCTGTCGCTGGTCGACGACAAGTTCATCTACGTGCGCGGGCTCGGCGAGCGCTATTCGTCGGTACTGCTCAACGGCGCGCAGATCCCGAGCCCGGATCCGACCCGCCGCGTCGTGCCACTCGACCTGTTCCCGTCCGACATCCTCAGCGCCATTGCCGTCCAGAAGACCTACAGCCCCGACATGCCGGGCGAATTCGGCGGCGGCACCGTGCAGCTGCGCACGCGCGGCGTGCCGGATGCGTTCCTGTTGCGCGCCTCGGGCACGCTCGGCTACGTCGACGGCACCACCGGCGAAGACGGCCTGCGCTCGGTCGGCGGCGGGCGCGACTGGCTCGGTCGCGACGACGGCTTTCGCGATGCCCCGGACGGCCTGTTCCAGCGGCCGCTGCCGCCGCGCGGGTCCGACGCGCTCGCCGCGCTCGGTCGCGACATCGCCGGCAAGGGCCTGGGCGTCGGACGCAAGGAGATCGGACCGGACACCGGCTTCGGCGTGTCGGTCGGCAACCGCTTCGGCGACGACGACTTCGCACTCGGCTTTCTGAGCGCGGTGCGCTACGCGCAGAACTGGGACCAGCGCGAGGAGCATCGCCGCGAGTTCAGCACCGATGCCACCGGCACGCTCACCGCGCGCGAGGACTACATCCGCGAGCGCACCGAGCGCGTGATCGACAGCGGCCTGTTCCTCGCCGCCGGCGCCGACATCGGCAGCGAACACCACCTCACCGCCACCGCGATGCAGCTGCGCCAGACCGAGGCCGAAGACGCTATCGACGAAGGCCTGCGCTCCAACGGCAGCGTGCAGCGCAGCACGCGCATCGAGTGGACCGAGAACGAGCTCACCACGCTGCAGCTCGGCGGCGAGCACACGCTCCCGGCGGCCGGCGATCTGGGCATCTTCTGGCAGTACACGGACTCGCGGGCCACGCGCGACCTGCCGCTCGGCCGCGCCTACCGCTACGGCCAGAACGGCGCCGGCGAGTTCGTCTACACCGCGAGCTTTCCGCCGCAGGTGCGTTACGAATTCCTCGACGACAACGCCGACGAGGCGCAGTTCGGCCTCCGCTATCCGTTCACGCTGGGCGACGAACGCACGCTCACGCTCGACCTCGGCGGCAGCCGCGTGCGGCGCGACCGCGCGTCAGAGATCTGGCGCTACAGTTTCCGCAATCTCGTCGCCGCGCCCGGCGGCGAGGTGCCGATCGACGACATCATCAACCCCGGCGCCATCGACAGCGGCACCATCGAACTCATCGGCGTGAGCAACGCCACCGACTTCTACACCGCGGACCAGAGCCTCGACGCGCTCTACCTCAACGGCGACCTGCAGCTGGGCGACTGGCGCATCAACCTCGGCGCGCGCCAGGAAGACAACACCCAGCGCGTGATCACGCAGAACCCGTTCCTGCCCGGCACGCCGCCGGTGGTTGCGGGCATCGACGGCAACGACCTGCTGCCGAGCGCGGCGATCACGTGGGCATATTCCGAAAGCGCGCAATGGCGCCTGGGCTACAACGAGACCGTGTCGCGTCCGGAATTCCGCGAACTGTCGACCGCGCCGTACGACGACCCGCTGCTCGACATTTCCGTCGTCGGCAATCCGGACCTGGTGCAGACCGACATCCGGAGCGTCGACCTGCGCTGGGAGTATTACTTCAACGATCTGGAAAGCGTGTCGATCGCGCTTTTCAGCAAGCAGTTCGACAACCCGATCGAGCTGGTGCGCACGCCCGGCTCGAACGATCTGCTGAGCCTGCGCAACGCCGACAGCGCGGACAGCCGCGGCATCGAATTCGACATCTCGCGCAGCCTGGGCTATTTCGAGGAAGCGACGTGGCTGCCCGAGTCGTGGCGCCGCAGCTTCTGGCAGGACCTGAGCGTGTCGGCAAACTACGCGTGGATCGACTCGGAAGTGGATCTGGGCGATGCGGTCGGGATCCAGACCTCGGCCCGGCGCCCGCTGCAGGGCCAATCGAAATACCTCGCCAACGTCGCGCTGTCCTGGTTCGATCCCGAAGGCCGCGGCGACGCGACCCTGCTCTACAACGTCGCGGGCGAACGCGTGACCCGCGCCGGGCAGAGCGGCCTGCCGGACGAATACGAGCAGCCTTTCCATCAACTCGACTTCACCTGGAGCCGCACCCTGCCGTGGGACGGCTGGAAGGCGAAGCTGCGCCTGCGCAACCTGCTCGATCCGGAAGCCGAGTTCACCCAGGGTGGCGAGGTGTCGCGCCGCTATCGCAAGGGCCGCGAGGTGGCGGTGTCGGTGGAGTGGAAGTACTGAGGCGTTGTTGACGTGGAGCGCCCCCCTTCCGCCTGCGTTCCGCCGGTGGCAACCGGCGTCACCCTTCCCCCGCTGCGCGGGAGAAGGGATCTTCGATGAGGTTGCCGGATAACTGATGGCACTCTGGTTCCACGCATCCTTGCTCGGAGAAATCCTTCTCCCGCGCAGCGGGGGAAGGTGCCGGCAGGCGGAAGGGGGCGCGCGGAGCGCGACGAGGCCCCGCATGACGCCGGTAGCAATTCTGTCACCCGCCTGCATCGCGACTGTCACGCAAGCGTCGCAACATGCCGAGGTTCATGGCGAGCCCGGCTCGCCGCTCCGACCCACGACGCCGAGGATCTCCGCATGACCATCCGCTTCCGCAAATCCCTGCTCGCCACCGCGCTGCTCGCCGCCGCCGGCGGTGCCAGCGCCGCCATCACCCTCAACGACGGCCTCGACGGCACCTGGGCCAACGCGGCAGAAAGCGGCCGCGGCGTGGCGCTCGACGTGATCCCGGGCGCCGACGGCTCGGCCATCGTTTCCGGCGGCATCTTCAGCTACGACGCGGACGGCAATCCGGTGTGGATGACCTTCGCCGGTTCGATCGGCGCGGGCGAAAGCGCGGTCGACGGCGTCGCCCTGAACCTGTTCGAAGGCGGCAGCTTCGGCGCGCCGTTCACCGCGCCCGGCGCACCGGTGCAGGCCGGCACCGCGGCCATCGTGTTCGACAGCTGCACCGCGATGACCGTCGACCTCGACATGACCGAGGCCTCGGGCCTCGACGACGTCACGCTCGAACTCGAACCCACCCAGACGCTCATCGGCGGCAGCGCCAACCCGCTGTGCAGCAGCGTGGCCGAACTGGCCCAGTGCCCGGACGGCACCACCGCCGACGGCGACGCCTGCGCGCTGCCCAACAGCATCACCGGCGCGCTGCACCTGCCGGCCGGCAAGGTCTACACCCTGCAGGGCGAGGTGGCCGTCGAAGACGGCGCCACGCTGACGATCGACCCGGGCGTCACCGTGCGCGGTTCCGACGACACCAGCGCGCTGAACTACCTCGCCGTCAAGCGCGGCGGTCGCCTCTATGCCGAAGGCACCGCCACGCAGCCGATCGTCTTCACCGGTCCGGACGATGTCATCGGCTCGTGGGGTGGCCTCGTGATCGCCGGCAACTCGACCTGCAACGACGGCACCGACACCGACGCGTGCGAATTCGAAGCCAATCCGGCCATCACCTACGGCGGCACCGATCTGAACGACAGCTCGGGCGCGTTGCGCTACGTGCGCGTGCAGTACGCCGGCATCGCGATCAGCGAAGACAGCGAATTCAATTCGATCACCCTGCTCGGCGTCGGTGCCGGCACCGTGCTCGACCACGTGCAGGTCGACAGCGGCAAGGACGACGGCTTCGAAATGTTCGGCGGCAGCGTCAACGGCCGTTACCTCGTGTGCTCGAACATGGGCGACGACTGCTTCGACTTCGACCAGGGGTACACCGGCAAGATCCAGTTCGCGCTCGGCCTGCAGGGCGAAAACACCGACCTGGGCGACGACTCCAACGGCATCGAGTCCGACAACGACGGCGACAACAACGACAAGCTGCCGCGCACCCAGCCGCAGATCTCGAATCTCACGCTGGTCGGCAAGCCGGAACTGACCCGCCATGCGATGCGCCTGCGTCGCGGCACCGGCGGCAACTACACCTCGGTCGTGATGACGAGCTACACCGAAGAATGCCTGGAGCTGGGCGACACCGGCACGTTCGCCCAGGGCACGGCGAGCGAGCAGGGCGAGACCCTGTCGATGACGCACACCTTCATCGGCACCTGCACCGGCGGCGAATTCAAGGACGACGCGAGCGACGCCTACCTCGTCAGCGACTGGTTCGCCGCGGGCGAAGGCAACGAATCGGGCGGCGATCCGATGCTCGACGGCTTCCTGCCGATGCCCGGCTCGCCGGTGCTCGAAGGCGGCGCCGCGAACGCCGACGCCTTCTTCCGCCCGACCAGCTACCGCGGCGCGTTCGCCGAAGGCGAGAACTGGACGGCCGGCTGGACCGTCAACCTCGGCAACTGATCCGCACGCGTCATCGCTGCACATCGGGCCGGCCTTGCCGGCCCGATGCCGTTTCGGGGGGCGGGAAACACCGTGGCCCGCACTTCGTGCCGGCGCGCGACATGACACGCGCAGGTCTGCATTGCGTATGTTGCGAGCGTCCGGGTGCCGTGCGCTGCGACGGAGCCGATCAGCCCCGTGCCAGCGCCAGCGCCGAGAACGCCCGCAGCGCGTCCGCGCCGGTGTCGAACCGCGCGGTGCCGATCTGCGCGGCCATCGCGCGCACATGCTGCGCATTCGCCCGTTTGCCCGGCTCGAAGGTCGTGCGGCCGAGGGCCGAGCAGAAGCGGTGCAGGTCGAAGAAGTAGCGTTCCTGCCCGGTGCTGAGGAAGCCGGCGCACGGTTGCGCCGATTCGGCGCTGTCGAGCGCGCGGCCGAAGCGCATTTCGCGTTCCTGGCACAGGCGGCTCGCGCTCTCGGCGAGCCAGACCAGCGGTTCGGCGACGTTCGCGGTGTCGAGGTCGGAGGCGATCTGCGCCAGCTCCACCGCGCGCACGATGTCGGCGTCCTCGCGCCAGCCCGGGCGCTCGGCATCGAGGATGGCGGGGAGTTTCGGCGCCAGCGCCCCGCCACTGGCGGCCAGTTCCGCCGAGTTGCTTTCCGCCGTCGGCGGCGCCGGACGGGCGTCGAAGGTCGAGCCGGCGATCATCAGCTGCAGCGCGAGGAACAGGCGGCGGTCGCGTGTCGCGTCGAAGCCGGCGAGTTCGAGGATGCGCGCCGTCTCGGCGATGCTCGCGGCCTCGTTGTTGCCGATCGGGTGACTGAAGTCGAGCACCTCGCGCTGGCGCAGATCGTGGCAGGCGGCAAACAGCGACAGCGCCAGCCAGTCCCGCGCATCGAGCGCGTCGGTGCCGGCGTGTTTCAGCAGTTGCCCGAGGCGCCCGTCCAGCACCTCGAGCGCATGGTTTTCGTTGTGGTAGTGGTGGAAGTCGCTGCCCCAGCTGCCGTGGCGCACGCCGAAGCGCGCCAGCGCCAGCAGCAGCGCGTCCTCGCAGCGATCGAGGTCGGGCAGCAGTGCATTGCCGAAGGCGCCGAGCAGCAGGTCGCGGCGCGCGGCCAGCAGCACGCCCACGTCCGTGCGCTGCGCACCGACCAGCCGCCGCGCGCTGGCCACGTCCGGCACGGCCCGTTCCACCGCATCGGCGGGAAAGGAATTGGCCAGCCCCACGATCACCGCATCGGTCTCCCCGCGGGCACTCCCTCCCGCGTGCCGCCGAGTATACGGCGGGCGCGCGCCGCGGCGGCGCTCAGCGCCGGACCAGGGTTGCGCGCAGTTCGGCCACCACGTTGAGCGAATGCGCGCGAGCGCGGTCGAGTTCGGCCTTCGGCAGGTGCGCGAACTGCGGCAGCACGCTGAAGCCGAAACTCACGTCGAAATCGCAGCGGATCGGATAGAAATCCACGCCCATCTGTTCGCGCAGAGCCTTGCTGAAGTAGTGGTACGACTGCTCGGCGATCGGCGGCCACTTGTGCGTCGGATCCTGCACCGCGCCGACCCAGCTCCAGTACGGCGTGACGATGAGCGCAGTGCCGCCCGGGCGCAGCACGCGGTAGAGCTCCTCCATGAAGGCGATGCGTTCCTCGCCGTCGAGGTGTTCGAGAAAATGGCCGGAGTACACCTCGTCGACGCTGGCATCGTCGAACGGCCACGGCATGCAGCGCAGGTCGTGCAGCACGTCCGGACTGCAGGCGGCGGACATGTCGACGCCGATGAAGCCGGCGCGGGGTTTGCGGCCGCAGCCAAGATCCAGTTTCACGCGCGGTCTTCCCGACATGGCCCGCGCGCAGCATACCGCGCCGCGTTCACAGCCAGCCGCGCGCGGCAAAACTCAGCACAGGTCCGTCGCCGACGATGAAATGATCGAGCACCCGGATGTCCACCAGCCGCAGCGCGTCCACGAGCCGCCGCGTGACTGCGCGATCGGCGGCGCTGGGGTCGGTGACCCCGCTCGGATGGTTGTGGCCGAAGATCACCGCCGCCGCGTTGTGCTGCAGGCAGCGGCGCACGACTTCGCGTGGATAGACGTCCGCACCGTCGAGGCTGCCGGTGAACAGTTCCTCGAACACGATCATGCGGTGGCGGCTGTCGAGGAACGCGCAGGCGAACACCTCCTGCGGCCGATCGCGCAGGCGGACGGAGAAGTAGGCGGCGGCGCGGCCCGGATCGCCGAGCGGGTCGCCGCGGTCGAGATCCGCGCATAGGTGCCGGGCGGCCAGCTCCAGTGCGGCGAGCAGGCGTGTCGTACGCGCCGCGCCGAGTCCGCGTTCGCGCAGCAGGGCTGCCGGCGGCAGGCGCAGCAGCGGGCGCAGGCCGCCGTGGCGGCGCAGCAGATCGCGGCCCAGTTCGACGGCGTCCATGCCGCGCAGGCCCGAGCCCAGGAACACGGCCAGCAGTTCGGCATCGGACAACGCCGCGGCGCCGCGCAGCAGCAGTTTTTCGCGGGGCCGTTCGCTGTCGGGCCAGTCCCGGATCGTCATCGTGGTTCGCCTGCATATCGACAGGCGCCAGTGTCATGACGCACGCGCCGCGCCGCAGCGGGAGAAAATGCGACATTCGGGTAAGCTGATCGCCCTTTGCAGGCAGGATTTTCGCCCGTGACCCCGGATCCGCACCGCCCCCGCATCCTGCTCGGCGTGAGCGGCGGCATCGCCGCGTACAAGGCCGCCGAGCTCGTGCGGCGCCTGCGCGAGCGCGAGGCAGACGTGCGCGTGGTGCTGACCGACAACGCCGCCCGCTTCGTCACGCCGCTCACCTTCCAGGCGCTCTCCGGGCAGCCGGTGCGCAGTTCGCTGTGGGACGACGCGGCCGAAGCGGCGATGGGCCACATCGAACTCGCGCGCTGGGCCACGCGCGTGGTGATCGCGCCGGCCTCGGCCGATCTCATCGCCCGCCTCGCGCA
The DNA here is from genome assembly GCF_014202825.1 of Chiayiivirga flava. Taxonomy (GTDB): domain Bacteria; phylum Pseudomonadota; class Gammaproteobacteria; order Xanthomonadales; family Xanthomonadaceae; genus Chiayiivirga; species Chiayiivirga flava. The sequence goes on along the minus strand of NZ_JACHHP010000002.1, from coordinate 137,732 downwards.
CGGTCTCGCCGACGACCTGCTGACCACGCTGTGCCTGGCCACCGAGGCGCCGATCACCATCGCCCCGGCGATGAACCGCGTGATGTGGGCGCAGCCGGCGGTGCAGGCCAACGTCGCCACGCTCGTCGCGCGCGGCGTGCAGGTGCTGGGACCGGATGCCGGCGACCAAGCCTGCGGCGAAACCGGCGCAGGGCGCATGTGGGAGGCGCCTGCGATCGCGCAGGCCGTGCTCGCGCCGATGCAGGGCACGGCATGGGCCGGCCGCCGCGTGCTGATCACCGCCGGCCCCACCTACGAGGACTTGGACCCGGTGCGCTACCTCGGCAACCGCAGCTCCGGCCGCATGGGCTACGCCGTGGCCGCCGCCGCCGCCGCGCAGGGCGCCGAGGTGACCCTCGTCAGCGGCCCGGTGACTCTCGCCACGCCGCCCGGCGTGCGCCGCATCGACGTGCGCAGCGCCGAGGCGATGCACGCCGCCGTCCTGGACGCGTTGCCGGGGCAGCACGTGTTCATTGCCACCGCCGCCGTGGCCGATTTCCGACCGCGCGAGCGGCAGGCCAGCAAGATCAAGAAGCAGGCCGGCAGCGGCCTCGCGCTGGACCTGGTGCAGAACCCGGACATCCTCGCCGATGTCGCGGCGCGTCAGCCGCGGCCCTTCGTGGTCGGTTTTGCCGCCGAGACCGACGACGTGGAGCGCTACGCGCGCGACAAGCTCGTGCGCAAGAAGCTCGACATGATCGCCGCCAATCGCGTCGGCACCGACGATTGCGGCTTCGATTCGGACCGCAACGCGCTCGCGGTGCTGTGGCACGACGGCGGCGCGCAGGTGGACATGGCCGACAAGGCCACCGTGGCACGCCGCTTGCTGGAACTGATCCTCGCGCGCCTGCCCGACGGAGCCTGACATGCTCGACGTGCAACTGAAGATCCTCGATTCCCGCCTGGGCACCGAGCTGTACCCGCTGCCGGACTACGCCACCGCCGCCTCGGCCGGCATGGATCTGCGTGCCATGCTCGACGCGCCGCTCGCGCTCGCGCCCGATGACGCCGCCCTGGTGCCGTCCGGTCTGGCCTTCCATATCGGCGACCCGGGCTGGTGCGCCGTCGTGCTGCCGCGTTCGGGCCTGGGCCACCGCCACGGCCTGGTGCTCGGCAACGGCACCGGCCTCATCGATGCCGACTATCAGGGCCCGCTGATGATCAGCCTGTGGAACCGCAGCGGGTCGGCCTATACCATCGCGCCAGGGGATCGTGTCGCGCAGCTGGTGTTCCTGCCGGTGGCGCGGGCGCGCTGGGTGCGGGTCGACGACTTCGCCGCGTCCGAGCGCGGCGCGGGCGGCTTCGGCCACACCGGCTTGCGCTGACGCCCCCGCCCACACGCACCGAGCAGGAAACCGGATGGCCAGGAAAGCGAAAGCCGAACGCGAACCGTCGCGCCTGACGATTCCGCCGCAGCTGCGCGCGCCGATCTTCGGCGCGATTGCCGTGCTCGCCTTCGTCGCGGGTGCGGGCATCCTGTGGCAGACGTTCCAGGCCTGGAGCGACACCTCGGTGCAGCCGCAGCTCGAACGCCTGCGCGGCACCCTCGTCGGCGACATCGCGCAGCGCATCGCGCAGGAGCGCGAACGGCTCGACGGCGCGGTCGACAACGACTACATCCACGCCGACGCCGAAGCCGGCGCATACGCCGATGCCGCCGCGCGGCTGAAGACCGACTGGCCCGAGCTGCTCGCCGCGGAGATGTTCGACGAAGCACTCGAAGCGCCGTTTGCGCAGGACATCAAGGCGGTCGGCTTCGCCAAGCTCGCGCTGCTCAGCGACGCGGCCACGAGCGGCGAATCGACCGCCGGCATCGTCGTGGTCGACAACGCACCCGAACTCGGCCTGGCCGCGCCGGTGCGGCACGGCGAACGCATCGTCGGCGTGGCCTACGCCGCGCTGCCGATCGGCACCGTCACCGACGCGATCGACCAGGCCGCATTCCCCGGCGGCTACCTCGAACTGCGCAGCGGCCAGCGCGTGCTCGCCACGCGCGGCGACGAGCGCCTGCGCTACGGCGCCACCACGGTGCCGGTCGCGGCGGCCGCGCTGTCGATCGGCACGGCCGCGCCGGCGCAGCAGTCCGTGTTGCCGTATTCGATGCCGGTGCAGCTCGGCCTGGGCCTGGGCGCGATCGCGCTCGGCGTGATCCTGCTGCTGCAGCTCAAGCGGGCACGCGCGCGCGCCGACGCCAGCTCGGTCGACGAAGTCACCTTGGGCGAGGCGATCCGCCAGATCGGCGGCGAACCCGCGCCGCGCGTGCGCACTGCGCCGCAGCGTGCGGTGCCGGCGAGCGTGGACCGCAGCATCTTCCGCGCGTACGACATCCGCGGCGTGGTCGGCAAAACGCTCGACGAAGGCGTCGCGCGTCTCATCGGCCAGGCCATCGGCAGCCTGATGGACGAGCGCGGCCACAAGGAAATCGTCGTCGGCCGCGACGGCCGGCTATCCGGCCCGTCGCTCGCCAACGCGCTCATCGAGGGCTTGCGTGCGGCCGGGCGCGACGTGATCGACATCGGCGTCGCACCGACCCCGGTGGTGTATTTCGGCACGTTCCAGCTGCACACGGGCTCCGGCGTTGCCGTCACCGGCAGCCACAATCCGCCCGACTACAACGGTTTCAAGATCGTCGTCGGCGGCGAAACGCTGTCCGGCGAGGCGGTGCAGGAGCTGTACGCCCGCATCGCGGAAAACCGCCTGCTGGCCGGCGGCGGCGGCGCGCTGCAGACGATGGACATCAGCCAGGAATACCTCTCGCGCATCGCCAGCGACATCGCGCTGGAGCGCAAGCTCAAGGTGGTGGTGGACGCCGGCAACGGCGTCGCCGGCGGCATCGGTCCGCAGGTGCTCGAAGCCATCGGTGCCGAAGTGGTGCCGCTGTACTGCGAGGTCGACGGCGACTTCCCCAACCACCACCCCGATCCGAGCGAGCCTGCCAACCTGCACGACCTGATCCACTTCGTGCAGAAGCTCGACGCCGACCTCGGCATCGCCTTCGACGGCGACGGCGACCGTCTCGGCGTGGTCACCAAAGCCGGCGAGATCATCTATCCGGACCGCGTGCTGATGCTGTTCGCGCGCGATGTGCTCGGCCGCAACCCGGGCGCCAGCGTCATCTACGACGTGAAATGCACCGGACATCTGGCCGGCCAGATCCTGCGCCACGGCGGCAGCCCAATCATGTGGAAGACCGGGCACTCGCTGATCAAGGCCAAGATGAAGGAAACCGAGGCGGAACTGGCCGGCGAGATGAGCGGCCACTTCTTCTTCCGCGAACGCTGGTTCGGCTTCGACGACGGCATCTACGCCGCCGCGCGCCTGCTCGAAATCCTCGCCGCCGACGACCGCGACATCGACGAGATCTTCGCCGAATTCCCCAAGGGCGTCAGCACCCCGGAACTGAAGGTGGCGATGGAGGAGGGCGAGCACTACGCCTTCGTCGACCGCTTCCGCGCGCAGGCGCACTTCGACGGCGCCAAGATCGCCACCATCGACGGCATCCGCGCCGACTGGCCCGACGGCTGGGGCCTGATCCGCTGCTCCAACACCACGCCGAGCCTGGTGCTGCGCTTCGACGCCGACGACGCCGAGGCCCTGCAACGCATCCAGGATGCGTTCCGCAAACAGATCCTCGCGCTGGCACCGCAGATGCAGCTGCCGTTCTGACGACCGCGCACGTGCCACGTCGGCGACAGCGCCGACGCACGGCTGCTTTCACGTCCCCGTGACGGGATCCAGCCCCTTGAGTTCGCGGTAGCGCTTGACCAGCGCATCGAACTCCGCGCGCAGCGCGGCGCCTTCGGCTTCGCGGCGCTGCAGGTAGCCGCGCTGCTCGGCGACCTGGGCGCGGGTGCGGGTGATGGAGTCGATCACGGTCTGGTTGACCGGCTTGCCGTTGCGTTCGAGGTCGGCGGCGTGCGCGAGCAGGTCGGCGAGGCTCTTTTCCTGGCTGCGGATGCTGACGCGGGCCGATTCGAGGCTTTGTTCGATGAGATCGAAACGCTCCTTGTAGGAGCGCTGCAGGTCGGCTTCGGACGGATAGGAGCCGACGAGCACGGCGTCCATCTTGGCCTTTTCCTCGTCGATGCGCCGCTGTTCGGCGGCGCGGGCATCGTCTTCGGCCCGGGCCGCCTTTTCTTCGGCGGTCAGCGCGCGCTCGGTGCGTTCGACGACGACGCCCTGCTGGTTGAGCTGTTCGCGTTCGTCCTTGGCCGCTTCGGGCGGAAGCTGGTCGGTGTAGTGGACCTTGCCGTCCTTGTCGGTCCAGCGGTAGAGCTTCTGCGCCGCCGCATCGGACGCGAAGAACAACAGCGGAAACAGCAGCACGAGAGCGGAACGGCGCATCGAAAGCCCCCTGCGGGCAGTCAGTCGTCGGTGCCGTAGGTGGCGCGGTAGGCGAGCAGGCGCTCGCGCTGCGCGACCAGGTCGGCGCGTGATCCAGTATAGGCCAGCAGGTCGGACAGGCGTGCGATGGCGATCACGGGAATGCCGAACTGCGCGGTGACCTCCTGCGCGGCCGAGAGCCGGCCCTGGCCGCGCTCCTGCCTGTCGAGCGCGATCAGCACGCCGCACGGCGTGGCGCCGGCATCGCGGATCAGCGCGATCGATTCGCGGATCGCGGTGCCGGCGGTGATCACGTCGTCGACGATCAGCACGCGTTCGGCCAGCGGCGCGCCGACGAGCGTGCCGCCTTCGCCGTGGGCCTTGGCTTCCTTGCGGTTGTAGGCCAGCGGCACGTCGAGCCCGCTCGCGGCGAGCGCGGTGGCGGTGGCGGTGGCGAGCGGGATGCCCTTGTAGGCCGGGCCGAACAGCATGTCGAACCCCAGGCGCGAGTCGAGCAGCGCGGCGGCGTAGCACTCGCCGAGCGTGCGCAGCGCGCCGCCGCTGTCGAAGCGGCCGGCATTGAAGAAGTACGGGCTGCTGCGGCCGGACTTGAGGGTGAAGTCGCCAAAGCGCAGCACGTCGCGCGCGAGGGCGAGGTCGAGGAAGGTGCGCTGGTGCGGATGCATCGGAAGCCGGCCTTTGTCGCGGATGCGGGAGGGTAGCGCAATCGCCGTCGACCGCGCGGTGCCGGCTATCGCGCCCGGCCGTCCAGCAGTTCGATCACCGCGCGCCGCGCGGCGACGCCATGCACCGGCAGCACCAGCGTGTCGCCCGGTTGCGCCCAGGCGAGCAACTCGCGCACCGCCTCGACTTCGTCGCCGCAGTACGCGATCGCCCCGGCCGGCATGCCGCAGGCCAGAAGCGCGTCGCGCAGCACCGCGGCCACGGCGCCCTCGGCGCGGCCGCGTTCGTAGCCGACGATGTCCTTGAGCACCACACGCGCCGGGGCCCAGCGCGCGGCGGTGGCGGCGAGATCGCGCAGATCTTCGTCGCGGCGGTTGCCGGCCTGGCCCAGCAACAGGCCCAGGCGCCCGCGCGCCGCGCCGCCGCGCGCCACGTCGAGCAGGGCGGCGAGGCCGTCGGGGTTGTGCGCGTAGTCGAGCCACACCGCCACGCCGTCGACCGACCAGCGCTCGAGCCGGCCGCGATTGTCCGCATTGTCCTCGCCGAAATGGGCGAAGACCTGCGCGACAGTGGATGCTGCGATGCCAATCTCGGACGCCGCCAGCGCCGCTGCGGCTAGGTTTGCGATGTTGTAGCGCGCGCGCCCGTCCACGCTCAGTGGCATGGCCGCGACAGCGCCCAGATCGTGCGCGGTGCCGTCGCGCTGCAGCAGCAGGCGCCCGCCGCGCACGCCGCACACGGGTTGGCCGGCGGCGCGCGCGGCGAACAGGGCGGGGCTTTCGATGTCGAGTCCGAACCAGCCGATGCGCCCGGCATGCGCGGTGGCGCACTGGCGCAGTGCCGCGTCGTCGGCATTGAGCACGAGCAGACCGTGCTCGGCCACCGCGCGCGCGACGGTGAATTTCACCTGCGCCAGGCGCGCGATGTCGAACACGCCGTATTCGCCGAAGTGGTCGGCGCTGACGTTGGTGATCACCGCCACGTCGGCGGCGTCCACCGCCAGTCCGCGCCGCAGCATGCCGCCGCGCGCGGTTTCGAGCACGGCGGCGTCGACCCGGGTCTCGCGCAGCACCGTGCGCGCGCCGACCGGACCGCTGTAGTCGCCGCCGCGCAGCACCTCGCCGTCCACCACCAGGCCCTCGGTGCTGCTGCTGCCCACGCGCCAGCCGTGCGCGCGGCCGAGCGCGGCGAGCAGGCGGACGGTGGTGGTCTTGCCGTTGGAGCCGGTGACGAGGGCGGTGGGGATGCCGTGCAGCGCGTGCCAGGCCACCGCGTCCGGCGACGGTGGCGCGGACCGCGGCCACGAGTGCTGGCCGCTGCCGCGACCGAGCGTGACGCAGTCGTCGTCGACGCTGGCGCACACGCCGCGCACGCGCGCGGCGTCGAGCAGCGCCAGCAGCGCGGGCTCGGCCTCGCTGCGCGACAGCGCATGCAGGGTGTGCAGCGCGAGCGCCCGGTCCCACGCCGCGGGGTGTCCCGGTGCGTGCGGCAGCGCCAGCTTCCTTCTCCCCGCGGGAGAAGGTGCCCGAAGGGCGGATGAGGGCGCCACGCCATGCCCTCGCCTTGACGCTGCAACAGAACGTGGCGCCCTCATCCGCCTGCCGGCACCTTCTCCCGCAGGGAGAAGGAGATTCTCCGCTGCGAGTGTTTCGCGGCGGGCGGTGATTCGGTGATTCAACTGCACGAGCACGTCGCCGGTTCGCGCGAGCGCATCGTGGTTCCAGATGCGAAACACGTCGATACCACGCGACGCCAGGAACGCGTCGCGTCTTGAATCACGCGCGACAGAGGACGGCTCGTTGTGCTGACCACCGTCCAGTTCGATCGCAAATCGCAATTGGTCGCAGTAAAAATCGAGCACATACGGCGACAGCACATGCTGTCGCCGAAATTTGAGCCCTGCGATGCGCCGATCGCGCAGCAGTTGCCAGAAAAACGATTCGGCATCGGTGCTGCGTTCCCGCAACGTCCGGGCGAAGTCGAGCAGCTCGGGATCGACGGGATGATGCTGCGTCGGAGCCAGTCGATCGCGCTCCAGCACCGCCGCCCCCAGCGCCCACTCGTTGACCTCCGTCGCACAGAACAGCCGATCCACCGGCGCCTCGAACGCAAGGCTCGCCCCCGCCGCGTGCGGCACGGCCACGATCTCGCCGACCGGCCACCCGAGCTCGGCCACGACCGCACACACATGCGCACGCCAGCGTTCCAGCAGCGCGGCGTCCACATCGATGCCCGGCGCCAGCTCCAGCGCCGCGCCCGGCGCACGCAGCCACACGCTGGGCCCGGTGAGCCGGCGCGAATCCTCGAACGGCGTCACGGCGTCACGTCAGTCGTCGCTCTCGCGCGCGAAACGGATGCCGCGTTCGTCGCGGATCATGCCGTCGAGGGCGGCGTGCAGGGCTTCCTCCTGCTCGGGCGTCGACATCGGCAGCGCCGCGGCCGTTGCCGCCGCCGGCGTCGGTGCCGGGGCGCCTTCGGGCCGGAACTTGATGATCTGCTTCCACGAACGCGTCAGCGCGTCGGCGAACACCAGCAGCAGGTCGCCGGCGCGGCTCATGCGCAGGGCGGTGTCGATGGCCAGCTGCTCGTCGGGGATGATCTGGATCGCGTCCTCCGCCACGCCGGCCGCACGCAGCGCCTTGGCGATGATGCCGGGCACGGCATCGCCGTCGCGGCCGCGGGTGTTGTCGTCGCGGCGGCAGATGTAGTGGTCGAAGCGATTCGCCACCGCATCGGCGATGGCGCGCAGATCCTCGTCGCGCCGGTCGCCGGGGCCGGCCACGACGACGATGCGGCGTCCGCTCACGTCGAGCCGCTGCGCGAGGTCGGCCATCACGCCGACCGCGTGTGCGTTGTGGCCGTAGTCGAACAGCACCTTGAACGGGTGCTGGTCGAACACATTCATGCGGCCGGGCGCCTGGAAGAACGTGGTGTCGAAGGTGCGCAGGCCCTGGCGGATCGCGTCGAGCTTGATGCCGAGCGAAAACGCCATCGCCGCGGCCACCATCGCGTTCTGCACGTTGTGCAGGGCGCGGCCCTCGAGCGTGGCCGGGATCAGATGGGTCCACAGCAGCGGGATGTGCGATCCCTTGTCGTACAGCGTGATCATCTGGCCGTTGACGCCTGCCTCCAGCGCACACGCACGGCCCCCGGCGCGGATGTGCTCGCGCACCAGGCCGTGCGACGGATTCATCGTCACGTAGCAGAGGGTCTTGGCCTCGGTGTAGGCCGACATCTTCAGCACGTTCGGATCGTCGGCGTTGAGCACGGCGCAGTCGGTCGCCACCTCAACGACGATGCGTTTCACCTCGGCCAGTTGCTCCAGCGTGTCGATGCCCTTGATGCCCAGGTGGTCCGACTGCACGTTCAGCACCGCGCCGACGTTGACGCTCGGCACGCCCATGCCCGCGCGCAGCAGGCCGCCGCGCGCGGTCTCCAGCACGGCGATGTCGATCTGCGGATCGGCCAGCACCATGCGCGCGGACACCGGGCCGGTCATGTCGCCTTCGACGGTGCGCTGGCCGTCGATGTAGACGCCGTCGGTGGTGGTGAGGCCGGGCGTGTAGCCGGCCATCTTGGTGATGTGCGCGAGCATGCGCGCCGTCGTGGTCTTGCCGTTGGTGCCGGTGACGGCCGCGATCGGCACGCGCGAGGGCGTGCCGGGCGGGAACAGCAGATCGACCACCGGACCGGCCGCGTCGCGCGGCGTGCCTTCGCTCGGCGCCACGTGCATGCGGAAGCCGGGCGCGGCGTTCACCTCGCAGATGCCCCCGCCGACGGTCTTGTAGCTCTCGGCGATGTTCGGCGAGATGAAATCGACGCCGCCGACATCGAGGCCGATCGCGCGGATCGCGCGCACGGCCATGTCGCGGTTGTCGGGATGGATGATGTCGGTGACGTCGGTGGCGGTGCCGCCGGTGGAGAGGTTGGCGGTGGAGCGCAGCGGCACGATCTGGCCCGCGAGCGGCACCGAGTCGGCCGTCATGTCGAGCCGCGCGAGCATCATGTCGGCCTGCGCGTCGAGCACCAGCCGCGTCAGCACCTTCTCGTGGCCGACGCCGCGGCGCGGATCCTGGTTCACGATGTCGACCAGCTGCGCGACCGTGCTGACGCCGTCGCCGACTACGTGGCCCGGCGTGCGGCGTGTCGCGGCGACGAGTTCGCCGGCCACGACAAGCAGGCGGTGGTCGTCGCCGGCGACATAGGTTTCCACGATGACCGAGCGCGAATGTTCCTTCGCGGCGTGGAAGCCGGCGCGGATGTCTTCTTCGCTCGAGATGCCGATGGTGATGCCGCGGCCGTGGTTGCCGTTGTACGGCTTGGTCACCACGAGCCCGCCGAGCCGCTGCGCGGCGCGCAGCGCCTGGCCTTCGGTCTGCACCAGCTCCTGGCGCGGCACCGGCAGGCCGAGCGAGCCGAGGATCTTGTTGGTTTCCTCCTTGTCGCTGGCCAGTTCCACCGCGATGTGCGAGGTTTTTCCGGTCACCGTGGCCTGGATGCGTTGCTGGTACTTGCCGTGGCCCAGTTGCACGAGGGACTGGTCGTTGAGGCGCAGCCACGGAATGCCGCGCGCTTCCGCGGCGTGCACGATCGACGCGGTCGACGGACCGAGTGCGCGGCGCTGGGCGTAGCGGATGAACTCGTCGCGCGCCTGATTCCAGTCGAAGTCGGGCGCGTCACCGTGCTGCAGCTCCTTCGGCAGCAGCGAGGTGAGCAGCTTCAGTGCGAGTTCCCCGGCGGCGATGCCTTCCTCGCGCTGGGCGTATTCGTAGACCACGCTGTAGACGCCGGGCCTGCCGTCGATGCTGCGCGTCTTGCCGAAGGTGACGTCCTCGCCGGCGACGTTCTGCAGCTCGATCGCGACGTGTTCGAGCACATGCCCGAGCCAGGTGCCGTCGCCTTCGCGCATGCGGCGGATGAAGCCGCCGGGTTCACGGTACGAACAGCCATGTTCGGCCAGGCCGGGCAGCGCGGCGACGAGACCGTCGATGAAGCCGGCGCCGAGTTTCGCCGTCGGCCACGCTTCGAGCGCGCCGAGGTCTAGCTCCAGCCGGATCACCGGAAAGTGGGCGTACAGCGACGGGCCGACGTAGACGGAGCGTTCGAGAATGCGCATGCGGGTCCCGGGGTGGCTGGCGGAGGAAGGCGAACCTGCACCTTCTCCGGTCATGCGCCGGAAATCAACCGGTGGCAGCGCCCGAGCGCTCGATGGCACGGGCCGAACGCGTCTGCCGGAGACGCGGGCCGGGCCTACCCCTTCGCCAGTGCCCCCGCCGACGCCTTGCGCGTCTTGAGGTCGAACGTCGCGCCGTGGATCAGGAAATGCACCTTCAGCCCGATCAGGCACACCGGTTCATTCTCGTCCGCCTGCGCCATCGAAGAGAATTCGGCGGCGTCGGCGTCCACGACGGTGACCGCGCCGCTGCCTTCCACTTCGAGCACGTTGTCCGGCGAGATGAACGCCGCCGTGTCCTCGTCCAGGCCGATGCCGACCGAAAACGGATTGAACGCCAGCGCCGCCACCAGGCGGCCGAGGCGGTCGCGCTGGCGGAAATGCTGGTCGATGATGAAGCGGTTGGTGAGTCCCAGCCCGGGCGCGAGGCGCACGCTGTCGGCACGCGGCGAACTGCCTTCGGAGCCGAACGCGATCATGTGCTCGGACAGGATGCTGGCGCCCGCGCTGGTGCCGCCGACGGTCATGCCGGCCGCGTTGCGCACGCGGATCATCTTCGCCGCGGGCGTGCCGCCGAGGATGGTCGACAGGCGCAGCTGGTCGCCGCCGGTGAAGAACACGCCGCTCGCGCGCTCGATGCGTTCGAGCCAGCGCGGCGTGCTGCCGTCCTCGCGCGTGGCGAAGTTCAGAGCCTTGGCGCGCTTGACGCCGATCTCCTCGAAGATGCGCTCGTAGCGCGCGCCGGTGTCCTCCATGCGGCTGGCGGTGGGAATGACGACGATGTCGGCGTCGCTGCCGCCGCACAAACGCACGAAGCGCTTGAGGATGGCCGGATCGTCTTCCTTTTCCTCGGCGCCGCCGATCGGCACGATCCAGCCGCGTTCGTCGCCGTCGGCAACCTTGCTCGGGCACATCGTCTACTCCTGGCACAGCCTGTTGGCGGCCGCGGTGCGGGTGCGCCGCGCGGCCGTCATTGTTCGAAGGTTCCGCGCAGCACGGCGCGGCCGTCGCGCACGTGCACGCGGCCGCGCGCGATCACCAGCGACGCGGCGTGGGCCGCGTCGAGCGCGACGAGGTCGGCATCGGCGCCGGGCGCGATGCGCCCCTTGCGCGGCAGGCGCAGCAGGTCGGCGACGTTGCGGGTGAAGGCCGGCAGCGCGCGCTCGAGCGGCACGCCCGCGGCGAGCAGGTCGGCGAGCGTGGCCAGCAAGGCCCCGGACTGGCCGACGTCCATGCCGCAGACGTGGCCTTGGGCATCGAAGCACGGCAGGCAGCCGCCGGCGTCGGAACTGATGGTCACCCGATCGGGCGGCGCACCGCTGTCGAGGTAGCGCACGAGTGCGTCCGCCGCGCTCCACGCATCCTCGCCGTCGGCCACCGGAAACGCGGTGATGTCGACGCTGCAGCCACGGTTGGCCAGCACCAGCGCTTCGTCGAACAGCGCGCGTCTGCGGTTGACATGCGTGGGCTGGAACACGCGCGGCGGCAGCTCGCTGGCATCGAGCGCACGCGTGACCAGATCGAGTCCGCGCGCGCCGTCGCCCAGGTGCAGGTGCACGATGCCGGCCTTGCCGGTCATCATGCCGGCCACGTGTGCGTCGGAAGCCAGGCGCAGCAGTTCGTCGAGCGTCGGCTGGCTGGAGCGGTGATCGCTCAATGCCACTTCGCCGACGCCGATCAACGCATCGACGAAGACGATATCGCCGCGCACGCTGCCGGTGAGCGTGGCCGGCGGCAGGTGGTAGCCGCCGGTGTGGCCGTACGCGCTCAGGCCCTCCTCGCGCAGCGCGGACAGCGTGGCGACCAGATCGCGCGTGCTGCGCGCCACATCGTCGGTGCCGAGCAGGCCGACCACGGTGGTGACCCCGGCGGTGGTGAACTGCGAGAGTTTCATCGGCGGCACGCGGGTGCGGAACCCGGCTTCGCCGCCGCCGCCGGTCACGTGCACGTGACCGTCGATCAGGCCGGGAATCAGGCGCCGCCCGGCCAGATCGATGCGTTCGACCGCATCGGACACCGGCGCCTCGCCCGGCGCGCCGAGCCACAGCACCTTGCCGCCGCCGAGCAGTACATCGCGCCGGCCCAGCGCCTCGGGCGCGAACACGTCGGCGTTGCGCAGCAGCAGGAGGCCGGCGGTGGGCAGGGCGGGCAGCGACACGGAGGTCCGGGGTCGAATTCGGCGCGCGAGCTTAACGGAAATGCGCCGGCGACGGCATCGCGTGCCCGGGTGCCGGTGCCGCCACGCCTGCGCGCCTGCGGCCGCATCCGGCATGGACGGGTTGCGGCGCCACGGGAGCGCGGGCCGTCGTCGCTCAGCGGCGTGCCAGCAATCTGCGACGCAATCCCACCGCCAGACCCAGCACCAGCAGGAACACGCCGTAGCCGATCAGGCTCGCGAGCACCTGTTTCCAGATCGCGCCGGCAGCAAGGTCGGCGTGGCGGAATCCCCAGATGCCGCCCGCCACCGAGGCGCCGATCGCAACCGCCACGCTCGCAAGTTCGAACAGGCGCACGCGCGCCGCGCGCGGGCCCCGCGGAAACAGCAGGAACAGCGCGGTCAGGATCAGATACCACGGCAGCAGCAGGACGAAGCCGAGGTTGAGTTCGAGCAGTGGGTTCACGCGCGGGGTCCGGTTGCGATGGGGGCGGCGGGCTGCCGCCGTGGCCGTAGGCGCGATTGTGCCAGCAGGCGCCCGTCCACGCGCCGGTGCACCGCGCCACTCTGCTATAACGCCGCGATGTCCAGCGCGCCGAATGCCGATCATGTCGCGACACTGACCGGCCTGCGTGGACTGGCGGCGGTGTGGGTGATGCTGCTGCATCTGTGGCTGCTGGCCGGGGCGCCGGTGCTGCAGGTGGCCGGCATCGACGTGACGGCGCCGTTCGCCACCGGCTATCTGGGCGTGGACCTGTTCTTCGTGCTGTCCGGATTCCTGCTGGCGCGGCCGTTCCTGCGCTGGATCGACGGGTTCGGCGGGTTTCCGGACCTGCGCACCTACATCTGGCGCCGCGCGCTGCGCGTGCTGCCGGCGTTCTACGTGCAACTTGCGATCCTGCTGGTGGCGGCACGCTTCGCCGACGGCGTGTGGCCCGTCGACGGGCTGCAACTGCTGGCCTATCTGAGCATGCAGTTCTGGCTGCACCCGGCAATGGGTGGGCTGCTCAACGGGGTGTGGTGGACCTTGCCGGTGGAGTGGAACTTCTACCTGTTGCTGCCGCTGCTGGCGTGGGTGCTGGCGCGTGCGCGGGCATGGCTGGTGGTGATGGCGGTGCTGCTGTGGGTGGCGGCGTTTCGCCTCGCGGCGTACGAGAGCCTGTTCAGTGGCGTGCTGATCTTCGGCATTCCCACCGAGGTCTACGGCGCCGGCATGATCAACCAGATCGTCGGACGCATCGACCAGTTCCTTGCCGGCCTGCTCGCGGCGTGGGCGTTGCTGCGGCTGGGTGCGCGCGGGGTGCGTTTCGCCACGCCGGCGTTGTTGCTCGGGCTGCTGGCGATGTTCGCGATGGTGCTGGACCTGCACCTCAACGGCAGCGTGATCGAACGCGGGCGCGTGCCGCTGCTGTTCTGGCACCACACGCTCACCGGCGCGGCGCTGGCGTGCGTGGTGTTCGGCGCGGCGGCCGGCGCGCCGCTGGCGCAGCGGCTGTTCGGCGGGCGCGTGATCGGATTCCTCGGCGCCATCAGCTACAGCCTCTACCTGTGGCATGCGGTGGTGTTCCAGGTGGCGCACGACACCGGCTTCGTGCACTGGCCGCCGGCCGCCGGGCTGGGGCGGCTGGCGCTGTGGCTGGTGCCGGTGGTGCTGGCGGTGTCGTGGCTGTCGTACCGCGTCGTGGAGCGGCCGTTCGTGCAGCTGGCGCACCGCTGAGCGCGGGCGGTCGGGATCACATCGCCGCGGTTGGCACTAGACTGTCGCGATGACTCGACTGGTCCTGATCGACGGCTCGTCCTACCTGTACCGGGCCTTCCACGCGCTGCCGCCGCTGTCAAACGCGGCCGGCGAGCCCACCGGCGCGCTGTTCGGCGTGGTCAACATGCTGCGCGCCACGCTGAAGGAAAAACCCGAGTACGTCGCCTTCGTGGTCGATGCGCCGGGCAGGACCTTCCGCGACGACCTGTACCCCGACTACAAGGCCAACCGCGCCGCGATGCCGGACGACCTGCGCGCCCAGGTCGACCCGATGCTGACCATCGTCGAGGCGCTCGGCATGCCGATCCTGCGCATCTTCGGCGTGGAGGCGGACGACGTGATCGGCACGCTGGCGCTCGACGCGGCGTCGCGCGGCATCGACGTCACCATTTCCACCGGCGACAAGGATTTCGCGCAGCTGGTGCGGCCGGGCGTGACCCTGGTCAACACCATGTCCGGCAGCGTGCTCGACGCGGACCGCGTGCTGGAAAAATTCGGCGTGCGGCCCGAGCGCATCGTCGATCTGCTGGCGCTGATGGGCGACAGCATCGACAACATTCCCGGGGTCGAGAAGTGCGGGCCGAAAACCGCGGCCAAGTGGCTCGGCGAATACGGCTCGCTCGACGCGGTGATCGAAAACGCGGCGAAGGTGGGCGGCAAGATCGGCGACAACCTGCGCGCGGCGCTCGACCGGCTTCCGCTGAACCGGCAACTGGTCACGATCAAGACCGACGTGGAGCTCGACAGCACGCCCGAGCAGCTGCGCCTGCGCGACCCGGATGTCGACAGCTTGCGCACGCTGTACGCGCGCTACGGCTTCAACCAAGCGCTGCGCGACCTTGGCGGCGGCGGCGACGTGCCCGCCCCGAAGGAAAAGGAACCCGGCCGTGCGCGCGGCACCGGCTACGTGGCCGCGCCGGCGCCGACCGAAACACTCGATCCGGCGCTCGCCGCCAGGGGCGAATACGAGACCGTGCTCGACACCGCGCAACTGGATGCGTGGATCGCGCGCCTGCAGGCGGCCGAGCTGATCGCGTTCGATTGCGAGACCGATGCGCTCGATCCGATGCGCGCCAACCTCGTCGGCTTGAGTTTCGCGGTGGAACCCGGACGCGCGGCCTACGTGCCGCTCGCGCACGACTATGCCGGCGCGCCCGCGCAGTTGTCCCCGGACACCGTGCTGGCCGCGCTCAAGCCGCTGCTGGAGGACCCGTCGCGACCCAAGCTCGGCCAGCACGGCAAGTACGACATGCACGTGCTGCGCCGGCACGGCATCGCGCTGGCAGGTTATGCCGAGGACTCGATGCTCGAGAGCTTCGTGCTCAACTCCACCGCCACGCGCCACGACATGGATTCGCTCGCGGCGCGGTACCTCGGTTACAGCACGCTCCGTTACGAGGATGTCTGCGGCAAGGGCGCCAAGCAGATTCCATTTGCGCAGGTGGATCTGGAACGCGCCACGGCCTATGCCGCCGAGGATGCCGACATCACGCTGCGGCTGCACCGCGTATTGCACGCGAAGGTGACCGCGGAGCCGTCGCTCGAACGCGTCTACCGCGGCATCGAGATGCCGCTGGTGGAGGTGCTGGCCACGATCGAAGCCAACGGCGTGCTGATCGACGCGGCCGAACTGCGCCGCCAGAGCAGCGACCTGAGCGCACGCATGCTGGCGTTGCAGCAGCGCGCGTTCGCGCTCGCCGGGCGCAACTTCAACCTCGACTCGCCCAAGCAGCTCGGCGCGCTGCTGTTCGACGAGCTCAAGCTGCCGGTGCTGGTGAAGACCCCGTCCGGTGGTCCGAGCACCAACGAGGAAGCGCTCGAAGCCATCGCCGACCAGCACGAACTGCCGCGCCTGATCCTCGACCACCGCAGCCTCGCCAAGCTGCGCGGCACCTACACCGACAAGCTGCCGGACATGATCCACCCGCTCACCGGCCGCGTGCACACGAGCTACCACCAGGCCGGCGCCGCGACCGGGCGCCTGTCGTCGAGCGATCCGAACCTGCAGAACATCCCGATCCGCACCGAGGACGGCCGTCGCATCCGGCAGGCCTTCGTCGCGCCCGCGGGCCGCCGCATCGTGGCGTGCGACTACTCGCAGATCGAGCTGCGCATCATGGCGCACCTGTCGGAAGACCCGAGCCTGATCGGCGCCTTCGAAAGCGGCCAGGACATTCATCGAGCCACGGCGGCGGAAGTGTTTGCGACGCCGCTCGACCAGGTCGACACCAACCAGCGCCGTGCGGCAAAAGCGATCAACTTCGGCCTCATGTACGGCATGGGCGCATTCGGCCTCGCGCGCCAGCTCGGCATCGGCCGCGGCGAGGCGCAGGACTACATCGCGCTGTACTTCTCGCGTTACCCGGGCGTGCACGCGTTCATGGAGCGCGCGCGGCAGCAGGCGCGCGAGCAGGGCTATGTCGAAACCGTGTTCGGCCGCCGGCTTTATTTGAACGAGATCAACTCGCGCAACCAGGGCCAGCGTGCCGGTGCCGAACGCGCTGCGATCAACGCGCCGATGCAGGGCACCGCCGCCGACATCATCAAGCGTGCGATGCGCTCGCTGCACGACTGGCTGGTGCCGCACGCATCGCGCGCGCTGATGATCATGCAGGTGCACGACGAACTGGTATTCGAAGTCGATGCCGACTTCGCCGATACGCTGGTGGACGCGGCGAAATCGCGCATGACCGCCGCCGCCGATCTGCGCGTGCCGCTGGTGGTGGATGCGGGCATCGGCAACAACTGGGACGAGGCGCACTGACACGCGGCGCGGCGCGTTCCGCGTGCCTCGACGCGGCAACACATGCGCGGCCCATCACGCCCCTTCGGTTCGGCGCGCACACGCGATCGCGTGCGACGTTCCGGCCCCGATTCGCGTCCGTGACCAATGGCAGGGCACGCACCTGCCGACCGCGTTTTCGGGATGAATGCGCACTGAACTTTACCGTGTGGAAACGGTTTCTTTCAGGGAACCTTCATTCCGGATGCGTAGTCTGTAACCACGGTGGACGCAACGCCACCCGTGATCCAGATTCCCGCCCCCCTCGGGACCTGGATCCGCTGGAACCCGGCTCTCCCCAAGCCCGCTTCCAGCCCGGCTCCGCAGGTTCCCCCTAACCTGCGGAGCTTTTTTTTGCGCGTGTGTTTTCGGCGAACGCGTCGCTTTCGCGGGCGGTGCGTCGACGCTGCATCGCAGACGCTGCGTGCCTAACCGGCGCCCAGCCAGTCGCGCGGTTGCAGATAGTCGGCGAGGCGCGCTTCGGCGCTGCCGGGCTCGGGCACGTAGCCGTATTCGAAGCGTACGCGCGGCGGCAGACTCATGAGGATCGATTCGGTGCGGCCGCCCGACTGCAGGCCGAACAGCGTGCCGCGGTCCCAGACCAGGTTGAACTCCACGTAGCGGCCGCGGCGGTAGAGCTGGAACTCGCGCTCGCGTTCGCCGAAGGGTGTATCGCGGCGGCGTTCGACGATCGGCAGGTAGGCGTCGAGGAAGCTGTCGCCGATGGCGCGGGTGTAGGCAAAGCAGCGCTCGAAGCCGCCGGCGTTGAGATCGTCGAAGAACACGCCGCCGACGCCGCGGGTCTCGTTGCGGTGCTTCAGGAAGAAGTATTCGTCGCACCAGCGCTTGTGTCGCGGGTAGACGTCCTCGCCGTACGCGAGCGCGGCGCGCTGGGCGGTGCGGTGCCAGTGCACGATGTCCTCGTCGACCGGATAGAACGGGGTGAGGTCGTAGCCGCCGCCGAACCACCAGATCGGATCGCGCCCGGCCGGCCGCGCTTCGAAGTAACGCACGTTCATGTGCGTGGTCGGCACGTACGGGTTGTGCGGATGGAACACCAGCGAGACGCCCAGCGCCTGCCACGGCGCACCCGCGAGCTCGGGGCGGTGCGCCGTGGCCGACGGCGGCAGCGTGGCGCCGTGCACCTCGGAAAAGCCGATGCCGGCCTGTTCGAACACACCGCCGCCCTTGAGCACGCGCGAGCGCCCGCCACCGCCTTCGGCGCGGGTCCAGGCGTCCTGCGCGAAGCGCGCGCCGTCGATCCCTTCGATGCCGCCGCAGATGCGATCCTGGAGCGCACGCAGGTAGGTGGCGACGGCGGTGATGTCGGGCATGGCGATCCGGGGTTGCGGCGGCGGTGACGCATTTTCCCATGCCGCGGCGCCCGTGCGTTGCCGCGCCGTGGCGCGCTTTCTATACTCGCGCGCTTGCCCGCCGAGTGTGCCGATGCCGCGTTTGCGCCACCCAGTCCTGCGATCGTCCGCGTGAGTGCGCTGCAGGTGCGGCACTCCGGCGACGCAGCGGCGCTGCTGCGTTTCGGCACGGCAGGCGAGATGGCCACGCTGCCGCAGGTGACCCTGTACTGCACGCCGCTGGCCGGGCCGACCGGTCCCGAGGCCTGGTTCGACACCGGCACCGACGCGGCGCTGCGCGTGGTATCGATCGAGGTGCGCGAAGCCGACGGCGACATCGAGGCCGCCGCTGCCGAGGCCTACCGCCGCCTGCTCGCGCAGGTGCGCCCGTCCTCGCATCCGTACATGGTGCGGGTGTGGAACTATCTCGACGCCATCAACGCCGGCAGTGGCGACGAGGAGCGCTACCGCCGCTTCTGCGTCGGCCGCGCCGCGGCCGTCGACGCGATGTTCAACGATCCGCCGCCGGCCGCGACGGCCATCGGCAATACGCTCGCGTCCGGCGTGGTGCAGGTGGTGGCGCTGTGCGCGACGACACCGCCGCTGGCGCTGGAGAACCCGCGCCAGACCCCGGCCTGGCGCTATCCGCGCGACTACGGCCCGGTGCCGCCGGGATTCTCGCGTGGCGCGCTCGTGGGCGTCGGCGCGCAGACGCGGCTGCTGGCCTCGGGCACGGCCAGCATCGTGGGGCATGTGTCGCAGCACGTCGGCGACGCGGCGGCGCAGGCGCGCGAATCGCTGGCGAACCTCGACGTGCTGCTGCAGGAAGGCAGCCGCCGCAGCGGCCTCGACTTCGCGCTGACGCGCCACGAGGCGCTGCGTGTGTATCTGCGCGACGCCGCCGACCTGGCCGCGGTGCAGGCCGCGCTGGCGGCGCGCCTGCCGCTGTCGCAGGTGTGGTTCCTGCAGGGTGATGTCTGCCGGCGCGAGCTGCTGGTGGAGCTCGAAGGCGTGTTTGCGCCGGGCTGAACGCGCCGTCGGGCCCGGGACCGCGCCGGACCGGTTCGGTACGGCCCGCCTCAGGGCATCCGCATGCGCTGTTCGATCACCACGCCGTGGGCATCCACGTCCACCGTCACGTCGATCCGCTTGACCCACGTGCTGTAGAGCTGGTGCATCATCGCGCCCATGTCCTCGGCTTCCTTGCGTTCGGCATCGGTGGTGGCGGCGGCCGCGGCCTGCGCCATTCCGAACCGCATGAAGTCCGCGTACGCGGTGCCGTCGATGCCGTAGACCAGCAGCGGCTGGAAGGCGGGATCGAGCGCCAGATCGGCGCCGAGCATGGCCTGCTGGTCCGCGCCCACGCCCAGCGCCAGCACCTGCGGGCTCATCGCGGCGAACACCGGCAGCGGAAGCGGATTGGCGGCGAGGGTCGGGATCGCGACCACCTTGCCGTCGGGCTTGAGGTCGATGCTGGCGATTTCCGGCGCGAAGTTCTTCGCCATCGACAGCAGCGCGGCCGGGTTGCCGGACGCGATCAGGATCTTGCCCGACGCATCCGGCGTGCCCGCCTTCATGCTGTCGAGGTCGACGCGGGTCAGCATCAGGCGCATCGCGCTGAAGACCGGTGCGACGGTGTAGATGGCGGCATTGCTCGATCCGCTGCGCAGCTGCGTGGCGGTCGCGTTGAGGTCGGCCAACTGCGGGCACGCGAAGGTCTGCGCCTGCGCGGCGTCGGCCCAGGCGTTGAGCACGGCCGGGAGTGCGCCGACCTTCAGACCGATGCCAAAATCGAACAGGGCATCGTCGGCCATGCGCGGCCCGGGCATCGGCGTGCGCAGCGTCTGCAGGTCCGCGGCGATCTTCGGCAGCGTTTCGATGCGCGTGGCCATGTCCATGTGGCCGTCGGCGATGCGCGTGTAGCCGGCGCTCAGGCGCGGCACCAGCGTCGCCAGCAGCGCCGCCTCGCTCCTGCACGCGGCGTCGACCGCGGGTTTTTCGACATCGATCGCGGCCAGCAGCGCGGTCTCGAGCGGCGTTGCCGGCGACGTGAGCAGGTCGGCGATGCGCGCGGTGTCGACATAGCCGCCGCCCACCGGCAGGTAACCGAACGTCGCGTTGAGCGCCTGCAGCGCGCCGCTGTCGCGCAGCGAACGCGCGGGGCGCTCGATGCCGAGCAGGGTGCGCAGCGCGGCGTCGTCGGCGCCGGGCCCGACGGT
The DNA here is from genome assembly GCF_014202825.1 of Chiayiivirga flava. Taxonomy (GTDB): domain Bacteria; phylum Pseudomonadota; class Gammaproteobacteria; order Xanthomonadales; family Xanthomonadaceae; genus Chiayiivirga; species Chiayiivirga flava. The sequence goes on along the minus strand of NZ_JACHHP010000002.1, from coordinate 117,246 downwards.
GATCACCAGATGCCGGTCCTGGATGGCGAAGATCGCGCGCAGCGTCGTTCCGGGCAGCGCCACGTACCAGTAGCCGATGCCGTCGATGCTGGCGGTGGCGAGGGTGTGGCCGGTGCGTTGCTCCATGCGCGCGACGGTGGCGCGCAGCGCGTCGGGATCGGCGAGTTCCGAGCGCATCACCGGGGCCAGGCCGACACCGTAGAACGCGCCATGGCCTTCGAGACTGGCGCCGAGCGAGGCCACGACCTGTTCGACCGACTTGCCGGCGAACTCCGCATCGAGCGCGTCGACCCAGCGCGACACCACCTGCGCGTCCGCATCGTCCTGCTCGGCAAGCCGCGCCCGCATCACCGCGATCTGGCTTTTCCACATCGCCGCGACGCCGTCCATCTGGCCCATCCAGCGCTCGCGCTCGGCCTGCGGCAGCGGTTCGAGGTTGGCGAACACATACGGCGTGTCGGCCGGCACGAAATCGAGCGGCGCGTCCGCGGCGATGGTGGCAGCGCCGCCGCCGACGCCCGGCAGGCCGCCATCGCGTCCGAAGAACCACCAGGCGCCCGCCGCGAGCAACGCGACGGCGACCACAACAGCAACGAGCTTGCGCATGACGGACTCCCCGGGAAGGCGCGCGATGCTACCAGAGGCGCGCCGCAGCGCCGAATGTGACCGCGCGTGCCGGCGCGGCGCGGACGGGCCGGTGGCCGGGGTCAGCCGCGCAGCACGGTGCCGCTGCGCGCGTCGCGGATCGTGCTCGGTTGCGCGTCGCCGCCGGTGTCGCCCGCCACCACGCCGTCCAGCGCGGCCACGAGCTCGGGATCGAGCGCATCGATGCTGCGCGGCGCCGGCGCGCCGCTGCGGTTGGCGCTGGTCGATACCAGGGCACCGCCGAACGCCTCGCACAGCGCCGCGGCCACGGGGTGGGCGGTGACCCGCACCGCCAGCGTCGCGTGTTTGCCGCGCAACCACGTCGGCGTGTCCGGCGGGCACGGCATCAGCCAGGTGTTGGGGCCGGGCCAGCTGTCGTACACCGCGTCCAGACGCGCGGCATCGAGCGCGTCCCAGCGCACGAAGGCGTCGAGCTGCGCGCGTTGCGACGCGATGAGGATGAGCCCCTGGGCCGGATCGCGGCGCTTGATCGCCAGCAGTCGATGCACCGCCGCCGCGTCGCGCGGATCGCAGCCCAGGCCCCAGACCGATTCGGTCGGATAGGCGAGCACGCCGCCGCCGCGCAGCACGGTGGCGGCGGCGGCGGGTGCGAGGGTGTGGATCGAAGGCACGGGTCGGGACGGCGCGCGACGCCTTCGCTCAGCGAAGACGTGTGCGGTGTGCCGGAGCGCGCCTCACGCGGATGCCCGCGGCGGCGCGGCCTTCTTCGCCGGCGTCTTCTTGGCGGCCTTCTTGGCGGCTTTTTTCGCCGGCGTCTTCTTCGCCGCTTTCTTGGCCGCTTTCTTCACCGCTTTTTTTGCCGGGGCCTGTTTCGCGACGGTGACGGTCGGCGCCTTGGTCGCCTTCTTCGCCGGGGCCTTTTTCGCCACGCCCTTCCTGCCCCAGCCCTTGCGCACCGGTTTGCCGGTCGCGGCCATGAATTCCTGCGCCTCGGCCAGCGTGATCGACGCCGGCTCGCGATCCTTCGGGATCTTGCCGTTCATCTCGCCGTCGGACAGATACGGCCCGAAGCGTCCGTTCAACACCTGGATCTTCGAGCCGTCGAACGACTTGATGATGCGGTTGGCCGCGATCTCTTCCTTCTGCCGGATCAGGAACAGTGCGCGGTCGAGTTCGATCGTGTACGGATCGTCTTCCTTCGCGAGCGAGGCATACGTCGCACCGCGCTTGGCGAACGGCCCGAAGCGGCCGACGCCGACCGTCACGTCCTCCTCGCCATCCTTGCCCAGGGTGCGCGGCAGACGGAACAGCTGCAGCGCGTCTTCGAGCGTGATGGTGTGGATGCTCTGCGTCGGGCGCAGGCTGGCGAACGTGGGTTTTTCCTCGTCGTCCTTGGTACCGATCTGCGCCATCGGTCCGTAGCGGCCGAGGCGCACGCTGATCGGCTTGCCGGATTTCGGATCGGTGCCGAGCACGCGTTCGCCGGTGGCCTCGGAGCGATCCACCGACTCGCTCTTGTCCTCGACCAGCGCCTTGAACGGCTTCCAGAAGCGCGCCATCAGCGGCACCCAGTCTTCCTCGCCGCGGCTCACGGCGTCGAGTTCGTCCTCGAGCTTGGCGGTGAAGTCGTAGTCGACGTACTGGGTGAAATGGCCCGACAGGAACTTCGCCACCGCGCGGCCGACGTCGGTGGGGCGGAAGCGGCGCGCATCGAGCAGCACGTATTCGCGATTGAGCAGGGTCTGGATGATGCTGGCGTAGGTCGACGGGCGACCGATGCCGTATTCCTCCAGCGCCTTCACCAGGCTCGCTTCGGAGAAGCGCGGCGGCGGCTCGGTGAAATGCTGGTCGGTGAGGATGGACGACAGCGGGATGGCTTCGCCCTGCCGCATCGCGGGCAGCTTGCGGCCTTCGTCGTCGTCGTCCGCGGATTTCGCGTCCTTGCCTTCCTCGTACACGGCGAGGAAGCCGGGATCGACCACGGTGGTGCCCGATGCGCGGAACGCATCGTCCGGGCCCGCGGCGAGATCGACGGTAACGGTGTTGAGCGTGGCCGGAATCATCTGGCAGGCGATGGCGCGCTTCCAGATCAGTTCGTAGAGGCGCGCGCCGTCCGGATCGAGGAACGCAGCGACAGATTTGGGCGCACGCAGCGCCGAAGTCGGGCGGATCGCTTCGTGCGCTTCCTGCGCGTTTTTCGATTTCGTCTTGTATTCGTTCGCGGTGGGCGGCAACGCGTGTTCGCCGAAGTCGCGCACGATGGCCTGGCGCAGTTCCGCCACGGCTTCCTGCGACAGGTGTGTCGAGTCGGTACGCATGTAGCTGATCAGGCCGACGGTGCCCTCGTCGCCGATGGTCACGCCTTCGTACAGTTTCTGCGCCACGCGCATCGTGCGGCTGGTGGAAAAGCCGAGCTTGCGCGCGGCCTCCTGCTGCAGCGTCGAGGTGATGAACGGTGGCGACGGGCGCCGCTTGCGCTCCTTGCTCACCACCTCGCTGACGACGAGTTTGCCGCCGGCGCGCGCCAGCAGGCGCTCGCGTGCCGCTTCGGCGTCGCGCGCGTTGGTGAGGTCGAACTGTTCGAATTTCTTGCCGGCAAGTTTCAGCAGGCGCGCGGAAAACGGCTGGCTCGGATGTGCGAGCGCGGCTTCCACCGTCCAGTATTCGCGCGGCACGAAGGCTTCGATCTCTTCCTCGCGCTCCACGATCATGCGCAGCGCCGGGCTCTGCACGCGGCCGGCGGACAGGCCGCGCTGCACCTTGCGCCACAGCACCGGCGAGAGGTTGAAGCCGACGAGGTAGTCGAGCGCGCGCCGCGCCTGCTGCGCGTTGACAAGGTCGCCCGACACGCTGCGCGGCTTCGCCATCGCTTCCTTGATGGCGCGCGGCGTGATCTCGGAGAACACTACGCGTTCCAGGCTGCGGTCCTTCAGCAGGCCGCGCTCGCGCAGGATCTCGGCGATGTGCCAGCTGATGGCCTCGCCTTCGCGGTCCGGGTCGGTGGCGAGGAAGAGGTGCTCGGCGCCCTTGGCGGCCTTGGCGATCGCGTCGACGTGTTTCTCGTTGCGTTCGATCACCTCGTACTTCATCGCGAAGCCGTTGTCGGGATCGACCGCGCCTTCCTTCGGCACCAGGTCGCGCACGTGGCCGTACGAGGCGAGGACGTGGAAGTCCTTGCCGAGGTATTTGTTGATCGTCTTGGCCTTGGCCGGCGATTCGACGATGAGCAGGTTCTTGGGCATTGCGTGCAGTCGATTCCATGAGGCGCGCCGGAACAGCGCGCATGGCCGCCGGGAGCGATTTCCCGCGGCATTCCTTTTTCAGTCAAACCACGGGGTCGGGCCGGCTGTCAAGCGATTTGCGGTGCCGGCCGGGCCGGGACCTGTCCTCAGCGACACTCCGCCGGCAGCTGCCGCTCGGACAGCGACGAGGTGCAGACCCACGTCTGCTGCTCGGCCAGGTATTCGAAGGTGAGGTTGTTTTCCTCGTTCGAGCCGCCGATCGGCTGCAGCCACACCACGATGCCGCAGCCGCCGTCCTCGTACTCGTCGATGCGGTCGACGACGATGCGCGCCACCGCGGTCCCGGCGTAGTCCGCCGGCGCGGCGAAGCCCTCGCTGCGGTTGTCCGGACAGGTGCCGGTGGCTTCCAGCGCCTGCACCACGCGCTGCTTGAGCGGCGTGGCGGCGACCACCGCGGTGGCCACGCGCGCCCGCGCCGTGTAGTCGGTGTAGGCCGGCAGCGCGATCGCCGCGACAATTCCCAGCACCGCCAGGCCGCCGCACAGCACCACCACCACGAGGAAGGCGATCAGGCAGCCCGACAGCCCGCGCTGCTGGCGCTCGGGCGTGTCGGTGTAGGCCCACTTGTCGACCACGTACGTGCCCGCCACGATGTCGTGCAGCGCCTGCTTGCGCTGCGTGAACGCCGCCATCAGGAAGCCGATGTAGAGCGTGAGGTACGAGAGCGCGGCGGCAAACCAGCGCCCGAGCGCGTGCGGAAACGACAGGCGTCGGCCGTCGCGGTCGACCACCTTGATGCCCAGCGCCATCTTGCCCACGCTCGCCTGCGCCGCCGAGCTTTCCATCAGCGCGTAGTACAGCCCGGCGATGACGAAGTAGATCAGGTACATGCCCAGGTACGCGGCCACGATCCACGGCGGCGGCTCCTCGGTGTCGATGCCGCGCAGCGCATCGAAGCCGCCCGCGACGCCGAACACCAGGATCAGGACGAAAAACACCGCGTAGAACGCGCAGGCGAGGATCAGGCTGTCGAGAAACAGCGCCGCCCATCGGCGCAGGAAGCCGGCCTGCACCACGGCTGCCTCGGCCGAGGCAATGGCAGGGGGCGACGGCGGGGCCGGCGGCTGATACGGATCCATCGACGACATGTGGGCTCTTTCCCAAAAAGAACGCGCGGCTCGTGGCCGCGCGTCGTGCATTCTGACGGAACGGCGCCGTCAGTGCAGCGGTTCGCCGTCGCCTTCGAACATGTGGCTTTCCATCCACGCGAACGCCGCTTCCTGGCCGGGCTGGTTGAACAGCACCATCAGCACCACCCATTTGAGGTCGTCCAGGTCGATTTCCTCCTGGTCCAGCGCCATCACGCGATCCACCACCAGCTCGCGCTGCAGCCGGTCGAGAATGCCGTTGTGCTCCAGGAACATCAGGAAGCCGCGGCACTCGATGTCCAGGCGCGCTTCTTCGACATCCACGTAGACCCGCACCGGGCCGACGGCGATGTTCGGCAGCAGGCCGACCGCCGGCCGCTGACGTGCCAGTTCGTCGAGCCAGTCGAATGCCTTGGAGACTTCAGCGGGACTGAAACCTGCCTGGAGCAGGCCGGTCTGGAGCGAATCGCGATCGCGGACGGCGTCGGGGTCGTCGTAGAAGTAGTTCTCGAACAGGTACAGCAATACGTCCAGTATGGTCTCTTTCATCCATCCTCGGCCATGGCCGCCGACGCGGCGCGGTGTGGGACGTCAGGAACGCTGCAGCGCGTAGCGGCCGTGAGCGGCGGACACGCGTCCATCCAGTTCCATGAGCAGGAGCATGGAGGATAGGGCTTCGACGGTCAACCCGGTGCGCTCGGCGAGCACGTCGATCGCGACCGGATCGTGCCCGAGCGCCGCGTGCAGGGCGCGGTAATCCGGGTCCACGTTCTGCTGCGAGCGCAGCGGATCGTACATGCCGGTGCTGGAGCTGCCGGCATCGGCAAGGCGCGTGCGCAGGGCGTCGGCGAGCTGGCCGGCGTGCGGCGCCAGCGCCTCGACGATCTCGGGCGCACTCTCCACCAGCGCCGCGCCGTCGCGGATGAGGCGGTGGCAGCCCTTGGCGAGCGGGTTGTGGATCGATCCGGGCAGCGCGAACACCTCGCGCCCGGCTTCGGCCGCGAGCCGCGCGGTGATCAGCGCGCCGCTGCGCAGTGCCGCTTCCACCACCAGGGTGCCGAGGCTGAGCCCGGCGATGATGCGGTTGCGGCGCGGGAAATGTTCGCGTCGGGCCTCGGTGCCGGGCGGAAATTCGGTGACGATGGCGCCATGTTCGGCGATGTTGGCCGACAGTTCGCGATTGACGATCGGGTACACCAGATCTGCGCCGGTGGCGATCACCGCCAGCGTCGGGCGGCCGACGTCGAGTGCGGCGCGATGCGCCGCGGCATCGATGCCGTCGGCCAGGCCGCTGGTGACCAGCAGGCCCGAACGCGACAGGGTGCGCGAAAAGTCGCGTGCATTGGCGCGGCCGCCATCGCTCGGGTTGCGGCTGCCGACGATCGCGATCTGGGCGTGCCACAGCAGGTTCGGGTCGCCCGCCACGAACAGCGCGGCCGGCGATTGCGGGCTGCGCCGCAGCAGTTCGGGGTAGTCGGCGCTGTCCCAGGTGACGAGGTGGTGGCGCGGCTGCGCCAGCCAGGCCAGGTCCGCGTCGATCCGCGCCGCGTCCGGTGTGCGCAGCCAGTCGATCGCCGCGGCCGGAACGCCGGCGCCGCGCCACGCGATGGGGCCGGCGTCCAGCGCGCCGTCGATGCTGCCGAAGCGCTCCAGCAGATCGCGCAGCCGCACGCCGCCGATGCCCGGCGCGCGCAGCAGGCACATCCAGGCGCGGCAGGTCTGTTCGGGGTGCGGCAGCGGCATGCGGCGGAGGCGGGCCCGCCGCGGCGGAGTCCGCCCCGGCGGTGCCCGGTGGCCTCAGAGACGGTCGGGCAGCTTCAGCACATCGTCGAGCCGGGCCGGACGGATGCCGTCCATGACCAGGCCGTAGCTGACCTTGTCGAAGGTGCGGAAGATCATCACGTGCCCGACGAACTCGTCCGGCAGCTGCACCTTGTTCTTCCTGAGCCCCGCGGCGAGCGGTTGCGGATGGGCCACCTCGTCGCGCACCAGCTCGCCCGGACGCCAGATCGACAGCACGTGGCCGTTCTCGAAGCCGTCGCGCGCGCCGCCGGAAATGGCGATCACGTCGCGCGGGCCGCCGTACTGGAAGCGATCGGTGATCGCGAGCAGGCGCAGGTTGGCCGGGATGCGGTCGGGCGCGTGCGGATAGAACGTGAGATCGTAGGGCTGCGGATCGTAGGGGATCAGCAGGTCGCCCTTCTTCACTTCGCGTCCGCCCGGGGCCAGCAGCAGCGTGGCCGGATCGCCGTCGCGCGTGATGGTGCCGTCCGCGATTTCCAGCGCTTCCCAGCCCAGCACCTCGAAGCCGTTGTCGGAGGCGGCGTAATACGCCCACTCGATGCCCGAGGTGTGCGGGTCGAGCCCGCCGGCCATGGTCCAGTCGTCGCGGCGGATGCGCGGCTCGTTGGTGGCCGGGTGCGGATGGATGGCATAGCGGATGGTGGGCCGCAGCACGGCCACGCGCTGACCGGGCGCGAAATCGCCGCCGCGCACGTAGGCGACCTGGCCTTCCGCCACGCGCAGGCGGCTCTCTTCCAGGCCCACCACGTACGGCAGGTCCTTGTATTCGTCGCCGTCGAAGACATGCGCCTTCTTGAGGAAGGCTTCCACGTCGCCGAGCGGTACTGCATTGATCGGCGTTTCGTCGCGACGGATCTGCGGCTGCTTCTTGACCAGCGTCGAACGGCCGCCGAGATAGGCCAGGCTCAGCACGTCGCCCGGGTAGATCAGGTGCGGGTTCTCGACCTGCGGGTTGGCCTGCCAGATCTCCGGCCACAGCCACGGTTCGTTGAGGAAACGCGCGGAAATGTCCCACAGCGTGTCGCCACGCTGGACGGTGTACGTGTCCGGATGGTCGTCGCGCAGCTCGACAGCCGCAACGTAGCTGGCGAGGGTCAGCAGCGTCGCCCCGGAAACCGCAAGCAGTTTTTTAAACATGGCGTCCATCTATCTGATTCCCCAATCAGTTTCCCGATCAATATAGCCCAAATGTGTCGGAAGCGAAACGTATTGCCCACGACCCCGCCGGACGTCGGTGCCGGCGCCGGATTCCCGTGTAGAATCCATCACCTGCGCCACATTCGTGGCGGCTTGTAGCGCGGCCGCGATGGCCGCATGTGACGACCATGGCCAAACTCACCATCCTCGAATTTCCCGATCCGCGCCTGCGGACCGTGGCGCGTGCCGTCCGTCCGGACGAGATCGACGACGCCTTCCGCGCCCATCTCGACGCGATGTTCGAGACCATGTACGAGGCGCCGGGCATTGGTCTGGCCGCGAGCCAGGTCGACGATCACCGCCGCTACATGGTGATCGACGTGTCGGAGGACAAAAACGAACGCCGCGTCTTCATCAATCCGCAGATCGTCGCGAAGACCGGCGCGCAGGTGTACCAGGAAGGCTGCCTGTCGGTGCCGGGCATCTACGCCGACGTGACGCGTGCCGACACGATCACCGTGCAGGGCCTGGACGAATACGGCCGGGCCTTCGAGCTCGAATGCGACGGCCTGCTCGCGGTGTGCGTGCAGCACGAGATGGATCACCTCGACGGCAAGCTGTTCGTCGATTACCTGTCGCCGCTCAAGCGCGACATGGTCAAGCGCAAGCTCGAGAAGCAGCGCCGCGCCGACGCCGCCTAGCGAGGGTCCGCGGCCGCACGCGCCGCGCCCCGCCACATCCCTGTCCGGAGCACCTTCATGACCCTGCGGCTCGTCTTCGCCGGCACCCCCGAATTCGCCGTGCCGACACTGCGGGCCGCGCTGGCGTCGGGGCACGATGTCGTCGCCGTCTACACCCAGCCCGATCGTCCAGCCGGCCGCGGCCGCCAGCTCGCGCCGTCGCCGGTCAAGCAGCTCGCGCTGGCGCACGGTATCGATGTGCGCCAGCCCGAAACCCTGCGCGACACCGATGCGCAGGCAGCGCTGCAGGCACTCGCGCCGGATCTGATGATCGTCGTCGCCTACGGCCTGCTGCTGCCGCAGGCGGTGCTCGACATTCCGAAGTTCGGCGCGTGGAACGTGCATGCATCCCTGTTGCCGCGCTGGCGCGGTGCGGCGCCGATCCAGCGTGCGATCGAAGCCGGCGATCCGGCCACCGGCGTGTGCCTGATGCAGATGCGAAAAGGCCTGGACACCGGGCCGGTGCTGCTGCGCAGCGTCACGCCGATCCGCGACGCGGAGACGAGCGGCGCGCTGCACGACCGCCTCGCGACGCTCGGTGCGAACCTGGTGCGCGATGGCCTCGGCCTGCTCGGCGCCGGGCTGTTGCCGATCGCGATGCCGCAGGCATCCGAGGGCGTTGTCTACGCACACAAGCTCGACAAGGCCGAAGCGCGGCTGGACTGGACGCTGTCGGCCGATGCGCTCGCGCGCCGCGTGCGCGCGTTTTCGCCGTGGCCGGTGGCCGAAGCCGACATCGCCGGCGAGCGGGTGCGCATCCATCGCGCCACCGCGCTCGAGCGCGAGCACGACGCTGTTCCGGGCAGCGTGCTCGGCGCCGGTGTCGACGGCATCGACGTGGCCTGCGGCAGCGGCGTGTTGCGCCTGCAGTCGCTGCAGCGTGACGGCGGTCGTCCGCTCGCCGCTGCCGACTATCTCAACGCACGCCCGGGCCTGCGCGCGTGAGCGTCGAGCCGCACGGTGCCGGCGTCCGCGCCGCTGCGGCGAAGGCGATCCGCGCGGTGCGCTTCGACGGCGTGTCGCTCAAGGCCGCCTTGCCCAAGGCGCTGGCCGGGCTGCGCGATCCGCGCGACCGCGCGCTGTGCGAAGCGATCTGCTTCGAGGCCGCGCGCTGGTTGCCTCGTTACGAGGCCGTGCTGGCTCGCCTGCTCGAACGCCCGCTCGCAACGTCCGCGCGCGACGTGCACGGCCTGCTGCTCGCGGGGCTCGCCCAGCTCGATGCGATGCAGCTTGCCGACTATGCGGCGATGTCGAGCACGGTCGAGGCCGCGCGCGTGCTCGGCCAGCCGCGCCTGGTCGGCGTGGTCAACGGCGTGCTGCGACGCTTCCTGCGCGAACGCGATGCGCTCTTCGCCGCAGTCGATGCCGACCCCGCCGCGCGCCACGCGCATCCGCAGTGGCTCATCGACACGTTGCGACGCGACTGGCCCGACGCGGTCGACGCAACGCTCGCCGCCAACAATGCGCCGGCCTCGCTCTGGTTGCGCGTGAACCTTCGGCACGGCACGCGCGAGGCCTATCTCCAACGTCTGCGCGCCGAGGGCCTGGACGCCGATGCACCCGCGATCGCACCTGCTGCGTTGCGCCTGCATACCCACCTCGCGCCGACGCGGTTGCCGGGATGGGACGCCGGCGACGTGTCGGTGCAGGATCTGGCCGCGCAACTGGCCGCGCCCGCACTCGGCGTGCTGCCCGGCGAACGCGTGCTCGATGCCGGCGCCGCGCCGGGCGGCAAGACCGCGCATCTGCTCGAGACACGTCCGGACATCGAACTGGTGGCGCTCGACCGCGACACGCGGCGCCTGCAGCGCGTGGGCGAGACGCTCGCACGTCTGCGACTGAAGGCCACCGTGCAGGCGGGCGACGCGAGCGCGCCGGACGGCTGGTGGAGCGGGCGCGCCTTCGACCGCATCCTGCTCGACGCGCCGTGTTCGGGCACCGGCATCATCCGGCGCCAACCCGACATCAAGTGGCACCGCCGCGCCGCCGACATCCCCGCGCTGGTGGCGCTGCAGGCACGCCTGCTCGACGGCCTGTGGCCTTTGCTGCGCCCCGGCGGACGCCTACTCTATGCCACCTGTTCGGTTCTCAAAGACGAAAACGAGCGCCAGATCGATGCCTTCCTCGCGCGCACCCGCAGCGCCGCCGCCATCGCGCTGCCCGACCATCACGGGCGCGCCAGCGGGAGCGGGCGACAGCGCCTGCCGGGCGAGGACGGCGGCGACGGATTCTTCTACGCCGCGCTGGAGAAGCGCGGCGCGGGTACGACGGGCGGCACGGCTGCCGCTGCTGCTGGCGGTGGTGCTGCTGGCCGGGTGCCTGCGTGATACGCCCGAGCGTGCGCGTATCGTCGAGTCGCGCGTGCAGCGCACGGTGGCCGGCGCGTCGCTCGACGTGACGCAGGAGCTGCGCTTCTCGCAAACCATGCGCAAGGCGCTCGACAACGGCATCGCGTTGCGCCTGGTGTACCGCATCGACGGCTGCGGACTCGACCAGGTGACGACGTTGCGCATGCGCTACACACCGCTGAACCGGCACTACGAACTGCAGCAGGACGGGAACCCGGCGGTGCGTCGCTTCGCGCGCTCGGGCGCGCTGTTCGCCGCGCTCGATCGGGTGCGCCTGCCGCTGCGCGCGCTGCCGAAAACCGATTGCAGCGGCACCCTCGCGGTGGCGCTCGACCTGACGTCGCTGCCGACGCCGCTGCGCTTTCCCGCGTTCCTGTCCTCGGATCAATGGCGCATGGTGTCGCCGCCGGTCGCATGGCCCAGCATCTCGCCGCGCGCGTAGTCCGCCTCGTGCGGCGCGTGATCGCGCCGGCGGCGCTGATCGTGCTGCTGCTGGCCGCGATGTACCTGGCCGCGGACGCCGAAGGCCTCGGCGCGCGTTACGCGGGCTACTACCCGTACGTGTTCGTCGCAGCGGCGCTGGCGCTGGCGCTGCTGGCGCTGGCGATCATGCAGCGCCTGTGGCGCTTGCGCCGCCAGCTGCGCAGCGGCACCCCGGGCGCACGGCTGACGCGCCGCCTGCTGTTGCTGCTGGTGCTGCTCTCGCTGCCGCCGCTGCTGCTGGTGTACGGCTTCGGCGTGCGCTTCATCAACGTCACGGTGGATTCGTGGTTTCCCGCCAACAGCGCCGAGGCGCTGCGCGACGCACTCGCGCTCGGGCAACGCTACCTCGACGACCGGGTGGCGATGGCGAGCGAACGCATCGCCGACCTGGCGCAGGAGATCGACCCGTCGGTCACCGATCTGCAGCTCGACGATGCGCTCGATCGCAGCGCTGCGCTGCAGTTGACCGTGTTCGGCGCGGACGGGCGTGTGCGCGCGCTCGCCGCCGCCGAGCCCGCGCTGCTGGAACCGGCGCCACCGGACGACGACGTGCGCCTGGAGCTGGCCAACCGCGGCGTCTATGCCGCGGCCGAGACCGCCGCTGGCGGCATGCGCATCCGCGTGCTGCAGCGTCTGGACGACGATGCGATGCTGCAGGCGCTGTTCCCGCTGCCGGGCGACGCCGCGGCGCAGGCGCTGCGCGTGGAAAGCGCGGTGTACGCGCAGGAGCGCGCGCTGTTCCTGCGCGAATCGCTCAAGCTCGCGTTCACGCTGATCCTCACCTTCGTGCTGCTGCTGTCGCTGCTGGCGGCGGTGCTGGTCGCGTTCGGGCTCGCGCGGCGCCTGGTGTCGCCGATCGGGCGGCTGGCGGCGGCCACCCGCCACGTCGCCGAAGGCCGCTACGACGCACAGTTGCCCGAGGGCCAGGACGACGAACTCGGCTTTCTCGTGCAGTCGTTCAACCGCATGACGCGCGAGCTGGATCTTGCCAGTGCGCGCGCGCGCAGCAGCGCCGAGGAAACCGAACGGCAGCGCGCCTTCCTCGAAACCGTGCTGGCGCATCTGTCGTCCGGGGTCGTGGTGGTGGACGGCGAACTGCAGCTGCGCAGCGCCAACGCCGCGGCACGCACGCTGCTCGGGCTCGATGCGGATCGCGCGCTGGGCTTTCCGCTCGCGCAGTTGCGTCGGCTGCAGCCGCATGTCGGCGGGCTCGTCGATCCGCTGCTGCAGCGCCTGCGCGAAGGCGGCCGCGAGTGGCGCGACGAGGTCGCGCTCGACATCGACGGCGAGCGGCGCGTGCTGCTGCTGCGCGGCGCGCGTTTGCCCGATGCCGGCGCCGTGGCGGTGTTCGACGACACCACGGTCATCGACCGCGCGCGTCGCGATGCGGCGTGGGCGGAGGTCGCGCGGCGCCTCGCGCACGAGATCAAGAATCCGCTGACACCGATCCAGCTTGCGGCCGAGCGCCTGCGACGGCGCGTGCTGCCCAAGCTCGATGCCGAGGACGCCGACATTCTCGACCGCGCCACGCACACCATCGTGGCCCAGGTCGACGCCCTCAAGACGATGGTCAACGGCTTTGGCGACTACGCGCGGCCGCCGACGCTGCAGCTCGCGCCGCTCGATCTGAACGCGATCGCGGGCGAGGTGCTCGACCTGTACGAACACGACGGCCGGCTGCGCCTGCTGCGGCAGTTCGACCCGGGCCTGCCGCGCGTCACCGCCGACCAGGGGCGGATCCGCCAGGTGCTGCACAACCTGGTCAAGAACGCGATCGAAGCCGCCGCAAGCCGCACCCTTGCCACCATCGCGCTGAGCACGCGCCGCATCGACGACGGCGGGCGCGGCTACGTCGAGCTGGCCGTCAGCGACGACGGTCCGGGCCTGCCCGACGGCTTCGATGCCGGCTGGTTCGAGCCGTACCGCAGCACCAAGGCGCGCGGCAGCGGGCTCGGCTTGGCGATCGTGGCGAAGATCGCGCAGGAACACGGCGGACGGCTCGATGCCTCCAGCCGGCCCGAAGGCGGCGCCCGCTTCGCGCTACGCTTGCCGCTGGCCTGACCTGCGTCGCCACCATGCAGCTCATCACTCGACACACCCGCCGCGACCTGTGGATCTTCTTCGGCCTGGCGCTGCTGGTGGTCGGAAGCGGCATCGGGCTGCGCGATCCGTGGCCGGCGGACGAACCGCGTTTCGCGCTCGTCGCGCGCACGATGGTGGAAAGCGGCGACTGGCTCTTCCCGCATCGCGGCGACGAGCTGTACTCGGACAAGCCGCCGATGTTCATGTGGCTGCAGGCGGCCGCCTACAGCGTGCTGCGCGAGTGGCGCATCGCCTTTCTGCTGCCGTCGCTGCTGGCTGCGCTCGGCACGCTGTGGCTGACCTACGACATCGGCCGCCGGCTGCGCGGCCACAGCATCGGGCTGTACGGCGGCTACGCGCTGCTGTTCGCGCTGCAGTTCGCGTGGCAGTTCAAGAAGGCGCAGATCGATCCGGTGGTGGTGTTCTTCATCACGCTCGCCAACTGGGGGCTGCTGCAGCATTTCCTGCTCGGACCGGACACGCGGCGGTTGTATCTGGGCTGGTTCGCGGCCGGGCTCGGCACCATCACCAAGGGCGTCGGCGCGATCGCGCTGTTGATGGGGCTGCCGTACCTGTTCGCGCGCTGGCGCGGCTGGCGCGGGCTCGCGCCGGCCGCGCGCGGCCATGCCTGGGTGGCCGCGCCGCTGCTGTTCGTCGCCGCGGCGGCGCTGTGGTTGCTGCCGATGCTGCTCGCCGTCTGGCGCAGCGACGATCCCGCGCTGCACGCCTACGCCGACGACATCCTGCTGCGCCAGACCGCGGAGCGCTACGCAAAATCCTGGGATCACCACCAGCCTGCGTGGTATTTCGTCCAGGTCGCCCTGACGATGTGGATGCCGCTGGTGCTGGCGCTGCCGTGGGCGCTGCCGGCGTGGTGGCGGCGCCTGCGCCGCCGCGATGCGCGCACGCTGCTGCCGCTCGCGTGGGTGCTGCTGGTGCTGCTGTTTTTCTCGATTCCCGACGGCAAGCGCGATCTGTACATCCTGCCGGCGCTGCCGATGTTCTGCGTGGCGCTCGGGCCGCTGCTGCCGGGGCTGCTGCGCAAGCGTGCGTTGCGCTGGCTCGTCTTCGGCTTTGTCGTGCTGTTCGGGTTGGTGCCGTTGGCGGCGGGCACGGCCGCATTGCTGGGCGAACCGCGCTTCGAGTCGCGTCTCGCGCTCGAGCGTGGCTTCGCCGCCGACTTCTACGCCCCGTGGTGGATGCTCGCCACGCTGGGTGCGGCCGTGCTCGCGTGCGCCGCGTGGTTCCGGCCGCGCCGTGCGATCGCGGCCTTGCTGTGTTCGCTGACGCTGGCCTGGTGCGTGGTGGGCCTGTGGGCCCAGCCGATGCTCGACGCGAGCAGTTCGGCACGCGAACTGATGCAGGACGTGGGACGCCTGATCGGCCCCGACGCCGAGCTGGGTCTGGTTGCCTGGCGCGAGCAGAACCTGCTGCAGGCCGATCGGCCGGCGACGACGTTCGGCTTCAAGCGCCCGTTCCGCGAGCAGAAGCGTGCCGCCATCGCGTGGCTCGCGGAGGCGCCGTCGTCGCGTCGCGTGCTGATCCAGGAAACCGCGATGGGCGACTGCGTCGATCCCGCGCGCGCCGTGCGCGTGGGTCAGGCCAATCGCCGCACCTGGTGGGTGTTCGGGATGGAGGCGGTCACGGTGTCGTGCCGCCCGGCGGCAGGCGATCCCGCGCGCTGATCGGCAGACCGCGCTCGAGCAGCCACAGCTTGAGGAATTTCTGCCGCACGTAGTTCATCTCGATGCAGGCGATCGCGAATCCGCGCCAGCCTTCGAGCAGTCCGCGCTTGAGCACCAGATCGCGGAAGCCGCGCCACAGCGGGCTCAACGCCAGGTGCCACCAGCGTGCGCGGCGGCCCTCCGCGTGCAGCGCGCGCGCCATCAGTTCGGCGTATCGTTCCAGCCGCGCGATCTGGTCGGCGAGATCGCGGTACGAATGGTGCTCGATGTCGCCTGACAGCGCCGTCACCGGGCCGTCGGCGACCATCTTCTCGTGGATTTCGCGGCCGCCCCAGCGCGCGCGGCGACGGTCCACGAGGCGCAGCTTGCGGTCCGGGTACCAGCTTCCGTGCCGGATCATGCGGCCGAAATATTCGGTGCAGCGCGGCATCGAATAGCCCGCGGTGCCGGCATCGAAACCGCGCGCGCGGACCGCTTCGACCTCCCGCCGCAACGCGTCGCTCACGACCTCGTCGGCGTCCAGGCTCAGCACCCAGTCGTGCGCGCAGGCTTCGAGCGCGAACTGCTTCTGCGCGCGGTAGCCCGGCCAGTCGCGCACGATCACGCGTGCGCCGTGCGCGGCGGCGATCTCGCGGGTGGCGTCGGTCGAGTGCGAATCGACCACGACGATTTCGTCGCAGAACGCCAGCGACGCCAGGCACGCGGCGATGCGATCGGCTTCGTTGAATGCGACGATGCAGGCGCTCAGCGGCGCGGGTGTGGCCATGGGATCGGAGCTTGCGGTCGGAGCGCGGCGTCCGGCAAGCGCCGCGCGGCGGAACGATGGCGACCGTACGGCTACAGGGCGGCGGCGCGGGCGTGCAGCGGTTCGATGCCGCTGTAGGACAGCGGAACCTCGAGCGCGGCACGGTCGCGCAGGTCGGCCGGCGGCGCGCGTTCGAACTCCGCCAGGTGCCCGTCGATGCCGGACTCGCAACGCGTCAGGCGGCGCGCCCGGGTGTCGGCGAGATAGACATCGTTCGGGCTGGCACCGTCGTCGTGCCGCACGGTGTGGTGCAGGTGCGTGGCGAGGCCGCCGTAACGCAGCAGGCGGCGCGGGATGCCGCAATGGAACAGGCGTGCGGCGATCTCGTCGTCCTCGCGTCCCCAGCCCTGCATGCGCTCGTCGAAGCCGTTGACGCGCAGCAGATCGGCGCGCCAGTAACCCTGGTTGCAGCTCTTGATGCAGGCCGGGCTCGTTTTCTGGCTGATCGCAAGCTGCAGCCTGGCAAGAAGCGGGACGCGCAGGGTGTGGCGGCGCCGTTTGAGATCGGGAAACAGCAGGCCGGGCTCGAAGATGCGTTCGCGGCGCATGCGTGCCGACGCGTCCGGCCCGGCGAACAGGCGCGAGCCCTGCACGAACGTACCGGGTTTGGCCGCAGCCAGATGGTCCGCGATGAAATGCCGGTGCATGACCATGTCGCCGTCGAGGATCACGACGTAGTCGCTCCGCGCCGCGGCGATGGCGCGATTGCGCGACCGCGCGGCACGGAAACCGTCGTCGGGCTGCCACACGTGCCGCAATGGCACCGGAAAGTCGACTGCCGCGGCCTGCAGCGCCGCGCGCGTGGGCTCGCCGGAGCCGTCGTCGGCCACCAGCACCTCGTCCGGCAGGCGGCTTTGCCGACGCGCGCTGTCGAGCACGAAGGCGAGCGCCTCGGGCCAGTTGTAGGTGGTGACGACCAGGCTGACGGACGCGGGCACGGCGGGCATGGGGAATCCGGACGTAAAAAACGGCCGAACGCTATCAGCCCCCGTCTGAACGCTCGATGGGGCGCAGTCTACACCGCGTGCGACGAATCGCCGCCCTTGTCGGTCCCGCGCAACGAACGCAGACTAGACGCCCGTTCAGGCCCGATGTCCGATGTCCGCAACCGCCCGTCCTGCCGCCCGCATCCTCGTCGTCGACGACGAACCCGATATCCGCAGCGGCGTGCGCGACATCCTCGAGGACGAGGGCTACGCGGTCGCGCTGGCGGCGGACGCGGCCGAGGCGCGCGCCGCGCTGGCCGGCGCCGGCGTGCCATTCGACGCGGTGCTGCTCGACATCTGGATGCCCGGCACCGACGGCATCGCGCTGCTGCGCGAGTGGGTGGCGGCCGGGCCGCTGCCGCAACCGGTGGTGATGATGTCCGGGCACGGCACGGTGGAGACCGCCGTCGAGGCCACGCGCCTGGGCGCCTACGATTTCATCGAGAAGCCGCTGGCGCTGGCCAAGTTGCTGATCACGCTCGAACGCGCGCTCGAGGCGCAGACGCTGCGTACCGCGAATCTGGAGCTGCGCCGGCAGGTGCAGCCGCAGTTCGAACCCACCGGGCAGTCGCCCGCCCTGCGGCAGCTGCTGGTCCAGCTCGAACGCGTGGCGGACCACGATGCGCCCATCCTGCTGCGCGGCGAACCGGGCACCGGCAAGGAAGCCCTGGCACGGTGGATGCACGGACGCAGCGCACGGCGCGACCGCGCCTTCGTCACCGTCGCCGCCGGCGCCATCCCGAACGAGCAGGCCGCCGTCACCCTGTTCGGCAGCGAGGGCGACGGCGGCATCTCGGCCGGTCTGCTCGAACAGGCGCAAGGCGGCACCGTGTATCTGGACGAGGTGGCCGAACTCGGCGCGGAACTGCAGCTGCGCCTGTCCAGCGTGCTCGAGCGGCGGCAGCTGCTGCGCCTCGGTGGCCGCACGCCGCTGCCGCTGGACGTGCGGGTGGTCGCCGCCAGCGCGCACGACCTGGAGGCCCAGCGCGCCGCCGGAACGCTGCGCGACGAACTCTATTTCCAGCTCAACGTGCTGCCGATCCGCGTGCCGCCGCTGCGCGAGCGGCTCGGCGACGTCCCGGCGCTGGTGCAACACTTCGCCGCGTTCTACGCCGCCCGCGACCGCCTGCCGCCGCGCCGTTTCGGTGCGGCCGTGCTGCAGCGCCTGGGCGCGCACCACTGGCCCGGGAACGTGCGCGAAGTGCGCGCGCTGGCGCAGCGGCTGGCGGTGCTCGGCAGCGGCGAGGTGGCGCTCGACGAACTCGATCCGGCCCTCGGCGGCGCCGCGCCCGCGCGCGCGCCGGAGCCGTCGGTGGACGGCGGCTTCCCGATCGACACCGCGCTCCCGCTGCGCGAGGCGCGCGACAACTTCGAGCGTGCGTATCTGCTGCGGCAGCTCGCGCAGGCCGGCGGCAGCGTCGGCAAGCTCGCTAGAATGAGCGGCATGGAACGCACCCATCTGTATCGCAAGCTGCGCGACCTGGGCATCGACGCGAAATCGTCGAAGGATGCGTAGCGTGATTGCCGCTGCGTTCTTGTCGCATCGGACTGCCGCTCGCGCGATGCGCACGTCGATCGGCCGGGGCCCGTGAAGATCCTCATCCTCGGCGCGGGGCAGGTCGGTTCGTCCGTCGCCGCCGCGCTCGCGTCGGAAAACAGCGACATCACCGTGGTCGATGTCGACGTCGGCCGGCTGCGCGATCTCGCCGAGCGGCTGGACCTGCGCACCGTGGTCGGGCACGCCTCGCTGCCGAGCGTGCTCGGGCATGCGGGGGCCGAGGATGCCGATCTCGTCATCGCGGTCACCTCGAGCGACGAGGTTAATCTCATCGCGTGCCAGGTCTGCGACACGGTGTTCAAGACGCCGACCAAGATCGCGCGCCTGCGCGAGATGGAATACCTGCAGCATCCGGAACTGATTCACCGCGGGCGCTCGTCGGTGGACGTGGCGATCAGCCCCGAGGCGCTCGTGTGCCAGCACGTGCAGCGCCTCATCGAATACCCGGGCGCGCTGCAGGTGCTCGATTTCGCCGACGGCCGCGCCCAGCTGGTGGCGGTGCGCGCGGTGCTCGGCGGCGCGCTGGTCGGGCACCAGATCAAGGAGCTGCGCGCGCACCTGCCGGTCGGCGTCGACGCACGCGTGGCCGCGATCTTCCGCGCCGGCGCGCCGATCCTGCCGCAGGGCAACACCGTGATCGAGGTCGACGACGAGGTCTTCTTCCTCGCCGACCGTCGCAACATCCGCACCGTGATGGCCGAGCTGCGGCGGCAGGAGAAGCCGGTGAAGCGCATCTTCATCGCCGGCGGCGGCAACATCGGCCGCTCGCTCGCCAAGACGCTCGAAGCGCAGTTCAGCGTGAAGATCCTCGAACGCTCGCGCGAACGCGCCAAGAGCATCGCCGAGGACCTGACCAACTCCATCGTGCTGGTCGGCGACTGCGCCGACGAGGACCTGCTGCGCGAGGAGAACATCGACCAGACGGACGTCTACTGCGCGCTCACCAACGACGACGAGGCCAACATCCTTTCCGCGATGCTGGCCAAGCGTATGGGCTGTCCGCGCGTGATTTCTCTGATCAACCGGCCGGCGTACGCGGAGCTGGTCGAAGGCGGCAGCATCGACATCGCGGTGAGCCCGCAGCAGGTCACGCTCGGTGCGCTGCTGACCTACATCCGCCAGGGCACGATGGTGCGCGTGCACAGCCTGCGGCGCGGCATGGCCGAGGCGATCGAGGCGGTGGCGGTGGGCGACCGCCGCACCTCGAAGGTGATCGGGCGCGGTATCGAGGAACTGGAGCTGCCGCCGGCCGCGACCATCGGCGGCCTCGTGCGCGGCGAGAAGCTGCTGATCGCACACCACGACGTGATCGTGGAACCGAACGACCACGTGATCGTGTTCCTGATGGACAAGCGCCAGCTGCCGCAGGTGGAAGCCTTGTTCCGGGCGGACGCAACGTGGATCTGAGCACCGCGCCGCGGCGCCGCACGGCGGGGCGCGCGGCATGAGCATGCGGTTCAAGGCGATCCAGCGCATCCTGGGCGCGCTCGTCGGGCTGTCGTCGCTGTTCTCGCTGCCTGCGCTGGCGCTGGCGCTCGCGTTCGACGAACACACCGCGCAGGCCTTCCTCGACAGCTTCCTCGCCGCCGCCGCGATCGGCTTCGTGCTGTGGTGGCCGGTGCGCCGCGTGCATTACGAGCTGCGCCTGCGCGACGGATTCTTCATCACCACCGGCGCATGGGTGCTGGCCTCGCTGGTGGCGGCACTGCCGTTCACGCTGGCGCCGCCCTACCTCTCCTACGTCGACGCGGTGTTCGAGGCCGTGTCCGGGCTCACCACCACCGGCGCCACCACCATCGTCGGGCTCGATGCGCTGCCGCGCAGCGTGCTGTTCTACCGGCAATCGCTCAATTTCTACGGCGGCATGGGCATCGTGGTGCTGGCCGTGGCCATCATGCCGATGCTCAAGGTCGGCGGCACGCAGCTGTTCCGCGCCGAGAGCAGCGGGCCGACCAAGGACAGCAAGCTCACCCCGCGCATCGCCGAAACGGCCAAGGCGCTGTGGATGATCTACCTCGGGCTCAACCTTGCGTGCGCGCTCGCGTACTGGGGCGCGGGCATGACGCCGTTCGACGCCGTCTCGCATGCGATGTCGACCGTCGCCACGGCCGGCTTCTCCACCCACGACGCGAGTTTCGGCCACTGGGACAGCGCGATGGTCGACACGATCGCGATCGTGTTCATGATGATCGGCGGGGTGAACTTCGGCCTGCACTTCGTCGCGTGGCGGCGCGCCACGGTGGCGCCATACCAGCACGACACCGAGCTGAAGTCCTACGCCTTCATCCTCGGCGGCGTGACGCTGGCGGTGACGCTCACGGTATGGCTGGGCGGCACCTTCGATGGCCTCGCGTCCTCGTTCCGGCACGCGGCCTTCCAGACCGTGTCCAACATGACCACCACCGGCTTCACCAACACCGGCTTTCCCGAATGGCCGTCGTTCGCGCCGCTGCTGCTGATCATGGTGGCCTTCATCGGCGGATCGAGCGGGTCCACCTCCGGCGGCATGAAGGTGGCACGCGTGGTGATGGCCTTGCGCCAGGGGCTGCGCGAGGTGCGTCAGCTGGTGCACCCGAAAGGCCAGTTTCTCGTGAAGATGGGTGGCAGGCGCGTGTCCGAGAGCATCGTGCTGTCGGTCGGCGGCTTCTGCACCCTGTACGTGCTGTGTTTCCTCGCGGTGATGCTGGCCCTCGCCGGCACCGGCGTGGACCTCGTCACCGCGTTCGCGGCGGCCGCCACGTGCATCAACAACCTCGGCCCGGGGCTGGGCGATGTGGCGGTGCATTTCGGCGACCTGTCCGACACCGCCGTGTGGATCTGTTCGTTCGCGATGATCCTCGGACGTCTGGAAGTGTTCACCGTGCTGGTGCTGCTGACGCCGTCGTTCTGGCGGGAGTAGCGGGAAGATTGCGATGCCCGTCCCTCATCCGCCTGCCGGCACCTTCTCCCGGCGGGAGAAGGAACCCATGCTGCACGCTAGAGGCGAGCCGAAACGACGCGATAGTCCGCAACGCGCCGGTCTGAAATCCTTCTCCCGTGGGGAGAAGGTGCCGGCAGGCGGATGAGGGATGAGCCTTCCAGGCCAACACAGCCATCACCACCGAAGCGCCGAACGCGCAATCTGCGGTGCGAGTTGTGCATACAACGCGCGCGCGTCGCTCTCGGGAAGGTAGTGCAGGTCGAGCCGATGCCCGAACGGGCTCGCGCCGGCGGTGTCGGCGCTGAGCGAGGCCATGCCGCGGCGGCGATCGAACGGCGACTGCGTCAGCTGCAGGCCCTGCAATTTTGCGATTTCCGCAAACGAGACCCGGCGGTCGAGCCAGCCGCTGCGCCACGCCAGCACCCGATCGGTCACGGCCCAGCCCGACGCGCGCGCGATGCGGTGCGCGCGATACAGCCACCACGGCACGGTCAGCAGCGGCAGCAGGCCCCAGGCGCCGATCCGCCAGCACAGGGGGACGCACAGCGCGATGCTGACCAGCACCGGCCAGAACGCGATGCGACGCCACGCGCCCGGATGCAGCGGCTGCCACTGCAGCGCATCCAGCCGCAGCCAGGGCAGCCAGCGGGCCAGCAGCGCGTCGATCACGGCAGGCGGCGCGATCGGGGCGAGGTCGCTCAGGCCCTGGGTCTCGTTCATCGCCTGCATCGCGGCGGTCTCCACCTTGAGGCTGCGGCGCGCGAACAGACGCAACAGCCAACTCTCGCGCAGCGTCCAGTGCTGGATCTTGCGCAATGCCGCGTTGCTGCGGATGCGCGTGAGCAGGCCGGCTTCCACGCTCAGGCGTGAATCCAGTTCGCCGAGGCGGAAGCCGTGGAACTGCAGCACCGTCAGCGCCACCGACACCAAGCGCAGCGCGGCGACGAGAGCCAGCGCCAGCAGCGGCACCACCACCAGCCACTGCAGCAGGCCAAGATGCAGCCCCGCGGCATAGCCGAACAGCCCCCTGGCCGTGTCGCCCACGAGGTTGCCGAAGCCGCTCGAGTCCATCTGCGAAAACACGCCGAAGCCCGCCGCACCCAGCACCAGGCCGCGGTTCGAGGTGAGGCCCAACTTGATCAGCTCGATCAGCGGCAGTTCCAGCAGCGTTTCGCCCTGCGGGGCAGCCTCGGCCTCGATGTCCGCGTCCGCCGGCGCGTCGTCGCGGCTGGCACGCACCAGCGTCTCCAGCGCCGCCGCGTCGGCCATCGACAGCACGCGCATCTGCGCCTCGGCCGAGACGCCGCCGACGGCCGATTCGAGTTTGACCTCCGCCACCCCGAACGCGCGGTGCAGCAGGTTGCGGCGCAGCGCCACGTTCTGGATACGCGCCAGCGGCAGGTGGCGCACGTTGCGGCTGACGAGGCCGGAGCGGATCACCAGTTCGCTGGCATCGATGCGAAAACGGTACGTGTAGTACTGGATCACCGCGACGAGCGTGAGCGCGCCGGCCGCGAACATGCCGAGGAACTCCCACGAATCCCCGCCGCGTCCGAACACCAGCAGCGCGATCAGCGGCAGCGCGAAGCTGCGCAGCTGCGCCAGCAGCACGAACAGCCACGACAGCGGGTGCAGGCGCCGCTCGCGCCCGGCGCCGAGGGCCGCGCTGGCCTGCGCCGGCGCGATCGGCGGCGCATCGGCCGGCGCGCCCGGCGGCGGGTCAGACGGCGTCGTCGTCATCGCTCACCAGCGCGTCGCGCAGCTCCACCGCGCGGGCGTCGGGCAGGCCGTCCAGACCGACCGACGCGAGCTTGGTGCCGGCGGTGTAGACCTTCAGCGTCGCAAGGCCGAATTGCCGATCGAGCGGTCCGCGATTGAGATCGGTGTGCTGCACGCGCGAGCGCGGAATCAGCGTTTCGCTGCGCCAGAACACGCCGCGCCGGATGCGCAGGCCGTCGGCGGCGAGCGCGAAGCGGGTGCGGCGGAAGCGTGCCACCGCGTACCGCCACGACAGCGCAGCCACGCCGACCAGGCCGAGTAAGAACAGCGCCATCTTGCCGAGCACGCCGACGCCGCCCGAATCCCACGCGGCAAGCGTCACTGCCGCGAGCGGTACATACGGAAGGCCGAATCCGGTGAGCGCGCCGAGCGCCATGCCGTAACGCGCGTACGGATGCAGCGGCTCCCAGACGATCGCATCGGGTGCCGGCACGTCGCCGTGCGTGCGGGCGGCGTCGGGTGCGACGTTCGGGTCGGGCGTGGTTTCGCTCATGCAGCCTCAGGACGGGGGCGGTGCGCGGCTGTGACCGCCGGCGGGCGGTGGGCCGGATCGCTCAATAGGGATTGGGCTCGGATGCGGCGCCGTCGCGCGGCGGCGGGCGCATCGTGAAGCGCTTGTAGCTCCACTGGTACTGCGCCGGCGCCTCGCGCACGCAGGCTTCCACGCCCGCATTAAGGGCGGCCACGCCGCGCGTGGCGTCCTCGGCGTCGATGCCGGGCGGCGCGCCGCGCAGGCACACGCGGAAGCCGCCGTCCGGCAATCGTCGCGCATAGGCGAACAGGACGATCGCACCGGTCTTGTGCGCGAGCCGCGACAGCAGCGTCATCGTCAGTGCCTGGACGCCGAAGAACGGCGCAAATTCGCCATCGCCGCGCTTGGGCTGCTGGTCGGGCAGGATGCCGACGCAGCCGCCGTCCTTCAGCACGCGGAACAATTGCCGCACGCCGGCGGCCTCGGCCCGCACCTGGGTCACGTTGGCGTGCCCGCGCGCGCGCCGCAGAAGCGCCTCCATCCATGCGCTGCGCGGCGGGCGGTAGACGATGGCGATCGGCGTGCGCTGCGCCAGCCACTGGTTCAGCAGCTCCCAGTTGCCAAGATGCGGCGCCGCCACGATCACGCCGCGGCCGGAGGCCAGCGCCGCCTCGAACAGCGCGCCGCCGTCGACCTCGCGCACCAGGCGCAGGTTGTGGCCCGCCGGCCGCGTCCAGCAGCGCGCGGTTTCAACCAGCGTGCGGCCGGTTTCGCGCAGGCTCGCGCGCAGCAGCGCATCGCGCTCTGCATCGCTGAGCTGCGGATGGCACAGCTCGAGGTTGCGACGGCTCACGCGGGCTTCGCGCAGCCCCAACACCCGCGCGGCGCTGCCGATGCCGGCACCAAGCGCGTGCGCGACGCGCGGCGGCAGGCGGCCGATCAGCCAGAGCAGGGCGTAGAGGAGGCGGGCGGGGAGGGTGAAGCGGTCTTGCATCGAGGCAGTTTAGTCGGTTGGGTGCGGGGTGACCCCCTTCCGCCTGCCGGCACCTTCCCCCGCAACCGGGAGAAGGATTGCTTCGCTAGGCGATAGTGAAATCCCGAACGGTCGACATACCACATGCGCCAAACGAAGCATCCCTTCTCCCGCTTGCGGGGGAAGGTGGCGGCAGCCGGAAGGGGGCATCCGCCCACCCGTTGACCCCTCAAGACCACACCCCCACGATCCGCCCATGATCGCCCTCATCCAGCGCGTCACCCGCGCCAGCGTCAGCGTCGACACCCAACCCGTCGGCAGCATCGGCGCCGGCCTGCTGGCCTTCGTCGCCGTGCAGCCGGACGACGGCGAAGCGCAGACCGTCCGCATGCTCGATCGCCTGCTCGGCTACCGCGTGTTCGCCGACGACCGGGGCCGGATGAACCGCTCCCTGACCGACACCGGCGGCGGCCTGCTGCTCGTCAGCCAGTTCACCCTCGCCGCCGACACGACGCGCGGCATGCGCCCGAGCTTCACCGCCGCCGCGGACCCGGAGCACGGACGCCACTGGTTCGACCGACTCGTGAGCCTGGCCCGCGCCCGGCACGCGACGGTTGAAACCGGGCGCTTCGGTGCGCATATGGTGGTCGACCTGCAGAACGACGGCCCGGTGACGTTCTGGCTCACGGCCTGACACCTCTGCGGTGGAACCCCGGCACCGCCAACGGGTCGAAATGACCGGAAAACGACCCGAACGGGGTCCGTTTCACGTTTATTCAGTTTGAAGCGTCCGTTTCGCGCGCGCCGCGGCCGGCGCGCCCCCAGCTCCGAACGCCCCGAATGGCGCGATGGTGGCCCAGCCGCTATACTGTCGCGTTCTCTCCCCGCTCCACGAAGCAGTCAGGCCCCGCATGGCGATTGAAAAGCAAGAGCAGCAGTCGGAAATCAAGCAGCTCATCATCAAGGGTCGCGAGCAAGGCTACCTGACCTACGCCGAAGTCAACGACCACCTGCCGGACGACATCGTCGATCCCGAGCAGATCGAAGACATCATCGGCATGATCAACGACATGGGCATCGAGGTGCATGAGGTTGCGCCGGATGCCGAGACGTTGCTGCTGTCCGATGCCGCGCCCGCGGCGAGCAACGACGACGAGACCGCCACCGAGGAGGCCGTCGCCGCGCTGAGCGCGCTCGACTCCGAGGCCGGCCGCACCACCGACCCCGTGCGCATGTACATGCGCGAAATGGGCACCGTCGAACTGCTCACGCGCGAAGGCGAGATCGCCATCGCCAAGCGCATCGAGGAAGGCCTCAACCAGGTCCAGTCCGCGCTCGCGAGCTTCCCGTGGTCGGTGCAGCTGCTGCTGGAAGAATACGACCAGCACGTCGAGGGCAAGAAGCGCCTGTCCGAAGTGGTGCAGGGCTTCACCGACGTCGAGGAGCCCGAGCCCTTCAACGCCGCGGCGGTGCCCGATGCGGATGCCGATGTCGAGGTGGAAGCCGAAGTCGAGGACACCGGCGACGGCGAGGAGGAGACCACGGTCGACACCGGCCCGGATCCGGCCGAAGTCGCGCGCCGCATGCAGAACCTGAAGTCCTTCTACGAGAAATTCCGCAAGGCGCATGAAAAAGGCGGGCCGGCGGACAAGAAGGTCATCAAGATCCGCGAGGAGATGGCGACCGAATTCCTGCGGCTGAAGCTGCCGGCCATCCAGATCGACTCGCTGGTGCGCAAGCTGCGCGAAGTGGTCAATGCCGTGCGCGGCCACGAGCGCGTGATCATGGACCTGTGCATTCGCCTGGCTAAGATGCCGCGCAAGGATTTCGTGCGCGCGTTCCCCGGCCACGAGACCGACAGCGGCTGGGCGGACGAGATGATCCGCCGCAAGCAGAAGTGGGCCTCGGGCCTGCGCGAGCACCGCGACGAGGTCATGGCCGAGCAGGACAAGCTGGTCTCGATCGAGGGCGCGCTGTTCCTGTCCTTGCCCGACATCAAGGACATCAACCGCACCATGGCGATCGGTGAAGCCAAGGCGCGCAAGGCGAAGAAGGAAATGGTCGAGGCCAACCTGCGCCTCGTGATCTCCATCGCCAAGAAATACACCAACCGCGGCCTGCAGTTCCTCGACCTGATCCAGGAAGGCAACATCGGCCTGATGAAGGCGGTGGACAAGTTCGAGTACCGTCGCGGCTACAAGTTCAGCACCTACGCGACGTGGTGGATCCGCCAGGCCATCACCCGCTCGATCGCCGACCAGGCGCGCACCATCCGCATCCCGGTGCACATGATCGAGACGATCAACAAGCTCAACCGCATCAGCCGCCAGATGCTGCAGGAAATGGGTCGCGAACCCACGCCCGAAGAGCTGGCGAAGAAGATGGAAATGCCGGAAGACAAGATCCGCAAGGTCATGAAGATCGCGAAGGAACCGATCTCCATGGAGACGCCCATTGGCGACGACGAGGACTCGCACCTCGGCGACTTCATCGAGGACACGAACGTCGAGTCCCCGATGGAAACCGCCACCGTCACGGGTCTTTCGGAAACCGTGCGCGACGTGCTTGCCGGCCTGACGCCGCGGGAAGCGAAGGTGCTGCGCATGCGCTTCGGCATCGACATGAACACCGACCACACGCTGGAAGAGGTCGGCAAGCAGTTCGACGTGACGCGCGAGCGCATCCGCCAGATCGAGGCCAAGGCGCTGCGCAAGCTGCGCCACCCGACGCGCTCGGAGCAGCTGCGCAGCTTCCTCGATATCGAGTGAGGTTGTCGGCAACGTTCGATGCAATGGGAAAGGCGGCTTCGGCCGCCTTTTTCTTGTCCGGACACAAGAGCGCGATCCACGCTCCGCGCGAGCAGCCACAACCGATGTGCCGCACGCTCCCATCGTCGTCCCGGCGAACGCCGGGACCCAGCGACGTTGCTCGGTTTGCGCCTGGCGAGGAAAGGCAACGTCACCGGCTGCCGGCCTTCGCCGGCACGACGTTGGTGGATGTCGCCGGTAACATGCTGCGGATGCAAGCTGCAGCGCATGCCCAAATGCATCGCGACGCCGCCACGCACCGCACCGCACCGCACCGCACCGCACCGCACCGCACCGCACCGACACCCGCACCCTTGCGCCACCGCGCGCCAGGACTACACTTGCGCGACATTTCAGGGGACAACCGCCGCATGCCTTTCGACACCAACGATCTGGCCAAGCTCTACCCGCTCGAAACGCTGCGTCCGGAAACGCGCGAACAGCTCGCGGGCGAAGCCGCGCTGTCCGAGTACCTCAAGGGCGAGGTGCTGTTCCGCACCGGCGACATCGACAGCGACACGCTCTACCTGCTCGAAGGCGAGGTTTCCGGCGAGTATCCGGACGGCAAGGTCAAGAACATCGCCGCAAGCTCGCTGCAGGGCCGCTACCCGCTCGGCGATTCGCAGCCGCGCCGTTTCACCGCCACGGTGGTTTCGCCGAGTGCGCGCGTGATCCGGCTGGACCGCCGCTACACCGAGAAGGTGATCGCGTGGGACCAGCTCAGCCGCGCCGAGAACTTCAACCACTTCGATCCGACCCCCGACGGCAACCGCTGGGTGTTCCGCCTGCTGCAGAGCCGCGCCTTCCACAAGATGCCGACCGGCAACATCGAGCGCATGTTCCAGCGCTTCGAGGAGACCGAAGCGCGTGCCGGCCAGGTGGTGATCCGCGAAGGCGATGCCGCGGATTATTTCTACGTGGTGAAGGAAGGCGCCGCGTCGGTGTCCAAGCACCTGGACGGCGTCGAGTCGGTGGTCGCGTACCTGGTGCGCGGCGACTGCTTCGGCGAGGACGCGCTGCTGTCCAACACGACGCGCAACGCGACCGTGAAGATGATGCAGGACGGCCGCCTGATGCGCCTGGGCAAGAAGGCGTTCGAGGACGTGCTCAAGCCGCCGGTGGTCGAGTGGCTCACCGCCGGCCAGGCTTCCCTGCTCGCACGCGAAGGCGCCACCGTCATCGACGTGCGCATGCCGGCCGAACATGACCAGCGCGCGATCAAGGGCTCGATCAATATCCCGCTGTACCGCCTGCGCGAGGACGCCACGCAGCAGTTCGCGCGCGGCGGCAAGTTCATCGTGTACTGCAACACCGGCGAGCGCAGCTCGGCCGCAGCGTTCATCCTGACCAAGCTCGGCTTCGATGCGTACGCGTTGCAGGGCGGGTTGATGGGAATGCTGCGGCAGCAGGAGCGGGCAGGGGGCTGACGTCTCCGGTCAGCGGAATGCGGTTGCCGCCGCCTCGCGTCATCCTAGGAAGTGGCGCTATCCGCCGGCACGCGGCCCGCGGCAGCCGCCTCCCTTCTCCCGCGGGGAGACGATATCGGGCCCATGCGTAGCGACGCTGCGAACGGGCGGACGCCGGGTCTTGCAATGTGTATTCCCGAGGTTGATCCAGGCGGCGAAGCGCTGCATCGCGGCGGTGTCGAGCACCACGGCGACCGGGTTGCCGAAACCGGCGCGTCGGTGAAGACGTCGATGTGGTGGAGTGGGTGCATGGGAGACTGCAGAGTGGAGAGGCGTGAGAAACGGGGCGACGTGGCAGGGACGATAACGCGTTCGTCGATGGAGCGCGCCAGGTGAGTCCCTCGAATGTCCGGTCCCCGAGACGCGGGCGCAGCCGCGCTGCGACTCGATTCTCGCTCCTCTCCACTCTCCACTCGCCCTATGCTTCACCCCTCCGCCCCGAGCACCCGCCATGGACGAACTCCGCCGCCGCGCCCCGGCCGTCACCACCACGCGCACCGAATCGATCGCGCTGTTGCTGATCGTGGGCGCGGTGCTGCTGTGGTCGGCGATCGCGCCCAGCGACCGGCTCACCTGGTTCATGGAGGTGATCTGGGTGCTGGCCGCGATTCCGCTGCTCATCGCCACGCGCGGGCGTTTTCCGCTCACGCGCCTGCTGGCGTGGCTGATCGCGATCCACTGCGTGATCCTGATCTACGGCGGCAAGTACACCTATTCGCAGACACCGCTCGGCGACTGGGTCGCGGCGGCATGGGATCTTTCGCGCAACCACTACGACCGTCTCGGTCACCTTGCGCAAGGATTCATTCCCGCCATCCTCGCGCGCGAGTTGCTGCTGCGCTGCACGCCGCTGCGGCCCGGCGGCTGGCTGTTCTATCTGGTGTGCGCCGCGTGCCTGAGCTTCAGCGCGTTCTTCGAATTCATCGAGTGGTGGGCCGCGCTCGTCATGGGCGGCGAGGCCGATGCCTATCTCGCCACGCAGGGCGATGTGTGGGACACGCAGTGGGACATGTTCCTGGCGCTGTGCGGCGCCGTCCTCGCGCAACTGATGCTGGAGCGCGTGCACGATCGCCAGCTCGGCATCGCGCGCGACTGAGGGAGGGTCAGCCGGTGCCGTCGCGCCGGTTGCGCCAGGCCGCCTGCACCGCTTCGATGGCGAGTTTCTCGTTCGCGCCCCACGCACGCGTGGCTTCGGCCACGCCGGCGGCATCGCCCCAGCGGTCCGGATCGCTGTCGACGGCGGCCTGGTAGTACTCGATCGCGCGCTCGCTGTGGCCGGTGAGCCACAGGCCGATGGCGAAGGTGGTCGGCACCCAGCTCGGGTGGCCACCGTGCAGCTGCGCGGCGGTCTGCCAGTGTTCGAGCGCACCGGCGTTGTCGGCGCTGGCGAACAGCGCCCACCCGAGGTTCCAGTGCGCGTGGCGCAGCGGCAGGCTGCCCTCGGGCGCGCTGCGGATGGCATCGTTGAACGCCTGCAGCGCACGCGGGCGGCTGCCGCGCTCGAACTGCATCCACGCATCGAGCACGCGTGCCGGCACGTTGTCCGGGTTGGTGCGGAGCACCTGGTCGAGCTGCCGGCGCGCGTTGCGGTCCTGCGGATCGAGCAGCGCCGGTCGCACCGCCGCCGGGTCGCCGTCGGCGTAGATGCCTTCCGGCGGCGGAACGATGTCCTGCGCATGTGTCAGCGCTGCCAACACGAGCAGCGCCGCACCCAGCATCCAGCGTGAAATTCCGGTGTGTCGCATCAGCATGTTTCTCCCTTTCCCGCACGAGCCGCGCTCTCCACGCGACCGCGCCTCCGATGCTCTTGCGGACACCGGCACGCTCCCGAAGTTCAGGCCCGCCATCGAGGCGGGCTGCACCCGCCACCCTAGCAGCTTCCGCCGCCGGTTCGAATCGCGGCGAGCGTGCGCCGTTCCTTCTCCCGCGCAGCGGGGGAAGGTGCCGAAGGCGGAAGGGGGCGCGAGCGAAGCGAGTGCTCTGGCGGTGGTGGCGTTTGCATCGGCTGCAAAAAGCGGAACCCCCTTCCGCCCTCCGGGCACCTTCCCCCGCTACGCGGGAGAAGGGAAGCAACTGCAGACAGTTTCGATTGTCAGGCAGTTGCGTAACGCCGGGCGATGAGCTCGGCAAGGATGCTGACCGCGATTTCGTGCGGTGTGTGGGCGCCGATCGCAAGGCCCACCGGGGCATGCAGGCGTTCGAGCACCGCCGCGTCCGGCGGGAATGCGGCGCGTACTTCGGCAATGCGTTTGCGGCTTCCCATCATGCCCAGGTATGCGGTGGTCCGATGCTGCAGCACACGCAGCGTGGCAACGTCGCCTGCATAGTCGCGGTTGAGCAGCACCGCATAGATGTCACGACGGGTGTCGAATGCCGCGTCGAGGGCGTCGAAGCCACCATGCAGCGTGCGCGCGCCGGGAAACTGGCCGGCGCCGAAGCAGTCGGGGCGCGGGTCGAACACGCACAGGTCGAAGTCCAGATGGCGTGCAAGGTCGTGCAGCGCGAGCGAGCAGTGGCCGCCGCCGACGATCAGCAAACGCGGGTTAGGCAACACCAGCGCGTCGCCGCCGCCGAGGTCCGCCGCGGCGAGCGACACCGGCTGGCCGGCGGCGAGTTGCGCGGCGATGTCGGCGGCGCGGACATGATCGGCAGCGTCGTGCCAGCGGCGCAACACGATCTGCATCGCGCCGCCGCAGACGCCGGCGGCGCCGGGCTTGCCGGTCAGGTCGATGGCAAGGTCGGCGCGGTCCTGGTTGCCGCGCAGCAGTTGACGCGCGGCGTCGATGACGCGCGCTTCGGCCGCGCCGCCGCCGACACTGAATTCGGTGTCGGTCGCCGTCACGAGCATGCGACTGCCCGCCTTGCGCGGCGTGGCGCCACGCGTGCTGCGCACGCTCGCAAGAACGACGGCGCCATCGGACAGGCGCTGCGCGAGACGGCAGAAGAGACGTTCGTCCACGACGATGCTCAGCGCGCGCGTACCGCGTCGATCGCCGTCAGCAGCGCCTCGGGCGTGGACGGGCACGCCAGCGCCACGGCGCGTGCATCGCCGAACGCGGCCACGGCGTCGCGCAGCGCTTCGCGCACACTGAGCGCCAGCATCAGCGGCGGTTCGCCGACGCCCTTGCTGCCGAAGATCACGTTGGTGCTCGGCGCGTCGCTGCGGCGGAACAGCGCGACGTGGAACGCGTGCGGCACGTCGCCGAGCGTCGGGATCTTGTACGTGCTCGGTGCATCGGTGAGCAGCTTTCCCTTCGCGTTCCAGCGCAGCTCTTCGCACGTCAGCCAGCCCAAGCCCTGCACGAAGCCGCCCTCGATCTGGCCGCGGTCGATGTGCTCCGCAATGGACTCGCCCACGTCGTGCAGCAGGTCCACGCGCAGCAACCGGTGTACGCCGGTGTAGCCGCACAGCTCCACCTCGCTCACCGCCGCGCCGTACGCGAAGTAGTAGAACGGATGGCCCTGGCCCGCGGCCGGATCCCAGTGGATGACCGGCGTGCGGTAGTAGCCGGTGGCCGACAGCGACACGCGCTCGTGGTAGGCGACGCCGACGACCTCCTCGAACGACAGACGCCGCTCCGACGCGCTGCCGAGGAACACGCCATCGTCGGCGAACACGACATCGCCGACCGCGCCCTGCAGCAGTGTCGCGGCCACCGGCGCGAGGCGCGCGAGCAAGGTGTCGCATGCGGCCTTCACCGCCTGGCCATTGAGATCCGAGCCGCTGCTCGCGGCCGTCGCCGAGGTGTTCGGCACTTTGTCGGTGCTGGTGGCCATCAGCTGGATGCGTTCGCGCGATACGCCGAGCGTGCGGCGCGCGACTTCGATCATCTTGGTGTGCAGCCCCTGGCCCATCTCGGTGCCGCCGTGATTGAGCTGGATGCTGCCGTCGGCATAGATGTGCACCAGTGCCCCGGCCTGGTTGTATTCGGTCTTGTTGAACGAGATGCCGAATTTCACCGGTGTGATCGCGATGCCGCGCTTGGCGTGCGGGTGCGCGGCATTGAAGTCTGTCGCAGCGTCGCGCCGTGCGGCGAACCCGCTGTCGTGCAGCAACTGCGCCCACAGTTGCGGCAGATGGTTGTCGACCACCGGCTGACCGTAATGCGTGGTGTTGCGGTCCGGAACCTGCGCGGGGCGATAGAAATTCCGCTCGCGTACCGCGTGCGCCGGCAGGCGCAGATGGCGCGCGACGCGATCGAGGATTTCCTCGCCCACCACCATGCCCTGCGGCCCGCCGAAACCGCGGAACGCGGTGTTCGATGCCAGATGCGTCTTCGCAATGCGACCGACGATCTCGACATGTGGAACGAAATACGCGTTGTCGATGTGCACCATCGTGCGCATCAGCACCGGCGGCGAGAGATCGCTGCTCCAGCCGCCGTCGGCGACCAGATCGACCGCGATCGCATGCAGCAGGCCGTTGTCGTCGAACCCCGCGCGGTAGCGCGCAAAAAACGGATGGCGCTTGCCGGTCATCTGCATGTCGAGCTGGCGTTGCAGCTTGATCCGCACCGGCTGGCGCGTGATCCAGGTGGCCAGTGCGGCGATGGCGGCGTAGGGATTGGCCTGCGTTTCCTTGCCGCCGAAACCGCCGCCCATGCGCAGGCAGCGGCACAACACGCGGTGCGCATGGATGCCGAGCACGTGCGCGACGATGGCCTGTGTCTCGCTCGGATGTTGCGTGGACGCGACGATCTGCAGCAGGCCGTCGGCATCGAGCGCGGTCCAGCTCGCCTGCGTTTCGAGATAGAAGTGGTCCTGGCCGCCGATGTGCAGCTCGCCGTCGATGCGGTGCGGCGCGTCGGCCAGCGCTTTCGCCGCATCGCCGCGCGCCACGCGCGTGGCCGGCATGTGGAAGGCGTCGTCGGCGATGGCGTCGGCGATGCTCAGCCGTGCGGGGAGGGGCTCGTAGTGCACCTGCACTGCGGCGGCGGCGGCGCGGGCGTGGGCCTCGTCGACCGCGATCACCCACGCCACGGCCTGGCCGTGGAACTCGACCGTGTCGACGGGAATCAGCGGTTCGTCGTGCTTGATCGGCCCGGTGTTGTTCTCGCCGGGAATGTCGCTGGCGACGAGCACGCCGCGCACGCCCGGCATGGCGCGCGCGGCGGACGTGTCGACGATGCGGAAGCGCGCATGCGCGTGCGGCGCCTGTACCGGCCACAGGCTCAGCATGCCAGCCGGTTCGTGTTGCTCGTCGGTGTAGATGGCGCGGCCGGTGACGTGGCCGACGGCGCTCTCGTGCCGCAGGCTCATGCGAAGTGCTCCGCGACGAATCTGCGGAACAGGTTGCCGCACAGCTGCCTGCGGTAGCCGGCGCTGGCGCGGTGGTCGTCGAGCGGTGCGAATTCCGCGTCTAGCGCGCTGGCGACGCGGTCGACGGTGGCGTCGTCGAGCACGGCGCCGGCGAGCAGCGATTCGGCGCGCGTCGCGCGTTTCGGGATCGCGGCGACACCACCGTAGGCCAGACGCGCGGTGTCCACGCGCCCGGCGTCGTCGCAGGCGACGACGAAGGCGGCCGCGACGATGCTGATATCGTCGGTCTGGCGCTTGGCGACCTTGTAGCTGGCGCTGGTTCCTCGCGGCCGCGGAATCGTCACCGCCACGATGAGCTCGTTGTCGGCGCGCGCGGTCTTGCGGTAGTCGAGGAAGAAGTCCGCAGCCGCGATGTCGCGCGCACCGTCCGGCCCGACGAAGTGCACGACCGCCTCGTGTGCCAGCAGCAGCGGCAGCAGGTCGCCGATCGGCGAGGCGCTGCCGAGGTTGCCGCCGAGCGTGGCGCGGTTGCGCACCTGGCGCGCCGCGAACCACGGCAGCATCTGCCCGAACGCGGGCAACACGTCGCCGAGTGTGTGCTCCAGGCGCGAGAGCGGCACGCCGGCGCCGATGCACACCCGGTCGGCATCGATATCGAGCCGCTGCAGTGCCGCGATGCGATCGAGCGCGATGAACGCCGATGCGACGGGCCGCCAGTGACTGAGATCGACGCCCAGATCGGTTGCGCCCGCGATCCACACCGCATCGGGGTGCCGCGCCTTGAGCGCCAGCGCATCGGCCACGGACACGGGACTGTGGAACTGCGCCAGCGTCGCGCCTGACAGCGCATCACGCGGCGCGGCTGCACGCCGCGAAAAGCCGTCCGCCGCGCCGGGGTTCGCGGCAAGTGCCTCGGTGGCCGCGCGAATCGGCCGGTAGCCGGTGCAGCGGCACAGGTTGCCTTCGGTGGTGTGATCGCCGAGCTCGCCGCCGTGGTAACCGGCGAACAGGCTCATGACGAACCCGGGCGTGCAGTAGCCGCACTGCGATCCCGCGCACTCGACCAGCGCCGCCTGCACCGGATGCAGTGCGTCGCCATCGGCCAGCGCCTCCACGGTCAGCACCTCGCGGCCGGGCAGCAGGCCCATCGGCAGCAGGCAGCTGTTGATCGCCCGGTACGCGCCCGCCCCGTGGCCGTCCGGTTCGAGCAGCGCCACGGTGCATGCGCCGCAGTCGCCGTCGGCGCAGCCTTCCTTGGTGCCGGTCAGGCGCGCGCGTCGCAGCCAGCGCAGCAGCGATTCGGTTGGATCGGCGCCGTCGAGCGCGGTGGGGTTGCCGTTGAGGATGAAGGTGGTCGGAGTCATCGTCGGCAAGAGTACGCGAGAGCGGGGAATTTTCCTTCTTCCGGCAGAGGAGGCACGCAGGCACTGGATTTCGCCGCAAGCCATCCAGCTCGCGTTCCTTCTCCCCGCGGGAGAAGGTAGCGGCAGGCGGATGAGGGCGCCACCTCGCAGGCCTGCTCGACGCTGGACGCAAGCGCATTCCAAAGGCGCACTCCGAAGCGCGTCGATCGGGACCGACAGGCCTCGCAGACGCATCTCGTGGCTCCCTCATCCGCCTGCCGCTACCTTCTCCCGACGGGAGAAGGATTGCAGGTCGAGACGCGTCGGCTCGGTCACGGCACCTTCGCGGCACTTCGCGGCCCGGAAAAGGAAAAAGCACGCCCATTG
This sequence comes from Chiayiivirga flava, assembly GCF_014202825.1. GTDB lineage: Bacteria > Pseudomonadota > Gammaproteobacteria > Xanthomonadales > Xanthomonadaceae > Chiayiivirga > Chiayiivirga flava. The sequence continues at coordinate 81,217 of NZ_JACHHP010000002.1, read as the reverse complement.
ATGCAGACTGCGATCCACGCCACATCCGCGAGCTGCCATGACCGACCTGTCCCCGCGTCCCGAATCCATCGCCCGCTTTCTCCGCGGCATGCCCAAAGCCGAGCTGCACATCCACATCGAAGGCTCGCTGGAGCCCGAACTGATCTTCCGCCTCGCGCAGCGCAACGGCGTGACGCTGCCTTACGCGGACGTCGAATCCCTGCGCGCCGCGTACGCCTTCACCAACCTGCAGAGCTTCCTCGACATCTACTATGCCGGCGCCAGCGTGCTGCTCACCGAGGACGACTTCCACGACATGGCGTGGGCCTACTTCGAACGCGCGAAGGCCGACAACATCGTGCATGCCGAACTGTTCTTCGACCCGCAGACCCACACCGACCGGGGCGTGCCCTTCGCCACCGTGATCGACGGCCTGCGCCGCGCGGTGGACAGGGCCGGGCGCGAACTGGACATCCACGCCGAACTGATTCTCTGCTTCCTGCGTCACCTCTCCGAGGATGCGGCGCTGGCGACGCTCGAACAGGCGCGCCCGCACCTCAACAAGTTCATCGGCGTCGGGCTCGATTCGAGCGAGGTCGGCCACCCGCCGGAAAAGTTCGCGCGTGTGTTCGCCGAGGCGCGCGCGATCGGTCTGCGCGTGGTGGCGCACGCTGGCGAGGAGGGCCCGCCGGCCTACATCTGGAGCGCGCTCGACGTGCTCGGCGCCGAGCGCATCGACCACGGCGTACAGGCGACGAAGGACCCGCTGCTGATCGAGCGCCTGGTGCGCGAGCGCATCCCGCTGACGGTGTGTCCGCTGTCGAACGTGAAACTGTGCGTGTTCGGCGACCTCGCGCAGCACAATCTGGCCGAGCTGATGGACCTCGGCCTCGTCGTCACGATCAACTCCGACGATCCGGCCTACTTCGGCGGCTACATCAACCAGAATTTCCTCGACACGTTCGCCGCGCTGAACCTGCGCCTGTGGCATGCGAAACAGCTGGCGAGGAACAGCTTCGAGGCGGCATTCGCGACGCAGGAACGCAAGGCGGCGTACAACGCCAGGCTCGATGCGTTCGCCGCCGAGTTCGACAACTCAGCGGCGTGACTCGACGCGTTTCGCGACGGACTGCGACAGCGCTGCGGCAAAACGGTGCCTCTTGCCCCACCGTCATCCCGGCGAAGGACGGGATCCAGTGACGTTGCTCGGTGTTGCTGGCGAACCGAAATGAACCAACACGAGGCACCGGCTGACCAACGTCGCTTTCGAAAACCGCTTCCGCGTTCGCCGGGATGACGATGGGTCGATGGCGCGCCAAGGGCCTTGGGTCCGCGCCGCGTCTGGCCACAACGCATGGCGGAGCGCGTGGAACGCTCATCTTCGGCAACCGCCGCCAAAATGAATGAATCGCTGTTCACATCTTCGAGCTTCCAGCCGAAAACCGCCCGATTCCCGTCCACATCCACCTCGTGACCCCCGGCGTCCCCTGATACAATTCGATCCTTTGCTCTAGTTGCCGCTGCCGGCCGTCGCGCCGCAGCCCCGGTGCGCGCCGCCGCCGCGCCGTCACCCGTTCAAGGTCGCCCGCATGTCCGCCGTCGCCACCCAGATCGACACCAGCTACACCCTCGAAGACAAGTACACCCGCGAACACGGGCGCATCTACCTGTCCGGCGTGCAGGCGCTCGTGCGCCTGCCGCTGATGCAGCAGATGCGCGACCGCGCCGCGGGGCTCAACACCGGCGGCTTCATTTCCGGCTACCGCGGTTCGCCGCTGGGCGGCTTCGACCTGGAGTTGTGGAAGGCGAAGAAACACCTCGCCGCCAGCAACATCCAATTCCAGCCGGGACTCAACGAAGACCTCGGCGCCACGATGGTGTGGGGCACGCAGCAGACCAACCTGTTCCCGGGTGCGAAGGTCGATGGCGTGTTTTCGATGTGGTACGGCAAGGGGCCGGGCGTGGACCGCAGCGGCGACGTGTTCAAGCACGGCAACGCGGCCGGCACGTCAAAGCATGGCGGCGTGCTCGCGCTCGCGGCCGACGACCACGCCTGCCGCTCCTCGACGCTGCCGCACGGCTCCGAAGGCGAATTCGAGTCGGCGATGATGCCGATCCTCAACCCCGCCGGCGTGCAGGACATCCTCGACATGGGCCTGCTCGGCTGGGCCATGTCGCGCTTCACCGGTCGCTGGATCGGCTTCAAGACCATCGCCGAAACGGTGGAAACCTCGGCCTCGGTCAACGTCAATCCGCACCAGCTCGACATCGTGCTGCCGACGGATTTCGAACTGCCGCAGGGCGGCCTCAACATCCGCTGGCCCGATCCGCCGCTCGACCAGGAAATGCGCCTGCACCGCTACGCCGTCAACGCGGCGATCGCGTTTGCGCGCGCCAACCACATCGACAAGACGATCTTCGATTCGCCGAAGGCGCGGCTGGGCATCGTCACCACCGGCAAGAGCTACCTCGACGTGCTGCAGGCACTCGAATACCTCGGCATCGACCACAAGCTGGCCGAGGACATCGGCATCCGCGTCTACAAGGTCGGCATGACCTGGCCGCTGGAACCGGCGGGCATCCGCGCGTTTGCGCGCGGGCTCGAGGACATCATCGTCGTCGAGGAAAAGCGCTCCTTCGTCGAGCGCCAGATCAAGGAGCAGATGTTCAACTGGTCCGAGCGTCCGAGCGTGGTCGGCAAGCAGGACGAGCAGGGCAACTGGATCCTGCCGTCGACCAACGAACTCACGCCGGCAACCATCGCGCTCGTGATCGGCGCACGCATCAAGCGGTTCTTCCATTCCGACGCCATCGAGTCGCGTCTCGCGTGGACGCGTGCGAAGGAAGCCGAACTCGCGTTGCCGCGCGCCAGCTTCCCGCGCGTGCCGCACTACTGCTCGGGCTGCCCGCACAACACCTCGACCAAGGTGCCGGAGGGCTCGCGCGCGCTCGGCGGAATCGGCTGCCACTACATGGTCACGTGGATGGATCGGAAAACCGACACCTTCACGCACATGGGCGGCGAGGGTGTGAGCTGGTGCGGGCAGGCGAACTTCACCGAGACGGAACACGTGTTCCAGAACCTCGGTGACGGCACGTACTTCCACAGCGGTTCGCTAGCGATCCGGCAAGCGATCGCGGCTAAGGTCAACATCACCTACAAGATCCTCTACAACGACGCGGTGGCGATGACGGGTGGCCAGCCGGTCGACGGCACGCTGACGGTGCCGCAGATCGCGCACCAGATGCGGTCGGAAGGCGTCGAGAAGATCGTCGTGGTGTCGGACGAGCCGGGCAAGTGGTCGAAGCCGGAAATCTTCCCGAGCGGCGTCGAGTTCTTCCACCGCGACGAACTCGATGCGGTGCAGAAGATGCTGCGTGAAGTGAAGGGCACATCGATCCTGATCTACGACCAGGTCTGCGCCACCGAAAAACGCCGCCGCCGCAAGCGCGGCAAGATGGTGGATCCGCAGAAGCGCGTGCTGATCAACTCGCTGGTGTGCGAAGGCTGCGGCGACTGCGGCGTGAAGAGCTTCTGCGTCTCCGTGTTGCCCAAGGAAACCGAATTCGGCCGCAAGCGCGACATCGACCAGTCCAACTGCAACAAGGACTATTCCTGCGTGAAGGGCTTCTGCCCGAGCTTCATCACCGTGCACGGCGGCCAGCTGAAGAAGCGCAAGGGTTCGAACGCGGCCGAGCGTCTGGAGAATCTCCCGATGCCGACGCTGCCCTCGCTCGACCAGCCGTGGAACATCCTCATCACCGGCGTCGGCGGCACCGGAGTGGTGACCATCGGCGCGCTGCTCGGCATGGCCGGGCACCTGGAAAACAAGGGCGCCTCGGTGCTGGACCAGACCGGCCTGGCGCAGAAGGGTGGCGCCGTCACCACGCACGTGCGCATCGCCAACACGCCGGCGGACATCCACGCGGTGCGTATCGCCGCGGGTGAAGCCGACCTCGTGCTCGGCTGCGACATCGTGGTGGTGAACGATTACTGGGCGCTGTCGAAGATCCGCGCCGACCGCAGCAACGTGGTGCTCAACAGCTACGAAGCCATGCCGGGCCCGTTCACGATGAACCCGGACATGCAGTTCCCAAAGGCCGGCATCGTGCAGGCCGTGCGCACCGCGCTCGACGGCCAGGAGCCGATGCTGGTCGACGCGACCGCGCTCGCCACGGCGCTGCTGGGCGATGCGATTGCGACCAACCTCTTCATGCTCGGCTATGCATGGCAGAAGGGTCTCGTGCCGCTGTCGCTGGATTCGATCCACCGCGCCATCGAACTCAACGGCGCGGCGATCGAGATGAATCGCAAGGCGTTTGCGTGGGGCCGTCTGGCCGTGGTCGATCTGGACGCAGTGCGCGACGCCGCCGGCATGGGCGCGCAGAAGGGCGGCGACGTGATCGCGCTGCCGCTGGACGATGTGCGCCTGTCGAAGACGCTGGACGAGCGCATCACGCGTCGTGTCGAGTTCCTCACCGACTACCAGAACGCCGACTACGCGAAACGTTACTCGGACCTCGTGGCGAAGGTGCGCAACGCCGAACAGCAGCGCGTGCCCGGTTCGACCGCGCTGAGCGAAGCGGTGACGCGGTACGCCTTCAAGCTGATGTCGTACAAGGACGAATACGAAGTCGCGCGCCTGCAGACCTCGGACGTGTTCAAGCGCCAGATCGAAGCCACGTTCGAAGGCAACTACACGATCAAGCACCACCTCGCGCCGCCGCTGTTCGCGAAGAAAAACGCCGACGGTCAGCTGGTGAAGAAGGAATACGGCGCGTGGGTGCGGCCGATGTTCGGCATGCTGGCGAAGCTGAAGTTCCTGCGCGGCACGGCCTTCGACGTGTTCGGCTACACGCACGAGCGCAGGACCGAGCGGCAGCTGATCGTCGACTACTTCGCCCAGGTCGACGATCTCATCGCGAAGCTCGATGCCGGCAACGTGGCACTCGCCACGCAGATTGCCAGCGTGCCCGAGCACATCCGCGGCTACGGCCACGTGAAGGAAGCGCATCTGAAGAAGGCCGACACGATGCGCCAGGAACTGCTCGCGCAGTGGCGCGCGGGCTCGACGCAGCGCGCGGCGGCCTGAACCGCGCGCGACGCGCGCTCTGCGCGTCGCGCCGGGCGGCGGAAATCAGTAGACCCGCACCGTCCGTCCCAGCGCGGCTTCCGCGCTCTTGCGTTCGAAGTCGCCGAGGTCCGCCGCCACGGCGCGATAGCGCGCGATGACCGTCGCATCGCTGGGCATGACCTGCGCCAGCGCTTCGAGCGTCCTGGCCATTTCGAAGTCGCCGTCGATGCCGGCGATGGTGTCGAGCGCGGCCGTTGCGCCGGTGACGTCGAGCGTCTCGTGCTGCAGCAATGCGAGCAGCGCCTGGCTGCGTTCGAAGCTGCCGTCGATGGTGTCTGCGGCGCGCAGGTAGGCGGCGATCGCGTCGGGTGCTCCGCGCAGCAGCGGTGCGCTGCGTTCCAGCACCTGGCCTTTCTCGAAGTCGCCGTCGATGCCGCGTGCGCCGTCCAGCACCAGCGCAAGTTCGGCGGGTCCGGCGTTGCCGTCGAGCAGTGCTTCGAGCACGCGCCGCTGCTCGAACGCACTGTCGATGTTGCCGCGCATCTGTGTCCATGCCGCCAGCGCATTGCCGTCGAGGGGTCGGTGGCTGGCGCCGAGCGCGACCAGCAGTTCGGCGCTTTCGAAATCCGATTCGATTGCGCTTCCGGCGCGCAGCAGCGCGGCGAGTGCCGCGTCCGACAGCGTCTGGGTGGTGAATGCAGCCTGCAGGGCATGACGCAGTTCGAAATCCGATTCGATCGTGGCGGCCTGCGCCACCGCGCGATCGAGCTGCGCGTCGTCGAGCCGCGCGTTGCCGAACAGCACGTCGAGATAGCGTCGGCGCGCGTGGTCGCTCGCGATCTTGTCGATCTCGTCGAGCAGTGCATCGGGTCCGCCGGCGGCGAGCAGGCGCGTGCCGCGCGCTTGCGCGTGGATGCCGGTCTCGCGGAACACGGCCGGGAGCGTGCGGGCGAGCCAGGCGCGGCCTTCGGCATCGAGTGCGTGCGCGTCGTCGTCGACGCGGTAGTCGCGCTCGATCGTGCCGCCCTTGCTGTCGAAGGAGATTTCGCGCGTGACGCCGTCGACGGTTTCCTCGATCGAAAGTCCGGCGTCGTCGTCCATCGCGACGACGTCGCTTTCGTCGTCGGCGAACTCGATCCGGCCGTCCATCTTGACCGAGAGGGCATGGCCGGCGCGTTTGCTGGTGTAGGACAGGCGTTCGCGTCCGTCGTCGGAATCGATCTGCACGTTGGTGCTGGTGCGCGACCCGGCGGCCTGCGTGGTGATGGCGATGCCGGGCAGCAGCACGAGCACGGCAAGGCCGAGCGCGACGGCGAGGCGAAGGCGGTAGGCCGGAAGCGGTTCGGTGGGCATGGTGTTCTCCAGAAGGCGATGGACACGGCGAACGACGGCACCGCGCTCGCCCGCCATCGCGACGGCGAGCGCGTTGTGTCGCGGGGCACGGCGAGGGGGTGAACGCAGGCACGCGGCGAGGCATTCGGCCAGGGCGCGGCCGTCGCCGACACAGGCGGTGGCGCGTGCGTCGCAGGCATCCTCGGCGAGCGCGTCGAGGCGGCGGCACGCCACGTGCGCGAGCGGGTGGAACCACAGCGGCAGCAGCGCGATGCGGTGCGCGATGCGCCAGCGCAGGTCGCCGCGCTGCAGGTGCGCGAATTCGTGCGCGAGCAGCGCATACTGCTGTTGCGGCGCCGCCCGTTCGCACCACGGCGCGAGCAGCAGGCGGCGCGTGCACAGGAGCATCGGGCTTGCGACGGTGTCGTCGACGAACAGGTCCGGCGCGGCCACGCCGAAGCGTTCGGCCAGCGCGCGGGCGGCGTGCTGCAGCGAGAGCGCCGCGGCGCGCGCGGTACGACGGGTGTGCCGGCGCAGTGCGCGCAGCGCGACCAGCTGACGCAGCAGGACCAGCGCCGCCGCGGTCATTCCGGCGAGCCAGACGGCAATCACGCCGCCGGCGAGTTGTGCCGCAACGCGCCGCGGGGCGTCGCGCGTGGCCGTCGGCGCGGGTTGCCCGGCGGCGACGGATGCGTCCGCCGCTGCGAGCCGCAGCGGCAAGTCCGGTGGCGCCACCGCCGTCGGCGCGGCGTCGGCGCGCATCGCGGCAGGCGACGCTGGCGCCGCGTCGCGCGGGAGCACGGCCACCGCGGTCGACAGCAGCGCACCGAACAGCGCGCCGCGCCAGGCCAGTTCCAGCCATCCTGGATTGCGCAGCAGGCCGCCGCGCTCGGCCAGCCAGACCGCGCCCGTCAGCACGGTGGCGTGCAGCGCGAGCGTTGCCAGCGCGGATGCCAGCGGATCGAGCGCCGTCACGTGCCGCGGCTCCGGCGGCGCGAGGACGGCGTCTGCGGCGGCGCGTCGAGCAGGCGCTGCACGCGCGCGAGCTCGTCGCGCGCGACATCGCGCTCGTCGACCAGGTGCGCGAGCAGTGCGGTCGGATCGCCGCGGAACAGGCGCTGGATCAGGCTGCCGACCATCGAGCGCCGCACCTGCGACTCGGTCACGCAGGCGCGGTACAGCAGCTGGCGTCCGTCCCGGTGCGCGGCCACCACGCCGCGCCGCGCGAGCCGCGTCAGCACGGTCGCGACCGTGGTGTGCGCCAGGTCGCGCCGTCCGGCGAGCGCGGCCACCACGTCGGACACCGAAGCATCGGCGCGCCACAGCACGCGCATCACATCCAGTTGCAGATCGCTCAGCGCGACATCGGGATCGGCATCGTCCATCGGCGTCTCTACGGTTGTAGTACTACATTTGTAGTTCAACGCCGCGACGAAGTAAACGGGCCGGAAGTCACGGCCGCGAGACGCCGGCCCGGACACGACGGCGGCGGCGCCCGCCGGCCGCCGCCATGCAGTTCGAGCGAGCCGCGCACCGCGAAACGCCCGGCGATCGCGCGTGCCGACGCACGTCCGTACCGGTGCGGCGGCGGCGCATGCCTGTGGCACCGCTCTTGCAAACCTTGTTCCGACGCATCCGGCGTCATGCAGGGAGCGACCCATGTCACGCGGCGACAAATCCAGTTACACCGACAAGCAGAAGCGCCAGGCCGAACACATCGAAGACAGCTACCGTGAACGCGGCGTCTCCGCCGAGACCGCCGAGAAACGCGCGTGGGCGACCGTGAACCGGCAGGACGGCGGCGGCAAGAAAAGCGGCTCCGGGCGGAAGACCGCCGCGAAAAAATAGGCGGGGCAATCGGCGGGCACGTCGCCCAACCCGTCGGCGGCCATGTCGGCGGGCACGGAGCCGGTGCGCGGCAGCCGCCTCGTCCGCGACGCAACGCAAAAACCAAAAGAAACGGCGCCGGAGTCTCCTCCGGCGCCGTCGTTTCGTCGGCAGGTTGCGATCAGCGATCGTCGCGATTGGATCCGACGCGCCGCACGCCGCCGCTGCTGCCGCGCGAGCCGCCGCGATCACCGCCGCCGCGCGATTCGCTGCGCGACGGCGCATCGGAGTAGCTCTGCCGCGGCGCAGGTGCAGGCGCGCTGTAGTTGCGCTGCGGCGCCGGCGGCGCGCTGTAGCCGCGCGCGGGCTGCTGCTGCGGTGCCGGCGCGTAGCTGTCGCGCGGCGCGGCGACCGGCGCGCTGTAACGACGCTCCGGCGCCGACGGCAGTGCATAGCCGCGTCCACCGTCGTCGATCTGGCGCGGCGCCGACTCGCGACGATAGCCCTCGCCCGTGCTTGCCGGCCGTCCGACGCGACGCGGCGCACTCGTGCCCGGCAGCGCGTAGCCGCGCGCGTCGGCCTCGGCGCGTTCGATCTGCGCATCTCGCGCCGGCGCGACGTAGCCGCCGCGCGGCAGGCTCTGGCGTGCCGGCATCGTCGACGAACGGGACGCCGGCACACCGGTGCGGCGCACGTCGCCCAGGCGCTGCGCTTCGCGCTGCGTCGCGTTGCGCGGGTTGTTCGCACTGCCCGTATCCGTTCCACGCGAGCTGCCTGCGGGAACGCCAAAGCCGCGGCTCGGCAGCTGGCGATCGCTGCTGCTGCCGTACTGCGCGTTGCGCGTGGTGCCGGTGCGGCGCACGTCGGTCGGCACGCCGAAGCCGCGCGTGCCCGGATCCTGGCGCGGCGCGGTGCGCGAGCCGTAGTCGGCGGCGCGCGGATTGCCGCGGGCGCCCGGATAGCCGTCGTAGCTGCTGGTGCGGCGCACGTCGCCGCGGCGGTAGTCCTGCGCGGAGTACCTGCGCGAATCGCTCCACGACGCCAGCCGCTCGGCTTCGCGTCGCGCGCTGCCGTAACGCGGCGTCGGGTAGTAGTTGCGGTAGCGCGGATAGTTCGCGTACCACGGCTCCCAGTCGTAGTAGCTGTCGACCCAGCCGTACCGGTACGGCGAATAGAAACTGCCGTGGAAATGGCTGCGCGGCCAGCCGTAGCCGTGCGGATAGGCGTAGCTCAGGCTCAGGCCGAAGTAATTGCGCGGGTAGAAGGTGACGCCGTAGTAATAGCTCGGGAAGTAGTAAGGGTCGTACCACCAGCTGTTGATCGGCTGGAAGATCGAGTAGTAGTACGGATAGTCGAGGTACGAGGACGACGAATAGAAATCCGGCTCGCGATAGTAGTAGTCGCCGCCGTACGAGGACCCGGACGAGTAGTAGGTGCTGCCGCCCACGTAACGGTCGCCTTCGGTGTAACTCTCGCTCGCCGGGTAGCTGCCGTCGGTGTAGACGCGCTCGCGATACCCGTCGCGGTAGGAGCCATCGGTGTAGACGTATTCGCGCGTGGTGACGCAGCCGCTGAGCACCAGCGCTGCGGATAGAGCCGCGATCCAACGGAACATGACTGCATTCCCCTCGAAAAAACCGCCTTTGGCGGGTCATTGCAGTCTATGCGCACGCGGTAAATCCGTGCTGAACCCTCCCGGAGGCGTTGCCGTATGTTCACCCCCTTGGCGCGCGGGCGCGTCGGGGCGAGCGTCGGGCGCGTTCAGCCGAGCAGGCGGCCCGCCACATCGGCGCTGTCGCGCGACAGCGGCAGCGCCGCGAACGCGCGCAGGTGGGCTTCGATCCGCGCCGCGCGGTCGGCGTCGAGGCGTCGCCACGGTTCGAGCGCGGTGAGCTGCCGCGCCGCCACTTGCGGATTGATGCGGTCGAGTTCGGGCAGCCAGTCGAACAGCAGCGCATAGCCGGCGCCATCGCGGCGATGGAACGCGACTGGATTGTTGCGCGCGAAGTGGCCGAGCACGGTGCGCACGCGGTTCGGGTTGCGCGGCTGCCAGAGCGGGCCGGCGAGGATGTCGCGCACCGCATCCACGGCGTCCGGCTGCGGGCGTGTGACCACGAGCGTGAGCCATTTGTCGGTGGTGAGCGGGTCGTCGGCATGGCGCGTGCGGAACGCGGCCAGCGCCGCCGCTGCGCCCGGTGCGTCGACGCGCAGCAGCGCGGCGAGGGCCGCCAACCGGTCGGTGAGCGTGTTGGCTTGCGCGAACTGCGCCTCGGCGCGCCGCGCCGAGGGATCGCGCCGCGTCAGCAGCGACAGTGCCACGTTGCGCAGCTGGCGCGCCGCGATGCACGCAGGCGCGAGGCCCCCGAGTGCGGCGGGCGACAGCGCGTCGTAGCGCGCGGCGAGGAGATCGGCGTGTGCTGCGGCGATGTCGTCGAGCAGCGCCTCGCGTTCGCGCCAGAGCAGGTCCAGGTCGATGCGATCGCAACGGTCGGCCAGACTCCAGACGTCGGCGACGGAGACGCATTCGGCGACGAATGCGGGATCGAGCGTGGTGTCCGCCAGCAGCGCACCGAGCGCGGCGATCAGCGCGGGACGTGCGTCCGGGCGCGCCTCGCCGCGCAGCACGGCATCGGCGACGAGCTGCTGCGCGCACTCCCAGCGCACGAGCGCGTCCGATTCGATGCGCAGCAGGCGACCCAGGTCGGATGCGGCGTAGTCGTACCGCAGCCGCGCCGGTGCCGACAGGCCCTGCAGGAAGGCGGGCAGCGGTCGCTGGGCGAGACCGCGCCAGCGCAGGGTGTGTTCGGCGGCGGTGAGCTCCACCAGGCCCGGACGCTGTGCCGCGTCGGTATCCGGCGGCGTGGCGATGCGACGATCGTCCGCATCGTACAGGGCGAAGGCGAACGGCAGGTGCAGGGGCTGCTTCTCGCTGCCGTCGGGCGTGGCGGGCGTGTGCTGCGCAAGATGCAGCGTGTAGTCGCCGGTGGCGGGGTCGAACGCTTCGGTGACGGCGATCTGCGGCGTGCCGGCCTGGTCGTACCAGCGCGCGAATTGTGCGAGGTCCCGGCCGGAGGCCTCGCGCATCGCGTCGAGCAGATCCTCGACCGTGGCCGCGCCGCCGTCGTGCCGCGCGAAGTACAGATCCAGCGCGCGCCGGAACGTTAGCTCGCCCAGCAACGTGTGCAGCATGCGGATGATTTCCGCGCCTTTCTCGTACACCGTGGCGGTGTAGAAATTGTTGATCTCGCTGTAGCTTGCCGGCCGCACCGGATGCGCGAGCGGGCCGGCGTCCTCGGCGAACTGGCGGCTCTTGAGCAGGCGCACGTCGTCGATGCGTTTCATCGCGCGCGAGTGCAGGTCGGCGGTGAATTCCTGGTCGCGGAAGACGGTGAGGCCTTCCTTGAGCGAGAGCTGGAACCAGTCGCGCAGGGTGACGCGGTTGCCGCTCCAGTTGTGGAAATACTCGTGGCCGATCACCGATTCGATCGCTTCGAAGTCGGCGTCGGTGGCGGTGTCGATGTCGGCGAGGATGAAGCGGGCGTTGAAGATGTTGAGGCCCTTGTTCTCCATCGCGCCCATGGTGAAATCCTGCGCGGCGACGATGTCGAACACGTCCAGGTCGTAGGCGCGCCCGAAGCGTTTCTCGTCCCAGCGCATGGCGCGCAGCGTCGACTCGAGTGCGTGGCGGCAGCGCGGCACGTCGGCCGGTTCGGCCCAGACGCGCACGGTGACGTCGCGGCCGTCCATCGTGCGGAACGGCGCGGAAAGATGACCAAGCGTGCCGGCCACCAGCGCGAACAGATAGCAGGGCTTGGGGTGCGGATCGACGAATCGGGCCCAGTGGTGGCCGTCGTCGAGGTCGCCGGCGCCGGCCGGATTGCCGTTCGACAGCAGCACCGGATACTTCGTGCGGTCCGCACGCAGCGTGACGGTGTAGACGGCCGACACGTCCGGCCGGTCGACGAACCAGGTGATGCGGCGGAAGCCTTCGGCTTCGCACTGGGTCATCAGGCTGGCGCCGCTGACGTACAGGCCTTCGAGCCGCGTGTTGGTCTGCGGGCGGATACGCACGCGGGTGCGCAGCAGGCACGGGGCATCGACGCCGAGCACGGTGAGGCCGGTGGCATCGACGCGATACCGGGCCGGTGGCAGGGGCTGGCCGTCGAGCGCGATGTCGAGCAGTTCCAGGTCTTCCCCGTCCAGGCGCAGCGGGGCGGCGGGCCGCGCGGGGTCCGGCTGCAGTGCGAGCGTGGCCTCGACCTGGGTGGCTTCGGCGTCGAGGTCGAACACCAGATCCACATGCGTCACGCGCCACGGCGGCGGCGCGTAGTCGGCGAGGCGGATGACGGGTGTCTGGTCGGGTCGATCCATGGAAGCGCTTGGCGGAAGACGATCGGGCAGTCTGCAGTCCCCCGGGCCGCCGGTGCATGTGCATATCGGCACGGGACGGACGAGGCTGGAGCATGCGAGGAGGGGGGCGTGCCGACCCGGCCGGTCCTGCGCCGCCGCCGCTGGGCTACGCTAATGCGCCGCGAACCGGTCCGACCCGCATGCACCATCCCGATCTCGACGCCATCCGCACCGCCGCCGCGCGCATCGCGCCGCACGCGCACGTGACGCCGGTGCTGCGATCCGGCTCGCTCGACCGGCTCGCCGGATGCGAACTGTTCTTCAAGTCCGAACACCTGCAGCGCATCGGCGCGTTCAAGTTCCGCGGTGCGTGCAACGCGGTGATGTCGCTCGACGACGCCACCGCGGCGCGTGGCGTGGTCACCCAGTCGTCCGGCAACCACGGGGCCGCGATCGCGCTGGCCTGCCGCATCCGCGGCATCCCGGCGACGGTGGTGGTGCCGCATTCGGCGGCGCGGATCAAGCTCGCCGCGATCCGCGACTTCGGCGCGCGGGTCGTCCCGTGCGAGGTGGCCCAGGCCGACCGCACGCGCGTCACCGCCCGGGTGCTGGCCGAGCAGGGCGGCGAACTGATCCATCCGTTCGACGATGCCCGCGTCATCGCCGGCCAGGCCACCGCCACGCTGGAGCTGCTGCAGCACACGCCGGACCTCGACGTGCTCGTGGCGCCGGTGTCCGGCGGCGGCCTGCTCTCGGGCACCGCGCTCGCGGGCAAGGCGCTGCGGCCGCAGATCGAGATCGTCGGGGCCGAACCCGAGGGCGCGCGCGACGCGCACGATTCGCTGGCGCAGCGCCGCCTCATCGTCGACCAGCCGGCCGACACGATCTGCGACGGTCTGCGCGCACACCTGTCCGAGCGCACGTTCGACATCATTTCGCGCCACGTCGCCGCCATCGAACTGGCAAGCGAAGCGCAGATCGTCGCCGCGATGCGACTGCTGTGGGAGCGCCTGAAGCAGGCGGTGGAACCGTCCGCCGCGGTCGCGCTGGCGGCGATCCTGCGCGCCCCGGAGCGATTCCGCGGCAGGCGTGTCGGTGTGATACTGAGCGGGGGCAACGTCGATCTCGACCGCTTGCCGTGGTGAACGCCAGCACGCCGCACCGCACGCACACCGGGCAGACATGAACAACGACAGCAAACGCGCCGCCGACCGCGCCATCGCACTCGTGCTCGATTACTACGCCGCCTTCAACCGGCGCGACTGGGACGGCATGCTCGCGCGGCTCTCCGAGGACGTGGTGCACGACCTCAACCAGGGCCCGCGCGAACACGGCCGCGAGGCCTTCCGCGCGTTTCTGCAGCGCATGGACGCAAGCTACGCCGAGCAGCTGCGCGACATCTGCGCGATGGCGAGCGAGGACGGCCGCCGCGTCGCGGCCGAATACGTGGTGCACGGCACCTACAAGGCCGACGATGCCGGCCTGCCGAAAGCCAGCGGCCAGACCTACGTTTTGCCGGGCGGCGCGTTTTTCGAGATTCGCGAGCGCAAGATTGCGCGTGTGACCAACTACTACAACCTGCCGGACTGGATTGCGCAGGTGGGCGGCTGATTCGGCGCCGGGTCGCCCGATACCGGCCGAGCTTCCGTCACTCCGGGCCCGGCAGGCGCGGCATGCCCATCGGCGTGCGTTCCTCCGCCACGGCCTCGTCGCGGATCAGGTCGCGCAGGCCGCGCCCGGGAAGCGATTGCGGCGCGTCGCCGCGGGCCGCGCGCAGGGCGTTGGCGAAGGCCTGGCGGGCTCGCGTGTCGTCGTGCTGGGCGGCATAGGTGTGGCCGAGTTCCTCCCAGGCATCGGCGCCGGCGCCTTGTGCGATGGCGCGGTGCAGGGTGTCCTCGGCCTTGCCCCAGAGCTGCTCCTCGCGGCACAGGCGACCCAGCGCCACGAGCAGGGCGGGATCGTTGGGCTGCTGTTCGAGCCAGCGTTCGGCGTTTTTCAGCGGCGAGGCGCGGCGCCCGCGCGGCAGGCGGCTGTAGATGCCCGGCAGCGACGACGACCACTGCTTCTTCAGCGCGTGTTCGATCGCGCCCGCGGCCGATTCTTCCAGCCCGAACGCCGCCGCGCGTTCGGCGTAGGCGCCGACCACCGCGGCGTCGTTGCGCAGCGATTTCGGCAGCGCGTTCCAGCGCTCGTCGAGCAGTTCGGGCGTTGCCGCCTGGGTCAGCGCTGCGGCGCTGATCTGCGCCTCGAACGCGTGCAGCGTGGCGCCTTCGAGCAGCTGGCTCTGGCGCAGGGCGGGCAGCAGGGCGACGGCGTCGCTGGCGCGGCCGGTGGCCGCCAGCGCGCGCATGCGCAGTTCCACCGCGCGGGGCGGCAGGCTGGCGCCGGGCAGCGTGTCGAACAGCGCGGCGACGGCAGCGTGGTTGCCCTCGCGCGCGAGACGCTCGGCGTCGAGCAGCGCCACGGTGGCGGCGTCGCCGCAGTCGGCCGCACGCTGGCGCAGGGCGTCGGCCTGCGCGGCGTCGCCGCGTGCGGTGGCCGCGCGCGCGGCGCCGAGCAGTGCGGGCAGGCGCAGCGCCGGATCGGACGCGGCGCGGCCGAGCAGTTTCTCCGCGCGCGCCCAGCGGCCTTCGTGCAGCGCGACGAGTCCGCCGGCCAGCCGCTCGCGTGCCACGCGGCGCGAGCGCTTCTTCCAGTAGCGGAACGGCAGGCGCAACAGCCACAGCACGATGCGCAGCGCCAGCCACGCCAGCGCGATGGCCGCGAGCGCCACCACCACCGTGGTTTCGACGCTGTAGCCGCGCAGCGTGACCAGCACGTAGCCGGGATCGGCGGCGAGCAGCTGCCAGGCCCACGCACCGAGGATCGCGAGCGCCAGCAGCGCCAGCAGGCGCCAGAACAGCGTCATTCGACGCCTCCGGCTCCGTCGCTGTCGTCGGACGGGGTGCGCTCGACCTCGGGCAGCGGCGGCGTGGACGGCAGGGGTTCCGGCGCGGCCGGAGTCGATGCCGGCGCCGCTTCACCCGGCGTCGACGTCGCCGGCAGCGCCGCCGGCGCAGCTGCATCCTGTCCGATGCTGCGCGTGGCACGCAGGCCGCGCAATTCCTGCAGCGTCGCGCCGAGTGCCGGCAGCGTCGGCACGAGCTCGGCCGCTTGCAGCCGGTCCAGTGCCGCGAAATAGTCGACCGTGGCGGCATTTCTGCGATCGAACAGGCGCTCGCTCGACGCCGCGATCTGCTCCAGCGCGGCATGAAACGCCGCCGGATCCGGCCGCGCCAGTGCCGCCTGTGCCAGTTCGATCTGCAGCCGCACCGCCGCCAGCGCGGCATCGCGCTGCACCGGCCCGAGCACCGCGTCGCGTTCGGCCACGCGGCGCACGGTCACCAGCTGCGACAGCAGCCGCGCCAGGCGCGAGTCGCGCGACGACGTGGCCACGATCTCGTCTTCGCGCGATGCCGGCAGCGCGGCCAGCGTCTGCGCCAGCATGCTCAGCTCGGCGCGCAGCTGCGGGCGCGGATCCGGCGGCACGGTGCGCAGTTCGATCAGTTCCTGCGCCAGCGTCTGGCGCAGCGTGGCGAGTGCCGGATCGTCGAGGCTGCCCAGGCTCGCTTCGGCCAGCGTGAAGGCCTGGATGGCCGACGCCGGATCGCCGAACAGGCGCAGCCGTTCGGCGCCGAGCAGCAGCAGGAACTCGGCTTCGTTCAGGCGCAGGACCGTCTCGCCGCGCAGGCGCTGGTCGGCCAGCCGCGCGACCGCGTCCTCCAGCAAGGCGGCGCGTTCGCCCATGCCGAGCAGTTCCTCGCGCAGCACGCGGTTGGTGGCGTTGAACGCATCCAGGCGATCGGCGTTGGCCTTCTGGCCGCGGCCGAGCTGGGTCAGCGTCTGCTCCATCGCGTCGATGCGCTCCTGCAGCTGCACGCGTTCCTGCTGCCAGGCATCGGCGTCGAGCTGCGCGCTGCGGTTGATGTTGACGAGCAGCCACGCGCCGGCGCCGGCGAGCAGCACCAGGAGCAGCAGCACGAGGACGAGCGGGGCGCCGCTGCGGCGCGGCGCGGGGGACGGCGCAGGCGGGGGGATCGCGTCGGATTCGAGGGGCAGGGGATCGGTCACTGGTTGCCGGTGACGGGAACGATGACAGGCATGCTACCGGAAGCCTCCAGGCTTGGCATTGGCGCGTTCACGCGCGTTCCGCCGTCGACGCGGCGCGGGGATCCGCGGCGAGCGCAGCGAGCAGGGCGTCGATGGTAGGCGACGGCGCACGCAGTACGTGCGCGAAGCCGGCGTCGGATGCGATCGCACGCAACCGGTCGCTGCTGACCACCGCCACCGAAGCGAGCAGCGTCGCACGCGCCGGCGTGGGCAAGGCATCGAGCACGTACCGCAGCGCCTGCGCGCTGGTGACCAGCACCGCGCGTGGCGGTGTGCTGCCCACGAGCGCCGCGACTTCGGCGCGCCGCCAGCGCGGCGGCAGGCGGCGGTAGACCTCCGCGACGCGCACCGCGCGTCCGCGCGCGCGCAGCGTGGCGGGGATGGCGTCGCGCCCGCCCGGCGCCGTGACGATCCCCACCGGGCCCGTGCCGGCCGCCAGTTCCGGCAGCGCAAGTACGCCGTCGCCGTGCATCGCGTCGGGCGGCGGTTGCTTCGCGTCGAGCCCATGCGCGCGCAGCGCCGCCGCCGTTCCGCTGCCCACTGCAAACATACGCTTGCGCATGTCGGACAAAGGCAACACCCTCGCCGCGAATCGCACGGCTGCAGGACTCGTGAACACCGCATCGTCGCAATCCAGTGCCGCGGCCAGTGCCGCCCGCGCCGCCTGCGGCTCGGGCGCGCGCTCGAGCCGCAAACCGGGCAGCGCCAGCGGCCGCGCACCGAACGCACGCACGGCCGCCGCGGCGGCGCGCTGGTCGGCGCGCGGGCGCAGACACACGACCGCCCAGCCGTGCAATCGGCCCGCCGCCGCCCCGCTGTCCACCGCCTCCGTCATGTGCGCAGCTTACGTTAGACCCTTCCGCCGCCGGCGCCCCGCGCCGGTGACCACGTCCACATCGCCCGCAGGAATGCCCCACCGATGGACCACCCACACGCCCTGGCACTGGACGCCAGACTGCGCTCGATGCCGCCGGTGCGCGCGCTCGACGTCCAGCTGCACGACTACGACGGCACCGCCTTGCGCCTGCGCGCGCCGCTCGCGCACAACGTCAACGACAAAGGCAACGCCTTCGGCGGCAGCCTCGCCACCGTCGCCACGCTCTCGGCCTGGGGCCTGGCCTCGCTGAAACTGCGCGAGGCGGGCCACCCGGATGTGGATGTGTACGTGCAGGACTCGACCCTGCGCTACCTCGCGCCGCTGTACGACGATCTGATCGCCTGCGCCACGCTGGCGCCGGAGCAGGACTGGGCCGATTTCACCGCCACGTATGCCCAGCGCGGCAAGGCCCGCATCCGGCTGCAGGCGGAGCTGCGCGGCGCCGACGGCACGCTTGCGTGCCAGTTCGAGGGGCGGTTCGTCGCGCTGGCGGCGCGCTGAACCGCCGGCACCACGTCGAATCGGATCGGCGTCGCCGCTAGACTAGGCGGACGGACGCCGTCGCCGCGTCCGCCTTCGTCTTCCGACTCCGAGATCCATGTCCGCGTTCGATACCGAGCGGGTTCTGGCCGTCCGCCACTGGACCCCCGATTACTTCAGCTTCACCGCCACGCGCAGCGCGGGGCTGCGCTTCGAGAACGGCCAGTTCGTGATGATCGGGCTGCACGTCGACGGCCGTCCGCTGCTGCGCGCGTATTCGATTGCCAGCGCCAACTGGGAAGAGGAACTGGAATTCTTCAGCATCAAGGTGCAGCACGGGCCGCTGACCTCGCGCCTGCAGCACCTGAAGGAAGGCGACGAGATCCTGGTCGGACGCAAGCCGACCGGCACCCTGCTGATCCATGATTTGCACCCGGGTCGCAATCTCTATCTGCTCGGCACCGGCACCGGGCTCGCGCCGTTCCTGGCCGTGATCAAGGATCCGGCCACCTACGAGCGCTTCGCGCGCGTGATCGTGTGCCACGGCGTGCGCAGCACGGCCGATCTGGCCTACCGCGACTATATCGAGCGCGAACTGCCGAACCACGAATATCTCGGCGAGACGATCGCGCGCCAGCTGCGCTATTACCCGGCCGTGAGCCGCGAGGAGTTCGTGCATCGCGGCCGTCTCACCGACCTCATGGACAGCGGCCGGATGATGCACGACCTCGGCCTCGAACCGCTCGACGCCGCCCACGACCGCGCCATGATCTGCGGCAGCCCGCAGATGCTGGCCGATTTCCGCCGCATCCTCGACGGCCGCGGGTTCACTGCTGCGCCGCGCATCGGCACGCCCGGCGAGTATGTGTTCGAGCGTGCGTTCGTCGAAAAGTGACACATTCGCGGCTCGCGCGCTTTTTAGCGGGCGATGACTGCATGATCGAGGAATATCGATGACGTTCGACGCCGATCGCCTGGTTTCGCTGCTGCGCGACCGCCTGCCGCCCGGCGTGCCGCTGCAATTGCCGCCGCCGTGCCTCACCGACATGCAGGGCGAACCGCTCGCGTTCGAGGACGGTGTGCTGCTGCGCATGCGCTTTCCGGTGCTGCCGCGGTACCAGAATCCGCTCGGCTACATGCAGGGCGGTTTCATCGCCGCGGCGCTCGACAACACCCTCGGCCCGTTCTCGTACCTGATCGCGCTGCCGAGCGTGACCGTCAGAATGGCGATCGACTACCTGCGCCCCGTGCTGCCGAGCGAAACCGCCATCGTCTGCGAGGCGCGCCTGGTGGAACGCACGGCGAAGACGCTGTTCCTGTCGGCGTCGGTCACGGGCAGCAACGGCAAGACCGTCGCGCTGTGCCAGTCGGTGTGCCAGCTGGTTGCCTGAAGCAGGCGCGGCGCGGCCGGCTTCAGCGCTGGCAGCGCGGGCAGTACACCGTCGCGCGCTGGCCCCAGTCGGCCGCGCGCAGCACCGTGCCGCAGACCTTGCACGGCTCCCCGGCGCGTCCGTACACGAACAGCTCCTGCTCGAAGTAGCCCGGTTCGCCGTCCGGCGAGATGAAATCGCGCAGTGTGGTGCCGCCGCGCCGGATCGCGTAGGCGAGGATCTCGCGGATCGCCGACACCAGCCGTTCCAGCCGCGCGCGCCCGATGCGGCCGGCCGCGCGCGCCGGATGGATACCGGCGCGAAACAGCGCCTCGGCCGCGTAGATGTTGCCCACGCCCACGACGATGCGCTGGTCCATCAGCAGATGCTTGATCGGCGCCGCGCGTCCGCGCGCCGTCGCCGCGAGGTAATCGGCGTCGAACGCGTCGGCCAGCGGTTCGGGGCCGAGCCCGCGCAGCAGGCCATGCGTCTCGCCGTGCGGCTGCCACAGCAACGCGCCGAAGCGGCGTGGATCGGTCAGTCGCAGTACGCGGCCCGAGTCGAGCGAGATGTCGACATGATCGTGCGCCTTCGCCGGCGCGTCGGCGGCGAGCACGCGCAGCGATCCGGACATGCCCAGGTGCACGATGGCGCTGCCGGTCTGCACGTCGAGCAGCAGGTACTTCGCGCGGCGGCGCACATCATCGATGCGCTGGCCGGGCAGGTCGTCGCGGATCTGCGGCGGAATCGGCCAGCGCAGGTCCGGTCGCCGCAGCACCACGCCGGTGATGCGGTGGCCGAGCACGTGCGGCGCGATGCCGCGGCGCGTGGTTTCGACTTCGGGCAGTTCGGGCACGGCGGTCTCGCGCGGGAGAATGCGGGACGCATTGTGGCGCATCGGCACGCGGCGTTCGCGGGCATTGCCACTATCATCCGCGCACCGTTTTCCCGACCGGGCAGCACCGCATGCGCATCATGAGCTTCAACGCCAACGGCATCCGCTCCGCCGCCACCAAGGGCTTCTTTCCGTGGTTCGCGCAGCACGACGTCGACGTGCTCTGCCTGCAGGAAACCAAGGCGCAGGAACACCAGCTCGCCGACAAGGCCTTCCTGCCCGACGGCTACAGGGCCTGGTTCCGCGACGCGAGCACGAAGAAGGGCTACAGCGGCGTCGCGATCTACAGCCGGCGCGAGCCCGACGACATCCGCACCGCGCTCGGGCGCGAATCGTTCGACGAGGAAGGTCGCTACATCGAGGCGCGCTTCGGCAACCTCAGCGTGGTGTCGTTCTACATCCCGTCCGGTTCGTCCGGCGAGCTGCGTCAGGGTTTCAAGTTCGAGGTGATGGACTGGCTCGGCCCGATCCTGCAGGACTGGCTCCGGAGCGGGCGCGACTACGTGCTGTGCGGCGACTGGAACATCGTGCGCTCGCGCCTGGACATCCGGAACTGGACCTCGAACCAGAAAAACTCCGGCTGCCTGCCGGCCGAGCGCGACTGGCTCAACGGCCTGTGCGCGGACGGCACCGGCTGGGTCGATGCCTACCGCGCGCTGCACGCCGAGGGCGAGGACTACACCTGGTGGTCGAACCGCGGCGCGGCGCGCGCCAACAACGTGGGATGGCGCATCGATTACCAGTTCGTCACGCCGTCGTTGCGGTCGAAGCTGCGCGGCTGCCGCATCTTCCCCGAGCCGCGCTTCTCCGACCACGCGCCGTTCGTGGTCGACTACGCCGACTGATCGGCGGCGGCACGCACGTCGGCTTCGGCGATGGCGCTGTCGATGAGTCCGCGCCGGATCATCCAGCCGAACAGCGCCACGCCGGGCAGCGCGATCACGAACGTGAGCACGTAGAAGTTCACGTAGCCCATGCCCTGGATCATGGCGCCGGCCGTGGTGCCCGTGAGCAGGCGGCCGACGATCGACGCCGCCGCCGACAGCAGCGCGAACTGCGTCGCGGTGAACGACAGGTTGCACAGCGCCGACAGGTACGCCACCACCACCACGCCGCCGATGCCGCTTGCGACATTCTCGAAGCAGATCGCCGCCGCGAGCCCGGCATTGCTGTGGCCGATCAGCGCGAGCCCGGCGAACGACAGGTTCGAGATCGCCATCAGGCACAGCGCGAGCAGCACCGAACGCTTCATGCCCAGCCGCGCG
Organism: Chiayiivirga flava; assembly: GCF_014202825.1. Taxonomy (GTDB): domain Bacteria; phylum Pseudomonadota; class Gammaproteobacteria; order Xanthomonadales; family Xanthomonadaceae; genus Chiayiivirga; species Chiayiivirga flava. Next base: position 59,618 of record NZ_JACHHP010000002.1, on the reverse strand, counting down.
TAGAGAATGCCGCCGATGAAGATGCCGACCAGGTACGCGACGAAGCCGAAGCCGACATCGTAGGTGGCGATTTCCTCGTTGCTGAAGCCAAGATCGTCCAGCAGCAGGCGCAGCGTGAGCTGCCCGAGCGTGTCGCCGATCTTGTGCAGCAGCACGAACGCAAGCACCAGGAACGCACCGCGGCGGCGGAAGAACTCGCGCAGCGGCGCGACCACCGCGTCGACCATCGCCGACAGCGCGCGCTGCGGGATCGGATCGCGATGCCGCGCAGGTTCGCCCAGCCACAGGCCGGCGACCACCGCCGGCAGCGCAAACGCCGTGCAGGCCAGATACGCCAGCATCCAGCCGCCGGCCCCGCCTGCCAGCAGCAGCGCCAGCGCGCCGGCGCTGACCGAGCCGATGCGCCAGCCGTACTGCGACATGCCCGAGCCGACGCCGAGCTGGTCGGGCCGCAGCGTTTCGATCCGATACGCGTCGATCACGATGTCGAACGTCGCACCGGCGACGCCGACGAGCACCGCCGCAACCGCCACCGTGCCCAAGTGCGCGGTCGGATCGACCGCCCCCAGAAAGGCCACTGCCCCCATCACCAACACCGCCGACAGGAACAGCCACGAGCGCCGCTGGCCGATCCGCCGCAGCAGCGGCAGGCGCAGCCGGTCCACCACCGGGGCCCACAGGAACTTGATGTTGTAGACGAGGAACGCGAGCGAAAACGCCGTGACGCTTTTCTTGTCGATGCCGTCCTGCGCCAGGCGCGTGGTCAGCGTGGCGCCGATCATCGCGTACGGAAAGCCCGACGACATGCCCAGCAGCAGCGCGCCGAGCGGCCCGCGTTCGAGATACGGCGCAAGCCAGGCGAGGGGGCCGGTGCGCGGCGCGGGGATCGGTGCTGTCATCGGCCGTATGCTAACCAATCGGGTACGCCGGGCGCAGGAAACGCAGGTCCGACGCGTGGTATGGTGGCATCGCCGCAGGGCAGGGGGCCGCGCGGTGGATGTTCGACGTCGAAGAGTGCGCCCCATGCCCGATCGCTTCCATGCCTGATTTTCTCGTCCGCGACATCGATACCGCGATTGCCGACCGCATCAAGACCCTGGCGCGCGAACGCGGCTGGCCGATCAACGACGTGATCCTGCGCCTGCTCAAGGAAGCGCTCGGCATGACCCAGCCCGAGCCGCCGCTGCCGGGCGACATCGCGCGTCTGGCCGGCGCGTTCGAGGACGAGGAATCGAGGGTGTTCTTCGAGGCGATGAACGCGTTCAAGCGCCTGCCGGACGATCAGGCGTACTGAGCGGTCCGTGCCGCGCTACGGCAGCGTGTCCAGCGCGTCCTCGATGCCGGCCGCGGTGCGGCGCGGATCGAACAGCCCGCGCGCCTGCGCCCGCTCGTGCACGCTGGCGCGCAGCGCCTGCAGCCGGGCCCGGTCGTGCGCCAGCGCCACCGCACGCTCCACGTACTCGGCACGCGACGCGCAGACCAGCGCGTCCAGCCCCAGGAACCGGTTCACGCTCGCGCTCAGGCGCGCGAGCGGCAAGGCGCCCGGCACGCACAGGACGGGCAGACCCGCCGCCGCCGACGCGATCGCGGTGGCGCCGGCGTGGTAGCGGAACGTATCGAGCAGCAGGTCGCAACTGGCCGCGCGCACCGCGTGCCGCTGCGGCGCCAGCGGCTCGCCGAAGCGCAGCGCCGCGGCATCGCCGCCGCCGGCGCGCCACGCCGCCAGCACGCGTGCCCGGGTCTGCGGCGGCAGGACCAGCAGGAACACCGCCTGCGGCGCGGCGCGGTGGATCGCGAGCCAGGCGTCGAGCACCGCGGCATCGAGCTTGTAGCTGGTGTTGAAGCTCGCGAACACCGGCGCATCGTGCGGCAGCTCGAACGCGGCACGATCGGCCGCAGGCGCCGGCATCGCCCGGCCGCCCGGCAGCAGCGTGCCCGGCAGGTGCAGTACGCGATGCGAGAAGATAGACGGATCCGGCGCCACCTCGGCGTCAAGCAGCAGCGCGTCGATCCACTCGGCGCCGTGGTCTTGGATGAAGCCCAGATACGAGACCTGCCGCGGCGCGGGCCGCAGTGCGAGCACACGGCCGTCGGCGCCCCGCGTGTAGCCGCCGAGGTCGATCAGCACGTCGAGGGCATCGGCGCCGATGGTCTGCGCGGTGGCGGCGGCGTCGTGGCCGGCGACGTCGCGGAAGACATCGCAGCCGGCGCGGATCGCGTCGGCGGTGTCGCCGCTGTGGCGCCGCTGCGAATATGCGTACACCTCGACGCGTCCGCGGTCGTGCGCCGCGAACACGTCGCGCATCAGCCCGCCGACGGCGTGGTGGCCGAGGTCGGGCGACAGGTAGCCGATGCGCAGCCGCGCGCGTGCGCCGCGGGGAGGCGACGGCACGATCGCCTGGCCGCGCACCGCGGCGCGCAGGTTGTGCTCGTAACGCGCGAGGCCGTTGCGCCGGGCCGCCGTCGACAGCGGCAGGAAGGTCAGCAGGAAGGGTTCGACGGTGTCGCCCGCGGCCGCACCGCCGAGCTCCCGCTCCAGCGCGGCGACGCTCGCGGCCTCGCCCGCAGTGTCGAACAGCCGCGCCTGCACCGCGGCCAGCCGTCCGAGCGCTTCGATCCGCTGCGGGGCGCGCCGCAGCGCGGCGTCGAAGCCCTCGCGCGCCAGTTCGAGATCGCCGGCGGCTTCCGCGCTCAGGCCCAGGTTGAAATGCAGCGCCGCGTCGTCCGGAGTGCGGCGCAGCGCCTCGCGATAGGCGGCGATCGCCTCGTTCCAGCGTCCGGCGCGATGACGGATCTGCCCGAGCACATGCCACGCCTCCGGCAGCGCCGGCTGGCGTTGCACCGCGCCCTGCAGCAACGGTTCCGCGGCCGCATCGTCGCCCGCGGCGGCGAGCAGGGTGCCGTGCAGCGCATCGAGGCCGGGGTCCGCCAGGCCTGCGGCGCGCGCCGCGGCGATGGCGGCCAGTGCCTCGCCGACGCGGCCCTGCCGCCGCCGCAGCTGCGCAAGCAACACCCACGCCGGCGGCACGTTCTGCATGCGCAGCAGGGCTTCGAGCCGTGTCTGCGCCTCGGCGTCGCGCCCGCTCTGCAGCAGCAGCACGCACAGCGCGTGCGTGATCGCGGCGTCGCCCGGTGTCTGTTGAAGCAGCGCGCGATACGCACGCTCCGCGTCGCCGAGACGGCCGGCCCGATGCAAGGCCAGCGCCTGCTCGCGCGTGGGCGTGCCGCTCATGGCGCACCGGCCGCTGGACGCGGCGCGTGCGCCGCGGGCGCCGCGCCGCGCGGAGGTTCGAATTCAGGCACCGGGGTACACCGCGCCGAGCACACGCGGCCCGCGCGCCCCCGTGACGCCGGGCAGATTGCCGGGCCGGCCGGCAAGCGTCTCGCGCGCAAGCCAGGCGAACCCCATCGCCTCCATGAAATCCGCGTCGATGCCGTAGGCCGCGGTGCCGCTCACCTCGACCTGCGGCAGCAGCGCCGCCAGCCGCGCCATCAGCGCGCCGTTGCGCACCCCGCCGCCGCACGCCAGCACGCGGCGCGTGCCCGGCAGCGCGCGCCGCACCGCGTCCGCCACGCTCACCGCCGACAGCTCCAGCAGCGTCGCCTGCACGTCGGCCGGGGCGAGGGTGTCGGGACGGTGCGCCAGCAGCCAGTCCAGATGAAACCGGTCGCGCCCGGTGCTCTTCGGCGCGGGCAGGGCAAAGTACGGATCGGCGAGCAGGCGCGCCAGCAGCGCCGCATCGACGCGACCTTCGGACGCGAACCGTCCGTCCGCATCGAAACCCGCGCCGCGGTGGCGCAGCGTCCACGCATCCATCAGTCCGTTCGCCGGTCCGGTGTCGAAGCCGGTCACGGTGCCGCTGCGCGGCAGCAGCGTCACGTTCGCGATGCCGCCCAGATTCAGCACCACGCGATCCTCGTCCGGCGACGCGAGCATCGCGGCATGGAACGCCGGCATCAGCGGCGCGCCCTGGCCGCCGGCGGCCATGTCGCGTCGACGGAAATCCGCCACGGTGGTGATGCCGGTGCGTTCGGCGATCAGGTTCGGATCGCCCACCTGCAGCGTGAACGGTGCGGCGCCGTGCGGCACGTGGCGCAGCGTCTGGCCGTGCGAACCGATGGCGCGAACCGCCTCGCGCGAAACGTCGGCGTGCTCGATCAGGCTCTGCGCGGCCTCCGCAAACGCGAGCCCGACGCGATGGTCGAGCCGGCCGAACGCATCGAGCGAGACCGTGTCCGCCGCCTGCGATACCGCAAGCAATTCGACACGCAACGCCGGTGCGTAGGGAACGATGCGCGCCGCGACCAATTCGGGCTGCGCCGCGCCGAACCGCACCAGCGCCGCGTCGATGCCGTCGGCACTCGTGCCCGAGATCAGGCCCAGGTAGAGGCCGTCGTCCACGCCCGCCCCGCGCGCAGGCACCTCAGCGCGCGGCGTAACGACGCTTGCCGTCGAGCAGATCGAGCTTGGCCAGCAGCGGCTGGGTCTGCATCTGGAAGCGCGCCAGCTCGCTGCGCGGCAGCGGTTCGGGCTTGGGCAGCGTCACCTTGAGCGGATCGCGGTGCGCGCCGTTGACGCGGAATTCGTAGTGCAGGTGCGGTCCGGTGGCCAGGCCGCTCATGCCCACGTAACCGATGGTGGCGTTCTGCGACACGCGCGTGCCGGTCTTGTATTTGCCGAACTTCGACAGATGGCCGTACAGCGTCGTGTAGCCGCGACCGTGGTCGACGATCACCGTGCGGCCGTAGCCGTTCTTCCAGCCGGCGAACGTCACGCGGCCGTCGCCGGCCGCGCGAATCGGGGTGCCGGACGGCGCGGCGTAGTCCACGCCCGCATGGCGACGCACCTTGCCCAGGATCGGGTGCTTGCGCCCGGTCGAGAACAGCGAGCTGATGCGGGTGAATTCCAGCGGCGTGCGCAGGAAGCTCTTCTTCAGCGGCCGGCCGTCGGCGTCGAAATACTCGACCCGGCCGTCCTCGAACACGTAGCGAAACGCGGTGTAGCGCTTGCCCTGGTTGACGAACGTCGCGGCCAGGATGTCGCCGCTGCGCAGGCGCTCGCCGTCGCGGTAGATGTCCTCGTACACCACGCTGAAGCTGTCGCCCACGCGCAGGTCCTGCGCGAAGTCGATGTCGTAGCCGAACACCGTGGCCATCGCCACGATGGTGCCGTTGCCCAGGCCCGCCTTCGCACCGTCGGCATACAGCGAACCGCGGATCTCCCCGCCGGTCATCTGGATGCGCGACTGCACATCGCGCTGCAGCACCGATTCGACGATCTCGTCGCCGACCAGCGTCAGCGTGACGCGCGCGCTCTCGCCGCGATCGAAGCGCAGGCCGCGCAGCGTGCCGTCGGCGGCGATGTCGAAATCGAAGGTGTTGCCCGGGCGGATCTTCGTCAGCGCCTCGCCGGCGCCGGGGCGGTCGAGCAGGCGGTGCAGTGTCGCGCCGGGCAGCGACAGCGACGCGAAGATGTCGCCCATCGTCTGTCCCGGCTGCACCGTCACCGTGCGCCAGGCCGGCGCATCGGCTGCGACGTTTTCGGCCGCGATTGCGTCATCGATGAGACCGGCGGCGGCTTCCACCGGCGCCACCGGCTCGGGCAGCGGCAGCGGCAGCGGCTGCGTCAGCACTTCGGCCTCGTAGGGCTTGAGCGTGGCGTTGGCGAAGCCCGGCACGATGGCCGCCACCAGCGTCAATGTCGTCGCGACGAGGCTGGCCAGCACCCAGTGCTCGCGCCGGATCAGTACCGGGCGGGCAACTGTTCCCACGCTTGCCTGTTCGGGCGGCATGACCGTGCCCGCATGTTGCCGCAGTACCTTGCGAATCGCCTGACGCCGGGACGCGCGCGCGGCGCGATCGAACCAACCTTTGTTGTCCACACACACTCCGGGCGCCGATCGCGCGTCACAGTCGGTGGTACAATAACCACACTCAAAAGGATGCGTCAAACCCTTGGGAATGCTGGATTTTTCCGGTCGGCGCGTTTAACGTGAGGTTAACAGTGTTCAGCCTGGGTTTAGCGCGTTGCGCCCACGCAACACACCAGCACCGGCGCGGCCCTCAGGACATTTCCACGTGACCCTACTGCAGAATGCAATCGACCAGATCGCCCGCGGCGCGGACGAACTCCTCAAGCGCGAGGAGCTGGAAGCCCGCCTCGCGGCCGGCCGCCCGCTCCGGATCAAGGCCGGCTTCGATCCGACCGCGCCGGACCTGCACCTGGGCCACACGGTCCTGCTCAACAAGATGCGGCAGTTCCAGGATCTCGGCCATCAGGTCATCTTCCTGATCGGCGACTTCACCGGGATGATCGGTGACCCCACCGGCAAGAACGTCACGCGCAAGCCGCTCACGCGCGAGGACGTCGCCGCCAATGCCCGCACCTACGAGGCCCAGGTGTTCAAGGTGCTGGACCGCGAACGCACCGAAGTGCGCTTCAACTCCGAATGGTTCGGCGCCATGTCCGCGGCCGACATGATCCGGCTCGCCGGCCAGCACACGGTCGCGCGCATGCTCGAGCGCGACGACTTCGCCAAGCGTTATGCCGCGCAGCAGTCGATCGCCATCCACGAGTTCCTGTATCCGCTGGTGCAGGGCTACGACTCGGTTGCGCTGCGCGCCGACGTCGAACTCGGCGGCACCGACCAGAAGTTCAACCTGCTCATGGGGCGCGGGCTGCAGGAGCACCACGGCCAGCCGCCGCAGATCGTGCTCACGATGCCGCTGCTCGAAGGCCTGGACGGCGTCAACAAGATGAGCAAGTCGCTCGGCAACTACATCGGCATCGACGAGCCGGCCATCGACATCGTCAGCAAGACGATGAAGATCGGCGACGACCTGCTGTGGCGCTGGATCGAGCTGCTCAGCTTCGACATTTCCCTGGCCGAGGCCGCCACGCTGCGCGCGGATGTTGCCGCGGGCGCACTCAACCCGCGCGACCTCAAGCTGCGCCTCGCGCGCGAACTGGCCGCGCGCTTCCAGGGCGGCGCCGCGGCCGAGCAGGCGATCGCGGGCTGGCAGGCGGTCGTGCGCGGCGAAGGCGACACCTCCGCGCTGGAACTTGCCGACGTGCCGGTGCCGCCCGACGGTCTGCGTCTGCCCGCACTGCTCACCGCCGCCGGCCTCACGCCCAGCAACTCCGAAGCGAACCGCAAGCTGAAGGAGCGTTCCGTGCGCATCGACGGCGAGGTGGTGGAAGACGCGCAGCGTGTCTTCGGACCCGGCTTCGAAGGCGTGCTGCAGATCGGCAAGCGCACCTTCGCCCGCGTGCGCCTGATCGCAGCGTAAGACGCCGCTTCGGCCGCGCGAGCCTGCGCCGCCCGCGCAGCGGGCGCCGACGTGCGGCCGCGAGCGAATCCATCCGGGGCCGTGCTGTGCCCCGCGAAGAATGTTCCGACCTCCCGCCTCGCCGGGGCTTGTGGGCCACGCCGAGCCCATGCATAATGGTCGGCCCACGCGACAGGGTTGAGGCGAAATGCCCGACCGCTGTTGGGAGGGGACCGAAAGAAAGTCCGTGCCGAGGTGTTGACGGACGTGAAATTCGATGTAAGATGTGCGGCTCGGTTGGACGAAACGTCCGGCTGTCGCGGATGGAGGCGAAGGCCTCTCCGCACCGTTCGAAGATCTTTGACAGTGTGCGCAGGTAATTTGTGTGGACGCCTGTGATGCGACGACGAGTCCATTGCAGAGAGTTCACGAACCAAGAGTCAGCAATGAAGCTTGGGATCGGAACGACTCGCTCAGAAGATTGAAGGTTTCGGCCTTCTGCAATTTTAAGTGAAGAGTTTGATCCTGGCTCAGATTGAACGCTGGCGGCATGCCTAACACATGCAAGTCGAACGGCAGCGCGGGGGCAACCCTGGCGGCGAGTGGCGGACGGGTGAGGAATGCATCGGAATCTGCCCAGTCGTGGGGGATAACGTAGGGAAACTTACGCTAATACCGCATACGACCTACGGGTGAAAGTGGGGGACCGCAAGGCCTCACGCGATTGGAGGAGCCGATGTCGGATTAGCTAGTTGGCGGGGTAAAGGCCCACCAAGGCGACGATCCGTAGCTGGTCTGAGAGGATGATCAGCCACACTGGAACTGAGACACGGTCCAGACTCCTACGGGAGGCAGCAGTGGGGAATATTGGACAATGGGCGCAAGCCTGATCCAGCAATGCCGCGTGGGTGAAGAAGGCCTTCGGGTTGTAAAGCCCTTTTGTACGGGAAGAAAAGCCTGGGGTGAATATCCCCGGGTCATGACGGTACCGTAAGAATAAGCACCGGCTAACTTCGTGCCAGCAGCCGCGGTAATACGAAGGGTGCAAGCGTTAATCGGAATTACTGGGCGTAAAGCGTGCGTAGGCGGTTTGTTAAGTCCGATGTGAAAGCCCTGGGCTCAACCTGGGAATGGCATTGGATACTGGCGAGCTAGAGTCAGGTAGAGGGTGGTGGAATTCCCGGTGTAGCGGTGAAATGCGTAGAGATCGGGAGGAACATCCGTGGCGAAGGCGGCCACCTGGACCATGACTGACGCTGAGGCACGAAAGCGTGGGGAGCAAACAGGATTAGATACCCTGGTAGTCCACGCCCTAAACGATGCGAACTGGATGTTGGGCTCAACTCGGAGCTCAGTGTCGAAGCTAACGCGTTAAGTTCGCCGCCTGGGGAGTACGGTCGCAAGACTGAAACTCAAAGGAATTGACGGGGGCCCGCACAAGCGGTGGAGTATGTGGTTTAATTCGATGCAACGCGAAGAACCTTACCTGGCCTTGACATGTCCGGAATCCTGCGGAGACGCGGGAGTGCCTTCGGGAATCGGAACACAGGTGCTGCATGGCTGTCGTCAGCTCGTGTCGTGAGATGTTGGGTTAAGTCCCGCAACGAGCGCAACCCTTGTCCTTAGTTGCCAGCACGTAAAGGTGGGAACTCTAAGGAGACTGCCGGTGACAAACCGGAGGAAGGTGGGGATGACGTCAAGTCATCATGGCCCTTACGGCCAGGGCTACACACGTACTACAATGGTCGGGACAGAGGGCAGCAAGACCGCGAGGTGGAGCCAATCCCAGAAACCCGATCTCAGTCCGGATCGCAGTCTGCAACTCGACTGCGTGAAGTCGGAATCGCTAGTAATCGCGAATCAGCAATGTCGCGGTGAATACGTTCCCGGGCCTTGTACACACCGCCCGTCACACCATGGGAGTGGGCTGCTCCAGAAGCAGGTAGTCTAACCGCAAGGGGGACGCTTGCCACGGAGTGGTTCATGACTGGGGTGAAGTCGTAACAAGGTAGCCGTATCGGAAGGTGCGGCTGGATCACCTCCTTTAGAGCATGAAGGCTTGGCCGTTCGTCACGGGCGTCCTCACAAGTTACCTGCATCCAGAAACAGGCTGCGACGCTGCGCGTCGTGGCCGCCTCGTTTGACGGGGCCATAGCTCAGCTGGGAGAGCACCTGCTTTGCAAGCAGGGGGTCGTCGGTTCGATCCCGACTGGCTCCACCACTGTGCGAATCCCTTCAAGACAACCGTGTACACGGTTGCCTGTCGAAGCGATCAACACATTGGGTCTGTAGCTCAGGTGGTTAGAGCGCACCCCTGATAAGGGTGAGGCCGGTGGTTCGAGTCCTCCCAGACCCACCATCTTGCGGAATGCAAGAGCGACGAAGAGCGTTCTGGATGCTGCGCACACACACGATTTTGAATCGGACAGGCGTTGAGGCCTGGCTCGAGTTCTTTGAAAATTTGGGACGTAACAAGCGTTTGAGACAACTGTCTTGAATGTGTCGTTGAGGCAAGTAAGCAAACTTGTTGTTTGACGTGATCCCGAGGCAACTTGGGGTTATATGATCAAGCGACTAAGCGCATACGGTGGATGCCTTGGCAGTCAGAGGCGATGAAGGACGTGGCAGCCTGCGAAAAGTGTCGGGGAGCTGGCAACAAGCTTTGATCCGGCAATGTCCGAATGGGGAAACCCACCCGCAAGGGTATCGTGCAGTGAATCCATAGCTGTACGAGGCGAACCCGGGGAACTGAAATATCTAAGTACCCGGAGGAAAAGAAATCAACCGAGATTCCCTGAGTAGTGACGAGCGAACGGGGAATAGCCCAAAAGTTGGCATTGATCTAGCAAAACGGTCTGGAAAGTCCGGCCATAGCAGGTGATAGCCCTGTATGCGAAAGGTCTTTGTCGATGATAAGTGAGTAGGGCGGGGCACGTGAAACCCTGTCTGAACATGGGGGGACCATCCTCCAAGGCTAAATACTCCTGACTGACCGATAGTGAACCAGTACCGTGAGGGAAAGGCGAAAAGAACCCCGGCGAGGGGAGTGAAATAGAACCTGAAACCGTATGCGTACAAGCAGTGGAAGCCCTTCGGGGTGACTGCGTACCTTTTGTATAATGGGTCAGCGACTTACATTACGTGGCGAGCTTAACCGAATAGGGGAGGCGAAGCGAAAGCGAGTCTGAATAGGGCGAATAGTCGCGTGGTGTAGACCCGAAACCGAGTGATCTATCCATGACCAGGGTGAAGGTGCGGTAACACGCACTGGAGGCCCGAACCCACTCCCGTTGAAAAGGTAGGGGATGAGTTGTGGATAGGAGTGAAAGGCTAATCAAACTCGGAGATAGCTGGTTCTCCTCGAAAGCTATTTAGGTAGCGCCTCGTGTATCACTGCTGGGGGTAGAGCACTGTTATGGCTAGCGGGACATCGCGTCTTAGCAACCCATGGCAAACTCCGAATACCAGCAAGTGCGAGCACGGGAGACACACGGCGGGTGCTAACGTCCGTCGTGAAAAGGGAAACAACCCAGACCTACAGCTAAGGTCCCAAAATTACCGCTCAGTGGGAAACGATGTGGGAAGGCACAGACAGCCAGGAGGTTGGCTTAGAAGCAGCCATCCTTTAAAGAAAGCGTAATAGCTCACTGGTCGAGTCGGCCTGCGCGGAAGATTTAACGGGGCTAAGCGGTATACCGAAGCTTAGGGTGTACACCTTTGGTGTGCGCGGTAGAGGAGCGTTCCGTACGCCTGTGAAGGTGCGTCGTAAGGCGTGCTGGAGGTATCGGAAGTGCGAATGCTGACATGAGTAACGATAAGGGGGGTGAAAAGCCCCCCCGCCGAAAGCCCAAGGTTTCCTCGCGCAACGTTCATCGGCGCAGGGTGAGTCGGTCCCTAAGGCGAGGGCGAAAGCCGTAGTCGATGGAAAGCTGGTTAATATTCCAGCACCTCGCGTGACTGCGATGGAGAGACGGAGAAGGGTAGGTGTACCGGGCGTTGGTTGTCCCGGAGAAAGGAGGTAGGCGGGGATCTTAGGCAAATCCGGGATCCTGTTAACGCCGAGCACCGAGACGAGTCCATCTGGACGAAGTCACTGATCCCACGCTTCCAGGAAAATCTTCTAAGCTTCAGGTCACGCAGACCGTACCGTAATCCGACACAGGTAGGCAGGGTGAGAATCCTCAGGCGCTTGAGAGAACTCGGGTGAAGGAACTAGGCAACATAGCACCGTAACTTCGGGAGAAGGTGCACCCTCGATCGTGGCACGTGCGTGCTACAGCGATCGGGGGTCGCAGTGACCAGGCCGCTGCGACTGTTTATCAAAAACACAGCACTCTGCAAACACGAAAGTGGACGTATAGGGTGTGACGCCTGCCCGGTGCTGGAAGGTTAATTGATGGGGTCAGCCGCAAGGCGAAGCTCTTGATCGAAGCCCCAGTAAACGGCGGCCGTAACTATAACGGTCCTAAGGTAGCGAAATTCCTTGTCGGGTAAGTTCCGACCTGCACGAATGGCGTAACGACAGCGGCGCTGTCTCCACCCGAGACTCAGTGAAATTGAAATCGCTGTGAAGATGCAGCGTTCCCGTGGCAAGACGGAAAGACCCCGTGAACCTTTACTATAGCTTTACACTGAACGTTGAGTTCGTCTGTGTAGGATAGGTGGGAGGCGTCGAAACCTGGTCGCCAGATCAGGTGGAGCCAACCTTGAAATACCACCCTGATGTGCTTGACGTTCTAACCTCGGCCCGTAATCCGGGTCAGGGACCGTGTATGGTGGGTAGTTTGACTGGGGCGGTCTCCTCCCAAAGAGTAACGGAGGAGCTCGAAGGTACGCTCAGCGCGGTCGGACATCGCGCACTGTGTGCAAAGGCATAAGCGTGCTTGACTGCGAGATCGACGGATCAAGCAGGTACGAAAGTAGGACTTAGTGATCCGGTGGTTCTGTATGGAAGGGCCATCGCTCAACGGATAAAAGGTACTCCGGGGATAACAGGCTGATACCGCCCAAGAGTTCATATCGACGGCGGTGTTTGGCACCTCGATGTCGGCTCATCACATCCTGGGGCTGTAGTCGGTCCCAAGGGTATGGCTGTTCGCCATTTAAAGTGGTACGCGAGCTGGGTTCAGAACGTCGTGAGACAGTTCGGTCCCTATCTGCCATGGGCGTTGGAGATTTGAGAGGGGCTGCTCCTAGTACGAGAGGACCGGAGTGGACGAACCCCTGGTGTTCCGGTTGTCACGCCAGTGGCATTGCCGGGTAGCTACGTTCGGAAGCGATAACCGCTGAAAGCATCTAAGCGGGAAGCGCGCCTCAAGATGAGATCTCCCGGGAGCTCGACTCCCCTAAAGGAACGATGTAGACCACGTCGTTGATAGGCTGGGTGTGTAAGTGGGGCAACCCATTGAGCTTACCAGTACTAATGATCCGTGCGGCTTGATCATATAACCTCAAGTTGTCTTGTCCTCGATGGCACATCGAGACAGTAAACCTCAGACAATACCTTGTTACGTCCCAACCCCATGAGAGCGTGAGCGCGAGTGCGTGCATGCGATCGACCATCCGGCGTCTCCGATGGCATCGATCCCACACACGACGCGACCCTCCACCCTCTCCCTGGTGAACATAGCGCTGTGGCACCACCCGATCCCATCCCGAACTCGGAAGTGAAACGCAGCTGCGCCGATGGTAGTGTGCATGCGCATGCAAGAGTAGGTCATCGCCAGGGTCTTCTCCCGCAAACGCCCCGATCCCACGATCGGGGCGTTTGTCTGTGCGGACGATAAAATCTACGACACACCGCCGAGGCCGCAGCGCCGGCTGGCGGCGGCGCTGCGTGAAAATCGGCGATGCTCTGAACTTATAATCCCCGGACGGGTCTACCAACGCTACGCCCACCACGAGACAGAATCCATGAACTTCACTGCCACCACCCTTGCACTGATTTTGCTCGCCGGTTCCGGGTCGGCGCTCGCGCAGGGCGTCCCGACGCCGTCGACCGGCGCGCCGCTCTCCACCACGTATCGCTGCGGCGCCGATCTGAGCGCCGACGTCGCGCTGCGCCCCGCCGCCCAGAACAAGGGCGCGAGCATCGCGGTCCTGAAGGTGAACGGGCGCGACGTCGATCCGGCCGTGATGCGCTACGTGAATTCCGTGGCGGCGGAGCGGATCATCGCAAACGTGGAATCCGCGTGCGAGGACGACAAGATCCTGCGCGTAACGGTGGCGTTGCCGGCAAGCGGCAACCTGCAGAAGGACGACATCGTCCTGACGGTGCGCGGTACCACGCTGAAAGTGGAGCTGGCAAGCGCCGCCAAGGCTGCACAGTAACGAGGACCGCGGCCCGGCGCGGGCCCACCGCGCCACCGGCAGCGATACCCGGCGGACTGCGCCGCGATTGCCCGTCTCGCCGTATGCAAGGCAACCAGCAACGGTCGCCATTGCATGCCCCACAGCCCGATCCGTCGCACCGCGATCTCCCTGCTCCTCGCAGCGCTCGCCGCGAGCTGCGTGTCGATGCCTGCATCCGCGGCATCGACCGGCTTCCGGGACGATTTCGAAGGCGCGCGGCGTATCCTGCTCCCGTCGTCCGATGCGGCAGCGCCGCTCGAAGCCTGGCTGTGGCACAGCACGGTCGCCGCAGCGCCGGCCGCCGCGCCCGCGGTGATCCTGCTGCACGGCTGCAGCGGCGTCTACGGCAGCAACGGCTACGGCGACGAATCGCACATCTCGTCGCGTTTCACCGACTGGGCGCGCCGGCTCAACGCCGCCGGCATCCACGCCATGCTGGTCGACGCGTTCTCGACCCGCGACGCGACGCATCCCCCCGCGACCGCCCGCCAGAACTACTGCAGCGACCGCGCCGCGATCCTCGCCATCCACGCCACGGAAGAGAATGATCGTCCGCGCGACGCACTTGCCGCCCATGAAGCGCTGACGAGTCTGAAAAACCCCGACGGCAGCGCAGTCGTCGATCCGGCGCGCGTGGCCGTCATGGGCTGGTCGCACGGCGGCAGTGCGGCGCTCGCCGCCATCGCCGCAGGCACGCTGCCGTACCAGCCATTCGTCGCCGCGCAGAGTTTCTATCCGGGATGCGGACTGTACGGGGCGTTCGGTGCGCCGGAGCAGGGGCAGTCGACGTACCGCGCCACGGCACCGGTGGACGTGTACCTCGGCTCGGCCGACACCATCAGTCGGTTCGACGCCTGCGACGGGCACCGCCAGCACTCGGATGCGGCCGCAGGCGCGCCGTTCACGGTGACGCTGTTCGACGGCGTCGGGCACAGCTTCGACGGGGCGCGCTGCGTCCAGGCCGCCGAAGGCGCGCAGGTGTCACCGTGGACCGGCGTCCGCTACGACTGCAGCGGCAGCTACGACGGCCATGCCTTCGATCTCCACGACTGGCGCGCCAAGCTCGAGGCCGACCGGCTCGCGCTGTGTGCGCTGACGTCGGCCCTGGACGTCGCATCGCCCGCGTGCGCGGCGGAGCCGATCGTTCCCTGAATTCGCGCCTGCGCCGCGGCACAGGCGCGAACATCAAGTTATCGGCCGCCCATGGGGTCGCATGACGCGCCACGCCGCATGCCAGCGGATGACCCGTACACGGCGAGGCGCACGCGCCCCACCGGCCGGCGCCTCAGCGCAGCGCGTAGCCGAACTGCTGGCGGAACTGTTCGGCGAACTGTTCGTAGTCGAAGCGCTGGTTCTGCGGGCCGAGGTGTTCGATCTTCAGCGCACCCATCAGCGACGCGATGCGTCCGGCCGTGGCCATGTCCATGTCGCGCATCAGGCCGAAGATCAGGCCGGCGCGGTAGGCATCGCCGCAGCCGGTCGGGTCCACCACGCGCATCGCGTTGGCCGACGGGATGTGCAGTTCGCCGTCGCGGCTGTGCACCTCCGAGCCCTTCGGGCCGCGCGTGATGATGTAGGCCTTCACCCGCTCGGCGATCTGCTTTTCCGACAGGCCGGTCTTTTCCTGCAGCAGGCTCGATTCGTAGTCGTTCACGGTGACGTACGTCGCCTGCTCGATCATCGTGGTCAGTTCCTTGCCGTTGTACAGCGGCATGGCCTGGCCCGGATCGAAGATGAAGGGGATGTCCCGCTCGGCGAATTCGGCCGAATTCTGCAGCATGGCCTCGTAGCCGTCGGGACCCACGATGCCGAACTTCACGCCCGGCACGTCGCGCACGTGGTTCTCGTAGCTGCGCATCATCGCGCCGGGGTGGAAGGCGGTGATCTGGTTGTCGTCGAGGTCGGTGGTGATGAAGGCCTGCGCGGTGTAGAGATCGGGGATCTCCTTGACCTGCGCGAGCGTGATGCCGCATTCCTCGAAGTGTTCGCGATACGGCGCGAAATCCTGGCCTACCGTGGCCATCGGGATCGGATCGCCGCCGAGCAGGTTGAGGTTGTAGGCGATGTTGCCGGCGCAGCCGCCGAACTCGCGCCGCATGCGCGGCACCAGGAACGACACGTTCAGGATGTGCACCTTGTCCGGCAGGATGTGGTTCTTGAACTGGTCCTGGAACACCATGATGGTGTCGTAGGCGAGGGAACCGCAGATCAGTGCCGACATGTGAATCCTTGCAGGTACGCGGAAGTTGGAGGCGCAAAACCGGCGTATCGTACCGCCAATGCGCCGCAAGGTCGCGCTGCGCCGGGTTTGCAGTCGATCGCGTGCAGCGCTGCCCGCAAATTGCCATAACCTCGAGCGTCGCTGCGGCCCGGTTGCTGCCAGACTCGTGCCTGTCCGGCCGATGCCTCGCCGTGCGCGCGCAGCGCCGTTAACACCCCGCTAACACCGCGAAAACGCTTGTTGTCCTGCAGTTTTCCGCTTGCTACGCTAGCGTGCTGTTCTGCTCTTTTTCCCCTGCGAATCGAAGATGTTCAAGACCCTCCGCGGCATGTTCTCGAACGACCTGTCCATCGATCTGGGCACGGCGAACACCCTCATCTACGTGCGGGGCCAGGGCATTGTGCTCAACGAGCCGTCGGTCGTGGCGATCCGTCAGGATCGCGGGCCCGGTTCGCCGAAGCAGGTGGCCGCGGTGGGCACCGACGCCAAACGCATGCTGGGCCGCACGCCGGGCAATATCACCACCATCCGGCCGATGAAGGACGGCGTCATCGCCGACTTCAGCACCACCGAGGAAATGCTCAAGCACTTCATCCGCAAGGTGCACCGTTCGCGTTTCCTGCGCCCGAGTCCGCGCGTGCTGATCTGCGTGCCGTGCGGCTCGACCCAGGTGGAACGCCGCGCGATCAAGGAATCGGCGGAAGAAGCCGGTGCGCGCGAAGTGTTTCTGATCGAGGAGCCGATGGCGGCCGCGATCGGCGCCGGCATCCCGATCCACGAAGCATCCGGCTCGATGGTGCTCGACATCGGCGGCGGCACCTCGGAAGTGGCGGTCATCTCGCTCAACGGCATCGTCTACTCGCAGTCGGTGCGCGTGGGCGGCGACAAGTTCGACGAATCCATCATCAGCTACGTGCGCCGCAACCACGGCACGCTCATCGGCGAAACCACGGCCGAGCGCATCAAGATCGAAGTCGGCTGCGCCTTCCCGCAGAGCGAGATCCGCGAGATGGAGGTGTCCGGCCGCAACCTCGCCGAAGGCGTGCCGCGCAATTTCACGATCAACTCGAACGAAGTGCTGGAAGCCTTGCACGAGCCGCTCGCCGGCATCACCAGCGCGGTGCGTGCGGCGCTGGAGCAGACGCCGCCGGAGCTGTGCTCGGACGTGGCCGAACGCGGCATCGTGCTCACCGGCGGCGGCGCGCTGCTGCGCGATCTGGACAAGCTCATTTCCGAGGAGACCGGCCTGTACGTGCACGTCGCGGACGATCCGCTGACCTGCGTGGCGCGCGGCGGCGGCCGTGCGCTGGAACTGATCGACATGCACGGCAACGATTTCTTCGCGCCGGAATGATGGAATTCGCGCGCGATCCGGATCGCGCGCACTGACGGGTTCGTCCGATCGTGGCCTATACCGGTAACGCCAGCGGGTCGCTGTTCGCCGAAGGCGGCGCCGGCACGCTGAAGCTGCTGATGTATCTGACGATGGCGCTGGTGCTGATGGTGGCCGACCACCGCGGCGGCTATCTCGACGCGGTCCGCGCCGCCGCCGGCATGCTCACCGGCCCGCTCTACATGATCGCCTCGTCGCCGGCGCGCCTGGTCACCGCCACGCGCGACCAGCTCGCGAGCCAGCAGGACCTGCTGCGCGAAAACCGCGAACTGCGCGAGCAGCTGCTGCGCGGCAGCGCACGCATGAACCGGCTGCAGGCGGTGCAGATCGAGAACCAGCGCCTGCGCGACCTGCTCGGCGGCACGCGCGGGCTGCAGCTGAGCGTGCAGCTCGCGGGCATGGTCGACGTGGACCTCGATCCGTTCCGCCACCGCATCGTGCTCGACGCGGGACAGCAGCGCGGCGTGCGTGTGGGTCTGGCGGTGATCGACGGTGCAGGCGTCGTGGGGCAGATCATCGCGACCACGCCGATGAATTCCACCGCGATGCTTGTCACCGATCCGAGCCATGCGATCCCGGTGCAGGTGGTGCGCTCCGGCCAGCGTTCGATCGCCTTCGGCACCGGGCGGCTCGACGCGCTGGAACTGCCGAACATTCCGCTGAGCGCGGACGTGCAGGTGGGCGACGAACTCATCACCTCGGGCCTGGGCGGCACGTTTCCGGCGGGGTTTCCGGTCGGGCGCATCGTGAGCCTGCAGCCGGACGATACGCGCCTGTTCGTCGTGGCGCAGGCCCATCCGGCGGCGACGCTCGAACGCAACGGCGAGGTGCTGCTGGTGTGGAACACCGGCATCGAAGACACACGCGACGAAATGGGCCCGCCCGCACCGGATGCCGCGCCGACGGCAGCATCGCCATCCACCGGTGGCGGGCCGTGAGCCGCTGGCGCGACGGCGTCGGCCTGCTGTGGGCGAGCATCGCGGTCGCGCTGCTGCTCGGCCTGCTGCCGGTGCCCACGTATCTGGCGCCGTTCAAACCCTACTGGCTTGGCCTGGTGTTCTGCTACTGGCTGCTCGAAACGCCGGCGCGCACGGGTCTGGGTCTTGCGTTCGTGCTGGGCCTGGTCGCGGACCTGCTCTACGGCAACCTGCTCGGCGAACAGGCGTTGCGGCTGTGCATCCTCGCGTTCATCGTGCTGCGGTTCCGCGCCAGGCTGCGCTTCTTCACGCTCACCCAGCAGGCGCTGGCGGTGTTCGCGCTCATGCTCAACGACCGGGCCGTGGTGCTGATGGTGCGCCTGCTGTCGGGCGAGGGCCTGCCGCCGTGGCAGTTCTGGCTGTCGCCGGGCGTGGCGCTGCTGCTGTGGCCGTGGCTGTTCCTGCTGCTCGACGACATTCGCCTGCGCCTGCGCGGCAAGGACGCGGGCTGATGCCCGCCCGCCGTCGGCCACGCCAGCGATGATGCGCACCCGCCGCCAGATCAAGAATCCGCAGGCCGAAAGCGCGGGCTACCGTCGCCGCGCGTGGGCCGGGTTCGCGATCGCCGCGCTGCTGCTGTGCGTGCTCGGCGCGCGCTTCGTCTACCTGCAGGTGGTGGAGTACGAGCAGTTCCACATCCGCTCCGAAGCCAACCGCATCAAGCCGCGGCCGATCGTGCCGGCACGCGGGCTGATCTACGACCGCAACGGCCGGCTGCTGGCCGACAACGTGCCGGCCTACCGGCTCGAAGTGATCCCCGAGCAGGTGAAAGACGTCGATGCGCTGCTCGCGGACCTGGGCCAGGTGCTGCCGCTGAGCGAGGACGAGATCGCCGATTTCCGCGCCGCGTTCCGGGTCAAGCGCGGGTTCCATCCGGTGCCGCTCAAGCTGCGGCTGACCGAGGCGCAGGTGGCGGCGTTCGCGGTGCAGCGCTACCGCTTTCCGGGCGTGGATGTGGCGCCCTATCTCAACCGCCGCTATCCGTACGGCGACCTGTTCGCGCACGTGATCGGCTACGTGGGGCGCATCGACACGCGCGACCTCGAAACCCTCGACGCCACGCGCTACAGCGGCGCCACGCACATCGGCAAGTCGGGCATCGAGCGCTTCTACGAGTCGCGGCTGCACGGCGATGTCGGCTTCGAGCAGGTGGAAATCAACGCGGAGGGCCGCGACCTGCGCGTGCTCGACCGCATCCCGGCGCATTCGGGCGAGCACCTGATCCTGAGCATCGATGTCGACCTGCAACGCGCGATGGTGGATGCGTTCGAAGGCCAGCACGGTGCCGCGGTGGCGGTGGATCCGCGCACGGGAGAGGTCCTGGGCATGGTCAGCCTGCCGAGCTACGACCCCAATCCGTTCGTCAACGGCATCGGTCGCCAGGCCTACGCCGACCTGCTCAACGCGCCGCCGCGGCCGCTGTTCAACCGGGTACTGCAAGGCAATTACGAACCCGGTTCCACGATCAAGCCGTTCGTGGGGCTCGCCGGGCTGGAGCTTGGCCTGCGCAAACCCGGCGACACCACGTTCTCGTCCGGTGCCTTCCGCCTGCCGGGGCAGCAGCGCGAGTACCGCGACTGGCGGCGCGGCGGCCACGGCAACGTCGACTTGCGCGAGGCGATCGCGCAATCGGTCAACACGTATTTCTACAAGCTGGCGGTCGATCTGGGCATCGACCGGCTGACCGAATACACCGGCAAGTTCGGTTTCGGCGAGAAAACCGGCATCGATCTGCCCGGCGAAACCGTCGGCGTGTTGCCCACGCGCGAGTGGAAACGGCGCGAACGCGGACAGGTCTGGTATCCGGGCGAAACCGTGATCGCCGGCATCGGGCAAGGCTTCTGGGTGGTGACGCCGCTGCAGCTCGCGCAGGCCACCGCCACGCTCGCCGCCGGCGGTCGCAAGCATCGCCTGCACCTGCTGCGCGCGACGCAGGCCGGCTTCGATTCGCCGCAGGTGCCCGAACCGATGCCGCCCGAAGGTCCGCCGCTGGTGTCGAATCCGGCCAACCTTGCCGCCGTGATCGAAGGCATGGTGGCGGTGATGCACGGGCCGACGGGCTCGGCACGCGCCGCGGCGGAGGGCGTGGACTATCTCATCGCCGGCAAGACCGGCACCGCGCAGCGCGTCGGCCGCACCTCGGACGCGCAGATCGACATCAACACGCTGGCGTTCGATCTGCGCTACCGCGCCCTGTTCATCGCCTTCGCGCCGGCCGATGCGCCGCGCATCGCGGTGATGGTGGTAGTGGAGTCGGGTGCGTCGGGGTCGAAGACGGCGGCGCCGGTGGCGCGCCGCATCCTCGATGCGTGGCTCGGGAAGAATCCCGCGTGACGACGCCCGGCAGCGCGACCGCGGCATGAACCTGTTCCTGCGACGCTGGCATCGCTGGGTCGGGCCGCCACGGGTGGATGTGCCGCTGCTGGTCGCATTGCTGCTGCTGGTGGGCATTGGCCTCGCGGTGCTGCACAGCGCCGCCGGCGGCAACGAACGGCTGGTGTGGTCGCAGGCCGCGCGCATGGGCGTGGGCCTGATCGCGCTGTGGGTGATCTCGCGCATCCCGCCGGTGCAGATGCGGTTGTGGACGCCGTGGCTGTTCGCCGCAAGCCTCCTGCTGCTCGCGCTGGTGCCCTTCCTCGGCACCGGCCGCAGCGGCCGGCACTGGCTCAACCTCGGCGTGTTCTACGTGCAGCCGGCGGAACTGCTGAAGCTGACCGTGCCGATGGTGGTGGCGGCGTTCCTGCACGCGCGTCCGCTGCCGCCGAGCTGGACCGCGATCGCGGTGAGCGGTGTGCTGGTCGGCGTGCCGTGCGCACTGATCGCGATCCAGCCCGATCTCGGCACCGCGCTGCTGGTCGGCGCGAGCGGGGCATTCGTGGTGTTTCTCTCGGGCATGGCGTGGTGGCGCATTGGCCTGCTCGCCGGCCTCGCGGCGGCGGCGTTGCCGCTGGCGTGGCCGTTCCTGCGCGAATACCAGAAGCAGCGCCTGCTGACCTTCATGAGTCCGGAGGCCGATCCGCTGGGATCGGGCTGGAACATCATCCAGTCGAAGATCGCGGTCGGTTCGGGTGGCGTGTTCGGCAAGGGCTGGGGACAGGGCACGCAATCGCGGCTGGAATTTTTGCCCGAACACACCACCGATTTCATCTTCGCGGTGCTGGGCGAGGAGTTCGGCCTCGTCGGTGTGCTCGTCATCCTGGCGCTGTACCTGTTCATCATCGGGCGGTGTCTGTGGATCGCCGCGAACGCGCGCGACACCTACGCGCGCCTGCTCGGCGGCGCGCTGGCGCTGACGTTCTTCGTCTACGTGATCGTCAACGGCGGCATGGTGTCCGGCCTGCTGCCGGTGGTGGGCGTGCCGATGCCGCTGCTGAGCTACGGCGGCACGTCGGCGGTGACGCTGCTGGCCGGCTTCGGCATCGTCATGTCGATCCACGCGCACCGGAAGTTCATGGGTTAGCGGGCGGTCGAAGAACGCACGGGATGTGCTTTCTTCGACAAACCGGCGGGCGCGTTCAGCCGTCGCGCCGCGGCCCGGCCTGCGCCATCTCCAGCAGCATCCGCACCAGCCGGTCCGGCGCGAACGGTTTGGCCAGCGTGCGGACGCGCAGGCCGCGCGAATGGCGTCGCGCCGCGCTGCGGTCGAGCGCGGAGATCAGCAGCAGATGCGCTTCGGGCAGGCGCGGGGCGAGGTCGGCGAAGAGCTCGTCGGCGGTGCCGTCGGGCAGGTCGAAGTCCGACACCACCGCGTCGATGCGTTCGGCGTCGCGCGCCAGTGCCTGGGCTTCGCGCACGCGGCCGGCGGCGAGCACGTCGCAGCCGGCGGCACGCAGGGCGTCGCGCAGCAGGCCGCGCAGTTCGGCATCGTCCTCGACCAGCAGCACGCGCAGCGTCGCGGGGCGCGTGGTCACCGCCGGCGGCGCATCGACCAGCGGCAGCAGCAGGCGCAGTGCGGTGCCGCGGCCCGGTTCGCTGTCCACGCGCACCGCGCCACCGGCCTCGGTGGCGAGCCGGTGCACCACGGCCAGGCCGATGCCGGTGCCGTGGCCGCGCGCCTTGGTGGTGAAGAACGGATCGAACATGCGCTCGATCACGTCCGGTGGCATGCCGACACCGCTGTCGGTGACAGTGATGGCGACGCTGCCGTGCTGGCGTTCGACATTGATGCGGACCGTGCCGCCATCGGGCATGGCATCGCGCGCGTTGGCCGCGATGTTGAGCAGCGCGAGCTCGAATTCGGCGCGGTCCAGCCGCACCGGCAGCGGCTCGGCCGCCACGTGCGCGGCCATCTGCACCTGCTGGCCGAACAGCTGGCGCAGCATCGGCGCGATGTCGCGCACCGCGGCGGCGGCATCGAACACGGCAACCTCGCGTGCCTCGTCGCGGCTCAGGCTCAGCAGGCGTCGCGTGACCACCGCGCCGCGCTGCGCGGCGCTGCGGATGCCGGCGAGCGAGGCGTCCGCGGCATCGGGGTCGAGTGCGGCGTCGGCGCGGCTCGCGTAGCCCAGGATCACGCCGAGGATGTTGTTGAAATCGTGCGCGACGCCGCCCGCGAGCCGGCCCACCGCTTCCATCTTCTGCGAATGCAGCAACTGCGCCTGCGACCGTTCCTTCTCCACGATCTCGCGTTCGAGCCGGTCGCGCGTGCGTGCCAGTTCCTCGCCGCGCCGGGTCGCGCTGAGCAGCGCTTCGCGCAGCGCCGAGACCGCGCGGTCGAGGATCAGCGCGACGATCAGCGTGCCGACGGACGCACGCAGCAGCGCCGCGTAGGCGGCGCTGCGCAGGGCGGGGATGTCCAGCATCATCGCAAGATCGCGCGCCGCGCCGAGCGCGAAGACCAGCAGCAGCACCGCGGCCACGCCCCACAGCGCGCGGCGTCCGAGCAGCAATCCGCCGAGGATCAGCGGCAGCGCGTGCAGGTATTGCACGTCGACCTGGATGCGCAGGCCTTCGGTGGCGTAGGTGACGCCGAGCAGCCCCAGGCTGCTGGCGATCAGCAGGCTCGCCGCGACGCGGAACTGGCCCACGCGCACGAGATAGAGGCAGGTCCATGCGAACGCCATCGTCAGCATGGCGAGCAGTTCGCGCGTGACGTCGATGCCGATGCCCCAGTCGCGCTGCCAGCGCAGCGCCGCGAGCACCGGCACGACGGTGCCGATGACCACCAGCAGCAGCTGCAGCATCGGTGCGTTGCGGCGGTCGACGGGATCGTCGATCGGCACGGTGCGCAGCCATGCCAGCAGGCGACGCAGCGGCGCGCCGACGAGGCGGTCGGTCAGTGCGCGGACGGTGGCGGGCGGGCGGGGAGCGTGCATGCGCGGGGTTCGGGTGGGCCCGCGTTCAATACCACGTCGCCGCGCCGCAGCGTGCAGTTCGACATCGGCGGAGCGGGCCACGAAGCGTCCTCGCACAGGCTGGAACAGGCCGGAAACCCAAGCGGCGCGCGGCACCCGCGCTGCCGGCACACCACGGTCGCCCCGCGCCCGTGCGGGTGCGGGGCGACCGGTCGTTCAGCCGCGCCGCCGCAGCTGCGGTCCGGCGAGCAGCAGCATCGCCAGTGCCAGCAGCAGCGTGGCCCAGCGCGCATCGACCGGGATCACGGCCGGCGACGGCACGGGAACCGGCGCGCTGCCGATCAGCGTGCTGGCCGACGACGACGTGTCGCCCGGGGTCGGATCCGGCGTGCTGCTGGTCACCGACGCGATGTTCACGATGGTGTCCGGGCCGCTGTAGTCGTCCGGCAGCAGGAAGGTCGAGACCACGGTGCGCGTGTCGCCGACGGCCAGGTCGCCGAGCTCGCACGGGAACGCCGTCGCGCAGTCGCCGCTGTTGGCGACGAACTGCAGGCCGGCCGGCGTCGGGTCGACCAGCAGCGTGTCCACCGCCGTGTTCGGGCCGAGGTTGGTCACCACGATCGTGAACGCGACTTCGTCGCCGACGTTGCTGCGCGCGGGGCCCGTCTTGAGGATCGCGAGGTCGGCCAGCGCATCGCCGACCGGCGTGCTGGTGTCGTCCTCGTCGCTCACCGGCGTGCCGGTCGGCGGCTGCGCGGTGCCGGTGGCGGTGTTCACGATCGGCGTGCCGGCGATGACGTCGGCGTCGGTGACCACGTAGCTGTACGCATCGCACGTGGCGACGGCGTCGGGCGCCAGCGTGTTTGGGGCGCAGGCGAGCGTGCCGCCGCCCATCGGATCGACCACCACGAGGCCGGTCAGGGTCACGTTGCCGGTGTTGCGCACCGCGATCGCGTAGTCGATGGTTTCGCCGGCATCGGCGGCACCGCTGCCGTTGCCGTCGTCGAGCGTGGCCGTCTTCGTCAGCTCCAGCGCCGGCGCAGGCGGGATCGGCGTGACGATCTCGTCGCTGTCGTCGACCGGCGTGCCGCCGGGCGGAATGCCGCTGGCGCTGGCGGTGTTGGTGACATCGCCGCCGTCGACGTCGTCCTGCGTGACCGTGTAGCTGCCGGTGCAGGTGACGCTGGCGCCGACCGCGAGCGTCGCCGGCAGCACCGGCTCGCAAATCAGATCGGCGATCAGCGCATCGCTCACCGTCACCTCGTCGAGCGAGACGTTGCCGGTGTTGGTCGCGACGATCCGGTACGTCAGCACGCTGCCGGCGACGATGGGCGCGATGGCGTCGGTGCGCGTCTTCACCACCGCCAGCGCCGGGCCTGCCTCGAACGTGGTCGTGGTGCTGTCGGGCGGGCTTTCGAGCGGCGGACCGCCGCCCGGCGGCGTGCCGCTTGCCGTGGCGGTGTTGACCAGTGAACCGGTGTCGAACTCGGTCTGCGTCACCGCGTGGCTGCAGGTGAACGTGAAGGCTTCGCCGACGCCGAGCGCGGTGTCGCCGTCGACATCGCCCGAGACATACGTGGCCTGGGCATCGCAGAGCGCATCGTCGATCGACGGATCGGCCAGCGTGACGTTGCCGGTGTTGCTGACGACGAAGCTGTAGACGATCGTCGCCGGCAGCGCCGTGACGGTGGCGCTGTCGGACGTCTTGGCGAGCGCGATGCCCGGCGCCGGCACGAACGTCGTCGTGGTGCTGTCCGGCGGACTTTCGAGCGGCGGACCGCCGCCCGGCGGCGTGCCGCTGGCGGTGGCGGTGTTGACCAGCGAACCGACGTCGAACTCGGCCTGTGTGACCGCGTGGCTGCAGGTGAAGGTGAAGGCTTCGCCGACGCCGAGCGCGGTGTCGCCGTCGGTGTCGCCGGACACGTAGACCGCAGGCGCGTCGCACAATGCGTCGTTGATCGACGGCGCAGAGAGCGTCACGTTGCCGGTGTTGCTCGCGACGAAGGTGTAGACGATGGTCGCCGGCAGCGCCGGGAGCGTGGCCGTGTCCGAGGTCTTGACCAGCGCAATGCCCGGGGCCGGCACGAACGTCGTCGTGGTGCTGTCCGGCGGGCTCTCGATCGGCACGCCGCTCGGCGGCACGCCGCTCGCGGTGGCGGTGTTGATCAGCGAGCCCGTGTCGAACTCGGCCTGCGTCACCGCGTGGCTGCAGGTGTAGGTGAAGACTTCGCCCACCTCCAGCACGCCGTCGCCGTCGTCGCCGCCGCTCAGCACCGGGGCGGCGTCGCACAGCGCATCGTTCACCGCCGGCGTGGCGAGCGCCACGTTGCCGGCGTTGCTCACCGCGAAGGTGTAGACGATCGTCGCCGGCAGCGCGGAGAGCGTGCTGGTGTCGGAGGTCTTGACGATGGCGATCGCCGCGTCCTGGTCGAACGTGGTGGTGGTGCTGTCGGGCGGGCTCTCGATCGGGCCGCCGGTCGGCGGCGTGCCGCTGGCGGTCGCGGTGTTGACCAGCGTGCCCGACGGCGCCTCGAACTCGGCTAGCGTGACGGCGTGGCTGCAGGTGTAGGTGAACACTTCGCCCACTTCGAGTACGCCGTCGCCGTCGTCGCCGCCGGTGAGCACCGGGGCGGCGTCGCAGAGGGCATCGTTCACGCCGGGTGCGGTCAGGTCGACGTTGCCGGTGTTGCTCACGAGGAAGGTGTACGCGATCGTCGCCGGCAGCGCGTCGATCGAGGCGCTGTCGGACGACTTGTCGATTGCGATGCCGGGCGTGACCACGAACGTGGTCGTGGTCGAGTCCGGCGGGCTGTCGATCGGGCCGCCGGTCGGCGGCGTGCCGGTGGCCGTGGCGGTGTTGAGCAGCGAACCTGCGTTGAATTCGCCTTGCGTCACCGCGTGGCTGCAGCTGTAGGTGAAGACTTCGCCCACTTCGAGCACGCCGTCACCGTCATCGCCGCCGACGAGCACCGGGGGCGCGTCGCACAGTGCATCGTTCACGCCAGGTGAGGTCAGGTCGACGTTGCCGGTGTTGCCGACGAGGAAGGTGTAGGTGATCGTCGCCGGCAGCGCCGGGATCGATGCGCTGTCGGACGTCTTGTCGATGGCGATGCCCGGCGCCGGCACGAAGGTCGTCGTGGTCGAATCCGGCGGACTCTCGAGCGGCGGTGCGCCACCCGGCGGCGTGCCGCTGGCGGTGGCGGTATTGAGCAGCGTGCCGGCATTGAACTCGGCCTGCGTGACCGCGTGGCTGCAGGTGTAGGTGAAGACTTCACCGACCTCGAGCACACCGTCGCCGTCGTCGCCGCCGCCGAGCAACGGGGCGGCATCGCAGAGTGCGTCGTTCACGCCCGGCGACGTGAGGTCGACGTTGCCGGTGTTGCTGACGAGGAAGGTGTACGTGATCGTGGCCGGCAGCGCCGGGATCGACGCGCTGTTGGAGCTCTTGTCGATCGCGATGCCCGGCGCCGGGAACAGCACCGGCGTCGGCGACGGCAGGTCGCCGTCCGGATCGGTCGGCAGCGCCGGACCATCGGTGGATTCGTCCGCCGCGATCAGGCTCACCGGCGGCAAGGGTGCGCCACCCGGGTAGCTGTAGCCCGGGTTCGGGCCGGCGCCGCTGGTGGAGCTGGCGTACGCGGTGTTTTCCTGCGTGCCGAGCGGGATGTCGGCGGCGCTCGCATAACTCACGCGCACGGTGAAATCGATCGCGCAGCTCGCGCCCGGTGCCAGCGTGTCGAGGCCCGCGAGCAGGGCGAAATCGCTCACGCCGTCGAAGCCCGGATTCACCGTGCACGGGGCCGCGGCGGTCGGTCCGGCAACGATGGCGAGCGTCGGCGCGCCGTCGGCGTAGGTGTTCGCGAGGTTGTCGCTGACCTGCACGTTCGGCACCGGCACGCCGCCGAGGTTGCCGACGACCAGGCTGTACGGCACGTCGAACGTGGTCGCGTTCACCGGCGCCACGGCGCCGGCCGCCTTCACCACGTCGATGGTCTGCGCGGTGAACGCGCAGCTGCCGCCGTCGCTGCTGCTGGCCGAATCGGAGCCGCTGACGTTGGTGGCGATACCGGTGGCAACGTCCACCGCGTAAAAGCCTGCGGTGGCATCGGCGCTGTTGTCGTACACGTAGAACGTGCCGGAGGTGTCGAAGAAGACCGAGCCGAAGGTCGTCAACGGCAGGTTGGTGGCGATGCGCGACACCGCGGCCGTCGGCGCCGCCGAGCCGGGCGCGCTGATCGCGAAGCGGTACAGGAACACCGTGCCGGCCTGGTCCTGGCGGACGCCGTAGAGGACCGTGAGTGCGGCGGTGCTTTCGCCCGGACGCGCGGCGATGTCGCCGATGACGAACGTGGCCGAACCGGTGTAGCCTGCGGGCGGTGCCGCGTCGGCCACAGTGGCGACGGCCTGCGCCGTGGGCGTGGGCGCGATGCCGCCGACGTTGTCGATGCGGAACATCGGGCCGGCGCTTTGCGACACGAAATAGCGGCCTGCGCCGTCGAAGGCGCCGCCGTCGTACGCGGCATTCGGCAGGCCGGCCACCGGCACCGCCACGCCTGCGGCCGCACCGTTCAGATCCACGACGCCGCCCGCGCCGAGGCGGTACAGCGCGTTGCCGGCGGTGGTGGGGTTGAGCAACGCGTACAGATGATCGTCGGCGCTGTTGTAGCCCATCGCGTTCAGCGTGACGCCGGCGTTGTACTGCTCCACCGCGACGTAGGGATTGCTGCTGCGGTCGAGCAGGAACAGGCGGCTGCCGCCCGCGAGCTGGCGCACCTGGTAGAAGGTGCCGTCGCACACCAGCGGATCGGCGCCGCTGCCGACGAACACCGTCGCCGTCGCGGTGTCGCACAGCGTCGGGATCGCCACCGAGCAGATCTCGTAGGTGATCGTGTACGTGCCGGGCGGCGTGCCGGGCGGCACGTCGAGCGTGCCGTCGGGATTGACCGTGACGCCGACGAGGCCGCCGATGTCCTCGATGGTCACGCTCACCTCGCCGTCTGCGAACGGCGCATCGTTCAGCGTGTCGTTGTCGAACACCGACGGCGTGGTGCCGCCGCCGGGGCCGAACGGCGTGCCGGTGAAGTCGTCGTCCACGGCATCGATGGACGGCACGACGGTAACGGCGTTCGCCGTGTTCGGCGACGGTGCGCCCGGGGTTTCGTTGGTCGCGGCGATGGTGGTGACGAGCGGGATCGGGCCCGGGTTGGCCACGCCGACCACGTAGTCGAAATTGAACGTCAGCGACTCGCCCGAGGCGAGCGTGGTCGGCATGCCGGTGAAGGTGATGGTGCACAGCGGCGCCGGATTCCACGTGGCCGTGACGCCGGCCGGCACCAGGCTGAAATTCACCGTGGCCGGGCAGGTGTCCGGTTCGGCCGGGTTGCCGAGCGTGACCGAGTACGTCACGCCGGCGGCCGGGTCCTCGCCGTTGTTGCTGAAGACGAAGGTGCCGTACGCGGTGTCGCCCGGCAGCACGGTGGCGCTGACCGAGGCCAGCGTGCCCACGTCCACGCCTTCGGCCGCCGGCACGATGACCACCGGCTCGCGTGCGGGGGCCACGCTTTCGTAGGTCCACAGGTCCAGGCCCTTGCCGTCGCCGAAGCCCTGGGTGTTGGTGCAGTCGGCGTTGTTGTTGGTATTGCCGGCCCAGCGCCGCGCGAACGTGTTCGGGCCGCCGGCGGTGGAATCGATTCCGACCAGCGAATGCGTGGGCGTGGGCTGCAGCGAGGTGTTGCCGGCGCCGCAGAGGTGGCCGTTGAGCGTGCCGACGGCGAAGTTGCTGCGCGTCACGTAGCCGCGATCGTCGAAATAGACGGTGCCGCTGCCCGCGCTCGGACCGTTGAGCTTGACCACGGTGGGGCCGCCGTTGGCATTGCCTTCGGCGTCGATCAGCGGGAAATGCACCTCGCCGTTGCGGCCGCTCAATTCGAATTCGTAGCTTCCTTCCGGGAACGGATTGCCGCTGTTGTCCAGGCCATCCCAGATCACGATGTGATCGCCGCCGAGCGCGGCGCCGGTGATGACGCGGTTGAGCACGTTGGCCGGATCGAAGTCGACGCTGTCGCGGCTGATGACGATCTGGTACGAGAGCGTGTCGATGGTGGAGAAGGTGAAGGTGCCGCCGGCGTTCACCGTGGAGGTGATGCCGCCGAGGTTGCCGTTGAACGCGACGTCCGTCACCTGCGGCGGCGTCGGCGCGAGCGGAATGCCGAGCGCGGCGAGCGTGCGCTCGACTTCGGCCTCGTTCGGACCGCCGTCGCGCACGTCGCTGAAGAACACCGGGTACTGCGGACGCTGCGCGCTGACGCCGGTGATGCCGACCGGACGCAGTTCGGCGAGCACCTGGTTGCTGCCGCGGATGTTCTTGTACAGCGGCGAGCCCTGGTCGAGGAAGCCGGCGCTGTTGGCGTAGAGCGCGAAACCGTTCGGGTCCAGGCCCTGCGCGGTCTGCTCGTAGCGGTAGCCGTCGGTGGTGACGTAGTACAGCGCGTGGTGGATCGAGCGGCTGTTGCCGCCGGTCCAGCCGGCCCAGGCGTAGGTGAAGAGGCGGCCGTCGAAACTTGCGGTGGACGTTGCGTCGGCGCGCACGCTCACATCCCAGGCCGCGACCGTGGTGTTGCTGACCGCGGGCGGATCGATGACACCGTCGGGGCCGGCGCCGGTCGTCGCGGGCGTGAAGCGCACGCCGTACACGCCGGTGACCGGCGCGCGGTAGGCGCACGGCGCAAATCCGTTCGGTACGGTGACGGTATTGTCGGCGCTGTTGGGCCCGGCCAGTTCCTGCGCGCGCGTGGCGATGGTGCCGAGCGTGCCGCCGGAATAGTGCGGCCCGGCCGCGCCGCCGATGGCGCCGCCGCTGCAGGTGAAGTCGGCCGTGCCGGGCACGGTCTCGGCACCGCGCTGGCCGAAATCCTGCGGATCGTAGACGAAGATGTCGCCGCCGTTGCTGCGGTTGCGCGACCCCAGCGCGATGTATTCGCCGGCCTGCACGTAGAGGTACAGGAACTGGCGCCGCTCGATGATGCCGGCATAGGCGCCGCTGCCGTCCATGTCCAGATTGGCGCGGAAGCCGCCCGCCGGATAGGCCCCGGCCGCGGGATAGGTGGCGGGATACAGGCTGCGGCTGCCTTCGGCCTGCACGGCACCCGCGCACAGCAGCACCAACGGGGCCAGCAGCCAGCCGGACAACAGGGAACGGATACGCATCGTCACTCTCCGGGAATCGTCGTAGGCCCGGGGGTGGCGATGCCGACGCGCACGGTTTCGCCGCTCCGGCAGGCGGAACGCAAAACCGACACATCGGACCCGGTCACCCCGGACGCCGCGCATGCTGGCGTCCGGATGCCGACAACACACGCACGCAGGCACGCGTTGGCTCACCAAAGCTCACGCGTGGGGTGGTCTAATGGGTGGCGCGGCGGCGCGATTCAGCGCGTGAAGGCGTACCCGGTGCCGCGCGCGGCCCGCAGCGGAGGCGCCTGGCCGGTGCGGTCCTCGATCTTGCGACGCAGGCGGTGCACCAGCATTTCGAGCCTGTGCGGATCGAAGGCGTAGATGTCGTCGGTGAGATCGGCGATGAGCTGGTCGCGTGCGATCGGCTCGCCGCGTTCGGCGAACAGCCGCATCAGCACGCGCCGCTCGGCCAGCGTCAACGCCACCTGCACATCGTCGGGGCTGCGCAGGCACCAGCCGTCGGGTTCGAGCCGCCAGTCGGGCGGCGTATCGCCCGCGGGCGGCGGGGTGGAGTGCGCGCGCATGCGCCGCAGCAGGCTGTGCAGCGTGGCCGCCAGCACTTCGAGTTCGACCGGCTTGGCCAGGTACACGTCCGAACCTTCGTCCAGACCGCGCACGCGGTCACGGCTGTGGGTGCGGCCGGTCAGCATCACGATGCCGATCGACATCGCACGCGCCTGCCGCAGATGCCGTGCCACGGAAAAACCGTCCTCCTGCGGCAGGCCGACGTCGAGCACCACCAGATCGAACGGGGTGCCGAGCATGGCGCGATAGAGCGCCTCGGCCGAGGCCATGCCGGAGGCGGCGAAGCCGAAGTCCGCCAGTCCCGGCACGAGGATGCGTTCGCGCAATTCCCGATCGTCTTCGACCACGGCCACCTGCGCGATCGGCGCGCTGGCGGACACGGCTGCATTGCTGGCGGTGGGCATCCTGCGCAGGCGTCCGGTTCGATCCTCGTCGAGTATACCCAGCGTTGCCTGCGCTACGCGGTGCCCGGGCCGTGCGCCGCCGGCGACCTGCCGCCGCTCGCAACGTCGATCCAGCCGGTGGCCCGCGCACGGTCCATGTCCTGCAGCAGGGTCTCGATCGGTGTGTCGATGCCTGCGGTCGTGCCCCGGATGCTTACCCACGCATCGCCACCGCGTTCCTGCGCGAGGACGGCGGCACGGTCGGCCACGCGCAGGACATCGGTCCACGACGTACCGTCAGGCTGCGGATAGAACGGGTAGGGCACCACGCCGATGGAGACGGACAGCGGCAGCGCGCTGCCGTCCGCCAACGTCGATGGCGTCGACGCGATGCCGGCGCGCAGCCGCTCGGCCAGCGCCTGCGCCTCGTCGCGCGTGCGCGGCGCGGCCGCCACCACGAAATCCCCGTCGTCCCAGCGTGCGAGCAGATCGTCCGGCGCGCACAGCGCCCGCAGGCGCGCGGCCACCGCCTGCAGTGCGCGGTCGCCGGTGGCGTTTCCGTGCGTCTGGACGATGCGTCCGAACGCGTCGACCGCGATCCGCATCAGCACCCCCGCCCGTCGTCCCGGACCGACGGCCGCAGACAGCAGGTCCGCATCGAGTCTGCGGCTCGCCTCGCGCCGGTTGAGCAGGCCGGTCAGCGGATCGGTCATGCCGCTCTCGCGCAGGCGGCGGTTGACGCGCGACTGATGCCACGCGATCCCGAGCGCGAACGCGATCACGATCAGCAGCGTGCCGAGTGCGAGGTTGCGCACCCGCGTGGCCCGGTCGATGGCCGCGCGGTCCACGTCCTGGCTGAGCTGCGACTGCAGTCCGGCGAGGCTTTTCAGATTCTGGTTGCGCAGTTGCCCGGTGGCCAGCGCGTGTTCGCGGCGGGTGAGTTCGAGCGCCGTCCCGGCGTTGCCGAGCGCGGTGTGGATGGCGGCCAGTTCGTGCAGGGCCTGTTGCTGCTCGCGCACGAAGCGGCCGGTTTCGGCGAGCTTGAGCGCGGCATCCACGTTGGACAGCGCGCTCTCCAGGTCCCCGCTTTCGCGCTGGATGCGACCAAGATGCGTGCGCGTCACCGCCTCGCCCTGGGCATCGCGCAGGCGCACCTGCTGCACCAGCGCGTTTTCGATCAACGCGCGCCCGGACGCATCGCCGCGGGCGTGCAGGATCACGCCGCGGTGCGTGTCGATGCGGGCCCGCATGCTCTCCATCGCGCCGGGCGGACCGGGCTGCTGCGCCAGCGCCAGCGCGCGATCCAGTGCCGGCAGCGCCTCCTCGTTGCGCCCGAGCAGCATGAGGTTGTAGCCGAGGTTGTAGTACAGCATCGGATGTTCGCGGCCGATCGACACCGCCAGCGCGATCGCCTCGCGCAGGGTGGTGTCGGCGAGCGCAGGATCGTCGAGGAACGAGTTCTGGATCTGCGCGATCGCGAGCAGCGCGGCGATCTGTCCGGGCATGTTGTTCTGCTCGCGCGCCTCGGCGTATGCGCGCTCGTGCAGTTCGGCCGCGCGCTGCCACTGGCCGATGGCGCCGAGCACGCCGGCCGCGGCGGCAAGCGCAGGCGGCCGCTCCGCCGCGGCCAGGCCCGGCGTCTCCAGCAATGCCAGCACGGTGCCCACTTCCGCCTCGGCCGCCGCCGCATCGCCACGCGTGGACAGCGCCAGCGAACGGCACACGTGCGCGCGCAGCGTCACGGCGGTCGGCAGGCCCGGCGCGGCGAGCAGTTCGTCGGCCGTGGCGAGGGCCACGTCGGGCCCGTCGGCGGCGTGGTGGAAGCAGCGTGCGAGCGAGGCGTCGTGCGGACCCAGCGGCGGCGCCATCGGTGCCTGGGCCGGCGTCGAGCTGGCCACGCACGCGAGCCACAGGCCGGCGAGCGCGGTGCGAATGCGGACGGGATCAACCATTCGCGGCGGTCCTTCGTTGGCGTGGCCCGCAGGCCGCAGCCGACGATGGTAGTCGCACCGCACGCCGATGCGTAACCCCGCCGCCGCGCGCGCCGTCAGTCGGCGATGCCCAGACGCTTGCGCTCCAGGCGGCGCAGGAACTCGTCCATGATGCGGCGATACAGATCCTCACCCAGATACGCGTCCTCGACGCCGGCATCGATCGACGGATTGTCGTTGACCTCGATCACCGCCACGCGCTTGCCGTCGGATTTCAGATCCACGCCGTACAGACCGTCGCCGATCGGCGCGGTGGCGCGCAGCGCGAGCTTCACCACGTCGGCTGGCGCCTCGCGCACCGGCAGGGTCTCGAAGCCGCCGGACTTCGGCATGCCCTTCGTGCCGCCGGCCCTGTTCGCGCCGGATTTGGAGTGATCGTAGATCTGCCAGTGTCCGCGCGACATGAAGTACTTGCACGCGTACAGTGCCTGGCCGTTGAGCACGCCGATGCGCCAGTCGTACTCGGTGTACATGTATTCCTGCGCGATCAGCAGGGCGGTGTGCTGGAACAGTTCGTCGGCGGCGGCGCGCAGCTGCGCGTCGGTCTCCACCTTGACGATGCCGCGCGAGAACGAGCCGTCCGGAATCTTCAGCACGATCGGCAGGCCGAGCAGTTCCGGCAGCGCGGCCAGGCGCTTGGCGTCGTCGCGGAACACGATCTCGGTACGCGGCGTCGGCAGTTTGCGCAGGCGCAGCATGTCGTGCAGGTAGATCTTGTTGGTGCAGCGCAGGATCGACACCGGATCGTCGATCACCACCATGCCTTCGCGCTCGGCGCGGTGGGCGAAGCGGTAGGTGTGGTTCGACAGCGTGGTGGTTTCGCGGATGAACAGTCCGTCGTATTCGGCCAGGCGCGCGAAGTCGTTGCGCGTGATCGGGTCGACGTCGATGCCGAGTTCCTTGCCGGCGTCGATGAAGTGCTTGAGCGCCTTCCTGTTCGACGGCGGCATCGCCTCGGCCGGGTCCTGCAGCATGGCGATGTCGTAGCGGTACGCGCGACGCGCGCGCGGCTTGCGCCAGAGTTTTTTCGAGAACGCGTCCAGGGCTTCGGCGAAGGCGTCTTCCTGCTGGTCTGCCAGGGTGGTGAGTGCGGCCGGTTTCACCGCGCTGATCTGCCACACGCGCTGGCGTTCGAACTCCAGCCGCAGGATCGGGCACGGAAACGCCTCGAACACCTGCCGCGCAAGGTCCGCGAGCGGTGCGTAGCTGGTCTGGCCGAAGTAGACGAGCAGCCCGAAGTCGGTCGCGTCGCGCGCGCCGTCGGGGAAGAACTTCGCCAGCTTCTGGTTCAGGTCCTCGATGTCAATGCCGTACAGGGAGCGGCGGCGCAGATCGTTGATCGTGCGCACCGACGGAATCACCTTGTGCCCGCGCGCCTCCGCCAGCAGCGACACGTAATACCCCACGCCCAGATACTTGTAGCTGCGGCAGAGATTGATGACCTGGGTGCGCTCGTCGCCGACGGCGTTCGCGTCCTTGAGGTAGTCGGTGGCGGAGACGACGTTCTCGGACGGATAGTACGAGCCCCAGTCCGAGGGCTTTTCCACGACGATGACAAGACGGCTCATGACGTGCTGCTGCGTCCCGCGCCAACGCTAACCAGGGCCCGCTCGCCGATGCGTCCGAAGCGCGCGATCCTGGCGAACTCGCCGTGCGCGACTTCGCGGCGCCGTGCGGTCGGTCCGCCGGTGTCGTTCCACGGATCGATGAACCGCACCGTGTCCGGGGTGATCGCATCGACCAGCACCCAGTGTGGCGCGTGCTCTCCGGTCAGACGCGCGAGGCTGACCAGCACGATCGGCTGCTCGCCGCGCGCGATGCGGTCGGACATCCGCCAGCGGTCGATGTCGGCGTGCGCGTCCCGCACCCCTGCCTGCAGCGCGGCGTGGCGCATGCGCGCATGTTCGGACGCCATGATGGCGCGGTGGGCCGGCAACCGGACCGTGGCGGCGAGGAAGACCGCGTCGGTGTTGCGCAGCACGCTGGCCTGCAACCCGCGCCGGCGCGCCGCCAGGGCAAGACCGTACGGGCCGCAGCCGGGGTGGCCGGCGCCCATGTACACGGTGTTGGCTTCGCGCCAGATACCGATCTCCTCCTGCAGGCCGGTGCCGGCCGTCGGCACCAGGCGCGCCACCGCGTACATCAGCGCGCTCGCGCCGCAGGTGAAATCCAGGCGCTGGGCCGGATACCGCAGGCGGCGCGTACTCATGCCGGCGTATCGAGACGACGAAACATCTTCAGCGCCGCCGCGCCGTCGGGATAGTAGTCGTCCACCCGGCGATAGATGACGTAGCCGCGGCGCGAGTACCGTTGCAGCAATGTGGCGTTGTCTTCGCGGATCTCGAGGTTCAGCCGATGTCTGCCCCGCCGCACGGTTTCGGCCTCGGCCCAGTCGAACAGGGCATGGCCCAGGCCGTGTCCCTGCATCGCGGCCGAAATCGCCAGCGAATAGAAGCGGCCGGCGTCCGAACCGCGGCGAAACAGGACCAGGGCATAGCCGAGCGGCACGTCGTCGCCGCCGGCGGCGACGCCCAGGGCCGCGGACGGATTGCGCGCGTGATGGCGGAACCGCGCGGCCGAGAGCAGGCTGTCGTAGTGCACCGGGTCGAAGGTCGCCGCTTCCATGCGCGCGAGTGCGTCGGCGTCGTCGGGACGTGCGGGGCGGATGCGCGCGGTCATGTGCGGCGCAGGAACAGCATGCAGCACACCACCACCGACACGAGGATCGCCGCGAGCGGAACCAACGGCACGAGGGCCGGCGCGACGAAGGCCGTGGCCAGGTCGCGCACCGGCGAATACAGGCCGACAACCGCAATGGCCGCCAGCAGGAACTGCCTGCGGCGCTCGGCGCTGGTCTCGATCGCGGCGTCCACCGTCGCAATGCGCGAACGCACCGTCCCAAGGCCCTTCTCCAGCGCATCGATCGCCCCATCCATGGCACGTGCGGCGTGCCCCCGTTCGTAGATCAGGCCGTCGAGTTCGGTGGTGCAGTTGGACGCGGGCATCGATTCGTGGATCGCGATCTGCGTCTCCGACTGCAGGCGTTGCAGCCGCGCCACGAAATCGCGCCGCGCGCGCGTGCCGTGGTCCGGAGGCGGTTCCAGCGTCGCGCCGTGCAGCGCGTCGTTGAGCAGCAACAGCAGCGAGTTGTAACTCTGCAGCAGTCCGAGCAGGAAACACGCGCGCTCCGCCGCGGCGCTGCCGTCGAGCAGCACCGTGGTGCCGGTGAAGCCGTGCGCGGCGAGTCCTTCGCCCAGTTCCGCAACGTCGTCGCCGGCGGCCTCGCCGCCCTCGTTCTTGCCGCACAGCCCGACGCCGAGTCGATCCAGGTCGCCGGGTTGCAGCGGCATCGATGCGTCCGCGGACACCGCCGGGACAAGCAACTGGTTGATGCTGTAGCTCCAGTGCATCTCCCACGGCGCCATCCGCCGTTCCGCCGGCGCAACCGCGGAGCGGCGTGCGGCAAGCGACGCCACCAGCGTATCGCGCAGCGGCAGGGAGGGCGCGGGCAGTGCAGCGGTGCCTTCGATGAGGTCGATCAGCAGCAGCCGCAGGCGTTTGAGGCAGCCGGCCAGCGAAGCGACAGCGTCGGCACCGCCGCAGGCCAGCGTCAAGTCGAGCTGGTAGTACCCCATGCCGCGCGCCAGCAGCACGAGTCGTTCGCTGGCCGCGTGCAGGGAAAATCGCGCCGAACAGCCACGAAGCAGCGTGGCGACGGCATCCGCGGCCTGCGTGGGCAACGGCGCCTCGGCACGGTCCACGTGGTCCATGCGGCGCACGATGGCATCGAGAAATCCCTGCGTCCTGAGCGAGACGACGTCGAAGCGCACGCCTGCCGCGCGCAGGTCATCCATCCACACCCGCATGTCAGCCGCCGCATCGTCGCCGATCCGGGTGAAGAACGGCACGATCGACACCACGCGGATGAGATCGCTGACAGGAAACGTGGGCATTGTCGGGACGTTGCGGTCGAAGGCGCGCAGTGTAACCGCGGGCGTCGCCGCGGCGGAGCGGGAGCGGCGCAAACGCGGGGCCGACGATGCCGCGGTTCAGGTCATCCATGCGGTCGGCTCGCCGGGCTGGGCGATCCCGTGGGACCCGCGGGTGCGCGATCACCGCGTGGACGAACCTTGCCCGGTTGCCGAACCCTCACCCCTCCGCGCAGACCACGCGGTCGCGCCCCTCGGCCTTGGCACGGTACAGCGCGCGGTCGGCGCGCAGATACATCGCTTCGCCCATTTCGCCCGGCAGCAGGTCCGCCACGCCGATGCTGGCCCGCACCGCGTCCGCACCGACGACGAGGGGCAGTGGCGAGGTGCCCAGGTCGACGCGGAAGCGGTCCGCAAGCACGGCCGCCGCGTCCGCGCGCAGACCCGGCAACAGCAACGCGAATTCCTCGCCGCCCACGCGCGCGAGCTGCACGCCGCGCTCGCCCAGCTGCTCTCGCAGCCGCTGGGCGAACGCGACCAGCGCCAGATCGCCGGCAACATGGCCGTGGGTGTCGTTGAAGCGCTTGAAGTGATCGATGTCGACGATCAGCAGTGCCAGCGGCTGGTCCTCGACGTGTGCGCGCGCCACTTCGGCGTCGAGCGCCTCGGAGAAATGCCGCCGGTTGGCGAGACCGGTCAGCGCATCGAGCCGGCTCAGCGTTTCGAAGCGGTCGCGCTGGATCCGCAGTTCCTCGTCCAGGTCCAGCCGCAGTCGGTACTCGCGATGGCTCGACACCAGCGCAAGCACCAGATACGCGAAATACACCAGCAGCGCCCAGGCCGGCCCCGCACCCGCGTCGACACGCCAGGTGACGCACAGCGCCGGAAGGTACACCAGCGTCAGGCACGCCAGCGCGCGTCCGCGGCGCATGCTCAGGGTGTGCGCGCACGCGGTGGCGTAGGCGACCGTGCACAGCAGGATCGGCACATTTGCCGCGGCAAAGCGCGCGTCCAGCATCACCAGCCCGCTCGCCACGCCCCACAGCGCGGCCGTGGCGAAAACGATGCCCCACTGCAGATTCAGCCACCGGGGGTGGGCACGCTCGTTGTCCAGCGCCGGCCGCACCACCACGCGCAGCACGGCCAGCACCAGGAACGCCGCGGCCACCGCCAGCGCATGCACCGGATACACGCTGCCGAGCGGCGAATAGGCCACGAGCAGCGTCCAGCCGAACAGGTAGAAGACGCCGCCGATACGCATGCGGCGGCGCGTATCGAACACTTCCTGACGCAGGCGTCCCGGCGCGACGACCGCCGATCCTGCGTCGGCGTCCCGGATCGATCGATTCATCCAGCCCCGCCCCTGTCACGGTGCTGCCGGCCATGTGTCGGCAGCCGCGATAGTGCCACGGTTTCGCGGGACGGCACATCGGCGGCGCGTACCGGGTGGCGCAACCGTGACTTCAGGCCGCCGGCCGGGTGGCGGCTTCGTGCTAGGGTCGTGCGCCGACCGCATCCGTTCAGGAGGACCCCCATGCGCCGTTCGTCGCTCGCCTGGCTCAGTGCCGGGCTCTTGTCTGCCGTTGCCGGAGCACAGACCGTGAACACCGAAGCCCCCGCGTCCGCCGCCCCGCCGGACGACCCCTACGTCTGGCTCGAAGACGTCACCGGCGACAAGGCGCTCGCCTGGGTGCGCGAGCGCAACGCCGAAAGCAAGAAGGCGCTGGAGGGCGACCTCGCCTTCAAGACGCTCGAAGCCGATCTGCTCGCCATCCTCGATTCGGACGAGAAGATTCCGTACGTCGACAAGCAGGGCGAGTACTATTACAACTTCTGGAAGGACAAGAACCACCAGCGCGGCCTCTGGCGCCGTACCACGCTGGCCGAGTACCGCAAGGACGAGCCGCAGTGGGAGACGGTGCTCGACCTGGATGCGCTGAACAAGGCCGAGGGCGAGAACTGGGTCTGGCACGGCGCCGACTGCCTGCGTCCGAAGGAACAGGACGCGCCTTACGTGCGCTGCCTGATCGCGCTCTCGCGCGGCGGCGCCGACGCCGACGTGACGCGCGAGTTCGACCTGTCCACCCGGCAGTTCGTCAAGGACGGTTTCTTCCGCCCCGAAGCCAAGGGCGGGCTCGGCTGGATCGACGAGGACACCGTCTACGTCTTCACCGATTTCGGCGACGGCACGATGACCAGCTCCGGGTACCCGCGCATCGTCAAGGAGTGGAAGCGCGGCACGCCGATGCAGGACGCCAAGGTCGTCTACGAAGGCACCGACGGCGACATGTACATCGCCGCGTATCGCGACCACACGCGCGGCTACGAGCGCGACTTCGTCAGCCGCACCATTGCGTTCTACAACGACGAGCTCTACCTGCGCGGCAAGGACGGCAAGCTCGTCAGGATCGACGCGCCCAACAGCGTCAACAAGGGCGCCTACCGCGACCTGCTGACCTTCGAGCTGCGCGAACCGTGGAGCGTGGGCGGCAAGGACTACGCCGCCGGATCGCTGCTGGCGGCCAGGCTCGACGACTACCTCGCCGGCAAGCGCGAGATGCAGGTGGTGTTCGCACCGGACGAGCGCAGCTCGCTCGCCGGCTTCGGCGCGACGAAGGATTACTTCTTCATCAACGTGCTGGAAGACGTGAAGAACCGCATCTATCTCGTGAAACCCGGCAAGGACGGCTGGACGCGCGAGCCCCTGCCCGGCGTGCCGGAGTTCGGCACCGTGGGCATCAGCGCGATCGACGACGAGGAATCGAACGACTACTTCCTCACCGTCACCGATTACGTGACCCCGACGTCGCTGATGATCGGCACCCTCGGCGAAGGCAAACCGCAGCCGCTCAAGCAGCTGCCTGCATTCTTCGATGCGAACAATCTGGCCATCACGCAGCAGTTCGCCACGTCCAAGGACGGCACCAAGGTGCCGTACTTCATGGTGGCCGACAAGGCGATCGAGAAGAACGGCAAGAATCCCACGCTGCTGTACGGCTATGGCGGATTCGAGGTATCGCTCACGCCCGGCTACAACGCCGGTGTCGGGCGCGGCTGGCTGAGCCAGGGCGGCGTCTACGTGGTGGCCAACATCCGCGGCGGCGGCGAGTACGGCCCGCGCTGGCACCAGGCCGCGCTCAAGCGCAATCGCCTGCGCGCCTACGAGGACTTCGCCGCGGTGGCCGAAGACCTGATCGCGAAGAAGATCACCTCGCCCAAGCACCTCGGCATCCAGGGCGGCAGCAACGGCGGCCTGCTGATGGGCAACATGACGGTGCTGTACCCGCAGCTGTTCGGCGCGGTGGTGTGCCAGGTGCCGCTGCTGGACATGAAGCGCTACCACAAGCTGCTCGCGGGCGCGTCGTGGATGGCCGAGTACGGCGATCCGGACAAGCCGGAGGAATGGGAATTCATCAAGGCGTTCTCGCCGTACCAGAACGTGAAGCCCGAGGTCGACTACCCGCCGGTGCTGTTCACCACGTCCACCCGCGACGACCGCGTGCACCCCGGCCACGCGCGCAAGATGATGGCGAAGATGAAGGAGCAGGAACACGACGTGGTGTACTACGAAAACATCGAAGGTGGCCACGGCGGCGCGGCGGACAACAGGCAGCTCGCGCACATGCAGGCGCTGGCCTACACCTTCCTCAAGCAGAAACTGTTCGTGAAGGACTGAGCGTCCTTCACGGCCGCTCCCCGATCAGCGGGCAGGACGCGGATCGGGGGCCGCGCGTCGGAGCGAGGGCGCGGGGCCGGATCGAGAACCGCCAAAGGCGGCTGCAGCGGCAGCCGCCACGGGCGTCACCAGCCGGCGTTTTCCAGCAGGCGCCTGGTCGAGTCGTTCGCCGGGCGCGCGATGAGTCCGCCGCGTCCGCCCAGCGAGATCGCGTACGTGGCGCCGTCGAGCATCGGCAGATAGGCCGCGCTGCCGTATTCGGTATCGACGAACGGCAGGTACTGCGGAAACTGCCGCTTGATCGTCCACAGATCCGGGAACGCATCCTGCGACAGCGGATGCACGCTGCGCGTGGCCTCGCGCTCCTGCTTGGGGTCGCCGTATCGCCCCGAGAGCCGTTCCAGCCGGTACAGCGGCGGCGCGCCGGCAAGCAGGGCAGGCAACTGCCACTTGATGACGCGGGCGTCGAGCTGCCACTCGTCGCCGGCGATCTCGAACGTGCGTACTCCGCCGTCGGCGGTTTTCAGCGTGGCGGTGTAGCGCTGCGGTTCCACCTGGCGCAGGGCGAGCGTGGCCACCTGCGTTTCGCCGTCGAGCTCCAGGTAGTGGTACAGCGCGGCCGAAAGCGCGGCAAGGCCGATCGCGGCCAGCGCGAATCCGATCACCAGCACCAGGCGCAACCCGGCGCCACCGTAGCGGCGCTTGCGTGCGCACTTGCGCATGCCGCCGACGAAGATCAGCGCGAACATCGCGCAGGCGAGGGCAGGAATCAGGACGAACCAGAACGGTGACATGGCAGCTCCGCGGTCGCTGAACTGGCGATTATACTGCCGGCATGAAAACCCTCCTTCGTTTCGCCGCCGCCTGCGCCCTGTTCGCCGCCATCGCCGCCTGCGGGCAGAAGGGCGACCTGGTGCGGCCGAGCCCCGCCGCAGCGGTTCCCGCGCCGGCGCGATGAGCGGTCCGCGCGGTCGGCGCTTCACCAAGATGCACGGTGCGGGCAACGACTTCGTCATGCTCGACCGCCGAACGCAGTCCGCGCCGCT
This sequence comes from Chiayiivirga flava, assembly GCF_014202825.1. GTDB lineage: Bacteria > Pseudomonadota > Gammaproteobacteria > Xanthomonadales > Xanthomonadaceae > Chiayiivirga > Chiayiivirga flava. The sequence goes on along the minus strand of NZ_JACHHP010000002.1, from coordinate 17,330 downwards.
GGATCCGGCCGTCGCCGTCGCGCTCGCCGATCGCCATCGCGGCGTTGGCTGCGACCAGGTCATCACCATCGAGGCGCCGCGCAGCGAGGGCGCCGTGGCCTATTACGGCATCTGGAACGCCGACGGCAGCCCGTCGCGGCAGTGCGGCAACGGCGCGCGTTGCGTCGCCGCGTGGCTGCTGCGCGACGGGCTTTCCGCGGAGCGCTTCGTGCTCGACAGCCCGGCCGGACGTGTCACCGCGCAGCGCCGCGGCGACGGCGGCATCGCCATCGAGATGGGCGTGCCGGACTTCTCGCCGGCCGCCATCGGGCTGGACGTCGAAGACGCCGCCGATCCCTATGCCTGGCAGGTCGCGGGCCGCGATGTGCGCTTCGGCGCGGTGTCGATCGGCAACCCGCACGCGGTGATCGACGTCGACGATGTCGCGGCCGCGCCACTGGCGACGCTCGGACCGGCCCTGCAGGGCGAAGCGGCGTTCCGCGAGGGCTGCAATGTCGGCGTCGCGCAGGTGCTCGCGCCCGATCGCATCCGGCTGCGCGTGTTCGAACGCGGCGCGGGCGAAACGCTCGCCTGCGGCAGCGGCGCGTGTGCCGCGGTCGCGGTGCTGGCGCGGCGCGGCCGCGTCGGCGACGCCGTGGCGGTCGAACTGCCCGGCGGCACCCTGCACATCGCCTGGACCGGTGCTGGCAACCCCATCTGGCTCGCCGGTCCCACCGCATTCGTTTTCGAAGGAGACTTCATCGCATGAGCGACGTCATCAAGGACGGTCCGGGCGCCAACGAGGTGGCCGCGTACCTGCGCCGCCACCCGCGCTTCCTGCACGAATTTCCCGACCTCGCGCTGAGCCTGGCGATGCCGCGCGACGAAGGCCAGGCCACGTCGCTCGCGAGCTACCAGCTCGACGTGCTGCGCGACAAGAACCGCGAGCTGAACCGGCGCCTGCAGGAACTGTTCACCGTCGCCAACGAAAACGAACGCCTCACCGTGCGCGTGCACCAGCTCACGCTGGCACTGCTGCGCGCCGGCGATCTGTCCGCCACGCTGCGCACGCTCGTGGCCTGCCTCACCGAGGATTTCCGCAGCGAACTGGTGCGCGTGCTGCTGTTCCGCGGCGAGGGCCTGGAGGCGGCCGACTGGCTGCGCATCGTGCCGGCGGACGATCCCGCACTGCAGCCGTTCGCAGAATTCCGCCAGGCCGCCGAACCGCTCTGCGGCCGGTTGCAGGACGACAAGATGGCGGTGCTGTTCGGCGCGCGCGCGCTCGTGGTGAACTCCACCGCGCTGATGCCGGTCGGCACGCGCGGCATGCTCGCGATCGGCAGCACCGATCCGAACCGGTTCTATCCCGGCATGGGCACGCTGTTCCTGCGCCTGATGGCCGAAGCGCTCGACGCCGCGCTGGCGCGCTTCGACGCGTGATCGCGCCGTGACGTCGTCTCGCCGATGACCGCCGCACTGCGCGCGCCGCTCGACGCGTTTCTCGCGCAACTGCGCGTGGAACGCCGGCTTTCGCCGCACACGCTTGCGGCGTACCGGCGCGATCTGGACGTGCTGCTGACGCACGCCGAGGCGCAACGGCTGCGCAGCTGGCGCGAGTTCGGCAGCGAAGCGCTGCGCAGCGTGATCGCGGCCGAGCACCGCCGCGGCCTGTCGGCGAAAAGCCTGCAGCGCCTGTTGTCGACATGTCGCGGCTTTTTCCGGTCGCAGCTGCGCGACGGCGCCATCCTCGTCGATCCCGGCGCCGGCCTGCGCGCGCCCAAGGCACCGCGCAAGCTGCCGCAGGTGCTCGACCCGGACGAGATGACGCAGCTGGTGGAGCTGTCCGGCGACGCGCCTCTCGAGCTGCGCGATCGCGCGCTGCTGGAGCTCTTCTATTCCTCCGGCCTGCGCCTGTCCGAGCTGTGCGGCCTGCGCTGGCGCGACCTCGATCTCGCCGACGCGGTGGCGCGCGTGCGCGGCAAGGGCGACAAGGTGCGCGTGGTGCCCGTGGGTTCGCACGCGCGTACCGCGCTGGAGGCCTGGGGCGCCGTCGGCGGCCGTGCGCCCGAGGCACCGGTGTTCGCCGGCCGCGGCGGCGCACCGATCAGCGCACGTGCGGTGCAGCAGCGCGTCAAGCTCGCCGCGCAGCGCCAGGGCATCTTCAAGCGCGTGCATCCGCACCTGTTGCGGCACTCGTGCGCGAGCCACGTGCTCGAATCCTCCGGCGACCTGCGCGGCGTGCAGGAACTGCTCGGCCATGCCGACATCGCCACCACGCAGATCTACACCCATCTCGATTTCCAGCATCTGGCGCGCGTGTACGACGCAGCGCATCCGCGCGCGCGGCGCAAGCCGGCCTAGTGCATCGATGCGCGCCGTCGACGATGCGCGGATCGAACACGTCATCTTCGACCTGCTCGCGGCGCGCGCGGACGGAGCCTCGATCTGCCCGTCGGACGTCGCCCGTGCACTGCACGACGACGAGCGCGCATGGCGCGCCCTGCTGCCGTGCGTGCGCGACGTCGCCATGCAGCTGGCCCGCCACCGACGCCTGCGCTTCACCCGCGGCGCCGCCACGCTCGATCCGGAAGCGCCCGGCCGCGGCCCGATCCGGCTGCGGCTGCCCGCACGCGCGTGACGGCCGACCCCGGTTGATCGCTGCCGCCCGCACCCCATATCTGCCCGACCGAACGAACGGACTTCCCACGTGAGTCAGGACACCTTCCACGCCACCACCATCGTCAGCGTGCGTCGCGGCGACCGCGTCGTCATCGGCGGCGACGGGCAGGTGACGCTCGGCAACACCATCGTCAAGTCGAACGCACGCAAGATCCGCCGCCTCGGCAACGGCAAGGTGCTCGCGGGCTTCGCCGGCGCCACGGCCGATGCCTTCACGCTGTTCGAGCTGTTCGAAGCCAAACTCGAAAAACACGGCGGGCAACTGGTGCGCGCGGCGGTGGAGATGGCCAAGGAATGGCGCACTGACCGGCGGCTCGGCCGCCTCGAAGCCATGCTCGCGGTCGCCGACCGGGAGGCCTCGCTCCTGCTGTCGGGCAACGGCGACGTGCTCGAACCGGAAAACGGCCTGATCGCGATCGGCTCGGGCGGCCCCTTCGCCCAGGCCGCGGCCAAGGCGCTGTACGACAACACCGAGCTCGATGCCCGCCAGATCGTCGAAAAGGCGCTCGCCATCGCCGGCGACATCTGCATTTATACGAACCGCAACACGACGATCGAAGAGCTTTGAAGGCGGTGATTCGGGATTCGTGATTCGGGATTCGTGATTCGTGATTCGAAAGAGCGTGTACGGGCAATTCCGAAGACGCCTTCTGTTCCGAACCGCGTTTGCGAATCACCAATCCCGAATCTCGAATCACGAATCACGAATCCCGGAATCCCGGAATCCCGGAATCCCGGAATCCCGGAATCCCGAATCACGAATCACGAATCACGAATCACGAACCCATGAGCTCACTCACCCCGCGCGAAATCGTCAACGAACTCGACCGCTGGATCGTCGGCCAGAACGCCGCGAAACGCGCGGTCGCCATCGCCCTGCGCAACCGCTGGCGCCGCATGCAGCTCGAACCGGAGCTGCGGCGCGAAGTCACGCCGAAGAACATCCTGATGATCGGCCCCACCGGTGTCGGCAAGACCGAAATCGCGCGCCGTCTCGCCACGCTCGCCAACGCACCGTTCGTGAAAGTGGAGGCGACGCGCTTCACCGAAGTGGGCTACGTCGGCAAGGATGTCGAGCAGATCATCCGTGATCTCGCCGACACCGCGGTGAAGATGCAGCGCGAACAGGCCAAGCAGCGCGTGCGCAGCCAGGCCGAGGACCGCGCCGAAGACCGCATCCTCGATGCACTGTTGCCGCGCCGACGCGATGCCGCCGGTTGGCCGCAGAACGACGATGCCGCAGAAACCGACACGCGGCAGAAACTCCGCAAGCAGTTGCGCGAAGGCAAGTTGGACGAGCGCGAGATCGAGCTCGAAACCGCCGTCAACGCCGGCATCGACATCATGGCCCCGCCCGGCATGGAGGAGATGGGCCAGCAACTGCGCCAGATGTTCTCGCAGCTGGGCAGCGGCAAGACGCAGAAGCGCACGCTGGCCATCAAAGCCGCGCGGCCGCTGCTGATCGAGGAGGAGGCCGGCAAGCTCGTCAACGAGGACGAGATCCGCGAGCGCGCCATCGATCTGTGCGAGCAGAACGGCATCGTCTTCATCGACGAGATCGACAAGGTGGCCAAGCGCTCGGAAGGCTACGGCGCCGATGTGAGCCGCGAAGGCGTGCAGCGCGACCTGCTGCCGCTGGTGGAAGGCTCGGTGGTCAGCACCAAGTACGGTGCGGTGAAGACCGACCACATCCTGTTCATTGCTTCGGGCGCGTTCCACGTCGCCAAACCGTCGGACCTGATTCCCGAGCTGCAGGGCCGCTTCCCGATCCGCGTGGAACTGAACTCGCTGACGCGCGACGATTTCCGGCGCATCCTGACCGAGCCGCACAGTGCGCTGACGCGCCAGTACCAGGCCCTGCTCGGCACCGAAGGGCTGACGATCGAATTCACCGACGATGCGATCGATCGTCTCGCCGGCATCGCGTTCGAGGTCAACGAGACCACCGAAAACATCGGTGCCAGGCGCCTGCATACGGTGCTCGAAAAGCTGCTCGACGTGTTGTCGTACGAGGCGCCGGATCGGGACGGCGACGCCGTGCGCATCGATGCCGCGTACGTGGACAGGTACCTGGGCGAGCTGTCGCGCGACCAGGATCTGAGCCGCTACATTCTTTGAGGCGGTTGCGTCTGTTTCGCCGCGCTATCGACTGGCCGTCCCAGCCCCTGCTTTGAGCCCTTCCCCCTTGACGGGGGAAGGACTTTGGGTCCAACACAGAAGACCAAGCACGCGTGACAACCAACCCGCATCCCACCGACATCACGCTGCACAAGGCCTCGCACCGCCTCGACATCGCCTTCGACACCGGAGAGACCTTCGCGCTGCCGGCCGAGTACCTGCGCGTGCATTCGCCATCGGCCGAAGTGCAGGGACATCACCCGAGCCAGAAGGCGCTGGTCGCAGGCAAGCGCCACGTCAACATCGCGGGCATCGAACCGGTCGGCAACTACGCCGTGCTTCTGCGCTTCGACGACGGTCACGCCAGCGGCATCTTCAGCTGGGTGACGCTGCACACGCTCGGCCGCGCGTTCGATGCGAACTGGCGCGACTACCTCGCCGCGCTCGACGCCGCCGGGCTATCGCGCGATCCCTGAGGTGCGTCAGCGGTACGGCGACGGCGCGCCGTCCGGCCGGCGCTTGAAGCGCTGGTGCAACCACAGGTACTGGCTGGGGGCGGCGCGAATCATCGCTTCCACCTCGGCCATCACGCGCGCGGTATCGTGCGTTGCATCGCTGCCCGGGAAGTCCGCCAGCGCCGCCTTCACCTCCAGCGTGTAGCTGCCGTCGGCCTCGCGCCGGTGCGCGAACGGCAGCACCGCCGCACCCGACAGCCGTGCGAGCTGGTGCGTCGAGGTGAGGCTCCACGCCGCATGCCCGAAAAACGGAACGAACACGCTGTCGCCGCGCATCGTTTCCTGGTCGGGCGCAAACCACAGCATGCCGCCCTGCTTGAGGTGGCGCAGGGCGGGACGCAGCTCCTCGCGCGTGAACATGGCGCTCGCATAACGCAGGCGGCCGCGCTTGACCGCCCACTCCAGCGCGGCCTGATCGTGTTCCCGGTACATCCCGGCGAGCTCGATGTGATCGCACAGCAGGCGTCCGCACAACTCCAGCGTCATGAAGTGGCCCGAGATCAGCATCACGCCGCGTCCGCTCGCCTGCGCCGCGCGCAGATGTTCGAGCCCGGTGATGCGCACTGACGCGCGCATCGGCGCGACCGAACCCCACCACGCGCGCGCGAATTCGAACAGGCCGATGCCGATGCTGGCGAAGTTGTCGTGCAGCAGGCGGTTGCGCTGCGTCTCGTCGAGCTCGGGAAAACACAGCGCAAGATTGGTTTCGACCACGTGGCGCCGACTGCGCATCGTGATGCGCATGAGCGCACCGAGCGCGACGCCGAGCGCGCGCTGCAGCGGCCACGGCAGCTTCGCCAGCACCCACACGATGCCGACGCCGATCCATACCGGCCACTCGCGCGGTGCGAGCGGCGGACGCGGGAGCGGGAGCGTGGGAGGCAGCGGCATCCGGCAATTCTAAGGCACGGTTCGAGCCTGGAGCCGCCAGCGTGTCGCAAGCCCGCGCAACGCTGCGACGTGCTGCGGACATGCCGCCTGCCGGCGCAGGCGTACAATGCCGATTTGCCTCTCGGCCCCCGCCATGACCTTCCCGCACCACCGCCCGCGCCGCATGCGCCGCGACGACTTTTCCCGCCGCCTCATGCGCGAAACCGTGCTCACCGCCGACGATCTGATCTATCCCGTCTTCGTGCACGAAAAATCCGGTCGCGAAGCCATCGCCTCGATGCCCGGTATTGAGCGCGTGTCCATCGACGAACTGCTTCGCGTCGGCGAGGAGGCAGCATTGCTGCGGGTGCCCGCATTGGCGCTGTTCCCGGTCACGCCGCCCGAGGCCAAGTCGCTCGACGCCGCCGCCGCCTGGCATGAGGACGGCCTCGTGCAGCGCGCGGTGCGAGCGCTGAAAGCGCGTTTCCCCGAACTCGGCGTCATCACCGACGTGGCGCTCGATCCCTACACCACGCACGGCCAGGACGGCCTCATAGACGACAGCGGCTACGTCGTGAACGACGCCACCGTCGAAGCGCTCGTGAAACAGGCCGTCTCGCACGCGCAGGCCGGCGCCGACATCGTCGCGCCATCGGACATGATGGACGGCCGCATCGGCGCGGTCCGCGCCGCGTTCGAACGCGACGGCCACATCCATACCCGCATCCTTGCCTATTCGGCGAAATACGCATCGGCCTTCTACGGCCCGTTCCGCGATGCGGTCGGATCCGCCGCGAGCCTGGGCAAGGGCAACAAATTCACCTACCAGATGGACCCGGGCAACAGCGACGAGGCGTTGCGCGAAGTGGCGCTCGACCTCGACGAGGGCGCCGACATGGTGATGGTGAAACCCGGGCTGCCGTACCTCGACATCGTGCGCCGCGTGAAGCAGCGCTTCGGTGTGCCCACGTTCGTCTACCAGGTCAGCGGCGAGTACGCGATGTTGGTCGCCGCGGCGCAGAACGGCTGGCTCGACCGTCGCGCCTGCGCGCTCGAAGCGCTCACCAGCATCAAGCGCGCCGGTGCCGACGCGGTGCTCAGCTATTTCGCGCTCGATGCCGCGCGCTGGCTGAGAGAGGGATGAGTCTTTGCTGTTTCGTCGTCCCGGCGAACGCCGGGACCCAGCGACGCGGCTCTGTTCGCCTGCGTCGAATGCCGGATCGAAGCCAACGTCTCCGGGTTCCGGCTTTCGCCGGGACGACGACCGGAGCATTGCTGCGAAAGGCATCTCGACCGGGCGATTCTTGACCCGCTGCCAGAATATCGGCGCGTGTTGGCCGCATCGCCGAACGCACATGATGCGCCGATACCCCGACTCACCTCGCAGACAGGAACGACCATGCAGCAAGCTCACTCGCTTTCCGGCACCCCGCGTTACGCCGTGTTCGGTCAACCCATCGCGCATTCGCAGTCGCCGGCGATCCACCGGCATTTCGCCGACCAGTTCGGCATCGTGCTGCGTTACGACGCCATCGAAGCCGCGCCCGCTCAGTTCGCGGACGTGCTTGCACAGTTCGCGCACGGCGGCGGCATCGGCGCCAACGTCACGCTGCCGCTGAAGGAACTCGCCGCGTCGCTGTGCGCCGAACTCGGCGACGCCGCACGCATCGCCGGCACGGTGAACACACTCACGCGTCTTGGAGACGGCTGGCGCGGCGACAACACCGACGGCGACGGCCTCGTGCGCGACATCACCGATCACCTGGGCCAGGACCTGCGCGGCCGTCGCACCCTGCTGCTCGGCGCCGGCGGCGCGGCGCGCGGCGTGGCGCCGGCCCTGCTCGACGCTGGCATCGACGAGCTCGTCATCGCCAACCGCACGCCCGAGCGCGCAGACGCACTCGCCGACCGCATCGGCCAGCCCGACCGCGCGCACAGCCGCTACTGGGCCGACCTCGCCCATGCCGGCGCGTTCGACCTGATCGTCAACGCCACCTCCGCCGGACGCGGCAGCGCGGCGCTGGCGCTGCCGTCGTCGCTGCTCGGCGCGCGCTGCCTGTGCTACGACCTCAGCTACGGCGAAGCCGCGACCGGCTTCCTCGCGTGGGCACGCAGCGGCGGCGCGCTGCAGGCGGTCGACGGCCTCGGCATGCTGATCGAGCAGGCCGCGTCCGCGTTCGAACGCTGGCACGGCCAGCGCCCGGACACCGCGCCCGTGCATGCGGCACTGCGCGCCCGCGCCGCCGCGCTGCACACGGCCGACTGACGCGCCGCATCGCCCCGCCGTGGACTGCCGTCCCGCCTGCGGCGCGTGCTGCATCGCGCCGTCGATCTCCTCGCCGATTCCCGGCATGCCGCACGGCAAACCCGCGGGCATGCCGTGCGTGCAACTGCGCGACGACTTCGCGTGCGCGATCTTCGGCCGGCCGGAGCGTCCGGCGGTGTGCGCGTCGCTGCGCCCGCATCTGTCGATGTGCGGCACGACACGCACCGACGCCCTCGGCGCCCTGCAACACCTGGAGGCGATGACGGCGCCGGACGGCGTCGGCGCTCTGCGGCGATGACGCCCGGCGTCCGCGCAGCGGCGCGCCGTCGCCGGTCGCCCGGCCACACTGCCGGAGCTGCGCGTAAACACGGGACGTGTTTCGCACATACGCAGAATTCGGCATCACGGTGCGGCCGCCCGACGCTCGCGTTCGCACCGGGCACAGCTTCGGTCCCCGCGCGGCAAATCCTTGCCGCCGATCGTTTTTTTGCCGGACAGACAGCCGATGTTCATTGATTCGGCACTACGGTTCGGCAATGAAACCGACCCGTTCCCCACTCCCGCGCCGCTTGCGCAAGCGCCACTGGTTCGCAGCCGCCGTGGCGCTGTCTTCTTCGTCCGCGTTTGCGGCCAAGCGCCCGGAACCGGTGATCCTCACCCTCGACGGCAAGCACTACGTCAGCTACCAGACCGTCGAATTCGACCCCGCCAACCACCTGGTGCTGGCGCCGGACGCGGGCATGAGCAACTGCCAGCCGACGCCGGACGACGGCGGCGCGCCGGGCAGTTTCGATCTGGTGTATTCGGATGCCGGCGATCTGGTCTCGGTCGACACCATCGCGCTGCATTTCGCGCCGACGCAGCTGGTCATGACGACGGCGCTCGGCAACGTGGTGTGCGAGGGCCAGGCGCTGGGCTGGCAGACCGGTTTCGATCGCATCTACGCCGACGAGTTCGACGCCGACCAGTGACGCACGCCGGCCGTCAGGCCATCGCGAGATAACGGTCCTTGAGCCGCACGTAATGCTGCGCGCTGTAGTGCAGCTGCTCGATCTGCCGATCGTCGAGCTTGCGCACGAATTTCGCGGGGTTGCCGAGCCACAGCTCCGCCTCGCCGACGGTCTTGCCCGGCGGCACCACGGCACCGGCGCCGACGAACCCGTACTTCTTCACCGTCACGCCGTCGAGCACGCGGGCGCCCATGCCGATCAGGACGAAATCCTCGACGGTGCACGCATGCAGGATGGCGCCGTGGCCGACGGTGACATCGTTGCCGACGAGGGTCGGAAAGCCGCCCGGCGTGTACGGACCGTCATGCGTCACGTGCACGATGGTGCCGTCCTGGATATTGCTGCGCGCGCCGATGCGGATGTGGTGCACGTCGCCGCGCAGCACGCACAGCGGCCACACCGAGGCATCGTCGCCGAGTTCGACATCGCCGATGACGGTGGCGGCCGGATCGACATAGACGCGCGCGCCGAGACGCGGCATGGCGTCGAGATAGGGTCGCAGAGGCATGGGCCGTATCGTACCAGCGCATCGCCGCGCGGCAAGGCGGCGCGGCGATGCGTGGCTCCGTTACGATAGGGCGGGGTCCGAACATCGAAGGGGTTGCCATGCGTGCGCCGCTGCTTCTGCTGTGCCTGTTGTCCGCCGGCGCGTCCGCCGCGGACGTGACCGCGCTCGTCGGCGGCACCCTCGTCGACGGCACCCTGCGCGAGCCGATCGCCGATTCGGTGGTGCTGATCGAAGGCGAGCGCATCGTCGCGGTGGGCAGCGTCGACAGCCTGCCGGTGCCGGCGGGTGCCACGGTCGTATCGACGGAAGGCATGACCGTGCTGCCCGGGCTGTGGGACATGCACGTGCACCTGATGATCAACGGCCACGCCGACTACGCGCACTGGGACAAGACCTACCCGGCGCGCTTCCGCAGCGAGATCATGCCGGCGTCCGCGCTGCAGCTGCTGCACGCCGGCATCACCGGCGCGCGCGATCTCGGCGGGCCGCTGGAGGATTCGATCGCGATCCGGGATGCCGTCAACAGCGGACGCATTCCCGGCCCGACGCTGTTCGTCTCCGGTCCGTTCATCCAGAAAACGCCCTATCCGGGCACCGAAGCCTTCCGCTGGGGCGTGGATTCGCCCGAGGACGCGCGCGCGAAGGTGAAGCGCCTTGCCGACGCCGGCGTGGATGTCATCAAGCTCATCGACCAGGACCAGATGAGCGATGCCGAAGTGAAAGCCGTTATCGACGCGGCGCACGCGCGCGATCTGCCGGTCGTGGCGCATGCGCACCGGCCCGAGGAAGTGCGGCGCGCGCTGAAATACGGCGCCGATTGCCTGGAACACACCGGCTTCGCCGCGGCACCCGAGTACCCGCCAGACATCATCGAACTGCTGCGCGAGCGCACCGCCAACATGGCGCGCGGCCCGCTGTTCTGGACGCCCACGATCGAGGGCCTCTACAACTTCCCGTACACGGTCAAGCACCACGAACACATCGACGACACGCGCTGGCACGAAGGCCTGCAGCCGGACACCATCGCCGACATCCGCGCCTCGCTCGCACATCCGGAGCGCATCGGGTACTTCCAGCAGACGCCGCAGCGCTGGCCGACGCTCGCGCGCAAGTTCTCGCAGCTGCGCGAATCCGGCGCGATGCTGCTGGTGGGCACCGATTCGGGCATCCCGATGAAGTTCCACAGCGACAGCACCTGGCACGAGCTGGAGGTGTGGGTGAACAAGCTCGACGTCGACCCGGTCGATGCGATCCGCGCCGCCACGTACTGGCCGGCGGTGGCGATGAAGGCCGACGCGGACTACGGCACCGTGGCCGAAGGCAAGTACGCCGACCTCATCGCGGTGCGCGGCGATGTGCTGCGCAACATCGCGCTGCTGCAGCGCGTGGACGTGGTCATCAAGCACGGCAGGCGGGTGAGGTAGGCCGGGCATCGATCCGGAACTGCCTGCGCGTCCGGGCGCGCCGTCTGCGCCGCGCAATGATCCCGGGACGCCGGACACGGAGCCGGGCAAAGCCCCTCTCCCCGTGGGAGAGGGGTTGGGGAGAGGGTCCGGCGAAGCCTCGCTGCGGCAGTCTTATCTTGGTCCAACACGCCGTACTGCTGCTGCAGCAAGATGCGTGAGCCCATCGGTCTACGTCCGCTCGGACGAAGCCCACCAACTCGATTCGACCGCACCCTCATCCGGCGCTGCCGGTTCGGCATGCGGTAGCTGCCTCACCCTTCTCCCGGCAGGAGAAGGGCAGGCATGCTCACGGATGCGGCGAGGAATCGGCCGCCGCAGTGGCCGCCCGCCGCGATGGCAGTGCGCCGTTACGCCGCCGACACATCCTTCAGCTGCCACGCGCTCCCGGCCAGCATGCGCAGGCGATGCTTGAGGATGTTGCCCGACAGCGTCGTCGTCGCGATCAGGTCGATCTTCAGGTCGCGCTGCTCGCCCGTCACGGTGGCCGACGGATCGGTCGCGCCCATGGCCTCGTCGACACCGTCCGGATCGTCCTGCTGGTTGCGCCAGCGTTCGAACAGCGCGGTCGAACGCAACGCGTCCTGCAGTTCGGCGGCAAAGCCGTCGGCACCGTTGGAGCGGAACGAAAGCCCGGCGTCGCTGCCGCGCGCGGCGGCGGGGTCGGGCAGGGTCAGGTGGTAACGCTGGGCCATGGCATGTCTCCGTGAGGATCGTTCGCAGACTCTAGCGTCTCCGGCGTCGCATAGATGAATCGCGCATCACGCGTGATGCGGTGCGTCGCGCGCAGCGCGATCGGCGCGGCGAACATCGGGCCGCCACGGACGGCGGTGTGGAACTCGCCCTGTTCGCCGCAGGGATCGATCCGGGGTGGCAGCGCATCGAGCAGGCCGTGGTCGAAGTCGCGCCCGGCAAACGCGGCATCCAGTTGCGTGGTGTCGACACAGCACAGCGTCGCGCGCAGGCTGCCGTCGATCATCTCGCGCGCCAGCGCCGCGGTGTCGCTTGCCCACAGCGGAAAGACCGCGTTCCAGCCCAGGCGTGCGCACAGTGCTTCGCGCCAGGCGCGCACGTCCGCGAGGAACAGGTCGCCGAAGGCAATATGCCGCAGCGCCGGCCAGCGCCGCCGCAGCGTGGCGAGCGCGGCCGCGAACGCGGCTTCGTAGGCGGCGTTGTCCGGGTTCGCAGGCAACGGCATCGCGAGCAGCGGCAACGCGGCCGCTGACGCCTGTGCGTCGAGCAGCGCGCGCGGCAGGCGGTGCACCGCGACAGCGCCGCTGCCCGCGTCCACGCTCGTCAGCAGCGCGCACACGTGCCAGCGCGGATCGGCACGCAGCATGTGCAGCATCCACGCCGAATCCTTGCCACCGCTCCAGGCGAGCACGATCGGCTGTGTCATGCGCGTGCGGTCATTCGCGGAGGCTCAAGCGCGGCGCGCAAGGCAGATGAGAGACAAGGCCACACACGATGTCGCGGTTGCACGGCAGACAACGCCTCGGTGAACACGGAGCACCCCAATCGATAGGCCTTCTCCCTGCGGGAGAAGGTGCCGGCAGGCGGATGAGGGCGGCACCTCGCACGCCGACCTCAACGACACATGCACGCCCCGTCCCTGCAACGCGTACAGCTCAGCCCTCGCCCGCGTCGGTGGCCGACGCGCCGGCGCCGTGCCGCTGCGGCAACCGGTCCGGTCCCAGCAACCGTTCGATGCGATGGAACACTTCCGAGCGCGAGAACGGCTTCTTCATGAAATCGTCGGCGCCGATGCGCTGCGCGTAGAACTGTTCGGTGGCCAGCTCGTTGCCGCTGATCATGATGACCGGCAGATCGCGCGTGGCCGCTTCGCGCCGCAGACGGCGCAATGCCTCGAAGCCGTTCATGCCCGGCAGCACGATGTCGAGGAACACCAGGTGCAGCGGTCCGCTGCGCGCGATGTCCAGGCCGGCCTCGGCGTCGCCGGCTTCGAGCACCTCGAAGCCGTTCTGCTGCAGCATGCGCCGCAGCAGCGCGACGATGGTGGGCGAGTCGTCGATCACCAGCACGCGCATGCCGGCCGCGGCGTGGATGCGCGGTTTGCCGCGGCGGTCGATGCCGTCCGGGCCCACCTCCACCGGGCCGACGAAGTCGCCTTCGTCGGTGTGCGTCGGCGGCTCGGGCGCACGCGCCGGGGCACGGCCCATCCAGTTCCTGAGCGAATCGATCAATCCCACGGCGTCCGTCCCCCACGGCAGTTGCCGCAGTGTCCTCCGCGGCGCGGGGCTTGGCAACGCATGCGGTCGGGCGGCGCGCGCCGCCCGACCGCAGCGCACGTCAATGCCGGTGCGCGGCGCCGGATTTCGGGCAGTGGCACGGCATCGTCGGGCCGTATTCGAGGCCGTAGGTCTTGCCGTCGCGGTGACGCTGCCAGAAGAACGTCGGTGCCGGCACGGCGCGGTTGCCGATCTCGGCCATGTCGGCGTCCACATCGAACAGGCGGCCGTTGACCATCACGTAGCGTGTGTCGGCGGTGGCGCGGATGTCGTCGAGCGGATTGGAGTCGAGCACCACGAGGTCGGCCTTCTTGCCCGCCTCGATCGACCCCAGCTCCTTGCCAAGTCCCAGCAGGTCGACGCCGTCGAAGGTGAAGGCGCGCAGCGCTTCCCAGTTGCTGAAACCGCCCTGGGTCAGCATCCAGGTTTCCCAGTGCGGCGACAGGCCCTGCAGCTGGCCGTGGCCGCCGACCTGGATCTTCACGCCGGCGTCGCGCAGCGCCTTCGCGGCCTTGGCCACTTCGATGTGGTAGTAGTCCCAGTCCGGCGCTGTCTCGCGGCGCACGCTGCGTGCGTCGAGCGTCTCGCGCGGGAAGAAGCGGTTGAGCTTTTTGTCTTCCCACACGTTGTCGCGGGCGTACCACCAGAACTCGCCGGAGAGGCCGCCGTAGCTCACCACCAGCGTCGGCGTGTTGCGCACGTCGGTGGCCTTCCACAGGCCGATCACGTCCTTGTACAGCGGTGCCACCGGAACGTTGTGTTCGATGCTGGTCACGCCGTCGAGGATCATCGGCAGGTTGTGGTACAGCGTGGAGCCGCCTTCCTCCACCACCAGCATGCCGAGTTCGCGCGCGGCCTGGTTGATCTGCTGGTGCTGGTTCCGGCGCGGCTGGTTGTAGCTCTTGACGCTGAAGGCGCCGTTGGCTTGCATGCGGCGCAGGTGCGAGCGCGCGTCGTCGAGCGAATCGACCACGGCCTTGAAGTCGCCGTCGGCGCCGTAAAGGATGGTGCCGGTCGAGAAGATGCGCGGGCCCACCATCGTGCCGGCCTTCACGAGTTCGCCCTGCGAGAACACGAACTCGGTGGTGGCGGACGGATCGTGCGTGGTGGTGATGCCGAACGCGAGGTTGGCGTAATAGGCCCAGTTCTGCTGCGGGATCACGCCGCTGCCGAAATGCGCCACGTGCGCGTGCACGTCCGCGTAGCCGGGCACGATGGTCTTGCCGGCGGCATCGATCACGCGCGCATTCGACGGCACCGACACATCCTTGCCCACGGCGCGGATCGTGTCGCCGTCGATCACGACGGTGCCGTTCTCGATCACCTCCTGCGTGGTCTCGGAGTCCCGCATCGTCACGATGCGTGCGTTGGTGAAGGCGACCACGTCGCGTGGCGTGTCCACCGGTGCCGACAGGCCGAGCTTCATGCCCTTCGCCGATTCGGGCTTGGGCAACTCCTTCGCCGCGCCGGGCACGAAGGCGAACAGATCGGTGAGGTCGCGGCTGAAGTATTCGTCGCCGACGGTCCAGTGCAGCGACTTCGAATCCGCCGCCCAGTGCAGGTACGAACCCGCATCGCGGCTCACGCGCGTGACCGGAATGCCCTTGCTGTCCTTGGACAGCTCGATGCTGCCGCCGGTGCTCGGCAGCGGCGCCACGTAGGCGTTGAACAGCTCGGTGAACGCCACCCACTTGCCGTCCGGGCTCACGCTGACGAGGTCCGGATACTTGAGCGAAAACACCTCGCGCGATTGCTCGCCGTTGAGGCCGGCGGACATCAGCTTCTTCGTGAGTCCGCCGCCGGTGAAATACAGGATGCGCGAGCCATCGGCGGAAAACTGCGGACTCTCGCCGGTGTTCGCGATGCGTCGCGGCGTGCCGCCCGCCGCCGGCATCACGTAGATGCCGCGATCGCCCGACCACATGGCGCCGGTGAGCCCGCCGCCGCCGGATTTCGCATACACGATGTTACGTCCGTCCGGCGAGTAGCGCGGGCCGTAGTAGAAGCCCGGCTGCGTCGTGATCCTGCGATCGGTGCCGGCCGCGAGATCGCGTTCGTGGATGGCGACGAGGTCCGCGTCGTTCCACACCGTGTAGAGCAGCTTGCGGCCGTCCGCGCTGAAGCTGGGCTGGTATTCGTACACGCCGGTGCTCGCGGTGAGCCGCTTTGGCGTGCCGCTCGGCAGCGCGCGCGTCCACAGCTGGCCCAGCGCATGGAAGACCACGGTCCTGCCGTCCGGGCTCGTGGCCACGTCGCGGATCATCTTCGGGGAGAAATTGCCTTCATCGAGCGTGCGGTCGAAACGCAGCGGCTGCGCCAGCGTCTGTTGGACCTGTGCGGTGAACGGGATGTTGGTCTGGCTGCCGTCGGCGGCATCCACGCGCCACAGCTTGCCTTTCGCCCACACCACGAGGGCGGACGCATCGGGCGTCCAGTCGTAGTTCGCGTACGGGCCGAAGATCGCCCAGGCCTCCTGCATGTCGTGGCTGAGGCCGTCCCACAGCGGGCGCACTTCGCCCGATTGCAGATCCAGCACGTGCAGCACGGTCTTCTCGCGGATGCGCTTGACGAACGCGAGCGATTTTCCATCCGGCGACGGCTGCGGACGCACTGCGCCGCCGGGCGTGGACACCACGTCCTCGATCTCGCCGGTGGTGCGGTCCAGGCGACGGATCGCGTAGATGGTGTCGTGCGGATTCTTGTTGTACTGGAAGAACGGGCCGTCGCTCACGTCCTCGGAAAAATACACGTAGCGGCCGTCCGGCGAGACCGCCGGTTCGCCCTGGTCCTGCTGGTCGTTCTTCTGCTTGGTCAGCTGCAGGCCGTCGCCGCCGCTCACGTGGAACATCCACAACTCGCCCGCGCCGAGCGAACGCTGGCCGGTGAAATGCTTGCGCCCGATGATGTACTGCCCGTCCGGCGTCCACGCCGGATTGTTCATCAGTCGGAAACGCTCCTTCGACACCTGCGTGGTCTTGCCGCCGTCGATCGCGATGCGCCAGAGGTTGTTGCCGCCGTCGCGATCGGAGGTGAAGGCGAGTTCGCGGCCGTCGGGCGAGAAGCGCGGCTGCACGTCGAACGCGGGGCCGGAGGTCAGGCGCGTGGCGCGGCCGCCGTCGATCGGCAGCAGATAGATGTCGCCCAGCAGCGTGAACGCGATGCGCTTGCCGTCCGGGCTCACATCGAGATCCAGCCACGTGCCTTCGTCGGTCTCGAAGGAGACGGAACTGGTCTTGCCGTGCGCGGCATTGACGTCCCACGTGGCGTCGTCGTCCTTCTTCGTGTCCGCCGCGAACGCCGCGCCGGTGGCCAGCGCAAGCAGGCCGAGTGCCAAGTATCGCATCGGAGATCTCCGGTGTTATGGCCGTTTTCGGCCGGCGTCCCAGTCCAGCACCGTAGCTGAGTCGGTTGGGTCATGCCATATCAACAGCCCTATTTGATGACACAGCACACATCGTGCGCTTTGAGCGCATGGCATTGCGTAGGAAGGACTATTACGAGCTGGCACGCGCCTAGTACCAAGGAAGGAACTCAGATGCAAACGGGAATTTTGAAGGCATGGAACGGGCGTTCGGGCTTGCGGTCGTTGCTTGCGTGGACGGTGCTGGCGGCGGGGCTGTCGGGATCGACGCTGGCGCCGGTGGGCTGGGCGGTGGCCCGCATGGATGGCGCT
>NZ_JACHHP010000001.1 GCF_014202825.1 Chiayiivirga flava | reverse complement strand
CCCAGGCTCATCCACGGTCGCAAGACCCAGGGTCTATCGGGTGGGCTGGCCGGCTCTCGGCACCTCGACAATAGCGAGGGGCGAAGACATAAGGGTTCGGTCGGAGCGGTGGGTTGCCTCGTCTGCGAACGTGGCTTCGGAAGATGAGGCGGCTTTGGGCTGTTGCGCAGATGCAGCAGTACGCTCGGTCGGGTCGCGGAGAAGGTGGTTGGGGGCTGGCATGCCGGACCCTCACCCCAACCCCTCTCCCGCGGGGAGAGGGGCTCTTGGCTCGGGCTTCTGGCTCGCGCGTTCCGCCGGTTGCTCGGGAGGCTCTGCGCGCTCGCTGACTCAATGATCGAGCGCTTCGTCCTCGCGGCAAAGCGCCTGCAGGTTCGGCAGCAGGCGCAGCAGGAATTTCTGCAGGTCGCCCTGGTTGCGCGTGCCGGTCTTGGCGAGCATGCGCTTGACGTGCGCGCGCACGGTGTCGCTGCGCACATTCCAGGCCACCGCGATGTCTTCGCAGCCGCTTCCGGTGAGCAACGCGTTCGCCACGCGCGCTTCGGTGCGGGTGAAACCGAACAGGCGCTGCAGCTGACCGGCGTCGAAGCGCGGCGACATGCGGCGAAGATCGCGCACGATCAGTGCGACGCGCACCTGGCCGGGCTGGACTGACAGCGGGGCCAGCACCATGTAGACGGCCGGCGGCGCCGGCTGGCCGGGCACCGCGATGCACACGGCGTCGGTGCCGCCGCGACGACGCGAGGCGACGAGCGCCTCGCGCAGCGCCGGCGCCATCCAGTCGGTTTCGAGCAGGCGCCCCGCGCGCACGACCTCGCCGCGCAGGCTCAGCACCTCGCCGTCGCGCAGCAGTGCCTCCGCCGGCGGGTTGGCGAGCAGGACGCGACCGCGGTCGTCGAGCACCAGCATCGGGTCGCAGCCGGCGTCGATCAGCGCCAGCGCGTTGTCGCGTTCGCGCTCCACCCGCGCCAGCCGGCGGCGCAGGCGCAGCGCCGCACGCGCGTGGCTCATGAACACGTCCACGCAGCGGCGTTCGTCCGCGTCGAATTCGCGTCCGTGCTCGCGCAGCAGCCACACGTGCGCGTGCCCGCCACCGCTCACCGAGAACGCGCCGCCCAGGCCGTGCAGCAACACGCCGTAGCGGCGCAGGAAGCGGACGTAGTACTCGGTGTCCGTCAGGGCGCGGCCGGCCAGCACTTCGTGCGACAGCATCGAGCGGCCGCTGCGGATCTGCGCGCGGATCGCGTCGTCGCCGGCAAAGGGGTCGCAGCGATGGAATTCCTGCGCATATTCGCGGACGAACTCGGGATCGATGCCGACCGTCAAGCCGAAGCCGGCGTTGGCCGCTCCGCCGAGGCGTTCGACCAGTGCGCCCTGATCGCAGGGCACCGCGCGCGCCAGCCCGTGCAGTGCGGTCTGCCACGCAGACGCGTCGTCCGGTGCTTCGTGCAGCGGCGCGAGGCTGCCGAGCAATCGATCGAAGGCGGTCGATCGTCTGCGGGCGAAACCCGCAGGCGCGACACGTGCGGTTCCGGCGATGGTGTCTGCGACGATGCCCATGAAGTCCCCCGGCCGTATTGCGCGTCGCATCTGCGATGCGGCGCACAAAATCGTTGTTTGTGACAATTGTTTGCGATGTGTGCTGCGCAGATTTCGTCGGCACCCTGCCGTCCGCGACGCCGTGTCCGCGCCTCGACCCGACCGCCGGCGCCGCGCCCCGCCGCGGCGGCCGCTGTTCCGGTTGCTGTCGCGTCGGCGCCGTTTCTCTCACCGTGCGGCCCCCGCGCGGGACGGGTCAGCCCCCGTACGGGGGTCGCGCCGCGGCCGGTGGAGGACTACCGTGGCGTCGCCGGGGGGAACCGGTGGTTGCACCACGCACAGGGGACATCGTCATGCTCTCGCACGTCCTGCGCGCCGCGTTGCGCGGCGCGGTCGTCATTGCGCATCGCCGTTCCGACCACGCGCCGTCTCCGCGCGATGCCGCGCAACCGCAGCCCATCGCACCGCGTTCCTCCTCCTTCTCCTCCTCCATCCGTCGCGCGGACCTTGCGTCCGGCGCGTATTCCGTCGTCCGGAGTCTTGCCATGCCGTCCTTCTTCCGCGGTTCCCCGGTGTCCTGCGCCGCGCATGCGTCGCGGTCGCGCGCGACACGCGCGGGCCTGTTCCCGGCGCTGCTTCTGCTGGCCGGCATGGCGCCGGGAGTGGCCGCGGCGGTCGACCGCATCGTGGTGAAGACCGGCAACGATGCCGGCACCTGCGCGATCGAGTCGCCCTGTCTCACGGTGGGGTATGCGCTCGGCCAGGCGAACCCGGCCGGCGGCGACCGCATCGTGTTCGCCGACGCCACGCCGCAGGTCTACGCCGAGAACCTCGTCATCGACCGACCGATCGAGATCGTCGGCAACGGCAGCGATCCGCTGGTCGGCAACCGCACCACGCTGCGTTCGCCGAACGGCGGCGCCGACCGCGTGGTGGTCACGGTGCTCGCGCCGGACGTGCTGCTCGACAACCTCATCGTGTCAGTGGATCTGGCCAATACCGTCCAGGGCATCCGCGCCGAAGACACCGCCGACGGGCTCGCCATCGAGGACGTGCTGATCCGCGCGCAGGCGAGCGCCGCGCCGGTGTCTGACTACGCGCAGCGCAACGCCATCGCGCTCAACCCCGCGGCCGTCGGCCATCTGGACGCGAGCCTGCTGCGCGTGCGCATCGACGGCACCGCGCCGTCCGCGTACTTCCGCGCCGGCGTCGACGCAACGCATGCCGCCGTCAGCGTGATCGACAGCGACATCGCCTCGATCAATCACGATCTCAAGTTGTCCGGCGTCAGCGGCGTCATCACCATCGCCGACAACACGTTCCGCTTCGGCGGCGTCGACATCGGCAGCTACACGGCAGGGTCGGGCGTCGACACCGTGGTGACGATTTCGGGCAACGATTTCCATCCCGGGCAGTCGCCGCTGTTCCCTGGGCTGCGCCTGATCCAGAACACGCCGGTCAACGCCGGCGGCGCCTACGCATCCACGCTCGTCACCGGCAACGCCTTCGGCGATCCGATCGGTTTCGGGCTGGGCATCGGCATCTTCGCGCAGAACTATCCGAACGTCGCGATCGAGGACAACATCTTCACGCCGCTTGCCGGCGCCGCGCCGTACCGCCACATCATCGTCAGCAACAAGGCGATCTACACCAACAGCGACACCATCGCGCCGCTCGAACTCGAGGCCATCGCGATCACCGGCAACAGTTTCGGCGCGGACGCCGCGTCCAGCAGCGGCGTTGCCATCGAATTCCTCAACCACAACGATGCGGGCGGCGCCGCCGCGTTCGGCAGCATCGTGGTCGGCGGCGGCGGTGCCGCAGCCAACACCTTCGACGGCGATCTGGACCTGTACGTGCGGCTCGATGCACAGAGCGGTCCGACCCCGACGAACCCGTACTACTACTCCGCGCCGGCGGTGATCCCGGCCACGACGATGGCGCCGTTCGCCGGCGACGTGCAGGCGGTCGGCAATGTCTTCGACGGCATCGACAGTGCCGACCCGGGGCTGATGCAGTCGCAGCGGTCGGCCATCGTGGCCAAGGTGTTCGACACGCGGAACGTGGCGGCGCTCGGCGACGTGGTGCTCGGCTTCGGCGGCGTGCCGGTGGCGTACGTGGACGACGATTTCGCGGGGGCGAGCTACGGCGACGCCTTCATCTTCGCGCACGGCGACGGCAACGCGAACGGCGTCGCGGTGTACGCCGGCGTGGACGCATTCGCCACCGTGTCCGACGCGCTTGCCGCGGTCGACACCGGCGGCACCGTGTACGTGGCCGATGGCGCGTACGCCGCTGCGACGCTGTCGCGCCAGGTGACGCTGATCGGCAACGGCAAGACCGGTACGGTGTTCGGCGACACGCTGGTGATCGCGGCCGGCGGCGCCGGCCCCGCCGACGCCGACCGCCTCGCGCTGCGCAACCTCGGCGTGAGCGGCGCGGCCGGCGACGGTATCCGCGTGCTGGGCAGCCGCAGCTTCCTGCTGCTCGACGGCGTCTCCGCGTCCGGCAATGCCGGCGACGGCATGGGTGTGTTCACCAACGATGGACTGCTCGGCGATTCGCTCACCACCGACCTGCTGATCCGCAACAGCAATTTCGACGACAACGGCAGCGGCGCGTCGCCGCTGCGCGCGGGGCTCAAGTTCGACGAGAACGCGAGCGTCGACGGGCTGCGCATCGTGGATTCCACCTTCAACCGCAACAACGCAGCGGGCCTGACGTTCAACGACATCGGCGCGGCCGGGACGAGTCTTGCGGAGATTCGCAACGTCGAGATCGTCGGCAGCCAATTCAGCGGCAACAACCCGGACGATATCGGCGGCGGTGGCGGCGGCCTGTGGCTCAAGACCGCCGGCCCCGGCAGCGTGATCGACGGCATCGACATCTCCGCCAGCACCTTCGCCGACAACGGCACCGGCCAGCTCAACGGCGCGCCGTCGAACCGCCGCATGAACGCCAACGGCATCGCGATCCGCGCGCGGCCGGGCACCACGGTGGCGAACGTGCGCATCTGCGGCGGCAACGTCTTCAGCGAGACCTCCGGCACGCTCGGCACGCAGGAGGCGGGCATCTACATCAACGACCAGACCGGCGCCACCGGCTACGAGCCGGTCGAGGTCTGCGCCGACAATAGCTTCGCGGGTCTGCTGTACAGCGTCAGCGGCCACGAACAGTTCACGGCGATCAACACGCAGCCGATCGTGCTGTTCGACGGCCCCATTGCGCTGACCGAGGAAGTGAACGACGGCTACGTGGTCAACCTGACCACCGGTGAAACCTTCACCGGCATCAATGCGGCACTTGCCGACGCCGACACGGTGGCACCGCACGTGATCTTCGCGCCGAACGGCGTGTACAGCGAGAACGTCGTCATCGGCAAGAACGGCGTCACGCTGCGCGGCGCGGGCACGGGCACCGCGGTCGACGGCACCGGCCGCAGCGGCAGCGGCATCACCATCGCCGCGGGCGTCACCGACGTGACCGTGGAAGACCTCGCCGTGCGCGATTTCACCGCCATCGGCACATCGTCCGGTGCGTGCATCTTCGGCGCCTCGAGCAACAGCGGCAGCACCGTGCGCAACACAGTGGTCACGCAGTGCGCGGGCGGGCGCGGCGGCATCTTCTTCGCCGGCGGCGGTGCGATCGACAGCGTGACGTTTCACGACAACGATGTCTCGTTCACCGACGGTCGCGGCATCGTGATCTGGGACGGCAACAAGACCAACATCACCATCACCGACAACAACGTGCACGACCTCACCGGCTGCTGCGGCATCGAGCTGCAGGACGGCACGGCATCGGGCGTGACCATCACCGGCAACACCGTGACCAACGTCGGCGATTCGGGCATGGGCCTGATGCAGCTCGGCGGAAGCGTCGGCCCCAACCTCGTCGCCGGCAACACGCTCACCAACACGGGCCGCTTCGGCATCGAGATCAAGCTGCCGAACGGCACGGGCGTGGACAGCGACACCGCGGCCGGCGCCATCGTGGTGCGCAACAACACCGTCACGCGCACCACGGTGCCGCTCGACGCGCGCGACCTCGCCGGCATCGCGGTGTTCCGCCGCGCTTACAGCACGCTCACCGGCGTGACCGACATCACCACCGGCGTGGTGGTGAAGGACAACACGGTCAGCGGCTGGCGCCAGCCCACCGCGGCCGAGGGCCACGGCATCGTCGTCGAAGGCACGCAGATGCTGGTCTACGGCAACACGGTCGACGACAATGATGTCGGCATCCAGCGCCAGGCCGGCAACGACGGCGGCACGGGCGACAGCGACCAGGACGCGACCAACGATTATTTCAGCCGCGGCAACGCGCCCGAAGTCTGTGCGCGCCTGGGCGAGAACCTGCTCGGCAGCGTGACCGCCAACGGCATCGACACGCGCGACGTGCTGCCGCCCGGCGCCGACGATCCGGAACCGGTGGTGCGCAACGCCACCACGGCACGCTGGTTCTGCAGCGTGCAGGCGGCGATCGACGATATGCAGACCGTGGCCGGCCATGCCCTGCAGCTGCAGGACGGCCGCGTGGTCGCCGAGCAGTTCGACGTGACCAAGTCCGTCACCATCACGCGCAGCGGCGACGGCCTCCTCGCGCCGATCGTGCGCGCGCCCACCGTCACCGACGGCGACCTCGCGCTGGTGCGCGTGCGTGCGCCGGACGTGACGGTCCGCAATCTCGCGTTCCTCGTCGATCTGTCGCTCGTGGGCGAGGCGATCCGCACGGTGGCGAACACGCCGTCGGGCGACCCGCAGAACATGTCGGTGCTCGACAACCTCATCACCGCCACCGCCAGCAACGCCGCGTTCGTGACCTACGGCCGCCGCAACGCGATCAGCATCAACCTGTCGTCCGCGAGCGGCTACGCGCCGGCCGGCGAGCAGGCGACCACGCTCGCCGCCACCGTGCGCGGCAATACCGTCACCGGCACGCAGGACTGGAACGGCGCCGCGCCGGGCACGCTGCCGGCGTACTTCCGCGCCGCGTTGGCGCTGGACCAGGCCTCGGGCGTGGTTGCGGGCAACGCGCTGCGCGGGCGCGACTACGATGCCATCGTGCGTTTCGCGAACGGTGCGGGCCTGACGTTCGGCGGGCCGTTGCCGGGCGATCCCAACACCTTTGCCGGCGCAGGTCTGTCGCTCGGCGACGGCATCGTGCCGGTCAGCGTGATCGGCAACACGTTTGCGCCGGATCGCTCGGTGCTGCCGTACGCGGAGTTCCCGGCGCCGTACGATGCCGCGCGCTGGGGCGACCTCGGCCTCAGCGCCGTCCGGCTGGTCAACACCGGCCCTGTCACGCTCGCAGGCAACACCTTCTCCGACCACACCAACGCGGTGTTCGCGCAGAACGCCGCGGACGTCGCGCTGACCGGCAACACCTTCAACGCGCCGACGCACGGCAGCGAGTTCCGTCACCTGATCCTCAGCACCAAGGCGCTGACCAGCATCAGCGACACGCTGCCGGCGGCGCCGCTGGGCATCGATGCCACCGGCAACACCTTCCACGGCTCTGGCGCGGCGACGGCCATCGCGGTGGAGCTGCTCAACCACGACGACGACGGCGATCTGTACGGCGCGCTGCAGTTCGGCGGCGCCACGGTGGGTGCGGCGTCGAACAGTTTCGTCGGAAACTTCACGTACTACTTCCGCCTCGACGCCAGCACCGGTCCGTCGACCGCGGCGCCCGCGCCGTACGGCACGAACTTCCAGTACTTCAACTATCCCGCAACGCCGATGGGTCCGTTCGCGAACGGCACGCCGATCGTCGCGCGCGACAACCTGTTCGCGGGCCAGTATCCGAACGCGATGAACGCCGCGCAGACCGATGCGCTGCAGGCGCGCACCTACCACAACGATCCGCTCGTGATCGAATCGCCGCCGGCACCCGCGGCGATGGGTCGCGTGGAATACGGTCTCGCGGCCGACGTGATCGGCACTGCCACCACCGTCGTCGGTGCATCGCCGGCCACCGGCATCGTTGGTGCGGGCGTCACCGTGAGCGTGAGCGTCGTCACCACGCCCACCGGCGGACAGCCGACCGGCACGGTCACCGTCACCGGCTCCCCGGACGGCGGCGGCAGCTGCGCCATCGCCTATCCGTCTGCCTCCAGCTGCGTGTTGCCGGGTTTCACCGCGGCCGGCACCAAGGCCATCGTCGCGAGCTTCAGCGACGGCACCGGCCCCGCGATCGACAGCACCAGCGCGCCGCTCGCCTACCAGGTGTTCGACGTGGCCGGCACCACCACGGTGACGCCGACCGCCACGCCCACCGCGCTCGACAACGACTACACCCGCATCAACACCGCGATCCAGGCCACCGGCAGCAACGGCCTCGTGATCCTCGACGGCACGTTCCGCTGGTGCGAATTCCTCGACGCCGGCGAATGCGCCGCCAGCGGCACGCCGAACCCGGCCTATGCGAGCTGGGAAGCGGGCAGCAACGGCATCGTCGACGGCAGCGACATCTTCTCCGCAACGTCGGGCGACGACTGGTCCGTGCGCCTGCCGGACGGCCGCGCCGACATCAGCATCGTCGGCGCGACCGCCACCTCGGGTGTGGTCGCCTCGCCGACACCGGCGAGCGTCACCGGCGCCTTCCTCGTCGGTTACCGCGATCCGTCGCCGGCACCGCGCGGCCAGCCGGGCTGGCGTTTCGAGAACCTCGGCATCGACGGCTTCGACATCGGCATCGGCCTGTTCGCGCCGAACGGCGGCAACGACGATTTCGACGGCGTGCAGTACATCGGCAACCGCATCGCGCTGCCGTCGAGCCTCGACGGTAAGCCGCGCTACGGCATCTACGCCGGCTACGGCGACAGCCAGCAGCTGGTCGGCAACGCCATCGACATCGACCTGTCGGGCTCGCTCGACGCCGGCTACCGCGGCATCCAGATCGGCGATTCGAGCAACGGCACGGTGTTCGATGGCCTGGTGGTGCGCGGCAACACGGTGACCGCGGGCGGTACGCCTGCCGTGGTTCCGGACGTGATCGCGATCTGGGAAAACGCCGGCGACAGCGCGTCGTCCGTGCTGATCGAAGGCAACACGCTGCTCGGCAGCGGCGGTGCGGTGGCGGGCAACCGCCAGACCGGCCTGCTCGTGACCACGCAGTCGAACGCCGCACAGGACGCGTTCGCGATCGTGCGCGACAACAGCATCGCCGGGTTCGCAAGCGGCATCGCGACGCTCTCGGCCTACGGTTACTACGTGCCGGCGCCCGATCCGATCCAGATCACCGGCAACACGCTGATCGACAACGGCGACGCGATCCGTTTCTACGCCGCGCTGCAGTCCGCCAACCCGTCGCGCAGCGTGCTGCGCTACAACCGCATCGCCGGCAACGTGCGCGGCCTCGTGGTCGAAGGCGCAGGTGCAGGTCTGCCGCCGGGCGCACCGACCTACGGCGGTCCGACGCAGGCCTCCGAGGTCGACGCACGCAACAACTGGTGGGGCTGCAACGGTGGTCCGGGCGCGGCTGTTCCCGGTTGCGCCGCGGGCGGCGATACGCTGGTGGATCCGGACGGCGCCGCGCAGGTGGCGCCGTGGCTGCAGCTGCAGCTGCAGCTCGACAGCGATTCGGCCGTGGTCGGCGTCGGCAGCCCGGCGCTGCTCACCGCGTCGGTCAACGGCAATTCCGACGGCGATTCGCTCACCGGCAGCACGCGGTTCCCGGCCGATGCGACGGTGACGTTCGCCGCCGCGCCGTCCGGCGTGCCGACGCCGGCTGCGGTCGATACCACGACTGCGCCACGCGGCATCGTGCAGAGCACGCTGCAGAACATCCTTTCGACCACGCAGGCCAGCGCCACGCTCGACGGCCAGACGGTCGACACCACCATCGAGGTGGCGAACGTCGCGCTCGAAATCGACCTGCCCGAGGCCGGCATCGTCGGCCTGCAGACGCTGCCGTACGCGGTGACCGTGGCCAACACCGGCAACGCGCCGCTGGGTGAAGCCACCACCGTGTTCCTCACGCTCACCGCACGCGACGGGACACACACGCCGATCGATCTCGACGTGGGCGACATCGCACTCGAATTCGAGTTCCCGGCCGGCAGCGGCAACTGGTCCGCCATCGCGCTCGACGAACGCGAGGGCGACACCCTCGTCGGCGAACTGTCGCTCGGCGTGCTCGGCGGCAACGCCGTGCTCGACGCGCGACTGCGCAGCAGCGCGCAGCTTGCGGGCATCGTCGATGTGTCGGCCGTGCTCGTGGGCGACAGCAGCCTCTCGCTGTACGCCGGCGACAACGGCAGCGTGCCCGTGGTGACCCCGGCCGACGTGGTGCTCACGCGCACCGGCGGCTCGCCGCAGACCGCGCCCGTCCTGAGCGACTACGTGTTACCGCTGGGCGTGCGCGTCACGGACACGAACGGCAACGCCATCGGAAACGTGCCGGTGAGCTTCACCGCGCCGCTTGCCGGCGCCAGCGTCGGCATCGCCGCCGCGGCGACGGTGACCGATGCCGAAGGCGAGCTGTCCAGCGGCACCGTCACCGCCAACGGCATCGCCGGCCCGGTGCTCGGGCTGGAGGCCGCGGCCGACGCCGCGCTGTGCAGCGATGCGGTCAACTGCAGCGTGACGTTCGACCTGGTCAACACGGCCACCGCACCGGCGTCGATCCTGTTCTCGACGGCGGGCGCCACCGACACCAGCGTCGGCAGCGCATTCGCAGCGCCATTCTGCGCCAGCGTGTTCGATGCGCAGGGCAATGCGCTGGCCGGTGTGTCGGTCACGTTCCAGGCGCCGTCGTCCGGCCCGTCCGCGGTGTTCGGGAGCAATCCCGCGCTCACCGACGCCAGCGGCATCGCGTGCAGCACGGCCACGGCCAACAGCGTCGCCGGAAGCTACGCGGTGAACGCCGCGGTGGCGTCGTCGCCGGTCACGCTGGTGTCGTCGTCGATCGGGCTCACCAACACTGCGGCTGCCGCGGCGCAGCTGAGCATCGTGTCGGGCACGCCGCAGAGCGCGCAGATCGGCACCGCATTCGCGCCGCTGGTCGTCGAACTCACCGACGGCTTCGGCAATCCGCTGGCCGGGCAGGTGGTGAACTTCACGGTCGTGTCCGCGCCGGGCGGCGCGAGTGCGGCCTTGAGTGCGACCAGCGACATCACCGATGCATCCGGTCGCGCCAGTGTCGGCGCCACGGCCAACAGCGAGCTCGGCAGTTACGGCGTCGATGCAACGTTCGGCGCGCTGGCGCCGGTGCAGTTCGCGCTGACCAACATTGCAGGCGCAGACGGCGTGATGCTGCTGCTGGCGGGCGACGCGGTCGGCGTGGCGGTGGATGCCACCGGCACCGTACCGCGTTATTCGTTCTCCAGCGCCACCACCGTCACCGGTGGTGCAATGGCGAACGAAAACGTCATCGGCCTGTTCGAGGTCAGCCGTGTCGGCGGCATCGCGCACGGCGACGTGCTGCTCGACTATCGCGCGGCGGTGCAGGAGTTCGGCGCCTGCGTCGCAGAAGGCAGCGACTGGTGGTGCCCGCTGACCTTCACCGACGCGGACAACGACGGTGTGCTCGAGGGCGTCTTCGGGCCGGGCGCCGGCTTCCCGCTTGCGGACGCGACATCGCAGTTCCGCACGCGCTTCGCCGCGGGCGGCCGCTTCGTGACCGCGGTGCGCATCGTCGGCGTGCAGAGCGGCGCCACCTATGCCACCGCCACGTCGGCAGTGGACGTGGCCGCGCTCGAACTCGCCGGCAGCGGCGCGAGCGCCGGTACCACCGGCGCGCTGCTCGACTCGGCCGTGACCCTGGTCAACACCGGCACCGCCGCGCTCGACGGCGTGACGCCGGCCGACGCACCGAACGACGAAAACGTGGTCGCACGCTTCCGCGTGGAACGCGACGACGGCGGCCCGGTGGCGTTGGCCGACGGCGATGTCGAGATGACCTATCTCGCGGGCGCCGACTACCTGCCGCTGGATCTGATCGAAAACGGCGGCGCGCTCGAAGGCGATTTCGGCGGGCTCGCCGGCTTCCCCGTCGCCACCGGCTACAACAGCACCTCGCTATTCCGCAGCCGCTTCCTGCAGCCGGGCCTCTACACCGTGCGCACGCAGCTGGTGGGCGTGGACAGCGGCGCGGTGTTCGCGACCCTGGTACAGAGCGTCGACATCGACGCCAGCGGCGCCACCATCGCCATCGACGCGGGCACGCTGTTGCGCATCTACACCGGCGCGCCGCAGGCGGTGACCGCCAGCACCATGCCCGCCGGTCTGTCGTACGACGTCACCTACGACGGCAGCGCTACTGCGCCGACCGATGCCGGCAGCTACACGGTGGCCGCGACGATCACCCAGCCGGGTTACAGCGGCAGCGACAGCGACACGCTGACCATCGCCAAGGCCACGAGCGCCGTGGTGTTTGCCGGCAGCACGTCCGTCATCTACGACGGCGCGCCGCACGCGCTCACCGCAACGCTCGCCGCCGAGCCTGCGAACACCTCCGCCTGCGCGGTGAGCTACGCGCCGGATCCGTCGCCCGCCGCAGCGCCGACGGCGCCCGGCCTGTATGTCGTCACCGCGCTCTGCGACGGCGCCAACTACACCGGCACGGGCATCGCGACGCTCGACATCGTCGAGACCAGCGACATCGGCATCACGCTGACCGATGTGCCGCCGATGGCGCTGATCGAACCCGCCACCGCGCCGTACACCGACTTCGTCGACTACATCGGCGAGCTGTCGAACGCCGGCAGCGCCACCGCGCAACCGGTGCACTACGCGATCACGGTCACGCGCATCGACGACGGCAACGCGCCGGCCGGCCAGCCGGTGGTCATCGACATCGACGATGTGAAGGTCTGCCTGTTCGATCCGAGCGGCTGGGCCGCGCAGGAGCCGGACAACCACGACGGCTGTGAGCAGGACTTCCAGATCCTGTTCAAGACGCTCGGCGCATCGGGCGGTCGCAGCGCAGTGCTGCTGCGTTATCCGAACAATCCGGTGAACGACATCCCGCTGCCGAGCACGGGCGGCGTCGCGATCCCGCTGCCGGCGACCAACTTCCGCTTCCGCCGTGGTGAATTCCACGTGCAGGTCGACGTGGTCGGCTCGGTCGACGGCACGATCTACGCCAGCACCGACGGCTCGACGACGGTGCCCGATGCGTCGATCACCTACAGCGGCGCCACGTCCGGCCCGGCCGAAGCGGCCCTGCTGTCGCAGACCACGCTGCGCAACGACGGCGGCCCGGTCGACGGCAACGTCATCGTGCGCGTGACGCTCGACGACGCCGGCGGCGCGACACTCGCGCCGGCCGACGCGGAGTTCGCGTACCAGCTCGGCGGCGACTACGCCACGCTGCCGTGGGTCGACACCTCGCCCGACGGCGGTCTGGTCACGTACTTTGGCCCGGGCGCCGGCTTCGAACTGCCGGACGGCCACGACGCCACCACCGCCGGCCGCGGCATCTTCCACCGCACCGGCAGCTACACGCTGCGCTACGACGTGCTGGATGCAGCGACGCAGACGGTGCTGTTCGCAACGCAGACCGTGACGCCGATCCAGGTCGCGCCGAACGCGGTGGTGTTCACGCTGAGCGATCTGACGCAGACCTACGATGGCACGCCGCGCAGCGTGACAGTGACGCCGGCCGACGTGCCGCGCAGCATCGTGTACGAAGCGCTGGTCGGCGCCTCGTGCCCGGTCGCACCGACCACCGGCACCGGCACGCCTCCGACCGACGCCGGCCAGTACTGCGTGTGGGTCACCGCCACCGGCAGCTACAGCGGCAGCGCGAGTGGCCTGCTGACCATCGCAAAGGCGACGACGGCGGTGACGCTGATCGACACCGATTCGAATCCGGGCGACAGCGTGATCGAACGCACCTTCGACGGCACCGCGCAGACCGTGCAGGCGACGGCCGCCGCGCCGATCAGCGGCAGCATCGCGATCACGTACAACGGCGCGCCGACCGCACCGAGCGCGGTGGGCAGCTATGCGATCGCGGCCACCGTCATCGATGCGAACTACACCGGCAGCACCAGCGGCACGCTCGTCATCGGTGCGACCGACAGCACGCTGGTGCTCGACAGTAGCCCGGTGGGTGCGGCGGTGGCGGCGGACAGCCCGGCACCGGTCTACACGCTGTCGAGCGCGACCACGGCGGGCGATGCGCTCGGCGAAAACGTCGTCGGCCGCTTCACTGTCATCCGCACCGGCGGTGCGGACACGACGGATCTTGCGATGGAATACTTCGCGGCGGTGCAGGAGTCCGGCGCGTGTGTGCCGGGCGACGGCGGTTTCTGGTGTCCGCTGCCGCTCACCGACGGCGACGACAACGGCGAACTCGAAGGCAGCTTCGGTCCGCCCGGCGGCTTCCCGTTCGCCGAGGCCACCTCGCAGTTCCGCACCCGGTTCGCACGCGGCGGGCACTACGTCACCACGGTCGACATCGTCGGCGTGACCACCGGTGCGGTGTACGCCAGCGCCGCGCGGCACGTGGACGTGGCCGAGCTTGCGCTGTCCGGCGCGGCGGCGATGGGGGGCGAAACCGGCGTCGCGCTGGAGTCGGCGGTGACGCTGGCCAACATCGGCACGGCCGCGCTCGATGCCGCCGCGGCACCGGCGCCGAACGACGAAAACGTCATCGGCCGCTTCCGCATCGAACGCGATGCGGGTGCGCTGACGGCAGCGGATGTCGAGGTCGCGTATCTCGACGGCGCAAGCTACGTGCCGGTGACGCTGGCCGAAAGCGGCGGCGGGCTCGACGGCAGCTTCGGCCCGGCCACCGGCTTCCCGGTGGATGCCGGCTACAGCGCAACGTCGCTGTTCCGCAGCCAGTTCCTGCTGCCGGGCACCTACACCGTCACCACGCGCATCGAAGGCGTGGACAGCGGCGCGGTGTTCGACACGCTGGTGCAGACCGCGGTCATCGATGCCAGCGGCGCCACCATCGTCATCGACCCGGCCTCGCTCGCCCGCACCTACGACGGCAGCGCGATGCCCGTGGCGGTGAGCACCGCGCCGGCCGGCCTCGCGTTCGAGGTGACCTACGACGGCAGCGCCACGCCGCCGACCGACGCCGGCAGCTATGCGGTCGTGGCGACCGTGACCGAGCCCGGCTACACGGCGCAGGCGACGGCCACGCTGGTCATCGCCAAGGCGACCGCGCAGGTCACGCTCGCCGATCTGTTGCAGGTGTACGACGGCACGCCGAAGGCCGCCACGGCCTTCACCACGCCGGCCGGACTCGACGTATCGATCACCTACGACGGCAGTGCGGCCGCGCCGAGCGCCATCGGCAGCTACGCGGTGAACGCGGTGGTGGACGACAGCAACTACGCCGGCAGCACCGACGGCACGCTCACCATCCTGGCCGCATCGATCTCGGCGCTGCAGATCGACGGCGACGCGAGTTTCGCCGGCATCGCCGGGCTGCCGCTGGCGGGCGACCTGCCGACGGTGCGCGTGGTCGATGCCAACGGCGACGGCGTGGCCGGTGTCGGCGTGCTGTTCGAGATCGGCGATGGCGGCGGTGCGGGCGGTGGCCTGGTCGCCACCGATGCCGACGGCCGCGCGACCGTGGTCGAGTGGGTCTTGGGTCGCGATGCCGGACTCAATACGATGACCGCACGCGTGCCGGGCCAGGCTGCGCTCGGCTCCATCGACTTCGACGCCACCGGCAGCGAGGAAGCGGACCTCGGCGTCGGCATCGTCGCCGACAGCGAGCAGGCCGAACCGGGCGACGCGGTGACCTTCACCATCGAGGTCACGAACGCCGGCCCGAGCAACGCCACCGCCGCGGATCTGGGCGCGCTGCTGCCGGCCGGCTTCGAGACGGGCACGGCCACGTGGATCTGCACGCCCACGGGCGCGGCGTCGTGCGAGAGCGCGGACGGCAGCGGCGATGTCGCCGTCGGCATCGCGGTCCCGGTGGGCGACACCGTGGTGGTCACGCTGACCGCCAACGTGGCGCCCGGCGCGCCGGTCGGCGATGTCGCCGTCACCGCCAACGTGACGCTGGTGTCGGGCATCGATGGCAACGCGGCGAACGACACCGCCGATGTCCCGGTTTCGCTCGGCACCTTGCCGACGGCGCTGTTCTCCGACGGCTTCGAGTCGGACGAGGTCGCGCCGGCCGCGTCCGACGGCGCGAAATCCGGAGCGTCCGCCGCCTTCGTGCCGCGCTGGCCTGCCGATGCACGCCCGCAGCCGCTGCTGGAGGTGCGCGGGCAGGGCGGGCGTCTCGCGGTGCTCGACGGACTGAAGGTTGGCGAGCGCACCTTCCTGCGGGTGCGTCACGGCAGGGGCGCCGGCGCGTGGCGGGCGGTGGAAGGCGCCGCCACGATCGGATTTTCGTGGTCCGTGTCGCCAACGGGCGCCGAACTGCGTTTCTCGCAGGGTGCGGGGACGATGCTCGGCGTGACATCCGGACTGGAAGACGGTCTGTCGCAACCGACGCACCTGCGCGCGCTGCGTGGCGATCTGCTCCGGACCCGCTGAAACGGGGACGTCGCAGAAACCTGTGTCCGGGGTGAGAGGAATCGCCCCCTCGCGACAGTAGACATCTGCTGCCGCGAGGCAGCGTGAGTGTGAGACGACGGCCCGGACTAACCCCCTCGGGCCGCTCGGGGCAACGAGATTTGAGCCGGGACCCTGTTCCCGGCTCTTTTTTTGCCCGCGGTCCGCAC
Organism: Chiayiivirga flava; assembly: GCF_014202825.1. Taxonomy (GTDB): domain Bacteria; phylum Pseudomonadota; class Gammaproteobacteria; order Xanthomonadales; family Xanthomonadaceae; genus Chiayiivirga; species Chiayiivirga flava. Next base: position 1,098,677 of record NZ_JACHHP010000001.1, on the reverse strand, counting down.
CCGCGCCCGATGCCGGCGCGAACGCGCCATCGAGGCCTCCGCCGCTGCTTCGACCTGCCGCGTTATCCTGCTAGGATTGACGCCCTCAGCGGGCCGGTCCCCGGCGCCTGACTCACGCGATTTGCAGTCTGCGGGCCGGGGTTGGTCCCCCGGTTGCGCGGTGGACCCCTGGAGATGCCGAATGACCCGTTTTCTTGAGCTGCTGATTTCGATCGTGATCGTGATCGTCCTGTTCGTCGTCGTGGGCGTGTTCCTGCCCAGCCAGCGCGACGTGCAGAACGCCATGGAAACCAACCATCCGGTGCGTCAGGTCTACGACACAATCAACGGGTTCAAGCGCTTCGGCGACTGGCATCCGCTGCGCCAGCACGATCCGCGCGTGCGCTTCACGCTGTCCGGCCCGCCCACCGGCGTCGGCGCCACGCTCGACTACGCCTCCACCGATCCGCTCGGCGTCGGCAAGGGCCGCTGGGAGCTGGTGGAGAGCGAGCAGGACATGCGCGTCAAGTTCAACACCGTCAACGAAGACTACGGCACCGACAAGGTCAACGAGTTCACCCTCGACAACAAGGGCAAGACCGTCGAGATCCAGTGGAAGTACAGCGTGGATTACGGCTGGAACCTGCTTGGCCGGTATGCCGGGCTGTACGTGAACCGCACCGTCGGCGACGACATCAAGCGCGGCCTCGGCAATCTCGTGGGCCTGCTCGCGACGATGCCGAATTTCGACTACAAGGTGCTCGGCGAAATCGTCTACGCCGATCTGCCGATCGAGAACATCCTCTACATCTCCACCACGGCCGACCGCAACATCACGGCCGTGGACGACGCCATGTCGCTGGCGCTGACCGACATCGAAGCCGCGATCAAGGCCAACAACCTCGAAGCCGCCGGCGCACCGCGCCTCATCACCACCAACTTCGGCGCCGAGAAATACGAGTTCGACATCGCCATCCCGGTGCGCCGGCCCGACCCGGCCGCGGCTGCCGCCGATGGCGACGAGAGCGCGGATGCGGATGCCGATGCCGATGCGGCCGACGCGCCGGTCGAACCGGTCGCCGCCGCGCCGGCGCCCGCCGCCGCTCCGGCTGCGATGCCCGGCACGCCGGTGGTCCCGGTCGCCCCGCCCGCGCTGACCGACCTCAAGCTGCCCGCCAATGTCCTCTCCGGCCAGAGCTACGGCGGCCGCGCGCTGATGACCGACTACACCGGCCACCCGGCCACGTTGCCGCTGGTGCGCGACATGCTGCGCTCGTTCGCGGCCGCGCACGGCGAAACGGTCACCGACCGCGCGTTCGAGGAATACCTCACCGGCATGAGCGAAACCGCCGCGGACGAGGCCAAGTTCAAGGTCTACTGGCCGATCCAGTAACTGGCCGATCCAGCCGCCCCTGCGGCGCGTCGTCTCGTTGCCGATGGCTGAGGCGACGCACTAGCTTCGCAAGCCCCTCTCCCCGTGGGAGAGGGGTTGGGGAGAGGGTCCGGGCTAGCTGCGAACACCCGGTCTGGCGCTCCCGCCCGGTCGCGCACGCCGGGCGCCGCCGCGCACGCCAGCAAGACACCGCCGCACGAACACCCCTTCGTCCCGCACCCGCGTATCCGGCATGTCGCACTGAACATGCAGCCTTCCTCCTTTCACGCACGGCGGGAACTTTCCCGCCCCGGCCGCGGTACTTGCCTGCACTCCGCGTCGGGCAGCGCGTGCCGACGCCACGTTCCAACGGGGAAAGACACCAGATGATCGAAACCCAGCAACTCACCAAGCGCTACGGCCGCTTCACCGCGGTCGACTGCATCAGCTTCCGCGTCGAGCCCGGCCAGGTGCTCGGCTTCCTCGGCCCCAACGGCGCCGGCAAGTCCACCACCATGAAGATGATCGCGGGCTTCCTCGCGCCGACCTCCGGCAGCGTGAAGGTCTGCGGGTTCGACGTGCAGACCCAGGCGATCGAGGCCAAGCGCGCGCTCGGCTATTTGCCGGAAGGCGCACCGAGCTACGGCGAGATGAACGCGCGCCAGTTCCTCTCCTTTGTCGCCGACGTGCGCCAGCTCGGCGGCGAGAAGCGCCGCCAGCGTTTGGACGATGTCATCGGCCGCCTGCAGCTCGAACCCGTGCTCGAGCAACCCATCGACACGCTGTCCAAGGGCTTCCGCCGCCGCGTCGGCCTCGCCCAGGCCATCCTGCACGATCCGCAGGCGCTGATCCTCGACGAACCCACCGACGGCCTCGACCCCAACCAGAAGCACGAGGTGCGCGCGCTGATCCAGTCGATGGCGCGCGACCGCACCATCGTCATCTCCACCCACATCCTCGAAGAAGTGCACGCGGTCTGCACGCGCGCGGTCATCATCGCCGGCGGCCGCCTGCTGGCCGACGCCACGCCCACCGAACTGGAAGCGCGCTCGCGCTACCACGGCGCGGTCTCGCTGACGGCCAGCAATCCGGTCGCGGTGAAGGACGGCCTCGCGCGCATCGACGGCGTCGCCGCGGTGGAAATCGATCCGCAGGACGGCCGCCTCACCGCGTTCCCGAAATCCGGCCAGAAGATCTTCGAACGCGTCGACGGCTATCTGCGCGAACAGAAGATCGCATTCTCCGAACTGCAGCTCGAACAGGGGCGCCTGGACGAGGTGTTCCGCCAGATCACCACGCAGCCGGCCACGGTCGCGGCGGGAGGTCGCGCATGAGCCCGGTCCTCGCCATCTTCCGGCGCGAGCTCGCGAGTTATTTCGCAACGCCCGTGGCCTACGTGTTCATCGTGATCTTCCTCGTGCTGGCCGGCGCCTTCACGTTCTACCTCGGCGGTTTCTACGAACGCGGCCAGGCCGACCTGCAGCCGTTCTTCAGCTTCCATCCGTGGCTGTACCTGTTCCTTGTGCCCGCGGTTGCGATGCGACTGTGGAGCGAGGAGCGCAAGAGCGGCACCATCGAACTGCTGCTGAGCCTGCCGGTGACGATGTGGCAGGCGGTGGTCGGCAAGTTCCTCGCGGCGTGGGCCTTCCTCGGCATCGCGCTCGCGCTCACGTTTCCGATCTGGATCACGGTCAACTATCTCGGCGATCCGGACAACGGCGTCATCGTCGCGAGCTACCTTGGCAGTTTCCTGATGGCCGGCGCCTTCCTCGCGGTCGGCGCGTGCCTGTCGGCCGCCACGCGCAACCAGGTGATCGCCTTCATCCTCACGGCGGTGGTGTGTTTCTTCATGCTGCTCGCCGGGTTTCCGCTGGTGCTCGACTTCGTGCGCGCCGCCGCGCCGCAGGCGGTGGTGGACGCCATCGCAAGCCTCAGTTTCCTGACCCACTTCGCGGCCATCACCAAGGGCGTCATCGACCTGCGCGACGTGCTGTTCTTCCTGCTGACGATCGGCTTCTGGCTCTACGCCAGCGCGGTGGTCATCGATCTCAAGAAAGCCGACTGAAGGAGGCGACGACCCATGTCCAACACATCGACTCGACGCACCGTCACCGGCACCACGCTGCTGATCCTCGCGGTGCTGTTCGTCGCGCTCGTGGTGCTCAGCGGCACGCTGCTGCGCGGCGCGCGGCTGGATCTGACCAGCAAGGGCCTCTACACCCTCACCGACGGCACCGAAGCCATCCTGCGCAAGCTCAAGGAACCGGTGAAGCTGCATTTCTACTACTCCGACACCGCCGCACGCGACATCCCGCAGCTGCGCACGTATGCCACGCGCGTGCAGGAACTGCTGGAGGAGATCGCGGCCAAGTCCGGCGGCAAGGTGGAGCTCACGGTCATCGACCCGCAGCCGTTTTCGGAGGAGGAAGACCGCGCCACCGGTTTCGGCCTGCAGGCGGTGCCGCTCGGCAACGGCGGCGATACGCTGTTCTTCGGCCTCGCCGGCACCAACTCCACCGACGGCGAAGCGACCATCCCGTTCTTCCAGCCGGACAAGGAAGCCTTCCTCGAATACGACATCGCCAAGCTCATCTCCAGCCTGGACGAAGCCGAGCGTCCGGTCGTGGGTCTGATGAGCGGTCTGCCGATCGGCGGCAGTTTCGATCCGCAGGCCGGACGCCCGATCCCGGGCTGGGTGATCGACGGCGAGCTCCGCAACCTGTTCCAGGTCAAGCGCGTCGAAACCACCGCCACGACGATCCCGCCCGAGATGCAGGCACTGGTCGTCGTGCACCCGAAGAATCTCTCCGACGACACGCTGTATGCCATCGACCAGTTCGTGCTGCGCGGCGGCCGCCTGCTCGCGTTCGTCGACCCGAACGCGGAAGCCGAGCAGCCGGCGCAGGGCATGGACCCGACCCAGGCGATGTTCGAGGACAAGGCCTCCGACCTGCCGAAGCTGTTCGCCGCGTGGGGCGTGTTGTACGACCCGGCCAAGGTGGTGCTCGACGCGCAGCGCGCGCTCGAACTGCAGGCCCGCGCCGACGCGCCGCCGGTGCGACACCTCGCGGTGCTGGGCCTGGGCAAGGACGACCTCAACCCCGACGACGTGGTCTCGGCGCAGCTGGCTACGGTTAACGTCTCCACCGCCGGTTACTTCGACCTCGCGGACGGCGCCACGGCCACGCTCGAACCGCTGGCGCAGAGCTCCGGCAACGCGTCCACGGTCGCGAGCGAGCGCGTGCGCATGCTGCCTGATCCCGAATCGCTGTTCAGCGACTTCACTCCCACCGGCGAACGCTACGCACTCGCGGCGCGGCTGTCGGGCAAGCTCAAGACCGCGTTCCCGGACCGCAGCGGCGACGGACACCTGGCCGAAAGCACGGACACGGCCAACGTCATCCTCGTGGCCGACACCGACATGCTCAGCGACCGACTCTGGGTGCAGGTGCAGCAGTTCTTCGGCCAACGCGTGCTCAATGCGTTCGCCAGCAACGGCGATTTCGCGATCAACGCCGTCGACAACCTCATCGGCAGCACCGATCTCATCGCGGTGCGCACGCGCGGCGTGTCGACCTACGCCTTCGACACCGTCGACGATCTCAAGAAGGCCGCCGACGCGCGCTTCCGCGACAAGGAGCGCGAGCTGCAGGCGCAGCTGTCGGAGACCGAGCGCAAGCTCACCGACCTGCAGCAGAACCGCGGCGACACCGGCAACGGCGCGCTGCTGCTCAATCCCGAACAGCAGGCCGAGCTGCAGCGTTTCCAGGACGAGAAGCTGCGCATCCGCAAGGAACTGCGCCAAGTGCGTCGCCAGCTCGACGAAGACATCCAGACGCTCGGCGCCAAGCTCAAGTTCATCAACATCGCCGGCATGCCGATCGTGCTGACCGTGGTCGCGCTGGCCTGGGTCTTCGCGCGTGCGCGCCGGCGCAAGGAGGCAGTGCGATGACCAGGCACAAGCTCGTCGTCCTGGCGGTGGTTGCCGCGCTCGGTGCCGCGGCCGCGCTGTGGTCCACGCAGACGCGCAAGCCGGACACCGACGTGCCCGCGGCGCAACCGCTGGTGCCCGGACTGCAGGAGGCGATCAACGACGTGAGCGCGCTGCGCATCGTCGCGCCCGGCAACAACACGGTCGCGACGATCGAACGCGGCGATGCGGGCTGGACGTTGAAGGAGAAGGGCGGCTACGCGGTCGACACCGCCAAGGTGCGCGATTTCCTGCTGTCGCTCGCGCAGGCCAGACGCATCGAGGCCAAGACCTCGAACCCCGAGCTCTACGCGCGTCTTGGTGTGGCCGACGTGGCGCAGGGCGATGCCACCGGCACGCAGATCGAGATCGACGGCCTCGCGCAGCCGGCCCGGCTGATCGTCGGCGAGAACGTGCAGCGCGGCGCCGGCACCTTCGTGCGCGAGGCCGGCCAGGCGCAGAGCTGGCAGATCGACACGAACCTTGCGGTGGAGCGCGCGCCGGCGAAATGGCTGCAGCCGGAGATCGTGGACATTGCGCCCAGCCGGGTGGAATCGGTGTCGATCAGGCATCCCGAGGGCGCCGCGATCGAGATCGTGCAGGCGCCGGACGACGGCGCCGCGGACTTCGTGCTGCGCACCGTGCCGAAGGGACGCGAACCGGAAAGCGAGTTCGCCGCCGATGCCGCCGCGGGCCTGCTGTCGGGCCTGCGGCTGGACGACGTCGCGCCCGCTGCGCAGGCCGATCCGGGCGAGACGAAGGTGACGACGAGCACGTTCGTGATCGACGATGGCACCACGCTGACGATCACCTCGTGGAAAGCCGGCGACAAGACGCTGGCGCGGCTCGCCGCGACGCTGGACGAGGACAAGGCGGCGGCGTTCGTCGAACAGGCGCAGGCGCGCGCCGCCAGGGAGGCGGCAAGCGCCGCCGCCGCAGCGCAGGGTGCCGCGTCGTCCGATGCCGCGGCCACGGCGCCGGACGAGACCGGCGATGCGGCGGCCGCCGATGCCCCCGCTCCCGCCTCGACGCCCGCCGCGCCCGCGGTCGATCCCGCGGCCGACCGCGAACAGCGTCTTGCCGCGATCCGCGACGGGGTCGAGGCGATGCAGGCGAAGTTCGCGCAATGGACCTACACGCTGCCGTCCTACAAGGCGTCGAACCTCAACAAGACGCTCGAAGACTATCTGAAGCCGAAGGCATGAGATCGACAGGGCGCGGTCGATTCGACCGCCGCCTGCCGCCGCCACGCGGCGCCTTTCCATGCGGAAAGGCGCCCCTCGCCGCACTCGGGCACGCGGTGCGCCGTACACTGGCGGCATGCCCACCACCACCATCACGCAGCGCATCGCCGCCGCCTTCGGCGCGCTCGGCTGCGCCGTCGCCGTCGCGCTTGCCGCCTACGCTGCGCACGCACCCCTCCAAACCGTCGCGAAAGGCCGCCTGGAGGTCGCCGTTTTCCAGCTTGCGTTGCACGCTCTGGCGCTGTGTATTTTTGCGCCGCGTCAACGTCGTCGATTCGAGATTGCCCCGATCTTCGCCTGGGTTGTCGGGACGCTGCTGTTCTGCGGAAGCCTGGTCGGCGCCGCCCTCTGGAACACGTCGACCACGCTCGCGCCGGTCGGCGGCGTGCTGCTGATGCTCGGTTGGGTGCTGCAGGCCATCGCAAGCCTGCGTCGATAGCACGCGCATATTGTTGCGCTGCGGCACGCATGCACGGGAGCGCGTGCACGAACAGGGCTTTTTTTCCCTACGCCGGCGTACGCATAATCGAAAACGCATCCCGGGGAGGACCATTCGATGAAGATCCGTTTCGCTCGTGTTCCGGCGCGCACCGCGCTGGCGTTGTCGCTCGGCTGTGCGCTCACGCTCGGTGCCGCCGCACCCGCGTCCGCGATCGTCGGCCCCGGTCTCAAGGCCGAAGGCACCATCGCCTACGACGCCGAAGGCGTGCCCACCGTCACCGCCTCGAGCGACGAAGATGCCGCCTGGCTCATGGGTTACGCGCATGCGCGCGACCGCTTCTTCCAGATGGACCTCCTGCGCCGCAGCGCGAGCGGCACGCTCGCCGAACTCGTCGGCACGCCGGGCCTGTCGCAGGACGTCGAAATCCGCACGCTGGGGCTGCGCCGCGCAGCGTGGGACACGTGGGTCAAGTACCCGGACGAACTGCGCGCGCAGCTCAAGTCCTACGCCGACGGCGTCAACGCCTGGCTCGCCACCAACCCGGTGCCGCTCGAACACCAGGCGCTCGAGCTGACCTCGGCCGATCCGTGGTCGCCGGTCGATTCGGTGTCGATCGGCAAGCTGCTCGCGTTCCAGCTCTCGTTCGATCTGGAGATCGACTACACGCTGAAGTTCGGTGCCTACCAGCAGGCCGGCGCCGCCGGCGGCTTCAACGGTGCCGCGCTGTTTCTCGAAGACACGCACCGCAGCGCGCCGCCCGATGACCGCATCTCGATCCCCGACTGGTTCGATGCCTCGGCCGCGTCGAAGACCGTGCCCGCCGCACCCGCCGCGCAGGTCGATCCCGCCGCGCTGGGCCTCGCGCAGCGCTACCGCGACCGCATCGCCTCGCATCCGGTGATCGCGCCGCAGCTCAAGCGCCGCGAAGGTCGCGCCGGCTCCAACTGGTGGATGGTCGGCGGCGAGCACACCGCGTCCGGCCGCCCGATTCTGGCCAACGACCCGCACCTCTCGCTCGACACGCCGATGCTGTTCCAGGAAGGCCATGTCATCTCCAACGACCCGCGCTACGACCAGCCGCTGAACACCGTCGGCTCGATCGCGCCCGGCACGCCGTGGCCGATCCTGGGCTGCAACAGCGATTTCTGCTGGGGCCTGACCACCAACTCGCTCGACGTGACCGACACCTACTTCGAACAGTTCGTGCTCAACACCTACGGCCTGCCCACGCACACCATCCACAACGGCGTGCGCGAGCCGGTGCTGTGGGTGTTCCAGAGCTACTTCGTCAACCAGACCGGCGACGGCGTGGCCGACAACGTCGTGCGCAACAACAACATCGGCTACACCAACGGCGGCGTCACCATCGTGATCCCGCGCCGCAACAACGGCCCGGTGCTCGACATCGACGGCAACACGGGCCTGTCGGTGCAGTACACCGGCTGGAGCCCATCGTTCGAACTCGAAGCCTTCCGCCAGGTGAACCGCGCCACCAACCTCGAGGAATTCCGCAGCGCGGTCACGCGCTTCGACGTCGGCTCGCAGAACTTCGCCTACGTCGACAAGCAGGGCAATTTCGCCTACTTCGTCAGCGCCGAAATGCCGATCCGCGAAGACCTGCAGAACAACACCGTCACCGGTGCGCCGCCGTTCCTCATCCGCAGCGGCACCGGCGGCAACGAATGGCTGCCGGCGGTGAACCACTACCCGGGCCAGGCCTCGAAGTACGAAATCCTCTCGCCCGAGGAGATGCCGTACACGATCAACCCGGCGCAGGGCTACATCGCCAACGCCAACAACGATCCGGTCGGCACCACCCTCGACAACAATCCGCTCAACCAGCTGCGCGACGGTGGCGGCCTGCTGTACTACGCGCCGGGCCATTCGGCCTACCGCATGGGCCGCATCGATCGCGAACTGCAGGCACTGATCGCGCGTGGCGACATCACCGTGGCCGACATGCAGAAGCTGCAGGCCAACAATGCCATGCTCGATGCCGAACTCGTGCTGCCGCATCTGCTGGCGGCGGAAGTCAACGCCGGCACCTGCGGCGTGGCCGACGACGCGCGCATCGGCGAGGCGCTCGACCGCCTGGCGGCGTGGAACTACACCTCGCCGACCGGCATCCAGCAGGGTTTCGACGCCGGCGACAACCCGGCCGCGATGGCGCCGCCGAGCAACACCGAAATCGCCAACTCGGTGGCCGCCACGATCTGGGCCTTCTTCCGCAGCGCCGCGATCCGCAACACGATCGATCCGACGATGGCGGCAGTGGGCCTGGGCGACTACCAGCCCGGCGGCAACGAAGCCTACGGCGCACTCAAGCACCTGCTCGATACCTTCGACACGGGGCAGGGCGTCGGCGCCTCGGGCCTGGATTTCTTCGCCAACGTGCCGGCCGAACTCGCCGACGCAGACCCGGCCGTGCGCCGCGACTGCATCCTGCTTGCGAGCCTGCGCCAAGGCCTGGACCTGCTCGCCAGCGACGAATTCGCGCCGGCGTTCGCGAACTCCACCGACATGGACGACTATCGCTGGGGCAAGCTGCACCGCATCGTGTTCGACCACCCGCTCGGCGCGCAGCTGAGCATCCCGGGCGAGAATCCGTATCCGCTGACCAACGTGGCGGCCGATCTTCCGGGCCTCGCGCGCCAGGGCGGCTTCGACGTGGTCGACGCCTCGGGCCACAACGCGCGTGCCAACACGCTCAACGGCTTCATGTTCGGCAGCGGTCCGGTGCGTCGCTTCATCGGCGAAATGACCGACACCCCCACGCTGCTGCAGATCGCCCCGGGCGGCCAGGACGGCAAGATCGGCGGCCCCGGCTACATCAGCCAGCTTCCGCGCTGGCTGGTCAATGCCTACAAGCCGCTCGTGATCGACCCGGCCGTGTCGGAAGCCGCCACGGTCGCGAAGATCGACTTCACGCCGGACTGACCGGCTGCCACGCGTGTCGGGTCGCAAGCCCGACACGCAATCGGCCGGGACACGCTCCCGGCCACAGCCTCGCGCGAGATCAATCAGGCCGCAGCGCGCACGTTCCCGCGCACGGATGAAGTTGACCTCGGTTTGCAGCTCGCCATCCTTCTCCCATCGGGAGAAGGTGCCGGCAGGCGGATGAGGGCGCCACCCATCAGGTAGTCAAGGCACCTGTCGAAGCCGTTTTCGGAGCGTTCCCGTCGAACCTCCGGGTACCACCACCAATACCCGACCATCCGCGGCTACCACCGTCTCCCCCGGAGAAGAAAGCGCCACGTTCGACACCGCGCCCGCAGCACGCCGTCCATCGACACGGTCGAGCGACACCCAGACTCCGCATCCACGCAACCAAGACCACCCCATGCCCGCCGTCCGTCATCCCCGCGGCTTCGATGTCGACGCCGCCCACGCTCACCTCGCACGCGCCGACAAACGCCTCGCGAAGTGGATCGCACGCGTCGAACCGGTGATCCCCGACCCGCGCTGGCGCAAGCCGTTCGATACCGTCGACGCACTCGCGCGTGCCATCCTGTTCCAGCAGCTGAGCGGCAAGGCCGCGTCCACCATCGTCGGTCGCGTCGAAGCCGCGATCGGCTCGACGAAGTTGCATGCCGACACGCTCGGTCGCGTCGACGACGCCACGCTGCGCGCCTGCGGGGTGTCCGGCAACAAGCTGCTCGCGCTGCGCGACCTCTCGGCGCGCTCGGCGCGTGGCGAGATTCCGACCTCGCGCGAGATGGCCGGCCTCACCGACGACGACATCATCGCCGCACTCGTGCCGGTGCGCGGCATCGGCCGCTGGACGGTGGAAATGATGCTGATGTTCCGCCTCGGCCGTGCCGACGTGTTGCCGATCGACGACTTGGGCATCCGCAAGGGCGCGCAGCGCATCGACGGCGCGACCGACATGCCCGCGCCGAAACTGCTGGCCGCCCGCGGCGAACGCTGGGGCCCGTACCGCACCTGCGCGAGCCTCTACCTGTGGCGCATCGCGGACCTCGCCAACGCCGGCAAGGCGCCGGTGAAACGTTCGCAGGAGTGACGTCGCGGCGGTGGAGGAATCCTCGCGATCGAGCGCCCGCACCCCGATGCCGTGGCGCCCTTGAGGCGTCCGCACCTCGATGCTATAGTGCGCGGCCCTCGCGCCCGATCCATCCGCGCAGGGTCTTCGGGCGGTTAGCTCAGCGGTAGAGCACTACCTTGACATGGTAGGGGTCACAGGTTCGATCCCTGTACCGCCCACCAATCGGATCCCGCATGCGTCGCACGCATCGATCCGGTTGGCACGTTCCACATCGCAGTGGCGGACATCGAACGCTCGGGCAACCGGGCTTTTTTTGTGTCCGGCCACCGGCCGATGCCTCCCGACCCCGCACGATCTCGAACGCGGCCCCGCAGCCGCGTGCTGATGCGCGTTCGGTCCGGACCGGCGGTCGGGCGGTTCGCGTCCGGTCAGCCCGGCGGCGGCGTCGCCGTCGTGCTCGCGCCGACCGCGCGCTGTTCGGTGGTGAGCCGGTCGCGGATCCAGGCGGTGATGTCCCACTGGTCGGCGTTGGTGTCGAAGCGTTCGAGCAGGGCGCGGAACATGGGTTCGACGAAGCCCGGGACCGCGGTGTAGGGGTCCGGGCGCAGGTCGACGAACCGGCGACCGTCCCAGTCGGCGCACAGTTCGACGGGAGGGAAACCGCCGCTGCGGTGGCGCAGGCGCAGGCGGTGCGGTCCGGGATGCGCGGGCAGGGTATCGGTGCCGGACCAGCCGTCGCGCAGCCAGTGGCGAGGCAACAGGGCGGTAGAGCTGGAGAGGTCCGCGAGACAGCGCAGATGGGTCGGCATTGCGGGTCCGGACGCGGTCGACGAATGTTCAGCATACCGCATGCGATCAACGGTGATGCGATCCGGTGCACATTTCCGTCGCGCCGGCGGGCCGTACGGCAGGCCGTCCGCGATTGCCCCGCCGGCGGGACCGCGCGCGTGCCGCGGCGGGGCGCTCAGCGCGTCTCGATGACGTAGTACGGGTTCTTCGGATCCGACGGCGCGATCATCGAGATTGCGGTGTACGGGTAGCAGCGTGCCGCGAGGGTGTCGCGTTCGCCGAACTGCACGCAGAAGTGGTCGCTGCCCACGCGCACGAGGGTGCCGCGGATCACTTCGCGTTCGTGCTGGCGAACGTCGACGACGAGGCCTTCACGCAGTTTCAGCAAGGTCGGAATGTCGTGGATCACGGCGGCGTGCGCGGCGGCGGACGTGGCCGCCAGCAGCAGGGTCGGGGCGAGGAATCGGATCGGCATCGGTCAAGGCTCCGGTGGGCAGGGACTGGCGCGGATTGCATCGTTTCGGACGAGGCGTGCCGTGCCAGTGTCGCAGATCGCCGTCGCGCAGGACGCGCCTAGGAAATTTCCTAGGCGCGTTCGGTTCGAGTTCCGATGGGGCGGCGGGCGATGCACCGGCACACTCCTCGCACAGCCTCTCCGGACACGACCGATGATTCCCAACAGCCGTCTCGCCAAACTGCAGCTGATCGAGGAAATGGATGCCGTGCGCGTCGATGGCCTGGCGGCCGGCGATGAGGAAAGCCTGTGGGCGGCGCGCATCATGAGCGAGGAAATCTCCAAGCTGCGCCGCGAACTGGCGGCCGAGATGAGCGAGCCGCCGACGATGTCCGACGGCTGAGCGGCGCGCGGTCAGCGCGGCGCGGCGTCCGGCAACCAGCCGCGCGCCTGCAGCGCATCGATCAGCGCCAGCGTCAACGTGCGTCGATCCTCGGCGCGCACGTGCGAGTGGTCGGGCAGGTCGAGCGCGCGCAGCGCAGGAACGTCGGCGTAGTGCAGGGCACGGATGCCGGGGCGGCGCGCGAAGGCATCCCAATACGCCGCGCGCGGCATGTAGCGCGTTTCCATTTCCGGAAGGCGGCCCTTCACCGGCATGGTGATGAAGATCACCTCGCCGCCGCGCGCACGGATACGCGCCACCCAGTCTTCCATCGGCGCCAGATCGGCGAGAAACCGCTGCGGTGCGGGCGCCGGGAAGCGTGCGATCTTCGGATCGACCTCGGCATCGAAATGCGCGGCGAGCCCGGCCGTGTCCACGCGCTCGAAGCGCATCTCGCCGGCGCGATTGGAAAACGTGCGGCTGTACGGCAACCCCAAGGGCGCGCCGGTGCGCCATCGCCGGGCCGTCGCCCACAGGCCGGTCGCCGGATTGGCCAGCACGCTCGTGCGTTGCCATTGCGTGAGCAGCACGCGGTGGATCCACCAGTTCGCGTTCCAGCGCGTGTGGCGGTAGTCGATCCACGGTTGCTGCATGTCCCAGTGCGCGGGCAGCAGTCCGTAGCTGTCGATGTCGACGATGGCCAGGCCGTGGAAGTGTTCGTCGTCGGCAAGATCGCGCAGCGTCGCGGCCGGATAGTGCCCGTTGATCGCGAGCATCACCGGCTTGTGTGCGGGCAGCCGCTCGCGCCACACCTTCGGATCGATGCCGTACACGGTGCGCGACGCGCCGAGGAACACCGTCGTGCGCGGCGGTGGCAGGCCGTCGGCGCGATCGCGCTGCAGCGCCCACAGCTGTTGCGAATCGATCACCTCCGGCGCGACGCCCCCGGCGCGTGCGCGCCATTCCCATGCCAGCAGCACGGCGGCGGCCAGCACGAGCGCGCCGAGCCAGGCCCGCGCCCAGCGGCGCGCATCGAAGGGCATGTCGTGGGCCTGCGTCATGGCGTCAGAACTGGAAGTAGATGAAGGCATGGGTCTCGCCCGGCGACAGCACGATGGCCACCAGCAGCAGCGCCAGCGCGGCGGCCAGCGCCGGTGCCGGCAGGCGCGCCACGGTGTCCTCGATGCCGCGGTTGCGCGACAGGCAGTGGGTCGCGACCAGCGCCGCGAATCCGGTGATCGCGAACTGCTGATCCACCGACAGCGCCGCCGCGCCGCCACCGAACAGCGCGCCGGCGTAGTCCAGCGCGTATCCGAGATCCGGCGCGCGGAACGGAATCCACGTCAGCACCACCACCACCAGCGTCAGCAGCAGGTACGGTACGCGCAGGACACGCAGCGCGGTCGGCTCGAACCCGAAGCGGTCTCGCGCGGCACGCTCCAGCGCAAGATACAGACCGTGCAATCCGCCCCAGGCGACGTACTGCCAGCCGGCGCCGTGCCACAGCCCGCCGAGCAGCATCGTCAGCAGCAGGTTGCGATACGTGCGCCAGCGACCGCCGCGATTGCCGCCGAGCGCCACGTAGAGATAGTCGCGCAGCCAGGTCGACAGGCTGATGTGCCAGCGCCGCCAGAAATCGCTGAAGCCGAGCGCGGCGTAGGGCTGGCGGAAATTCACCGGCAGATGAAAGCCAAGGCACCGCGCTGCGCCGATCGCACAGCACGAGTAGCCGGCGAAATCGCAGAAGATCTGCCCGGAAAACGCGAGGATGCCGGCCCACGCCGTGCCGGCGTCGCGCGGCGCCGCGGCGCCGAACGCGGCGTCCGCCACCGGCGCGAACAGACCGTCCGCCAGCACGATCTTCTCGAACAGCCCCCACACCAGCAGCGCGAGCCCGGGCGCGATGCCTGCCCACGCCGGCGCACGCGGCACCTGCAGCTGCCGCTCGAAATCGGCATAGCGCACGATCGGGCCCGCGACCAGCTGCGGGAAAAACGCCACGAACAGGCAGAAATCGCGCAGCGAACGCGTCGGTTCCACCTGCCGCCGGTAGACATCGATGGTGTAGGACAGCGACTGGAACGTGTAGAACGAAATGCCCACCGGCAGCACCAGGCTCCAGTCCGGCGCATCGACCGCGAGGCCCAGGCCGCCGAACGCCGCGGCGATGTTGTGCTGCAGGAAGCCGCCGTACTTGAACAGCGCCAGCACGCCGAGGTTGGTCGACAGGCTCAGCAGCAGCCAGCGCTTGCGCGCGCGCGTCGCGTCGCAGGCGCCGATGCGGCGCGCCAGCCACCAGTCGAACGTGCTGCTGCCCGCCAGCAGCAGCACGAACGCCGGGTTCCATGCCGCGTAGAACAGGTAGCTCGCGACCAGCAGCAGGTTCTTGCGCGCGTTCCAGCCGCGCAGCAGCGCCGCGCCGGCCAGCACGAGGACGAAGAACAGCACGAAGGCGAGGGAATCGAACTGCATGGCGGTGCGCGGGTGAACGGGGAAGTATCGCATGCCGCCGCCCGGCCGCCCGTCCGGCTGCCATCGGCGCGGTGCTTTGCGCCACAATCGCAGACTGTTCGCGTCCTCCGGCGGTCCGCATGCGGGAAAGCCATCGACGTCGTTTCTGCGGTGCCGCCGCGCGCAGCGCGCTGGCGCTCGTGCTGCTGCACGCCGCCTGCGCGATCGGCGCGATCCGGCCGATCGGCCCGGGGCAGGAGGCGGCGCCGGCAGCGGACGAAGGCCTGCTCGCGGTCGCCGTCGACACGCCGGTGCCGCTGGACGGGCTGCGGTTCGCGCGGGTCGACGTGCCCGGGGAGATCGGCACGCTGCGGCGCGTCGGCGTCGGACACACGCGGCAGCTCTACATCGTGCCGGCCGGTCGGTACCGCTGGGAGTGGGTGCGCGTCGACGATCAGACCCACACCCTTGCGGACGAGGCCGCTCTCGCGTTCGACGTGAAGGCCGGCCGCATCAACTACCCGGGCGATCTCATCGTGCGGCCGCACGGGTGGGTGCGCGTCGCGTTCGACGTGTCCAACCGCGGCTTGCCGGCGATGGACTGGCTCGACGCGGAGCACCCGGCGCTGGCGCAGCGGTTCGAGTTCGCCTACGCCGGCCACGATCCGGATCCGTTCCCCGCCTTCTACCGCAGCGCCGCGCGCGCGCACCCCCACGCAGGCGATCGGACCCTGCCGCCGCCCGCGTCCGGCGGCCCGCTGCCGCTGCCGATCGCCGATCTCTGGCGCCCGAGCCGCTTCGTCGACGTGCGCATCAATGCCGGCGGCGACCTGATGGCGCAGATCGTGCGCGAGCCCGGCGCCTGGAGCCTGGACCTGTTCGATCTGCGTGCCGGCACCTCGCAGCGCCTGCTGTCGTCGCCCGAGCCGATCGCGGACATGGCATGGACCAGCGATCGTGGCCTCGTGCTGAGCGTCGGCGATGGCGTGTCGAACGAGGTGAGCGTGGTGCGCATCGCCGACCGCGCGGACGGCACGCGGCGCTACGACCGCCTGCGCGTGCCGCGTCGCGGCCACGTGGTGGACGTGCTGCCGCAACCGGACCGGATCCTGTTCGCGAGCCGGTCGCACACGCGCCTGCTGGTGCATGTGCTGGACGTGAGCACGCAGGCGAGCATCGATGCGCAGCGCTTCCGTGTCGCCGACGCACGCAACCGCGGCGTGGCCAACGACGAGGTCTGGTTCGTCGACGGCAACGGCGCGCTGCGCGCCGCGCTGGCGCGCGACGCGGCCGGCCCCACCCTGTACCACGGCCGCGACGGCGACTTCCACGCGGTACTGCGCATGGCGGACGTGCCCGGCTTCCAGCCGCACGGGCTCTCGGCCGACGGCAACACGCTCTACGGCATCACCGATGCCGGGCGCGAGCAGGCCGAGCTGGTGGCGTTCGATCTGGCGGCCGGCCGCATCGTGCAGACCCTGTTCTCCCGCCCCGGCAGCGACATCGTGGCGCCGCTGTTCGATCCGTCGCGCAAGCTCATCGGCGCCTCGTACTTCGAGGATGGCCAGCTCGTCAGCACGTTCTTCGATGCCGACGAAGAGCGCATACAGCGCCGGCTGCGCGCGGCGTTTCCCGATCGCACGGTCTGGGTGCTGGACCGCGATGGCGCACACCGCAACCTCATCCTCGGCGTGAGCGGCAGCGATCAGCCCGGTCGCCTCTACCACCTCGATCTGGAAGCCGGCGAGGCCTCGCTGCTCGACGATAGCCGCCCGTGGCTCGCGCAATACCGCTTTGCGCCGACGCACGTGCTGCGCAGCACGAGCCGCGATGGACTTGCGATCGAGTCGTACCTCACCGTGCCGCGCGGGGTCGACGGCCGGCTGCCGCTGGTGGTGTTTCCGCACGGCGGCCCGATCGGCGTGCGCGACGCGCGCGTGTTCGATCCCGAGGTGCAGTTCCTCGCCTCGCTCGGCTATGCCGTGCTGCAGGTGAACTTCCGCGGCTCGGCCGGTTTCGGGCGCGCCTTCCGCGCCGCGGGCAAGCGCAGTTACGGCAGCCTCATCGAGGACGACATCGACGCCGCCATCGAGACCGCGCTGGCGCAGCATCCGCTCGACGGCGGGCGCATGTGCACCATCGGCGCCAGCTACGGCGGCTACAGCGCGCTGGTGTCCGCGGTGCGCTGGCCGGAACGGTTCCGCTGCGCCATTTCCATCGCCGGAATCAGCGACACCCTGCTGTTCTTCACCGCGAGCGACACCGGCCGCAACGTGCAGGGTCGCGCGCTGCTGGAAACGGCGATCGGCAATCCCGCCACCGATGGCGAAACGATGCAGCGCTATTCGCCGCTGTACCGCTACGCCGAACTTACCGTGCCGGTGATGCTGGTGCACGGCACCGAGGACCGCCGCGTGGACTACGAACACACCCGCCGCCTGGCACGCATGCTGGCGCTGGCCGGACATCCGCCGGTGCTGCTCACGCTCGACGGCGCCGGCCACGGCGCGCTCGACGCCGCTGCGCGCGAGCGCCTGTGGTCGGCCATTGCCGGGTTCCTGCGCATGCATCTGGCGAGGCGGGCTCCCGCGCATTGATCGCTGCGCGCCGCGCGGACGCCGTGGCTGCGCGATTGCGGCACAATCGCTCCAACATCCGCACGAATCTGCCACATGCTGCCAACCTCTCTCCGACTTCCGCGGGTCTGGCGCGCGAGCTGCGCGCTGGCGCTCGCCTGCTGCGTCCTGGCGCTGCACGCCGCGCCGGTGCACGCACTCGCCGTGATCCGCGAAGTCGACCCGGGCGAGGCGCCACGCCTGAAGGACGGCGAGGCCTTGCTGGCGATCGCCGTGGACAGCAGCACCCCGGTGCAGGAGGTCCGGATCAAGCGCGAGGGTTTTGCGCTCAACGCCGGCAAGCTTCGCGATTCGCAGAACGGGCGCAGCATGCAGCTGTATGCGTTGCCTGCCGGACGCTATCGCTGGGATCGCGTTCGCCTGTTCGGGTTGCGCTACAGGCTCGGGGACGACGAGGAATTCGCATTCGACGTCAGGCCCGGGGTGATCAACTACCCGGGCGATCTTGTCGTACGTCCGCGCGGCTGGTTTCACGCCGTGATGCACGTCGCCAACCGCGGGCTGCAGGCGATGGATTGGCTCGATGCGCACCACCCGGCGTTGTCTGCCGCGGTGCCTTTCGTCTACACCGGGCACTACGGCGATCCCTTTCCGGCTGCCTATCGCGCCGCGATCGCGGCTGCTCCGCCGGCAGCGGACCCGCGTGCCGTGCTCCCGCTGCCGGATCCGGGCGAATTGCCGATCGCGATCACGCGTCTATGGCAACCGGCGCGCGTCCGGCTGCTGGACATGAATCCGCGCGGCGATCTGCTCGCCGAAGTGGTCCTGGAAGAAGACGGCACCTGGGCCGTCGACATGTTCGATCTGCGCGCGGATGCGGGCAGCGCCGTTGCGTCGTCGGCCACACGGCCTGCACCGGAGCGCGTTCTCGAATCGCCGCGTCCGATCGTCGCGCTGGACTGGTCGGGCAATGGCAACCTGCTGGTCAGCATCGGCCACGGCGCGGAACGAAACGTGTTTGTCCTGCAGGTGCGGGACCAGGGCGACGGCACACGCACCTATGCGCGGCTTCAAATCCCGCGGCTCGGGCGCGTGATCGACGCATTGCCGGGCACGCCGGATGCGATCCTGTTCGGTTCGGAGAGTCACCTCGGCCTGCATGTGCACCGCATCGATATCGCATCGCAGGCAGCGCTCGACCGCGAAACGTTTTCGCCCAGACGCGCGCTCGACCGCGGCGTCGGCGACGACGTGCTGTGGTTCGCCGATGCCGCAGGCGAGCTGCGCGTTGCCGTGATCCGCGGCGACGAGGGTCTACGCCTGTACCACCGACGCGACGGCGAACTCACCGCCGGTCCGCTGCTGCACGAACTCGACGGTTTCGTTCCGCATGCCCTGTCCGCCGATGGCGCGCAGCTCGTCGGCATCACCGGGGAGGACCGGGCGCAGGACGAACTGGTGACGGTGGACGTGGTCACCGGCAGGACCGTCGCGACGCTGTTCCGTCGGGAAGGGCGCGACGTGGTTGCGCCGGTGCTCGATGAAGCGCGCGCCGTGGTCGGTGCCGCCTACCACGAGCATGGTCAGTACGTGGTGGAGTATTTCGACAGCGAGGATGCCAGCGTCGGGCGGCGCCTGCAGCAGGCGTTTCCGGGGCGCAGCGTATGGATGATCGATCGCAATGCCACGCGTGACCGGTTTGTGGTGAGCGTCGGCGGAAGCGACCAGCCGGACCGCGTTTACCGTTTCGATCTTGCGGCCGGCACCGCAACGCTGCTCGACGACAGCCGACCCTGGCTCGCGCGGCAACGGTTCGCGCCATCGCACCTGCTGCGCACGCGCAGCAAGGATGGGCTCGACATCGAAGCGTATCTCACGCTGCCGGCCGCGGCGGACCGCAAGGTGCCGCTGGTGCTGATGCCGCACGGCGGCCCGATCGGTGTGCGCGACGTGATTGCGTTCGATCCGGAAGTCCAGCTGCTGGCCGCGCTCGGATACGCCGTGCTGCAGGTCAATTTCCGTGGATCGTACGGCTTCGGTCGCGCCTTCCGCGAAGCCGGCCACGGCGGGCTCGGTACCCTGATCGAGGACGACATCGACGCCGCGCTGCAGGCCGCGCTGCAGGCGCATCCGGTCGACCCGCAACGCATGTGCGTGCTCGGCACCAGCTATGGCGGCTATTCCGCGCTCGTGGCCGGCGTGCGCTGGCCGGGACGCTTTCGCTGTGCGGTGTCGATCGCCGGTCCATCCGATCTGATGCTGCAATTCACCGCCAGCGATACCGGGCGCAGCGCCGAAGGCCGCGCCACGCTCGAAGCGATGATCGGCAACCCGACGACGCAGCGCGATGCCATCATCGCCAACTCACCCCTCTACAACATCGCGCAGCTGACCTTGCCCGTGATGCTCGTGCACGGCACGGAGGATCTGCGCGTGGACATGGAGCAGAGCCGCCGCCTGCAGCGCCTGCTTGCCCTTGCCGGGCGGCCGCCGGTGATGGCCGAACTCGACGGCGAAGGCCACGGCATCGACGACCCGGCGATTCGCGTCGCCGCCTGGCGCGCCATCGCGGGCTTCCTGCGCACCCACCTCGACCGCCCGCCCGACGCCGCACCCTGAGCGCACGTGACTTGGGGCAGGCTTGCCACCCCCCGCGTGCGGCCTATGATGGCGCCATGCTCGCCCGCCTCAACCACTCCCAGATGCTGCGTTACGCCGGCCTGTTCACCTGGGCCTGCCTCGGCATCCCGCTGGTGCTCAACACCTGGTATTTCAGCGAAGGACTGAGTCGATTCGATTTGCTCGCGTGGCGTGCGGCCTACTTCACCTTCGGCGCCTGCTACTGGGTGCTCACGCGGCGGCTCGGGCCCAAGCGCAACGGGCCGCTGGATCTTGCGCTGCTGCTGATCATCACCGTCTGCGCCATCGCCACCAGCCATTTCAGCGATTCGGGCCTCGGCGCGGGTCTGCTGCTGGTCGTGGCCGGCACGCTGCCGTGGCTGCTGCCGCTGCGCGTGGGCGTGGCGTGGCTGATCCTGCAGCACGTGGCGCTGGTACCGGTGTTCCTCGGTCGCGGCAACTTCAGCATGATCGAGGCCTGGCTGCAGGCGATGTTCTGCATCGGCTACGCCACGGTGTGTTTCGTCACCGGCCTGGTCGCACGCCAGCAGGCCGAGGCGCGCGAGGAACAGCGCCGGCTCAACTCCGAGCTGCGCGCCACGCGCGCGCTGCTGGCCGAATCGAGCCGCCTGGCCGAACGCACCCGCATCTCGCGCGAGCTGCACGACCTGCTGGGCCACCACCTCACCGCGCTGAGCCTGAATCTGGAAGTGGCCACGCATCTGTCGCAGGGCCGTGCGCAGGAGCACGTGAAGCAGGCCCAGCTGCTGGCCAAGCTGCTGCTGACCGACGTGCGCGAGGCCGTGAGCCAGCTGCGCGACGACGACCGCATCGACCTGTCCGAGGCGCTCCAGGCGCTCATCGACGGCGTGCCGTCGCTGCAGATCCATCTCGACCTGCCGGCCGAGCTCAAGCTCGACGATCCGTCGCGCGCCCAGGTGCTGCTGCGTTGCGCGCAGGAGATCATCACCAACGCCGTGCGCCATGCCAACGCGAGCGAGCTGTGGCTCACGCTGGTGCACGAGCGCAACGGCATCGCCATCCACGCGCGCGACAACGGGCGCGGCGCGCCGGGCTTCTCGGCCGGCAACGGCCTGCGCGGCATGCGCGAACGTCTGGCGCAGTACGGCGGCAAACTCGACGTCGACACCGGCGCCGATCGCGGCTTCGCGCTCGACGCGTGGCTTCCCCTTGACCTGAACCGAGCCTAGAGAGCCCCCATGATCCGTGTCTGTCTCGTCGACGATCAGACTCTCGTCCGCCAGGGCGTGCGCTCGCTGCTGGAGCTGTCGCAGACCATCCGCGTCATCGCCGAGGCCGGCGACGGCAGGCAGGCGGTGGAGGTGATCCCGCAGGTCAAGCCGGACGTGGTCCTGCTGGACATGCGCATGCCGGTGATGAGCGGCCTGGAAACGCTGCAGTACCTGTCCGAACGCGGCGAACTGCCGCCCACGATCATCCTCACCACGTTCGACGACGATCAGCTGGTGCTGGCCGGCATCAAGGCCGGTGCGCGCGGCTATCTGCTCAAGGACGTCTCGCTCGAACAGCTGGTCACGGCGATCGAGACGGTGGCGTCCGGCGGCTCGCTGGTGCAGCCGGTGATGACGCAGCGGCTGCTGTCGGGCCTTGAGCACATGCAGAACGAATTCGTCAGCCTGGACCGGCCCGATCCGCTGACCGAGCGCGAGACCGAGATCCTGCGGCTGATGGCGGGTGGGTATTCGAACAAGGAGATCGCCAATTCGCTGGGCGTGGCGGAGGGCACGGTGAAGAACCACGTGTCCAACATCCTGTCCAAGCTCGGCGTGCGCGACAGGACGCGTGCGGTGTTGAAGGCGTTCGAGCTGAAGCTCGTCTAGCGGCGTTTTTGCCGCTCATCCGCGCGGTGAGCGGATTTCGTGGACTGTCACGTGGCGCCCTCATCCGCCTGCGTTCGGCCGGCGGTAGCCGCCTCACCCTTCTCCCGCAGGGAGAAGGAACGCGACGCGGATGCTGCGGCAGTGCCGACACGTTCCGACACTGCCTCCTTCTCCCTGCGGGAGAAGGTGCCGGCAGGCGGATGAGGGCGCCACCTCGGACGCCCCCGCGACATGACAGACAGCGAAACACCCGCCGCCTCACCCCATCGCCGTCACCCGCAGCACGATCCGCCGCTGCTCGCCCACCGTGCCGTCGTGGCGCGAGGTCAGGTCCAGCCGATACCGCCCCGACGGCAGGGTGGAGGCAGGCACCAAGGCACTGATCAGATCGTCCGCGTCCGGCACCAGCTCGTCGAGCTCCGCCACCGAAGCCCCATCCTCGCGTTCGATGCGCAGCGAGTAGCGCTCGTTCGCATGTTGCGGATACACCGGAACCTGCAGCAGCAGCAGCGACGAATTGGGCGCCACCACCAGCACCACATCGGCGTTGGCGCTGCGGACTGGATCGATCAGCAGGGTCGGCACGTTTCCGCGCGGCGCGAACTCGGACCCAGGGTCGGTCCCATGCTGCATGTTCAGCACGAACAGCGCAGGAATCACCGCACCGGCGACGAAGCTCGCGGCCAGCGCGAGCAGCGGATGACGCGACGGGATGCGCGCCGCCCCCGGTTGTGTTTTTGCGGTGCGGGCGAGCGTCGTGACCGGAAGGTCGCGACCGTACGCGCGCAGGCCGTGGCGCAGCGCCTGCTCGAGCTCGACCTGGTCCTGCAGCGCAGGATCCTGCAGCAGGCGCAGCTCGAAGGCGGTCAGTGCCGCATCGTCCAGTGCGTTGTCGAGATAGGCGCGGATCAGATCGTTGTCGTTCGACGCGGTGGCGTTCATTCGTCCGCACTCCAGCTGCGTTCGCCGTTGGCAAGCAGCAACTCGCGCAGGCGACCGCGGGCGCGATGCAGGACCCGATCGAAATGGTCGGGGCTCAGGTCGAGTTCTGCGCACAACGACGCCTTGTCGACCTCGTCGAGGTAGTAGCGCAGCAGCAGCTGGCGGTCGCGCGGCACGGTCATCTCGGCGATCAGGCGGTGGATGGCTCTGCGCTGCTGGTCGCGCGACAGCGCGAGATACGGGTTGCCGGCCGGATCGGGGACGTTGTCGAGTGCATCGCTGTCGGCATGCGTGCGCCGGCGGCTGTCGCGCCGGAACGCGCCGAGCGCGAGATTGGTCGCGGTCTGGTGCGCGAACGCAGGCAGGCGCTCGGGCGCATCCAGCGGGGAGCTGCGCAGGCGCGTCAGAACCACAGCGAAGGTGTCCTGGAAGATATCGCGCGCCAGCTCCTGATCTGCGATTCGGCGTTCGAGCATGATGCGTACCCCTCGACCCAATACGGCGACAAGTTCCGTTTCGGCGAGTCGGTCGCCGCTCCGGATACGCTCCGCCAGTGCGCCGAACAGCTCGTCGGCAACCGGCGAAGGGGCAGACACGGAAAGCTCGGGCATCCGGGGCATCGATGATGCGGGGGGATGGACGATGCTACCGAGTGGCCAGTGCCTGCGCCAGTCCGCTTACGCCCCAGTGCTGCCGCGTCAGGCCCGATCCTCTCACCGGAAATGTTCGGATCCGTTCAGGGAACGGGCGCGGCGGCCAGTTCCGCGCGAATCGCGCGCGCGCGTTGCGCGCGCGCGTGGTCGGGGCCGACGCTGCGATCGAACAGCGCGATGGCCTCGTCCATGCGCGCGAGCGCATCGTCGTGCCGCCGCGCCGCCTGCAGCGTGATGGCGTAGCCGGTCAGGAACATCGCCACCTGCCATGCGTCGTTGCCGAGCACGCGCCTGCCGTTGGCGATGGCGCGCTCGTGCATCGCGATGGCGTCGTCCAGCAGCCCGCGGCGGCGCTGCAGGCCGGCAATGTTGTGCATCAGTGCCAGGGTGTCGGGATGGTCGCCGCTGCCTTCGGCCAGATCGAGCGCGAGCGTGCGCTCGTACAGCGGCGCGGCCAGCTCGGGTTTGTCCCACAGCGAGTACAGCAGGCCGAGATTGCTCATCGAGTTGCGCGTGCGCGGATGCCGTTCGCCCAGCAGTTCGACGCGCGCATCGAGCACCTTGCGGAACAGCGGCTCGGCCTCGTCGAAGCGGCGCAGTTCCTGCAGCACCGTGGCCTGCTCGTTGACGCTGAGCAGGGTGTCCGGGTGCGTGGCGCCGAGCGTCGAGACGCGGCCGTCGACGGCGCGCGCGATCCATCCGAGCGCGGTCTGCGGGTCGCCGAGATGGCGCTGCAGCGTGCCGATGCGATGCGCGGTGTCGAGCGTGCGTGGATGCAGCGGCCCCAGCTGTGCGCTGCGCTGCGCGTACACCGGATCGAGCAGGGCAAGCGCCTCGCGGTGCTCGCCGAGCAGGGTGTGGTCGTCGGCGAGGGCGGCGGCCGCCTCGAGCGCGAGCAGATCGTTGTCGCCGAACAGTGCCCGGGCCCGGTCGAGCAGGGCACGATGGATGTCCGCCGCGGCCCGGTAGTCGCCGGCCATGTGCAACGCGGCGGCCTGTTCGCCGCGTGCCGCGATCCATTCGCGCGATGCCGTGCCGTGCGTGTCGGCGAGCGTGGCGAGCACCTGCGCATACAGCGACTGCGACCCGGCGTAGTCGCCGCGCGCGTTGCGCAGACTCGCCATCGACCAGCGCGCCGCGGCGAGCTGCTCGTCGCGCGCACCGGGCGCACGCGCAAGCGCGAGCGCACGCGCAGCCTCGCGTTCGGCATCGTCGTAGCGACCGAGCTGCTGGTAGAGATCGGAGAGCGTGGTGCGGATCGCGCCTTCTTCGGCCGGCAGGCCGGCAAAGCGTGCGGCCGCGGCGGTCGAGGCGATGTCGAGGGCTTCGCGCACGCTCAGCTCGCGCCCGGGCGCCGCGGCGGGATCGGCGGCGGACAGCAGGTCGGCGCGCAGGAAGGCGAGCACCGACGTCGCGACCCGGGCCTGGTACGCGGCCGTGTCGCGCTGGATGCGCAACTGCCACACGAAGACGGCCACCGCAGCAATCAGCACCACGCCCGCGATGCCTGCCACCGCGGCCGCCAGCCGATGCCGGCGCAGGGTGCGCGACAGCACGTAGGCACGTCCGCGACCGCGTGCGGCGACGGGACGATGCTCGAGCACCGCACGCAGATCGTCCGCGAACGATTCGACCGTGGCGTAGCGCGCGTCGGCGCGGTCCGCGGTGGCGCGTGCGACGATCGCGGCAAGATCGGCGGAACGCACTGGGGCAGCGGACGCGTCCATGCCCGCGTCGAGCACCGCGTCCAGCAGGCGACCGAGCTGAAAGATGTCCGATGCCACCGTGAGCATGTCGCCGCGCACCTGTTCCGGACTGGCGAATCCCGGCGTGTAGGCGCGTGCCGCGGGCGCGTCGTCCTGTCCGAGCATCTGCGCGATGCCGAAATCCAGCAGCCGGGCGCAGGCCTCGCCGTCGACCAGCACGTTCGAGGGTTTGATGTCCCGATGCAGCATTCCGCGTGCATGCGCGAACGCCACCGCGTCGCAGACCTGCAGCACCAGGGCCAGGCGCTGCCGCAGCGGCAGCGCGTGCGTGCCGCAGTGGCGGTCGAGCGGCTGGCCGTCGATGTACTCCATCGCGAACCACGGCCGGCCGTCGGCGGTCCGGCCGCCGTCGAGCAGGCGCGCGATGTGCGGATGACGCAGGTCCGCGAGGACCTGGCGTTCGTGCCGGAACAGGGCCGCGCCGGCGTCGTCCGGTTGCGCCTGCAGCATCCACTTGAGCGCGATCTGCTGCTCGTACTCGCCATCGTCGCGCGCGGCGAGATAGACGATCGCCATGCCGCCGCGGCCGAGTTCGTGCTCGACCCGGTACACGCCCACCCGCGTGCCGGGCGTGAGTTCGGCGGCCCGCTCGCGCTGGCGCAGCAACGACGCGGCGAGCGCACCCTGCAGCGCGCCGCCGGTCTGGAACGCGTGCGGGTCGATCGGCATGCGGGCAGCTTATGCCTGACGGCTGCCGGGGCGCCAGCTACAGCCAGCGTGCGCGCCGCAGTGCCACGAACAGCCCGGCCACCACGCCCACGGTGGCCGCGATGACGATCGGATACGCGTAGCGATCGTCGAGTTCGGGCATGTGCACGAAATTCATTCCGTACCAGCTCGCCACCAGCGTCGGCGCGGCCAGCAATGCCGCCCAGCCGGCGAGCCGTTTGACCACTTCGCCCTGCGCCACGGTCACCAGTGCAAGATTCACCGACAGCGCGGCGGTGAGCATCTCGCGCATGGTGTCGGTGGATTCGTTGACGCGGATCGCATGGTCGGACACGTCGCGCAGGTACAGGCGGGTCTCCTTGTGGATCAGGTTCGGGTACAGCCGCACGAGCTGGGCGAGGATGTCCTGCAGCGGCGCCACGGCAAGCCGCAGCGTGGTCAGTTCGCGCTTGAGCCGGTACAGCCGCAGGATCGTGGCGCGGTCGAAGGTCTCCTTGAAGATGTCCGATTCGAGCTCCCGCAGCGTGGTCTGGAACGAGGCCACGATGGGCTGGAAGTTGTCGACGATGAAATCGAGCACCGCGTACAGCGCGTAACTCGGACCCACCGTCACGCAGTCCGGCTCGCGTTCGCAGCGCGCGCGCGCCGGCGCGTACGAGAGCGACGCGCCGTGGCGCACCGTCACGAGGTACCGCGGTCCGAGAAAGATGTGGGTCTCGCCGAAGCGGATCTCGCCGTCCACCAGCTGCGCGGTCTGCACCACGATGAACAGCGAGTCGCCGTAAACCTCGATCTTCGGCCGCTGGTGCGCCTTGAGTGCATCCTCGATCGCCAGGTCGTGCAGGCCGAATTCCTCCTGCAGCTTTTCCATCAGCGCCGTGTCCGGCTCGTGCAGGCCGATCCAGACGAAACCCTCGGGTTCGGCGAGGAAGTCGCTGATGTCGTCGAGCGCCACGTCGCAGCGGCGCGTGCCGTCGGCGTTGTAGGCCACGCAGTTGACGACCATGGGCTGGGCGAGGGTGTCGGTCATGCGCGCGCGTCCGGGGAATGCGCCGATTATTCACCCTTTGCCGCGACCGGTGCGAGCCAGACGGCCCGCATCGGGCGCGCCGGACACGAAAAGCACCGGCGACGCGCGGATTCTTCCTGTCCGCGGCGTCGCCGGTTGGGGTAAGCGGTGGCGGGCGGCGTCGCGCCGCCCGCCGCGGCTGGCGCGTTACGGGAAGGTGCGCCCGCCGATCGATGCGCTGACGATCTCGCCGATGGTGCGCGTGTCGGTCACCGTCGGCGGAATCGGGAACGGCACGCCGGTCAGCGTGATCGAGGTGGTGCTGTCGGTCTCGCTGCGCAGCGCGCCGATCGACGGATGCGACCACTGCACCACGTCGCTGGCGATGTCGGTGCGCGTGGTGACGCCCGCGGTGGTGATCGACACCTTCGACAGCAGCGTCGTCTCGAACTTGCACGCATCGGTGAAGGTGCCGGCCGGGCTCGACTGCGTCTGCGTGCCGACGCGCTTCCAGGTTTCGTCGAAATCGATCGTGCTCGTCACGGCCTGGCCCATCGCGGTGTAGTTGGTGATCGCCTTGTACACGAGCCGGCCCTGCGCGCCGACCGGCGTTGCGCGCGGCGTGCGCACGGGCGGCTCGAAGCGCGTGGTGCCGACGGCGTTGATTTCCGGAATGAAGCCTTCGCTGCCGTAGTGGATGCGTTCGGTGGCGGTCTGCTCGATGAACTCGAACACCTCGCCTTCGGTGTTCTGTCCCACCGGCGTGTAGCGCACGCGGAACACCGGGCGGCCGTTGCGGGTTTCGGTGCCGACCACTTCGGCATCGGTTTCGCCGGCATTGCCGCCGTTGCCGTCGGTGCCGCGCACGCGGTAGCGGTCGCCCACGGCGAGCGGCGGGTAGCACTCGTCGTCGCCCGGTTCCTGCGGCGGCGGGTTGCTGGTGGTGTACGGCTCCACCGCGCAGACGCTGGCAGTGTTGCCGAACTGCAGGCGCGTGATGGGTTTGGTCTGCGTCACGTTGCCGATGGTGTAGCCGAAGCTCGCGTTTTCCCCGTCGCTGAAGCGCAGCGTCACCGTGCCGACGGCATCGGCGCCGGACGAGGGCGGCGTGCCGTCGATGTCGGTGAACGGCGTGCCGTCGCGCTGACGCACGAGCGGGCCGCTGTAGCTGCCGTCGGCCTGCTTCGACGCCGCGCCGACGAGGAAGATCGCCTCGCCGTCCGCATCGTAGGTGTACCAGGTGGCGAACACGTTGTCGCCCACGTGCGAGATGTGCACGCCCCAGCCACTCGATGCCGGCGACCACCACAGGTCTGAATAATTGCTCGCCGACGCGCGCGGGGCGGTGCTCGCGCGACAGACGATGTCCTTGTCGCCGAATGGAAAGCGCGTGAGGCTGCGCGTGCTGGTGGTGCCGGCGATGGCGGTGGTGAAGGAGAGGTTCTTGTCGCCGTCGAAGGTCAGCGTGGCCTCGCCGATCTTGGTCGACGGATCGGCCGCGGCGCCCGCGATCTGGTCGAACGGCACGCCCGTGAAGCGCAGGATGTCGCCCTTCCACGACCCGTCCGGCTGCGGCAGCGCGCCCGGCACGAGGAACCACGTCGGCTCGCCGTCGGCGTCGTAGGTGAACCAGCCGGGCGCCAGCACGTTGCCCTGGTCGATGGTGAACAGGCCCCAGCCGGCTTCGGCCGGATCCCACCAGGTGGCGGATTTCAGCGCGGGGCCGCTCTGGGCGGAGGCGATGCCCGCAATGCCCAGGAAGAGTGCGGCGGCGAGGGTGCGGCGAACGGGAAAACGGCGCATGGCGGATCTCGGCAGGGGACGTGATCCGTAGCGTGGCGTGTTAACGCGGTGGTGTGACCCCCGCGTTTGCGGGGTGGTTGCGTCAGGCGCGTCGCGCGGGACGCAGGCGAAGCGCAAGCACCAGGTGCAGCGGCAGCAGCAGCGCGATCCAGTCGCCGGTGCTCTGGATGCGGAACGGCAGGAACTTGAAGAAAAACGCGAAGCAGGCGCAGGCCGCGACGGCGAGGGCGAAGCGCGCGAGCCAGCGGCTCGGTGCGTCGCCGCGGGCGAGCGCGGGCACGGCGGCAAGCAGCAGCAGGCACAGCGGATTGAAGAGCAGCGCGTTTTCGTTCTGCCATGCGGCGCTGTGGTCGGTGGCGATCCACAGCGCGAGCAGGCCGAGGCCGACGAGGCCGAACCCGAGCCACAGCACGCCGATCGCGGAGGCGCCGGCCACGCGTGCGGCACGCGGCGCGCGCGGGTGCAGCGCGAGTCCGAACAGCAGCGCGAGTCCAAGCCCGGCGAAGGCGAACCGCCAGCGCCAGTCCGGCGGCGATGACGGCGGCAGCGCGATGCGCTGCGGCAGCAGTTGCAGTTCCTGCACCACGAGCGGACCGCCGTCGGCAGTCTTTGCTTCGCGCAGGGCGTCGGCGAGGCGGCCGGGCACGTAGCCTTCGTCCCACCACGTCATCGGCCGGTCGACGAACGGTCCGAGCCCGAGGTGGATGCCGAGATAGAGCCACGGCAGCGTCGACGACAGCCGCAACGCCTCGCTGCGGTAGGTGAAGCCGTGCGAACGGCCCTGCCATTGCCGCTTCAGCGTGCCGCCGAGCGCGTCGTCGAGCGCGTCGCGGACCTTGGTCGAGCAGTTCTGCAGGAAATAGTCGTAGTGGTAGTCCTTGTTTTCCGGCAGCGCGTTCCAGACGAGGAAGTCGCGCAACGCGAAGGCCTGTTCGGGGGTGACGTCGAGCCACTGCAGGATCACGCCGCGGCCGTCGATCTCGTAGCCGCGCAGGTCCTGCTCCATCGGCAGCGCGGCCAGTTCGTAGAGCATGCGGCCGCGCAGGAAGCGGGTGAGGAAGCCGGGCTGTTCGAAGTCGAAGTAGCCGTAGTTGTAGAGGGTGCGCGTGCCGGCGGCAGGATCGTCGACGAGGATGGCGTTGTGGCCGAAGCGGGCCCAGTAGTCCTCGCCCGGGGCCATGGTCACGACACCGATGCGCGGGACCTGGGCGAGGGCGGTGGTGCAGAGCAGGGCGAGCAGAAGTATGAGGAGCAGGAGCGCCCCCTTCCGCCTGCGTTCGGCCGGTGGTAACCGGCCTCTCCCTTCCCCCGCTGCGCGGGAGAAGGACTCGGACTGGTGTCGTTGCTGCGTCATTGTGGCGTCATCGCTGCTGCTGCGGCGGCGGCGGAGGCAGCAAGATCGGCGGCTGTGGCAATCGCATTTGCAGTGACAGTGGTAGTGGTAGTGGTAGCAGCAATGATGGCAACAGTGGCCTTGGCAATCGCAACCGCAATCGAGACTGCGCCTGCGCCTGCAACTACATCTGCGCCTGCGATTGCAGTTGCCGTGGCAACCCTATGTGCGGTGGCAGGTGCAGTGCGCATCGTTTCGGGATAGCCATGGGGTGCGCCGGAGCATTCCTTCTCCCGCGCAGCGGGGGAAGGGAGAGGCCGGTTACCACCGGCCGAACGCAGGCGGAAGGGGGCCGGCAGCGGGAACGCGTCGCACACCCGCACACCTTCGCCTGCAGCGCGCGCCACCGCGACCCTGCTCATTCCGCCCCGCGCACACCCACGTGCAGCGCGTGCACGCGCCGTGCATCCGCGCGCGCGATGCGGAATTCGAAGCGGCCCAGCACGATTTCCTCGCCCGTCTCCGGCAGGTGGCCAATGGCCGCGGTGATGAGGCCGCCGAGGGTGTCGTACTCGTCGTCGTCGAAATCGGCGCCGAAGCGTTCGTTGAAGTCGGCGATCGGCGTCAGCGCGTCGACCACGTACTGGCCGTCGGCCTGGGCTTCGATGAGGGTCTGCTCGCCGGGGGCATCGTCGTGTTCGTCGTCGATCTCGCCGACGATCTGTTCGAGCACGTCCTCGATCGTGACCAGGCCCGCCACGCCGCCGTATTCGTCGACCACGATCGCCATGTGGTTGCGCGAGAGGCGGAATTCCTTCAGCAGCACGTTGAGGCGCTTGGACTCCGGGATGAGCACCGCCGGACGCAGCAATTCGCGAATCGACGCCGGGCCGTTGTCCTCGACGACGCCGCGCAGCAGGTCTTTGGCCAGCAGGATGCCGAGGATTTCGTCGCGGTCCTCGCCGTGCACGGGGAAGCGCGAATGGCCCGATTCCACCACGGCGCGCATCACGTCCAGGAAGCGCGAGTCGGCCGCCAGCACCACCATCTGCGCGCGCGGCACCATGACGTCGGAGACGGTGAGATCGGAGACGGTGATCGCACCTTCGATCATCGACAGCGTGTCTGCCGACAGCAGGCCGTTGGCCTGGGCGCCGCGCAACTCCTCCAGGAGTTCTTCGCGGTTGCGCGGTTCGCCGGAGATGGCCTGGCTGAGTCGGTCGAACCAGGATCGGGACGGCGAACCGCTACTACTGGGTTCCTCGGGCATCGGAGTGCGGCAGGGCCGGAAGACGGATGGCGTCTGAGTCTAGCGGAAATTTCCTGCGGACATGCAACGCGGCGGGGCAGGATCTAGTCGGCGTAGGGGTCGTCGAATCCAAGGGAATCAAGGATTTGCCGTTCGAGCGCTTCCATCGCCTCGGCTTCGCGCGTGTTCTCGTGGTCCCAGCCGAGCAGGTGCAGCACGCCGTGCACGGTGAGGTGGGCGTAGTGCGCGAGCAGTTCCTTGCCCTGCTCGCGTGCCTCGCGCGCGACCACCGGCGCGCACAGCACGATGTCGCCGAGGATCGGCAACGTTACTCCCGGCGGCAGTTCCGCGGGGAAGCTGAGCACGTTGGTGGCGTAGTCGCGTCCGCGGTAGTGCCGGTTGAGCGCGCGGCCCTCGCGTTCGCCGACGATGCGCAGCGCCAGGTCCGCGCGCTTGATGCGGCCGGCCAGCGCGGCATGCGCCCAGCGCCGGAACGAGACCGCCGCCGGCAGGCCGCGACGCGGAATCGCATAGCTGACGGCGAGGTCCAGTTCGACGGCGGTGCGGGGCATGGCGTGCGCTCGGGCTCGGACGCGGGGCGTGGGACGCGGCCGTCAGGCGCTGCCGGCGGCGTCGCGTGCATCGTAGGCGCGGACGATGCGCGCCACCAGTGGATGGCGCACCACGTCGCCGGCGGTGAAGAAGGTGAAGCTGACGCCGTCCACCTCGTGCAGGACCTCCACCGCGTCGCGCAGTCCCGATTTCACGTGCTTGGGCAGGTCGATCTGGGTCAGGTCGCCGGTGATCACGGCGGTGCTGCCGAAACCGAGCCGGGTCAGGAACATCTTCATCTGTTCGATGGTGGTGTTCTGCGCCTCGTCGAGGATGACGAAGGCGTCGTTGAGGGTGCGGCCGCGCATGTACGCCAGAGGGGCGATCTCGATGACGCTGCGTTCGATGAGTTTGGCGACGCGTTCCACGCCGAGCATCTCGTACAGCGCGTCGTACAGCGGGCGCAGGTAGGGGTCGACCTTCTGGCTCAGGTCGCCGGGCAGGAAGCCGAGTTTCTCGCCGGCCTCCACCGCCGGGCGCACCAGCAGGATGCGCTGCACGCGCGATTCGTTCAGCGCCTCGACGGCCATCGCGACGGCGAGGAAGGTCTTGCCCGTGCCGGCCGGGCCGACGCCGAAGTTGATGTCGTGCGTGGCGATGGCGTGCAGGTAGCGCGCCTGGTTCGGTCCGCGCCCGGTGATGGTGCCGCGCTTGACCTTGATCGCCACCTCCTGCGCCCCCTGCGCGGCGCGCTCGGCGGCGCGTTGCACGAAGCGCTCGGCGTCCGATTCCTGCAGGCGCAGGTGCACGGCGTGGGCGTCGAGGGTTTGGTCCTCGGTGGCGGTGTAGAGCGCGCGCAGCAGGCGTTCGGCGGCATGCGCGGCGTCGTCGTCGCCGATCACGCGGAACACGTGGCCGCGGTTGGCGATTTCCACGCCCAGGCGCAGCTCGATCTGGCGCAGGTGTGCATCGGCGGGCCCGCTGAGATTGGCGAGGCGTTCGTTGTCTTCGGGGGTGAGCGCGAAGTCGCGTTGGGTCGGGGCGGTCATCGGGGCAAGCCTAGCGCGCGGTTGGGGTGCGGGCCAGCGCCGGGTGTGCGGCGGGCGACGGGCGCGGCCAGGGCTTGCGTGCGGCCGATGTCCCGGCGCCCTCGCAGTGCGAGGCATGCGGTCGTCCAACGGCAGCTGAATCGTCGGCAACGCGGCAGGCCGCGGCATTGCAAATAATTAAACATGAAATTAAATTTTGCCGATGGCACGTCGACCTCCGCCGAAAGCCCGCGCTGCCGCCGCAGCCAAAGCCGCCACGGCCAAGCCCGCCGTGGCGAACCCCCCCGCTGCGCAGACCAGGCGTCCACGCAAGCCCCGCGCCCCCGGACGGCCCGCGGCCGGGACCGATCAGCGGGCCGAGCTCCTCGACGGCGCGCTGCGCTGCTTCGTCCGCGGCGGCATCGCCACCACGCCGTTGCGTGCCATCGCCGCCGAAGCCGGGGTCACGCCCGCGCTCGTCAACTACTACTTCGGCAGCCGCGAGCGCGTGGTCGACGCCGTGGTCGAGGAACGGCTGTTGCCGCTGCTCGGCGGCATGCGCGGCGCGGTCGACGGCGCCGGAGACGATCCCGCGCGCCTCGTGGCCGGCTTCGTTGCCGCCGTCGGCGCGCTGGTCGCGGCGCATCCGTGGTTTCCCGCGCTGTGGGTGCGCGAAGTGCTGAGCGAAGGCGGCGCGCTGCGCGGGATGCTGATCGAACGCATCGGCCCGATGCTGCCGCAGCAACTGGCGAAACGCTTCGCCTCGGCGCAGGCGCGCGGGGCACTGAATCCCGACCTCGATCCGCGCCTGCTCGTGGTCTCGCTGATCGGCCTCACGCTGTTCCCCATCGCCGGTCGCCCGCTGTGGCAACAGATCTTCGCCACCGGCGACCTCGGCTTCGACGTGCTGCAGCGGCACGTGCTGACCCTGCTCGCGCGGGGACTGGAGTTCGACCATGCCTGACCGCCGCCTCCCGCTCGCCGCGCTCGCGCTGGTTTCGCTCGCCGCCTGCTCGCCCGCGCCGCCGCAGGTGCTCGGCACGCTGGAGCGCGACCGCATCGCACTGCCGGCGCCCGCGTTCGAGCCCATCGTCGAGATCGCCGTGCGCGAAGGCGAGCAGGTCGCCGCCGGCGCCGTGCTCGTGCGTCTGGACGAGGCCCGCAGCCGCGCCGCCCTCGCTGCGGCGCAGGCCGAGGTGCGGCGACTCGGCGACGTCCTTGCCGAACGCCAGGCCGGCGCCCGCGGCGAGGAGCGCGAGCAGGCGCGCGCGCAGATCGCCGCCGCCGCCGCGCTGGAACGCAATGCCCGGCTCGAGCGCGAACGCGTCGACGCGCTGCTGGCGCGCGGCCTGGTTCCCCGGGCGCAGGCCGACGCGGCAGGCGCCGCACACGACAGCGCCGCCGCCAGCCTGCGCGCCGCGCGCGCCGCGTCCGCGCTGCTGGAACAGGGCACGCGCGCAGAGCAGATCGCGCAGGCGGACGCCGCGCTCGCGGCCGCGCAGGCACAGGTCGATCGACTCGCCGTCGATCTGCAGCGCCTGCGCGTGCACGCGCCGCGCGCGGGCATCGTCGACAGCCTGCCGTACGAGGTTGGCGATCAGGTCGCCATCGGCGCGCCGCTGGTGCACCTGCTGGTCGGCGACGCGCCGTACGCCCGTGTCTACGTGCCGCAGCCGCTGCGCGCGGACGTGCACGTGGGCGACGGCGTGCGCGTGCTGCTGGAAGGCGAGACGCGCGCCTTCGCCGGCCGTGTGCGCATGATCCGCAGCACGCCGAGTTTCACGCCGTACTACGCGCTGCACGGCGACGATGCCGCGCGCCTGAGTTATCTGGCCGAAGTGCAGCTGGGGGCGGAGGCGGCGGCGCTGGCGGTCGGCTTGCCGTTGCGCGTCGAGATCGAAGCGGGAGAGAAGTAGGAATGGACGTTGCGCGTCCGGTTGGGACAGCGACCCCCTTCCGCCTGCGTTCGGCCGGTGGTAACCGGCCTCACCCTTCCCCCGTTGTGCGGGAGGAGGCGTTCTTCGCCGTGGTGTTCATGGATACGGCAGGTTTGTCGTTCTCGGTCCGATCGATCGAAGCGTCCTTCTCCCGTGCAACGGGGGAAGGTGCCGGCAGGCGGAAGGGGGGCAACGAAGCCGATCAATTCCACCATCTCGACAACCCCACCGAACCGGCGCCTCCACACCGCAGCGTGGCACGATGACCGCCACCCTCGCCATCCGTGCCCGCAGCCTGACAAAACAGTTCGGCCCTCTGCGCGCCGTCGACAATGTCGACCTCGACGTGCCGAAAGGCGCGGTCTACGGCTTTCTCGGACCGAACGGTTCGGGCAAGTCGACGACCATCCGCATGCTCTGCGGCCTGCTCACGCCGACCGCGGGCGACATCGACGTGCTCGGCCTGCGCATCCCGGCCGACGCCGAGGCGCTCAAGCGGCGCATCGGCTACATGACGCAGCGCTTTTCGCTGTTCGAGGACCTTTCCGTGCGCGAGAACCTCGAATTCATCGCCGCGGTGCAGTCGCTGCCGCGTGCGCAGGTCCGGCTCCGCGTCGACGCGCTGCTGCGCGACTACCACCTCGCCGACCGCGCGAAACAACTGGCGGGCACGCTGAGCGGCGGCCAGAAGCAGCGCCTCGCGCTGGCGGGCGCGGTGATGCACGCGCCCGAACTGCTGTTCCTGGACGAACCCACGAGTGCGGTCGACCCCGAATCGCGCCGCGACTTCTGGGACAAGCTCTTCGCACTCGCCGACGCGGGGACCACCATTCTGGTCTCGACGCACTACATGGACGAAGCCGAACGCTGCCACCGCCTCGCCATCCTCGACCGCGGCGTGCTGGTGGCCGACGGCACGCCGGCGGCGCTGTCGCAGGCGCTCGACGGCCGCACGTTCGGGGTGGCGTCGGCGCGCCCGCGCCTGGCGCAGGCCGCGCTCGCGGCGCTGGCGGGCGTGGTCAGCGTGGCCCAGATCGGCAATGAGCTGCGTGTGCTGGCGCTCGACGGCGAGCGCATCGATCCTTTGCGGGAGGCACTGCGCGCGGCCGACCCGGACGCATCGATGGCCGCCGTCGCACCGAGCCTCGAGGACGTCTTCGTCGCCGCCACGCACGGACGCGCGCGCGCGTCGCAGCAGGACAGGCCCGCGGCATGAGCGTCCAGCGCCTGCTGGCCGTGATGCTGAAGGAGCTGCGCCAGTTGCGCCGCGACCGCACCACGCTGGCGATGATCATCGGCATTCCGGTCATGCAGCTGGTGCTGTTCGGCTACGCCATCAACCTCAACCTGCGCGGCCTGCAGGCCGCGGTGGCGGACGAGGCCGGCACCAACCAGTCGCGCGCGCTGGTGCAGGACATGCTCGCCACGGGCGTGGTGCAGGTCGGCGAGCATGTGCAAACGCCGCAGGAACTCATGGCGCTGCTGCGCGCCGGGCGCATCAGCGTCGGCATCGCGATCCCGCGCGATTTCGACCGCCGCCGTGCCGAGGGCCGCGAGGCGGTGCAGATCCTCGTCGACGGCAGCGACACGGTGGTGCAGAGCGCCGCGGTGCAGCTCGCGCAACTCCCGCTCGACACCGCCCCCGGCGGCGCTGCGCGCGAGGCACCGATCTCGGTGGTGGCGTTCTACAACCCCGAACGCCGCTCGGCGGTGAACATCGTGCCCGGTCTCATCGGCGTCATCCTCACGATGACTATGGTGCTGTTCACCGCCGTGGCCATCGTGCGCGAGCGCGAGCGCGGCAACATGGAGCTGCTCATCACCATGCCGCTGACGCGGCTGGAACTGATGCTCGGCAAGATCCTGCCGTACATCGGCATCGGACTGCTGCAGACCACCGTGGTGCTGGGACTGGGCATGCTGCTGTTTTCGGTACCGATCCGCGGGTCGCTGCCGGACGTGTACATTGCGGCGATGCTGCTGATCGCGGCCAACCTCACGCTCGGCCTGCTGATCTCCAACATCGCACGCTCGCAGTTCCAGGCGATGCAGATGGCGTTTTTCGTCTTCCTGCCGTCGATCCTGCTGTCGGGCTTCATGTTCCCGTTCGCCGGCATGCCGGGCGTGGTGCAGTGGCTGGCGGAAGTGTTGCCGCTGACGCATTTCCTGCGGCTGATCCGCGGCACCATGCTGCGCGGCTCGGGCGTGGCCGAGCTGTGGCCGGATGCGCTGGCGCTGGTGGGGTTCACGGCGGTGGTGCTGACGCTGGCGGTGTTGCGCTTCAGCAAGCGGCTCGACTGATTGCTGCGACGACGAGACGCACGCCGCGCGCAAGCCCCGTCGTCCCGGCGTTCGCCGGGACGACGGGTTCTGACGGGATCTCACACTCTCGTACACGCTATCGCAATCCGTCTCCGTCGTCGGCAGAGCTGAACATCCCCCGCCACACGCGGTAGCATCCCCGCTGTTCCCGCACCGGATGTCCCATGGCCGCCGAAAGCAGCGCCAGCGATCTCATCAGCGTCGTCGCCCTGCTCGGCGCCGCCGTCGTCACCGTGCCGATCTTCCGCAGGCTCGGGCTCGGCTCGGTGCTCGGCTACCTTGCCGCCGGGCTCATCGTGGGTCCGTACGGCTTCGGCTGGTTCTCCGATCCGCAGGCCATCCTGCACGTGGCCGAACTGGGCGTGGTGATGTTCCTCTTCGTCATCGGACTGGAGATGCGGCCGTCGCACCTGTGGGGGCTGCGCAACGAGATCTTCGGCCTGGGCTCGGCACAGATACTGACGTGCACGGCGGTGCTCACAGGCATCGGCGTGGCCTTCGGGTTTCCGCTGCCGGTGTCCTTCATCGGCGGCATGGGCTTCGTGCTCACCTCCACCGCCATCGTCATGCAGCTGCTCGGCGAGCGCGGCGACATCGCATTGCCGCACGGCCAGAAAATCGTCGCGATCCTCCTGTTCGAGGACCTGCTGATCGTGCCGCTGCTGGCACTGGTGGCCTTCATGTCGCCGCAACCGGTGGCCGAGGCAGGCTCGCGCTGGACGAGCGTCGGCATCGGCCTGGGCGCGCTCGGCGGGCTCATCGTGGCGGGCATCTGGCTGCTGAATCCGATGTTCCGCATCCTGGCCGCGGCCAAGGCGCGCGAGGTGATGACGGCCGCCGCGCTGCTCGTCGTGCTCGGCGCGGCGCTGCTGATGCAGCTCGGCGGGCTGTCGATGGCGATGGGCGCCTTCCTCGCCGGCGTGCTGTTGTCCGAATCGATCTTCCGCCACCAGATCGAAGCCGACATCGAGCCGTTCCGCGGCATCCTGCTCGGGCTATTTTTCCTCGGCGTCGGCATGGCGCTCGATCTGGGCGTGGTCGCGAGCCACTGGCAGCTTATCGTCGCTGGCGTGCTCGCGCTGATGGTGGCGAAGGCGCTGTGCATCTACGTCGTCGCGCGACTCCTGCGCAGCAGCCACGGCGAAGCGCTCGACCGCGCCGTGCTGATGGCGCAGGGCGGCGAATTCGCCTTCGTGCTGTTCGCGGCCGCCGCGGCTGCGGGCGTCATCGATGCCGAGGTCAACGCCAACCTCACCGCCATCGTGGTGCTGTCGATGGCGCTGACCCCGCTCACCACGCTCGCGCTGCGTCCGTTCACGCGCCGCGCGGCGCTGTCACTCGACGGCGTGGACAAGGCCGAGGGCCTCAGCGGCTCGGTGCTGATCATCGGCTTCGGGCGCTTCGGCCAGGTGGCCAGCCAGTCGCTGCTGGCGCGCTCGGCCGATGTCACGATCATCGATACCGATATCGAGATGATCCAGAGCGCCGCCGAGTTCGGCTTCAAGATCTACTACGGCGACGGCACCCGCCTCGACGTGCTGCACGCCTGCGGCGCCGGCCACGCACGCGCGATCGCTGTGTGCGTGGACGACAAGGCCGCCGCCACGCGCATCGTCGAGCTGGTGAAGGCCGAGTTCCCGCAGGCGAAGGTGTTGGTGCGCTCCTTCGACCGCGAACATTCGCTGGAACTGGTCGGACACAATGTCGATTTCCAGATCCGCGAAACCTTCGAATCGGCCCTGCGCTTCGGCGAGGCCGCGCTGCGCGAGCTCGGCGTGTCCGAGCGCGAGGCGGCCGATGTCGCCGAGCTCATCCGCCAGCGCGACGCCGAACGCTTCGAGCTCGAAATCGCCGGCGGCAACCTCGAAGCCGGCCGCAGCATGATCTACGGCAACACGCCCAGTGCGCCGAAGCCGACGCCGTTCGTCGCACCCAAACGCGAGAGCCGCGCGCTCAACGCCGAGGCCGCGGCGGCGAAAACGCAGGCCGACGTGGAGGCCGTGGAATGAACACGCAGCGCAACATCGAGGCCGTGATCGGCTTCTGGCGCGACGCCGGCCCGCAGCGCTGGTTCGCGCAGGACGATGCCTTCGACACACGCTTCCGCGAACGTTTCCTCGATGCCCACCACGCCGCCGCCCGGCGCGAGCGCGACGCCTGGGCCGACACGCCCGACGGCGTGCTCGCGTTGCTGATCCTGCTCGACCAGTTCCCGCGCAACGCCTTCCGCGGCACCGCACACATGTTCGCCACCGACGGCCTGGCACTGCATTTCACCGAGCGCGC
This sequence comes from Chiayiivirga flava, assembly GCF_014202825.1. GTDB lineage: Bacteria > Pseudomonadota > Gammaproteobacteria > Xanthomonadales > Xanthomonadaceae > Chiayiivirga > Chiayiivirga flava. Next base: position 1,058,985 of record NZ_JACHHP010000001.1, on the reverse strand, counting down.
GCTCGCCGCGGGATTCGATGCGCGCATCGAAGCGGCGCTGCGCCCGTTCGTCTACATGCCGCTGATGCACTCGGAGGCCGTGTCGGACCAGGATCGCTGCGTGGCCTGCATGCAGCCGATCGGCGGCGAGTCGCTGAAATACGCCGAGGTGCATCGCGACATCATCCGCCGCTTCGGCCGCTTCCCGCACCGCAACCCCATGCTCGGCCGCGAAACCACCTCCGCCGAACGGGCCTTTCTCGACGCCGGCGGCTTCGCCGGCTGACCTGCCGCCCTGTGCGCGGGGCGGCAGGCTGCGATACGCTGTCGCAGGAACTCCGCGGTGCGCACGGCCATGGTCGACATCACCGAACTGATCCACCAGGCCCGCGATGGAGATGCGGCCGCGTCGGAGCAGCTGTTTGCGCACGTCTACGACGATCTGCGCCACATCGCCGCGCGCCAGCTCGGGCGACAGCGTGGCCAGATGCAGGTCACTTCGCTGGTGCACGAGGCGTGGTTCCGTCTTGCCCGGCCCGATGCGCTGCGCATGAACGACCGCGCGCACTTCTACGCCATCGCGGCGCGCGCGATGCGGCAGCTCGTCATCGATCACGCCCGCCAGCGCGTCGCCGGCAAGCGCGGCGGCGGCGAGGTGATGCTCGAACTCGATTCGCAGGTGGCCACGGCCGGCCGCGACAGCGAACTGCTGGCGCTGGACCAGGCGCTGGAACAGCTTGCCGAAGTCGAGCCGGAGCTCGGTCGCATGGTCGAGATGCGCTTTTTCGCCGGCATGGAGCTGGCCGAGATCACCGACGTCACCGGCCGCAGCGAACGCAGCCTCAAGCGCGACTGGCGCCGCGCGCGCGCCTTTCTGCACGCGCGCCTGAGCAACGCCGAGGTGCTGCCCGAATGAGCGCGGATCCGCAGCGCTGGCAGCGTCTGTCGCAACGCTTCGAGGAACTGGTCGATCTCGACGGGCCGGCGCGCGACGTGCATCTGGCGGCACTCGCGCGCGAGGACGCCGCGTTCGCGCGCGAGCTGCGCGCGATGCTGCAGGCCGACGATATCGCCGAAGGCCTGCTCGACGCCGGCATCGCCGATGCCGCGCCGACGGTGCTCGGCCGTCTTGCCGGCGCGGACGCCGACACGGCCGAAACTGCCGCGCCGCCGTTCGAACGCGTCGGACGGTTCCGCCTGCTGCAATTGCTCGGGCGCGGCGGCATGGGCGAGGTGTGGCTCGCGCAGGCGAGCGAGCAGGGCTTCGTGCAGCAGGTGGCGCTCAAGCTGCTCAAGCGCGGCATGGACAGCGACGAGATCGTGCGCCGCTTCGAACGCGAACGCCGCATCCTCGCGCAGCTGCACCATCCGAACATCGCCAGCTTCGTCGACGGCGGCCTCGCGCCCGACGGCCGGCCGTGGTACGCGATGGAACACGTCGAAGGCGTGCCGATCGCCCTGCACGCGCGCCAGCGCGCGCTCGACGTGCGCGAACGCGTGGCGCTCGTGGCGCAGGTCTGCGACGCGGTCGCGCATGCGCAGACGCGTCTGGTGGTGCATCGCGACCTCAAACCATCGAACATCCTCGTCGGCGCCGACGGCCAGCCGCACGTGCTCGATTTCGGCATCGCCAAACTGCTCGACGACACCGACGACGCCGAGCTGACCCGCACCGGCGTGCGCGCGCTGTCGCCGGCCTACGCGGCGCCCGAGCAGGCCAGCGGCGAACCCGTCAGCACCGCCACCGATGTGTTTTCGCTCGGCGTGGTGCTGTACGAGCTGCTGACCGGGCGTCTGCCGCAGCAGCGCGGCAGCCCGGGCGCCGACGGCGCCATCACGATCGAACGTCCGAGCGCGACGGTGCGGCGCGCGGACGCGGCGCAGCGCACGCAGGCGTACGGCGAGCGCGGGCAGGCCGTCGAACGTCTCGCGCGCCACATGCGCGGCGACCTCGACACGATCGTGTTGACTGCGCTGCGGCGCGAGCCGGAACGCCGCTACGCATCGGCGGCGGCGCTGGGCGAGGATCTGCGCCGCTGGCTCGACGGCAAGCCGGTGCGCGCACGGCCAGACTCGGCGTTGTACCGCGGCACGCGTTTCGTGCAGCGGCATCGCGTGGGCGTGGCGGCGGCAGCGCTGGTGCTGCTGTCGCTTGCGATCGGCATCGGCGTTGCGCTGCATCAGGCGGGCGAAGCGCGCGCGGCGGCGGCGGCGGCGCTTGTCGCGGAGCGGCACGCCGAAGAGCAGGCCGAGGTCGCCACCGCGGTGCGCGACTTCCTGCTGCAGGACGTGATCCGCGCGGCGAACCCGCTCAATGCGCAACTCGACATCACGTTGCGCGACGCCCTCGTCGCCGCGATCCCGCGCATCCATGCGCGCTTCGCCGGCAATCCGCGCCTCGAAGGCGTGGTCCGGCACAACCTGTCCGAATCGCTGTACATGGCCGGTGCGCGCCCGGAAGGCGCCGAGCAGGCGCAGGTCGCGCTCGACACGCTCGAAGCCGCCTTCGGCCGCGCCGACGCCGATGCGCTTGCGGTGCGTCAGATGCTCGCGCGCCTGCTGCTCGCGCGCGACGATCTGGACGACGCGCGCCGCATGTACGCGGACGGGCTCGCCGCGATCCCGGCCGGGGCGCCGGCGCGGCTGCGGCTGCCGTTCGAGGTCGGGCTCGCCGGCGTCGACGTCGAGACCGACCAGGAGGAACGCGCCATCGCCACGCTGGAACGCCTGGTGCCGCAGACCGAAGCCGAGTTCGGCATGACCGAAGGCGTGCACATGGATGCGCTCGACCACCTGCTGCGTGCCTACAGCCAGCGCGAGCGCAACCGCGAGGCCATCGAGCTCGCGCACCGCACGCGCGTGGCGCTGGAGCGCACGCACGATGCCGATCATCCGCTGATCGCGCGCTGGCTCGAGCGCGAGGCCATCATGCTCCGCGTCACCGAGCGTCCCGACGAGGCACTCCCGCTGATGCAGCGCTCCTTCGAGTCGCTGCGCAAGCGTCTGGGCGACGACCACGCCAACGTGCACAGCACGCGCCAGCAGCTGGCGGCGCTGCTGCTGGACATGGGGCGTCCGGCCGAAGCCGAACCGCTGATGCGGCAGGTGCACGAATACCGCGTGAAGGAATTCGGCCCGGACAAGGAACACACCTGGCTGTCCGGGATCTGGTACGCGCGTGCGCTGCAGGCCAACGGCAAGCTCGACCAGGCGCGACGCCTGTTCGAGGACACGCGTGCCGCGGCCGAGCGCGTGCATGGCGTCGGCGCCGGGGCCTCGCTGCCCTACGTGCAGACCTACGGCATGTTCCTCGAACAGACCGGCGACACGGCTGCCGCGCTGGCCCTGCGCCGCGATCTGCTGCAGCAGTCCATCGTCGCGCTCGGCGAAGAACACCCGAGCGTGCCCATGTACGCCTGGGACGTGGCCGAGACGCTCGCCTCGCGCCGCGAGGACGCGGCGCTGATCGCGTTCTGCGCCACATGGATGCCGCGCTGGGACGCGCAGTTCGACGGCGACAGCCGCATCGTCGACGCGCGCGCGTGGCTGGCGCGTGCGCAGGACGCCACGGCGAAGCGGTAGCGCCGCCGGTCCGGCGCACCGCGCCGCGGGGAACGCGCGCTACGCGGCGATGTCGTCGGTCATCGCCACGCGCCCGCGCAGCGAATTGCTCATCGCCTCGGTGATCGTCACGTCGACGAACCGGCCGATCAGGCGCGCGTGCGCCGGGAAGTTCACGTAGCGCATGTTTTCGGTGCGGCCGGTGAGTTCGGCCGGATCCTTGCGGCTCGGTCCTTCGACGAGAACGCGCTGCACGCTGCCCACCATCGCGGCCGAGTAGCGCTTCGCGTTGGCATCGATCGCCGCCTGCAGGCGCGCGAGTCGGTCCTTCTTGACCTGCATCGGGGTGTCGTCCGGCAGGTTCGCGGCCGGCGTGCCGGGGCGCGAGGAGTAGATGAAGGTGAAGCTCTGGTCGAAGCCGATGTCCTCCACCAGTGTCATCGTCTTCTCGAAATCGGCATCGGTCTCTCCGGGGAAGCCGACGATGATGTCGGTGGAGATCGCGATGTCCGGCCGCACCGCGCGCAGCTTGCGGATGCGCTGCTTGTATTCGAGCGCGGTGTAGCCGCGTTTCATGGCCGAGAGGATGCGGTCCGAGCCGGCCTGCACCGGCAGGTGCAGATAGTTCGCCAGCTGCGGGACATCGGCATAGGCCTCGATCAGCGAGTCGGAGAATTCCATCGGGTGCGACGTGGTGAAGCGGATGCGGCCGATGCCGTCGATCTGCGCGATGGCGCGGATCAGGAAACCGAAGTCGGCGATGCTGCCGTCGTGCATCGCGCCGCGGTACGCGTTGACGTTCTGCCCGAGCAGGTTCACCTCGCGCACGCCCTGCGCGGCGAGCTGCGCCACTTCCACGATCACGTGGTCGAACGGCCGGCTGATCTCCTCGCCGCGCGTGTAGGGCACCACGCAATAGCTGCAGTACTTCGAGCAGCCTTCCATGATCGACACGAACGCGGTCGGTCCTTCCGCGCGCGGCTCGGGCAGGCGGTCGAACTTCTCGATCTCGGGGAAGCTGATGTCGACCTGCGGCTTGCCGGTGCTGCGGCGGGCGTCGATCATGTCCGGCAGGCGGTGCAGCGTCTGCGGGCCGAAGACCAGGTCCACGAACGGCGCGCGCTTGATGATGGCCTCGCCCTCCTGCGACGCCACGCAGCCGCCGACACCGATGATCACGCCCTCCTTGTGCTGTTTCAGCTCGCGCCAGCGGCCGAGCTGGCTGAAGACTTTCTCCTGCGCTTTTTCGCGGATCGAGCAGGTATTGACCAGGATCACGTCGGCTTCGGCCTCGATCTGCGTCAGTTCCAGGCCGTGTTCGGCAGCCAGTACGTCGACCATCTTGGCCGAGTCGTACTCGTTCATCTGGCAGCCGTGCGTCTTGATGAACAACTTGCCGGACATGGCGGTTCTCGGGTCGGGTGGGGCGGGCGAACTTTCCATTCTACTTGCCGGTCTGCCCACGGACCACTCGTAACCTCAGGCCCGCGCTTGGCTTTTTCGGTTTCTTCGCGGACACTGGGCCGCATGGACGGCAGGGGACCGCACCTTCAGGCATTCGCGCGCGCGCAGTTTCTCGCTGCGTTCGGCCTGTTGGCGTGCCTGCTGGCGTCGTCGGTTGCCTCCGCCGGCACGCTGTACCGCTGCACCGATAAGCACGGCGCCACGGCATACACCAGCACGCGCGACGGCTACACAAAGTGCAGCCTGCTCGGAAATTACCCGGCCGCCAAGCCTGCCGCGGCATCCGCTGCGCCGGCCGGCACGCCCGCGGTCGGCGGGGTCGAATTCCGCACGGCCGTCGGCGACGGGGAACCGCTGGCCGCAACCGTGCCGGCCGGTGCCAAGCCCACGATCACACGTGGCGCGGTCTACAAGTACGAGAAGAACGGCATCACGCACTACACCAACCGGCGTCCGGCGGGGCAGAAGGCGCAGGTGCTGTTCTCGTACATCGAGACGTGTTTTGCCTGCGGGGTGAAACCGGGCGTCGATTTCAATTCTGTCGGGCTCAATCTCACCGCGTACGCGGACGAAGTGCTGGCCGCGGCCGCGCTGCACGGCGTGGATGCGGCGCTGATCCGCGCCATCATGCATGCCGAATCCGCCTACAACCCCAACGCGGTATCGCGCGCCGGTGCGCAGGGGCTGATGCAGCTGATTCCGGCGACCGCGGCGCGGTTCGGGGTGAGCGATCCGTTCACGCCCGCGCAGAACATCGACGGCGGCGTGAGTTACCTCGCGTGGCTGACCAAGCGTTTCGACGGCGACCTGACCAAGGTGGCGGCCGGCTACAACGCGGGCGAGGGCGCGGTGGATCGGTACGGTGGCGTGCCGCCGTACGACGAGACGCAGCGCTACGTGGAGCGGGTGAACATCCTGCACCAACGTTATGCGAGCGAGATGGCGAAGGCGTCTGCGACGGCGTCGCTGAAGCATTACGGGACGGTCAACTAGACGGCCGGTTGGCGCCGTTCGATTGATGCGCCGGCCCCCCCCTTCCGCCTGCCGGCACCTTCCCCCGCTGCGCGGGAGAAGTGACACTTCGCTGTAGGCCGCGTACAGGTGGAGCGTTTCGGATCGTCCGGGCAAGAAACGAAGCAATCCTTCTCCCGCGCAGCGGGGGAAGGTGCCGGCAGGCGGAAGGGGGTGGGCCCTGTCCGGCCACTTCAGTTCAACGATTCCCGGCAAACCACAATCGCCGGCAATCGAAGCACCGACCACGCCGCCCCTCACTCACCCCAGCACATGAAACCGCAGCGGTGTCACGCCCACGCTGTCGCCCTCGCGCGGTGCCCGCAGGCCCGGTGACGCGGCCAGATCGATTTCCAGCGGCCGCTTCTGACCCGGGACATCCAGATCCAGCGTCACGCGCCCGCCCAGCGTGCGCACCTTGCGCACGCGCGCGGGCAGGCCCTCGTTCGGCGTGCCGAGCGCGAGATCGTGCGGGCGCACGAGGATGCGTCCGTCGCCGTGTGCCGGCGATGCGGTCGCGAAGCGCCGGTGGCGTTGGCCGGCCGGCACGAAGCCGTCGCGCTCGAAGCGGCCTTCGATCACGTTGCCGCGTCCGAGAAAATCGAACACGAACGGCGTCTGCGGATCGGCGTACACCGCCTCCGGCGTGCCGGTCTGCTCGATGCGGCCAGCGTTCAGCACCACGATGCGGTCCGCCAGCTCCATCGCCTCTTCCTGGTCGTGCGTGACGAACACCGTGGTGTAGCCCGTGTCGTCGTGGATCCGGCGCAGCCAGGTGCGCAGTTCGGCGCGGACTTTTGCATCGAGCGCGCCGAACGGCTCGTCGAGCAGCAGCACGGTCGGGTCGATCGCCATCGCGCGCGCCAGCGCCACGCGCTGGCGTTGCCCGCCGGACAGCTGGTGCGGGTAGCGCGCGCCGAGGTCTCCGAGCTGCACCGTGTCGAGCAGCGCCTGTGCGCGGCGTTCGATCTCGGCCTTCGTCGGCCGTTCGGCGCGCGGCTTGCAGCGCAGGCCGAACGCGACGTTATCGCGCACGGTCATGTGGCGGAACAGCGCGTAGTGCTGGAACACGAAGCCGACGCGCCGCGCCTGCACCGAGAGCTGCGAGGCGTCGCGGCCGCTGAAGAGGATCTGCCCGCGTTCGGCGAACTCGAGGCCGGCGATCGCGCGCAGCAGCGTGGTCTTGCCCGAGCCGGAGGGCCCGAGCAACGCGATCAGTTCGCCGGAGCGGATCTGCAGGTCGACATCGTGCAGGGCCACCGTGTCGGCATAACGTTTGTGCAGGGCGCGGATGTCGATGTCCATGAACGGGCTCCGTTGACGCAAATCAGTGCGACCGGACGCCGCCGCGCCGCCCCAGACGCCATTCGAGCAGCGTCTTGAGTCCGAGCGTGAGCAGCGCGAGGCCGGCGAGCAGCGACGCCACCGCGAACGCGGCGACGAAGTTATATTCGTTGTAGAGGATTTCCACGTGCAGCGGCATGGTGTTGGTAAGCCCGCGGATGTGGCCCGAGACCACGCTCACCGCACCGAATTCGCCCATCGCGCGCGCATTGCACAGCAGCACGCCGTACAGCAGGCCCCAGCGGATGTTCGGCAGCGTGACGTGCCGGAACGTCTGCCAGCCGGACGCGCCGAGGCTGAGCGCGGCCTGTTCGTCGTCGGTGCCCTGTTCGACCATCAGCGGGATCAATTCGCGCGCGACGAACGGGAACGTGACGAAGATCGTCGCCAGCACGATGCCCGGCACGGCGAAGATGATGCGCACATCGTGCTCGGCCAGCCACGGCCCCAACCAGCCGTGGGCACCGAACAGCAGCACGTAGACCAGGCCCGACACCACCGGCGACACCGAGAACGGCAGGTCGATCAGCGTGATGAGCACCTGCTTGCCGCGGAACCGGTGCTTGGCGATGAGCCACGCCGCAGCAACGCCGAACACGAGGTTCAGCGGCACCGCGATCGCGGCGACGAGCAACGTGAGGCGGATCGCCGCGAGCGCATCGGCTTCGGTGAACGCGGCCAGATACGCGCCGACGCCCTGCCGCAACGCCTCGGCGAAGACCGCGACGAGCGGCAGCAACAGAAAGAACGCGAGGAAGCCGATCGCGCCGGCGATCAGCAGCATGCGCACCCACGGTGGCTCGGTCGTCGGAGCGCGCGGCGACGGGCGGCGCGTGTGGGTGCGCGTCAACGACTGTTCCGCGATGCGTTCGGCAAGTTCCATCGTGCCTCGTCATCCGCGCAGCGGGGCGCGGTAACGTCCGGCCCACGCCTGCAGTGCGTTGATCGCGAACAGCAGCGCGAACGCGATCAGCAGCATCGCGCTCGCCACCGCGGTGGCGCCGGCATAGTCGAATTCCTCCAGCTTGATGACGATCAGCAGCGGCGCGATCTCGGTCATTCGCGGGATGTTGCCGGCGATGAAGATCACCGAGCCGTATTCGCCCACCGCGCGTGCGAACGCGAGCGCGAAGCCGGTGAGGATCGACGGCAGCACCGTCGGCAGCACCACGCGCGTGATGCTGTGCCAGCGGCTGGCGCCGAGCGAGGCGGCGGCTTCCTCGAAGTCCTTTTCCACGTCAGCCAGCACCGGTTGCACCGTGCGCACCACGAACGGCAGGCCGATGAACACCAGCGCCACCGTGATGCCGAGCGTGGTGTAGGCCACCTTGATGCCGAGCGGTTCGAGCCAGCGTCCGATCCAGCCGTTGCCCGAATACAGTGCCGTCAGCGCGATGCCGGCGACGGCCGTTGGCAGCGCGAACGGCAGGTCGATCATCGCGTCGAGCAGTGCGCGGCCGGGGAAGCGGTAGCGCACCAGCACCCATGCCACCAGCGTGCCCATCACGGCGTTGAATGCGCCGGCCGCCAGTGCCGTACCGAAGCTCAACTGCAGCGCACCGATGACGCGGCTGTCGCTCCAGACGTGCCAGAGCCCGTCCCAGCCGAGATCGGCAGTTTTGAGGAAGATCCCGGCGAGAGGGATCAGCACGACGAGGCTCAGGTACGTGACGCTGTAGCCGAGCGTGAGGCCGAAGCCGGGAAGCACGCGGCGGGTGCGGCGTGGCGACGAAGGAATGTCGGCAGCGACGGCGCTCATCCGGGCGACCACGCGAAAGCCCTTTCGCCTGGAAGGGGGAAGGGTTGGGTCTGCTCTTGATCTGCCGCTGGTCTCCTTCCCCCTTGATGGGGGAAGGCCGGGATGGGGGCGGCTTTTGATCTTGTTCGTGTATTGCTTTGCCGCAGTGAACGTTCAACGCGCTGCAATGTCAGGAGCCACCCCCATCCCAACCCTTCCCCCGTCAAGGGGGAAGGGCTCAAGCCCGGGGCGGGGAAACGCCGGAAGATCGGGTGAGGAGTGCGGGAAGGCATCAGGAGGCCGGATGGAGGACTACGGCGCATAGATCTGATCGAAGATGCCGCCGTCGCCGAAATGCTCGCTCTGCGCTTTCGCCCAGCCGCCGAAGTCGGCAATCGTGACCAGTTCCACGTCCGGGAAGCGCGCGATGTCGGCGGCATCGGCCAGCTCCGGTTTGCGCGGCCGGTAGTAGTGCTTCGCCGCCAGACGCTGCCCGTCCGCGCTGTAGAGGAATTCGAGATACGCCTCGGCGGTTTCGCGCGTGCCGTGCTTGTCGACGTTGCGATCCACCAGCGCCACCGGCGGTTCGGCGAGGATCGACAGCGACGGCACGACGATATCGAACTTGTCCGGGCCCAGTTCCTCGATCGAGAGAAAGGCCTCGTTTTCCCACGCCAGCAGGACATCGCCGATGCCGCGCTGCACGAACGTCGTCGTGGCGCCCCGCGCGCCTGTATCGAGCACCGGCACGTTCGCGTACAGCTGCCCGAGGAACGCCTTGGCCTGTTCCGCGTCGTTGCCGTTCGCGCGCAGCGCGTAGGCGTACGCGGCGAGGTGGTTCCAGCGCGCGCCGCCGGAGGTTTTCGGGTTCGGCGTGATCACGCTGATCCCGGGCGCGACGAGATCGTCCCAGTCCGCGATGTTCTTCGGATTTCCGCGGCGCACGAGGAAGACGATGGTGGAGGTGTACGGCGCGCTGTTGTCGGGCAGGCGCTGCTGCCAGTCGGCGGGCAACAGCCTCGCCTTGTCGGCGATCGAATCGATGTCGAAGGCGAGCGCGAGCGTCACCACATCGGCAGACAGGCCGTCGATGACGGCACGCGCCTGTTTGCCCGAGCCGCCGTGCGAGGTCTGGATCGTCACCGTGTCGCCGCTCCTTTCCTTCCATTGGGCGGCGAACGCGCTGTTGACATCGCGGTAGAACTCGCGTGTCGGATCGTACGAGACATTGAGCAGTTCGATGTCCTTGCCGTGCGCTGCGCCGGCGACGAACAGCGCGGCTGCGGCGAGATGCGGAAGACGGAAGCGTTGGAGAAAATGCATGCGATGGACTCCTGCGCGAAGCGAGCGGATCGGGGCGGGAATGGTCGGGTGCGCTGTGGCGATGGCTGTCAGAACGCGACCTGCACGCGTGTGAACACCGTTTTTTCGTCGTCGCGATCGGCGCCGTCGGCCGCACCACCGTCGAAGCGGGTGCGGGTGTGGTTGAGCACGAGCTTGAGATTGCTGCTCGGGTACCAGTTCAGACCCAGGCCCCACGACGCGGCGCGTGCCGCGGCGGTGGCCGGATCGGCAAACACAGGGAAGGCGGCGGTGTCGATGTCGAGTTCGCCGTAACGCGCGGCCACCTCGAACGCACCCCAGCCGCCGTCGCCGAAACCGAACGGATTGTCCGGTTTCACCACGCCGCGGAAACTCGCGTCCTCGCCGGTGAGCACCCAGCTGCCGGCCAGTTGCCAGGCGCTGTTGGCCAGTTCGGCGCGGGTGCCGCCGCCGTCGCCGTCGCCGGGCAGCAGCAGTTCCTGTTCCGATTCGATGTATTCGGCGAGCAGGCCGAAGGCGTTGCGGTAGTAGTAGGCCTGCGGCGACCAGCGCGTGTGCTTGCCGTCGGCGAGCACGGCGCCGCGGTAGTTGAAAAATTGCAGCTGGCCGGGCGTGCGGTACCGCGGCAGGACATTGTTGCCGCTGCCGCGCTTGTCGCCGCTGCTCGCGGCCATGCCGAAGCCGAGGCCGGACCAGGCGTTGGCCGCGTTCTTGAACGGTTCGAAGAACACGCGTGCGGCGAGTTCGAAATCGTCGTCGGGATTGGTCGTGCTGCTGTCGCGGCCGTCCGGCGCGCCGTTGTAGACGCCGACGGTGTAGTTGACCGAGGCTTTCGCGAGGTCGCCCTGCAACTGGGCGCCGATGTCGCGATTGGGCGCAAGTTCGGTCGGGAAGCCGCGCTCGACGAAGGCGATGCCGCTCGCCGACTGCAGGCGTTCGAGTCCGATCGGGCCTTTCACCTTGCCCACGCGCAAGGTCGCCGCGGGATCGAACTTCACGTCGACATAGGCGTCGACGATGGTGGTGCCGTCGCCGGCAAACTCGGGCGTGAGCCGGAACGCGACGAGCGGCCCGAGCGAGCCTTCGAGCGAGGGGCGGATGCGTCGCCAGAGAAAGGTGTCGTTCTGCGGGGCTGCATCGTCGTCGAGGAAGAAGCGCGCGTCGGCCTGCGCGGTGCCGCGCAGCTTGATGTCGTACTGGCTGTCGGGCGATCTGGCCGACAGGCCCTTGTCGTTGACGGCAACCACCGGCGTCTTCGCCGCAAGCGCGACGCTGTCCTCGCGCTGGATCTCGAGCGTTCGTTCGAGGATGCGCAGTCGCTGGTCGAGTGCGGCGAGTTCGCCGGCCGCATCGCTGGCGGCGGCAGGTTCGCCCTGGCCGAGGCGGGCTTCGAGCTGACGCAGGCGCGCGGTGAGCGCTTCGAGGGTCAGGGTGTCGTCGGCCGACCAGGCGGGCGTCGCCGCGCAGCAAGCCGCGATGGCAAGCACGGTTCGAAGCCGATCGGGCGAGGCGCGAAGCAGATGGCGCATGGATGGGCTCGGCGAGGTCGTGGCGACCGGGGAGCGCATCGTCCGCCGGCGCGGGCCTGTCGCTGAAATGAGTTGTTGGCGGGTGCTTATGCTGCGGATGTGCTGTGCCATCCCGGACAAGGCACTCGCGCGAACGCGTCGACTGACATGGCGCCGCTTTTCCTTCTCCCCGCGGGAGAAGGTGGCCGGCAGGGCGGATGAGGGCGCCACCTTCTTTCCATCCTCGACGCAAGCCGGACGGTCGCGCCCTCATCCGCCTTCGGCACCTTCTCCCGCAGGGAGAAGGAAATGCGGCATTCCGCGCGCGTGCGACCACCGCGCGATCCGGTCGTGCGGTATCGTGGCGCGATATCCGTTCCCGGTCCGTGATCGCCGTGAAATCCATCGCCGCCGCGTGGTTCCGCATTCCGTTCTGGCAGCGCGTGCTGGGCGCGTTCGTGCTTGGTGCGCTGGTCGGCTGGCTGCTCGGCGAACGTGCGGGGCCGTGGTTCCAGCCGCTCGGCACGCTGTACATCACGCTGATCAAGATGATCGCGACGCCGCTGGTGTTCTTCGCGGTGATCAGTGCCGTGGCGCGGTTGCACGGGCAGCAGAGCATTGCCGCGCTCGGCGGGCGCACGTTCGCGTGGTTCGCGGGCACGGCGGTGCTGGCGGTGTGCGTCGGGCTCGGTGTCGCGCTGCTCGTCGACCCGGGCGCGGGGGTGGGCGATCTGGTCGCATCGGACACCTACACGCCGAAGGTGGTCCCGACACCGGTGCAGGTGCTGCTCGACGTGGTGCCGGCGAACCCGTTCGCGGCGCTGGCGGACGGAAAGATCCTGCAGGTGATCTTCTTCGCGGCGCTGGTCGGCATCGCGCTCGTCAGGCTCGGCGAGCGGACCGCGAAGCTGCGCGCGCTCGCCGACGAGGCCAGCGAAACGATGATCCAGATCACGCGCTTCGTGCTGGAATTCACGCCGATCGGCACCTTCGGTCTCATCGCCGCGCTGGTCGGCACGTACGGGTTCGAGAAACTGGTGCCGCTCGGCAGTTTCGTGCTTGCGCTGTACCTTGCCTGCGCGCTGCACATCGTGGTGGTCTACGGCGGCCTGCTGCTCGCGCACGGCCTGGACCCGCGCAAGTTCTTCCGCGGCGCGGCGCCCGGCATGCAGGTGGCGTTCGTGAGTTCGTCGAGCTTTGCGTCGATGCCGATCGCCATCCGCTGCGTCACGCACAACCTCGGCGTGAATCGCGACTACGCCGCGTTCGCCGTGCCGCTCGGCGCCAGCATCAAGATGGACGGTTGCGGCGCGATCTATCCGGCGATCGCGTCGGTGTTCATCGCGCAGTACTACGGCATCGAACTGGGCGCTGCGCAGTATTTCGCGATCCTGCTGGCCTCGGTGCTCGGCAGTTTCGGAACCGCCGGCGTGCCCGGCACCGCCATCGTCATGGCCACCGTGGTGCTCGCCGCCGCGGGGCTGCCGCTCGAAGGGCTGGGCTACCTCGTGGCCATCGATCGCGTCCTCGACATGATGCGCACCATGACCAACGTCACCGGGCAGATGCTGGTGCCGGTGCTGGTGGCGAAAGAGCGCGGCCTGCTCGACGCGGCCGTGTACGATGCGGCGTCGACGAACGTGGGATTGCCCGCGCCCGGCGACGACACCAACCCCGCCGTCCGCGAGCGGGCCTGAGCGCTTTCAACGGAGGGGATCATGCACAACATCCATCTGCTGCCGCTGCTGCTGGCGGTTGCATCGCTGGCGCAGGCGCAGGACGAGGCCGGCGCGAACGTGGCGGTCGACGAGGTAGCGGCGGCCGCGCCCGACCGCATCGTGCTCGGCGAGAACGAACGCTTCCAGCCACCGCTGCCGCTGGCCGGCAATCCGATGCCGGAATACCCGGCCGCGCTGATCGACCGCGCGTTGCCGCCGCAGACGGTGTGCGTGCAGGTCAGCGTGGACGTGGACGGCAAGGCCACCGGCGCGCATCCGGTCAGCCAGGGGCCCGACTGCCCGGCCCCCGGCAACGCCGAGACGGCGTTTTTCGAAGCCGCGGCTCGCGCGACCTCGCAATGGACATTCGAACCGGCGTTCCGCTGCGTGTTCGACTACAAGCCCAAGCCCAGGGAGGTGTGCGGTGGCGAGGACACGCACGAGGAACCGCAGGCGGTGAGCGTGGTGTACCGCTTCACGTTCGAGGTGGCCAACGGCCTGGGCGCCGTGCGGCTGGGCGACTGAGCCGATGCGGCGCGTTCTCCCCTTTCTGCTGCCGCTCGCGCTCGCCGGCTGTGCCGCGACGCCCGACACGCCCGACGCGCGCAGCGGCCAGGTCGGCGTGCGCGAGGTCACCGCCGGCATCTCCGGCGAGGCGCGCATGGTCCTGGCCGCCAACGAAACCTTCGCGCCGCCGTTGCCGGCGCCGGACAACGCGCTGCCGGCGTATCCGTCGGCCCTGCTGGCGCAGAACCTTCCGCCGCAGGCGGTGTGCGTGCAGGTGGGCGTGGCCGAGGATGGATCGGTGATGGGCGTCACGCCCGCGCCGACCAGCCCCGATTGCCCGGCGCTGCAGCCCCCGGCGCAGCCGTTTTTCGCGTCCGCCGCCGCCGCGACGCAGCGCTGGCGCTTCGAGCCCGCGTTCCGCTGCGTGTTCGATCGCACGCCCGCGCCGAACGAGGCCTGCGGCACCGACGGCACGCACGAGGTGCCGCAGGCCGTGAGCCTGGTGTACCGCTTCGTGTTCGAGCAGGTGGACGGGCGCGGTTCGGTGCGGGTCGGGGACTGATCGCGTGCCCGATCCGGGCGCGGCGGGCGCGGATCGCGAGCGCGCCATGCGAACGGACGGCCCGACACGCGCCGCGTCCGGTGCGCGCGCGGCGCGTGGCGGCAACCCCGCGGCTCCCGCCACCGTGCCGCAGCGATCGCGGCATGTGCGACGACTGCCCTACCTGCTGCTGGCGTGGCTTGCTCTGGCGCTGGGCATGATCGGAATCGTCGTGCCCGGGTTGCCGACAACCCCGTTCGTGCTTCTTGCCGCGTGGGCCGCGGCGCGCGGTTCGTCGCGTCTGCATGACTGGCTGCGCGCGCATCGCGTGTTCGGCGCGATGATCCGCGACTGGCAGGCGGGCGGAGCGGTGCATCGGCGCGCCAAGCGCGCGGCGACGGCGACCATGGCGCTGTGTGCCGCACTCCTGTTCGCCACGGCACCGGGCCTGTGGATGGCTGCCGCCGGCAGCGCGGTCATGCTGATCGTCGGTGTCTGGCTGTGGCGAAGACCGGAGCCGCCCGGGCGCGGCTGACGGTGCGGGCACACACGCCTGAGCGCGCGGTTTTTCGATGAAAAGCTCAGCTGCGGTCCGCTTCACTGGCATTCCGGCGGCATTCAGCGCCTGTCGGTGTCGCGCTTGATGCGCTGCAGCATCGAATCCGGCATGCTCACCTCATCAGACCGCGAACCACGAGCCCTCCGATGTCCGATTCCCAGCTCACCGGCGCCCAGATCGTCGTGCAGGCCCTGCGTGACCAGGGCGTGCGGCACATCTTCGGCTACCCCGGCGGCGCGATCCTGCCGATCTACGACGCGCTGTTCCAGCAGGACGCGATCGAGCACATCCTCGTGCGCCACGAGCAGGGCGCCTCGCATGCGGCGGAGGGCTACGCGCGTTCCACCGGCACGTGCGGCGTGCTGCTCGTCACCTCCGGCCCGGGCGCGACGAACGCGGTCACCGGGCTTGCCGACGCGATGATGGATTCGATTCCGCTGGTGTGCATCACCGGCCAGGTGCCGACGCATCTCATCGGCTCCGACGCGTTCCAGGAGTGCGACACGGTGGGCATCACGCGTGCCTGTACCAAGCACAATTTCCTCGTGAAGGACGTCAACGAGCTCGCGCGCGTACTGCACGATGCGTTCTACATCGCGACCACCGGCCGCCCCGGCCCGGTGGTGGTCGATATCCCGAAGGACGTGCAGTTCCGCAAGGGCGAGTACGTGGGGCCGAGCAACATCGTGCACCGCACCTACCGGCCGCAGACCGTGGGCGATCCGCGCCGCATCGCGCAGGCGCTGGAGCTGATGGCGAACGCCAAACGCCCGGTGTTCTACACCGGCGGCGGTGTCATCAACGCCGGCGCGCGCGCGTCCGCGCTGCTGCGCGAACTGGTGCGCGAGACCGGTTTTCCGATCACGTCCACGCTGATGGGCCTGGGCGCGTATCCGGCGAGCGACCGGCAATGGCTCGGCATGCTCGGCATGCACGGCACGTACGAAGCCAATCTCGCGATGAACCGCTGCGACGTGATGATCAACCTCGGCGCACGTTTCGACGACCGCGTCACCGGCCGGCTCGATGCCTTCTCGCCGCATTCGCGCAAGATCCACGTCGACATCGATCCCTCGTCGATCAACAAGAACGTGCGCGTGGAGGTGCCGATCGTCGGCGACTGCGCGAACGTGATCGAAGCGCTGCTCGAAGGCTGGCGCGCGCGGCCGCGCAGGGACGACGACGGCAGCGGATTCGCATGGTGGTCGCAGATCGATGCCTGGCGGGCGCGCAAGTCGCTGGCGTACGCGAAGTCCGAGACGAGCATCAAGCCGCAGTACGCGGTCGAGCGCCTGTTCGAGCTCACCCGCGGACGCGACACCTACATCACCACCGAGGTCGGCCAGCACCAGATGTGGGCGGCGCAGCACTACCGCTTCGAGGAACCGAACCGCTGGATGACGTCCGGCGGCCTCGGCACGATGGGCTACGGCATCCCGGCCGCGGTCGGCGTGCAGGTGGCGCATCCGGATGCGCTGGTCATCGACATCGCCGGCGAGGCCAGCGTGCAGATGACGATGCAGGAATTGTCCACGGCGGTGCAGTACCGCCTGCCGATCAAGATCTTCATCCTCAACAACGAATACATGGGCATGGTGCGGCAGTGGCAGCAGCTGCTGCACGGCGGTCGCTACGCACACTCGTACTCCGAGGCGCTGCCCGATTTCGTCAGACTTGCCGAGGCCTACGGCGCGCGCGGCATCCGGGCGTCCACACCGGCCGAACTCGACGCCGCGATCCTCGCGATGCTCGACCACCCGGGGCCGGTCATCTTCGACTGCGTCGTCGACAAGCTGGAGAACTGCCTGCCGATGATCCCGTCCGGCGCCGCGCACGACGAAATGATCCTGCCGGATCTGGCCGACGCCCCGGCGGTGACCGAAGCCGGCCGCATGATGGTCTGACGCTTCGTCGCCCCGGCGAATGCCGGGGCCCAGCGACGTTGTTTTCATTCTCCAACACCGCACCGCCCGAGATTGCCGATGACCACCCAACCCGCCTCCGCCTATTTCCTCGTCGACGACAGGCCGCGCCCGA
Source organism: Chiayiivirga flava (assembly GCF_014202825.1). Classification (GTDB taxonomy): domain Bacteria; phylum Pseudomonadota; class Gammaproteobacteria; order Xanthomonadales; family Xanthomonadaceae; genus Chiayiivirga; species Chiayiivirga flava. The sequence continues at coordinate 1,041,695 of NZ_JACHHP010000001.1, read as the reverse complement.
TGCGCGCCACGCTGTCGGTGCTGGTCGACAACGAGGCGGGCGCGCTCGCACGCGTGGTCGGGTTGTTCGCCGGGCGCGGCTACAACATCGAATCGCTGACCGTCGGCGAGACCGACCACCAGAAGCACACCTCGCGCATCACCATCGTCACGTCCGGCACGCCGGAGGTGATCGAGCAGATCAAGGCGCAGCTCGGGCGGCTGGTTCCGGTGCATCGCGTGGTGGACTTCTCGCGCGACAAGGCCGGCGTCGAGCGCGAGATGGCACTGGTGAAGGTGGCGGGCACCGGCGATCTGCGAGCCGAAGCGCTGCGTCTGGGCGATGTGTTCCGCGCGCGCGTGATCGACATCACCCACGCAAGCTTCACCTTCGAGCTGACCGGCACGCCGGTGAAGATCGATGCGTTCGTCGACCTGATGGTGCCGCTCGGGCTGGTGGAGCTGAGCCGGACCGGCGTGGTGGCGATCAGCCGCGGCGGCGAGGCCACCTGACGGCGGCGTCAGATCGCCGCGATCCTGCGTCCCACCCAGGCCGCGAGCGGCACCGGCAGCAGCACGCCGCACACCATCATCCAGGCCGGATGCGGGATCGCGACGAAATTCACCCCGATCAGCAGCACCATCGCGATGCCGACGGCGAGCGGCGCGCCGAGCGTGTGCCGACGCGAGATCTTCGCTGCGACGAAGCCGCCCGCGATGCTGCCGAGCGCCCACGCCAGCACGACGGTGACGAGCGCGGACTGCGGCAGGTTCGCGATCAGCGACTGCATCGCCGCCGGGTCGGACGGATCGATGCCCGGCGGCGGCGGGTTCAGCGCATGCCCGATCGCCTCGATGCCGGCCACCACCAGCCCGGCGGCGACGATGCCCAGAACGACGGCGAGAACGGTGCGACCCATGGCGGATCCGGACGGTGCGATGCGCCTAGCTTAGCCGAGCGGGGCCGCGCGGGCGGACGGGGCCGGGCGGACCGTCCCGCCGCTCAGGCCCCGTCGAGCGTGGCGAGTGCGGGCGCGAGCAGGGTCTGGATCGGACGTTGCCGCATGAACTCGAAGCCGGCGTCGGCCGTGCGCCGGCGCAGCGCCGGGTCGGCCAGGCAGCGCTCGCAGGTGTCGGCCAGGGTCTCGTAGGCGGAAAACGCCAGCGCATGTTCGTAGGCCGCTTCTTCGGCCGCGTCGCTGCCGCGCTCGCTCACCACGAAGCGGCGGTTGGCGAGCAGGTAGGTCACGCGCACCGCCTCGAATACCTTGGCGTCGAAGTAATGCATGTTGAGCACGATGCGCGCGCGTGCGATCCACGCGTCGCGTTCCGCGCCGTAGGCGCCGAACAGGTGCTTGACCCGCAGGCCGCGGCGCGTTAGTTCGCGCAGCACCACCGCGCGGCGCTCGTTGAGCGAGCCGTAGAACAGCACGTCGATGTCCTCGTCCGCCGGTGCGATGCGGGTCAACGCCGGCGCGTAGCCGAGCGGCAGGACCGCCGCGACGTGTGCGCCGGCTGCGGCCAGCGCCGCCGCGTTGCCGTGGGAATAATCCCAGCACGGCCGTGTGCGCAGCACGTCGAGCAGCCCGGCCCTGAACCAGACCGACTCCGGACTGATCTGCTCGAGGTTGTAGAACACCGCATCGTCCGGCACCGGCGCCGGATACTTCTGCAGCAGGTTGGCGCCCAAGACGATGTGCCTGCGGCGGCGGTTGTCGAGGCGGCTGGAGACCACCGCGTCGTGGCCCAAGGCCTGCAGGCCGTGCTGCAGCGTCTGCGCCACCTCGTCGAAGGCGGCGCTGTGCGGGTAGTTGAACGGGGTGACGACGCTGACGGCAAAGCGCATGGGCGGCGGAGGCGGCGGGCACGGGCCCCAAGCGTAGCCTGCCCCGACTCCGGATTCCCCCGATTCCCGATTCCCGACTCAGTAGCGGGCGCGAACCTTATAGAAAGTGTGGTCGCCGATCGTCGCCACCGGCGTGCCCTGCGCCCAGTCCGGGCTCGCGATCTCGTGCACCACGAAATGGTCCGCGCCCGGCACCACGAGGTTGCGCTCCCAGTTCGGCTGCTTCCATTCGCTCTGCAGCTCCAGTGCGATGCGCGCGGCGCGGGTCCAGGCCTGCACGTTGCTGAGGCTGAAGTTGGGCGAGATCAGCGTGGGCGCGAACTGCTTGGGCGCGGTGACCACTTCGCACATGGTGTCGCCCCAGCGGCCGCTGTCGAGGCGGCGGAGGGCGACTTCGGCCACGGCACGCTGGCCCAGATCGGATTGATTGCGTGCTTCGAGATAGACGGTGGTGACCAGGCAAAGCTGGTCGGCTGCCGGCTGCGGCAGCAAATTGGCCAGCCAGAGGATCCAGGCCAGTTTCATCGCGAACTCCTTCTCCGTTGCGTCGCGGCGACTCCTGAGCGCGAGAGAGGACCTCCTCCCGCTCCCGCTCCGCCGCGCCGTCCCCGGAAGGGTCGACACCACGCAGAATGGGGAATCACGCCAACATGGCGTTGTCGGGTACGCCTGGCGCTAGCCGTATGGGCATCGCGGCGCCAGCCGCACAGCGGGCCGGACAATCGGTTCGATCGCCCGGCCCGCGGCTTGCGACGGCCCCGAACCGACAAGGTCGGGAAGGGCCGTCTGGGTGCATTGGACGCGCAAAGTACGGGCGGTATCCCTAACCCCCGGTGAACACGCGCCGTGCCGATTGCTTGACTTCGAGCCGTCATCCGGCCTTTTGCACGGCGCGGAACCTGAATCGGTTCAAGGATTTAGTGCGGGCCGCCGGCGTGCGGCCCGTCAGAAGCGCGCCGCAAGTTCGCTGCCCTGCGCGATGGCCCGCTTGGCGTCGAGCTCCGCGGCGACATCCGCGCCGCCGATCAGATGCGGCGTGATGCCCGCGCGCGCCAGCGGTTCGACCAGATCCCGCAGCGGTTCCTGGCCGGCGCAGATCACCACGTGATCGACCGCCAGCACGCGCTCCTTGCCGTCGATCGCCACGTGCAGGCCGTCGTCGTCGATGCGGCGGTAGTCGACGCCGCCGATCATCTGCACCCCGGCCATCTTCAGCGTGGCGCGGTGCACCCAGCCGCTGGTCTTGCCCAGGCGCTTGCCCGGCGCCTCCGCGGTGCGCTGCAGTAGCAGGATCTGGCGGCGGGCCGGCTCCGGCGCGGCGCGCACGCCTTCGATCCCGGCGCGGGCGTCGAGCGTCGGGTCGATGCCCCACTCGCGCAGCCAGCGCGGCAGGTCGAGCGTGGCCGAGGCCTCGGGCTGCGCGAGGAACTCGGCCACGTCGAAGCCGATCCCGCCGGCCCCGACGATCGCCACCCGCGCACCGATCTCGACCGTGCCGCGCAACACATCGAGGTAGGACACCACCTTTGCGTGGTCGATGCCGTCGATGGCAGGCGTGCGCGGCAGCACGCCGGTGGCCAGCACCACTTCGTCGAAGCCGCCGTCGCGCAAGGCCTGCGCGTCCACCCGCGTGCCCAGGCGCAGGTCGACGCCGGTCAGTTCGAGCTGGCGACCGAAATAGCGGAGGGTCTCGTGGAACTCCTCCTTGCCCGGGATGCGCTTGGCAAGGTTGAACTGGCCGCCGATCTCGCGGGCGGCGTCGAACAGGGTCACCGCGTGCCCGCGGCCGGCCGCCACGGTGGCGCACGCCAGGCCCGCCGGCCCGGCCCCGACCACGGCCACGCGCCTACGCACGGTCGCCGGGGCGTAAACGAGTTCGGTCTCGCGACAGGCGCGCGGATTGACCAGGCACGAGGCCTTGCGGTTCTGGAACACGTGGTCCAGGCAGGCCTGGTTGCAGGCGATGCAGGTGTTGATCTCGTCGCTGCGCGATTCGCGCGCCTTGCGCACCCAGTCCGCGTCCGCCAGCAGCGGACGCGCCATCGACACCATGTCGGCGTCGCCGTCGGCCAGCAGCCGCTCGGCCACCTCCGGCATGTTGATGCGGTTGGTGGTGATGAGCGGGATGGCCACTTCGCCCTTCATCTTGCGCGTGACCCACGCGAACGCGGCGCGCGGCACCGAGGTCACGATGGTCGGGATCCGTGCCTCGTGCCAGCCGATGCCGGTATTGAGCATCGACGCGCCGGCCGCCTCCAGCGCCCTGGCGCTGGCGACCACCTCGTCCCAGCTCGCGCCGCCTTCCACCAGATCGAGCATCGAGAGGCGGAAGATGATGATGAAGTCCCGTCCCACGGCCGCGCGCGTGCGCCGGACGATTTCGGTCGCGAACCGCAGCCGCTTTTCGAACGTGCCGCCCCAGTCGTCGTCGCGCCGGTTGGTGCGCGCAGCGAGAAACTGGTTGATGAGGTAACCCTCCGAGCCCATGATCTCGATGCCGTCGTAGCCGGCATCGCGCGCCAGCTTCGCGCAGGTCACGAACGCGTCGATCTGCCGCTCGACCCCGCGCGCGGACAGCTCCCGCGGCGTGAACGGATTGATCGGCGCGCGCAGCCGCGACGGCGCCACGCTCAGCGGATGGTAGGCATACCGCCCCGCGTGCAGGATCTGCAGACAGATCCGTCCGCCCTCGGCGTGCACCGCCCGCGTGACCAGACGGTGCTTGCCCGCCTCCCACGGCCACGACAGCTTGCCGCCGAACGGCTTGAGCCAGCCGACGATGTTCGGCGCAATGCCGCCGGTGACGATCAGCCCCACGCCGCCGCGCGCCCGCTCGGCGAAATAGGCCGCAAGTTTCGGGAAATCCCCGGCGCGGTCCTCGAGGCCGGTGTGCATCGACCCCATCAGCACCCGGTTGGGAAGGACCACATGGCCAAGATCGAGCGGGGAGAACAGATGCGGGTAGCTGGCGTGCATGCGGGCGGGAGCGGGAGAGGCGAGGGGACTGTGCCCGGAGCGTGGCGAGTTAACAAGCAGCGGGCCCAAGGCACCGCACGCGGCGAGGCGGGAATATTCCGGCGACACACCGCGCCTTCGCGCAACCGTCGTGAAGTTTGGTTACCATCCGCACGCCGTCGGCGGCATCGACTGCACCGGGGAAAAGCCTTGCAAACCGCACTGTTGCGGGCACTTCGCCCGATGACGGGGACGGGGGCGAAACACTGTCCGAAAGCTGAATACCGTTTGTCACTTGGTGTTATGAACGTGTTAAATTCACCACCGCTCAACCGCAGGCCCGCCTTGCGGGTTGACCGCCGCGCGGTTCGGCGGATGCGACAGGGTGAGGCGTTCCATTTTTTCTGATGTACGACAAGAACATTTTCAGGAGCAGACGATGATGAAGAAGAAACTCCTTTGTGGCGCCGTGCTGGGCGTGCTGGGCTTTGCGCAGGTGGCGATGGCGCAGGAATTCGACGACCGCTGGTACGTGTCCGGCGACCTCGGCGTGATCATGTTCGACGGCGATCGCGACGTGCACGACGACGCTCTCTACAGCATCGGCTTCGGCAAGATGTTCTCGCCGAACTGGTCGTGGGAAGTGAACCTGCACTCCACGAACCCGAACAAGAACAGCAACGAGCACCTGAACTGGAGCATGTACGGCGCAGGTCTCACGGGCCGTTACCACTTCACCCGCGAAGACCGCAGCTGGCATCCGTTCCTGTACTTCGGCGCGGGCGCCCTGCGTGCGGAAGAGGAAACCATCAACCCGAACTTCGGCGCGCCGCTGCAGCGTGAAGACACTAACCTCGAAGTGCACGGCGGCGTGGGCCTGCAGGCCGACTACGGCCGCACCGCGATGCGCGGCCAGCTCGGTGTGCGTTACGACCTCGACGATCAGTCGTCGATCATCGACGAAGACGGCTTCAGCGACTTCGTCGCCTCCGTCGGCGTGCTGGTGAAGCTCGGGCCGGAGCCGACCCCCGCGGTCGAGCCGACGCCGGAGCCGGAACCGGTGCCGCAGACCACCTGCGCCGACATGGACGACGACGGCGACGGCGTCAACAACTGCGACGACCGCTGCCCGAACAGCACCTCCGGCCAGACCATCGGTCCGGACGGTTGCCCGGTCCCGGTGACGATCGACCTGCGCGGCGTGAACTTCGACTTCGACAAGGACACGCTGCGTCCGGACTCGATCGCCACGCTCGACGAAGCGGTCGCCGTGCTGCGCCAGTACCCGGATCTGCGCGTCGAAGTGGCTGGCCACACCGACGAATGCGGCGCCGATGGCTACAACCAGGACCTGTCGGATCGTCGCGCCCGCGTGGTGTACGACTACCTGACCGGCCAGGGCGTGGACGCCAGCCGTCTCGCAGGCCCGAACGGCTACGGCGAAAGCCGTCCGCTCGAAGCCCTTGGCGACGCGTTCCCGGCGTGCAAGAGCGAAACCAACCGTCGCACCGAGCTCAACGTCGAGAACTGATCCACGACGTTGCATCGGCGACACGCTGCACCGAAAGCCCGGCCTCGCGCCGGGCTTTCTCTTTGTGGCCCCCCGGTTCATGCCGTGCCGGCAGATCGCGCCGCCCCGGTGCAGTGCCGGAGGCATCCACGCGGCCGGCAAGGTCGGCCGGGTGTCGGCCCGGCGGTGCCGCGACGCCCTCGCCGCGTCGGCGCGGCGCCGCGGTCGCGCACGTGCAAGTTGCACGTCAACAACCGCGTGGAAGCAATTGATCGAAATCGGGTTGTTGCCGCCAACGTCAAGGCCTACACTGTCGCCGGAATCACGCTCGGGAACGGCAATGCGCGCATCGATGGTTGGGGGACTTCTTCTGGCGGCGCTCGTGGCGCCCGGCGCGGCCAGCGCGGTCACGTGCAGTGCGGGCGCAAGCGCACCGCTGCCTGTGCGCAACTCGCCGGTGCCGCCGCTGTATTCCGGGCTTGCCGGTCGTCCGGTCGGGCTCGCCGTGCCGCACACCTTGCTCGCCGACAGCCGCGACGAATCGCTTGCGCTCGATCTGGTGCTGATGCGCCTGCGTCTGGAATCGTGCGTGAAGGACGAATTCGCCGGCTACAAGCCGAAGACGCAGTTCGACAACACCCCGTACCGCTTCAACATGGACAAGGGCAAGAAATTCACCGCCGCCGAATTCGACGCGTGGATGAAGAGCCGTGGCGTGCGCGTGGCGACGGGTAAGGCGCCGACCCCGGCGCCGACGGTGGTCCCCGCCGCGGCCGCGGTGCCCGCTGCCGCAGCTGCGGGTGCGACGGGCGTCGTCGCCGAGTAACGCGCCGTCAGTTCGTGGAGCGTCGGCGCTTCGCGAACAGGTAGTGTCCGACGAGCCACTCGTTGCCGTCGCGATAGCCGAACAGCTCCGCACACGCCATCCAGAACATCCGCCAGCGCTGCGCCCAGCGCGCCGCGTCGGCCTCGCCGTAGGCCTGCGCCAGCACGGTGCGCACCTCGTCCGCATTGCGGTCCTGGTTCGCGAGCCAGTGGTTGGATGTCTTTTCGTAATGCGTGCCCGCCAGGCGCCACTGCTCCTGCAGGACCAGATCGTCCTGGAAATGCAGCAGCGTATCGGCCGACGGCATCAATCCGCCGGTGAAGAAGTGCCGGCCCATCCAGTTGTCCTCGCCCTGCGTTTCGAACGGATACATCAGCTCGCGATGGCAGAAGATGTGCACGAAAAGGCGCCCGTCGTCGGCCAGCCAGCCGGCGATGTTGCGCAGCAGGCCGCGGTAGTTGCGCATGTGTTCGAACATCTCGATCGACACGCAGCGGTCGAACGTGCCGTCGAGCTGCAGCGCATTGACGTCGCAGGTGACGATCTCGACGTTGCCCAGCCCGCGCGCCTGTGCCTGCTGCAGGATGTGCTGGCGCTGGCTGTGTGAATTCGATACCCCGGTGATGCGCGCATTGGGAAAGCGCTCGGCCATCCACAGCGTGAGCGAGCCCCAGCCGCAGCCGAGCTCGAGGATGCGCTGGCCGTCGGCGAGCCCGGCGCGCGTTTCGTACAGTGCCAGCATCGCGTCCTCGGCCTGGTCCAGCGTCTCGTCGCCGCGCGGGTAGTACGCGCTCGAGTACTTCAAGCGCCTGCCCAGGCATAGCTCGAAGAAGCGCGCCGGCACCTCGTAGTGCTGGCGGTTCGCCGCCGCCGTCTCGATCGCGAGCGGACTGCGCCGCAAGGTGTCGAGCAGCGTGCGGAAGCGCTCCCAGGCCGCCACCGCGTCGGCCGCGTGCTCCTCGCGCAGGCGCTGCGCGCAGAGCCTGCGGATGCCCAGGCGCAGCAGGGAGTCGGGGATCAGGCCGCGTTCGCTCAGGTCGATCAGTGACATGGGTCCGGGGTTCGCTCAGGTCAGCGGGTGGATGGGATCGGGCGCGCCCTTCTTGGGGAACCACGGGATGAACACCGACGTCTCGCGTTGGTAGCGGCGGTAGTCGTCCCCGCGCGAACGCAGCGACTGGGCCTCGACGAACGGAATGCCGGTGAGCCAGACGAGCGAGAACAGCATCGCGGCAGGACCGAACAGCGACAGCCACCAGTTCGGCGCGCCGATCGCGAGCGCCACGTACGCGAACCAGTGCGTCCACTCGAAAAAGTAGTTCGGATGGCGCGAATAGCGCCACAGGCCGGAGCGACAGGTTCTGCCTCGGTTGGCGGGGTCCGTACGCCAGGCCGCGAGCTGGCGGTCGGCGATGCTCTCGCCGCCCAGGCTCACGAGCCAGATCGCGACGGCCAGCCCGATGTTGAACGCATGCGTCTGAGGATTCGACGCCACCACCGCGAACGGCACCGAGAAAAACATCACCAGCAGCGCCTGCGCCATGAACATGCCGAAGAACTTGCGCTGATCGTCGTTCCAATGCTCGCGCAGATACGCGTAGCGGCCGTCCTCGGGCTCGTGCGATACGCGCCGATACAGGTGCGAGGCCAGGCGCAGGGCCCACAGGCCGGCCAGTGCCGCGAGCGCGATGCGCGGCGCGGTTGCGCCGTGCCCGACCACGGCATAGAACACCGCGGCGCCGCCGACGAGCGAGGCCCACACCACGTCGACGAAGCCGGCGTTGCGCGTCTTCGTCTGGCGCCACCAGGCGATGGTCATCACCGCGACGGCGACGGCGAACAGGATCGTGGCGGCATGCAGGATGGTCATCGAGGTGTCCCGGGAAGAGGTGCCAGCCGTCGCGCGGCGACCAGCAGCAGCGGGGTGACCAGGCTCCAGGCGACGGCCAGCGCGAGCAGGGCCGGTCCGGGGCGCGCGCCCAGGTCGACCGCGTCCCACGCACGCTCCGCGATGGCGTAGGCGAGCGGCCCGCCGCAGGCGCCGAGGAGGGTGCCCAGCAGCAGTCGCGGCTTGAGCGCGGCGAGCGAATGATTGAGCGTGAGCGCGAACCCGGCCCAGAGCGCGACGATCCACAGCGGCGCGAACTGCGTCGACGGAACCGGCGACGCGAACCGCATCAGCCCGGTGCCGGCCCAGATCGAATCGACGACGAAGCCCACCGCCATCGCCCCCACGCACAGCAGCACGTCAGCACGTCGATGCCGGCTCAACGGAAGCTGCCAGGCCGCGAACAGCACGAACGCGACCGGCCCCGCCCACCACCAGCCGCGCGCGGCGCCGCCCACGGCCGCGATCCAGACCAGCTGGTACGAGAGCGCATTGGGCAGCCAGTGCCTCATCCGGCGAGATCCGGAAGGTACGAGGGCCGGCGGCAGCGCGGGCGCGTGAGCAGCATCTGCACGTTGCCGATGGAGCGTTCGCGGAAGCCGCCCTCGCAGTAGCACAGGTAGAACTCCCACATCCGCACGAACCGCTCGGGATAGCCGAGCGCCAGCACCGCATCGCGCTGTGCGAGGAAACGCGTGCGCCAGTGCTGCAGCGTGAGGGCATAGCTCGGGCCGATGTCCTCCAGGTGAAACAGGCGCAGGTCGGTCTTCGCCAGCGCGCCCTGCATCGCGCTCACCGACGGGATGAAGCTGCCGGGGAAGATGTGGCGCTTGATGAAGTCGACCGAATCGCGCGCCTGCACGTAGCGGTGGTCTTCGATGGTGATGGCCTGGATCAGCGCCATGCCGTCGGGTTTGAGCAGGTGCTGGCAGGTGCGGAAATACGTGTCGAGGTATTGGTGGCCGATGGCCTCGATCATCTCGATCGAGACGAGCTTGTCGTACTGGCCCTGCAGATCGCGGTAGTCCTGCAACAGCACCGTGACGCGCTCGGCCAGTCCGGCGGCGGCGACGCGTTCGCGCGCGCGCAGGAACTGCTCCTCCGAAATGGTCGTGGTGGTGACGCGGCAGCCACGCTGTGCGGCGTGCAGCGCAAAGCCGCCCCAGCCGCTCCCGATCTCGATCACGTGGTCGTCCGGCCCGAGCGCGAGCTTGTCGCAGATGCGGTCGAGCTTGCGGCGCGAGGCCGATTCCAGCGTGTCGTCGCTGCGCGCGAAGATCGCGGACGAATACATCATGTTGTCGTCGAGGAACAGCTCGAACAGCGCGTTGCCCAGGTCGTAGTGCGCGGAGATGTTGCGGCGGCTGCCGCGGCGCGTGTTGCGTCCGAGCGCGTGCAGGGCGCGCATCGCGACGCCGCCCAGGCGCGCGAATCCGCTTTCCATCGCGTCGAGCAGATCGCGGTTGCGCACGAGGATACGCACCAGCGCCACCAGGTCGTCGCAGTCCCACAGTCCGTCCATGTAGGCCTCGCCCGCGCCGACGCTGCCGTTGCGTGCCACCGCGCGGTAGAAGCCGGGATCGCGGATGCGCAGGGTGGCGTGCAGCGTGTCGTGCGGGTGCGCGGCCGGCGTCCCGAGCCGCACGTCGCCGAGGGCATCGATCAGGGTCACGTCGCAGTCGCGCAGCGCGCCCAGCTGCGCGATCAGGCGCGCGCGCAGCCAGCGATCGATGGCGCCCGGTTGCGACGGCGCGGTGGCGTCCAGCGGGAACCGGTCGCGGTCGAGCGGCGAGCGGGAGCGTGCAAGGTCGTTCATGGACGGGGTGTGTCCGCAAGGGTGGGATGGTTGTGCACCGGCACGCGCTTGAGCCACAGTCGCAGCGCCTGCCAGTGGATCGCGGCGACCACCTGCAGGGTCATCAGCGGATACCGCAGCAGGCAGCGCGCGAGCTGGGCGCCGGTCAGCGGCCGGCGTTCGAGCACGAGCGTGGCGTCGAACTCGGGCACGCCGGCCGCCAGCACCTCCATGTGCACGCGCAGGTCGCGGCCCGGCGGCTGCAGGCGCCAGCGATAGTCGCGCTGCATCGCCATGAACGGCGAGACATGGAAACGCTTGGCGAACCCCCACTCGAAGGCGCTCGCGTGCGGCACCGCGTCGCGCAGCGGCAGCACGTAACTGTGGCGTTCCTTCCACGGGGTGTTGGTGATTTCGGCCACGATGCTGTCGAGCGTGACGCCGTCGGCGGCGTAGCAGTAGTAGAAGCTCACCGGATTGAAGCAGTGGCCGAAGTAGCGCAGGTGGGTCAGCAGGTGGATGGGGCCGTCGGGGCTGCGGCCGGTGGCCTGCGCGACGCGCGCGCGCACGGCGGTGTCGAGCGGCACGTCGGGGTCGCCGAGATAGTCGCTGCGCCGGAACTGGGCCAGGTTGCGCCGACCGACCGACCAGAACCAGCGGCCGCGGAAGAGCGTGTCGAGTTCGGCCAGATCGATGCAGAGCATGAACAGCTGGTACTCGAACGCGTGCGCGCGCGGCGCGTGGCGCCGGTGCCGGACGCGGCCGGCGTAGATTGCGCTGCGCGGCGTGCCGCGCGCTGGCGGCTGCGTCGTGTCGGCGGCGCGCTGCGCGGTCATTGCCACGTGACGCCAAGTCTGGCGGCGCTGTGCACCGCGCTGCGCAGGCCGTCCTCGTGGAAGCCCCAGCCCCAGTAGGCACCGCAGTACGACACCCCGTTGACCCCGTCGATCTCGTCGCGCCGGCGTTGCGCGCGGACGCTGCGCTGCGTGTAGACCGGGTGCGTGTAGTCCATGCGTGCGATGACGCGGTCCGGATCGATGTCGGCGCTGCGGTTGAGCGTCACCACGAACGCGTCCGGCGCATCGATGGATTGCAGCAGGTTCATGCAGTAGCTCACCGTGCACCGGTCCTCCGCGCGCGCCGGCACGTGTGCGTTCCAGGCCGCCCATGCGCGGCGGTTGCGCGGCAGCAGGCGGGCGTCGGTGTGCAGCACGGTGGCGTTGGACTGGTAGGTCATCGCGCCGAGCACGTCGCGTTCGGCGTCGCTCGCGTCGTCGAGCAGCGCGAGTGCCTGGTCGCTGTGGCACGCGAGCACGACGTGGTCGAAGGTTTCGATGCCGCCGCCGGACCGCAGCGCCACGCCGCGGTCGACGCGCCGCACCGCGTGCACGGCGTCGTCCAGGCGCACCTGCACCCTCCAAGTCGCCGCGAGCGCGCGCACGTAGCTGCTCGATCCGCCGCACACCACGCGCCACTGCGGCCGACCCCCGGTCTGCAGCATGTGGTGGTTGGCCATGAACTGCACCAGATAACGCGCCGGGAACTGCAGGATTGCCGCGGACGGCGACGACCACAGCGCCGATGCCATCGGCACCAGGTGATCGTGCACGAACATCGGCGAGTAGTGGCCGGCTTCCAGATAGTCGCCGAGCGTCGGGCCGTCGTCGTCGGCCTCCAGCAGCGTCGGCGCCTCGCGATAGAAGCGCGTGAGGTCGCGAAGCATCCGCCAGAACGCGGGCGACACGAGGTTGCGCTTCTGGCAGAACAGCCCGCCGAGCGTGCCGGCGTTGTACTCCAGCCCGCTGCGCGCGTTGTGCACCGAAAAGCTCATCGTCGTCGGTTGCGACCGCACGCCCAGTTGCGCGAACAGACGCGTCAGCAGCGGATAGTTCTGCGGGTTGAACACGATGAAGCCCGAATCGACGGCATAGGTTCCGCTCTCGCGCTCCACGCGATGGGTATGGGTGTGGCCGCCGAGTCGCGACTGCGACTCGAACAGCACCACCTCATGCTGGCGCGAGAGCAGCCACGCGGCGCCCAGTCCCGCGATGCCCGATCCGACCACGGCGATGCGCATCCGCGTGCCTCAGCCGGGCCGACGCAGGTTGGCCGGCACCGGCCTGAGGTCCCACACCAGTCCCAGCCACGCCATCGCGCGCAGCAGGTAGTAGGTCGCATCGACCTCCCACCAGCGGAAACCCTGCCTCGCCGACCCGGGAAAATGATGGTGGTTGTTGTGCCAGCCTTCGCCGAGCGTGATCAGCGCCAGCATCCAGTTGTTGCGGCTGTTGTCCGCGGTCGGATACCGGCGCGATCCCCAGCGGTGCGCCAGCGAATTGATCGTCACCGTGGCGTGGAACAGCACGACGGTGGAGACGAAGAAGCCCCACACCAGCAGCTGCGGCCCGCTGGTGCCGAGCTGCGGATGCTCGCGTTCGAGCCAGCCCCCGAGCAGGAACAGCCCGGCGGCAAGCGCGATCGGCACGAAAATATCGAACCGGTCGAGCCAGCGCAGCTCGGGATAGCGGGCCAGATCGCGCACGCGCTCAAGATCCGTGCGGTAGCCGCGTGCGGTGAGGAACCAGCCCATGTGGCTCCAGAAGAAACCGCGCGTGACCGGCGAATGCATGTCCTGCTCGGTGTCGGCGTGGCGATGGTGGTGGCGGTGGTGCGCGGCCCACCACAGCGGCCCGCGCTGCACGCTCATCGCGCCGAGCAGCGCGAACAGCAGCTGCATCGCACGCGAGGTCTTGAACGCCTTGTGCGAGAAATAGCGGTGATAGAAGCCGGTGATCGCGAACATGCGGATCACGTACAGGCCGAACGCCACCGCGAGCGCAACCCAGGATACCCCGACCACGAACACGCCCAGGCATGCCACATGCATCGCGACGAAGGGCAGCACGCGCAGCCAGTCTACCCGGTCGGGTGCGCCGTCCGCGGGCACGTGCGCCGCGTCCGCGGTATCGAACCAGCGCAACAGGGCCAGCGCCGCACGGCGCGCGGCGGAGTCGGTGCGGGGGGCATGGTGCGTGGTCATGGCTGTCATTACGCACGGCGGGAGAGGAATGGATTCAGACGAACTCGACACACGTGGCCTTTCGCGGACCGCTTCGGCATGCTGTGCCGATGCCGGCCCTCCCGCCCCGACCCGTCCGCCACGGCCTCGCCCGCGTGCTGTCCAAGCGCGGGCTGTGCTCGCGGCGCGAGGCCGCGTTGTGGATCGTCGCCGGCCGAGTCCGGGTGGACGGGCGCATGGTATGCGACCCGGAGCATCCCACCGATGCCGCCCACGCCAGCATCCGCATCGACGGCGTCGCCGTCGCTGCGGCGTCCCGCGTCTACCTTGCGCTGAACAAGCCGCGTGGCCTGGTCACCACCGCGCGTGACGAGCAGGGCCGCGACACGGTCTATCGCTGCCTGGACGGTACTCAGTTCGGCTGGCTCGCGCCGGTCGGGCGACTCGACCGCGCGAGCGAAGGGTTGCTGCTGTTCAGCAACGATCCTGCGTGGGCAGCGGCGATCGCGTCGCCGGACACCGGGCCGGACAAGACCTATCACGTGCAGATCGACCGCATTCCGGATGCCACGCTGCTGCGCCGGCTCGAAACCGGCGTGCCCGATCCGGACGGCGGTGCGCCGCTGCGCGCGAAATCCGTCACCTTGCTGCGCGCCGGCGAGAAGAATGCGTGGCTTGCCGTGGTGCTGGACGAGGGCCGCAACCGCCAGATCCGCCGGCTGCTGGCGGCGGTAGACATCGGCGTGTTGCGGCTGATCCGCGTCGCGATCGGTCCGCTGGTGCTCGGCGAGCTTGCGAAAGGCGCGTGGCGCGAGCTGACGGCCGACGAAGCGACCGCGCTCGCGCCGTTGTCGGTCAGCCCTTCAGCACGCCCAGCGCGCGGCCGACCTTGACGAAGGCCGCGATCGCGCGGTCCAGGTGTTCGCGCGTGTGCGCCGCGGACATCTGCGTGCGGATGCGGGCCTGGCCTTTCGGCACCACCGGGAAGAAGAAGCCGATCGCGTAGATGCCTTCGTCGAGCAGCGCGGCGGCGAACTTCTGTGCGAGTTCGGCGTCGTAGAGCATCACGGGGCTGATCGGATGCTCGCCGGGTTTGATGTCGAAACCGGCCGCGGTCATCTGCTCACGGAAGTATTTCGTGTTCTCGACCAGTTGCGCGCGCAGGTCATCGGCGCCGGCGAGCATGTCGAACACTTCGATGCCAGCGGCCACCACGTGCGGCGGCAGCGAGTTGGAGAACAGGTAGGGGCGCGAACGCTGGCGCAGCAGTTCGATCACTTCGCGCTTCGCCGTGGTGAAGCCGCCGAGCGCGCCGCCCAGCGCCTTGCCCAGCGTGCCGGTGAAGATGTCGATGTCCGCCAGCACGCCGCGCGCTTCGGCCGAGCCGCGGCCGGTGGCGCCGAGGAAGCCGGTGGCGTGGCATTCGTCGATGTGCACCAGCGCGTCGTACTGTTTGGCGAGGCGCGTGATCCGGTCGAGCGGCGCGATGAAGCCATCCATCGAGAACGCACCGTCGGTGGTGATGAGGATGGTGCGTGCGCCGTCGGCGCGGGCCTGCTTGAGCTGGGTTTCCAGATCGGCCATGTCGCAGTTGGCGTAGCGGTAGCGCCTGGCCTTGCACAGGCGCACGCCGTCGATGATCGAGGCGTGGTTGAGCGCGTCGGAGATCACCGCGTCCTGCTCGCCGAGCAAGGGTTCGAACAGGCCGCCGTTGGCGTCGAAGCAGGCGGCGTAGAGGATGGTGTCTTCGGTGCCGAAGAAGTCCGCGATTTTCGCTTCGAGTTGTTTGTGCAGGTCCTGCGTGCCGCAGATGAAACGCACCGAGGCCATGCCGAAGCCGTGCGAATCGAGCGCGTCCTTCGCGGCCTGGATGACGCGGGGGTGGTCGGCAAGGCCGAGGTAGTTGTTGGCGCAGAAATTCAGCACGGTGCGGCCGTCGGCGAGTGTGATTTCGGCCGACTGCGGGCTGGTGATGATGCGTTCGGACTTGAACAGGCCCTGGGCGCGGATGGCGTCGAGTTCGTCGGCGTAGCGGGCGAGGGTCGTGGTGGACATGACGGTTCCGGGCGGCGGGAAGACGCGCATTTTAGCGGCAGCCGGGATCGCGAAGCCTCTCTGATCGTCGACCACGTTCCAGCCGCCATCCCGGCAAGCGACATTGGCATGCGGGGAACTCCGGCATTTCCTCAACGTCGTCCCGGCGAACGCCGGGACCCAGTGACGTTTGTTGGTTCTTTGGCAAGGCCGATCAATCGAACAACGCCACTGGGTACCGGCTTTTGCCGGGACGACGGGTCGGAGGTTTTCGCCGGATCGAGTCGACGCGTCGGTCGTGCGTCAGGGCGTCGCTTGCGCCACGCGTGCCGGATCCGCAGGCGAGGGCGCGTAGCCCGGCGCGCCCGGATACGGCAGATGCGGCACGAGACTGAAGCCGCGTTCGGTCAGTTCGTGTTGTGCACGCAGGCTGATCGCCCCGGTGACGAGGGCGGTACGTTTGGCGCCGCGCACGCCGTCGGCGTCGAAGAAGTCCTGTATCTCCTTCGTCCACGCGAGATGATCGACCGGCAGCGGCAGCAGCAATTCGCCGTCCGGCGCGCGGAAGGCGAGCGTGGCGCCGATCGGAACGAGGTCTCCACCGTGGGCGGCATCGCCGAGGTGCTGGTTGAGCAGTGCGATCGCGTTGACGACGAAGCGCGCCTCCTGCTCCGTGCCCGCCATCAGCGCGGTTTCGAGCAGCGCATTGCAGCCGCTGGCCGGCTGCAGATCGCGCATCTGTTCGACCAGCGCGGTCTGCCGCGCGCCACCGAACGGGCCGTGGCGCAGGAAGCGCCGCAGCAGGGTCTCGTCCGTACACCACATCGAGATGCGGCCACGGTTGCGCGCGCGCAGGTCGACCGGATCGAGCTGCCACACCGCGTCGTTCACGCGGCCCGCATCGCCCAGCGCCCCCGTGACCGTGCCGCCGAGCTGTCCCAGCGCGAGCCCACCGATCTGCCCGCCGCCGACCGCACTCCACGCCAGCGCATCGAGTCGCGGCGCGATCAGCGGATTGCTCGTGCCCGGATCGATGCCGAGCGTCCGTGCCCACGCGCGACGGGCGCGGCCGAAGCTCAGTTCACCCCTCGCAAGGCTGCCGAGCTCCTTGCGCGGCTTGTCGTACCACGATTTCCGCGGTGCATCGCCCACCCGCGTCGCGGTCATCGGGCCGTCGGCGTTGCGGTAGGGGTTGCCTTCCTGGCCGATGCGCTGCCAGGCCTTGTCGCCGAGCTTGCTCGCGCGTTCGGCGAGCTGACGCCACTTGCGACCGAAATAGCGCGCCACGCCCTGCGGCAGGCCTTTTGCCGTCGCGACCGGATGCCGCACGACCTGCCACAGCGCGCTGCCGCCGTCCTTCGCGGTGTCGACGGCGGACTGCGCCAGCACACGCGACACCGAGGCATCGTGGATGGCCTCGACCGCCGGCATCTCCGCGACGCGCACCGCGAGCATCTCGACGCTTTCGGCGGGGATCTCGCCGTAGCCCGTGCGAACGACAAAGCGCGCCTGGTAGCCGAGCACCTGCGCCTTCGGTGCGACGGTGTAGCCGGGGCCGCTCAGCAGCGACGGTTGCACGAGTTCGGCGGCGTCGAGTTCGGGTTCGGGTTCGAAGGTGGCTGTGGGGGCGGCGGATGCCGCGGTGTCGGGTGCTGCCTGCGTAGCTGTCACGCACAACTGGGCGAGAAGCGTTGCAGTCATCAGCAGTGCCGCGGGCGGGACGCGGCACGGCTGCGCCCTGCCGCACGATGCCGCGCCGCGCCGCCCAGGCGACAGAACCCCATGCTCGTCATTCCCGCGAACGCGGGAATCCAGTGACCCTTCTTGGTCTTGACGTTGCAACGGGCACAAAAGCAAAGCAAGGTCACTGGATTCCCGCGTTCGCGGGAATGACGGTGACGGAGAACGGATGGCACGTAGCGATCTAACGTTCCGCACGTTCGGAATGAAGAACCGCAGCAACATCAGTTCCAGCTGCAGACGACCTTCCCGCAGATCCCCGCATCCATCAGCTCGAATCCCTTCTGGAAATCGTCGATGTGGATCTGGTGCGTGAGTACCTTCTGCAGCGGGAATCCGGTGAGCACCATCTGCGTCATCTTGTACCAGGTCTCGTACATGCGCCGGCCATAGATGCCGTGCAGCACCAGGCCCTTGAAGATCACCTTGTCCCAGTCGATGCCGGCGCCCTTGGGCATGATGCCGAGCATCGCGATGCGACCGCCGTGGTACATGCAGTCGAGCATGTCGCCGAAGGCGCGCGGGTTGCCGCTCATCTCGAGGCCCACGTCGAAGCCTTCGATGTGCAGGTCCTTCACCACGTCCTTGAGCGACTGCTTGGCCACGTTCACCACGCGTGTGGCGCCCATGTCGGCGGCGAGTTTGAGGCGGTAGTCGTTGACGTCGGTGACGACGACATTGCGCGCGCCGATGTGCTTGCAGATGCCCGCGGCGATGATGCCGATCGGGCCGGCGCCGGTGATCAGCACGTCCTCGCCGATCACGTCGAACTCCAATGCGCAGTGCGCGGCGTTGCCGTACGGGTCGAAGAACGCGGCCAGTTCGCTCGGGATCTGGTCCGGGATCGGCCACAGGTTGCTCGCCGGCATCGAGATGTATTCGGCGAAGGCGCCGTGGCGGTTCACGCCGATGCCGACGGTGTTCGGGCACAGGTGCTGACGCCCGGCGCGGCAGTTGCGGCAGTGGCCGCAGACGATGTGGCCTTCGGCCGAGACGCGGTCGCCGATTTTGTAGCCGGTGACGCCCGGGCCCATCTCGACGATGCGACCGACGAATTCGTGCCCGATGACGAGGCCCGGCTGGATCGTGCGCTGGCTCCACTCGTCCCACTTGTAGATGTGCAGGTCGGTGCCGCAGATCGCGGTCTTTTCCAGCCGGATCAGCACATCGTTGGGGCCGACTTCGGGCATCGGAACCTGTTCCATCCAGATGCCGGGGCCGGCCTCGCGTTTGACCAGTGCCTTCATCGTCTGCTGCTGCGCCATGGCGTGCGTCCGACCCTGAGCGAAAAGAAGCGGAATTATACGCCGTGCACCGTCGCCGCCGCGGCGGGCGGGGCGCGGTGGCCGGGATCGGCGATGCCGCCGTTCGGCGTGCCTTCAGCCGGATGCCAGGCGCGGCACGGCGCGTTAGACTCGACGGTTCCATTCATGTTGTCGCAGGGATCGCCATGCGCCCGATGTTCCGCCACGTGTTTTTCGCAGCGACGCTCGTCGCGGCCCACGCCCAGGCGGGCGAGGGCATGTGGGTCCCGCAGCAGTTGCCGGAGATCGCCGGTCCGCTCAAGGCCGCCGGCCTCAAACTCTCGCCCGAGCAGCTGGCCGACCTCACCGGCGACCCGATGGGCGCCGTGGTCGCGCTCGGCGGCTGCACCGCGAGCTTCGTCTCTCCCGATGGCCTGGTCATCACCAACCACCACTGCGCCTACGGCGCGATCCAGCTCAATTCGACGCCCGACAACAACCTGATGGTCGACGGCTTCAATCCGGCGCAGCGCAGCGACGAACTCAGCGCCGGTCCGAATGCGCGCATCTACGTGCTCGATTCCATCCGTGATGTCACCGACGCCGCCAAAGCCGCGATCGAATCGGCCGGCGACGACGCCCTCGCACGCACCATGGCGTTGGAAACCTTCGACAAGGCGCAGGTAGCCGAGTGCGAGGCCGGCGGCGGTTACCGCTGCCGCCTGTACAGCTTTTTCGGCGGCAACACCTATCGCCTGTTCCGCAACCTCGAGATCCGCGACGTGCGCCTTGCGTACGCGCCTCCGGGCGGCATCGGCAACTACGGCGGCGAGATCGACAACTGGATGTGGCCGCGCCACACCGGCGATTTCTCGATCTACCGCGCCTATGTCGGCCGCGACGGCAAGCCGGCGGCATATTCGAAGGACAACGTGCCGTTCAAGCCAAAACACTTCCTCAAGTTCGCCGACCAGCCGCTCGGTGCCGGCGATTTCGTGATGGTCGCGGGCTACCCCGGCAGCACCAACCGCTACGCGCTCGCGAGCGAGTTCGAAAACACCGCGAACTGGTACTACCCCACGCTCGGCAAGCACTACAAGAACCTGATCGACCTCGTGGCGAGGGCCGGCGCGTCGAATCCCGACATCACGGTGAAGTACGCAAGCCAGGTCGCCGGCTGGGAAAACGCCAGCAAGAATTACGACGGCCAGCTCGAAGGCTTTGCACGCATCGACGCCGCCGGCCAGAAGCAACGCGACGAAGCGGCCGTGCTCGACTGGCTGCGCGCCAAGGGCGGCGATGCGCAGCAGGAACTCGCCGCGCACGCAAAACTGATCGAGCTGGGCGATCGCAGCCGCGCCACGCGCGAGCGCGACATGGTGTTGGGCTTCGTCAACAACACCGGCGTCATCGGCGCGGCGATCACGCTGTACCGCACCGCGATCGAACGCGAGAAGCCGGATGCCGAACGCGAACCGGGTTACCAGCAGCGCGACTACCCCACCATCGAAGGCGCGCAGAAGCAGATGGAGCGCCGGTATCTGGCCGCGATGGACCGCCAGCTGCAGGATTACGCGCTGACGCAGTACGTAAAGCTGCCGGCGAACCAGCGCGTCGCGGCGCTCGACGAATGGCTGGGCGGCAGCGACCGCGCCGCGATCGATCGCGCGCTGGAGCGTCTGTCGACGACGAAACTCGGCAGCACCGACGAGCGCCTCAAATGGTTCGCCGCCGACCGCAAGGCCTTCGAAACCAGCGACGATCCGGCGATCCAGTACGCGGTCGCGCTCATGCCGACGCTGCTCAAGTTCGAGGAGGAACGCAAGACACTCGCCGGCGAAGCGCTGCTGGCGCGTCCGGTCTACCTGCAGGCGATGTCCGACTACAAGAAGAGCCAGGGCGAGTTCGTGTATCCGGACGCCAATCTCTCGCTGCGCATCACCTTCGGCAACGTCAAGGGTTACGTGCCGCGCGACGGCGTCGAATACACCCCGTTCACCACGCTCGAAGGCCTCGCGGTGAAAGCCACCGGCAAGGACCCGTTCGACGCGCCGCAGGCGCTGCTCGATGCGGTGAAGGAAAAGCGCTACGGCGGCCTCGACGACCCGCGCATCGGTTCGGTGCCGGTGAACTACCTCTCCGACCTCGACATCACCGGCGGCAACTCCGGTTCGCCGGTGCTCGACGCGCACGGCAAGCTGATCGGTCTCGCTTTCGACGGCAACTGGGAATCGGTGAGCTCGAACTGGGTGTTCGACGAATCGATGACGCGCATGATCGCGGTCGACGGCCGCTACGTGCGCTGGGTGATGCAGGAGGTCTATCCTTCGCCGCGCCTGCTGCGTGAACTGGGCGTGTCCGGCCCGCAGGCGCGCTGACACGCGGGAGGGCGCGGGTGCGTTAGCGCCCGCACCTCCACTGACATGTTCCGGAAGCGCAGCGCATGAATCTCGCCGAGTGGCTCGAACACCAGCAGCGCCAGCACCCGCGCGAGATCGCGATGGGGCTGGAGCGTGTCGCGGCCGTGGCGAAGGCGCTGGGGCTGCGCAAGCCGGCGGCGCGGGTGATCACCGTGGCCGGCACCAACGGCAAGGGCTCGACGGTGGCGTTCATCGAGGCCATCGCGCGGGCGTCCGGGGCGAAGGTCGGTGCATACACGTCGCCGCACCTGCTGCGTTACAACGAGCGGGTGCGCATCGATGGCATCGATGCGACGGATGCACAGCTGATCGCCGCCTTCGAGCGCATCGAGGCCGCGCGCGGTGACACGCCGTTGACGTATTTCGAGTACGGCACGCTGGCGGCGCTGCTGCTGTTTTCCGAGGCCGGACTCGACCTCGCGGTGCTGGAAGTGGGCCTCGGCGGACGGCTGGACGCGGTGAACATCGTCGACGCCGATGTCGCCGTCATCACCACCGTGGCCATCGACCATGCTGAGCTGCTCGGCGCCGACCGCGAAACCATCGCGCTGGAGAAGGCCGGCATCGTGCGTGCGGGCAAACCCGCCGTCGTCGGCGAACTCGACCCGCCGGACAACCTGCTGCGCCAGATCGACCGCGTCGGCGCCTTCGCCATCCGTGCCGGCAAGCAGTACCGCTTCGGCGACCGCCTCGGCGGCAAGTGGTTCTGGCAGGACGACACGCTCAAGCTCGAACTCAAGAAACCCGGCCTCATCGCACCGGCGCAGACCGCCAACGCCGCCGCCGCGATCGCGGCGCTGCGTGCCGTCGTGCCCGCACTGCCACTCACCGAAGATCACATCGCCAGCGGCGTCGCCGCGGCCACCGTGCCCGGCCGCATGCAGCGCATCGGCGGCCCCATCGACATCGTGCTGGACGTGGCGCACAACCCGCAGGCCGCGCAGCAGCTCGCACGCTGGCTGATGACGCACCGCGCCGCCGGCGCCACGCAGGCCGTGTTCGCCGCGCTCTCGGACAAGGACATTCCGAATCTCGTCGGCGCGCTGATGGGGCAGGTCGACGTGTGGCGCCTGGCCGGCCTGCCCGATGCGGGGGGCCGTGCGCAGGATGTCGACACGCTGTCGCGAAAGGTCTCCGGCCTGCTCTCGCGCACGCCCAGCAGTCGCCACGCGACCGTGGCCGAGGCGCTGGATGCCGCGCGCAGGCACGCGCATGCAGGCGACCGCATCATCGTGTTCGGCTCGTTCCACACCGTGGCGCAGGCCCTGCACGCGCTGAACGCGATGCCTGCCTGAACCCGGTGTCGCCGCGCGGCGCGGCTATACTTGCGGCGGTCTTGCCGGAACCTCCATGGATGCTGCAATGAAACCACGCCTCATCGGCGCCGCCGTCCTGATCGCCCTGGCCGTCATCTTCCTGCCGATGCTGGTCGACGGTCCCGAGCCGCAGGGCGGCACGGCCACCGTTCCGCTCGATATTCCCACGCCGCCGGAGCGCAATTTCGAAACCCGCGAGTTGCCGCTGACGCCGCCGGCCGCGCCATCGCCGGCGGACGATCCGAACCGCGTCGCGACCGTGGACGTGCCGCATACGCCGGTGCAGGACGCGGCGCCCGAGACCGCACCTTCCGCGACCGAGACGGCGCCCGCCGGCTCGCCGCCGGCCACGCCGCCGCCGGCCGCCGCACCCGCTGCCTCCACGGCGCCGGCTGCCTCCACCGCACCCGCTCCTGCTGCAACCGCGCCTGCGTCCGGCGCGGACGGGCGCTATGCGGTGAACCTCGGCAGCTACGCCAACCTCGACAATGCCCGCGCGCTCGTCGCCTCGATGAAGGCCGCCGGTCTGCCGGCCTACGCCGACGACGTGCAATCGGGCGGCAAGCCGGCGCTGCGGGTTCGTCTGGGGCCGTACGCGCAGCGCAGCGAAGCCGAGTCCGCGCGACTTTCGGCGCTGGCGGTGCGCAAGGACCTGCCGTCGGGCGTGGTCGCGCTCGACGGGGACGCGAACTCCGCCGCCGCCGCGCCGGCACGACCGGCGCCGGCGTCGGGCTTCGCGGTGCAGATCGGCGCGCTCAAGTCCGAGGCCGACGCCAACGCGCTGCGCGATCGCGCGCGCGGGGCCGGTTTTGCCTCGTACGTCGAACGTGTCGAGACCGATGCCGGCGCGCTGTGGCGCGTGCGCATCGGGCCGGAGCTGCAGCGCGCCAATGCCGAGGCGCGCAAGGCGGAAGTGAAGGCCAGGCTGCAGATCGAAGGCAACGTCGTCACGCACCCGTAGTTCCGCTGCGCCGCCTCCGTGCTGACCTGGGTCGACATCGTCCTGCTCGCGATCCTCGGCCTGTCGGCCCTGGTCGGGCTGTGGCGCGGCTTTGTCGTGGAAGTGATGTCGCTGGCGGTGTGGGCGGCGGCGTTCTGGCTCGCGTTCGCGTTCGGCGACGACGTCGCCGCGCTGTTCGAACAGGCGGTGCAATCGCCGTCGGCGCGCCTGTTTCTCGGGTACGCGGTGCTGTTCATCGGTGCGCTGATCGTCGGCGGACTGGCGACGTGGCTGATGGGCAAGCTGGTCCAGTCGACCGGTCTTTCGGGCACCGACCGTCTCCTGGGCCTGGGCTTCGGCCTGCTGCGCGGTGCGGCGTTATGCTGCGTGCTGGTGTTGCTGTTCGGGTTCACGCCGATGCCGCAGGATGCCTGGTGGCGCGAATCGCGCGTGCTGCCGGGCTTCCAGAGCGGGGCGGAGTGGCTGCGCGGCTGGCTGCCGGCCGCAGTGGCCGAACGCGT
Organism: Chiayiivirga flava; assembly: GCF_014202825.1. GTDB lineage: Bacteria > Pseudomonadota > Gammaproteobacteria > Xanthomonadales > Xanthomonadaceae > Chiayiivirga > Chiayiivirga flava. Next base: position 1,017,663 of record NZ_JACHHP010000001.1, on the reverse strand, counting down.
GCGCTTCGATCCTGCCGTGGCCGCGCAATCGCTCCTGCCCGCGCTGCAGCCGGGCGCGCCCGAGGTCGAGAACGACGATTCGCCGCCGCCTCCCGATCCGGGCGAAAATAGCCGGGATTGATGCGGCCCCACTTTCGCTGGGGTCGCATCGCCTCCATCTGCTCGTCGCGCCCGGCAGCCGCCGCGCCCCCACGTTCGACAAGGCTCACTCCATGTGCGGAATCATCGGCATCGTCGGCACCAGCGAAGTGGCGGCCGCGCTCTACGACGGCCTCACCGTGCTCCAGCACCGCGGACAGGACGCCGCCGGCATCGCCACCGTCGACGGCGCGAAGCTGCGCGTGCACAAGGGCAACGGACTGGTGAAGGACGTGTTCGACGAGCCGAAGATGCAGTTGCTCGCCGGGCGCGTCGGCATCGGCCACTGCCGCTACCCGACCGCGGGCTCGGAAGGCTCCGACGAAGCGCAGCCGTTCTATGTGAATTCGCCGTACGGCATCGCGCTCGCGCACAACGGCAACCTCGTGAATACCGATACGCTGCGGCGCGAGGTGTTCGAGCAGGACCGCCGCAACGTCAACACCCAATCCGATTCCGAAGTGCTGCTCAACGTGATGGCGCACGAACTGGGCGGGCAGGGCGCGCTGACGCCGGACGCGATGTTCCGCGCGATCGAAGGCGTGCATCGGCGTTGTCGCGGCGGCTACGCCATCGTCAGCGTGGTGCTGGGCCTGGGGCTGGTCGCGTTTCGCGATCCGCACGGCATCCGCCCGCTGGTGCTCGGCCGGCGCGACACCGAGGCCGGCCCCGAGTACGCGGTGGTGTCGGAAAGCGTCGCGCTCGATCTGCTCGGCTTCACCCGCCTGCGCGACGTGGCGCCGGGCGAGGCCATCGTCGTCACCACGCGCGGCGAGATGCACGCCAAGCAGTGCGCCGAGCCCGCGGTGCACGCGCCGTGCATCTTCGAATACGTCTATTTCGCGCGGCCCGATTCGATGATCGAGAACGTGTCCGTGCACAAGGCGCGCATGCGCATGGGCGTGAAACTCGGCGAGAAGATCCTGCGACTGGCGCCCGACCACGACATCGACACGGTGATCCCGATCCCCGATTCCTCGCGCGACGCCGCGCTGGAGGTGGCCAACGTGCTCGGCGTGAAGTATCGCGAGGGCTTCATCAAGAACCGCTACGTCGGCCGCACCTTCATCATGCCGGGGCAGAGCGAGCGCGTGAAATCCGTACGGCGCAAGCTGAACGCGATCCCGCTCGAATTCCGCAATCGCGTGGTGCTGCTGGTGGACGATTCCATCGTGCGCGGCACCACGTCGCAGCAGATCGTGCAGATGGCGCGCGATGCCGGCGCCAAGAAGGTCTACCTCGCCTCCGCCGCGCCACCGGTGCGATATCCGAACGTGTACGGCATCGACATGCCGGCCGCATCGGAACTGGTCGCACACGGACGCAGCGACGAAGAAGTGCAGGCCGTGCTCGGCTGCGACTGGCTGATCTACCAGGACCTCGCCGATCTCGAGTGGGCGGTTGCCGAGGGCAACGACGCGCTGACGCGCTTCGACTCCTCGTGCTTCGACGGCAGCTACGTGACCGGCGTCGCGGATGGATATCTGGAAGGCCTGCAGCAGACACGCTCGGACGAATCCAAGCGCCAGCGCCGCGCCGCAGGGTGAACGTGGCGCGCGCGCCGGGTGCCGTTTGTCGCCTTTCGCGCACGACGTGCATGCAGCGCAGGCCCGGGCCGCTACACTGCCGCGCATGCCATTGACGGGTGCGACGAGTCGCGGGGGGCGCGACGACAATCCGATGCTGTCCTGCGCCCCGTTCGTCGCGGGCGCGAACGTTCGCGACGTGGCGCGCCGTTGCCTGCTCGAGGCCGACCCGGCCCGCAAGCTGGCGGCGACGCGCGCCGCGGCGCAGGCGCTGTCCGACGGCATGCTGCAGACCGGTGCCGACATCGTCGTGCCGGTCGACGCGGACACGAACGTCGGGCGCCCCGACCGGCCCGCCCTCGTGCCGCCGCGTGCGCTGCCGCGGCGCGGGCTCGGAACGGACGAAGGCCGGGCCGCGTTCGTGCACGCCATCGCGCACATCGAATTCAACGCGATCAATCTTGCCTGGGATGCGGTGTGGCGCTTCGGCGGCATGCCGGACGCCTTCTATGCAGACTGGGCGCGCGTGGCCGACGACGAGGCACGGCATTTCGCGCTGCTCGATGCGCGGCTGGCGGAACTGGGATTCGCCTACGGCGATTTCGACGCGCACGACGGCCTGTGGGACATGGCGCGCAAGACCGCGCACTCGTGCCTGGAACGCATGGCGCTGGTGCCGCGCGTGCTGGAGGCGCGTGGACTGGACGTGACGCCGGCGATGATCGCGCGCCTGCGCGGCGTCGGCGACACCCGCACGATCGCGATTCTGGACACGATCCTGCGCGAGGAGGTGGCACACGTCGCTGCCGGTTCGCGCTGGTTCCGCTGGTGCTGCGCGCGCGACGGCGTCGATCCGGGGCACACGTTCGATACGCTGATCGTGCGGCATGCCCGCGCCGCGGTGCGCAAACCCTTCAATCTCGACGCACGCGCCGCCGCCGGCTTCGACAGCGATGAACTCGCTGCGCTCGATCGTCTGGCGGAGGCGTGCGACACATGACGGCGATCCGGCGCTGGATCGGCGGCGCAGCGGCCGTCGTCGGCACGCTGGCGCTGCTGCTCGCGTTTGCCGCTCCGCGTCTGCAGGCGCCGTTCGTCGCTGCCGAGCGCTTGGATTTCGCGCCGCAGGCGTGGGCCTCGTCGTCCGGTCGCATCGTGCCCGTCGCTGACGGCATCCGCATCGAGACCGACGCGCCGCCCGGCAATGTGGTGGTGTCGCGCGACGATCTCGCGCTGCCGGCCGACCGACTGCGTTACCTGCATTACCGCGCCGACGCCGTCGCGCCCGACGCGCGCCTGCTCCTGCTGTGGAACGGCGACGGCGGCATGCAGCGGCGCCTGCTGCCGCGCGTGGCCGGGCGCGGCACCGTCGATCTCGCCGCGTCGGACGGCTGGCGCGGCACCATCGCGACGCTGACGCTGGCGGTCGTTCCGGTCGACTATCTCGCGGCCGAGGCGGTGCCGACGCAGGCGTTCGTGCTGCGCCACGTCGAGCTGCGCTCCGACAACTGGATGTCGGCGATGTCGGCGCTGCTGACCGACTGGCTCGCGCCGCGCCCGTGGTCGGGCACGTCGATCAATACCACCGGCGGAGAATTCGGCGTGCACGGTGCGTCGGCGACGGCGTTCGTGGCGTGCTGGATCGCCTGGATGCTGCTCGTGGCACGTGCGAGCGGCGGCCGCGCGCGGTTGCGGCGCGCATGGCCGGCGGTGGTGGCGATCGGCGTCGGCGTGCTCGCGCTCGACACAGGGCGCGATCTCCTCGACCGGACGCGCGCCGTGCGCAGCGCGGAGGCGCGCATCGCGCATCGCGCCGTGCCGCCGCTCGGCGCCGACCCGGCGCTGGTGGCCGAAGCGGCGCAGCTGCGCGCGGTGCTGGGCGCGCGCGATCGGGTCGTGGTGCACGGCGATCCGTTCCAGCGCGACTACACCGTCTATCTGCTGCGCGAGCGCGACGTGGCGCAATTGCTCGATCTGCGCGGATTCGCCACACGCGCCACGCTGAACGATGCGGTGCTTGTCGTGGCCGGCGGCGACGGCAGCGAGTTTCACCCGGATGCCGCCACCGTGCAGCTCGACGACCGACCGCGCGCCGCGATCCCGCTGTGGCGCGGCGAGCGCCTCGCCGCCTACCGCCTGGGGTCGGCCGGGGTGGCGAAGTGAACGTCTCGGCGGCACTGCTGGCACTGCTGCTGCCGTGGGCGGCGGGCGGACTGCTGTGCCGCCTGCTGTTCGGTGCGCGTCCGGCGCCGGGACGGGCGTGCATCGCCGTCGGTGCGGGATTTCTTGTCGGGTGCACGGCCTGGGGCATGGCCCTGCGCTGGTATCCCGAGCGCGGCACGACCGAGGATCTGTTCGCGGCCACGGCGGGGTGGCTGGCCGGAATCGTGCTGCTCGGCGGCCTTGCGCTGTTGCTGATGCAGCGCCGTCGTTCGCAGGACGTGCCCGACTCCGGCGAGCCCCCGCACGCGCTCGACGCGGCGGCAACGCGACGCCGCCGGACGGCGTGGGCGGTGGCGCTGCTGGTCGCGGCCTTCGGCGTGCTGATCGTGCTGCAGTCGGTGGCGCTGCCCGCACTCGCCTGGGACGCGTGGAACGCGTGGTTCGCGAAAGCGAAAGGCTGGTATTTCGCCGGGCACCTGGTGCCGCCGTTGCCGCCGCGGGCGTGGCTTGCGGCCACGCCCGGCAGCGGCATCGCGGTGCTGGCGGCGCATTATCCGGACACCTTGCCGCGGCTGGCGGTGTGGATGGCCAGTGCCTCCGGCGGCTGGCACGAACCGGCGGTGCATCTACTCTGGCCCGGTGCCTGGCTGGCGCTGGGGCTGGCGTTGTTCGGCCTGCAGCGGCGTGCGGGCGTGGACGTGCTGCCCGCCGTCACGGTCGCGGGTTTCGTATTGACCCTGCCGCTGGTGCTCGCGCACGCGACGCTCGCCGGCTACGCCGATCTGTGGGTGGCCGCGATGCTGCTCGTGGCGACAGCGCAGGCCGAACAGTGGCTGCGGACCCGACGCTGGCAGGACGCCGCGCTTGCGCTGCTCGCCGCTGCGCTGCTGCCCGCGCTCAAGCACGAGGGCGCGATCTGGTTCGCCTGCTTGGGCGCGGCCGTGCTGCTCGCGCAGTTGCCGCGGCGCGGGCGCTGGATCGCGCTGGCCGCGGCGCTGGCGGTGTTCGCGATCAGCCTGCCGTTCGGCGGCCTGTCGTTGCCGCTGCCCGGCCTGGGCTGGGTCACGCTGGGCTGGGGCGTGGCCGTGGTTCCGGGTCTGGGCACGCTCGATCTGCACTGGCGCGCGGTGACGGGCCCGGTGCTCGAATCGCTGTTCCTGCGCGAGAACTGGAACCTGCTCTGGTACGCGGCGCCGCTGGTCTTGTGGTTCGGTCGCGGCGCGTTGCGGCAGCCCTCGGTCGCGGCGCTCGGCTGGTTCTTCGCGTTCGGATTCGCGTTCCTGTTCGTGCTGTTCTTCTTCACCGACGCGTCGCGCTGGGCGCAGAACCTCACCAGCCTCAACCGCATCGTGCTGCAGATGGTGCCGGCCCTGGTGTTCTGGCTCAGCCTGCTGTGGCGTGACCGGAACACACCGAGCGATACACCGCGTCCATCGCCGCACTGACCGCGCCGATGCGGTACTCGCGCTCCCAGCGCAGACGTCCGCTGGTGCCCAGACGCTCCCGCAACGCGGCCGACTCGGCCAGCGTGCGGATCGCGTCGGCCAGTGCCCCCGCATCGCCAGGCGCAACGCGCAGCGCGTTGTCCGGCCCGGCCACCGTGCCGACGCCCGATCCGGGGATATCGGAGGCAACGATCGGCTTGCCGGCCCGCATCGCCTCCAGCAGCACCATGCCGAAGGCCTCGGCGCGATCGAGCGACGGCAGGCAGAACACATCGCATGCACGGTAGGCGGCTTCGAGCGCCGCATCGTCGAGGTGACCGGCGAGCCGCACCCGTGCCTGCAATCCGAGCGCCTGCACCGTTGCCTGCAGGCCAGCGGCCCCGTCGCCGGCACCGACGAGCAGCAGGCTTGCGTCCGGTACGTCCGACAGTGCCCGCAGCAGGATCTCGAAGCCCTTGTAGTAGCTCAGCCGTCCGACCGCGAGCAGGCGCAGCCCTGCGCCCGGCCACGCGGGCGCGATGCCGGGCGCGGGCGCGTCGCCCATCCCCAGCGGCACCACGGCCACGCGTCGCGCGTGCGACCGCAGCGGCACGCTCGCCTGCGCGTACGCGTGCGATGTCGCCACCGCCACGTCCGCGCGTTCGACCAGCCGGCGCTCGAACTGCCGGTACAGCGGATAGCCGAGCCGCAGCGCGATCTGCCCGCTGTCTGCCGGGATGTCGGCGTGCCAGTGCAGCACCCACGGCACGCGCCGTGCGCGGCGCGAGGCGAGCAGCCAGAAGGCCGACACGTTCGGGACATGAACGTGCAACAGGTCCGGCCGGAACTCATCCATCAATCGGCGAAAATGTACCGCCCATCCGGGGCTGACCGGTGCGAACAGGAGCTGGCCGTGGCACGGCACGGCATGCACCTCGACACCGTCGGCGTCGACGCGGCGTGTCGGCGTGGCGACGCCCGGACTGGCATGCACCAGCGCCGCCACGGCGTGGCCGGCGGACCGCTGCGCCGCCGCGAGCTCGGCGACGAAACGCTCGATCCCGCCGGCATGCGGCGGATAGAACTTGCCCAGATGCAGGATGCGCAACGCGCCCGGTGCCTTCAGACCGCGGCGCGGCGGATCGGAGCGGCGGACGCGTCGACGGCCGGCGACACCGGGTCGCGGGCCGCCTGCGCGGCCGCGTCGCGCACGTCGAGCTCCATCCGCAGCGTCTTCAGTTCGAGTTCGAGGATGGCGACCTTCTGCAACAGTCGCCGCAGGCGACGCTCGCGCAGCGTCGCGTCGATGTCGGCCGCGGCGAGCTTGAGCACGATGGCCGCGAGCGCGCCCAGCACCAGCAGCATCGGCGGATAGTGCACGCCGAGCTTCGCACCCACCCAATCGATCACGCCCGGGAAAAAGCCGATCAACAGCGCGCCGATCGCCACGGCCAGCCACCACAGCGCGTAGCCGCCGTGCATGCGGTCGCGCCGCACCAGCCACAGGATGCCGACCGCGATCGCCACGCCCAGCACCGCGGAGGTAAAGCCGGCCGTCATGCGTGCGTGTCCTGCGCGCCGCGCCGGCGCGGTGTGGCGCCGCCGCGCGCCAGCGACAGCACCGTGGTGTGGGCCATGTAGCGCGCCACCGTCAGCCACGACGAAAACACGCGGGATTTGCCGTCGCGGCGCGGATGCATCGTGACCGGAACCTCATGCACGGAGAGGCCGTATCTTCGCAGAAGCAGCAGCACGCCGACATCCTGGTAGTCGAGCATCGTCGCCTCGGCCGAGGCCAAAAGGCGGATCGCGCGGCGGTTGTACACGCGCAGGCCGGAGGTCAGATCCTCCACCTTCAGCCCGGTCAGCGCCCGGAACCAGCGCCAGGCCAGGCGCTTGGCCGGGCTCAGGCGCTCGGCAAACGTGCCGATCACCACGTCCGCGCCGCTGTCCGCGTGCAGCGTCTGCAGCGTCGGGATGCAGGCCGGATCGTGCTGGCCATCGCCATCCATGCTGATCACCTGCCCGAATCCGTGCCGCATCGCATAGCGGAAGCCGGTCTGCGTGGCGCCCCAGGCGCCGATCTGCTGCGACAGCTCCAGCACGCAGGCGCCGGCCTCGCGCGCCAGCACCGCGGTGTCGTCCGTGCTGGCGTCGGAAACCACCAGCACCGCCCGCCCGTCGCGCCCCGGTTCGCAGCGCTGCACGATGTCGGCGATGGCACGCGCTTCGTTGTAGGCTGGGATCACCACCAGCGCCCGGAACCGGGCCTCGGACATCGGCACGCGGCGCGTGACCTTTTTTTCGTGAGGGCTGCGTATTGTAGACAGGGCCGAGCTGCGTCGACCCGAAAGTTCCGGCAATTCCGGGCCTCTCCGGGGGCTGTTTGCGAAGCGTTCAGACTGTGCTACTGTCTGCCCGTTCGCAGGGGCTTGCTGGCTAGGACCCAATCGGCATCAACACTCGCAAGTAGAGAGGACGATCATGAAAGTTACTTCCAGGAAGCTCCTGGCTGCGGCACTCCTCGCAGCCATCCCGATGAGCAGCGCGTTCGCCTGCACCACCGCGAACTGGGAAAGCGTCGAGAACGGCGGTGGCTCGGTCACCGGTGCCCCGACGGCCGGCGATCCGGGCGATGGCGTTGCGCGTTACAGCGGCGAATGCGGTCTGGCCGGCGCCGGTGGCGCAGCCAACTTCGTCACCAACAACGCGCCGGACGGCGAAAGCGTCTATCGCGCACGTTTCTACGTGCACACCGGCACGACCGGCACCACGACCGTCTTCCAGGCCACCGATGCCGACGATAACGGCGGCGCGGTCGTCCTCGGCGTCGATTACGACGCGGCGGCGGGCGAGTTCGTGTTCGAACAGAATGGCGCGGCCGCGGGCGAAGTCGCCGGCATCGTTGCCAACAAGTGGTACTCCATCGAGCTCGCGTACGAAGCCGGCACCTCGTTCTCGGCCGAAGTCGCCGGCAACCAGACGTTCACGGGCAGCATCCCGGCGGGCGCCGCAGGTGCAGGCACGATCGAATCGCACTCGCTCGGCGTGATCGCTGGCGGCGCCGGCACCGTTCGCGTCGATGCGTTCGAGTCGACGCGCTCGGCGGATACCCCGATTGGTCGTCTGTGCCGTGGTGATGTGAATGGCACCGAGCCGATCAACGTGTTTGACCGCACCGCGGTGACAAACGAGATTGTCAACGGCACGCTCGCTGCAGGTCAGCCTGACTGCACCGAAGACGGCGCGATCAACGTGTTCGATCGTACCTGTGTCACCAACCTGATTCTCGACGGCGGCGCTTGCCCGTAATCGACTGAGCACTGGAGAAAGTCATGTCTAAGCTTATTCTTGCTATCGGTGCAGGCGCGGTCCTCGCCATGGTTTCGACGAGTGCGTTCTCGGACGAACTGCTTGTTACCTCGGGCAGCGCGAAGGGTCGCTCGTCGCACGCGCTCGACTTTTCGACCAACGGTGAAGCCGTCGGCTTCCAGTTCAATATCCGCCTTCCGGAAGGAATTTCCCCGGAACAGGTTAATGTGAAGTCTTGCGTTGCCGAATTGCCGAAGTCGCATTCTGGTCAGTGCCGCGTCAACAAGAATGAAATCGTCGGTCTCGTTTTCAGCGATTCCAATGAAAAACTGCCGGCCGGTCTGGTCTCGGTCGGTCGTATTTCGTTCGATGGGAATGTGCAGAAAGGTCTTGAGATCTCGCAGTTCCTGGTGTCCGACGCCAATGCAAACCCGATCCGTGCGACCACGAAGGTCGTTGGGAACGGAAGCGACCTGGCGAAGCCTGGTCAGGAACGAGTTAAATAACTTTTTGTTTACGGAGTGACGTCAGATGAAGAATGTAAACAGGCTGTTCGGCAAGACTAGCCTCGCGTTGGCTATCGGCTTTGCCGCGATTGGTTCGGTGTCGGCGGCGACCATCTCGGTCGGCGATGGTGCTGGCCTCGTCGGCGGCGGTGGTACCACACCGGCCCAGATTGCCGTGACCTATGTGGGCGATGGCGTCACTGTGGGTTACCAGGCCACGCTCAGCTACGACACCGCGAATCTCGATGTCGTTTCTCAGAATGTTGACGGTGGTATCTGCGGCGTGAACGATGGCGCGGGAACTATCACGATCATCGACGGCACGCCGGACAGCTCGGTGTTGGGCGACAAGGTCACTTGCAACCTGACGTTCACGCTCGATGCCGGTGTTGCCGATGGCGACGTGTTCACGCTCGACTTGAACAACGCGCTTTATTCCGACGCAGACGCTAACCCGAGTCCGGGCCCGCATACAGAAAATGATGGTGAGATCACCGTTTCCGACGCGCCGCCGGATATCATCCTGGCCTTCAATCCGGATCCGAACGTCGTGTTCCCGGGCGGTACGTCGGGTACCAATACCGTTGCCGACATCGACGTGACCGTCGGTTCGGGCACGGTCGGTACCGGCACGATCGACAACTGCGTGCTGGGCGGCGCCAATCCGGGTGCGTTCCAGATCCTCAACGGCACGGCTGTCGTTCCGCCGGCAGACACGATCGACCTCCAGGTGACGCTTGCCAACTCGGCGCTCAGCGCCACGCTGACCTGCGATCTGGATGACGCGAGTGCTGCGACGCAGAAGGTGTTCAACCTGTCGGCTCCGGCCGGCACGCCGGTTCCGGCCCCCGAGTTCACCTCGACCCCGGCTCCGGGTTCGGCGTTGACCTGCAACGGTGCCCCGGGTTCGGTGCAGAACACGTCGGTCACGATCACGAACGCTGGCGATCTGGCCCTGACGTTCAACTGCTCGGTCTCCGGTGATCCGGCATTCTCGCTGGCGTCGGGTGGCGTGGGTAACCTCGCCGGTGGTGCGAGCCAGGCTGTTAACGTCGAGTGCACGGTTCCGGCGGAAGACGCGCCGGCCGCGGTCGGCTCGCTCGACTGCACGACCAACGATCCCGCGTTCTCCGCAGTCGACTATCCGCTGTCGTCGGTAGCTGCCACGGCGCCGCCGCCGATCGCGCAGCCGAACGTGGTGCCGGCCAGCTCGATGTGGTCGCAGCTGTCCCTGATCGGCCTGCTGGCCGCGCTGGGTCTGCTGGTGGTGGGCATCCGCCGCAAGTAAGCTTCGCGTGACATGATGTATTGAAAGGGGCGCTTCGGCGCCCCTTTCTTTTTGCCTCACTCGGCTCTTCTCCATTTGTTGGCGGATGACGACCTCAAGCGCGGAGTGAGGAGAGCGACAGGGCGGGGCACGTATGTGCCGCATCGATTCGCGGCTTTCCGGTGCCGAACCACTCGCACCACGGGTTCCTGCCGCAAGGGATTTTCCCGCCGCAACGACAAGTGCCGGGCTGGCCGCCCGCTTGCACATGACGGTCGGCAGCTCCCCTGCGGGCGCGTGTTGCGTGTGAACAGGGAAAGTATGTGGTTTGCGCCGAGGCAACCGCCGGACTCGTCTGCGCGATGGCCGGTACGCGCGAACGCGGCATTCCGGAAGAATCCGGCGTCAGCGATGCACACGCATATCCCCGCCGTCATTCAAACGAATTGGTCCGAACGAGAATGGGCGTCCGCGTCGGGCGTCACCGTGCATCTGCGAGATTCGGTCTGACCCAAACCGACTTCGATGAAGTCGCTCGCTCTCAGCCCAGACGCGACAACGCCACCTCGCCGGACCGCTCCCAGCGCAGCACGCTGCCCTGTTCGTACCAGTCGCCGAGCACGATGCGTTGGCGAGGCATGCCGTCGAGGGTCGTGTCGTGGACGGCCGGTCGATGCGTGTGGCCGTGCACCATGCGCCGTGCGCCGAAGCGGCGGAACGCGTCGTCGACGGCGGTCTGCGTCGCGTCGCCGGTCTCGAGCGCCATCGATGCCTGCCGGGACGCGCTCGTGCTCCGGGCCTGCAGCGCGAAGGCGCGGCGCTCGGCGAGCGACCGCGCAAGCAGCGCGTGTTGCCACGCGGGGTCGCGCACTTGGCGGCGGACGGCCAGATAATCGGTGTCGTCGGTGCACAGCAGGTCGCCGTGCAGCAGCAGCACGGCCTCGCCGTACAGCGACACGACGCACGGATCGGGCAGCAGCGCGAATCCCGCCTGTTCGGCATAGTCGCGTCCCAGCAGAAAATCCCGGTTGCCGCGGATGAACGACACCGGCACGCCGTGCGCTGCGACCGTTCGCAGACTGCGTGCGACCTCGCGCGCCAGTGGCGCATCGTCGTCGTCGCCGATCCACACTTCGAACAGGTCGCCCAGCACGAACAGCGCGTCCACGTGCGCCGCTTCGTGTGCCAGGAAGTCCACGAACAGCGCCGTGATGTCCGGACGGTCGGCGTCCAGGTGCAGATCGGAGATGAAGAGCGTGGTCATGCCGCCGGTGCGTTGCGGATCAGGCCGCAAGCATAACGACTCGTCTGCCCGGATGCGGTGTGCGCACTGACCCGGCAGGCCGGCGCGTGACGCGATCGTGCGCGCGGACGCTGCGCGCGGCACCGCGACGCTCTCGCGCAGCGACATCGAGCACACGGCGCAGAATTTGCGGATGCGGATGCGGATGCGGATGCGGATGCGGCTGCGCCGTCGCGCCTTGTCGCGCATAGGCTGGGGACGCCCGTCGGCCGCGCAGCCCGTGGGCCGCGCAACGGCGACCCGCTGCTTAGTCCGGCGCGTCGCGGAACGAGACGAGGCTGTCGGCAATGTGGCGGCGGATGACGAGCTGCGCCAGCAGCGTCCGATCCGGACGAAAGATGCGGCCGAGCTCGCCGACGTCGATGCGCAGGCTGCCGGTCGCATGGTAGTCGAGCGTGTTGTAGCCGACGGAGCCGGTTTCGCCGAACTCCGGACTTGCGGTAATGCGCAGGTTCAGCGGCCGGTTGCGGTCGATGAGCAGGGTCTGCAGGCGGTCGCAATTGATCTTGATCGCGCGGAACGACGAAAACACCTGGTTGATCTGGACGCTTGCGATGATGTCGTTCTGGATCTTCGCGGTGACGGCTGCGTCTTCGTCGCGATCGTCCGCGGTGCGGGCGAAGGCTTCGATGAAATAGTCCGGGACCATCGCTCCGTGGTTGTCGTCGACGCGGAACACGGTGTTCTGGTAGCCGTGCGTGTACGGCGTCGCCGCCTCCTCGCGCCGATGCTCGGCGTTGATGCGCGACAACTCGGCCAGATGGGCATCGAAGCCGGCGTCGTCCACGGTCAGCGCGGCCGCGATGAGTGTGGGCGTGACGGGGTTGGCGAAGTTGCCGTCCTTGCGCGCGATGGTGCTGTGATTCTCGCGCGGGATGCGGCAGAACGCCGTCGCGCCGTTCGGGGACAGGATCTCGAGCGTCGGTGCCTCGGGCGTGGTCGCGAAATCGAAGCGCATGTAGGACGGGTCGAGGTTGGCCGTGGACACCAGCACCGTCCCGTCCGATCCGGGTGTGTTGGCCGCGGCCGCGATACCCGAGTAGCCCTTCGTGCCGACGAGCACGGTCGCCAGCACCCGGTCGCGGCCGTACCAGCGCTGCTTCGGATCGAAGCGGTCGGTGCGCGCCAGATCCCAGGTGAAGGCGCTGGCCATCTCCAGCCCGCGCAGGATCTGGCGGCCGGTGTGGAACAGGCGTTTGGCCTTGTAGCCTTTCACCACGCGCCCGAGGAAGCTCAGGCCCTTGTGCGCGTGGGGCGAGCCGAAGTTCGCCGGCGCCAGCATGAGCAGGCGGTGGATCGGATTGGTGTCGGGCCTGAAGAACCGCGTCATCCAGTAGCGCGCGACGAGCGCGCCGGTGCTGTGCACGACGAGGTCCACCGAGCGCGCACCGGTGGGCAGCTTGGCTTCGCGCCAAGCGCGCTGCATGGCGACGACGATGTCGTCGAAGGTGACGTCGTCGTCCATGCTGACGTAGTCGCCGAGGAAGATGCGCCGGACCTGCGAGCGCAGGCCCAGTTCGGCCAGCGTGCGCGCGAGCGGTTCGAACGAGGTCGAGGCATCGCTCCAGCCGTGCAGGATGACGATCATGGCCTGGCTCCGTTGCGCTGTCGCATGTCGAGCTCTCCTCGCGCCAGGATGCACGGTAGCGTGCGCACGGCGACGCCGGCAACCGCGCGCCGCCCGAGCTTGTGCCATGCAGTTGCCATGATTCCGTCGAGCGCGCTCCGCACGGCCGTCGGCCCGGCCTTCGTCCGTTCGTGTCACCTCGCATCGCAAGCGCGATTGCCGATTCCGGAACAACGGCGACGTGCCACGGTTCGGCGGACGCCTGCCGCACTACCGCCGCTGACCGCGTGCGACGGCCGGATCCGGCGAGTACACAAGGCGGCGTCGCGCGATGCTGGCGCCTTCGTCATTGCCGGAGCGTCCGATGCCCGCCGATTCCACAGCGTCTTTCCGCCTTGTTCCGCTCGATGCGGACCAGTTCGCCGCACTGCATGCGCTCAGCGACGCGCAGCTGGCCGAACGCGGCATGCAACGTCGCGTGGCCGAGGTTTCGCCCGGCTATCCGTGCCGCGTGAGCCTCGCCGACGCCGAGCCCGGCGAGCGCGTGCTGTTGTTGCACTACGCCCACCACACCGTCGACGGGCCGTACCGCGCGTCCGGCCCGATCTTCGTGAGCGAGCGTGCGGTCGCCGCAACCCCGCAGCCGGGCGAGATTCCCGAGGCGATCCGGCGCCGTCCGCTGTCGCTGCGCGCGTACGACGCACATGGCTGCATGCACGCGGCCGAAGTGTGCGATGGCGCGGACGCGGCGCGGGCCATCGAGCGGCTGTTTGCGGATCGGCGCATCGCCTACCTGCATCTGCACAACGCCAGGCCCGGGTGTTATGCCTGCCGCGTGGAGCGCGCGGAAAGCGCGGAAAGCGCGGAAAGCGCGGAAAGCGCGGCGCGCTGACGCGCATGCTTCATTGCGGTGCGACGATCTCGTAGCCGCGTTCGCGCAACGGCGCGAGATAGCCGTCCTCGGCGAGCAGGCGCGCGATCGGCAGCACTGCGAACGTGCGGGTGTGGGACCGCAGCGCCGCTTCGGCGCTGGCGAGCCAGGCCGCCTGCACGCGTTGCGGGAGATCGCGCATGCCGTTCTTTTCCGCCACGCTCGCCGCGAGGATGGCCTCGCGGCAGGCGGCGTTCTGGTCAGGAAACGGCAGTGCGCGCAGTGCTTCGATGTTGCCGTCGGCCCAGGCATTGGCGCGTGCCTTCATCGCGCCGAGGTCGGTTTCCAGCCGCTCGAGCGTGCGCGCGAAACATTGAGTGTCGTCCAGGCCGTTGGCGGTGAATTCGGCGATCGCTTCGCGCGGCGCCGCGATCGTCACCTGCACGTCGGATTCGACGATCGGGATGCCGTTCTTTTTCGCGATCCTGCGCACCACCGGCCAGACCACGTCCTTCTGGCGCAACCCGACATCTTCGATCGCCTCCTCATACAACGCAGCGGCGGCGAAGATCGGTCGCCAGCGTTCCACCTTGCTGCGGCGCGGCATGTACTTGCGCTTGAGCGCGTCCCAGCGGGCATGCAGCTCGGGCGGCAGCACGGCCTCGAGTGTCCCGTCGTCCGGGATCCGGCGCGCGGCGAACAGCGACGGCAGCAGGAACAGCCCGCGCACCGGGCCCACGCCCGCGTCGAAATCCACGCCCGGCATCGCGAGCACCTGCTGCGACGCCGCCACGGCCTGCTCGACCGGTTCGGAATACCAGTCCATGCGTCGCGGCAGCGGCGAGAGGGTGCCGAGAATCCAGAGCACGTGGTCGCCGCGGCGGACCTGCCACAGGCCGGGTCCGGATTGCGTGCCGCTGACCAGCACCGTGTCCAGCACGACCGGTTCCTCCGCTGCGGCGCCCGTGTTCAGCGAGACCAACAGGCACGACAGCAGCAGCGCGGCACGACGAAACAACATGCGGGAACACTCGCAGGACGGCGAAGCGCAGCATACGCAATCGCGGGCCGGCGATGTGTGAAGCAGAGGCAATCCGCCGCGCGGTTCCGATGTGCCGACACGGCGGGCGCGGGCGGCAGGCACGGCGCCGGGTGCGTTCGCGCACGCAGGCAGCGTGGCGGAACCTTCGACGGTGGCGGGGCCGGATCAGGGTCCGAACAGGTCCCCTGCATGTGCGAGCCCGTCGCGCGCGGTGAAGTTGCCGAGGCCGACACCGACGAGGCGATAACGCGTGCTGTCCGGCAGCGCGACGCGCGCGCGCAGGTCCAGCGCCACACGGGTGAACTGGTCGAGGTTCGCCAGCGGCTGCGGCGGCGTCAGGCTGCGGGTGAGGATGCGGAACTCGCGCGTCTTGAGCTTGAGCACCACGGTGCGGCCGACGCGTTCGGTTTCCTTCTGCGCCGCGGCCCAGGTCTTTGCGGCCAGCTGCGCGATCGCCTCGTCGAGCCCGGCCAGCGGCAGGTCGACCGCGAAGGTGTCCTCGGACGAGATCGATTGCGTCGGGCGCTCGGAGACCACGCGGCGTTCGTCGATGCCGCGCGACAGTTCGTGCAGGCGCTGCCCGTAGCTGCCGAACGCCTGCTGCAGCACGCGTGCGTCGACGCCGCGCAGATCGCCGACGCTGGCGATGCCGAGCGCGGCGAGTCGCGCCTGCGTGACCTTGCCCACTCCCGGCAGCCGGCCCACCGGCAGCGGTGCGAGAAACGCGTCGACCTGGTGCGGCCGGATCACGAACTGGCCGTCGGGCTTGCGCCAGTCCGACGCGATCTTGGCGAGGAACTTGTTCGGCGCGATGCCGGCCGACGCGGTGAGCCGTGTTTCCTCGCGGATCGCGCTGCGGATGGCGCTGGCCGACGCGGTGGCCGTGGCAAGGCCGCTCAGGTCGCGGGTGACGTCGAGGTAGGCCTCGTCCAGCGACAACGGCTCGATCAGCGCGGTGTGGCGGCGGAAGATCGCGTGCAGCTGGCGCGTCACCTCGCGATACCGCGGGAAATCCGGCGGCACGAACACCGCATCCGGGCAGAGCCGTTCCGCCGTCAGCGCCGGCATTGCAGAACGCACGCCGAAGGTGCGGGCTTCGTACGAGGCCGCGCACACCACCGAACGCCGGCCTTTCCACGCCACCACCACGGGGCGGCCGCGCAGCGCGGGGTCGTCGCGCTGCTCGACCGAGGCGTAGAACGCGTCCATGTCGATGTGAACAATCTTGCGCATGTGCCTTGGATCGACGCCGTTCCGTTATTCTCGCGCGCCCGGGTGCCACACGAGGCAACCTCGGGGTGCGACTTTCATCGGCAAATGGCAGGATGTCCATGACGAATTCGTGCATCAGGCCGTCTGCTCCCGGAAAAACGCCTTGACCAAGCCCCCCAAGTTCCTCGCCGTCGTCGGTGCGACCGAAGAAACCATCGCGCATTTGCGCCTGCTGCTGCGCATGGGCGGGACGCGGCTGCAACACGACTGGACCTGGGGTGGCGAGCACGAGGCGGATTTCATCGTGGTCGAACCCGGCAGCCTTGCCGCCGATGCCACCCAGACGCGCTGTCAGGCCGGCGGCATTCCGTTCGCCGTGCTGGCCGAGCCCGATGCCCTGGTGGTGCAGGGCATGGTCCTGCGGCGGCCGTTGAAGCTCGACCAGATCGTGGCGGTGTTCAACGCCGCCGGAGCGTCGAGCACGGCGGCGGCGCCGGTGCAATCGTTCGGCGACGATTTCTACACGCGGCAGATCGAGGAGACCATCCCCACCGGTCGCAGCGACGCCGACGTCTGGGACGCAGCCGAACCGGCCGCTGCGAGCGCACCGGTGGTGCGCGAGGCGCCGGTGCAGGATCTCGACCACATGCTGTACGGCGATCCGCTCGCCGAGCCGGTGGAACTGGGTCCCCTCGTCGGGGACGATACGCAGGTGGACGAAACCGAAGGGCGCACGGCGCGCAGCGACCATCGCCGCGACGATGCACGCGAGCGCATGGCCGCGAGCCTGGTGGGCGTGTCGACCGTCGATGCCGACCCGATCCCGCGTCCGTCCGGTGCCGCCGTCGGCGGCACCGCGGCGCGCAGGCTCAAGGACGATGCGCCGCGTCCGCTGCTCGATTTCCTGCAGGAAGACGCCGTGGCCAGCCCCGTGCAGCTGCGTCTGGACGAGGCGCCGGCGATCACGCTTGATCCGCTGCGCCGGCAGTTCCACGCCGCGGGCCAGCTGGGCGAACTGGCGCCGTACGTCGAACACGGCATTCCGGCCGATCGCGTTGCCGGCGTGGCCGGTGTCGAACTCGCCCGCGTGCGCCTCACCGAACCTGCGCGCGGTTACGACGAGCTGCGCTGGCTGACCGCGCTGCTGCGTTCGGGCGGCACGCTGCACTCGCGCCTGGATCCCGGCGGCACCTACCTCGTGCGCGAGCCGCTGCTGCTGGATCCGGACTTCTACCGGCACGGGCCGATCACGGCCGCGATGAAGGTGCCGACGCGCCTGCACGAGATCGCGCGCATGAGCGGCGCCTCGATGGTGGACGTGTTCGACGTGGTCAACGCCTACGACAGCATCGGCCGCCTGGAATGGTCGCCGCGCCCGCCGCGCGCGGCGCCGGAGCCGGAAAAGGCCCCGGCGTCGGCCCTGTCGCGTCTGAAGTGGCCGTTCGGACGCAAGTGATGCCCGCGCCGCAGCGCGCGCTCACACCCGGCGCTTGTCCTTGAGCATCGTGCCGGTGCACTCGGCGGCGCCGCAGCGGCACGCCCACAGCTGCTTGAGCCGCCGCGTGTGCGGCACCTCCAGCACGATGCCGTAATCGTAGGTAAGTTCCTCGCCCGGCGCGATCGCGCGCAGGGTCTTGATGAACACGCGATCCTTCTTCTCGTCGCCGTTGCGATCGACCACCACTTCGGATTCGCAGTTCGGATCGCAGCTGTGGTTGAGCCAGCGCGCGATGTTGCCGCCCTCGTTCGCGTCGACGATGTATTTGTCGTTGAGCGTGAAGAGGAAGGTGTGGCCCGAATCGAGCGTGCCGTCGTACTTGCGGTCCGCCTGTGCGTGCGTGATGCGCTTGCCGCGGTATTCGACCACGCGTGCGCCGGCGGGGAGGGCGGCGACGGCAAACACGCCATTGCCGTGGATGGCGGAGTTGCGGCGAACGATCTTGCGGGGCATGCGGTTCCGGGCGCGGGCTGGCGGGCGACGCAAAACTGTAGCAGGGCCGGGCCGCGTCGTGGCGCGTGGCGGGTGCACGAACGCGTCGCCGCATCCGTCACCAGGATTTGCGAATTCTGACGTCGTGCGCCACGCCGGCCGCGTGATCGGGGCGTACACTCGAAGGCTATGACGCCCCCCATTCGTGCCGCCGCCCGCTTCCTGCTGCTGGTGGCGGCCTATGTGGCCGCGGCGGGCGTCGCGCTGTTCTACGTCGATTCGCCGAACGACATCACGCTGATCTGGCCGTCCACCGGCATCGCGTACGGCGCGCTGCTGGTGTTCGGCCTGCGCTGGTGGCCGTTCGCCGCGGTGGCGGTGCTGCTCACGCATCTGCTGCTGGCACCGGCGCCGTGGCTGTTCGTGCCGTATTCGATCGCGAGCAACGTGCTCGGCGGGCTGCTCGGGGCCGGATATGTCCGGCGATTCCATCCGCATGCGCTGGGGCGGTTGTCGCTCGGCACCGGCTGGGTGCTGATGGCCGGCGGCGCGATCATGGCGGTGACCAGCGCCGTGATCGGCAGCGCCGGCATGGTGCACGCGGGCATGGTGGCGCCGGACCTCGCGGTGCAGGCGGCGCTGCGCTGGCTGATGGGCGACCTGTTCGGGATCATCGCCGTGACCCCGGCGATGCTGCTGCTGGCGCTGCCCGCGCCCCGCATCCTGCATGGCGAATCCTCGTTCCGCTACGGCGGCGTGGGCGAAAAGACCCTGCTGGCAGCGAGCCTCGGCGGCGGCCTGGCGGTGGTGCTGTGGGCCGGCGATTCGGGCAACGGCTACGCGCTGGCGCTGACCAGCCTGCCGCTCGCGGCGCTGATCCTGTCGGCGGTGCGGTTCGAGCCGGTCTTCACCGCGGTGGCCAACGCCGCGATGTCGATGCTGCTGGCGACGGTGGCGGGCCTGGGCCTCGCCGGCTTCACGCCGCCGGCCACGCTCGGCGATTCGGCACTGCTCACGCTGTTCATGTGCGTCATCGCGCTGATCCCGCAGCTGCTGTCGGTCACCATCTTCGAGAACCGCCTCGCGTCGTCGCGGCTGATCCGCCGTGCCACCACCGACCCGCTCACCGGCGTGGCCAATCGCACCGCGTTCGAGGCGCACGTGCGCGGCCTCGTGCAGGCCGGTCCCGGCGAGCCGATGGCGCTGGCGTACATCGACATGGACCGCTTCCGCATCGTCAACGATACCCTCGGGCACGCCGTCGGCGACAGTCTCATCGCCGCGGTGAGCGGCGTGCTCGAATCGCGCCTGGCGCCGGGCGATGTACTCGCGCGCGTCGGCGGCGACGCGTTCGCGGTGCTGCTGCGCCATTGCGACGTGGCGTCCGCGCTGCAGCGCACCCACGATCTGCGCGATGCGGTGGCGGCCTACCGGTTCGTGTCCGATGCGCACGTGAGCACGAGCACCGTCAGCATCGGCGTGGTCCCGTTCCGCGCCGACGACGTGGAGTTCAGCACCCTGCTCGCACAGGCCGACACCGCGTGCTTTGCGGCGAAGGAGCGCGGCGGCAACCGCGTGGTGGCGCTGGAGCCCGGCCGTCAGGGCGAGGTGCACGAGCGCTCCGAGGCGATGCGCTGGGCGCTGCGCATCGACAATGCGCTCGAACACGACCACTTCCGCCTGTTCTGCCAGACCATCGCGCCGCTGCGCGCGGTGCCGGGCGAGCAGCGCCATTTCGAGATCCTGCTGCGCATGCGCGATCCGGACTCGGGAGACCTGCTGCTGCCGGGCCAGTTCGTGCCGGCGGCGGAGCGCTTCGGCCTCGGAGTGCGACTGGACCGGCACGTGATCGATCGCACGCTGCGCTGGTTCGAGCGCCATCCGGACAGCGCCGCCAACGTCAGCCTGTGCGCGATCAACCTCACCGCCGCGTCGATCGAGGACGAGGCCTTCCTGCCGTTCCTGCAGGCGCGCCTGCAGCGCAGCGTGCTGCCGGCGCACAGGCTGTGTTTCGAGCTGACCGAAACCAGCGCACTGCGCGACCTGGCGCGCGCGCAGGCACTGATCCAGTCGGTGCGGGCGCTCGGCTGCCGCTTCGCGCTCGACGATTTCGGCACCGGGTTCTGCTCGTTCGGGTACCTGCGTTCGCTGGATGTCGATTTCTTCAAGATCGACGGCAGCTTCGTCAAGGATGTCGCAACCTCGACGCTGTCGTACGCAATCGTGCGCTCGATCGCCGACATCGGCCGCGTGATGCGCAAGCAGACCATCGCCGAGTGCGCGGAGAGCGAATCGGTGCGGCAGCGGCTGGGCGATCTGGGCGTGGACTACGCCCAGGGGTATGCGATTTCCGCGCCCGAGCCGATCGAGCGCTACTTCGGCACGTCGCGGCGCGCGGCCGTGGGCTGACGGGCCCGCGGCCGCGCATCCGCGACACGCGCGGCCGAACCGCGCGCGAAGCCTGCCCGCGCTACTTTTCGGCGCTGGCCGGCAGCAGCGAGTAGGTCACGCCGACGGCATCGCGCAGCACCAGCCGATCGCCCGCGCGGGTCACCGTGAGCGGTCCGCCGAGCACCGAGAACCAGCCGCGTTCGATCTCGCCGCGTTCGTCCTGGCAACCGATCTTGGTCGCGCCGACCGGACCCACCGTCAGCGTGTTGCCGGCGAGGGTGTATGTGGCCTGGTAGCGGTTGCAGCCGCCCGAACCGCTGATCCGATCGGCGGCAAATGCGAGCGTCACCGTGCCGCTCGCACCGCCCTTCATCATCGGGCCGGCGGACGCGCCCGCCAGCGTCCAGGCGCTGTCGGCAAGCGCAAGTGGCGTGTTGTCGTCCTCGGGTGCGGCTGCGCAGGCGGTCATGGCAAGCGACGAGGCGAGCAGCGCAAGGCGAGCGAGGGACGCGCGCATCACTTCTTCTTCGACACGAGGGCCCAGAGCACCAGCAGGATGATCGCGCCGACCACCGCGCCGATGAAGCCTGCCGTCTCGCCCGGCTGGTACCAGCCCAGCGCCTGTCCGGCGTAGGTGGCGAGCAGCGAGCCGCCGATGCCGAGCACGATGGTCATGATCCAGCCCATCGCGTCCTTGCCGGGTTTGAGAAAACGCGCGACGAGGCCGACGACGAAGCCGATGAGGATGGTGCCGATGATGCCCATGCGTAGCTCCTGTGTTCGGGTGGTGACGAAGATCTGTTCAAGCGGAAGAGCCCCCCTTCCGCCTTCGGCACCCCGGATCGGGTCCGGGGCAGGCTCTTCCCCCGCTGCGCGGGAGAAGGGAAAAGCTCGGCATCGTCTCGCGCTGCGCGGGAGACGCGACGAATAACCTCAGCAGCAGCCGTGATCGCCGAAGCGGGTGTCTCCGGCCGCGACGCCCACGCCCTGGGTCAGGCCCTTGACGCTTGCATCGTAGTGTTCGGCAATGACGCGCGCCACCGCGGCGGTGACGCGCTTGCCGGTGGGGATGTGCAGGAATTCGTTCGGCCCGTGCGCGTTCGAGTGCGGTCCGAGCACGCCGGTGATCATGAACTGCGCGCCGGGAAATTTTTCGCCGAGCATGCCCATGAACGGAATCGTGCCGCCTTCGCCCATGAACATCGCGTCCTGGCCGAAGAATTCCTTCGACGCATGGCCGATGGCATGTTCCAGCCACGCAGACATTGCAGGCGCGTTCCAGCCGGTGGACGATTTCTCCACCGAGAATTCCACACGCGCACCGTTCGGCGGATTCTCTGTCAGCAGCTTCGTCAGGATCTTGCCGGCGCGGTCGCCGTCGAGCGTGGGCGGCAGGCGCAGCGACAGCTTCACCGCGGTGTGCGGACGCAGCACGTTGCCGGCGTTGGACAACGGCGGCATGCCGTCCACGCCGGTCACCGACAGCGCCGGACGCCAGGTGCGGTTGAGCACGAGTTCGGTGAGATCGTCCGCCATCGGCGTCATGCCGGGCAGGAAGGGGAATTTGTCGTAGATCGCAGTGTCGAGCACCTGCGCGGCGCGGCGCGCCTGGGCAAGCCGGCCCTCGGGCACCTCGACGAAGAGCTCCTCGACCAGGATCCTGCCGGTGACCTCGTCCTCCAGCCGCGACAGCAACTGCCGCAGGAGGCGGAAGCTCGAGGGCACCACGCCCGAGGCGTCGCCCGAGTGCACGCCCTCGCTCAGCACGCTCACCTTGAGGTTGCCGCCGGCCAGCCCGCGCAGCGAGGTGGTGCACCACAGCTGGTCGTAGTTGCCGCAGCCCGAATCCAGGCACACCACCAGGCTGGGCTTGCCGATGCGTGCGGCCAGGTGATCGACGTAGTGCGGCAGGTCGTAGCTGCCCGATTCCTCGCAGGCCTCGATCATCACCACGCAACGGCAATGCGGCACGCCTTGCGCCTTCAGTGCCTGGATGGCCGCGAGCGAGCCGAACATCGCGTAGCCATCGTCGGCGCCGCCGCGGCCGTAGAGCTTGTCGCCCTTGATCACCGGTTTCCACGGGCCCAGATCGTCCGACCAGCCGGTCATCTCCGGCTGCTTGTCGAGGTGGCCGTAGAGCAGCACGCAGTCGTCGCTCGCGGGGTCCGTGCCCGGCACCTCGATGTAGATCAGCGGCGTGCGGCCTTCGAGCCGGACCACTTCCACCGTCATGCCGTCGATCGCCTGCGCGCGCGCCCAGCGCTCCATCAGCTTGACCGCATCGTCCATGTAGCCGTGCTTGACCCAGTCGGCATCGAACATCGGCGACTTGTTCGGGATGCGGATGTACTCGACGAGCTGCGGAACGATGTCGTCGTCCCATTTCTCGGCGACGAAGCGATCGGTCTTGGCGGTATCCATGCGGGGGCTCCGTGAAGTCAGACCGCCGATTCTACGCCCCTGCCCGCGGCCGGGCAGCGAATGCGCCGCTTTCGCACCGCGGCGGGCGGTTTTCGCAGGCGCGCGCCGGCGCTTTCGCGGGCGATTTCGCGAAATGCGCCCTGACGCATCGGGCCTGCGTACGCGAAGACTGTGTTCACCGCCCGGCATGAGGCCGGGCGGCAGGAAACACACACACAAGGAGAGTCACCGATGAACACGTTGCGCATCATGCTCGGCTCGCTGCTGCTGTCGCTGGTCCTCGCCCTGCCGGCGATGGCGGCCGATACGGTGGACATCAACACGGCCGACGCGGCCACGCTGGCCGCCGTGCTCGACGGCGTGGGCGACGCGAAGGCCCAGGCCATCGTCGCCTACCGCGAGGAGAACGGCCCGTTCCAGAGCGTCGACCAGCTTGCCGAAGTGAAGGGGATCGGCCTCAAGACGCTCGAGAAGAACCGCGACCGGATCGCGCCGATCGGCGCCGATGCCCCGGCGGCGGCGCCGGCGGCTGCAAAGTCGCAGTAACCGCAGCGTGCTTCGCGCCCGGCGGGAGGCCGGGCGCGAACCTGTGCGCCGCGCGCGTACCGGCCTCGTCTAGACTGCGGCGCTTCGTCAC
Source organism: Chiayiivirga flava (assembly GCF_014202825.1). Classification (GTDB taxonomy): domain Bacteria; phylum Pseudomonadota; class Gammaproteobacteria; order Xanthomonadales; family Xanthomonadaceae; genus Chiayiivirga; species Chiayiivirga flava. The sequence goes on along the minus strand of NZ_JACHHP010000001.1, from coordinate 993,953 downwards.
CGGCCGCCGCACGCATGTTCCTGTCACGCTATCGCATCGACGCATCGACCATCGCAGGCGCCGGCCGCGGCGTCTTTCTCGACGAGCCGGTGGCGCGCGGCCGCATCGTCGTGGCGCCCGACGCCATCCCGCGCGTGTACCGCTGGGACGAACTGCTCGCGCTGCCCGACCAGGACGCGGCCCTCGCCGCCAGCGCGCGCTGGTTCGAGGACCGCTTCACCTCGTTTCCGGAATGGCCCGACGAGTGCTGCATCAACCACGCGTTCGAACCGACCGGCCTGCTGCACCTGGGATTCGTGTTTGCCGCGCGCGATCTTGCCGCAGGCGACGAACTCACCATCGACTACCGGCACCTGCTCGCCGAAGGCCAGGAAGAGAGTTTCCGCGACGGCGTCAGCGGCGAGCCCATCGTCGGTTGGAGCTGGCAGGAAAGCCTGGCGCGTTCCACGCGTGCACTGGCCGCGCTGCAGGGGCTGTGACCGTGCGCATCACCCGGCTGCCGGCGCACGACTACCGGCGCATGCGCTGGAAGAACGACCGGGGCTGGACCCGGGAGATCCTGCGCGTGCCGGACCGCGACGACTACGACTGGCGCGTTTCCATCGCCGAGATCGACGCGGACTGCGACTTTTCCGCATTTCCGGGCTGCGACCGCGTGCTGGTGCTCGTGCGCGGCAACGGCATGCGGCTGCGCTTCGAGGACGGGCGCGAGGTCGCGCTCAATCCGCCGCACGGGTCCATCGCCTTTCGCGGCGAGGACGCGGCCACCTGCACGCTCGCCGACGGCCCGACGCACGACTTCAACCTCATCTGGCGGCGCGGTCGCGTCGCGGCCGAACTCCTGCACCGTCCGCTCGTTGGCCCGATGGTGTTCCTGCCCGAGCGCGGCGTGCAGTGGCTGGTGCACGTGCTCGCCGGCCGCGCGCGGGTGAAGGATCGTCCCGACATCGAGGCGCTGGACCTCGGCGACAGCCTGCACATCGACAACGACGGCCGGGGCGAACGCCTGATTCTCGACGGCGGCGGCGAGCTGCTGCTCGCGCGCCTGCGTCCCGCCTGAGCCTGCGCGGCATCGCGTCTACGGCTGGGCGTCGGATTCCGCGCGGCGCGCCGCCTTCACCGCCTGGCCGTCCACCGGACGGATCTCGGCGATGCGGCAACGTTGATTGTCGAACAGCACCGCATCGAAACGCGCGTGCACGCGCTGCTGTGTCGACGTCAGCGCGATAGTGTTGGCGAAATCGAGACCGGTGCAGGGACGCTGCACATGCAGCAGGTAGGCGTCGCGGGGATTGGTCCACACCACCAGGTCGGCCTCGCCGAGCACCTCCCAGCGGTCGAGGTTCCAGAAGTGGAAGTCCTTGACCGGTGCGCCGGCGAAGGCGCGGTATCGCTCCAGCTGCGCCGCCTCGCGCTCGCGCGGTCCACCGCCCGGACCGGATGTCGCGCAGGCGGCGAGCGACAACAGCGACGCGACGAGGATGGCTCGAATCGGCATGGTGACCATGGGGCACTCCTGGAATGGGACGACGGTACGACGCGCTCGGGTGCACGTCGAGCCCGGATGCGGTCAGGACGCCGCCTGCGCCCCGCGCGTCGCGCCGGACGGGCGCCGCATTGCCGCACTGTTCAGCGCATCGATCGACGGCGAGTCCACGCCGGCCGCGAGCGACCACCGGGCGCGACCTTGACGCCTTGCCGCGAAACGGATTTAATAACGGGCTCCCCGCTGCATGGCGGGGCTGCGGGCCGGATTGCAGCAGGTCCCGTGGCCGAGTAGCTCAGTTGGTAGAGCAGGGGATTGAAAATCCCCGTGTCGGCGGTTCGATTCCGTCCTCGGCCACCATCGTCCGTGCCTTTCCCCAAGCCAAAGCGAACCCGTCGCGCCGTGCAGCGGCCGCGGATCAGCCGCGCGCGTGCAGTTCCCAGCGCTGCCAGCGCAGCATCGCATGTGCGCACGCGCTGCCGAGCAGCACGATCAGGGCGCTGTAGTACGACCACAGCAGCAACAGCACGAGCGTGCTTGCACCGCCGTAGGCGTCGGCCGAGGTGGTCGTGCCCAGATAGGCGCCGAGCGCCCATTTTCCAGCCTCGAACAGCAGTGCCGTGACCAGGCCGCCCCACAGCGCGCCGCGCCACGGCGGCGTTGCGTCCGGCACGAAGCGGTACAACGCCGCGAACGCGGCCGCCAGCACCAGCACCGTGATCGCCTCGTTGATCACCATCCACACCGTGCCCTCGCGCGTGAGCAAGAGCGCGAGCACCGCGCTCAGGACCAGGGCCACGATCAGCAGGAAGCCGATCGCGGCCAGCATGCCGAGCGAGAACACGCGGCTGCGCAGCCACGCGACGACGGCGTTGCGCGGTGGCGGATCGACATGCCAGACGCGGTTGATCGCCGCCTGCAGCTGCGCGAACGCCGTGGTGGCCGAGACCAGCAGTGCGCCGAGTGCGACGAGTCCGCCGGTGGTGAAGCCGTAGACCGACGCGTCGGCGTTGTCGACCACCACCTGCGCGGCCGACGCCACCTGCGCGCCGAGCGCCAGGCGCAACTGGTCGATCAGCACGTCTTCCTGGCCCGGATTCAGGCCGCCGAGGATCCACAGTGCCAGCACGATGACCGGTGCGAACGACAGCGAGGTGTAGAACGCGATCGACGCCGCCAGCGTCAGCGGATCGCTGTCCCAGAAGGCGCGCGCCTCGTCGGCGAGCAGGCGCAGGGCCGGGCGGGGTGTCGGGTCGGTCGCGATCGGTGCTGGCATGGGGGTCTCCGGCCGGCAGCCTCCGGCGCAGGTGGCGGTCGTCGGCGCCGGGGTCCCGCTGCGCGGCGCCCTCGCTTCGCACCGGCATGGGAGCAGCAAATCCCGCGCTCGGCAGGCGGCCGTCAGGCAGCCTGCAAGCAGGTCGCCCCGCTGTCGTGCACGATGGCGGACGAGTTGCGCAGCATCGCCTCCGCGTGCAGGCGCGCGAGCCGATCGATCGCGCGCATGTCGGCCAGCGCGATGCAGTCACGCACGCGCCCGAGCAGGCGCCCGTCGGCCAGCCAGACCTCCACGCGCTCCACGATCAGCAGCCGCGAATCCTCGCGCCAGCGGGCGTGCGCCGTCCAGCGTCCGGCGTGCCATGTGCCGCGTCGCGAGATCCGTGTCTTCATTCGTGTCCTCCATGGCGTGGGATGCGGTGCGGTGCCTGATGGAGCAAATCCCGTACCAGTGGCCGCCGGCGCGGTGCGTCCTCCGGGCCACGCGACAATCGGGCTATCATTCCGCGCTCGACCATACGCATCGGAATGGCCCATGGCGCGTCGTCTCGTTCTGTCTGTGTCCTGTCTGCTGCTCTGCGGTCTGCTGCTGTCGGCCTGCGGCGGCGGCGGGCCGCGTAAACGCGTGTTTCCGCCGGCTGCCAGCGTGCAGGAACTGACGGTGTTGCCGGATGGAACGTGGTCGCTGGCCGTGCGCCTGCAGAATTTCAGCAACGTGTCGCAGCGTTTTGCGTCGATCGATGCGGCGTTGCGCATCGGCGGTCACGAGGCCGGTGCGATCCGCGGGACGCCGGATCTGACGGTCGGCCCCGAGTCGGTGGAAATCGTCGTCGTCACGCTCGCGCCGTCGCCGGACGCCACGGCAGCGGTGCGCGCCGCGCTCGATGCACGCCGCAGCGTGCGCTACGCGCTGGCCGGCGACATCGCCAGCAGCGAGCCCGACCGCCGCCGCGACGATTTCATCCACGAGAGCCAGCTCACGCCCGTGCCCGGCCTGTCCGGCGTGCTGCGCTGAGCGTCCCTGTCCATGCGAGGAACGCGTCACCGATGAACAACTACACCGCTCCGCTGCGCGACATCCGTTTCGCACTTCACGACGTGCTCGGCGCCGAGGCGCTGTTCGCATCGCTGCCCGGCGGCGATGTCGCCAATCGCGAACTGATCGACGCGGTGCTCGAGGAAGGCGCGAAATTCACCGAGCAGGTGCTCGCGCCCCTGAACCAGAGCGGCGACCGCGAGGGCTGCACCTTCGACAAGGACAGCGGCGAGGTGCGCACGCCCGCAGGCTTCAAGGCGGCGTTTGCACACTACGTCGACGGCGGCTGGGCCGGACTCACCGCGCCCGAAGCGTACGGCGGCCAGCACCTGCCCGAGACCCTCGGCGCCGCGCTCAAGGAAATGATCGACGCGGCGAACCTGGGCTGGGGCAACTACCCGCTGTTGTCGCACGGGGCCACCGAGGCGCTCAAGCACCACGGCGAGGAGTGGCAGCGCGAGGTGTTCCTGCGCCCCATCGTCGAAGGCCGCTGGACCGGCACCATGTGCCTGACCGAACCGCACTGCGGTTCAGACCTCGGGCTGCTCAAGACACGGGCGGTGCCGCGCGACGACGGCACGCACGCGATCGAAGGCACCAAGATCTTCATCACCGCCGGCGAGCACGATCTCACCGACAACATCGTGCACCTGGTGCTGGCGCGCCTGCCGGACGCACCGCCGGGCACGAAGGGCATCTCGCTGTTCATCGTGCCGAAGTTCAAGGTGGCGCGCGACGGCGCCGTCGGCGAGCGCAATGCGGTGCGCTGCGGCAGCATCGAACACAAGATGGGCATCCACGGTTCGTCGACCTGCGTGATGCATTTCGACGGCGCCGCCGGATATCTCATCGGACAGCCGAACCGCGGCCTCGCGGCGATGTTCACCATGATGAACACCGCGCGCCTCGCGGTCGGCATCCAGGGCTTGGGGCTCATCGACCGGGCGCTGCAGAACGCCGTGGCGTATGCGCGCGACCGCCTGCAGGGTCGCTCGCTGGGCGGCGCGAAGCAGCCGGACAAGCCGGCCGATCCGCTGATCGTCCACGCCGACATCCGCCGCATGCTGCTCACGTGCAAGGCCTTTGCCGAAGGCGGTCGCGCGCTCGCGCTGCACGCCGCCTCGCTGGTCGACGTGATCGAACGCAGCACGGACGCCGAGCGGAAGAAGCACGCCGACGAGCTGCTGTCGTTCCTCACGCCGATCGTGAAGGCCTGCCTCACCGAGTGGTCGATCGAGGCCACCTACCACGCGCTGCAGTGTTTCGGCGGACACGGCTACATCGCCGAATGGGGCATGGAGCAGCTCGCGCGCGACGCGCGCATCACCACGATCTACGAGGGCACCACCGGCATCCAGGCGCTGGATCTGCTCGGCCGCAAGACGATCCAGACCCAGGGCGTGGGCCTGAAGCACTTCCTCGGCATGATCGTGGAGTTCTGCACGCAGGAGACGATGAACGCCGAACTGGCCGAGTTCGTCGCGCCGCTCGCGAAGGCGGCGCAGGACTGGCAGCAGCTGACGCTGGAGATCGGCCGGCGCACGATGGGCGATGCCGAGGAAGTGGGCGCGGCGGCCGTCGACTATCTGTTCTATTCCGGCTACGTGACGCTGGCCTTCTGGTGGGCGAAAAGCGTGGCCGCGGCCGACCGCAGCAACGCGTCGGCGGCGTTCCGTCAGGCCAAGCGCGACACGGCGCGGTTCTATTTCCAGCGCATCCTGCCGCGAACGCTGTCGCACGCGGCGGCGATCCGCAGCGGTCCGGCCACGCTGCTGGCGATCGACGAGGAGGCGTTCGTCGGCGGCTGAGGTGCGGGTGTCGGCGGCGTGGATGCGCGGCTGCGAAGTCGCCCCCTTCCGGCTGCCGCCACCTTCCCCCGCTGCGCGGGAGAAGGATCTCTTCGTTGGGCGGCATCGAACGACGTACGCTGCAGGGTGTGCGGGCGTGAAGACTGTGCATGTGTCCATGCTCCCAGGCGTCGAGGTCGAGGTCGAGGCGGCGAGGCATGGAGAGGTGTGGAGGCGCGCAGGAGACATCATCCTGCGACGAGATCCCATCCCGAATCCTTCTCCCGCGCAGCGGGGGAAGGTGGCGGCAGCCGGAAGGGGGTGGCGTCCCGGCCACACCACCACAAAAAGCCAACCCTCGCGCGCTAACCGCCAGTTGCCTTTGCCCCACACCCCGGCATAATCGCCCGAGGCCTCCCCGGGTTTCACCCCACCGCGATGCACATCCAAGCCGGCGACACCGAGCTTCTGGTCCGCGCTGCCAACGCCGACGATGACACCTTCATCCTCGGACTGATCGAACGCTTCGTGGACTTCGAACTGCCGAAATGGCGCCGCCGCAACGTGGTGACCGAAGGATTGCGCCGCGAACTGCTGCGGCACCTGGAAGAACAGCCGCCCGGCAGCTTCATGTTCGTGGCCGAGGACGACACCAGCGGCGAACGCATCGCCTTCCTGCACCTGCAGACGGTCACCGACAGCTTTACCGGGCACCAGAACTGCCACGTCTCGGACATCGCGGTGGCGCGCGGTCGCGACGGCCAGGGCATCGGCCGGGCGCTGCTCGCGTACGCCGAACGGTTCGCCAAGGAGCATCGCTGCGAACGGGTGCAGCTGCACGTGTTCCCGGGCAACGAACGCGCCCGCGGTTTCTACGAGAAGGCCGGCTACGGCATCGACGTGCTGCGCATGGTCAAGCCGCTGTAACACCGCGCTGGGACCCTTGCGGCAGGGCCGCCGCCCGCCGCACGCCACCCACGCGGCCGCGAATGGTTTATGCTCGGGGTACCCATGCTTGCGTCCACTCCGTCGAGTCGCAGTCACGCTCCCGCCACCGGCGACGCCGGCATCGTTTCCATCGGCGGCACCACGGCCTTGCCCCGGGTTCTCTCGCTCGATTCGCGTGGCCGCATCCTCGACTGGATGTCGTGGCAGGACGCTGCCTGCCTGTACGTGCGCGACGCCGTCGCATGGACGCTCGGCGACCCGTGCATCACCCTGCACGGCGGCATGAACCGCCTGACCGGCGCGCAGAGCACGCTGGAGCTGCATCCCATCGTCGCCTCCACCGGCCATGCCCGGCCGGGCGCGGTGGAGCCGGCACCGGCGCTCACCAACGCCGCGCTGTTCGCGCGCGACGGCCATCTATGCCTGTACTGCGGCGAACAGTTCGGCCGCTACCAGCTCACCCGCGACCACGTGCAGCCGGTGTCGCGCGGCGGACGCGACGTGTGGGAGAACGTCGTGGCCGCCTGCCTGCACTGCAACGTGCGCAAGGGCGGCCGCACCCCGCTGCAGGCCGGCATGCCGCTGCTCGCGGTGCCGTACCGGCCGAGCTGGGTCGAGCACCTGATCCTGTCCAACCGCAACATCCTCGCCGATCAGATGGAATTCCTCCGCAGCCACCTGCCACGCAAACCGCGCCGGCCGCTGCTGGAGCGGGCGCAGGGTTGATTCCCGCCGGAAAGTCCTTGCCTGCCCCCGGCACGAGGGCTGAATCCATCATTTTGGCCCGCACAGGACGCACGGGCTGGATTGCAGGCCTGATCCGTGACTGGGGTGGTTCGCGTAGGTCTCCGCATTAGGTCGGCCTGTGCCCGGCCATCTCGGAGGGTGCCGTGCGTCGAATCCTGCTCTCGTCTCTGCTCTTCGCATGTCCGGCACTTGCATGCGCCGGTCCGCCCGCCGGGCAGATCGACCCGACGTTCTGGAGCTCCGACGGAGGGGTGGAAGGCCTGCAGCTGGAGGGCTTCGATATCGGCGGCGATCTCGAGGACCGCGCCGGCGGGATGGCGGTCGATGGCTTGGGCCGATTTCTCGTCGTCGGCATGGTAGAAGATTCGGCCGACCGCTGCCTCGGTGTCATGCGATTCACAGCCAGCGGGCAGCTGGACAAGAACGGCTTCGGGTTCGACACCAATGCCATCCCGCGAGGCAAGATATGTCACACGACGCCGATGGTCCTGGAGCCGGCGTTTCCGGACATGAACGTCTTCCCGCTGACGAGTGGTTTTCTCGTCAGCGGTATCGGGCAGGGAGGAAACCCCTTCGTCTGCCGGTTCGCCGGCGACGGCGATCTGATCGCCGGTTTCGGCTCGAGCGGTTGCGTCATTCTCGGGAACATCGATGTGGGCGTCTCCTGGCCGGCGCCGGATGTCATCGTCGCGGACGGCTCGGTGCTCGTCGTGGCGAACGACAGGTCGGGCGGGATGTCCACGCCGGTCCTGTCGCGGCTTGCTCTGTCCGATGGCGCACTGCAGCCATTCGGTCAAGATGGTTTCGTCTCGTTGCTTGGGATTGCCGCCGACGCATTTGTCTGGGACACGCTTCTGACCCCGGACGGCGACCTCATCATCGTGGGCAACATCGTTATCGAACCGAACGACACCGACGCATTCATTGCCCGCTTCGATTTGGACAGCAGCGCGCCTGACCCGAACTTCAGCGGCGATGGCATGGTGCGTTTCAAATTCAACCAGGTCGAGTTGGGGCAAGAGTATCTGCAGGCCGTCACGATGACTGCAGACGGCGACATCCTTGCCGCAGGGCTCGCGGAACTCCCGGGTGCGATGGGGCTGGCCTTGCTCCGGGTCGACGCGATGACGGGCACCCTGTCACCTTCGTTCAACGGCGGAGTACCCAAACTCTATGACCCCTGCGCCGCGATCGGCGGATGTTCGCCAAGCGTCAAGGACATCCTCGCCGATGACGCGCAGATCGTTGTGGTCGCTGGTGGCCCCACCGCGGCGCCGATTGTCGCCCGTCTGAAGGCAATCGGTGACGTCGACACGGAGTTCGGCGATCAGGGTACGGTGGTCCTCGAACCTGTTTCCCGGATCGCCGGTGCCGTCCTGCAGGAAGGTCGCATCGTCGTCGCAGGCACGGCACCGCGGACGACGACCGTGCTCATCGGCAACGTACTCAGCCAGATCGAACATCTCGATTTCGGCCTGCTGCGATTGAGCGATGGCCGGCTGTTCAAGGACCATTTCGAAGCGATCACGCCGTAGGTTCCGGCCGCTGACGATCATCGGCGACCATCCACCAGGCGACTGCGCCAACGTCTGCGTTCTAGCCGCGTCGGTTGCATACGTCTAGGCACCATGCCGGCCGTTAACGCCCGGCCGTTGCGGAGATTGCCGTGCGCCGTCTGCTGCGGTCATCGATGTTGCTGGCCTGTCCGCGGTTGCGCTGGCGGATCCGCGCGGGGGCCAGATCGATCCCATGTTCGGCGCTGTCGATGCCGGCGTCTTGGGCCGGCAGCTTCGACTGGGATGGACTTGCGGGCGTTCGGCTGGACGCCGCAACTGGTATGCCGATACCCGGATTCAACCGCGGCGTGACGAAATTCTACGATCCGTGCGCTGCCGTGGACGGTGGCAGCGCCATCCAGCTCGTGCCGGAGATGTCGCAACCCCGGATCACACCGTTCTTGCCGGTGAGGCCCGCGGCACGATGTAACCCCACGCGCCTCTGCGCAGGCATTGCGATCGACACCTCGTTCGCAGACCCAGTCCTTGCGCGGTTCGATCTCGCATACCAGTCCACCGGCATGGTTCTGCAGGACGATCGCATCGCGCTCGCCGGCATAGTGCGGCTGACCCGGACCGTCCTCATCGACGGAATTCCACGCAGATCCAGCGCGATGAGTTCCCGGTGCTGGGCCTGAGCGGCGGGCGGCTGTTCGAGAACCATGTCGAAGCGATCGCGCCGTAGCCACGGGGACTCGACCACAACCGGTTCCGACAGCCAGCGGAGGCAAGCGCACGGAGCCGATCATGGCGCTGACAGCACGCGACACCACTGCAGTGGCTCGGCGAGGAGGTTACTGGACACGGGCGTGCAGTCGTCTCCGCGTCGCAGGCGGAGCTGATGCAGCGAAGTCTCGCTGCGCTCGCGCTCGGAGGGGGTAAACAGGACGAACACGTCGTCGCCGCTGCGTTGCGCGGCCGCGATGCGCTCGCGCATGCGGCGCAGGTATGGCGTGTCGGCGCCGGGGCCGACGAGGTAGCCGTCGATACGCAGGAAGGCGATCTGCGGAGGGAAGGCAGGAATCACGAATGCCATCGGTTCGACGCCTGTCATCAGTGCGAGCGTGTGGTCCGGTCGTGCGATCGGCGGCACTTGCACGTCCACCATGCGTGACGCGAACGCCGGGCGCGGGTCGTGCGGGAGCGGCGTCAACGCCAGAACGCCAAGCAGCGCGAGCACGCACGCTGCGGCGCGTACGCCGCGCGGCAGCGGGATCGCGCCGATGGCCGCGACGATGAGCCACGGCGCCAGCATTTCCAGCGGCACGAGGTAGCGGTAGATCGCGAACACCGCGAGCCAGCTCGCATAGCCGACCGCGGCAAACCAGAACGCGATGCGCATTGCATCGGGTGCAACGAAGGCTGCTTCGACGTCGAACGTCGCGTCGAAGACGGGTGAATTGGCGACCGGCCGGTCAGCGGCCGGCGCATCGACGGTCTTCGCATTCGACGCCTGCGTACCGGCAAGCGCGGAATCCGAAGCGAGCCGGACGCGGCGCCCGCGCCACCACAGCGCGAGCGCACCGAGCGGCACGAGCGCGTAGGCGAACGCGATACGCCAGTCGGTCAGCGGGCCGTCGGCGGAGACGCGCCAGTCGAGCGAGGCGCGGAACGGGAACAGCAGCGCGTCGGTCAGGGTCGCGGGCAGGAAGCGCGTGTCGCGGTAGCTCGCATCCAGGATCAGCGTGCTGCCGATGATGTCGTTGAAGTACGGGAACACGGGGTTCCCGGTTTCGCGCCACAGCACGAAGAACCACCAGCCCGTGGCCAGCGCGAACGCGACGAACGCCGCGCCGCCGCACAGCAGCAGCGCGCGCAGGCGCCCACGCCAGCCGAACGCGGCAGTAACGGCCGCGGCGAGGATCGCGAGTCCGAACGGCGCGGTGGGCAGTTTCAGCCCCACCGCTGCGCCGACGAGCGCGCCGGCGAGACACAGTGTGCGCGCGCCGCCGCCGCAGGCCAGGCTTTCGCGCTCGCGCAGCAGCAGCCACAGCGCGCCCAGCACCGCCACGCTCGTCACGTTGTCGTAGTGCGGACTGCCGGTGAGCGTGAGCGCGTAGCCGCCGGTGATGCCGAGCAGGGCAAGCAGCGCCGCCACGGTGCGGCGCGCGGGATCGGGCAGCGTCAGCGTGTCGCGTCCGATCAGATAGAGCACGCTGAAGTTCAGTCCCTGCACCAGGCCAAGACCCAGCGCCGCCGCCCATCCGGGGACATGCGATGCGACGAACCACAGCGGCAGATCGATCAGCGGGTTGTAGAACGTGGCGTGGTGCGCGACCGCCATGTCGAACCCCATGCGCCCGTGCAGCAGCGCGTAGGCGTTGTACCAGTGGTAGTTGCGCAAATCCCACGAGGTGGACTGTCCCAGCCACAGCGCGAGCGCGCCGACGGCGAGCGGTCCGAGCAGGAACAGGGCCGCATCCAGGCGTGGTGCGGCGACACGGGGCCCCGTGGCACGCTGCGGTGCGTCGACACGGGGCGGGACGGCATTCGGCATCGGTGGGGTTCGCGCGCGGATCGATGCGTCACGTTAGCCGAACGCGGCGGCTACGTGTCTTTCGACGCCGTCGGCATCCCGCGCGTGCACGGCAAATCGCGCAACGTGTCTCGTCCCGGCGAAGGCGCACTGCTGTCCGGCAACATCATGAGCCCACATGTCCCGTCGTCCCGGCGAAAGCCGGGACCCAGCGACGTTGCCCGGTTTGCTCGTGGCTTCAAGAAAAACATAAAACGTCGCTGGATCCCGGCTTTCGCCGGGACGACGAGGAACGGGACTCATGTTGTGATCCGGGCGCATCGGGACCTGTTGCGGCAGGATGTGTTCCACCGACAGCAGCACGCGTTCGAGGAAATCGCAATCGCGAGCAGCCGACCCTCGACCGTCCGATCTGCGGCACACTCGTCGCATTGCCGGCGTCAGGAGCCACCATGCATCGCAATCCGAAATCCCTCGTCGCGCGCTTCGCAGGAGTCACCGTGCTGGCGACGGCGGCACTGACGGCCGCCGCGAGCGCCGCAAGCGATTCGCCGAATCCGGCGCTCGCCATCAGCGCCGATGCATTGTCCGAGCATGTGCGCATCCTCGCGTCCGACGCATTCGAAGGCCGCGCGCCCGGGACGCCGGGCGAAGAGAAAACCGTCGCCTACCTGATCGAGCAGTTCCGCAAGGCCGGCCTCGAACCCGGCGGCACGGACGGTGGCTGGACCCAGGCCGTGCCGCTGGTACGCTCCCAGCTGCGCGGTCCGGCAACGGTAACGCTGCGACAGGGCGGCGACACGCGCACGCTGCGCAACGGCGAGGACCTCACCGTGCAGACGCTGCGGCCGGTGGATCGCGTCGCGCTCGACGACGCGCCGCTGGTGTTCGTCGGCTACGGCATCACCGCGCCGGAGCTGGACTGGGACGATTATAAGGGCGTCGACCTGCGCGGCAGGATCGCCGTGGTCCTGGTCAACGACCCGGATTTCGAAACGCCGCAGCCCGGCCGTTTCGATGGCCGCGCCATCACCTACTACGGCCGCTGGACCTACAAGTACGAGGAGGCCGCGCGCCGCGGCGCGGCCGGCGTGCTGATCGTGCACGAGACCGCGCCCGCCGCGTACGGCTGGGCCACGGTGCAAAGTTCCGGGCTCTCGCCGCTGTTCGACATCGAACGCGCAGACGCGGACGCGGCCCATGTGCCGATGCGCGGCTGGATGCAGCGCGCACTCGCGCAGTCGCTGTTCGAGGCCGCAGGGCTCGATTTCGAGGCGCAGAAACAGCGCGCGCAGCGGCCGGACTTCACGCCGGTGGTGCTGGACGACGCATCGCTGTCGATCGCGTTCGAGGTGCAGCGCGAGTCCATCGTCTCGCGCAACGTGATCGCGAAGATTCCCGGCGGCACGCGCCCGGACGAAAGCGTGGTCTTCTCCGCGCACTGGGATGCTTACGGCGTGGCGCCGCCGGAACAGCAGACCGACGGCGATCGCATCCGCCACGGCGCCATCGACAACGCGACCGGCGTGGCGGCCGTGCTGGAACTGGCGCGCGTGTTTGCGGCGGGCCCGAGGCCGCAGCGTTCGCTGCTGTTCGTCGCGCTCACGGCCGAGGAAAAGGGTCTGCTCGGTGCGATGCACTACGCCGCGCATCCGCTCGCACCGCTCGAAACGACGGCCGCGGTGTTCAATATCGAGATGCTCAGCCCGGACGGGCCGACACGCGACATCGCCTCGTGGGGCAAGGGCGGCGTGTCGCTCGAACGCGATCTGGCCAACGCCGCCACCGCGCGCGGCCGCAGCTACTCGCCCGATCCGAATCTGGAAGCCGGCTTCTTCTACCGTGCCGACCACTTCGCGTTCGCGCGCGTGGGCGTGCCGGCCATCACCGTGGGCGCGGGGCTCGATCGCATCGATGGAGGCGTGGCCGCCGGCCGCGCGAAACGCGACGCCTACTTCGCCAGCGCCTACCACCAGCCCGGCGACCGCTGGAATGCGGACTGGGACCTGCGCGGCGCGGCCCAGGACGTGACCCTGCTGCACGACCTCGGCGCCGACCTCGCCAACAGCACACGCTGGCCGGCGTGGGATGCCGGCTCGCCGTTCGGCGCCGTGCACGCGCGCAGCGACGAGGCGCGGCGCTGACAGCGCTGGAAACGTTTGCAGCCGCACGCCGCCTGCTGCGCGAGGCTGCCGGCCTGCTACATTTGCGCCACTTCCACCTGCGAGACGCTTCATGGCCAAGCAACGCCGCGCGCGCGCGCCCGTCCGATCCGCCACCGTCGATGCGCCCGAGGCGCGCCGCGTCGCGGTCGCACCCGAATGGATCGTCGTGGCGCTGGCGGCATTCGGACTGCTGCTGACCGGCTACCTCACCGCCGTCGCGTGGTGGGGCACGAGCCCCGCGCTGTGCACCGAAGGCTCGGGCTGCGATCTGGTCCAGCACAGCCGCTGGTCGACCCTGCTCGGGCTGCCGATGGCGCTGTGGGGCTTCGGCCTGTATCTGCTGATCGGGCTGGTGGCGCTGCAGCGCAACGGCCGGCTGCGGCGCTGGCGGCGGCTGTGGACGCTGTCGCTGGTGGGTGTGCTCATCAGCCTCTATCTCACCGTGGCCGGCCTCGCCGCGCTCGACGCGGTGTGCGTGTGGTGCCTGCTGTCGTTCGCGACGCTGGTGGCGATCTTCGTGGTGGTGGTGCTGCGGCGGCCGTCGTCCGCGCCCGGCACCCCGTGGCAGCGCTGGCTGATCCACCACGCCATCGTGCTGCTGCCGTTCGTCGGCGTGCTGCACGCCTGGCAGAGCGGTCTGCTCGAACCGCCGGAAAACCCGCGCCTGCAGGCGCTCGCGATCCATCTGGAGCAGTCGGGCGCGAAGTTCTACGGCGCGTTCTGGTGTCCGAATTGCCAGTCGCAGAAGGACGAATTCGGTGCCTCGGCCAATCGCCTGCCGTACGTCGAATGCAGCCCGAACGGGCGCAACGGCGGCGTGGCCTTCGAGTGTTCGAGTGCCGCCGTCACTGCGTTCCCGACCTGGGACATTCGCGGCCAGCGCTTTACCAGCGTATTGTCGCCGGAGGAGCTGGCACGGCATTCGCGCTTTGCCTGGAATGCACCGCGATGGACCGCGTCCGGGGACGAAGCGCCGCGTTGAGGCGACTTCGTGACGTGTGTCACACAAACGCTGTGGCCAGATGGCGATAACGCGAACCGAGTCAGGGATTTTCTCCTGATCCTCCTGCACAGTCGGCACCGGGGATTCTGGTGGGACATGTTGTGATGGCTGACGGTATGGCAGAGCCGGACCGCTCTGCGGACGTGCTCGGTGTCGCGTTGCGGCACGGCTTGCGCCTGTCCGGCGATCGGCTGACGATCGTGGAGACGGGCCTGGATTTCAGGGTGGCGCTGGCGCAGGACCAGGACGGTGTGGACTGGGTGTTGCGCCTGCCGCGCCGTCCCGGCGTGATGCAGCACACCGCGCGCGAGCAGCGCCTGCTGCGCCTGATCGCCACCCGCGTGCCGTTCGCGGTGCCGGACTGGAAGATCCGCAGCGACGAGCTCATCGCGTATCCGTGCCTGCCGGGGCAGCAGGCGGTCACGCTCGATCCGCAGACGCTGAAGCCGCGCTGGCATTTCGAGCGCGACAGCGCGCGCTACCGGCAGTCCTTCGCCGCGGCGCTGGCGGCGCTGCACGGCGTCGACGCCGAGGCCGTGACGCGCATCGGATTCAAGCCGATGACCGAAGACCGCCTGCGCCGTTCCACGTTCGAGGACATGCTGCGCGTGCAGCAGGAACTCGGCGTAGCCGACGCGTTGTGGCGGCGCTGGCAGGCCTGGCTCGACGACGACGACGCCTGGCCCACGCAGGCGGTGCTGGTGCACGGCGACCTGCATGTGGGCCATGTCTTCGTCGACGAGGCGGCGTGCGTGCGCGGCATCATCGACTGGAGCGAGGCGCGTCTTGCGGACCCCGCGTTCGATTTCATGCTGCACCTGCTCGGCTTCGGCGCGGCGAGCCTGGACGCGCTGATCGCCGACTATGCCGCCGCGGGCGGGCGCGTGTGGCCGCAGATGGCGCGGCACGTGGCCGAACGCCTCGCCGCGTATCCGGTGCAGTACGCACTGTTCGCGCTCGACTCGGGCGACGCCACGCATCTTGCCGCGGTGCGCGAGCGGCTGCGCTAGCGCCCCGCGCGGTGGCCCGGCCACCGCGCGCGGCAGGCACTCAGAAGCCGCGGTCGCCCGAGAGGATGCCGCCCAGGCCGCCGAGCACCGACCCTTCGCCCTTGCTGCCGCCCTTCTGGTAGGCCGCGGCGAACATGCGCCCGGCCATGCGCGAGAACGGCAGCGACTGCAGCCACACGTGGCCCGGGCCGGTGAGCGTGGCGAGGAACACGCCCTCGCCGCCGAACAGCATGCTCTTGATCCCGCCGACGGGCTTCACGTCGAAACCGACGGTGTCGGTCAGCGCCACCACGCAGCCGGTGTCCACATCGATCCGTTCGCCGGCCTTCAGTTCGCGTTCCAGGATGGTGCCGCCGGCATGCACGAAGATCTGCCCGTCGCCTTCGAGCTTCTGCATGATGAAGCCTTCGCCGCCGAACAGTGCCGTCATGATCTTCTTCTGGAAGAAGATGCCGATCGACACGCCGCGCGCGGCGCACAGGAAGCTGTCCTTCTGCGCGATGATGCGGCCGTTGTAGTTGGTCAGGTGCAGCGGCACGATGGTGCCGGGGTAGGGCGCGGCGAACGCCACCTTGGCCTTGCCGCTGGTCGCGGCGTTCGAGAACACCGTGGTGAACAGGCTCTCGCCGGTGATCACGCGCTTGCCGGCGCCGACGAGCTTGTCGAGGAAGCCGCCGCCCTGGCCGGTGTGCGAGCCGTCGCCGAACAGCGTTTCCATCTGCACGGTGGATTCCTTGTACATCAGCGAACCGGCTTCGGCGATGGCGCTTTCGCCCGGATCGAGCTCGATCTCGACGAACTGCATGTCCTCGCCGTAGATCCGGTAGTCGATCTCGTCCGCGCTGCGGCGCGCGGACGACGGCGGCGCCGGCACGGCGAGTGCGCCGCCCTCGCTCAGTTCGGTGCACGCCGAAATCGGAATCCACTCGGCGAACCCCTGGCGCCAGCAATGGCCGTTCGGATTCTGGCGCGCGTGCTGCTGGGCGGCGGCCTGGTCGAGCGGGCCGACCTGCTGGCCGTTGTAGCTGAGGAACCACTGGTGCATGGAGGTCTCCGGACGGGATGGGGAAGGCGTGACGGCTCGCGTTATTGCGGCGCGGCGATGCGTGCGTCGATGTCGGCGCGCACGGCGGGGTCCAGGCGCAGGCCGTAGGAAAGCATGTCGAGCCATTGCTTCTCGGCCTCGGTGTCGACGGTGATGGCAAGTGCCGACGCGGCGTAGATGTCTGCGGCGAGCGCCGGCGTGCCGTTCGCCACCACCTGCTGCAGCGTCTGCGGTTTTGCGAGTTCCGCGTCGAGGAAGGCGAGGGTGTCGGCGTCGAGCCCGCTGTCGCGCGCGCGGCCGAGGATGGATTCGCGCTCGGTCGCATCGATGTGGCCGTCCGCGTTGGCGGCGGCAATCATCGCGCGGATCAGCAGCACCACGGACTGCTGGCGGTCGTCGAGCACCGGCATCGCGCGCGTGGTGGGCGCGGCGGCGGGCGGGGGCGGTGGCATGGCGCTGCCGCTCGGCGGCGGTGGCGGCATGGGCGTGGCCGCCGCAGGTGCACCGCCAGGCGGAACCGTGGTGGCCCGATTGCCGGTGTTCTGGCTGTAGTGCTCCCACGCCGCCATCGCAACGCCGAGCAACCCCACGCCGAGCGTGGCCTTGCCGCCGAGCGAGCCGGTGCTGAACGCGGACCGCTTGCGCTTGCCGCGCTTGCCCCCGAAGGCATCGCCGAGCGAACCGCCGAGCATCTGGCCGAGGAGTCGTTCCGGATCGAACATGGGGCGGGGTCCTGGTCGGAAAACATCAATGGTGCCGCGCACGGGCTGCAGCGGCAATGCGGGGTCGTCTGGGACAGGACGTGGCGCGGGCGGCGACGTGACCGCAGGTCATGCGGGGCGCGGGATGTTTCACCCCCTTCCGGCTGCCGCCACCTTCCCCCGCAAGCGGGAGAAGGGTTCCTTCGATGTGCGCAGAGGAAGACCCGATCTGCGTGATGCGCGGACAGGAAGAACGGCCGAGCCCGCACCCCATCGAAGCACCCCATCGAAGCATCCTTCTCCCGCTTGCGGGGGAAGGTGGCGGCAGCCGGAAGGGGGTTTGCCGCCCCCGAAACACGCTTTCCCCTCCAACGCATGCGCATCCCGCACCCAAGCCGGCACAGCGAGGACGAAGCTCCGCTCCCCAGCCGCGCTTGTTGCTGCCATCGCCCCTTGGCATGATACGCGTTCTGCCCGGCCGCCTCGGTGACATCATGTTGATTTTCCTGCAATCCCTCCCGGGGTGCGGCCCCCGGGCACGGGCGCGCGCGGTGCCTGCGCGGCCGGTGGCCTGACGCATGGCCGACAGCGAAGGCAGCCTCGCCCCGCGCGGCCCCGTGCGGGTGCTGCATGCGCTGCGCTGGTCGCTCAACGGGTTGCGCCAGTGCTGGCGGCTCGAATCCTCGTTCCGGCTGGAGGTCTACCTGTTCGTCGTACTCGCGCCGCTCGGCGCGTGGCTCGGCGCGAGCGGCGTGGAACGCGCGTTGCTGATCGGTTCGCTGCTGCTGGTGCTGGGCATCGAGGTGCTCAATTCGGCGCTGGAGGCGGTCGTGGACCGCTGGGGCCCGGAATGGAACGAACTGGCCGGCCGCGCCAAGGACATGGGGTCGGCGGCCGTGTTCCTGCTGATGCTCAACGTGCTGCTGGTCTGGGGCATGATCCTGATCCCGCGCTGGTTGCCGGCGTAAGTCACGAGGTTTCGATGTTCGATTGGATGTTCAGCACGGAAATCTGGATCGCGCTCGCGACCCTGACCACGCTCGAGATCGTGCTCGGCGTCGACAACCTGGTCTTCATCTCCATCGCGGTCAGCAAGCTGCCGCCCGAGCAGCGGCCGTGGGCGCGCAAGTTCGGCCTGGCACTCGCGTGCGTGACGCGCATCGCGCTGCTGATCTCGCTGGCGTTCCTCGCACGCATGCAGTCCGATCTGTTCACCCTGTTCGGCAAGGCGATCTCGATCCGCGATCTGGTGCTCATCGGCGGCGGCCTGTTCCTGCTGGTCAAGGGCACGATGGAGATCCACGACGCGATGGAGGGCCACGGCGACGACGAAAGCATCGATACCAAGCCCTCGTCGAAGTTCGGCTACGTGATCGCGCAGATCGCCATCATCGACATCGTGTTCTCGCTCGATTCGGTGATCACCGCGGTCGGCATGGTCGACCACATCCCGGTGATGATCGCGGCGATCCTGATCGCGGTGGGCGTGATGATCTTCGCGTCGAACCCCATCGGGAACTTCATCGACCGTCATCCGACGGTGAAGATGCTTGCGCTGACGTTCCTGATCCTGGTCGGCGTGGCGCTGATCGCCGACGGCCTGGATTTCCACATTCCGCGCGCCTACCTCTACTTCGCGATGGGCTTCTCGATCCTGGTGGAAACGCTCAACCTTCTGGCGCGGCGCAAGCAGGCGCGCAAGCGGTCGTTGCCGGCCTCGGACGCGTGAGCGCCGTGGCCGAACCCGCACTGCTGCAACTGCGCCGCGGCGAGGAACGCCGCCTGCGCGGCGGCCATCTGTGGGTGTTCAGCAACGAGGTCGACATCGCGCGCACGCCGCTCACGGCGTTGTCGCCCGGGCAGGCGGTGCGCATCGCCGACGCCGGCGGCAAGATCCTCGGCACCGGTTACGTCAATCCGAACACGCTGATTTCGGCGCGTCTGGTGGATCGCACCGCGCATGCGCTGGATCGTTCGCTGATCGTGCACCGCCTCAACGTGGCGCTGTCGCTGCGCGAAAAACTGTATGCGGAGCCGTACTACCGGCTCGTGTTCGGCGAATCCGACGGCCTGCCCGGCCTCGTGCTCGACCGCTTCGGCGACCTGATCGTCGGACAGATCGCGACCGCCGGCATGGAAGCGCTGCGTGGCGAGATCGAGGCGGCGGTGGCCAAGGTGTTCGGCAATGCCGCGCTGGTCTGGAAAAACGCGGGATCGGTGCGACGCCTCGAAGCCCTGCCCGAGTACGTGGACGTCGGCATCGGCGCGCATGCCTCGCTCGCGCGCGTGCGCGAAGGCGGGCTCGACTTCGACATCGATCCGGTGTCGGGCCAGAAGACCGGGTGGTTCTTCGACCAGCACGCGAACCGCGATCGCCTCGCGTCCTACGTGCGCGGCGCGCGCGTGCTCGATGTCTTCAGCTACGTCGGCGCCTGGGGGATACGCGCGGCCGGCTTCGGCGCAAGCGAGGTCACGTGCGTGGACGCGTCGAAATCCGCGGTGGAGGCGGTGCGGCACAACGCGGCGCTCAACGGCATGGCAGATCGCGTCGCGGCCGTCGAAGCGGACGCGTTCGATTTCCTCAAGGCCGCGCGGCAGGAACGCAAGCGCTGGGACGTGGTGATCCTCGATCCGCCCGCATTCGTGAAACGCAAGAAGGATTTCAAGGAAGGCGCGCTTGCTTACCGCCGCATCAACGAGATGGCGATGCAAGTGCTGGAACGCGACGGCATCCTCGTGACCTGTTCGTGCAGCCACCACATGGCGCGGCAGTCGCTGCTCGATGCGATCGGTGCGGGCGCGCGCCACCTGGATCGGCAGGTGCAGATCCTCGAACAGCTGCAACAGGGGCCGGACCATCCGGTGCATGCCGCGATCCCGGAGACCGACTACCTCAAGGGCTTCATTTGTCGCGTGTTGCCGGCGTGATGGAAAAGCGGCTTGCTCCGGCTCTCGAACCCGCCTCTCTTGACGAGACGGGGGCCGGCTTGGCTCTCGATCTCGCCTCAAAGCCCTTCCCCCTTGACGGGGTAAGCAGACAAGCCCGTCCCGGTTGCGCGCACCCATGAGCCTTCTGCACCAGATCGACCCCATCGCCATTTCGCTCGGCCCCGTGGCGATCCACTGGTACGGCATCACCTATGCCGTTGCGTTCGCGATCGGATGGTGGCTCGGTCGCCGGCGGCTGCGCGCCGGCCGGCTGCCGGTCAGCGAGCAGGCGTATTCGGACCTGATCTTCTACGGCATGCTCGGCGTGGTGCTCGGCGGCAGGCTGGGCTACATCTTCTTCTACAACCTCGAGAACGTGATCGCGCATCCGCTCACCGCGTTCAAGGTGTGGGAAGGCGGCATGAGCTTCCACGGCGGTCTGCTCGGCGTGATGGCGGCCGTGGTGTGGTGGTCGCGCAGGCACCGGCTGCACGTGTTCGACACGATGGATTTCATCGCGCCGATCGTGCCCACCGGCCTTGGCCTCGGGCGCATCGGCAATTTCATCGGCGGCGAATTGTGGGGCCGGCACACCGATGTGCCGTGGGCGATGGTGTTCCCGAATTCGTTGCCGGCCGAATATGCCGATCTGCCTGCCGACGCGTTGCGCGAGCTGCACGCCAGCGGCGCGCTGGAGGCCTATGCGCGGCATCCCTCGCAGCTGTACCAGTTCGCGCTCGAAGGCGTGGCGATGTTCGTGCTGCTGTGGTGGTTCTCGTCGAAGCCGCGACCGCGTTACGCGGTGTCGGGCCTGTTCGCGCTGCTGTACGGCGTGTTCCGGTTTGCGGTGGAGTTCGTGCGCCAGCCCGATGCGCATCTGGGCTACCTCGCGTTCGGCTGGCTGACGATGGGGCAGCTGCTGTCGCTGCCGCTGATCGGCGTGGGCCTGCTCCTGCTGTGGCTGTCGCGCCGCGCGCCCACGCTGCAGCCGGTGCGATCGGACGCAACGTCCACCCCCGAGCAGGCCTGACATGCAGGCCTACCTCGATCTGCTGCGCCACGTGCTGGAGCACGGCACGGAAAAATCCGACCGCACCGGCACCGGCACCCGCAGCGTGTTCGGCTGGCAGATGCGGTTCGATCTGGCGCAGGGCTTCCCGCTCGTCACCACGAAGAAACTGCATCTGCGCTCGATCGTGCACGAACTGCTGTGGTTCCTGCGCGGCGAAACCAACATCGCCTATCTGCGCGAAAACAAGGTCTCGATCTGGGACGAATGGGCCGATGCCGATGGCGAGCTGGGGCCGGTGTACGGCGCGCAATGGCGGCGCTGGACCGGCGCCGGCGGCGTGGAAATCGACCAGATGCAATGGGTGTTGGGCGAGATCCGCCGCAATCCCGATTCGCGCCGGCTCGTCGTCAGCGCCTGGAACGTGGCCGAGCTGCCGAAGATGGCGCTGCAGCCATGCCACGCGCTGTTCCAGTTCTATGTCGCCGACGGCAGGCTCAGCTGCCAGCTCTACCAGCGTTCGGGCGACATCTTCCTCGGCGTGCCGTTCAACATCGCAAGCTATGCGCTGCTCACGCACATGGTGGCCCAGGTCTGCGACCTGCAGGTGGGCGACTTCGTGCACACGCTCGGCGATGCGCACCTGTACTCGAATCACTTCGAACAGGCGCGCGAACAGCTCGCACGGACGCCGCGCGCGCTGCCGCGGCTGGAACTGAATCCGCAGGTGCGCGACCTGTTCGCCTTTACCCACGACGACATCGCGATCCGCGGCTACGATCCGGCGCCGGCAATCCGCGCGCCCGTCGCGGTGTGACGTGCGCGACATCGCGCTGATCGCCGCGCTCGACCGCAACCGTGCCATCGGCCGCAGCAACGCGCTGCCGTGGCACTTGCCGGACGATCTGCGGCGCTTCAAGGCGCTGACCCTCGGCGGCACGGTGTTGATGGGTCGCAAGACCGCACAGTCGCTCGGCCGCGCCTTGCCGAAGCGACGCAACCTGGTGCTCACGCGCGGCGGCGTCGCGCCGTTCGACGGGATGACGGCGGTGGCCTCGTTCGAGGCCGCGCTCGGCATGCTCGCGCGCGACGAGCCGCTGTTCGTCATCGGCGGTGCGCAGGTGTATGCGCAGGCACTGCCGCGCGCGACGCATCTGCACCTGACCTGGGTCGATCTGGCCGTGGAGGACGCCGACACGTGGTTCCCGGCGGTCGATCCGGACGGCTGGACGGTCGCGTGGCGCGAAGCCCACGGCGCCGATGCGGCGCACGCGGCGGCGTTCGAGTTCGTCGACTACGTCCGGGGCTGACCGCGTCCCGCGTCGGACCGCGAGCGCGCCGTGGTCCGGCACGACGCGGGCTTTGCTAGACTCGCGGCTCGGTTCGCTGGGGGCGCGCCGAGCCGAACCGACGCCGTCGCGTCGACCGTCGAATTCTCTGGGGGTTCAAGATGAAGGTCCGATCCGGGGCGGCGCGCGCCGCCGCGTTGCTGTTGTCGATCCTGTCCGTCGCCGCGGGGCCCGCGGTCGCCATCGCGCCGGTGCACGAAGACAGCACGCACGCCGATGCGCCCGTGCCAACCCTGCGCGCCGTCGCGCAGGGTCTGGAGGCCACGCCCGCGCTGCTCGGCCACGCGGAACGCTCGATCCTCGTGCTCGACCGCCTGCGCCCGTTCCAGCAGCGGCACGGTGCCGACTGGGAGGTGCGCTGGGACCTGCGCGCCGATCGCCCGAACGTGGTGCAGGGCAGCGGCATTCCGCTCCTCCCCGGCAGCGGCAACCGCCTGGATGCCTTGCAGGGCGCCGCCGCGCAGGATGTGGCCGCGGTCGGCACGCAGGTACGTGCGCTGTTCGACACCCTGCCGGACTTGCTGCGCCTGGACGCGCTCGACCTGCGCCTGGACACGGCGCGCAGCGGCTCGTTCGGCCCGGACGCCGCGCTGTGGTTCATCGAACTGCAGCAATACCACCAGGGTGTCCCGGTCGATGGCGCGTTCGCCTACGCGCGCATCTCGCACGGCAACGTGGTGCAGTTCGGCACCGAACGCGTGAGCGAGATCGCGATCGACGCCAAGGCGCGCCAGTCGCGCGAAGATGCGCTGGCGCAGGCCTGGGACCAGCTCGCGTTCAGCGGCGACACCCGCATCGTCGAAACCATCGAGGCGGGCGAGCTGCGCATCTATCCCACGCTGCCCGGCGGCGAAGCGCCCGGGCTCGCGTTCACGGGGATGCGCGGCACCGGCTACACGCACGTGCTGGCGTGGCGGTTCGTGTTCCGCGTGCAGGGCAATCCGGCCACGTGGCAGGTGCTGTTCGACAGCCACGCCGGCCGCGTCATCGACGTGCGCGACCTCAACGTCAACGCCGACGCCACGGTCACCGGCGGCGTCTATCCGACGACCAACACCGACACCGAAATCGTGATTCCGTTCCCGTTCGCGGCGGTCACCAACAACGGCGCCAAGGTCACCGACACCGACGGCGTCTACGACTTCACCGCCGGCACCGCGACCACGTCGCTCAACGGCCGCTACTTCCAGATGAACGACACCTGCGGCGCGATCTCGCTGTCGAACAACACCGACGGCAACCTCGCGCTCGGCGCCAGCGGCGGCACCGACTGCGTCACGCCCGGCGTCGGCGGCGCCGGCAACACGCACGCCTCGCGCACCGGCTTCTACCACCTCACGCGGATCAACGAGAAGGCGCGCAGCATCCTGCCGGCCAACGCGTGGCTGCAGACGAAGGTCGGCGCGAACATGAACATCGTCGATGTCTGCAACGCGGGCTGGAACGGCAGCACGGTGAATTTCTTCCGCTCCGGCAGCGGGTGCTCGAACACGGGCGAAATCGCGGCGGTGTTCCTGCACGAGTGGGGTCACGGCATGGACACCAATTCCGGCGGCGCCGCGAACGAAAACGCCAGCGGCGAGGCGGTCGGCGACACCTTCGCCTTTCTCGAAACGCGCGATGCCTGCATCGGCCCGAATTTCCAGCCCGGCGTGCAGTGCCACAACTGCACCGACTGCACCGGCGTGCGCGATGTCGGCCAGTTCAGCACGCGCGGCTCGGCGACCATCGCCAGGCCATCGACCATCACCGACAACGCCGGCATCAACTGCGACCGCTTCGCCTGCCCGTATTCGACGCCGCAGGGCTTTCCGTACCGCGGACCGATGGGATTCCAGGGCCACTGCGAATCGCTGATCGCCGGCGGCGCCAACTGGGACCTGACCCAGAACCTGGTCGACCACTACGGCGAAAGCGGCTGGCAGCGCATGGACGACATCTGGTACAGCTCGCTCGTGCCGAGCAAGAACGCGTTCCGCGTGGCGAGCGGCGGACAGTGCAATGCCGCCGCGCAGGTCGACGGCTGCGCCGCGACCAACTGGTACACGGTCTACCTCGCGGTCAACGACGACGACGGCAACCTCGCCAACGGCACGCCGGATGCCTGCCGCATCTGGGACGCGTTCGACGCGCACGGCATCGCCTGCGGCACCCGACCGGTCTGCAGTAACGATGCGCCCGATTTCACCCTCGCCATCGGCGCCAGCCCGCAGCGCGTGTGCGCCGGCGGCAGCGCGGACTTCGTCGCACAGATCGGCGCGCAGATGGGGTTCGATGCCGAGGTGACGCTGAGCGCGAGCGGCGTGCCGGCCGATGCGTCGGCCACGTTCACGCCCAATCCGGTGGCGCCCGGCAGTGACGCGGCGCTGCAGATCGCCGTCGGCGCGGCGACGCCGGCCGGCAGTTATCCGATCGAGGTGCAGGGCACGGCCGCGGGCAGCCCCGGACATTCGGCGAGCGCGCTGCTGCTCGTCGACGCGGCGGCGCCGACGTTCCCGACGCTGACAGCGCCAGCCGATCGCGCGGCACTCGCCGGAACCAGCGCGACCTTCACCTGGCAGGCTGTGGCCACGGCCGCCACGTACCGTATCGACGTCGCGCGCGACGCCATGTTCACCGACATCGTCGCAACCGAGGACGGCCTCACCGCCGCCACGTTCACGCTCGACAACCTGGATAGCGGCGGCGCCCGCTACTACTGGCGCGTGACGGCCGAAAACGCCTGCGGCGACAGTGCAACGTCGGCCGTCTTCACGTTTGCCACCAGCGCGAATATCGAGCTGGGCTGCCGTACGCCGAATCTTGCCATCCCGGACAACAACGCGACGGGTGTCAGCGACGTGATGGCACTGAGCGCGCCGGGCACCGTCGACACACTGCAGATTCGCGTCACGGCACCGCACAGCTGGGTCGGCGACCTGAAGTTCGCCGTGGCGCACGCCGGCACCACGGTGACGGTGATCGACCGTCCGGGCGTGCCGGGTTCCACCAACGGCTGCGATGCCGACGATATCGACGTGCTCCTCGACGACGGCGCACCGACGCCGGTCGAAACCCAGTGCAGTGCGCAGGCCCCGGCCATCGGCGGCGTGCGCAGTCCGAACCAGGCGCTTGCCGGCTTCGCCGGGCACACGATCGCCGGCAACTGGACCATCAACGCCAGCGACGCCGTGGGCCAGGACACCGGCACGCTCGCCGCGTGGTGCCTGATCGCACCGCAGCCGCCCGTGCAGGCCTACAGTGTCGGCGGCACCGTGTCCGCACTCGTCGGCAGCGGCCTGGTGCTGTCGCTCAACGACGGCGAGGAACTGGTGCCCGTGGATGCGGACGGCAGCTACGCGTTCCTCACGCTGATCGACGCCGGTGGCACGTACGCGGTGTCCGTGCATGCGCAGCCCGCATCGCCGCCGCAGACGTGCGTGGTGTCCAACGCCACCGGCACGGTGACTGCGGCGGACGTGACCGATGTCGACGTGAGCTGCGCGGCGGCGACATTCAGTGTGACCGCCACCGTGGAGGGGCTGGTCGGCGAGGGCCTGCAGCTGCAGTTGAACGGCGGCGAGGTGCTGGACGTCCCGGCCGACGGCAGCGTCCAGTTCGTCGACGCGCTCGACGACGGCGAATCCTACAGCGTGGCGGTGGCAACGCAGCCGACCGCGCCGAGCCAGCTGTGCAGCGTCGCCAACGGCAACGGCATCGTCGACGGCGCGGACGTGACCGATGTCATCGTGACCTGCGTCACGCAGGACTACACCGTGGGCGGCATCGTCTCGGGATTGGTCGGAAGCGGCCTCGTGCTGGCCATCGACAGTGGCGATATGTTGAGCATCGCCGCGGACGGCCCGTTTGTGTTCCCCGTGGCGCTTGAAGATGGATCGAGCTACTCGGTGACGGTGGCGACGCAGCCGCGTGCGCCGGTGCAGCGATGCACCGTCGCCGGCGGCGACGGCACGCTCGCCGGCGCCGATGCGACGGGCATCGCGATCGACTGCGTGACGTTGCCGCTCGCGATCCTGTCCGACGGCTTCGAACGCACCACACCCTGACGCCGGGGCGGCCGCGGGCATTCCGCGGCCGCCGCCACGCAGCGATGCTGCAGCGCGGGCGCCCGCGTGCCGCGCGCGGCGTCAGTCGTTGCCCGGCTTGCGGCCTTCCTTGCCGGGCACCTGCACGATGCGCGGCTCCTCGCCGAGCGCCAGCGCGGTGAGCTTGCCGCCCCACACGCAGCCGGTGTCGATCGCGTGCACGCCCAGGCCCTGGAACAGGCCCAAAGTGGACCAGTGCCCGCAGACGATCTTCAGATCGCGCGGCGCATGGCCCGGAACCTCGAACCAGGGGTAGAAACCGGGCTTCTGCGTGCCCGGCGCGCCCTTTTCGTTGAACGAGATCGTGCCGCGCACGTTGCAGAAGCGCATGCGCGTGAACACGTTGATGATCGCGCGCAGACGATCGAAGCCCTCGAGCTTGGGCGACCACGCGTCCGGCTTGTTGCCGTACATGTTGCGCAGCAGCTTGTCGTGGTTCTTGCCGTGCAGGCGCGCCTCCACCTCGTGCGCGCGGCGTTCGGCGAGCGCGATCGACCACTTCGGCGCCAGCCCCGCGTGCACCATCGCCCAGCCCAGCGCGCGGTCCACGTGCAGCAGCGGACGCAGCCGCAGCCAGTCGAGCAGCTCGTTGCGGTCCGGCGCGAAGAGCACCGCCTGCAGATCGGGATTGACCTTGCGCTGTTCGTCCTCGCGCCGCAGCGAGATCGCGAGCAGCGACAGATCGTGGTTGCCGAGCACCACGTGGCTATGGATGTCGAGCGATTTCACCAGCCGCAACGTCTCCAGCGACTGGCCGCCGCGATTGACGAGGTCGCCGCAGAACCACAGGTGGTCCTGCGCCGGATCGAAGCGGATCGCTTCGAGCAAGCGCTGCGTTTCGTCGTAGCAGCCCTGCAGGTCGCCGATGGCCCAGGTCGTCATCGTCCCGCGATCAATGCAGCGTCCGCGGCACGGACAGGGTGAACTGCGCGATCGGCGCGTCGAAGCGCGTGCCGTCGTCGGCCACCCACTCGTAGCTGCCGCGCATGGTGCCGACATTGGTTTCGAGCACGGCGCCCGAGGTGTATTCGAAGTCCTCGCCCGGGCGCAGCCGCGGCTGCTCACCGACGACGCCTTCGCCACGCACCTCCTGCACCTTGCCGTTGGCGTCGGTGATCACCCAGTGGCGCTTGAGCAGGCGCGCGGGCACGGCGCCGTCGTTGCGGATGCGGATCGTGTACGCGAAGGCGAAGCGGTTCTGCTCCGGCGCGGACTGGTCGTCGAGATACTGCGTGGCGACGTCGATGCGGATGGGGTGATCGGACTGGGGCATGTCCGACAGTGTACGGATCGACGCGCCCGGCTTCATCCCCTTGTCATCGTTCCGCTGCGGCGCTGCGCAAGCGCATTGCCCAGCGCGACGAACCGCGGCACGGCGACATCCTCCGCGCGTGCGCCCGGATCGACCCCGCAGGCGCGCAGCGTGTCGGCGTCGGCGAGCGGCGCGAGCGCGTTGCGCAAGGTCTTGCGGCGTTGCGAGAACGCCGCCTTCACCACCTCGGCGAACAGCCGGGCATCGTGCACGCCGATGCTGCCGGGCGCGCGCGGCACCACGCGCACGACCGCGGAGTCCACCTTCGGCGGTGGCCGGAACGCGCCCGGCGGCACGTCGAACAGCGGCGTCACCTGCGCGAAGGCCTGCAGCATCACCGACAACCGTCCGTAGACCTTGCTGCCGGGCTCCGCGGCCATGCGGTCGACGACTTCCTTCTGCAGCATGAAGTGCATGTCGGCGATGGCGCCGGCATGGTCGAGCGCGTGGAACAGGATCGGCGAGGAGATGTTGTAGGGCAGGTTGCCGACCAGCCGCATCCGGCTGCCGCGCGCGAGCTGCGTGAAGTCCACGGTGAGCACGTCCGCGTTCACCACCTCGAGCGCGCCGGACTCGGCATCGATGCGGGCCAGGCCGGGCAGCAGGTCGCGATCGAACTCGATCACCGTCAACGCGCCGTGGCGCCGGAGCAGCGGGATCGTCAGCGCGCCTTGGCCGGGGCCGATCTCGACGATGCGCTCGCCCGGGCGCGGATCGATGGCGCGCACGATGCGGTCGATGATGGCGGCATCGTGCAGGAAATGCTGGCCGAGCTGCTTCTTGGCGTGGTGGTCGGACATGGGATGCACGCAGTCTGGAGGCGGAAGACTAGCCGATGCGGGCGGCGGCGGAGCGGGCGCGCAGTGGGCGACCCCGGCCAATGCGAGGATGCGTGCGTGTTCCCGTCCGCCTCCACGGCAAGGCGTTCGGGCTCAACGCGGATCGCTCACGTAGATCAATCCGTCCTGCACCATGACCGGGAATGTCTGCACCGCGGAATACGCCGGCGGGCACAGCGGCTCGCCGGTGCGCACGTCGAACCGGGCGCCATGCAACACGCACTCGATGGTCCCGGCGTCGGCATCGTACGGTCCGGGCGACAGTTCGAAATCCTCGTGGCTGCAGCGGTCTTCAAGGGCATAAAAATCGCCGTCGTGGTTCACCACGAGGACCGGCGTATCGCCCAGCCACGCAACGTGGCGTTCACCCGGAAGCACCTCGGCGGTCGTGCACAGCACTGTCCATTGCATGTCGCTCACAGCGTTTTCTCCAGGATCTCGAAGCGAAGGTCGTCGCGCAGCGGCACGCCGAAACGCAGGTCGCCGTACGGGAACGGCTTGTGGATCCCGGTGCGGCGATAGCCGCGACGTTCGTAGAAGGCGATGAGTTCGTCGCGGATGTCGATCACGGTCATGCGCATCACCGTGGCATTCCAGTCTTCGCGGACGATGCGCTCGGCCTCGGCCAGCATGCGTTTGCCGATGCCGGCGCCCTGCAGGGCGGGCTGCACGGAAAACATGCCGAAGTAGCCGGCGCCGTCCTCGATGCAGATGTGGGCGCAGGCCAGCAGTTCCCGATCGCGATGCGCGACGAGGACACGCGAGAGGTCGCGTGCGATGTCCGCGTGCAGCACCTGCGCATCGATGCGCTGGCCAGCGAGGAAATCGGCCTCGGTGGTCCAGCCGGCGCGGCTGGCGTCGCCGCGGTAGGCGGAGGTCACCAGCGTCACCAGCGCCGGCACGTCGTCGACGGTGGCGGCGCGGAACTGCAGCGGCGCTGCAGGGTTCGATGCGGGACTGGACATGCGCGCTCCGGAAAAAATCGCCGCCACTCTAGCCGAGCAGCCGCCGCACCTTCACCAGCGCCGCGATGAAGCGATCGATCTCCTCGTGCGTGTTGTAGAACGCGAACGAGGCGCGGCACGTGGCCGCCACGCCGAACCACTGCAGCAGCGGATGCGCGCAGTGCTGGCCGGAGCGGATCGCGACACCTTCCAGATCCAGCAGCGTGGCCAGATCGTGCGCGTGCGCGCCGTCGATCAGGAAGCTCAGCACCGCCGCCTTCTCGCGCGCCGCGCCGAAGACGCGCACGCCGTCGATGACCGACAGGGCTTCGGTGGCGTGCGCCAGCAGGGCCTGCTCGCGTGCTTCGACGTGCTCCATGCCGAGCGCCGACAGATAGTCCACCGCCGCGCCGAGCCCGACGAAGCCGGCGATGTTCGGCGTGCCCGCCTCGAACTTGTGCGGGCCGTCGTTGAACACGGTGCCGTCGAACGACACTTCGCGGATCATCTCGCCGCCGCCGAGGAACGGCGGCATCGCGGCGAGGTGTTCGCGTCGCGCCCACAGCGCGCCGGTGCCGGTGGGGCCGCACATCTTGTGGCCGGTGATGGCGTAGAAGTCGCAGCCGATCGCGGCGATGTCCAGCGGCCGGTGCGGCGCCGCCTGCGAGCCGTCGATCACGGTGACGATGCCGCGGCGGCGCGCCTCGCGGCAGATCTCGCGCACCGGATTGACCGTGCCGAGCACGTTCGACACGTGCGCCAGCGCCAGCAGCTTCACCTCGGGCGTCAACGCGCGGTACAACGCGTCGATGTCGAGCTCGCCGTCCGGCGTGATTTCGGCCACGCGGATCGTGGCGCCGGTGCGTTCGGCCACGAGTTGCCACGGCACGATGTTGGCGTGGTGCTCCATGCGCGAGACCACGATCGCATCGCCGGGCTTCAGGCGCGGCAGCGCCCACGAATAGGCCACCAGGTTGATCGCGAAGGTGGTGCCGCTGCACAGCACCAGTTCGTCGGCGCGCACGCCGAGGAACGCCGCAAGCTTGCGGCGCGCGCCCTCGTAGGCATCGGTGGCTTCGGTGCCGAGCGCGTGCACGGCGCGGCTGACGTTGGCATTGTGGCGGCGGTAGAAGTCGTCTGTGGCCTCGATCACCGCGGCGGGCTTCTGCCCGGTGTTGGCCGAGTCGAGATAGATCAGCGGCTTGCCGTGCACGCGCCGCTCGAGCAGCGGAAAGTCCCGCCGCACCGCGGCCCAGTCCGGCGCCTGCGACCGCGCCTGCGCGTTCACGCGCCGGGTCCGGCGGCGCCGCGTTCGAGCGCGGCATCTAGCGCCGGCGCGACGGTGCCGCGCAGGTCGGCATCGAGCACCGCGAGCGTTTCGCGCAGGAAGGCGGCGGTCAGCATGCTGCGTGCCGGCGCTTCGGGGATGCCGCGCGCGCGCAGGTAGAACAGCGCGGCCGCATCGAGGTTGCCGACCGTGGCGCCGTGCGCGGCCTTGACCTCGTCGGCGTGGATTTCGAGCACCGGCTGCGTGTCGATCTCGGCCTGGTCGGACAGCAGCAGGTTCTTGTTCGAAAGATTCGCATCGGTGCCGTCGGCGCCGGCGCGGATCAGGATGCCGCCGTGGAACGCGACCCGCCCGCGTCCGCTCGCGATGCCGCGGTAAACCAGCTCGCACGCGGTATCGCGCGCAACGTGCTCGATGCCGAGCCGGGTATCGACCAGGCGGCGCCCGTCGCCAAGCAGGGCGCCGTGTGCGTGCAGGCGCGCGCCCTCGCCGCGCAGCGCGACGTTGAGTTCGTGCCGCGACAGCGCGGCGCCGAGCTCGAGATCGAGACGGCGATACGTCGCATCGCGTTCGAGCGCGGCCTCGGTGCGCAGCAGGGCGGTGGCGCCGACGGCCTCCTGCTGCACGCGCGCGTGCGCGAGACGGGCGTTGTCGCGCAGGTGCAGCTGGGTGATCGTGTTCGACAGGTGCGCATGCGCGGCCGTGGCGACATGGTGTTCGACCAGCTGCAGACAGGCGCCGGCCTGCAGGTCGACGAGATTGCGCAGGTGCCAGGCGCGATCCGCACCGCCGCCGTCGGCTCCGATGAACACCAGGTGCAGCGTGGTCGTGGGCGCGCAGGCTTCGACCCGCACCACCGCGCCCTCGGTGGCGAGCGCGGTGTTGAGCTGGGCGAAGGCTTCGTCGCCCGAGGTGAAGCGGCGCGCGAGGAACAGGTCGGCGATCGACGGGTCGGAGCCGAGCGCGGACGACAGCGGCAGCACGCGCACGCCATAGGGCAGGCCGGCCAGATCGGTCCGGTCCGCGTCGAGGCGGCCGTTGACGAACACCATGCGCGGCGTCGGCGGCAGCGCGATCGCCACTTTCGCGATATCGGTCACCGGCGCAAACCGCCGCCGTTCCAGCGCGCGCAGCGAGGTGTACTTCCAGCGTTCGGCGCGTGCGCCGGGAAGGCCGGCGCGACGTGCGCCGGCGAGCGCGTCGCGGCGCAGCACGCCGAGGCCGGCAGCGTCGCGCAGCGGCAGCGTGTCGAAGGCGCCGCTCAGCGAATCGAGCAATTCGCTCACGCCGCCGCTCCGGGTTCGATGCGCTGGCGGATCCATTCGTAGCCGTGCGCTTCGAGCTCGAGCGCCAGCTCCGGTCCGCCGGATTCGACGATGCGGCCGTCGGCCAGCACATGCACCACGTCAGGGCGAATGTAGTCGAGCAGGCGCTGGTAGTGCGTGATGACGAGGAAGGCGCGCTCGGGCGAACGCAGCGTGTTGACGCCGTGCGCGACGGCCTTCAGCGCGTCGATGTCCAGGCCCGAATCGGTTTCGTCGAGGATCGCGAGCTTCGGCTCCAGCACCGCGAGCTGGAAGATCTCGTTGCGCTTCTTCTCGCCGCCGGAAAAACCCTCGTTGACGCCGCGGTGCAGCAGTTCGTCCTTCAGGTGCAGCACCGACAACGTCTGCCGTACCAGCTTCAGGAACTGCATCGAATCGAGCTCCGGCTCGCCGCGATGCCTGCGCTGCGCGTTCAGCGCCGCGCGCAGGAAATAGGTGTTGTTGACGCCGGCGATCTCGACCGGGTACTGGAACGCGAGGAACACGCCCTCGGCCGCGCGTTCCTCGGGTTCGAGCGCGAGCAGGTCGCGGCCGAGATAGGTGACGGAGCCTTCGACGATCTCGTAGCCTTCGCGTCCGGCGAGCACATGCCCGAGCGTCGATTTGCCGGCCCCGTTCGGCCCCATGATGGCGTGCACCTCGCCCGCGTCCACGTCGAGCGAAAGGCCCTTGAGGATGTCGCGCCCGGCGACGCGGACGTGGAGGTTTTCGATCTTGAGCATGGAACTCAGCTTCCGTGTTTTGTCGAACGCTCGAACTCGGCGACATCCGCCAGGTCCTTTTCGCGTCCGAGGGCTTTCTTGTTCACCAACAGGTCGGACAAGGCGATCAGTGGCATCGACACGCCGCCGAAATTGCCGACCACGCGCCGTGGATACGCGTCCTCGAATTCCACGCCGCTGATCGACGTGAGCAGGTCGATGCGGTTGGGCAGACGCCCGAACATCAGCACCTGTCCGGGTTCGAGGAAATCTTCTTCGGTGAACCCGAGACTGCCGACGCCAAACTGCTCCAGTGCCCGCAGCACGTTCCTGGCGTTGTCGCGATCGCGCGCAATCCAGAAATCGAAATCCTCGGTGCTGCGCACGAATCCGTGTGCGATGACCGCGTTGCCCCCGACGACGAGGAACCTAACGTTGTTCGAGACGAGCGCGTTGAAAAACTCTCTCAAATCCTGGGTCAGATCCATAACGTCCTCGGATGAAGCGGGCGCGGAAGGCAAGAAACAGCGCAATGCGTTCGTCGATCGAGAGGTGGGCGTACTCGTCCACGAGGGACGGCTCGTCCCCCTGGCGGAACTTGCGCCCGATCCGTTCGAAGCTCGGCGAGGCCGTCATCCCACCGCCCCTTCCAGCGAAATCTCCAGCAGCTTCTTCGCCTCCACCGCGAACTCCATCGGCAGCTCGCGGAACACCTGCTTGCAGAATCCGTCGACGATCATCGACACCGCGTCTTCCTCGCCGATGCCGCGCGCGCGGCAGTAGAACAGCTGGTCGTCGGAGATTTTCGACGTGGTCGCCTCGTGTTCCACCGTCGCATCGGGGTGTTTGACCTCGATGTACGGGAAGGTGTGCGCGCCGCACTGCTTGCCGATCAGCAGCGAATCGCACTGGGTGTGGTTGCGCGCGCCGGCCGCGGTCTTCTCCACCTTCACCAGGCCGCGGTAGGTGTTCTGCCCGCGCCCGGCGCTGATGCCCTTGGAGACGATCTTCGATTTGGTGTTGCGACCGACATGGATCATCTTGGTGCCGGTGTCGGCCTGCTGCGCGTGGTGGGTGAGCGCCACCGAGTGGAATTCGCCGGTGGAATCGTCGCCCAGCAGCACGCAGCTCGGATACTTCCACGTGATGGCCGAGCCCGTCTCCACCTGCGTCCACGCGATCTTGCTGCGCGCGCCGCGACATTCGCCGCGCTTGGTGACGAAGTTGTAGATGCCGCCGACGCCGTTTTCGTCGCCGGGGTACCAGTTCTGCACGGTCGAGTACTTGATGTTGGCGTCGTCGAGCGCGACCAGCTCGACGACGGCCGCATGCAGCTGGTTCTCGTCGCGCATCGGCGCGGTACAGCCTTCGAGGTAGCTGACCGAGGCGCGTTCCTCGCACACGATCAGCGTGCGTTCGAACTGGCCGGTGTCGCGCGCGTTGATGCGGAAATACGTCGACAGTTCCATCGGGCAGCGCACGCCGGCCGGGACGAAGACGAAACTGCCGTCGGAAAACACCGCCGAATTGAGCGCGGCGAAGTAGTTGTCGCTCACCGGCACCACGCTGCCCAGGTACTTGCGCACCAGGTCCGGATGCTCGCGCACGGCCTCGGACATGGAACAGAAGATCACGCCGGCTTCGGCCAGTTCCTTGCGGAACGTGGTGCCGACCGAGACCGAGTCGAACACCGCGTCCACCGCGACGCCCGCCAGCCGCGCGCGTTCGTGGAACGGCACGCCGAGCTTGTCGAACGTTTCCAGCAGCTTCGGATCGACCTCGTCGAGCGAGGCGTACTTGGCCTTGGGCGCGGCGAAGTAGCTGATCGCCTGGAAATCGATCGGCGCGATGCGGAGCTTGGCCCAGTGCGGCAGCGGCATCGTCAGCCAGTGGCGGTACGCGGCCAGGCGCCAGTCGGTCAGCCACTGCGGCTCGTTCTTCTTCGCCGAAATGAAGCGCACCACGTCTTCGTCGAGGCCGGGCGGCAGGGTGTCGGAGTCGATGTCGGTGACGAAACCGGCGCTGTAGCGCCGGTCCAGTGCCGCTTCGATGTCTTGACGTTCGGTGGCCATCGGGCTGCCTGTCGGATCAGACGGTCGCCAGCCGCGCGGCGATGCGACGCGGCGGCAGGGTCATGCGGGAGGCCGGTGCGAGCAGTTGCGCGAGCGTCACGTCGCGCAGCGCGTCGGCGATGACGTCGTTGACGCGACGCCAGTGCGGTGTCAGGCCGCAGTGCGGCTGCTGCTCGCAGCGCGAGTGCTCGCCGCTGCATTCGGTCATCTCGATCGGGCCTTCCATCGCCTCGACGATGTCGATGAGACGGATGTCGCTGGCCTCGCGTGCCAGGCGGTAGCCGCCGTTGACGCCACGCAGGCCATCGATCAGGCCCACCTGCGCCAGCGGCTTGAGCACCTTGCTGACCGTGGTCAGTTCCAGCCGCGTCTGCTCGGCCAGCTGCGACGCGCTCAGCACGTCCTGCGGCCGCGCGGCGAGCACGGTGAGCAGCAGGGTGGCGTAGTCGGTGAGGCGGGTGACGCGCAGCATGGCGGCGATGCGATCGATGATCGATAGAGGACCGAAATTGTACGTTTTAACAGGCGGCCCCGCAACCGTGCACGCCGCCGCAGTTCGCCCGTGGCCGGCCAGGCGCCGTCGCGGCGCGCGATTGCCGTGCAACGGCGCTTCCGGCAAGCTGGCGGCCGTTTTCGCCCGATCCAGACGCCGTGCTCCGCATCCGTCACGCTCTTCTCCTGCCCAGCCTCGTCCTCGCCGCCCACGTTGCCGGAGCCACCGAACGCTCCGAGGACGACATGTGGGTGCTGTGCCGGGAGAACGCGCTCTTCGATTTCTACCGGCCGGACCTGCCGCGCGACGGCGACCGCGAGAGCGCCCAGACCGAACTGGCGGCCGAGCGTTTCGACGTGCGCGAGCGGACGCGTTACCTGCTCGAAGGCGGCGTGGAGATCCGCCGCGCCGACCAGCGAATCGCGGCCGACCGGCTGTCCTACGACACGCAGGCGGAAACCTACGATGCCGAAGGCAACGTCCAGTATCAGGACCGCGGGCTGCTGCTCGGCGCCGAGCGTGCCCAGGGCGAGCTGGCGCAGGATCGCAACATCTTGCGGACGGTGGATTACCAGCTGCTGAGCTCGCGCGGCAACGGCAGTGCCGCCACCGCGCTGACGCAGGGGCAGACCAGCGATCTCACCGACGTGATCTACACCACCTGCGATCCGGGGCACCACTCCTGGGAACTGCGCGCGCGCCAGGTGGAACTGGACCAGATGGCCGGCGTCGGCACGGCAAAACACGCCACCCTGCGCCTTGGGCGCGTGCCGATCCTGTACCTGCCGTACGCGAGTTTTCCGATCGACGATCGCCGCCGCAGCGGTTTCCTGTTTCCCAGCGTCGGGAGCTCGCAGGACAGCGGCATCGACGTCTCGGTGCCGTACTACCTCAATCTGGCGCCGAACTACGATGCCACGCTCACGCCGCGCATCCTCGGGCGGCGCGGCGTGATGCTCGGCGGCGAATTCCGCTACCTGACCGACACCCAGCGCGGCGAGATCTACGGCACCTACCTGCCGGACGACGACATCACCGGCGAAGACCGCGGCTCGTTCACGCTGCACCACGACGGCCGGCTCGGCGACCAGTGGACGGTCAACGCCAACATCAACCACATTTCCGACGATCGCTACTTCGAGGATTTCGGCGATTCGCTCGCCGCCGCCAGCACCACGCTGCTCGAAAGCTCCGCCGCGCTCAACGGACGCGGCGTGTACTGGAACGCGAGCCTTGCGGTGCAGGAGTGGGATCTGACCGATCCGTCCATCCCCGCGCCGCAGCGCGACGCGGCCGAACCCTTCCGCCGCCTGCCGCGCGCGCTGTTCAACTACGAGCGGCCGCTGCTCGACTGGCTCAGCGTCGGCATGCACAGCGAGGGCGTGGTGTTCGACCACTCCGACAAGCCCGGCGCCACGCGCGTGGACGTGATGCCCTACCTGCGCCTGCCGTACGAGCGCGCGAGCGGCTTCGTGCGTCCGGAAATCGCCTACCGCTACACCAAGTACGAACTCGACGGCGATTACGACGCGGCGTTCCCGACCGGCTCGCCGGACCGCGGCGTGCCGATCTACAGCCTCGATGCCGGCCTGTTCTACGAACGCGGCACGCAATGGTTCGATCGCCCGATGCTGCAGACGCTCGAACCGCGCCTGTATTACCTCTACGTGCCCTACCGCGACCAGAGCGACCTTCCCACGTTCGATACGCAGGAACTGAGCTTCGGTTTTGCCCAGTTGTTCCGGCCGAACCGCTTCACGGGCGCCGATCGCCAGACCGATGCGAACCAGCTGACTGCCGCCGTCACGACGCGTTTCCTCGACGAGGCCACCGGCCGCGAGCGCCTCGCCGCGAGTCTGGGCCAGATCCGCTATTTCGAGCCGCAGCGCGTGCAGCTGCCGGGCGTGCCGGTGATGGATCGTGCCGGCTCGGCGTACGTCGCCGATCTCGACATCACCCTGGATGACCGCTGGCGCGTGGGCGTCAGCCAGCAGTGGGATCCGGACGACGAGCTCAGCGACCTGTCCGCGCTGCGCGCGCAGTACCGCTGGTCCGACGCCGGCGTCGCGAACTTCGCCTACCGCTTCCGTCGCAACACCGGCGGGCTCAACGCCGGCAACGTGTCGGTGGAGCAGGTCGACGCGTCGGTGCTGGTGCCGCTGAACGAACGCTGGCGCCTGGTCGCGCGCTGGAACTATTCGCTGCTCGACAACTCTACACTCGAGGCCGTCGGCGGCGTGGAGTGGGACAATTGCTGCCTCGCGATGCGCGTGCTCGGCCGCCACTATCTGAAGAATGCCGAGGGCGAGAAAAACAACGGCATCTACATCGAAGTGGAGTTCAAGGGCCTGGCCACGCTGGGCCGCAAGTCCGGCGAACTTCTGGAGCGTGCTATCCTCGGCTATTCGCGCTGAGAACACGCGTTGACGCACCTGCCGCGCGGTTCCGCAGCGGCCTCCCCAAGCAGACCTGTCGACCTATGAATCGAATCGTTCCCACCCTGTTCGCCCTCGTCCTCGTGGTGGCCGCGCCGCTGCTGCGCGCCCAGGCGCTGCCGACGCAGACCATCGACGGCATCGTCGCGGTGGTGGAAGAGGACGTCATCCTGCGCAGCGAGCTCGATCGCGCGGTGAGCAACATCCGCAACCGCTTCGTCGACCGTCCCGAGCAGCTGCCGCCGCCCGAGGTGCTGGAGAAACAGGTGCTCGAACGGCTGATCGCACAACGCCTGCAGCTGCAGCGCGCGGCCGCCGCCGGCGTGCGCATCAGCGACGCCGAGCTCGAGCAGACCATCTCGCGCATCGTGCAGCAGCAGAACGTCTCGCTCGACCAGCTGCGCGCGCAGCTCGCGCGCGACGGCGTCACCTACGAGGAATTCCGCAGCCAGCTGCGCGACGAACTCACCGTCAACCGCATGCAGCAGACCTTCGTGCAGTCGCGCGTGGCGGTCAGCGACACCGAGATCGACATCCTGCTGGCGCGCGATTCGGAGGCCGGCAGCGAGGTGCGTCTGGGTTATCTGCTCGTGGCGTTGCCGGACGGCGCGACGCCCGAACAGATCGATGCCGCGCGCACCAAGATCGAAGGCGTGCGTGGCCTGATCGAGCGCGGCGAGATGGATTTTTCGGCCGCCGCGATCCGTTACTCCGACCATCAGACCGCACTCGAAGGCGGCGACATGGGCTGGCGCGCGATCGACGAGATTCCGCCGCTGTTCGCCAACATCCTGCCGACCATGCAGCCGGGCGAGGTGTCGCAGCCGCTGCGCGGGCCGAGCGGCTACAGCCTCGTGCGCCTGATCGAGAAGCGCGACGACAGCGCACCGCAGACGGTCACCGAATACCACGCGCGCGGCATCATGGTGCGCATCACCGAACTGCTCGATGCCGACAAGGCAAAGGCCAAGATCGATGCGGCGCGTGCGCGCATCGTCGGCGGCGAGGATTTCGCGGTGGTGGCGAGGGAAGTGTCCGACGACACCATCAGCCGCAACCAGGGTGGCGACATGGGCTGGTTCCAGGTCAACGCCTGGGGCACGGCGGTGGCCAACCAGATGATGGCGCTGTCCGACGGCGAAGTGTCCGAGCCCTTCCAGAGCGAAGTCGGCTGGCACATCGTCGAGCGCATCGGCACGCGCGAGCAGGACGTCACCGTGGAAGCGCGCCGCAACAAGGCGCGCGAGACCATCGCCAAGCGCAAGGCGGACGAGGAGTACGACCGGTTCCTGCGCCAGCTGCGCGCCGAAGCGTACATCGACAACCGGCTCGCGCCGCCGGCGCCACTGCCGAGCGCACCGGCGACCCCGACCGGCTGATCGGCGCACGCGCCGCGCCGTGACCACCACGCCGCGCCTGGCGCTGGTCCCCGGCGAACCGGCCGGCATCGGCCCGGAGCTGTGCGTGCGCCTCGCGCAGCAGCCGCAGCCGGTGCCGCTCGTGGCATTCTGCGATGGCGAGGTGCTGCGCGACGCTGCCGCGCGGCTCTCGCTGCCGTTGACGCTGCGCGACGAACACGATCCCGGGCCCGAGCGCGCCGGCGCGTTGCGACTGCGCGCGATTCCGCGCGCCGTCCCGAGCACGCCCGGCCGGCTCGACGTGCGCAACGCGCCGTACGTGCACGCGACGCTCACGCAGGCGGCCGACGCCGCGCTTCGCGGCGAATTCGCCGGTCTCGTCACGGGCCCGGTGCACAAGGGCGTGCTCAACGACGCCGGCATCGCCTACACCGGCACCACCGAGCTGCTCGCGCAGCGTGCGGGCTGCGATGTGGTCATGATGCTGGCCTCGCGCACTCTGCGCGTGGCGCTCGCCACCACCCACCTGCCGCTGCGCGCGGTGCCCGATGCGATCACGCGCGCGGGTCTTGAACGCTCGCTGCGCATCCTGCACGCCGCGCTGCGGCGCGATTTCGGCCTCGCCGCGCCGCGCATCGCCGTGCTCGGACTCAATCCGCATGCGGGCGAGGGCGGGCACCTGGGCCGCGAGGAAATCGACACCATCGGGCCCGTGCTCGACGCGTTGCGTGCGGAGGGATTCTCGCTCGCAGGTCCATTGCCGGCCGACACCGCGTTCCTGCCGTCGCACCTGGCGCAGGCCGACGCGGTGTTCGCGATGTACCACGACCAGGGCCTGCCGGTGCTCAAGCACGCGGGCTTCGAGCAGGCGGTGAACATCACGCTGGGCCTGCCGTACGTGCGCGTGGCGGTGGATCACGGCACCGCGCTGGAACTTGCGGGCACGGGTCGCGCGGATGCGTCGAGCCTGCTGCTCGCGGCGCGGTTCGCGGCGGAGATGGTCGGGCGCGACTAGCACGCATTCCCGCGGCACCGCGCCGGTGCGCCAGAGGTGCTGACCCGTCAGCGCGAAAGCACGTCCAGCACCGCGTCGTCCGCGACACCCGCGACGATCCGCGCATCGCCGATCCCGTGCCACAGGATCAGGCGCAGCGCACCGGAAACCGACTTCTTGTCCAGCCGCATCAGATGCAGTAGCTGCGCCGGATCGTGTCCGGCCGGCATCACGGCGGGCAGTCCGAAGCGCACCAGCAAGCGTTGCAGACGCTCCGCGTCCTGTGGCGGTGCGAGTCCGAGCGCCGCCGACAGGCGCGCCGCCAGCAACATGCCGATGGCCACCGCTTCGCCGTGCAGCAGCGAGCCGTACTCGCCGTCGGTTTCCAGCGCATGGCCGAAGGTGTGGCCGAAGTTCAGCAGCGCGCGTTCGCCCTGTTCGGTTTCGTCGCGCGCCACGACGCCGGCCTTGTGCCGGCAGCTGGTTTCGACCGCATGTGCGATGGCAGCGGGCTCGCGCGACAGCAGCGCATCGACGTTGGCCTCCAGCCAGGCGAAAAACGCCGCGTCGCCGATCGCGCCGTACTTCACCACCTCGGCGAGGCCGGCGCGCAGCTCGCGTGGCGGCAGCGTCGCGAGCGTGTCGGTGTCTGCGATCACGGCGCTCGGCTGATGGAAGGCACCGACAAGGTTCTTGCCTTGCGGCAGGTCGACGGCGGTCTTGCCGCCGACCGACGAATCCACCATCGCCAGCAGCGTGGTCGGCAACTGCACGAATGCGATGCCGCGCATCCAGCACGCCGCGGCGAAGCCGGCGAGATCGCCGACCACGCCGCCGCCGAGCGCGACGACGGTGGCGTCGCGACTGGCGCGCAGTTCCGCCAGCGCCTCCAGCGCCTGCGCGAAGCGCTGCAGCGT
The DNA here is from genome assembly GCF_014202825.1 of Chiayiivirga flava. GTDB lineage: Bacteria > Pseudomonadota > Gammaproteobacteria > Xanthomonadales > Xanthomonadaceae > Chiayiivirga > Chiayiivirga flava. The sequence continues at coordinate 952,669 of NZ_JACHHP010000001.1, read as the reverse complement.
CTTCTCGCGTTCGCCGGGCGGGAGGATCAGGCGGCCGAGCGTGTGCCCGGCCAGCGCCGCTTCCACCCGCGCGAGATACAGCGGCGCGACGTTGGCATCGCTGATCACCAGCACGTGCCGGCCGCGGATCTCCGCCGCCCAGTCGCCGGCGGCGAGCAGGCCTCCGCCGATGCGGATCGGATACGCGCGCGCGCCCAGCGCCACGCGCACTTCGCGCACGCTCATGCGGCCCCCGCGGCCGGCGACTGCCAGCGGTCCTGCAGCAGTTCGGCCAGCCGGTCGGCGGCCGCGCCCACGCTCATGCGGCCCGAATCCAGCTCCAGATCCGCGATCTGCGCATACAGCGGGGCGCGCTGCGCACCGAGCGCGAGCAGCTTCTCGCGCCGATCGGCGGTCTGCAGCAGCGGCCGGACGCGATCGCGCGCAAGACGCTGCAGCTGGCGATCGATATCGATCTTCAGATGGATCACGAAGCCGGCGTCGGCCAGCTGCCGGCGCGTGTCCGGATCGAGTACCGCGCCGCCGCCGGTGGCGATGACCTGGTCGCGACCGGCGCACAGGCTCGCGAGCAGGGCGCGCTCGCGCTGACGAAAGCCGGCCTCGCCCTCGAGTTCGAAAATCAGCGGGATCGTGGCCCCGGTGCGGCGCTCGAGCTCGGTGTCGGCATCGACGAACGCAAGGCCCAGGCGGCGCGCCAGGCGCCGTCCGATCGACGACTTGCCCGAGCCCATCGGTCCGACGAGGATCAGGTTGGGGGCGACTTTCATGCCCAGATGCTAGCATTGGCGCCCCGTTTCGAACCCAGCGATGGATCGCCCGCCGCATGCTGCGTTTCTTCCTTCTTTTCATGGGACTGCTGGGCGGCCTGTTCGCCCTGCGCATCACCAAGACGATGCACGACTGGGTGACCGAGCCGTTCACCGGCGTGCTCGCCAAGATCAGCGCCTTCCTGATCCAGCTGTTCGACAACGACGTGATCTCGCACGGCATCATCATCCAGAGCCAAAGCAACGGATTCGCGGTGGCGATCGCGCCCGGCTGCGACGGCATCGAGGCGGTGATCATCCTGGTCTCGGCCATCCTCGCGTTTCCCTCGCCGTGGAAACACAAGCTGGTGGGCATTGGCCTGGGCTTCCTCGCGATCCAGGCGCTGAACCTGGTGCGCATCATCAGCCTGTTCTACATGGGCCAGTGGGACAAGACCTGGTTCGACTGGTTTCACCTCTACCTGTGGCAGGCGCTGATCGTGCTCGATGCGCTCGCGGTGTGGCTGGTGTGGCTGCGGTATCTGCCGCGACGCGAGCAACCGCTGCGGCCGAGCGCGGCCTGAACCGGGCCGCGGCGTCGCGGCTGCGGCGGGCTTTGCTATAGTCGATCGGCGGGCAGCGCTGCTGCCGCGGTTGCGGGGGCAACCGAAGCCCGGCCCGGGTGGCCGAGCCGCACGGGTGCACGACTGCAAGTTCCACCGTGCACGGGAACCAGCGTGGGAGGGAGAGAACATGACTACCGTCGCCAAGGTCATCGAAGTGTCGTCGTCGTCGGAAAAGGGCATCGAGGATGCGGTGCAGTCCGGCCTGAGCAAGGTCGCCACCTCGGTCAAGAACATCCGGGGTGCCTGGGTCAACGAAATCAAATGCGTCACCTCGCCCGACGGCCGGATCACGGAGTGGCGGGTGAACATGCGCGTCAACTTCATCGTCGATTGACTCGCGCTTGAGCCTCTCCCAGGCAACCTCGGAGCCGGGGCGCATGAACACGAGCGCGCCGGGCATGATCGGCCTGGTCGAGGACGACCCGGACCAGGCCGCGCTGTTCCGGATGTGGCTGGAGGCGGCCGGTTACGCCATCCGCCACTATCCGCACGCGTCCGAATTCCGCCGCCGGCTCGGCGCCGAATCGGTCGACCTGCTGATCCTGGACTGGAACCTGCCGGACGACAGCGGGCTGGAGGTGCTGCTCAACCTGCGCCGCTCCGGCCACAGCCGCCTGCCGGTCCTGTTCCTCACCGCGCGCAACGACGAAGCCGACATCGTCGCCGGCCTGCGCGCCGGCGCCGACGACTACCTCACCAAACCGCCGCGCCAGGGCGAGCTGCTGGCACGCGTGGACGCGCTGTTGCGTCGGGTCGGCATGCAGGGCGAGGCGCCGGCCGAGGAAGACGCGGCGCCGTACCGCATCGACACCGCACGCCGCCGCATCCTGCTCGACGGCACGGAGATTCCGCTGACCGAGCGCGAATTCGACCTTGCCCTGTTCCTGTTCCGCCGCCGTGGCCGCGTGGTGAGCCGCGACGCGTTGCTCGAGAGCGTGTGGAACATCCGCGGCGACGTCGCCACCCGCACCGTCGACACCCACATCAGCCGCCTGCGCAAGAAGCTCGAACTCAACGGCGCGCGCGGCTGGCGGCTCAATGCGGTGTACCAGCACGGGTACCGGCTGGAGCAGACCTGAAGTCGGAGCCGATTTCGTTCCATCGTCCCGCTCATCGCGCCGACGGAAGCAGGTTCGAGCGCTACGCCGAAGGGTCCGTTTTTCGGCGCAGCTTTGAGGGGTCTGCAGATTGGAGCGCTGCTGCCAAGGGACAACCGATTCGAGCACCGCTGTCAAACGTCGATTCGTCAACAAAATGTCGTCATCCCGGCGAAAGCCGGGATCCAGTGCCCTTGTCCGGTTCGCGCCACCGTCAGGCCCAGAACAAGGGCACTGGATCCCGGCCTTTGCCAGGATGACGATCTTCCGAGAGCTTTCTCCACTTCCTGCCGCCCCCATGACTCCCGACCTGCACGCCGAAGCCCTGCTCACGTTCGCCGAACTGCTCGACCAGGCGCGCGCCACGCACGATCCGGAACCGACGGCGATGACGCTCGCCACCGTCGACGACGACGGCCGCGTCGCCGCGCGCACGGTGCTGCTCAAGGCCTTCGACGAGCGCGGCTTCGTGTTCTACACCAACCAGCACAGCCGCAAGGGTCGCGAGCTGCAGGCGCATCCCCAGGCCGCGCTGCTGTTCCACTGGAAGACACTGCGACACGGCGTGCAGGTGCGCATCGAAGGCGTTGCGCACGCCGTCGACGACAGCGAGGCCGACGCCTACTTCGCCTCGCGCCCGCGCGGCAGCCAGATCGGCGCCTGGGCCTCGTACCAGAGCGAGACGCTGCCCGATCGCGAGACCTTCGAGGCGCGCGTTGCGGACTACGAGCGCCATTTCGACGGCGTCGACGTGGCGCGCCCGCCGCACTGGTCCGGCTACCGCGTGGTGCCGGACCGGTTCGAGTTCTGGTACGGCGCGCAGTTCCGCCTGCACGAGCGCTGGGGGTACGAGCTGCAGGACGGCACCTGGTCCAAGCGCATGCTGTACCCGTGAGCGCCGCCACCGCGACGATGCTGCCGGTGTACCGCATCACCGTGTTCGTGCCGCCGGAAGCCGTGCAGGGCCTGCTCGACGGCATCTGCGCCGTCGACGATCTGCGCATCGGCGATTACGACCGCGTGTTGTGGACGTCGGCGCCCGGCATCGAACAGTTCCGACCGTTGCCGGGCGCCACGCCCACGCAAGGCGATGTCGGCGCTGTGGAGCGCGGCGCTACCGTGCGGGTCGAGTTCTGCATCCCGCGCGACGACGATCGTCTCGCCCGCGTCATCGCGCTCGGCATCCGTCCGCACCATCCGTGGCAGGTGCCGGCGATCTTCGTCGACGCCTCGGTCTTTCCGCTGCCGTGAGCGGCCCGCGTCGCATCGTCTGCCTGACCGAGGAACCGACCGAGACGCTGTACCTGCTCGGCGAATCGGCGCGCATCGTCGGCATCAGCGGCTTCACCGTGCGGCCCGCCGCGGCGCGGCGCGAGAAACCGAAGGTGTCCGCGTTCACCAGCGCGAAGATCGACGCGATCCTCGCGCTGAAGCCGGACATGGCGATCGGTTTTTCGGACATCCAGGCCGATATCGCCGCCGAACTCGTGCGACGCGGCGTCGAGGTGTGGATCGCAAACCACCGCAGCGTGGCGGAAATCATCGACTACGTGCGCCGTCTGGGTGCGCTGGTCGGCGCCACCGCCCGCGCAGCTGCGCTGGCCGACGGTTTCGAGCATCGCCTTGCGGCCATCGCGGACATGGCGGCCGCGTTGCCGCGCCGCCCGCGCGTCTACTTCGAGGAGTGGGACGAACCGATCATCACCGGCATCCGCTGGGTCAGCGAACTGATCGGCATCGCCGGCGGCGACGACGTGTTCCCCGAGCACGCGCGCGAACCGCTGGCGAAGGGCCGCATCCTCGCCGACAACGACGAGGTGGTCCGCCGCGCGCCGGACATCATCCTCGGCTCGTGGTGCGGCAAGCGCTTCCGGCCCGAACGCGTGGTCGCGCGCGGCGGCTGGAGCGCGATTCCGGCGGTGCGCGACGGCGAGCTGCACGAAATCAAGTCGCCGATCATCCTGCAGCCAGGGCCGGCGGCATTGACCGACGGTGTCGACGCCATCGCAGCGATCATCCGGCGCTGGGCGCAGCGCGGCTGAAGCGCGTCACCCCAACGCCAGCGCGCGACCCCAGTCGGTCAGCGGCGCGAGGATCAGCGCGCGCGCCAGCATCAGCCCGAGCATCGCCACCATCGGCGAAAAATCGAAGCCGCCCGGCTGCGGCAGCATGCGGCGCAGCGGCCCGAGCAGCGGCTGGGTGAGTTGCGCGATCAGCGGAACGATGGGGTGGTAGCTGTCGCGTCCGACCCAGCTCAGGATCACGCGCGCGAGGATCAGCACGAAATACAGGCCGATCAGCACCGACAGCAGGTCCGCAACACCCAGCACCAGCGTTGCGCCGAGGCCGAGCGTCATGCCGCCGAGCGCCGCGAGCAGCCAGATTTTCAGGCATTCGAGCACGTAGGCCACCGCGATGCCGGCGGTGTCGAGGTTGCGCACGGGCCTGAGCACGCGCCGCAGCGGCATCAGCACCGGGTTCGTCGCCTTGTAGACGAACTGGCAGATCGGGTTGTAGAAGTTCGCGCGCACCCACTGCAGCAGCACGCGCAGCACGAACAGCAGCACCACCGCGCCGAAGACCACTTCGATCAGGATGGCGCCGGCATTGGCGAAATAGTTCATCGCGTCATTGTGCGGATTGGCGTGCCAGTTCGCCACCGCGTCGCGTGGCGGCCTCGACCGCGCGGCGCACGATGTCGCGCAGCCCGTCGGCCTCGAACGAGTCGAGCGCGGCCTGGGTGGTGCCGTTCGGCGAGGTGACGCGCTGGCGCAGCGTGGCGGCCGACTCGCCCGATTCGGCCAGCATGCGGCCGGCGCCGAGGCAGGTCTGCACCGCAAGCGCGCGCGCGGCGTCCGGCGGCAGACCCTGCGCCTCGCCCGCGGCCTGCAGCGCTTCGGTCAGCAGGAAGAAATAGGCAGGGCCGCTGCCCGAGACGGCGGTGACCGCGTCCATCAGCGCTTCGTCGGCGATGCGCACCGTGATGCCGGCGCCCTGCAGCAGCGTCCGCGCGGCGTCGGACTGCGCCGGCGAGACGGCGGGGTTGGCGTACATCCCGGTCGCGCCGGCGCCGACGAGTGCCGGCGTGTTCGGCATGCAGCGCACGATGGCGCGACCGCCGCCGAGCCAGGCGTCGAGCTGTGCGCAGCCGATGCCGGCGGCGATGGAAACGAACAGGGTGCCGGCGGCGAGCGTGGCGAGCGGTTCGCAGACGCTGCGCATGACCTGCGGCTTGACGGCAAGGACGATGATGTCGGCGTTGCGGGCGGCGTCGGTGTTGTCGGCGAAGGCCGCGATGCCGTAGTCGGCGACGAGCGCATCGCGTGCGGCGGCGTTGGGTTCGGCGACGGCGATCGATGCGGCCGATGTGCCCTGGGCGACGAGGCCGCCGATCAGGGAGCGGGCCATGTTGCCGCCGCCGATGAAGGCGATGCGCGGGGAGGATGTGGGCATGGGGTGGCGTCCGGAAGCAGCGGGGAGGATAGCTTGGGGGAAGGGGGCGGGTGGGTATCGGGTGTATGAGTTCGGTCGACGTTCCGGCTTGGGCTGGTCGAAGGCGGGGTCGACGTTCCGGCGTATGCTGTTCGAAGGCGGCGTCGATGGCGGGCGTGGTGGCAGGCCGGGTTGGCGTGGGAGTCGCGTCCCTCATCCGCCTGCCGGCACCTTCTCCCGAGGGGAGAAGGATTCCTGCGTCGGGGCCGCGGAGCGAGATTGCAGGTCGGATGCTCGGCCTCGTTGCACCGTGACCGAGTCGAAAACGGATGGGCTTGCCGAACGCTCCACGCCGGCGTTCCTTCTCCCGTCGGGAGAAGGTGCCGGCAGGCGGATGAGGGCGAGCCACATCGGGCTCCGACCCCGTCCCAGGAATGCGCCCGTGCCGAACGGACCGACAGCCGACGCCGGCCATCGCGCAGATCGCGAAACCCAGCCTCACCCCCGCGCCCCGAACAGCGCCGTCCCCACCCGCACCATCGTCGCGCCTTCCTCGATCGCCACCGCGAAGTCGTCGCTCATCCCCATCGACAGCGTATCGACGTCGGCGTACCGCGCCCGCAGTCGCTCGAACAGCGCACGCATCGCGCGGAATGCGGGACGGCGCTGCTCCACGTCCGCATGCGGCACCGGAATCGCCATCAACCCGCGCAACCGCAGGGCCGGCTCCGCAGCCACCGCCGCCGCGAGCGCATCCACCGCTTCGGGCGCGCAGCCCGCTTTCGACGCCTCGCCCTCCACGTTCACCTGCAGCAGCACGTTCAGCGGCGCCGCACCGGCCGGCCGATGCCGCGCCAGCAGGCCGACGAGCTTGGTCCGGTCGACCGACTGCACCCAGTCGAACGTCGCGGCGGCGTCGCGGCACTTGTTCGACTGCAGCGGTCCGATGAGATGCCATTCGAGTCCAAGCGCCGCAAGCTCGGCCCGCTTCGCCATCGCCTCCTGCACGTAGTTCTCGCCGAACGCGGTCTGGCCTTGGGCGGCAAGCGCCGCCACTGCGGAGGCCGGTTGCAGCTTGCTCACCGCGAGCAATCGCACCGGCGCGCGGGCCGCATGCCCCACGTCCGGGGGTGTTGCCTGCGCGATGCGCAGACGCAGGCTCGCAAGGGGGGGTTCAGGTTCGGGTGACATCGGAGATTGCCGTCGCAAATGCTTGATTGAGAGCTATACTGCGGCTGAATACGGGTGCGCCGGCGCGCCGGCGAGTGTAGCGGCTCTCGTGCCGTTCTACGGGGGAAGGGCTCTTCATGGATATCGCCGAACTGCTGGCGTTTTCGGTCAAGAACAAGGCGTCGGACCTGCACCTGTCGGCGGGTCTGCCGCCGATGATCCGCGTCGACGGCGACGTGCGCCGCATCAATATCCCGGCACTGGACCACAAGCAGGTCCATTCGCTCGTCTACGACATCATGTCGGACAAGGCGCGGCGCGACTACGAGGAATTCCTCGAGGTCGACTTCTCGTTCGAAATCCCGGGCCTGGCGCGTTTCCGCGTCAACGCCTTCAACCAGAATCGCGGCGCGGGCGCGGTGTTCCGGACCATTCCGTCGGAAGTGCTCACGCTCGACGACCTCGCCGCGCCGAAGATCTTCCGCGAGCTGATCGACCAGCCGCAGGGGCTGATCCTCGTCACCGGCCCGACCGGTTCGGGAAAGTCGACCACGCTCGCGGCGATGGTGGACCACATCAACAAGGGCCAGTACGGCCACATCCTCACGGTCGAGGATCCGATCGAGTTCGTGCACACCTCGAACAAGTGCCTGATCAACCAGCGCGAGGTGCACCGCGACACGCACGGCTTCAACGAGGCCTTGCGCTCCGCGTTGCGCGAAGACCCCGACTACATCCTCGTCGGCGAGCTGCGCGACCTGGAAACCATCCGCCTGGCGCTGACCGCCGCGGAAACCGGCCACCTGGTGTTCGGCACGCTGCACACGAGCTCGGCTGCGAAAACCATCGACCGCATCATCGACGTGTTCCCCGCCGGCGAAAAACCGATGGTGCGCTCGATGCTGTCCGAATCGCTGCGCGCGGTGATCTCGCAATCGCTGCTGAAGAAAGTCGGCGGCGGCCGCGTGGCGGCGCACGAGATCATGGTCGCGGTGCCGGCGATCCGCAACCTGATCCGCGAAGACAAGGTCGCGCAGATGTATTCGGCCATCCAGACCGGCCAGAGCGTGGGCATGCAGACGCTCGACCAGTGCCTGCAGGATCTGGTCAAGCGTGGCCTGATCACGCGCGTGAGTGCCAAGGAATATGCGAAGGACAAGCGGTTGTTCGAGTGAGCGGCCGGGATTCGTGATTCGGGATTCGTGATTCGCAAAAGCCGGCAACGTGGTTGGTCGTTCGTGATCCGAAGCATGCAACCCGTCGCGGGCTGCTCTTCCGAATCACGAATCCCGAATCGCGAATCCCGGCTCCGAAGGAGCCAACATGAGCAGCATCGACTTCACCTCGTTCCTCAAGCTGATGGCGCACAAGAAGGCGTCCGACCTGTTCATCACGGCCGGCGTCGCGCCGTCGATGAAGGTGCACGGCAAGCTGTCGCCGATCACGCAGAGTCCGCTCACGCCGCAGCAGAGCCGCGACCTGGTGCTCAACGTGATGACGCCGGCGCAGCGCGAGGAGTTCGAGAAGACGCACGAGTGCAACTTCGCGATCGGCGTGTCGGGCGTGGGCCGGTTCCGCGTGTCGTGCTTCTACCAGCGCAACCAGGTCGGCATGGTGCTGCGCCGCATCGAGTCGCGCATCCCGACGGTGGAGGAGCTGAGCCTGCCGCCGATCGTCAAGACGCTGGCGATGACCAAGCGCGGCATCATCATCTTCGTCGGCGCCACCGGCACCGGCAAGTCGACCTCGCTGGCCGCGATGATCGGCTACCGCAACCAGAACAGCACCGGCCACATCATCACGATCGAGGACCCGATCGAATTCGTGCACAAGCACGAGGGCTGCATCGTCACGCAGCGTGAAGTGGGCATCGATACCGACTCGTGGGAAAACGCACTGAAGAACACGCTGCGCCAGGCACCGGACGTGATCATGATCGGCGAGGTGCGCACGCGCGAGGGCATGGACCACGCCATCGCCTTCGCCGAAACCGGCCATCTGGTGCTCTGCACCCTGCACGCCAACAACGCCAACCAGGCGATGGACCGCATCATCAACTTCTTCCCCGAGGACCGCCGCAGCCAGCTGCTGATGGACCTGTCGCTGAACCTCAAGGGCGTGGTCGCGCAGCAGCTGGTGCCGACGCCGGACGGCAAGGCGCGCCGCGTGGCGATGGAAGTGCTGCTCGGCACGCCGCTGGTGCAGGACTACATCCGCGACGGCGAGATCCACAAGCTCAAGGAGCTGATGAAGGAGTCGACCAACCTCGGCATGCGCACCTTCGACCAGAGCCTGTTCGAGCTGTACCAGGCCGGCGAGATTTCTTACGAGGACGCGCTGCGGCACGCCGACTCGACGAACGAGGTGCGCCTGCGCATCAAGCTGGCCCAGGGCGGCGATGCGCACACATTGTCGCAGGGGCTCGATGGCGTGGAGTTGATCGAGACGCGCTGAGCGGGCGTGGTGCGCGATTTTTCGTGCGGGTGTGTTCGGTTGCTGCGGGTGGGGTGTGGTTCGGCTCGGCCGGACGTGGCGCCCTCATCCGCCTGCCGGCACCTTCTCCCGCAGGGAGAAGGATTCCTTCGACAGTCTCGCTTGAGGGGACGATTCCTTCGACGTTCTGACCTGAGGCAGGGATTCCTGCGATCTGCTCGCGCACCTGCGATGTTCGCGCGCAGGAGACGGATGCATTCGACGTTATCGCGCAGGAGTAGGACTCCTGCGACGTCCTCCTTCAGGAAGACGGTTTCTCCGTCTCAGTCGGATGGATTCCCCGGCGACCGCTGCGGCGTGCCGCTGCAATGCACCGCTGCACCCGTTCGAGCCATCCTTCTCCCCGCGGGAGAAGGTGCCGGCAGGCGGATGAGGGCGAGTCCCCGCATCGACTCCGACCCCGGAAACGGACAGCGACGTCCGCACGCCGCCGCCGCGGGCCGTCATCGACCGTCGGACGCGTCCACCACCCGCGCCTGCAACAGCTGATTCACTGCCTCCAGCAGTTCCGGCAAGGCCACCGGCTTGCGCAGGATGCGGATGCGCAGGTCCTGCGGCCACTGGTCCGCGTCGGTCTCGGCGTCGTCGTCCACCAGCAGCAGCACGGGACCCACGTACTTGCGCTCCTGCAGTTCCACCAGCGTCCGCACGCCGGACAACAGGCGCATGTCCGCGTCCAGCACGATCAGGTCCGGAATCTGTTCGCTTTCGAAGAAGCGGATCGCGGCCGTGCCGCCCTGCGCGACGTGCGTCTTGTACCCCTCCACCGCGAGGCCGTCGCCAAGCAGCGAGAGGCTGCCGGCGCTTTCGGCCACCACCAGCAGGCGCGCGTTGCGCACCGTCTCCGAACGGCCGCGGGCGTCGGCGGTTTCCAGTTCCAGCGGCAGCAGGATCTGGAACGTGGTGCCTTCGCCGGGCGCGCTCGTCACGCCAAGCAGCCCGCGGTGGTTTTCGACGATCCGCTTGCACGACAGCAGCCCGAGGCCGGTGCCGTCGGGCTTGGTGGTGAAGAACGGCGTGAACAGCCGGCGCTGCACGTCCTCGTCCATGCCCACGCCGGTGTCGGAGACCGCGATCCGCAGGTACTCGCCCGCGGCGCGCTGGCCGTCCGCATCGACCCAGGTGCGCTCGGCGCGCAGCGTCAGCGTGCCGCCGGACGGCATCGCCTGGATCGCGTTCAGGCACAGGTTCAGCAGGCACTGCTGCAGTTCGGTGTCGTTGCCTTCGAAGTTGAGATCGTTCGGCACGTCGGAAATGTCGAGCACGACGTTGCGCGGCAGCGTGCCGCGCATCAGCAGGTCGAGCGCGCGCAGCAGCTGCTTGACGTTGACCGTGGAGCCGGCCTGCCGGGCGCCGCGCGCGAACGAGAGCATCGACGCGACCATGTCCAGGCCACGCTTGGCGCAGTCTTCGACCAGCTCGCCCAGGCGCAGCAGGCGGGTGTCGTCGGTGCGCTCGGAAATCATCGGCGCCACCATCAGCAGCGGCTGCAGGATGTTGCGCAGATCGTGGCTCAGGCCGCCGGCGAGCATCGCGAGGCTGTCCAGGCGCTGCGAGCGCATCAGTTCGGCCTCGGTGCGGTCGCGCAGCTCGCGTTCCTCGGCCTCGCGCAGGGCGCGCCGCACCGCGGACGGCAGCCGCGCCATGCTGCTCTTGAGGATGTAGTCGGTGGCACCCAGGCGCAGCGCGTCGACCGCGGTTTCCTCGCCCATCGTGCCCGACACGAAGATGAAGGGAATGTAGGGCGAGCGTTCGCGCACCAGCTCCAGCGCCTTGTAGCCGGAGAAGCCGGGCATGGTCAGGTCCGACAGCACCAGGTCGGGTTTGCGCTCGGACAGCGCACGCGCGAGCGAGATCTCGTCGTCGACGTGCGTCCACTCGATGTCGACGCCGGCATCGCCGAGGAAGGACGCGATCAGTTCGACGTCGACCGGATCGTCCTCGATGTGCAGTACGTGGATGCGTTGGGGAAGTCGACGACCGTTGTCGGCGTGCATGGCGAGCGGCGTTCCGTCAGTCCGAGGTGAAGGGAGCTTGGTTGAGGACGGCCCAGAAGGTGCCGAGCGTCTGCACCGCCTCGAAGAATTGTTTCACGTCCACCGGCTTGACCACATAGGCGTTGACGCCCAGGTCCCAGCTGCGGATGAGGTCGCTTTCCTCGCGCGAGGACGACAGCACCACAACCGGCACGCGCTTGAGCGCGGGGTCCGAGCGCATCTGGGTGAGCACTTCCAGTCCGTCCATGAGCGGCATCTTGATGTCGAGCAGCACCACGGCCGGCGGTCCGGGCGTGCGGCTGGCGTAGGGGCCGGTGCAGCGCAGGTAATGCAGCGTCTCGACGCCGTCCTCCACGTGCACGACCGGATTGGCGAGCTTTGCTTCGCGCAGCGCGTCCATGGTCATTTCCGCATCGGCGGGATTGTCTTCCGCCAGCAGGATGGTGCGCAGGTCGCCCCTGTTCATTGTGTGTTCTCCGTGGTGACATCGCGTGCGTTCGCGCTGTGGTCCTGCCGCACCGGCAGGGTGAAATGGAAGCTTGCGCCATTGCCGATTTCGGCGTCGGCCCAGACCCGGCCGCCGTGGCGCGAGACGATCCGCCGCACGTTGGCAAGACCGATGCCGCTGCCGGGAAACTCCGAGGCCTTGTGCAGGCGCTGGAACACGCCGAACAGTTTCCCGGCGTACTCCATGTCGAAACCGACGCCGTTGTCGCGCACGCGGAACTGGTGCATGGCGCCGTCGAGGCGATAGCCGATCTCGATCTTCGCCACTTCGCGCTGCGAGGAGTACTTGATCGCGTTCGACAGCAGGTTCTGCCACACCTGGCGCAACATCGTTTCGTCGCCCGGCACCGTCGGCAGCGCGTCGATCCGCCACTCGATGCGCCCTTCGGCGCGGCTGCTCGAGAGCATCTCGCGCACTTCGCGCACGAGCTTGTCCATGTCGACCGCGTGCACGCGCATCGCGTGGCGGCCAAGGCGCGAATACAGCAGCAGATCGTCGATCAGCACCGCCATGCGGGCAGCGGAGCTGCTGATCACGTCGAGATAGTGGCGGGCCCGTTCGTCGTCGAGCACGGACGGGTCGAGGTGGCCGCGCAGCTTTTCGGCGAACCCCGCGATGTGGCGCAGCGGCGCGCGCAGATCGTGCGATACCGAATAGCTGAACGCTTCGAGTTCGCGATTGACCTCGCTGATCTGCGCGACCTTGCCTTCGAGCTGCCGGTTGAGTTCCAGCGCCTGCCGTTCGGCGAGTTTCTGCGGCGTGACGTCGTTCACCGTCAGCAGCACGGCGGTGTCGGTGTCGTCCGGCAGCGCAATGCGCTTGGCGTTCACCAGCACCTGCCGCTGCACGCCGTCGACGGTGCGCTGGCGCAGCTCGTAATCCCAGATCTCGCGGTCGCGCGTGACCACATCGACGAGGCGTTGCGCGAGCGTCGGATCGTGCCAGGCGCCGCCGCCCAGCTCGCGCAGGTCGCCCTGGGGGCCGGCGTCCGGTTCGCCATAGAACTCGACGAACGCGGTGTTGTGCATGACCACCCGCAGCCCGCCGTCGAGCAGGGCGATCGGCTCGCGCACCGAGTCGACGATGGCGCGGCTGCGCGTATCGGCATCGCTGGAGCGGTGTTCGGCAACGCGGCGGCGGCGCAGCGCGCGTTCGGCCACCCACGCGATGCCGCCCAGCAGCAGCAATTGCGCCACCAGGGACAGGGTCTGCAGCCAGCGCACGTTGTCGCGCTGGCGCGCGGCGTGGCGGGTGCGTTCGATAAGCAGCCGGTCTTCCGCGGCGGCGAGTTCGCCGACGACATCGCCCACCGAGCCCTCGTTGAGCATGCGCTCGAGCTGTCCGAGCGAGGCGGCGCGTTCGGCCGGGTCGGTCTGGGTCACGGCCGCGTCGAGGTACGGCAAGCGCTGATCGAGCGTGGCCTTGACCTGGCCGATGCGGACCTGCTGCTCGGCGTTGTCCCGGGTCATGGAGCGGATGCGTTCGAGCAACGGATCGACGGCCGCGCGGGAACTGTCGTAGCGCGTGCGCAGCGACGGCGCCTGGACGCCCGCGAGCAGTCCGTAGGTCGCGGCCTCCATGTTGCGCAGGTGGAACATCAGCTGCGATGTCGAATCCGAGACCTCGGCCGTGTGTCGCGCCCAATGCTCGGCTTCCAGGGCCTCGTCCGACCAGCTGCGCGTCAGCAGGTAGGGAACCAGAACGGTGGCGAACGCGGCCGCACCCAGCGCGACGAAGCGCGAGGCGAAACGGTCGTTGAACAACGCGGCGATGCGTTGCGCGGCAGTCCTGGTCAAGCGTCGGCCGATCCCGTGAAGTGAGTCCGACTGCGCGCGCTCGGCCGCAGCGCATGAAGCATGAAAGCCATGCGGGCGAAAATCAAATGCCCGCGTGGGTTTTCACGGGGCAGTGCGATTTGCCAGCTGCGCGAGGATCGCCATGCGGACTGCAACCCCGTTGGCCACCTGCGCGAGAATCACCGACTGGGCGCCGTCGGCGACGGCATCGTCGATCTCGACGCCGCGGTTCATCGGGCCGGGGTGCATCACGATCGCATCCGGGCGTGCGAGCCGCAGACGCGGCGGCGTCAGGCCCCAGTCGCGCCAGTAGCCGTCGAGCGAGTCGACCAGGCCTTCCTCCATGCGTTCGCGCTGCAGACGCAGTGCGATGACGACATCCGCGTCGCGGAGCGCGCTGTCGACGTCGTGGCAGATCTCCACGCCCGGCCAGCGCTCGGCCGGCAGCAGGTTGGCGGGTGCGGCGATGCGCAGCGTGCCGACGCCGAGCGCGCGCAGGCCGTGGATGTCCGAGCGCGCGACGCGCGAATGCGCGATGTCGCCGACGATGGCCACGGTCAGGGCGCCGAAGTCGGAGCCCTTGTGCTGGCGGATCGTCAACAGGTCGAGCAGGCCCTGCGTCGGATGCGCGTTGCGACCGTCGCCGGCATTGACGATGGACGTGGCGGGTGCGGCCGCTGCGGCCAGTGCCGCAACGGCGGCGGACTCGGAATGGCGCACCACGAACAGGTCCGCGCCCATCGCCTCCAGATTGCGCAGCGTGTCGATGAGGCTTTCGCCCTTGCGTGCCGACGAACTGCCGACGTCGAAATCCAGCACATCGGCGCCGAGCCTGCGCGCGGCCAGGTGGAAGGAGCTGCGTGTGCGGGTGGAGTTCTCGAAGAACAGGTTGACCACGGTCCGCCCCGCCAGCGGCTGCGCGGCGACGCGCCCGAGCGCATGCGGGCGCAGCGCCTGGGCGGCGTCGAGCAGGGTGGTGATGCGTTCGCGACCCAGACCGTCGAGGGTCAGCAGATGGCGCAGGTCGCCGGCGGCGTCGAGCTGGGGTGTTTCCATGAGCACATTGTAGGAGGCGGCTCGTGCCGGGGCGAACTTGTCTCGCACGCTCCGCCTGCTTCTCCCGTCGTGACACGATGCCGAAGGCGGAAGAGACGGACACGAACACGCACGAGCCGCGCTCCTGCTTCCTTCTCCCGTCGGGAGAAGGTGCCGAAGGCGGATGAGGGACGGGCGCACCGTCGTGTCCGGTGGCTGGAGGATGCGGCAAGCTGCGGCGTCAATGCCCCGTGCGATGCCCATCCCTGATCCGGCTGCGTTCGGCCGGCGGTAGCCGCCTCACCCTTCTCCCGGCGGGAGAAGGACGCCACGCTGGTGTTCAACGACGGCCGGGCAGGTCGCGCCGCGCGGTGCCGCGCAGTGCGTGCTCGCCCGCCACGTCAGCCGCGCTCCAGCAACCAGCGCTCGACGATGACTTCCGCGGCCAGTGCATCCAGCGACTTCGCATCGCGGCGTTTCGCCGTGCCCTCACGCCGACGGTCGGCAAACCGCGCATCGGCATCGCGCGAGCTCGAGCGTTCGTCGACCAGATCCACCGGCAGGCCGCTGCGCGCCCGCACCTCGTGCGCGAAGCGGCGCGCGGCGCGCGTGGCCGGCTGGGTGCCGCCGTCGAGGGTGAGCGGCTCGCCGACGACGAGCCGCTGCGGCCGCCACTGCGCCACGAGCTGGTCGAGTGCAGCCCAGTCGGGGCCGGCCTCGTGCACGTCGATCATCGCAAGCGCGCGAGCGCTGCCGGTGAGGGTGTTGCCGACCGCGACGCCGATGCGCCGGCTGCCGACGTCGAAGCCGAGCACGCAGATCGCGTCGGCGCCGGCCGCGGGCTGCGGCGGCATCAGGCGTGTCCGGCGTAGGCCGTGAGCAGGGTCACGTCGACCCCCATCAGCCGCGCGGCCGACATCCAGCGCTGTTCGACCGGCGTCGAAAACAGGATGGCGCTGTCCACGCCGACGGTGAGCCAGGCGTTGTCCTGCAGCTCGGTTTCGAGCTGGCCTTCTCCCCAACCGGCATACCCCAGCGCGACGACGCTCTGCGCCGGCCCCTCGCCCTGGGCCATGGCCTCGAGCACGTCGCGCGAGGTCGTGAGGCTGAGCGAGCTGGAGATGACATAGGTCGAATCCCAGCTCGCGCCGGGCGTGTGCAGCACGAAGCCGCGCTCGGGCTGCACCGGCCCGCCGACCAGCACGGCCGCCGAAGCCAGCGCTTCGATATCGGTGCGGATGTTCATCTGCGCCAGGACGTCGCCGAGCAGATAATCGGAGAGCCGGTTGACGAGGATTCCCATCGCGCCCTCCGCGGTGTGCTGACACACCAGCGTGACGCCGCGCGAGAAGTTGGGATCCTCCATCGACGGCAGCGCGATGAGGAAGTGGTTGCCGAGGTAGCGGGGGGCGTCCATGGGGGGATTGTATGCCGGTGACGGACGGGAGTCGGGAGTCGGGAGTCGGGAGTCGGGAGTCGGGAGTCGGGAGTCGGGAGTCGGGAGTCGGAGAGCGGCGCCCCGGCTCTTCCGATTCCCGATTCCCCATTCCCGACTCCCGTTTCCCCGCTCTCACCGATTCCGCATCACGTTCCCCGGCAGGAACTGCCAGGTGCGGGTGATGTGCAGGATGTCGGTGCCGTCGTGCGTGTCCGGCAGCGGACCGAACGGCTCGGCGAGGCGCACGGTGCGGATCGCGGCCTCGTCCAGCACCGGATAGCCGCTCGGCTGTACCACATCGATGCGTTCCACCGTGCCGTCGCGGCGCACGGCCACGGTCAGCACGAGCTGGCCGAGCAGGTTGCGCCGGCGCGCTTCGTCCGGGTAGTTGAGGTTGCCGATGCGCTCCACCCGCGCCACCCAGCCGCGCATGTAGCTCGCGTATTCGTATTCCTGGGTGTTGGCCGAGACGAACTTGCGCTTGGGGCGCTTGGCATAGGCACTGCTCTGGCGTTCGATCTCGGCCGCGAGGCGCGCCATCTCCAGGCTGCGCTCGATCAGCTCGCGGCTGCTGGGCAGCGGCGTGCTCGGGGTCGGCGTCAGGGCCTGCTGCGCCGCCTGCGTCCGGCTGGCGCCGGTGCTGGTCAGCACGGCCTCGCTCTTCTGCGTCTGCGGCGTCGGCGAACCGGCCTCGAGCGGCACCGGCGCCACGCCCGGCTGCGGGTTCGGCGCGGGGGCGGGCGTCGGATCGCGCGGGCGTTCGGCCTTGTCGCGATCGCCGCCGCCGGCATTGCTTGCCTGGGCGAGGAAATCGGCCTTGTCGGGTTTGTCCTGCGAACGGGTCTGGGTGAGGATCACGTCGAGCGTGGGCAGGATCGGCGCCGGGTCGTCGATGCGGAAGCCGATGCCCAGCGCCAGCACGCCGTGCGCGATGAGCGAAAACGCGATCGTCGCGCCGAGCCTGTCGCCCGGCGTGATGCGCGGCGCCGCACTCACGCGCGCAGGCTCTCGATCCGGTCGAACAGCAGGCCGGCGATATTGAGCCCGAACTGCTTGTCCAGTTCGCGGATGCAGGTGGGGCTGGTGACGTTGACCTCGGTCAGCCAGTCGCCGATCACGTCCAGCCCGACGAACAGCATGCCGCGCCGGCGCAGCTCCGGGCCCACCTGGGCCGCGATCCAGCGGTCGCGCTCGCTCAGCGGACGGCCTTCGCCGCGCCCGCCGGCGGCGAGGTTGCCGCGGAATTCCTGACCCTGCGGGATGCGGGCGAGGCAGTAATCCACCGGCTCGCCGTCGACCAGCAGGATGCGCTTGTCGCCGTCGCGGATTTCCGGCAGATACTTCTGCGCCAGCGCAAACGCACCGTCGCCCACCAGGGTCTCGACGATGACGTTGAGATTGTCCTCGCCGGCGCGCACGCGGAAGATCGAGCGCCCGCCCATGCCGTCGAGCGGCTTGACCACGCAGTCGCCGTGCTCGGCCACGAATGTTTTCAAAGCGCCCGGATCGCACGACACGAGCGTCGGCGGGCAGCACTGCGGGAACAGCAGCGCGGCCAGTTTCTCGTTGAGGTCGCGCAGGCCCTGCGGATCGTTCACCACGAGCACGCCGTCGCGCTGCGCCAGGCCGAGGATCTGCGTGGCGTGGATGTATTCGGCGTCCACCGGCGGATCGGAGCGCATGAGGGCAACGTCGAAACGTGCCAGCGGACCGTCGGTGCGTTCGCCCAGCGTGTACCAGTCCGCCGGATCGTCGCGCACGGTCACCGGATGCGCCGCCACGCGTGCACGGCCCTCGCCGATGCCCAGGTCCGCGATGCCGGCGATCTGCACCCGGTGCCCGCGACGCTGCGCTTCGAGCAGCATCGCGAAGGTGGAATCCTTGGCCGTCCTGACCGACCCGATCGGGTCCATCACCACGACGATGTCCAGCGGTCGGCTCGCCCGCATTGCCGCACTCCTGTGTCCGGTTGGGCTCGCCCCGGAGGTTGTCGAGCGCGAAGGTCGCCGTGGCGAGGCGCGCACCCGGGCCGCCCTGCGCGAGGGAACGCCCGCGGCGGCGCGCGCGAGGGCTATACTAGCATCGAGTCCGGACGCGCCAGCGAGCGCGCAGGGCATCGACGCAACGCGCGCTTGACAGCGCACGGGGTCCGTTGCGATATAGACAAGCCGCGCGAATGCGGCGCGCTGGCGTGGATGCCTCTGGGGAACGCGAGAATGGATGGGATTGAAAATTCGGACAGCCTCGCCGGCCTCAAGGTCATGGTCATCGACGACTCGAAGACCATCCGGCGCACGGCCGAGACGCTGCTGAAGAAGGAAGGCTGCGACGTCGTCACCGCCACCGACGGCTTCGAGGCGCTGGCCAAGATCGCCGACCACCAGCCGCAGATCATCTTCGTCGACATCATGATGCCGCGCCTGGACGGTTACCAGACCTGCGCGCTGATCAAGAACAACCAGCTCTTCCGCGGTACGCCGGTGATCATGCTGTCGTCCAAGGACGGTCTCTTCGACAAGGCGCGCGGGCGCATCGTCGGGTCCGAACAGTACCTCACCAAACCGTTCACGCGCGAAGAACTGCTGTCGGCGATCCGTCGCCACGTCGATCGTAAATAAACGCCACGCCTCACAGGGGGGAGCATGGCAAGGATTCTGATCATCGATGACTCGCAGACTGACACTGCGGTCTTCACGGGAATGCTCGAACGCAACGGGCATCAGGTGCTCACGGCCGACAACGCCGAGGCCGGCGTGGAGGCGTGCAAGCGCGATCTGCCGGACCTGGTGCTGATGGACGTGATCCTGCCGGGCATGAGCGGCTTCCAGGCCACGCGCGTGCTGTCGCGCGACCCCGCCACCAGCGCCATCCCGATCATCATCGTCAGCAGCAAGAACATGGAAACCGACCGGGTCTGGGGATTGCGCCAGGGCGCGAAGGACTACATGGTCAAGCCGCCGGCCGAGCGCGATCTGATCACCCGCATCAACGCCCTGCTCGACGCGGTGCCGTGATGCCGCCTGTCATGCTGCACGCGACGTGAGGGAACAGGAGCCGCCGATGTCCGACCAGCGCAGTCCGTTCGAGCGCACCCCGTTCGAGGTGCTGGCCGATTACGAGCGGCGCAGCCTCGACCATGTCGTCGGCCTGCCCGAGCAGATCGACGCGCCCGGCCTGTGGCGCGGGATCGGGTTCCGACTCGGCACGCGGCACCTCGCGGCCGGTTTTTCCGAAGTGGTCGAGATCGTCTCGCTGCCCGGCCTTACCGTGGTGCCGGGGGCCGAGCCGTGGATGCTGGGGGTGGCCAACATCCGCAGCAGCCTGATGCCGGTCGTGGATCTGAAGCAGTTCCTCGAAGGCGAACGCACCGTGCTGCACGAGCACATGCGCGCGCTGGTGGTGCGGCAGACCGGCGGCAACGTCGCCGTGCTGATCGACGAACTGTTCGGC
Organism: Chiayiivirga flava; assembly: GCF_014202825.1. Classification (GTDB taxonomy): domain Bacteria; phylum Pseudomonadota; class Gammaproteobacteria; order Xanthomonadales; family Xanthomonadaceae; genus Chiayiivirga; species Chiayiivirga flava. The sequence goes on along the minus strand of NZ_JACHHP010000001.1, from coordinate 932,881 downwards.
CAGCGCAACTTCGTCGACGAACAGCGCAGCGAAGCCACCGGGTTCGACGACGGACGCTACGCGGCGTTCGTGCAGCAAGCGTACAAACTGGGGGACACGGTCTGGGGCGTGTTCAGCATGACGCGCCTGACCCGGACACCGGAATTCAGGCAGGCAGCCGCGGCCTGATGCCGCACAACACCGATCTTTTGGGGCGAGGTTTCATATGAGCACACTGGGCGCCGGTACCGGCAAAGAACGCAGCGCAGCGATCAACTTCTGGATCCTGCTGCTGGTGGTCGCGCTGATCGCGCTGATCGTGAACGCGTACCTGTCCACCCGGTACGCATCGCAGGAAAGCACCGCGCGCGAACTGGTGGCCGACATCATGGTGCTCTCGCAGCAGAACGCCAAGTTCGCCGCCGACGCGGCGAACGGCGGTCTGGAGGCGTTCGACGAGCTCGAAAGCACGCGGCGCGACATCCAGTCCAACATCACCAAGCTGCGCGACGGCGACGCCGCGTCCGGACTGCCGGGCTACATCGCCAATCCGGAGGTCAAGATCCCGCTGCAGGAACTGACCGACACCTGGACCCCGATCAACGAGGCGAGCTCGCGCATCCTGGCCAGCAAGGAAATGGTGCTTGGCCTCACCGACACCGCCGGCGCGTTTTCCGCCAGCGTGCCGCAGCTGCAGGCCTACATGGACGAAGTGGTCCGCGCGATGGGCGAAAGCGGCGCGGCTTCCTCGCAGATCTACACCGCGGTGCGCCAGATCGTGCTCGCCGACCGCATGCTGCGCCGCGTGACGCAGATCCTGCAGGGCGGCGCTGGCGCGATGTCCGCCGCCGGCAGCTTCTCGCGCGACGCCACGATGTTCGGCCAGGTGCTCGGCGGCCTGCAGAACGGCCTGCCGGAACAGAACATCCGCCGCATCGACAGCCCGGCCGCGCGCGATCCGTTGGCCAAGGTCGCCGAACTCTACGCCAGCGTGCAGGCGGACGTGGAAACCATCCTCAACGCGTCCACCGAACTGTTCGAGGTCAAGGAAGCGGCCGACACCATCTTCACCAGCTCCAACGACCTGCTGCAGGACGCCCGCACGCTCAACCAGGCGCTGATCAACCTGCCGTCGTCGCGTCCGTTCCCGAACACCTACATCGGCTACGGCGCCGGCGCGCTCGCCATCGTCGGCATCCTCGGCCTGCTCTTCACCCTGTACCGCGACCAGGTCAAGCGCTTCCGCGTCACCCAGGAACTGAACCAGCGCAACCAGGAAGCGATTCTGCGCCTGCTCGACGAAATGGGATCGCTCGCAGAAGGCGACCTCACCGTCCGCGCGACCGTTACCGAGGACATCACCGGCGCGATCGCGGACTCGATCAACTTCGCCGTCGAAGCGCTGCGCTCGCTGGTGACCACGATCAACGAGACCGCCGTGCAGGTGGCCGCCGCCGCGCAGGAAACGCAGGCGACCGCAATGCACCTGGCCGAAGCCGCAGAGCACCAGGCCCAGCAGATCACGTCCGCGTCGGCGGCGATCAACGAAATTGCGGTCTCGATCGACGAAGTTTCGAAGAACTCCGCCGAATCGGCGGACGTTGCGCAGCGCTCGGTGCAGATCGCCGCAAAAGGCGCCGAAGTGGTGCGCCAGACGATCCAGGGCATGGACTCGATCCGCGACCAGATTCAGGAAACCTCGAAGCGAATCAAGCGACTGGGTGAAAGCTCGCAGGAAATCGGCTCGATCGTCGAACTCATCAATGACATCTCCGAGCAGACCAACATCCTCGCGCTGAACGCCGCAATTCAGGCGGCATCGGCCGGTGAAGCGGGCCGCGGCTTCGCGGTCGTGGCCGACGAAGTGCAGCGACTCGCCGAACGCGCGTCCAACGCCACCAAGCGAATCGAAACGCTGGTGCAGACGATTCAGGCCGACACCAACGAAGCGGTGTCGTCGATGGAACAGACCACCGCGGAAGTGGTGGCCGGTGCCCGCCTGGCCGAGGACGCGGGCCTGGCGCTCGGCGAAATCGAAACGGTGTCGAACGACCTTGCGGACCTGATTCAGAACATCTCCGAGGCCGCACGCCAGCAGTCCGCTGCGGCGACCAACATCTCGGCGACGATGAACGTGATTCAGGAAATCACCACGCAGACCTCGGTGGGTGCGAGCCAGACCGCCGAATCGATCGGCAACCTCGCGCAGCTCGCCGCCGACCTGCGCCGCTCGGTCGCCGACTTCAAGCTGCCGGGTTAAGGCGGGGCAGGGGATCGGGCCGCGCCGATGGGCATCGCAGCGAGTTCCGCCACGCACGGCGCGGCGCGTCCGATCATGGACGACGCCGAGTTCGAGCGCTGGGTGCGATTGCTCGAATCGCGCACGGGCGTCATCGTGCCGCCGGAGCGCAAGCCGTTTCTGGAAACCGGCCTGCGCCGTCGCATGCGCGAAACCGGCCACACCGAGTTCCGCCGCTACTACGACGAACTGCTCGACGGCGCGCGCGGCGCGATGGAATGGGCGGCGCTCGTCGACCACCTCACCGTGCACGAGACGCACTTCTTCCGGCACATGCCGTCGCTGAACCTGATCCGCGACGAGTGGCTGCCGCAGTGGCTGGCCGGGGTGCCGGCGGACCGCTCGCTGCATGCGCTCTCGGTGGGCTGCTCGACCGGCGAGGAGGCCTACACGCTCGCGATGGTGCTCGATGCCGCGCTGTCGGGCTTCGAGCCGCAGCGCCTGTTCGGCATCACCGCCACCGACGTCAGCCAGCCCGCGCTCGCGATGGCGCGCCAGGCGCTGTATCCGATGCACCGGCTGGCCGAGATCCCGCCCAACTACCGCGAGCACGCGATCGAGACCGTCGACGGCGAGCAGTTCCGCATCGTCGAGAAGCTGCGGCGGCGGGTCGGCTTTGCCTGCGTCAACCTGCTGCACGCATCGAGAGCGCCATTGCGCAAACTCGATCTCATCTTCTGCCAGAACGTGCTGATCTACTTCGCACGCGAACGTCGCGGCGAACTGCTCGACGCGCTTGCGCGCCTGCTGCAACCCAACGGACTGCTGGTGCTGGGTCCGGGCGAGGCCAGCAACTGGACCCATCCGCAACTGGTCCGCACCGGTGGTCGTCAGACCCTCGCGTACCTGCGCACCACGAAAGAGATCCCGGCATGAGGCCGAACGACGACATCGATTTCACCACGCTGACCTGGGTCAAGGGCGAGCTGGACGAGACCCTGAAGCAGGCCCAGCAGGCGCTCGAGGCCTACGTCGAGGATCCCAACGACGCCAGCCAGATGCGCTTCTGCGCCACCTACCTGCACCAGGTGCAGGGCACGCTGCGCATGGTGGAGCTGTACGGCGCGGCGATGGTGACCGAGGAAATGGAGCAGCTCGCCTCGGCGCTGCTCGACAGCGACGTCAAGGAACGCGACGAAGCCTACGCCGTGCTGATGCGCGGCATCGTGCAGCTGCCGGACTACCTCGAACGCCTGCAGAGCGGCCACAAGGACATCCCCATCGTCCTGCTGCCGCTGCTCAACGATCTGCGCGCCGCGCGCGGCGAAAAGGGCCTGTCGGAAATCGTGCTGTTCACGCCCGATCTCGGTCGCCCGCTGCCCGCGTCCGCGCAGGGCCCCGCGACGCCGATGCCGGAGCAGGAGCTGCGCCGCGCCGCGACCACGCTGCGCGGGCACTTCCAGATCGCGCTGCTCAAGTGGTTCAAGAACGACAACCCCGACCAGAACATCTCGACGCTGGCGCAGGTCTGCGACAAGCTCGTTTCGATCACGGCGCAGGAAGAAGCGCGCCGCCTGTTCTGGGTGGCCGCGAGCGTGCTCGACGCGCTGCGTGCCAAGGCCTTCGAACCGAGCCCGCAGCTCAAGCAGACCATCGGCAAGGTGGAGCGCGAGATCAAGCGCCTCGCCGATGCGGGCGAAAACAGCTTCCGGGTCGATCCGCCGCGCGAGCTGACGCGCAATCTCCTCTACTTCGTCGCCCATGCGCCGACCGAACACGGCCGCATCGGCGAACTGCGCGAGACCTTCAACCTCGCATCCCTGCTGCCGAGCAGCGAGGAAATCGAACACGCGCGCGGCAGCATGAGCGGCCACAATCGCGCCCTGCTCGACACCGTGTCGGCCGCGATCAAGGACGACCTGATGCGCGTCAAGGACGCGCTCGATCTGTACCTGCGCACGCAGAACGCGCAGCCGGCGGAACTGTCGTCGCAGGTCGACGTGCTCGACCGCGTGTCCGACACGCTCGGCATGCTCGGCCTGGGCGTCGCGCGTCGCGTCGTGGTCGAGCAGCGCGATGCCGTGCACCAGGTGGCCAGCGGCCACCGCCCCGCGAACGAATCCTCGCTGCTCGATATCGCCGGCGCGCTGCTGTACGTCGAAGCCACGCTCGACGACCAGGTCCAGCACCTGGGCGCGGGCGGGCAGCAGGCGTCCGGCGACGCCGCGCAGCCGATGCAGCTGGCCGAAACCCGGCGCGTGCTCGAAGCGGTGGTGAAGGAGGCACAGACCAACTTCGCCAACGCCAAGCAGGCCTTCGTCGCCTTCATCGAATCGAACTGGGACCACAGCCAGCTCGAGACCGTGCCGTCGCTGATGAGCGAGGTGTCCGGCGCGATGCGCATCGTCGAACTGCCGCGTCCGGCGCAGTATCTCGATGCGGTGAAGGTCTTCACCCAGGTCGAACTGCTCTCGCGCCGCCGCGTACCGGCCGGTACGCAGATGGAGACGCTGGCCGACGTGCTCGCAAGCCTCGAGTACTTCCTCGAAGCGCTCGGCGAACACCGCGCCGGACGCGAGAAGATCCTCGACGTGGCGCAGCGCAGCCTCGAAGCGCTCGGCTACTGGCCCGTGCCGGTGCAGGCCGTGGCGCCGACCGAGGCCGACCGCGCCGATGTCGACGCGCGCGTGGCCGAAGCGATGGCCGGCCAGGACGTGGCCGACGATCCGTACGCCGACCAGGTGCCGTTGCTCATCGCCGAGACGCCGCTGCCGCCGCCGAGCCTGCGCGCACCGCCGGTGGTGACCGACGTGCCGCCGCCGCCCGTGGTCGAACGCGTGCCGGAACCGGCGCAGGTCGCCCCCGCGGTCGAACCGCCCGCCGCGGATGCCGGCGCGCAGCTCGCCGGCTTCGAGGGGGCGTCGGACGAGATCGACGACGAGATCCGCGAAGTGTTCGTCGAGGAAGTGCAGGAGGAAATCGCCAATCTCGAAGACCTGCTGCCGACCTGGAAGCAGGACCCCTCCAACCTCGATCACCTCAAGTCGATCCGTCGTGTCTTCCACACCCTCAAGGGCTCCGGCCGTCTCGTCGGCGCGCTGACGCTGGGCGAGTTCAGCTGGAAGATCGAGAACATGCTCAACCGCGTGCTCGATCACACGATCCAGCCCACCGCCGCGGTCACCGACCTCGTCGACAACGCATTCAACGCCTTGCCCGAGCTGCTGGCCGCGCTGCGCGGGCAGGGCACGGCGCACGTCGATCTGGAGGCCATCAAGGCCATCGCCGACCGCGTCGCGGCGGGCGAGCAGGTGCGCTACGAGCCGCGCGCGTTCGTGCCCGCCGCGACCGCAGCGCCGCTTCCGACCGCGCCGTCCGCGCCCGAGGACGCAACCCCGGCGCAAACGCCCGCGGACGCCGCGATCGCTGCCGACGAGGCAGCCGCTCCGGCGATCGATGGCATCGAGCCCCATGTCGTCGAGGCGGAGGCCGAGGCCAGCGCAGCGCATGAGGAGGCGGAGGCGGAACCGGCCGATGCGGTCGAGACGCCGTCCGTGTTCGACCTGCCTGCCGACGAACTCGATCTTGCCATCGCCGCCGAGCGCGACACCGGACACGATCTCGACGTCGAACCCGACGCGCAGGAGCTGCGGGACGCCGAGCCTGCCGCGCCGCCGGCGCCGGCGAGCGCGTCGATCGCGGTGCCGAGCATCGACCCGGTGCTGTTCGACATCCTCAAGGCCGAAGTCGCCGGCCATCTGGAAACGGTCGACGCCTACCTCGCCGCCGCCAGCACGGCGCCGCAGCCGATCGGCGACACCCTGTTGCGCGCCATCCACACGATGAACGGCGCGTTCGCGATGACCGACGTGCCGGTCATCACCGATGTGCTCGGACCGCTCGAAGGCTATCTCAAGCGCGTGCTCGCGCACGGCCTCGTGCCCGATGCCGCCGGCCGCGCCGCGCTGCAGGACACCGGCGATGCGGTACGCGCGCTGATGCTCGAACTCGAACGCCCGCAACCGCAGCTGGTGGATCTCGCGCCGCTGGCCGAGCGCATCGCTGCCGCGCGCGACGCGCTGCCCGAGCCGGGCGGCCCGACCGCGGCGCCGCTGATGCCGACCGAATCCGCCGAACCGGCCGCCGCCGACTCCTTCGACGCCGACGCCGCCGAGCGCGGCCCCGGTCTGACCGAGGCGGTGTCGATGACCTCGCTGCAGGACGATGCGTCGGAGCTCGACGAACTCGACCTGGACGCATTCGAATCGCGCCTGGACCAATTGCTGGCGGACGACGGCTTCGCCGCCACGTCGCCCGACGCCTCCGTGCCGGACGGTGCGCTCGACATCGACGCCGACGTCACTCTCACCGAGACATCGATCACGAGCGACGACATCGACGACGCGTTTCTGCCGATCTCCGATCTTGCGATCGACGATGCCGTGCCGGCCGCGTCCGACGCGACACGCCCCGAGCCGGCCTACGCCGACGAATCGCTGCCCGACGCCGACGTTGCCGACATCGGCGAGGCCGCATCGAGCCGCGCCATCGATCTGCTCGGCGCGGACGATGCCGGCGACGCGTCGGCCGACGTCGTCGTCACCGACGCCGACCGCATCGCCTGGGCCGAGGCCGCACGCGCCGACGCACCCACCGCAGCGGCTGCGGACGACGATCTGCCGTTCGAATTCGACGCGACCGAACAGGCCGAACTCGAGGCCGAACTGCTCGCGCTCGACGACACCGGCGCCGCCGTGGCGGACGGCGCGTTCGAGGTGATCGAAGTCGAGCTCGACGGTGCGCCGATCAGTGCGCAGGACGCCGCCGCCGCGCCCACCACCGACGATGCGGAACTGATGTCGGCGCAGCTGGAGGTCGACGCGGCCGCCGGCTTCGGCGGCGATGCTCCCGCGCCGGCCGAGACCGACGACGAAGAATTGCGTGCCTTCATCGACGATGTTGCCGTGTCCGACGTCGCTGTCGCACCGGCCGACGGCGGGTCGAGCGGCGATCTTCGCGACGACCTTGCCGCCGATGCCGCACCGGCCACGGACGACACACGCGCAGACGACGTCTCGGTCGCCGCCGCCGACGATTTCATTGTCCTTGCCGAGTCCGACGACGCGTCGCGCGCACTGGCGGACGACGCAACGGACGCAAACGCCGCCGCGACGAGTGACGACATCGACGCCTTCTGGCGCGATCTCGACCTGCAGGACGAGGCCAGCGCTGCGACCACCCCGCAAGCGACCGAGCCCGCGCCCGAAGCGAGTGTCGAAGCGCCGGTCGAGGCGACCACGCTGGACGATTTCGATTGGGACGCGCTGGAACGCGAAACGCGTCCCGATGCCACGCTTGAATCGGCGTCCGAACCCGACGCCACGCCCGCGGCGCCGGCTGACGCGGCGGACGCGCCTGCGGACGATGTCGACAGCCTCGCCGTCGACGAGGTGGCCGAGCGGCCTGCCGACAGCCAAGCCGAAGCCGAACCCGAAGCCGAAAGCGAAGCCGACAGCGAAGCCGACAGCGAAGCCGACAGCGAAGCCGACAGCGAAGCCACCACCGACGCCGTCGCGATGCGGACAACCGAGGCCACGGCCGACACGTCCGAAGACAGCTTCGACGACTTGATCTTCGACGACGAGCCCGAACCGAAGCCCGCCCCGGCCGCGATCGAGCCGCCCGCCGCGCCGCGCCCGGACCCGCGCGACCTCGCCATCGCCGCGGCGTTCCTTGCAGGCCTGGACGAGGCCGACCCCGATCCGGACGCACCGCTGGATCTCGCGGACATGGACGAGGAACTGCTCGACATCTTCCTCGAAGAAGGCGGCGACCTGCTCGACCATTCCGACGCGCTGATGGCCAAGCTGCGCGACACGCCCGAAGACCGCGAATCGGTCGTCGGCCTGCAGCGCGACCTGCACACGCTCAAGGGCGGCGCGCGCATGGCCGGCATCGCGCCGGTCGGCGATCTCAGCCACTCGATGGAATCCCTGCTCGAAGCCGTGGCCGAAGGCCGTCGCGAGCTGCCGCACCACGGCGTGGAACTGCTGCAGCGCGCGTTCGACCGCCTGCACACGATGGTCACGCGTGTCGGCGAACGCCGCGCGCTGGCGATGCCGACGCTGCTGATCGAACGCGTCGAAGCGCTCTCGCACGGCCACACGCCGGAGCTGCCGCAGGGCGCCGAACAGATCGCCGCGAACGAGGCCGGCACGCCCGCGCCCGCCGAGGCGGCTGCGCCCGTGTTCAAGCGCCCGGCTCCGGTCTCCGCGCCGATCGCCGATCTGCTCGGCGACGAGGACGACATCGCCGCGCGTCTGCCGCAGGAACAGATCCGCATCCGCGCCGACCTGCTCGACCGCCTCGTCAACTACGCCGGCGAAGTCGCGATCTACCGCGCGCGACTCGAACAGCAATTGGGCCTGTTCCGCGGCAACCTGAGCGAACTGGAACAGACCACGCTGCGTCTGCGCGAACAGCTGCGCAAGCTGGAAATCGAAACCGAAGCGCAGATCGTCGCGCGTTACCAGCGCGAGGCCGAGATCGGCGGCGAACAGGCCTTCGATCCGCTCGAACTCGACCGTTTCTCGACCCTGCAGCAACTCTCGCGCGCGCTGTCCGAATCCGCGGCCGACATCGTCAACCTGCAGGGCTCGCTCGACGACCACACGCGCCAGTACGAAACCCTGCTGCTGCAACAGTCGCGCGTGAGCTCGGACCTGCAGGAAGGCCTGATGCGCACCCGCATGGTGCCGTTCGACTCGCTCGTGCCGCGCCTGCGCCGCATCATGCGTCAGACCGGCACGGAACTGGGCAAGAAGGCCCAGCTCAAGGTCGACGGCGCGCAGGGCGAGATGGACCGCAACGTGCTCGAGCGCATGACCGCGCCGCTCGAACACATGCTGCGCAATGCCATCGCGCACGGGCTCGAAACGCCCGAGGACCGCATCGCCGCGGGCAAGCCGGACGAGGGCACCGTGCGTGTGCACGTGCTGCGCGAAGGCTCCGAAGTGGTGATCCGCGTCAGCGACGACGGTCGCGGCCTGGACCGCGACGCGATCCGCCGCAAGGCGATCTCGCGCGGCCTGCTGGCCGAGGACGTCACCGTCTCCGACCGCGACCTCTACGCCTACATCCTCGAACCGGGCTTCAGCACCGCCGAAACGGTGAGCAAGATCGCCGGGCGCGGCGTCGGCATGGACGTGGTCTACAGCGAAATCCGCCAGCTCGGCGGCACGCTGCAGATCGATTCGGTGCGCGGTCGCGGCACCGACTTCACCATCCGCCTGCCGTTCACGCTCGCGGTGACGCAGGCGGTGTTCGTCAAGCAGGGCGAAACCTCGTTCGCGGTGCCGATCGCCTCGGTGCAGGGCGTGGCGCGCATCGACCGCGACGAACTCGACGCCAAGCTCGCCGCCGGCGACGCCAAGTTCGTCTACGCGGGCGAGGACTACGTCATCCACGACATGGGCCTGCTGCTCGGCGATGCGCCGGTGAAGGCCGAAGGCAGCCTGCAGGTGCCGTTGCTCCTGGCACGCTCCGGCGACCAGCGCGCCGCGATCTGCGTCGACCAGGTCATCGGCAGCCGCGAAATCGTGGTGAAGCCGGTCGGGCCGCAGGTGGGCTCCATTCCCGGCATCTTCGGCGCCACGATCATGGGCGACGGCCGCGTCATCGTGATCCTCGACGTGGCGCCGCTGGTGCGCCGCCACGTCGCCACGCGCAAGGCCGACGAACCGCGCATCGCAGCGCCCGTGGTCGAGGCGCGCCGCACCCCGCTGGTGATGGTGGTGGACGATTCGATCACCATGCGCAAGGTCACCAGCCGCGTGCTGGAGCGCCACAGCTACGAGGTGCTCACCGCGAAGGATGGCGTCGACGCGATCGAAAAGCTCGCCGACCGCGTGCCCGACGTGATGCTGCTCGACATCGAAATGCCGCGCATGGACGGTTACGAACTCGCCACCCACATGCGCAACGATGTCCGCCTGCGCGGCGTGCCGATCATCATGATCACCTCGCGTACCGGCGAGAAGCACCGCCAGCGCGCCTTCGAGATCGGCGTCGACCGCTACCTCGGCAAGCCCTACCAGGAGGCCGAGCTGATGCGGAACGTGCAGGAGATCCTCAAGGTGGGCCGTGGCGAGCCCGCGTAACTGCGCGGTCGCGCTGCTCGGGCGCGACGACGGCGCGCGCGCGCAGCTGCGCCACTCGCTCGAGGAACTGGGCGCATCGGTGGTGTTCGAGGGCGAAGCCGCGGGCACCGCGGCGGGGCAGCTGTTCGAACGCGCGCCGCAGGTGGTGATCGTCAACCTCGCCGACGGCAGCGACGACGAACTCGACCACCTGCAGCCGGTGTTCGACGCGCCGCAGATCAACGTGGTGTTCAACGAAGCCGATGTCAGCAGTCGGCTGCAGGGCTGGGACCTCGCGCGCTGGGCGCGGCATCTTGCCGCCAAGGTGCTCGGCGACCGCGATCTCATGCCGCCGCCGCCCCCCGGCTTCGAGGCCCTGCCGCTGCGCGACCTCATGCCCGTGCCCGGCGCGCCGCCGACGCCGGCGCAGATGGCGCCGGAGCGGGCCATCGAGGAATTCGTGATCGAGGCCGAGGACCGCGTCGACGCCTTGCCCGAGGACTTCATGCCGATGCCGACGCTGCAGCCGGACCTCCCGGTGGAGCGCGACGCGTCGCTGGGCCTGGATTTCGACGCCGTGGACGGCGCGCTGGTCGAACCCGACGCGCTGGCACCGCGCCCGGCGCCGCAGATCGTGCGCGTCGAACGCGAGGTGGTCGAGGACGATCTGCCCGACAGCATCGAACTGCCCGACCTGAGCGAACTGGACCGTGCGCTGGAAGCCGACGCACAGGCCATCGTCGCCTCCGCGCGCAGCGAGCGCGAATTGCTCGACGAAGCGCTCGGCGGCCTCGACCTGGATTTTCTCGCCGACCACACCGGCGGCGACACGTCGCCGGCAGCAGGCGCGACCACCGTCGACACCGGCGCCGGCATTTCCGATTTCGGTTCCGACGTCGCCGCCACGGAACCGGCCGCGGCCGCCGGCCCCACGGTGCCGTTCGGTGCCCTGTTCCTCGAAGACGACACCTCCGATGACGCGATGCCGCCGGCCTCTGCCGGCGCTGCTGCGGCGCCTGCCTCCGTGGCGGCGCCGAGCTGGGTGCTGGACGACGACACCGACGCCTCCACCGGCGAATCGCCGCAACCGGGCTGGATCCATGACGGCGAGACCCGCGCACCAGCGACAGCGCCGGGCGACGACGGCCTGACGGTCGAGGAATTCGACGTCGCCGATGCAGCGGATGAGTTCGGATTCACGCTGGAGACCGACGCCACGACCGACGACGACGCATTTGCGCAGACGTCGGACGACGGCACCGCCCGCACCGAGACTGCGGCCTCCGCGACGCCGTCCTGGAGCGTCGACGACGACGACCTGCAGTACGACGAGAGCATGACCCTGGACGACGATGTCGCTGCCATGGCCGCGCAGCTCGACGCCTTCGAACACGATACCGGATCGCGTTTTTCCCAGGCCCAGGATCCCGGTTTCTCGATCGCTCCGATGCACGACGACGACGCGGACGACGATGTCGACGCTCCCGTGCCGTCGGACGCACCGGCCGCCGCCGCGGCGCCGGCGATCGATTTCGGCACGCTGTCGCTGACATCGATGGACGACGCCATCGAGCAGGCGCCGCGGGTCGCGCAGGCCGCCAGTTTCGACTTCAGCGGCATCGACAACCTCACGCTCGCGCCGCTCGACGACGGCGACACCGACGGCGACGGCACCGGCGCCGCTGCCGCAGGCGTCGACCCCTTGCTGCTGGCGATGGGGCTGGTCGATGCGCCGGACACGAACGAAGCGGTCGACGGCATCCCGCGCGTGGTCGTTCTCGGAGCCTCGATCGGCGGGCCCGACGCGCTGCGCACCTTCCTCGCCGGCATCCCGCCGGAGTTTCCGGCGTTGTTCCTGCTGGTGCAGCACCTGGAAAACGGCTATTTCGAACGGCTCGCGCAACAGCTGCAGAAAGCGACCCGCCTGCGCGTGCGCGCACTGGTGCCGGACGGGCCGTTCGCCGCCACCGGCGAGGTGCTGGTGGTGCCGGCGAACCTGCGCTACACGGTCGAGCGCAACGGCCACATCGAGGCCATCGCGCACGACGCGCCGCCGCACTACACGCCCTGCATCGACGATGTGCTGCGCGATGCCGCCGACCGCTTCGGCGCGCGCACCACGGCCATCATCTTCAGCGGCATGGCCGGCGATGCGATCGAAGGCGCGGTCTACGTCACGGCCAAGGGCGGCGAGGTGTGGGTGCAGGATCCCGCCTCGTGCGTGGTCAGCTCCATGGTGGACGGCGCGCGTGCGCGCGGCGTGGTGGAGTACATCGGCTCGCCGCGCGAGCTGGCCGAGCGCTGCGTCGCGCAGTACGGCAACTGACGGACAGGAACGGGACGATGGACGGCAAACAGAACGACATCCGCGGCGTGCTCATCGGCGTGACCGGCGCACGCCTGCTGCTGCCGAACGCCAGCGTGGCCGAGGTGATCACCTACTCGCTGCCGGAACCGGTGCCGAACGCACCGGACTGGCTCTACGGCCGCATCCGCTGGCGCGGCTGGCGCCTGCCGCTGATCTCGTTCGCGAAGATGGCCGGACTTGCGCGCGGCGAAAGCGAACTGGGCGCCAAGGTGGTGGTGCTCAAGGCGCTCGGCGGAAATCCGCGGCAGCCGTATTTCGCGATGCTGACGCAGGGCTTCCCGCGCCTGGTCACCGTGCCGGCCGACCAGCTCATGGCCGCCGGCGACGGCGGCGAGCTGCCGCCCGGCGTGCTGCAGCCGGTGCTGCTGCGCGACGACGAGGCCGTGATCCCGGATCTTGCGGCGATCGAGCAGATGGTGGTGGACGCGCTGGCGGTGTCGGCGCAGGCGGCCTGAGAAAACGCGGTATCGAGCGCGCCGTACGCACGCAGATCGCGTCTCGCATGTGGGGCGGCGGCCTCATCCGCCTGCGTTCGGCCGGCGGCAGCCGCCTCACCCTTCTCCCGCAGGGAGAAGGACTGGATAGACCATCGCTCCCGCATGGAGAAGGGTCGGGTCGCGAGGGTTGGGTCCTGGCCGCGCGCTGCGCCGACCGGGCGCCACGAAATCGCGGCAGTGCCGCGTGTTGCCACCCTTCTCCCCGCGGGAGAAGGTGCCGACAGGCGGATGAGGGCGTGCCCCGCGGGCTGACGAGGTCGACCAGCCGCGCGAGCACGTTCCACCGCTACCCGAAATCCCCGCCCAGCATCTGCAACGCCGCCAGCGCCGCCAACCCCGCCGTTTCGGTGCGCAGCACCCGCGGTCCGAGCCGCACTCCGACCGCACCCGCCGCCCGCAGCGCGTGCAGATCGCGCTCGCCGAACCCGCCCTCCGGTCCGATCACCAGCGCGCAGCCCGCTTCGATCGCCACGTCGCGCAACGACCGCTCCGCCTGCGGATCGAGACACAGCACCAATGCCGGTCGCGGCGGATCCGCCAGCCACGCCGCCAGCGCCACTGGCGCGTGCAGCTCCGGCACGCGCGTCCGTCCGCACTGCTCGCACGCCGCCGCCACCACGCCGCGCCAGTGCTGCATGCGCTTGTCGCCACGGTCCGCATCGAGCTTCACTTCGGTGCGTTCGGTCACGATCGGGACGATCGCCGCCACGCCGAGCTCGGTCGCCTTCTGCAGCACCCAATCCATCCTGTCGCCGCGCGCGATGGCCTGCGCCAGCACCACGCGCAGCGGCGATTCGTTGCGCACCTCGCGCCGCGACATGACTTCCGCCTGTGCGCCGCGTTTCGCAACCGACACCAGCCGCGCCTCGTAGTCGAAACCGTCGCCGTTGAACAGCACCAGCGCGTCGCCCAGGCCCAGCCGCAGCACGCGCACCAGGTGTGCGGTGACGGCGTCGTCCAGCGCCACGGTGGCGCCGACGGCGAGCGGTGCATCGACGTGGTTGCGGGTCAGGCGCATGCGTGGATGCTAGCAGCGCGTGGCGCTCAGGCAAGGCGCCGCGTTGCGAGCCACACGCCGCACGCGGCGCAGGCGAAGCCGGTCAGCTTCAGCGCCGTCAGATGCTCGCCGAGCACAAGGTGCCCGAGCACGGCGGTGACCGGCGGCACGAGGAAGAACAGCGCGGCGACCGAGGTCGCCGCATCGCGCCGGATCAGCACGAACAGCAGCGCGAAGCCGCCGAGCGAATTCACCAGGATCAGCCACGCCGTCGCGCCGAAAAACGCCGAAGTCGGTGCAAACCGGAAATCCTCCAGCAGCAGCGCGAACGGCAGCAGCACGAGCGTCGCGGCCGCGTTCTGCAGCGCGAGGCCGGCGCGCAGATCGACGTTCGGTGCCTGCCGCTTCTGGTAGAGCGTGCCCGCGCTGATGCCGACAAGGCCTGTCAGCAGTGCCAGCCACGCCGGCCACGGTGTCGCGCCGTCGACGCGGTCGGCCACCACCAGCAGCACGCCGACGAATCCGAGCAGCAACCCGACCCACTGCAACGCACGCAGACGTTCCATTCCGCTCAGCACGGCGATCAGCGACACCAGCAGCGGCATCGCGCCGATGACGAGTGCGGCAACGCCCGCCGTGGCGCCAAGCTGCAGCCCCAGATAGACCCCGCCGAACTGCAATGCCAGCATCAGCACGCCGACGGATGCACTGCGCCGCGCGTCGGTCCACGTGCCCCAGCGCGCGCCGCCGAGCCACGCGAGCAGCGCGAACAGCGCCGCCGCACCACCGAAGCGCCACACCAGCGCGGTTGCGGCCGCGGCCTGCGCGACGACGATCTTCCCCGCGAGATAGCCGGTGCACCACACCAGCACGAACGCAAGGCCCAGCAGCGGCAGCGCGCGCACGCCGCGTCAGTCGCCGCCGACGGCATGCGCGATCGCGGTCGCGGTGACGTCGGCGAGGAAGGCGACATCTTCCTCGTCGATGCAGTACGGCGGCATCCAGTACAACACGTCGCCGAGCGGACGCAGCACCACGCCGCGTTCGAGCGCATGCCGGTAGGCGCGCAGGCCGGCGCGGCGGGCCGTGTCGAGCGGCGTGCGGGTGGCGCGGTCGGCGACCAGTTCGAACGCGAGGATCATGCCGGTCTGCCGCACCTGGGCCACGTTCGGATGCTGCGCGATCGCAGCGGCGTGGCGCGCCAGCGTCGCGGCGGTGGCGCGGTTGTGCGCCAGCACATCGTCGCTGTCGAAAATGGCCAGCGACGCCAGCGCTGCCGCGCACGCGAGCGGATTGCCGGTGTAGCTGTGCGAATGCAGGAAGGCGCGCTCGCGGCTGTCGTCGAGGAAGGCGTCGTACACCTCCTGCGTGGTCAGCACCGCCGAGAGCGGCATGAAGCCGCCGGTGAGGCCTTTGGACAGGCACAGGAAATCCGGCGCGATGCCGGCCTGCTCGCACGCGAACAGTGTGCCGGTGCGCCCGAAGCCCACCGCGATCTCGTCGGCGATCAGGTGCACGCCGTGCGCGTCGCACAGTTCGCGTGCGCGGCGCAGGTAGACGGGATGGAACATGCGCATGCCGCCGGCGCACTGCACCAGCGGTTCGAGGATCAGCGCGCAGACGCTGTCCGCGTGCTCGGCCAGCAGCGCATCCAGCGCGTCGGCGCAACGCAGCGCGCAGGCCTCCGCGTCTTCGCCCGGCAGCGCGTTCCATGCGTCGGGCGACGGCGCGAACAGCGGTTCGAGCAACAGCGGCGCATAGACGCGCCGATACAGCGGAATGTCGCCGAGCGACAGCGCACCGAGCGTTTCGCCGTGGTAGCTGTTGGTCAGCGTGACGAAACGCGTGCGTCGGGTCTGGCCGACGTTCTGCCACGCGTGGAAGCTCATCTTCAGCGCCACTTCGATCGCGGCCGAGCCGTTGTCGGCGAAGAACACCTTTGCAAGACCGGGCGGCGCGACGCGCAGCAACTCCTCGGCCAGGCGGATGGCCGGTTCGTGGCCGAAGCCCGCCAGCATCACGTGCTCGAGCTCGCGCGCCTGCGCCGCGACCGCCGCGGCGATGCGTGGCTCCGCATGGCCGAACAGGTTGGTCCACCAGCTCGACACCGCATCGAGATAGCGCTTGCCGTCGAAATCCTCCAGCCACACGCCGCGCCCGCGCCGGATCGGCACCAGCGGCAACGTTCCGGGGTGTTCGCGCATCTGGGTGCAGGGGTGCCACAGCACCGCGAGGTCGCGCTCGCGCCAGGACGTGGCCGGGTTCATGGGTTTGCTAACATCTGCGCGCTATCGCTCCGGACTATCGACAAAATGATCGTCACTCGCCACCGTCCTGTCCATGCCGCTGCCGGTTTCACCCTGATCGAGGTGCTGGTCGTGGTCGTGATCCTCGGCATCCTGGCCGCGATCATCGCGCCGCGCATCATGGATCGTCCTGGCGAAGCCCGCGTGGCGCGCGCCAAAGTCGACATCCAGGGCTTCGAGACCGCCCTGAACCTGTACCGGCTCGACAATTTCGTCTACCCGAGCACCGAGCAGGGCCTGAAGGCGCTGGTGCAGAAGCCCGCCGGTACGCCCGAGGCGCCGAACTGGCGCGCGGGCGGCTACGTCAAGTCGCTGCAGAAGGACCCCTGGGGCAACGACTATCTCTACCTGAGCCCGGGCCAGCGCGGCGAGATCGACATCTACAGCCTCGGCGCGGACGGCCAGCCGGGCGGCGACGGCGACAGCGCCGACATCGGCAACTGGGGCGGATGAGCGCGGCGCGCAGGCCTGCAGGATGAACGCGACGCGCGCGGTGTCGCGCGGCTTCACATTGATCGAACTGCTGGTGGTCATCGCCATCGTCGGCGTGGTGACCGCTGCGGTGACCCTGTCGCTGCGCGGCAGCGGCGCGCGTGAGGTGGAAAACGCCGCGCGCCGCGCGCAGGCGCTGGTGTCGCTGGCGTGCGAACGGGCCGTGATCGGCGGGCGCGACATCGGCTTCTCGCCGGTGCTCGACGGCCTGCGCTTCGGCTATTTCGAACGCGATCGCTGGGAGCCGATCGACAACGGCCGCAACGACGAACTGCGCCCGCGCGCGCTCGGTGCCGGCATCGCGCTGCGTGCCGAACGCGACGGCGAACCGGTGACGCTCGATGCCGAGCCGCCCGCCGAGCCGCCCTTCGCGTGCTTTTCGACCGGCGAGCTGACGCCGTTCGTGCTGCAGATTGCCCGTGCCGACGCACCGCAGCCGTGGCGTCTGGAAGGTCGGCTGGACGGGACGCTGGAGCTGCGCGAGGGTGACGATGTGCGGTGATGCGGTCGGCGGCATGGTGGTGCGGGACGGTGCGGCTGCGTCTTCGTCTTCGTTGGCCCCCTTCTGCCTGCCGGCATCTTCCCCCGCTGTGCGGGAGAAGAATCCAATAGGAGGGTTGCGGCAACGCGGGGCGCCGCGCCTCGTGGCGCGCGTGCGCGCATTCCTCGCCCGCGCGATGCGACAACGGTCCCGTTCGAACGGAGCATCGACTGAAGCCCTTCTTCTCCCGCGCAGCGGGGGAAGATGCCGCCAGGCAGAAGGGGGTGCTCTCCGGCCGCACATCTGTGTGCCGCCCGCCGGCAGATCGCCAGGCTTCACCCTCCTCGAAGTCCTCATTGCGCTGCTGGTGCTTTCGCTGAGTCTCGTCGCGCTGATCCGCCTCGTCACGCTGCACGCGCAGGCCGGCGCGCAGCTGCGCGACAGCACGCTCGCACAATGGGTGGCCGCCAACGTCATCGCCGAAACCCGTCTGCGCAGCCCGTATCCGGCCACCGGCCGCAGCAACGGCGAGGTGACGATGGGTGAGCAGCGTTGGCACTGGGAGCTCGTCGTCGCCGGCACCGACGAACCCACCATCCGCCGTCTCGATGTGCGCGTGACGCACGCCGAGGCCGAGCGCGACGCCGAGGGCGTGGTGGCCGCACTCACCGGCTTCGCGGCGCAGCCATGACGCAGCGCGGCTTCACGCTGGTCGAAATGCTAGTGGCCGTCGCGATCTTCGCGGTCGCGTGCGGCCTGGCCTACGGCGGCCTGACGACGGTGGTCTCGGCGCGGGCGCAGATCGATGCCGCCAATGCGCGCCTCGGGCGGCTGCAGTTTGCCGTCGGCCTCATCGAGCGCGACGTGCGCAGCATCGCCGAGCGGCCGGTGCGCGACAACCAGGGCGGCGACCGGCCCGCGCTCGACGGGCAGGCGAGCGGATTCGAACTCACGCGTTTCGGCGCGGCGAATGCGCTCGGGCTCACGCGGGCCGAGCTCGAACGCGTCGGCTACCGGCTTGCGAGCGACGGCACGTTGCAACGCCTGCGTTATCTGGTGCTCGATCGTGCCCCGGGTTCGCAGCCGGACGCCACCGACCTGCTCGACGGCATCGACCGCTTCGAGCTGCGCTACTGCGGCGCCGACGGCCGCGAACTGCGCCAGTGGCCGCCGCCGCGCGATGGCGCGGACGCGATGCCGCGCGCGGTCGAGGTGCGCATCGTCGGCACGGGCATCGGCGAGATCCGCCGCCTGCTCGAACTGCCGCAGGGCGCGCCGTGAACGCGCGGCGCGTACGCCGCGGCGACGCGCAGCGCGGCGTCGCGTTGCTCGCGGCGGTGCTCGTGGTGGCGCTCGCCACGGTGCTGATCGCGGCCATGCTCGACCGCAGCGAAGCGGCGCAGGCGCGCAGCCGCAACGCGCTGCGCGCCGAGCAGGGCTGGCAGCTCATGCACGGCCTCGAAGGCTGGGCCGCCGCGGCACTGCGGCGCGATCTGGAGCAGGATGGCGTCGACGGCAACGACGACGCCTGGGCGCAGGAGCTGCCGCCGATCGATCTGCCCGGGGTGCGCATCACCGGCCGGCTGCACGAGCTCGCCGGTTGTTTCAACCTCAACAATCTCTACAGCGACGGTGCGGAAAACGCGGCGTGGATGGCCCGCTTCCGCCGTCTGCTGCTGGCGCTGAAGCTCGACGAGGCCATCGCCGAGCAGGCGCTGGACTACATCGACGCCGACGCCCAGCCCGGCAGCCGCGGCGCCGAGGACATGCGCCTGCTCGCGCAACGCCCGCCGTACCGCGCCGCCAACCGCCCGTTCACGCACGTGTCGGAGCTGCGCCTGCTGCCGGGGGTGACGGCCGAGGTCTATGCCGTGCTGGCGCCGCAGGTGTGCGCCGTGCCGCTGCCGGCCCCGCCGCTGACATCGACGCCGGTCAATCTCAACACCGCGACGCCCGAGCTGTGGATGAGCGTCGAACCCGCCATCACGCCGGGCATCGCGGCGCAGCTGTGGCGCGAAGGCAATGCGCGTTTCGCCAGCCTCGCCGACATCCGCAGCGAGGCCGCGACCCTGCTCAATCGCCCGGCGGAAGGCTTCGGCGCGCTGCCCGACAGCGATTTCGGCGTCGCCAGCCACTGGTTCGTGCTCGAAGCGCAGATCGAATCGGACGGCATTCCGTTCCTGTACTCGGCGCTGCTGCGCCGCACGCCGAACGGCACCTACGTCACCGCGCGCTGGCGCGGGCGCTACTGAGCGCGCGCCGCGTCCGCGCGCTCCCGCGTTAGAATCGGCGTTCAACGCACGAGCCCACGCATGCCCGCACGCCACCTGATCCGCCTGCTGCCCGACCGGAGCGCCGAATGGCTTTCGCTGGGGCGTGACGGACGCGTGCTCGCGGGGCCGCAGCCCGGCTTGCCGGCCGAGCGCGCCGACGACACGGTGGTGCTGCTGCCGGCGCAGGACGTGCTGCTGCTGCAGGCCCCGCGCGTGGCGAAGCAGCGCCGTCAGCTGGAACAGGCGATTCCGTACGCGATCGAGGACCAGCTCGCGGCACCGGTCGAACAGCAGCACGTGGCCCTGTCCGAGCGCAACGACGGCGACTCGGTGGCGCTCGCGGTGATCGCGCGCCCGTGCCTAGACGCATGGCTCGCGACGCTGCGCGAGGCCGGAATCGCGCCCGACCGCGCCTTGCCCGAGAGCGTGCTGCTGCCGTTCGCGGCAGGCACGCCGACGGTGTGGGTCGAGGGCACGCGGGCGATCGTGCGTTACGCCGAAAGCGGTGCCTTCGCCGGCAGCGTGGCGGAGCTGCCCGACTGGCTCGCGCTGCTGCAGGCGGGCGGTCATGTGCCGGGCACGCTGCGCTGGATCGGCGATGCCTCGGCGGCCGCGGCGTTGCCGGACGGCTGGACCGTAGCGCACGAACCTTGCGCGGAGCCGCTGCGCTGGCTTGCGGCGCGACTGGCCGAGGCCTCCGGGCCCGACCTGCTGCAGGGCGATTACGCCGCCCGCCGCCAGGGCGACGATGCGCGTCGCGTCTGGCGCTGGGCCGCAGGCCTCGCGGCCGTCGGCGTGCTGGCCGCGTTCGCGCAGGCCGGCATCGAGCGCTGGCAGCTGCAGGCCCGGCATCAGGCGCAACGCGCGGAAATGGAAGCGCTGCTGCGCCAGGCGATGCCGGGCGTGACGCGCATCGTCGATGCCAAGGCGCAGCTTGCCGGCGAATACGCGCGCCAGCGCGGTGCCGGCGACGGCAGCGGCGGTCTCGCGCTGCTCGCGAGCATCGCGCCGGTGCTGGCCGGCAGCGGTGCGTACAGCATCGACACGCTCGATTACCGCGCCGACACCATCGAACTGACCATCCGCACCAGCGACGTCGCGCGCCTGGACGCGTTGCGCGAGTCGCTCGCCGCGATCCCCTCGGTGATGGCCGAAGTCACCTCGGCCGTGCCCGGCAGCGGTGGCGTCGAGGGCAAGCTGCGCGTGCGCCGGAGCGGCGCATGAACCCGCTGCGGCGATTCTGGCAGGGACGCGCGCCGCGCGAACGCACGATGCTCGCGCGCGGCGCAGTGGTGCTGGTGCTGATGGCGCTGTATTTCGGCGCCTGGGAGCCGCTGCGCGATTCGCGCGATGCCTGGCGTGCGCGCGTGGCCACCGCCAACGCGGACCTTGCGTGGATGCGTGCGGTGGCGCCGCAGATCGCGGCGCAGGCGCCCGCGCAGGACGGCGCGGCGCGCGATACGCGCTCGCTGCTCGCGCGCGCCGACGCGAGCGCGCGCGAGGCCGGCCTCGGCGGCGCGCTGCTGCGCGTGGAACCGGTGGCGCAGGGGCAGGTGCGCGTGCATTTCGAGGATGTGGGTTTCGACGCGCTGATGCGCTGGCTCGAGTCGCTGTCGAGCCGGCACGGCACGCGCGTGGGCGAACTGCGCGCGCAGCGCGCGGCCGGCGTCGGCCGCGTCGACGCGCTGCTGAGCCTGGAGGAATCGGCCCGCTGAGCCGGCACGCCGAGCCGCCTGCGCGGGCCGCACGCTAGAATCGCGACTGCGCGACCGCACCGCCGCCGCACCCGCCCACGTTCCCGCCCCCGAGACCCCGTCCATGCGCCTGCTCCGCAACCTGATCCTGCTGCTGCTCGTCCTGGCCATCCTCGCCGCGCTCGTGCTCGCCTTCATTCCGGCGCAGTTCGCGATCGACCGCTTCGGCGACCGGCTCGGCCCGCTCAAGCTCGACGAGGTCAGCGGCACGCTGTGGAGCGGCCAGGCCAACCGGACCCTTCTGCGCGGCGAGAATCTCGGCGCGTTGCGCTGGACGCTGAGCCCGCTCGGCCTGCTGTCGGCCCGCGCCGATGCGGATCTCGATCTCAGCGGCGGTCCGTACGTGGGGCGCGCCGCGGTCAGCATCACGCGCGACCGCGTTGTGCGTATCCGCAACCTCGACGTGACCATGTCGGCGCGCAAGATCGAACCGCTGCTCGACATCCCCGCGCTCGTGTTCCGCGGCGAGGTGCAGGTGACGCTCAACTCGGCCGAAGTGCGCGGCGGCGTGCCGCTGGCGCTCGACGGCCGCGCGGTGTGGAAAAACGCCGCGGTCGCAGGCTCGGCCGAGGCGCAGTTCGGCGACATCGTCAGCGAATTCGCGAGCAAGCCCGCCGGCGGTTTCGAGGGCACCGTCAGCGACAGCGGCGGCCCGCTGCAGGCGCAGGGCAGCTACAGCGCCTCGCTCGCCGGTTACGAGGCCGACATCCAGCTGCGCGCGCGCGACAACAATCCGCAGGTGCTCGAAGCGCTGCAGTACATCGGCAAGCCGCAGCCGGACGGCAGCTCGCGCCTGGAGATCCGCGGCCGCATCCTGGACCTGATGTGACGACATCGCCGCCGCCGCGTTGCTCGCCGCCGTCGTCCCGGCGAACGCCGGGACCCGGCGACGTTGCCCGCGCGCGGATGACGGATCGCTCGAAGGCCACGCAATGACCCAGGCGTCAGCGGCAATCGAGTGCACCGACAGCTTCCTCGACGACGCCCTCGCCGTTGCGCGCGAGGCTGCGGCTGCCGCCGCCCGCATCATCTCGGGTTACTACCGCGACGGCGTCGAAGCGATGCTCAAGCCCGACGCCACGCCCGTGACGCAGGCCGACATCGAAGCCGAAACCGCGATCCGCACGGTGCTGCGCCGTGCCTTTCCGCAACACGCGATCCACGGCGAGGAACAGGGCCGCGACGGCGAGGGCGACATCCTCTGGCTGGTCGATCCGCTCGACGGCACCAAGAGTTTCGTGCGGCGCAATCCGATCTTCTCCACGCAGATCGCGCTGATGGTGCGCGGCGAGCTCGTGCTCGGCGTCTCCGGCGCCAGCGAATACGGCGAAACGGCGTGGGCGCGACGCGGCGGCGGCGCCTTCATCGACGGCACGCGCGTGCACGTGGCCGACACGAACGACATCGCCCGGGCCGTGGTGTCCACCGGCAACCTCAAATCGCTCGCGCGCGGCTCGCGCTGGCCGGCGCTCGGCGCGCTGCTGTGCGAGGCCAACCGCGGACGCGGCTACGGCGACTTCCTCCACTACCACCTGCTCGCCGCCGGCAGCGTCGACGTGGTGATCGAATCGGACGTCAACATCCTCGACATCGCCGCGCTCGCCGTGATCGTGCGCGAGGCCGGCGGCACGTTCACCGATCTCGACGGCGCCGAACTCACCCTGGACACGCGCAGCGTGCTGGCCGCCGTGCCGGCGCTGCACGGCGCGGTGTCGCCACGTTTTCACGGATGGAACGATGTCCAAGCTGCCTGAGATCCTCGCCCGCCACGAACTGGATTTCGGCGGCCGCTTCCACGTCGAACGGCTGGACCTCGAATTTTCCAACGGCGTGAAGCGCACCTACGAGCGCATGCAGCCGCGCGGCCGCGGCGCGGTGATCGTGGCGGCAATGCGCGATCCGGAAACCCTGCTGCTGGTGAGCGAGTACGCCTGCGGCCCGCACCGCTATGAGCTGGGCCTGGTCAAGGGCCGCATCGACGCCGGCGAACGCGTCGAAGAAGCCGCCGAGCGCGAACTGAAGGAGGAGGCCGGCTTCGGCGCGCGCAGGCTCACCGTGCTGCGCGCGATGACGCTGGCGCCGTCGTACATGGGCCACCAGACCTGGCTCGTGCTCGCCGAGGATCTGTACCCCGAGCGGCTGCCCGGCGACGAACCGGAAGAACTCGAGGTGGTGCCGTGGCGGCTGGACGCGTTGCACGAGCTGATGCTGCGCGAGGACTGCTCCGAAGGCCGCTCGCTCGCCGCGATGTTCATCGTGCGCGAGTACCTGGCGCTGCGTGCGCGCGGCGCGGTCGAATGAGCGATCTCGCGGCGTGGCGCGCGCGTTGCGTCGAACTCTCGCACGAGGCCGGGGCCGCGATCATGCGGGTCTACGCGCAGGATTTCTCGGTCCAGACCAAGTCCGACAATTCGCCGGTGACGGCCGCGGATTTCGCCGCCCACCACATCATCAGCACCGGACTCGGGCTCCTCACCCCGCAGATTCCGGTGCTGTCGGAGGAGGCGGCGGACATCCCGTGGTCGGTGCGCCGGCACTGGACGCGCTGGTGGCTCGTCGACCCGCTCGACGGCACGCGCGAATTCATCAAGAAGAACGGCGAATTCACCGTCAACATCGCGCTGATCGATCGCGGCGTGCCGGTGCTGGGCGTGGTGCATGCGCCCGCGCTCGATTACCTGGTGTCGGCCGAGCGCGGCGTCGGCGCGTGGATGCGCAGCGGCGGCGAGGAGGTGCCCATCGCCACGGCGCGACCGTCGCCCGTGCCGCTGCGTGTCGCCGCGAGCCGCTCGCACCTGGACGAGCGCACCCGCCGCGTGCTCGAACGCATCGGCGACCACGAGCGCCTCGGGCTCGGCTCCTCGCTCAAGTTCTGCCGCATCGCCGAAGGCCGGGCCGACGTCTATCCGCGCTTCGGGCCGACATCGGAATGGGACACCGCCGCCGGCCAGTGCGTGCTCGACGCGGCCGGCGGCTGCGTGCTGGGCCTGGACGGCGCACCGTTCCGCTACAACCGCGGCGAATCGCTGCTCAATCCGGACTTCATCGCACTCGGCGATCCCGATCTGCCGTGGCAGGACTGGACCGTCGATCTGGCCGCAGCGCGATGAGCCGCATCGACGAGCTGCTCGCGATCATGGCGCGCCTGCGCGACCCCGTCGGCGGCTGTCCGTGGGACCTCGAACAGGAGTTCTCCACGATCGCGCCGTACACCATCGAGGAAGCCTACGAAGTGGCCGACGCGATCGAGCGCGGCGACTTGGCGGCCCTGCAGGACGAACTCGGCGATCTGTTGCTGCAGGTGGTGTTCCACGCGCAGCTGGCACAGGAGCAGGGTGCCTTCGGATTCGACGACGTGGTGGCATCGATCAACGCCAAGATGATCCGCCGCCATCCGCACGTGTTCGGCACGGTGGCGAAGGCCGGGAGTGCGGAGGCGCAGCTCGCGGACTGGGAACGGATCAAGCAGTCCGAGCGTGCCGCCGATCCGGACACGAGCGCGCTCGCCGGCATCGGCCGCGGCCTGCCGGAGTGGCAGCGCGCGCTGAAACTGCAGAAGCGCGCGGCGCGTGTCGGATTCGACTGGCCGGATGTGGATCCGGTGTTCGCGAAGCTGCACGAGGAACTCGACGAAGTCCGTGCCGAGCTTGCGCTGCGCGGCTCGGACGCGTTCTCGCAGGACCGGCTCGAAGACGAAATCGGCGATGTGCTGTTCGTCTGCGTCAACCTCGCGCGGCACGCGAAAGTGGACGTGGGCGCGGCGCTGCGGCGCGCGAACGCGAAGTTCGAGCGCCGCTTCCGTCGCATGGAGGCGCTGGCGGCGGAGGCGGGCGGCGCGCTGGCGACGCTCGATCTCGCCGCGCAGGATGCGCTGTGGGAAGCGGCAAAGCGCGAGGAGCCGCGCTAGCGATGCGATACGTTGCGGCACCGCATCGCCGCGCGCCTCAGGCCAGATAGGCCGGCGTCTCCGATCCGAAACTCCTGCGCAGCTGCCGCGACACATCGTCCGCCAGCAACTCCGCATCGCCGCGCTCCACCGCGGCGAGAATCTGCGCCGCGATGTCCTCCGGCGACGATTTCGGCGCCGACACGCCGTGCGTCATGTCGGTGTCGACATAGCCGAAATGCACGCCGAGCACCTGCGTGCCCTGCGCGCGCAGCTCCTGCCGCATGCCGTTGGTGAACGCCCACGCCGCCGCCTTGCTCGCGCTGTAGGCGGCCGTGGCCCCCATCGTGATCCAGCTCAGTGCCGAATGGATGTTGACCACCGCACCGCCGCCGTTCGCCGCGAGCAGCGGTGCGAACGCGCGCGTGACGCGCACCGGGCCGAGCACGTTGACCTCGGCCTGGTCGAGGAAGGCGCGTTCCGCGTCCGGGCCCAGCGCGGCGGACGGCAGCAGGATGCCGGCGTTGTTGATGACCAGGGTGACGTCGCGCGCCTGCGCTGCGGCGGCGTCGATGGTGTCCTGCCGGGTGACGTCCAGTCGCAGCGGAACCACGCCGTCGCCGCCTGCGGCGTCCGGCGTGCGTGCGGCGGCGTAGATCGTCCGTGCGCCCGCCTGCTGCAGCGCGCGCACGAGCGCGGCGCCGATGCCGCGGTTGGCGCCGGTGACGAGGGCAGTGCTGCCTTGGATCTTCATGGGTCGGTGTCCTTCTCGGTGGGATGCGCGAGGTTGCGGGGGCGGCGACGTGGCGGCCGCGCGCAACGCGGGGATTGGTGCACGGACCGCGCGTCGCAGGATAGGAAAATCAGGCGCCGCGTTCGAAGGGCAGGGTGCGGGCGGGATCGGCCGGACGGGGCGCCGGGTGCTGCGTCCGTGCATTGAATCCCCTCCGCACCGCAGGCACCATGCAGCGCAAAGGAGCCCGCCATGTCCAGCCGTTTCGCAAGTTTCCGCGAGTTCTATCCGTTCTATCTTGCCGAACATTCCGATCGCACGTGCCGGCGCCTGCATTTTGTCGGTACCACGGTCGTGATCGTGTTCCTGGTGCTCGCCATCGTGACGCTCAACGCCTGGTGGCTGCTCGGCGCGCTGCTGTCGGGCTACGCGTTCGCGTGGGTGGGGCACTTCTTCTTCGAGCACAACAAGCCGGCCACGTTCAAATACCCGTTCTATTCGTTCGCCGGCGACTGGGTGATGTACCGCGACATGCTCGTCGGCCGCATCCGCTTCTGAGCGCGGTCCGGCGCCGCGCGGTCATTCGAGGAAGATGAGCCACGCCGCCACCACGATCAGTGCGAAGCCGGCCAGATGGTTCCACTTGATCGGCTCGCCCAGGTACCACACCGAGAAGCCGACGAACACGCTCAGCGTGATGACCTCCTGGATGGTCTTGAGCTGCACGGCCGAATAGACCGCGCTGCCGAAGCGGTTGGCCGGCACCTGCAGGATGTACTCGGGCAGCGCGATCAGCCAGCTCACCGCGATCACCAGCAGGATCGGCGTCGCCTTGAATTTCAGGTGACCGTACCAGGCGAACGTCATGAAGATGTTCGAGAACAGCAGCAGCACGATCGGCATGACATAGGTGGACAGCGTCGGCGTGACGGGCATGGAGCGGACCTGCGGGGGCGATGCCGAATGCTAACCGCGCGACGCGCGGATGAGCTGCCCGCGCCGCGCCGGCGTATGCCTTGATGTCGGGAGGCGTCTTGCAGCAGACGAGGCCCGGCCGCTTCGGCGATCGCTGGCAAGGATCGCGGCCACGGAGGGCCACCTGGCGGGTCGGGTCCGCAGCACCCGACCCGCCGGGCCCGGACGGCGCCGCCGCCGCGCCGCGTATCGATCACGGAAAGATGAGAATCAATTACACTTGCGGCGCAAGTCGCTGGCCGAGAAGGGCCACGACCACCCAGGAGCGTCCGATGCTGCGCATTCCCACCCTGCCTGTCCTGCTGCTGGCCGCCGCCCCGCTGGCGTTCGCCGACCCCGCGTCCGCGTACGAGCCGGCGCCGTCCGCGGCCGCACCGGCAAGCCAGTTCACCTTTGCCTGGCCGCTGGGCGAGGCGGCGCTCAAGCCGCGCGGCGCGAGCACGCGCGGCACCGCCGTCACGCTGGACCCGGCGCCGTCGGAGGACTGGACGCGGCTGCAGGATCCGGAACGCACTCCGTTCCAGCACGATCGCGACGCCATCCTCGCGATGGCCGGCGAGTACCGCGTGAGTTTCGATTTCCTCGAAGTGCTGCGCTTCGACCCGGCGCTCAAGCCCGATGCGCCGTACCAGAGCTGGGGCACCGAGGTGGTGCTCGTGAGCCGCGACGAGCGCGATGTGATCGCGCTGCAGCATATCCTCGTGATGCGCGTGCAGGGCGAGGACGGCACGCCCGGCGAGCCGATGGTGATGCGCCACTGGCGGCAGGAGTGGCGCTTCGAGCCCGAATCGATCCTCGCGTACCGGGGCCGGCTGCGCTGGGAAACGACGAGCTTGGACGCGGCCGATCGCGCCGGCGCGTGGTCGCAGACGGTGTACCAGGTGGACGATTCGCCGCGGTACTCGAGCGTGGGGCGCTGGCAGCACGAGAACGGTGTCTCGACCTGGATCGGCGGGCAGACGCTGCGCCCGCTGCCGCGCCGCGAGTTCAGCGTGCGCAAGGATTACCACGCCCTGCTCGGCACCAACCGCCACACCATCACCGCCAGCGGCTGGGTGCAGGAAGAAAACAATCTCAAGCTCGTGCTCGACGAGGACCGCACCCCGCGCGACGTCCTGCCGTACCTTGCGCGCGAGTACGGGCTGGCGCGCTACGAGCGCATCAAGGACTTCGATTTCAGCGCCGGGCGCACGTATTTCGAGCGCACCGAACCGTTCTGGGAGCAGGTGCGGCTCGGCTGGGCCAAGCTCGTCAACAAGCGCAGCGTGACGCTGAAGGCGCCGGTCGACCAGGGGCAGCTGTTCGTGCCGTTCTTCGAGCACGCGCAGAAGATCGCCGACGGCACGATCAGGGCCCGGCCGATCGAGGACCAGATGATGGTGCAGTCGGTGCTGCGCCGGACCTACGTGCAGCGCTGAGGCGCGGCGTCAGCGCCGCAGCGGCAGCAGGTCGCGCGCGGTCAGCCAGGCGCGAGCGTCGTCGGCATCGTGCTCGAACCAGGCGCGCGCGGAGCCGAGGCGAAAGCTGTAACCCCAGGCGTCCATGTCGGCCATCAGGCGCGCGCTGCCGACGCCGGGCAGCAGGTCGGCGAGCGCGATCTGCAGGTAGCAGGTGGCGTCTTCCTCGGCCACCGAGTCGGTGGCGTCGGTGTGCACCCGCGCCCGCCGGTCGGGCGGCAGCACGATGAGATGGCCAGCCTCGTGCAGCAGCGAATGCACCGGGGTATCGCCGCGCGCGTACACGGTGTGGGCGATGACGCCGGCCTCGGGCTCGCCCCAGAAGCTGCCGGGGATCGCCTCGCCGTCGGGCACGCGCTGCAGGCTCAGGTCGTAACGCCGCAGCAGCGCGGCGAGCGCGTCGCCGGGTACGTCCCGAACGCGGAGCACCGCGTCCTCGTCCCGCGGCGCACCGTCGACGGGCGGCGCCGCGCCCGCGTCGCGCACGCGTTCAGCCCGTCGCGGCGGCGCCGGGTTTGTCCGGCAGCGAGACGGAGATGTCGAGCACGTCGTGGTCGCCGTCCTTGGCCAGGTCCACCTTCACCGCATCGATGTCGACGCTGACGTATTTCCTGATCACTTCCAGCAGTTCGCGCCGCAGCATCGGCAGATAGTCCGGGCCGCCGCGCGAGCTGCGCTCCTGCGCGACGATGATGCGCAGGCGCTCCTTCGCGATGTTGGCGGTGTTCTTCTTGGCGCGCAGGAAGTCGAACAGGGCCATGGCCTCAGCCTCCGAACAGTTTGGAGAAGAAGCCCTTCTTCTCGGCTTGCGTGAAGCGCAGCGGACGCTCGTTGCCGAGCAGGCGCTGCACGGCGTCGTCGTAGGCCTGGCCGGCGTCGGTGTCCATGTCCAGGATCACCGGCTCGCCCTTGTTGGACGCGTTGAGCACGTCGGGCGATTCGGGAATCACGCCGAGCACCTTCAGCCCGAGGATTTCCTCCACGTCCTTGATCGACAGCATCTCGCCGTTTTCCACGCGCGCTGGGTTGTAGCGCGTGAGCAGCAGGCTGTCGTGCACCTTCTCGCCGCGTTCGGCCTTCTGCGTCTTGGACGACAGCAGGCCCAGGATGCGGTCCGAATCGCGCACCGACGACACTTCCGGATTCACCACCACCACGGCGTGGTCTGCGAAATACATCGCGAGGAAGGCGCCTTTCTCGATGCCGGCGGGCGAATCGCAGACGACGAAATCGAAGCCGTCGTCGGCCAGCTCCTTCAGCACCTTCTCGACACCTTCCTTGCTCAGCGCATCCTTGTCGCGCGTCTGCGAGGCGGCCAGCACGTAGAGGTTCTCGAAGCGTTTGTCCTTGATCAGGGCCTGCTTGAGCGTGCACTCGCCCTGGATCACGTTGACGAAGTCGTACACTACGCGGCGCTCGCAGCCCATGATGAGGTCGAGGTTGCGCAGGCCGACGTCGAAGTCGATGACCGCGGTTTTCTTGCCGTGGCGCGCAAGTCCGCACGCGAGGCTGGCGCTGGTGGTCGTCTTGCCGACGCCGCCCTTGCCCGAGGTGACGACGATGATTTCAGTCAAGGGTGCGATCTCCGGAAGCGGGTAGGGGGATGAGTGTGGTGCCGGTTGCGGCGAGGAGAGCGCCCCCTTCCGCCCTCCGGGCACCTTCCCCCGCTGAGCGGGAGAAGGGAAAGGCATGGGTGGCGGTGATCTGCGGTAGCGCCGCAGGCAAAGCAGATGGTTCGTTTTCGTCCGAAGGCACAGCGAAGAAATCCTTCTCCCGCGCAGCGGGGGAAGGTGCCGGCAGGCGGAAGGGGGTGCTCGGAGCGGCGCGTACGCGCATTGGAAGCATCACGCCAGCTCCTCCATCCGCAGCTTCCCGTCGTCCAGCCACACCTGCACCGGCTTGCCGCGCAGTTCCTTCGGCACTTCCTCGATCACCTTGTAGTGCCCGGCGATCGAGACCAGTTCGGCATGGAACTCGCGGCAGAAGATGCGTGCACCTTCGTTGCCCTGCGCGCCGGCGAGCGCGCGTCCGCGCAGCGCGCCGTAGACGTGCACCGAGCCGTCCGCGATGACTTCCGCACCGGCGCCGACGGTGGCGCAGACGGTGAGGTCGCGCTGCTGCGCGTAGACCTGCTGGCCGGAGCGCACCGGGGTGGTGTGGATCATGCCGGCGGCGGCCCTGGCGACCGTCGTCGGCGGCGGTTCCGCCGCGGGCGGCGGCGGGGTGTTGCGTGCCTGCGGCGCGTTCGCCGCCGGGGTGTCGACGCGTTCGCCCATCGGCTCGTACTGGGCGCGGAATTTGGCCAGCAGCGGCAAGCCGATCTGCCGCGCCAGCGCCTCGATCGCCGAGGTACCGTACGCCAGCGCCACCGGCAACACGCCGGCGCGGCGCAGCGCGTCGATCAGCGACTGCGCGGCGCCTGCGTCCGGAGTGCTGCTCAGGTGCCCGAAATCGACCACCACCGCGGCGCGTTCGAACAGCTTCGGCGCGCGTTCGACGCGCTCGCGCATCTCGCGTTCGAGTTTGTCGATGTCCAGCTCGCGCACGCGCAGGTTGGCGATGCCGACCTGGCCGATCTTGAGCTCGCCGGCCTGCTCGAAGCCGCCCGGTGCCGCCGCCACGCTCAGGTCCCCGTCGCCAGCCGCACGGCCGGCTTGCGCTTGCGGGTGGCCAGCCACGGCAGGTCCGGCAGGCGGCCATCGGGCTTGTCGAGGTAGGTGCTGCGCACCCACGGATAGCTCGCCAGTTCCTTGGCCAGCAGCGAGACGCGCAGGCCGGTCTCGATCATCACCTGCTGGCCCACTTCCTGGAAGCCGTAGGTGCCGTGGAACAGCACGGCGACGTCGTTGCGCGGTTCGAGGAACACCTCGCAGGTAAGCAGCGGCGCGTGGGTTTCGGCAAAGCTCGTGACGTCGGCGTAGAACACCCGGCCCACGCCGGCGCCGCGCTGCGCGCTGGCGATCACCACGCGGTCGATGTAGACGAACGCAGGGTAGTGGCTGCGGAACCACAGATAGTTGCTGCTCTCGTACGGCGAATCCTGGTCGAGCGCGATCAGGAACCCGGCCAGCGTGCCGTCCACCTCGGCCACGCGGAAGTACGCGGCATGGTCGTAGAAGAAGCGCAGTTGCGAATGGTCCAGCGGCAGGATCGTGACACCGGCGGCATTGTTCAACGCAAGGACGGAATCCAGCTCGTGCTCGCGCACGTCGCGGATGACGATCGACATTCCTGTCTCCGGATGTGGGGCGCGCGGCCGGTGCGGGCCGGCGCCGTCGTGGACCGGGATTATCGCATGGCCGGCCGTGCCGGCGTGAATCGCGCGCGGCCCGCGCACAGTCGCCGCGGCGCCGCAACCCGACCAAGGTGGGGCGTGCGGCACGCTTGACCCGCGCGGCGCGCGGCAGGACGCTTGCCACCGACACGGTGCGAGGGCGGACACGATGAACGGGATGCTGGCGAAACTGGGCTGGCTGGTGCTGGCCGTGGGCGGGGCGTGCTGCCTGGCGGTGGTGGCGCTGGACCGCGGCGAGACGATCAACGCGCTGTGGCTGGTGGCCGCGTCGGTGTCGGTGTTCATGATCGCGTACCGCTTCTACAGCCTGTACATCGCGAAGACGGTGCTGCAGGTCGATCCGACACGCGCGACGCCCGCGCACCTGCGCAACGACGGCCTGGATTTCGTTCCGACCGACAAATACGTGCTGTTCGGGCACCATTTCGCCGCCATCGCCGGCGCGGGCCCGCTCGTGGGTCCGGTGCTGGCCGCACAGATGGGTTACCTGCCCGGCACGCTGTGGATCCTGTTCGGCGTGGTGTTTGCCGGCGCGGTGCAGGACATGCTGGTGCTGTTCCTGTCCTCGCGCCGCAACGGCCGCTCGCTCGGCGACATGATCCGCGCGGAAATGGGCAATGCCGCCGGCGGATTCGCCATGGTGGGCATCCTGCTGATCATGATCATCATCCTGGCGGTGCTGTCGCTGGTGGTGGTAAAGGCGCTCGCGGAAAGTCCGTGGGGCACGTTCACCGTCGCGCTGACCATCCCGATCGCGATCCTGATGGGCTTCTATCTGCGCTACTGGCGGCCGGGCAGGATCGGCGAGGTCTCGGTCATCGGCCTGGTGCTGCTGATGCTCGCGATCTGGCTCGGCGGAAAAGTGGCAGCACATCCCGAGTGGGCACCGATGTTCCACTTCTCCGGCACGGCGCTCGCGTGGATGCTGATCGTCTACGGCTTCATCGCCGCGGTGCTGCCGGTGTGGCTGCTGCTGGCGCCGCGCGACTATCTGTCCACGTTCCTCAAGATCGGCACGGTGGTGCTGCTCGCGGTGGCGATCCTGTTCGCGATGCCGGACCTGCAGATGCCGGCGCTGACGAAGTTCATCGACGGCAGCGGGCCGGTGTGGTCGGGCAGCCTGTTTCCGTTCCTGTTCATCACGATCGCCTGCGGCGCGGTCTCCGGCTTCCACGCGCTGATCTCGTCCGGCACCACGCCCAAGCTGCTCGACAACGAGACCCAGGTGCGCATGATCGGCTACGGCGGCATGCTGATGGAGGCCTTCGTCGCGATCATGGCGCTGGTCGCGGCCTGCGTGCTCGAACCGGGCGTGTACTTCGCACTGAATTCGCCGGCGGCGCTGATCGGTACCGATGTGGTCAACGCCGCGCGCGTGATCAGCGAATGGGGTTTCGTGGTGACCCCCGACATCCTCGCGCAGACCGCGAAGGACGTCGGCGAGGCGTCGATCCTCTCGCGCACCGGCGGCGCGCCGACGCTTGCGGTGGGCATGGCGCAGATCCTCCACTCGGTGATCTCCGGCGACGGCATGATGGCGTTCTGGTACCACTACGCGATCCTGTTCGAAGCGCTCTTCATCCTGACCGCGGTCGATGCCGGCACGCGCGTTGCGCGTTTCATGATCCAGGAGCTCGGCGGCATGGTGTACGCGCCGCTGAAGCAGACCGAGTCGTGGGGCGCCAACATCATCGCGACCGCGCTGGCGGTGGCGATGTGGGGCTACTTCCTCTACCAGGGCGTGGTCGATCCGCTCGGCGGCATCAACACGCTGTGGCCGCTGTTCGGCATCGCCAACCAGATGCTGGCCGGCATCGCGCTGACGTACTGCACCGTGGTGCTGTTCAAGATGAAGCGCGGGCAGTACGCGTGGGTGACGATCCTGCCGACCGCATGGCTGCTGATCTGCACCCTGTCGGCAGGCTGGCTCAAGCTGTTCGACGCCGACCCGAAGGTCGGCTTCCTCGCCAACGCGCGACGTTTCGCGGATGCGGCGGCCTCGGGCCAGGTGCTCGCCCCGGCCAAGACCATCGAGGAAATGGGTCGCGTGGCGTTCAACAACTATCTCAATGCCGGCCTGTGCGTGCTGTTCATCGTGGTGCTGCTGTCCACGGTGGGGTTCGGCATCCGCGAGATCCTGCGCGCGCGCCGCTCGTCAGTACCGATTTCGCAGGAGACGCCGTATGTTGCGTTCCCTGCATAGCGTCGACGTCGCGGCGCGGTTCGGGCGCGCATGGCGTTTTCTTCGCTCCTGCGCACGCCTGGCGGTGGGCGTGCCGGACTACGAGACGTACGTGGCGCATCTGCGCCGCGTGCATCCGGACCTGCCGGTGCCGAGCTATGCGGAATTCTTCGACGAGCGCCAGCGCGCGCGCTTCGGCGGAACCGGGTCGCGTTGTTGCTGAAAGCCGCTTCTTCCTTCTCCCGTCGGGAGAAGGTGCCCGGCAGGGCGGATGAGGGACGGGCATCCACGTTGGACGAAGCCTGCATTGATGCGGATGTGTTCGTTCCGCCGAGCACCATGACACACCGCAACGCCCGTCCCTCATCCGCCTTCGGCACCTTCTCCCGGAGGGAGAAGGAAGCAAGGGCGCGACGTCAGAACGTGCCGCGCTGCACGAACGGCGCACGCGCATAGAGCAGCCTCTCTCCGCGCCGCGGATCGTCGACCGCGCGCGATCGCGCGTCGAACACCATCGTCTCGCGCCGCTGCAGCGAGTAGGACGCCCACGCCGGCAGGCCGGCGTGGTTCGGGTCGCCGGTGCGCGCGAACGCAAGCAACGCATCGCCCATGCGTCGGGCGACAGCCCGGGCGTCCGCGCCTGTGCCCGTGCGCGAACCGGGCGCATCGAGCGTGCCGAACACCAGCGGAATGTCCAGCGTGTGGAACGCGCGCAGCCGGCCGTCGTCGGCCGGTGACGGCCAGTCGAGCTGGTACACCCACGCCGGCGCACCCTGTCGCGCGCGCGCTTCCGCCTCCTCGATCGCGCCGCGCCACGAGCGCCCGGCCGTGGTCGCGGCGAAAAACACGTCGCTCGGCGTGTACCGCGGGTACAGCCGGCGGTATTCGGCGATCACCATGTCCGCCGGCAGGTCGACGTACTGCTGCGCGACGAGTTTCGCCGGCAGCGTGTCCCACGTCAGCGAGAAATTTTCCGGGTCGCTGCCGAGAAACGCACGCGTTTCGTCGCGCGTGTTGCCGATCAGCATCGGAATGCCGCGCGACTGCGCCGGCGCGTCCGGATAAAACGGATGCCGGTGCAACGACACGCCATCGAGCACCGGGCCGAAGTACAGGCCGGTGTCCTCGATGCGCGACGGATCGCGGATCGCGCTGGCCTCCAGCACCCGCTCCATCGGCACCTCGCGCAACCGGTCGACCTGCGCCGGCGCGATCTTCAGCGCATCGAGCAGCATCGCCGCACGCTGCCGCGCCGCGCGCGGGCCGGCCGCGGTGACCTGCTGCCCGCTCATCGTCATCGCGCGATGGAACAGGCCGGCCGCCGCCGGCATCGCCATCAGCGTCGCGATCTTCGCGCCACCGCCCGACTGGCCGAACACGGTGACGTTGCCGGCATCGCCGCCGAACTCGTCCGCGTGCCGCCGCACCCAACGCAACGCGGCGATCAGGTCGAGCTGCCCGACGTTGCCCGACCCTGCGAAGCGTCCGTCGCCGAATCCGTCGAGCGCGAGATACCCGAACACGTTGAGCCGGTGGTTGAGCGTGACGACGACCACGTCGCCCCGCCGGCACAGCGCACTGCCGTCGTACAGCGGATCGCTGCCGGCGCCGGTGCTGTAGCCGCCGCCGTGGAGGTAGACCAGCACCGGCCGGCGCGCACCGTCGCGCAGCGCGGGCGTGGTCACGTTGAGGAACAGGCAGTCTTCGCTGCCGGGGGCGTCGGCACCGCGCTGCGGCGCGCTGTTGCCGAACGCGGTGGCGTCGCGGACGCCCTCCCACGGGCGCGGCGGACCGGGCGGGGCGAAACGGGTGGCTGCCGTGTCCGCGCCGTAGCGGATGCCGCGGAACACGAAGAGATCGCCGTCGCGGATACCGCGGACGCGGCCGCCGGTGACGGTGGCGATCGGCGTGGACACCGTGCGATCGGCAGCCGCGCGCCGCGCCGTCCCGAGCAGCAGCGCTCCGGCGGCAGTTCCCGCGATCCATGTCCGGCGCGAAAGACCCATGCATGATCTCCGGTGTTTGGCGAAGTTTATCTCCTGTCACCGGTAACATTCGGGAAAATCGCGGCATGAGCCAAATCGGCGTGCAGCGCCGCAGCATGGCCGCCTGGATACGGCGGGCGGTCGAGGCCATCGCGAAGCGGGACACACGCGCCAGGCACGTGCAAACCGTCGCCGGCGAGCGCAGCATGGCCCCGCCGCGCGCCGTCGTCCGTTGTGGCCGGAGATGGCGATTTGCGCCGTCGCACCATCGCGTCGGGGGACTCTCATGCGTTGTGTCATCGGATTGCTGCTCGTGGTGGCCCATGCCTGCGCGTCCGCGCAGGCGTTGCCCAATCCCATCCTCTACGTCACCCAGGTGCCCACCGCCGACGACTTCGGCAATGCCTTCTCGACCTTCGGCAGCCACTTCGCCGGCCCGATGGAGGCGCCGCGCGGCGGCGACCTGATGCTGCGCTATCCCGACGGCAGCACGCGCAACCTCACGCGCGAGGCCGGCTTCGGCGTGGCCGGTTCGCTGCAGGGTGCCGGCGCGATCGCGGTGCGCGATCCGGACGTGCATTTCTCCGGGACGCGGGCGATCTTCTCGATGGTGGTCGGCGGCGGCGCCGCGCAGTACGAGGTGAATCCGTACTACTGGCAGATGTACGAGGTGACGGGCCTCGCGCAGGGCGCGACCGCCGTCGTCACCAAGGTGGCGAACCAGCCGGCGGACTACAACAACGTCAACCCCACCTATCTGTCCGACGGCCGCATCCTGTTCGCATCGGACCGCCCGCGCTCGGGCGAGCGCCATCTGTACCCGCAGCACGACGAATACGAATCCACCGCCACGGTCACCGGCCTGTGGGCGCTGAACGCAACCACCGGCGCGCTGCAGCTGCTGCAGCACTCGCCGTCGGGGTCGTTCGATCCGCTGGTCGACAGTTTCGGCCGCGTGCTCTACACCCGCTGGGACCATCTGCAGACCGACCAGCAGGCCGAAGCCGACGCCGAATCGGAAGCCAACGGCGAAACGCCCACCTACGGCACCTTCGATTTCGCGTCCGAGGCCGACGGCGCGGCGCACATCCCGCGCGCCCCCGAAGTGTTCCCCGAGCCGCGTCTGGAAGTGCCGGGGTCGGGCGTGTCCGGGCACCGCTTCAACTTCTTCTTTCCGTGGACCGTGCATCAGGACGGCACCGAAGAGGAAACCCTGAACCACGTCGGCCGGCACGAGCTGCACCGGTATTTTCCGCGCAACTTCCTCGACGATCCGGACCTGGTCAACGTCGAGCGCGAGTTCGACGCGGTCGAGAGCATGATGCAGATCGCCGAAGACCCGACCATGCCCGGCCGCTACGTTGCCATCGACGCGCCCGAGTTCGCCACGCATGCGTCCGGTCAGCTGTTCCGCATGGTCGCGCCGCCCTCGCGCAACGCCGACGACATCGCGGTCGACTACCTGACCCCGCGCAGCACCTTCGGCACCGGCGCCGCGCCGGATCATTCGGGCCGCTACCGCAACCCCATCGTGCTGAGCGACGGCCGCATCGTCGCGGTGCACACGCCCGATGTCGGCGAAGACGAAAACGACGGCACCGCCGCGAATCCGATGCCGCGCTACCGGTTCCGCCTGAAATTCGTCGCCGATGCCGACGCGGACGGCACGTACCTGCCCGGCGCCATGCTCAATCCGCAGGTCACGCGCAGCGTGACGTGGTGGTCGCCCGATGCGCTGATCGGCTACGACGGCCCGCTGTGGGAACTGTCGCCGGTGGAGGTGCGTGCGCGCCCGGTGCCGCCGGTGTCGAGCATCGCGCTGAAGACGCCGGAGCAGGAGGTGTTCGCCGCGGCGGGCGTGAGTCCGGCGGCGTTCCGCGCTTGGTTGCGCGAGCGCGGCCTCGGCGTGCTCGTGGTGCGCGACGCCACGCGTCGCGACGTCGCCGACGAGCAGCAGCCGTACAACCTGCGCGTGCCGGGCGGCGTGGCCAGCATCGCTCCGGATGCGCTGCAGGTGCACGACATCGACCGCATGCGGTTCCTGCAGGCCGACCAGATCCGCGGCATCACCTTCGGCGCCAGCGAACCGCGTCCCGGACGCCGGCCGATCGCGCGCTACCTGCACGACCCGGCCGCCACCGCCGCCAATCCGCCGCAAGCGGGATCGGCGGCGGGCATGCGTGCGATCGCGCCGGACGGCTCGGTGGCGCTGTTCGTGCCCGCGCAACGCGCGTTGACCTGGGAAACGCTGAACACCGACGGCGAACCGATCGTGCGCGAGCGCTACTGGGTGACGGTGCAGCCGGGCGAGATCCGCGCCTGCGACGGCTGCCACGGCGTCAACACCGCGAGCCAGACCGGTGCGCCGGCGGCGACCAATCCGCCGCAGGCGTTTGCCGAACTGCTCGGGCACTGGAAGCTGGTGCTGTCGATGGGGCTGTTCGAGGACGATTTCGAATAGTGCGCGTGCGTCGTCCGCGGCAACTTGCCGCCACCGCCGCGCAGCGTGCGAACCTCGGCGCGGCCCATTGACAGTGCCGTCACCGACCCCTACCTTTCCGGTCCCGCCGCGGCGTTCTGCCGACGGCCCGATTCATCGCCGACCGTGAGGTGTCCGGGGTCAAGCGCCGGACGAGTGTGTGACATGCGGACTCGCAGCCGCCACTGATCGCGTCCCCGCCCGTGCGGCCCCGCCGCCGGACCACCCACGCCGCGCCCGCGCGATGGCGTCCCGCCGTTTCCCACTCCCTCGCAACAGCCTGCCGCGCGCAGGCGGAGCCCGCCCATGATTTCGATCACGCTTCCCGACGGCAGCCGCCGTGAATTCGACCGACCCGTGTCCGTGATGGAGGTCGCGCAGAGCATCGGCGCCGGCCTTGCGAAGGCCACCGTCGCCGGTGCCGTCGACGGCAAGCTCGTCGATGCGAGCGACCGCATCGACCACGACGCGTCGCTGCGCATCATCACGCCGAAGGATGCCGAAGGCGTCGAGATCATCCGCCACTCCTGCGCCCACCTCGTCGGTCACGCGGTCAAGCAGCTGTTCCCGA
Organism: Chiayiivirga flava; assembly: GCF_014202825.1. Taxonomy (GTDB): domain Bacteria; phylum Pseudomonadota; class Gammaproteobacteria; order Xanthomonadales; family Xanthomonadaceae; genus Chiayiivirga; species Chiayiivirga flava. The sequence goes on along the minus strand of NZ_JACHHP010000001.1, from coordinate 893,794 downwards.
ACGCCAAGATGGTGATCGGGCCGGTGATCGCGGAAGGCTTCTACTACGACATCTGGAACGAGCGCCCCTTCACGCCGGACGATCTCGCCGCGATCGAGAAGCGCATGGGCGAACTCATCGCCAAGGACTACGACGTGGTCAAGAAGGTCACGCCGCGTGCCGAGGTGATCGAGGTGTTCAAGGCGCGCGGCGAGGACTACAAGCTGCGCCTGGTCGAGGACATGCCCGACGAAACGTCGATGGGCCTGTACTACCACGAGGAATACGTCGACATGTGCCGCGGCCCGCACGTGCCGAACACACGCTTTCTCAAGGCCTTCAAGCTCACGCGCGTCTCGGGCGCCTACTGGCGCGGCGATTCGAAGAACGAACAGCTGCAGCGCATCTACGGCACGGCCTGGGCCGACAAGAAGCAGCTCGATGCCTACATCCAGCGCATCGAGGAAGCCGAGAAGCGCGACCACCGCAAGATCGGCAAGCAGCAGAACCTGTTCCATCTGCAGGAAGAAGCGCCCGGCCTCGTGTTCTGGCATCCGAAGGGCTGGAGCGTGTGGCAGGTGGTCGAGCAGTACATCCGCGGCGTGTACCGAAGCTCCGGCTATCAGGAAGTGCGCTGCCCGCAGATCCTCGACGTGTCGCTGTGGAAGAAATCCGGCCACTGGGACAACTACAAGGACAACATGTTCTTCAGCGAATCGGAAAACCGCACCTACGCGGTGAAGCCGATGAACTGCCCCGGCCACGTGCAGATCTTCAACCAGGGCCTGCACAGCTACCGCGACCTGCCGATCCGCTACGGCGAATTCGGCGCCTGCCACCGCAACGAGCCGTCCGGCGCGCTGCACGGCATCCTGCGCGTGCGCGGCTTCACCCAGGACGACGGCCACATCTTCTGCACCGAGGACCAGATCGAGGCCGAGGTGACGGCGTTCCACCGCCAGGCGCTGAAGGTGTACAGCGACTTCGGTTTCGAGGACATCCAGATCAAGATCGCGCTGCGTCCGGACTCGCGCTTGGGCGATGACGCCACGTGGGACAAGGCCGAAGGCGCGCTGCGCAGCGCGCTCGGCGCCTGCGGCGTGGCGTGGGAGGAGCTGCCGGGCGAGGGCGCCTTCTACGGCCCGAAGATCGAATACCACCTGCGCGACGCCATCGGCCGCACGTGGCAGCTGGGCACGATGCAGGTCGATTTCATGATGCCGGGGCGCCTGGGCGCCGAATACGTCGACGAGCACTCGGCCCGCCAGCACCCGGTGATGCTGCATCGCGCGATCGTCGGCTCGATGGAGCGCTTCATCGGCATCCTGATCGAACACCATGCCGGCGCCTTCCCGGCGTGGCTGGCGCCGCTGCAGGCGGTGGTGCTGAACATCACCGATGCGCAGGCGCAGTACGTGGAGTCGGTGCGGAAAACGCTTGCAAATCAAGGTTTCCGGGTCGACAGCGACTTGAGAAACGAGAAGATCGGCTATAAGATCCGCGAGCATGCGATGCAGCGCACCCCCTATCTGCTCGTGGTCGGGGACCGCGAGATGGAGAACGGCGCGGTGGCGGTTCGCACGCGAACGGGGGACGATCTGGGCAGCATGAAGCTGGAAGACTTCATCGCCCGCATGCGGCAAGAGGCAGGTCCGGGCGCCTGAGACGGCGCGCCGGAACCACAATCCACCAGAGGATGCACGAATCAATACCGAAAAACTGAACCGCAAGAACGGGGAGATCCGCGTCCCGAACGTGCGCGTGATCGGCGACGACGGCGAAATGGTCGGCGTGCTGACGCGCGACGAAGCGCTGAAGATGGCCGAGGACGCCGGTCTGGACCTGGTCGAGATCCAGCCGAATGCCGATCCGCCGGTCTGCCGCATCATGGATTTCGGCAAGTTCCGCTTCGACCTGCAGAAGAAGGCGGCCGCCGCCAAGAAAAAGCAGAAGCAGGTCGAGATCAAGGAGCTCAAGTTCCGTCCCACGACGGAAGAGGGCGACTATCAGGTCAAGCTGCGCAACCTGCGCCGGTTCCTGGCGGAAGGTGATCGCGTCAAGATCACGATCCGCTTCAAGGGCCGCGAAATGGCGCACACCGAGCTCGGTCTTGCGATGACGCAGAAGATCGAGGCCGACGTGAAGGACGAGGTTACGGTCGAGCAGCGGCCGAAGCTCGAAGGCCGCCAGATGATCATGATGGTGGCGCCGAAGAAGAAGTAGCGGGCGGATGTTTCGCCCTGGCGGCGCCGTGATCGCGCGGCGCCGCGACGTTTCTTTCCGCGCTGGCGCGCCGTTCTTCGCTGCGCCGGATCGATGAGCCCGGGTTCGGATTCTGCGGTTGCCGTGGGCGCAAGGGCCACGACAGGCGGCTGTGCGGCAGGGGACGCCCGGATGCCGGGCTCCGGTCGGGCCGAACCCCCTTCCGCCTGCCGGCACCTTCCCCCGCTGCGCGGGAGAAGGATTCCTTCGTTGCGTGGAGCTGAAATCGTGCAGTGAACGGGATCGTGCAATGAAGCGGTGATCGACGGCGTCGGTTGCATCTCCGAGCCCGCATCGAAGCATCCCTTCTCCCGTGCAGCGGGGGAAGGTGCCGGCAGGCGGAAGGGGGCAGCGAAGTCAGTGACTCGCAGTGCGCGACGATCCAACCGGTCGAAAACGCCCCGATCAGTAAAGCACCCGCGCCCGCAACGTCCCGGGAATCGCCGCCAGCTGCTCCTTGAGCTGCAGCGCCTGCGCCTCGCTGGTCGAAACATCGATCACCACGTAGCCGATCGTCGCATCGGTCTGCAGGAACTGGCCGTCGATGTTCACGTTCTCGCGCGAGAACAGCTCGTTGATGCGCGACAGCATGCCCGGCACGTTGCGGTGGATGTGCAGCAGGCGCCGGCTGTTCGGGTGCCCCGGCAGCGAGGCCTCGGGGAAGTTCACCGCGGACAGCGTGGACCCGTTGTCGCTGTAGCGCACGAGCTTGGCCGCGACCTCGATGCCGATGTTGTCCTGCGCCTCCAGCGTGCTGCCGCCCACGTGCGGTGTCAGGATCACGTTGTCCATGCCGATCAGCGGGGAGACGAAGGCATCGTCGTTGCCCTTGGGCTCGACCGGGAACACGTCCACGGCGGCGCCGGCGAGATGGCCGGAGTGCAGCGCCGCGGCGAGCGCATCGATGTCGACCACGGTGCCGCGCGATGCGTTGATCAGCACCGCGCCGCGCTTCATCGCGGCAAGTTGTTGCGCGCCGATCATGTTCTGCGTCTGCGCGGTTTCCGGCACGTGCAGGGTCACGATGTCCGCGCGTGCCAGCAGGTCGTCGAGGCCCGCCGCGGCACGCGCGTTGCCGAGCGTGAGCTTGGTTTCGATGTCGTGGTAGATCACCTGCATGCCGAGCGATTCGGCCAGCACGCCGGTCTGCGTGCCGATGTGGCCGTAGCCGACGATGCCGAGCACCTTGCCGCGCACCTCGAAACTGCCGGCCGCCGATTTCGACCAGCCGCCGCGATGGCATTCGGCATTTTTCTGCGGAATGCGCCGCATCAGCAGGATGGCTTCGGCGATCACCAGCTCCGCCACGCTGCGCGTGTTCGAGTACGGCGCGTTGAACACCGGGATGCCGAGTGCCTTGGCCGCGGCAAGATCGACCTGGTTGGTGCCGATGCAGAAACAGCCGACCGCGATCAGGCGCTTGGCATGGTCGAGCACGTCCGCGGTGAGCTGGGTGCGCGAGCGGATGCCGATCACGTGCGCGTCGGCGATGCGCCGTTTCAGCTCGTCCTCGGGCAGCGACTTCTCGTGGAAATCGATCTGGCTGTAGCCGGCCGCGGTGAAGGTCTCCACCGCGCTGCGGCTCACGCCTTCGAGCAGCAGCACGCGGATGTCCTGACGGGGGAACGAGGTTTTCTTCATGCGGGGCAGGCCATGCGCGGACGCGCCGGGGAAGGCGGACCCACAGCATATGCCAGATCCGGGGCCGTTTGCGGCAGTGCAGCAGTGGACGCTGGCCGGCTGCGCTGGCACGCTTGATCGCCCCGCACCGGAACCGCCATGACCGCCTCGCCGCTCGCCGAACTGGCCCGCCTGCTGCCGTCGCTGCAGCTGCGCACCGAGCCTGCGGACCTCGAACATTACGGCCGCGACTGGACGCGCCGCTGGACGCCGGCGCCGCTGGCGATCGCGCTGCCGGGGTCGATCGACGAGGTGCAGGCCATCGTGCGCTGGGCGAATGCGCACCGCGTCGCGCTGGTGCCGTCGGGCGGTCGCACCGGGCTCTCCGGCGGTGCGGTGGCGGCGAAGGGCGAGCTCGTCGTCAGCACCGAGCGCATGAATCGGGTGGTCGGTTTCGACGCTGCCGACCGCATCCTGACCGTGCAGCCGGGCATCGCGCTGGAGGCGGTACACAACGCGGCGCGCGAGCACGGGCTCGTCTACCCGGTCGATTTCGCCGCGCGCGGCTCGTGCGCGATCGGCGGCACCATCGCCACCAACGCCGGCGGCATCCGGGTGATCCGCTACGGCAATACGCGCAGCTGGATCGCCGGGCTCAAGCTCGTGACCGGCACGGGCGAACTGCTCGACCTCAACCGCGGACTGGTCAAGAATTCCAGCGGATACGACCTGCGCCAGCTCGTGATCGGTGCCGAGGGCACGCTCGGCATCGTGGTCGAGGCCATGCTGCAGCTCACCGACGCGCCGCCGCCTTCGAACGTGATGCTGCTGGCGCTGCCGTCGTTCGATGCGCTGATGCAGGTGTTCGAGGTGCTGCGCGGCAAGCTCGCGCTGTCCGCGTTCGAGTTCTTCACCGATCGCGCGCTCGTGCATGTGGTGGCGCACGGCGCGCAGAAGCCGTTCGCGGAAGACCATCCGTACTACGTGGTGGCCGAATTCGACGCACACACGCAGGGCACGCAGGACGCGGTGCTTGCCGCGTTCGAAACCTGCGTCGAGCGCGGGCTCGTCGGCGATGGCGTCATCGCGCAGAGCGAGGCACAGGCCGCTGCCCTGTGGCGGTTGCGCGAGGGCATCACCGAGAGCCTGGCGCGCCACCGGCCGTACAAGAACGACATCGCGGTGCGCATCGGCGCGATGCCGGCCTTCCTCGACGAGACGAAGGCATTGCTGGCGCGCGAATACCCGCAGTTCGACGTGGTGTGGTTCGGCCACATCGGCGACGGCAACCTGCACATCAACGTGCTCAAGCCGGACGCGCTCGACGATGCGGCGTTCGTGACGCAGTGCGAGCAGGTGACGGCGTTGCTGGCCGACGCGCTGCAGCGCCACGGCGGCAGCATTTCGGCCGAGCACGGCATCGGCCTGGTGAAGAAGTCCTACCTCGGCAGCACGCGCAGTGCGGCCGAGATTGCGATGATGCGCGGCGTGCGGCAGGTCTTCGATCCGAACGGCATCATGAACCCCGGCAAGCTGTTCGACTGAGCCGCGCGGATTACGCGCTGCGTTGCGGTCGCTGCACCAGTTCGAGTTCCACGTCGAACGGCACGCCGGCGCGCAGTCCGCTCACGCGCACCCGGCTGCCGGGCGGCGTGGCGGCTTCGCGGTCGCGCAGGTCGGCCTGGTCGACGATGTCCTCGTCGCCGATGCGGGTCAGTACGTCGCCCACCTGCAGCCCGGCCTGCGCGGCCGGGCCGCCGGGCAGGATGCGGGTGAGCGCGACCCCACGCGGCGCGCCGCTCGGCAGGCTGCCGGGCAGGATCGGTGCGTCGCCGTAGTTCGCGCCGAGCCAGCCGCGCACCACCATGCCGTGGTCGACGATCTGGTCGAGCACCGCCTTGGCCGTGCCCGCCGGGATGGCGAAGCCGATGCCTTCCGCGCCGGCGGCCATGCGCCCGATCACGTAGGTATTGATCCCGATCAGCTCGCCGCGCGCGTTGACGAGCGCGCCGCCGGAGTTGCCCTCGTTGATGGCGGCGTCGGTCTGGATGAAGTCGTCGTAGGTGGTGAGGTTGAGCTGGTTGCGGCCCAAGCCCGAGATGATGCCCTGGGTCACGGTCTGGCCGAGGCCGAACGGGTTGCCGATGGCGAGCGCCACGTCGCCCACGCGCAGGCCGGCGTCGTGCTCGATCGGCATCGCCGGCAGGTTGGTGCCTTCGATCTTGAGCACGGCGATGTCGGTGTCGCGGTCGCTGCCGACGATGCGCGCGCGCGTCACGCGCCCGTCCTGCAGCACGGTCTGGATGTTGTCCGCGCCGTCGATCACGTGGTGGTTGGTGAGGATGTAGCCGTCCGAGCTGACCAGCACGCCCGAGCCCTGTGCGCGCTGCAGGCGCTGCCGTGTGGGGCCGAGCGTGATGCCGGCGAAGCGCTGCACGGTGGGGTTGGGCACGATGAAGGTCTGCTCGGTCACGACCTTGTCCACGTACACGCTCACCACCGACGGCGCCGCGCGGGCCACCGCGTCCGCGTACGACACCGGTCCAGTACCGGCCGCCGGCGCGGGCGCGGGGGACGCGTCGAGTCCCAGGCCGCCACGCAGCCGCTGGCCGGCGTCCGGCATCCAGTGCAGGACGACGAAGGCCAGCGCCAGGCCCACCACGGCGCACTGCAGCAGGAAACGGAGCACTCCGGTGAGTCGGGGCATCGAAAACGGCGGAAAACGGGGATGCGGGATTGTCGCATGGCCGCCGCAAGCGTTGTCGCTGCCGGATGGCTTCCGTTAAACTAGTGCGCTTTGCGGCAGCCGCCATGCCACCGTGCACGGGGGCGCTGCGCAGCCGGTATTCCCGATTTCCAGCGTTTCTGTGCGGAGAGCCGAATGGCTAACCAAGGCGTCAACCCAGGCCGCCGCCGCTTCCTGACCGCCACCACCGCCGTGGTCGGCGGTGCAGGCGTGGCAGCTGCAGCAATTCCGTTCGTCTCCACCCTGCAGCCGAGCGCGCGCGCCCAGGTGGCGGGTGCGCCGGTGACCGAGGACATCAGCAAGCTCGAGGTCGGGCAGCGCATCGTGCTGCAGTGGCGCGGGCAACCGGTGTGGATCATCCGTCGCACGCCCGAGCAGCTGGCCGCGCTGCCGAGCCAGGACGGCCGTCTGCGCGATCCGAAATCGGACAACCCCGAGCAGCAGCCGGATTACGCCAAGAACGAAACCCGCTCGATCAAGCCCGAGATCCTCGTGCTGGTCGGCACCTGCACCCACCTCGGCTGCTCGCCCACGTTCCGCCCGGAGCTGGAGCCGCAGCCGTTCGACGCGGAATGGAAGGGCGGTTTCTACTGCCCCTGCCACAACTCGCGCTTCGACCTCGCCGGCCGCGTCTATCAGGGCGTGCCCGCACCCACCAATCTGAAAGTACCGCCGTACCGGTTCCTCGATGACTCGCGCATCGAGATCGGCGTCGACCAGGGAGCCGCGTGATGGCCAACGTGATCACGCGCACCGTGTCCGGTGCCACCGACTGGTTCACCCAGCGCGCGCCCGGCTTCCTGCCGTTCTACAAGAAGCACATGTCGGAGTACTACGCTCCGAAGAACTTCAACGTCTGGTACTACTTCGGCTCGCTCGCGCTGCTGGTGCTGGTCAACCAGATCGTCACCGGCATCTGGCTGACGATGAACTTCAAGCCGTCGGCGGCGGAGGCGTTCAACTCCGTCGAATACATCATGCGCGACGTGCCGTGGGGCTGGCTGATCCGCTACATGCACAGCACCGGCGCGTCGATGTTCTTCATCGTCGTCTACCTGCACATGTTCCGCGGCCTCATCTACGGCAGCTACCAGAAGCCGCGCGAGCTGGTGTGGGTGCTCGGCATGCTGATCTTCCTCACCCTGATGGCCGAAGCCTTCTTCGGCTACGTGCTGCCGTGGGGCCAGATGAGCTACTGGGGCGCGCAGGTGATCATCAACCTGTTCGGCGCGATCCCGTACGTGGGCCCCGAACTCACCGAGTGGATCCGCGGCGACTACCTGGTTTCCGACGCCACGCTCAACCGCTTCTTTGCGCTGCACGTGATCGCGCTGCCGCTCGTCATCCTGCTGCTCGTGGTGCTGCACCTGGGCGCGCTGCACGAGGTCGGCTCGAACAATCCCGAAGGCGTCGACATCAAGAAGGTCAAGGACGAACACGGCCACTACAAGGACGGCATCGCCTTCCACCCGTACTACACGGTCAAGGATCTGTTCGGCGCCGGTTTCTTCCTGACCATCTTCGCCTTCATCCTGTTCTTCGAGCCCACGTTCGGCGGCCTGTTCCTGGAGCACGACAACTTCAACGTCGCCAATCCGCTGGTGACGCCAGAACACATCAAGCCGGTGTGGTACTTCACCCCGTACTACGCGATGTTGCGTGCGATCCCGGACAAGCTTTTCGGCGTGATGGTGATGGGCGGTGCGGTGATGATCCTGTTCCTGGTGCCGTGGCTGGACCGCAGCCCGGTGCGCTCGATCCGCTACAAGGGCTGGATCACCAAGACCATGATCACGCTGTTCGTGATCGCGTTCGTGACGCTGGGCTGGCTCGGCCTGCAGGCCGGCTCCACCACGCAGACGCTGGTGGCGCGCATCTTCACGTTCTACTACTTCGCGTTTTTCATCACGATGCCGATCTGGACCAAGATCGACAAGACGAAGCCTGTTCCGGAGCGGGTGCCCGCGCATGACTAAGCGACTGATCGTTCCGTTCCTCGGCCTGCTGCTCGCCGGTGCCGCCACGGTGGCTTCCGCGGCCACCGAGGTGCACCTGGAACCGGCACAGACCAACCTGGGCGATACCGCCTCGCTGCAGCGTGGCGCCGGCCTGTTCATGAACTACTGCTCGGGCTGCCACTCGCTCGGCCTGCAGCGCTATTCGCGCATGGCCGAGGATCTGGGCCTGACCGAAGAGCAGGTGATGGGCAACCTCGTCTTCACCGACGCCAAGTTCGGCGAGACGATCAAATCGGCCATGCCCGCCGCGCAGGCCGAGAAATGGTTCGGCAAGGCGCCGCCGGACCTCAGCCTGGTCGCGCGCAGCAAGCTCGGCGGCCCGGACTGGACCTACACCTTCCTCAAGTCGTTCTACATCGACGAAACGCGGCCGTCCGGCTGGAACAACACCGTCCTGCCCGGTTCGAGCATGCCCAACGTGCTGGCCGAGCTGCAGGGCATCCAGCGTGCGGTGATGTCCGAGCATGTCGAGGGCGGCGCCCCCGCGCACGTCGAGAAACTCGAACTGGCCTCGCCCGGGCGCCTGGACCCCGAACAATACGACCGCGCGGTGCGCGATATCGCCAATTTCCTGCGTTACGTCGGCGAACCGGCCGCAATCAAGCGCGAATCGATCGGCCTGTGGGTTATCCTCTTCCTCGTCGTCTTTACGCTGCTCGCCTGGGTCTTGAAGACCGAGTACTGGAAAGATGTACATTGAGAGGTAAGCGCCCGGCCCATGCAGCCCGGCGCCCTCGGTCTTTCGAATGAGTTCGGGGGGAGGGAGAGAGCCTATGGTCGTCGCGAGTCCGCGGTTGCGTAACGCCTTGACGCTGTTTTCGAGCCGCGACTGCGTGGTCTGCCACCGGGTGCGCCTGGTGCTGGCCGCGAAAGGCGTCACCTACGATCTGGTGCCGGTCGATCCGGCCAACCCGCCCGAAGACCTGCTCGAGCTCAACCCGTACCACTCTGTGCCGACCCTCGTCGACCGCGACCTGGTGCTCTACGCCGCGTCCGTGGTCACCGAATACCTCGACGAGCGTTATCCCCACCCGCCGCTGATGCCGGTCGACCCGCTCGCGCGCGCGCGCCTGCGTCTTGCGATGCTGCGCCTGGAGCACGAATGGGTGCCGCACGTGCAGGCGGTGCAACACGGCAACAAGCAGCAGGCCGAGGCCGGCCGCAAGCGGCTGAAGGAACTGCTGGCCGCGTCGCTGCCGCTGTTCAAGGCGTCCAAGTTCTTCCTGAACCCGGAAATGAGCCTCGCGGACTGCGCGCTCGCGCCGATCATCTGGCGCCTGCCGACACTCGGCGTGCCGCTGCCCAAGGACGGCAAGCCGATCGACGACTACGGCCAGCGCATCTTCCGCCACCCCGGCTTCGCGCGCAGCCTGACGCCGGAGGAAAAGGCCCTGCGCGAGCTGCCCGCGTGAGCGGGAAAACCGGCGCCATGACATCGAACCGCCCGTACCTGATCCGGGCGGTGCACGAGTGGATCAGCGACAACGGCATGACGCCGTACCTGCTCGTCGATGCCAGCGTGCCGGGCGTGCACGTGCCGCCGAGCGCGGTGAAGGACGGCCGCGTGGTGCTCAACGTCGCCGCGCGCGCGGTGACCCAGCTCGAACTGGGCAACGCGATGATCCATTTCATGGCGCGGTTTTCCGGCGTCAGCCAGTCGATCGATATCCCCGTCGCCGCCGTGCAGGCGATCTACGCGCAGGAAACCGGCCAGGGCATGATGATGCCGGCCGACGCTGGCGCCACCGCCGCGGAGCAGCCCGCGGTGTCGCCCGAACCCGAGGCGCCGAAGAAACCCTCGCACCTGCGCGTCATCAAGTAGCCGGCGCGTTGTCCGGATCCGTGGCGTCCCTCCGACGCCCGCCGCGCAGGACGCGTGCCGAGCTTGTCTGCCGCTGCCCTCTGCGCATCGCGCACTTCCGCCGACGCATCGGCCTGAATCCTTCTCCCGTCGGGAGAAGGGTAAGGCGGCTGCCGCCGGCCGAACGCAGGCGGATGAGGGAGCCGCTCCGCACGTACTCCGCTCCGTCTGCAGCGAATGTCCGCTTTTCCGCGTTCGACGGATTAAAGCCTCGATGCGGCCACGCAATCGTGTGGCGCTTGTCGGTCTGCCTGCACGTACCAAGTGCCAACGACGCGTTGCAGCGAGATCGCGTGCGCGAACGCTGACCGCTTGATCCGACGATGCCCGACCCGCGACGGCGCTACTGCATCGGATCGATCCGTGCCGTGTCGGGCGGCGGCGGCATCCGGATCCACTGCAATTCACGACCGAGCAAGGCCAGCGTCCCGCGTTGCCGGTCCGGGCCGCGCTGCGAGAACTCGAAGCGGTAGCGACGCAGCCAGCGCAGCCGGCCCTCGCCGTCGCGCTGCAGCGACACGCGTTCGAGCACCGCGGTGTGGTCGAGCCACTGCACGCCCGCCTCGGCGCAGGCGCGCCGCCCGTAGTGCGCGGCGAGCTCCCCCGCGCCGCGCGCGCTCGACCACAGCAGCAGCACGATGCCGAACACGGCGAGCCAGATCACGGCAGACAGCATGGAACGTCCTCGAAGTGGGCGAAACCCGACAGCGTGAATCTACCCCAACGTCCGGGTGTGTCGAATGCACGAGTGCGCACAGATTGGGGCGCGTTTTGCACGACGCAACAGCGCGCTCACAAAACTCGTCGCCACATACGCAGGATGCAGTGTAAAACGGGCAAGGCCGGATAGAATTGCCCGGGCAGGCGCAGGGGGATCGTGGTCATCGACATCGCGGGCTACAGCATCAGTGGCGAAATCGGCCGCGGCGGGATGGCCGTGGTCTACCGCGCGCGGCAGATCCTGCTCGACCGCGAAGTGGCGTTGAAGGTGCTCAATCCTTCGCTTGCGCAGGATCCGGTGTACGCGCAACGCTTCCTGCAGGAAGCGCGCATGCTGGCCTCGCTCGGCCATCCGCACATCGTGCCGGTGTACGACGTCGGCGTGACGCCGGACGGCCTGCACTATTTCTCGATGCAGATGGTGCGGCGCGGCGACTTCGCCAAACGCCTGCGCGAAGGCATCGACGAAGTCGAACTGGTGCGCGTGCTGATCGCCGTGGCGCAGGCGCTCGGCTTCGCGCATGCACGCGGCTACGTGCACCGCGACGTCACGCCGGCCAACATTCTGTTCGACGACCAGAACAAGCCGGTGCTCACCGATTTCGGCATCGCGCGTGCACTCGCGGCCACCTCGCGCATGACCGCGTCGGGGCTGTCGATCGGCACCAGCCACTACATGAGCCCGGAACAGGCGCGCGGTGGCGAGGTGGACCGTCGCTCGGACATCTACAGCCTCGGCGTGCTGTGTTTCGAAGCCCTGTCCGGGCGTCCGCCGTACGACGGCGAGGACGGCTTCGCGGTGGCGTACGCGCACGTACACGAGCCGATACCGACGTTGCCCGACGATCTGGCCAAGTGGCAGCCGCTGATCGATCGCTGCATGGCGAAGGCGCCCGATCAACGCTTCTCCGACTGCGCCGAGTTCATCGAAGGTCTGCGCACGATCGCTGCGGCCGAGTTCGAGACGCTGATGAAACAGCACGGCCCGGCGGCGCTCGGGCTGCTCGCCACGGCGCCGCCGGAGTCGAACCCGAAGAACAAGCGCGAGGCGCGACTCAAGAGTCGGCCGGCACCGAAATCGGCGGCACCCAAGGCGCCAAAACCCGAAAAGCCGCCCAAGCCACCGAAGCCGCCACGTCCCGCAGGCGAGCCCAGCCGGATGCCGCTGTACCTGATTGCCGGCGTGCTGACGCTCGTCGGTCTGGTGGCCGTGGGCATGGGTGTGTTCGGCGCCGACGACGCGCCGCCGGCACGCGTCGATGCCGCGCCCGTGCCGACGCAACGCACGCCGTCGCGCACCGCGCCGGCGACGCAGCCGCCCGCGCAGATCGCAGCCGCCACGGACGCGACGGCGAACGGGCCGGCGTCCGATGCCGCCGACGAATTCACGATGGTGCCGGACGTGGACCTCGCCACCGTCCCGACCGTGATCGATCCGGTCGAGGACCTGCTCGCGCGCGGCCGTCTCAACATGACCGCGCAGCGCTACACCACGCCGCCGGGCAACAACGCGCTCGACCGTTACGCGCTCGCGCTCGTCATCGAGCCGGGCAACGCCGACGCGCTGGCCGGCCTCGGCGCCGTCGCGCAGGTGTACATCGACCAGGCGCGCGCCGCCGATGCCGATGCGCAGGCCGATGCATGGTCCGCGCATCTGGCCACCGCCGAACGCATCGGGCGCGAGCACGGCATCGCCGCCGTCCTCGCGCAGGTGCAGACCTTGCGCGAGGCGCAGGCCACCATTCTGGTGGAACGCGGCGAGAGCGCGCTGCGGCGCTGGGACACGGGCGCGGCGCAGGCGGCGTTCGAGCGCGCGGCGGCGCTGGTTCCCGACTCGAAGGCGGCTGCGGCCGGCCTGCGCGAGGCCGCGCGCGTGGGCAAGCCCGGCTACGTGTTCCGCGACGCGGCCGGCGAGGCGAGCGGGCCGGAGATGGTGGTGGTCGGTCGCATCGCCCTCGGGCGGCGCGAGGTCAGCGTCGGCGAGTTCCGCAGCTACTGGACGGCCGCAGGCAAGGCGAAGTTCGGTGCCGATATGCCGTCCTGCCGCGACCGCGAATCGATCTTCCGCTCCTCGCGCAAGCGCACCTGGAGCGAACCGGGCTTCGCGCAGACCGACGCCAGCCCGGTCGTGTGCGTGAACGCCGCGATGGCCGACGGCTACGCCGCGTGGCTTGCGCAACGCACCGGCAAGCGCTATCGCCTGCCGAAGGCGGCCGAGCTGACCGCGGCCGGCGCGGCCGTGGCGCGCACCTGCAAGGCGAACGTGCGCGACGCACAGTTCCGCAAGGACTTCGGCGGCCGCGAGGGTCTGGAGTGCAGCGACGGCCACGGCACCACGGCGCCGGGCGGCAGTTTTGCTGCGGAACAGGCCGGTCTATACGATACTGGCGGCAATGTGCGCGAGTGGGTCAGCGATTGCGATGCGGGCAACTGCCGCGAGCGTCGGGCGGTCGGCGGCAGCTGGGCGTCCGAGGCCGACGACCCTCCCGTGCGCGCGTTCGCGGCCGACACCGCGTTCAACACCATCGGTCTGCGCGTCGCGCGCGAGATCGACTGACGCGTTATCAACCCCGAGGTCTGCATGAAGCTGTTTTTCCCCAATGGCGAACACCCGCAGGCGCTGCTGAGCACGGGCGAGAATCGCGTCGGCAACGCGTCCACCGCGCAGATCGCACTGACCGCGCCGAACATCGTCGCCGCGCACTGCACGATCGAGCTGGACGAATCGGAGGCAGTCACGCTGCTGCCCGGCGACGGCGTCACCACGGTCAACGGCAAGCCGGTCGCGACCGCGACGCCGCTGCGTGCCGGCGACCTGCTGGGTTTCGCCGACGTCCAGGCGCGGCTGGTGGCGGTGGAAAAGGCGGGACTCTCGAGCGTGCCGCGTCCCGCGCCGGTCGACGATTCGGGCGCCACGCGCGTGCGCATGGCGGTGCCCAAGCTGGTGCTGCGCGGCGTCTCCGGCGCGGCGTTCGGCAAGACCTTTCCGATTTCCGGGCCGGTGGTGATCGGGCGCCAGGCCGACTGCGACATTTCGATCCCGAGCGAGGAAATCTCGCGCCGCCACGCGCAACTCAAGCCGACGCCGGCCGGCCTTGCGGTCGAAGACCTCGGCTCCTCCAACGGCACCTACATCAACGGCAAGCGGGTGCAGTCGGGACTGATGCGTCCGGGCGAAGAGCTGCGCCTGGACACGATCCGCTTCCTGCTCGTGGCGCCCGGACTGGAAATGCCCGGCACCACGCGTCCCGCAACGGCCGCATCGGCGGCGGTGACGGCCGTCTCGGCGGCCCCGAAACGCAGCGGCGCCGGCGGCGTGATCGCGGTGGTGGTCCTCGTGCTGGCCGCCGCGGCGGCGGCGGGCTGGTACGTTTTCCTGCGCTGAGCGCCGCGCAGCGGCTCGGCTGCGTACGTTGCGGGCGCTGCGGCCCGCAGCCTCGGACCGCGGCTCCGGCGACGTTCGCCCGATCGCACGATCCGTCACGTTCCATCGCCATTGACGCCGATCAATTGCGACACCGCAACCGCTTGGATAGTATGGGGCTCAGGGTCACGTGCCGTTAAGGCAGTGGCGAAGGATTGCCGGCGCCGCGGGGGCGGCGCGGTTGTTTGGGGGAGTGCCGCACGCGAGTGCGGCTCAGGAGAGTGACATGTTGATTCTTACCCGACGCGTCGGGGAAACCCTCATGATCGGGGACCAGATCACCGTGACCGTGCTGGGCGTCAAGGGCAACCAGGTCCGGGTCGGCATCAGCGCGCCGAAGGACGTGTCGGTGCACCGCGAGGAAATCTTCCAGCGCATCAAGCGCGACGGCGCCGAGGAAAACGCGCCGGCGGCCGAGGCCAAGTCGGTCTAGCGATTCAGCTGCAGCGGGGAATGAAGCGGGACGAGATACGAGTGCGGGCGAACACGCCGTCCGCTCCTTTCTCGGTCCTCTCCATTCTCCACCCGCTCGACTTCTTTACCCGGGGCCCGCAAGCCGCTATCCTTCCGCGTCCCATGCGGCGGGTTCGGAATTGCCGCCGCGCGGGAGCGATCCGGAGTGATGCCCGAGAGGCCGAAGGGGCTCCCCTGCTAAGGGAGTATAGGGTCAAAAGCTCTATCGAGGGTTCGAATCCCTCTCACTCCGCCACTCGCGAAACGGCCGTGTGTTGGACGTTTCGCGAGACGATCGCAGTGCAACACCGACGTGACGAAGGCTTGACGGACTCCCGGATTGCTTTCATAATTTCGCTTCTTTGCGCCCGTAGCTCAGCTGGATAGAGCACCAGGCTACGAACTTGGTGGTCGGGAGTTCGAATCTCTCCGGGCGCGCCATACAAGACGATCACGCCAGCGAAGCGATTCGCTGGCGTTTTTCGTTGTGGCCCGTGATCTGCGACGTGGATCGCAGACGAGCCGCGGCAAGCGTGATGCAGCGCACGGATCGGTCGTGCGCCGAGCACGCCGTGCACCGCACGCGCCACGGTTGCGTACCGCTGTCGCCGCGCGCGCGGCGGTGTAACCTGCGCGCCTCAGGCAGGCGGGGCAGACCGGTGGATCGCGAACGTTGGCAGCGCACGCGCGAACTGTTCGAACATGCGCTCGACCTGCCCGAGACCGAGCGCGACGCGTGGCTCAGGCGCGAATGCGATGACATCACGCTGCGCGACGATGTGCGCGCCATGCTGGTGGCCGATGCCCGGACCGGCACGCCCACCTCGCTGCCCGAACGCGTCCCCGACCTCATCGCCGACTACGCGCAACGCGCCGCCGAAGCACGCCTCGGACGCCGCTACGGCGCCTGGCGCGTGGAGCGCGTGCTGGGCGAGGGCGGCATGGGCACGGTGTACCTCGCCGAACGCATCGAGGGCGGCTTCGCCCAGCGCGCTGCGTTGAAGGTGGTGCGCACCGGCTTCGCGCAGGCCGACGTGCTGGCGCGGCTCGCCGCGGAGCGCCAGATCCTCGCGGGTCTGGAACATCCGAACATCGCGCGCCTGCTCGACGGCGGCGCCGACGCCAGCGGCGATCCGTACCTCGCACTGGAATACGTCGAAGGCGTCGACCTGCGCGCGCACTGCGACAGCCACCGGCTCGGCCTCGACGCGCGCCTCGCGCTGTTCCTCACCGTGTGCGACGCCGTGGCCTACGCGCACGGCCGCCTCGTCGTGCATCGCGACCTCAAGCCGTCGAACATCCTCGTCTCCGAAGACGGCAGCGTGAAGCTGCTCGACTTCGGCGTGGCCAAGCTCATCGAGCCCGGCATCGCCAGCGAAAGCACGGTCGCACGCCTGCGCCTGTTCACGCCCGAGTACGCCGCGCCCGAGCAGATCGCCGGCGGCGTGACGACCACCGCCGTCGACATCTATTCGCTTGGTGTTCTGCTGTTCGAACTGCTGACCGGACACCGGCCCTACCGCAACACGGCGCGCAGCGTGGCCGGGATCGAACACGCGGTGCTGCACGATCCGCCGCTGCGGCCGAGCACGCGCGTGGTCGAGCGGTCCGCGGCGCAGACGGGCGACGCCGACGACATCGCGCGTCTGCGCGGCCTCACGCCCGCGTCGCTGCGCCGCAGCCTGCGCGGCGACCTCGATGCCATCGTGCTCAAGGCGCTGCGCAAGCACCCGGACGAGCGTTATGCCTCGGTGCGGCTGCTGGCCGACGACGTGCGTGCGCACCTGGCGCGGCGTCCGGTGCTCGCGCGGCGCGGATCGACGCGGTACCGCATGGGCCGGTTCGTGCAGCGCCACGCGCTGGCCGTCGGCTTCGCGTCGCTCGCGGTGTGCGCGCTGATCGCGGGCCTGGGCGCGGCGTTATGGCAGGCACGCGCGGCACGCGTGGAGGCGGCCACGTCGCGCGAGGCGCTCGCCTTCATGCAGGATCTGTTCGAACTGGCCGATCCGGAGGCCGCGCGCGGCCGCGACGTGACCGCACGCGAGCTGCTCGAGCAGGGCAGCCGGCGCATCCGCAGCGCACTCGTCGACCAGCCCGAGGCGCGCGCCGCGCTGCTGCGCACCATGGGCAGCGCCCACCACGGCCTCGGGCTCGACGATCAGGCTCTGCCGCTGCTGAACGAAGCGCTGGCGCTGGCGCGTGCGGGCGACGATGCCGACGCGCTGCACGAGGCGCTGCTGGCGCGAGCCGCGGCTCTGCAGCGTCTCGGGCGCTTCCAGGATGTGCTTGACGACCTGACCCCGCCGCGCGCGGCGCTCGCCGCCGGCGGCGACAGCCGCAGCCTGCGGGCTGCGGCCTACGACTACCATCTGGGCCGTGCCGCGCAGGCGCTCGGGCAGCACGAGCGCGCGGAGGCGCACTACGTCGCCTCGCTGGCGGTGCGCGAGCGCAGGCTCGGACTGGCCGACGCGCAGACGCAGGACGTCGCCGGCGCGCTGGTGTCGCTGTACGAGCTGCACCGGCGCCACGACGAGGCGCTCGCGCTCGCGCAGCGCGCGTACGATGCGTTCCCGCTGCCCGGCGCGCTCGACGACGCGGTGCGCGCACGCGCCGTCGCGGCGCTGGCGATGGTGCGTTCCAACGTCGGGCCGCTGTCCGACGCGGAGGCATTGCGGCGCGAAGCGCTGGCGATCTATCGCACGGTCTACGGCGACGAGCACACCATCACCGTCGGCGCGGTCAACGATCTTGCCAGCGTGCTGTTCGCGCAGCGCCGCTATGCCGAGGTGGCGCCGATGTTCGAGCAGGTGCTCGCCGCGCGCCGCCGGATCCACGATGCGAACCATCCCACGCTCGCCAACGCCGCCAACAATGTCGCCTACGCGCGCCTCATGCTCGGCGACGCGGCCGGTGCCCTGCCGCTGGCGCAGGAGGCATTGCGCATCCGCGAAGCCGCGTTCGGGCACGTGCACACCGGCACGGTGCAGTCGGTGATGGCGGTGGCGTCGGTGCAGCTCGCGCTGGGGGAGCTCGACGCGGCCGAATCCGGCTACCGCGACGCCATCGACATCTACCGCCAGCTCCACGGCGAAGGCAACGCGCAGTCGGTGACGCCCTACAACGGACTGGCGCGCGTGCACCTGGCGCGCGGCGTGCCGCCGCACTGCGACGACAGCGCCGCCGCGATGCGCCTGTCCGCGACGAATCGGGGCGACGACAAGGATGCGCGCACGATCTACACCGGCCTGCTGCATGCGGCCTGCCTCGCACGCCGTGGCGACCGGCGCGCGGCGCAAAGTCTGCCCGAGGCGCTGCGCAACTACCGCGCCGCGGTGCGCGCGGACGATCCCTACCTCGAGATCCTCGACGCCATCGTCGCCGCGACACCCGGCGCGGCGCGCGGCTGACGGCGTGCGGCTCAGCCGGCAGCCAGTTCCTTTTCCAGGAAGGCCTTGGCCACGCGCGTGTCGCGCTTGATCGTGGGCTCCGACACGCCGAGCAGCTCGGCGATCTCGCGCACGTCCAGGCCGGTGAAGTAACGCAGCTCCACCACCTGCACCAGGCGCGGATCGGCCTGCGCGAGCCGCTCCAGCGCCGCATCCATTTGCACCAGCTGCTCGACCTGCGCATCCAGCGCCAGCGGCTGCATATCCACCACGTCGAGCGACAGCAGCTCGGTGCCCGATCCGCGCCGCTGCGCCTGGCGCGCGCGGGCGTAGTCGATCACCACGTGCCGCATCGCATGCGCGGCCGTGGCGTAGAAGTGTTTGCGGCTGGCGTAGCGCGACGGATCGGTGTCGTGCAGCTTGATCCACGTCTCGTGCACCAGCGAGCGCGTGTCGAGCGTGCCGCGGCGCTGATGGCGCGCCAGTTCGCTGCGCGCGATCTTCACCAGCTCGGCGTAAAGCGTGTCGTCGCCGGACGCAGCGAGCGATGCGGGCGGGACGGCTGCGTCGGATCGGGGCTCGGTCATCGTGCGCCGATCATAGCCCAGCGCCGCGGCGTGCGACCTCGCTTGCCGACGGAGCGGCGCCTCGGTCTGCCGGCAGGGTGTGCCCGCGAGCCGTGTCGTCCGGTCCGGGCTCGGTCCACGTCCCGCCGCTACTGCCGCCGGACGGCGCGGCGCTACGACCGGTACACGTCGTCGCACGGCACGCGCACGCTGCCTTCCATCAGCACGCGGGCGCTTCGGCTCATCACCGCCTTGGCAACCGTCCACGCGCCGCCGACCTGCGTCACCTCGGCGCCCACGCGCAGCGTGCCGGACGGATGCCCGAAGCGCACCACCTCGCGCCTGCCGCCGCCCGCCGCAGCGTTCACCAGCGTGCCCGGCACCGCGGCCGCCGTGGCGATGGCCACCGACGCCGTGCCCATCATGGCGTGGTGCAGCTTACCCATCGACAGTGCGCGCGCCACCAGATCGACATCGGCTGCCTTCACGGTCTTTCCCGCCGATGACACGTACGTCCGCGGCGGCGCCACGAACGCCACCTTCGGCGAATGCTGCCGCTTCGCCATCTCGTCGAGCGACGTCACGATGCCCATGCGCAGCGCACCCTGCGCGCGGATCGCTTCGAACGTCGCCAGCGCGGCCTTGTCCTCGTTGATCGCCTGCTGCAGCTCGGTGCCGGTGTAGCCGATGTCGGCCGCGTTGACGAAGATGGTCGGAATGCCGGCGTTGATCATCGTCGCCGGCAGCGTGCCGACGCCCGGCACGTCGAGCGTGTCGACGGGATTGCCGGTCGGGAACATCGCGCCGCCGTCGTCGCCATCACCCTCGTCGGCCGGATCGATGAACTCCAGCACGATCTCCGCCGCGGGAAATGCCACGCCGTCGAGCTCGAACTCGCCGATTTCCTGCACCTGTCCGTCGCGCATCGGCACGTGCGCGACGATGGTCTTGCCGATGTTCGCCTGCCAGATACGAATCGTCGCGATGCCGTCGCGCGGCACGCGCGCCGGATCGACCATGCCGTTCGCGATCGCGAACGGCCCCACGGCCGACGACAGGTTGCCGCAGTTGCCGCTCCAGTCGACGAACGCGTGTTCGATCGCGACCTGGCCGTACAGATAGTCGACGTCGTGATCCGGCACCGACGGCGGCGAAATGATCACGCACTTGCTCGTGCTCGACGTTGCGCCGCCCATGCCGTCGGTGTGCTTTCCGTACGGATCGGGCGAGCCGATCACGCGCATGAGCAACGCATCGCGCGCCGCACCCGGCACGCGCGCGGCCTCGGGCAGGTCGTCGAGCTTGAAGAACACGCCTTTAGACGTGCCGCCGCGCATGTAGGTGGCGGGGATGCGGATTTGGGTTTCGAACGACATGCGGACTCCGCGTGCAAGGCTGGGGATGGAATCAGAAAAGCGCAGGCTGGACTGTCGGCGCCGCGAGCTCGGGCAACAGCGGCCAGCGGCCGATGACTTCGTAACGATACGGATTGCCTCCGCCGATCGCGAGGCAGAGTTCATCGATGGTCCAGTCGATCGTCGGCACGATCGGGATATTCGCGAATGACGTGAGGGCGTTGTAGCTCAGCGTCATGTGCGGCGTGTTGCCGGTAGCCATCGCCTCGAATCCGGACGCACGCAGATGCCGGCTTACGGACGCGTGCGTCTCGGCGAAGGCCTTCGGTTTGCCGCGAGGCAGCAGGGTGCAATGCGTCCTGCCTGCCTCCACGTTCGGGCCCTCGACACGGTTGAACCGCAGCGTGCACGCATGTGCCGAAATGCCTGCGCATGCGTGGATCAGCGCATCGCATTGTTCGTTGGACGGATTGAGTAACCTGCCCGAGAACGACTGATGCAGCAGCTCGAACCGCAGTAGTCGATTGCCGAGCTTTTCGGTCACTCCTAACGCGATCAAGCGCTCGGCGAGCGCGGCGCGTACCGAAAGCGGAGGAAACGCCAATAGCAGCAGGCGTGGTGCGTTGTTCGAAGCCATGTGCAATCTCCGGTGTGCTGGTGCCGCGTCAGTAACGTCGACGAGAATGTCACGGCCTGCGACTGTGCTTTGGCGATGCGGCGCCACCCCGCCCGTCGTCCCGGCGGAAGCCGGGACCCAGCGACGTTTCTTCGATGTGTGCCAGGCGCTGGAAAAGTAGAGCAACGTCACTGGGTCCCGGCTTTCGCCGGGACGACGGAATAGAGGTCCGGTGCCCCGGATGTGGCATCACGGACCGTCCGGAATCTCCGGCTCCACCAGCTTCGCGAGCTGCTGCAGCGATTCCTGCCAGCCGAGATAGCAGGACTCCACCGGAATCATGTCCGGCAGATTGGCCTGCGTGATGCGCAGTTCGGTGCCGCACGTCACCTGCCGCAGTTCGACGGTGACGTGGATGATGCCGGGGAGGTTGGGGTCGTCGAACTCGTCGGTGTAAACGATGCGCTCGTTCGGGACCAGTTCCCTGTATTCGCCGTGGAAGGAATGGCTGCTGCCGGTGCCGAAGTTGGTGAACGACATGCGGTATCTGCCGCCGACGCGTGCATCGTCCTCGTGCACCTGGCCGATGAACCCGTAGGGCGGCAGCCAGCGCGCTTTCGCGTGCGCGTCGAGGAAGGCCTTGTAGACGCGGGCCGGTGGCGCGCGCAGCACGCGGTGGAGGCGGACGGTGTGGTCGTTGTCGGACATGGTGCGGTCTCCTGTGGTGGGGTCACAGCAGTGCGACGGATGACTCAGGCGGATTTCGACGCGGCGAGGAAATCCTGCGCGAAGCGCTGCAGCACGCCGCCGGCTTCGTAGATCGACACCTCTTCCGCGGTGTCGAGGCGGCAGGTGACCGGCACGCGCATCGTTTCGCCATCGCGACGATGGATCACGACAGTGAGGTCGGCGCGTGGGGTGCGGTCGCCGATCACGTCGAAGGTTTCGGTGCCGTCGATGCCGAAACTGTGGCGGTTCTGGCCCGGCTTGAACTCCAGCGGCAGCACGCCCATTCCGATGAGGTTGGTGCGATGGATGCGCTCGAAACCTTCCGCGACGATGGCTTCCACGCCGGCGAGCCGCACGCCCTTCGCGGCCCAGTCGCGCGACGAGCCCTGGCCGTAGTCGGCGCCGGCGATGATGATCAGCGGCTGGCGGCGGTCCATGTAGGTTTCGATCGCTTCCCACATGCGCGTGACGGTGCCGTCCGGTTCGATGCGGGCGAGCGAGCCCTGCTGCACCTTGCCGTCGACGATCGCCATTTCGTTGACAAGCTTCGGATTCGCGAACGTGGCGCGCTGCGCGGTGAGGTGATCGCCGCGATGCGTCGCGTAGGAATTGAAGTCCTCTTCCGGCAGGCCCATTTTCGCGAGGTATTCGCCGGCCGCGCTGTCGAGCAGGATCGCGTTCGACGGCGAGAGATGGTCGGTGGTGATGTTGTCGCCGAGCACCGCGAGCGGGCGCATGCCGTGCAGCGTGCGCGGCGCGGACAGCGCGCCTTCCCAGTACGGCGGGCGACGGATGTAGGTGCTCTGCGGACGCCAGTCGTACAGCGGGCTCACCTTCGCGCCGTGCTCAACACGGATGTCGAACATCGGGCCGTAGACCCCGCGGAACTGCTCGGGTTTCACGGCCTGCGCGACGATGGCGTCGATCTCGGCGTCGCTCGGCCACAGGTCGTTCAGCGTGATGGGGTGGCCGTTGGCGTCGACGCCGAGCGCATCCTTCTCGATGTCGAAACGGATCGTGCCGGCGATGGCGTAGGCGACCACGAGCGGCGGCGAGGCGAGGAAGGCCTGCTTCGCGTAGGGATGGATGCGGCCGTCGAAGTTGCGGTTGCCCGAGAGCACGGCCACGGCGTAGAGATCGCGGTCGATGATTTCCTGCTGGATCGCGGGATCGAGCGCGCCGCTCATGCCGTTGCAGGTAGTGCAGGCGAAGGCGACGATGCCGAAGCCGAGGGCTTCGAGGTCCGGCAGCAGGTTCGCTTCTTCGAGATACAGCTGCACGGCCTTGGAACCGGGCGCGAGCGAGGTTTTCACCCACGGTTTGCGGACGAGGCCTTTCGCGCGTGCGTTGCGTGCGAGCAGCGCGGCGGCGATGACGTTGCGCGGGTTGCTCGTGTTCGTGCAGCTGGTGATCGCGGCGATGATGACGGCGCCGTCGGGCAGCAGGCCCTGCGCTTCCTGCGCGCGTGCGGCGTCGAGATTGGCTGCGATGCCGCGCTCGGCCAGCGCCGAAGTCGGCAGGCGCTTGTGCGGATTCGACGGGCCGGCCATCGTGCGTTCGACGCTGGACAGGTCGAAGCGCAGCACGCGCTCGTACTGCGCCGTCTTCAGCGCGTCGGACCAGAGTCCGGCCTGCTTCGCGTAGGTTTCGACGAGGGCGACCTGTTCGTCCGTGCGGCCGGTGAGGCGCAGGTAGTCGATCGTCTGTTTGTCGATGTAGAACAGCGCGGCGGTGGCGCCGTACTCGGGGCACATGTTCGAGATCGTGGCGCGGTCGCCGATGGTGAGGCTGTCCGCGCCTTCGCCGAAGAATTCGAGATACGCGCCGACCACCTTTTCCTTGCGCAGGAACTCGGTGAGTGCGAGCACGAGATCGGTGGCGGTGATGCCGGGCGCGTGGCGGCCGGTGAGCTCGACGCCGACGATCTCCGGCAGCCGCATCCACGAGGCACGGCCGAGCATCACGTTCTCGGCTTCGAGCCCGCCGACGCCCACCGCGATCACGCCGAGGGCGTCGACGTGCGGCGTGTGGCTGTCGGTGCCGACGCAGGTGTCGGGGAAGGCGACGCCGTCCTGCACGTAGATCACCGGCGACATCTTCTCCAGGTTGATCTGGTGCATGATTCCGTTGCCGGGCGGGATCACATCGACGTTCTTGAACGCGAGCTTGGTCCAGTCGATGAAATCGAAGCGGTCGGCGTTGCGGCGGTCTTCGATGGCGCGGTTTTTCGCGAAGGCATCGGGCACGTAGCCGCCGCATTCGACGGCGAGCGAGTGGTCGACGATGAGTTGCACCGGGACGACGGGGTTCACCTGTGCCGGGTCGCCGCCTTGGTCCGCGATCGCATCGCGCAGGCCGGCGAGGTCGACGAGCGCGGTCTGGCCGAGGATGTCGTGGCAGACGACGCGGGCGGGGAACCACGGGAAGTCGAGGTCGCTGCGGCGTTCGATGAGCTGGCGGAGGAAGTCGTCGAGCAGCAAAGGGTCGGCGCGGCGAACGAGGTTTTCGGCGTGGATGCGCGCGGTGTAGGGCAGGGTGGCGTAGGCGCCGGGCGCGAGTGCGTCGATGGCGGCGCGGGCGTCGTACCAGTCGAGATTGGTGCCGGGGAGGGGGCTGCGGTGGTTCGTGTTCATTTGGCTGGACTGCCGTCGGGCTGGAGCGCGGAAAGCGGGTGATCCGGGAACATTTCACCGTCGTCCCGGCGAAAGCCGGGACCCAGTGGCGTTGCTCCTGTCGTGACGATCTGAAGCAACGTCACTGGGCCCCGGCTTTCGCCGGGGCGACGGTGGGTAGGGTGGATGGAACTACTTGCGATCCTTGATCGGCACGAACTTCAGGTCTTCCGGGCCGGTGTAGTTCGCACTCGGCCGGATGATCTTGCCGTCGATGCGCTGCTCGATCACATGCGCCGCCCAGCCGCTCGTGCGCGCCAGCACGAACAGCGGCGTGAACATCGCCGTCGGCACGCCCATCATGTGGTAGCTCACCGCGCTGAACCAGTCGAGGTTCGGAAACATCTTCTTGATGTCCCACATCACCGCTTCCAGACGCGCCGCGATGTCGAACATCTTCATGTTCTGCTGTTCGGCCGAGAGCTGGCGCGCGCTTTCCTTGATGACCTTGTTGCGCGGATCGCCCGTCGTGTACACCGGGTGGCCGAAGCCGATCACGACTTCCTTGCGCTCGACGCGGGCCTTGATGTCGGCCTCGGCCTCGTCCGGCGTGTCGTAACGCTTCTGCACTTCGAACGCGACTTCGTTCGCGCCGCCATGCTTCGGCCCGCGCAGCGCGCCGATCGCGCCGGCGATGCACGAATGCATGTCGCTGCCGGTGCCGGCGATCACGCGCGCGGTGAAGGTGCTGGCGTTGAATTCGTGTTCGGCGTAAAGGATCAGTGAGGTGTGCATCGCCTGCACCCACGAATCGCTGGGCTTTTCGCCGTGCAGCAGGTGCAGGAAGTGGCCGCCGATCGAATCGTCGTCGGTCTCGACGTCGATGCGCTTGCCGTTGTGGCTGAAGTGGTACCAGTACAGCAGCATCGATCCGAGCGAGGCCATCAGCTTGTCGGCGATGTCGCGTGCGCCCGGATGATTGTGGTCGTCCTTCTCCGGCGACACGCAGCCGAGCACGGAGACGGCGGTGCGCAGCACGTCCATCGGATGCGCCGACGGCGGCAGCGCTTCGAGCGCCGTCTTTACCGCCGCGGGCACGCCGCGCAGCGCTTTCAGCTTGGTCTTGTACGCGGTCAGTTCCGCCACGGTGGGCAGCTTGCCGTGCACCAGCAGGTAGGCGATCTCCTCGAACTCGCAGGCGTTGGCGACATCGAGGATGTCGTAGCCGCGGTAATGCAGATCGTTGCCGGTGCGTCCCACGGTGCACAGCGCCGTGTTGCCCGCCATCGTGCCCGACAGCGCCACCGATTTCTTGGGCTTGAAGCCCGTTGCCTGTTCACTCATCGCAAAAATCCTTCTTGCCTCAGTTCAAACCAATTGCCGGGAATCGAGCCCTTCTCCCCGTGGGAGAGGGGTTGGGGAGAGGGTCCGGCGTTGCCGTCGCGCGAACGTTCGTCGCGGACTGTTCAACCGCCCAACCCGAAAGCTCACTTCTTCGCCGCAAACAACGCATCCAGCCGCGACTCGAACGCGTGATACCCGATCCGGTCGTACAGTTCCTCACGCGTCTGCATCAGATCGATCACGTTCTTCTGGTGCCCATCGCGCCGCACCGCCGTGTACACCGCCTCCGCTGCCTTGTTCATCGCACGGAACGCACTGAGCGGATACAGCTGGATCCCCACGCCCACCGACGCGAGCTCGTCGCGCGTGAACAACGGCGTCTTGCCGAACTCGGTGATGTTCGCCAGCACCGGCACCTTCACCGCATCGACGAAGCGCTTGTAGGTCGGCAGGTCGTACGCCGCCTCGGCGAAGATGCCGTCCGCACCGGCCTCGACGCAGCGCTGTGCGCGTTCGATCGCCGCATCCACGCCTTCCACCTGGATCGCATCGGTGCGCGCGATCAGGAAGAAGTCGCTGCCGGTCTTCGCGTCCGCCGCCGCCTTCACGCGATCGACCATCTCGTCCGCCGAGACGATCTCCTTGCCCGGCCGATGCCCGCAGCGCTTCGCGCCGACCTGGTCCTCGATGTGGCACGCGGCCGCGCCGAACTTGATCAGCGACTGCACCGTGCGCGCGATGTTGAACGCGCTCGGGCCGAAGCCGGTGTCGATGTCGACTAGCAGCGGCAGGTCGCAGACGTCGGTGATGCGGCGCACGTCGGTGAGCACGTCGTCGAGCGTGTTGATGCCGAGGTCGGGCAGGCCGAGCGAACCCGCGGCGACGCCGCCGCCGGAGAGATAGATCGCGCGGAAGCCGGCGCGTTTGGCGAGCAGGGCGTGGTTGGCGTTGATGGCGCCGATCACCTGCAGCGGGGATTCGGCGGCGAGCGCGGCGCGGAAGCGGGCGCCGGCGGAGGTGGGTGTGGACATGCGGATCCCTGAGGTGGTGGATGGGATGGGGAGAGCAATGCGCGTGCCAGCCGGGGATTGTACTGCCGGGGGAATGGGGTGGCCGGTCGATACGGCGTGGCGACGTGAGCGTGTCCGCCGTCGTGCCGCGAGGCTGGATGTGAGGCTGCCGAAGTCGATGCCTAAATTGCTATGGAGACCTCTCCCGGCCGTCATTCCCGCGAATGCGGGAATCCAGCGCCTTTGCTCGGTTCGGCGCTCGGGTAGGACGTCAAAACCAAGAAGGGGCGCTGGATTCCCGCATTCGCGGGAATGACCGTAGGTGGGGTTTTCGTCGGGCGATGGCTGCCGGCTTCGAAGAAGCTTCGAACGGCTTCGAGCAGCGTCGAGAGGCTTCGAGCAGCGTCTAAAGGTTTCGAGAGGCTTCGAGCGGCTTTAAGAGGCGTCTGGAGGCTTCGAGTCGATGCCGACCCAGTTCGATCGGAGGCGAAGCGTGATGGGCATGCTCGGCAACCCGTTGTGAAACGTTGCAACGTTTCAGATGTAACATGAAACGAACCG
Organism: Chiayiivirga flava; assembly: GCF_014202825.1. GTDB lineage: Bacteria > Pseudomonadota > Gammaproteobacteria > Xanthomonadales > Xanthomonadaceae > Chiayiivirga > Chiayiivirga flava. The sequence continues at coordinate 866,532 of NZ_JACHHP010000001.1, read as the reverse complement.
ACCCCGCCGCAACGCCATGGACCACCGCCCCGTCATCTGGACCGTCAGCATCTCCCGCCTCACCCGCCTGCTCAGCGACGTGATGCCCGAGTTCGACGCCCGCGCCGACATATCCCCGATCAACGCCGGCTTCGACGACGCCGTGGCCATCATCCGCAAGCGCCTGCGCACCGAGCGCTGCGACGTGCTCGTGGCCGGCGGTTCCAACGCTGCCTACCTGCGCAGCCGGCTCGACGTGCCGCTGGTGCCGGTCGAGGCCACCGGGTTCGACCTGATGGAAGCCTTGGCCCGCGCCCGCGGCATCGCGACGCGGATCGGCGTCGTCACGCACGCCACGGACGTACCGGACTTCGACGCCTTCCGCCAGCGCTTCAAGCTCGCCATCGAGCACCGCCGCTTCGTCACGCAGGAGGACGCGCGCAATCGCGTCGCCGAACTCGCCGCGGCCGGCACCGGCGTGATCGTCGGCACCGGCATGGCGATCGATTTCGCCGACGCCGCAGGCGTGCCGGGCGTGCTGCTGTACTCCGCGGATTCGGTGCGCAACGCCTTCGAGCGCGCGATCGCGTTGACGCAGACCGTCGCGCAGACGGTCGCGCGCGCTGGCGGCGAGCGCGAGGCGCGCCCGCGTGCGCGCGGCGAATCGCGCGTGCTGGTCGGCGACAGCGCGCCGATGCAGGCCGTGCGCGAGCGCATCGCCATCTACGCGCGCCACGGCGCCAGCGTGCTGGTGCAGGGCGAGACCGGCACCGGCAAGGAACTCGTGGCGCGTGCGCTGCATTCGGGCAGCGGACGGCGTGGCCGTTTCGTGGCGTTGAACTGCGGTGCGCTGAGCGAATCGCTGCTCGAGGCCGAACTGTTCGGCCACGCCGACGGTGCCTTCACCGGCGCACGGCGCGGCGGGCGCGCGGGTTATGTCGAAGCCGCGGACGGCGGCACGCTGTTCCTCGACGAGATCGGCGAGTTGCCGCTGCCGCTGCAGACGCGCCTGCTGCGCGTGCTGGAAGAACGCGAAGTGCAGCGTGTCGGCAGCACGCTGCCCGTGCCGGTGGACGTGCGCGTGGTCGCCGCGAGCCTGCGCGATCTCGACGCCGAAGTGACCACCGGTGGCTTCCGCGCCGACCTGTTCTACCGCATCGCCGTGCTGCGGATCGTATTGCCGACGCTGGCGGCGCGACGCGACGACATCGACGGCCTGGTCGATCTGTTCTTCCGGCCGTACGGCGACGCCCGGCGCATCTGGCGCGAGGGCGCGCGTCGCCTGCTGCGCGCGGCCGCGTGGCCGGGCAACGTGCGCGAGCTGCGCAACGTGGTCGAGCGCGTGGGCGTGCACTGGCAGGCGAATGGGGCAGGTGCGGCGATCGATGCCGCGGCATTGCGTGCGTGGGTGCCCGAGCTGGGACGGACGACACGGCTCGTGGGCGCAGGCGTATCGGCACACGGCGCGCACGCGCCGGACGGTGGACAGGCGACGTCCGGTGGCCGCGTGCGGCGCCCCTCGGCGGCCGCATTGCGTGTCGCGCTGGCCGCAGTCGACGGCAATCGCGAGGCAGCGGCGGAGGCGCTCGGCGTGTCGCGCACCACGCTGTGGCGCTGGCTGCATGCGGCCGGGATCACGGCGTGATGACGTGGTCGCCGTGTCGCAGTGGTTGCGACGCCGGTTCGTGTACCGTGGCGGCCTGTCCGGGAGGTCCGTCATGCATCTGCGTCCGATATCCGATTCCACGGCGGGGATCCGTTTCGCCGGCCTCGTGTTGACGCTCGCGTGTTTCGCGCCGTGGTCGGCGCGCGTGCAGGCGGAGACGCCGGTCGCCACGCCGCCCGCCGCTTCGCAGACCGAATCCAGCAAGGAGACCGCAATGACCCAGACGATCCGTGGCGAATTCGACGTGAAGATGTTGCCGCAGCCGGCCGACGCGGCGCTGGGCGAGGCGATCGGGCGGTTCGGGCTGGACAAACGGTTCCACGGCGCGCTCGAGGCGACGAGCAAGGGGCAGATGCTGGCGTTCCGCAGCGCGGTGGAAGGCTCGGCGGGTTACGTGGCGATGGAGCAGGTGGACGGCGCGCTCGACGGACGCAAGGGCACGTTCGTGCTGCAGCATTCCGGCACGATGGACCGCGGGGCGCAGCATCTGGATCTGGCGGTGGTGCCGGATTCGGCGACGGGCGAGTTGGCCGGGTTGGCGGGGCGGATGCAGATCGAGATCACGGGCGGGAAGCACTATTACGTGTTCGAGTATTCGTTGCCGGCGGAATGATTGGGGCGGGAGCGAGCGTGCGGCACGCTCGCACCGCTCGACAGTCCCGTGCTGGCAACTGCTGCCCGCACGCGCCAGCTTCACGATGCCGAGTGCGTCGCGATGCGGCTTGCGTCCCAGTGAAGTCCCTTCGCCACACGATGGCGGCATCCTCCCCACCGTCGTCCCGGCGAAAGCCGGGACCCAGTGACTCTGCTCGGTTGCCTGCGTTTCCGATCGAATCAAAGCAACGTCACTGGGTCCCGGCTTTCGCCGGGACGACGGGAGAGGGGCGGGGATGCGTCGGAGAGGCGTGCGTGCGCACAGGCGGCCTTTGCGGCGCGGTGGCGGGTAACGGCGACAGCTGGATCGCTGCCTGCGCAGGGATGACGAGCGATGGGGATCGCGTGCGGACGCAGGTTCGGTTCGCTCTGGTGCGCAGGAACTGGATCCCGGCCTTCGCCGGGATGACGAGATTGGGGCGTCGGCGCTTGAGCAGAAGCGAGGTCGCGGCGACCAGTAACGGGTTCGTGGCGAGCAGGCGCGATGCGGCGATGGGTCGACGCGAACGGCCGTCGGCCGTCGCAGCCCTTACTCGATCTCGCGATGGAACGTCACCACCTGGCTGCGGCCGCGCCCGCGGCAGTGTTCGGCCAGTGCTTCGGCGCAGTAGACCGAGCGGTGGCGGCCGCCGGTGCAGCCGAGCGCGATGGTGACGTAGCTGCGCGAGTCGTTCTCGAAGCGTGGCAGCCACTGGTCGAGGAAGGTGGCCACCTGGTCGACGTAGTCGCGCACCGTCGCCTGTTGTTCGAAGTACTCGCGCACCGGTCTGTCGCGGCCCGAGAGCGGGCGCAAGGTCGCGTCCCAGTGCGGGTTCGGCAGGCAGCGCACGTCGAAGACGAAGTCCGCGTCGCCCGGCACGCCGCGCCGGTACGCGAAGGATTCGAACAGGATCGACAGCCCGGGCGTGGCATCGAGCGCGAGCTCGGTGACCACCCAGCGCCGCAGCTGGTGCACGTTGAAGTCGGAGGTGTCGATCACGCGATCGGCGATCGCGATCAGCGGCCGCACGCGCTGGCGTTCGAGCGCGATGGCATCCGCGAGCGGCAGGCCGTCGAGGCTGAGCGGATGGCGGCGCCGGGTTTCGCTGTAGCGGCGGATCAGCACCTCGTCGCGCGTGTCGAGGAAGATCAGCTGGTGTTCGTAGCCCATCGCGCCGGTGCGCGCGAGCGAGTGCGGCAACTGTTCGAGGTCCTGCGGGCGGTTGCGCACGTCGATGCCCACCGCGAGCGGCGGCGAGGTGCCGTCGGCGCCGGCGATGCTGGCGACGAAGGCCGGCAGCAGTTCGGCCGGGAGGTTGTCGACGCAGTAGTAGTCGAGGTCTTCGAGCGTGCGCAGCACGACGCTCTTGCCGGCGCCGGACAGGCCGCTGACGACGAGCAGCGGCGCGCGCGCGCCGTCGCGCGTGGCGTCGTGCTCCGTCACGGCTGCTCCTGGCGGCGCATCTGGTGCGCCTGCCGGTCGATGAAAGTCTGCGCGGCGTCGAAGCCCTTGGTCTTGAGCGCGTGCGCGCGCACCGCGGCCTCGGCCAGCACGGCAAGGTTGCGGCCGGCGGCGACGGGCAGGGTGATCAGCGGAATGTCGAGGTCGAGCACGCGGCGCGAGCTGGTGTCGCCGTAGAGACGGTCGATCGGCTTTGTCGCGGGGCCGTACTCCTGGCGTTCGAGGTGCAGGATCAGGCGCAGGTACTTGTTCTTCTTGACCGCGGTGTCGCCGTACATGTCGCGGATGTTGAGGATGCCGACGCCGCGCACTTCGAGCAGGTCCTGCAGCATCTCCGGGCAGGTGCCGTCGAGCACGTCCGGCGCGATCTGGGTGAATTCCGGCGCATCGTCCGCCACCAGCCGGTGGCCGCGCGAGATCAGTTCCAGCGCCAGTTCGCTCTTGCCCAGGCCCGATTCGCCGGTGATCAGCACGCCGATGGAGTTGAGCTCCATGAACACGCCGTGCAGCGTCACGCGCGGCGCCAGCGCACGCGCGAGGTGGTACTGGAAGTAGGTCAGCAGTTCGTGGCCGCGGCGCGAGGACACCCACAGCGGCGTGTCCGATTCGTTGGCCGCGTCGCGCAGGTCGGCGGGCGCGACGCGGTCCTTGGTGATGACCAGCGCCAGCGGCGTGTCGTTGACGATGCGCGCGAGCGACTCCCAGCGCTGGCGCGGATCGAGGCCGTCGAGGTAATTGAGCTCCTCGCTGCCGACGATCTGCACCTTGTTGGCGTGGATGGTGTTGAGGTAGCCCGCCATCGCGGGGCGACGCTGCAGGTGTTCGCCCGATTCGAGCTCGCGGCGTTCGCCGCGCTGCCCGGCGATCCAGCGCAGGCCGAGCCGCTCCTGCAGCTGGTCAAACAGTTCCCTGGCGGTGATGCGGGTGGCCATCGCGTGGTTCGCGCTGCCGTCCGACATCTCACGCCGCCGCGTGCGTCAGCTGCCACTCCGACAGTGCGGCGTACAGCGCGCCGTTGTCGCGAGCCGCGCGCAGGCGGGCGCAGAAGGCGGTATCACCGAACATTTCGGCCAGCTGCGAGAGCAGCATGAGATGCTGGTTGGTGAAGTGCTCCGGCACTGCGAGCGCGAAGATCAGATCGATCGGCCGGGCATCGAGCGCGTCGAACGCGAGCGGCTCGGACAGGCGCACGAAGGCGCCGACCGCGGTTCCCAGGCCGGCGATGCGTCCGTGCGGAATCGCCACGCCGTGGCCCAGGCCGGTGGAGCCGAGCTTCTCGCGGCAGCACAGGCTGTCGAAGATGCGGCGTTCGAGATCGGCGCTGCCGCCATCCGCGAGGCGGGTGGCGAGCAGCTCCAGCAGCCGCTTCTTGCTGGTGATGCTGGCGCCGGCGACGACGCGCGTCGGCGCCAGCAGATCGATGAGATGCATGAGTTGGCTGCCCCCTGAGGCGTGGCTACGCTGTGCCGGTCGCCGCGTCGTGGCGCGGCGTTACTCGGCGCGATTCACTCGACGGTCATGCGCGACACGCTGTCGCCGCGGTGGTGGTTGGTGATCTTCTCCTTGTGCTTGAGCAGCTGGCGGTCCAGCTTGTCGAGCAGGAGATCGATCGAGGCGTACATGTCCTCGGCCGAGGATTCGGCGTGGATCGTGTGGCCGGAAAGATTGAAGGTGGCTTCGGCCTTTTTCAGGAGCTTCTCGCAGCTCAGGATGACGTGGCCGTCGAGGAGCTGGTCGGAGTGCCGCTCGAGCTTGTCGAACTTCGATTGCACGTATTCGCGCAGGGCGGGGGTGACGTCCATCTGGTGTCCGCTGATCTCGATGCGCATGGTGTTCCTCCGTGTGAGTTGACGTGCGGGTGACGCTTGCCGGCCGTCACTGGCCTGCAATGGAACCATGGGGGAAGGTGGCACGGATGCCAAGGCGGGAGGGCCGGTCCGGACAGGTCGCCGACATGTTCAGCCGAGCCTCTGGCGCTCGTTGGACGAGGGAATGTTCATCGCTTCGCGGTATTTTGCCACGGTTCGGCGCGCCACCGTGATGCCCTCGCCCTTGAGGTCGTTCGCGAGCTTGGCGTCCGACAGCGGCTTGCGCGGATCTTCCTGATCCACAAGGCGTTTTATCATCGCCTGAATGGCGGTTGACGAGGCGCTGCCGCCGTCGGCCGTGGCCAGGCTCGACGAGAAGAAGTGCTTGAATTCGAAGGTGCCGCGCGGGGTGTGCAGATACTTGCGCGTGGTGACGCGCGAGATCGTGGACTCGTGCAGTTCCAGTTCGTCGGCCACCTCGCGCAGCACCAGCGGGCGCATGGCTTCGGGACCGTGTTCGAGGAAGCCGGTCTGGTGCCGCACGATGCACTGCGCCACACGCAGCACGGTGTCGGCACGCGTGGACAGGCTCTTGATCAGCCAGCGCGCCTCCTGCAGCTGGCCGCGCAGGTAGGCGGCGTCGCCCTTGCCGGCGCGTGCGATCAGCGATTCGTAGTGGCGGTTGATCGACAGCTGCGGGCGGCAGCCCGGTGCGAGGCTGACGCGCCAGACGCCGTTGTGGCGCAGCGCATAGGCATCGGGCGTGACGTATTCGGTGCTCTGCGTGGCGATGTGCGCGCCGGGGCGCGGATCGAGCGAGCGCACCAGCGCGACGGCCTCGGTCATCTCGTCGGTGCCGACGCCGAGCTGCGCGGCGAGGCGCTCCGGGCCGATCTTCGCCAGCACCTCCAGATGGCCCTGCACGATGCGCTTGGCGAGCGCGAGCCCGTCGAGGTCCCGGTCGAATTCGGACAGCTGCACCAGCAGGCATTCGGACAGGTTGCGCGAGCAGGCGCCGACCGGGTCGAAGCGCTGCAGGCGATGCAGCACGGCCTCGATTTCCTCGATGTCCGCGTCGACGTCCGGACGCAGGCCGTCGCGGATCGCCTCGATCGTTTCGCTCAGGTACCCGTCGTCGCCGATGGCCTCGATCAGGGCCACCGCGATGGCGCGGTCCGAGGCCGACATCGGGGTGAGGTTGAGCTGCCAGAGCAGGTGGTCCTGCAGGTCTTCGGTGACGGCCCCCGCAACTTCGCGTTCGCCGTCGTCGTCGCGGTCGCCGCTGCCGGAACCGGAGCCGGGCATGTAGTCGTCGAGGTCCCACTCGGGCTCGGCCTCGAATTCGGCCTCGGCTTCCTGCTTGGTGTCTGCCGGCGTGGCGTCGGGCCCTTCCTGCGCGGACGGCGCTTCGGGCTCGGGGATGACGTCCTCGGGCCGCTCCAGCAGCGGATTGGATTCGAGCGCCTCGTTGAGCTCGGTTTCGAGCTCGATGCTCGACAGCTGCAGCAGCCGGATCGCCTGGCGCAGCTGCGGCGTCAGGGTCAGGCTCTGTCCGAGTTTGAGCTGGAGCGTCGGTTTCAAGGGGAGTGTCTCTGCGTGCGCCTGCGCATTACATCCGGAAACCTTCGCCCAGGTACACCCGACGTACGTCGGGGTTGGCGAGGATCGCGTCCGGGTCGCCCTGCGCCAGCACGGTGCCTTCGCTCAGGATATACGCGCGGTCGCAGATGCCCAAGGTCTCGCGCACGTTGTGGTCGGTGATGAGCACGCCGATGCCGCGCGCCTTTAGGTGCCGGATGATCTTCTGGATGTCGCCGACCGAAATCGGGTCGACGCCGGCGAAGGGTTCGTCGAGCAGCATCAGGCGCGGCTTTCCGGCGAGCGCGCGCGCGATTTCCACGCGCCGGCGTTCGCCGCCGGACAGACTGGCGCCGAGCTGGTCCGACACGTGCGCCACCTGCAGTTCCTCCAGCAGTGCGAGCAGTTCGTTCTCGCGGCCCTGCTGGTCCAGATCCTTGCGCAGTTCGAGCACGGCCATGACGTTGTCGGCCACGCTCAGGCGGCGGAACACGGACGGCTCCTGCGGCAGGTAGCCGACGCCGCGCTGGGCGCGGGCGTGCATCGGCAGCGCGGTGATGTCCTCGCCGTCGAGCACGATGGCGCCGCCGTCGGCCGCGACCAGCCCGACGATCATGTAGAAGCAGGTGGTCTTGCCGGCGCCGTTCGGGCCCAGCAGGCCGACGACTTCGCCGGGACGCAGCTGCAGCCCGAAATCCTTGACGACCTCGCGCGAGCGGTAGCGCTTGCGCAGCGAACGCGCGACGAGCATCAGCGGCCGCCGCCCGCCTCGCCTGCCGGCGCGGGCGCCGGTTCGGTGGTCTTGCGCGGCTGCAGCGTCATGCGGATCTTGCCGTCGCCGCCACCGCCGTCGGCATTGAGCCGGCCGGATTTGGTGTCGTAGGTGAGGCGTTCGCCGCGCATGGTGTTGGTGCCCTGGTCCACCTCCACCGCGCCGGTCAGCACTATGACCTCGGTCACCGGGTTGTGGTCGATGCGGCGGGCGCGCGCCTTCATCAGTTCGCCGTTGTCGTTTTCCTGCTGCAGCTGCGCCGGCGTGCCTTCGAGCACGATGCGCGAGATGTCGCCAGCGGTGCGCGTGATGGTTGCCTTGGCCGCTTCGATGCGCAGGGTGCCCTGGGTGATGGTGACGCCGGTCAGCACGGACTCGCCGTTGTCGTTGAGCACGGCGTCGGCGCCGGTGGCCTCGACCTGCATGTCGGCATTGCGGTCGGTGGAGCGCGCGGACGCGAGCGCGGGCAGCAACAGCGTCAGCAGCAGGACGGCTTCAGCGGCGGGATGACGGCGCATAGTCGGCACGGACCTCGGAAAGGAGCTGGAAGCGGCGCGTGTCGAGATTGGCGTACAGGCCGCGGCCGCGCAGTGTAGCGCCCGGCGAGACGATGTTCACGAGCGCATCGCTTTTGACTTCGCGCGCGTCGGGGAAAATGGTCAGTTGCGGCGTGCGCAGTTCGATGCGTCCGCCGCCCTCGCGCGGCGGGCCGTCGAACGCCACCTCGCCGACCAGGCGCAGTTCCTTGCCGTCGGCCGCCGCCCACGCGCGCGCGGACTGCGCGTTCCACGGCTGGCCGTCGGCGTCCGGGAAACGGAACCGTGGCTGTTCGATGTCGAGCGTGCCGAGGAAGGGATGGCGCGACAGCATCGGGCCGGTGACGCGGAACGATTCGCGGCCTTCGTCGTCCAGCGCGATGAGATCGAAGTTCGTCAGCGCGTAGTCCGAACGCGGCGGTCCGACGAGCGATGCCGGTTCCTCGCGCTGGTAGAGCCGCCACAGCAGCCAGCTGCTCGCGACCGCCACGAGCACCAGCGCGACGACGGGCAGGACGCGCAGGTTCAAGGCGCGGGCCAGTAGCTGTCGAGGATGAAGTCGACCTTGCCCTGGGCCGAGAGCAGCAGATCGCACAGTTCGCGCACCGCGCCGAAGCCGCCGGATCGTTCGCCTTTCCAGTGCACGCGGCCGTCCATCCACGGATGCGCGTTGGCCGGCGCCGCGGCGAGGCCGCAGATGCGCATCGCGGGGAGGTCGGAGAGGTCGTCGCCCATCATCGCGGTGTCGAGCGGGTCGAGGTTCAACTTGCTGCACAGGTCGAGCAGGCTGGCGCGTTTGTCGCGGCTGCCCTGGTAGACGTGCGTGATGCCGAGGTCACGCGCGCGCACCTCGACCACCGGGCTGGTGCGCGCGGTGATGATGGCCGCCTCGATCCCGTGCTGGCGCAGCAGCTTGAGGCCGAGGCCGTCGTGGGCGCTGAAGGCCTTGTACTGGATGCCGTCGTCGGAGAACCACAGCTGGCCGTCGGTGAGGGTGCCGTCGACGTCGAGTGCGAGGAGCTTGATGCGGGCGGCGCGTTGCTGGATGTCTGGATCGGTCATGGCTGTTCTGCTGTTCCTTCGCCCGGCGACAGAACGTGCCGGAGGCGCATGAGGCGCCAAGTTGCCGCTGTGCTTTTCCTTCTCCCTGCGGGAGAAGGTGCCGAAGGCGGATGAGGGAGCTACGTTCCGGTGTGCCTCGAGTCGGAGGGAAGGTGGCGCCCTCATCCGCCTGCCGGCACCTTCTCCCGCAGGGAGAAGGAACGCAAGCTGCGGCGGTTCGCCCTCCGGAGCGAAGAACGCAAACTGGCGCGCTGCCGTGTCCGCTGGCGTCGACTACACCACACGCGCCCGCAGCAGATCGTGAATGTTCAGCGCACCGACCACGCGCTGCTGCGCGTCGACCACGATCAGCGCGTTGATCTTGAACTCCTCCATCAGGTGCGCGGCCTCGATCGCGAGCTTGTCCGCGCCGATGGTCTTGGGGTTGCGCCCCATCGACGCGAGCACCGGCGTGGTGCGGACATCGTCGGTGCCTTCGTCGAGCGCGCGGCGCAGGTCGCCGTCGGTGAAGACGCCGAGCAGGCGATCGTCGTCGTCGACGACGGCCGTCATGCCCAGGCGCTTGCGGCTCATCTCGACGAGCGCTTCGCTCAGGGTCGCGTCGGCGCCCACGCGCGGGATGCCGTCGCCGCTGTGCATGATGTCGGCGATGTGCAGCAGCAGACGCCGGCCCAGGCTTCCGGCCGGATGCGAGCGGGCGAAATCCTCCGAGGTGAAGCCGCGTGCGTCGAGCAGCGCGATGGCGAGTGCGTCGCCCATCACCAGCGCCGCCGTGGTGCTGGACGTCGGCGCCAGGCCCAGCGGGCAGGCTTCCTCCGGCACGCTGACGTCCAGATGCAGGTCCGCGAGCGTGGCGAGTGTGGATTCGGGCCGGCCGGTCATCGCAATCAGGGCGGTGCCCTGGCGCTTGAGCACCGGCACGATGGTGAGCAGTTCCTCGGTCTCGCCGGAATTGGACAGCGCGAGAACGACGTCGATATCGGTGATCATGCCCAGATCGCCGTGGCTGGCCTCGCCCGGGTGCACGTAGAAGCTCGGCGTGCCGGTGGAGGCGAGCGTGGCGGCGACCTTGCGCGCGATGTGGCCGGATTTGCCCATGCCGGTGCAGACCACGCGGCCCCGGCATTCGAGCATCCGGCGACAGGCCGCGACGAACGCGGCGCCGATGCGCGGGCGCAGCGCCTGCAGGGCGCGCGTTTCCACGTCGATCACGTGGACGCCGCTTGCGACAATCGCATCGGGGTCGGGCTCCGACGCGCCGATGCCGCTCTGGAGCGGGCTGCGCGCGAGCGGGTGGATCTGGGCGGCATTCATGTGGCAGTCCCGTTGCCTGCGGCTGCAGGACGCAGAGCCGCGGGCGTTTTGATTTATGATGTGCGGCTAGTCTACTCCAGGCCCCCGGACCGGCCCACCTCGGACCGCCTCCGCTCGGTCCGGATCCGGCGCCGCCCCGGGCCCGTTGCCCGGACGGCAGGCGGGAACGGATCGCCGCCGTGCGAGCGATCGTCCGCCGGCCAGCCAAGTCGACACCGCCTCCATTTCGCCATCCACCGCCGGACTCCTGCCCGATGCATGCCGCCACAATCCGCCAACTGATCGAAACCGGGCTGCCGGGCAGCCGCGCCGACGTGCACGGCGACGACGGCGTGCACTTCGAGGCGGTGGTGGTGTGCGAGGCCTTCCGCGGCAAGCTGCCGCTGGCGCGGCATCGGATGGTCTACGCCACCCTGGGCGAGCGCATGGGCGGCGAGATCCACGCGCTGAGCCTGCGCACCCTGACGCCGGACGAGGCCGGCGCCTGAGCGTCGCGGCGGGCCGCGCGGCCGGCATCGGTCCATTGTTCCATGCGCGCGACGAACCCGGACGGTTCCGGCGCGCGACCGCGGTCCGGCGCCACGCCGGCGTCGCGCCTTTCCATTTTTCCCACGAGACCCCCATGGCGAAGATCCTCATCACAGGCGGCATCGCGCTCAACGGCGAGGTGCAGATCTCCGGCGCCAAGAATGCCGTGCTGCCGATCCTCACCGCCGGCCTGCTGGCCGACGGCCCGATGGACATCGGCAACGTGCCGCACCTGCACGATGTCACCACCACGATGGAACTGCTCGGCCAGATGGGCGTGGACCTGGCGCTCAACGACCGCATGCGCATCGGCCTGGACTCGCGCCGCGCCGACCACTTCCGCGCGCCGTACGAGCTGGTGAAGACCATGCGCGCGTCGATCCTCGTGCTGGGCCCGCTGGTCGCGCGCTTCGGCCAGGCGGACGTGTCGCTGCCGGGCGGCTGCGCCATTGGCTCGCGTCCGGTGAACATGCACATCAAGGGACTCGAAGCCCTCGGCGCGCAGATCAGCGTCGAGAACGGCTACATCCGTGCCAAGGCCGATCGCCTCGTCGGCGCGCGCATCGTGATGGACATGGTCACCGTGACGGGCACCGAGAACATCATGATGGCCGCGGCGCTCGCGCGCGGCACCACCGTCATCGAAAACGCCGCACAGGAGCCGGAGGTCGAGGACCTGGCCAACTGCCTGATCGCGATGGGCGCGAAGATCGACGGCGCCGGCACCGCGACCATCACCATCGAGGGCGTCGACCGCCTCGACGGCTGCAAGTACGACGTGCTGCCCGACCGCATCGAGACCGGCACCTTCCTCGTGGCCGGTGCGATGACCGCCGGCCGCGTCGTCGCCAAGAAGACGCGCGCGGACACGCTCGGCGCGGTGCTGGAGAAGCTCGAGGACACCGGCGCCCACATCAGCACCGGCGACGACTGGATCGAACTGGACATGCGCGGCCACCGCCCCCGTGCGGTCGATCTGGTCACCGCGCCGTACCCCGCGTTCCCGACCGACATGCAGGCACAGTTCACCGCGCTCAACTCGGTGGCCGAAGGCGTGGGCCACATCACCGAGACGGTGTTCGAGAACCGCTTCATGCACGTGCAGGAACTGCAGCGGCTCGGCGCGGACATCGCGGTGGACGGCAATACCGCCACGATCCGCGGCTCCAGCCAGTTGAGCGGCGCGCCGATCATGGCCACCGACCTGCGCGCGTCGGCGTCGCTGGTGCTCGCCGGTCTCGTCGCGAGCGGCGAAACCACGGTGGACCGCGTCTACCACATCGATCGCGGCTACGAGAATATCGAGGAAAAACTCGGCGGCCTCGGCGCGCGCATCCGCCGACTGCCGGCCTGATCGGCCGCCGGTCCGCGGCACACCGAGACGAACGCCCGCGCCGGCCGGCGCGGGCGTTGGTGTTCAACGCGACGAAGAACGCCGTGCGCTCAGCGCACGCCGAACCGTCCCCGGCAGCCGCGATCGACCCACAGGCCCGCGCGCGGATCGTAGCCCCAGGTGCGGCCCTCCACGCACGCGGCGCGCGAGAGTTGTTCGAGCAGGAACGGACGGCTGCGGCTGGTCCACGCGCAGGTGCGATAGCGGTTGTCGTCGCTGGTGCAGGTGACGGTGTAGTCGTCGTGCCAGTTGCCGCCGTGACCGCCGCGCGCCGGTCCGAACGCGCCGCGGCACCCGTCCTTCACCCAGATCACGCCGGGGCGGTAGCCCCAGTCCACGTTGAGCTTGCAGCCGCGGTCGGAAAACTGGCGCACCAGTTCCACGTCGCCGCGGAACGGCGAGCGGCACTCGGTGTAGCGCTTGTTGTGGCTTTCGCAGACCACTTCGCCCGCGATCGGGCTGCCGCCGCCGCCGATCGGCGGGCTGTAGCGGTCGTCCTCGACGAAGCGCGCCCGGCAACCGTTCGACACCCACACCATGCCCGGGCGCGACCCCCAGTCCTTGCCCTCGCTGCAGCGCGCCGACGAAATCTGGCGCGACAGCCGGGCCACGCCGCGCCACGGCGTGTCGCATTCGGTGGGGCGCCGGTCGCGGCTCTCGCACAGGATTTCGCCGCCGAGCCCGGGGCCGGGACGTCCGGGCACGGGGCGCCAGCCCGCGCCGGTGCCGCCTAGCGACAGCGAGATGTCGTTCTTGATGTCGGTGAAGCGCCAGCCCGAGCGGATCTGGTCGAGGTAGAACTCGAGCTGGTCGTCCGGAATGCGGCGGCCGTTGGACTGGTCGGCATATTCGCGCTCGATCACGCGCACGCGATCGGCTTCGTTGAGCCCCGACAGATTGTCCGGCGCATACGCCTTGGACACCTGGGCCGTGGCCTCCTGCGTCAGTCCCACTGCGAGTACCAAGCCGAGCAACAGCAGAATCGTGCGCATGTCCTCACCTCCCTCCCGATGGTGGCCGCAGCGTAGTCCACCGGCGCGGGGATGACGAGGCCCGGTGCGCCCGCTGTTGCGCCATTTTCAGGCGGGGAATAGCATTTGCCGTTTTTCCGGCCCGAGCGGCCGGCCTTCCGCGCCGCCGCACCGTGCGCCGCGCCGTCCGTTTTTCCCGGAGTGCTCCATGCGTACCCACTTCTGCGGTCTCGTCGACGAGACCCTGATCGGCCAGACCGTCACCCTGTGCGGCTGGGCCGACGTCGCCCGCAACCTCGGCGGCCTGTGCTTCATCGACCTGCGCGACCACGAAGGCATCGTGCAGATCATCGCGGAGCCGGACGCGGGCGAGGTGTTCAAGGTGGCGGCCGACGTGGGCTACGAATACTGCCTGCGCGTCACCGGCACGGTGCGCAAGCGCCACGCCGTCAACGACAAGATCAGGACCGGCCAGGTCGAAGTGGTGGCCACGCAGATCGAGATCCTCAACCGCGCCGAGCCGCTGCCGTTCCACGCGCACGAGAACGCCGGCGAGGAAACGCGCCTCACCTACCGCTACCTCGACCTGCGCCGCCCCGAGATGCAGCGCATGATGCGCACCCGCATCAAACTCGTGCAGGCGCTGCGCCGCTGGCTCGATGCGCGCGGTTTCCAGGACATCGAAACCCCCATCCTCACCAAGGCCACGCCGGAAGGCGCGCGCGATTTCCTCGTGCCCGCGCGTATGCACCCGGGCGAGTTCTACGCGTTGCCGCAGAGCCCGCAGCTGTTCAAGCAGATCCTGATGGTGGCCGGCTTCGACCGCTACTACCAGATCGCCCGCTGCTTCCGCGACGAAGCGCTGCGCGCCGACCGCCAACTCGAATTCACCCAGCTCGACATGGAGTTCGCGTGGGTGCGCGAGCGCGACGTGCAGGATGCCGTCGAAGGCATGATCCGCGACGTGTTCAGCGAGGTGATCGGCGTGCAGCTCGACGCCGAATTCCCGCGCATGACCTATGCCGAGGCCATGCGCCGTTACGGCTCGGACAAGCCCGACCTGCGCATCGAGCTCGAATTCGCCGACATCGCCGATCTCGTGAAGAGCTGCGAGTTCAAGGTGTTCAGCGACTGGGCGAACCATGCCGACGGCCGCGTGGTTGCGCTGCGCGTGCCGGGCGGCGCCAGCCTCTCGCGCAAGCAGATCGACGACTACGGCGCGTACGCGGCCAAGTTCGGCGCCAAGGGTCTGGCGTGGATGAAGGTCGAGGACGCGGCGAAGGGCCGCGAGGGCATCAACTCGCCGATCGCGAAATTCCTCGACGACGCCGCGCTCGCCGCCGTGGTGCAGGCCGCCGGCGCGCAGGGCGGCGACGCGATCTTCTTCGGCGCCGCCACGTACAAGACCGCAAGCGACTTCATGGGTGCGCTGCGCCTGAAGCTCGGCAAGGACCTCGGCCTCGTGCGCGACGGCTGGAAGCCGCTGTGGGTCACCGACTTCCCGATGTTCGAATGGGACGAGGACGAACAGCGCTACGTCGCCCTGCATCACCCCTTCACCGCCCCCGCCGTCGACGACATCGCCGACCTGCGCGCGAACGCGAAGACTGCCGTCTCGCGCGGCTACGACATGGTGCTCAACGGCAACGAAATCGGCGGCGGTTCGATCCGCATCCACCGTCCCGACATGCAGAGCGCGGTGTTCGACCTGCTCGGCATCGGCGCGGAGGAGGCCGAAGCCAAGTTCGGCTTCCTGCTCGACGCACTCAAGTACGGCGCTCCGCCGCACGGCGGCATCGCCTTCGGCATCGACCGCATCGCGGCGCTGATGGCCGGCACCGAATCCATCCGCGACGTGATCGCATTCCCGAAAACCACCACCGCGCAGTGCCTGATGACCGGCGCGCCGTCGCCGGTGCCGGACAAGCAGCTCGCGGAAGTGCACATCGGCATTCGCGAGAAGGTGTTGGTGGACAAGCCGACTGTCTGATTTCCGGCGCTGTTTCCGCCACTGCCGCGCTCGCGGGTGTGGCGGGAGCGCGGAGATGACGGTCGGGTAAATCGGCAAACGCGCCGCGTGGGCGGCGGTTGCACGGCCGGATAGGATCGTCCCATGTCCGACCCCGTCCTGATCCTCCACGGCCTGTGGATGCGTGCCCCGGCGATGCAGCCGCTCGCGCGTCGGCTGCGCGCGGACGGGTTTGCGCCTGCCACCTTCGATTACGCCAGCCGCGCCGTGGATCCTGAGGCCTCGTGCCGCCGGCTTGCCGAGCGCATCGGCGCATTCGACGGCCGGCCGGTGCATCTGGTGGGACACAGCCTCGGCGGCTTGCTCGCTTTGGAAACCCTGACGCGGCATGTCGGGCTCGCGGTCGGGCGCGTCGTCTGCCTCGGCTCGCCGCTGCGCGGCGCCAGCGCGGCGGCGGAGCTTTCGCGGCACGCGAGCACGCGCTGGTTTCTCGGGCGCAGCGCGGACCTGCTTCGCCGCGGTGCGCGGCTCGATCGCGCGGACACGCAGATCGGCATGATCGCCGGCACGCGCCGGCTCGGCCTCGGCCGCTTCTTCGCGCGCTTCGACGGGCCGCACGACGGCACCGTGGCGCTCGCGGAAACCCGCATCGACGGCCTCGCCGACCATGTCGCCATCCCGGCCACGCACAGCGGCCTGATCTTTTCCCCGCAGGCCGCCGTGCTGACCGCCCGTTTCCTGCGCGAGGGCCGCTTCGGCTGAGCGCTCGACGCGCCGAACGCGGACGGTCCGCGCCGCCTCGCCACCGTCGCGCCGGCTACGCTGCGAGGCCCGACGGCACTATGCTGGCCGCCTGTTCCTCGCCTGGAGACCTTCGATGTCCAAACGCCTGATGCTGGCCCTGTTGCTCGCCGCTCCGCTGGCCCACGCCGCGGACGATCCGGAAACCTTCGGCGCCGCGATGCCGGACGGCGAAGCGGTTCCGCTCGATGCCGCGCTGGCCGCCTTCGATCCTGCGCAGACCGCGCCGCGCAAATTCTCCGGCCGCATCGTCGATGTGTGCGAAAAGCGCGGCTGCTGGGCGAAGCTCGAGGTCGACGGCCAGTCCGCCCGCGTGATGCCGCGCGAACACGACTTCATGGTGCCGCGCGACGTGCGCGGGCCGGCCGTGGTCTACGGCACGCTGATGTCGGCCGATCTTGGCGAGGCCGCGGCCGAGTACGCGAAGGACAACCCCGGCAAGCCCAATCCCGTGCCGGCGCAGGAATACCGGATCGACGCCCTGAGCGTGGTGCTGCTCGAACAGGACGGCTGAGTCCGATCCGCGCTGCGAGAGGCGCCGGACGCGGTGGCGTCAGTCGCCCAGCGCGCTGATGCGGTCGCGCGCGATCGCGCGCTGCGCGAGATCGCCGCAGTCGCGCACCAGGTGGACGAGCCCGGCGAAACGCGGATCGTCCGTGCTGCCGCGCCGGTAGCGTGCGTAGATCTGCTGCATGATGCCGGCGAGCTTGAACAGGCCGTACGCGAAGAGGAACACCGGATCGCCGACGCGACGGCCGCTGTGACGCTCGTACACGGCGATGACGCCGGCGCGGTCCAGATTGCCGGGCAGGTGCGTGGTGCCGAAGCGCGCGAGATTGCCCGGGTCGCCGGGCTCGGCCCAGTACGCGAGCGTGGTGCCGAGGTCGTAGTCCGGATCGCCGATGGTGGCCATTTCCCAGTCGAGTACCGCGAGGATGCGCGACGGCGTTTCCGGGTCCAGCAACACGTTGTCGTACTTGAAATCGTTGTGGATCAGCAGCGCCGGATTCTCCGCCGGCAGATGCGCGGCGAGCCACTCGGACAGCGGCGACAGATCGGGGCTGTCGTCGGTGCGCGCGGCGGCGTATCGCTGGGTCCAGCCTTCGATCTGGCGGCGCCCGTAACCCTCGCCGTGGCCGAAGTCGAGCAGGCCGCCGGCCACCGGGTCCACCGCGTGCAGCGTGGCCAGTTCGCGGACGAAGCCGTCGGACAGCGCCGCGAAACCGTCGGCATCCAGCGCAAGCCCGGGCGGCACGCGCCCGCGCAGCACCACGCCGCGCACCCGGCGCATCACGTAGAACGGCGCCCCGATCACCGCCGCATCCTCGCACCACGCCAGCGCCTCCGGCGCCTTCGGATAGACCGGATGCAGCGCCGACAGCAGCCGGTGCTCGCGCCCCATGTCGTGGCCGCCCCGCGCGGCCGCGCCGCGCGGGGCGCGCCGCAGCACCAGCTCCAGGTCGCCGAGCGTGAGCAGGTAGGTGAGGTTGGAGAAGCCGGACGGGAACTGCGCCACCCGCAGCGGTCCGTGCGTGCCGGGCAGGCGTGCCAGCAGCCACGCCTCGAGCGCGGTGGTGTCCAGTTCCTCGCCGCGTCGTACGGCGGTGGCTTCGTCGATCGGATGCATGTGCGGTGCCTTGCAGCCGGCGACGCGGGAGGCGTGCGCACGGCCCGCGATCATGCCAAAGCCACGCCGCCGTGCCCATCGGGGCCGGTGTAGAATTGTGCGATGCGGCACGGGCAGGCAACGCGGACCCCGGACGGCGCCAGTGCGCCGACGCGTCCGCGCGCCCCGGATCCGGCGCTGCGATGCTGACGCCGCTCGCGGCTCCCGCGCTGCGCACCGCGACGCGCATCCTCGGCATCGATCCGGGCTCGCAGCGCACCGGGGTCGGCATCATCGACGTCGACGGCGCGGGCCGCGTGACGCACGTGTTCCACACCGCGCTGCACCTGCTCGGTGCGGAAAGTTTCCCGCTGCGGCTCAAGCTGCTGCTCGACGGACTCGGCGAGGCCATCGAGACCTGGCGCCCGCAGGAAGTGTCGATCGAGAAGGTGTTCATGGCACGCAATCCGGATTCCGCGCTGAAGCTCGGCCAGGCGCGCGGCGCGGCGATGTGCGCCGCGGTGCTGCGCGACCTGCCGATCCATGAATACGCGGCGAAGGAAATCAAGCTGGCCGTGGTCGGCTCGGGCGGCGCGGCGAAGGAGCAGATCCAGCACATGGTCGGCATGCTGCTGAGCCTGCGCGGCAAGCTCCAGGCCGACGCCGCCGACGCGCTGGCGGTGGCGATCACGCACGCGAACGTGCGTGCGACGGCGCTGCGGCTGGGGGTGAACGCGCGGCAGGCGTGGAGTCGGAAATGAGTTCGACGGGATTGCGGCAAGTGCACCTCCTTTCGCCTTCGGCAGCCCGGATCGAGTCCGGGGCAGGCGCTTCCCCCGCTGCGCGCGAAAAGCAACGGCCTGGGGTTCGTTGCGTTGATGGAGGCTGGCGGTGATCGGTCGTCTCAAGGGCATCCTCGTGCACAAGCAGCCGCCGTGGCTGGTGGTGGACGTGCATGGCGTCGGCTACGAGCTCGAAGCGCCGATGAGCACCATCTACGACCTGCCCGAGATCGGGCGCGAGGTCACGCTGTTCACGCACTACGCGCAGAAGGAGGACAGCGTGTCGCTGTACGGCTTCCTGCGCGAATCCGAACGCCGGCTGTTCCGCGACGTGCAGCGCGTCAGCGGCATCGGCGCGAAGATCGCGCTCGCGATCCTGTCTGGCGCCAGCGTCGAGGCATTTGCGTTGCAGGTGCAGAACGGTGACATCGCGGGCCTGAGCCGCATTCCCGGCATCGGCAAGAAGACCGCCGAGCGCCTGGTGGTGGAGCTGCGCGAGCGCGCCGGCGACTTCATCGGCGGCGCCTCGGGCGTCGGGCGCAATGCCGCGCAACCGCTCGATCCGCTCGGCGAGGCGACCGTCGCGCTGCAGCAGCTGGGCTACAAGCCGGCAGAGGCGCAGCGCATGGCAAAGGAGGTTGCCGACGACGGCGACAGCGCCGAGTCCATCATCCGCAAGGCGCTCAAGGCCGCACTCAAGTGACGACGGCCTGATGCACGCCACCGATTCGAAAGTCTCGCCGCGCGCGCTGGTGCTCGGCGCCATCGGCGTGGTGTTCGGCGACATCGGCACCAGTCCGCTGTACACGCTGCGCGAAGCCTTCGGCGAGGTGTACGGGCTCGAACCCGACCGCGCCAACGTGCTCGGCGTGTTGTCGCTGGTGTTCTGGGCGATGATGCTGATCGTCACGGTCAAGTACGTGCTGGTGATCCTGCGCGCCGACAACCGCGGTGAAGGCGGCATCCTCGCGCTGATGGCGGTGGTGCAGCGCACGCTGCCGGTCGCATCGCCGACGGCGTATACCGTCGGACTGCTCGGCGTGCTCGGCACGGCGCTGTTTTTCGGCGATGCGGTGATCACGCCGGCCATGACCACGCTGTCGGCGGTCGAAGGACTGCGGGTCGCGGCACCGGGGCTGGAGCCGTACATCATCCCGGTCACGCTGGTGGTGCTGCTGTGCCTGTTCGGCTTCCAGCGTTTCGGCACCGAGCGCGTGGGCAAGGTGTTCGGGCCGGTGATGCTGCTGTGGTTCGTCATCATCGGCCTGCTCGGCGCGATCGAGCTTGCGACCAATCCGCGCATCCTCGAAGCGCTCAATCCGGTGTGGGCCGTGCGGTTCTTCGCCGAACACGGCGTGGCGGCGTGGCTGTCGCTCGGCGCGATCGTGCTCGCGGTCACCGGCGGCGAGGCGCTGTATGCCGACATGGGCCACTTCGGCCGCGTGCCGATCCGCAACGCATGGATGACCGTGGTGATGCCGGCGCTGGTGCTGAACTATTTCGGTCAGGGCGCGCTGGTGCTGGCCCGGCCGGACGCGGTGCACAACCCGTTTTTCGAACTGGTGCCGTCGTGGGGCCTGTACCCGATGATCGTGCTGGCGACGCTGGCCGCGGTGATCGCCTCGCAGGCGGTGATCTCCGGCGCGTTTTCGCTCGCGCGGCAGGCCATCCAGCTCGGCTACCTGCCGCGCCTGAAGCTCGTGCACACCTCGCACGAGACCATCGGCCAGATCTACATCCCGTGGGTGAACCGGCTGCTGCTGCTGGCCGTCATCGCGCTGGTGCTCGGCTTCGGCAGTTCGAGCAATCTTGCGATCGCGTACGGCGTGTCGGTGTCGGGCAGCATGCTGATCGACACGCTGCTGCTCGTCATCCTCGCCACCCAGCGCGGGCGGATTCCGATGCCCGTCATCGTCGCGGTTGGCCTGTTCTATTTCGTGGTCGACAGCGCCTTCTTCAGCGCCAACGCGTCGAAGTTCCTGCACGGCGCGTGGTTCCCGCTGGTGCTGGCGCTGGCGGTGTTCACGCTGATGCGCACGTGGCGCCGCGGGCGGCAGCTGGTGCGGGCCAAGGTCGATCGCGAAAGCCTGCGGCTGGGGCCGTTCCTGCAGAGCCTGATGCTGTCGCCGCCGGTGCGCGTGCCGGGCACCGCAGTGTTCCTCACCCCGTCCAACCAGTTCGTGCCGCCGGCGCTGCTGCACAACCTCAAGCACAACAAGGTGCTGCACGAGCGCAATGTGATCCTGAGCATCGAAACGCTCAACATCCCGCGCGCCGATGCCGGCGAACGCGTCCATTTCGTCCAGCACGATCACGGTTTCTCGTGCCTGACGCTGCGCTTCGGCTACATGGAAGACCACGACGTGCCGTTCGCGCTGCGCCGCTGGGAGATCCCGGGCGAAGCATTCGAACCGCTGGAAACCACGTTCTTCGTCAGCCGCGAATCGCTCAGCGCGCGCGCCGGCCACGGCATGGCGCTGTGGCGCGACCGCCTGTTCCTGTTCATGTCGCGCAACGCGGCCCCGGCGACGGAGTTCTTCTCGATCCCGGGCAATCGACTGGTGGAGCTCGGGACGCAGGTGGAGATCTAGCGCGCGCCCGCGCGGCTATTCGGGCTGGTATCCGGCGGGCTTTTCCGCGCCGCCGCCGAACAGGAATTTTTCCATCTCGGCCTGCAGGAAGAGACGCGTCTTCGGGTCGCGCGGCATCAGCCGGTGTTCGTTGATCAGCATCGTCTGGTGCACCAGCCACTCGCTCCAGGCCTGCTTGCCGATCGAATCGAACACGCGCTGGCCGGCTTCGCCCGGCCACGGAGCGAAGTCGAGGCCGTCGTCCTCGCGTTGATGCCTGATGCAGAACACCTTGCGGCTCATGGTTGCAGCACCTCCGGTGACGAAAGGAGTTTGCGAACGGGCGAGGGCAGGCCGATCGCGAGCAATTCGTCGCGCGCGGCCCAGCGCAGCGCTGCATTGTCGGCGATCCGGGCACGCGCGCGCACGTCGCGCCAGAGGATCGGGTCGATGTCGAGCAGATAGTGGCTGAAGCCGTGTGCGACGGTGGTCAGCCGTTGGCCCGCGTCGAACGCGTCGGTGACCTGCGTGGCCAGCCAGTCGCGCGCGGTCTGCGCGTCTGGCAGTTCCGGCAGGCTCCACAGGCCGGCCCAGACGCCGCGTTCGGGCCGCCGCTGCAGCAGCACGCGGCCGTCGGCATCGAACAACAGCAGCATCACGCAACGGCGCGTCGGCAGTGCCTTGCCCGGTCTGGGCTCGGGCAGGCGCTCGACGATGCCCTCGATGCGCGCAACGCAATCGTCCTGCAGCGGACAGACCACACACGCCGGTGCCGCGCGTGTGCACAGCGTGGCGCCGAAATCCATGACCGCCTGGGTGTAGTCGGCCAGGCGCGCGTGCGGCAGGTGCTCTTCGGCCAGCGTCCACAGTTTTTTCTCGACCGCGGTCGTGCCCGGCCAGCCGTGCACGCCGTGGAACCGCGCGAGGGTGCGCTTGACGTTGCCGTCGAGGATTGCGATGCGTTGCCCGTGCGCCTGCGCGAGGATCGCGCCGGCGGTGGAACGGCCGATGCCCGGCAACGCCATCAGCGAATCGACGTCGTTCGGAAGCTTGCCGCCGTGCGTTTGCATGCAGATCTGCGCGGCGCGGTGCAGGTAACGCGCGCGGCTGTAGTAGCCCAGGCCCGACCACAGCGCCTGCACGGTGTCGAGGTCGGCGGCGGCGAGCGCCGGAATGTCCGGCAGCGCATCGACGAAGCGCTGGAAGTAGCGGATCACCACGGCCACCTGCGTCTGCTGCAGCATGATCTCCGACAGCCACACGCGGTACGCGGTACGCGGGTGCTGCCACGGCAAATCGTGGCGACCGTGGCGGTCGAACCAGGTCAGCAGGCGCGGTGCGAAGGTGTCGGGCGTGGTGCCCGCGTCAGCGTGTTGCATCGGTCTGCGCGGGTGCCGTTTCGTCGTCCGAGAAACGCAGCGTAACGCCGCTGGCTTCGATGCCGTCGATCTGCAGGCGCGGTGCGGCGATTTGCCCGCGCAGCGGCGGCAGCGGGCCGGTGTCGGGCGCGCCAAGCCATGCGAACACGTCGCCGATGGCAAGCGTGCCTTCGATCGAGTCCTCGCCACGGACCACGCGCAGGTCGACATCGCCCTGCAGTGCGGTGGTGCCGGAAAAATCGATGCGCAGCGACGTCGGCACGGCCGGCGATGTCTCGCGCAACGGCAGCGCGGGCCAGTGGGCAGGCCACGTCGCGAGATCGGTCGCGAGGCCGAATCGCAATGCATCCGGTACGCTGAAATGCAGTTCGCCGCCGAGCTGCAGGCGCGTCTGCTGCAGCGGCGTGCCGCCGATGTCGAGCGACAGCGGCACGAGCGCGATGTCGAACTCGCCGAACGTGGGCGTGGTGGACAGGCGCAGGTCGAAGCCGTGCGTCGCGGTGTCGGAAACATATGCGCCGCTCGCGTCCAGCACGGTGGCCTCGCCGCTGCGCAGCGCGGGCAGCGCGATTGCGAGCTGCTGCAGTTCCCAGCCGTCGCCGATGACGCTGCCGTCTTCCACGGCAAACGCGGCATCGAATTGCGGCAACCGCAGCGGCGCCGGCGGTCCGGTGGTGTCGTCGGCGGCAAGCCACGCCTGCAGTGCGGCGAGGTCGAGCCGTGGCTGCACCAGCGTGAGGCGCTGCAGTTGCAGCGTTTCCGCGCGCAGTGCCGACCACGGCAGCGCGGCCTCGACGCGCTCGGCGCGCAGCAGCGGTGCGGCCGCACCCGGTGCGGAGGCGGTCAGTCCGATGAGTTCGAGATGCAGGTCCGGCCAGATGCCGATGTCCGCCGGCTGCTCCAGCGACAGCGACAGGCCCGTGGCCGCTTCGGCCTGGCGCAGCAGGAAGGCACTGACACGCTCGGGTTGCAGCAGCGCGCGCAGCACGAAAAAACCGATCAGCGCGACCAGCGGCAGCAGCAGCCAGAGCCAGCGGCGGCGGAAGCGGCGCGGCGCCATCGTCAACGCGCGAACGACTCCGGCAGCAGCGCATCGACGAAGGCATACGGATCGAACGCACGCAGGTCGTGCAGCGATTCGCCGAGGCCGATGAAACGGATCGGCAGTCCGAACTCGCGCGCGAGCGCAAACACGACGCCGCCCTTGGCGCTGCCGTCGAGCTTGGTGACCACGAGGCCGGTGACCCCGGCGGCCTTCTGGAACTGCCGCACCTGGCTGATCGCGTTCTGGCCGGTGGTGCCGTCGATCACCTGCAGCACCTCGTGCGGCGCGGTCGGATCGAGCTTCGCGAGCACGCGCTTGATCTTGCCGAGCTCGTCCATCAGTCCCGACTGCGTGTGCAGGCGGCCGGCCGTGTCGGCGATGAGCAGGTCGACGGCGCGCGCCTTCGCGCTCTGCAGCGCATCGAAGATCACCGACGCCGGATCCGCGCCGAGTCCGGTGCCGGCGCCCTGCGCCACGACCGCGACGCCGTTGCGTTCGCCCCATGTGCGCAACTGCTCGACGGCGGCCGCGCGGAAGGTGTCGCCGGCGGCCAGCATCACCTGCTTGCGTTCGTCGAGGTAACGTCGCGCGAGCTTGCCGATGGTGGTGGTCTTGCCGACGCCGTTGACGCCGACGGTGAGCACCACGAACGGCTTGGCGCCGGTCTCGATGTTCAGCGGCAACGCCACCGGCTCCAGCAGCGCGATCAACTCGGCGCGCAGGGTGGCGAGCAGCGCGCCGGCATCGGCGAACTGGCGTTTGTGCATGCGCGTGCGCAGGCCGGCGACCACGGCGGTGCTGGCCGCGACGCCGACATCGGCCGAGAGCAGGCAGGTTTCGATCTCGTCGAGCAGATCGTCGTCGAGTTTCGGATTGCGCACGAACACCGCGCCGAGGCCGCGCGCGAAGCCGCTGTTGCGCAGGCGGTCGCGCCAGCTGCGCGGCGCCGCGTCGACCGGTGCGGCGTCGACGGGCGCGACGGGCGCCGGCGCGGATTCGAAGGACTCCGTCTCCGGCGCAGGCTCGGGCGCGTGCTGCAGCACGGCCGGATCGGCGGCAAAACTCACGTCGGCCGCGATGCCGGCATCGGCCGGCACGGCGTCGGTCTCGCTCGCCGGCGGCTGTTGCTGGACCTCGTGCACGGTGGCGGGCGGCGCCGGCTTCTTGCGGAAAAAACTGAACATCGGCACACGGATATCGGACAATGGCGGCATGTTAGCACCGCCTCCCGCAGCCGCCGGCGACAGTCGCGCGGCAGGCCTGCCGAGTCCCCGCGATGCGTCGCGGAGCTGATGTCGTGCCGGCGGCTGCGGGCCGCGTGCGCATCATCGGCGGACGCTGGCGCGGCACGAAACTGGACGTGCCCGGAGCTCCGGGCCTGCGCCCCACGGCCGATCGCGTGCGCGAAACCCTGTTCAACTGGCTGCAGCCGCACGTGCCCGGCGCACGGTGTCTGGACCTGTTCGCCGGCAGCGGCGCGCTCGGGTTCGAGGCCGCGTCGCGCGGCGCGGCGCAGTGCGTGCTCGTGGAACGCGATGCCGGCATCGCGCGCGGCCTGCGCGCCACCGCGGCGCGGCTGCACGCGGACGCGGTGCAGGTCGTCGACACGGACGCGCTGGCCTGGCTGCGCGCCACGCCGTCGTCCGCGTTCGATATCGTGTTCCTCGATCCGCCGTTCGCCGCGGGACTGCACGCCGCCGCGTGCGAGCGGCTCGGGCCCTGGCTCGCGCCGGAGGCGTGGATCTACGTCGAATCGCCGCGCGATGCCGGGATCGCCGTGCCCGCGGACTGGCGCCTGCACCGCGAAGGTCACACCCGCGAGGTCCGCTACGCACTCCACCATCGCCCGTCCGACGCGCCTGCTACAATCCGGCGCCTCTCCGACGCGCCTTCGCCGCCCACGCCCGAATGACCACCGCCCGGCAACGCACCGCCGTCTACCCCGGCACGTTCGACCCGATCACCAACGGTCACGTCGATCTCATGCTGCGCGCCGCGCCGCTGTTCGATCGCGTCGTCGTCGGCGTGGCGGAAAGCCCGTCGAAAGGCCCGGGGTTCAGCCTGGAGGAACGCATCGAGCTTGCGCGCCTGGCACTGGCCGACGTGCCGAACGTCGAGGTGCGCGGTTTCACCTCGCTGCTGGCGCATTTCGTCACCGAGGTCGGCGGCGGCGTGCTGCTGCGCGGACTGCGCGCGGTGTCGGATTTCGAGTACGAGTTCCAGCTGGCCAGCATGAATCGCCATCTGATTCCGGATGTCGAGACGCTGTTCCTGACGCCGGCGGAGCAGTACGGCTTCATCTCGTCGTCGCTGGTGCGCGAGATCGCGCGGCTGGGCGGCGATGTCTCGGGTTTCGTGCATCCCGCCGTGCAGGCGGCGATGAAGAAGAAGTGGCGGCGCTGAGCCGCAGGACGCTGCACAGAATCAAACACCGACAAGGGAAGACACCATGAACCGCATCCTCTCCATTGCCGCGATCGCGCTGACGCTGGTGGCCGTGACCGCCTGCAACAAGACCGAAGAAGCCGCCGCGCCCGTGGCCGCGGCCCCCGCGCCGCTCTCCGCGCCGGCCGCCGGCGACAACCAGGCCTGGAAGCTCTATCTGGTGCAGGTCGCCAAGCAGAACATGGAAGGCATCCGCAACAGCCCGTACATGTACTACCTGCCGGCCGCGTCCGCCGCGGACTTCGAGGACCAGTACACGCGCCAGCTCGACAACGTCACCGACACCGTCGCGCGCGGCGTGCTGCCGGGCAACATGCTGGCGTTCGGCTCGCCCGAATCCACCCGCATGGGCGACCTCATCGTCGAGGCGTTCAAGGGCGCGGAACCGGCGTCGATGAAGGACGTGCGCGTGCTGTTCATCGGCGCGGCGGCGGACGCCGAGCGTGCGAAGGCGGCGGTGGAGCCGACCGGCGCGACGTTCGTGTTCTCCGAGGCGAAGTGAGTCCAGCGGACCGGGCGCCGTCCGCCGCGCCGCGATGGCGCGGTGCGGCGCGGGCACGCGCGACGGCGTCACGGACCGCGGCATGGCACTGCTGATCAACGATCTTTGCGTCAACTGCGACGTGTGCGCGCCGGCCTGCCCGAACGCGGCCATCTCGCAGGGCGAGACCATCTACGAAATCGCGCCGTCGCGCTGCACCGAATGCGTGGGGCACTTCGATGTGCCCCAATGCATCGAGGTGTGCCCGGTCGAGTGCATTCTCGTCGATCCGGCGCACGAGGAATCGCGCGAACAACTGCTGCACAAGTACTGCCTTCTCACGGGACACGCCGCATGATCCGTTTCCGCGCCCGGCGCATGTGCGTCGCGTTCGTCGCACTTGCGTTGTCGTCCGTGGCCACGCTGCACGCCCGCGATGGCGACGGCGCCACCGTCAAGCCACGCGCCGCCGCCATCGCGAGCGCGCGCGACTACGCCACCGACGCGGGGCTCGAAGTACTCGCCGCGGGCGGCAACGCCTTCGACGCGGCCGTGGCGGTGAGCGCCACGCTCGGGCTGACCGAACCGGAAAGCTCGGGCCTGGGCGGCGGCGGATTCTTCCTGCTGCACGTGGCGAAGGACGGGCGCGACGTGTTCGTCGACGCGCGCGAACGCGCGCCGCTTGCCGCCACGCGTGACATGTACCTGGATGCCGCCGGCAAGGCGCAGCGCGAGAACAGCGTCAACGGACCGCTCGCCGCGGGCATTCCCGGCCTGCCGGCGGGCCTCGTGCACGTCGCGAAAACCTACGGCCGCCTGCCGCTCGAAACCTCGCTGGCCCCGGCCATCCGCCTCGCGCGCGAAGGCTGGACCTTCGGTCCGAAGAACGTCGCGCTGCTCGGTTCGCGCAAGGCCGTGCTCGCGCGCTCGCCCGGCGCGGCGCAGCTGTTCCTGCGCGACGGCGCGGTGCCGGCGCCCGGCACCGTCATGCGCAACCCGGATTACGCGCAGACGCTCGAACGCATCGCACGCGACGGACACGACGGCTTCTACCGCGGCGAACTCGCGCAGCGCCTGGTCGACGGCGTGCACGAGGCCGGCGGCTTGTGGACCATCGAGGACATGCACGGCTACCGCGCCGTCGAACGCGAACCGCTGCGCATCGAGCACCGCGGCTACACGCTCGTGACTGCGCCGCCGCCGTCGTCGGGCGGCATCGCGCTGGCGGAAATCCTCAACGTTTTGTCCGGCTACGACTATGCCGCGCTGGCGCCGGTGCCGCGCACGCACCTGGTGATCGAGGCCATGCGCCGCGCCTACCGCGACCGCGCCGACTACCTCGGCGATCCGGATTTCGTGGTGCCGCCGACCGCGCGCCTGACCAGCCAGGACTACGCCGCCGGCCTGCGCGTGGGCATCGACCCGAAACGCGCCACGCCCAGCGCCAGCCTCGCCGGCATCGGCAGCCCGCCCGAACGTCCGGAAACCACGCATTTTTCCATCGTCGATACCGAAGGCAACCTCGCCGCCGTCACGCAGACGGTGAACCTGCCGTACGGCAACGCCTTCGCCGTGCCCGGCACCGGCTTCCTGCTCAACAACGAGATGGACGATTTTTCCGTGGCGCCGGGCGTGCCGAACGCCTTCGGCCTGGTCGGCGACGAGGCCAATGCCATCGAACCGGGCAAGCGTCCGCTGTCGTCGATGACGCCCACGTTCCTGATCGGCCGCGATCGCGTGGCGGCCATCGGCACGCCGGGCGGCAGCCGCATCATCACGATGGTGCTGCTGGGCCTGTTCGAACTGATGGACGGCGGCAGCGCGCAGGCCGCCGTCGACCGCCCGCGCTTCCATCACCAGTACCTGCCCGACGCGGTCTCGGCCG
The DNA here is from genome assembly GCF_014202825.1 of Chiayiivirga flava. Classification (GTDB taxonomy): domain Bacteria; phylum Pseudomonadota; class Gammaproteobacteria; order Xanthomonadales; family Xanthomonadaceae; genus Chiayiivirga; species Chiayiivirga flava. The sequence continues at coordinate 837,867 of NZ_JACHHP010000001.1, read as the reverse complement.
AGCCGGACGCGTTCGACGCGGACACGCTCGCCGCGCTGCGCGCGCTCGGCCACACGGTCAATCCCGGCGAATCGACCTGGGGCAACATGCAGGTGGTGATCTGGAACCGCCGCACCGGTGCGGTGGAAGGCGGCAGCGATCGACGCAACGGCGGTGTCGGCAAGGCGGCGACGAGCGCGGAGGCGGCGATTTATCGCTGATCGGGCAGGAGCGCCCCCTTCCGCCTGCCGGCACCTTCCCCCGCTGCGCGGGAGAAGGAAATTTCCGATAGGTGTCGCGGCGCTGCGTGGGCCTGAAGCTTTCACGTCGATCCCCGAGTTGACGTACGCTGCCCGTGCTGGCGACGTTGATCGAGGCATTCCTTCTCCCGCGCAGCGGGGGAAGGTGCCGGCAGCGGAAGGGGGTTGTCTACACCGCGAGCCCATCGTCGATGACCTCGCCCCGTCGTTCGATCTGACACAACGGAGTCACGATGAAACTCTGGTCCATCCTCGGAAACTCCCAGCGCCTGGACGGCGGCGCAATGTTCGGCAACGCGCCGCGCGCGATGTGGTCCACGTGGTCGGCGCCGGACGAACACAACCGCATCGATCTTGCCTGCCGCGCCTTGCTCGCAAGCCCGCTCGCGGGCAAGACCGTGCTGTTCGAGACCGGCATCGGCGCCTTCTTCGAACCGAAACTGCGCGAACGCTTCGGCGTGAACGAGGCCCGGCACGTGCTGCTCGATTCGCTCGCCGCGGCCGGGTTCTCGCACGAAGACATCGACGTGGTGGTCCTGAGCCACCTGCACTTCGACCACGCCGGCGGCCTGCTCGCGCCGTGGGTCGAGGGGCAGGCGCCGCAGCTGCTGTTTCCGAAGGCCATCTTCGTTGTCGGTGCCGAGCACTGGCGCCGCGCGACCGCGCCGCATCCGCGCGATCGCGCCAGCTTCATCCCCGAATTGACCGGCCTGCTTGAAGACAGCGGCCGGCTCGAACTCGTCGACGGCGAACACACGCCCGCGCTCGGCGACGCGGTGCGCTTCCACTACAGCCACGGCCACACGCCCGGCCTGATGCTGGCCGAGATCGTCGGTCGCGACGGCCACGGCGGCCTGGTTTTCTGTGCCGACCTCATCCCCGGCCGCTCGTGGGTGCACCTGCCGGTAACGATGGGCTACGACCGCAACCCCGAACTGCTCATCGACGAAAAACGCGCCTTCCTCGACGACAAGCTCGCCCGCGACGTGCACCTCTTCTTCACCCACGACCCGGGTTGCGCATTGGCCCGCGTCACCCGCGACGCGAAGGGCCGTTACGGCATCGAGCACGAGGTGGCGGAACTGAGCGCGCGCCCGCTCGGGGCGTGAGAGCCATCGCGTTCGCGATCGGCCGAAAAAAAAGCGCACCCGCGTGTAACTAGTGGATACCTGACCGCGCCGGGAGTCACCATGTCGCACCTTCGTGTCCTGCTCGTACTGTTCGCTGCATTACTGACCGGCGCCTGCCATCCGTCGGCCGACGAGGCGGAGGGGAAGACGATGCGCGTTTACGAGGTCCCGCCTGACCGGGCCTCCGCGTTGGTCTACAGCCTCAATCAGGCCCTTTTTGCAGGTCCCCGCCCCGACGGCGACAGCAGTCAGGCAGCGCTCGGCAAGGTTTCGCTCGGGGGCCACGGCCAGCTCATCGTGGTCGCGGATGCATCGCTCCATCCGAGTATCGAACGCAGCCTGCAAGCCATCATGGCGGCGACGCCGGCCGGTGGCGCCGCGGAACCGCAGCTGCGGCTGCGCTTCTGGTCCGTCGATTTTCTCGCTGGCGGGGGGAGCGATGCGCCCGCATTGCGTTCGCTGAAGCCGGCTCTCGACGAACTGCGGTCGGCTGCCGGCCAAGGACATTTTGCGTTGCGCGATCATCTCGAGTCCGTGTCTGCGGTCGATCCGGGGAGACAGCGGGGCGTACGTCGCCACTGGGACAGCGTGCGCGTCGGCGCGGAGGGCGAAGTCGTCGAGCAGGCGTTGGGCTACACCATCGAAAAAGCCGACGGGGCGTACCAGCTGGCGCTCGAATTCAACGACAGGAACTTTCCACCGTCCAAGCACGGAGCCGTCGACCGCAAGACCACCACGTCGACCTCGCTCGTCCTCGGGCAAACACTCGTGCTGGCGAGCCAGCCGTTCGTGTCGCCCGCGCCGTCCACGGAGAGCGGAATGCGCTACTACATCATCCGCGTTGATCCGGTGGCGTCCTCAGACTCCGGCGACGCCGGCTGATGTGCGATGCCGCTTAACGAAGCGGACCTGCTCGCATGCTACCAACGTCTCGAATCGCCGCTCTTCAATGCGCTCTACCGTTGGCTCTGGCAGGCGCAGGACTGCCAGGACCTGATGCACGATGCATACCTGCGCGTCTGGGCCAAGCGCGCCACGGTGGACGCGGCGCGCATCGACGCGCTGGTGTGGACGACGGCGCTGAATCTTGCGCGCAACCGTCTGCGCTGGCGCGCATTGGGGCCGATGGGCGAGGTCGATCCTGGCGCCGCGGCTTGCGAAACGGCGCTGGACGCTGCCGCGCAGCGCGAGCGGGACACTCGCCTGCGCGCGGCACTCGGGCGCCTGCCGCGTGCGTCGCGAGAGGTCGTGGTGCTGGGCGAATTCGGTGGTTTGTCGGTGGCGGAAATCGCGGCCTTGCTCGGCATTCCGCCGGGCACTGTCGGCTCGCGCAAGCATGCGGCGTTGGCCAAGTTGCGCGAATGGTTGGGAGTCGGCGATGACGCAGGGTGAATCGTGGCGCGAAAGTCGCGTGCCGCCTCCCGGCGGGCTCGAGCGTCTGTCGCACGCGCTTGAGCGCACCGGGCAGGCGCCGAAGCGATGGGGGCCGGCCGTATCGCTCGCGATGGCCTGCTCGCTGTGTGTCGCCGCCGGTATCGGCGTGCATCTTTACAATGCGCCGCGGCTTGCGTTCGAACAGGCGCTGCATGCTGCACTGGCCGAAGCCGGGAATGCTCAAATGAAACGCGAGGCGGCGAAGTCCCTACCGCGGGAGCTTCCGAGCAGCCGCGCCGATGTGCGTATCCTGCTCGTCGAGCCGACAACGCTGCCGTTGCGCAACAAGTGACGTTGCCGGACACGTGGCGTCGGCGACGCGTGAAGCAGCGCCCCCGCACGTTGGCGCGCGACCTGCCGTCGGCGAGCGCCCGCCGCTAGAATTGCGGCTGCGCCAGATGCGGCGTCACGCTTGCGGCTCGCATGCGTCGCTGTCGACGCACCGCTTTTCACCGAGGTTCGGACACGATGGCGTACGAAGAAATCACGCGGCACGGTTGGCTTTCACGCATCGGCGCGTCGTTCAAGGGGATTCTTGCCGGCGCGGTGATCCTCGCGGTGGCGGTGTCGCTGCAGTTCTGGAACGAGGGGCGCACGGTCAAGCGCGAGCAGGCGCTGAGCGAGGGCCGGGCGCAGGTGCTGGAGAGTGCCGGCGCGCAGCCGGACGCCGCCAACGACGGTCGCCTCGTGCACGTGGCGGGGCGCGCACGCGCGGGCGCACCGCTCGCGGACGAGACCTTCGGCGTGGAGCACGAGGCGCTTGCGTTGCGTCGGCAGGTGCAGATGTTCCAGTGGCGCGAGCGGCGGGACACGCGCGAGGAAAAGGAGGTCGGAGGCGGTACGCGCAAGGTCACGCGTTACAGCTACGAAACCGTGTGGGACGACGAGCCGATCGATTCGGACGACTTCCGCGAGGAGGAAGCGCACCGCAACCCGGACGAGATGCCCTATCGCGACTACAGCTGGCGCGCCGCGGACATCCGCATCGGCGGTTTCCGGCTCGGCGACGAGGCGGCGTCGCAGATCGGCGGCTGGCAGGACCTGCCCGCCGCACAGGTGCAATTGCCGGAAAACCTCGCTGCCATCTTCCGCCCCTCCGGCGACTGGTTCGTCACCTGCGAAACCCCGGCGCAGCCGCAGGTGGGCGACCTGCGCGTGCGCTTCCAGATCGTGCCCGAAGGCGCGTTCACGGTGATCGGTCGACAGCAGGCCGGCATGCTGGACACCTGGCGCAGCTCGCGCGGGCAGGAGCTGCTCATCGTCGAGTCCGGCGAGCACGGCGCAGCGGCGCTGTTCGACGAGGCCGCCAGCGACAACACCAGCGCGAGCTGGGCGCTGCGGCTGGCGGGCTTCGTGCTGGGCTGGATCGGCTTCGGCCTGTTGCTGCGGCCGCTGGCGGTGCTGGCGGACGTGGTGCCGATCCTCGGGCGGCTGGTCGGCTTCGGCCTTGCGCTGGTCTCCGGGTTGCTGGCGGCGGTGCTGAGTCTGGTGGCGATCGGCAGCGGCTGGGTGTTCTACCGGCCCTGGCTGCTGGCGGTGATCGTGATCGTCGTCGTCGCATTGATCGCGTGGCTTGTCATGCGGCGGTCACGCCGTTCGGTCACCGTGCCGCCCATGCCTGCGCCTGCGCCAGCACCGTCGCGCCCGCCGCCGCCACCCGGCGCATGAGCCGCCTGCCCGACGATCCCGCCCGCGCGCTGGCCGCGCGACGGCGCTTCCTGTCGCTCGGTGCGCGCGGTGCCGGCCTCGGGCTTGCGCTGTCGCCGCTCGGCCGGCTGTTTGCGGCGGCCGGCGAGGCCGGCGCCCGGGCCGCGGCGCCGGGCTACGGGCCGCTGCGGCCCACGCTCGACGAAACCACGCGACAGCCGCTGCTGCAGCTGCCCGAGGGCTTCCGCTACCGCAGCTTCGGCTGGACCGGCGAGGTGCTGGCCGACGGCACGCCGACGCCGCCGGCGCACGACGGCATGGGCGTGGTGCGGGCGCGCGGCAGCGTCGTGACGCTGGTGCGCAACCACGAGGTGGTGCGCGCCGACGGCGCGTTCGGGCCGTCGGCATCGCACTACGATCCGGCCTGCAGCGGCGGCACCGTGACGCTGGCGTTCGACACCGCGCGCGGCGAGCCGCTGGCCGCGCACGCCTCGCTGTCGGGCACGCTGCAGAATTGCGCCGGCGGCGTCACGCCGTGGAACACGTGGCTGTCGTGCGAGGAGTGGGTCTCTCGCGCCGACCAGCCCGTGCTGGTCAAAAGCGGCGAGGCCGTGCTCAGGCGCGATCACGGCTTCGTGTTCGAAGTGCCGGCGCAGGGCCTGTCGCGTGCCGAGCCGTTGCCGGACCTGGGCCAGTTCAAGCACGAGGCCGCCACCGTGCACCCGTCATCCGGCGCGGTGTACCTCACCGAGGATGCGTACGAGATCGCGGGCTTCTACCGCTGCCTGCCGCAGGTGCCGGGCGAACTCGTGCGCGGCGGGCGCCTGCAGATGCTGCGGGTGAAGTCGCGCGAGGAATTGCGTCGCGGCCTGCGCGCCGGGCAGCGCTTCGCGGCCGACTGGGTCGACATCGAACAGCCGGCGCGCGGCGTCGATCCGGCCGACGGCGAGCCGCGCGGCGTGCAGCGCCAGGGGTTCGCGCAGGGCGCGGCCCGCTTCACCCGGCTCGAGGGCGTGATCGCCACCGACCACGAAATCTTCTTCACCTCCACCGACGGCGGCGACGCGGCCTGCGGGCAGCTGTGGGCCTACCTGCCCGGCAGCGACGAACTGCTGCTGGTCTACGAATCGCCCGATCCGGCCACGCTCGACTATCCGGACAACATCGTGCTCAGCCCGCGCGGCGGCATGCTGATCTGCCAGGACAGCAAGCTCGATACGCAGCGCCTGTACGGCATCGGCCGGGACGGCGGCGGCCTGTTCGAGTTCGCGCGCAACAATGTGCAGCTGGACGGGGTGCGCGGCTTCAGCGGCGATTTCCGCGACGCCGAGTGGGCCGGCGGCTGTTTTTCGCCGGACGGCCAGTGGCTGTTCGCCAATGTCTACACGCCCGGCTTCACGGTGGCCATCACCGGGCCGTGGAGAGCCGGGCTGATCTGATCCGGGTCGGCGTGGTGGGGGCGCAAACCGCGTGCGCGCGGGGATGTCCCGCAACGCCGCACGAACTGTGGTTGTAAGCAAAGTGCGGCCTCTGCGGGCACGCGATGATTGCCTCGAAAACGTTGTGTGGCCGCAGCGGGCCAAGCTCCGTGCCCAGCGCGGCGCAACCATGCGGCGCTTTGCGTGGATTCCTCGACGGCCAGTTCCTGATTCGGTGGGATCCGGTAGAGATCCAGGTATGGCTGCCTACGACCCATCCCGGCCATTCAAGTGACGCAGGCGGTGGTCATGGTGACGATAGTCGGCTTTGTAGTCAGTGATGCGCTCCGCCGACGATTTTCACGTCGGCGCGAAGTTGGGCGCGGCTTGTGCGTCGTTGAAATACATTGTCGCTGTCGCCCTTACCAAATCCTCGGGTGACCTCACATGTCGGTCGATATCAAAGTCGGCCTTCGTGCGCTCGTAGAGGTGATATGGCTCGAGCTCGCGCTCAGTCAACAAGATGGCGCGCTGCTTGTGCTTGGTGTTTAGCCCCTTGGCACACTCGATCTCCTCGGCAGTGAACGGACTCAGCTTCGATACCAGAAGGAATGTTTTGAAGCGCTTTGCCGGCAAAGCATCTGCGATGCGCACCAGCGTTTCAATATCCCGCTTGAACTCTTCCGGATTGATCGGCCCAACGTCCTTGCATTCACCAAGAATGATGGCTGTCTTACGGGGATAGGGCCTGCGAATTACCCAGACGAAATCAATCTCGCAGCTATTGTCGGTCGCCCCATCGGGTGTCAAGTTCAGTGATAGGGAGTACGCTGACTCGCTTCTCGAACTGGTCAGGTTGGCGTCCAGCTGTTGAAGCGTCAACGCGACCGGAATCGCGCCCATCGCATTCTTCTCCGTGCCAAGAATGCCGGAGCGCCTGTAGGCCCAGTCGCCGTCAAGCAGTTGTCCCGTTGCGTCATGCTCTTCGCCACACAGTTCGCAAACCACCTTCTGCTTCAGAGTGTCGAGCGCCACCCAACTCGGGAGACGACAGCCCGGACACGTCAGCTCGCGACCCATGCGAAAGAGCCCCTTCTTGAGCATTTGAGCGAAGACCATCGACGGAGTGAGCTTCTCTCCACGAAGGCGTGGGCCGACATGCAAGTCTTCATGGTCGCTGAACTTCGCGTCGGGGCGTCTCGGATCCTTCCCGCCGATCAGCTGCAGCGCCGCCTTCTTCGAGAATGAACCAGACGGACCATGCGTCTTGATCAAACGCCTGACACCGTGAATCTTGAATGCACGGGCGCCTTGCAGACCGCCGAGACGTGCGATCAGCTGGCGTGCGATCAGTCCTCCATTGCTGAGCTTGGATTGGTATCCAGCCAAACGGAAGATCCGTTCGACAAGATCGGCTACTGGCAACGCGTTCAGCCAGACATCGGCCTCTGCTGCGTCAATAACTATGCCGATGCGCTCGGATTCCAGGCGTAGCTTGCTGTATTGAAAGTGCATCGTCCGCGCACAGAATTCGTTGAGTTCCGGCAAGTAGGGCGGACGCAGGGTGTAGTGATCGTCGCCGTAGAGGCCGCTCAAGAGCGATACTGACGCTACCAAGTGCTGGGTGTGGAACCAGGTGTCGCCGCAAAAAGGTTTCTCGCTCAGTGGGAACGAAACCTTAGGCTGACCGTTGTCGCGACCCAACACACCTAGCACCGAAGCTTGATCGAAGTGCATCATCGGCGGCCTGACGTTTCGGCCGTTCCACATGTGTTCCGAAACGGAGCAGAGTGTCAGTTCCTTGTCGGGGAAATGGGCGCGGGCGGACTCGGTATCTTCGCTCCGCGTCCAGACCGCCAGCCTGCGCTCCCACTCATGCCGATGCGCTAGGGACTCGCGCATGATCTTCTCCCAAGGCGGGATGATCTCGCTAAATCGCGCGAGGTGCCGTGGGTCAATAAAGAGCAATTGGATATCTGAGGCCCGGAGATTCCAAGCGCAGATCAGGTCGTCGAGGTTATCCGCATGGCCCACGAAAAACCCTGGATAGCTCCAACCGGCCTCGATGCTGTGATGGCGTTCAGTCCCATGTCGCGCCAGATAGGCGATGCTGGGATGGTCTATGGTGTTGGCGGAGATCGGAAGTTTCGCATCCACTGCGATCTCAGCGGGCTCTAGGAACTCCCTCACCATCGCACTGTAGTCAATGCCAGTCTGCTCGGCGTCCGGGTAGGCGCCGAAGTGCATGAGGAAGACATCAGACAGCGAGTCATCTGGCTGCCAGCTGTACACGCGGAAGCCCTTTTCGATCATCGCCTTCCGTTCAGGACTGTCGCGCATATGTACCAGCGCGTTGTGCACGTCCAGGACGTTGGCTCGCTTGCTTTCCTTAGGCCCTCCGATGAAGAGGGTGTCGTGCCAGAGTGGGTTGATCAGATGCGGAAATTTCTTCGGGAATTGCTTTGCCTCCTCGCTATCGCCAACCGGCAGCAGGAAGTCAACGCGGAACAGGTCCACCAGCCGTCGTGCCTCGTCTTCGCGATCGGCAAATACAATCGGGTTGAAGCGTCCGCCCCATAGTGTGTGGGACAATCGAACAGCCTCGCGGAACGCCAGAATGTCGCCCGACTTGATGACCCAGCCGATGCGTAATGGCCTGTAAGCGATATCGACGCGCAGGGTGTCCACGTTGAATCAGAGCGCCGAGAAGAGCGAGAAAGGCAGCCTTGGAAATGCTCGGAATACATGCCGCGACTCGTCTTCCGATAACGCAACTAACCCCTCCATAGCGCGGAGATCAGCTGGTGTTTTGACCATCATTTTTTGCTCCAGTCGCTGGACTTGTTTTTACCGCAAAGCCACGACAAGGACAAACTGCACGCGGCACTCGTCTTGTACTGAATTCTTTCACAACTGAATCAAGCTTGGCACGACGGACGGCTGGCGTCATGCAAGCATGCTTAACGTCCGCTCCTGGTCGGGAACGGTCGGTCGTGTGCTTGCCTGTCGCGGTCAGTTCCGCTGGCCAAGCTAGTCAGGTGACGTGGCGAAGGTGATCAGACCGCGGGCGATTTGCGGCGGGAGATTTCACTCGGGCCGGCCAATTTATGTTTACCAAGAGCGGCCAACTCTATGGTTACTTCCACAAAACACCCGTCCCTGCACCGTGCCCGTCGCTACAGCGAGCGCAGCGCCGCCGCCGGCGCAACGCGCGCGGCGCGGCGCGCGGGCAGCCAGCTGGCGACGGCGGCAGTAGCGAGCAACACGGCAACGGCGGCGGCAAGCGTCGGCGGATCGCCCGCGGTCACGCCGTAGAGCAAGGCGCGCAGGAACGGCACCGCCGCCGCGTGCAGCAGACTCCCGACCGCGATGCCTGCGACGGTGAGCGCCAGCGCGTGCGCGGCGACCTGGCGTGCGATCGTGCGCGGCGTCGCTCCCAGCGCGGCGCGGATGCCGAACTCGCGCGTGCGCAGCGCGACCATGTACGACATCACTCCGTACAGCCCGACCGCGCCGAGCAGCAGGGTGACGCCCGCGGCCACCGCCGCGAGTGCCAGCACCAGCGACAACCGCGCGGTGGAAGCGCGCAGCACTGCGTCCAGGGTTTCGACGCCGTAGACGGGCACGGTGGGGTCGAGCTCGCGCACGATCTGCCGCAGCGCCGGCACGAGCGCATCGGGCGCGCCGGACGCGTGCACCACCAGCGCCATGTTGCGCCGCGCCGCCGGCTCCACGTCCGGCGCGCCCGGCACGACCAGGGGGCGGTAGAGCACGGGTTCGGGCGCGGTGGCCAGATCGCGGTCGCGCACGTCGCCGACCACGCCGATCACGGTATAGGCCGGTCCGGCCGGCGCCAGCGTCAGTCGCCTGCCCACCGAGGCGGTTCCGTCGGCGTCGTCGAACAGCGCCTGTGCCGCGCGGCGGCTGATGACCACGTCGGTGCCGCGCTCGGCATCGAGCGGACGGAATCCGCGCCCGGCGAGCAGCGGGATCGACAGTGCGGAGAAATAGCCGTCGTCGACGATGTTCACCGGCAGCGACCGCCTCCGACCTGAGGCGTCGGCGCGGAACGTCTCCTCCGGCATCTCGCCGCGCCCCAGCGGCACCTTCATCGCCACGCCCGCGCTCCGGACCGACGGCAGGGCGCGCACCCGTTCGGCAAGGCGGGCGTAGAACGCGACCGATGCCGCGTCGTCGTAGCGCGCGAACGGCAGCTGGGTGCGCAGCGTCGTCACCTGCGCGGTGTCGAACCCCGGGTGTTGCGCGTAGAGCGCATGCGCGGTGCGCAGCAGCAGGATCGATCCGGTCGTGACCGCGAGCGCCACCGCCATCTGCAGCGCGGTGATGGCCGCACGCAGCCGCAGGCGCGGCGTTCCGGCCGAGGCGCCCCGGGCGCCGTCGCGCAGCGCGGACAGGCGATCCGCATGCAGCAATCGGCCCGCGGGCACGGCCGCGCACACGGCCGCGCTCGCCGTCGCGAGCAGCGCGACGAAGGCCGCGGTCGGTACGCCCACGCCCAGCTCCGCGAGCCGCGGCACGTCGGCGGGGCCGAAGGCGACCAGCGCGGCGATGGCGGCGTGGATCAGCGGCAGCGCGAGCGCGCCGGCCGTGGCGCCGAGCAGCACCGCCTCGGCGAGGAACGCGGCCGCGTTGCGCAGGCGGCCCGCGCCGAGCGCGGCGCGGACGGCGAACTCGGGCTGGCGCGCGTCCGCACGCAGCAGCAGCAGGTTGGCCACGTTCGCCCACGCCACGAGCAGCACCAGCCCGGCGGCCGCAGCCAGCATCCACAGCGTGGGTGCGATGTCGGCCGTGACGTGCTCGCGCAGGGGCACCACCACCGGCACCGGGGCCGTGTCGGCGAGCCAGGCGGCGGTCGAACCGCCGGCGTCCAGCCGCGGGAACGCCTGCGCGACGGCCGGCAGCACGTCGGCCAGGTCGCGCTGCGCCTGCGCCGCGGTCACCCCCGGGGCGAGGCGCGCAACGCCCGAATACGCGAAGTCGCCGAGGTGTGCGTCGTCGTTGCGCTTCGCCGGCAGCCACAGACGCGTGGCCGGCGTCGGAAAGGCGAATCCCGCCGGCATCACGCCGACGATCGTGCGGCGCACGCTGTTGACCATCACCGTCCCGCCGATGACGTCGGGCGCGGCGCCGAAGCGCGTCCGCCACTCGGCCTCGCTCAGGATGGCGGCCTCCGGTCCGCTGCGCAGCTCTTCCTCCGCGTCGAAGCCGCGCCCCAGCAGCGGAGTGGCCCGCAGCAGCGGCAGCACCGACGCGCTCACCCAGGTGACGACCACGCTCTGCGCCACGGGATCGTCGCCTTCGGTCCAGACGTTGGCGCTGCCGGTGCGGTGGAAGCCGACCCCGTCGAGCGTCCGCGCATGCCGCGCGTAGGTCAGGTGCAGCGCGAGCGGCTGGGGACTGTCGCCGTTGCCCGGTGTGCGCAGGCCGAGGTCGACCAGGCGGTCCGCATCCGGATACGGCAGCGGGGCAAGCAGCACGCCGTAGACCACGGCGAACATCGCGCCGGCCGCGCCGATGCCGAGGGCAAGGGCGAGCACGGCGGTGGCCGTGAAGGCCGGTGCACGTCTGAGGGATCGCAGGGCCTGACGGAGGGTCATCGCGGTACTCGGGTCGCGGGCAGGACCGCAGGACGGGGGCGGCGGGGCAACGAAGCGGCGGTTCGACCATGGCACGCCGATCCCAGGGGCTCCGGTGCCGGGACGCGGATGCGGACTGTTACGGCTCGTCCGCCGTCGGAACCCTCAAATGCAATACGCACGAAATGTGATGTAACGCACATAAATCGTTGCAACTCGACCGTTTGTCTGCCAAAGAGCGCCGTCTGTCTCCCATGCTGCCAGTTGCGCCGAGAGCTTTCCGCTACTTGAAGCAGCGACAAATGTAACGCGAGTACGGGGCAATCCGCGGCCGTGTCGGGGTCGCGAGCGGGCGGGGCAGGGGCTGGCCCGGGGCGGCGCGGTGGCGCCGACCGGGCCAGGGTTTCGCACCGGCGGGGGGCCGGTGGCGGAACCGCAGCGGAAGCAGGGCATGGGATCCGGCGGGGAATGCCGCCGGATGGGGATTCAAAGGCAATCAGGATGCCGATTTCCGGGCGCACCTGGCGCTGTCGCGACGCGGCAGCCCGGGGCGTTGCCCCGCGTTGCGACGCGGGGTGTGCGGGAACGGTGTCGACAGGGCGACACCGTGATCAAGCGATCCAGACGCGTACGCGCGATTTCCCGGGCCCTGCGGGGCTTCGTCGTCCTGCTCGGACTGTTCGCGGGCACGCAGGCGCAGGCCGCGTCGGACCTGGGCGATTCCACCTTCACCGGCCCGGCAAGCTACCAGCCCGGCCAGCCGGCCAGCGCGAGCTACGTGCTGACCCTGCGCAACACCGGCGACGATCCCACGGCCGCGATTCCGGTGGCGGTGACGTTTCCCGCCGGTTCCACCAGCGCCGGAAGCTGGAGCTGCGTGGCAAGCGCCGGCGGCGCCTGCGGCACCGGCGCGCTCGGCGCGGCGAGCTTCAGCCGCACCGGCGTGGTGGTCGCGGCCGGCGGCACGGTGACCTTCACCGCGAGCAACGTGGCCTGGGCGCTGGCCGCGAGCGGCACGCCGCTGACCGTGGGTTCGTCGGTCACCGGCATCGCGCCCGCGCTGAGCGTGAGCAGCACGCGCATTCCGGCACCGGACCTCTCCACGTCCACGTTCACCGGCCCGGCGACCTACCAGGCCGGCCAGCCGGCGACCGGGCCGTACGTGCTGACGCTGCGCAACACCGGCGTCGACCCCACGCCGGCGACGACCGTGTCTGTGGCTTTCCCCGCCGGCGCGGCGGCCTCCGGCAGCTGGAGCTGCGCGACGAGCTCGGGCGCCAACTGCGGTTCCGGCGCGCTGACCGCGCCCAATTTCACCCGCAACAACGTGACGGTGCCGGTCGGCGGCAGCATCACGCTGACCGCGAGCAACATCGTGTGGGCCTTCGGCGCGACCGGCTCGCCGCTCGTGGTGAATGCGTCGGTGACCGGCCTTGCGCCGGCGCTCTCCGTCAGCAGCACGCGGGTCGCCGCGAGCGACGTGTCGATCGCGATGGCTTCGGCCGCCACCACTTACACCCCGGGCGCCACCGGCAGCTTCACCTTCACCGTCGCGAACGCAGGGCCCGACGGCGCCACCGGCGTCGGCGCGGCCTATACCGCGCCGGCCGGCGTCACGGTGAGCCAGTGGAGCTGTGCCGGCTCCGGCGGCGCCACCTGCCCGTCGAGCGGCAGCGGCAACATCGCGCATGCGAGCCTGGCGCTGCCCGCCGGCGGCGCCGCGGTCTACACCGTGGACGTGGCCTACGCCTCGTCGATGGTGCAGACCGACAACCCGCCGCTGCCGCTCGAACACCTCGCCACCGTCACCGTGCCCACGGCCGCCAACGACATCGACGGCAGCGACAACAGCGCCACGGTGTCGCTGAGCATCCTGCGCCAGGCCGCGCTGCGCGTGACCAAGCTCGTGCGCGTGAGCGAGGCGACGCCGCCGGCGGCGTCGGCGACGGTGTCGCCGGGGTCGTACTTCAGCTACGAGATCACCGTCGAGAACCTCGGCCCGAGCGATATCGGCGCGCTGAATGCAGAAGAGGGCGCGCTGCTCTCGGACACCTTCGCCAGCGGCATCGTCGGCAGCCCGCCGCCGCAATGCGCGTCCGCCGCCACGCCGTGCTGGAGCTATTGCGTCGGGAGCGCCACCGTCGACGGCGACTACGGCATCGACAACTGCCCGGTGCCGCTGACCTCGGGCACCGGCAGCTTCGCCAACCGCGCCTTCAAGCTCACCGCCGGCAGCTCCAGCACGATGGTGGTGAATGCCGCCGTGGCGCCGTCGGTGACCACCGCCATCGGCAACACGGCCACGGTGTCGCTGTCGCCGTCGCTCGAACTGGTCGGCACCGCCGACACGCGCACCAGCACCGCGACCGTGAACGTGACCGTGGGCACCGATGTCGGCGTGATCACCGACGACGGCGTGCTCGCCGCGGTGCCCGGCGTCGATCACACCTACACCGTGCGGGTGCGCAACGGTGGCTTCATCGCGGCCAACAACGTGGCCGTCAGCGGCCTGCTGCCGGTGTTCGCGGGTGCCACCACGGCCGGCTTCACCGCCGGCACGTCGAGCTGGCAATGCAGCGCCACCGGCGGCGCCTGCTGCAACACCAACAGCAGCGTCTGCGGCGTGTCGGCGCCGACCGCCCCGGTCATTGCCGACGGCATCGACGCGCACGTGGATCTTCCGAGCGGCGGCGAAGTCGTGTTCACCCTGCGCGGTCGCCTCGACCCGCGCGCCACCGGCACGCTGGAATTCGATGTCGCCTCGTCGCTGCCGCCGGGCATCACCGATGTCAACGCGGCCAACGATGCCGACGCCGATGCCGACACGCTGCTCGTGCCGCAGGCCGGGCTCACGATCGCCAAATCGCTGCTCGAACTCGACGACACGGTGACGCCGAACCTGCTCGACTATCGCGTGACGGTGTCCAACAGCGGCCCGAGCTTCGCGCAGGTCAACGTGGCCGACCCGCTTGACGACGTGCAACTCGCGAGCGCCGACGCCAGCTGGACCTGCGAGCCGCTCGCCGGTCCCGCCGGCGCCGGTTGTCCGGCGAGCGGCACCGGCCCGCTCGACGCGGACGTCGATCTCGCGCCCGGCAGCCAGCTCCGTTTCGACGTGCGCGTGCCGACGGTGGAGTTCCCCACCGGCGAGCCGATCGTCAACACCGCCACGCTCGACTGGAACGGCGTCACCCAGACCGCCAGCGTCACCTCCGGCCTCGGCGGCGACGCGGATCTTGCGATCGACAAGACCGACAACCGCAGCAGCGTAACGCCTGGCGGCAGCACCGAGTACTCGATCACCGTCACCAACGACGGTCCGGATGACGTATTCGGCGCACGCGTGCAGGACAGTTTTCCGCCGCAGCTCGACAACGTCAGCTGGACCTGCCGCGCCACGACGCCGGTGCCCGGCAACCTCGAATTCCTCGCGCTTGCAGGCTCGGCCGGCACCGCCGGCCACGCCGCGGTGATGAGCGCCGACGGCCGCCACGTGTACGAGATCGGTTCGAGCGAGAACCGCGTGTTCGTGTTCAACCGCAACCAGGTGCCGGGGCTGGGCTTCGGCGCCGTGGCACAGATCGAGACCGAAACCGACGGCATCAACGACGTGAGCGATTCGGGCGCCACCGTCACCGGCATGCGCAATCCGGTGGACCTGGTGCTGAGTCCGGACGGCGCGATGCTGTTCGTGCTGTCGCATGCGCCGGCGTCGCCGCCCGGCGCACCCAGTTCCATCGTCGCATTCAACCGCGTCACCAATCCGGCCGATCCGGCCTACGGGCGGCTGTCGTTCGCCGGCGCGGTGAGCGCGGGGCTGCCGGTCACGCCGCGCCGCATCGTGATGACCGCGACGCACTTCTATGTCAGCGGTGGCGAGCAGATCTCGATCTACCGCCGCGATGCGGTGAGCGGCCTGCCGCTGTTCGTGCTGGCGACCGATCCGCCGCAGACCGAGGGCGTGCCCGCCGCGCCGGGGCCGATGGCGATCTCGCTTGCCGACGCGATGCTGTTCGTCGCGTCGACCACGGGCGGCGGCGTCGCACGCTTCGCGATCAACACCACGCCGGGCAGCACGCCGCTCGGGCGACTGAGCCTGGTCGACAGCCTGGTCGCCGACGTCACGCCCGGCATCACGGATCTCGCGCTGCCGCCGTCAGGCAAGCATCTTTACATCGCCGTGGGCGGCGCCGGCACGCTCGTGCTCGCGACCTGGCAGGGCACACTCGGCGTGCCGTCGTCGGACGAGGTCGGCCGCATCGTTTACAGCGACACCGCGTTCTCGGGCGATGTGCGTCTGACGGTTGCGCCCGACGGCGAACACGTACTCGGCAGCAACCGCGACGCGGACCTGCTGTTCACGAGCCGCCGCAACACCTCGAGCGGCGGACTGTCCGGCAGCGGCGGCACGCCGGTCGAGGAGCGTTTCGGCAGCGGCGACAATCCGGCGCTGCTGGCGCCGTCGGACGTGCTGGTCAGCGGCGACGGCCGCCATGTGCTCGTCGCGTCCGCGTCCGGCGTGACACCGGCGCAGCAGCTGCTCGTGTTCCAGCGGCGCGCGCCCGATCCGCTGTTCGCCTTCGTCGAGGACGACCGCCAGGGCGACGCGTACGGCGGCGGCAGCCAGCCGCCGACGATCGACAGCATGCTCGCGCCGGTCGATACCGTGGTCAGCCACGACGGTGCGCACGTCTACGTGCTCAGCCTGCAGGACGAGTCGCTGACCGTGTTCGCGCGCAATCCGAATGCCGGCTTCACCACCGACACGGCCGGCGGGCACCTGACCTTCCTCGCCAGCTATTCGAGTTCCGACGCCGGATTCGCCGGACTCGCGCGCCCCAGCCGGCTGATGCTCGATGCCGAAAGCAAGGCCCTGTTCGTCAGCAGCGAGGAGAACCACAGCGTCACCTGGTTCCGCCGCGTCGACGACGAAAACGACGCCGCCTTCGGCCAGCTGCGCGCCGGCAGCGGCCAGACGCAGACGTTCCGGGACGGCGTCGGCGGTGTCGACGGTCTGCTCGGTGCGCAGGGCATCGCACTCAGCGGCGACGGCCGTTCGGTGTACGTGGCAGGCTCGTTCGAAGCCTCGATCGGCGTGTTCCGCCGCGATGCGGTCACGCTGCAGATGACCTGGGACAGCGTGATCCGCGGCAGCGACGTGGGCGTGTCCGGCATGGCGGGCATCCGCGATCTGCAGGTGCTCGACGGCGGCGCGCAGGTGCTCGGCGTCGGCGTCACCTCGAACGCGGTGGTGGTGTTCAACCGCAACGCGGACAGTCTGAGCGCCGCGTTCGGACGCCTGAGCTTCCTGCAGTCGCTGGTGCTGGGCGGCAACGAGCGGCCGATGGCGATCGCGATGCCGCCTGCGGTGGACAGCGGCGATCCGGGCGTGGGTTCGATCGTCCATCACGTGTACATCGTCGGCCAGAACAGCAACCGCATCCACGTGCTGCAGCGCGTGACCGATCCGACCAGCCTGGCCTACGGCACGGTGCGTCCGCTGTTCCAGTACAACAACGCAGGCGCCGGCTTCGCCAAGCTCGTCGGCCCGCGCGACATCACCGTCTCGCCGAACGGCAAGCGCGTCTACGTGGCGGCGCAGTTCAGCCACAGCGTGCTGGTGCTCGATCGCGATCTCAACCGCAGCAGCGCGCGTTTCGGCGCACTCGATCCGGTGGAGGTGCGCAGCGACGAGGCCGACGGCGTCGACGGCATCAACGCGGTCTACGCGCTGGCGGTCAGCCCGGATTCGCGCAACGTCTATGCAGCGGGCTTCGGCGATGGCGCGCTGGCGTCGTTCGCGGTCGGCACCGGTTCCTCGTGCAGCGTCAGCGGCGCCGGCGACATCGACGATCTGGTCGACATCGGCGTCGGTGGCACCCTGGTCTACACCGCCACGGCCTCGATCCTGCCCGGCGCCACCGGCACGCTGTCCAACACCGCCACCGTCGCGCCGCCCGAGCGCGTCGACGATCCGGACACCGGCAACAACAGCTCCACCGACACCAGCACGCTCGAGGTGTCGGGCGACCTGTCGATCGAGAAGACCAACGACCAGGTGTCGGTGGTCGGCGGGCAAACGGTCACGTACACGCTCGACGTGCGCAACGCGGGGCCGAGCAACGTGGTCAACGGTCCCGGCCATCCGGTGCTCGTGACCGATCTGTTCGATGCCGAAGGCGCGCCCGGCTGCGCCTCGGGCTTCGAGCCGCAGACCGCGCTCTGGACGTGCATCGCGAGCGGTTCCGGCGCGCTCGATTTCGTCGACGCGCGTTTCGGCGGCGACGTCGGCACCGGCGCGCTCGGCGGGGTCGCGAGCGTGACCCTGCTGGCCGACAGCGACGGCGCCGGGCCGCATCCGGCCTATCTCGCCGCCGCGAGCGTGCTCGACAACAACGTGACGCTGTTCGCACGCGATCCAGTCGACGGCACGCTCACGCAGGCGCTGCAGATCCGCCACGGCGCGCCGCTCGGCGGCAGCGCGGTGGATTCGCTCGAAGGCGCGCGCAGCGTCGTCGCGAGCGCGGACGGAAAGTTCCTGTACGTCGCCAGCCGGATTTCCGACAGCGTGACGGTGTACGCGATCCATCCGCCCACCGGCGAGACCGCAAAACTGGTCGAGGTGAAACGCGGCATCGTGGGGCTGGACCAGGCGCTGCACGTGGCCCTGAGCCCGGACGGCGCGCATCTCTACGTGGCCGGCGCCAACGACGATGCGATCGCGGTGTTCGCGCGCAACGCCACCACCGGCGCGCTGACGTATCTGGAAAGCGAACAGAACGGCGTCAACGATCCGGACGATGCCGGCAACACCGTCGCCGGTCTTGCCGACGTCGAATTCACCGTGGTGTCGCCCGACGGCGAGCATCTCTACGCACTGTCGGGCTCCGGCGCGACGGTGATCGTCTTCAAGCGCGATACCGCCACCGGCGAACTTTCGTGGCGCAGCGCGCGCAGCGGCGCGGATCTCGCGGTGCCGCTGGACGGCGTGTCGTCCGGCGTGTTCGACAGCAGCGGCGAATTCCTCTATCTCACCGTCGCCAATGCCAACCGCGTGGTGGTGCTGCGGCGGATGATCGTGCCCGGCGGCAGTTTCGGCAATCTCGCGCTGGCATCGAGCGTGGTGCAGGACAGCGCCGGCACACTGGGTCTGCTGACGCCGCGCCGCGCCGCGCTGACCGCCGACGACCGGCATCTGTACGTCACCGGGCAGGGCGGCGCGTCGGTGGCCTGGTTCGCGCGCGATCCGAGCGACGGTTCGCTGCGCTACCTCGGGCAGCGCACCAATGAATCGAGCGACATCGACGGCCTTGCCGGCGCCACCGGCATCGTCGTCGACGATGCGCTCAATCAGGTCTACGTCGCCGGCACGCTGCAGGGGGCGGTGGTGCAGTTCCGGCGCCAGGTGGATTCGTTCTGTCCGCCCAGCGGCAGCGGTCCGCTCGACGCGGTGCCGGTCGACATCGCCGCCGGCGGCACGCTGTCGTTCGAGATCACGGTGCGGGTGCGCAGCGATCTGGCGTGCCCGCTGCGCAACGACGCGAGCGTGCAGTCGAACTCCGACGACAACCCGGGCAACGACGCCGCGAGCGACGTCGACGTGATTTCGAGCGTCGCCGATCTGTCGATCACCAAGGACGACGGCCTGGCCGAATTCGACGGTCTTTCCGGCGCGGTCGCGATCGATGGCGATGCCGACGGATTCGTCGTCGCGGCGGCGCAGGACAACGCGCTCGGCGTGTTCCGCCGTCAGGCCGATCCGGGCCTGCCGGACTTCGGCCGCGTGCGCTTCGCGAATGTGGTGCGCAGCGGCGTGGGCGGTGTCGCCGGGCTCGGTGGCGTCAGCGACGTGCTGCTCGCGCACGGCGGCGCCCACGTCTACGCCGTCGGCCAGGTCGACAACGCCATCGTGTCCTTCGCGCGCGGCGACGGCACGCTCGATCCGATCGACCTGGACCAGAACGGCGTGCTCGGCGTCGCAGGCATGTCCGGCGCGCGCGCGGTCGCGCAGAGCGCGGACGGCCTGCACCTGTACGTGGCGAGCGAGTTCTCCAACGCGATCGCGCTGTTCGCGCGCGACGCGGAGCCTGCATCCGCGACGTTCGGCGCACTGACCTACCGCAGCGTGGTGCAGAACGGCGTCGGCGGCGTCGACGGCATCCTGGCGCCGATCGACGTGATCGCCTCGCCCGACGGCAAACACGTCTACGCGCTCGGCGCCGGCGCCGACAGCGTGGCGCTGTTCACGCGTAATCCGAATCCGGGCAGTTCCGGCTTCGGCCAGCTCGGCTTCGTCTCGCGCCTGCTCAACGACGCCGGCGGCGTCAGCGGCATGGGCGGCGTGCGCGCGCTGGCGTTCGATGCGAGCGGCACGCACCTGTACGTGCTTGCCGCCGGCAGCGGCAACCTCGTGCACTTCACCCGCGACCCAGGCACCGGCGCGCTGACCTTCGCGCAGGCCGTGTCCGGCAGTGGCGTGACCGGCGCGACGCGCCTGCGCCGGAGCCCGGACGGCGCGGCGATCTACGTTGCCGGCGCGTCGGCCGATGCCATCGCGCGCTTCACCGTGGATGCCGCCAGCGGCGTGCCGGCGTTCGCGGGCGTGGTGACGCTCGGCGACGAGGCGCCGCTGACCGGCGGACAGGTGCTTGGCCTCGACGGCGTCGCCGACGTGATCGTTTCGCCCGATGGCGAGCAGCTCTACGCGGTGTCGTCCATCGACAACGCGCTGGCCACGTTCGTGCGCGATCCCGCGCCGCAGCCCGACACCAGCGATCTGGCCTACGCCGACGTGATCTTCGACGGCCTCGGCGGCGTCGCGCCCGGCGATGCGGTGACCTACGTGATCCGCGTGCAGAACAACGGCCCCAGCGCGGTGCCGTCGGCGCGCGTGTCCGATCCGTTCCCGTCGCAGTTCGCCTCGGTGCAGTGGACCTGCAGCGGCGGCGGCGGTGGCGGCTGTCCGCCGTCGGGCAACGGCAACATCGACGAGGACGGCATCGCGCTGCCGGTCGGCGGCAGCGTGACCTTCCTCGCCACGGGCGTGGTGTCGAACACCGCCGGCGGACGCCTGGTCAACACCGCCACGGTGGCCGCGCTCGGGGTATCCGACCCGGACCCGAGCAACAACAGCGCGACCGACGGCAACACGGTGCTGTCGCCGGCGATGGATCTCGTGGCGACGGTGGACGACGGCGCCACCGTGTCGATCCCGGGCGACCGCATCGACTACAACGTGCGCATCGCCAATCTCGGACCCACCTACGCCAGCGCGGTGACGCTGCACGACAACGTGCCGCCGGCGCTCTACGACGTGGCCTGGACCTGCAGTCCGACGCCGGTGCCCGGCGTACTCGACCTGTTCCAGTCCGTGCTCGATTCCGGCGCCACATCCACGGTGCAGGCGCTGGCGCTGGACCCGCTCGGCAACCACGCCTATGCCGCCGGCACGCGCGACGGCGCCGGCACCGTGATCGCGTACCGGCGCGATCCGCTCAACGGCGGGCTGACCGAAAGCAGACTCTATGCGAACGGCAGCGATGGCGTCCTGGGCATCGGCGGCGCCGCCGACCTGCTGTTGTCCGGCGACGCGCGCCACCTGTACGTGGCCGGTCGCAGCAGCGACTCCATCGCACTGTTCTCGCGCGATGCGGTCACCGGCGAGCTGAGCTTCGTCACGCAGTACCAGGACGGCGAACTCGGCATCGACGGACTCGGCGGCGTCACCGCGCTCGCGCGCTCGGCCGACGGCCGCCACCTGTACGCGGCCGGCGCGCTGGACGACGCCATCGTGGTGTTCGGCATCAACGCCGGCAACGGCGCGCTGACCACGCTCGGGCTCGTGCGCCAGAGCCAGGCCGGTGTCGACGGGCTCAACGGCATCAGCGACCTCGCGCTGAGCGCCGACGGACTCACCGTGTTCGCTGTGGCGCGCGACAACCAGTCGCTCGCCGCATTCGCGCGCAACCCGGCCACTGGCCTGCTGGCGTTCGCCGACGTGATCCAGAACTTCGAGCTGGAAACGGACGCGCTGCTCGATCCGGCGTCGATGCTGGTGGCCGACGGTCGCGTGTTCGTCGCGGCGGCCGGTGGCGACCAGGTCGGCATTTTCGAGTTCGACGACAACGCGTTCACGTTCGATGCCAGCATCGAAAACGGCGTCGACGGCGTCTCCGGACTGGTACAGCCGCGTGCGCTTGTATTCGATCCGGACCAGAAGCGACTGTACGTTGCCGGCAGCGGCGGTCTTGCGCTCTTCAGCCTGCTTGGCACCGAACCGGTGCAGCTCGACGCGTACCTGCCCGTCGACGCGCCGGTGCTCACCGGTGCCGCCGCGCTCGCGCTGTCGGCCGACGCGCGGCAGCTCTACACCGGCGCGAACGACGTCGCGGGCGGCATCGGCGTGTGGGCGCGCGAGCGCGGATCGCGGTGCCCGGTGTCGGGCCCGCAGGCGCTGGGCGGGACGCAGATCGACATCGCGCCCGACGGGCACGTGGACTTCGCCATCGGCGGCGAAATCTTCCCCAACGCGCTCGGCAGCCTCGACTACACCGTCACCGCGCAGACCCGCGTGCCGGAAGAGGAACTCAACGCACCCGACAACACCGCCACCGACAGCAACGCGCTACAGCCGAATCCGGACCTGTCGATCGACAAGACCGACAACCGCAGCACGGTGGTCGCGGGCACGTCGGTCGAGTACGCGGTGTCGGTGGCCAACGCGGGGCTGTCCGATGCGATCGGTGCGCAGCTGGTCGATCTGGTGCCGGTGTTCCCGGCCGCGACCGGCGGCATGCTGGCCGGCGCCAGCGCGTGGACCTGCGATGCCAACGTGCCGCTGGCATTCGTCGACGAACGCAGCGCCGCGTCCCATCCGGCCATCGCCGGCATCGGCGAACTCGCGGTCACGACCGACCGTGCGCGTCTCTACGCCACGAACGCGGCAACGAATTCGCTGCTGGTGTTCGAGCTCGATGCGCTCGGCGATCTGGGTACGCCGCTCGTCATCGCCAACGGCAGCACGCTCGGCGAGGCGACCGTGAGCGGCCTCGGCGGCGCGTCGAATGTGGCCGTCAGCGCCGACGGTCGCCACGTGCTCGTCACCGGTGCCAGCGACAACAGCCTCGTGGTGTTCGCACGCGATCCGGAGACGGGCGCACACACGTTCGTGCAGAAGCTCACGTCGGGCAGCGGCGCCGTCGCGGGGCTGCAAGGGCCGGCGCAGGTGCTGCTGTCGGCGGACGACACCTTCGTCTACGTCGCGGCGCCGGCGGCCGATTCGATCGCCGTGTTCCGGCGCGACGCGCTCACCGGCCTGCTGACCTTCGTCGAGCGCGTGCGCGACGGCTTCGGCACGATCCAGCCCGACAGCAACGTCATCCGCGGCGTGCGCCGGCTGCATCTGGCGCGCGACGGCGCCCAGCTGTACGCCGTGGCCCCGACGTCGAACGCCATCACCACGTTCGATATCGATGCATCGAGCGGGCGGCTCACCTACCGACAGGTCATCCGCAGCGGCGCCGTCGCGGCCATCGCGGCAGTGCGCGACCTCGTCGCCGCGCCGGGCGACGGCTATCTCTACGCGCTCGGCAGCGGCGGCATCGCGATGTTCGCGCGCGGCGGCGACGGGCGTCTGGCGCACGTGGCCAGCACGCCGCACGCAGCCGACGTCGCGCAACCGACCGCGCTGCGCCTGGACACGCACGGCTCGCGCCTGTACCTGGCCGATGCCGGCGGCGCGGTGCACGTCTACGCGCGCGACTGGGCCAGCGGCGCCATCGAGCATCGCACCCGCTACGCCGCGCCGGGCAGCGCGCTGGCCGCACCGGCCGCGTTGCTCGTGGTGCCCGGGCTTGCCGATCTGTACGCCACCACGCCCGGTGCCGGCGGCGGCATCGTGCAACTCGACGAACGCGCGCTGTCGCGCTGCCTCGTCGGCGCGGCGCAGGACGACACGATGCAGCTCGCCATCGACCTCGGTGCCACCGGCTCGGCCGACCTCGCGTTCGCCGGCACCGTGCACCCGAGCGCGCGCGGCACGCTGGTCAACACCGCGTCGATCACGCCGGCCAGCGGCGCCGATCCGGACACGGCGAACAATTCCGCCACCGACAGCACCGACATCCTGGTCGTCTCGGACCTCGCGATCGCGAAGACCGCGCCCGCCGACGGCGTCGCCGGCGAGCCGATCGCGTACACGCTGCAGGTTTCCAACGCCGGCCCCAGCGATGCGCTCGGCATGCGCGTCGCCGACGACCTGCCGTCGGCCCTGCTCGATGCGAGCTGGACCTGCGTCGCCAGCGGCGCGGCCACGTGCCCGGCGGGCGGCAACGGCGACCTCGATTTCGCGGCCAACCTGCCGGTCGGCGAGACACTCGAAATCGTGGTGCAGGCACGCATCGATCCGGCCTTCGTCGGCATGCTCGACAACACCGCGCTTGTGGTGCCAGAGGCCGGCGCCACCGATCCGAGCCCGGCCGACCACAGCGCCAGCGCCGCCACGCAGGTGATCCAGGTGGCGGACGTGTCGGTGAGCAAGAGCAACGGCGTCGACAGCGTGATTGCCGGCACCACCACGCAGTACGTCATCGACATCGCCAATGCCGGCCCCAGCGACGCGCCGCTGGTGCGCGTGCTCGATCCGCAGGCTGCGGCGCTGCGCGATGTGGCCTGGACCTGCGCCGGCAGCGGCGGCGCCACGTGTCCCGCCAGCGGGCTCGGCGGCATCGCGTTCGACAGCTATCTGCCGGCGGGAGAGAGCCTGCACATCGTGGTCGATGCGCGCGTGCGTCCGTCGGCCATCGGCACGGTGGTCAATCGCGTCGACGCCCAGGTGACCGCACCGACGGTGGAGCCGGCCACGGCCAACAACAGCGCGATCGACACCGATGCGGTACTGGTGCATCCGGATCTGACCGTGGCGTTGCACGACCCGCTCGACCCGTTCGATCCCGACGGCGTCATCGATCTGCCGTATGTCGCCACCGTGACCAACCTCGGCCCGTCCGACGCGCGCGACGTGGTGCTCGATCTGGGCTTCTCGGCCAACATCCGGCAGACCGTCGAAGGGCCGTGTGCGCTCGCGTTCGGCAGCGCGCTGCGTTGCGACGTGGGTTCGGTGCCGGCCGGCGCCAGCATCGACATTCCGCTCGCGTTCCGCAGCCTGCCCGACGCGCCGGCGACGCTCACCATCGACGGCGTCGTCGCCACCAGCGACGACGAGCTCGTGCTTGGCAACAACGCCGCGACGCAAGCCACGCAACTGCTCAACGGCGGCGACCTGATGGTGAGCATCGACGACGGCGAACGTGCGGTGGTGCCGGGCGAGGTGCTCACGTACCGGATCGAGATCGTCAACATCGGTTCGGAGGCCGTGGCCGACGCGGCGATCGCGATGCCGCAGGCGGCCGAGCTGGTGGACGCAACGTGGACCTGCACCGGCGGTGGCTGCAGCGCCGGCAGCGGTGGCCTCGTCGACACCATCGATCTGGCGTCCGGCGGACGCGCGATCTACACCTGGACCGCCACCGTCGATCCGACCATCGACCCGTCCACGCCGCGCCAAATCGTGCAGACGGTCGCAGCCACCGTGCAGCCCGGCGGCGACATCAATCCCGACAACAACGCGGCCGTGGACATCGACGTGATCCAGTTCCTCATCTTCAGCGACGGCTTCGAGATCGACACCGCCGACCGCTTCGCCGTCGTCCGCAGCCTGCTCAAACGCGCGTGCGCGCCCGATGCCGTCGATTGCGGCGTCCTGCCCGGCGGAGGCGGCCGATGAAGCCTGTCGTCATCGCCGTGGCCGTGCTGGCGGCGTTCGGGCTCGGCTGGCTCGGCGGACGTTCGACCGCGCCGGCAGCGGCGCATGCGCCTGCGCCCGGGCCGTGGATCGCGCGCATCGGCGACGAGTACGTCACCGAAGCGATGTTCGTGGAGGAAATGCAGCGGCGCGGCGGCAGCCAGCCCGGCCAGTTCCAGACCGCGGAGCAGCGCCGTGCGCTGCTCGACGATCTCATCTACCGCCGTGCGCTGGTCGACGCGGCGCACCGCACCGGCCTCGACCGGCAACCGGCGGTGCGTCGCTCGCTCGAACAGATCCTCGCCAACCAGTATCTGCAGGGCACGCTGCGACGCACGCAGCAGGATCTGGACGTGACGCCGGAGGACGTGCGCGCCGAATACGAGCGTCGCGCCGACAGCTACACCGTCCCCGCGCGACGGCGGCTGGCGATGATCCGCCTGGGCGTGTCGAAGGACGCCGACGCGGCCGCCTGGACGCAGGCCGAATCGCTGATGGCACAGGCGCGCACCAAGGCGCTCGCGCTGCCCGCCGACGTGCCGCATTTCGGCGTGCTGGCGCGCGAGTACTCCGACGACCGCGCCAGCCGCTATCGCGGCGGCGTGATCGGCTGGATCGCCGACGACCGCGCCGAACGCTACACCTGGGATGCGGCCGTGCTCGATGCCGGTCTCGCGCTGAAGAACGACGGCGACGTGTCGGAGGTGCTGCGCGGCGCCGACGGCGTGTACCTGGTGCGGCTGGTCGAAGCCGAGCCCGCGCGTGCGCGCGATTTCGACGACCTCGCCGCCGGCATCCGCCAGGGCCTGCTGCAGCAGAAGCTGACGCAGGCCGAACACGACTTCCGCGTGGCGCTCGTGAAAGACGCCGATGTCGAGGTGCGCGAGAGCGCGCTCGCGGCCATCGCACCGGTCGGTCCCGCCGCCGACACCACACCGCAGCAACCGCCGGCGATGCCGGCGCAAGAAGGATGAACGCGACCATGGCCATCACACCACTGCGGCGCTGCGCGATGCTGTGCGCCTTTCTTCTCGCGGCGGGCTGGGCGCAGCTTGCGCACGCCGCCGTGCTGCAGCAGTCGTTCGATCTGCGGCCGGGCTGGAACGCGATCTATCTGGAACTGGATCCCGGACGCAACGACATCGAGCAGATCTTCGCCGGTGTGCCCGTGGAAAGCGTGTGGCGCTGGATGCCGACGCAGCAGGGCGCGCAGTTCATCCGCGATCCCGCCGAGGGGCTGGAAAACGTCGAGGGCTGGTTCGCCTGGTTTCCGCAGCCGCGACCCGAAGCGTTCCTGACCAATCTCTACTCGCTCGCGCCCAACACCGCCTACCTGGTGAAGCTCGGCGGCAGCAGCAACCGCACGGTGACGGTGACGGGTGTGCCGAAGTTCGTGCCGCGCAACTGGCTGCCGAACGGTTTCAGCCTCACCGGCCTGCCGGTGGCGCCCGACAACGCGCCGACGTTCGCCGAGTTCTTCTCCGAATCGGCCGCGCACGCCGGGCAGCCGGTGTTCACGCTGCAGGCCAACGGCACCTGGGCGCAGGTGACGTCGCCCGCGAGCACGCAGGTGAAATCGGGCCAGGCCTACTGGATCTACACGCGCGGCAACTCCAACTACCAGGGCAAGCTGCACGTGCTGCTCGACCAGGGCGATTCGCTCGAATACAGCGCGGCGCTGGACCAAATCCGCGTGGTGCTGCGCAATTTCAGCGGCGTCGACGGCAGCTTCCAGATCGAACGCCTCGGCAGCGAACCGCTGCCGCTCGCATTGCGCTACGAGGACGACGAAACCGGCGAAGTGGCCTGGCCGGATCTGCCCGCTGTCGAGTCGCTGGCCGCGCCCGCGGGCGAGGACGTGTTCGTCACTCTTGCGATCAAGCGCACGGATCTGGTCGACGATCGCATGGACGACGTGCTCGCCATCAGCGACGAACACGGCAATCGCGTGCTGCTGTACGCCGGCGGCAATACCGTCCAGCCGGGCGGCGCGTTGCGCAAGCGCGACGGCTCCAGCAAGGGCGCGGCCGAGAATCCGCTGGCGTTTGCCGGGCTGTGGAGCGGCGAGGTGCAGATCGACGCGGTGAGCGAGGCCCAGCGCGGCGGCACCGCGCCGGTGGCCACCGCGCAGCCGTTCACCCAGCGCATCCTGATCCATGTCAACAACGCGGGCCAGGCGCGGCTGCTCAAGGACGTGATCCAGATGTGGGAGGACGGCACGAGCCGGCCCAGCAGCATCGACCCCTCGCTCGACGAAGTCGAAACGCCCGGCCGCTACGTGCTGATCACCAACAAGGACCTGATCGGCCTGTACAGCGGCGCCACCAACCGCGCCGGCACGTCCGTCGGCATCCGCCACAGCACCATCGGCTACGACTTCGACGGCGAGACGCTCGACTTCACCGGCACCTTCGGCACCGGCGGCCAGATCGCCACCGCCATCGTCATCGATCCGGACCTGCCGACCAATCCCTTCCTGCACCGCTATCACCCCGATCACGACAATCTCGACGAGCAGTTCCTGAACTACCAGCAGGAAGCGTTCCAGGTGGTGCGCGACATCCAGATGGAATTCACCCCCGACGACCCGCTCGGCACCAACCCGCCGGGCTACGGCGATTCGATCCTCGGCGGCACCTTCCGCGAATCGATCACCGGGCTGCACAAGAACGCGATTTTCACTTCCGGCAAGTTCCGGCTGCGGCGGATTTCCGCCGTGCCGGTGCTGAACCAGTAGCAGGGGCGCGGCATGGATACACAGACGATTGACCGGACGACGAACCTCATGATCACGGCGATGCGCTCGATCCTCCTTGCAAGCCTGCTGCTGTTCGCGGCGCCAGCGTTCGCCGCGTGGCCGCTGCCGATCGGCGGGCAGGGCGACGACGCGGTGGTGGTGACGAAGATGGCGCCCAACGGCGACGTGTTCGCCGCCGGCCACTTCCAGGGTTCGATCACGCTCGGCAACGACACGCTGGTCTCGCGCGGGCTGCAGGACGTGTTCGTCGTGCGCGTCAACGCCGCCGGCCAGGTGCTGTGGGCGCGCAGTGGCGGCGGGCCGCTGACCGAAACGATCACCGACATCGCGCTGGACAACGCCAACAACGTCTACCTCGTCGGCGCGTTCTTCGGCAGTGCGCAGTTCGGCGGCGACACGCTCACCGCCAACGGCTCGCTCGACGATGCCTACGTGACCAAGCTCGACGTGCAGGGCGGCTGGCGCTGGGCCCGACGCATGGGTGGTGTGAGCCGCGACATCGCCAACGCCGTGGTGCCGGTGCCGGGCGACAACACGCTGGTGCCGCCGATCCCCGACTCGGTGGTGGTGGCGGGCACCTACCGCTGCCAGATGGATTTCCCGAATTTTGCGCCCGCCGCCAGCCTGCCGGCACTCACGTCCGGCCACTGCGCGGGCGATGCCACCGACATGTTCGCCGCGCGCATCAGCGGCACCGGCGAGTGGCTCTGGGCCATCGACCGCGGCCCGGACGCCTCCGGCGGCGACACCGCCACCGCGGCGGTGGTGTCGGGCACCCGCAACATCCTGGTCACCGGACAGCGCGTGGAAGGCGGGGTCAGCACCACGATCAACGCCGATTTCGCCAGCGGCGACTTCCAGGGATTCATCACGAGCAATCCGCTGTTCGGTGCGCCGGCGATCGACGCCTTCGGCGAGAGCTGGGGCGTGCCACGCTGGTTCCTGGCGTTGCGCGGCGGTCCGGTCACGCTGACGTCGCCGACGGTGTCCAACGCCGGCGCCACGCGCGTGAACGTCAGCGTCGTCGTGCGCCGCGGCTACTACGCGACCGCGTTCCCCGGGTTCCAGTACTCCGAGTTCCCGGACGCGTCGAACGAGTTCCTCGCGCTCGAGTACTACGGCAGCGACGGCGCCTGGCACACGATCGACACCTTTCCCGGCGGCGGCCAGGCGAACGAACTGTTCGACCGCACCGGCGCCAACGCCTACCAGTTGACCGACCCGCTGGCGCTGCACGCGAACTTCCAGGTGCGGCTGCGCCTCAACGACGCCAGCGGCATCTACACCGACGCCTGGGGCATCCTGCAGTACTTCGACTGGTGGCACGTCGGCGCGTTGCGCGTCGAGAAGCTCGGCTCGTCCGCGCCGTATCTGATGCCGATCACCAACGTGCTCGATCCGACGCCGCAGCGCGGCCCCACCACCGGCCTGCCGCGCGCGCTCGAGACTGCCGACATCGCGCTCAATGCCGCCGGCAACCGCATGCTGGTCACCGGCACGCGCCGCGGCCCGGTCAGCGGCCTGTGTCCGGACGCCGCCAACATCACCGGCGCATTCTTCGCCAGCCTGACCGTGTTCGGCAGCAACGTGACCTGCGACTGGGTGAAGTACGTCGACGGCGGCGCCGGCCGCGGCATCACCACCGATCCGGCCGGCCGCGTGTACGCCACCGGCAGCTTCCAGGACAGCGTCGCGTTCAATCAGGATGCCGACGGCACGCTCGAGGCCGACGGCGAAGACATCTTCATCGCCGCGTTCGAGCCCAACGGCACCTGGGACTGGGTCACCGGCGGCAGCGGCACGGTCGGCGCGAACGGGCTGCCGGCCTATGCCGGTGGCGGTGGCAACGACGCGGGCCTGTCGATCGCGGCGAACAGTTTCGGCACGCTCTACGTCGGCGGCCGCTTCGAGGCCGTGGCGAATTTCGGTCCGGTCGACACGCTCGCGGCGGCGGACGCCGCCGACGGTTTCCTCGTCAATCTCGGCACCGACGGACGTTTCTTCCAGGAAGAAAAATGGATCGCCGGCGTGCCGCTCGTGCCGCCACCGAACGCCGAGCTGACCCAGGTCGCGTTCCAGCCCGATTTCGCGATCGGCGGCGTGCCGTTCGATGCGATCGGACAGAAGATCTTCACATGGGCCCCACCGATCGCCGGCATCAACGGCGGCAAGGCGCGGCTGATTCCGCTGCAGCCGGTGGGCAGCATCGAAGTGCGCTGGCGCGTCGCGGGACGGCCGCTGGAAGATCCGGCACGCGTGTCCACGCTCGGCGCGGTCGGCTGGCCGACACAACCCTGCGGTCCGCTCGACGCGCAGAACTGCTACCAGAGCCACGTCATCGGCGCGCCGGTGGAAGCCGAGCCGGCGTCGGGCAACTACAAGGTGCTCGAGCTCGTCAACCCGAACAGCGGATCGAGCGATGCGGTCTACAGCGGCGGCACGTTCACCGCCGCACGCAGCGGCACCAGCGTGCTGGTGTACGTGCGGGGGCCGGCGCTGGACATCCTGCAGTACCCGATCGAAGTGGAAATCGTGCGCACCGTGCCTTACGCCGCCGCGCCGCTGTTCGTCGACAACGTGGCGGTGGAGATCGGCAAGAAGATCGTCGATCCGCACCACAACGAACCCAACCGCACCGGCTTCGTGGTCAACGCGCTGGCCTACTACGACGGCAGCGGCACGGACGCGGCCTACAACCGCACCTCGCGCACCGGCGCCATCATTCCGGTGAACCGCTACAGCAACGCGCGCGCGGCGGAGCAGGGCCGCGAGCTCGTGGTGGCGTGGTACCACGACAAGGCGCGCGGTGTGTACTGGCCGGAGAAATCGGTCCGCTACGTGCCGCACTGGCCGTACGACCCGGACCGCATCGTGATCGCGAGTGAGCAGGGCGGCGAAGGTCTCGGCCAGCAGCCGCTGCTGCCGGCGCAATTCACCAACGCGCGCATCTACATTCAGAACGATTTCGGTGCGGCCGGTTTCAATCCCAACGACGAACACGCCTTCATGGCGCCGTCGTCGACCGGCACCGGCTTCGATTCGGTGTTCGCGCTGCGCTCGGACTTCGGCAACGCGATCGCCAACGACCAGGCTGCCGCGTCCGATCCCTACGTGCTGCTCAAGTACCTTGCGCCGGGTTCCAGCGAATGGAAGTTCCGCGTCTACAAGGTGCTCGCCACCGGCGCGGGCTACAACCAGTTCCGCTACGCCGGCACCGCCGGCACCACCGTGTCGCCGCCGTATCCGGTGCGACTGCTGCCCGGCTGCGGCGACACCTTCGCCGTCGGCCAGGCGCTTGGCGAGCAGCCGCCGCCGCCGTTCTTCCAGGACTACAAGAACCAGCTCTGGGCCAAATCCGCCGGCAGCGGCGCGGTGAAGTATTTCTATCCGGCACAACCGGGTTTCTTCACCGATCTGGACAACAACAATCTCAACGACATCGACAGCGGCACCTGCGTGCCGTGGCTCGCACGCCTGCCCGTGGCGCAGGGCGGCTCGGTCTCGCTGCTCGACCCGATCGAAGTGCATTACGACATCGTCTGGCCCGACACCGCGCCTTTGCTGATCAGCGGCGAGACCCTGCTCACGCCCAAGCGCGGCCTGCCCGACATCTACAACCAGGCGGCCGTGGAGGTGGTGTACGACGCCATCCAGGACGAGGAAGCCGATCCCGCGCCGAGCGACACGCTGGCGCAATTGCTCGATCCGCTGAACCCGCGATCGGTGCGCCTGGCGCAGCTGCCCGAAACCATCGCGAGCAATTTCGAGACCGACGGCAGCATTTCGATCGCAGGCTCGGCCGATGGGGTCATCAAGCTGCCGGTGTCGATCTCGCAACGCATCTCGTACGACCCGCTCAACCGTACGCTCGACCTGGTCGGCGCGTTCGACGAAACCGGCGCCGGCGAGCCGTTCCTGCTGCTCAACGTGCTCTCCAAGCGCGACCGCGTGGCGCTGAAGACCATCGACGGCGGCGACGGCAGCGAAGCGAGCGACTTCACCGGCACCTGCGACGCGCCCGGCTGCACCTGGGACCAGGCCGTGGAAGCGCTGTTCCGGCAGTCGCGCAATCCGCAGGGCATCACGAAGATCTGTCCCACCTCCGAGGTCAACACCGAAACGCGCGTGCGCACCTGCACCGTGACGCCGCGCGCCGTCACCGCGGACGACGTGCTGATCGGCTTCCAGGACGACAACGACGACGGCATCCTCGAACCGTTCCAGGCGGTCGGCGTCAGCCCGGCACTGAGCGCCGGCCTGTCGCAGGGCAGCGGCTTCATGACAGTGGCGTTCAACAACGATCCCTCGCTCAACCCGCTGCCGGTGAGCCTGGAGGTGATCCGCGTCGGCTGTCTCGAATCGGACGCCACCAACCCGCCGATCAACAGCACCTACCAGGGCCAGATCAACGTGATCTCGCCGGCCAACATCTTCGACGAGCAGCTCGTGCTGCGGCACAGCGGCGACTTCGGCGGCAACCCGGACGCGCTCGAATTCGAGTGGTTCTTCCATCCCGATGCCAACGGCACGCCGCCGATGCCGCTGCCGGATCCTGCGACCGGCCAGCTCAACGGCTGGATCCAGTTCCCGGTGGACGATCCGCAGGGCGCGCTGGAGATCAGCATCGAAGGCGCCAACATCCAGACCCTGTCCGACAACTGGTATCTCGCGCGCTACCGCGGCCTGCCGGGCTGCAACAACACCACCAACTGGAGCCTGTGGGCCGGACAGCCCGGTGCCACGCCGATCAACCAGCGCGCGCAGCTGGCCGAAGGCTGGGTCAAGCGCGTGCTCGGCCGGCTCAACCCGTTCGAGGCGCGCGTGCAGGACTTCGGTGCGTCCGAAACCAACA
Source organism: Chiayiivirga flava (assembly GCF_014202825.1). Lineage (GTDB taxonomy): Bacteria > Pseudomonadota > Gammaproteobacteria > Xanthomonadales > Xanthomonadaceae > Chiayiivirga > Chiayiivirga flava. The sequence goes on along the minus strand of NZ_JACHHP010000001.1, from coordinate 804,991 downwards.
ACTACGCCAGCATGCTGATCCAGCTCGGCGAGCGGTATTCGGGCCCGGTCGCGCTCAACGCCGATCCGGACAATCTCAACAGCATCGGCCTGATCGAGGCCTACACCACGGTCATGCGCCGTGCGCTGCAGCTGTCGGCCGACTCGACGCCGCCGGTCGACTACGGCCCGGCCAATGCCGCCGTGCTGCTGGTCGCCTCGCGCCTCGTCGATTTCTACACGCTGCTCGGCAACGAGGGGTATGCCGATGCGCAGGACCCGACCATCGCGATCGATTCGGCCGACGGCACGTTCACGCTGTCGCCGAGCATCTTCACCTTCCAGAACCAGCTCGAATCCCCGCTCGAAGAGGAGCTCGTGCTGCTGCGCGGCCGCGACGACAGCGGCGGCCCGGTAGCTGCGTCGCCGGTCTACAACCGGCTGTTCTGGAACTTCACCACCGGCGACGGCGAAGTGGCGTACGCGCTGTCGTACAACATCGCCGATCAGGACGTGAACGGCGTGTTGAACGAATTCGACGCCCGCATCATGTTCCCGCAGGGCCACGGCGATGCCTGGGGCCACTACCTCACCGCCACCACGATCTACTACAACCTGCTGCGGCATCCGTTCTTCTCGTGGAATCCGCAGTCCGAGGCCGTGCTCGTGGCCGGCGTGCCGATCAACGTCGACTTCCTCGACGAGCGCCAGTTCGCGGTCAGCGCTGCGGCCAAGGCGCGCACCGGCGCCGAGATCGTCGATCTCACCTACCGCAGCGAATACGTGGAGGATCCCAACGGCCAGTGGCAGGGCTACGAGGACACCGATCCCGAACGTGCGTGGGGCCTGTCCGAATGGGGTCGCCGCGCCGGCATGGGCGCGTATTTCGACTGGGTGACGGTCAACGCGATCGTGCCGGCGGTCGACCCCGATCCCTCGCACGTGGGCATCCAGAAGATCGAGCGCCGCACCGTGTCCGAACTCGACGAGATCGCAAGCCACTACACCGGCGTGCAGCGCCAGGTCGACAAGGCCGATGCGGGCCTCAATCCGCTCGGCCTGGCCAAGGGCGTGGTGCCGTTCGACATCGACCCGACCCAGCTCACCCGCTTCAACAAGACCCAGTTCGAGCAGATCTGGGAGCGCGCGATGGGCGCGGTCAACAACGCGCTGAAGGTGTGGGATTTCGCCAACCAGCTCAACAACCAGCTGCGCCGCACCCAGGACAGCGCCGACGAGTTGTGGGACGTGTCGATCGACCAGGAAACCGACTTCGCGAACCAGCTGATCGAGATTTTCGGCTATCCGTACGCCGACGACATCGGTCCGACCGGCGTCTATCCGGCCGGATACGACGGTCCGGACCTCTACCACTACATGTACGTCGACGTGCCCGTGTTGTCGGGGACCGCATTCGACTTCGACGGCGGCATCACCGGCGATCTGGGCGTGAAGAAGGTCAAGACGTTCACCGGCGCCTACAAGCCGGCGCCGAACGGGGTGAACTACTTCAACATCGAGCCCAGCGACGTGGGCGCCGACCCGGTCGGCGGCGACTGCGCACAGACGCCGTTCGCGACCGGCTGCCCGATGGGCGACATCGACGCCACCGCATCGCTCGAAGTCGAGTACACGACGATCGAATCGCCGGACTACGGGCTGTGGTTCACCAAACCCGAAAGCTGGACCGGCGAGCGCCGTGCGCCCGGGCGCATCCAGCAGATCCTGCAGCAGATGCTGGAGGGGCGCGTCGCGCTCAAGCAGGCGCTGCTCGAATACGACAAGATGCGGCTGGACCTGGAGGCCCAGATCGCGACGGTGCAGCAGACCTTCGACACGAGCCTTGCCAACATCAACGTGTCCGTCGCGCAGCGCAACGAGCTGCGCAACCTCACCATCGCCACCGAGGTGATGAAGAGCGCCTCGATCGTCGCGCGTCGCGTCGCGCTGTTCCTCGACGCCACGTTCGAAAACACGTCCGAGTGCGTACCGGACAATCTCATCGTCGGCCTGGCCGGCGGCGGCGACATTTTCTCGGTACCGCAGTGCACGGTGGACATCGCCGGCGACACCGCGGCGTTCGTCGTCGACACGGTGGCCGACGGTCTGGACATCGTCTCCAACTCCACCGATGCGGCGAAGGAGGACGTCGGCGAGCTGGCCGGCATCCGCAGCGCGATCAACGACGCGAATCTCGAACTGTATGGCCTGTCCGGCGAGGTGGACGCGATCCTGCGCAGCGAACCGCTGCTGCGTTCTGAAATCTTCGCCCGCACCGAGGCGCTCAAGCAGCTGCGCGGCGAGTACCTGGCGACGCTGGCCGAGGCGCTGCGCATCTACGACCAGATGCTGGTGTTCCGCCGCAGCGGCAGCGCCGCGACGCAGGAAGCGCGCTACCGCGACATGGCGTTCCGCATCTTCCGCAACGACGCGCTGCAGAAGTACCGCGCCTCGTTCGACCTTGCCGCGCGCTACGTGTTCCTCGCCGCGTCTGCCTACGACTACGAGACCAACCTGCTCGGCGGCGACGGACAGGCGGGACAGAAATTCCTGACCCAGATCGTCAAGGAGCGCGGCATCGGCCAGATCATCCAGGGCGTGCCGCAACCCGGCTCGCCGGGTCTTGCGGACACGATGGCGCAGCTCAAGCTCAACTTCGACGTGCTCAAGGGCCAGATGGGCTTCAACAACCCGCAGGTCGAGACCAACCGCTTCTCGCTGCGGCGCGAACTGTTCCGCATCCCTGACACCGAGGACGGCGATGCCGAATGGCGGGCCAAGCTCGACAGCATGCGCGTGCCGGACCTGTGGAAGATTCCCGAGTTCCGTCGCTACGCGCGTCCGTTCGCGCCGGAGTCCGCGGGCCCGCAGCCGGGCATCGTGATCGAGTTCGACACCAACGTGACGTTCGGGCTCAACTTCTTCGGCTGGGCGCTCGGGCCGCAGGACAGTTCCTACGATTCGAGCAAGTTCGCCACGCGCATCCGTTCGGTCGGTGCGTGGTTCGGCAACTACGCGAGCCTGCCGTTGGCGGACGACCCGAACATCTACCTGCTGCCGGTGGGCGCCGACGTGCTGCGCGCGCCGGACGCCAACGACTTCCGCGTGCGCGAGTGGAGCGTGGTCGACCAGGCCGTGCCGATTCCGTTCCCGATCTCCTCGCAGGACCTGGACCGCTTCGACTGGAATCCCGCGACCGACACGCTGAGCGAATCGTCGACCCAGATCCGCCGCTATCCGCAGATGCGTGCGCACCACTTCAGCGAGCCGTTCGACGACGCGCAGGTGACGGCCGAGAGCCGGCTGGTCGGTCGCTCGGTGTGGAACCGGCGCTGGATGATCATCATTCCCGGCGGCACCTTTCTCAACGACCCGGTCGAAGGCCTCGACACCTTCATCCACGGCCGGACGATTCCGGGCGGCAGCGGCACGCGCGACGGCAACGGCGTCGACGACATCCGCATTTTCTTCAAGACCTACGCGTACTCGGGGAGCTGACCATGAACCGACTCCTCTACCGCATGTGCGGCATTCGCCTGCTCGGCGTGTTGCTGCCCGCGCTGCTGCTGCCGGCGACGACGATGGCCCGGGTCGAGGCGCCCGACCACGTGCTCTACGGCAACGTGACGCTGTTCGGCCAGCCCGCGCCGATGGGCAGCGTGATCGAGATCCGGCGCGAGGACGGCAGCGTGATCTCGCGCTACACGCTCGGGCGCGACAGTCGCCTTGCCGGGCAGTATTCGTTGCGCGTGCCGATGGACACGGTGGATCCGCGCGTCGAGGGCCGGGCACGGCCGGGCGACGCGGTGCGGCTCTTCGTCGGCTCGCAGCTGGCCGCGGAAACCGCGGTCGGCGCCGCCGGCGTCGCGCGCAGGCTCGACCTGGATCCGCAGGGCCTGGGCACGGGACCTGCGGTGACCATCGCCGATGTCGCCCTGCTCGAAGGCAATGCCGGCAGCCGCACCGCCACGCTCGCGGTGGCGATGAACACCACGTCCGCCGACGCGGTGACGATCGAGTGGAACACGGTGAACGGCACCGCCATCGGCGGCAGCGCCTGCGCACCGGGCATCGATTTCGTCGCGGCCGATACGCAGCTCGTGATCGCCGCGGGCCAGGGCGCGGCGCAGATCGACGTGATCGTCTGCGGCGATACGTTGCCCGAGGCGAGCGAAACCTTCACCGTGGCGCTGACCGCGATTCAGAACGGCGTGCTCGCCGACGGCGAGGCCACCGTCACGGTGCAGGACGACGACAACGTGCCGAGCATCGCGATCCCGAACGTGCGTGCGCTCGAACCGACCGCAGGCTCCACCGTGGTGGTCTTCCGTCCGCAGCTCTCGCGCTCGCACAGTGTGCCGGTGACGTTCGCGTGGACCACGCAGAACGTCAACGCCTCCGCCGGCAGCGATTATCTGGCGGCAAGCGGCATCGTCACCATCGCGCCGGGCGACACCGCCGCCGAGATCCCGGTGACGGTGCTGGCCGACGCCGCGGTGGAGCCGGACGAGAGTTTCCGGATCGCGCTGAGCGACCCGCAGAACGTGGCGCTGAGCCAGGACTATGCGTACGCCAGCATCGTCGATCCGAACTTCGATCCGGCGCTGGAAACATCGCCCGGCGACGAGGTGATCGGCGGCCCGCAGGGCATCGCCGCGCTGACGCAGCCGAGCGCGCTGGCGCTGTCGCCCGACGGTGCGCATGCCTATGCCGCGAGCGAAAGCCAGGACAGCGTGCTGCATTTCACGCGCGATGCGGGCACCGGCCGTCTGACCTTCGTGCAGGCGTACTCGATCGCGACATCGGGATTCGAAAACGCCAAGCTCAACGGCCCGAAAGATCTCAAGCTCAGTCCCGACGGCCTCAACGTGTACGTCGCGAGCGCGAACGACAACGCCATCGCGATCCTCGCGCGCGACGCCGGCACGGGGGCGCTGTCGTTCGTGGCCAACCAGGTCAGCGGCCAGACCTATCCCGACGCACCCGGCGGCGAGACCACGGGCCTGCTCGGTGTCACGGGACTGCAGGTCAGTCCGGACGGTGCCCAGGTGTATGCCGCCGGTGCCACCGCCAACGCAGTCGCGGTGTTCGCGCGCGATGCGGGCACCGGCGCGCTGCAGTTCGTCGAGGCCGAGCGCAACGACATCGACGATGGCACGGACGCCGGCGCCACTGTCGTCGGGCTCGCCGCGCCGACCGCGATCGTGGTGTCGCCCGACGGCGCGCAGGTCTACGTCACCGCGCGCTTCGGCAACGCCGTCGTCGCGTTCGACCGCGATCCTGCGGGCGGCGGCAACGGCAAACTGTCGTTCCTCGCCGCATACCGCAACGGCCTGGCCGGCGTCAGCGGGCTCGGCGGCGCCGCCGACCTTGCGATCAGCGCGAACGGCGAACATCTGTACGTGGCGGCCGAATCCGACAATGCGGTGGTGCTGTTCACGCGCGGCGCGGGCGGCACGCTGACCTGGACCCAGGCCTGGCGGCGCAACGATCCGGGCATCGTCGGCATGGCCGGGCCGCAGGGTATCGCGGTGGCACCGGACGGACGCGAAGTCTTCGTCACCGGCTTTGCCGACAGCAGCCTGACCGTCTTCGATCGCGCCGGCGCCACCGGGGCCCTGACCGTGCACCAGACGGTGTTCGACGGCGAGGGCGGCGTCGAGAATCTCGGCGGTCCCGCCGCACTCGCGCTCAGTGCCGACAACCGGCATCTCTACGTCGCGGCAAACACCGACAACGCGATCGTGCTGTTCCGCCGCCTGTCGTGGAATACGCTGTTCGAGGACGACTTCGAGCAGTAACGCATCCGTTGCCCGTCGCCCGCAGTCCTTTTCCGCGGGAAAGGACCGCGGGCAAGCGTGCGGGAGACGCGTTCTGCAGGCCGCGAGGTTAGGGTCGCAGGGCCGGCCGTGCCCGCGCGCAATACGCCGCCGGCGTGTGCCGAGCGTGCTTACGCCGCCGGCGACCCGTCCGGATTGCGCTCGACGAACCACAGCCCCGCGTAGAGCTTCGGATCGATCGAGAACCCCTCGCGCCGCTTCGCGTCGAGCCACGCGGCCGCGTCCGCGCGCGCAATCTCGTGCACGAGGATGTCCTCGGTCTCGTCGCCGCCGCCGGCGTGCACGCGCACGAGGTCGCGGGCGCGGACGAAGGCCACCAGTTCGTTGCTCATGCCCGACGACGACGGCCCGACCATCAGCACCTCGACATGTCCCGCCTGCCAGCCGGTTTCCTCCAGCAGCTCGCGCGCGGCGGCGGTTTCGATCGATTCGTCGTCGCCCAGGTCGCCGACGAGCCCGGCCGGCATCTCGATGCTGCGGCAATCGATCGGCACGCGGTACTGTTCGACGAACACGATGCGGTCGTCCGGCGTCACCGCGACGATGATGGCCGCCGAGCTGGCATTCGTGCGTTCCGCATACTCCCAGGTGCCACGCCGGCGCAGGCGCAGGTATTCGCCCTCCAGCAGCGTCTCGGCGTTGAAATGCGTGGTCGTTTGGTTCATCGTGCGCCCCCCGATCCTGGTCCCGATCCTATCCCGGCGCAATGACGCGGGGAACCTCGGCGGTCCGGACGCGGTCGCAGGCTGGCCTTTTCTCTGGTGGAACTCATGACATCACGTTTCCTGACGCTCGCGCTCGCCGCGACCACGTTTGCCGTTTCCGGCCTGCCCGCACAGGCGCAGACCGCGCCGCCCGGCGCGCAGCGCGTGCCGGTGGGTGCCAAGCCCGGCGAGGCCGCGCCCGATCTTGCCAGGCAGCTGGACCAGATCGACGACCCCGCCACCGTCATCAAGCTCATCGCGCAGATGAAGCAGCAGGGGGCGTTCGATGCGGAAATGGAAGGCTGGAAGCGCCTGGTGGAGCTGCGTCCGCACATCGGCCGCTACCGGTACGAAATGGCCGCGCGTTACGCGCAGCAGGACCGAAAGTCGGAAACCTACAACGCGCTGCTGGAGCTGCAGAGCCAGGGCTACACCTTCGATGCGCGCGACGACAAGCGTTTCGAGAAGGTCGCCACCACCGAAGTGTGGAAGTACACCCTCGACGGTTTCGACGGCAACCGCACGCTGTTCGGTCCCGGCAAGGTGGCCTACACGCTGCCGAAGGAAGACCTGCTGATCGAAAGTACCGCGTGGGACGCGACGCGCAAGGAGCTGCTGGTGGGCAGCGCGCGCGAGGGTGCGGTGTATCGCGTGGGCAAGAACGGCAAGCTCACGCCGCTGGTCAAGGCCGATGCCGAGAACGGCCTGTGGGCGGTGTTCGACCTCGTAGTGGACGACAAGCGCGGCGTGCTGTGGGTGGCTTCCACCGCGATGCCGCACTTCAAGGGCTACGATGCGGAGGCCGATCTCGGCCGCGCCGGGATCTTCAAGTTCGATCTGAAGACCGGCAAGTTCCTGAAGAAATTCCTGTCTCCGACCATCGTCGGGCAGAACTACATCCTGTCGTCGATCGCGCTGGGCAAGGACGGCGAGGTGTACGCCGCCGACGGCGTGAACAACGCCGTTTACCAAGTGCGCGACGACCAGTTCCGCCGCCTGTTCCACGCGCCGATGCTCGGCAGCATCCGCGGCCTTGCGGTCAGCGGCGACGGCAAGACCCTGTACCTGGGCGACCACGAACGCGGCGTGATCGGCTACGACATCGGCACCGGCAAGCCCTTCGACGTGCGCGTGCCGAAAAACCTGTCGCTGGGCCTGATCGAGGGCATCGCGTGGTGGAACGGCAGCCTCGTCGTGGTGCAGAACAACCTGCCGCCGAGCCGCATCATGCGGCTGACGCTGAGCGCGGACGGGCGCAGCATCGAAAAGGTGCAGCCGCTTGCGGCGAACGATCCCACGCTCACCGCGCCGACGCTCGGCACGCTGGCCGGCGATACCTTCTACGTGATCGCCAACAGCCAGAAGGACAACTACGACCGCTTCGGCCTGCTCAAGGACAAGAACAAGCTCGAAGGCACGCGCATCTATTCGGTCGATGCATCCTATGCACCGCCGGAACAGCAGACGCCGCGCATGCCGACACTGCTGCCCTCGGACGCCAAGCCGGGGCAGGGCATGACGCCCAAGCCGAAGGCCGGCGGCTGAGCCCGGCGGCGCGGCCTCAGCCGCCCAGCTGCGCCAGCACGCGCCGACGCGTCATCGGCCCGAAGCGCAGGCGTTCCAGCAACGACTCCATCGCCGTGCGGTCGCCACTGCCGCGCGGCGCGGCATCCACGTCGTTCGCGAGTGGCGCATCGAGCGCGATCGTCGCGAGTGAGCGCGACAGCAGCGCCAGTTCGCGATGCTCGCCCAGGCGCGCGGCGTGCGCCGCCGCGCCGCGCAGGCGCAGGTACGGCACTTCGGCCAGGCGCAACAGCAGCGGGTCCAGTGCCTCGAAATGCTCCAGCAGTGCCGCGGCGGTCTTCGCGCCGATGCCGGGCACGCCGGGAATGTTGTCGATCGCGTCGCCGGTGAGACCCAGGTAGTCCGCCACTTGGTGCGCATGCACGCCGTAACGCGCCTTCACGCCATCGGCTGTCCAGCGCTGCTGGCGCGCGTAGTCCCACTGCTCGTCCCCGCCGCGGAGCAGTTGCGACAGGTCCTTGTCGGCCGACACGATCACGCCGCGGAATCCTTCGGACCGCTGCCGGGCCAGCAGGGTGCCGATGAGATCGTCGGCCTCGTACGCCACGTCGCTCATCACGCACAGGCCCAGCGCGCGGGCGAAGGCCTGGCACGCGGCGAACTGCCGCTCCAGCGAGTCCGGCGCCGGCTCGCGGTTGGCCTTGTAGGCCGGATACAGGGTGTTGCGGAACGAGGTTTCTAGCGATTCGTCGAACGCCACCGCGATGTGCTGCGGACGTTCGCGCTCGATCAGTTCGAGCAGGAAGCGTGCGAACCCGTGGACGGCATTGACCGGATGGCCGTCGGCATCGTGGAACTCGTCCGGCATCGAATGCCAGGCGCGGAACACGTAGAGGCTGGCGTCGACCAGGTACAGCGTGTGCATCGGGTTCAGCCGGTCCAGTCGCTGACGCGATCCTCGAACGCCGGGCGCAGCCGCTCCGGCGCGGCCTCGCGCGCGCTGCCGACGTGGACGAAGCCGACGATGCGTTCGTCCGCCGCGAGGCCCAGGTGCGCGGCGACACCGTCGTCGTAGGCCATCCAGCCGGTCAGCCACTGCGCACCGAAACCCAGCGCCTGCGCCGCCTGCAGCAGCACGAGGCAGACGCTGCCGGCCGAGAGCAGCTGCTCGATCTCCGGCACCTTGTGCGGCACCGGCCGCGCGATCACGGTGAAGACGACCGGCGCGAACGCGAACCGCTCGCGGTCCTTGTCCAGCACGGCGGCCGGGGTGGCCGGGTCGCGCTCGCGCTGGCGCCGGACGAGGAACTCGCCCAGCCGCAGCCGCTGCTCGCCCCGGATGCGCAGGATGCGCCACGGCGCGAGCTTGCCGTGGTCGGGCACGCGCAACGCGGCCGACGCGATGGCGCGCTGCTGCGCCTCGTCCGGGCCGGGCGGGCCGAGCAGGCGCGAGGGCGTCGATCGCCGAGCGTTCAGGAAGTCCAGTGGATTCATGGGCTTGTGCAATGGAAATCGGAATGCGATCGTGGCGGCAGCCTGACTGCCGCCGGAACAAGCGCGACCATCGTCACATTGCAGCGCATCACGCGTGAAGTAGACTGGCGGCGCGGGGGAAACGATTCCATACAAATGCTCGCGCGGGGGCACTATGACGATACCGGCTCCGACTGACAAGGTCGTGGACCTTGGCCCGCGGCTTGGAAAAACGGGCGCCGACCACAGCGCATTGCTCGGCTCGCTGCGCCTGCGCGCGACCAAGCGCCTCGGCGCCCTGCTCGGCGACGTGCTCGAAAAGGCCGACGACACCCTCTTCGATTTCGTGCAGCGCGCGGACGGCTCGCTCAACCACCAGGAATACTTCGACGCGATGCGCGAGCTGCGCAAGCAGCGTCCGGTGTGCGAGCAGCGCTACCAGGAGCACTTCGCCGAGGCCTTCGCCGCGCTCGACCGCCGCAATCCGATCTCGATCAATCTCGAGCGCTCGCTGACCGAATCGCGCGAGCTGTCGCTGCTGTCGGAAGAGCAGCTCGAGGAACAGCTCAGCACCAGCATGGTGGCGACCGCGCTGTCGCGCCTGCTCAACCCGCTGCTGCACCAGCTCAACCATCGCCTGGGCATCGTCGCCGGTGGCCAGGAGCTCGACGACACCAGCAATCCGATTGCGCCGGCGCACGTGGCCTTCGCCTTCCGCCACGCGATGCAGCCGTGCGACATCACCATCCGCGTGAAAGTGCTGCTGTTCAAGCTCTACGAGCGCGAAATGGGCCGCGGCCTGCATGGCCTCTACAGCGAGCTCAACCGTGCCCTGGTCGAGGCCGGCATCGCCTCGGAAGTGCGTCCCTCGTTCACCCGGCCGCCGATGCAGCGCGGCGAGCGCCGCCGGCCGGACGACGATGGCGCGGTGCATGGCCTGCAGGAGCACGACAGCGGGCCGGCGCCGGCCGGAGGCGGCTACCGCGGTGCCGAGACGGCCACCGAACAGTCGATCTTCGCCAGCCTGCACGACCTGCTCGAAGGCTACCGCCGCACCCAGGGCGGCCCGCGCTTCGGTGGCGCGGCGGCCGCCGGCGCCGAACCGCAGCACGGCGGTCCCGCCGGTGCGCAGCACGGCAGCGGCTCGGCGCTCGGCTCGACCGAGCCGCTGCGCGCGCTCAGTTCCGACGAAATGCTCTCGGTGCTGTCGCTGTTCCAGAACGACATGCCCGAAGGCCTGCGCGACGCGGTGATCGACCCGGAAAAATCCGTCACCCAGCGGCTCAAGCAGGAACTGCTCAGCGGTGCCGAGCGGCTGGGCCTCGACCCCTCGCACTCGCGCATGAGCGCCGCCGACGAGGATGCGATCGATCTTGTCGGCATGCTGTTCGACGTGATGCTCGACGAGCGCGACTTCAACACCTCCACGCGCGGCATGATGGGCCGGCTGATCGTGCCGTTCACCAAGGTCGCGATGCTCGACCGGCGCATGTTCCTGCAGAAGACCCACCCGGCGCGCCGCCTGCTGAACGCACTGGCCGAGGCCTGCGAAGGCAACTCGGGCGAAGGTCCGCAGGAGAAGGAGCTGATGGGCCGCGTCGATCGGACCATCACGCGCCTGGTGGCCGAATTCAACGAAGACATTGCCATCTTCGAGACGCTGGAACAGGAATTCCGCGATTTCATCGAGCAGCACCGCCGCCGCGTGGCGCTGGCCGAGCGCCGCACGGCCGAGGCCCAGCGCGGACGCGAACGCCTCGAACACGCGCGCGCGATGGCGCTGGAGGAGTTGCGTGCGCTCAGCGAACGCCATCCCGAGCTGCCGTTGCCACTGGAATCGTTCCTGCGCCGCTACTGGTGCCATCACCTGACGTTGTGCGCCCTGCGCGACGACGGCGGCAGCGGCAAGTACCAGCAGGCGGTCAACACCGGCGAAGAGCTCGCCGCGCTCGCGGGCGCCGACGCCGACCAGCGCGTGCGCGCCGAGCGCTTCGCCGCGATGCACGCGCAGATCGAGCCGATCCTGGTCAGCGCCGGCTGTGTCGGCAGCGCCGCGCAGGACGTGATGGACTCGCTGCTGACGGCCGTCGGCGGTCGCGCGGGTCCCGCGGTGGAGCAGGACGTGGTCGTCGCGCTGGAACGCAACGCGCCGCCGCAGGAGCCGGTGGCGGTGACCGACACGCCGGTCGCGGCCGACGAGGGCGTGTCCGAAGCGGCGGACGCCGCCGCACATCTGGATTTCGACCCCGCCGACGCCGACCGCATCCGCCGCCTCACCATCGGCACCTGGATCCAGTTCACCGAAGACGACGGCACCACCACGCCGGCCAAGCTCTCGTGGATCAGCCCGATCTCCAACCGCATGCTGTTCGTCAACCGACGTGGCCTGCGCTACTGCGTGGCATCGCCGGAAGAACTCGCGGCGCTGATGCGTGAGCGCAAGCTCAACATCCGCCAGACGGATACGGCGTTCGAGCATGCGATGAGCCAGGTGCTGGGGCGGCTGCGGTCGGGCGGCGCGGAAACGCCGCAGGCCTGAGGCCTTTCCTTCTCCCTGCGGGAGAAGGTGCCCGGCAGGGCGGATGAGGGCGAGTCGGCTCGTCGCGCGGCAAACGGTCTGTTGGCGACGTTTTCCTCTATTCAAACGTCGGCGCCAACCGAGATGTGGCGCCCTCATCCGCCTGCGGCACCTTCTCCCGCAGGGAGAAGGAAACAGCGACCACGCGTCGCGGAAGAAATCGGTTAGCATCCCCGCGGGGTTCCACTTCGAGGATGCGCCATGCCGGTGACGGTGGTTGCGATCCGCGAGCGTGCGCCGAACGAGCGCCGTGTCGCGATATCGCCGGAGATCGTGAAGAAGACGAAGGCGCTCGGCGCCGACGTGCTGATCGAAACGGGTGCAGGCGCTGGCGCGCAGCTGCCGGACAGCGCCTTTCCCGGCGCCGACATCGCGCCCGACGCCACCGCCGCGCTGGCCCGCGCTGACGTGCTGCTGAAGGTGCAGCCGCCCACGCTGGCCGAGATCGCCGCGCTGCGCCAAGGCAGCGTCGTCATCTCCTTCCTGCAGCCGCACGCCGATCCCGAGCGCACCAAGGCGCTGCGCGATCGCAACATCACCAGCTTCGCCATGGAACTGCTGCCGCGCACCACGCGCGCGCAGGCCATGGACGTGCTCAGCTCGCAGGCCGGCATGGCCGGCTACAAGGCCGTGCTGATCGCCGCGCAGGCCTCGGGCAAGTTCTTTCCGATGCTCACCACCGCGGCCGGCACCATCCGGCCGTCGAAGGTGCTGATCGTCGGCGCCGGTGTCGCGGGCTTGCAGGCCATCGCGACCGCACGCCGCCTCGGCGCGCAGGTGGAAGGCTTCGACGTGCGTCCGGAGACGCGCGAGCAGATCGAATCGCTCGGCGCCAAATTCCTCGACCTCGGCGTCAGCGCCGCCGGCACCGGCGGCTATGCACGCGAACTCACCGCCGAGGAACGCGCCGAACAGCAGCAGCGTCTTGCCGACCACGTGAAGAACATCGACGCCATCGTCACCACCGCCGCCGTGCCGGGACGTAAGGCCCCGCGCATCATCACCGCCGCGATGGTCGACGGCATGAAACCCGGCAGCGTCATCGTCGACCTCGCCGCCGAAACCGGCGGCAACTGCGAACTGACCAAGCCCGGCGAAACCTGGGTGCACAACGACGTCACCATCGTCGGCCCGCTCAACCTGCCGAGCATGGGCGCGATCCATTCGAGCGAGATGTACGCACGCAACCTGTTCAACTTCCTCGCGCTCTCGCTCAAGGACGGCGCGCTGAACCTCGACTGGAACGACGAACTGATCGCGCAGACCTGCCTCACGCACGCGGGCGAGATCCGCCACGCGCCCACCAAAGCCCTCGTGGAAGGAACTCCTGCCTGATGGACGGTTTCCTCGCGCTCTACATCTTCATGCTCGCCGCCTTCACCGGGCACGAAATCATCTCGCGCGTGCCGGTGATCCTGCACACGCCGCTGATGTCGGGCTCCAACTTCGTGCACGGCATCGTCGTCGTCGGTGCGATGGTGGTGCTGGCGCAGGCCGACACCACGCTGCTGAAGGTCATCGGCTTCATTGCGGTGGCGCTGGGTGCGGGCAACGCGGCCGGCGGCTACGTGGTCACCGACCGCATGCTCGACATGTTCAAGTCGAGCAAGCCCGCTGCGAAGAAGGACTGATCGCGCATGGACGCCGCACTCGTGTACATCGCCAAGGCCGCGTATTTCGTGGCCGCCGTACTCTTCATCCTCGGCATCAAGCGCATGGCCTCGCCGGTCACGGCGCGCAAGGGCATCCAGCAGGCCGGCCTCGGCATGGTCATCGCGGTGGTGGCCACGTTCGGCATCACGCGGCTCGACAACATCGGCTGGATCCTCGCCGCGCTCGCCGTCGGCATCATCCCCGCGTGGCTGCGCGCGCGCAGCGTGCAGATGACCGCGATGCCGCAGCAGGTGGCGCTTTACAACGGAATGGGCGGTGGCTCGGCCGCGGCCATCGGTGCCGTCGAACTGCTGCACTTCGCGCACATCGGCATGATGCCGAACCGCATCGTGCTGGCCGCGGCCGTCATCGGCGCACTGATCGGCTCGATCTCGCTCACGGGCTCCGTGATCGCTTGGGGCAAGCTCGACGGCGTGTTCGACAAGCGCTTCAACTTCAAGGGCCAGCAGGCGTTCAACCTGATCCTTTTCGTGGCCGCGGCGGTGTGCGGTGCGCTGCTGTTCCTCGACATCAACGTGTGGCTGATCGTGGCCTTCTTCGTGCTCGCGCTGGTGTTCGGCGTGGCGATGACCCTGCCGATCGGCGGTGCCGACATGCCCGTCGTCATCTCGCTGTTCAATGCCTTCACGGGGTTGGCGGTGGCGTTCGAAGGCTTCGTGCTCGGCAACGAGGCGTTGATCATCGCCGGCATGGTGGTCGGCGCGGCCGGCATGCTGCTCACGCAGTTGATGGCCAAGGCGATGAACCGGCCGATCACCGGCGTGCTGTTCTCGCAGTTCGGCGGCGGTGGCGCGGGCTCGCAGGAAATCGCCGGCTCGATGAAGCCGATCGAACCCTCCGATGCGGCCTCGCTGCTGTACATGGCCGACAAGATCGTCATCGTGCCGGGTTACGGCATGGCCGTGGCGCAGGCGCAGCACAAGATCTGGGAGCTGTCGAAGCAGCTGATCGCGCGCGACAAGGAAGTGAAGTTCGCGATCCATCCGGTTGCTGGCCGCATGCCCGGCCACATGAACGTGCTGCTCGCCGAAGCGGGCGTGCCGTACGACCTCATCGTCGACATGGAAGACATCAACCCCGAGTTCGGCACCACGGATGTTGCCATCGTCATCGGCGCCAACGACGTGGTGAACCCTGTCGCGAAAACCGACAAGACCTCGCCCATCTACGGCATGCCGATCCTCGACGTGATCAACGCGCGCCAGGTCATCGTGATCAAGCGCGGCAAGGGCACGGGCTTCGCCGGCATCGAGAACGCCCTGTTCTATGCCGACAACTGCAGGATGCTCTACGCCGACGGACAGGAAGCGGCGAACAAGCTCTCGTCCGAGCTCAAGGCCATCGACAGCAGCGGCGGGCACTGAACCCGTCCTGTCATTCCGGCGCGCGATGGTTGCGCGCCGGAATGACGCATCATTCGACCTACTCGAAGTCGTCCGCGAACAGCTCCGTGCGCAGCAGCCGGAACGCGATCAGCCGATCCTCGCTGCGATCGCTGCTGTCCTGGCTGACCCGCGCGCCGGCGGCGACCAACACGCCGGTCGGTGCCACGGTGGCGGCGAAGGCGCGTTCGTTGGTGAGGAAGACGTTGGTGATGCCGGTCTGCACCGCGAGTTCGGTGTAGCGGGCGAGGCCGTTCGCGGCGAAGCCTTCGTCGGCCGCTCCGTTGGGCTGCAGTCGCAATACGCCGACGTGGGGATCGAAGGCGTTCGGGCCGGTGTCGCCGACGAGGTAGTGACGGCCCCGTGCATCGTGGGCCATCGCGTTGGCGATGTCGCTGCCGTCGCCGGCGGGCGTGGAGTCGCCGAAGACGTTGCCGTCGCCGCCGAACGTGGTGTCGACCGTGCCGGTGGCGGTGAGGCGCGCGGCGAAGAAGCTCGGCGCGTCGGAGAAGGGCGCCAAGGCCATGCCAGCGACAACGATGCGGCCGTCGTCCTGCACGTCGATCGCCATCGGCAGCATCGCGTTGCGCGCCGGGTCGACCGGCAGCAGGCGCGAGCCGCCACTGCCGAACGCGGTGTCGGGCGTGCCGTCGGCGCGCAGCAGCATCACGGCGGGCGTGCCGTGGCCTTCGAGGTCGAAATCGAGCGTGTTGGCGACCACGGCGATGCGTCCGTCCGCGCGCCGCGCCAGACGCACCTGGCCTGCGCCGATCTCTTCGCCGAGACCGGGGAAGTCGTCGTAGGCCTGCAGGCCGTCGGGGCCGAAGTCCAGGTCGGGCGTGCCGTCGGCATGCAGCCGGCGCAGTTCGAGTTCGATCTCGCGGAAGCCGCCGTTGGGCAGGAGCTTCATGATGCTGGCGATGGCGAGCAGGCTGCCGTCCGGTTCCATCGCGAGGTCGAAGGACAACGGCTGTCGCAGCGCGCAGTCGGCACCGTCGCACAGCGGCAAGCTGACCACGCCCGCGGTGCCGAAGCCGGTGTCCGGTGTGCCGTTGGCAAGGTAGCGCGCGAACAGCAGTTCGCCGGGCGCGTCCGGGCCGTCGGCCAGCAGCGCGCTGCGCACCATCAGCACGATGCGGCCGTCCGGTTGCTGCACCATGCCGTGCAGCGCGTGGCTGTGCGCGGTGCGCGCGAAGGCATCGACGCGCAGGCCGCCGTCGCCGAAGCCGGCATCGAGGAAGGCCGCGGCGCCGCCGGGCACCGCGATCGGCGTGCTCTGCGGGCGGATGCGTGCGAGCACGATGCGCGAAGGTGCGTCCGAGTCCGGATCGGTGTGTGCGTCGCCCGCGACGAGGATGAAACCGCCGTCCTGCGCGATGACCTCGCGCCCGGCCTCGCGCGTGACGCCCGCGACATCGAGTGCGATCACGCCTTTCTGGTTGCTGTTGCTGAAGAGGACAGGATCGAGCGGCACGCGGGCGATGCCCGGCGGTGTCTGCGCGTGGGCCGCGGCGAAGGCGATGGCGCAGCAGGCCAGCAGCGCGGTGCGCAACAGGTGCGGGTTCGGCATCGGGGACGTCTCCTCGCGGCGTCGGGGGCGCGCCGCACGTCCACGTCACGGAATTCGGAGCCCGGTTTTGCCACTGCCGCGGTGATGCGTGATTCAGCGCCCGAAGCGCCACGCGATGCCCAGCGCGCCGAGCAGCCACGCCGCATCGACCCAGCCGAAATTCGTCGTGCCGTACAGCCACGCCAGCCCGGGGCTGATCTTCCACACCGCATCGGCCGGTCGGAAGCCCATCAACAGGCCGATCTGCGCCGCCGACACCAGGTACCAGGCCACCGCCACCGTCGCCAGCGTGATCGCGATCGCCCAGCCTGCCCGCGCCGGTCCCGCGGGTACCGCGGCCAGGCGCAGCAGCAACGCCGCGTCGAGCGCCGTCACCACCGCCATCCACGCACAGTTGCTGCGGAACACGAGGCTCAGCCCGGACCACACCGCTGCCACGCCGGCCACGGCGACGACGGCCACCAGCAGCACCATCGCGATCGAGGCTCGGAAATTGGGGGGCAGGACGCGTTCTGACACAGGGCGGGCAGGGTGGCGGGGTGCGGTAGAATAGCGGCTCGGCCGACGCCTCGCGCCCGCCGAACCGCACCGTGCCGCATCGCACGTGTGCGCCGCTTGATTCCCCTCCGCCAGAGCCCCATCCGATCCCGATGTACAGTCGCAGCAGCGAGCCGGTGAAATTCGAACGCGACTGCGATGTCGTCATGGTGCCGCAGGGCGAACAGGTGACCCTGCCCGCGGGCAGTGTCGGCTACATCACGCAGGCCCTCGGCGGCAGCTTCACGGTGTTCGTAGAAGGCAATCTGTTCCGCATCGCCGGCAACGACGCCGATGCCATCGGCAAGGAACCGCCCGAGCCGCTGGAACTGCCCGAAGGCGCCACCGACGACGACGTCGAGGTGATGGCCTGGCAGCAGATGCGCACCTGCTTCGACCCGGAAATCCCGTTCAACATCGTCGACCTCGGCCTCGTGTACGCCTGCGAGATCGCCCGCGGCGACGATGGCCAGCGCACCATCGCCGTGAAGATGACGCTGACCGCGCCCGGCTGCGGCATGGGGGACATCCTCGTGCAGGACGTTCGCGACAAGCTCGAACGCATCCCGACGGTGCGCGAGGCGGACGTGGAGCTGGTCTTCGATCCACCGTGGAATCAGGGCATGATGTCCGAAGCCGCCCGGCTCGAAACCGGGATGTTCTGACGCCGCCGCGGGATCGCGGCGGGGGTGGCAGAGCAGGGCGGATCAGGTCTGCGGACACGAGACCGGCCGGTATCTCGGTTGCCGACATCGCGTCCGCCGCTGCCAAGCGAGACGACATCTGCCCGGGCGGGAGTGCCCTCGCGGCTGGCGCATCGCAAGACGACGAGGATCGCGCACGATGAAACGTCGATTGCATCTGATCGCTGCCGTGCTGTTCCTGCTGCTGCTCGCGGACCAGTGGCTGGTGTGGGGCGGCCTTGGTCGCGCTCCCGCCGTGGGGCCTGCGGTGCTGGCCGCCGCCGACCGCGAGGTGAGCCTTGCGAGCGTGCACGTGCTGATCGGCGAATGGCTGGTGCGCAGCGCCGGCCTCGACGAAACCGCGATCGATGTCGCGCAGGCGCGGTTTGCGCAAGTGTTGCCGGGCGTCCTCGCCAATCCGGCCGCGGCGCTCGATGTGGCGACGGCACGTATGCCGGGGAGCGTGCGTTTCGGCTACATCGGTGCGCCGGTGATGCTGGTGTTGACTGCGCTGCTGTGGTGGCGGCGACCGCGTTCCGTGCATCTGGTGCGGACGCGGCGGTGAGTTGGCGGTTGCGCTGTCGCATGCGCGCCTGACGCAGCTGGCGAGTCCCGCGTCCTGCAGTACGAAGAGTCCCAGGCGCGACTCCATCTCCGGAAACCTCCAACACCGTCGTCCCGGCGAAAGCCGGGACCCAGCGACGTTGCTCTTTCTTGGTCGACCACGCAGAAGAACCAAGCAACGTCACTGGGTCCCGGCTTTCGCCGGGACGACGGTAGGCGGGGGTTAGGTCGACTCGCCGGACAACGGTCGCCGAAGGCCGTGGTCCCGACCGATCCCGTCGAGTGAAGCGCGCTGACATACGAGCGCGCTGACATACGATCGACGCGTGACGAAAAACTGGATTCCGGCCTTCTCGGGATGACGCAGGGTGGGGATACCCGCACATTTCGTGCGTGTGGACGCGTCGGCAAGCCGTGAGCCGGCAGTGAAACGACGCAGGTGACTGGTATTCAATCGTTTCATCCGCATAAAGCGATTGACATCCCGCGAATCCCGCGTAGACTCGCCCTCGAAATCCCATCAAGACCGGCAGAGGGACAGGCCCGACGAAGCCGGGGCAACCACGACGTTTCGCGACGTCGCGCGGTGCCAAATCCTGCGGCGGATGCTTCGCGCATCCCACCGGAAGATGGGTCGCGCCGTTGCCGTCCGTTTCAGTGCATCGCGCGACATCAGCTCATCGGAACCGCAGGACCTTGGTCGGGAATCCCGCCACGTTCCGGAGTCCAACCGATGACCTTCACTGCCGCCCACGCCGCGCCGCTTGCCTTCGATGCGTCATCGCAGGCCGACATCGACTTCGCCGGCGGTCGCGGCGAACCGCCTCCCGCCACAGTCGCCCTGCGCGGCACGCACGAGATCGTGCTGGCGCTGCGCCACGCCGGTTCCCGCCGCGTGCGCATTGCCTGGGAGCTGCAGGGCGCGGTCGATGCGCCGCTGCTCATCGTGCAGGGCGGCATCTCCGCGCATCGCCACGCGGCGGCGAGTGCGCGTTTCGCCGAGCCGGGCTGGTGGGCCGGGCAATGCGGCGAAACGCGTGCGCTCGACACCGCGCGTTATCGCGTGCTCGCGATCGACTGGCTCGGCGCCGACGGTGCGCTCGATTGTTGCATCGACCCGGCCGACCAGGCCGATGCCATCGCGGCCGTGCTCGATACGCTGGCAATCGCGCGCGCCCATGCCTACATCGGCGCCTCGTACGGCGCGATGGTGGGGTTGCAGTTCGCAGCGCGTCATCCTGCGCGGCTGGGTCGGCTGATCGCGATCAGCGGCGCGCACCGCTCGCACCCGCAGACCACTGCGCTGCGTGTCATCCAGCGCCGCATCGTGGCGCTCGGCCGCAGCGAGGGCACGGCGCGCGAAGCACTGGCGCTGGCGCGGGCGCTTGCGGTGGTCGGCTACCGCAGCGCGGAGGAGTTCGATGCACGCTTCGCCGCGTTGCCGGCCGTCGATGCCGACAGCGCGCGCTTCGGCGTGGAGGACTATTTCGATGCGATCGGCCCGCGCTTCGTCGCGCGATTCTCGCCGGTGGCCTATACGCGGTTGTCGGAGTCGATCGATCTGCAGCAGGTGGACCCTGCGTCGATCACCGTGCCGACCGATCTCGTCGCCGTCACGCAGGACCAGATCGTGCCGTGCAGCGACATCGATGCCCTCGCGCTCGGCATCGCGGCCGCGTGTCGCGTGCACCGCATCGATTCGCTCTACGGCCACGACGCGTTCCTGAAGGAACCCGTGCAGATCGACCGCGTGCTGCGCGCCGCACTGCGCGGAGACGCCGCATGAGCGCGCTCGACATCGCCAGCGCCAGCCGCCGTGCCGGCACCGCCGCCGTGCGCGCCGGCATCGATCGCGACCCGGCCTTCGGCGCCGTCGTCCCGCCGCTCGTGCTGTCGACCAACTTCAGCTTCGCCGGCTACGGCGAGAAGCGCCAGTACGACTACACCCGCAGCGGCAACCCGACGCGCGATCTGCTCGGCGACGCGCTCGCCGAACTCGAAGGCGGCGCCGGCGGCGTGATCGTCTCCACCGGCATGGCTGCGATCACGCTGGTGTTGCAGCTGCTCGAGCCGGGCGAGCGCCTCGTGGTGCCGCACGACTGCTACGGCGGCAGCTGGCGCCTGTTCAACGCGCTGGCCAAGAAAGGCCATTTCGTCCTCGACACCATCGACTTCACCGACCCGCGCGCGCTGGCCACCACGCTCGCGCTGCAACCGAAGATCGTCTGGATCGAAACGCCGTCCAATCCGCTGCTGCGCATCACCGACCTCCGCTTCGTGGCCGAGGCCGCGCACAGGGTCGGCTCGCTGGTGGTGGCCGACAACACCTTCCTCTCGCCCGCGCTGCAGACGCCGCTCGCGCTCGGCGCCGACATCGTCGTGCACTCGACCACCAAGTACATCAACGGCCACAGCGATGTCGTCGGTGGCGCAGTGATCGCGAAGGACCGCGCGCTGCACGACACGCTCACGTGGTGGGCGAACGCCCTTGGCCTCACCGGCTCGCCGTTCGACAGTTTCCTCACGCTGCGCGGCCTGCGCACCCTCGACGCGCGTCTGCGCGTGCACCAGCAAAACGCCACGGCGCTCGCGACGCTGCTCGACGATCACGCCGCGGTGCGGGCGGTGCATTTTCCGGGACTCGTTTCGCATCCGGGCCACGCACTCGCTGCGCGGCAGCAACGCGGGTTTGGCGCGATGATCGGTTTCGATCTCGCCGGCGGCGTGCCGGCGGTGCGCGCCTTCCTCGATGGCCTGCAGCATTTCACGCTGGCCGAATCGCTCGGTGGTGTGGAGAGCCTCGTCGCGCATCCGGCCTCGATGACGCATGCGGCGATGAGCGCCGAGGCGCGTGCCGTGGCCGGCATCGGCGATGGCCTGCTGCGCTTGTCTGTCGGCATCGAATCGCTCGACGACCTGGTCGAGGACATCGCGGCCGCGCTCGATCGTGCCGCCGCCGCGACGCCGGCGCGCGCGGTGTCGGGATCGCGATGAGCGCCGTCGTGGCGACCGCAGCGATCGCGCGCGCTGGCGACGCAGCGGTCGGCGCCGCGCCGGACATCGAGGACGCCAAACCGCGTGCCGACATCGTCCTGCTCGGCGTCGGCACCGTCGGCCGTGCGGTGCTCACGCGCCTGTCCGCGCTGGCCGATGTCGCGGACCTGCGCCTGCGTGCGCTGGCCAACACGCGCACGCGCCTGCAATCGGCCGATGCGATCGACCCGGTCGCCGCCATCGAGCGCCTGCGCGACGGCGAGGCGGCGGACCTGCAGCGCAGCATCGCCGTGCTCGGTGCACAGGACGCCGTGCCGCGCGTCGTCGTCGATGCCACGGCCAGTGCCGACGTGGCGGCCTGCCACGCGCTGTGGCTGCGCCAGGGCCTGCATGTGGTCACCGCGAACAAGCTTGCCATCGGCGGCGTGGCCGCAAACGAACGCGCCGTGCGCGCCGCCGCACGCGCCGGCGCCACGGTGTACGGCGACAGCGCCACCGTCGGCGCCGGCCTGCCGTTGCTGCGCAGCGTGCGCGCGCTGCGCGCGGGCGGCGATCGCATCCTGTCGCTGGCGGGGGTGGTCTCGGGTTCGCTCGGCTGGCTGTTTGCCACCTTCGACGGGACGCGCCCGTTCTCGGCCTGCCTGCGCGAGGCGCACGCGCGCGGCTTCACCGAACCCGACGCGCGTGCCGACCTCTCGGGCGAGGACATGCGGCGCAAGCTTCTGATCCTGGTGCGTGCGGCCGGCTTCGCGCTCGAGCCGGACGATGTGACCGTCGAATCGCTCGTGCCCGAGGCCCTGCGCGATCGCGCCGCCGCTCCGACCGACGCGGATTGGGAACGATGCGACGAACCGTTGCAACGGCGCCTCGACAGCGCGCGACGCCACGGCCGCGTGCTGCGTCCTGTCATACGGTTCGACGATCATGGCCGCGCCCGGGCCGGGCTCGAGACGCTCGACCGCGACGATCCGCTGGCGCAGTCGCGCGGCTGTGACAACCGCGTCGCGATCCGGAGTACGCGTTACGCGACGCGCCCGCTGCTGATCGAAGGCCCGGGCGCCGGCGCGGAGGTCACCGCGGCGGCGCTGCTCGACGACGTGCTGTCGATCGCGGCGTCGGCGCCGAAACATCGCTCTGCGTAGCGGGGACCGCGTTCCCGTCTGCGGGAGCACCACGCGTTCCACGTCGATGGAGCGCGGCGGCGGTGCGGACTCGTCCCCCCACACCGCCGTCGCGCTTCAGCGACACCGCGCTATCGTGCGACGGCGCCGGGAGTCGCCGGTCAGAGTGCGTCCCACCCCGGACGCGGCGCGAATCGCTCGCCGTACCGCGCCGCAAGCTGCTCAAGACGCTGCTTCATCTTCGCGACGCCTTCGCTGCGGATGTACGTGATCGGACCGCCGCGGAACGGCGCGAAGCCGGTGCCGAAGATCACGCCGGCGTCGAGCAGGTCGGCGTCGGCCACCACGCCGTCGTGCAGGCATGCGACGGCCTCGTTGAGCAGCGGGAAGATGAGACGATCGGTCAGATCGTCCGGCGCGCGGTAGTCCTTCGGCACCTCGGGTTTCACGGCGCGGCCGTTTTCCCACGCATACAGCCCCTGGCCGTCCTTCTTTCCGCGTTTGCCGGGCTCCACGACGAAGGCCGCCGGCACCGCGGTGCCGTGGAATTCCGCCATGATCCTGCCCACGCTCGCGGCCACGTCCAGCCCGACGGTGTCGACCAGTTCGATCGGCCCCATCGGCATGCCGAACTTCAGCGCGGCCTTGTCGATGACGGCACCCGGGATCCCTTCGTTGAAGCACAGGATCGCCTCCTGCATGTACGGGGCGAGGATGCGGTTGACGAGGAAGCCCGGGGTGCCCGCGACCGGCACCGGCAGCTTGTCGATGGCGCGGCAGAACGCGGCGAGGCGGCGCTCGGTCTCCGGCGCCATCGTGTCGTGCCGGACGATTTCCACCAGCGGCATTTGCGCCACCGGGTTGAAGTAGTGCAGGCCGGCAAAACGCGCCGCATCCTGCAGCCGCGTGCGCAGGTCGGTCAGAGGCAGCGAGCTGGTGTTGGTGACCAGCACCGCGCCGGGTTTCAGTTGCGCTTCGAGTTTTTCGTACAGGTCCTGCTTGGCTTCGAGGTTTTCGAAGATGGCCTCGATCACGAGATCGGCCTTCGCCACGCCCGTGCCGCCGACGTCGGCCACGAGCCGTGCCAGTGCCGCCGCGCGCTTGTCCTCGCGCCGGATCTTTTTCCCGAACAGCTGCGCGGCGCGATCCATTGCCGGCTGCACGTACTGCATCTCGCGGTCCTGCAGGGTGACATCGAACCCGCGCAGCGCGCACCAGGCCGCGATGTCGCCGCCCATCACGCCGGCGCCCACCACGTGCACGTGCGCGATGCCGTGCTCCTTGCCGCCCAGGCCCTTGAGCCGTTCCATCAGGAAGAACACGCGGATCAGATTGCGCGCCGTCGGCGTGCCGGCGAGTTTCACCACGCCGCGCTGCTCGCCGCGCAGACGATCGCGGATTGTCGCGCCACCGCGACGCCACGCTTCGATCAACGCGTACGGCGCCGGGTAGTGCGCCTTCGGCGCCTTGCGCGCGACCTGCTTGACCAGCATCGGCGCGAGGATCTGCCGCGTCGGCCACAGATTGGTGGCCCAGGCCGTGGCGCGTTGTTTGAATGGACGGGCGACGCCGCGCTTGAGCAGCTCGATGGCCGCGTCGAGCAGCATCGCCGGCTCGACCACCTTGTCGACGAGGCCGATCGCGCGCGCGTTCGCGGCCGACAGCGCGCGCCCGGTCAGCATCATGTCCATCGCGGCCGGTGCGCCGACCAGCGCCGGCAGGCGGACGCTGCCGCCCCAGCCCGGGAAGATGCCGAGTTTCACTTCCGGCAGGCCGATGCGGGTGGAATCGTCGTTCGACGCCACGCGATAGCGGCACGCGAGCGCCAGTTCGGTGCCGCCACCCATGCAGTGACCGTGGATCGCGGCCACGGTGGGGCACGGCAGGTCGGCGAGGCGCTGGAACACGTTCTGGCCGCGTTCGATCGCCTCCTTCACCGTGCCGCGGCGGTCGAAGTCCTGGAATTCGTTGAGGTCCGCGCCCGGCACGAAGCCGGCCGCCTTGCCCGACCGGATCACGACGCCGGCCGGCTTCTCGATCGCCACGCGCTCCAGGATCAGGTCCAGTTCGTCGAGCACGGCCTGCGCGAGCGCGTTGACGCTGTTGTCGGCGCGGTCCAGCGTGAGGACGAGCACGCCGTCGGCGCGGCGCTCGGTCTGCCAGTGGCGGAAACGCAGTCCATCGAACATGGGAAACTCCGGTGGGTCCCGGGCGGGCCGGGCGAGTGAGGCAGCTATGATCCGCGCTCGCCGCAGGCGGGGTCAATGCGCCGGAGTATGGTGTCCGGCGCTGCCGGCGTGGCGCGGCTGCGACGCAGGCGGTGGACGCCCGATTGAACTTTGTCGCACCGCGGCCGGTCTGCTGCAGTCTGCATTGACGGGGCATGCGCCGACTTGGTCGATCTGGACGACAATACGCTGGTCCTCTCCCACCGTACGGTCGATGCGTCGCCCGACGCCGTCGATGCCGGTCCGGGGACACCGGCCACGCGCGAGGTGACCGCGGCGCTTGCCGCGATCGCCGATCGCGCCCCAATTCGCTCGAACGGAGTGTTGCCCCGGATGGGCGAGAACGAAATCGACCACGCGCTCGTCCTGCGCGTCCAGCAAGGCGAAAAACGCGCCTTCGATCTGCTGGTGGGCAAGTACCAGCACAAGATCGTCAGCGTCATCCAGCGTTACCTGCACGACTGGAGCGAGTCCCAGGACGTGGCGCAGGAAACCTTCATCCGCGCCTACCGCGCGCTGGCGAACTTCCGCGGCGACAGCCAGTTCTACACCTGGCTGTACAAGATCGCGATCAACACGGCGAAGAACCACCTGGTGTCGCTCGGGCGGCGCCCGCCGTCCGACGACATCGACGCGGTGGACGCGGTGCAGTACGACGGCGGCTCCCGCCTGCGCGATACCGACACGCCCGAACACGAGCTGATGCGACAGGAGATGGAACAAACCGTCGCGAAAACGGTCGAAGCCCTGCCCGAGGAGCTGCGCGTGGCGATCACGCTGCGCGAAGTGGAGGGCCTGAGCTACGAAGAGATCGCGGAAACGATGCAATGCCCGATCGGCACCGTGCGTTCGCGGATCTTCCGCGCCCGCGATGCGATCGACCAGAAACTCCGGCCCATGCTCGAGACCCAGAGAGCCCGCCCATGAACGCCTCCCGGCCCACCCCCGACCAGACTCCCGCCGCGAACCCCATGACCACACCGCACGACGCACGCGAACAGCTCTCCGCCCTGATGGACGGCGAACTGGACAAGGATTCGGTCCGTTTCCTGCTTCGGCGCTGCGACGGCGACAGCGCGCTGAGCGGATGCTGGCAACGCTGGCACGTGGCCGGCGAGCTGATGCGCGGAGACCGCGCGGTGCCGGTGCGGGTCGACCTGGTCGGCGCGGTGTCGCTTGCGCTGGCGCAGGAAGCGCGGCCGGCCGCGGGCGGCATGGGCCGCACGGTGCTGCGCTGGGGCGGCGGATTCGCCGTCGCGGCGTCGGTGGCGCTGGCGGCGCTGATCGTGGTCCGGCCCACGGCCGCGCCCGAGTCCACGCTGACCGCCGGCACCGCCGCGACGCCGCGCGCAGTACCGACCACGCCTGCCAGCGCGGTGGCGGTGGCGACGGTCGCACCGTCCGCACTGCGCGAGCAGGATCTGCGTCCGCCGTATCGGCTGGACGCGCAGACTGTTTCCAACAGCGGCATGCCGCACCGATACCTGGGCTTCGATCCGCGGATCGAAAGTTATCTGCGCCGGGAAAACGGCCTGCGACTGCAACCGCAGGCGGTGCGGTTGCCGCCGCCGATGCCGCTGCGCGCGCCGGCGCCGGCACGCGAGCTCGACACCGTCGACTGAAATCCGGCGACGAAGGCGCCGTCCGGTAACGAGGCGTGGCGCCGCTCCCTCCTGCCTGCCGGCATCCTCCCCCGCGCGGGAGAGGACAGTCGATCCGATGCCAGGGCTGTTCGAGCTCGGGTGCCCGGTCTTCGGGGTTGGGAGTTGATGCTTCGGTGAACGTGGCCGCCAGCACTGATCCCGTCAGACTCGCCGTCAGCCGTCAGCCGTCCGCGGTCAGTGTCGCCTAGAGTTCCATCGAAGAAATCCTTCTCCCGCACAGCGGGGGAAGGTGGCGGCATCCGGAAGGGGATCTTTCGCGCGCAACGCGCAGCAAGCGCGCCCCCTCACACCCCTCAGCCGCGACCGATCAGCTGCAGGATGCGCTGCTGCAGCTCCGCTGCAACGGCAGCGCCTTTCGCCTTGGTCATCAGCTGGACGAACGTGGGCAGCAATCCGCGTAACTCGTCCGCGGAATAGCAGTGCTCGAGCTTGAGCGTGAAACCGAACGCGCGGAATCCGAGCGACGCCACGGCGGTTTCGTTCATCAGCCGGCGCGCCTGCATGAGGCCTTCCGCCGGGTCGCTGCCGGACGCCACCGCAGGCAACTCGGGCGCAGCCGCGGGCGGCGGCGCGGGCTGGCGCGCGGCGTCCGCGGCGCCGTCGATCAGACCGAGGGCGGCCAGTTCGTCGAGCAGCGCGCCCACGTCGCCGAACGAGGCAAACATCGTCTGCAGTTCGGTCACGCTGTGATGGCCGTCGATCGCGATCAGCAGCGTTCTGCTGCGGGTGGATAGGCGATGCCGGCGGGTGGAGATCTCGTCTGCGCCTGCGGCAGTCTTGCTCGGTACGTGCTTGGCGTGCACCGGTCCCCCGGGAGTAGGCGGCAGGCGGAATGAGGCGCCGGCGGCGCTCGGACGCGCGCCTGGAGGCCTCGCCCGTAGCCGACACATTAACCTGAACGCGCCACAACGTGTAGCCACGCCGCATCGACCCGCAGCCTCGTCCCGCCGCGCGGAAAATCCCGTCGTACGGCCTTGCGACCAAGCGGCGCAACGCCCATCCGCTGCTGCCGCGTCTTGGGAACTTCACCCCGAGCCCGCAAATCCAACGGCCCAGCCGCGGCTCCCCGTCTGTCGTGTCCGGCCGGATCCGTACCACCCCGCTGCAAGGAGCGTGACCCAATGAATCGAATCCAGAAGATCGGCGCATCCGTGCTGTATGCGCTGGTGCTCTTCGTGCCCGCCGCCTGGGCCCAGTCGCTGCCCGATTTCACCGGCCTCGTCGCCGACGTGAGCCCGGCCGTGGTCAACGTGAGCGCCACGCGCACCGCCGAAACCATGATGCGCAACGGCGCGAACGCGCCGCAGCTCGACGACGACGACATTCCCGAAATCTTCCGCCGCTACTTCGGCCAGCCCGGCGCCCCCGTGCAGCCGCGCGACAGCACCTCGCTCGGCACCGGCTTCATCATTTCCGCCGACGGCTATGTGCTGACCAACCACCATGTCATCGACGGCGCCGATGAGGTGGTGCTGCGTCTGGCCGACCGCCGCGAACTCGATGCCGAGGTGGTCGGCAGCGATCCGGCCACGGACATCGCCCTGCTCAAGATCGAAGCCACCGGCCTGCCGGTGGTGAAGATCGGCGACTCCGATGCGCTCCAGCCCGGCCAGTGGGTGGTGGCGATCGGCTCGCCGTTCGGCTTCGACCATTCGGTGACCGCCGGTGTGGTGAGCGCCACCGGCCGTCCGAGCATGGACCAGAGCCAGCAGTACGTGCCCTTCATCCAGACCGACGTGGCGATCAACCGCGGCAATTCCGGCGGTCCGCTGCTCAACACCGCGGGCGAAGTGGTGGGCATCAACTCGCAGATCTTCTCCAACACCGGCGGGTTCATGGGCGTGAGCTTCGCCATCCCGGTGGAAACGGCGATGAACTCGGTCAAGCAGCTCAAGAGCAAGGGCTACGTGTCGCGCGGCCTGCTCGGCGTCCGGATCCAGGACCTCACCCGCGACCTCGCGCGCAGCCTCGGCCTGCCGCGCACCGGCGGCGCGCTGGTGTTCGCGCTCGAACCCGGCGGCGCGGCGGAAAAGGCCGGCGTGAAGGTACGCGACGTGATCCTGGCCTTCGACGGCACCGAACTGGCGCGTTCGAGCCAGCTGCCGCCGCTGGTGGGCGCGACCGAACCCGGCTCGCGCGCCACGCTCACCGTGTACCGCGACGGCAAGGAACTGCAGATCCCGGTGACGGTCGGCGAGGCCGAACGCGACAGCAGCGGCCCCGCCGCGCCCGCCAACGCCGATGCGGCCGCCGGCAATGCGCTCGGCATCGTGGTGGAGGACATCGCCCCGGCACAACGCGAGGCATTGGGGCTCGACGACGAACAGGGCGTGGTCATCGCCCGCGTGGTCGGCGCACCCGGCCGCCGGGCCGGGCTGAGCGCCGGTGACATCGTGCTGATGGTCGGCAAGACCGCCGTGGCGACCGCCGCGCAGTTCAATGCCGCGGTCAAGGGCGCCACGCCGGGCGAGCCGGTGATGCTGCTCGTGCGCAGTGGCCAGCAGACGCAGTTCGTCGCGGTGATGCCGGACGCCGACGACTGAGGACCAACGGTATGCCCGGTTTCGCCACTGCGCGGCGCCGGGCAGGCCGAACAACCGGCGGCAGGATGCCACGGGCGCGGCACCTGGCCACGGAAGGCGCCGCGTCGCGCCCCGGTCGCACCGGGGCGCGGCACGTTCCGGCCGCGCGGCAGGCGGCCCGCGAAACCGGGCGCCGCGTGGCATACTATGCGGCTTTATGCGGCCACGCCGCGCAGGCCGTCATCCCTTCGATGCAACACATCCGCAATTTCTCCATCATCGCGCACGTCGACCACGGCAAGTCCACGCTGGCCGACCGCATCATCCAGATCTGCGGCGGCCTGCAGGACCGCGAGATGGAAGCGCAGGTGCTCGACTCCAATCCGATCGAGCGCGAGCGCGGCATCACCATCAAGGCCCAGTCGGTCTCGCTACCGTACACGGCCGAGGATGGCAACACCTACCAGCTCAACTTCATCGACACGCCCGGCCACGTGGACTTCAGCTACGAAGTCAGCCGCTCGCTAGCCGCGTGCGAAGGCGCGCTGCTCGTCGTCGATGCCGCGCAGGGCGTGGAAGCGCAGTCGGTGGCGAACTGTTACACCGCGGTCGAGATGGGCCTCGAAGTGGTGCCGATCCTCAACAAGATCGACCTGCCCACCGCCGATCCGGAAAAGGTGAAGAAGGAAATCGAGGCCGTGATCGGCATCGATGCCAGCGATGCGATCGAAGTCAGCGCCAAGACCGGCCTCAACGTGCGCGCCGTGCTCGAAGCCATCGTCAAGCGCATCCCGCCGCCGCAGCCGCGCGACACCGACCGCCTGCAGGCGCTGATCATCGACTCGTGGTTCGACAACTACCTCGGCGTGGTCTCGCTGGTGCGCGTGATGCAGGGCGAGATCAAGCCAGGCGACAAGATCCTCGTCATGAGCACGGGCCGCACGCACCTGGTCGACCAGGTCGGCGTGTTCACGCCCAAGCGCAAGGTCAATCCGCGCCTTGGCCCGGGTGACGTGGGCTGGATCAACGCTTCGATCAAGGACGTGCACGGCGCACCCGTCGGCGACACGCTGACGCTGGCCGCCGCGCCTGCGCCGGCGCCGCTGCCGGGCTTCCAGGAAATGCAGCCGCGCGTCTTCGCCGGCCTGTTCCCGGTGGACGCCGAAGATTACCCGGACCTGCGCGAGGCGCTGGAAAAGCTCAAGCTCAACGACGCCGCGCTGCGCTTCGAGCCGGAAAGCTCGGAAGCCATGGGCTTCGGTTTCCGCTGCGGCTTCCTCGGCATGCTGCACATGGAAATCGTGCAGGAGCGCCTCGAGCGCGAGTACAACCTCTCGCTCGTCACCACGGCGCCGACCGTGGTGTACGAACTGCTCGACACCGAGGGCAAGGTCTCGCCGCTCGACAACCCGGCCAAGCTGCCGGCGGTGACGAAGATTGCGGAAGTGCGCGAGCCGATCATCCTCGCCACCATCCTCACGCCGCCGGACTACGTCGGCAACATCATCAAGCTGTGCGAGGAAAAGCGCGGCACGCAGAGCGGCATCCAGTACCTCGGCAGCCAGGTGCAGATCAGCTACGAACTGCCGATGGCCGAAGTGGTGCTCGATTTCTTCGACAAGCTGAAGTCGGTGAGCCGCGGCTACGCCTCGCTCGACTACCACTTCATCCGCTTCGAGGCCGGCCCCTTCGTGCGGCTCGACATCCTCATCAACGGCGACCGCGTCGATTCGCTGTCGATCATCGTGCATCGCCAGCACGCGGATCGCCGCGGGCGCGAGATCTGCGACAAGATGCGGGAACTCATCCCGCGCCAGATGTTCGATGTCGCGATCCAGGCCGCGGTCGGCGCGCAGATCATCTCGCGCTCCACGGTGAAGGCGATGCGCAAGAACGTGCTGGCCAAGTGCTACGGCGGCGACGCGACCCGCAAGAAGAAGCTTCTGGAGAAGCAGAAGGAAGGCAAGAAGCGCATGAAGCAGGTCGGCCGCGTGGACATCCCGCAGGAAGCCTTCCTCGCCGTGCTGCAGGTGGACAGCAAGTGATGCACCCGGTTCGATCCATGCCCCGCGACGCGAGAAGGACAGCCCCGACGTGAATTTCGATTTTGCCGCAATCCTGGTGGGCCTGAGCGCATTCACGGGCATCGTCTGGGCCATCGACGCGCTGTTCTTCGCCCGCCGCCGCCGCGCCGCCGCCGCGGCTTCGCTCGCGTCGGAGAATGCGGTCCGGGAACCGCTGGTCGTCGAGTACTCGCGCTCGTTCTTTCCTGTGATCTTCATCGTGCTGATCGTGCGCTCGTTTCTTGCCGAGCCGTTCCGCATTCCGTCGAGCTCGATGATGCCGACGCTGCTGATCGGCGATTTCATCCTGGTCAACAAGTTCGCCTACGGTCTGCGCCTGCCCGTGCTCGACACCAAGATCCTGCCGCTCGGCGAACCCGAGCGCGGCGACGTGGTGGTGTTCCGCTACCCGGGGTTCCCGTGCGACGGACGCGAGGAGCGCAGCGGCTCGCGTTGCGGGCCGTCGCAGCAGGCGACGCCGGTGCCGCACGAGAACTACATCAAGCGCGTGGTCGGGTTGCCCGGCGACCTGGTCGAATACCGCAACAAGACCCTGTTCGTGAACGGCGAACAGATCGCGACCGAGCCTGCGGGCACCTTCATCGGCGAGGGCCAGAGCCGCGACTACACCGGACACCAGATGCTGCGCGAGCAGCTGGGCGAGGCCGGCCACGACATCCTGCTGCGGCCGCAGACCTACTATCAGCGCATCGGCGAAGGCAGCTGGACCGTGCCGGAGGGCAACTACTTCGTCATGGGCGACAATCGCGACCACAGCGAGGACAGCCGCTTCTGGGAATTCGTGCCGGAACGCAACCTGGTCGGCAAGGCCTTCCTGGTGTGGCTGAGCTGGGACAGCGGCATCGTGTTCGAGCGCATGGGAACCGTCATACACTAGTGCCCGGGGCTACCACTTCGGATGGGGATCGACATGACGCACGCTGCAAGGCACCACCGCGCACATCAGGCGGGCATGACGCTGATCGGGTTCGTGTTCGTGCTCGCGATCGCGGGTTTTTTCGCGTTCCTGATCATGCGGCTGTTTCCGGTGTACTCGGAGTACTACTCGGTCGTATCGGACATGAAGGGGCTGGCCAACGAGCCCGGCGTCGCCACGATGCCGCCCGAGCGCATCCGCGATCTGCTCAACCGGCGCTTCTACATCAGCTACGTGGAGTCGGTGAAGCCCGAGCACATCAAGATCACGCGCAACAACGGCTACAACCTCACGATCAAGTACGAGGTGCGGCGCCCGCTGGTCTACAACCTCGACTTCGTCGCGATGTTCGACAAGACCGTCGAGCTCAGCCGCCAGGGCAGCGTTGACTGACCGCATCGGCCACGTGTTCTCCGATCCGGACTTGCGGCGGCGGGCACTCACCCACCGCAGCGCCGGGGCGAAGAACAACGAGCGGCTCGAATTCCTCGGCGATGCGCTGGTCAACCTGATCGCCGCCGAGGCACTGTACGCGCGCTGGCCGCGCGCCGACGAAGGCGCGCTCACCCGCGCCCGCGCGCAGCTCGTGCGCGAGGAGTCGCTCGCGACGCTGGCCCGCGATCTGGCGCTCGGCGACCAGCTCGAACTCGGTCCCGGCGAGCTCAAGAGTGGCGGCTTCCGCCGCGATTCGATTCTCGCCGATGCGTTCGAGGCCCTCGTCGCGGCGATCTACCTCGATGCCGGCTTTGCGGCTTGCCGCGAGCGCGTGCTGGCGTGGTTCGAGCCGCACCTGGTCGCGATGCCGGACGGCGCGCCGGACAAGGACCCCAAGACCCGCCTGCAGGAATGGCTGCAGGGTCGTGCGCTGCCGCTGCCCGAATACCGGCTGCTGCGTGCCGACGGCGACGACCACGACAAGACCTTCCACGTCGCCTGCATCACCGCCGACCCGCCGTACGAAGCCGTCGGCGATGGCAGCTCGCGCCGCCAGGCCGAACAGCGCGCGGCGCTTGCCGTGCTCACCGAGCTCTCCGGAACCCGCTAGATGACCAGCCGCAACGAATCGGACCTCGACGACGAGGACAACGACGGCCTCGGACACGAGGACGCGGACGCCTCCGGCGACGGCACGCATCGCGCCGGCCTCGTTGCGGTGGTCGGCCGGCCCAACGTCGGCAAATCGACCCTGATCAACGCACTGGTCGGCTACAAGGTCAGCATCGTCTCGCAGCGGCCGCAGACCACGCGCCACCGCATCCTCGGGATCGATACGCGGCCGCATGGCCAGATCGTTTTCGTCGATACGCCCGGCCTGCACAGCGACGGCAAGCGAGCGATCAACCGCTACATGAATCGCGCCGCGCGCAGTTCGCTTGCCGACGTGCAACTGGGCCTGCTCGTGATCGAGGCCGGGCAGTGGCGTGACGAGGACGAGGCCGCGTTCGGCGTGCTGCGCGACAGCGGCCTGCCGCGTGCGCTCGTCATCAACAAGGTCGACAAGATCCGCGACAAGACGGCGCTGCTGCCGTTCATCGCGCAAGTCGCGAAAGACCGCGACTTTGCCGAAGTGTTCGCGGTTTCGGCGGAAAAGAACAAGGGACTCGATGGCCTGCGCAGGCGCGTGCTCGCGCTGCTGCCCGAATCGCCGCCGCTGTTCGGCGAGGACGAGGTCACCGACCGCAGCGAACGCTTCCTCGTCGCCGAGCTGATCCGCGAACAGCTCATGCGCCAGCTCGGTGCCGAGCTCCCGTACGCGGCCGCGGTCAATATCGAGAGTTATGCCGAGGAGCAGCGCGGCAACAAGGCGCCGATGTTGCGCATCGGTGCCACCATCTGGGTGGAACGCGACAGCCAGAAGGCGATCGTCATCGGTGCCGGCGGTCAGCGCATCCGCGCCGTGGGCCAGTCGGCGCGCCTGGCGATCGAAAGCCAGTTCGAGCGCAAGGTGTTCCTCGAGCTGTGGTGCAAGGTGCGCGACGGCTGGTCCGACGACGAAGCCTCGCTGCGCGGCTTCGGTTACGCCGAGTAGCCGATGGCGATGCTGCGCTTCGATGCGCAGCCGGCGTACGTGCTGCACGCGGCACCGTACCGCGAGACGAGCCTGCTGCTGGAAACCTTCACCCGCGACCACGGCCGCATCGGCCTGATCGCGCGCGGGGTGCGCGGTGCGCGCGGACAGCCGCAACGCGCGCTGCTGCAGCCGCTGCAACCGCTGCTGCTCGGCGCGATGGGGCAGGGCGAGCTGCTGCGGCTGACGCAGAGCGAGGCGGCGGGGCCGCCGCCGTCGCTGCACGGCGACGCCACGCTGGCCGCGTTTTACCTCAACGAATTGCTGTTGCGTCTGTTGCCGCGTGCCGATGCGCAGACGGCACTGTTCTGGCGTTACAGCGAATGCATCGGCGCGCTCACCGGCGAGCATGCAGGATGGGAATTGCGCCGCTTCGAGCGTGATCTGCTCGGCGCCCTTGGGTATGGTCTTGCGCTGGAGTCCGAAGCGCTGTCCGAGCGCGAGGTCGAGCCGACGCTGCGTTATCGGTTCGATCCCGACACCGGTCCTCGCCGCGTCGGCCTCGGCGACGCGGGCGGCAACGCGGCCACCATCAGCGGGGCCGCATTGCTGGCCCTCGCCCGCGACGAGATGCCCGGTGCCGTCGAACAGGCCGAACTGCGACGCCTCATGCGCGGCGTGCTGCGCTTCCATCTGGGTGGGCGCGAGCTGCGTTCGTGGCGCATCGTGTCGGAACTCGCCGCGCACCGCGGCAGTTGACGCGCAGGTCAGGCCGCGCCGGCCAGCAGTGTGTCGGCGTCGCACAGGAACACCGACACGCAGGTATCGACGCCGGCACGCGCGGCGAGGGCCGCCTGCAGCGCGCGTGCCGATCCGGCCAGGCGCACCGCGCCGCAGAAGCCGCAGGCGGCCTGCAACCGATGCAGCTGGGCGCGCGCGGTGTCGATGTCGCCGCGCGACACCGCGGCGGCGATGTCGGCGCGTTGCGCGGCGAGTTCCTTCAGCATCATCGTGCGCAGCGTGTCGACGATGGTGCGATTGCCGCCGGCGGCGGCCAATGCGGCCTCGTCGTCCCACGCGGGCGTGTCGTGTTCGGGCGCGGACGTGCGCGCCGCGGGCGGTGCGTCGGCGTCGATGGCGAACCCGAGCGCACGCAGCGCCCGGGCAAGTGGCTCGACGCCGATGGGTTTGTGCGCCACGGCAGCAAAACCCGTGTCCAGCAGCCGCTGGCGCGTATGCGGGCAATCGTCGGCGGTCAGCGCCAGCGCCGGTGCGGCGCGCGAGGCCGCGTCGGCATCGCTGCGCACGCGGCCGAGGACGGCAACGCCGTCGCATCCCGGCAGATTGAGGTCGAGCAGCAGCGCGTCATAGCGCCGGGCGCACGCGCGAAGCAGCGCCTCGCGACCATCGTCCACCGCATCGCAGCGCACGCCGAGCGCGGTCAGCGCATCGGCAAGGAACACACGGCTGACCGGTTCGTCTTCGGCCAGCAACACCACGGCATTCATCGGGCGTCGCACTCGCATGTGCAAGGTATGCTTCCAGCATGGAATTGGCCCCGACAATGCGCAAGTTTGTCGTCCGCGGAATGCTGCCGCTGGTCGCGGCGCTTGTATCCCCCGCGCATGCGCGGGTGGCCGAGATGCAGGTCGACACCCTCGTCACACCACTGGCCACCGCCGAAGGTATCAGCGTGCGGTTGCAGTGGCCCGATGGGCGGGACAGCGGCGACCTCGTGCTGCAGGCAAAACGGCTGGTGATCGGCGAGAGCGGCTACGCGTTCCGCAATCTGCGCTGGACCTGCACGGCCACACGCACCGCGCCGGAACGTCTCGCCTGCGATGGCGAACTACGTGCGGCAAACGCCCCCGCGTCGTCGCTGCGTGCGCAGTGGACGGCGGGACAGCTCGAGCTGCAGCTGACGCAGGCCAAGAGCACGGTCGGTCTGGTCGGGCCAGCCCGTGCGGCGTCGCCGACGGTCGATGCAGCGTCCGCGCGTACGGTGCCGTCTGGCTCCACGACGCCGAGCGCCGGGAACGCCTCCGACTGGACCGTCGCGGTCGCGCGCATGCCGGCCGCGTGGCTCGCGCCGCTGCTCGCCGGCCTGTGGCCGGACGGCAGCATCACCGGCGGCACCGTCGACGCCACGTGGTCGGTCGGCACCCGGTCCGACGGCACGCTCGTCGCCGGCGGTCCGCTGGCGGTTGCCGGACTCGGTATCGACACGGCCGACGGCACGCTCGCGGCGGCCTCGCTCGATGCCGGCGGACGCGTGCATCTGCAGTGGGGCGCGACCACGCGCATCGACGCCGATCTTGCCGTGCGCGGCGGCGAACTGCTCGCCGGCGCGGTCTACGCGAACCTGCCCGAAACACCGATCGACGTCGGCTGGACGCTGGCCGGGTCGGGCACTGCCTGGGCGCTCGAACGCGCCGTCTGGTCCGATCCGGGTGTGTTCGATGTGCAGGCCACCGCGGCCCTGGACACCGAGGCCGACGCCGCGCTGCGCGCACTCGATGCACGCTTCGCCGTGCCCGACGCCGCACTTGCCACGCCGCGGTATTTCGAGAGCCTGCTCGGCAGCGTCGGGCTCGCGGGATTGCGCGCGCGCGGGGCATTGCGCGGCCGCGTGCTGCTCGATGCGGGCGGGCTGCGACAGCTGGAGCTTGCTCCGTCGGCGTTGGACCTGGACGACGCCGACCGGCGTTTCGGCGTCGAAGGCCTGGACGGCACGCTGCGCCTGACCGCGGCCGACGGCGACAGCACGCTCGGATGGCGTGCCGCGCACGTGCACGGCATCGCGCTCGGGGCCACGCGGCTGGCCTTGCGCAGCGGCGGCATGGGGCTTGCGCTCGCGCAGCCCGCCACCATCCCGGCGCTCGGCGGCAGCATCGTATTGCCGAAGTTCTCCTGGCGCCGCGCCGCGGACGCCGGCGAGTCCGCCGCATTCGACCTCGCCCTGACCCTGCGCGACATCGATCTGCGGCAACTGAGCGCCGCGCTCGGCTGGCCCGCGTTTTCCGGCACCCTGTCGGGCGACATTCCCGGCGTGCGCTACGCCGACAGCGTGATCGACCTGCAGGGCGGCCTGACATTGCGCCTGTTCGACGGCAGCATGCGCATCGATGCGCTGACGCTCGAGCGGCCGTTCGGCGTGGCGCCGACCATGACCGCCGCCATCGCGTTCGACAACCTCGACCTGAAGCCGCTGACCGGCGCGTTCGGTTTCGGCGAGATCACCGGGCGGCTGGGCGGCCACGTGCGCGGGCTGCGCCTGGTCGACTGGACGCCGGTCGCGTTCGACGCGCGCTTCGAAACCTCCACCAGCGCGAAGGACCCGCGCCGGATCAGCCAGCGCGCCGTGCGCGACCTCACCGAAGTGGGCGGGGGCGGGATCGCGGCCGGGCTGCAGGCGCAGGTGCTCAAGGTGTTCCAGACCTTCGGGTACGCGCGCATCGGACTTTCCTGCACGCTCGCCAACGACGTGTGCCGCATGGGCGGCCTCGACGGCGGAGACGGCGGCTACACTATCGTCGAAGGTGCCGGCCTGCCGCGCGTGACGGTGGTCGGGCACCAGCGCCAGGTCGACTGGCCGGTGCTGGTCGCCCGCCTCAAGGCAGCCACCGAAGGCCAGGCGCCGATCATCGATTGAAGCCGGGAGACAGTGGAGAGGGAGAACAGTGGGAATGCGCAGTCAACGCGACCTCGCCGACTTTCGAACGCCTCTTCCCTTGCCCGCATCCCGCCCCGTTCCAACACGCTAAGGAAGACAGCATGAAACGTTCGCGCACCCTCGGATGGTCCACCCTGCTGGCCGGTCTGCTCGCACTGTCGGCCTGCGTGACGATCAACGTGTATTTTCCGGCCGCCGAAGCGCAGGAAGCCGCGCGCGAATTCGTCGAGAAGGTCATCGGCGACGACATGCAGCCGGCGCCCGATCCGGATGCACCGCCCACCACCGACGTGGGCACCGGTATGCACGGCGGGCTCGCGATGCTGGCGTTCTTCATCAGCAGCGCGCATGCCCAGACGGCCGACATCAACATCCGCACGCCCGCGATCCAGGCGATCCAGTCGCGCATGGCGGCACGCTTCCAGAGCCAGCTGGCCGCGCATTTCGACAGCGGTGCGCTCGGCTTCGGCAAGGACGGCCTGCTCGTGGTGCGGGACGCCGCGAAACTGCCGCTCAAGGACCGCGCCGCGGTCAACACCGCAGTGTCGGACGACAACCGCGATCGCGCGGCGGTCTACCGCGAAATCGCGGTCGCAAACGGCCATCCCGAATGGGAACAGCAGATCCGCGACACCTTTGCCAAGCAGTGGGTCGCGAGCGCGCGCAGCGGCTGGTGGTATCAGGACGCAGGCGGCTGGAAGCAGAAATAACCCGCTGCGCGGGCGTGCGCCGGCTGCATTGCGGATGGCCGCCCGCGGTCGTCCGGTGACGGTCGGCGCAGCCTGCGGGCGCGGGCCCGCACCGGGCGTCCGACCGGGCGCAGCGCCACCGGATTGACCTCGATCAACACGCGCGCCGCATGTGCACCCCACACTGAGGCGCATGTGCCCGCATCCCTCCGCACGCGTCTCCCGCGCGGCCGTGCCGCTCACGGTGGACTGGCCGTTCGACGCCGAGCTCCTGCGCCGTCACGACCGCCCCGGCCCGCGCTACACCTCGTACCCGACCGCGCCGCACTTCGCTGCGGCGTTCGGCGAAGACCGGTGGCGCGCGGCGATCCGGGCGGGCAACGAGTTGCCGGCGCCGAAACCGCTGTCGCTCTACGTGCATGTGCCCTATTGCGCGGACCCGTGTTTCTACTGCGGCTGCAATCGCGTCATCACGCGCGATGCGGCGCGCGCTTCGGCCTATCTGGCGCGGCTGCGGCGTGAGCTCGCAGGGGTCGCGCCGCTGTTCGACCGGCACCGCCAGGTGGTGCAGCTGCATCTGGGCGGCGGCACGCCGAACTTCGTCGCACCGGCGCAGCTGGCCGGGCTGATCGATGCGGTTGCGACGGGTTTCACGCTGAGCCCGTCGCCGGATCGCGATATCTCGATCGAACTCGATCCGCGCCACATCGACGCCGACGGCATCGCCGTGCTGGCGCGCGCCGGCTTCAACCGCGCCAGCCTCGGCGTGCAGGATTTCGATCCTGCGGTGCAGGCCGCGGTCAATCGCGTGCAGGAGGCGGACGCGACGCTGCGTCTGATCGATGCCTGCCGGCGGTCCGGCTTCCGTTCGGTCAACGTGGATCTGATCTACGGCCTGCCGAAGCAGACCCGGGCCGGCTTCGCGCGCACCCTCGCGCAGGTGCTCCAGGCACGGCCCGACCGCCTCGCGATCTACGGTTACGCCCACATGCCGTCGCTGTTCCGCGCACAGCGGCAGATCGATGCCGCCGACCTGCCGGACGCGGAGCAGCGGCTCGTGCTGCTGGGTCTTGCGGTGGAGACGCTGTGCGGCGCCGGTTACCGCTACATCGGCATGGATCATTTCGCGCTGCCCGACGACGATCTCGCGAAGGCGCAGGCGCGTGGCGACCTGCACCGCAATTTCATGGGATACACCACGCATCCGCAGACCGATCTGGTCGGCATCGGGGTTAGCGCGATCAGCCATATCGGCGACACCTACAGCCAGAACCATCGCGATCTGCCCGCATGGGAGTCGGCGATCGACGCGGGACGGTTGCCGTTGTGGCGCGGGATCGCGCTCGATGCCGACGACCGGCTGCGCGCGGATGTGATCCAGGGGCTGATGTGCCAGGGACGCATCGACATTCCCGCCATCGAACAGCGGCACGACATCGACTTCGCGGCGACGTTCCGCGAGGCGCTGCGCCTGCTCGAACCGTTGCGGGCCGACGGCATCGTCGAGGTGACCGCAACCGGCATCGCCGCAACGCGGCGCGGGCGCGGCCTGCTGCGCGCGATCGCGCAGTGTTTCGACCGCTACCTGCAGGACGCGCGGCGCGACGCCGCGTGAGCGGCGCGGGGCGGCGGAAGCGTGCGCCGGTTGACCTGGATCAAGATGCCGCGCCGTGGCCCTGCGCACACTTGCCCCGTCGCCCACGGGACCGCCAGATGACCACAGCAGCCACCACCTACAACGACACCGCGGTCCGGCAATTCGCCGTGATGACCGTGGTCTGGGGCATCGTCGGCATGGCCGTCGGCGTGCTCATCGCGGCGCAGCTCTACTGGCCGGCGCTGAACTTCGACCTGCCGTGGCTCAGCTACGGCCGGCTGCGCCCGCTGCACACCAACGCGGTGATCTTCGCGTTCGGTGGCTCCGGGCTGATGGCCACGAGTCTCTACGTGGTGCAGCGCACCTGCCACGTGCCGCTGTTCGCGCCGAAGCTCGCCGCTTTCGTCTTCTGGGGCTGGACCGCGGTCATCGTGCTGGCGGCGATCACGCTGCCGCTGGGCATGACGCAGGGCAAGGAATACGCCGAGCTCGAGTGGCCGATCGACATCCTGATCACCCTGGTCTGGGTGGCGTACGGCGTGGTGTTCTTCGGCACCATCGCAAAGCGGCGCGTGCGGCACATCTATGTCGCGAACTGGTTCTACGCAAGCTTCATCATCGCCGTGGCGCTGCTGCACATCGTCAACAGCATCGCGTTGCCGGTGGCGCTGACCAAGTCGTATTCGATCTACACCGGCGCCGTCGATGCGATGGTGCAGTGGTGGTACGGCCACAACGCGGTGGGGTTTTTCCTCACCGCCGGCTTCCTCGGGATGATGTACTACTTCGTGCCGAAGCAGGCCGGGCGGCCGGTGTATTCGTATCGCCTGTCGGTGATCCACTTCTG
Organism: Chiayiivirga flava; assembly: GCF_014202825.1. GTDB lineage: Bacteria > Pseudomonadota > Gammaproteobacteria > Xanthomonadales > Xanthomonadaceae > Chiayiivirga > Chiayiivirga flava. The sequence continues at coordinate 764,141 of NZ_JACHHP010000001.1, read as the reverse complement.
GGCGCTGATCGCGATCTACATGTGGGCCGGCCCGCATCACCTGCAGTACACCGCATTGCCGGACTGGGCGCAGTCGCTCGGCATGGTGTTCTCGCTGATCCTGCTGGCGCCGAGCTGGGGCGGCGCGATCAACGGCGTGATGACGCTCTCGGGTGCGTGGCACAAGCTGCGCACCGATCCCATCCTCAAGTTCCTCATCGTCGCGCTCTCGTTCTACATGATGAGCACGTTCGAGGGGCCGATGATGTCGATCAAAACGGTCAACTCGCTCTCGCACTACACCGACTGGACCGTCGGCCACGTCCATGCTGGTGCGCTCGGCTGGGTGGCGATGATCACGGTAGGCTCGTTGTACGCGCTGCTGCCGAAGCTGCTCGGGCGCGACGAAATGTATTCGACGCGCGCCATCGACGTGCATTTCTGGATGCACACCGTCGGCGTGGTGTTCTACATCACCGCGATGTGGATCGCCGGCGTGATGCAGGGCCTGATGTGGCGCGCCACCAACGCCGACGGCACGCTGACCTACAGCTTTGTCGAATCGCTCAATGCCACGTATCCCTACTACCTCGGGCGGCTCGCCGGCGGCGTGTTGTGCCTGGCCGGCATGGGACTGATGGCATGGAACCTGATCCGCACCTGGCGGGCGGGACGCGCGGTGGATGCGCCGGTCCTCGTGCCCGATCTCTCCAACGCACGCGCCTGAGACCGACATGACCGAAAAACATCCTGCCGCGCACAATCAGCATGCGCACGAGAAGCTCGAGAAGAACGTCGGCCTGATGGCGATGTTCATCGCGCTGGCAGTCTCGTTCGGCGGACTCGCGGAAATCGTGCCGCTGATGTACCAGGCCGAGGCGATCGAACCGCTGCCGGGCGTGAAGCCGTACCCCGCGCTCGAGCTCGCCGGGCGCGACATCTACGTGCGCGAGGGCTGCTACAACTGCCATTCGCAGATGATCCGCACGCTGCGCTTCGAGACCGAACGCTACGGCCATTATTCGCTCGCCGGCGAATCTGTCTACGACCGCCCGTTCCAGTGGGGCAGCAAGCGCACCGGGCCGGATCTCGCGCGCGTGGGCGGGCGCTACTCCGACGACTGGCATCGTGTCCATCTCACCGACCCGCGCGCGGTGGTGCCCGAGTCGAACATGCCGTCGTTCCCGTGGCTGGCGGACGCCGCGGTCAGTGCCGACGAGGTGACATCCCGCATGCGTGCGCTGCAGGGCATTGGCGATCCCTACACGGACCAAGACATCGATGGCGCGGCGGCCGCGGTCGCCGGCAGGAGCGAACTCGATGCCGTGGTCGCATACCTGCAGGGGCTGGGCAAGCACGTCGGTCCGACGTACGGCACGCCCGGCACGGGCGCGCCGGTGGACGACACCACGCAGGCCGCGGCGCCTGCATCCTCGGGAGAATGACATGACCTCCGGCATCGTCACCGCCGTGCTGCTGGTGCTGTTCCTCGGCGGCTGGATCTGGGCGTGGAGCCCGAAACGCCGCGCCGATTTCGACGCCGCCGCGCGCCTGCCGCTGGACGACGCCACGTCGCCGCACGCGCCGCCGGAGCCGCGCGCATGAGCACGGGCTGGTCGATCTACATCATCGCGATCGTCGCGCTGAACATCGTCGGCTGCGTGTGGCTGCTGTGGTGGACGGGCAAGCGCCGTCCCGGCGATCCCGCGCCCACCGACACCAGCCACGTCTGGGACGGCGATCTCACCGAATACAACAAGCCGATGCCGCGCTGGTGGATCAATCTGTTCTACATCACCATCGTGTTCGGCATCGGTTACCTGGTGCTGTATCCCGGCCTCGGCGCGTTCGCCGGCACGTCCGGCTGGACCTCCGCGCGCCAGCACGACGCCGAACGCGATGCGCGCGAGGCCACGCTCGCGACGACGTTTGCGCCGTACGGCGGCCAGCCCATCGACACCATCGCACAGGATCCGCATGCGCTGGAACTCGGCCGCTCGATCTTCGCCAACCACTGCGCCACGTGCCACGGCTCGTCGGCCAGGGGCGCACGCGGATATCCCGACCTCACCGATACCAGTTGGCAATGGGGCGGCGATCCCGACACCGTGCTCGCCACCGTGCTCGACGGGCGCGAGGGCATCATGGCGCCGTGGGAACAGGTGCTGGGCGGCCCGCGCGGCGTCACCGAGGTGGCGGTGTACGTGCAGTCGCTCTCGGGCACGGCGACGGATCCCGCGCTGGCGCGGGCAGGCAAGACACGCTTCGACGGCATCTGCGTGGCCTGCCACGGCCGGGATGCCAAAGGCAATCCCGCGCTCGGCGCGCCCGATCTCACCGACAGGGTCTGGCTGTACGGTGGCGACTACGAGTCGATCCGCACCAGCATCTCGCAGGGTCGTCACGGCGTGATGCCGGCGCACCGCGGGATCCTCGGCGAGACGCGTGCGCGCGTGGTGGCGGCGTATGTCTGGTCGCTCTCGAACACGCCGAAACAACCCGTCGCGGCCTCGCCATGACCGACGTCACCCAGCTGCGTTTCGATCACCCGCCGCGCCCGCTGGCGCAACGCATCGGCGCGATCGCGTGGCCGAGTTTCTTCGCCGCGGGCGTGGCGACGACGGTGTTCTTCGCCTTCGTCGATCCGCTGCAGTTGCGCGACATCACGCTTCCGCACGCCGAGATCGGCCGCGAGCTCGGCTACACGATCGGATTCTTCCTGTTCTGGAGCGCGACGGCGTCGTCGAGCCTGTTCACCTGGCTGCTGCTGCGCCCCGCGAGCCGCTTCAACACGCCGCTGCGCCCGGACTGACGTGAAACCGTCGATTCCCGTGCAGCTCGTGGACGAGGCCGGCTCGCTCTACGCGAGCGAGCGCAAGGTCTATCCGCGCGACGTGTCCGGCCGCCACCAGCGGCTGCGCACGCTCGCGGTATGGTGGCTGCTCGGCATGTTCTACCTGTTTCCGTGGCTGCGCTGGGACGGACGGCAGGCGGTGCTGTTCGACCTGCCGGCGCGCAAGTTCTACGTCTTCGGACTGAATTTCTGGCCGCAGGATTTCGTCTTTCTCTCCCTGCTGCTCGCCATTGCCGGGCTTGCGCTGTTTTTCTTCACCACGCTGGCCGGACGATTGTGGTGCGGCTACGCCTGCCCGCAGACGGTGTGGACCGAAGTCTTCCTGTGGATGGAGCGCTGGACCGAGGGCGATCGCGTGCGCCGCATCAAGCTCGACGCCGCGCCGTGGAACGCGGAGAAGGTGCGCCGCAAGGGTGCCAAGCACGTTCTCTGGGCAGTGTTTGCGCTGTGGACCGGCTTCACCTTCGTCGGGTTCTTCAGCCCCATCGTCGATCTCGCCGCACGTACGCCGCTGCAGTGGAGCGGCTGGGAGACGTTCTGGATCCTCTTCTACGCAGTGGCAACGTGGGGCAATGCCGGCTTCCTGCGCGAACAGGTGTGCAAGTACATGTGTCCATACGCGCGATTCCAGAGCGCGATGTTCGACCGCAACACGCTGATCATCGCCTACGACCCGCGCCGCGGCGAACCGCGCGGCGCGCGAGCGCGCGGGCTGCCGGGCGTGCTGGAGCGGGCGCGTGGCCTGCTCGACGTGGCGGCTGCGTTCGATCTGGTGGCGCGCGCGGCGCGGCGTGGCGTCCGACCCGGCGCGGGCGCGGCGGGTGGGACGATCGAATTGCTCGACGCACCGATCGATGCACAGGCCTGGCCCAGATTCGCGCCCGACGCACTTGGCGACTGCATCGACTGCACGCTGTGCGTGCAGGTGTGCCCGACGGGCATCGACATCCGCAACGGCCTGCAATACGAATGCATCGCCTGCGGTGCCTGCATCGACGCCTGCGACGGCGTGATGGATCGCATGGGCTATCCGCGTGGCCTGGTGCGCTACGCCACGCAGAATGCGCTCGATGCCAGACCGGTGCGCATCGTGCGTCCCCGTATCGTGATCTACGGCACGCTGCTGCTCGCGTTGTGCACCGGCTGGGCCGTCGGCGTGACGCACCGCAGTCCGCTGATCGCCGAAGTGCTGCGCGATCGCAACGCGCTGTATCGCCCTGCGGCGGACGGTCGCATCGAAAACGACTACACCCTGCGGTTGGTGAACAAGGACGGCACGGCACGTCGCTATCGCGTGACGCTGCAGTCGGGGTCCGGCGTGGAGCTCGGTGGCGGCGCATTCGACGTGGATGCCGGCGCGGAGCAGGTGCTGACGCTGCCCCTGTCGCTCGCGGCGCCCGCAACCGTGACCGGCCGCCACGACGTCGTATTCGTCGTCGAAAGCAGCGACGGCACGGTACGGAAGACGGTCGAAAGCAGTTTCTTCGCGCCCGCGGCAGGCACGCCGTGAGCGCGCCGCGCCGTGCCCTGCGCGAGCCGATGGTGTGGCTGGTGATGTTGCTGCCGGCTGCGGTGGTCGTCGCCGGTTTCGTCACGCTGGGCATCGCGATCAAGTCCGGTGGCAACGATGGCGTGCCCGAGGCCGTGCATCGCACGGCGCAGATACAGACGGCCGAGCTCGGGCCGGAAGACCGTGCGCGCCGGCGCGGGTTGCGCGCCGTGCTGCAGGTGCAGGCCGACGGGCTGCGCGTGTTGCCGGTGCAGGGCGATTTCGAACGCACCGATCCGCTGCGGCTCACGTTGACGCATCCGCTGCGTGCCGACCGCGACACCAGCATCGAACTGCAGCCCGATGCGAGCGGCTGGCATGCGCAGATGGTGGTCGATCCGACGCACGACTGGCAGCTGCAACTGGCGCCGCACGATGCCGCGTGGCGCATCCACGGTCGCTTGCCGGCCGGGCAGCAGGCCGCACATCTGGCGTCGTCGCTGCGCGACGGCGGCGACTGAGCATGTACGGCGCGCCCGCCACCGCCTGCCATCATTGCGGCGAGCCGTTGCCTGCGAACCCGGCAGTCGCGATGATCGACGGCGTAGCACGTGCGTTCTGCTGCACCGGATGCAGCGCGGCGTCGCGCTGGATCTGCGATGCGTCACTCGGCGATTACTACGCGTTGCGCAGCGCCGCCGCGGCGCGTGTGGCGCCCGACGATGGCGACGACCACGCCGCGTGGGATCGTGCCGAACTCATCGATCCGCACAGCATGGCCATCGACGGTGGCCGGCAGATCACGCTGGTCACCGACGCGATGCGCTGCGCCGCCTGCGCGTGGTTGATCGACCGCGCGCTCATGCGCGAAGCAGGCGTGATCGATGCCTCCGCGAATGCCGTCACCGGGCGCATCCGCATCGCGTGGAACCCGCAGCGCGTGCCGCTTTCGCGTCTGGTGGCGCGACTGGCATCGCTCGGCTACCGAGTTTACCTCGCCGGTGGCGAGGCGCGCGAACGTGCGCGTCGACAGGCGCGAAACACGTGGCTGCTACGCGTCGGCGTTGCGGGCCTCGGCGCGATGCAGGCGATGATGTTCGCCGAAGCGCTGTACCTCGATACCGCGCAGCAAATGCCGCTCGCCACGCGCGACTTTTTCCGCTGGATCACCTTCCTGGTGTCGACCCCGGTGGTGTTCTACGCCGGCTGGCCGTTTCTCGCGGGCATGGCGCGTGAACTGCGCCACCGGGCACCGGGCATGGATACGCTCATCGCCGGCTCCACGCTGATCGCGTACGGCGCGAGCCTGATCGAAACGCTGCGCGGCGGCCCGCACGTGTGGTTCGACGCCGCGGTGATGTTCGTGTTCCTGCTACTGATCGCGCGTGGGATGGAGCAGGGCGCGCGAGCGCTCGCGAGTGCGCGCATCGACGCGCTGGCACGCGCTCGTCCGGCGCTGGTGTCGCGCGAGAACGCGGCCGGCGCCTGCGAGCGCGTCGCGCTCGACGCGCTGCATGTCGACGACGTGGTGCGCATCGCGGCCGGCGACGCGGTGCCGGCCGACGGCGTGCTGCTCGATGCCGATGCGGCGTTCGACGAAGCCCTGCTCACCGGCGAATCGACCCCGGTGCGGCACCGGCCGGGCGATGCCGTGCTCGCCGGCAGCGTCTGCCGCGATCCGGCGCGGGTGCGGGTGACGCACGTGGGTGCCGACACCTGGCTGTCGCAGCTGGCGCGGCTGGTCGAACAGGCGCAGGCGTCGCGTCCCGCGCTCGCACGTGTGGCCGAGCGGGTATCGGCGTGGTTCGTCGTGGTGCTCGCGCTGATCACCGCGCTGGTCTACTTCTGGTGGCGACAGCACGATCCGTCGCGCGCGGTCGAGGTGGTCATCGCGCTGCTCGTGGTGAGCTGCCCGTGTGCATTGTCGCTCGCGATTCCGGCCGCGCTCGGCGCTGCGCACGGCGCGCTGGCGCGGCTCGGCGTGCTGGCGTTGCAGCCGGAGGCGCTCGCGGCGCTGGCACGGGTCGACCGCATCGTGTTCGACAAGACCGGCACGCTCGGCGACGGCGCGCCGGTGGTGGTCGATTGCGAGACGTTCGGCCCGTTCGATGCCGCCACCGCGCGGCGCACCGCCGCGGCGCTGGAAGCCGGCAGTCGCCATCCGCTCGCACGTGCGTTCGCGCTGCGCGACAGCGTTGCGCTCGCTCCCGTGCACGCCTTGCGCGAGGTCGCAGGCGAGGGCATCGAAGGCACCGTCGACGGTGTCCGCTGGCGCATCGGTCGCTTCGGCTTTGTCGCGGGGCTGTCGGTCGATGGCAGGCATGCGGATGCGCCGGACGACCGTGCCGTCTGGCTCGGCAACGGCGACGGCCTCGCCGCGCGGTTCACCGTACGCGAGCAGCCGCGGCAGGACGCGGCGGAAGCCATTGCCGCGCTGCGCGCGCGCGGCGTCGTCGTCGAACTGTGCAGCGGCGATGCGGCGGACGCCGTGACCGAGTTCGCGCATCGTCTCGGCATCGACGACAGCAGCGCGCGCTGCTCGCCCGCCGACAAGCTTGCGCGCGTGCGAGCGCTGCAGGCGCGCGGCCACGTCGTCGCGATGGTGGGCGACGGCATCAACGATGCACCGGTGCTCGCGGGCGCCGATGTCTCGTTCGCGATGGGCAATGGCGCCGCGCTTGCGCACGCCGCTGCCGACTTCGTCATCACCGCGCCGTCGCTGCTGCGCCTGCCGCAGGGTATCGCGCTGGCGCGCCGCACCTGCGCCGTCGTGCGGCAGAACCTCGCCTGGGCTGTCGGCTACAACATCGTAGCGCTGCCGCTCGCGGCCACCGGGCATGTCACGCCGTGGCTCGCCGCGCTCGGCATGGCGGCCTCCTCGCTGCTCGTCACCGGCAACGGGTTGCGCCTGCTGCGCCCGGTGGCGCCGTGAACATCCTGCTCGTGCTCGTGCCGATCAGCGTGCTGCTGCTCGGGCTTGCCATCGGCGCGTTCGTCTGGGCCGTGCGCTGCGGCCAGTTCGACGATCTGGACACGCCCGCGCTCGACATCCTGCGCGAGGAATCCCTGCCACCGGCAGCGCGCGATGCCGACGCCTGACTGGCTCACGCTCGGCGCCGCGTTTCTCGCAGCCCTGCTCGGCGGCGGGCACTGCGCGGCGATGTGCGGCGGCATCGCGACCGGCGTCTCCGCGCTGCACGGCGGCAGTGGCTGGCGACCGGCGGTGGAGGCCAATGGCAGTCGTGTGTTGGGTTACGTTCTTGCGGGTGCCATTGCCGGCGGTGTCGGCCACGGCATCGTGACGTTCGCGCGCAGCGACACGCTGGCACTCGCCTTGCGCATGGCGGTCGGTCTGGTGCTGCTGATCGCCGCGCTACGTCTTCTCGATGTCCGCAGTCGCTTCAACCCGTTCGCGCGTGCTTCGGCGCGGCTTTGGCAGCGCCTGCAGCCGCTCGCGCGACGCATCGGACCTGGGAATTCCGCCTTGCGCCGCATCGCGCTCGGCATGCTGTGGGGCTGGTTGCCGTGCGGCCTGAGCACCACGCTGCTCGCTGCCGCGTGGCTGCAGGGCGATGCGTTGCATGGCGCGCTGACGATGGCCGCGTTCGGACTGGGCACGCTGCCGGTGATGCTTCCGCTGACGTGGTCCGGCCAACGCCTCGGGCGCTGGCTGCAGCGGCCGGCGCTGCGCAGTGCCGCCGGCATCGTCATCGCGGGTGCGGGCCTCGTCACGCTGGGTGCGCCGTGGCTGATGCATCTGCCGCAGATGCACGGCGTGCTGTCGATGCTCGGCTGTCTGTCGATGCCGGCGACGGGTTGAACCGCGCGTCGCGTCGCGCGTGCGGCGGTGCAATCGGTGCCGATATTGATTCCGGTCAAGGCGCCGCATCGTGCCGGATTCGACAATCCGGACAAATCCACCGACGAGCCATCACGATGAAACCGCATCTCCTGTCCCTCGCCCTGCTGCTTGCCGTGCCCGCCGCCGCCGGGGCCACCGACGGCAACTGGTTCGCACGCGTCGGCCTGCACGCCGTCGATCCGCAATCCGGCAACGGCACGCTTGCGGGCGGCGCGTTGTCCGCGTCGATCGACAGCGACATCAAGCCGACATTCGTGATCGGCCGCCGGCTATCCCCGCACTGGGCACTGGAGTTGCTCGCCGCCGCTCCGTTCCGCCATACCGTCCAGCTCAACGGCGTCGACGCGCTGGACTTCAAGCATCTGCCGCCGACATTGTCGTTGCAATACGTCTTCGCGCCGGACGCGCGCGTGCAGCCGTTTGCCGGCATCGGCCTCAACTACACGTTGACCTTCGACGAATCGGAAACCGGACCGCTCACCGGCACGCGCACGCGCGTGGGCAATTCGTTCGGCCCGGCAGCGCAACTGGGGCTCGTGTTCGAGACCGGCCGCGCGTGGAACATCGTGGCCGATGTGCGCTGGGCCGATATCGATGCGGATGTCAGCGTCGACGGCGTCGACGTCGGCGAGGTGAGCGTCGACCCGCTGGTGTACGGCATCGCGCTCGACTGGCGGTTCTGAACCGGCCACGTTCCCCGGCGCGCGTGCGCGTGCACGTGCGCGCCGGGGCGTACCGCCGCTAGCATCGGCGGCATGACCCGACTCGTCGCGATGCTGATCTACCCCGGCGCCCAGGGACTGGACGTGAGCGGCCCGCTCGAGGCGTTTGCGCTCGCGCGGCAGCAGGCACTCGACGCTGCACCCGGTTCCGAGCCGCTGTATGGGTTGCGGCTCGTCGCGGAACGGCCGGGGCCGGTGCGGCTCGCGTCGGGCATCACGTTGCTGGCCGATCGCGGATTCGACGATGGCTGCGACGGCGTCGACACGTTGCTGGTGTGCGGCGCGATGGGGGACATGTCCGGTATCGCCGCGGACGCAGCGCTGCGCCGGTGGATCGCGGAGAGCGCCCGGCGGGTGCGACGTGTCGGCTCGGTCTGCAGCGGTGCATTGCTGCTCGCGGCCGCGGGCGTGCTCGACGACCGCGCCGCCACCACGCACTGGATGGACGTGGCCGAACTGCAGCGGCGGCATCCGGCAACGCGCGTCGCGCCGGACGCGATCTACGTGCGGGACGGCAGCGTCTGGAGCTCGGCCGGCATCACCGCGGGCATGGACATGGCGCTCGCGATGATCGCCGACGACCACGGACGTGCGCTGGCGCTGCAGGTGGCCAAACGCATGGTGATGGTGGCGCACCGCTCGGGCGGCCAGAGCCAGTTCAGCATGCAGCTCGATGCGCTCGATCTGCCGGATGTGTTCGCCGAACTCGCCGCATGGATGCGGCAGAACCTCCGTCAGCCGCTCGACGCGGCAACGCTCGCCGCACGCGTGCATCTGGGCACGCGCCAGTTTGCGCGGCGCTTCCATGCGGCCTTCGGCACGACGCCGCAGCGCTATCTCGAGCGTCTGCGCATCGAGGCGGCCAAACCGCTGCTCGAGCACAGCGCAAAGGACATCAAGCGCATCGCGTTCGAATGCGGCTTTGCCTCCGAGGAAGCGATGCGGCGCGCGTTCGTGCGATGTCTGCGGGTGCGGCCGGGCGAATACCGTGCCCGCTTTGGCGGTGTCCCCGCCACGCGCTGATCCGCCCATGTCGGTGCATGTGTCCGTCCATGCGTGTCGAATGTCGCATCGGGCGGATGCACAACAGCGATGCTGGTGCACGTCCCGTGTCCGCGAGGTGTTCCATGTCGCTGCGTCGATCCTTCGGCCGTCTGGCCGCTACGAGCCTGGTGCTGGCGTCTTCGCTCGCGTGCGCCGCGCATCCCGCGCATCGCGATCCGCCGGTGCAGGTGGCCATCGTGCTGTTCGACGGCGTGCAGATCATCGATTTCAGCGCGCCGTACGAAGTCTTCGGCCAGGCCGGGTTCGGCGTCTACACCGTGTCGGCCGACGGCGCGCCGGTCACCACGGCGATGGGATTGCGCGTCACGCCCGACCACGCGTTCGCCGATGCGCCGCCGGCCGACGTGTTGCTCGTCCCGGGCGGCGACGTGCGCGACGCGGCAAAGGACAATGCGTTGCTTGCCTTCGTGCGCGAACGCAGCGCCGTGTCGCGGCACGTGCTGTCGGTCTGCACCGGCGCCACCATTCTTGCCGCCGGCGGTCTGCTCGATGGTGGTCGCGCGACCACATTCCACCAGGCGCTCGCGTCGCTCGCGCGCAATTATCCGGAGGTCGAGGTGGTGCGCGACGTGCGCTGGGTCGACAGCGGCCGCATCGTCACGGCCGCCGGGCTGTCGTCCGGCATCGACGCGGCGCTGCACGTCGTGGCCCTGCTGCGTGGCGAGGACGTGGCCCGTTCCACTGCGCTGCATCTGGAGTACGCATGGGATCCGAAGGGCGGCTTCGTGCGCGGCGTGCTGGCGGACCGCTGGCTGCCGGGTCTGGACGACGCGGCGTGGCCGCCGGAGACGACCTTCGAACGGATGGTGTCGCTGGGCGACGTGGACGCGTGGCGCATCCGCTATCGGGTCACGTCGTCCGGCGGGGCGGACGCGGTGCTCGCGAGCATTTCGGCAGCGATGCGGAACGAGGCTGCCTGGACGCCGGTGGCATCCTCCCCGATGCGGTTCACCGCCGACCTCGGCGGTGCGGTGCGAGAACTCGCGTTCGACGCTACGGCGGCCGAGGGCACCGGGTTCGTGCTCGAGGTGACGCTTTCGACGCGGGACGCGGCGAAGGCAGATGGCGCGCGACGCGGTTGAGTCCGTGCGTCGGCCGGTGGCCGGCACGGGACGCAGCCGCACTGCGCGTGCGTTCGAGGTGGGCGTGCCCGGCCCCGCGCTCAGCGCGCCGGCAGCAGCGGCAACAGCGTCGATTCGAGCAGCGCTCGCCGCCAGCCGGCCAGCGCCGCGGGCCATTCGCGCGTGGACAGCAGGGTCTCCAGATGACGGCGCGATGCGAGCAGGCCTTCGGGCAGGCCCAGCGCCGCGGCGCGTTCGGCCACGGCGGCCTGCATCCGCTTGAGCGGTTCGCGCAGCGAGGGATCGTCCTCGCGCGCGAGCGGGATGTCCCGCTCCTCGGACGTCAGCGGCGAGGCGAGCAGATCCCAGATCTCGCCGCGCTGCTTCTTCGGCGCCTTGGGATGTGCGTCCAGGCGCTGTTCGAAGTCTTCGCGGCGCGCGGGCGGACGTTGCGCGAGCAACACCACCAGTTCGTTGTCGAGGATCCAGCCGCGCGGCCGGTCCGCATGCCGCGCCGCCTGTTCGCGCCACAGCAGCAGGCGGCGGACGCGCGCCTGCGCCTCGGGCGGCAGTCGCTGCGCACTGCGCATGGACAGGTGCGGATGCGGATCGGGGGCGTCGCCACGCGCGGCATCGACCATGCGCGCACACTCCTCGGCCAGCCACGCGCGGCGGCCGAGCGTGTCCAGGCGCGCGTCCAGGTCGGCATGCAGGGCGTGCAGATAGCGCACGTCTTCCGCGGCATAGCGGCACTGCGATTCGCTGAGCGGTCGGCGCAACCAGTCCGAACGCGTTTCGCCTTTCTCCAGCTGCACGCCCAGCACGCTGTTGACCAGCGCCTGGTAACCGAGCCCGGCGCCGAGGCCGCACAGCGCCGCCGCCACCTGGGTGTCGAAGATCGGTTCCACGAGGACGCCCCAGCCGCGTCGGAAGGCCTGCAGATCCTCGCCCGGACTGTGCATGAGCTTGAGCGTCGGGCCCTGCAGGATCGGCCCGAACGCACCGGGATCGGGGATCGCCACCGGATCGATCAGCACCTCGCCGTCGCCCTGGCTCGCCTGCACCAGCGCCAGCTGCGGATAGTAGGTACGCTCGCGGATGAACTCGGTATCGAGCGCGATCGGCGCCGATCCGATATGTGCGGCGAATTCCGAGAGTTGCTGCGACGAAGCGAGCAATGCAGGCATGTGATTTTTCGATGCGGTCGGTTGATTAGCCCGCGACAATAGCCTAACTTCGGGAACGCAGGCCAAGCCAAAGGGGGCGAGGCGCCGTCATCAGCATGTCCCGCGTCATGCGGGCAGGAGAAGAGCGTGCGAATCTTGGGAGTGGAAAGCACGGCGACCTTGCGTCGCCTGACGAAATGCCTGCTCGTGGGTGCGATCGCGAGCGCCGTGCTCGCTGGCTGCGGCGGGGACGAACCCGCGACACCGCCGCCCGCCGCACCGGCCAGCCAGAGTCCGGACACCGCGACCGCACCGGCGACCGACACCGCCGCGCCCGCTGCCGACGGCACCGCAGCCGCAGACGGCAGTGGCGACGAGCCGCGCAGCTACGAAATCCGCAAGCGCCTCATCGACGCGGCCGCATCCGAGGACGAATGGGTGCCAGAGCTGACGCAGACACCGATCGACAGCGTTGCCGAAACGCTGCGCCGCGCCGAGGAGGCCGTCGCCGCGAACCGGCTGGATCAGGGCGACAACAGCGCCGTCTCGCTGTATCTCTCGGTGCTCAAGACCGATCCGGACAACGCCGAAGCCAAGACCGGCATCGATGCGTTGGTGAAGACCATGCTCGAACGCGCCGAACTCGCGTTCACCCAGAACCGCTACAACGAGACCGCGCGCGTGGTGCCGATGCTCGTGGCGTTGCGGCCGGAGGACCCGGGCGTCATCGCGCTGAAGGCGAAGGTCGATTCGGGACGTGAAGTGGCGCTGATGCTGGCCGAGGCCCAGCGCCTCGCGAGCGCCGGCAAGCTGATCGAGCCCGAAGGCGAAAACGCCGCCGCGCTGTACCGCGAAGTGTTGCGCACCGATCCGCAGAATCTCGCCGCCCAGCAAGGACTGGAGAAGATCGAGCGCGATCTCATCACGCGCGCCACCACGGCGGCGGAGTCCGGCGACTACAGCCAGTCCGACCGTCTTCTGGCCGAAGCGAGCAAGGCGCAGCCCGGATCGAGCGATGTGCAGGACGCCGGCACGCGCATCGTCGAACTGCGCCAGGAGCGCGCCGACGAACTGCTGGCGCAGGCCAATGCCGCCATCGCCGGCGGCGACCTCGAAGGCGCCGAGCGCATCCTCGACGAACTGGAAACCGTGTCGGCGCAGGCGCAGGGCATTGATGAAGCCCGTGCGCAGATCGAGCGCGCACGCACCTACGCAACGCTCAAGCCGGGGCAGAGCATCACCGATCCCCTGCCCAGCGGCGGCAACGCGCCCGAACTCGTGGTGATTCCGGTCGGCACCTTCCAGATGGGCACGCCCGAAGGCGAGGACGACCGCAAGAGCAACGAAGGCCCGCGCCACGCGGTGGACCTGCGCCGCGGCTTTGCGCTCGCCCGCGCCGAGGTGACCGTCGCGCAGTTCCGCGCCTTCGTCAATGCCACCGGATATTCGCCCACATCGCGCCAGACCGGCCGTTCGACCATCTACGACGAGAACACCGGCAGCATGGTCGAGCAGTCCGGCGTCAACTGGCAGGACGATCACGCCGGCAAGCGTGCGGACGGCAACCTGCCGGTGGTGCACGTCTCGTGGACCGATGCGCGCGCCTATGCCGACTGGCTCGCGCGCGAGACCGGCAAGGGCTACCGCCTGCCGAGCGAGGCCGAATTCGAATACGTGATCCGCGCCGGCAGCAACACGCGCTATCCGTGGGGCGACGGCAACCCGACGCGGCTGGTCGGCAACCTCACCGGCGAAGACGACCGCTCGGCCTCGCGCCGCAGCTGGTCCAACGCCTTTCCCGAGTACGACGACGGCTACTGGGGCCCGGCGCCGGTGCGCAGCTTCGAGGCCAACCGCTACGGCATCCACGACATCAACGGCAACGTCTCCGAATGGGTGGAGGATTGCTGGCACGACAACTACTCGCGCGCGCCGGCCGACGGCACCGCGTGGGTCAACGACGGCTGCGCGCGGCGCGTGATCCGTGGCGGCTCGTGGGCGAGTTCGCCGGACCAGGCGCGCTCGGGATTCCGCCTCACCGCGGGGCAGACATCGACGAACGCACGCCTCGGCTTCCGCGTGGCGCGCGATCTGTAGCGACCCGTCGGGCGGCGGCTTCCCTCTGCGTTGCAAGCCTCTCCGCGCGGCGGGCAACGCTGCTATGCGGGTGGCGCTGCCACGACGCGTTCGCGTACGGCGGCAGCCTGCCGCCGTGCGAGGTGCGTTTCCCTTCTCCCCCAGAGCGGGGGGAGGTGCCGAAGGCGGACGGGGTGCTCTTGATGGCGCCGCGACTTCGGCGCAGCAACACGCTCGCCGCAGCGCGAGCCCGGGTCCGACACGTCTCGCCTACAATTGCGCCGTGCAACCCTCCGACGACATCACCCACCTGCTCGACGCCGCCGGCCGCGGCGACGATGCCGCGTGGCGTCGCCTCGTCGACCTCGTCTATCCGGACCTGAAGCGCCTCGCACGCTCCTCGCGCCGCAACCGCGACGGCCAGACGCTCGATACCACCGCGCTCGTGCACGAGTGTTATCTCAAGCTCTCGCAGGCCGACGGCGCGCCGCGCGACCGCGGGCATCTGCTGTCGCTCGCGGTGCGCATCATGCGGCAGTTGCTCGTCGACCACGCGCGCGAACGCCTCGCGCTCAAGCGCGGGGGCGACGCGGCACGTGTCCCGCTCGACGACGATGTTCCGAGTGTCGTCGGGCAGTCCGAGCAGATGCTGGAGATCGACGCCGCGCTGCGGCAGCTGGCGCGCGTCGAACCGCGCCAGGCGGCGGTGTTCGAGTGCCGCTTCTTCGGCGGATTCAACGATGCGGAGACCGCCGACGCACTGGGCATTTCGCCGCGCACCGCGCATCGCGACTGGGACGCGGCGCGGGCCTGGCTCGCCGCACGGCTGTAGCGGCCGGTCGCGGCCCGCATCCGGCACGCGTGCGGATGCGCTGGCGACGGTGCGCCGCCGGCGTGGCAAAACCGCGCGCGTTTTCCCGTGACCCCTCCGGGCGCGAGCATCCCGCATCGCGCATCGAAGGAGTCCACCGATGCGAACCCTGCTGTGTTGTGCGGCGCTGATCGCGTCGCTCGCAGCCGCCAGCCCCGCCGCGGCGCTGCTGCTCACCGTCAACTCCGCAGCCGATCCCGGCGACGGCGTCTGCAACCCCGCGCAGTGCACCCTGCGCGAAGCCCTGTCCACGCCGCTGCCGCCGGACGACTTCAGCATCACGATCGTGTTCGCCATTCCCGGCGCCGGTCCGCACGTGATCGCGCTCGGCAGCGTGCTGCCGACCATCGACCGCGACATCCGCATCGACGGGTTCACCCAGCCGGGATCGACGCCGCCCGATCTGAACACCGGCTTCGGCTACGCGCCGCAGATCGAGCTCGACGGCGCCGCGATCCCCGACGGCGGCGAGGTCCACGGCCTCCGGCTTGCGCCGCAGAACTTCGCGAACCCCACCGTGACGGGTCTGGCGTTCGGCAATTTCAGCCGGCCGGCAGGCGACGGCGCGGCGATCCGGATCGACGGCGCGGCAGTCAACATCGGCGGCGCCCGCGTCGAGGCCAACTTCATCGGCATGTCGGCCTCCGGCGCGCAGGCGCGACCGAACGACATCGGCATCCGTGTCACGGCCGCCGAGGACAGCACCATCGTCGGCAACGTCATCGCAGGCAACCGCGTGGGCATCCTCGGCAACGGACGCGGCGACCAGTTCGGCATGCGCATCGCCGGCAACCGCATCGGCACCACGCCGGACGGCAACGGCGCGCTGCCCAACACCGAGGACGGCATCCGCATCGTCTCGGGCTGCGCCGCACCGGCCACGGAGTTCTCCATCAGCGGCAACCTCATCGCCGGCAACACGCGCGACGGCGTGCATCTCGTCGGCGAGAGCGCCGCCTGCAACCTGCTCACCGGCGATTTCCCGCAGATCGTGGCGAACCGCATCGGTCGCGCGGCCAACGGCGCGGCGCTGGGCAATGGCCGGCACGGCCTCCTGGTCGGCCTGCTCGCGACCCGGACGCTCACCGTCGGGTCGCCACTCGATTCCGATTTCCCCGAAGACGAGAACACCATCGCGTCCAGCGGCGGCGCCGGAATCGCCGTGCTCGACGGCGCCGGCGGCGTGCTGATCCGCCAGAACACCTTCGTCGACAACACCGGCCTGCCGATCGACCTCGGCAACGACGGCGCGACGACCAACGACCCCGGCGATGCCGACACCGGCGCCAACCGCAAGCTCAACACCCCCGCGCTTTCCGCCGCCCGGAGCGTCGGCGGCGAGACGACGCTGCGCTACCGCGTCGCTGCCGACGCCGCGCACGCGAGCTATCCGCTGCGGGTGGATTTCTACCGCGTGTCCGACGGCAGCGCCGTCTACGTGGACACCGACTTCTACGATGTGCCCAACGCACAGAAGTCGATTTCGCTGCCGATCCAGCCGCAGTTCGACATCGTCGCGATGGCGAGCGATGCGGACGGCAACAGCTCCGAATTCAGCCGCGCCGCGCGGCGGGTGCTGTTCGCCGACGGCTTCGACTGAGCCGTCCTCGCGGCGCCGCACCTCCTGCTGCCGGCCGCCCCCTGCCACGAACCTACATTCCCCGCATCCGGAGCCGCGCTCCGGGTGCGGCGCGCGCGTCCGGGCAATGTGTCGACGGCGCCGGGCCGGGATGCCGGGCGCGATCGCGGCGCGTCCCGTCGGGTGGTCGCGACGCGGCCGGAGTACTTGGACGCCGCCGCCCGGTGTACCATCGGCTTGACTTGTCAACCGTCCCGCCCCATTTGGCGTCAAGGCGGTTGACGTTCCGGTGCCCGGCTGCGCAACCGAGCGGACACTGCATAACAACACATCAGCAGCACATACCAAGGAGTTGTTTCCCATGTCCAAGGGACAGTCGTTGCAGGATCCGTTCCTCAATGCCCTGCGCCGCGAGCGCGTGCCCGTGTCGATCTACCTCGTGAACGGGATCAAGCTGCAGGGCACGGTCGAATCGTTCGACCAGTTCGTCGTGCTGCTGCGCAATACCGTCAGCCAGATGGTGTACAAGCACGCCATTTCCACCGTGGTGCCGGCGCGCAACGTGCGCGTGGGGCCGCCGCACGGCGACAGCGACGACGCCGCGTCGGACGCCGAATGACGTCCGTGTCCGCCAGGTCGGCCTAGTGTTCGAACGCTCGCGCAAGGGTGAACGCGCCCTCCTGATCCAGCCGCATCCGTCCGGCAAGTTCGACCAGACCGTGCTCGACGAATTCGCCGAGCTCGCGCGCTCGGCTGGCGCCACCGTGGTCGGCACGCTCAACGCACGCGTTGAGCGCGCCAACCCGGCCACGCTCATCGGCAGCGGCAAGGTGCAGGAAGCGCTGGAGCTCGCCGCCACGGTCGATGCGGACCTCGTGCTGGTGAACCATCTGCTGACGCCGGTGCAGGAGCGCAACCTGGAAAAGGCGCTGTCGCGCCGTGTGGTGGACCGCACCGGGCTGATTCTCGACATCTTCGCGCTGCGTGCCCGCTCGCACGAAGGCAAGCTGCAGGTCGAACTGGCCCAGCTCGGCCACATGTCCACGCGCCTGATCCGCGGCTGGACCCATCTCGAACGGCAAGGCGGCGGGGGCATCGGCACGCGTGGCCCGGGCGAGACGCAGCTCGAGACCGACCGCCGCCTGCTCGCCAAACGCGTCGACATGCTCAAGGCGCGGCTGGAGAAGGTCGAGGTGCAACGCGCCCAGCAGCGGCGCGCGCGGCTGCGCAACGAAATTCCGCGCGTGGCGCTGGTGGGCTACACCAACGCCGGCAAGTCGACGCTGTTCAATGCGCTGACCGGCGCCGATGCCTACCAGGCGGACCAGCTGTTCGCCACGCTCGATCCGACCGTGCGCCGCCTCGACGGCCTCGCGGCCGGGCCTGTGGTGTTGTCGGACACCGTCGGCTTCGTGCGCGATCTGCCGCATGATCTTGTCGCCGCGTTCCGCTCCACGCTGTCGGAAGCGCGCGACGCGGACCTGCTGCTGCACGTGGTCGACGCCGCCGATCCGCAGCGCGACGAGCGCATCGGCCAAGTGAACGCCGTGCTCGCGGAGATCGGCGCCGGCGAGATTCCGCAGCTGATCGTCTTCAACAAGCTCGATCGCGTCGACGGTGCCGAGCCGCGTGTCGATACGCTCGACGCCGGCGCGCTGACCCGCGTGTGGGTGTCGGCCCACAGCGGCGCGGGGCTCGACCTGCTGCGGCAGGAAATCAGCACGCGGTTCGAGCGCGAACGCGTGCATGCCACGGTGCGGCTCGCCTCCAGCGCCGGTCGCCTGCGGGCACGCCTGTTCCAGGCCGGGGCCGTGGTGTCGGAGCATGCCGACGACGAAGGCTGGGAACTGCGGCTGGACCTGCCGCTGGCCCTGGCGCAGCAGCTGTGCGCCGGCAACGATGCCGACGCCGTGGCCCTGCGCGGCCAGTTGCTTGCCGCCTCCTGAGCCCCTACCTACAATCCGGCGATTGTCCACAATTCACGTATCTCGGACCGGTCGCGGCGCGGCCGGCCGGCACCGGGCGCCCGCCCGGCGCTCGGCGCGTCCTCTCTCGGAGCACGGCATGGCCTGGAACGAACCCGGCGGCGGCAAGAAGAAAGACCCCTGGAACAGCGGCGGCGGCAACGACGGCGGCGGCAGCGGCCAGGGCCCGGATGTCGACGCCTTCCTCGAACGCCTCAAATCCAGCCTCAACCGCGTCTTCGGCAGCGGCGGATCCGGCGGCGGCGGCCCGAACCGTGCGCGCGGCAGCAGCGGCGGCCCGTCGATCGGGCTGATCGTGCTGGGCCTGGCGCTGGTGTGGCTGGTGTTCGATTCGTGGACGCTGATCGACGAACGCCAGCGCGGCGTGGTGCTGCGCTTCGGCAAGTTCGAACGCATCATGACCCCCGGACCGAACTTCAAGCTGCCGCGTCCGTTCGAGACCGTGCAGAAGGTCGACGCCACGCAGATCCGCAACATCTCCGACCAGGTGCGCATGCTCACCCGCGACGAGAACATCGTGCTGGTGGATTTCAACGTGCAGTACCAGGTCTCGGACCCGCAGCAGTTCCTGTTCGGCACAGCCGATCCGGACGACACGCTCAAGCAGGCCGCCGAAAGCGCCGTGCGCGAGGTGATGGGCAACTCGGTCATGGACACCATCCTGTCCGGCCAGCGTGCCGAACTCGCCGCGCAGGCCGGCGAACGCCTGCAGGCCTCGCTCGACCAGTACGGCACGGGGCTGACCGTCAGCGAATTCAACCTGCAGAACGCGCGCCCGCCGCTCGAAGTGAAGGATGCCTTCGACGACGCCATCACGGCGCGCGAGGACAAGCAGCGCGCCGAGAACATCGCGCTCGGCTACGCCAGCAAGCAGGTGCCCGAGGCGCGTGGTGCCGCGGCCCGCGTCGCCGCGGAGGCGGAGGCCTACAAGGCGCAGGCGATCGCGCGCGCCCAGGGCGACGCCGACCGCTTCACCCTGCTGGCCGACGAGTACCGCAAGGCGCCGGACGTCACGCGCAAGCGCCTGTACCTTGAAACGATGCAGGACGTGCTCGCCAACAACCCGAAAGTGGTGGTGGGCGAAGGCGCCGGCAACAACGTGATGTATCTGCCGCTCGACAAGCTCCAGGGCGTCGGCAATGGTGCTGCGCGGGCGCCGACGACGGCGCCGCCGCCGTCCGGCAGCCAGTCCGCCTTCACCGAGCGTTTGCCTGCGGTCGAAGCCGTCACCACGCCGCGTCCGGCGCGCGATGCGCGCGAAACCGGCCGCAGCTCGCGCGGAGGAAACAACTGATGAAGAACCTCGCTCTCGTGATCGCGCTGGCCGCGGTGCTGCTCGGCGCCAATTCGGTCTTCATCGTGCGCGAAGCCGAAGTCGGCGTGCTGTTTCAGCTCGGTCGCATCGTGCGCACCGACATCGGCCCCGGCCTGCATTTCAAGCTGCCGCTGGTGCAGGACGTGCGCCGCTTCGACCAGCGCATCAAGACGCTCGATTCGCAGCCCGAGCGGTACCTCACCTCGGAAAAGAAGGACGTCAACGTCGACTTCTTCGCCAAGTGGCGCATCAGCGAGGTGGGCCGCTACTACACCACCACCTCCGGCGACGAGCTGCAGGCCATGCAGCGCCTGACCCCGATCCTCAAGGAAGGCCTGCGCAACCAGATCAACCAGCGCACGCTGCAGGAAACGGTGTCCGACGCACGCAGCTCGATGACCGCCACGCTCGTCAAGGCGGCCAACGAAGGTTCGAAGAACCTCGGCATCGAAATCATCGACGTGCGCATCAAGCGCATCGATCTGCCGGACGAGGTGTCCAACTCGGTCTACGAGCGCATGCGCGCCGAACGTTCGCGCGTGGCCAACGAGCTGCGTTCGCAGGGTACCGAAGCGTCCGAAACGATCAGCTCCAACGCCGATCGCGAACGCGCGGTGATCTTGGCCGAAGCCGATCGCGACGCGCAACGCATCCGCGGCGAAGGCGACGCGCAGGCCGCCGAGATCTACGCCACCGCCTACGGCCGCGATCCGGAGTTCTACGCGTTCCACCGGAGCCTGGAGAGCTACCGCACCGCGTTCCGCGATGGCCAGGGCGTGCTGGTGCTCGACCCGGAGTCGGAGTTCTTCGACTACTTCAATGGCTCCGACCGCGCCGGCCAGTAAACGGTGAGCGCCGACCTGTGGGCGGCGCTGTGCCTGGTGCTGGTGCTCGAAGGCCTGCTCCTGTTCGCCGCCCCGGGCGCCTGGCGCCGCATGGCCGAACGCCTGCAGGACCTGCCCGAGCGCAGCCTGCGGCTGTATGGCGGCGGCATGGTGGTGGCCGGACTCATCGCGCTGCAGTTCGTGCGCTGAACGCCGGCGCGGACGATGCGTCACTGCCAGCGGGTTTTGCGCGATAATTCCCCAAAGCCGGCCCGTGGTCGGCTTTTTTCACGTCTGCGAGGAGTGTTTCAGTGAGTCAGTCGGTCGTGGTGATCGGCGCCCAGTGGGGCGACGAGGGCAAGGGCAAGATCGTCGATCTGCTCACCGAACAGGTCGGCGCGGTGGTGCGCTTCCAGGGCGGGCACAACGCCGGCCACACGCTGGTGATCGGCGGCAAGAAGACCGTGCTGCACCTGATTCCGTCCGGCATCCTGCGGCCGAACACGCTGTGCCTGATCGGCAACGGTGTGGTGCTGAGCCCGGCGGCGCTGAAGAAGGAAATCGGCGAACTCGAAGGCGAGGGCCTGGACGTGCGTTCGCGCCTCAAGATCAGCCCGGCGACGCCGCTGATCATGCCGTACCACATCGCGCTGGACCAGGCGCGCGAAAAGGCCGCAGGCGGCAAGGCCATCGGCACCACCGGCCGCGGTATCGGCCCGGCGTACGAGGACAAGGTCGCGCGTCGCGGCATCCGCGTCGCCGATCTGCACTATCCCGACCAGCTCGCGGAAAAGCTGCGCAGCGCGCTCGATTACCACAACTTCGTGCTGACGAAATATCTCGGCGTCGATGCCGTCGACGTGCAGCAGACGATCGACGAGGCGCTCGCATTCGGCGAGTACGTCGAGCCGATGAAATCCGACGTCGCCGGCCTGCTGCATCAGCTGCGCCGCGAAGGCAAGCGCGTGTTGTTCGAGGGTGCGCAGGGCGCGCTGCTCGACATCGACCACGGCACCTATCCGTACGTGACCTCGTCGAACACCACGGTCGGCGGCGCCCTGGCCGGCACCGGCGTCGGCGCGGACGCGATCGACTACGTGCTCGGCATCGCGAAGGCGTACGCGACGCGCGTCGGCGGCGGTCCGTTCCCGACCGAACTCGACGATGCGCTGGGCGAGGACATCCGCCGGCGCGGGCAGGAATTCGGCGCGACCACGGGGCGTCCGCGCCGGTGTGGCTGGATCGACCTCGTCGCGCTCAAGCGCGCGGTGGCGATCAACGGCATCAGCGGCCTGTGCGTGACCAAGCTCGACGTGCTCGACGGCCTGCCGTCGCTGAAGATGTGCATCGCGTACAAATACCGCGGCAAGACCACGGAATACGCGCCGCTCGACGCCGCCGGCTGGGACGAGTGCGAGCCCGAATACCTGGAATTCCCGGGATGGACCGAGTCCACCCACAACGTGACCGAGTGGGACAAGCTGCCGCCCGCGGCGCGTGCGTACCTACGAGCGCTCGAGGAACTCGTGGGATGTCCGCTGGCGATGGTATCGACCGGCCCGGACCGCGACGCGAACATCGTGCTGCGCGATCCGTTCGCGTGAGCGAGGCGCCGGCCATTGCGTGAGCGGAGCCGGCGGATCCCACGGTGCGACTGAGGCGGTTGTCGATCAGCGTGCGGCGAAGGTCTTCAGCTGCCTCGACGCTGGAGAGAGCGTTTCTTCTCCCGCCGGGAGAAGATGCCGGCAGGCAGATGAGGGCGAGTCGCCGCATCGGCCGACGCCCGTCCACCGCAGCGATGCTGCCTTCGCCATTTCGAACGCTTCATCGACCTTGAAGTTGCCTCCCTCATCCGGCCCTGCCGGGCCACCTTCTCCCGATGGGAGAAGGAAGCAGGCGCCTTCGATCATCGTCGGACAGCGAACGTGAAGGTACGAAAATCCTTCTCCCCGCGGGAGAAGGTGCCGGCAGGGCATGAAGGCGAGTCGCCGGTTCGGAGCCCGAACGGACTGAAGGAGCGGGCGTTTTCGCTCGGGCCTTGATCCGATGGAAGTCTTCCTCGACTCCCTGCGTGGATCGTGTTTCGATGCAAGCTTTGCTTCGTTCTCCGCGTGGCGCCCTCATCGGGCCCTGCTTCCTTCTCCCGAGGGGAGAAGGAAGCAGGGCATGCGAAAGGTTGCCGGACCGATCCGTTAGGCAACCCGCCGATCACATCACATTCGGCTCGCTGAACGCCTCGATCTCGCCGGCGAACGCCTCCACCGGCACGCAGCTGCAGAACACGTTCTTGTCGCCGTAGATGTTGTCGATGCGCGCGACCGGCGGCCAGTACTTCTGCTGCCGCAGCGACGCCAGCGGGAACACCGCGAGTTCGCGCGGATAGCCGCGCGTCCACTCGCTGCCCGACGCCATCGCGGCGGTGTGCGGCGCGTGCTTGAGCGGATTGTCCTCGCGGTCGAGGCGGCCGTCCTCGATGGCGCGGATCTCGTCGCGTACCTGGATCATCGCGTCGATGAAGCGGTCGAGCTCGTGCAGCGATTCGGATTCGGTCGGCTCCACCATCAGCGTCCCGGCCACCGGAAAGCTCAGCGTCGGTGCGTGGAAGCCGAAATCGATCAGGCGCTTGGCCACGTCCTCGGCGCTGATGCCGGTGCGGTCCTTGAGCGGCCGCAGGTCGAGGATGCATTCGTGCGCGACGAGGCCGTTGCGGCCGGTGTAGAGCGTCTCGTAGTGCGGCGCGAGGCGCCTGGCGATGTAGTTGGCGTTGAGCAGCGCCACCTGGGTTGCACGGCGCAGGCCGGCCGCGCCCATCAGCGTGATGTACATCCACGAGATCGGCAGGATGGACGCCGATCCGTAGCTGGCTGCCGACACCAGCGCGCCATCGCCGACGCCGGCGGTGCGGAAGCCGGTGTCGCCCACCGGCTTTGGCAGGAACGGGGCAAGATGCGACTTCACCGCGCACGGGCCCACGCCCGGGCCGCCGCCGCCGTGCGGGATGCAGAAGGTCTTGTGCAGGTTGAGGTGCGACACGTCCGAACCCCACTTGCCCGGCTTCGCCACGCCGACCAGCGCGTTCATGTTGGCGCCGTCGGTGTAGACCTGGCCGCCGTGCCTGTGCACCGCGTCGCAGATCGCGACCACGTCTTCCTCGAACACGCCGTGGGTCGACGGGTAGGTGATCATCAGCGCCGCGAGGCGGTCGGAATATTTTTCGGCCTTGGCGCGGATGTCGTCGACGTCGACGTTGCCGTTGGCGTCGCAGCGCGTCACCACCACCTGCATGCCGCACATCTGCGCCGACGCCGGATTGGTGCCGTGCGCGGATTCGGGGATGAGACAGATGTCGCGGTGGCCTTCGTTGCGCGCGCGGTGATAGGCGCGGATCGCGAGCAGGCCGGCGTATTCGCCCTGGGCGCCGGAATTGGGCTGCAGGCTCACCGCGTCGTAGCCGGTGCATTCGACCAGCATCGCTTCGAGGCTTTCGATGAGTTCGGCGTAGCCGCGCGTCTGCTCGGCCGGCGCGAGCGGATGGATGTTGGCGAATTCGGGCCACGTGACCGGGATCATTTCGGCGGTGGCGTTGAGCTTCATCGTGCACGAGCCGAGCGGGATCATGGTGCGATCCATCGCCAGATCCTTGTCGGCCAGCTGGCGCATGTAGCGCAGCATTTCGTGCTCGCTGTGGTGGGTGTTGAACACCGGGTGGGTGAGGAAGGCGCTGGTGCGGCGCAGGTTGTCCGGAATCAGCGACGGTGCGTCGGCGTCGAGCGCATCGATCGACGGCAACGCAGCGCCGTCCTCGGCGAACACGCCCCACAGCAGTTCGATGTCGGCGCGCGTCGTGGTTTCGTCCAGCGAGATGCAGATGTATTCGTCCCACGCCAGGCGCAGGTTCGCGCCCATGCCGCGCGCGCGTTCGATCAGCGCCCGGGCCCGGTCGCCGACCTTCAGGCTGATGGTGTCGAACGCGGTGCCGTGGTGATCGTGGGTGTAGCCGAGTTCGCGCAGGCCGGCGCGCAGGATCGAGGTCAGCCGGTGCACGCGGTTCGCGATGCGGGTGAGGCCCTCCGGGCCGTGGTAGACCGCGTACATGCTCGCCATCACCGCCAGCAGCACCTGCGCGGTGCAGATGTTGGAGGTGGCCTTCTCGCGCCGGATGTGCTGCTCGCGCGTCTGCAACGTGAGGCGATAGGCCTTCTTGCCCTCGGCATCGATGGAGACGCCGATCAGGCGGCCCGGCATCGAGCGCTTGAACGCATCGCGGCAGGCCATGAATGCCGCGTGCGGCCCGCCGAAGCCGAACGGCACGCCGAAGCGCTGGCTGTTGCCGACCACGATGTCCGCACCCATTTCGCCCGGCGGCCTGAGCAGGGTCAGCGCCAGCAGGTCGGTCGCGAACACGAACAGCGCGCCGTGCGCGTGGATGGTGTCCGCGTCCAGGCCCCAGTCGTACAGCCAGCCGCTGGAGGCCGGGTACTGGACGAGCACGCCGAAATAGTCGCCTGCAGCGATCGCGGCGGCGTATTCCTCGCCGGAATTCGCCACGGCGATGCGCAGGCCGAGCGGCTCGGCGCGCGTGCGCAGCACGTCCAGCGTCTGCGGGTGGGTATCGCCGGCCACGAGGAAGGTGCTGGATTTCGATTTGGCCGAGCGTTTGGCGAGCGTCATCGCCTCGGCCGCGGCCGTGGCCTCGTCGAGCAGCGAGGCGTTCGCGATCTCCATGCCGGTGAGCTCGGCGCACATCGTCTGGAAGTTGATCAGCGCTTCCATGCGGCCCTGCGAGATCTCGGCCTGGTACGGCGTGTAGGCCGTGTACCACGCGGGATTCTCCAGGATGTTGCGCAGGATCACCTTCGGCGTGTGGGTGCCGTAGTAGCCCTGGCCGATGAAACTGCGCAGCACCTGGTTCTTCTTCGCGATGCCGGCGATCTTCGCGAGCGCGGCCTCCTCCGTCATCGCCTCCGGCAGTGCCAGCGGCGCGGTCGACTTGATCTTGCCGGGCACGATGGCATCGGTCATCGCGTCGAGCGAGTCGTGACCGATGGTGCGCAGCATGTGCGCGATTTCCGCGTCGTTCGGACCGATGTGACGGTCGACGAAGGCGGTGCTGTACTCGAGGTCGCGCAGCGAGGGCGTGGTCATGCAGGCTCCGGCAGGAAAAGGGGTGGTCCGGCCCGGCACGGTGCATCGCGCCGGGCGTTCGCCCCTCTGTCCTTTTGCCTGAGAGTTTGGACGCGCGTGGCGCTGCGCGTGTTGCCCCTTCGGCGCCGGCCGACGCCGGTCTCTCCAGAGTGTGTGCACGCGGCGGTATCAGGCCTGAGCGATTGCGGGCGTTTGCGCCTTCGGCAGCGGTGATCGCCGTGCAGGGCGAGCCGCTTCTCCCACCGCGTGTAACGATGTCCATGATACCCGGTCCGGCGCGCAACGGCAGCGGCGGGTGCGGCGTCGCCTACAGCAGCGAGCGGAGCCGGTACAGCGCCTCCAGTGCCTGTTTCGGGGTGAGCTCGTCCGGGTCGATCGCCGCCAGCGCGTCGCAGGCGGCCGACGGGGCCGCGAACAGGCCGAATTGCTGCGGTTGCTCCAGTGCCGCGGGCGTGGTGCGCGGCACGTGGTCGCGGCTGCGCTGCTCGAGTTCGGCGAGCGTCCGGCGCGCCTGCGCCACGACAGATTTCGGCAGCCCCGCCAGTGCGGCGACCTGCAGGCCAAAGCTGCGGTTGGCCGGACCCTCCTTCACCGCGTGCATGAAGACGAGCTTCTCGCTGCCGCCCTGGTCGCGGTGCTCGACTGCGTCCAGGTGCACGTTGGCGATGCCGCTGCCCGGCTCGGCGAGCGCGGTCAGCTCGAAATAATGCGTCGCGAACAGTGTGTAGGCACGGTTGTTCAAGGCCAGGTGGCGGGCGCAGGCGTCGGCGAGCGAGAGCCCGTCGTAGGTGGACGTGCCGCGTCCGATCTCGTCCATCAGCACCAGCGAGTTTGCCGTGGCGTGGTGCAGGATGTAGCTGGTCTCGGCCATTTCCACCATGAAGGTCGACTGCCCGCGGGCGAGATCGTCGCCGGCGCCGATGCGGGTGAGGATGCGGTCGATCGGTCCGATCTGCGCGCGCGCTGCCGGCACGAAACTGCCAATGTGCGCCAGCAGCACGATCAGCGCGTTCTGCCGCATGTAGGTGCTTTTGCCGCCCATGTTCGGGCCGGTGATGATCAGCATGCGGCGGTCGGCGTCGAGCAGCAGGTCGTTCGGTTCGAACGGCTCCGCGCGCACGGCTTCCACCACCGGGTGCCGGCCGCGCTCGATGTGCAGGCACGGCACGTCGTGGAGCTCCGGGCGCGCCCAGTCCAGCGCCAGCGCGCGTTCGGCGAACGCGCACAGCACATCGAGTTCGGCCAGTGCGGCGGCGCTGCGCTTGAGCGGTTCCAGCGCGGCGTTCAGCGCATCGAGCAAGTGGTCGTAGAGCAGCTTTTCGCGCGCCAGCGCGCGTTCGCGTGCCGACAGCACTTTGTCCTCGAAGGTCTTCAGCTCTTCGGTGATGTAGCGTTCGGCGCCGGTCAGCGTCTGGCGGCGCGTGTAGTGTGCGGGGGCCTTCTGCGACTGGCCCTTGCTGATCTCGATGAAGTAGCCGTGCACGCGGTTGTAGCCGACCTTCAGCGTGGCGATGCCGGTGGCGTCGCGCTCGCGCGCTTCGAGGTCGAGCAGGAACTGGTCCGCGTGCGTGGACAGGCGGCGCAGTTCGTCGAGTTCGGCGTCGAAACCGTCGGCGATCACGCCGCCATCGCGCAGCAGCGCAGGCGGCTGTGCCATCACCGCGCTCGCCAGCAGGTGCGCGCTGGCGTCGTGCGGGCCCAGGTCGGCGGCCAGCGTGGCCAGGCGCGGCGAGTCCAGCGACGCGAGCAGGTCGCGGATCGCGGGCAGGGCGGCGAGGCCGTCGCGCAGCGTGGACAGGTCGCGCGGACGCGCGGAGCGCAGCGCCACGCGCGTGAGAATGCGTTCGAGGTCGCCGAGGGTGCGGAAGCGTCCGCGCAGCGCGGCGAACGCGTCGCCGTCGAGCAGCGTCTGCACCGCATGCAGGCGCTCGCGCAGCACCGTGCGGTCGCGCAGCGGACGATGCAGCCAGCGTCGCAGCAGGCGGCCGCCCATCGGCGCGACGGTGCTGTCGAGCACACCGAGCAGGGTGTGCTGGATGTTGCCGTCGACGCGCGAATCCAGCTCCAGATGGCGGCGGGTCGCGGCGTTCATCGCGATGCCGTCGTCGGAGGATTCGAACGCGATCGCGGTCAGGTGTGGCAGGCGCTGCTTCTGCGTTTCCTCGACGTAGGCCAGCAGCGCGCCGGCCGCGGACGTGGGCAGCGGGCGCTGTTCGAGGCCGAAGCCGGTGAGGTCGTGCAGGGCGAAGAAGCGCAGCAGTTGGCGACGGCAGGCGTCGGCGTCGAACTGCCACGGCGCGCGGCGGCGCAAGCCGGTGCGCGCGACGAGCCACGCCGGCCAGCCGTCCTCGTCCGGCAGCAGCAGTTCGGCCGGCTCCAGCCGCGCCAGTTCCGCGGCGAGTGCGTCTTCGCTGGCCACCTCGTTGACGAGAAAGCGGCCGCCGGCGAGGTCTGCCCACGCGATGCCGAAGCCGCGCGCGCCGCGCGAGAGCGCCATCAGCAGCGTGTCGCGGCGTTCGTGCAGCAGCGCCTCGTCGGTGACCGTGCCCGGCGTGACGATGCGCACCACCTTGCGTTCGACCAGGCCCTTGGCCTGCGCCGGGTCGCCGATCTGTTCGCAGATCGCCACCGATTCTCCCAGCGCGACCAGCCGTGCGAGATAACTCTCGCACGCGTGCACCGGCACGCCGGCCATCGGAATCGGCGCGCCGCCGGAGCTGCCGCGCTGGGTCAGCGTGATGTCGAGCAGCTTCGCGGCGCGGCGCGCGTCGTCGTAGAACAGCTCGTAGAAATCGCCCATGCGGAAAAACAGCAGGATGTCCGGATGATCGGATTTCGCGGCGAAGAACTGCCGCATCAGCGGGGTGTGCTCGGGCGTGGGTGCGGCGGATGCGGACATGCGGACGGTGCAGGAGAGTTCGCTCGCCAGTGTACGGCCGGCGGCGCGGGCAGGGCAGGGTTGACAGTCCCGGCGGCGTCGGGAGCGGCGCAGCGGTACAATCGCCGGCTGTTTTCATGCCGACGATGCCTTCATGACCTGCCGCACCCGTTTCGCCCCCAGTCCCACCGGTTTCCTGCACATCGGGGGCGCACGCACCGCGCTCTACTGCTGGCTGGAGGCACGTCGCCGCGGCGGCGAGTTCATCCTGCGCATCGAGGACACGGACCGCGAACGCTCCACCCAGGAGGCGGTCGATGCCATTCTCGCCGGCATGCAGTGGCTCGGACTCGACCACGACGAAGGCCCGTTCTTCCAGACGCTGCGCATGGAGCGCTATCGCGCGGTGGCCGAAGACCTGGTCAAGGCGGGCAAGGCTTACTACGCCTACGAAACCAAGGCGGAGATCGAAGCCATGCGCGAGGCCGCGATGGCCGCCGGCACCAAGCCGCGCTACAACGGCTTCTACCGCGAGAGGAACGAGCCCCGGCGCGACGATCCGAACCGCGTCATCCGTTTCAAGAACCCGGTCGGCGGCAGCGTGGTGTTCGAGGACAAGGTACGCGGCCGCATCGAGTGGAGCAACGACGAGCTCGACGATCTCGTCATCTGGCGCTCCGACGACTATCCGACCTACAACTTCGCGGTTGTTGTCGACGACATCGACATGAAGATCACCGATGTCATCCGCGGCGACGACCACATCAACAACACGCCGCGGCAGATCAACATCTACCGTGCTCTCGGCGCCGAGCCGCCGACCTTTGCGCATCTGCCGATGATCCACGGCGCCGACGGCGCCAAGCTCAGCAAGCGCCACGGCGCCGTCAGCGTGATGCAGTACCGCGACGACGGCTACCTGCCGCACGCGCTGCTGAACTACATCGTGCGGCTGGGCTGGTCGCACGGCGACCAGGAAATCTTCTCGCGCGAGCAGATGATCGAACTGTTCCGTGTGGACGACGTCAACAAGGCGGCGTCGCGCTTCGACTTCGAGAAGCTGGCCTGGCTCAACCAGCACTACCTCAAGACCGACGATCCGCTGGAGCTTGCCACCCACTTCGTCTGGCACCTGCGCGCGGCCGGCATCGACCCCGAACACGGGCCCGAGCCGGCGGACGTGATCGTGGCGCTGCGCGATCGGGTGAAGACGCTCAAGGAAATGGCCGAGCGCGCGAAGGTCTGGTACGTGGGCATCGAGACATGGGACGACGCCGCGGTCGCGAAGCATCTGAAGCCTGCGGGCGACGTGCTGCGCGCCGTGCGCGGCACGCTCGATGCCGTCGACGCATGGTCGGTGGAGGCGGTGCATGCGGCGTTGCAGGCCACGGCAGACACGCTGGGCGTGGGCATCGGCAAGGTCGCGCAACCGCTGCGCGTGGCGATGACGGGCACGCAGGTGTCGCCCTCGATCGACCACACGGTGTATCTGTGCGGGCACGATGGTGCCATCGCGCGCATCGATGCCGCCTTGCAGAAGATTGCCTGATCTTCCTTCTCCCCGCGGGAGAAGGTGCCCGGAGGGCGGATGAGGGCGCCACGTTCGGTATCTCCGAGGTTTGTCGGAAGATCGATCGTCTTGCTGCATCCCAAGCTCGCATCGATGATCGTTCAAGGCCAGCCCGCACCGGCTCGCCCTCATCCGCCTGCCGGCACCTTCTCCCGCGGGGAGAAGGATTGCTTCGGTGCGCGGCGTCGGCGAATCCTGCCGCACTCGCGCCTGAACTGCCGCAACCCGCGCCGGGCTTGGCTTCCGGGCCGGATGCTATGATCCCGCGATGAGCGACAGCCACGCCCACGCGCAGCCCTGCGCCAATCCCGACCACCACGTCCACGATCTTCCCGACTTCCTGCGCGAAGTGGCCGACGTGTGCGCCGAGCGCGGCCTGCGCCTGACGCCGCTGCGCGAGAAGGTGCTGCGCCTCGTGGCCGAGTCCGGCCGTCCGGTCAAGGCTTACGACCTGCTCGATCGCATCCACGACGACAAGGGCACGGCCGCGCCGCCCACGGTCTACCGCGCGCTGGACTTCCTGCTGGAAAACGGCTTCATCCACAAGCTCGAATCGATCAATGCCTTCGTCGGCTGCCATCAGCCGCGGGTGCAGCATTCGGTGCCGTTCCTGCTGTGCGACGGTTGCCACACGGCGGTGGAACTGGAGGACGAACGCGTCACCACGCTGCTCAACGAGCAGGCACGCGCACTCGGATTCCGGCCGCAGGCGCAGACGCTGGAAGTGCACGGCCTGTGCGCAAAATGCAGCGATGATCGCTGAGCGCAGTCGACTCGCCCCGATCCTCCTGCTGTTCTTCGCCGCCGCCGTCGCGGCGCAGGACTTTCCGCCCGACCAGCAGCCGCCGCAGCCGGCGGAGGTGCCGCAGGCCGCGGACCCCGCGCCCGCACCGCGCCCGCGCCGCCCGGCGCCGCCGCCCGCGCCGCCGCCGCTGAGCATTCCGCCGTGGCCGGTGGAGTCGGTGGGTCCGCCGATCCTGCTGGCGGCCGGCGATCCGGCCTCGGACGCCTTCATCGGCCCGCCGCTGGTGCCGCCGTTCCGCATCCTCGACAGCGAAGTGCTGCCCGGTGCCAGTGCCCGTCTCGAGTGGAACGCCAGCCAGAGCTTTTCCGGCGGCGAGGTGGTGAGTCCGGTGGTCGTGGTGCACGGCCTGCGTCCGGGGCCGGTGCTCTGCCTGACCGCCGGCGTGCACGGCGACGAGCTCAACGGCGTGGAGATCGTCCGGCGCATCACCAACGAGGTCGATCCCAAGCAGCTGGGCGGCACCATCGTTGCCGTGCCCATCGTCAACCTGTTCGGTTTCAGCCGCAATTCGCGCTATCTGCCCGACCGGCGCGATCTCAACCGCTACTTTCCGGGATCGCGTTACGGCAGCATCGCCTCGCGCATCGCGTCGAGCTTTTTCGAGAACGTGGTGCGCCACTGCGATTCGCTGGTCGATTTCCACACCGGCTCGTTCGACCGCAGCAACCTGCCGCAGGTGCGTGCCGATCTCGCGCGCCCGCAGGTGCAGGAATTCACCCGCGGCTTCGGTGCCACCACCGTGCTGCATTCGCCCGGCACGCGCGGCATGTTGCGCACCGCGGCCACGCTGTCCGGCGTGCCTTCGGTCACGTTCGAGGTCGGCGGCCCCGGCGAGCTGCAGCCCGTGGAGATCGCGCACGGCGTGCAGGCCATCCACACGCTGCTGCACAAGCTCGGCATGTCGCGCAATCTGCCGGTGTGGAGCGAGCCGCAGCCGTACTACTACGAGTCCTCGTGGGTGCGCTCGGATGCCGGCGGTGTGCTGCTGAGCGAGGTGACGCTCGGCCAGCGCGTGGAGCGCGGGGAACTGCTCGGCAAGGTCATCGACCCGATCCACAATCTCGAACGCGAGCTGCGCTCGCCCGTGGTGGGGCGCGTCATCGGGATGGCACGCAACCAGGTGGTGCTGCCCGGATTCGCCGCGTATCACGTGGGCGAGGAAACCAGCGCGAGCGATGCGATGCACAAGGCCGAGGCCGGCCAGACGCCTGCGCCGCCGGTGGAGGAGGATGCGCCGCCGGACGAGGAGCACGCGCCGGGGGACGAGTTGCTGCCGCCCGATCCGGAAGACGAGTTCGAGGCCGACTGACCGCTCCGGCGGCCGTGGCGCGCCGGGCCGCGCTTGAATGTATCCTCTGCATCGTTATTGCCCCGGGCCGTCGCCCGGGCCACTCGGACAGGGCGCGTGATCGAAATACCGGGATACCGTCTCCTGCAGACGCTGGGCCGCGGCGGCATGGCCACCGTCTACCTCGCACTGCAGGAATCGGTCCAGCGCGAAGTGGCGCTGAAAGTGATGTCGACGACGTTGCTCGGCGATGCGCAGTTCGGCGAACGCTTTTTGCGCGAGGCGCGCATCGCGGCCAAGCTGCGCCATCCCAACGTGGTGCAGGTGCACGATGTCGGCATTGCCGGCGAGCATCACTACATCGCGATGGAATACCTGCCCGGCGGACCGGTGCTGGGGCGCAGCGGCATCCCGCGCGAACCCGCCTTCGCGCTGCGCGTCACGCGCGAGATCGCGAGCGCGCTGAACTACGCCGGCGCGCGCGGCATCGTGCACCGCGACATCAAGCCCGACAACATCCTGCTGCGCGAGGACGGCGTCGCGGCGCTCACCGATTTCGGCATCGCGCGCGCCTCCGACAACAGCCGCATGACGCGCACCGGCGCCATCATCGGCACGCCGCACTATATGAGCCCGGAGCAGGCGCGCGGCCTGCCGCTCGACGGCCGCGCCGATCTGTACAGCCTCGGCATCGTGCTGCACGAGCTGCTGGTGGGGAAGGTGCCGTACCAGGCCGACGATTCGCTTGCGGTCGGCATCATGCACATCACCGCGCCGCTGCCGCGCCTGCCCGAGCATCTGGCGGAGCTGCAGCCGCTGCTCGACCGCATGCTGGCGAAGGAACCGGCGCAGCGCTTCCAGTCCGGCGAGGAGGTCTGCAGTGCGATCGAGGCGATCGAACACCGCCCGCAGGCCCATCCCACGCGCACCCAGGTGCTGCCGCGCGTCGACACGCCACCGCTGCTGCCCGCCGGCATGCGTCGCAGCGACGGCGATGCCGACCACGAACCGCAGCTCGGCCGCATCGACGACGTGCTGCGCACACCCGCACCGCGCTGGCGTACGCATGCGAAGCAGGCGCCACGCCGCCGCACATGGCTGTGGGGCACGCTGGCGCTGCTCGCGGTGCTGGGCGCGACCACCTTCGTCTTCCAGGACCGTCTGCGCGACCTGCTGCCGCAGACCCGCATGAACGCGCTGCTGGAACGGGCCGATGCGGCGCTTGCGCAGAACATCCTCACGCGCGCGGATGGGCAGGGCGCGAGCGAGCTCTACCGCGCCGCCGCGGCGCTCGATCCGGACAGCCAGCCGGCGCGCGACGGCCTGCGCCGCGTCGGCGAACGTTTTGTGCTGCAGGCGCGCGCCGCGCTCGACGCCGGCGACGTGGCGGCAGCGCGCGCCGCGCTGCAGCAGGCACGCGCGCTCGCGACGCCGAGCGGCCTGCTCGATCCGATCGAGGCGCAACTGCGCAGCCGCGAGACCGCGGATGTGGAAATCGGCGGCCTGCTCGATGCCGCACGCGCCGCATTGCAGACCGGCACCCTCGACGGCGAGGACGGCGCCATCGCGCTGTTCCGCCGCGTGCTGCAGGCCGACGCGGGCAACGCGCTCGCCAATGTCGGCCTGCGCGACGCGCTGAGCGCGGCGCTGGCGCGCGCGAATGCGGCCATCGACAGCGGCCAGTTCGACAGCGCGGCGCAGCAGATCGACGCCGTCGCCGCGCTCGACCCCGCCCACCTGGGTCTGCCCGATGCGCTCGCGCGTCTGGCCCAGGCGCGCGAGCGGCGCGCCGCGGCGATCGACGACCGGCTGGCCGAGGCCGAGCGCCTGTTGCGCGAGGGCCAGTTGCTGTCGCCGCCGCAGGCCAATGCGGTGCGCGCGTTCCGCGACGTGCTGGCAAGCGATCCCGGCAACCGCCGCGCACAGGACGGGCTGCGCGACGTGGCGACCGCACTGATCGCGCAGGCACAGCGGCGCATGGCCGACTTCGAGTTCGAGCCGGCCACGGCCCTGCTCGACCAGGCCGGCGAGGTGTCCTCCGACGCACCGGGCCTGGCCGCCGCACGCGCACGTCTGCGCGACCTGGAGCGCAAGCGCGACGCCGCCGCCTTGCCCGACCCCGCGGCACCCGCCACCGCCGCGCAGATCGCGACCCTGCTCGGGCAGGCCGAAGCCGCCGCCGCGGCCGGCCGCGTGCTGATGCCGCCGGGCGAAAACGCCTACGACTCCTACCGCGCCGTGCTCACCCTGCAGCCGGACAATGCCGCCGCGCGCGCGGGCCTGGCGCAGTTGCCGGTGCTGGTGCGCAAGCGCTTCGAGGAGGCGCTGGGCGCAAACCGCCTCGACAGCGCGCGCAACGCGCTCGACACGATGGCCACCATCGCGCCTGCCGACACCGAGCTGCCGTCCATGCGCCGGCGTCTCGCGCGCAGCTTCCTCGGCCAAGCCGCCGAACGCCTCGGCGCGGGCGAGATCGCGCGCGCCAGCACGGCCATCGACCAGGCACGCGAGCTCGACCCGACCAGCCCGGAACTGCCGGCGCTGCAGGCACGGCTGGAGCAGGCGAACGGCGGCTGAGCACCGGTCCGCGGGACGGGTGCAGACGCCGCGTCCCGGCGTCGTCCCGGGCCGGTTCCCGTGCCGGCGCCAAGTGGCGTATACTTCGCGGCTCGCTTGCGGCCCTGCGCCGCCAATCGGTCCAACGTCGGGGCGTAGCGCAGTCTGGTAGCGCATCTGCCTGGGGGGCAGAGGGTCGTCGGTTCAAATCCGGCCGTCCCGACCATCGGATCGAATCGCCCGCGCTGCGGGCAGCTGCACCATCATGTCCACGATCGCGCGCGTCCGGCTCGACAGGTCCCGGTTCGACAGCGCCTGGTTCGTTGAATCGCGTCTGCTGCCGCGGCGCCCGCGCGATATGCGTCATTGCACCCGATAATCGTCGAGGCGGAATCTGCGTTGGCGATCCGGCGGCGGCATCGCGAGGGCAAGTACGACGTACACGAGCATGCCGGGGAACGCCGCCGAAAGCACCGACACCAGCACGTACACCACGCGCACGTGTGCGGCCGGCCAGCCGATGTACTCCGCGATGCCGCCGCAGACGCCTGCCAGCATGCGGTTTTTCGATTTCTTCAGGCGCCTGTCGTGGTTCAAGCCAGCCTCCAGGCGGATGCGTTCGCGGTCGAACGCACAGTTTCCGCCACAATCGCCGGTTCTGCACGGCCGCACGGAGCCGCTAGACTTCCCGCAGTCTTTTCCGCCGGAACCGCCATGCGCACCCTGTATCCCGAGATCGAACCGTTCGACAGCGGCACGCTGAAAGTGTCGGAGCGGCACACGCTGCACTACGAGCAGTGCGGCAATCCGGACGGCAAGCCGGTGGTGCTGCTGCACGGCGGGCCGGGCGCGGGTTGCAGTCCGAAGATGCGGCGTTTCCACGATCCGGCGAAGTACCGCATCGTGCTGTTCGACCAGCGCGGCAGCGGGCGTTCGACGCCGCATGCGGACCTGGTCGACAACACCACGTGGGATCTGGTCGCCGACATCGAGGCGTTGCGCCGGCATCTTTCGATTCCGCGCTGGCAGGCGTTCGGCGGCTCGTGGGGGTCCACGCTGGCGCTCGCCTACGCGCAGACGCATCCCGAGTCGGTCACCGAGCTCGTGCTGCGCGGCATTTTCATGCTGCGGCGCTGGGAGCTGGAGTGGTTCTACCAGAACGGCGCGCATCGGCTGTTTCCGGACGCGTGGGAGCAGTACCTCAGGCCGATCCCGGAGGTGGAGCGTGCCGACCTGATCTCCGCGTTCCACCGCCGTCTCACCTCCGACGATGCCGGCGTTCGCCTCGACGCGGCGCGGGCATGGTCGGTGTGGGAAGCCTCGACCAGTTTCCTGCGGCAGGATCCGGGCTTCGTCGATGCGCACAAGGCCGATGCGTTCGCGCTCGCCTTCGCGCGCATCGAGTGCCACTACTTCGTCAACGGGGGGTTCTTCGAGGTCGAAGACCAGCTGCTGCGCGACGTGGCGAAGATCCGCGCCATCCCCGGCACCATCGTGCACGGCCGCTACGACGTGGTCTGTCCGATCCAGAACGCGTGGGACCTGCACGCGGCCTGGCCCGAATCGCGGCTGGTGATCTGCCCGGCCTCGGGCCATTCCGCATTCGAGGCGGAGATCACCGACGCGCTGGTGGCGGCCACGGACGCCTACGCGCGCGGCGCGGGCAGCGCATAGTTCCCGCGGTTGCCGCGGTACCGCGCGCATCGTATGGTCGCGGATGCAGGGAACGGGGATCGGGTCGGGATGCGTACGCGACAGCGGCAGGGATGGGCGGCGGTCATAGTCTGGCTGGCGTTGGTGGGGATCGGCGTCGGTGTCGGCGGCGCACACGGCGCCGAGCCGGTGCGTGAGGTCCGTTCGGGCGACTACGTGTTCTCGGTGGCGCCGCCACCGGCCTTCGTCGAGCCGCTCGATATCGCCTCGGCCTGGGACGAACCGGGCGAAACGGCCCCGTTTGCGGCCGACGCGCGCTGGCGGCTCTGGCTGGCCGACACCCAGGTCGACCGCCGCCACGGCGGGCGCGTGCGGTATGTCGATTACGCCTATGAAGCAGTGTCGCAGGAACTGGTCGGCGAAGCGGCGAAGGTGCAGATCGATTTCAGTCCCGAGTTCGAGCAGCTGACGCTGCATGCGGTGGAGCTGCGCCGCGAGGGGCGCTGGTCGAACCGGCTCGTGCCCGAGCGCGTCACGCTGGCACGCCGCGAGGCAGAGTTCGAGCGCGACATGGCCACCGGCACCGTCACCGCGTTGCTGGTGCTCGACGACGTGCGT
This sequence comes from Chiayiivirga flava, assembly GCF_014202825.1. Classification (GTDB taxonomy): domain Bacteria; phylum Pseudomonadota; class Gammaproteobacteria; order Xanthomonadales; family Xanthomonadaceae; genus Chiayiivirga; species Chiayiivirga flava. Next base: position 726,780 of record NZ_JACHHP010000001.1, on the reverse strand, counting down.
GCCGGCGATGTGGTGCGCATGCGTTACAGCGTCACGGGCGCGAATCCGATCCTGGCCGGCCAGATCGACGAATACGCCGGCTTCGGCTGGACCCAGCCGCAGTTGCACCGCCGGCTGCGGGTGCTGTTTGCGCCCGGCACGCAGATCGCCGAGCAGCGGCACGCGGGTGTACCGGTACGGCGCGAGGTGACCCGGCCGGATGCGGTCGAAGTCGTGTACGAACAGAAGCGCATCGCGGCATTTCGCGACGAAGGCATCTATCCGCGCTGGTACGAGCCGATACCCGGGGTCACGGTCGGGCAGCGTCGCAGCTGGTCCGAGGTCGCGACCTGGGCCGGCACGCTCTATCCACCGCCCGCCGCGCTCTCCGCCGGGTTGCGCGAGCGCCTGTCCGCGTGGCGCGCGCTGCCCGACGACGAGGCTCGGCTCGCCGCCGCCTTGCGCGCGGTGCAGGAAGAGGTGCGCTACTTCGGCGTCGAGATCGGCGAGAGCACGCATCGTCCGGCGGAGCCCGCCGTGGTGTGGGAGCGACGCTACGGCGACTGCAAGGACAAGGTGCGCCTGCTGGTGACCGTGCTCGGCGAACTGGGCATCGCGGCGCAGCCCGCGCTCGTGTCCGCGCAGCGCGGCCGCGGCGTCGCCGACCTGCCGCCGTCCGGCGCCAGCTTCGACCACGTCATCGCGCGCGTGCAGCTGGGCGACAGCGTGCTGTGGCTCGATCCGACTGCCACACAGCAGCGCGGATCGCCGCGCGAGCTCGCGGTGGGCGATTTCGGCCTCGCGCTGCCGGTGATGGCCGGCAGCGACAGGCTGGTGCCGGTGACGCGTCCGGCCGCGGCGGTGGACGCCGTCCGCGCGCTGACCACCTTCGTCGTCGAAGGCGATGCGGTGTTGATGAGTGTGGACACCGAGTACCGCGGCGCGGCGGCCGAGCGTCAGCGGCTGTCGCTGGTCACGCGCGGTCGGGAGGCGCTGGATCGCCAGTATGCGGACCACTATCGGCGCGTCTTCGGCGAGCTCGATGTGGTGGAGCCGCTCGCCCTCGACGACGTTGCCGTCGAGAACATGGTGCGCGCGCGCGAGCGCTATCGCCTTACGGCGCCGTGGGCCGAGGCCGGCCCGGGGCAACGCCTGCTCGACGTTCCGATCGACCACATCGGCGGCGAAACCATGCTGCCGGCGGTGCTGGAACGCACCGCGCCGCTGCCGCTGAATCATCCGGTACGGATCGAGCAGACCACGCGCATCGAGCTGCCCGCGGGCTGGCGCTGGATCGGGCGCGCCGACGACGAGACGTTCGAAGACCAAGCGCTGCATTTCACCACCGCCACCCGCCAGGCCAGCGACGGAGCCATCGTCGTGGAGCGCAGTCTGCGCAGCACTGCCGATGCCGTGCCGGTGGAGATGCTGCGCGACCACTTCCGTCTGCGTCGTTCGATCAACGACAGCCTGTCGCAGCGGATCGTGCTCGCGCTGCCGGCGGAAGAGGCGACGCGGCAGCGCGACCGCCGCCTCAACGGGCTGATGCGCGATCTCATGGACGAGAAGGCACGCAAGGGGCGCCACGGTGCGCAATGAAACGATGTGGGGACGCCTTGCGCTTGCATGGTTCGCATGCGCCGTTGCCGCACCGCCGCTGTCGGCGCAGGCGCTGGCCCCGTTCCGCGACCCGGCCCTTGAAGGCCCGGCGGCCGTATGGGAGCACGTGCTCGCGCACGGCGACCCGGCGCGCATCTACGAAAGCTACGGCGTCATCGGCGACCTGACCGACGACGACGGCGACCCGGATGCGGCGCGCTGCACGCAGCACGCAGCGGCACTGGACACGGCGTTGCGCGACAACCCCGTGGGTCTCACACACTGGTGGCTGGCGTACCGATGCGCCGAGCTGGCGGGCGACGCGACCCTGGCCGAGGCTCGCATGGAGTCGCTCGGCGTGCTGTTGCGTCATGCGGTGAACAGCACTCCGCCCGACCACGGCATGACGCCGATCCGCATCGTGCTGGAAAACGACATCGACGGCATGTTGCACGCCTCCGGCTGGACCTTGCTGTATGCCTACTACGACGTCTTCAACTTGCCGCGCGAGATGCCGCTGCGGGTGGCGTTGTGGGACGAAGACGCCGGCCGCGAACGCCACCTGAGCTTCGATGCGCTCGATACCCTGGTCCGGCTGCAACGCGACGAGCCGCTGTCGGCCTATCCGAACTTCCGCACGGTGCTCGGGCTGAGTCTGCTGCGTGGCATGGCCGAGGAGGCGCCGGACTCGCCCGCCGCCCAGGCGCTCGCCCAGCGAGAGGCGCTGTCGCGACCGCGCCCGGAGGATCGCCTGCGCGAGGCTGCGCGCCTGGCCGATGCCGGGAACAGCAGCGCGGTGATCAGTTACGCCCGCACCTGCATCCTGCTGCCGGAATACGCGCCTTGCGCCGAGCACGCGATCGATGCATTGCTGCCGCTGGCCGAGGCGCGCTTCGCCGAACCCCTGCTGCTGCTGGCGTACGCGCACTGGGAAGGGGTCGGGGTGAAGCGCGACAAGACCGCGGCGAAAACGATGTTCAGTGCTGCGGACGAGCGCCTTGGCGGAGCGGCAAGCGTGCTTCTGGCAGGCCTGGTGTGCGGCACGCGGGGCCACGAGGACTGCATTCCCGACTTCGCGCGCAAGGCGTTCCGTGCCCAGGTCGATGCCGGCGATCCACTCGCCGAAGCGATGTGGGTCCAGCTGCGCGTTGCGCGGGTCGGTCTGTTCCGGCTCAAGAAGGCCGAAGAAGCCATGCTGCGTCACGCCGCCGACAACGGCATCGTCGTCGCGCAGCGTTCGCTCGGCGTGCTGCTGTGGCATCGCGGCGACACCGATGAGGCATTGCAGTGGTTCGAGCAGGCGTCGCTGCGCGATGCGCACACGGCCAATCTGCTGGCGCGCCGGTACCAGATCGGCAACGGCGTGCGCCTCGACCTTGCGCGTGCCGAAGCGCTGCATGCGCGCGCGGCAACGCTGGGTAATGCCGATTCCATGTACTGGCTCGGCAAGCGCGAGCGCAAGCGACTGGCATTGCCCGTGGCGCAGCAGCCTCCCTGGCTCGAATCGCACTGGTGGACGGCGGAGCGCCTGCGCGCTGCGGCGGTGCGCGCCTCGGCGCAGTCCTGGTTCCAGAGCGGGCTCATGCGCAGCCACATCGCGTCGGGACTGTCGCTGGCGCAGTTGTTCATCGAAGGCGGCGAGGGCATCGACGGGACACCCGAGATGGCCGAGGCCTTGCTCGAAGAACTGTCCGCCCGCGGTTCGGTGGCGTCCCGGCGGGAGCTGGCGCGCCTGCGCCACGTCGACGGCGGCAGTGCCGCGGACATCGCCGAGGCCCGGCGTCTGCTCGCGGCGGATGCGCAGATCGGCAAGGTGCCGTCGCAGCGCCTGTTCGGCCAGGCACTGCTGGCCGCGCGCGACGACGCGACGTCCGCGCGCGAGGGACGCGAATGGCTGCGCAGGGCTGCGGACGCGGGTGATGCCGAGGCCGCGGATGCACTCGCCACGGCGCTGGCCGCCGGTCGCGGCGGCGCGGCCGATCCGCAGGCCGCGCGGGCGCTGTGGGCGGCATGGTCGTCGCGCAGCCTGATCGCGTTGAACAATCTTGCCTGGTTGTTGTGCACCTCGGCGGATGCGACGGTGTTCGATCCGTCCGCGGGCAACGCTGCCGCCGAACGTCTGCGCCGGCAGGCCACCGCGCCGGCATGGATGGACACCGTGGCCGCGTGCGCGGCGGCGGCCGGGCGTTTCGACGAGGCACAGCGGCTGCAGGCGCAGGTGGTGGCGGACTACGCCGCTGATCCGGCCATGAAGCTCGCTCGCCTGGACGCGATGCGCGCGCGTCTTGCGTTGTATCGCCAGTCGCGGCGCTACGAGGATGCCGTCGTCGACTGAGGGCCGGTAGCGTCCGGCTCGCCCAGTTCCACTTCGTCGTGGCCCAAGTACCGGGTCAAGGCGTCGATCGCCGCGCGCAGCGTCGGCGTCACGTCCGGGGCGTACAGCCGCATGCGGTCGACGCCTTCGGTCCACCCGAACAGCGCCTGGCGCAGCTGGTCCTCGCTGCGCACGCGATGCAGCAGATCGTCGAGCAGGCGCGCGAATTCGCTCGGCGTCGGCGAGGTCGACGCAGCCTCGAACACCGCGCCGAGCGCGGCGAACAGCGGCTGCGCGTCGGGCCCGAGGCCGTATTCCTCCGGCCGGTAGTCGAGAAAGGCGCGCTGTGCGTCGGTCCATACGCGGTAGCTGATGTGCGCGAGCGAGTGGTAGATCGGTTGCTCGGACATGAGCACCAGGAGCAGGTGCCTGCGGTTCGCGAGCACGGTGCCGGCGCTGTGCATCCATTCGCGCGTCGACGCGAACTGGTAGAGGCGGATGTGGTCCTCGAAATCCGCGGCCTGCAGCTGGTCGAGGATCAGGATGGTGCGTGCGCCTTCCGAGTACGCGCAGGCTTCGGTCACGACACGCTCGAACGCGGTGAGTCCGGGCTCGGGCGTCCCGAGGCTGCCATCGTCAAGCAGCACGGGCTGCGGCGCGGGCACGATGTCGTCGCGGCTGAAGTCGTGGTACAGCACGTGCGGATAGTCCAGCGCATGCGCGAGCGCGTTGGCGAACGCGGTCTTGCGTCGCCCGCCGGAGCCGTCGACGTGCAGCACGCGCAGGTGCGGCACGTCCGCATCGAAGAGGCAGCGCAGCGGGAATTCGTAGTCGTCGTTCGATTCGAAGCCGTGGCGGGCGAGGTTGCGGCGCAGGTTCATGCGCGGAGTGTAGCGTGCGGCATGCCGCGCACGAGCGAGCGCCGCGGCGATGTGCGACCTAGCGTTTCGGAGCGGCAGCGTCGCTGCGACGACGTCCCTTGCGTCATTCGGGGGCCGCTCAACCGCACGCGCGCCGCACGACGGCCGGCAAGGCGCTTCCACGCCCGCTCGCACGATCGATCCACACCAGCGTCGTCATGCCGTCGCAATACAGCACGGCCGCGTCCGCGGCCGACACGATCCGGTGCGACAAGGTGAGGCTGCTGCCACCCACGCGTTCGGCGAACAGTTCCACCGCGATCTCGGCCGGCCACGTGATCGGCCGTCGATAGTTGAGCTGCGACGCCGCCAGCACCGGCGCTGCGGCGTCGCTCATCCATTCGCCGTCGAGCGATGCGAGCCAGCGCAGGCGCGCTTCCTCGACGTAGCTCAGGTACTGCGCGTTGTTGACGTGGTCGAAGGCATCGTGGTCGCGCCAGCGCACCGACAGCGGTGCGCGGAACAGCGGCTTCGCGATGACGTGGTCGGTGCCGCTCACGTGGCCCTCTTCTTTTTCACGGCTTTTGCCGGCGGCGTCGCAGGCGCGGCGTCGAGCACCGGACGCAGGAAGCGACCGGTGTGCGAGTCCGGGTGCTCGGCGATGTCCTCCGGCGTACCCTGCGCGATGATGCGGCCACCACGATGTCCGCCGTCGGGGCCGAGGTCGATCACCCAGTCCGCGGTCTTGATCACGTCGAGGTTGTGCTCGATCACCACCACGGTGTTGCCGTCGTCGCGCAGCTTGTGCAGCACGCCGAGCAGCTGTTCGATGTCGTGGAAGTGCAGGCCGGTGGTGGGTTCGTCGAGGATGTAGAGGGTGTTGCCGGTGTCGCGGCGCGACAGCTCCTTCGACAGCTTCACGCGCTGCGCCTCGCCGCCCGAGAGCGTGGTCGCGGGCTGGCCGAGCTTGATGTAGGACAGGCCCACCTGGTTCAGCGTCTCGAGCTTGCGCGCGATGTTCGGCACCGGTTCGAACAGCTTGCACGCGTCCTCGATGGTCATGTCGAGGATATCGTGGATGGTGTGGCCCTTGTAGGTGATCTCGAGCGTTTCGCGGTTGTAGCGCTTGCCGTGGCAGACGTCGCAGGGCACGTACACGTCGGGCAGGAAGTGCATCTCGACCTTGATCAGGCCGTCGCCCTGGCAGGCCTCGCAGCGGCCGCCCTTCACGTTGAAGCTGAAGCGACCCGGCGTGTAGCCGCGTGCACGCGCTTCCGGCACCTGCGCGAAGAGTTCGCGCAGCGGCGTGAAGAGGCCGGTGTACGTGGCCGGATTCGAGCGCGGCGTGCGGCCGATCGGGGATTGATCGATATCGACGACCTTGTCGAACAGGTCCATGCCTTCCACGTCGCGGTACGGCGAGGCCTGTTCGGACGCGCCGTTGAGTTCGGTCGCGGCGATGCGGTACAGCGTGTCGTTGATCAGCGTCGATTTGCCCGAACCCGACACGCCGGTGACCGCGACGAACAGCCCTGCCGGGATCTCGAGATCGACGTTCTGCAGGTTGTTGCCGTGCGCGCCGCGCAGGCGCAGCGTGCGCTCGGGGTCCGGCACGGCGCGCTCGTCGGGCACTCTGATGCCGCGCTTTCCGCACATGTACTGGCCGGTGAGCGAACGATCGATTTTCACGATGTCCGCGAGCGTGCCCTGCGCGACCACTTCCCCGCCGTGCACGCCGGCGCCGGGGCCGATGTCGACCACATGGTCGGCCAGCCGGATCGCATCCTCGTCGTGCTCGACCACGATGACGGTGTTGCCGAGATCGCGCAGCCGGGTCAGCGTGCCGAGCAGGCGTTCGTTGTCGCGCTGGTGCAGGCCGATCGACGGTTCGTCGAGCACGTACATCACGCCGACGAGACCGGCGCCGATCTGCGACGCGAGGCGGATGCGCTGCGCCTCGCCGCCGGACAGCGAATCGGCCTGGCGATCGAGCGTGAGGTAGTCCAGGCCCACGTCGACCAGGAATCTCAGCCGCTCCCGGATTTCCTTGACGATCTTCACCGCGATCTCGCCGCGCCAGCCGGGCAGGCTGAGCTCGCCGAAGAACGCGGCCGCGTCGTCGATCGGCAGCGACGTCAGCGACGAGAGATTGCGCTCGGCCACGAACACGTTGCGCGCCGAACGGTTCAGGCGCTGGCCGCTGCAGTCCGGGCACGGCCGGTTGCTGATGAACTTGGCCAGTTCCTCGCGCACCGTCGGCGATTCGGTGTCCTTGTAGCGCCGTTCGATGTTCGGAAGAATGCCTTCGAAGCGGTGCTTGCGCTGCGTGCGCCCGCCCGATTCGGTGAGGTAGGTGATCGAGATTGCCTCGTTGCCGCTGCCGTAGAGCACGGCTTTCCTGTTGCTCGCCGACAGCGATTCCCACGGCGAATTCACGTCGAACTTGTAATGCCTCGCCAGCGACTGGATCAGCTGGAAGTAGTACGCGTTGCGCCGGTCCCAGCCGCGGATCGCGCCGTTGGACAGGCTGCGCTCGGGATGCACCACCACGCGCGCCGGGTCGAAGAACTGCGTCACGCCCAGGCCATCGCAGCTCGGGCACGCGCCCATCGGCGAGTTGAACGAAAACAGCCGCGGTTCGAGTTCGGGCAGCGAGTAGTCGCACACCGGGCAGCTGAAGCGCGAGGAATACAGTTGTTCCGGCGCCTTGTCGTCGTCCATGTCGACCACGCGCACGAGGCCGTCGCCGAGGCGCAGCGCGGTCTCGAACGATTCGGCGAGGCGCTGCTTGATGTCGTCGCGCGGACGGAAGCGGTCGATCACCGCTTCGATGGTGTGTTTCACGCGCAGTGCGAGCGTCGGCACCGCATCGAGCTCGTGCAGCGTGCCGTCGACGCGCGCACGCACCAGGCCCTGCGCGCGCAGCTGGTCGAACACCTGCGCGTGTTCGCCCTTGCGTTCGCGCACCACGGGCGCGAGCAGCATGTAGCGGTGTTCGGGGTTCAGCGCGAGCGTGGCATCGACCATCTGGCTGACGGTCTGCGCCTCGAGCGAGAGGCCGTGGTCCGGGCACTTGGGCGTGCCGACGCGGGCGTAGAGCAGGCGCAGGTAGTCGTAGATCTCGGTGATCGTGCCGACGGTGGAGCGCGGGTTGTGCGAGGTGGATTTCTGCTCGATCGAGATCGCCGGCGACAGGCCCTCGATGTGGTCGATGTCCGGCTTCTCCATCACCGAGAGGAACTGCCGCGCATACGACGACAGCGACTCGACGTAGCGGCGCTGGCCTTCGGCGTAGATGGTGTCGAAGGCGAGCGACGATTTGCCCGAACCCGACAGCCCCGTGATGACGATGAGCTTGTCGCGCGGCAGGTCGAGGTCGATGTTCTTGAGGTTGTGGGTGCGCGCGCCGCGGATGCGGATCGTGTCCATGCGTGGGGTCTGCGTCTGCGTGGGCGAAACGCCCAGTGTAGTCGGCGTTGTCGCAGGTGCTGCGACAGCGGTGGGGGTGCGAGCGGTGCCGGGGATATGCGGTCGCGCCGATGGATTCCAACCGCGCCGCGATTCCTCCCGACGGAGCTGTTCCTTCTCCCGTCGGGAGAAGGTGCCGAAGGCGGATGAGGGACGGGCATTGCACGTTGCCCGGAAGGCCGGCAATGCCGGACGTCTCCAGCTCGCTGTCCCGCCAATGTCCGGGGATGGCACGCCAGAGCTCTCCCTCATCCGGCTGCCATCCGGCTGTCGCCACCTTCTCCCGTCGGGAGAAGGGTCGGATACGGGCGCAGCGGCGCCGTGGAAGCGGGCTCAGGCGATTGACCGGAACCGCCTTTGCCCCTAAGATGCGCGGTCTTCCCGCCCGGAATCCGTCGGGAAGGTTCGCAGAATAACTACAGAATCCACCAAGGAAACACCGGTATGTACGCAGTATTGGTCACCGGCGGCAAGCAGTATCGCGTGATGCAGGGCGAGACCCTCCGCGTCGAGAAGCTGGACGTCGAAGAAGGCAAGTCGGTCGAATTCGACAATGTGCTGATGCTGGGCGACGGCGACAAGGTCACCCTCGGCGATGCCCTCAAGGGCGCGCTGGTCTCGGCCACGGTCAAGTCGCACGGCCGCGCCGACAAGATCCGCATCATCAAGTTCCGCCGCCGCAAGCACCACATGAAGCAGCAGGGACACCGTCAGCACTACACGGAAATCGAGATCACCGGCATCTCGGCTCCGGGTGGCAAGAAGTCGAACAAGGAGTAAGCAGCCATGGCACACAAAAAAGCCGGTGGTAGTACCCGCAACGGCCGCGACTCGAATCCGAAGTACCTCGGCGTGAAGGTGTATGGCGGCCAGGCGATCGACGCCGGCAACATCATCGTCCGCCAGCGCGGCACGCAGTTCCACCCGGGCATGGGCGTCGGCCTCGGCCGCGACCACACGCTGTTCGCGCTGCGCGACGGCAAGGTGGAGTTCAGCACCAAGGGTCCGAACAGCCGCCGCACCGTCAGCGTGGTCGCCGGCGAGTAAGCGCGCAGTACCGTCCGCGAAAAACCCCGCTGCGGCGGGGTTTTTTGTTGGCGTGAAGCCGGGAGTGGGGAATCGGGAGTCGGGAATCGGAGGGCATGCAGATGCGCTTTCGTCTTTCGCCGGCACCGAAGAACTAGACTCCGCCTTCAAACCGCCAGCGTCCAGCTGGACGATTCTCCATTCCCGATTCCCCTTTCCCGGCTCTCCAGCAATGAAACTCGTCGATGAAGCCGAAATCCTCGTAAAAGCCGGCAACGGCGGTGACGGCTGCGTCAGCTTCCGGCGCGAGAAATTCATTCCGCTCGGCGGGCCCAACGGCGGCGACGGCGGCAACGGCGGCAGCGTGTGGCTCGTGGCCGACGAGAACCTCAACACGCTCGTCGACTTCCGCCACGAGCGCAAGTTCAACGCCCAGCGCGGGCAGAACGGCATGGGCAGCCAGATGTACGGCCGCGGCGGCGACGACACCGAGATCCGCGTGCCGGTCGGCACCGTGGTGATCAACGTCGCCACCGACGAGATCATCGGCGACATGACCCGGCACGGCGAGCGCCTGCGCGTGGCGCAGGGCGGCCGCGGCGGGCTCGGCAACATGCATTTCAAGAGTTCGACCAACCGCACCCCGCGGCGCTTCACGCCGGGCACGGAAGGCGAGTCGCGCGAACTCCGGCTCGAACTGAAGCTGCTGGCGGACGTCGGCCTGCTCGGCTTCCCGAACGCAGGCAAGAGCACCTTCGTGCGGGCGGTGTCCGCGGCCACGCCGCGCGTGGCGGACTATCCGTTCACCACGCTCTACCCGAATCTGGGCGTCGTACGCATCGAGCAGGACCGCAGCTTCGTCATCGCCGACATCCCCGGCCTGATCGAGGGCGCGGCCGAAGGCGCGGGCCTGGGCGTGCTGTTCCTGCGCCACGTGCAGCGCAACCGCCTGCTGCTGCACCTGGTCGACGTGGCGCCGTTCGAGCTCGATGTCGATCCGGTCACGCAGATCGCGAACGAGGTCCGTGCGATCGAGCGCGAACTGGCCAAGTTCGATCCCGAGCTGCTGCGCAAGCCGCGCTGGCTCGTGTTCAACAAGGCCGACCTGGTGCCGGAGGACGAGCTCGACGCGCGCGTGGCTGCAGTGCTCGAGGCGCTGGACTGGACGCAGCCGCATTTCGTCGTGTCGGCCATTTCGAAAACCAATACGTGGCCGGTGTGCCAGCAGGCGATGCAGCATCTGGATGCCGTGCGTGTCGCGGAGCTGGAGGCGACGGAGGAGGCCGCTGCGGCGGCCGGTGCCCCGGGTCCTGCGCCCGGGTCCGCATCCGATGCGTCGGCGGGCAACGATCGCGACGCGAATGCCTGAGATCGCGCGCCACGTGGCGGTGGCCGGGGTCGATGCCGCGTGCGCGACGCCCCGTCGTCGAGCCGAAGGGAAGCGCGCGCTTCAGCGCCCGTCCCGTCGCTGCGGCCGTCCCCGGGCAACACGAACCCCGGAAAGCACGAAGCCGGCATTCGCCGGCTTCGTGTGTCCCGATTCGGCAGAGCTTTCAGCCCAGCGCGCGGATCCGCGCGTTGAGGCGGCTCTTGTGGCGGGCGGCCTTGTTCTTGTGGATCAGGCCGCGCGCGGCGAAACGGTCGAGCAGTGGCTGCGCGCTGGCGAAGGCGGTCTTGGCGCCGTCCTGGTCGTTGGCGGAAATCGCCTTGATGACCTTCTTGACGGCGGTGCGCAGCATCGAGCGCTGGGCGGTGTTGCGCGCGTTGTGCACAACGGCCTGGCGGGCGCGCTTCTTTGCGGATTTGATGTTGGCCAAGGGAAAACTCCAGGAAAAGCCGGTTGCAGAATCGGGGACAAGACGCACAAGTATGCGGGATCCGGCCCGGCCGGTCAATCCTGCGGCGGCCGGGCAGGGGTGGCGGCATGAGCCGCGGCGGCCTGCTCCGGTCGAGCGCGATCTTCAGCGGCATGACGCTGCTCTCGCGCATCGCCGGCTTCGCGCGCGACGCGCTGCAGGCCACGATGTTCGGTACCGGCGGCGCGATGAGCGCCTTCATCGTCGCCTACCGCATTCCGAACTTCCTGCGCCGGGTGTTCGCCGAGGGCTCGATGCAGATGGCCTTCGTGCCGGTGCTCAACGAGATCCGCGAGCGCGGCGATAGAGCCGCGCTGCGCGAATTCATCGACGCCATGGCCGGCGCGCTGTGCGCGGTCGTGTTGCTGGTGTGCGGCGCCGGCATGCTGGCCGCGCCGTGGATCGTGTCGCTGTTCACGCCCGGCGCGCTCGACGAGCCGCTGAAGTTCGGCTGGACGGTGGACATGCTGCGCATCGCCTTCCCGTACCTGCTGTTCATCTCGATGATGGCGCTGGCCGCGTCGGTGCTCAACAGCGTCGGCAGGTTCGGTCTTGCCGCGTTCACCCCGGTGCTGCACAACGTCGCGCTCATCGCCGCGATGCTGTGGCTTGCGCCGCGTTTCGACGTGCCGCCGTACGGCATCGCCTGGGGCGTAGTGATCGCAGGTGCGCTGCAGCTGGCCCTGCTGTGGGGCGCGCTCGGACGGCTGGGTCTGCGCCCGCGGCTGCGCTGGGGCTTTTCGCATCCGGACGTGCGCCGCGTCGGCCGCTTGATGGTGCCGACGCTGTTCTCGTCGTCCGCCGCCCAGGTGAACCTGCTGGTCGGCACGGCGTTCGCGTCGCTGCTCGCCGACGGCAGCCAGGACTGGCTGTACTACTCCGATCGGCTCATTGAATTTCCGCTCGGGCTGTTCGGCGTGGCCGTCGGCACGGTGATCCTGCCGCATCTCTCGCGCCGCCACGCCGCCACCGACACCGCCGGCTACGGCGATGCGCTCGACTGGGGCCTGCGCACGACGCTGGTGGTGGCCGTGCCGGCGGGGCTCGGCCTGCTGCTGCTGGCCGGGCCCATCATCGCGACCCTGTACCAGTACAACCAGTTCAGCGCCGACGACGCCCGCATGACGGCGCTGAGCCTGATGGCGATGAGCATCGGCGTGCCGGCGTTCATGCTGACCAAGGTGCTGGCGCCCGCGTTCTATTCGCGCCAGGACACGAAGACGCCGATGCGCGCCGCACTGTGGACGGTGGCCGCGAACGTGATCCTCACCGTCGCGCTGGTCACCCCGCTGTGGCTGAATCGCGTGCCGGGGGCGCACGCCGGGATTGCGCTGGCGAGCGGGCTTGCCGGCATCGTCAACGCGCTGCTGCTGTGGCGGGCGCTGGCGCGCGAGGGCGTGTTCCGCGCCGCCAGCGGCTGGATGCCGTTCGTGCTGCGGCTGCTGGCCGCCTGCGCGGGCATGGCCGCGGCGGTGATCGGTCTGCAGCTGTGGATCGGCGACTGGAGCCAGTTCCCGCCGCTCCAGCGCGTGGGGTGGCTGCTGGGCACCATCGGTGCCGGGGCGCTCGTGTACGGCGCGGTACTGACGGCGCTCGGCTTTCGCTGGCGCGAGCTGCGCGGGGTCTGACCTTGGGCCCTGCCGCCAGCCTTGGCAGGCGCCGCAGCGGCTATACTTTCGGGTTCTTATGAGCCGATTGTTCCGCGACGTCGAGGGTGCATGCCTTGCCCCTGCCGGCAGCGTGGTCTGCATCGGCGCCTTCGACGGCCTGCATCTCGGGCACAAGGCGCTGGTGGGACGCGCGGTGGCGTCGGCGCGTGCCCGCGGCGTGGTCGCCGCTGCGCTGAGTTTCGAGCCGCTGCCGCGCGAATTCTTCGCGCGCGAAGCCAAGCCGCCCCGCTTGCTGCTGCCGCGCGCGAAATTCGAAGGTCTGTGTGCGCTCGGCTGCGGGCTGGTCGGTCTGCTGCGCTTCGATGCGCGGTTCGCGGCACTGTCGCCGGAGGAATTCGTCGAACGCGTGCTGGTGCACCGCCTCGCCGCACGCGAGGTCTGGGTGGGCCGCGATTTCCGCTTCGGCCACCGGCGCGCCGGCGACCTTGCGATGCTGCGCGTGCTGGGTGAGCGCCACGGCTTTTCGGTGCATGGCATCGACGATGTCACCGTGGACGGCGAGCGCGTGTCGAGCTCGCTGGTGCGCGCGGCGCTGGTGGCGGGCGAGCTCGACCACGCCGCGCGCCTGCTCGGCCGTCCGTACGCAATTTCCGGCCGCGTGGTGCGCGGCAGGCAGCTCGGCCGCACGCTCGGTTATCCCACGGCCAACCTCCGGCTCGCGCGCAAGACGCCGGCGCTCTCGGGCATCTACGCCACCTGGGTGCACGGCATCGGCGACACGCCGCGCGCCAGCGTGTCGAGCCTCGGCACGCGGCCGACGGTGTTCGGCAAGGAGCCCTTGCTCGAAGCGCACCTGTTCGACTTCGACGGCGATCTCTACGGCCGCCGCATCGCCGTGGAGTTTGTCGCGAAGCTGCGCGACGAGTTGAAGTTCGACGACCTGGACACGATGGTGGAACAGATCCACCGCGATGCCGCCTCCGCGCGCAGCATCCTCGCCGACAGCGTCGCGTCCGCACGCGAACCGGCACTCCCCTCGACCCCGCACCACCACGACAGGCGTTTCGCGTGAGCCGCGACTACAAATCCACCATCCATCTCCCGGCAACGGACTTCCCGATGCGCGGCGACCTGCCCAAGCGCGAGCCGGCCCTGCTCGAGCGCTGGGAGCAGATGCGCATCCACGAGCAGCTGCGCGCGCAACGCCAGGGGCGCGAGACCTTCGTGCTGCACGACGGTCCGCCCTACGCCAACGGCATGATCCATCTCGGCCACGCGGTCAACAAGATCCTCAAGGACATCGTGGTGAAGTCGCGCGTGCTCGCGGGCTTCGACGCGCCGTACGTGCCCGGCTGGGACTGCCACGGATTGCCGATCGAGCTTGCGGTGGAAAAAAAGCACGGCAAGGTCGGCGTGAAGCTCGACGCGGCGCAGTTCCGCGCCAAATGCCGCGAGTTCGCCAACGAACAGATCGACCTGCAGCGGCGCGACTTCAAGCGCCTGGGCGTCATCGGCGACTGGGACAACCCGTATCGCACGCTCGATTTCGCGTTCGAGGCCGCCGAGCTGCGCGCGTTGTCGAAAGTGATCGAGAACGGCCATCTGGCGCGCGGCGTGAAGCCGGTGCACTGGTGCTTCGACTGCGGCTCGGCGCTGGCCGAGGCGGAGATCGAATACGCCGAGAAATCGTCGCCGGCAATCGATGTGGCATATGACGCGGTCAATGCGGCGGCGCTCGCCGGAAAGTTCGGCGTGACGCTCGACGCCGATAGCATCATCGCCGTGCCGATCTGGACGACGACGCCGTGGACGCTGCCGGCAAGTCTCGCCGTCTCTCTCGGCCCGGACATCGACTACGTGCTCGTGCGTGCCGGCGAACGTGACGGCAAGCCGCTGCTGCTCGTGCTCGCGGCCGCGCTCGCCGACGCGGCGCTGGCGCGCTACGGGTTCACGGTTGACGAGCCGCTCGGACACGCGCGCGGCAGTGCGCTCGAAGGTCTGCTGCTGCGCCATCCGTTCCTCGACCGCGAGATCCCGATCCTCGTCGGCGACCACGTCTCCGACACCGACGGCACCGGCGCCGTGCACACCGCGCCCGGCCACGGCCAGGAAGACTTCGCGGTGTCGCAGAAGTACGGCCTCGTCGAAAAATACAGCGCGGCGGAGGTCAATCCGCTCGGCGGCAACGGCGTCTACCTGCCGGGCACGCGGGAAGTCGCCGGCCAGTTCATCTGGAAGGCGAACGATGCGATCGTCGCATTGCTGCGCGAGCGCGGCGTGCTGCTCGCGTTCGAGACCATCCTGCACAGCTATCCGCACTGCTGGAGGCACCGCACGCCGGTGGTGTTCCGTGCCACGCCGCAGTGGTTCATCTCGATGGACCAGGCCCATCTGCGCCGCGATGCACTCGCGGAAATCGCGAAAATCGGCACGCAGGGCGGCTGGTTCCCGGACTGGGGCGAGGCGCGCATCCGTTCGATGATCGAAGGGCGGCCGGACTGGTGCATCTCGCGCCAGCGCACCTGGGGCGTGCCGATCGCGCTGTTCGCGCACCGCATCACCGGCGAGCCGCACCCGGACACGGTGGCGCTGATGCGCCGCGCCGCCGATCTGGTCGAACGCGACGGCATCGATGCCTGGTACGCGCTGAACCCGGCCGACTGGCTGGGCGACGAGGCCGAGCACTACGAGAAGATCACCGACATTCTCGACGTGTGGTTCGATTCCGGCGTCACGCACGAAGGCGTACTCGCCGCGCGCGGGCTCGGCAAGCCGGCCAACATGTATCTCGAAGGTTCGGACCAGCACCGCGGCTGGTTCCAGAGTTCCCTGCTGACGGCGGTGGCGATGGATCGCGCGGCGCCGTACCGGCAGGTGCTGACGCACGGCTTCACCGTCGACGAACACGGCCGCAAGATGTCGAAGTCGCTCGGCAACGGCATCGAACCGCAGGAGATCATGAAGACGCTCGGCGCGGACATCCTGCGCCTGTGGATCGCGTCGGCCGATTACCGCAACGAGATGTCGCTGTCGCAGGAGATCCTCAAGCGCACCGCGGATGCCTACCGCCGCATCCGCAATACGATGCGGTTCCTGCTCGGCAACCTGCACCGGTTCGATCCGGCGAAGCACCTGCTGCCGAACGACGACCTGCTGCTGCTCGACCGCTGGGCCGTGCATCGCGCGTTCGAACTGCAGGCCGAGATCGTCGCCGCGTACGAGCGTTACGACTTCCCGGCCATCGTGCAGGCGCTCAACAACTTCTGCACGGTGGACCTGGGCTCGATCTATCTCGACGTGACCAAGGACCGCCTGTACACGATGCAGGAAGATTCGCGCGGCAGGCGCTCCGCGCAGAGCGCGATGTACCGCATCGTCGAGGCGATGGTGCGCTGGATCGCGCCGATCCTGAGTTTCACCGCCGAGGAGGTGTGGGGCTATTTGCCGGAGCGTCCGCACGCGAGCGTGTTGTTTGCCGAGTGGTACGGCGATCTCGCCGCGATGCCGGCGCAGGCGGAGCTCGATGCGGCGATGTTCGATCGTTTGCTCGTGCTGCGCGACGCCGTGTCGAAAGTGCTCGAACCGATGCGTGCGGCAGGCACGCTCGGTGCATCGCTGCAGGCGGATGTGACGGTGTACGTGGCGGATGACGTTCGGTCCGCGCTTTCCGCGGTGGAGGACGAGCTGCGCTTCCTGTTCATCACCTCGTCGCTGACGCTGGCGTCGGAACGCACGCACCCGGCGGATGCGCTCCGGGCCGACGACGGCACCGCGTGGATCGTCGCGCGGCCCACGGAACACGGGAAATGCGTGCGCTGCTGGCACTACCGTCCCGAGGTCGGGACGATTGCAGAACATCCGGAGCTGTGCAGCCGCTGCGTCGAGAACGTTGATGGTGCAGGTGAGGACCGCCGCTATTTCTAGTCCGATCCTTTTGAGCGCCCGACGAAGCCCCTCTCCCCGCGGGAGAGGGGTTGGGGTGAGGGTCCGGTATGACTGGGCGCGCGAGTCTCGCATCGACCTATTCGAACGCATGACGTTGCACCCGCGACGGACTGCACCGGGGAAACGAAAGAGCGTCGTGGCCTCATGCGTCCGTGGAGCGAGTGCCGACATTCCACGCATCGCTCCGCCCGAACCCTCATCCGGCGCTGCGCGCCACCCTCTCCCGGGGGGAGAAGGGCAACCGCGCGGCGCGCATCCTTGCAGCCTGCGAGCGACACGACCGCGTTACATGCTCCAGAACACCATCCAGGAATTCCGCACGTGACCCCGGCCAAGCCCGCCCGCAACGCCCTGCCGTGGCTGATACTCTCCGCGATCGTCCTTGTCCTCGATCTGTGGACGAAGGAAATCGCCCTCACCCACCTCGCGTTGCACGAGCCCGTGCCGGTCATCGACGGCCTGCTGAACTGGACGCTGACCTACAACTACGGCGCCGCCTTCAGTTTCCTAAGCGACGCGTCCGGCTGGCAGCGCTGGTTCTTCAGCGCGCTGGCGGTCGGCGTCAGCATCCTGCTGACGGTGTGGCTGGCGCGCATGCCGCGCCACGACTGGCGCCAGGCGCTGCCGTTCGCGCTCGTCATCGGCGGCGCCATCGGCAATCTGATCGACCGCCTGCGGCATGGCTACGTCATCGATTTCATCGATGCGTACTGGAACCAGTCGCACTGGCCGGCGTTCAACATCGCCGATTCGGCGATCGTCGCAGGCGCCATCGGCATCGCGCTGTTCAGCCTGCTGCCGCACCGCAGGGCGGCAGACGCGCGATAATCGGCCGATGGACGTCCTGCTCGCCAATCCCAGAGGTTTCTGCGCCGGCGTCGATCGCGCGATCGAGATCGTCAAGCGCGCGCTGGAGAACTTCGGCGCTCCGATCTACGTGCGGCACGAGGTGGTGCACAACCGCTTCGTGGTCGACGATCTCAAGCAGCGCGGTGCGGTGTTCGTCGAGGAACTGGACGAGGTGCCCGACGACGCCACCGTGATCTTCAGCGCACACGGCGTGTCGCAGGCGGTGCGGCGCGAGGCCGAAAAACGCGGCCTCAAGGTGTTCGACGCCACCTGTCCGCTGGTGACCAAGGTGCACATGGAGGTGGCGCGCCACTGCCGCGCGGGACGCGACGTGGTGCTGATCGGCCATGCCGGGCACCCGGAGGTCGAGGGCACGATGGGGCAGTGGACCCGGCACGGTGGCGGCGGCGAGATCCACCTTGTCGAAAACGTCGAGGACGTGGCCGCGCTGCGGGTGACCCAACCGGACAACTTCGCCTACACCACGCAGACCACCCTCTCGGTCGACGACACGCGCGCCGTCATTGCCGCGCTGCGCGAACGGTTTCCCAACATCCAGGGTCCGCGCCACGACGACATCTGCTACGCCACGCAGAATCGCCAGGACGCGGTGCGCGATCTGGCGAAACAGTGCGATCTGGTGCTCGTGGTCGGCTCGGCCAACAGTTCGAACTCCAACCGCCTGCGCGAACTCGCTGAGCGCGATGGCGTGGAAGCGCACCTGATCGATGGCGCGGGCGACATCCATCCCGACTGGCTGGCCGGCAAGCGCCGCGTCGGCGTCACCGCCGGCGCCTCCGCGCCGGACGTCCTCGTGCAGGGCGTGCTCGCACGGTTGCGCGAACTCGGCTCCGATGCCGCGACGGAGCTGGCCGGCGAGCCCGAAACGATGGTGTTCGCCCTGCCGAAGGAACTGCGCCTGACGCTGGTGGACTGACGCAGACCCCCGGCGATTGACCCGCCGGCGTGCGGAACCTAGAATGCGCGGCTCCTTGCCGGAATAGCTCAGTTGGTAGAGCGGCGCATTCGTAATGCGTAGGTCGTAGGTTCGATTCCTATTTCCGGCACCACTGAGTAGTTCGCAAAGCATTGCGGACGCCGCCAAAGGCCCGTCAGGACTCACGTCCAGCGGGCCTTTCGCGTTTCTGGGTCTTGCCCAATTTCGCGCTGATTCGCTCAGATCTCGGATTGCTGAGGGCGGCGGCACGTACCTCGGCGTCGTCACCAGCAACCTGATCACCTGGTCGCGTGCTACGCCGAGCTCCCGGTGGGCAGACCGCGAACATCGAAACGTCATCCGGGAGACGCCAACTGATGCGCACGAGCCTGTGGGACATGTTCGAGGGCGTGTTGCCGTAGCGCCGGCGCATCGTTGGCCGTCACCGGGCACAACGCCGATGGCACGGCGTCGTTCCAGCTGCCGAAGGGCGCCGTCACCCGCGTGCGGCAGCCGCTCGACCAGGCGCCGCCGTGCCGCGCCTTCGCCGCCGACGGCGCAATCGAGGCTGCGGCGCCGACGACGCTCGTGGCTATCTCAACGGAGGGTTGAGATCGAACGGTCTCCGGTCCAAAGTAATGTCGGCCCTCTTGTGCCCACGCTTGTGGGTTATATGAAAGCGCCGCGACCATAGTGTGATCCCGGTCACAAAAATGCTTTATCTGCTTTACTAGGCTGCAACCCCATTTTTTGGACTCGGAGCACGTATGAAATATCTGATTCTTGCCGCTTGTGCGGGCTTATCGTTAGCGTGGACCACCAGCGCGCGAGCTGAGCCCCACTTCGCCGGGGTTTGCAATAGTTGCAGCACTCCCGCGGAATTTAAGTCGTTCGCCTTCGGCCTTGTCAGCTCCTATGCGGCGGGGTCTTGGGAGATTGAGGTCTTCAATGAGTCAACTGAGATTCTCTATATCGTCAACGCCAACAAGGAAAACGACCCGGCAGGTCCGATCGAATATGGCGTCGCATTGCGTGCTTCTGCGTTGAAGGAAGATGCGACCGTTGAGCTCGCGAAGTTCCTGCGAACTCAGGAGCATGTACTCATCATGCCCGTCGGCACGATTTATTCTTCGTTCTCTCAGGCTCAGGACTGGGATGTCTGTTCTTATGGAAGCGCAGTCTACAGCTCGTTCAATCCGGCATCGGGCGTAATGGGGCGGGCTATCCAGACGCTGCTTGGAACTCAGCCTGCGCTCATCGCTATTTTCAACAATGGTGATGTTGCCAAGTACAAGCTCACCGACGTGCGAGGTGGAGCGCTATCCTGCCAATACGAGGAAGGTACTGCACGAACGTCGACGGGTGAGGTCATCGATGACGGCTCTGGTGATGTCACCGACAGCGACTACGTTTCGCCGGCAGTACCTGGCGTCTTCATCGTCCGCGTCAGGGAGGGGACGTGGGGATATCGTTACAGGAGTTGCGGCAGGGTTGGAAACGGCCCGTGGACGTGCGAGGAGTACAACGAATGACCAAAGTTGCCCTGCGCTGATGCTTCTCATGTAGCAACGATTCAAGATACGTTTCTGAACAAAATGGGGCGTTGAGCCAATTTAGCGCCAGTGCCCGCCGGTTTTGCGCCAGCTTCCCTTTTTCATGCATGCAATGCGCTTTCTTGTGGTGCTTATTTCCGGCACCAGATGTGCACGAAGGCCACCCGCACGGGTGGCCTTCGCGTTTGCGGCGCGTGTGCTGCGACCGCCCTCGGCTATCCTCGTGTTTCCACCAGGGAAGCATGCTCGATGGCCAAGGCCAAGACCGCCTACGTCTGCACCGAATGCGGCGCCAATTTCAACAAGTGGCAGGGCCAGTGCGACGCCTGCCAGGCCTGGAACACGCTCGCCGAGTTCGTGCTGGAAGCCAGCCCCGTCAACGCAAAAGGCGCGCGCGCCGGCTACGCGGGCGAGGGCGGCGCGGCGCGCGTCACGAAACTCGCGGACGTGGTGCACGGCGAGGAAACGCGCACGGCGACGGGGATCGGCGAGCTCGATCGCGTGCTTGGCGGCGGTTTGGTCGAAGGTTCGGTGGTGTTGATCGGCGGCGATCCGGGCATCGGCAAGTCGACGTTGCTGCTGCAGACGCTCGGTGCGCTCGAAGCGCGCCTGCCCGGTCTGTATGTCACGGGCGAAGAGAGTCTCGGGCAGGTCAGCTCGCGCGCCTCGCGTCTTGGTCTGCAGCTCGGCGGACTGCGCTGCCTCACCGAAACCTGCATCGAGCGCATCATCCCGCAGCTGGCGAAGGAAAAGCCGCGGCTGGTGGTGATCGACTCGATCCAGACGATGTATTCCGACCAGCTCGCCGCCGCGCCGGGTTCGGTGAGCCAGGTGCGCGAGGCCGCAGCGCGGCTGGTGCGTTTCGCCAAGGAA
The DNA here is from genome assembly GCF_014202825.1 of Chiayiivirga flava. Lineage (GTDB taxonomy): Bacteria > Pseudomonadota > Gammaproteobacteria > Xanthomonadales > Xanthomonadaceae > Chiayiivirga > Chiayiivirga flava. Next base: position 705,911 of record NZ_JACHHP010000001.1, on the reverse strand, counting down.
ACCGGCATCAGCGTGTTTCTCGTCGGCCACGTGACCAAGGAAGGCGGCATCGCGGGCCCGCGCGTGCTCGAGCACATGGTCGACGCGGTGCTGTACTTCGAAGGCGAGAGCGGCAGCCGCTTCCGCATCCTGCGCGCGTTCAAGAACCGCTTCGGCGCGGTGAACGAACTGGGCGTGTTCGCGATGTCCGAGCTTGGCCTGAAGGAAGTGCCGAACCCGTCCGCCATTTTTCTTTCCGGCAGTCGCGAGCCGCAGCCGGGCAGCGCGGTGATGGTCACCCGCGAAGGCACGCGGCCCTTGCTCGTGGAAGTGCAGGCGCTGGTGGACCAGAGCCCGCTGTCGAACCCGCGCCGCGTGGCGCTGGGGCTGGAGCAGAATCGGCTGGCGATGCTGCTCGCGGTGATGCACCGCCACGGCGGACTCGCGATCTACGACCAGGACGTGTTCGTGAACGTCGTCGGCGGCATCCGCATCCAGGAGACCGCCGCGGATCTGCCCGTGTTGCTGGCAATCCTGTCGAGCTTCCGTGATCGGCCGATGGACCTGCCGACGGTGGCGTTCGGCGAGGTCGGCCTGTCGGGCGAGATCCGCCCCGTGCCGAACGGCGAGGAGCGCCTGCGCGAGGCCGCGACGCACGGCTTCCGGCGCGCGATCGTGCCGCGCGCAAATGCGCCGAAGAAAGGCTACAAGGATCTGGAGATCGTGGCGGTGGACCGACTCTCGGACGCGCTCGACGCGCTGGCCTGACGCCGGGCGCTCACTCCCCGAACGACGACAGCTCCCGCCCCAGCGATTCGGTGTTGCCGAGGTTCAACTCGATCAACCGCTTCAGCTGCGCGAAGCTGTTCAGATCGATCTTGACGCAGTTGAAGCCGAGGTTGCCGTCGATGATGCGCGCCAGCTCCACGCCCATGCCGATCATCACGCCGCCGTCCAGGCGCAGGTCGAGCCGGTAGCGCGAGCCCGGCGTGCCGGTCCAGTCGGCCGGGCGCTCCACCAGCACGCCGCGCAGCGACATGTCGATGAGCCGGGTGGTCCACATCGTGGTGCCCGAGTACAGCTTGACGCTGCCGTCCACCGGAAAGCGGTGGAAGCGGCGTCCGACCGCGGAGGCATCCGATGGTGGATCGAACTTCCCGTTCACGCGCGTGCCAGCACCAGTTCCAGGACGAACTTGCTTCCGAAGAACGCGAGCCCGAGCAGGGCCATCGCGCTCAGCGTCAGGCGCACCGCCCGGCGCCCGCGCCAGCCGTGGCGCAGGCGCCCGATCAGCAGCGCGCCGAACACTCCCCACGCCAGCAGCGAAAGCACCGTCTTGTGCACCAGGTGCTGGGCGAAGAGATTCTCGACGAACACCGCGCCGCTAAGCAATGCCAGCGTCAGCAGCGCGAACCCGGCGGCGATGAGCCGGAACATCAGCGCCTCCAGCAGCGTCAGCGGCGGAAACGCGCGCAGCAGCGGCGAAACCTGCCGGCGGCGCAGCGCCCGCTCCTGCAGCCACAGCATGATCGCGAGCAGGGCAGCGACACTGAGCGTGGCGTAGGCCAGCAGCGCCAGGCCGGCGTGCAGCTGGATCTGCCAGCCTAGCGCGGCGCCGGCAGCTTCGTGGGAACGGGTGGCGGCATACAGCAGCGCGAGCAGTGCCGCGATCGGATACAGCACCACGCCCAGCGCGCCGACCGGTCGTGCAAAACTCAACGCGGCCGTCAGCAGCGCGACCCCCAACGCCACCAGCGACAGCGCGGCGAAGAAATGCAGTTCCACCGCGCCGGTCGCAAGCAGCGCGCGCACATGGTCGGCGGCGTGCAGCGTCACGCCCGCCAGCGCGAGCAGCGCGCCGGGGACGGTCGCATCGGCGCGATCGCGGAACACCGCGCGCGCCTGCAGCGCCGCCGCGGCCACATACAACACGGCGGCGAGGATGGCGAGAGTCATTCAGCAAGTGTCGCACACGGCCGGGCGGATTGGCGTGCGTCATCCCCCGCATCCTTGCGCCCGTCACCGCCGCGCGGCGGCGGCGTGCGCGTCGGGCCGACGCGTGGCCTCGGCTATACTCGGCGGCCGTTTTCCAGCGCACCGCCCGCCATGTTCGAGTCGCTCAGCCAACGCCTGTCCACCACCGTCCAGCGCCTGCGCGGCCGCGGCCGCCTGAGCGAGGAAAACATCCGCGAGGCGCTGCGCGACGTGCGCGTGGCGCTGCTCGAAGCCGACGTCGCGCTGCCCGTAGTGCAGGCGCTGATCGAACGCATCAAGGTGCGCGCCGTCGGCCAGGACGTGCTGCGCAGCCTCACGCCCGGCCAGGCCCTGATCAAGGTGGTGCGCGACGAACTCACCACGGTGATGGGCGCGCAGAGCGCGGAGCTGAACCTCAACGTGCCGGCACCGGCCGTGATCCTGATGGCCGGCCTGCAGGGCGCGGGCAAGACCACCACCGTCGGCAAGCTCGCGAAGCTGCTCAAGGAGCGCCGCAAGAAAAAGGTGATGGTGGTCTCGGCCGACGTCTACCGCCCGGCCGCGATCGAGCAGCTCAAGACGCTCGCCCAGCAGGTCGACGCGCTGTTTTTCCCGTCGGACCCCTCGCAGAAGCCCGAAGCCATCGTGCGCGCCGCGATCTCGGACGCGAAGAAGAGCTTTGTTGACGTGCTGCTGGTCGATACCGCCGGCCGCCTTGCCATCGACGAGGCGATGATGGCCGAGATCAAGGCGCTGCACGCCGCCGTAAATCCCGTCGAAACCCTGTTCACCGTCGATGCGATGACCGGCCAGGACGCCGCCAACACCGCCAAGGCCTTCGCCGATGCGCTGCCGCTGACCGGTGTGGTGCTGACCAAGACCGACGGTGACGCCCGCGGTGGCGCGGCGCTGTCGGTGCGCTACATCACCGGCCGCCCGATCAAGTTCATCGGCACGTCCGAGAAGATGGACGGCCTCGACGTGTTCCACCCCGAACGCATCGCCGGCCGCATCCTCGACATGGGCGACGTGCTCTCGCTCGTGGAGCAGGTCGAGCGCGACGTCGATCAGGAGAAGGCGCAGAAACTCGCCGAGAAGGTCGCCAAGGGCAAGAAGTTCGACCTCAACGACATGCGCGACCAGCTCGAACAGATGCAGAACATGGGCGGCATCCACGCCCTGATGGACAAGCTGCCGGGCATGGGCCAGGTGCCCGAGCACATGAAGAACCAGGTCACCGGCAAGGAAGTGCCGCGCATGATCGCGATCATCGGCTCGATGACCAAGAAGGAGCGCCGCCATCCGGCGCTGCTCAACGGCTCGCGCCGCGCGCGCATCGCGAAGGGCTCGGGCACCACGCCGGCCGACGTGAACAAGGTGATGAAACAGTTCATGCAGATGGAAAAGATGATGTCCAAGCTCTCGTCCGGCGGCATGAAGGGCATGCTGCGCGGGATGAAGGGCATGATGGGTGGGCGGGGTTTCCCCGGGATGCGCTGACGCGGCGCGCCGGCATCACGTGCCGCTGCGCAGGCCGGCAAGGACGCGCGTCGCCCACACCACCGTCATCCCGGCGAACGCCGGGACCCAGCGGCGTTGTCTGGTGACCATGTGCGCCGGAACGTCAAGCAGCGCCACTGGGTCCCGGCTTTCGCCGGGACGACGGTGGTTGATCGAAGGTGAAATGATGGCGGGCGAGTTGCAACGGAGCGTTCGATCCATCCGCCGCCCATCCACGCAGGCAACACCGACCGAACGCCCCCGTCGCGCGCCTGCCCGCTGCCCCCGGTTCGATGCTTCACTTCATCCCCTGCCTGCGCTAATATGCGCGGCTCGCTGCGCGTCCGCGCCCGAGCCCCTTTTCTGAACCACAGAGCATATTTCCCATGGTCAAGGTCCGTCTGACCCGCGGCGGCGCCAAGAAGCGCCCCTTCTACCACATCGTCGTGACCGATCAGCGCAACAAGCGCGACGGCCGTGCCATCGAGCGCCTCGGCTTCTACAACCCGGTCGCGCAGGGCAACGAGCCGCGCCTGGTGCTGGACGCCGAGCGCGTGAAGTACTGGGTCGGCGTCGGCGCGCAGATGACCGACAAGGTCGCGCAGCTGTACAAGCAGGCCGCCGCGGCGCCGCAGCCGGCCGCCGCCGCCGCCTGAACCGGCGCACGGAGCGCAGGGCATGAGCGATGAACGCCGTGTCCTGCTCGGCCGGATCGCGGGCGTGTTCGGGGTGCAGGGCTGGGTCAAGGTCCTGTCGCACACGCAGCCGCTCGAAGCCATCTTCACGTACCGGCCGTGGATCCTGCGCCAGCGCGGGGTCGAGCGCGTCGTCGAACGCATCGAAGGCAAGCCGCAGGGCAAGGGCCTGATCGTTCGCATTCCCGACATCAGTACCCGCGATGCGGCCGAAGCCGCCATCGGCACCGAAATCTGGGTGCCGCGCTTGCTGATGCCGGCGCCCAGGCCCGGCGAATACTACTGGGTGGATCTTGAAGGTCTGCGTGTGCTCACGGTCGAGGGCGTGTCGCTTGGCCGCGTGTCGCACGTGTTCGCGACCGGCGCCAACGACGTGCTGTCGGTGCGCGACGACGCCAGAGAGCGACTGGTTCCGTTCCTGATGGACAGCGTGATCAAGCGCGTCGATCTCGATGCGGGTGTGATCGAGGTCGACTGGGATCCGGATTTCTAGCGCTGCGGTCGCTGCTATCCCACGGACCGGTGTGGGGTGTTGCAGCCTCCGGCGGTGCGCAGGGCTGCGCACGGCGCGAGCGGCCAGGGCCGTTGACGTCGCCAGAAAACAGGCGGAGCGAGTCCCGCAACCCACCGAGGTTCCCCGCATGCGCATCGATGTCCTCACCCTGTTTCCCGAGTTCATCGACGCCGCGGCCGCCGTCGGCGTGATCGGCCGTGCGCAGCAGCGCGGCCTGCTTGCGGTCCGCGCCTGGAATCCGCGCGACCACACCCACGACAACTACCGTCGCATCGACGAACGCCCCTTCGGCGGCGGCCCCGGCATGGTGATGTCGAACCAGCCGCTGCGCGACTGCCTGGCCGCGATGCGCGCCGCCGCGTCCGAGCCTGCGCACACCATCTACGTCACGCCGCAGGGCGCGCGCTTGACCCAGCGTCGGGTGCGCGAACTGGCCGCATTGCCGCGCCTCATCCTCGTCTGCGGCCGCTACGAAGGCATCGACGAGCGTTTGATCGCCGCGGAAATCGACGAGGAACTCTCCATCGGCGACTACGTGCTTTCGGGCGGCGAACTGGCCGCGGCGGTGGTGATCGACGCGGTCGGGCGCCTGCAGGACGGCGCGCTGAACGATGCCGACAGTGCCGCGCAGGACAGTTTCGAGAACGGCCTGCTCGACTGCCCGCACTACACGCGGCCGGACGAATTCGAGGGCGAATCCGTGCCGCCGGTGCTGCTCTCCGGCGACCATGCCGCCATCGCCCGCTGGCGCCGCCAGCAGTCGCTCGGTCGCACCTGGTTGCGGCGCCCCGACCTGCTGGCGCGCATGACGTTGTCGAAGGCAGATCGTGTGCTGCTCGACGGGTTCATGCAGGACTGGTTGCGACAGCAGGGCTCGACAGCGCGCTGACCGCGTCGCGAGACGCGTCGCCCGACGTGACGATGGCGACAATCCCGTCGTCCCGGCGAACGCCGGGACCTGGTGGCGTGACGTGCCCTCGCGTCCCACTGCGGCGCTTTGGCGTGTCCGAGCAACGTCGCTGGGTCCCGGCGTTCGCCGGGACGACGGTGGGCGGACGGGCGTTGTCCGGTCGACGCGGCCGATCATGGCAGTCACGCGCCGCCCACTAGCGCCGCCGGCAAGAAAACCGCTATAATGCGCAGCTTGCCACCGCCCGTTCAGGCGCGGACGCGCAATCCCGAGAACTACACAACAAATTCCCGCTCGCGGGTACGGTGCAATCATGAACAAGCTGCTCCAGGAATTCGAAGCCGAACAGTCGCAGCGCAAGCTGCCCGATTTCGGCCCGGGCGACACCGTCGTCGTCAACGTCAAGGTCAAGGAAGGCAACCGCGAACGCGTGCAGGCCTACGAAGGCGTGGTGATCGCCAAGCGCAACCGCGGCCTGAACTCGGCCTTCACGGTGCGCAAGATCTCGCACGGCACGGGCGTGGAGCGCGTGTTCCAGACCCACTCGCCGTCGATCGACTCGGTCACCGTCAAGCGCCGTGGCGCCGTGCGCGCCGCCAAGCTGTACTACCTGCGCGATCTCGAGGGCAAGGCAGCCCGCATCAAGGAAGATCTCGGCGCGGCGAAGTCCGCCGGCTGAGTTCTCAGCAACAGGTTCCGAAGACACGGCCGCGAAAGCGGCCGTTGTCGTTTCTGGATAGCCGTTCCGGCGGCAGGTGCGATGCGCGGGTGGCCGTCGCTTGCCGCGCCGCGAAGCGGCGACTGTTGCCGGAGTTGCGGTTGGCGGCGAGCGGCGGGCGGGTGGCGGCTAGCGGCGAGCGGCGCGCGGCGAGCGGCCGCGCCGAAGAATTCTCTCCTGCATGTGCGGGGTGTCGCAGGCGGGAGCTGGGCTGCGGATCGCGGAATGCCCCCTCCTGCCTGCCGGCATCCTCCCCCGCTGCGCGGGAGAGGAAAGGGTCAACGGGGCGGCGGTGGATCGTGTCGGGAAGCGCTCCGGCCTGCGACAGAGTCCCCGCCGCGTGGGAGACGAAGGGTGTCTGTGTGGCGGCGGCCGCAAGGGGGGCTTGTCGACGAACCCTCCCCAGCCTGCGGTCATCGTCATTTCGCGTAAACGAACGCTCCGGGCGCTTCGCCGACGCGCTGTCGCACTCTGCGTCGCAGTATGTCGTGAAGTCCTTCTCCCGCGCAGCGGGGGAAGGTGGCGGCAGCCGGAAGGGGGCGCTTGTGGGCAAACCCTCCCCCAGTCTGCGGTCATCCTTGTTTCGCGTACACGAATGCTTCGGACGCTTCGCCGGCGGCTCGTGGGGCTTTCCTCGAACGCGCCGTCATCGACCACTTGCCGAACCCGCCGCCCGGATCAGAGCGCGCCGAGCACCGCGTCGCGCACGCGCAGCTGGTCCAGCAGTGCTGCACCCTGCGCCACGAACCGTGCACGATCGTAGGCCCCCGCGCTGTCGGCCAGCGCGTGCAGCAGCTCGCGCCCGGTGCGCTGCGCCGCGGGAGGGCGCGCGCCGTTGTCGTGCAGCGCCTGCAGCAGTGCGAACGCGAGCGCATCGATCTGCTTGAAGTGCACGGCATCGGTCCGATCACGCAGTACCAGCAGCAGGGTCGGCGCGTCCGGTGGCGTCCGCGGCGCGAACGCGGGGCCGATGCGGTGCACGGGCCAGCGGTAGGCAAGCGGCCAGGCGAGCGGCGACGGCACCGGCACGCCGTCGAGCAGATCGCCGTCGCGCCGGTGCGGGATGGCGGCAAGGTCGGTCTCGTCCAGCGACAGCGCCACATCCACCCATTCGTGCTGCGCAAGTTCGGCCAGGAAGGGCGGATCGTCGGTGTCGGCCTGCCCGCGGTGTTCGAGGCACTGCACGAACTCGCGCCCGATCTGCGGGAACAGCGGCGTCCGGCTGCGGTGTTCGCGGTAGAAGGCACGCACCAGCGCGTGCCACCGCGTGTCGCCGAGCAGCGCGCGGATCACGGGAAAATTGTTCGCGAGCAGGCCCTGGATGCTGTTGTAGAACAGCTCGCGATACACCTGCAGCCGGCGTTCTTCGACGCCGTCCGGCGCCGGTGCCGCATCCGGATCGCGCAGGTGTGCGGCAAACGCGGTCTGCTGCGCATGCAGCCGGGCCGGTGCGCGCGTGGCGTCAGGCGACATGGCTGCGAACCTGCGTTTCGTGCGCAAGCGCGGCCTGCTGGATGCGCCGCACGGTGCCCAGCTCGTCGAGCAGCACGGGCAGCGGCGGAAGGTTGAAATCGCGTTCGAGCAGGGTCGGCAGCACGCCTGCGTGGGCGTACGCCGCGGCCAGCAGGTCCCAGACCGGGCCGACCACGGCGGCGCCGTGGGTATCGACGAGCAGGTCCGGCGCCTCGACGTAGTGGCCGGCAACATGGATGCAGCGCACGCGTGCCGCCGGCAGCGCATGCAGGAATTCGAGGGCGTCGTAGCCGTGATTCACGCTGTTGACGTGGACGTTGTTGACGTCGAGCAGCAGGTCGCAGTCGGCCTCGCGCAGCACCGCGTTGACGAAGTCGATCTCGCGCAGTTCGCGATAGGGCGCCGCGTAATACGAAATGTTTTCCACCGCGATGCGACGCCCGAGGATGTCCTGCGTGCGGCGGATGCGCGCGGCCACGTGCGTGACGGCCTCGTCCGTGAAGGGGATCGGCATGAGGTCGTACAGATGGCCGTCGTCGCTGCAGTAGCTCAGGTGTTCGCTGTAGATGGGCACGCGGTAGCGGTCGAGGAAACCGCGCAGGGTGTGCACGAAGGGCTCGTCGAGCGGTTCGGGCCCGCCGAGCGAGAGCGACAGGCCGTGGCAGGCGATCGGGTAACGTTCGGCCAGTACGGCAAACGCGCGTCCGTGCCGTCCGCCGACGCCGATCCAGTTCTCCGGTGCCACTTCGAGAAAATCGATGGCGCCGTCCGGCGCGTCCTGCAGCGGGCCGCACAGGGCCCGCCGCAGTCCGAGACCGGCGCCGGGCGCCGGCGATCGCGATGCGACCACGCTCATCGCGGCCGCACGCACGCGCGACGTACGCGTCGCATCGCAGCGGCGCTACTTCTTCTCACCGCCGCACTTGCCCTCGCCACACTTGCCTTCGCCGCACTTGCCTTCCATCGCGGCCTTGGCGCTGTCCCATTCGGTCTGGGTGACGGCGCCGTCGGCGTCCGCATCGAGCTTGGCGAAGTGCGCCGCATCCTTGCCGCTGGCGGCGAATTCGGTGGCCGATACGCTGCCGTTCTTGTCGGTGTCGAGTGTGTCGACGCCGCACTTGCCCTCACCGCACTTGCCTTCGCCGCAGCTGCCTTCCTTGCCTTTCTCGCCCACCTGGTAGCCCGAGGGCAGGTCCGTGACGCTGAACGCCGACGCGCCCGCCGCCTGCGCGAGCGCAAGCGAGCCGACGAACGCGACGCCGACGGCAAGACCGAGCGGTTTGAAATTGTTCGACATGGTTTCTCTCCCGGAGAAGGAGCGGGCACGTTGCCCGCGGAACACCGCCCGGCGGGCGGACGACGGACCGCACCGGCGGCACGCCGATGCGGTGCCCGCTGGCGACGCCCCGGCCGGAGCGCTGCGTGTGGGCACGCCGCGATGGTACTGCCGCGCCGTTGCCCGGTGTGGGGGCGCGAGGCGATGCGTCGCGCGGATGCGACCGGGCGAGCTTGCCGAAGAGGCTGCAGCCGTTGCTGCGTCGCAGCACGCGACGCGGCGCCGACCGCGTGCGCGGCCGGTACGTTCGGCGCGGCGGCAATCGGCCGCCGAGCGGGCGATTCAGGGTGCGGGCGCGCTGCTGTCGTCGCGCTTGTCGCGTTCGCCCTGCAGTTCCTCGCCGTGTACGAGGAACCAGACGTTTTCGGCAATGTTGGTGGCGTGGTCGCCGATGCGTTCGATGTTCTTGGCCATGAACAGCAGGTGCGCGCAGCTGGAAATGGTGCGCGGGTCTTCCATCATGTACGTGAGCAGTTCGCGGAACAGCGAGGTGTGCAGCGTGTCGAGCTCGGCGTCGCGCTCGCGCACCGCGCGCGCGAGGTCGGCGTCGCGTTCCTGGTAGGCGCGCAACACGTCGTTGACCATGCCCGACGCGATGTCCGCGAGCGTGCGCAGCCCGCGCGCCGGTGCCACCGGCGGGTGCATGTTGAGCGTCATCGTGCGCTTGGCGACATTCGCCGCGTAATCGCCGATGCGTTCGATGGCAGCTGCAATGCGCAGCGCGGCCAGCACGTCGCGCAGGTCGCGCGCCATCGGCTGGCGCAGCGCGAGCAGGCGCAGCACGCCGTGGCTGACGTCGTGTTCGAGCACGTCGATGGCGTCGTCGTTGGCGATCACGCGCTCGGCCGCGCGGCTGTCGCGGCGGTCGAGCACGTCGATCGCGGCGCCGAGCTGGTACACCGCGATTTCGCCCATGCGGACGATTTCGCCGGTGAGCCGCTGCAGCTCCTCGTCGTAGCTCTTGACGATGTGGTTGTGCGGTTGGTTGTGCATGGGCCTGGGTCCTGGGCGGCGCGATCGGCGGTCAGCCGAAGCGACCGGTGATGTAGTCCTCGGTCTGCTGCTTCGCCGGGCGCGTGAAAATCGTGTCCGTTGCCCCGTGTTCGATCAGCTCGCCCAAGTACATGAAGGCGGTGAAGTCCGAGCAGCGCGCGGCCTGCTGCATGTTGTGCGTGACGATGAGGATGGTGAATTCCTGCTTGAGCTCGGCGATCAGCTGCTCGATCTTGCCGGTGGCGATGGGATCGAGCGCGGAGGTCGGTTCGTCGAACAGCATCACCTCCGGCCGCAGCGCGATGGCGCGTGCGATGCACAGGCGCTGCTGCTGACCGCCGGACAGGCCGAGCGCATTGTTCTTGAGCTTGTCCTTGACCTCGTCCCACAACGCGCCCTGGCGCAGCGCGGCCTCGACGCGGTTGTCCATGTCGGCGCGCGAGAGTTTTTCGTAGTGACCGATGCCGTAGGCCACGTTGTCGTAGATCGACATCGGGAACGGCACCGGCTTCTGGAACACCATGCCGATCTTGCTGCGCAGGCGGTTGAGCGGATATTTCGGATCGAGCACGTTCTCGCCGTCGAGCAGCACGCGGCCTGTCGCGCGCTGTCCGGGGTAGATCGAATAGATGCGGTTGAAGATGCGCAGCAGGGTCGACTTGCCGCAGCCCGACGGCCCGATCAGTGCGGTGACGCGGTGCTCGGGGATGTCGAGATCGATGCTCTTGATCGCGGTGAAGTCGCCGTAGTGGAAGGCGAGTTCGCGCGCGGCGAGCTTCACGCGCGTGTCGGAAGCGTCCGCGGTGGCCGGGACGGCGAGCGAGACGGGTGTGCGCGGGGAGGGGTTGGGATCAGTCATTGCTCGGAGTCTTGTTGCGCAGCAGGATGGCGCGGGCGATGAGGCTCAGCAACAGCACGAACACGGTCACGACGAAGGCGCCGGCCCACGCGAGCGCGTTCCACGATTCGTACGGGCTCATCGCGTACTGGAAGATCACCATCGGCACGTTCGCCATCGGCGCGAGCAGATCGGTGCTCCAGAACTGGTTGCTGTAGGCGGTGAACAGCAGCGGCGCGGTTTCGCCGGAAATTCTCGCAAGTGCAAGGATCACGCCGGTGACGATACCCGGGCGCGCGGCGCGATGCAGCACCTGCAGCGTCACCTTCCACTGCGGGATGCCGAGCGAGAGCGCCGCTTCGCGCATCTGCGCCGGCACCAGGCGCAGCATTTCGTCCGTGGTGCGCACGATCACCGGCAGCGCGATGAACGCGAGCGCGATCGCGCCGGCGAGCGCGGAGAAGTGCCCCATCTGCAGCACCACGAGGGTGTAGACGAACAGGCCGAGCACGATCGACGGCGCGGACAGCAGGATGTCGTTGACGAAGCGGATGAGCCCGCCGAGCCTGCTGTGCGCAGCGTATTCGGCGAGGAAGGTGCCGGCGGCGATGCCGATCGGCGTGCCGATCGCGATCGCGAGCATGCTGATGATCAGGCTGCCGGCGAAGGCGTTGAGCAGGCCGCCGTCCTCGTTCGGCGGCGGCGTCATCTGGGTGAACAGCGCAAGATCCATCGCGCTCACGCCCTTGCTGACCGTGGTCCACAGGATCCACACCAGCCACAGCACGCCGAAGATCGCGGCAAAGCCCGACAGCACCATCGCCACGCCGTTGCGGAACCGCCGCCGGCGGTAGAGGCGGTCTTCGCGGGCGTAGTTGCGTGCGATTGCGGTCACGTCAGCGGCCCTCGCGGCGCTGCAGCTGCGCCAGCATCAGCCGCGCCGCGGCCAGCACGATGAAGGTCAGCACGAAGAGCAGGAAGCCCAGCGCCAGCAGCGCGGACTTGTGCAGCGGGTCGATGGCTTCGGCGAACTCGTTGGCGATGGTGGAGGCGATCGACGAGCCCGGTTCGAGCAGCCCGACGGACAGCGAATACGCATTGCCGATCACGAAGGTGACCGCCATCGTCTCGCCAAGCGCGCGACCAAGGCCCAGGAACACGCCGCCGATGACGGCCGAGCGTGTGTAGGGAAGCACGATGTCCCACACCACTTCCCACGTGGTGGAGCCGAGGGCATAGGCCGACTCCTTCAGCCGCGTCGGCACGGTGAGGAACACCTCGCGCATCACCGAGGAAATGAACGGGATCACCATGATCGCGAGCACGAGGCCCGCAGTCAGCATGCCGATGCCCAGCGGCGGCCCCTGGAACAGCGGGCCGAGCCACGGAATCTCGCCGAGGTAGTCGTTGATGTAGGGGTAGACGTGTTCGCTCAGCGCCGGTGCAAGCACGAACAGGCCCCACATGCCGTAGATGATCGACGGGATGCCGGCGAGCAGCTCGATCGCCGAGCCCACCGGCCCGCGCAGCCACGGCGGCGCCACTTCGGTGAGGAACAGCGCGATACCGAAGCTGATCGGCACCGCGATCAGCATCGCGATGCCGGCGGTCACGAGCGTGCCGTAGATCGGCACCAGCGCGCCGAATTCGCGCGCACCCACGTCCCAGTTGGCGGTCGTCAGGAACGACAGTCCGAACGTCTCGAACGCCTCCCAGCCGCCGATCAGCATCGAAAGCGCGGCGCCGGCGAGCGCGATCAGCACGAACAGTCCGGCACCGGTCATCGCCCAGCGGAATGCACGATCGGCGCGTGCATCGCGGCGGTCGCGGCGCTGGATCACGATGGGGGGCAGGGCGTCGATCGCTGACATCGGGGATCTTTGTCTGGATGCTTTGATGGTGCGGGTGGTGCGGGTGTATCGCGAATCCCGTCGTCCCGGCGAACGCCGGGACCCAGTGACGCTCGCTCTACGCGTCATCCCGCCGAAGCAACGTCACTGGGCCCCGGCCTTCGCCGGGGCGACGGTGAGGTGCCGATGCAGCGGTGTCGTATTCCGTCGAGCAGAGCAATTGTCGCCGGTCCGAGCGCAGCAATTGTCGCCGGTTTCGGTGACAGAACGCAGCAGGCGGCCGAAGCCGCCTGCCGTTGCACGATCAGAACTTGAGGTTCTCGCCCCAGTACGCTTCGATCTTCGTCACCAGCTCGTCGGGCAGCGGCACGTAGTCGAGCGCCTTCGCCTGCGCGTCGCCGTTGGCGTAGACCCAGGCGAAGAACTCGCGCGTGGCGGTGGCGCGGGCCGCATCCTTCGGCTGCTTGTGCACGAGGATGAAGTTGGTCGCCGCGATCGGCCACGAGCCCGCACCCGGCGCGTCGGTGATGATGAGATGGAAGTCCTTGGCGGTGCCCCAGTCGGCATTGGCGGCGGCGGCGGCAAAGCTCTCCGCGCTCGGCGCGACGAAGTTGCCCGCGGCGTTCTTCAGCAGCGCATAGCCCATCTTGTTCTGCAGCGCGTACGACAGTTCCACGTAGCCGATGCCGCCCTTGACCTGCTTCACGTAGGCGGCCACGCCTTCGTTGCCCTTGCCGCCGATGCCGGTGGGCCACTTTACCGCCGTGCCTTCGCCGACCTTCGATTTCCACTCCGGGCTCACCTTCGAGAGGTAGTTGACGAAGTTGAACGTGGTGCCGGAACCGTCCGAGCGATGCACGACGGTGATGCGGCTCGACGGCAGCGTCACGCCCGGATTGAGCGCGGCAATGGCCGGGTCGTCCCAGGTCTTGACCGTGCCGAGGAAGATGTTGGCGAGCAGGGTGCCGTCGAACTTCAGCGTGCCCGGCGCGATGCCCGGCAGGTTCACCACCGGCACCACGCCGCCGATCACCGACGGAAACTGCGCGAGGCCGGCCGCGGACAGATCGTCCGGGCTCAGCGGCGCGTCGGACGAGCCGAAATCCACCGTCGCGGCCTTGATCTGCGCGATGCCGCCGCCGGATCCGATCGACTGGTAGTTGACCTTGTTGCCGGTGGCGCCGTTGTAGTCGGCCGACCACTTCGACATCACCGGATACACGAACGACGCACCGGCACCGGTGATGTCGGCGGCCTGTGCACAGGTGCCCGCCAGCGCCGCGAGAGCGAGGACGGCGAGACGGGACTTGATGCGGAAATTGAGCACGGAGGACTCCTGGTTCCAAAAGGGTGGGCGCGGTTTCGGCCAATGCGCCCATGATTTGTGACAACGATGACAGTCGTGTGACAGCGTGCGTCCTGGGCGGATCTGCGCGGGTGCGGATGTGCGCCGGGGCTACCAGTGCAGCTGGGCGCGGGCTTCGACGATGCCCGGATCGTCGTCGATGCCGCGCCGTGTGCTCTGCGCCTGCACGTAGTTCAGTGCCAGCTTGAAGTTCGAGCGCAGGTAGACGTTGGCGCCGAGCGTGACGCTGTCCATCTCGCCGCCCTGGACCGAGCCGTCGTCCAGATCGATCGTGTCGTAGCGCAGTCCCACCTGCCACAGGCCGGTGGTGGGGTTGTCCGGCAGCGCGGTGGAAATGAGGCCGTTGCGGTAGGTCCAGGTTTCGCCGGTGATGTTCCACAGCGCGTAGACGTAGGCGCTGTCGCCGCTGAAATCCGAATGCGCGAGGCGCGAGATCGTGGACTGCATGTATTCGCCCTGCAGCTTGACCGGCCCGGACACCCACGCCGCCTCGGCGCCGTACGTACGCTGGCGGTCGGCATCGGTGATGTCGCCGGTGTCCACCAGCCGCACCGTGGCGAGGTCGGCCAGCGGACGGGCGCGCGGACGCGCGGTGTCGTTGTCGGTGTCGACATCGACCGCCGACAGGCCCAGGTGCAGGAAACTGCCGGGGCGGTTGAGCGGCGCGAACGTGCCGCGCAGACCGAAGCCCGAGCCGTGCGCGAGATTGCGCGTGAGTTCGCGTCCGAACATGCCGCCCGTCAGCGACCAGTTCTCGTCGCCGGTCGCAAGCTGCACGCCCAGCCGCCGCGCGATGCCGAAGGTGTTGGTGGCGCTGGCCTTGGCGATGAAATCGTTGAAGCGCGTGCTGGTCAGCTCTTCCAGGCTGTTGGGCTGCTTGGCCTGGCCGACGGTGATGCCGGTGTATGCGCCCCACTTGTAGCGCACGTTGGTGTCGAGGAACTTGTCGGCCTTGGCGTCGTAACCGACCACCCACTCGACGTTGCCCGGGCCCTTGCCTTTCACCACCACTTCGGCGCGACGCAGCTCGAATTCGCTGTCGTCGCCGTTGTTGCCGCTGCCGTTGAGGTCTGCAACATCGCTGTCATACCAGTTGCCGTCGGCCTGGAGCAGGCCTTCGAGCGAGACTTCCGAGCCGCCGATCACATCGAACACGATCTCGGCGGACGCCGGCGCGGCGGGTGCGGCAAGGATGCACGCGGCAAGAACCAGACGACGGGAAAGCATGGCGATCGGCCTGCGGTGGGGATGCGCGCAGCCTAGGCATGCAAGATTGCGGAAATATGACACTTGCAACAAATTCGACGCCGGACTGTCGTTTTAGTGTCGCGGGGCTGTCATCGCGGCGCCCGGCGCCGACAGGCGGCTTGTTTCTGTGGCTGAGCGGTTGCGCGGCCGACACCGCGCCGCCACAAACGTGCAACAGGCACGCCGTCCCGGTGCCGCTGGCATGCACCCGGCGGCGGCCACGCACGCGGCGCGGAACGACGTCGGGACGACGGTCCTCCGCCGTCCCGCCCGCGCGCCGCTCGACTCACTCGAGCAGGGAGCGCAGCATCCAGGCGTACTTCTCGTGCGTCTGCAGTCGCTGGGTCATCAGATCCACGGTCGGGTCGTCGCCGGCCTCGTCCGCCGTCTTGAGCACCTTGCGTGCCGTGCGGCACACCGCCTCGTTGCCCGAGACGAGCTGCGCCACCATTTCGCGCCATTCCGGCACGTTGGTCAGCCCGGTCTCTTCCTTGATCGACGACAGCTTCACGAACTCCGCGTACGACCCCGGCGCGTTGTGGCCGAGCGCGCGAATGCGTTCGGCGATGTCGTCGAGCGCGGTCCACTGCTCGGTGTACTGGGTCTCGAACATCACGTGCAGCGAGTTGAACATCGGGCCGGTGATGTTCCAGTGGAAATTGTGCGTCTTCAGGTACAGCGTGTAGCTGTCGGCGAGGAAATGCGACAGTCCGTCCGCGATCTTCTTGCGTTTCTTGTCGTCGATCCCGATATCGATCTTCATCTTTCGTTCTCCTCGCGTGGGCTTGGCGGTATCCTGCGCCGCTTTGCGCGCGCAGGGAAATCGATTGCATCGATCCGGCCGATATTCTGGGCCGATTGGCCATCCCTGCAAAGCACCGCCGTGCCGGATCTCCTGCCTTGAATTCAGCCACGCCTCCCCAGCCGCCCGCATCGCTTGCGTCCGCGCTGACGCGCGACCAGGGCCGCCTGCGCCGCCTGCAGTCGCGTGCACGTGCGGCACCGCGGGACGAGGCCGCGCGCCTGGCCTTCGAGCAGGCGCTGGCCGCGTCCGTGGCCGCGCGCGAGACACGCGCCGCAAGCCTGCCCGTGCCCACCTTCGACGACACCCTGCCGGTGGCGCGCGAGGCCGAGACGATCATCGACCTGATCCGCCGCCACCAGGTCATCGTCGTGGCCGGCGAAACCGGCTCGGGCAAGACCACGCAGCTGCCGAAAATGTGCCTGGCCGCCGGCCGCGGTGCCGCCGGCATGATCGGCTGCACCCAGCCGCGCCGCATCGCCGCGCGTGCGGTGGCCACGCGCGTGGCGTCGGAGCTGCAGGTGGAACTCGGTGGCGCGGTCGGCTTCCAGGTGCGCTTCAACGATCGCGTGTCCGAGCGAACGCACATCAAGTTCATGACCGACGGCATCCTGCTGGCGGAAATCCAGTCCGATCGCTTCCTCTCCAACTACGACACGATCATCGTCGACGAAGCGCACGAACGCAGCCTCAACATCGACTTCCTGCTCGGCTACCTCAAGACGCTGCTGCGCAAGCGTCCCGACCTCAAGCTCATCGTCACCTCCGCCACGATCGACACCGAACGCTTCGCCAAGCACTTCGACGATGCGCCGGTGGTGAGCGTGGAAGGCCGCAGCTATCCGGTGGAGGTGCGTTACCGCGCGCCGGACGACGGCACCGCGTCCGAAGTCGACACCGAGGCACCGCGCGGAAAAAAACCGCCGCCCCCGCGCGAACCGCCATCCGCCGTCGAATCCATCGTCGCGGCGATGGACGAAATCACGCGCGAAGACGCCCGCGGCGACACGCTGATCTTCCTCCCCGGCGAACGCGAAATCCGCGACACGCACCAGGCGCTGGAACGCCGCAAATACCGCGACACCGAAGTGCTGCCGCTCTACGCGCGCCTCTCGGCCAAGGACCAGGACCGGATCTTCAACCCCGGCAGCAAACGCCGCATCGTGCTCGCCACCAACGTGGCCGAAACCTCGCTGACGGTGCCGCGCATCCGCTACGTCGTCGACCCGGGCGCCGCACGCGTGAAGCGCTACAGCCCGCGCGCCAAACTCGACCGCCTGCACATCGAACCGATCAGCCGCGCCAGCGCCGACCAGCGCAAGGGTCGCTGCGGCCGCATCGCCGCGGGCGTGTGTTACCGCCTGTATTCCGAGCCCGACTATCTCTCGCGCCCGCAGTACACCGATCCGGAAATCCTGCGCGCCTCGCTGGCCGGTGTGATCCTGCGCATGCTCAGCCTCGGGCTCGGCCGCGTGGAGGATTTCCCCTTCCTCGAAGCGCCGGACAGCCGCGCCGTGGCCGACGGCTGGCAGCAGCTGCAGGAACTGGGCGCCGTCGATGCGGAGCGCCACCTCACTGCCATCGGCCGCACGCTCGCGCGCCTGCCGATCGACGTGAAACTCGGCCGCATGCTGATCGCCGCGCGCGAGCACGGCGTGCTGCGCGAGATGCTGGCGATCGCATCCTTCCTCGGCATCCAGGACCCGCGCGAGCGCCCGCCCGAACATCGTCAGGCGGCGGACCAGGCGCATGCGGAGTTCGCCGATCCAAAGTCGGAATTCGTCGGCATCCTCAAGCTGTGGGACGCGTATCGCGTCGCACACGAAGATCTCACGCAGTCGAAGCTGCGCGACTGGTGCGAGAAACATTTCCTCGGCTTCCTGCGCATGCGCGAGTGGCGCGAACTGCATCGCCAGCTGGTGGTGCTGTGCGACGAACTCGGCTGGACGATCGAGCCGGCGCCGGTGGCCGAGGTGCCCGCGACACCACCGCCGGTGATCGACGCACGCCTCGCCGCACGCCAGCAGAAGATCCGCGAATCCAAGGGCCAGCAGGGCAGGGCGCCCGCGGAGAAATCGTCCGGCGCGTTCGGCAAACACTACGCCGCGATGCACCGCGCGCTGATCGCCGGCCTCGCCACGCAGGTCGGCAACAAGACCGACAAGGGTTTGTACGAAGGCCCGCGCGGCCGGCGTTTCTCGCTGTTCCCCGGCTCGACGCTCGCGAAGCTGCCGCCGCCGTGGGTGCTCTCCGCCACGCTGCTCGACACGCAGAAGGTGTGGGGCCTCACCAATGCACGCATCGAGCCCGACTGGGTCATCGCCGAGCTGCCGCACCTGCTCGCGCGCAGGCACTTCGAGCCGCGCTGGTCGCGCGCGCAGGGCCGCGTGATCGGCTCCGAGCAGATCAGCCTGTTCGGCCTCGTGCTGGCGCCGAAGCGGCCGGTGCATTACGGCGGCCTGTATCCGACCGAATCGCGCGAGATTTTCGTGCGTGAAGGCCTGGTGCCGGGTGAAGTCGACACCCGCGCCGGCTTCCTCGCACGCAACCTCGCCATGCTGGAGAAGGCAAACGAGGAAGAGGCCAAGCTGCGTCGCGGCGGCCTCGTCGCGGACGCGGACTGGCAGGCGCGCTGGTATCTCGACCGCCTGCCGCCCGATCTCAACAGCGTCGTCGCACTCGACAAGTGGTACCGCGAGCTGCCCGAGGCCGCGAAGAAAGGCCTCGAATGGTCGATGGCCGACTTGCTACCCGGGGAAGGCAGCGAAGCCGACCGCTTCCCGAAGTATTTCCCGCTCGGTGACGCACGCCTCGCACTGCACTACCGCTTCGAACCCGGCGCACCGGACGACGGCGTGACGCTCGACGTCCCGCTGCACCTGCTCAACGCCCTCGACCCCGCGCGGCTGGGCTGGCTCGTCCCCGGCCTCGTGCTCGACAAGGCCGCGGCCCTGATCCGCGGCCTGCCGAAAGCCCAGCGCCGCAACTACGTGCCCGCACCCGACTTCGCCCGCGCCTTCGCCGAAGCCTGGCCCAAGCCATCGCCCGACACGCTGCACGGCGAACTCGCACGCTTCCTCACCCGCGCCACCGGCGCGCCGCTGGCGCCGACCGACTTCGACGAACCCGCACTCGAACCGCACCTGCGCATGAACCTGCGCCTGCTCGCGAAGGACAACACGAAACTCGCCGAATCGCGCGACCTCGCCGCGCTGCGCACGCAATTCGGCGACAAGGCCGAGCGCGCCTTCGCCGCCCGCGCCGGCCGCGATCTCGCCGCCGAAGGCCTCACCACGTTCCCGCGCGATCCGATCCCGCCGTCCGTGCCGGGCGAAGCCGGCGTGCCGGCATTCCCCGCCCTCGTCGACACCGGCGACGCCGCCGCGCTGCGCGTCTTCGCCGACATCGCGCAGGCATCGCGCGAACACCCGCGCGGCGTCCGTCGCCTGCTCGAACTCGCGCTCGCCGACCGCATCAAGCAGGCCCGCAAGCAACTGCCCGTGTCGCCGAAAACGGGCCTGCTCTACGCCGCGATCGAATCGCAGGAACGCCTGCGCGACGACCTCGTCGCCGCCGCCCTCAACGCCGTGCTCGACGACGGCCTCGGTGCCGTCCGCACCCGCGAGGCCTTCGACGCCCGCGTCGCCGACGCCGGCCGCCGCCTCTTCCCCGAAGCGATGCAGCGCCTGCAACTGGCCGAAACCATCCTCGCCGCCGTCGGCGCGCTGCGTCCGAAACTGCAACCGCCGCTGATGGGCTGGGCCCAGGGCAACCTCGACGACCTGCGCACCCAGCTCGACGGCCTCGTCTATCCCGGCTTCCTGCGCGAAACCCCGGCTACCGCGCTCGCGCACCTGCCGCGCTACCTCGACGCCATGCTCCGCCGCGTCGAACGCCTGCTGCGCGACCCGGCCAAGGACCAGGCCAAGATGCTGGAGGTGCGCCCGTTCGTGCAGGCGCTGGAGCGCGCGCGCGGCACGCCGGCGTGGTCGCTGCCGGACTGGCAGGCATTGCGCTGGGAGTTGGAGGAACTACGCGTGTCGCTGTTCGCGCAGGAACTGGGCACCGCCCATCCGGTGTCGGGCAAACGCCTCGCGAAGCGCCTGGAAACCCTGGGCTGAACAGCGCGGACGGCACCCGGCCGCGGCGCGCCGTGTCCGCGGCCGACGTTACTTGATGCGCTTCACGCGCGTCGTCGCGTTCAGGCCTTCGACCTTGAGCTTCCAGCTGCCGAACAGACCCGGTTCGATCGTCACCATCGGCCGATCGAAATTCACCCCGCGCACCGTGCCCTGTTCGGCCTGCTCCCAGACCTGCCCGTTCTCGAGATTGAAACGGGTCTTGCCGTCCCAGCCGGTGAAGGTGCCGTCCAGGCGGCTGACCACGGAGCCAGTGGGGCTCTGCTCGCGGAAGCCGATGCGGCTTCCGGCGTCCGCGGGCGCCATGCCGGGAGCGGCGGTGCCCGCAGGCACGGCGTTGCCCTGCAGCCACGCGTTGAGGGCGGCGAGTTCCTCGGGCGAGAGCTTGTCGAGTCCGGCCGCCTTGAACTGGCTGGCGCTCATGCGCTCCTCCAGCGTGGAAAACGTGGCGGCGTGGGCCGTGGCGGCGGAGAACAGCAGGACAAGCGCGGCGAGGACGCCGACGCGGCACGCGGAATGGCGGATCGTCACGGGAGGCGGAACCGGGATCGGGGGGACGACGAGTCTAAGCAAGCCCGGCCGCCTTGCCTAGGGTCGGCCCGCGGGCCCGTGGCCGCGAAAAGCAATTTGCACGGAAAATAACCGCCGGTCGGCAAATTGAACTGCGAGGGCCAAAAATTTACAAAAGATTCACTATTGAATCCATCGGTTAGCTACAATTCAGCCGCATAGCAACAGCCAGAAATGGTCTCTGGGGCGAAGGGTTCCCCGGCCAAGTGCCCGGAAGAACCGGAAATTCACGGATTGCAATCTCTGCTGCGGCGCAAAACCGCGAGCGGAACATGGAGTGAGGATTGATGGCTAAGGCTTCGTTTGAACGCCGCCAGGCGCAACGCGCATCGGGCAAAATGAACGGTACTTCGTGGCGACTGGCCCTGGCCGGACTGATCGCCGCCGCCGTCTCCCCGCTGCAGGCCCAGACCAAACCCGCCGCCGGCCTCGACGAACTGCCCGTCCCGCTCTGCACCGCCGGCATCCTCGCGAGCAAGGACGGCGAGGCCGCGCTCGGCCTGTACGAGCTCGGCAACGATCAGACGATGATCGAATGGGTCGACGGCGAAACCGCCGCCAAGAGCTGCGCCAAGGCGGTGCCGGGCGGACTGCGGCTCACCGTGGACAACGTGTCGCTCGGTCTGGCGCAGGTCGGCAGCACGCCGCTGTTCACCTACGACTTCGGCGCCCCGCGCCAGTTCCAGACCGCGCTGCTCGAACCCGCACTGTGCGAAAGCTACGCCGGCGTCGGCAGCAGCCCGCTGTCGCTGTCGGTGCGCGACACCAACGGCGAGACCAAGGTGCTGTACGGCGTCGAGTCGCTGCGTTATTCGCTGTCCAGCGGCGGTCTCGCGCCCGAGCTGACGCAGGGCGACGGTCCGCTGCTGCGTTGCCATGCCGTCACCGACGCCAACGTGCCGCTGCCGGAGACCGGCGGCCTGTTCCGCGGCGACTTCGAGAGCAGCGCCAACCTGCGGGTCGAATTCCTCGACGTGCAGGGCGCGCGCCTGAATGTCACCGGCCTGGCGGACCAGTTCATCAACCAGCCGCTCGCGGCGGTCAACGGCATCACGTACAAGGTGCTCGTCACCAACGACGGTGACGGCCCGGCGGTGGGCGTGCGGGTGCGCGAATTCGTGCCCAAGGCCAGCGGCAGCGTGTCGCCGAGCATCCAGACCGTGGGCTGCGGCGCCGCGCCGCAAGGCACCGAGACCTATTGCGCAGGCGGCAACGGCGCCCTCACGCACAACCTCGGCACCTTGCAGCCGGGCGCATCGCAGGTCTACACGCTGACGCGCAAGGCGGCCGGTACCGGCGCCCGGACCGCGGTGGCGGTGTTCTCCGACCCGACCAGCGACGGCGACCAGCTCATCGCGGACAACTCGCGCTCGCTGACGATCAACCTCGTCGCGAACCAGGCGCCGCTGCCCGTCGGTACGCTTGCGAACGTGGTCCTGAACGAAGGCAGCGTGGTGTCCATCGCCACCGCCGGTGCGTTCTCCGATCCGGACGGCAACACCCTGACCTACTCGGCCACGGGCCTGCCCGCGGGCATCGCCATCAACCAGACCACCGGTGCCATCGGCGGCAACCTGGGCTTCACGTCCAACGGCGTCTACAACGTCGTCGTGACCGCGAACGACGGCAGCCTCACGGCGCAGCAGGCGTTCACGCTGACGGTCACCAACCAGAACGGGGCGCCGATCGCGGTCGGCACGTTGCCGAACGTCCAGTTCGCGGAAGGCGCGCTGCTCGAGATCCAGACCGCCGGCGGCTTCTCGGATCCGGATGGCGATGTGCTGGTCTACAGCGCGAACGGCCTCCCGCCCGGCATCATCTTCAGCCCGACCACCGGTCTTGCGATCGGCCAGTTGAGCAATGCGTCGGCGGGTGTCTACGACGTCACGATCACCGCCAGCGATACGGCGCTGAGCGTCGACCAGTCGTTCACGCTGACCGTGACCAACGTCAACAACGCACCGACCGTGGCGGTGGCCATCGACGATCAGGCCAACGAGGAAGGCGAGGCCATCTCGCTCGACATCGCCGGCAACTTCGACGACGCCGACGCGGGCGACTCGCTAACCTTCTCGGTCACCGGCGGCTCGCTGCCGACAGGGCTGAGCCTGTCGGCCAACGGCACGATCACCGGTGTCATCGCCTACACCGCATCGGTCGGCAGCCCGTATTCGGTCACGATCACGGCGGACGACGGCAACTCGGGCACGGTCAGCGACACGTTCTCGTGGACGGTCAGCGACGAGAACGGCGCGCCCCAGACCGAGGAAGAGCTGACCGACGTCGTTGTGGCCGAAGGCGCATTGCTGGACAAGCAGACTGCGCTCGGATTCAGCGATCCGGACGGCGACGTGCTGACCTACGCAATCACGGGCCTGCCGGCCGGTGTCATCCACAATCCGGCAACGGGGCAGATTTTCGGCGTGCCTGCCGGCGGCTCGGCGGACGAATATGAAATCACGGTCACCGCAAGCGACGGCAACCTGACGGCCGAGCAGACCTTCACGCTGACGGTCACTGCGCCCTGACGCACGCAAACCAACGCGCCGCCCGGTCTCCACGATCGCGCGGCGCAGATCGAACAACGCCGGAGCTTGCTCCGGCGTTTCGTTTTGGGGTCCACTGCCGGCATGGTTCCGCGTCACCCTCGCATCGCGTCGCTCGACGACTGGCTGCTCGCGCGTGACGCATCGGCCGCGGCGGTGCCGGCGGACGTGCTCGCCTTCGCGCAGGCGCGCCCGCTGACAGCCGACGTCGCCGCCGATCTTGCCCAGACGCTGGTCGAGCTTGACCGCCTGCACGCCGATGGCGACACCCTGTCCGCCGCGCTGCTCTACGTCTTCGGCGAGGCGGCGGACGCCGTCTGTCCGAAAACCGCGTCCAGCCTGATCGACGGCCAGCGCCAGGCCGAAAAGGTCTGGTCGATCTACGGCGAGCGCGATCCGCGCAGCGGCACCGAAGGCCTGCGCCGCCTGCTGCTGTCGATCGTGCGCGACCTTCGCGTGGTGCTGATCCTGCTGTCGCGCCAGATCGTGCGCCTGCGCGGTGCGCAGCGCCTGCCGGACGACGAGCGCCGCCGCCTCGCGCAGCTGGCCGCCGACATCCATGCGCCGCTCGCCAACCGCCTCGGCATCTGGCAGCTGAAATGGGAAATGGAAGACTTGGTCTTCCGCATCCTGCATCCGGACACCTACCGGCGCATCGCCGCGCTGCTCGACGAAAAGCGCGGCGACCGCGAAGGCTTCATCGAGCAGGCCAAGGCGCAACTGCGCGCGGCGCTCGCACAGGCCGGCATCCGCGGCGATGTCGCGGGCCGCCCCAAACACATCTTCAGCATCTGGAAAAAGATGCAGCGCAAGGACGTGCCCTTCAGCGAGCTCTACGACATCCGCGCGGTGCGCGTGCTGGTGGACGACATCGCCAGCTGCTACGCCACGCTCGGGCTCGTGCACGGACTGTGGTCGCCGGTGCCGTCCGAGTTCGACGATTACATCGCCAACCCCAAGGGCAACAACTACCGTTCGCTGCACACCGCCGTCGTCGGACCGCACGGCAAGACGCTGGAGATCCAGATCCGCACGTTCGAGATGCACGAACACGCGGAACTGGGTGTCGCCGCGCACTGGCGTTACAAGGAAGGCGGCGCGGGCGACGCGGGCTTCGAGCGCAAGATCGCGTGGATGCGGCAATTGCTCGAAGGCAAGGACACCGAGGAAGACGCCGCGCTGCTCGCCGGGCTTTCGACCGAACTGATCGAAGACCGCATCTACGTGCTGACGCCGCAGGGCCAGGTGATCGATCTGCCGCGCGGCGGCACCGTGCTCGATTTTGCCTACCACGTGCACACCGAGGTCGGGCATCGCTGCCGGGGCGCCAAGGTCAACGGCCGCATCGTGCCGCTGAATTTCGCGCCCAAGAGCGGCGACCGCATCGAGATCCTGACCGGCAAGACCGCCGAACCGCGGCGCGACTGGCTGCTCGCACACAACGGCTATCTTGCGAGCGCGCGCGCACGCGACAAGGTGCGCGCCTGGTTCCACAAGCTCGACCATGCGCGCAACGTCGCGGCCGGGCGCGAGATGCTGGAGAAGGAGCTCAAGCGGCTCGCGCTGCATCAGGCGGACCTGGAACCGGTGCTGGCGAAACTGCGCCTGGCGAAACTCGAAGACCTGCACGTGGCCGTGGCGCTGGGCGACGTGGGGCCGAGTCAGGTCGCGCGCACCCTGCACGAAACGCAGCAACAAAGCGCCGAACCCGCGCGCGGCCCGAGCCAGCTCGCAAAACCGCCGAAGCCTGCGTCGGGCTTCACCATCGAAGGTGTCGGCAACCTCATGGTGACGCTCGCGCGCTGCTGTCAGCCGGTCGCGGGCGATGCCATCGTCGGGTATCTGACGCGTGGCCGCGGTGTGACGGTGCATCGCGACAGCTGTCCGGCGCTTGCGCAGCTGACCGCGCGTGCACCCGAGCGGCTGCTGCCGGTGGAGTGGGGCGGCGCGCAGAAGCAGAGTTACAGCGTCGACGTGCTGGTGCGCGCCTACGACCGCAAGTGGCTGCTCAAGGATCTCACCAACATCATCGGTGCGGGCAATGCGCACATCCTCGCGGTCAACACGCGACTGGACGAGGCGCGCAACGCCGCCGAACTGCGCTTCACGCTCAAGGTGAACGATTTCGAGCAGCTCGGCGAGCTGCTCTCGCGCATGGCCGCGCTGCCGGGCGTGAGCGAGGTGCGCCGCACGCCGTAGCCGCCCGCGCGGTACGTGCGGGCGGCGTCGCGGTGGGTCCCGATCGGACGGTTCCGATCAGGGCGCGTCGATCAGGTCGTCTCGATCGGCTGCATCGCTGACCAGAGACGGCGACGGTCCGGTCAGAAGAACGCGCGCACGCCGAACGCCACGCCGCGGCCCGCGAGCGGCGCGACATCCTTCAGCAGCGAGGTGTGCGGACGCGCTTCCTCGTCGGTGAGATTGCTGCCGTCGAGGAACACCTCCCACGCCACGCGCGGCAGATCCCAGTGGTATGCCAGATGCGCGTCGACCAGGGTGTAGCCCGGGGTCGGTTCTTCCATCGCGGCCACGCGATCCTGCGTGTCGTAGCGCACCGCACCGAGCGAGGCGCGCCAGCCGTCGCGCTCCCAGCGCAGGTCCGCGCCCACGCGTGCCGGTGCGATGCGCGGCAGCGCCCCGCGCTGCACGAGCTCGGCGGTGCTGTCGTGCGAGTGGTCTCCGTGCGGAATGGAGATGTCCACGCTGCGCGTCCGCGAGCCGTCGAAACGTGCGCGCACGTAGTCGCCGAACAGCCGCAGATTCCAGGCGCCGCTGGCATTGTCGGCCAGCAGGACGTCCGCTTCTGCCTCGAGGCCGCGGAAGATCGTGTCGGCCTGCGTCCACAGCCGCACCGGCAGCGCGTCCTCCTCGATGCCGGTGTCGGCGAGGTAGATGAAATCGTCGAACTTCGTCCGGTAGGCCGAGACGCTGAACTCCGCACGGTCGCCGTGCACGTGCAGGCCGATCTCGGCGCGGTTGGCGCGTTCGGTGTCGAGTGCGGCGTCGCCGATCTCGAAGCTGCCGGTGGCGATGTGCGCACCCAGCGCGAACAGCTCCTCGGTGGTGGGCGTGCGTTCGGAGCGGTCCAGGCCAAAGCGCAGATCGAGCGCGTCGGTGAGGCGCCAGATGCCGGCGCCGGACACGCTGGTGGCGCTCGACGTCACGCTGGCGATGTCGGTCTGCGGCGCGACCTTGTTGCGGTCGTGGCGCGCGCCGAGCTCGAGCTTGAATGCGTCGAAGTCCTTCTCCTGCAACACGAACGCACCGAGCGTGCGCGTCGCCGCCGACGGCACGAACGCTTCCTCGCCGATCGCGCCGAAGTCCACATCGCCGAACTGCAGGCCGAACGCGCCGCGCCAGCCGTCGAGGTCCTGCTGCACCGCCTCGAGGCGGCCCTCGATGCCGTTGTTGGTGAATCGCGTGGCGGGCTCGCCGCCTTCGAGCTCCACGTGTTCGTAGTCGTTGTGGGCCGCGCGCAGGGTGATCCGCTGCAGGAAGGGCAGGGGATCGTAGACACCGGTTTTCATGTCGATGCGGTTCTGCACCAGGTCGATGCGCACAGGACCTTCCTCCTCGTGCTCGTGTTCGTCGCCGTCTTCGTGATCGTGACCGTGCTCGTCGTCGGCATGCACGTGCGCGCCTTCGGGAATGCCGTAGTTGCTGCGGTACGTGCTCGCCGCCATGCCGAAGAATCCGCGCTCGCCGAAGAACGTGCCGCCGAGGGCGCCGCCCTCGGTCTCGAGCGCGCTGTTGGCAAGATGCCCGTACGAACCGAGTTCGTCTCCGTGCTCTTCTTCGCCCTCCTCGTGCTCGTGGTGGTCCTCGTCCTCGTGCGGGGAGAGGGCGTAGCCGGGAATCTCGTAGTCATCGGCATCGCGGCGGAAGGCGTCCAGGTGCCACGCGAAGCGGCTGCCGCCGCCATCGAGCCGGACCATGCCGGTGGCCTCGTCGTTGACGGTGTTGCCGCGCAGTTCCGCGCGTCCGCTCAGCGGCGCATCGGCCGGTGCATCCGGCACGCGGCCGTCCACCACGTTGACCGCGCCGCCGATCGCGCCGCTGCCGTACAGCAGCGTGGCCGGGCCCTTGAGCACTTCGATCTGGTCGGCCAGAAACGGCTCGATGCTGACCGCATGGTCCGCACTGACGGTCGACGCGTCCATCGACGCGATCCCACCGGACAGCACCTGCACGCGCGGGCCTTCCTGCCCGCGGATGATCGGCCGCCCGACGCCCGCGCCGAAGAACGTGCTCTGCACGCCGGGCAGCTTGGCGACGGTGTCGCCCAGCGTGCCGGCCTTGGCGCGGTCCAGGTCCACGCCGTAGAGAATGTCGACCGGTTGCGCGAGCGATTCCGCGTCGCCGCTCAGCGGCGTGGCGGTGACTTCGATGCGGTCCAGTTCCTCGGCATCGGCATGGGTGCGGTCGGTGGCGGTCTGCGCCATCGCAGGACCGGCGAGGACGACGAGAATGGCGAGCGCCAGCGGAGCGCGGCGGGAGGTGCGGGCGGAGTTGCGCATGAACGGTCTTCCGTAATGTTATGTAGTAACACTTCGGAGGACATGTTATAGTGTTTCGCAGATCCCGCAAGCCCAACCGAAGACATGGCCGACCTGACGTCCACCGCTGAGCGCACCGAACGCACGGACGCGTTGCTGTCGCGTGGCGATCGCATCGGCATGTTCGGCTCGCTGCTGTGCGCGATCCATTGCGCGTTGCTGCCGCTGGTCCTGGCGATCGTGCCCACGCTCGGGCTCGGTGCGTTTTCGCTGATCGACATCGACCAGGGCTTTACCGTGTTCGCGACGCTGCTCGGCGTGACCACGCTGAGCTTCGGCTTCCGCCGCCATCGCGCCTTCCACGCGTGGGCGTTCCTGGTTCCGGGCCTGGCGCTGGTGTGGCTGGCGTCGTTTTCGCCGCTGCACGATCACTCGGTCTGGCACGTGCTGATGATGGTGGCGGGCGGTGCCTCGATGGCCACGGCGCATTTCGTCAACCTGCGCCTGACGCACCTGTTCGCGCGCCCGCACGGCCTGCGCGCACCCCGCTGAAGCCGTTCCGGACGCGTCCGGGCATGTCGCCGGAGCCGTCCGGATGGTAGGCTACGCGGCCCCGTCGCGGACGGGACGTACAGATCGAAACCAGCGCATCAGGAGCAGGACATGGGCAAGGGCGACAAGAAGACCGCCAAGGGCAAGCGTTACGCCGGCAGCTACGGCAACGCGCGTCCGCACGGCACCACGGTGGCCGTGACGAAGAAGGCCGCGGCGACGCCGAAGGCACCGGTGGTGGCCAAGAAGGCGCCGGCAAAGAAAAAGGCCTGAGTCCGCGAGGACACGGGTGGACCGGGCCCCGCATCGCGGGGCTTTGTCGTTTCAGGGCGGAGGATTCTGGCGCGGATTCGAACGCGCCGGGTCGCAGAGGTGTGTTCCGCGTCAGCCCGTTACCGGCGCCCCGCCGATGAACAGCTGCCGCAACATCCGCCCGCCGAGCCAGTAACACAGCTGCGCCGGCTGCGTCGCATTCCACACTGCGATGTCGGCGCGCTGGCCGAGCGCCAGCCGGCCGCGATCGTGCAATCCCAGCGCACGCGCCGCGTTGACGGTGGCGCCGCGCAGCGCCTCGTCCGGCGTGAGTCGGAACAGCGTGCAGGCAAGACTCATCGCAAGCCGCAGCGAGAGCAACGGCGAGGTTCCCGGGTTCGCATCCGTGGCCACCGCCATCGCCACGCCCGCGGCGCGGAACGCGTCGATCGGCGGCAGCGTGGTTTCGCGCAGGCACAGGAACGCGCCGGGCAACAGCACGGCGACGGTGCCGCGGCGTGCCATCGTCGCGATGCCCGCCGCGCTGGCGTATTCGACATGGTCGGCCGACAGCCCGTCGAACTCCGCCACGAGCCCTGCACCCCCCGAATCGCTGAGCTGGTCGGCATGCAGTTTCACCGGCAACCCGAGCGACCGCGCGCGCTCGAACACGCGGCGCGTCTGCGCGGCATCGAAACCGATGCGCTCGCAGAACGCGTCGACCGCATCGACCAGCCCCTCGGCCGCGGCCAGCGGCAACATGCGTTCGCAGACCTCGTCGATGTACGCGTCCGCGCGTCCGGCGAACTCCGGCGGCAGCGCGTGGGCGCCAAGGAAGGTGGTGCGCACGGTCTGGCCGGTGGCGCCACCGATGCGCCGCGCCACGCGCAGCATCCGGAGTTCGGTTTCGGTATCCAGACCGTAGCCGGACTTGATTTCCAGCGTCGCCACGCCGTCGTCGCGCAGCGCGAGCGCGCGCGGCAGGGTCGCTTCGAACAACGCAGCCTCGCTCGCCGCACGCGTGGCGCGCACGCTCGACACGATGCCGCCGCCGGCCCGTGCGATCTCCTCGTAACTCGCGCCGTGCAGACGCTGCTCGAACTCGCCCGCGCGATCGCCGCCGAACACCAGATGCGTGTGGCAATCCACCAGCGCCGGCGTCACCAGCGTGCCGCTCACGTCCAGCACCGAGCGTGCGAGCGCGTCCGGCGCGGCGGGAAGATCGGCTGTGCGGCCGACGTGGGCGATGACGCCGTCGCGGATGCCGAGCGCACCGTCGGGAATCGGGTCGTCGCCCGTGCCGGCCAGGGTGCACAGGTGCGCGCCGGTCAGCAGCAGATCGTAGGCGGGCGCGGTCATCGGGCGTGGGCGCCCGAGTGCATCGGGCGGAAAACGGGCGGCGGCAGGACGGGCAAGGCGGGTCGGGGTCCGGGTGGCGGACAGGCAGCCTAGCATCGGCCCGGCTCGGCAGCGTCGTGCTCGTTTCCGGCGGCGCCCGAACGCGTCAGAATCCACCGATGAACACGCTTGCCCCACAACATCTCTGGCGCGACGGCGCCTGGCACGCCGATCGTGCCGTCAAGCTCACCGGCGACGGCCGGCTTGCATCCACCCTGCCGGACGCGGCCGACGCCGCGTACACCGCCCGATGGATGCTGCCGGGCGTGCCGAACACGCATTCGCACGCCTTCCAGCGCGCGATGGCGGGCCTGGCCGAGCACCAGACCCGCGCCGACGACAGCTTCTGGACCTGGCGCGAAACCATGTACGGCTTCGCTGCGACGATCGGGCCGGACGATCTCTACGCCATCGCCGCGCAGCTCTACGTCGAGATGCTCAAGGCCGGCTACACGTCCGTCTGCGAATTCCACTACCTGCACCACCGGCCCGACGGCCGCGCCTACGCGTCGCCGGCCGCGATGTCCGACGCGCTCATCGCGGCCGCACGCGACACCGGCATCGGCCTCACCCTGCTGCCCACGCTGTATGTGTCCGGCGGCTTCGACGGCCGCGCGCTGAGCGAGCGCCAGCGCCGCTTCGGGCACGAGGTCGACGCGTATCTGCAACTGGTCGACGCACTGCGCGCGCGGCAGACCGGCCAGTGCACCGTCGGCATCGCCCTGCACAGCCTGCGCGCCGTGCCGGAGGCGGCCATGCGCACCGTACTCGACGCGGCGCGAGCCTGGGGCGGCGCCGTGCCCATCCACATCCACATCGCCGAACAGATCGGCGAGGTGCAGGACTGCCTCGCGATCCGCAACGCGCGTCCGGTCGAATGGCTGCTCGACCACGCGCCGGTGGACGCACGCTGGACGCTGGTGCACGCCACCCACATGACCCCGGACGAAACCGCGCGCGTGGCGCGCAGCGGCGCCACCGTCTCGATCTGCCCCAGCACCGAGGCCAATCTCGGCGACGGCCTGTTTCCGCTGCGCACCTACCTCGATGCCGGCGGCCGCTTCGGCATCGGCTCGGACAGCCACATCTCGGTGTCGCCGGTGGAGGAACTGCGCTGGCTCGAATACGGCCAGCGCCTCGCCGCGCGCCGCCGCAACATTGCCGTGACGCCGGCGCAGCCCTCGGTCGGCGAAACCCTCTTCGCGCACGTGCTCGACAGCGGCGCCGCCGCCACCGGCCGCGACATCGGCGCGCTCGACGACGGCCGTCGCGCCGACCTCATCGTGCTCGACGAACACGCCCCGCACTTCGCCGCGCGCGACACCACCAACGTGCTCGACACCTGGCTTTTCGCCGGCAATACCAACCTCGTGCGCGACGTGATGGTCGGCGGCGAATGGCAGATCCGCAACGGCCGCCACCGCGACGAGGATGCGATCGCGGCGCGGTATTCGGAGGTGGTGACCCGGCTGGCGGGATGAGCCCGGCTCCTGCGCGTTCCCCGGGGAAGGCCGCCGCGTTAGCATGTTCGCGGGGAAGGGGTTCGTCGATGAAACACTTGATTGCGGGATGCCTCGGGTTCGTGTTTTGCATCGCCACCGGGCATGCCGCGGGCGGGATGCTGTCGTGGCCGGCCGCTGCCGATCTGGACGTGTCGATCGCGCACGGTGACAGGATCCCGTTCCGGATCGACGTTCCCGCGGGCGAAAGCTATTTCGTCGAGGCGCAGTCCGCGCAGGTCGACCTGATGCTGGAACTGCGGGACGGCGACAGTGTGCGCTCGTTCGATTCGCCGGCCGGAGTCGCCGCCGTCGAATTCGCTGTTATCGAGGCAACGACGATCGCGCGCCGGGTGCAGCTGACCCTGAAGCTGTCGCCCGACGATGGCGGAACGGGAACGGCGACACTGCGCCTGCGCCCCGCCAGCGACGCACGCGCGGGGTTGGCGTTGCGCTGGGCGGAGCTTTCGCTCCAGGGCAGCGGCAGCCTCGAAAAGACCGCCCGTCTCGCGGCCGCACAGGCGCTGGCGCGTCTGTGCGTCGGCGACGCACGCTGCGCCGCCGACGCTGCAGCCGCGACGGCGCGAGCGCATGCCGCGCTCGACCGGCACGATGCGGCGCAGGTCGACTATGCACAGGCGATCGAACATTACGTCGCGCTCGGATTGCCGCTGGCGGAAGCCGACAACCGAAAGGAAGCCGCCGCGCGCCTTTTTTACCGGGGCGACATGGCCGGCGCGGAGGCGGTCTACCGACAGTGCCGCGACATCGCCGCGCAGAACCGCCTGACGTTTCGCGAGGCGGACTACGAGATGGCCGTCGGAGTGATGCGGCACTACGCGAACGATCTGGACAGCGCTCTTTCCCACTACGAGCGTGCGCGCAGCCTGCTGGGCGATGTCCACATCGCGGCCGCGGTGCGATTGCGCAGCAATATCGGTGGCATCCACGAGCTGCGCGGCGACGCGGCGGCAGCTCGCGCCGCCTACCAGGACGCCATCGATTCCGCCGGGGACGAGGCCGAACTGGCCGGTCCGCGAGCGCTCGCGGTCGGCAATCTCGGCGCGCTGCTGGCGGATCTGGGCGAAAAGCAGCGCGCAATCGAGTTGCTCGGCGAAAGCATGGAGTCCTTTCGTGCGCAGGATGACCCCACGAACGAATCGCGCCTGCTCGGCGTGCTGGCGTTCCAGTACATCCAGCTCGGCCGCCACGACACCGCCGAGGCATTGCTGAGCCGCGGTCTGACGCTCTGCGAGCGACGCGAAAGCGTCAGTTGCTTTGCCAGCATCCACCGCATCGAGGGAGCGCTGTCCCGCGACCGTGGCCGATGGGACGACGCCGAGAAGTCGTACCGTCTTTCGCTGGCGAAGGCGCAGGAAAGCAAGACACCTCACATGGTGCTGCTGTCCACGCGCTGGCTGGCCGAGCTTCTGCTGCTGCGCAACCGGCCCGACGAGGCGATCGCGCTGCTGGACGACATCTCCACGCGCTGGGAGACGGCGTCGATGCCCGCGCAGCAACGCATGCTGGATCTGCAGCGCGGGCTGGCGCTCGCGATGCAGGGCGATGCCGTGCAGGCGCGTGCGGTGCTGAGCAAGTTCGTGTCCGAGGAGGACGCCGGAGGCTGGTCGGGCGGTCGGCGTGCGCGCGCGCAGTTGGCCCTGGCCCAGCTCGACGCGGGAGAAGGCAACTGGGGCGCGGTCGACGAGCGCATGCGGGGCGAGATTGATCGGATCGCGAAAACCCGGCAGGAATTCCTGGATCCGGTCGCGCGCGCCGAATTCATGGCCACGCAGCAGGACGCGTTCGAACTGCTGATCCGTTCCGCGCTGTCGCGGCATGCGGCCGGCGATTCGGGCGCGCTGGCCGACGCGTTCCACATCGAGGAGCGATCGAGATCGCGCGCCCTGCTCGATGCGCTCGCGCAGTCCGATGTGGCACGACGCTCGCCCGATCCGGAGATCGCCGACGCACGCGACACCTTGCGTGCCCGCTCGCTCGCACTCGAACGCCTGAGCAGCAACGCGAGCGCCGCAGATCGCGACCGCCTGAAGACGCTCGCAAGCGAGGTCGCGTTGGCACGTGTCGCGCTGGAGGCGCTGGAGTCCCGCGATGCCGATCACTGGCGCAGTGGCCGCATCGGTACGCCGCGAACGCTCGACGAAGCCCGCGCGATGCTGCGGCCGGGACAGGCGTTGCTGGCGTTCCACCTGCGCACGTCGGCGGCGTGGCTGTGGGTCGTGACCGCCACGGAGGCGCGCATCGTGACGCTGCCGACCGCGGGCGAGGTCGAACGTCGCGTCACGCGCTACATCGAAACCCTGCGCCGCGGAGCCCGCGATGCCCACGGCGACGGTCGCTGGCTGCACGACGAACTTGTCGCGCGGGCAGGGCTCGCGGCGACAATCTCGCGACTGACGATCGTTCCGGATGGCGTACTGCATCTGTTGCCGTTCGCGGCGCTGGTCGACGGCAACGACCGCTATCTCGTCGAATCGATGGAGGTGGCGTACCTGCCGTCGGTGTCGGTGGGTCTGGCGCTGCGCGAGGGACGCTCGCGGCGTGCGTCGAACGGGAAGATCGTCGTGTTCGCCGATCCTGTTTTCAGTCGCGACGATCCGCGCGTCTCCGGGCGCGACCTGCCTGCCGCCGCGTCGGCGTTGCCGCCGGACATGCCGGGATTGCTGGGCCCGCAGCTGCTGCGCTCGGGCGACGACGGCACGCTGCAGCGACTGCCGGGAACCGCGAAGGAGGCCGATGCCATCGTCGCGGCCTTCGGTGCCGACCATGTACGGGTCTTTTCGGGCTTCGAGGCGACGCTGGACGCGGCGCGGAGCGATCTCGCCCGCAATGCACGGATCGTGCATTTTGCCACCCACGGTCTCGTCAATCCGTCCAGCCCCGAATTGACCGGCATCGCCCTCTCCCGCTGGCAGGCGGACGGCACCCCGGCCCCGGACGGAGGATTTTTCGATCTGGCGCAGATCGGCGATACGCGCTTCCACGCCGAACTCGTCGTGCTCAGTGCTTGCGACTCCGCGGTGGGACGCCAGATCGAAAGCGAGGGGCTCATGGGCATTGCACGCGCGTTCCTTGCCGCCGGCGCCAACGGTGTGGTCGCGACGCTCTGGCCGGTGCCGGACCGCGATACCGCACGCCTGGAATCGCGTTTCGCGTCCGAACTCGACGCCGGCAAACCCGTCAGCGAGGCATTGGCCATGGCACAGCGCGAGGCCATCGCCGATCCGGCCCGCCGCCGTCCGCGCAGCTGGGCGGCGTTCGGCTTCTACGGCGAAGGCCGGTGAGAGGTTTGCCCGACTGATGACAGAGGCTGATTGCAGTCACAGGGGCTGCGGAACATTCCGGGGGATGCGACGTGGATGACGATATCAAGGGCAATCACGACTTCACCGTCCTGATTGCGACGATGGGTTACGAGTACATCGTCGAGGTCGGCGACGTGCAGGACTGGTCGACCGCGCCGGACGGAAAAACCGGCACGATCAGTGTCAAGGGCAAGGAAGCGTTCTGGAAGGACAAGGTCTTCGTGCTGCAGTCGCAGAACTACTACGTGGCCGAGGGCACCGACGAAAACGGCAAGTACCGCATCGATGCGAGGTTCCGGCGCGGCATGCACACGACGTCGAACGTGCCCGTCTGGCAGATCTATGCCACGGCCACGGTCGGGGAGCTGCTGCACGGCGGGCCTCCGGACTGGGGTGGCCAGAACCAGAACTGACCGGAACTAGTGCAGGCGGGCGATGGGCACGCCGCGGCTGCGGTGGCGCACAGCGGCGGTGCCGGCAGTCCGATGATCGGTGACGGTCCGGGGAGCCGCGCGGCTCCCCGGACCGCAGGCGTGCGCGGGCAGTGGCGCGTGTCCGTCAGGAGCGCCGCTTCGGGCAATTGCGGGCGAGTGCGATAATCCCGGTTCGAACCCCGGGAATCCTGTACATGCCGACGCCGAAGCCCGCAGCGCACCCCGCCTCGCGCCATTCCGACCACACCGTCCGCGCCCCGCGCGGCTCCTCGCTCAGCTGCCGAAGCTGGCTGAGCGAGGCGCCGTTCCGCATGCTGCAGAACAACCTCGATCCGGACGTGGCGGAGAATCCGGCCGAACTGGTGGTGTACGGCGGCATCGGCCGCGCGGCGCGCGACTGGGCGTGTTTCGATGCGATCCTCGAATCGCTGAAAACCCTGCGCGACGACGAGACCCTGCTAATCCAGTCCGGCAAACCCGTCGGCGTGTTCCCCACCCACCCGGACGCGCCGCGCGTGCTTATCGCGAACTCCAACCTCGTGCCGCACTGGGCCACGTGGGAGCACTTCAACGAACTCGATCGCAAGGGCCTGATGATGTACGGCCAGATGACGGCCGGCTCGTGGATCTACATCGGTTCGCAGGGCATCGTGCAGGGCACGTACGAAACCTTCGTCGAAATGGGGCGTCAGCATTACGGCGGCGATCTCACCGGCAAGTGGATCCTCACCGCGGGCCTGGGCGGCATGGGCGGCGCGCAGCCGCTGGCGGCGAGTCTTGCCGGTGCATCGTCGCTGACCATCGAGTGCCGCCAGAGCAGCATCGACATGCGCCTGCGCACGCGTTACGTCGACGAGCAGGCGAGCGACCTCGACGACGCGCTCGCACGCATCGAGAAATACACCAAGGCCGGCGAGGCGAAATCGATCGCGCTGCTCGGCAACGCCGCCGAAATCCTGCCCGAACTCGTGCGCCGCGGCGTGCGCCCGGACGCCGTCACCGACCAGACCAGCGCGCACGATCCCGTGCACGGCTACCTGCCGATCGGCTGGACCGTCGAGCACTGGCTGGCCGAGCAGAAGCGCGCGCCGGACGCCGTGCGCGACGCCGCCAAGTTGTCGATGCGCGTGCATGTCGAGGCCATGCTCGCGTTCGAGAAGCAGGGCATCCCGACCTTCGACTACGGCAACAACATCCGCCAGATGGCGAAGGACGTCGGTTGCACCAATGCCTTCGACTTCCCCGGTTTCGTGCCGGCCTACGTACGACCGCTGTTCTGCCGCGGCGTCGGCCCGTTCCGCTGGGTCGCGCTCTCGGGCGACCCCGAGGACATCGCCAAGACCGACGCCAAGGTGAAGGAACTGGTCCCCGACGACCCGCACCTGCACCGCTGGCTCGACATGGCGGCCGAACGCATCAGCGTCCAGGGCCTGCCGGCGCGCATCTGCTGGGTCGGCCTCGGCCAGCGCCACAAGCTCGGCCTCGCCTTCAACGAGATGGTGCGCAACGGCGAACTAAAGGCCCCCATCGTCATCGGCCGCGACCATCTCGACTCGGGCTCGGTCGCATCCCCGAACCGCGAAACCGAAGCCATGCAGGACGGCAGCGACGCCGTTTCCGACTGGCCGCTGCTCAACGCCATGCTGAACGTCGCCGGCGGCGCGACCTGGGTGAGCCTGCATCACGGCGGCGGCGTCGGCATGGGCTTTTCGCAGCACAGCGGCGTCGTCATCGTCTGCGACGGCACCGAGGCCGCCGACCAGCGCATCGCACGCGTGCTGTGGAACGATCCGGGCACCGGGGTGATGCGACATGCGGACGCGGGCTACGACATCGCGAAACAGTGTGCGCGGGAGCAGGGATTGAAGCTGCCGATGCTGGGGGATTGATTCGTCGAGCCGCGTTCGCGGTGGCGGGCAGCTGCGGCGCACGCGTGCAAGCGCTGCAACCGTGCGGTCGACGAAGCGCTGCTGTTCTGCGCAGAGGCGCCGGCAGGCGCGGAGTCACGGGGGGAAAGCGTCCCCCCTTCCGGCTGCCGCCACCTTCCCCCGCTGCGCGGGAGAAGGACTCCGTGTCGAGACGCCACGGCAAATCACCTTGCCGCAGCGAGTCGCAACGCCGCATAGATGTGGGAAAGCGTTCCCCTTCCGCCTGCCGCTACCTTCCCCCGCTGCGCGGGAGAAGGACTTCGTTTTCGAAACGCCGCGGCAAATCACCTCGCAGCAACAAGGCGTCACGTCGTAGCAAGTCGCCACGCCTCAGCAGGGCACCACGCCGCAGCAAAGCACGACGCCGCAGCAAAGCACGACGCCGTAGCAAGGCACAGCGCCGCAGCAGAGCGCAACGTGCAACCGCGCAACCATCGAAGCCCTCCTCTCCCGCGCAGCGGGGGAGGATGCCGGCAGGCAGGAGGGGGTCCGGTGCGACGACAGACCCCATCCAGCGACCGCCACGGCCCCCGCTGCGCCGACGGAGTGCTTCGGCGCGCTGCGTGATTCAGGCCGCTGCGTCGTGCTGCATCCGGCATACCGCCCGCTGGACGGTTTCGACCGCGATGCGTCCGGGGCGTGGCGCTGCGAAGCGCGAGTGCGGGCCGACCCCTGCTGTCCCGCAGCACGTCGTCGCGCATTCCGTGCGAAGACACGTCGCCGGGGCTTTGGACGGCATCCGAGGCCGATTCTCATCTGTCCCCTACTGCTATGATTCGCCGATAATTTCCCTCTGCGAATCCGCCATGCCGCTGTCTGCGCGCTCTCCGAACCGGCTGCTGCTCCGCGCCTGCTGCATTGCGATGTGTTGCGTCGCGCTCGTTGCCTGCGGCGACAAGCCGGCCGAGGAGGCCGGAGCTGCCGCCGGCGCGGTCTCGGCCAGCGCGATGGCGGTGTCGCTCGTGGCGGTGCAGCGCGAGGCGCTTGCGCGATCGATCACCGCGTCCGGCCCGGTGGCGGCCTGGGAGGAGGTGTCGCTCGGCGTCGAGCTGAGCGGCCTGCGCGTGGCCGAGGTGCTGGTGGACGTGGGCGACGAGGTCAAACGCGGCGATCTGCTGCTGACGCTCGATGCCCGCACCACGCAGAGCGAACTGCGCCAGGCCCAGGCCGCGGCGAAGGAGGCGGAGGCCGGCACCGTGCTTGCCGTCACCGCACTGGAGCGCGGTCGCGCACTCGTCGAACGCAAGCTGCTGGCCGCGGCCGATTTCGACCAGCTCGTCGCGCAGCGCGTGCAGGCCGACGCACGCGCCGCCACCGCACGCGCGCAACTGGACGCCGCGCGCCTGCGCCTGGAGTTCACGCAGCTGCGTGCGCCGCACGACGGCGTCATCGCGAAACGCTCGATCCGCCCGGGCCAGGTCGTGGCCTCCGGCGCCGAACTGCTCACGCTGATCCGCCAGAACCGCCTGGAATGGCGCGCGGAATTGTCCGACACGCAGATCGGCGCGGTGGCGCCCGGCGTGGCGGTGGCGCTGACCGCGCCGGACGGCGCCGACGTCGCCGGCATCGTGCGCGCGGTGTCGCCATCGCTGGACCCCGCCAGCCGCACCGCCACGGTCTACGCCGATCTGCCGCAACCCGGCGCCCTGCGCGCCGGCATGTACGTCGAAGGCCGCATCGATCTCGGGAGCAGCGACACGCTGGTGCTGCCGCGTGCGGCCGTCGTTCGGCGCGACGGCTACAGCTACGTGTTCGGCGTCGATGCGCAGGGCCGCGCCACGCGCAAACGCATTGAGGTCGGGCGCCTCGTCGGCGAGCGGCTCGAAGTGCTCTCGGGCGTCGACGAAGGCGAGCGTGTGGTCGAACGCGGGGCCGGCTTCCTGAGCGACGGCGATCGCGTGCGCGTGGTCGACGGCGCGTCGCCCGCGCCGACCAGCCCGTGACGGCGGGCGCATGAATTTCTCCGCCTGGGCCATCCATCGCCCGCTGCCGGCGATCATGCTGTTCGTCGCGCTGTGCGCGGCCGGCCTCTACGCCTTCAATCAGCTCGCGGTCTCGCGCTTTCCGGACATCGCGTTCCCGATGGTGTCGGTGACGGTCACGCTGCCCGGCGCTGCGCCGAGCCAGCTCGAAACCGAGGTCACGCGCAAGGTGGAAAACGCGGTGGCGACGCTCAACGGCGTCAAGCGCGTGATCTCGAACGTCACCGAGGGCCTCTCCACCACCTTCATCGAGTTCCACCTCGAAACCCCGCTCGAACCCGCGCTCGACGAGGCGCGCGACGCCATCACCCGCATCCGCATCGACCTGCCGCCGGACATCGAGGAGCCCGTCGTCGCGAAGATCGCCGTGGTCGGCGGCACGCTGATCGCCTACGCCGTGGACGCGCCGGGCTGGGGCGCCGACGAGCTCAGCTGGTTCGTCGACGACACCGTCAGCAAGGCGCTGTTCGGCGTGCGTGGCGTGGGGCAGGTGGTGCGCGTGGGCGGGGTCGAACGCGAGGTGCGCGTGGACCTCGATCCGCAGGCGCTGCTCGGCCTCGGCGTCACCGCAGGCGCGGTCTCTCAGCAGCTCGCGCGCATCCAGGTCGAGCGGCCGGGCGGGCAGGCCGAACTCGGCGGCGAGCGCCAGGTGGTGCGAACCGTCGGCACCCTCGACGATGCAGCGGACCTGCGCAATTTCCCGATCGCGCTGCCGGACGGCCGCAGCGTGCGACTCTCCGCGCTTGCCGACGTGCACGACGGCGCCGCCGATCCCACCGAACTTGCGCTGCTCGACGGCAAACCCGTCGTCGGCTTCTCGATCTCGCGCACCCGCGGCTCGTCGGAAGTGGAGGTTGCACACGGCGTGCGCGAGGCGCTGGCGCAGATCGAGGCCGATCACCCGGGCATGAAATTCTCGGTGACGTTCTCCACCGTCGAAGAAGCCGAGCGCTCGTATTCCTCGTCGATGACCATGCTGTGGGAAGGCGGCGCGCTCGCGGTGCTGGTGGTCTTCATTTTCCTGCGCGACTGGCGCGCGACGTGGATCTCCGCGCTTGCGCTGCCGCTGTCGATCATCCCGACGTTTGCGGTGATGTACTGGTTCGGCTTCAGCCTCAACCTCATCACGCTGCTGGCGCTCGCCGTGGTGGTCGGCATCCTCGTCGACGATGCCATCGTCGAGGTGGAGAACATCGTGCGGCACCTGGGCATGGGCAAGAGCCCGAAGCAGGCCGCGCTCGACGCCGCACAGGAAATCGGGCTCGCCGTCATCGCCACGTCCGCCACGCTCGCGGCGGTGTTCGTGCCGGTGGCCTTCATGCCCGGCATCGCCGGCAAGTTCTTCCGCGAGTTCGGCTGGACCGCCGCGACGGCCGTGCTGTTCTCGCTGCTGGTGGCGCGCCTGCTCACGCCGATGATGGCGGCCTACCAGTTGAAAGCGCATCCGGAAAAGGACGGCGACAGCCGCTTCATGCAGTGGTACCTGGGCTGGGTGGACGCCGCGCTGCGGCACAAGGGCCGCACCTTGTGGATCGCGTTCGCGCTGTTTCTCGGTTCGCTCGCGCTGGTGCCGCTGATCCCGACCACGTTCATTCCGGTGTCGGACCTGGGCCGCAGCAACCTCGCGCTTGAGCTGCAACCCGGCACCACGATCGAGGACACCACGGCGGTGGCCGAGCAGGCGCGCGCGCTGCTCGCGGACCTGCCCGAACTGCAGCAGGTCTACACCACCATCGGCAGCGCACTCGATCTCGGCGACCCCGGCAAGACCGGCGTCGGCGAAACGCGCAAGGCCACGCTGATCCTCGACTGGGGCCTCGCCGACAGCCGCGAGCGCAGCCAGAAGGACCTCGAACGCGCCACGCGCGAACGCATGGCGGGCCTCGCCGGCGTGCGCGTGAGTTTCATGAGCTCCGAACCCGGCGAGCAGATGCAGCTGATCCTCTCGGGCGACGATCCGCAGCGCCTCAACGATGCCGCGCAGGCGGTCGAGCGCGACCTGCGATCAATCGACGGCCTCGGCTCGATCACGTCGTCCGCGTCCTTGCTGCGCCCGGAAGTGGTGATCACGCCGGACCCGGCGCGCGCGGCCGAACTCGGCGTCGCCACCGACACCATCGCGGAGGC
This sequence comes from Chiayiivirga flava, assembly GCF_014202825.1. Lineage (GTDB taxonomy): Bacteria > Pseudomonadota > Gammaproteobacteria > Xanthomonadales > Xanthomonadaceae > Chiayiivirga > Chiayiivirga flava. The sequence goes on along the minus strand of NZ_JACHHP010000001.1, from coordinate 664,466 downwards.
CGCGCGTATCGCCACCGCCGGCGATTTCGTGCAGCGCCTCGCCAAGCTCAACCTGCCCGAGCGCCAGATCCCGATCCGCGTCGGCTTCGCCAAATCCGAATTGCGCGAACCCGCGCTGATCGGACAACTGCGCGTGCCCGGCCGCGACGGCCCGGTGCCGCTGTCGTCGGTGGCCACCATCGAACTTGCGAGCGGCCCCGCGCAGATCGCGCGTTACCAGCGCCAGCGCAACGTCACGCTGACCGCAGAACTCAACGGCCGCCCGCTCGGCGACGTGATGGCGCAGGTGGAAACACTTCCCAGCGTGCAGCAGCTGCCCGCTGGCGTCAGCTTCCTCAACGCCGGCGACGCGGAAGTGTTCGTCGAACTCTTCGTCGGCTTCCTGCTCGCGATGGGCGCCGGCATCGCCTGCATCTACGCCGTGCTGTTGCTGCTGTTCAACAACGCGCTGCAGCCGATCACGATTCTTACCGCCGTGCCACTGTGCGCCGGTGGTGCGTTCGGTGCGCTGCTGCTCACGCAGAACGCGCTGTCGCTGCCGGCGCTGATCGGCCTGCTGATGCTGATCGGCATCGCCTCGAAGAACTCGATTCTGCTCGTGGACTACGCCGTCATCGCCGAACAGGAGCAGGGCATGAGCCAGCACGACGCACTCGTCGACGCCTGCCGCAAGCGTGCCCGCCCGGTGGTGATGACCACGCTCGCGATGAGCGCCGGCATGCTGCCGGTGGCGCTCGGGCTCAGCGCGGATTCGAGCTTCCGCGCACCGATGGCGGTGGCGGTGATCGGCGGCCTCGCGACCTCGACCGTGCTGAGCCTGCTCGTGGTACCGGCGGCATACGCGGTGCTCGACGATCTGCGGGCGTGGGCGGCGCGCAGGCGTGGGCATGCGTCGCGGTGACCATTCGCGCAAGGCCCGCGCGCCGACGATTGCTCGCCGAATTTTTCCCTCGCAAGATCGAGCCGCGTACGCTGTCCGGAGGGCCGCAGCGATGAGATTCGAATGGTCACGACGGTTGATCGCCGTCGCCGCATGCCTTCTGGCGATCGCCGGACACGCTGCGACGATCGACCGCGCTCCGTTCCGGATCGACCGTCCGGTGACAGGTCTCAACGGTTCGGCGGACGGTTTCGCAACGAGCATCCTGCGCCTGACTGACGGAGCCGTCCTGGTTTCCGCGCCGTCCGATCGGTTCGACGACAGTGGATCGCGCGGCTCGGTTTACGCTTTCCGGCGCGAAGACTCGATCTGGCGGATGACGGGCGCAGTTTCGCCCGAGGATTCCGGCGGCTGCGGGTTCGGCGAACGACTCGTGGGGCGCGGAACGCATGCCTTCACCGATGCAGCTGCCTCGGACTGCACGACGTTTGACGCGAGCCGCGTATTCCGCATCGATACGGCTGCCGGTGGCGTTCCGTTCATCGCCGCCAGTACCGTGGTTGCCGTGGACGATGTGCCGCATTCCGTCGACGGAATGGACTCGGACGGCCAGCATCTGGTCGTTTCCGCCGCCGCGACCGTTGGCGGCGTGTCTGCGCTGCGCGTGCTTGTATTCGAATCGGATCTGCAGTCGCTCGCCGCGCATGCCGTCCCTCCCGCGAAGGCCGGCTACTTCATCGGGCCTGTGGCCATCCAGGGCGATTGGCTCGCCGCGAGTTGCCAGCGTGATGCGGGCGATGTGCCGATCAGGTGCGTGCATCTGTTCGAGCGGAGCGCGCAATCGGGCGCGTGGACGCATGCGGCGACGATCGAACCGCCCTCCGGCGTGGATCCCGACTCGTTCGCGGGATCCCTGCGATTCGACGGCGAGCGGTTGCTGGTCGGGGTGCCTGGTTTGCGTGGCGATGGCCAGCACGTACCGGGGCGAGTGATCGAATTTTCGCGTGCAGGCAGCCAGTGGGTCCCAGCGTCCACGCTCGCGCCCGCGAACGGCCTGCCGGGGGACGGGTTCGGTGGCTGCATCACGCTCGACAACGACGACCTCTTCGTCTTCGCGCCGCAACGCGCGGCCAGCAGCGATCGCAGGGAAGGCGCGCTCTATCGCTACTGCAGGAAAGGCGGCTGGCAACCCTGCGGTTTCGTTGAAGCGGTGGCCGGCGAGGAAGACTGGCCGCGACCGGAATCGGTCGCGGTGCTGGACGATGAACTGCTGTTTGGGCAGCCGTATTTTTTCAACCCCGAAGACGGAACCGCCGGCTCCGTCGGCCGGGTCGAGCGGGATGATGCGTTCGCACCCATCGGTCGGTTTCACCCGGGCGATGGCGGCAGCGACATGGAGGGCTTCGGAAGCGCCGTGTCGACGGCTGGGGATCTGCTCGTCGTCGGCGCCCCGGGCTTTCAGCGACGCGGAGCCGTCCTGGTGTATCGCCGCAGCGGCGGGCAATGGCACCTGGAGCATATCGAACGCGCAACGCGCAGCGGACCCAATTGCCCCGGCTTCGGCAGCGCAGTCGCGACGCGCGGCACCGGCTTCGTGGTCACCGACGGTTGCCCGAATGCCGACGACGAGGCGCAGGGGTACCTGCATTTTTTCGCGCAGGACACAGACGGACACTGGATTGTTTCGAGGACCGAACGCATTCCGGCGCAGCCGGATCAACTCGGCTTTGGGCGCAGCGTGCTGCTCACCGATCACGGCATCGTCTACGGCGCACCGGGTGCGACGGTATCCGGTGTGCAGGCCGCCGGTGCCGTCCATATCCTCCAGTTGCTGGCGACCGGTTATGTGCGCACGACGCTGGTTGGCACGCCGGTGCAATGGTTCGGAGGATTCGGTAGCCGAATGGCGGCTGCGCGCTCGGGACAGCACACCTTGCTCGCCGTCGGCAACGATGCGCCATCCGCTCCCAGTGTGCAGCTGTTCGCGTGGAACGAACTCCTCCACGGAACCCCGCCGACAGCTACGGCGTCCGTTGTGCCGAGTGATGTCGACAACCTGTCCCGCTTCGGCGCATCGCTTGCGCTTGATGCAGGCGCGTTGCTGGTCGGAGCGCCCGACGCTTTATGCCCGGCGGGCGAATACTGGCGTCCCGGCGCGGTCTATCGTTACGGGATGATCGATGGTAACTGGACATTGCTGCAGCGCATCTGCCCCGATGCCGAGGTGTTCGACGGGCGCTTCGGTACCGATGTTGCGTTGCTGCGCGATAGCGCCATCGTCGCGACCGGGCTCGACGGGGGTTCGCTCATCGAACTGGATCGGACAAACACGACGTGGACCGAGCGGGCACGACGGTCCGGAATCCTCGAATCCGGTGGGTGGTTTCGACTCGCCTCGTCTGCACAGGCTCTGGTTGCAGCGACGCCGTTCGCACTGCAGCCGGAGACGTTCAATCACACCGGCGCGATTCTGGTCTTCGATGGCACCCGGGTCTTCGGCGACGACTTCGAGTAGCCGACCCGCTCATTCCGATCAGCCGCCCGGCTCGAAATCGTCGAAGAACAACCCCGCCTGCACCACCGTCACCGGCGTCAGCGCCTGGTACGAACGGCAGCCGGTCGGGTCGTCGCAGTCTTCGATGACGAAGGCGCGGAACAGCACGTTGGTGCTGGCGGCGTCGGGTGCGATCCAGTCGAAGCGCAGCTGATCGAGCGGCTTGGCCGCATTCGAAGTGTGCGTGATCGCCCACTCGCCGCAGTTGGCGCTGCCGGGCAGGTGTTGCCACAGGGCGTTGTCGACCACGAAGCTGCCGAAGCCGGTGACCGGGCCGGACTTGGCCCACAGCAGCACGCCGCGGGCGCGTTGCGTGGGGTCGGTGTTGGTGACGGCCACGCGCAGCGGCTGGCCGGGGATGTAGCGCGGTGTGTCGATGCGCAATTGCCAGCCGGCGGGTGCGGGCGAGGCGAGGGTGGGGCTCATCGGCGCAAGCGGCAGGGCCTGCACCTCGCAGATCGGCGCACCGAGCGAAAACGCGTGGGCGGGGCCTGCGCCCAGGATCGACAACACGAGCAGTGTCGGCCGCAGCCGGTGCGCAGGGAGCATGGGGCCACCGTGGAGCTTGCTTCGGTGCATTCTGGCATGGATGGTCGTCCTGCCTGGCAGCGTGTAAGGAAAGCGCTTTGTCGGTCCGTCGTCCCGGCGAACGCCGGGACCCCAGTGGCGTTGCTCGATTCGCACTGCGTTTCCAGGCCACAAAAGCAGAGTCACTGGGTCCCGGCGTTCGCCGGGACGACGGGGGGTGGAGGGCCACGGTATCGAGTCCGTTGCGACCCCCGGACGCGAAGGGCACTTCACTGCATGGCGCCCCGAGGCGGTCAATCGAATGGTTCCCCAGGCAGCACGGTCGGTCTCCGGGACCGTTGCCGAGGCGGCCAACGGTCGGCGAAATCCGGCCCGAATCGGTCTCACATTTCATTTCGAGCACCCAATCCGACGACCGGCGGCGATTAGGCACCGGCCGGCGGTGATCCCTGCTTGACCGGATTTCGTAGGAGGCGGAACCTAGTCGAGCCGGGGGGCTCCACAACGAGGCGGTGCGGCATGTCGCAGGTGTCAACTTCACGGCGGTTGCGCCGCACGCGGGCGTTCGTGCTAGGTGCATGCGCCTGCATCACGGTGCCCGCGATAGCCGGGCCGCATCTGTTCGGCGGCGACTTCGAGGGCGTGGCCGACAGCCCCGCGAGCGAGGGCGCGGCATCGCGCTTCCTGACGCAGACCACGTTCGGCCCCACGCTGCCGGAGATCGACCGGCTCGTCCGCATCGGCCATGACGCCTGGCTCGCCGAGCAGTTCGCCGCGCCGGCGTCGCTGCAGTTGCCGTACCTCGACGCACGCATCAACGCCTACATCGCTGCCGGCCAGCCGGTGCAGGTGTACCAGGATGCGCGCCAGGAAATCTGGTTCCGGAATGCGCTGCGCGGCAACGACCAATTGCGCCAGCGCGTCGCGTTTGCGCTCTCCGAGATCTTCGTGATCTCCGACCAGAACGGTGCGCTCGAGGGCAATCCGACGACGATGGCGCAGTTCTACGACCTGCTCGCCACCAACGCGTTCGGCAACTACCGCACCCTGCTCGAACAGGTGACGCTGCATCCGGCGATGGGCCACTACCTGTCGATGTTCAAGAACCGCAAGCCGGACGAGGAGCTCAACATCCGGCCGGACGAAAACTACGCGCGCGAAATCATGCAGCTGTTTTCGGTGGGCCTGGTGATGCTCAACCCCGACGGCACGCCGGTCGACGGCGACCCCGGCGAGCCCGGCGTGCAGACCGTTCCGACCTACGACCAGGACACGATCCGCGGCTTCGCGCACGTGTTCACCGGCTGGAACTTCTCCACGTGCGAGCAGCCGACGCACCCCGAAAACGACGGCCAGTTCCAGTGGTGGTTCTGGGAATACTGCCCGCCGGCGGTGGAAGGCTCGACCGTCGACTGGCTGCAGGCGCCGGGCTGGCGGACGCCGATGGTGCCGTGGGGCGAGGGCACGCCGTACGGCAATCCGCGTCACGCGGTGGCCGAAAGCAAGCAGCTGCTGGTGTATCCCGGCGTGAGCCCGGCGAACGGTCTGCTTTTGGGCGGCGGCAGTGCACGTGCCGATCTCGCCGTGGCGCTCGACAATGTGTTCCGGCATCCGAACGTCGGCCCGTTCTTCGGGCGACTGCTGATCCAGCGCCTGGTCACCAGCAATCCGTCGCCGGCGTACGTCGGGCGCGTGGCGGCGGTGTTCGCCAACAACGGATCGGGTGTGCGCGGCGATCTGCGCGCCGTGGTGCGCTCCATCGTCATGGACCCCGAAGCGCGCAGCCTCGCCGCGGCACCGGCGCACGCCGGCAAGCTGCGCGAACCGCTGCTGCGTCTGACGCAACTGTGGCGCGCGCTGGACGCGCGGTCGAACTCGGGCAGTGTCGGCGAAGGCTGGCCGGAGTACGCGCTGGCGCAGGCCGTGCAGCGCTCGCCGACGGTGTTCAATTTCTTCCTGCCGAACTACCAGCTGCCCGGCGAGATCGCGAACGCGGGTCTGTTCTCGCCCGAATTCCAGATCACCACCGACACCTACATCACGCGCCTGTCCAACGACATCGGCGGCAAGATCTACTGGGCGTTCCGCGGCAACCCGTGGATCGGCGAGTGGGATCCGATGCAGATCGAACTCGCGCCGTACGTGGCGCTGGCGGAGGAACCCGGCCGCATGCTCGATCGCATCGACCTGCTGTTCCTGGGCCGGCGCATGTCGATGCCGATGTACGACGCGCTGAAAGCGCACGCCGAGGACATCGACATCGGACCGTACGACTGGGCCGAAAGCGGCGAGTGGCGCGCGAACCAGATGCGCGAACGCGCGCAGGACATGCTGTGGCTGACGCTGACCTCGCCCGAATACGTCGTGGAGAAATGAGATGACTTCGATGCGACGTCGCGATTTCCTCCGCCGCAGCCTCTGCGCCACCGCAGGCTCGGCCGCGTTCGGCTCGTTGCTGGGCAAGCTTTCGCTCGCCAATGCGGCGATGCCGCGGACGCTGCTCGCCAAGGGCGTCGACTACCGCGCCATGGTGTGCATCTACCTGTACGGCGGCAACGACAGCTTCAACATGGTGGTGCCGCGCCATGCCGGCGGCGGCGCCCCGCCCGCGGGCAGTCCGTACGGCATCTATGCGGGCACGCGCGGCTCGCTGGCGGTGCCGAACGCGCAGCTGCTGGCGTTGAATCCGACCGTGGCGCCGCTCGGCGGCGGCGAGTTCGGCCTGCATCCGTCGATGACCGGCACGCAGCAGATGTTCAACGCCGGCCGCGCCGCCATCGTCGCCAACGTCGGCCCGCTGGTGCGGCCGGTGAACAAGGCCAGCTACGAGCTGCCCGGCACACCGCTGCCGCCGCAGCTGTTCTCGCACTCGGACCAGTCCGTGCTGTGGCAGACGCCGCGCGCCGACAGCGTCACGCGCACCGGCTGGGGCGGGCGCCTGGCCGACATCTTCGCGAGCGACAACGGCAACCCGGCGCTGTCGATGAACATCTCGCTCGACGGCGAGAACGTGTTCCAGGCCGGTGTCTCGGTGTCGCCGTATTTCATGTCGGCCGGCGGCGTGGAAGACATCGATTTCATCGCCACCGAGACGCCCGGCTGCGAAGGCGAGGCCTGGTCCAACGCGCGCCGCTGCAGCACCTTCAACGCGATGATGAACCGCGAGTATGCGCATCCGTTCGAACGTGCCTACGCGCAGAAGGTCCGTTCGACGATGGCGGCCACCGAGCAGGTCGCCACCGCGCTGCTCGCGATTCCGGTGAACGATGCGGTGTTCCGTCCGTTCTGGGACGCGTTCGGCCTGCCGTGGGATCCGGACAACCTCGCCGAGCTGCCGTACCTCGCCGCGCAGCTGCTGATGATCGCGCGCGTGATCCGCGTGCGCGCGGCGCTGGGCATGACGCGACAGCTGTTTTTCGCCGGCATCGGCGGTTTCGACACGCACGATGCACAGCTCGAGCAGCAACCCGGCCTGCTGCGCGACCTGTCGCAGGCAGTCAAGGCGTTCTACGACGTGCTCGATGCGCCCGCGTTCGGCCTCGGCAACAGCGTCACTACGTTCACCGCCTCCGAGTTCGGCCGCACGCTCACCAACAACGGCGACGGCACCGACCACGGCTGGGGCGGGCACCACCTTGTCTTCGGCGGCGGCGTCGACGGCGGTCGCATCTACGGCCGCATGCCGGACCTGCGTCCGCCCGAAAGCAATCCGGACGATGCCGGCTGGGGCCAGATCATCCCAACGCTGTCCGCCGACCAGTACGCCGCGACGCTCGCGACCTGGTTCGGGCTGTCGGGCGCGGACCGCAGCGACATCTTCCCGAATCTCGAATTCATGGAGGGCCCGCTGCTGTCGATCGAAGGCCCGGACCTGGGGTTCATGACGCCGGGCTGATACGCCCGCGCTTGGCCCCACCGGTCCCCGGTGGGACAATGCCGGTTCGCTGTCCGAACCGGTTGCCATGTCCTATCTCGTCCTCGCCCGCAAATGGCGTCCGCGCCGCTTCGCCGAACTCGTCGGGCAGGAACACGTGGTGCGTGCGCTCAGCAACGCGCTCGAATCGGGGAAGGTGCACCACGCCTTTTTGTTCACCGGCACGCGCGGGGTCGGCAAGACCACCATCGCGCGCATCTTCGCCAAGAGCCTGAACTGCGAAAAGGGCGTCGGCGCGGAACCGTGCGGCGTGTGCGAGGTGTGCACGGCGGTCGACCAGGGCCGCTTCGTCGATCTGCTGGAAATCGACGCCGCGAGCAACACCGGCGTCGACGACGTGCGCGAGGTGATCGACAACGCGCAATACATGCCCACGCGCGGCCGCTACAAGGTGTACCTCATCGACGAGGTGCACATGCTGTCGAAAAACGCGTTCAACGCGCTGCTCAAGACGCTGGAGGAGCCGCCCGAGCACGTGAAGTTCCTGCTCGCGACCACCGATCCGCAGAAGCTGCCGGTCACCGTGCTGTCGCGCTGCCTGCAGTTCAACCTCAAACGCCTCACGGAAGCGCAGATCGCGGGCCAGATGGACGCCATCCTCGCGGCCGAGGGTGTGACGCACGACACAGGCTCCATCGCGCTGCTCGCGCGCGGCGCCGACGGCAGCCTGCGCGACGGGCTGTCGCTGCTCGACCAGGCGCTCGCATTCGGCAACGGCGCGCTCGTCGAGGACGACGTGCGCACGATGCTCGGCACCGTCGACCGCACCCAGGTCGGCGCGCTGCTCGCCGCGCTGTCGGCCGGCGACGGACCGGGACTCATGGAGGTGGCCGAACGCATCGCCGGCTTCGCGCCGGATTTCGGATCCGCGCTGGACGAGCTGGCGCAGGCGCTGCACCGGGTGCAGCTGCTGCAGCTGGTGCCCGGCATCGAGATCGGCGACGACCGCATCGATCTTCCGGGCATCGCGTCGACGGTGTCGCCCGAGCTGATCCAGCTCTGGTACCAGATGGCACTGCACGGGCGCCGCGACCTCAGCCTTGCGCCGAGTCTGCGCGTGGGTTTCGACATGACCCTGCTGCGCATGCTGGCGTTCCGGCCGGCACAGGGCGGGTCGGCGAGGGTGGCGGCGCCGCAGCGTGAGCCTGTCGCGGCGACCGTCCGCGACGCGCCGACGCGCGCGGCCGCAGTCGACGCGGCGCGCGCCGCGCTTGGTGACGGGCCATACCGGTCCGCAGCGCCCCCCACACCGCATCGCATTGCAGATACCACTGCATCCACGCCTGCCGTCGAGCCCGCAGTACCGCGTGCAGCGGGCGACGCGCCCGCGCCCGTGCGCTCGATCCACGAGGCAGCGCCGCCGCGATCGCCGGCCATGCCGCTGCGCAACAACGACGACTGGCTCGATGCCCTGCGCGCCACCAGCCTGCGCGGCCCGGCGCGGACCGTCATCGACCACGCCACGTTCATCGCCTACGTCGACAACACGCTGCGGCTGCATCTTCCGCCGGCACAGGACATCTTCCGCAACCCGGCGCTCGACGCGCAGATCGCCGCCGCGCTCGGCGACGTGCTCGGCACGCCTCCGCGGCTCGAATTCACCACCGCCGCGCCCCGCGGCGCGGCCGGTGCGGAAACGCTGCACCACCGCACCGCACGCGAACGCGACCAGCGCCAGGTCGAAGCCGAAGCCGCGTTCGCGAACGACCCCACGGTGCAGCGCCTGATGCAGAACGGCGCACGCATCGTCCCCGATTCGGTGCGGCCGCTCGACGAGCGTTGAGCGGCGTGCGGCCGCACGCGGTCCATTCCACATTCGATCGACATTCCAGGAGAACGTGATGCGCGGACAACTCGGCAACCTGATGCAGCAGGCGCAGAAGATGCAGGAAAACATGCAGCGCGCGCAGGAGGAACTCGCCCAGCTCGAAGTGAACGGCCAGGCCGGAGCCGGCATGGTGCAGATCACGCTCACCGGCAAGATGGACGTGCGCCGCGTGCGCATCGACAAGACGGCTGCGGACGACCTGGAAATGCTCGAAGACCTGATCGCCGCGGCCTTCAACGACGCCGTGAACAAGGTCAACCAGGAAACCCAGAAGCGCATGGCGCAGGCCACCGCCGGCATGCCGATTCCGCCGGGCATGAAGCTGCCCGGCATGTTCTGATGCGCATGCTGCGCGCCCGTGACGCCCGTGCGGCAGGCGGGCTTGACGTGGCCTCCGCATGAGTTCCTCCACTCTCCTCGACGAACTCATCGAAGCGCTGCGTTGCCTGCCCGGCGTCGGCGCCAAGACCGCGCAGCGCATGGCGCATCATCTGCTCGAACGCAACCGCGACGGCGGCCGACGCCTGGCCACCAAGCTCGGCGACGCCATGCAGCGCATCGGCAACTGCCAACGCTGCCGCAATTTCAGCGAAAGCGAGGTTTGCGCGCTGTGCCGCAACGCGTCGCGCGAGGCGCAGCAGCTGTGCGTGGTCGAGATGCCGGCCGACCAGGCCGCGATCGAACAGGCCACGGGATACCGCGGCCACTATTTCGTGCTGCTCGGCCGATTGTCGCCGCTCGACGGTCTCGGACCGAAGGAGCTGGGCCTGGACCTGCTCTCCGCGCGGCTCGCCGAAGGCGAAGTGACCGAGCTCATCATCGCCACCAATCCCACCGTCGAAGGCGAGGCCACCGCGCACTATCTCGCACAGGTAGCGCGCCAGCACGGCGTGCGCCCCAGCCGGCTCGCGCACGGCGTGCCGCTCGGCGGCGAACTCGAATACATCGACCGCGGTACGCTGGCGCATGCGTTCGGCTCGCGCCTTGATGTCTGAGCGCGGGAAACACGTAGCGAGGAACGAGTCACGCGTGAAGGCATTGCGGGTGGCGCGTTTGCCGGGGCCGATGGAGTTAAAGTGCACCGGGCCGTCCCCACTGGTTTCTCACTCCTCCCCACTCACTCCTCTTCTGCCGCCATGCCAGACACCATCTTCGACAAGATCCTCCGCCGCGAAATCCCCGCGCGCGTCGCGTACGAGGACGAGCACGTGCTCGCGTTCCATGATGTGAACCCGCAGGCGCCGGTGCACGTGTTGTTCATTCCGAAAACGCCGATCGCGACCTTGAACGATGTGCAACCGGGCCAGGCCGAATTGGTCGGCAGGCTGGTGCTGGCGGCTGCTGCATTCGCGAAACGGGAAGGGTTTGCGGAGGCGGGGTACCGCACCGTGTTCAACTGCAATCAGGACGGCGGGCAGTCGGTGTATCACATCCATCTGCATCTGCTGGCGGGCCGCCGGATGGCGTGGCCGCCGGGATAAGGTGGCTCGGAGAGTCGGCTCGATCATGGCTATCGCGAACCGGCAGGTATTTCCCTCATCCGCCTTCGGCACCTTCTCCCGAGGGGAGAAGGACGAGCGAACGCGTGCAATCCGGCGTTCCTTCTCCCGCCGGGAGAAGGTGCCCGGCAGGGCGGATGAGGGACGTGCCTCACGCGCAACCGCGATACCTGGAAAAGCCTCAACTGGTTGCGGCGGGTCTGCTCGGCGGCACGGTGGTAGCGGGTGTCGGGCTGTTCGATTATCTGCGCCACGACGTGGCCTGAGCCGCGTCAGCGGCCGGGCGGCGGCAGTTCGAGCAGCTGCGGATCGAGCCGCACGTCGAGCCAGTTGAGTCCCCAGTGCAGATGCGGTCCGGTGGCGCGGCCGGTGGCACCGACGGCGGCCACCGTCTCGCCGCGTTCCACGCGCTGGCCGACGCTCACGTCGATGCGCGACAGGTGCAGGAACGACGACGACACGCCGTGCCCGTGGTCGATCAGCAGCGTGCCACCGGTGAGGTAGAGATCCCTGTCGGCGAAGGTGACGATCCCGGCCGCCGGCGCGCGCACCGCGGTGCCGGCCGGCGCGGCGATGTCGGTGCCCGAATGCGGTGCGTTCGGCGAGCCGTTGTAGATGCGCTGACGACCGAAGCGTCCGCTGATGCGGCCCTGCACCGGCCAGACAAAACCCTGCGCGAAATCGCTGCGCGCGTCGTCGCGGCTGCGTTCCTTCGCCACGGCCGCCTGTTCGCGCGCGATGCGGGCGGCGATCGCGGGCGGCGGATCGACGGTGGACTGCGGCACGCCGTTCACGCGCTCGATGGGCCAGTCGCGCTTGAGCACCTGCACCGCGATGCGACGCGTCTCGCCGTCCGGGAAGGTGATGTCCACGGGCGCATTGCGGGCTTCGTCGCGGCCGATGCCGAAGACGAAGTGGCCGTCGGGGTCGACCTTCAATGTGCGTTCGCGCAGTTTCACCGTGCTGCCGGGCGTGGTCTGGCCGACGAGGAGTTGGCCCTGACTGGCGCGTTCGGGCAGCGTGACGGTGTTGGCGGCGGTGGCGGTCGTGCCTGCGAGCGCGGCCGCTATCGCAAGTGCGACCGCAACGAACCTGCCGAAACGTGAATCGGACTGCGCGCGGCGCAGACGACCCCGCACCGTCGTCCCGGCGAACGCCGGGACCCAGTGGCGTTGTTTGCCGGGGCGATCGGTTGCGGAGAGCCACGCCGCTGGGTCCTGGCGTTCGCCGAGACGACGGGGGCTGTGGGGTTGCCATCGTTCGTCGGGTAACCCACACATCTTGAAAATCAACGCGCAAACTCCAGCCGCTGCCCGTTCGGCGCACCGATGAGCCGCTGCCCGTCCCACGCCAGCTCGCCGTTGACGAACGCGGCATCGATCCGCGAACGGAACCGCACGCCCTCGAACGGCGACCAGCCGCACTTCGACAACACGTTCGCACGCTCCACCATGTGCCCGGCCTGCGGATCGACCAATACGAGGTCGGCAAAATAGCCTTCGCGCAGATAGCCGCGCTCCTTCACGTCGAACAGCTGCACCGGCGCGTGCGCCAGCTTGTCGACGATCTGCAGCAGCGAGACACGACCTTCGTGCACCAGCTCCAGCGCCGCGAGCAGCGCGTCCTGCACCAGCGGCAGGCCGGAGGGTGCGGTGATGTAGGGCTGCTGCTTTTCTTCCAGCGTGTGCGGTGCGTGGTCGGTGGCCAGCACGTCGATGGTGTCGTCGACCAGCGCGGCGATCAGCGCCTCGCGGTCGCTCGATTCCTTGATCGCGGGATTGCACTTGATGAAGTTGCCGCGCGTTGCGTAGTCGCGGCGGTCGAAGCGCAGGAAATGGATGCAGGTTTCGGCGGTGATCTGCTTGCGGCGCTTGCCGTTGGCGTCCACCAGCGGACCACGTTCGAACAACGCCAGTTCGTCGGCGGTGCTGATGTGCAGCACGTGCAGGCGCGTGCCGTGGCCGCGCGCGAGCTCCAGCGCCAGGCGCGTGGACTTGATGCAGGCCTCGCGCGAGCGGATGTCCGGGTGCATGTCCGGGGTCAGCGCGTCGTCGTACTTCGCGCGGAACTGCGCCATCGTGGCGTCGATGGTCGGCGTGTCCTCGCAGTGCGTGATGATCGGCGTCGGCGCGTCGCGGAAGATCGCATCGAGGATGGCCGGATCGTCGACCAGCATGTTGCCGGTCGACGCGCCCATGAACACCTTGATGCCGGGCGTCGCCTTCGGATCGACGCGCTGGATGTGCGCGAGATTGTCGTTGCTGGCGCCCATGTAGAAACCGAAGTTGGCGCGGCAGCGGCCGGCGGCGCGGTCGTACTTGTCCTGCAGCGCGACGGCGTCGAGCGTCGGCGGTCTGGTGTTGGGCATTTCCATCACGGTGGTGATGCCGCCGGCCACCGCGGCCGACGATTCGGTGGCCAAATCGCCCTTGTGTTCGAGCCCGGGCTCGCGGAAGTGCACCTGGTCGTCGACCATGCCGGGCAGCAGCCAGCGGCCGTGCGCATCGAGCACCTGTTCGCCGGGGCGGGCATCGAGATTGCCGTCGATGCGTTCGATGCGGCCGCCGCGGATGCGCAGGTCGGCGTCGAACTGGCGACCTTCGTTGACGAGGCGGGCGTTGCGGATCAACCAATCGCTCACGGCGCTTCCCGGTAGTGGAACGGCAGCGCACATGATACGTCCGTGTCGCGTGCGACCGGACGCAGGCGCGGCGCCGATTCAGCGCCGCTTCGGCGGTGGCCAGCTGTCGGGCACGGGATCGTGGCCGCCTTCGCACAGCGGATGGCAGCGCACCAGGCGCCGCGCGCCGAGCCAGATGCCGCGCACGTGGCCGTGGCGTTCGATCGCCTGCATCGCGTATTCCGAGCAGCTGGGATAAAACCGGCAATGCTGTCCGAGCAGCGGGCTGATGAAACGCTTGTAGCCGCGCAGCAGGATGACCGCAGGCGAGGTCATCGGCGCACGCCGTGGCGCCACACGGTACAATGGGCGGATTCGCTTGCTGCGGTCATGTGTCTACGCTATAACACCCGACCGCTGCGGCTCAAGGAAACACAAGGCCCTCATCGTGGCAGCCAAACCCAAACCCTCGAAGAAGCCCGCTGCCAAGGCGGCGAAGAAGCCCGCGAAGCCTGCGGCGAAGGCCGCCAAGCCCGCGACCAAGGCAGCGCCCGCACGCAAGGCGCCGGCAAAACCCGTCGCCAAGGCCAAGCCCGCGGCGAAAAAAGCGGCCGCCAAGCCCGCGCCCGCCAGGGGCAAGGCGGCGAGCAAGGCCAAGCCCGCGCCCCGGCCCGCAGCGAAGCCTGCAGCCAAGCCGCCGGCAAAGTCCGCCGTCAAGGCAAAACCCGCGGCTGCCGCCGCGAAGAAGGGGCCGGTCAAGCGACTGGCCGAAAAAATCGTCAAGCTGGTGACGCCTGCGAAGGCGCCGCCGGTGGTGGCGGCCAAGCCTGCCAAGGCCGCCGCCCCGGTGAAATCCGCTGCGCCCGCCAAGGGCAGGAGCGCGGACGCCGCAACATCCGCAGGGAGCGCAATGACTGCCGCAGTATCGAAGGATTCCGCCCCGGCCGCCAAGCCGGCCGCACCGCGCAACGTCGACGGTGCCCGCGCCAAGGCCGTGAAACCCAACCGCGTCATCTCGCAGAACGAACCCCCGCCGCTCGCCGTGGCGCAGCGCGTGGACCTGCCGCCGGGGTACAAGCCCTCGGCGAGCGAGGAATACATGAATCCCTCGCAGCTCGAGTATTTCCGCCAGAAGCTGATCAACTGGCGCGCGGAGCTCGTCGAGGAATCCAAGCAGACCATCGACAACCTGCGCGAGGAAGTGCGCGATGTCGGCGACGACGCCGAGCGCGCCACGCGCGAGACCGAGAACTCGCTCGAACTGCGCACGCGCGATCGCTACCGCAAGCTGATCTCGAAGATCGACAAGGCGCTCAAGCGCATCGAGGACGGGGCCTACGGCTATTGCGAGGAAACCGGCGAAGAGATTGGCGTGGAGCGTCTGGAAGCGCGGCCGATCGCGACGCTGTGCCTGGACGCGCAGGAGCGCTGGGAGCACCGCCAGAAGCTGATGGGCGACTGATCGTTCTCCGTCGTCGCTTCGGACAAGAGAAGGCCCCGCGTTCGGCGGGGCTTTTTGTTGTGCGACATCCGCGGCCTGCCGTCAGCCACTGGCGCGCACCTGCAGCTTGATCGACATCGCGTCGAGCGCTTCGCGTTCGGTGTCGAGGTCGGCGCGGGTCAGCGCGTGTCCGTCGAGCCATGCGCGCGGCAGCGTGAGCTGCAGGCCGCCGCGCAGGTCCGCGGCCAGGGTCAGCGGCGGCAGCGGCGCGCGGTCATGGCTGCGGTGCAGCGCGATGGCAAGTCGCAGCAGCACGATGCAACGCAGCGTCGGCGCCATGTTGCGTTCGGGCAGCGCATTCAGCACGCCGGCCGGGATCGAGCGCCGCTGGCAACGCACCAGCGCCGCGAGCTGCTGCTGCTCCTGGCGCGAGAAGCCGGAGATGTCCGAATGCTCCAGCACATAGGCGCCGTGCTGGTGGTGCTGGCTGTGCGCGATGGCAAGGCCGATCTCGTGCACGCGTACGGCCCAGGCCAGCAGCAGCCGATCGTCGCCGTCGAGCTCCCATGCGTCGGCCAACTGGTCGAACAGCGCCAGTGCCGTGGTCTCGATGCGCGCGGCATGTTCGCGATCCACGCCGTAACGCTGCATCAGCGCGGCGATCGATGCATCGCGCGGGTCGCGCTGCGCGGCGCGGCCGAGCATGTCGGCCAGCACGCCTTCGCGCATCGCACTCTCGCACACCAGCATGCGCTTGATGCCCAGTTCCGCGAAGCAGGCCTCGAGGATCAGCACGCCGCCGGCGATCACCGGGCGGCGGTCGTTGGACAGGCCGGGGAGGTCGATGTCGTCGAGGGTGTCGAAGTCGAGCAGGGTGTCGCGCAGTCGCAGCAGGCCGGCGTCGGTGATGGCGCCGCGCGTGTTCTTCGAATTGCCCAGCATCTCGCCGATGGCTTTCACCGTGCCCGACGAGCCGATGACTTCCTGCCAGCCGAGGTCGCGGTACGTCGAGGCGAACTGCTGGAATTCGGCCGAAATTTCCGTCAGGCCTTCCTTCCAGCGTTTGCGCGTGAGCCTGCCGTCGGCGAAGAACCGGCGCGTGGTGGCCACGCATCCCATCTGCAGGCTCTCGCGCTCCAGCGGCTCGAAGCCCTGGCCGACGATGAATTCGGTGGAGCCGCCGCCGATGTCGATGACGAGTCGCTGCTTCGCCGACGGTGGCATGTCCTGCGCCACCCCGAGGTAGATCAGGCGCGCTTCCTCGCGGCCCGACACGATCTCGATCGGATGCCCGAGCGCGGTTTCCGCCGGCACCAGAAACGCCTGCGGATTGCGCAATTGGCGCACCGTGTTGGTGGCGATGGCGCGCACGCGCTGCGACGGAATGTGGCGCAGGCGCTCGCCGAACCGCGCCAGGCAATCGAGCGCGCGCTGGCGCGCGCTGCGTTCGATGTCGCCGTTGGCGGTGAGTCCGGCGGCCATGCGCACGGTTTCGCGCAGGCGATCGACGATGCGCAGCTGCCCGAGCACGCTGCGCGCGACGATCATGTGGAAGCTGTTGGAGCCGAGGTCCACCGCGGCCATCAGTTCGCCGTCGGGCAAGGCAGTGGCGTCGATGTCGGCGGCCTTCAGAGGCATAGCTGGGCCAGCAGCGCGTCCTGCGCCGAATGCGGCATCGCGTTGGGGGCGGGCGCGACGCGCACGTAGCTGCCGTCCGGCTGCATTTCCCAAGCCTGCTGGTTGTCCGCGAGGTAGTTTGCCAGCTCCTCGCGGAACACGCGTTCGGCAAGGCCGGGATCGATGATCGGGAAGCACGTCTCAATGCGGCGCAGGAGGTTGCGCTCCATCCAGTCGGCGCTGGAGCAGTACAGTTCCGCGTCGCCGCCGTTCTCGAACCAGTAGACACGGCTGTGTTCGAGGAACCGACCGACCACCGAGCGCACGCGGATGTTGTCCGACACGCCGGGGATGCCCGGCTTGAGGCAGCAGGCGCCACGCACGATGAGATCGATCTTCACCCCGGCGCGCGACGCCTTGTACAGCGCTTCCATCACGCCCGGCTCGTTGAGCGCATTCATCTTGGCGATGATGCGTGCGGGCCGGCCCTCGATGGCATGGTCGGCTTCGCGCTGGAACTTGTGCAGCAGGGCCTTGTGCAGCGTGAACGGCGACTGCAGCAGGCAGTTGAGCTTGTACGCCGGTGCCAGGCCCGACATCTGCTGGAACAGCCGGTGCACGTCCTCGCCGATGTCGGGATTGGCCGTCATCAGGCCGATGTCGGTGTACGCGCGCGCGGTGCCGGCGTGGTAGTTGCCGGTGGACAGATGCGCGTAACGCTGCAGCTTGCGGCCTTCGCGCCGCACGATGAGCATCATCTTGGCGTGCGTCTTGTAGCCCACCACGCCGTACACCACCTGCACGCCGGCTTCCTGCAGGCGGTCGGCGAGGCGGATGTTGGCCTCCTCGTCGAAGCGCGCGCGCAGTTCGATGACCACGGTCACGTCCTTGCCGTTGCGGGCCGCCTCGATCAGATGCAGGGCGAGCTCGGAATCCTTGCCGGCGCGGTACAGGGTCTGCTTGATCGCGAGCACGTCCGGATCGCTGCTCGCTTCCTTGATCAGGTCGAGCACCGCATTGAACGAATCGTAGGGATGGTGCAGCAGCACGTCGCTGCGCCGGATGCGTTCGAACAGCGAATCGCCGTCGACGTCGGGATGGCGGCGCGGCTTGAACGCGGGGAATTTCAGTTCGGGCCGGTCGACGAGGTCGTACACCGCGATCACGCGGTTGAGGTTCACCGGCCCGTTGATGCGGTAGACGGCATTTTCCGGCAGTTCGAAGTTCCCGAGCAGGATCTTGACGATGGCCTTCGGGCAGTTGTCCGCAATCTCCAGCCGCATGGCGCGCGCGAAACCGCGGCCGGCGAGTTCGCCCTTGAGTGCGTGCGCGAGGTTCTCCACCTCGTCCTCGTCGACCAGCAGCTCCGAGTTGCGCGTGACGCGGAACTGGTAGGCGCCCTTGACGTGCATGCCGGGAAACAGGTCGTCGACGAAATTCGACAGCACCGCCGACAGCAGCACGAAGTCGTGCGGGCCGCCGGAAATGTCCGGCGGGATCTGGATGATGCGCGGCAGCGAGCGCGGCGCGCGCACGATGGCCATGTTGCCGGCGCGGCCGAACGCATCCTTGCCCTGCAGCACCACGACGATGTTGAGGCTCTTGTTGAGGATGCGCGGGAACGGATGCGCGGGGTCCAGGCCCAGCGGCGACAGCACCGGCATGATCTCGTCGTCGAAGTACTGCTTGAGCCAGCGTTTCTGGCGCGCGTTCCAGGTTTCGCGCGAGAGGATGCGGATGCCGCTGTCGGCCAGCTGCGGACGCAGCACGTCGCGCCAGTAGCGGTACTGCGATTCGACCAGGATGCCGGCATGTTCGTGGATGAGCTTGAGCGCGGCGGCGGGCGAGAGGTTGTCGGCCGTGGTCGGGCCGCCGAGATCCTGCAGGTGGCGCACGGCCGCGACGCGGATCTCGAAGAATTCGTCGAGGTTGGTGCAGCTGATGCACAGATAACGCAGTCGCTCGAGCAGCGGCAGGCGCTCGTCCATCGCCTGCGCCATGACGCGCACGTTGAATTCCAGCTGCGCCAGTTCGCGGTTGTTGTAGAGACTGGGGTCGCGCAGGTCGATCGGTTTCGGCATGTGTCACCTGGCAGGGAAGCATCCGTCGTCGGCCGGACACGTGCGCGTCGTTCGCGTGCACCCGGCAAGGGACGGCGGTCGGATCGAACGTCGGCGAGGGTCCGCGTGCACGTGCCCGCGCGGCCCTCGCGAAGCGGCAAGCATATCAATCCTCGTCGAATTGGGAGAGCGCCGCGCCGCGTTCGACCACGCGCTCGGGCCCGAATTCGCAGGCGAACGTGCTGCCGCGGCCCACTTCGCTTTCGATCGCGAGTCGCGCGCCGTGCAGGTTCAGCACGTGCTTGACGATGGACAGCCCGAGACCGGTGCCGCCGCTCTCGCGCGAGCGGCTGGTCGAGACGCGGTAGAAGCGCTCGGTGATGCGCGGGATATGCTGTGCCGGAATGCCGTGGCCGGTGTCTTCGACCGCGAAACGCACGCCGCCGCCAGCGGTGCGTTCGAACAGCAGCCGCACGCGCCCGCCGGCGGGCGTGTAGCGCACGGCATTGCTGACGAGGTTCGAGAACGCGCTGTGCAGCTCCTTGTTGGAGCCGGCGAGATTCACGCCGGCGGTGTCGACCAGTTCGATCTCGTGCTGGCCGTGGCTGAGCGCGCGGGCCTCGCGCTGCAGCGTGTCGAGCAGGGCGCGCATGACGATGCGTTCGGTCGGCAGCCGTTCCTGCGCCTCCAGACGCGAGATCGTCAGCAGGTCCTCGACGATCTGCGTCATGCGCAACGACTGCGTGCGCATTTCGCGCAGCATCGGTGCAAGGTCGGGCATGTCGTCCGGATCGAGCATGTCGAGGTAGCCGTGCACCACCGTGAGCGGGGTGCGCAATTCGTGCGAGACGTTCGCGACGAAGTCGCGCCGCACCTGTTCCAGGTGCATCAGCTTGCTGACGTCGCGCACCACCAGCAGCTTCTGCTGCGGGGTGTATTCGAGCAGGCGCAGGGTGAGGCGGTGGCCCGGGTGGAACGGGGACGGCAGGTCGAGCAGCGGCTCCTGCGCGTCGCCGCGCAACCATTCGGCCACGCGCGGCACGGTTTCGAGCCGGGTCAGGCGGCGGCCGAGGTCGCCGGGGTAACGCAGGTCGAGCAGGCGCTGCGCGGCCTCGTTGAACCATTCGATGCGGTGGTCGTCGGCATCGAGCGCGACGATGGCGTCCGGCAGCGACGCGGCCGCCTGGCGGAACGCACGCAGCATCGTGGTGAGGCGGCGCTTGCGCGTGCGCGCCTCATGCTGGCGGCGATGCAGTTGCTCGGTGAGCTGCGCGAACAGGCCGATGCCGCGCGGCGGCGGCACGCGCCGCTGTGTGCGCAACAATTGCAGCAGGCGCGAGAGCTGCCAGAACTGCCACGCGGCGATGACGCCGAAACACAGCGCGAGCGCGGGCCAGAACTGTCCGAGCAGCCCGCCGATGCCGGCGGCGACTAGCACCAGGGCACCGAGCCGCCACGGCAGCAGGTCGAGCCATTCGCGCGGACTGTTCAGACGCTGACCGAGAAGCGATAGCCCGAGCCGCGCACGGTCTGCACGAGCGTGTCGAGATTCCACGGTTCGAGCGTCTTGCGCAGCCGGCGGATGTGCACGTCGACGGTGCGTTCCTCGACGTACACGTTGCCGCCCCAGACATTGTCGAGCAGCTGCGCGCGGCTGTAGACGCGTTCGGCATGGGTCATGAAGAAATGCAGCAGCCGGTACTCCGTGGGGCCGATCGGCACCGGCGTATCGCCGGCGAAGACGCGGTGCGCGGCGCCGTCGATGCGCAGGCCGCCGAGGCTCACGCTGCCGTCCTCGTCGGCGCTGCCCGAGCGCCGGATCACGGCCTTGATGCGGGCCAGCAGTTCGCGCGCGGAAAAAGGCTTGACCACGTAATCGTCGACGCCGGCTTCCAGGCCGTTGACGCGGTCGTTTTCCTCGCCGCGCGCGGTCAGCATGATGATCGGCACGCTGCGGGTGAGATCGTCCTTGCGCAGGCGGCGCGCCATTTCCAGGCCGCTGGTGCCGGGCAGCATCCAGTCGAGCAGGATCAGGTCGGGCACGCGTTCGGCGATCGACAGGCTCGCTTCGCGCGCGTCGCCGGCGTGGGCAGGATCGTAGTCGGCCTTGCGCAGGGCAAAGGCGACCATGTCGCGGATGGCGGGTTCGTCTTCGACGATCAGGATGCGCTTCTGCACGCGACGGCCTTCAGCTACGGATGTCGGACACCAGTAGACGACAGTTTTGTGACCGTCAGGTTACCGCGGTCGCGGCCCGTGTGCCGCAGCGTCAGCGGTTGCTGCCGCCGACGCTGAAACGCAGCCGGCGCGGCGTGTCTTCCGCCGGTTCCGACCGGGTCCGATCCGCATCGTCGAAGCCCAGCCGCGCGCCGGCGTCGCCGGGCCGCAGCCCCTGCTTGCGCAGTTCCAGCACCAGCGGCGTCAGCGAGGCGATGCGGGCGTCGATCCGGGCGCGCTGGTAGTAGTCGAGATCGTCGCGCTTCTTCAGCGCGCCGAGCTGGTTGAGCGCGTCCTCGGCGCGGCCGGAGAGGTAGGCGGCTTCGGCATGGGCTTCGCCGGCGCGGACCAGGTCGCCGGCCACTTCGCTGGCGCGGGCGAACGCGCGCTGGAAGGTCGGGTCGTTGCCGCTCTCGGGCAGGAGCGGGCGCAGCAGTTCCTGGGCCTTGCGCGCGGACGCGACGCTGCCGTCCTCCGACAGGCTGTGGGCATAGCTGAGGGCGACGGCGCGGCTGCGCGGCATGTTCTGCAGCAGCGTCTCGTAACGTGCGAAGGCGGCGGCGCGGTGGCCTGCGCGGTGTTCGTTTTCGGCAAGCGCAAGCTGCAGCCACAGTGCGGCGGCAGGCGTCGAGTGCCGCGCGGCAAGATCGAGCAGCTCGGCCTGCGCGGCCTGCGTCTGGCTGGCGCGGCTGCGCGCGAGTGCGGCGCCATAACGCTGCGCATCGCTGAAGTCCGATGGGTTGGCACGGCGCTGCCGGTCGTACTCGCCGATCGCGGCGTTGGCGCTGTCGGCAGTGAGCACGCGCATGCGTTCGCGCGCCCACGGGAACATGTCGCTTCCACCGCCGGGCGCGGCGTCGGCCTGCAGAGCGGCCAGGATCTCCGCCGACAGCAGCGGATTGGCCGGCACGTTCGGGCGCGGCACCGACGCCGGTGCGAGCGCCGTGCATTGGACCTCGGCCGACGTCGAGGTCGCGTCGGCGGACAGGGAGTCCGCATCGCCGGTGTCGGCGCTCGGTGCGCCGACACGCACCACGCCGCAGCCGAGGATGTTGCGCGCGCGGTCCTTGGCTTCGCTGACGCGCGTGGTGTTCACCGGGTGCGAACGCAGGTATTCGGGCGCGTTGTAGCCGCCCTGGTTGCCGCGCGAGGCGCGTTCCATGCGGGCGAAGAAATCCGCCATCGCGATCGGGTCGTAGCCTGCGCGGGCCAGGGTCTGGATCCCGATGCGGTCGGCCTCGCTCTCGTTCGATCGGGTGTAGTTGATCTGGCGTTGCTGCATCAGCGACAGGCCACCGACGAGTGCAGCCTGGGTCGCGTCGCCGCTGCTGTTGCTGTCGACCTGCTGCGCCGCGATCATGGCGCCGAGCGTGGCGAGCAGGATCGGGATCGATTCGCGCTGCGCCGCCTCGACCGAACGCAACACGTGGCGCTGGGTCACGTGCGCGATTTCGTGCGACATCACTGCCGCCACCTCGTCCTCGCGTTCGGCGGTGAGGAACAGCCCGGCGTTGACGCCGATGTATCCGCCCACCGTGGCGAACGCGTTGATCTCGCGCGAGTTCACCATGAAAAACGTGAACGACTGGCGCGGACGATCGCTGCGCGAGGCGAGGCGGAAGCCGAGGTTCTGCAGGTAGCCGTCGATCAGCGGATCGTCGAGGATGAGGTTGTAGCGGCGCAGCTCGTGCAGGGTCATCGCGCCGTACTGGTCCTCCTGCGCCGGAGTGAGCACCTCGCCGGCGGACGAACCGATGTCGGGCAACTGGCCCGGCTCGTCGGCATGCAGCGTTCCGCCGCACAACAACGCGGCGAGCAGGGCGGTTCGCAGGGCGGATCGGGTCATGGCGGGTGGTTCCGGCAGATTCGGTCGATAATGGCCCCCGACGGCGCAGGCTGCGTTAATTGCATGTAAACCGCAACCGCCGTTGCGTGGCGCAGGCTGGAAAAAATGCGGGCGGGCGCTCATATTCGCAAGGTCAAGAAACCGGAGCCCGATCCATGCCCGAGGTGCTGATGTACACCACCGCGATCTGTCCCTACTGCGTGGCGGCGAAGAACTTTCTCAAGCAGCGCGGTGTGGGCTGGACCGAGGTGCGGGTGGATCTGGATTTCGAGCGGCGCCGGGAAATGCTCGATCGCGCCCGGCGCACGTCGGTGCCGCAGATCTTCGTCGGCGACACGCATGTAGGCGGCTTCGACGATCTCGTCGCGCTCGATCGCGCCGGCAAGTTCGCGCCACTGCTGGAGGCACAGTCGTGAGCGGCGCGGAGGAGGGCGATCGCGTCGCGGAATTCACCGCGTTCCGCAAGCGTATGAACGAGCGCATCCTGGCGCACGACAATCAGGTGGTGCGCCGTTTCTTCGCGCTGGACACGCAGAC
Source organism: Chiayiivirga flava (assembly GCF_014202825.1). GTDB lineage: Bacteria > Pseudomonadota > Gammaproteobacteria > Xanthomonadales > Xanthomonadaceae > Chiayiivirga > Chiayiivirga flava. The sequence continues at coordinate 640,905 of NZ_JACHHP010000001.1, read as the reverse complement.
CTACCGCGACGGTGCGCTCGATGTGAAGACCAAGGAGCTGCTCGGCCTGGTGGCGTCGCTGGTGCTGCGCTGCGACGACTGCGTGAGCTACCACGTGGCCGAATGCCGCGCGGCAGGCGTCACGCGCGACGAGATGTTCGAGGCGTTCAGCGTGGGACTGGTCGTGGGCGGCAGCATCGTGATTCCGCACCTGCGGCGCGCGGTCGACTTCCTCGACCGGCTCGAAGGCGGCACCGGTGTCGACGCGCCGCCGCATACGCACGGCTGAGGGCGCGGCGCGGGCTGCGCGGGATGTCTTTGCCGATTCGGGAGCGGGTGCCCTGAGGGGGAGGTCGGTTCGTCAGGTCGGAGATGCTGACCTTCGACGACGAGCTTGGCTTGGCAGCTCGGAGGCGCTCACCTCCAACGGCAAGCTTCAGCGAAATTCTCCTCTCCCGCGCAGCGGGGGAGGATGCCGGCAGGCAGGAGGGGGTGCTGTTGGCGTGGATGCAGCCGTCGGGATGGAGTTTCGCAGCAAGTGGAGCGCCCCCTCCCGCCTGCCGGCACCCTCCCCCGCTGCGCGGGAGAGGGGAGGTGATTGCAGCGGTCGGCTGCGATGTGGATGGCTGTGGCAGTAGCCAGGCTTCAGGCGCGACGCCGTCCAATCCGCTCCGCGCCCGAATCCATCACGGCTCGATGCGGAACGCCAGCATCCGTCGCCCTGCGCCGTCCCAGCCGCGCATCTGCTGCAGACCGACGTCGGTGAACTCCACCGAGGCTTCCGATGAGGATGCCGATTCCAGCCGGCACAGTCCCGGCGGCGAGTTGGGCAGTGACGCGGGGCTTTCGCACAGCAGGGCGTGTTCGCCCGAGGCGTCGCGCAGCGCCAGTTCGCCGGCCCGGCGTTCGATGCGGGTGAACGCGATGCGGCGCGGTGCGGTGCCGTCGTCGCTTTCGGGCACGATCAGCCAGCGCCCGATCAGCGCCTCGCCCGGTTCCTGCGCAAAGCTGAAACGCACGATCGACATCGGCTCCACGCGCACCGCACGGCCCGCGCCCTGCGCCCGCACGAACCACAACACGGCGCGGCTGGGCGAAATCACTTCCAGCTCCGCGTGGCCGACGGCCTGCATCGTTTTCGGCGGCGAGTACGCCTCGAAGGGGCCGGCGCCGCCGTCGAGCAGGCTCATGTCCAGGTGCGCCGTGCGTCCGTCGAGCGCGCCCACGCCGAAGAACCAGCCGGCGCGGTTGTCCGGGCCGTAACCCAGTGCGCTGACGCTCACCGTGCCCGACTGCACCTCGATCTGCACGCCGATGCCCGGCCCGGCGCGGCCGAATTCGCCGCCAAGCTCCGGCCACCAGAATCCGGTTTCCGGCACGAATCCCGCGTCTTCGCCGTCGCCGACCTGCAGCAGGCGAAACCCGTGCAGTTCCGGCTCGCCCCGCGCACCGTTGCGCACCTCGTAGCGCACGCGGTAGACGCCTTCGCGCGTCGGACGCAGGGCCTGCGCCTCGGTCACGCCGGCCGACACGCGGTAGGGCGTGGCGTCGCCGGTACACGGACCGGCATCGCGCACCGCGCGCACCGTGATGTCGAAGCCGTCGATGGCAGCCGACTCGAAGCGCGGCGGGCAGGTGTCGCTCCAGGCCGCGTCCACGTCCACGCGCAGCGCCTTGCCGACGGTGGGCTGGGCCGGCTCGATGCGGATCTGCGGTGCTTCGTTCGCGCGCACGAGCGACGCGCCGGCGACGGCGGCAAACAGCAGGGTGGCGAGCGAGCGGCGAACATTCATGCAGCAACTGTACCGCAAGCCGCGCTTGATCGATAATGCATGGTTTCCCCGCGGCCGTTCGCGTCGCGCCCGCACGCCGAGACCCCATTCCATGACACAGACCATCGCAGTGATCCGCGGAGACGGCATCGGCCCCGAGATCATGGACGCCACGCTGCACGTGCTCGATGCCATGCAGCTGGGCATTTCCTACGAATTCGTCGAAGCCGGCCTCGCAGCCTACGAAGCGCAGGGCGAACTGCTGCCCGCCGCCACGCTCGCGAGCATCGCCAAGCACCGGATCGCGCTGAAAAGCCCGCTCAGCACGCCGATCGGCGAAGGCTTCAGCTCGATCAACGTGAGCCTGCGTCGCCACTTCGACCTGTACGCCAACGTGCGCCCGGCGATCTCGTTCCCGAACACCAAGTCGCGCTACCAGGACATCGACATCCTGACCGTGCGCGAGAACACCGAAGGCGCCTACATCGGCGAAGGCCAGCACCTCTCGGCCGACGGCGAAACCGCCACGCTCACGCAGAAGATCACGCGCAAGGGGTCCGAGCGCATCGTGCGCTACGCGTTCGAGGCGGCGAAGGCGGCCGGGCGCAAGAAGGTCACCGTGGTGCACAAGGCGAACATCCTCAAGACCACGTCCGGGCTGTTCCTGCGCGTGGCGCGCGAGGTCGCGTCGCGTTATCCGGAGATCGGCTTCAACGAGATGATCGTCGACAACTGCTGCATGCAGCTGGTGATGCGGCCGGAGCAGTTCGACGTGATCGTCACCACCAACCTGTTCGGCGACATCATCTCGGACCTGTGCGCCGGGCTCGTCGGCGGGCTGGGCCTGGCGCCGGGCGCCAACATCGGCGCGGAAGTGGCGATCTTCGAGGCGGTGCACGGGTCGGCGCCGGACATTGCCGGGCGCGGCATCGCCAACCCCACCGCGCTGCTGCTCGGCGCCGGGCAGATGCTTTCGCACATGGGTCGCGAGGACGACGCGCGCCGGCTGCGCCGCGCCATCGTCGCGACGATGGAAGCGCGCGACGGCACCACCCCCGACCTCGGCGGCAACGGCACCACGCAGGGCTTCGCGGCGGCGATCGCGGCGCGCGTGAACGGCTGACGGCCGAGCCGGGCCCGGTGCCCGGAGTGCGGCCGTCGATGTCAGCGGGTGGCGTCGCCGTCCGCGGTGCGTTGCCGGTTCCATTCGTGCGCGAGCACCGACACCGGGCCGGTTCCGGGCCGCGTCGCGTGGCGCAGCGCACCGTGCACGTAGTCGCAGGCCAGGCGGCAGGCGTCGCGCGCGGTCCTGCCCAGCGCGAGCTGCGCCGCAATGGCCGACGACAGCGTGCATCCGGTGCCGTGGCCTTCGACCGGCAGGCGCGGATGCGCAAACTCCACCCGTTCGATGCCGTCGAACCACAGGTCGACCACGGTCTCGCCGTCGCCATGCCCGCCCTTGAGCAACACGCTCGCGGCGCCCATCGCGTGCAGATCGACCGCCGCCACCCGCATCGCATCGAGATCGGCGATGCTGCGACCGAGCAGCAGCTGCGCCTCCGGCAGGTTCGGCGTCAGCACCGCGGCGCGCGGCACCAGCTGCTCGCGCAACGCCGCAAGCGCGTCCGGCGCCAGCAGCGTGGCGCCGGTGCTGGCGACCATCACCGGATCGAGCACGATGTTGCCTGCGGCATGGCGATCCAGTGCCGCGGCCGTGCATTCGATGATGTCCGCCGTCGCCAGCATGCCGATCTTGGTCGCGCCGATCGAAAAGTCCTCGAAGAGCGCATCGAGCTGATCGGCGAGGAAGGCCGTCGGCGGCGCATGGATCGCCCGCACGCCCCGGGTGTTCTGCGCGGTGAGCGCGGCGATGGCGGTCAGTCCGTGCACGCCGTGGGCGGCGAAGGTCTTGAGGTCGGCCTGGATGCCGGCGCCGCCGCCGCTGTCCGAGCCGGCGATGCTCAGCACCGACGTCGGTCGATCGTCCTGTTGTTTCAAAGCAACATTCCTGCCGTGGCGCGGCAGGGTCGCAGGCCGGAACACCGCTAACCGCCGCGCGAAAACGTGAAAATCCCGTTGACCGGGTGTTGCTTCTTCGCGATACTGCCGCGCAACACCGGCCTGTTCACACCATGTCCGCGATCACCCCGTCCCGTTTTCCGCTCAAGCGCAGTCTCGCCGCGTGCATCGGGCTGCTGTGCGCCGGCGCCGCATCGGCGCAGTCGGGCGACGTGCTCGCGCAATGGCGCGAGTATGCCCGCCGCGGCGTGATGCCGGAATACGCCTGGGCCGACACGGACGGGCCGCGCGCCGCGCCCACCCTGTTCGATTCGCTGCAGGGCGACGCGAGTCTACTGCGCAGTGCATCACTGGCGGCGGTCGGCCTCACCGGCGCGCGCCTGAGCGTGGGCTTCGACAGCGCCGGCGTCGGGGACAACGGCGCCCGCACGGCGACACCGCGCGGCGACGTGGTCGATTTCGACGGTCCGCGCAATGCCATCCGCAACGAGTTCGTCTCGTCCACGTACGAAGGGGCGCTGGGTCAGCGCGGGCGCTTCGGCGTGACCGCCATCGTCGCGCGCCAGCGCTTTGCCAGCGACGGCCTCGGCGCCGCGCCGTGGAGCGCGGGTGCCGACACGATCGGCGTGCGCGAGATCGACGGCCGCCGCACGCGCGAGCAGTCAACCGGGCACGGCATGCGCGTCGGCTACTGGGCGCCGCTCGACGGCCACCTGGCGTGGAGCGTGAGTGCCCAGTCGAAGATCGAGATGGACGCGTTCCGTTCGTTCCGCGGCGTCTATGCCGAAGCAGGCGACTTCGACGTGCCCGGCCGCGTCGAGGCGCGCCTGTCGTGGGCACCGCTGTCGTTCGCGACGCTGTCGCTCGGTGTGGACCGCGTCTACTACAGCGACATCGACGCCTTCACCAGCGCGGCGCTGCCCACGCGCTTCCTCTCGCTGCTCGGCGACGGCGGTTCGCCCGCGTTCGCATGGCGCGACCTCACCGTGTACTCCATCGAAGGCACACTCGCCGACCGCTGGGACGGCCGCTGGAGCCTGCGCTACACCTCCACGCAGCAGCCCGAACCCACGTCCGAGCTCCTGCAGCGCGCGCTGCGCGACATGTCCAGCAACAATGTGCTGCTCGGCTACAGCCGCGGCGTCGGCCAGCTGGGCGAAATCGCCTTCAACGCCAGCTATTCGGCGGACACCTATTTCCTCGGCGCGGTGCCGTACACGCTGCGCGATTTCGACCGCAGCTCGCAGTTCGAAGTCGAAGCGGTGCTGTCGGTGCCCTTCTGACCCAACGCGTTACTCGATCAAGTTCAGGGCTTGATTAGAGGGCTCCCGCGAGGGAGCCCTCGTTTTTTGCGGCGCGGGCAGCGGCGGCGCAACGCTTCCTCCGATGCGCAACCCTCCCTCCGATGCGCAACCCTTCCTCCGTCGTCCCGGCGAACGCCGGGACCCAGTGACGTTGATCGGCGTTGCCGCGCTTTTCCGGCAAGGACGTTCCCGGCAGGCGCAGGACAAAGTCGCTGGGTCCCGGCGTTCGCCGGGACGACGAGGGGGAGCGTCCGAGGCGAGCCGCGAAGTTCGCGCTGTCGAACCGTTACAACGCTTCCGACGCAAAGTCCGCCAGCCGCGAACGCTCGCCGCGCCGCAGCGTGATGTGCGCGCTGTGCGGCCACTGCTTGAAGCGGTCCACGGCGTACGTGAGGCCGGACGTCGTCTCGGTGAGGTAGGGCGTGTCGATCTGCTCGACGTTGCCCAGGCACACCATCTTCGTGCCCGGCCCGGCGCGCGTGAGCAGCGTCTTCATCTGCTTGGGCGTGAGGTTCTGCGCCTCGTCGATGATCACGTAGCGGCTGAGGAAGGTGCGGCCGCGCATGAAGTTCATCGCGCGGATCTTGATGCGCGAGGCGAGCAGGTCGTTGGTCGCCTGGCGGCCCCATGCGCCGCCTTCCTGCGGGGTGTGGGTGAGCACCTCGAGGTTGTCGGTGAGCGCGCCCATCCACGGCGTCATCTTTTCCTCTTCCGTGCCGGGCAGGAAGCCGATGTCCTCGCCGACGGAGATCGTCGCGCGTGTCATGATGATCTCGCGGTAGCGCTGCTGGTCCATCGTCTGCGCAAGGCCCGCAGCCAGCGCCAGCAGCGTCTTTCCGGTGCCGGCGGTGCCGAGCAGGGTGACGAAGTCGATGTCCGGATCCATCAGCGCGTTGAGCGCGAAGTTCTGCTCGCGGTTGCGCGCGCCGATGCCCCAGACGTGGTGCGAGTGGCCGCGATAGTCGTTGACTATCTGCAGCACCGCGCGTTCGTCGTTGAGCTTGACCACGCGCAGTTCGAGTTCTTCCTCGCCGGGCAGATACAGGAACTGGTTCGGATGCCAGTCTTCGCCTTCCGCGCGCCTGACCTCGTAGAAGCCGTGGCCGCGTTCGTTCCACGAGCGCAGGTCCGCTTCGTGCTTCTGCCAGAAGTCCTCGGGCAGTTCGTTGGAGCCGGTGTAGAGCAGGCTGAAGTCGTCGAGCGCGCGGTCGTTCTCGTAGTCCTCGGCCTTGACGCCGACGATGTGCGCCTTGATGCGCAGGTTGATGTCCTTGGAAATCAGCACCACCGGCACGCCGGGGTTGTCCTCGCGCAGCTGCAGGATCGACGCGAGGATCTGGTTGTCCGGCATCACCTTGCCGACACGCGCCGGATCCACCGGCTCGGTCTGGAAGCGCAGGGAGCCGATCTGGTCGCGCACCTTCAGCTGCAGACCCTGCGGACGCACGAGCCTGAGCCCGGCGGAGATGTTGTCCGCGCCGTTGGTCTCGATGAGTTCGTTGATGAAGCGGCTCACCTGGCGCGCGTTGCGGCTGACCTCGGACATGCCCTTCTTGGCCGCGTCCAGTTCCTCCAGCACCATCATCGGCAGGTAGACGTCGTGTTCCTCGAACTTGAACAGCGCGGTCGGGTCGTGCATGAGGACGTTGGTGTCGAGCACGTAGATGCGCTTGCTTCGGGTCATCGCGGAGTCCTTGCGAAGGGAACGACGAAGACCGCCGGGATGCATGGGGCATCGCAGCGGACGGGTGGGAGGGCGAGGTGCGTCACTTGGCGGTTTTTTCGAGCTTCAGCGCGTCGAGCACGGCGGCGGCGTGGCCGGGCACGCGCACGCCGCGCCACTGCTGCGCGATGCGGCCGTCGGGCGCGATCAGGAAGGTGCTGCGTTCGATGCCGAGCACCTTGCGGCCGTACATCGTCTTTTCCTTGATCACGCCGAAGGCCTTGCACACGGCCTCGTCGGCATCGCTGATCAGGGGGAAGGGGAAGGCATGCTTCGCGGCGTAGTTGGCGTGCGTCTTCACCGAATCGCGCGAGATGCCGAGGATGGCGGCGCCGGCGCGCTTGAACTGCGGCGCGAGATCGCGGAAGTCGATGCCTTCCTGCGTGCAGCCGGGCGTGTTGTCCTTCGGGTAGAAGAACAGCACCAGCCACTTGCCGGCGTAGTCGGCAAAGGACGCGGTGCGGCCGTCGGAGAGCGTGAAGTCGAGTGCGGGAACGGTGTCGATGGTCTCGCCCATGCGTCAGAACTTCATCGGGTCCATGATGGCGTCGAGATTGAGGTGATCGCAGAATTCGAGGAAGTCGTCGCGCAGCGCGGCGATGTGCATGCTCGACGGAATGCCGATCGTCACCTGCGCGGAGAACATGTCCGCGCCGGTCTGCATCGCACGGTAGCGCGAGCTGTGCAGGCTTTCGATGCTGATGCCCTGGCGGTCGAAGAAATCGGCGAGCTGGAACAGGATGCCGGGCTTGTCGGCCGCCACGACTTCGACCACGTACGGCAGCAGGTTGCTCTGCGGCGCCTTGGCCGAGGTGCGATACCACACCAGACGGATGCCGTCCTCGCGCTCCAGGCGCGACAGTCCCGATTCGAGCTTGGCCACCGCATCCCACGAACCCAACGCCAGCGCCAGCACCGAGACATCGCGTCCCACCGTGGAGAGGCGGGCGTCCACCAGATTGCAGCCACTGTCGGTGATCCGCCGGGACACCGCGAGCAGCGGGGAGTCCGGATGCGTCGCGAAGGCGTTGATGAGCAGATAGTTTTCGTTCGTGTTGGGGCGCGGCGCAGGTTCGGTCAAGGCGGGTTCCGACGGGATCGCGATGCAGCGGGAGAGGCACGTGGCGCGGCGGGCGCGTCGGATCACTGAACGGACCGTCAGCCGCGCCGGCAGCATACTTGCCCCTGCTTTACCCCCGCAAGTAACATCGCGGGCCATTCCGCCCAGGGTTTTCCGCTTGCGATTGCAGGGCAGCATCACTGCGCTCACGACGCCGTTCGACGCGTCCGGCCGGGTCGATCACGACGCCTGGCGCGGACTGCTCGCGCGTCAGCTCGACGGCGGCACGCAGGCGCTGGTGGTGGCCGGTTCCACCGGCGAGGCGGCCACGTTGTCTGACGACGAATACGCGGCGCTCGTGCGCGACGCGGTGCGCGTGGTTGCCGGGCAGGTGCCGGTGCTCGCCGGCACGGGCCTGTCGGGCACCGACAAAACCATTCGCCATACGCACCTGGCGCGCGATGCCGGCGCCGATGCGGCGCTCGTGGTCACGCCGCCGTACGTGCGGCCCACGCAGGACGGCCTGCTGCAGCACTTCCGCGCCGTGGCCGACGCCGGCGGCTTGCCGGTGGTGCTCTACAACGTGCCCGCCCGCACCGGTTGCGACCTGCTGCCCGACACCACGGCCGCGCTTGCCGCACACGCCAACATCGTCGGCATCAAGGAAGCGCGCGCCGATCCCGAGCGCATGACGGCGCTGCTGCCGCTGCGCTCGTCCGCGTTTTCGGTGCTGAGCGGCGACGACGGCACCGCGTGCCGTGCGCTGCTGGCCGGAGCCGACGGCGTGGTGTCGGTGGTGTCCAATCTTGCGCCGCGCGCGTTCCGCGCGTTGTGCGATCTTGCGCGCGGCGGCGAAGCGGACGCGGCGCGCGCGCTGGCGGCCGAGCTCGCGCCGCTGATCGATTTCACCGGCGTCGAATCCAATCCCGTTCCGGCCAAGGCCGTGCTCGCGCAGCTGCAGCTGTGCGCCGACGCGCTGCGCCTGCCGCTGCTGCCGCTGTCGCCGCCGCACCGCGTGTACCTGGCGGAGATGGCTGCCGCCGTCGAACGCATCGAAGCGCGCCATCTGCGCGCGCTCGCCGCCTGACCCGTCCCGCCGATTCCGACGCATCCTTACTGTTGCATCACTCTTTCCGTGGAGAACGTTCCAATGTCGAATCCGACCCAGCTGCGCGCCGCCGTCGTGGCCGTGATCTCGCTCGCCGTCCTGTCCGCCAGCGGCTGCAGCTGGTTCCGCGCCAAGACCGGTTACGAGAACAGTCCCGAGAGCCGTCCGCTGGAGATCCCGCCGGATCTGGACCGTCCCGCCGCCGATCCGACGATGGAAGTGCCTGCCGTGTCCGGCGCGCCTGCCGCCGGTGCGCCGGGCGCGGTGCGGCCGATCGCGCTGCCGAGCCAGGCGTTTGTCGTCGCCGACACCCCGGACAGTGTCTGGACGCGTCTTGGCATCGCGCTGCAGCGCGTCGAGGGCGTGGCGGTCGGCGAGGCGGCGCAGCTGCTGTCGGTCTACAACGTCAACTTCGACGGCGAGAATTTCCTGATCAAGATCGCGCCGTCGGGCGAGGGCACGCGTATTTCCGCGGTGAGCCAGGACGGCAAGGAAATCGACAGCGGTGCGGGCGCGAAGCTGCTGGGCTTGCTGCGGCAGCGCCTGGGCTGATGTGATCTCGGGCGCAGCGCGGCAAGGTCGCGCGCGCCGATCATTGAAGGCGGCGCGCGCGCCGCGTCGGCGGCACGGCGCACGCGTGGCTCCATGCTGGGCGCAAGGCGGCAGCGCCTAACGCTGCAGTTCGGACAATTTGCCCGGCTTGCCGTCCCACTCCGCCGCGTCGGGCAGCGGGTCCTGCCGCGTCGCCAGCACCGGCCACACCTTGGCGAGTTCCGCATTGAGCGCGATGAACTGCTCCTGCCCGGCAGGCACGTCGTCCTCCGGAAAGATCGCGTTCGCCGGGCATTCGGGTTCGCACAGGGTGCAGTCGATGCACTCGTCCGGATCGATCACCAGGAAGTTGGGTCCGGCGTGAAAGCAGTCGACGGGGCAGACTTCGACGCAGTCGGTGTATTTGCAGCGGATGCAGTTCTCGGTCACGACGAAGGGCATCGGGGGCAACGTCCGGCAACGAAGGATGGCGCTCCCTACGAGGTTCGAACTCGTGTTCCCGCCTTGAGAGGGCGGTGTCCTGGACCACTAGACGAAGGGAGCGGCGGGGGTGCGGCGCGTGCGCCATTGAGCAGCGTCAAGCCGAACGATTAGTATAGGGAATTCGCCCGGGGCCGACAATTGCCCCGCCGCATCGTTACCGGCGGCCGACGCCGCCCTCCAAGACGAGTGAAGTGGAACAGACCAGCCTCGCACCGCGCATCGATCCCCGCGTGATCCCGCGCGATCAGCACACCATTTCCCGCAAGCAGATCAGCCCGAACGCGCTGCGCGTGCTGTACCGGCTCAACGAAGCCGGCTTCGGCGCGTATCTGGTGGGCGGCGCGGTGCGCGATCTGCTGCTCGGCGGCGCGCCGAAGGATTTCGACGTCGCCACCGACGCCACGCCCGAGCAGGTGAAGGCGCTGTTCCGCAACTGCCGCCTGATCGGTCGGCGCTTCCGCCTCGCGCACGTGGTGTACGGCCCGGAGATCATCGAGGTGGCGACGTTCCGCGCCAACACCGACGACGGCTCCGGCGAGCGCGAAGTCGACAACGGCCGCCTCGTGCGCGACAACGTCTACGGCACCATCGAGGACGACGCGGTGCGGCGCGACTTCACCGCCAACGCGCTGTACTACACCGTGTCGGATTTTTCCGTGCGCGATTTCGTCGGCGGCTACGAGGACGTGATGGCGCGGACCCTGCGCCTGATCGGCGATCCCGAGTCGCGCTACCGCGAGGATCCCGTGCGCATGCTGCGTGCGGTGCGGCTCGCGGCCAAGCTCGATTTCAGCATCGATCCGGCCGCGGCCGAACCGATCGCGCGGCTCGCCGGGTTGCTGGGCGAGGCCTCGAGCGCGCGGCTGTTCGAGGAAACGCTCAAGATGTTCCTCGCCGGCCACGCCGCCAACAGTTTCGAGCGGCTCGAACGGCATGGCCTGGTCGAAGGCCTGCTGCCCGACACCGCCGCCGCACTCGCCGCCGACGGCAGCGGCCTGTGCCGCGCGATGCTGATGACCGCGCTGCGCGGCAGCGATGCGCGCATTGCCGACGGCCGCACGGTGACGCCGGCCTTTCTCTTCGCCGCGCTGCTGTGGCCGGCGTATGCGCACGATCTGCAGCAACTGCTCGACGGCGGGCACGAACTCGCCATCGCCGAGCAACGCGCGGCCGACCGGGTCACGTTGCGGCAGGCCTCGCGCATCGCGATCCCGCGCCGGTTCAGCGCACCGATGCACGAGATCTGGTGGATGCAGTCGCGCTTCGGTACGCGCCAGCGCAAGCGCGTGATGCGCTTGCTTGCGCATCCGCGCTTCCGCGCCGCGTTCGACTTCCTCGAATTGCGCGCCTCGGTGGTGCCCGAACTCGCCGACGAACTGGCCTGGTGGCGCGAGGCGCAGGGTCTGGCGCCCGAGACGCTCGTCGAGAAACTCGCCGGCGCGCCGCGCACGGCCGGCACCGGAAAACCCAAGCGCCGGCGCCGCCGCAGCGGGCGCAAACCGGCCGGCGCCGGCACGGAATGAGCGCAGCGGCGCCGGTCCGCGCCTTCGTCGGACTCGGCAGCAACCTCGGCGATCCGCGCGACGCGCTGGCACGCGCCTTCGAGGCGCTTGCCGGCATCCCCGACACCGTGCTGCTGCGTCGCTCGGCGCTGTACCGCACGCCGCCGTGGGGACTGCTCGCGCAACCGGACTTCATCAACGCCGTGGCCGAGCTTGCCACCGAACTCGACGCGCAGACGCTCCTTGCACACCTGCGCCGCATCGAGCACGACGCCGGCCGCCAGCGCAGCGAGCGCTGGGGTCCGCGTTCGCTCGATCTGGATCTGCTGCTGCACGGCGACACCCGCGTCGACACCCCCGATCTGCAGTTGCCGCACCCGCGCATGCACGAACGCGCCTTCGTGCTGGTGCCGCTGGCCGACCTTGCCCCCGCGCTGGAGCTTCCGTCGCACGGTCGCGTGGCCGATGTGCTCGCCAATCTGGATCGCGACGGCATCGAGGCGGTACCCTAGCGGGCTTCCGGCGTCGCGACCGCGCCGGCGCAACGACCCTCCTCCGCGCAACGGGCGTCCAGATGCAAGAGACCGATCTTTCCGCGGCCGTGGTCACCGTGCCGCTGCTGCGGCGCATGAAGGCCGAGCAGCGCCCGATCGCGATGCTGACCGCGTACGACGCCTCGTTCGCGCGTGCGATGGACGCGGCCGGCGTCGACGCCGTGCTGGTCGGCGACTCGCTCGGCATGGTCGCGCAGGGCCGCAGCAGTACGCTTGCCGTCACGCTCGACGACATGGTCTATCACACCGCGAGCGTCGCGCGTGGCCTGCGCCGTCCGCTGCTGGTGGCCGACCTTCCGTTCCTGGGTTACGCCACGCGCGAGCGCGCGCTCGACGGTGCGCAGCGGTTGCTCGGCGAGGCCGGCGCCTCGATGGTGAAACTCGAAGGAGCCGGGCCGGGTCTCGACGTGGTGCGCTGCCTCGCCGAACGCGACGTCCCGGTGTGCGGCCACATCGGCCTCACGCCGCAGTCGGTGCTCAAGCTCGGCGGCTACCGCGTGCAGGGCCGCGACAGCACCGTCGCCGCACGCCTGCGTGCCGACGCGCTGGCGCTGCAGGAGGCCGGTGCGTCGCTGCTCGTGCTCGAATGCGTGCCGCGCCAGCTTGCCGGCGAGATCACGCAACTGCTCGACATTCCCACCATCGGCATCGGCGCCGGCGCGTCGTGCGACGGCCAGGTGCTGGTGATGCACGACATGCTCGGCGTCGGCCACGGCAGCCGGCGCCCGCGCTTCGTGAAGGATTTCCTCGCCGGGAGCGGCTCGGTCGAGGCCGCGTTCCGCACCTACGTGCAGGATGTGCACGCCGGCGTGTTCCCGGCACACGAGCACGGCTACGACTGATGCGCATCGTCGAGCGCGTCGAGGACCTGCGCGAAGCCGTGCGCGGCTGGCGCAGGCAGGGCGAGTCGATCGGCTTCGTGCCGACGATGGGCAATCTGCACGCGGGCCATCACGCGCTGGTGGACGCGGCGAAGCGGCGTTGCGCCCGCGTGGTGGCCAGCGTTTTCGTCAATCCGACGCAATTCGGTCCGAACGAGGACTACGCGCGTTATCCGCGCACGCCGGACGACGACGAGGCCGGCCTGCGCGCGCACGCCTGCGATCTGCTGTTCCGCCCCGGCGTGGCCGAGATGTATCCGTTCGGCACCGCGGCCTGCGTGCGCGTGCACGTGCCCGGGCTGACCGACGAACTCGACGGCGCCGCACGCCCCGGGCATTTCGACGGTGTCGCGACGGTGGTGCTGCGGCTGTTCAACATGGTGCAGCCGGACCTGGCCGCGTTCGGCGCCAAGGACTTCCAGCAGCTGCAGGTGATCCGCTACCTGGTGCGCGAGCTGTCGTTGCCCGTCGAAATCCTGCCGCTTCCCACCCAGCGCGACCACGACGGCCTCGCGCTCAGTTCGCGCAACCGCTTCCTCGACGCGCAGGCCCGCGCCGCGGCGCCGGCCATCCACGCCACGCTGCAGCGCATGCGCGAGGCCTGGCGCGCGGGCCGGGCCGTCCCCGCCATCGAGGCCGACGCCGTGGCGGCGCTGCGCGGGTCGGGCTTCGCGCCGGACTACGCCGCGATCCGGCGTGCCGCGGACCTGGCACCGCCGCGCGCGGACGAGCGCCGCGGCCTCGTCGCGCTGATCGCCGCGCGGATCGGCGGCACCCGGCTCATCGACAACCTCGAATTCGAACCTGAACCGCCGGCCGACGCCGTGGAACGCATGTAACGCGGGTGTTGCTTTTCGCCACACGGTGTTGTAGATTAGACACGTCCCGAGAAATCCGCTGCAAACCGCGCGCTTTTCGACCGGACAAGCAGGGCGCATTTTTCAGGTAATCGTCACTCCGTTTCCACCCTCGCCGGGTTTCCTGCGAGGGTTTTTTTTGGCCGACGGTTTCGTTGACGCGATTTATTTCCTTATCGATCAACGGATTGGATCCGGCGTGTCGGTGCTGCTGCGGGGCCGGCCTGCGGACGTTATGATCGGGAACGCAGCGCCATCCCGGCGATGTTGCAAGAAAACTACACCCTGGAGTCACGCATGCGTTCCGCACCCTGGTTTTCGACCCTCGCCCCGCACGCCGCGCGCCTGACCGACGCACACCTGGCGGACCTGGTGCGGGACGACCCCGGGCGCGCGACGGACTTGTCCGTTAGGGTCGGGCCGCTCTACGCCAACTTCGCGCGCCAGCGCGTGGACCGGGCAGCCTGGGCTGCGCTGCTCGCGGTGGCGCAGGCGCGCGATGTGAGCGGCGCACTGGCCGCGCTGTTCGACGGCCATCCGGTCAATCGCTCCGAGCAGCGCCCGGCGCTGCACACCGCACTGCGCTCCGACCTCGGCGCCGGCGACACCGCGCGCGCCGCCTTCGCCGAAGCGTCCGCCACGCGGGAGCGCATGGCCGCGCTCGTCGCCGCGCTGGACGCCTCGGGCGTCACCGACATCGTCAACGTCGGCATCGGCGGCTCGGACCTGGGTCCGCGGCTGGCGCTGGATGCGCTGCGCGACCTCGACCGCGGCCGCTTCCGCGTGCACTTTCTCAGCAACGTCGACGGCAACGCCGCGCGCCACGTGCTGCGTGGCCTCGACCCCGCGCGCACCGCGGCGATCCTGGTCTCCAAGAGTTTCGGAACGCAGGAAACGCTGCTCAACGGCAGCATCCTGCGCGCGTGGCTCGGCGACGGCGAGCGGCTCTACGCCGTGTCGTCGAAGCCGGACCGGGCACTCGCGCACGGCATCGCGCCCGAGCGCGTGCTGCCGATGTGGGACTGGGTGGGCGGGCGCTATTCGTTGTGGTCGGCGGTCGGGTTCTCGATCGCGCTGGCGCTGGGCATGGACGGATTCGAGCGCCTGCTCGCCGGCGCGGCCCTGATGGACGCGCACGTTCGACACACCCCCGCCGAGGGCAACCTTGCCGTGCTGCACGCGATGGTGGGCATCTGGAACCGCAACGGACTGGGGTACGGCACCCAGGCCATCCTGCCCTACGACGACCGCCTCGCCCGGCTGCCGGCGTACCTGCAGCAGCTGGTGATGGAGAGCCTGGGCAAGCGCGTGGCGCAGGAGGGCGAGCCGGTGCACACGGCCACCGTGCCGGTAGTCTGGGGAGGCGCCGGCACCGACAGCCAGCATTCGTTCTTCCAGGCACTGCACCAGGGCACGGACACCGTGCCGGCGGACTTCATCGGCGTGCTGCGCTCGCCGCACGGCTTCGAGGACAACCGGCGTGCGCTGCATGCCAACCTGCTCGCGCAATCGGAAGCCTTCGCCAACGGCGCCAGCGACGCCGACGCGCAGAAGGCGTATCCGGGCGACCGGCCGTCGACGATGCTGCTGCTCGATCAGCTCGACGCGGAAAGCTTCGGCGCGCTGCTGGCGTTGTACGAACACAGTGTCTATGTGCAGTCGGTGGTGTGGGGCATCAACGCGTTCGACCAGTGGGGCGTGGAACTGGGCAAGAAGATCGCGGCGTCGTTGCTGCCGGCCGTGGCCGGCGACGACGTGCCGGTGGACGATGCGGTGACGCGCGTGTTGTTGCAGGAGATGCGCACGCGGGGGTGAGGGTCGGGAGGGGCTGGTACACGCACCCCCTTCCGCCTGCCGGCACCTTCCCCCGCTGTGCGGGAGAAGGGATGCTCCGCTGTGCGCGGCGCTGGGGATGCTGTGTGCGGAAGCCTCCGAGCCTCCAAACGGCAAGGTGCTCGGCACCGCCGTACCGCGTAACGAAGAAATCCTTCTCCCGCACAGCGGGGGAAGGTGCCGGCAGGCGGAAGGGGGGTTGCCGGAACCAGGCCCTGCCTCAACGCACCCCGTGCCGCTCCAGCGCCCACGCCACGTGCTCGCGCACCAACTCCGACGCATCGTCGCGCCGCGCCTCCAGCGCCGCCAGTACCGCCGCGCTGCGCGGCGCGTTGCCCAGCGCCACCGCGATGTTCCGCAGCCATCCCTGGTGCCCCGTGCGGCGGATTGCCGAACCTTCGGTGCGGCGCAGGAACTCGTCTTCGCTCCACGCGAACAGCTCCACGAGCGTCGCGCGATCGAGCGCGTTGCGCACGCGGAAATCGGGCTCGTCGTGGCGCTGCGCGAACTTGTTCCACGGGCACGCGAGCTGGCAGTCGTCGCAGCCGAAGATGCGGTTGCCCATCGGAGCACGCAGTTCCACCGGGATCGCGCCTTTCAGTTCGATCGTGAGGTAGCTGATGCAGCGCCGCGCATCGACGCGGTACGGCGCCACGATCGCGGCGGTGGGGCAGACATCGATGCAGCGCGTGCACGTGCCGCAGTGCGCGCTCGCCGGTGGGTCGGCCGGCAAGGGCAGGTCGGTGAACAGTTCGCCGAGGAAGAACCACGACCCTGCCTGGCGGTTGATCAGGCAGGTGTGCTTGCCGATCCAGCCCAGGCCCGCGTTGCGCGCGAGCGCGCGCTCGAGCACCGGCGCGGAGTCGACGAACACGCGGTGTCCGAACGGTCCGATGTGCGCGGCGATGCGATCGGCCAGCGTCTGCAGTCGCGCGCGCAGCAGCTTGTGGTAGTCGCGGCCGAACGCGTAGCGTGCCACGTACGCGCGCTCGCCGCTGCGCAGGGTCTGCCATGCGGCGTCCGGGTCGTCGTCGCCGTAGTCCATGCGCACCGAGATCACGGCGAGCGTGCCGGGCACCAGTTCCTGCGGGCGCGCGCGCTTGCTGCCGTGACGAGCCATGTAGTCCATGTCGCCGTGCTGGCCGGCGGCGAGCCAGTCGTCGAGATGGCGTTCGTCTTCGCGCAGGTCGATGCCGGCGAAGCCCACCTGCTGGAAGCCGAGCGCGCGTCCCCACGCGCGGATGTCGTGCGCGAGTCGATCCATGTCCAGGGGGGCACGATCCGGGCTTGCATCGATGGACGGCGGGCGGCTCACCCCGCAAGTATAAGAACCGGGGTGCAATGGCCCTAGAATCGACGCATGCATCCGCCGATTGCGCTCTATCGTAGCGACGCCATCCGCGCCATCGACCGTCGCGCGATCGAGCACGACGGCATCGATGCCTACGCGCTGATGACGCGCGCCGCCGCCGCGGCGTTCGCGGCGCTGCAGCGCGCCTGGCCGTCGGCACGGCGCGTGTGCGTGCTGTGCGGGCAGGGCAACAACGGCGGCGACGGGTTCGTGCTCGCGCGGCTGGCGCGGATGGCCGGACTCGCGGTGCAGGTGCTCGTGGTCGACGCGCGTGCGGCCTCCACCGAGAGCGCGCGGCGCGCGCGGGAACAGTGGCAGGACATCGGCGGCAGCACGCAGGTGTTCGAGGCCGGCGTGCCGCTGCCCGACTGCGACCTGCTCGTCGATGCCATCTTCGGCATCGGATTGCGGCGCGCGCCCGAGGGCGCGGCGCATGCGCTCATCGAGGCGATCAATGCGGCGGACCGCCACGTGCTGGCGCTCGATCTGCCGTCGGGGCTCGACGCCGACAGCGGCAGCGCGCCCGGCGCGGCGGTACGTGCGGAGCGGACCGTCACCTTCATCGCGCACAAGCAGGGCCTGTTCACCGGCCGCGCGCGCGCGCTGGCCGGCACGGTGGAACTCGCCGCGCTCGGCATCGCGGCCGCGACGCGCGACGCCCAGCCGCTGTCCGCGTTCGCCGTCGATGCGCGCCATCTCGCACGCTGGCTCGCGCCGCGCCGGCGCGACGCGCACAAGGGCGACCACGGCCACGTGCTCGCGATCGGCGGCGACAGCGGCATGGGCGGCGCCGTTCGCCTGTGCGCGGAAGCCGCGCTGCGCGCCGGTGCCGGCCTGGTCTCGGTGGCCACGCGCGACGGCAACGTCGGCGCGATGCTCGCGGCGCGCCCCGAGCTCATGCCGCGTGCCGTCGACGAGCCCGAGGTGCTGCGTGCGCTGCTCGACCGTGCCGACGTGGTCGCGCTCGGACCCGGGCTCGGACGCGGCGACTGGTCGCGCGACCTGTTCGATGCGGCACTGGCCGCGGCGCTGCCGACCGTGCTCGACGCCGACGCGCTCAACCTGCTCGCCGTCGCGCCGCGCGCGCTCGGCACCGCCGTCCTCACGCCGCATCCGGGCGAGGCGGGCCGCCTGCTCGACTGCAGTGCCGCGCAGGTCGAAGCCGACCGCTACGCCGCCGCCGAGGCGCTCGCGCGGCGCCATGCCGCCACGGTGGTGCTCAAGGGCGCCGGCAGCATCGTCGCCGCACCCGGACACACGCCCGTCGTCATCGCCGCAGGCAATCCGGGCATGGCCGGCGGCGGCATGGGCGACGTGCTGACGGGCGTGATCGCGGCCCTGCTGGCGCAGGGCATGGCGCCGTTCGATGCCGCCTGCGCCGGCGCGTTGCTGCATGCGGCAGCCGGCGACGCCGCCGCACGCGAGGGCGGCGAACGCGGACTGCTGGCTTCGGACCTTTTTCCCCATCTGCGCCGGCTGGCCAACCCGTGACCACACGCACCCTCGCATGCTCCGACGCCACCGAAGCCCTCGGCCGTGCGCTTGCGGCCAGCGCCCCGGAACGGGCCGTGGTGTTTCTCGAAGGCGACCTCGGTGCCGGCAAGACCACGCTCGCACGCGCCTTCCTGCGCGAACTGGGCGTCGACGGCGCGGTGCGCAGTCCGACCTACACCCTGATCGAGCGTTACGCCGTGCCGCGCGGCGAGATCGCGCATCTGGATCTGTACCGCATCGCCGATCCGGACGAGCTCGAGTTCCTCGGCCTGGACGATCTCGCCGCGGACGCCGCGCTGTGGCTGATCGAGTGGCCCGAACGCGGCGGCAACGCCCTGCCGCGCGCCGATCTGCACGTTCGTCTGCGGGTCGAGGGCAGCGGCCGCAGCGTCACGCTGCGACCGGGCACGGAGGCAGGCGCGCGCTGGCTCGCCGCCCTCGCACCGCCCGACGTCCTGCACGGACCCTGAACAGATAGCTTCCGAGCGCCTCAAGAATCACGTGCAGGTATCGGATTTAGATGGAAAAACGCTTGCCACATGAGGCGTTTTGGTGATTGAATCCGCGCCATGCATACCGTTGGGGCGCGAAAAGGGGGCGGAATCGCCGTGCTGCTGGCCATGTCGATGGCCGGTTCGCTCGCGTCCGCGGCCGAGATCCGCTCGATGCGGGTCTCGGCCGAAGCCGACGCCACGCGTGCGGTGCTCGATGTCTCCGCGCCGGTGCAGTACAAGCTGCTGACGCTGCAGAATCCGGATCGGCTGGTGCTGGACATCAGCGCGTCCACGCTGGCCGCGGGCTTCGACCCGGCCGCCGGCAGCGGCGTGCTGAAGGGCGTGCGCACCGGCAAGCAGGGCAAGGACCTGCGCGTGGTGTTCGATCTCAACGGCGGCGTGCGGCCGAAGACCTTCCTGCTGCCGCCCGATGCCGGTGCCGGGCATCGCCTTGTCATCGACCTGCAGCCCGTCGCCGGCCAGGCGAACGCCTCCGCGCCGGCGCCCGCGGTGCGCACGGTGGCCAGTGCCGTGCCGGACACCGAACGCAAGATCGTCGTCGCGATCGATGCCGGCCACGGCGGCAAGGATCCCGGCGCGCGCGGCCCGACCGGTTCGTGGGAAAAGGACATCGTGCTGCAGGTGGCCCGCGAGCTCGCGAAGCAGATCGACGCCGAGCCCGGCTTCGAATCCTTCCTCGTGCGCGACGGCGACTACTACATCGTCCACCAGGAGCGCTACGAGAAAGCGCGCAAGGCCGGCGCGGACCTCTTCATCTCGGTGCACGCGGACGCGTTCTACAAGCCCACCGCGAACGGCTCGTCGGTGTTCGTGCTGTCCACGCGCGGTGCATCGGGCGAGGCCGCACGTTGGCTGGCCGACCGCGAGAACCGTGACCTGGTCGGCGGCGTCTCGCTCGACGACAAGGACAACACGCTCGCCGC
Organism: Chiayiivirga flava; assembly: GCF_014202825.1. Classification (GTDB taxonomy): domain Bacteria; phylum Pseudomonadota; class Gammaproteobacteria; order Xanthomonadales; family Xanthomonadaceae; genus Chiayiivirga; species Chiayiivirga flava. The sequence continues at coordinate 620,995 of NZ_JACHHP010000001.1, read as the reverse complement.
GGTGCTGCTGGACCTTTCCCAGAGCGCCACGATGAAGGCGAGCGACGACATCGCCAACCACGTGCTCGATGCGATGAAGCGCGTGGGCAAGACGCACAAGCCGCACGTCGAGCGCGCGAACTTCATCGTGCTGCGTTCTCCGGACGTGCCGTCGCTGCTGGTGGAGACCGGCTTCATCAGCAATCCGGCCGAAGAGAAGAAGCTCAAGGATCCGGCGCACCGCAGGAAACTCGCCGCGGCCGTGGTCGACGGCGTGCGCGACTATTTCAGCGCGCAGCCACCGCCCGGGACCTGGCTTGCCTCCAATGCGACGGCGCGCCCGCGCCAGGTGGTGGTAGGCCGTGGCGACACGCTCAGCCAGATCGCCACGCGCCACGGCGTCTCGCTGACCAGCCTGCGCGCCGCCAACGGCATCAAGGGCGACACGCTCAAGGCCGGCGCGCGGCTGACGATTCCGCTTGCGATGAATCCCGAGTAGGGCGTCGAGCCCATTGCGCGCAACGCGGTGCCGTCACGGGTGGCGCAGCGGGTGCCGCGCGCTTGCCCTAGAATCGCGTGATTCCCCGCATGCGATGAGCCGGTGCCGATCCAGACCTTGCCCGACACCCTGATCGACCAGATCGCCGCCGGCGAAGTGGTCGAACGCCCCGCCTCCGCGGTCAAGGAACTGATCGAGAACGCGCTCGACGCCGGCGCCACGCGCATCGACGTCGAACTCGAAGAAGGCGGCATGCGCCTGATCCGTATCCGCGACGACGGCAGCGGCATCCCCGCTGACGAACTCGCGCTCGCGCTCTCGCGCCACGCCACCAGCAAGATCGCCTCGCTCGACGATCTGGAGCAGGTGACCACGATGGGTTTCCGCGGCGAAGCGCTGCCGTCGATGGCGTCGGTCTCGCACTTCGCCATCGTTTCGCGGCCCGCGTCGCAGGCGCACGCCATGCGCATCGAATCCGACGGCGGCAAGCTGCAGGCCGCGCAGCCGGCGCAGCACCCGCCCGGCACCACCATCGAAGTGCGCGACCTGTTCTACAACGTGCCGGCGCGGCGCCGGTTCCTGAAGGCCGAACGCACGGAATTCGGCCACATCGAGGAGCTGCTGCGCGCGTTCGCGCTCGCGCGTATGGACATCGAGCTGCGCGTGACGCACAACGGCAAGCAGGTGCGCAGCTACCGCGCCTCGGGCAGCGACGACGAGCGCCTGCGCCGCCTCGGCGAGGCACTCGGCGCGGACTTTCCGGCGCAGAGCCTCGCGCTCGCGCACGACGGGGCCGGCCTGCGCCTGAGCGGCTGGGTCGGCCTGCCGACGACGGCGCGTTCGCAGGCCGACCAGCAGTATTTCTTCGTCAACCGTCGCCTCGTACGCGATCGCGTGGTGACGCATGCCGTGCGGCAGGCGTATGCGGACGTGCTCTACCACGGCCGCCATCCGGCCTACGTGCTGTTCCTGGACATCGATCCGGTGCGCGTGGACGTGAACGTGCATCCGGCCAAGACCGAGGTGCGTTTCCGCGATTCGCGCCTGGTGCACGATTTCCTGTTCCGCAGCCTGCATCAGGCGCTCGCGGGTGCGCGCGCCGGCGCCGCCGGCGGCGAGGCGCTCGGCGGCGTCGTTCCGGCCGCGGCGGCGAACGCGCCCGCGTTCGAAGGCACGCAGCGCAGCCCCGCAGGCATCGCGCATCCGCTCGCGGGCATGGTGGCGCCGCAGCCGTACGCAATGCGGCAGGGATCGATGAGCCTGCCGGTGCGCGAACAGATCGGCGCCTATGCCGCGTTGTACGGCGCGGCACGCAACGACGCGACCGCACCGGCGCCTGCCGATACGGGAGACGGCGCGCCGCCGCTGGGGTATGCGCTGGCGCAGCTACACGGCATCTTCGTGCTGGCCGAAAACGCCGCCGGCCTCGTGCTGGTGGACATGCACGCCGCGCACGAGCGCATCAGCTACGAGCGCCTCAAGACCGCGCAGGACGGTGAAGGCATCCGCGCGCAGCCGCTGCTGGTGCCGCTGACGCTGGCGGTCAGCGAACGCGAGGCGCAGTGCGCGGAGGAGCGTCGCGAGGCCCTGGCCGCGCTCGGCTTCGAGATCGACCGCAGCGGTCCGCAGAGCCTCACGATCCGCGGCATTCCGGCGCTGCTCGACGGCGTCGACGCACGCCGCCTCGCGCTCGACGTGCTGTCCGATCTCATCGAACACGGCAGCACGCGCCGCATCGAGGAACAACGCAACGCACTGCTCTCGACGATGGCCTGCCATGCCTCGGTGCGCGCCAACCGCCGCCTCACGCTGCCGGAAATGAACGCGCTGCTGCGCGACATGGAAACCACCGAACGCTCCGGCCAGTGCAACCACGGTCGTCCGACGTGGGTGCAGTTGAGCCGGCAGGAACTGGACCGCCTGTTCCTGCGCGGGCGCTAGGCCATCGACGCCCGCCGGTCGCGGCCCAGCCGGGACGCGGTCCGGGGAATTCCGCAACACCACCACGAAGACCGCCCATGAAACCAGATGTCCGCAGCACCACCATCCTGCTCGCCGCCGCGCTGCTGTTCGTGGGCGCGGCATCGCGCGCGGCCGACGACGCCGCCTACATCCGCGGCATCGAACAGCAACGCGCCGACCGCGTCGAACGTCTCGGCGCACCGCAGGGCTGGCTCTCGCTCGTGGGCCTGCACTGGATCGAGCCGGGAACACACCGCATCGGCCGTGCGCCCGACAACGCCATCGTGCTTGCCACCGGCCCCGCGCATGCGGGCGAGGTCGAACGCACCGGCGCCACCGTCGTCTACCGTCCTGCGTCCGACGCCGGCATCACCGTCGATGGCCACATCATCGACGGCGAGGTCGAACTGGCCGCCGACACCGGCGGCGATCCCACCGTCGTCGCGTTCGACGGCGGCAAGGCCACGATGCAGCTGATCGCGCGTGGCGATCGCCTCGGCCTGCGCGTGCGCGACGAACGCGCCGCGACACGCACCGCGTTCAAGGGCGTGGACACGTACCCGATCGATCCGGCATGGCGGATCGAGGCGCGCTTTATTGCGCATCCGCCCGGCAAGACCATCGAGATCGCCAACGTCCTGGACATGCTCGAACCCACGCCCAACCCGGGTGTCGTCGTGTTCGAGAAGGACGGGCGCGAATTCCGCCTCGAAGCGCTCGACAACGGCGACGGCACGCTGTTCCTGATCTTCGCCGATCGCACCAACCGCGACGCCACCTACGGCGCCGGCCGCTTTCTCGATACCGCTGCGCCGGCCGACGGGCGCGTCACGCTCGATTTCAACCTCGCGGTCAACCCGCCGTGCGCCTTCAATGCGTACTCGACCTGCCCGCTGCCGCCGCCGGAAAACCGGCTCGATCTTGCCGTGACCGCGGGCGAAAAACGCTACGCAGCCACGAACCACTAGGAGATTTTTCGATGCGCCATCGTCTGCTCTGGATCCTGCTTGCCGGCGTGTGCGCAAGCGCGCATGCCGAACCGCCCGTGCCGCTGCTGTGGAAGGCGACCGGTGATGCCGGCACGGTGTATCTGCTCGGGTCCTTCCATCTGCTCACCGACGACGACTATCCGTTGCATGCAAGCGTCGAGGCCGCGTACGACGATGCCGAAGCGCTGCTGTTCGAGGTGGACCCGTCCGCGATGCAGTCGCCGGCCACGGCGAAGACCATGCAGGAGATGGCGCGTTTCGACGACGGCCGCACCCTGCGCGGCGTCATTTCCGACGAGACCGAATCGAAACTGGCGGCATTTCTCGGCAGCGAAGCGGCGATGGCCGCGTCCGACCAGTTCGAGCCGTGGTACCTGGGCATGAACATCGCCGTGATGGCGATGGTGAACGCCGGGCTGGATCCGTCGAAGGGGCTCGACCAGCATTTCATGCAGCGCGCGAAACGCGACGCCAAGCCGGCGTCGGGCCTGGAAACGGTCGCCGAACAGCTTGGCGCCCTCGACCAGGCACCGCTGGCCGAACAGGAAATCATGTTGTCCGAGGCGCTCGCGCCGCTTGCGGAACTGCGCGCCGACATCGAACGCATGCACGCCACCTGGCGCGCCGGCGATGCCGCGGGCATGGAGGAGATCGTCAACGAGGAGACGGCGCAGAAGACGCCGCGCATGTACGAACTGATCAATCGCGACCGCAACCAGCGCTGGTTGCCGACGCTGCAGGGCCTGCTTGCCTCGCAGGATGATCATCTGGTGATCGTCGGCGCGATGCATCTGATCGGCGAGGACGGGCTGGTGCAGCAGCTGGGCCGGCGTGGGGTCACGGTGGAGCGGGTGGGGTCGGCGGCGCAGTAACGATTCGAGTGCGGTGCGGGGGCGTCGCGACTGCCCCCCTCCTGCCTGCCGGCATCCTCCCCCGCGTTGCGGGAGAGGAGCGCATTTGCCTGGCGTCGTCGAGTCGCATGTGGAGTTGCGCGGCAAGCCGCCACGCGAGCCGCGTGCTGCGAGCGTGGCCCGCGCCTGTCGGCAGCGTGACGCGCGTTTGCGGGAAGCTGCGCCGTGTCGGCAACGTGTGGCATGAAGTCCTTCTCCCGCGCAGCGGGGGAAGGTGGCGGCAGCGGGAAGGGGGCCGTTCGTCCGGACGCACCCGACGATCACGCCGTCATTCCGGCGTTGCGGGCTCGACCGGATGCAGCGAAATGCAGTCCACCGGACACGGCGGCAGACACAACTCGCACCCCGTGCACAACGCCGCGATCACCGTGTGCATGCGCTGCGACGCGCCCACGATGGCGTCCACCGGGCAGGCCTGGATGCATTTGGTGCAGCCGATGCACGCGGCCTCGTCGATGACTGCGACCGAGGTCGGCTGCTCGACGCCGCAGTCCGGATCGAGCGCACGCATCGGCCTGTGCAGCAACCGCGCGAGCGCGGCGATGCCGGCGACGCCGCCCGGCGGGCAACGATTGATGTCCGTCTCGGCGCGTGCCAGCGCTTCTGCGTAGGGCCGGCAGCCGCCGAAGCCGCATTGGCCGCACTGCGTCTGCGGCAGCAGGTCGTCGATGCGGTCGGCGAGGGTGGGCGAAGTGGCTGGCATGGGCGCACGCGACGCGCGGCGGCGCGCTGCGTCGTCGGGATCACTTCACCGGCATGCCGGGCCCGGCGCCGTCGTCGGCATCGAGCAGGAACAGCGACGCGCCGCCGCTGCCGGCCGACAGGATCATGCCCTCGCTGACGCCGAAACGCATCTTGCGCGGCGCGAGATTGGCGACGAAGACAACGCGACGGCCCACCAGCGCCGACGGATCGACGTAGGCCTCGCGGATGCCGGAGAAGATCTGGCGCGTGCCGAGCTCGCCCGCGTCGAGTTCGAAACGCAGCAGCTTGTCGGAGCCGTCCACGAACTCGCAAGCGCGCACGAGGCCGATGCGCAGATCGAGTTTCGCGAAATCGTCGATGGTGATGAAGCCGGGATTCGGGAGTCGGGATTCGGGATTCGCCGGTGTCGCAGCCGCACGTGCATTGCCGGCCGCGACGGGTGGCGCTGCTGCGCGTTTCGGAGTCGTCGCGTCGGTGGGCTGGCCGGGAAGGGATGCCTTGCTGGCTTCGATCATCGCCTCGATGTGTTTCGGGTCGACGCGCGTCATCAACTGCTCGAACGGACGGATCGTGTGACCGAGCAGCGGCCGGGTCACCGCGAGGAAACGGTCGGATCCTGCGGGAAGCGCAGGCTCCGCAAAAAACGCGTCGACCCGTGCCGCGACGTTGGGAAGGATCGGCTCCAGCGCGCGTGCCAGCACGCGAAAGCAGTTGAGCATCAGCGTGCAGAATTCGTGCAGCTCGTCGCGCCGCGCGTCGTCCTTTGCGACCTTCCACGGCTCGAAGGAATGAATCACTTCGTTGATCGCATCGGCGCGTCCCATGATCTGCCGGATGGCGGCGGCGAAATCGTCGGTCTCGTACGACTTTTTCACCGAGTCGATGAGGGCCGAGTAGGTGCCGAACGTCGAGAGGGAATCTTCGCCGAGCGCGTCGCGCAGTCGCCCGTCGAACAGCTTGGTGACGAAGCCCGCACACCGGCTCGCGATGTTGACGAACTTGCCGACGAGATCCGAGTTCACGCGCTGTGCGAAGTCCTCGAGATTGAGATCGAGATCGTCGACGCCACCGGAGGTCTTGGTCGCGAAGTAGTAGCGCAGGTACTCCGGGTCGAGCCCCGCGTCGAGGTAGGTGCGCGCCATCACGAAGGTGCCGCGCGACTTCGACATCTTCGCGCCGTTCACCGTCAGATAGCCGTTCACGTGCAGGCGCTGCGGCGTGACGAACCCGGCGCCGCGCAGCATCGCCGGCCAGAACAGGCCGTGGAAGTTGATGATGTCCTTGCCGATGAAGTGGTGCATCGCCGTGCCGTTGTCCGGCCCGAGCAGCGCGTCGAAGCGTTCCGGCGACAGGCCCAGCGCCGCGGCCTTGTCGCTCTCGCACAAGGCCTTGAAGCTCGCCAGGTACCCGATCGGCGCATCGAGCCACACGTAGAAGAACTTGCCCGGCGCGTCGGGAATAGGGAAACCGAAATACGGCGCATCGCGCGAGATGTCCCAGTCGCGCAGGCCGCCCTGCAGCCATTCGTCGAGCTTGGCGCGCACGCCGGCGTTGGCGACGCCCGGTCGCGCCAGCCACCCGCGCAGGAAGGCATCGAACTTGCCCAGTTCGAAGAAGTAATGCTCCGATTCGCGCAGTTCCGGCACCGCGCCGGACACCACCGAGCGCGGATTGATCAGGTCGGTGGGTGCATACGCCTTGCCGCAGACCTCGCAGTTGTCGCCGTACTGGTCGAGGCTGTGGCAGTTCGGGCACTCGCCCTTCACGTAGCGGTCGGGCAGGAACATGCCGCGCACCGGATCGTACAGCTGCGTGATCGCGCGCTTGGCGATGACCGTGTCCGGCCAGTGCGTCGCGTCGCGCAGGCGCGTGTAGATCAGCGTCGCAAGGTCGCGGTTTTCGTCCGAATGGGTGGAGTGGTAGAAATCGAAATCGACGTGAAAGGCCTTGAAATCGGCCTCGTGCCCGCGCTGGATGTCGCGGATGAACTCTTCCGGCGCCATGCCGGCCTTCTCCGCCGCGAGCATGATCGGCGTGCCGTGCGCGTCGTCGGCGCAGACGAAGTGTGTCTCGCGCCCGCACATGCGCTGCGCCCGCACCCAGATGTCGCCCTGGATATAGCCCACCAGGTGCCCGATGTGCAGCGGGCCGTTGGCGTAGGGCAGGGCACAGGTAACGAGCAGCGGCGGTGTGGCGTGGGGCATGCGGGGAACGATCGGCGAGGGGGTCGCCGATTATCTCAGAACGCGGCCGGCGCGCGGCCCTCGCGTCGCATCGGGCGCGGCAATCCGGGGCGAAGGCGCTACACTGGCCGGATCGAAACGGGCCTGCGAATGCGGCGACCACCGTCGCCCGGCCGCGCTGTCCGCTCCGCTCCGTCCACCGCATGGAAAGCCTCATGGAAGCACGCGTTCGCAGCCTTCTGGCCACGGTCATCGATCCCCACACCGGCGCCGACCTTGTCGCCAGCGGCGCGGTGCGCGGCATCGGGGTCGACGGCGACCGCGTCGCGGTGGAGGTGGTGCTGGGATATCCAGCCGCCAGCTGGCACGCCACGCTGGCCGAGCTGTGCGAACTCGCGCTCACCGCGGATCCGGCGATCGCGTCGGCGGCGGTGTCGGTGACCTCGCGCGTGGTGCCGCACCGGGTACAGAAGGACCTCGCGCCGCTGCCGGCGGTGCGCAACATCATCGCGGTGGCGTCGGGCAAGGGCGGCGTCGGCAAATCGACGACGGCCGTCAATCTGGCGCTCGGGCTTGCGGCCGAGGGCGCGCGCGTTGGCGTGCTCGATGCGGACATCCACGGTCCCAGCGTCCCGCGCATGCTCGGCATCGGCGGCAAGCCCGACACCGACGACGGCCAGCACATCGTCCCGAAGGACGCCCACGGCCTGCAGGCGATGTCGATCGGCCTGCTGATCGAGGAGGACACGCCGATGATCTGGCGCGGCCCGATGGTGACGCAGGCGTTGCAGCAACTGCTCACGCAGACGCTGTGGCGCGACCTGGACTACCTCGTGATCGACATGCCGCCCGGCACCGGCGACATCCACCTCTCGCTGTGCCAGAAGGTGCCCGTGTCCGGTGCGCTGATCGTGACCACGCCGCAGGACATCGCGCTGCTGGATGCGAAGAAGGCGCTGAAGATGTTCGAGAAGGTCGAGGTGCCGGTGCTCGGCATCGTCGAGAACATGGCCATCCACGTGTGTTCGAACTGCGGTCATGCCGAACACGTTTTCGGCAGCGGCGGCGGGGAACGCATGGCGGCGCAATACGCGGTGCCCCTGCTCGGTTCGCTGCCGCTGGACATCCGCATCCGCGAACGCGCCGACGGTGGCGCGCCGACGGTGGCGTCGGAGCCGGACTCGCTGCTGTCGGCCACCTACCGCGCGATCGCGCGCAAGACGGCCGGGCGGCTCGCGATGCAGGCGCGCAACAAGAAGGTGGCGTTTCCGAACATCGTCGTCCAGAACACCTGAGCGGTCGATCCCGCCCAAGCTAAACTCACTCCCGTTCCCGCACGAGCCGCCGCATGAGCATCAAAGCCGACCACTGGATCCGCCGCATGGCCGAAGAGCACCGCATGATCGAGCCGTTCGAGCCCGGCCAGGTCAAGCAGAACGCATCGGGTGGCAGGATCGTTTCCTACGGCACGTCGAGCTACGGCTACGACGTGCGCTGCGCGCCGGAGTTCAAGATCTTCACCAACATCTCGTCCACCGTGGTCGATCCCAAGGCCTTCGATCCGAAGAGCTTTGTCGACGTGCACGGCGAGGTCTGCATCATTCCGCCCAATTCCTTCGCACTCGCGCGCACGGTCGAATTCTTCCGCATTCCGCGCAGCACGCTGGTGGTGTGCCTGGGCAAGAGCACGTACGCGCGCTGCGGCATCATCGTCAACGTGACGCCGCTGGAACCGGAGTGGGAAGGACACGTAACGCTGGAATTTTCCAACACCACGCCGCTGCCGGCGAAGATCTACGCCAACGAGGGCGTGGCGCAGATGCTGTTCTTCGAGTCCGACGAAATCTGCGGCACCAGCTACCGCGACCGCGGCGGCAAGTACCAGGGGCAGACCGGCGTCACCCTGCCCAGGACGTAAGCGTGTCGACGAAGCCGCAGCGCGCATTGTCGAGCGCCAGCGTGGTGCCTCCGGGCATTCGCGCACAGAGCGAGCATCTGTCGCTGGTCGCAACGATGCCGGCGGTGTTTTCGGTGGAGGAGTGCGAGCGCATCGTCGCGATCGCGCGTGCGCATCCGGGCTCGCAGGGCACGGTGGACGCGCGTGCCGACGCCGCCGATCCGATCCGCCGCTCCACCGTGCGTTTCCTCAATCCCGAACCCGCGAGCGAGTGGATCTTCGCGCGGCTGGACCAGGCCGTGACGCGTCTCAACGCCGCCTACGCGTTCGAGCTGCAGGCTTTTGCCGAAGGCGTCCAGATCGCAAGCTACACCGATGGCGGGCACTACGGCTGGCATGCGGATCTGGGGCCGGGCGCGTTCTCGCGACGCAAGCTGTCGCTGAGCGTGCAGCTGTCGCCCGACGCCGACTACGACGGCGGCGACCTGGAATTCCTCGTCAGCCGGGACAGCGCGGCGCGGTCGCAGGGCGCGCTGATCGCGTTTCCGTCGTTCCTCGTGCACCGCGTGACGCCGGTGACGCGCGGCGAGCGCTGGTCGATGGTGTCGTGGATCGCTGGGCCGCCGTTCCGCTGAGCGCAGTGTGCCGCGGCGCGAACGGCAGGCGCCGTGCGCCTACTCCGCGGCGTCCGCCGCAGCCGGCAGCGGCAGCGTTTCGTCGGCGAAGATCGCCACGTGCGGCACGCCATCGGCACCGATCCAGCCGCGATGCATGCCGTCGGTGTTGAACGGCAACGCAATGCTGCCGTCGGCCGCCAGCGCGATGGCGCCGCCGTCGCCGCCGAGCTTCGGGATGGCGGCATTGATCACCGCGTCCGCCGCCGCGGCGACGGGCTGGCGCAGGTAGGCGACGCGCGCGCAGATGTCGTGCGCGGCCGCGGTGCGGATGTAGAACTCGCCCCAGCCGGTGCCGGACACCGCGCACACGGCGTTCGCGTAGGTGCCCGCGCCGATGATCGGCGCATCGCCGACCCGGCCGTAGCGCTTGTTGGTCATGCCGCCGGTGGAGGTGCCCGCCGCCAGGCGTCCGGCACGATCGAGCGCCACCGCGCCGACCGTGCCGGTGTACTGCGCCGGCGGCGTATCGACGTAGGCCTGGCCGCCTGCTTCGTCGCGCAAGGCCTTCTGCAGTTGCTTCCAGCGCCGTTCGGTGCGGAAGTAGGCCGGGTCCACCAGCTCGGTGCCGACCTCCTGCGCGAAGGCTTCGGCGCCGGCGCCGGTCAGCATCACGTGGCGCGAGCGTTCCATCACGGCGCGCGCCAGGGCGATCGGGTTCTTCACGCGCCGCACCCCGGCCACGGCGCCGGCGCGCAGCGTGGCGCCGTCCATCAGCGCGGCGTCGAGCTCGTTGTAGCCGTCGTGGGTGAAGACGGCGCCGTGGCCGGCGTTGAACGAGGGGTCGTCCTCCAGCACCACGATGGCGGCCTGCACCGCGTCGAGCGCGGGACCGCCGGCGGCAAGCACCGCATGGCCGGCGCGCAGCGCGCGTTCGAGCGCGGCGCGGGCGTCGCGCTCCTGCGCCGGATCCAGATCGGCACGGATCACGCCGGCGCCGCCGTGGATGACCAGGACGGGTTCGGCGGCGAGGGCAGGAGCGGCAGGCAGGAGCATGGCGGCAACCAGAAGGGTGGACGCGAACGGCGGCATGGCGGACTCTCGGGGCAGCAGCCGGTTCGGCTGCCGGCAGCGTCCCCGGGATGGACGCACCGCGTCAACCCGGGGCGCGGGCCACCGCCGCCGCGCTAGACTAGACGGCAGTTTCCGACCGGGCATGCGATGAACCAGGCCTACGTGTCATTGCGCGATCCGTTGCCGCTCCGGCATCCCCCGAATGCGCAGTCGTTTCCGACCGATGCGCGGCGCGTGAAGGCATGGGTGGATGCGCTGCCGCGCGCCAACCAGGCGGGCACGCAGCGCCAGCTGGCCGATGCGCTCGCGTCGTTGCGCGAGACCCGCCTCGACGGGTTGCAGCGCCTGACCGTGCTCGATGCGCTGCGACCCTCGCTGATCGACGCCATCGCGCAGCTCGACGCCCAGCTGCAGGGCAGTTCGTTCCCGCTGCCGCCGGCCAAGGAGAAGATCGCCGAACAGATCCTCGCGTTCCAGCGCGAACTGGCACTCGGCTACCGCATCGCGGTGGTGGAGGCCTGCGCGCCGGCCGGCAGCGTCCCGTTCATGCGCGGCGGGCAGGTGGCGCAGGCCATCGCACGCGCCATCTACCACGCGGCGCGCCATCTGGCGGCGAGCTATTTCCTCTACCGTACCCCCGAGGACGGCGTCTGGGCCGCGCTGCACGCGCTGTTCCGTTTCGCCCAGGGCGCCGGCCTTGCCGACAAGGCCGTCGACGAACCGGTGGAGCGTGCCGCGCTGTCGCCGCAGCAGCTGTACTCGCATGCGCTGCTGCTGGCGCTGTCCAACCCGTACCGCTTCACCCAGCGCGAGCAGGCCGACCTGTGGCCGGTCACGCGCGATCTTGCCGCCATGCTTTCGCTCGAAGCCGTGCGCCACGGCGACGGTTCCTTCGCCGTGCCGGTGATCGAGGACCGCGGTCCGGGCTACCTGCCCGAGGAGCGCGTCAGCGACGGCCAAGCCCTGCTGTGGATCGATCTGGCGTCGCTGCGCACCGCGCTCGATGCGGCGCTCGACGGCGTCGGCGAGGGCAACGCGCACGTGCGCCTGGCTCGCAACCGCACGCTGGTGGCGCCGGCCGACCTGCTGCGCCGCCTGCGCCAGTCGTGGGGCCAGGCGGCCGACCGCGGCCACCAGCGCCTGGGCGCGGTGCACGCGCTCGACACCGTGATCGGCCTGAGCGGCCTGCACTATTACCTCGCCGGCAGCCTGGACTTCGATACCTTCATGCGCGAGGTGCGCGGTGTCGGCGCCACCAGCGACGAACGCGCGGCGTGGGCGCACGCCGGCGTTGATGCCGCGCGTATCCCCACCGCACGCGGACGCGTGCTCGACCAGAGCCTGGGCGGCTATCGCCTGGCGTGGGATCGCGCCGAGCACGTGCGCGCGCGCGTCGGCGAACTCGTGGGCCTCACGTCGACGCTCTCGGGCGACACGCTGATCGAGCGCGAGGCGCGTATCTGGATGGTGGGCGTGATCCGCTGGCTGCGCTACGACCCGCAGGGTGGCGTCGATGCCGGCATCGAACTGCTCGCGCGCCGCGCCTGGGCCGTGGGCCTGCGCAGCCTCGACGCCAACGGCGTGCCGCGCGCCCCACTGCGCGGCATCCAGATCGATCGACTGCGCGCGCAGGATGCCGGCGCGATGCATTTCCTTGCACCGTCGGTGCTCGACGCGCAGGTCGACCGCATCGAAGTGGCGCGCGCTGCCGACCCCGAGCAGTTCGAGGAAACCCAAGCGCAGATCTCCGAATGCGACGATGTGCGCGTGCTCGAAAACGCCGGCGACTACCTGCTGCTCGCCGCCCAGCCGGTCGCCGCCGCATGAGCACGCCCGTTCCGACCGCGGCGCTGCCGCGCGCACGCCGGCGTTCGCTCGCGGGCCGCGTGGGGCGCATCGCGGTCGGCGGCGACGCGCCGGTGGTGGTGCAGTCGATGACCAACACCGACACCGCCGACGTCGCCTCCACCACGAAACAGGTGGCCGAACTGTGGCGCGCGGGTTCCGAGCTCGTGCGCATCACGGTCAACACCGCCGAGGCCGCCGCGGCCGTGCCGCGCATCCGCGACAAGCTCGATCTCATGGGCGTGGACGTGCCGCTGATCGGCGACTTCCACTACAACGGCCACACCCTGCTGACGCAGGAACCAGCCGCCGCCGTGGCGCTGGCCAAGTACCGCATCAACCCCGGCAACGTCGGTTTCGGACGCAAGCGCGACACGCAATTCGCAACGCTGATCGAGCTTGCGATCAGGCACGACAAGCCCGTGCGCATCGGCGCCAACTGGGGTTCGCTCGACCAGGAACTGGCCGCGCGCCTGATGGACGAAAACGCCGCGCGCGCCGAACCGTGGGACGCGGCCGCGGTGCTGCGCGAGGCGCTGATCCGTTCCGCGCTCGACTCGGCCGCGCGTGCGGTGGAGATTGGCCTTGCACCCGAACGCATCGTGCTCTCGTGCAAGGTCAGCGGGGTGCAGGACCTGATCGCCGTCTATCGGAACCTGGCCGCGCGCTGCGACTACGCGCTGCACCTGGGCCTGACCGAGGCGGGCATGGGCAGCAAGGGCATCGTGGCATCGAGCGCGGCGCTCGCCGTGCTGCTGCAGGAAGGCATCGGCGACACGATCCGCATCTCGCTCACGCCCGAGCCGGGGCAGTCGCGCACGCAGGAAGTCATCGTGGCGCAGGAGCTGCTGCAGACGATGGGCCTGCGCGCGTTCACGCCGCTGGTGACCGCGTGCCCGGGTTGCGGTCGCACCACGTCCGAGTTCTTCCAGGAGCTCGCGAAAGTGGTGCAGGAGCACGTGCGCGGAAAGATGCCGGAGTGGAAGATCACGCATCCGGGCGCGGAAAACCTCACGCTCGCGGTGATGGGCTGCATCGTCAACGGCCCGGGCGAATCGCGCCACGCCAACATCGGCATCTCGCTGCCCGGCACCGGGGAGGCGCCGGCCGCGCCGGTGTTCATCGACGGTAAGAAGGCGGTGACGCTGCGCGGCGAGAACATCGCGCAGGAGTTCGTGGCGCTGATCGACGATTACGTGGCGAACACCTACGGCAGGCTGCCGGCCAGCGCCTGAGCGCTGACCCCGCGCGACCACGCAGCTTGCGAAGGCTTCAGCGAGTGGCCCTTCCTTCTCCCGCCGGGAGAACGGTGAGGCGGCTACCGCCGGCCGAACGCAGGGCGGATGAGGGACGAGCCTCGTAACTTCGAAGGCATCAAAGGCTCCAGCGAGCGGCTGTTCCTTATCCCATCGGGAGAAGGGTGAGGCGGCTACCGCCGGCCGAACGCGGGGCGGATGCGGGATGGGCCCCACACGCCACTCGGACCCTGAAGGCAACAGCGCTCGTCCGAGCGCGCGGTGCACCTGCGGTGCGCCTCCCTCATCCGCCTTCGGCACCTTCTCCCGGTGGGAGAAGGAGATGCAACCGGCGGAAAAGGACACGCACTCGGCGGAGAAAGAGATGCACCCGGCGGGGAGCGAAACGCACCCGACGGGACAGGAAACGCAGTCAGCGCTTCGACTGGAACTGCGTCAGCCCGCTGCGCGCCTGCGCACGCACCGTGTTGCGCACCAGCGGTGACCACCCGAGCAGCAGGCCCGGCAGTCCGAGTGCCTGGCGCGACCACGCCCACAGATCGAACCGGTCGCGATGCTCCACGATCAACCCGTCGCGGAAGCGGAACGTCGCGTCGATGCGGTTATGCACCGGGCGTCCGGTCCGCGCAAACAGGTAGTCCGCCTCCCAGTGCGCGCGTCCGGCAGTGTCGTCTGCCTGCACCGCCGAGAACCGCACGTCGAGATCCTTCGCTCGCGCGCACAGCATCCGCCACATGTCGCCTGCGTCCGCGCCGCGCAATTCGCCGAACGCGGGATCCTCGAACACCACATCCGTCGCGTAACACGCCGCCATCGCCTCGGCATCGCGCCGCTGGAACGCGCGGTAGAAGGTCTCGATCAGCTGTGCGTTCGGGTGCATCGGGCGGGTCCGTCGGCGGAAGTCGGCGCAGCATACGCGCTGCGGGGTGCGGGTCTGCGGTCAGTCGCCGTCGCCCGCGACGCAGATGCGGTTGCGACCCGTCTCCTTGGCCCGGTACAGCGCCGCATCGGCCGCGCGCATCAGGCTGGAACGGTCGGGGCACGCGGGACCCAGATGCGCGATGCCGATGCTCACCGTCATCTGCATCGCGCTGTCACCCACGCTCACCGAACTGCGTGCCACGGTTTCGCGCAGCGCCTCGCAGCGGATGCGCACGGCGGCGGGATCGGCGTCGGGATAGACGATTGCGAACTCCTCGCCGCCGATGCGGCCCACCAGTTCGTCTGCACGCAGCTGCGAACGCACCAGCGCCGCGATCTGGCGCAGCACCACGTCGCCGCCGGGATGGCCGTGGCGGTCGTTGATGCGCTTGAAGTGATCGACATCGAGAATCGCGAGCGACAGCGCGCGGCGCTGGTGCTCGGCGCGCGCGATCTCCTTCTCCAGCAGTTCGAGGAAATGCCGCCGGTTGCTGAAATCGGTGAGCGAATCGTGGCTCGCGAGCTGGTGCACTTCCTCGTGGTAGCGCGCTTCGACGCTGGCGTGACTGATGAACTTGAGGATCGACTCGCCGACCGTGACGTGGTCGCCATCGGCAAGATCGCTGACATCGATCACACGCTCGTTGACGCGGGTGCGGTTGGTCGAGCCCAGATCGCGGATGCGGTAGCGCCCGTGCTCGTGCCACACGGCGCAATGCTGGCGCGAGACGCTCGGATGCGGGATGTAGAGATCGGCCTCGTGCGAGCGGCCCACCACCAGCGGATCGGTCGAAATGTCCGCGCGCTTGCCCAGGCCTTCGCCGTGGATCACCACCACGCAGGCCGAATGCGGCGCGGGCGCGTCGGGGCCCGGGCTGATCTGCGTGCGCTGGGTGGTGTCGCGGTCGGTCGGAGCGGTCATCGGAGGGCCGGCGGGGTGCCGCGGCAGTTTAGCGAAAAAGTGCCCCGGGCCGGCCCGGGCGGCGGTTTCCGGGGGCGTCCGGGCGGATAATGTGGCGGTTCCGACCACAGGGGGAGGGGACGATGACCGCGTCCGACGACGCGCTGGATCCCACCCAGCGCCTGAACACCCGCGCCGGGCCGGCGACAGCGCCGCCGGACGGCGACGAACGCATCCTGCCGGGCGATCGCATCGGCCACTTCCGCATCGCGGCCGTGCTCGGCAGCGGCGGCATGGGCGAGGTCTACCGTGCGGAGCAGCTCGAACCGGTGCGTCGCACGGTGGCACTCAAGCGGCTGCGGCTGCGGCGCCTGGATGCGCGCCAGCTCGCCTGGTTCGAGATCGAGCGCCAGGTGCTCGCGCAGATGCAGCACCCGGCCATCGCGCAGATCTTCGACGCCGGCACCGACGACGACGGCGCGCCGTACTTCGCGATGGAGTTCATCGAGGGCGACTCGCTGCTGCGGTACTGCGAGCTGCATCGCCTGACGCTGCGCGCACGCCTGGAGCTGCTGATCCGCGTGTGCGAGGGCGTGCAGCACGCGCACCAGAAGGGCATCATCCACCGCGATCTGAAGCCGGCCAACATCCTCGTCTCCACCGTCGACGGGCGTGCGCTGCCGCGCATCATCGATTTCGGCATCGCCACCGCCACCACGCGCTCGCTCGCGGCCGGCAGCGGCAGCGAAATCGTCGGCACGCCGGACTACATGAGCCCGGAACAGGCCGGCGTGTCGGCCGCCGCGGTGGATCTTCGCAGCGACGTCTACGCGCTCGGCGTGATCCTGTACGAACTGCTGACCGGCCTGCGACCCGGCGGCGTCGGCGGCCACGATGCGGCCACCACGCTGCGGCCGCCGTCGCGCGCGCTCGACACGCTGCGCGAGCGCGCCGCGGGCGTGGCGCAGCGCCAGGGACTGAGCCTGCCGAGCCTGCGGCGCAACCTGCGCGACGATCTGGACTGGATCGCGCTCAAGGCCATCGCCCCCGAACGCGACGCGCGCTACGACAGCGCGGCGGCGTTCGCGGCCGACCTGCGCTGCTATCTCGACGGATATCCGGTCGCGGCCGCGCCCGCGAGTCGGCGGTACGTGCTCGGCAAATTCGTGCGGCGCAACCGGCTGGGCATCGCCACAGCCGGTGTGGCGCTGGCGGCGCTGCTTGCCGGCCTCGCGTTGTCGCTCTACGGCCTGTGGCAGGCCGATGCGCAGCGTCGCGTGGCCGAGGCGCGCGGGCGCGAACTGGAGCAGGTCGTTGCGTTCCAGCAGGCGACGCTCAAGGGCATCGACATCGCGGCAATGGGCACCGGCCTCATTGCCGCGCAGCGCGAGCAATTGGCAACGCAGCTCGCGCGCGATGCACAGCGCGACACCGTGCTGGCGCAGTTCGACGCCGCCACGCAGCGCATCGCGCCGAGCGATCTTGCGCGCACCGCGCTCGATCGTTTCGTGCTGGCGGGAGCACTGGCATCGATCGATCGCGATTTCGCGGACCAGCCGCAGGTGGCCGCGGACCTGCGCGCGTCCGCGGCCGAGGTGTACATGGCGATCGGCGGCTATGCGCGCGCCGCGGAGCTTTGGCGCGCCGTGCTCGACGCGCGCCAGACACAGTTGGGCCCGGACGCGCTGCCGACGCTGCAGGCGGAATCCGAACTCGGCACCGCACTCGGCGAATCCGGCGACCTTGCCGCCGCCCGCACGATCCTGGAAGGCCTCTACCGTCGCACCACCGATCGTGCCGACCTTCCGCTCGACCTGCGCGAACGGATCGCCGCCGCCTACGCGGTGACGCTCAACGACCAGGGCGAAACCGCCGCGGCGCTGCAGGTGCAGGAGGCGCTGCTGGCGCGCATCGTGGCCGAGCGCGGCGAACGCGATCTGCAGGCGCTGAAGGTGCGCAACAATCTTGCCATCAGCCTGGTGCGCGCCGGCCGCCGCGAGGAGGCGCGCGATCACTTCGAAGCCGTGCTGGAGGTGCGTCGCGGCCTGCTGCCGCCGGACGATCCCGACCTGCTCGGTTCGATGCTCAACGTGGCCGCCATCCGCGGCGCGCTCGACGATTTCGACGGTGCGCTCGATCTGCAGCAACAGGTGTACGACACCCTGCGTCGCCTGCACGGCGACGAGCATCCGAAGACCCTGGGCGCGCTGAACAACCTTGCCTCGACGCTGTCGCGCATGGGACGCGCGGACGAAGCCATCGCGCAGCTCGAACGCGTGGTCGCGGTCGCGCGGCGCACGCAGGGCGCCACCCATCCGGACACGCTGCGCTGGATCAACAATCTCGCCGCCACGCTGGTGCGCGAGGGGCGCTTCGAACAGGCGCTGCCGCTGCAGCGCGAAGCCTTCGAGGCGCGCGCGCGCGTCCTCGGGCCGAACCACCAGGACACCTTGCGCTCGGCCGGCAACGTTGCCGACCTGCTCGGCAAGCTGGAGCGCTACGACGAGGCCATCGCGCTGGCGCGCAGCAACCTGGCCGCGCGGACCGCCGTGCTCGGCCCGATGCACCAGGAGACGATCGAGGCGCAGCTGTTGCTGGCCCGGCTGCTGTCCGCCGGCGGCGACGCGCAAGCGGCGATCGATGCACTGCGCGCACTGCTGGCGCTGGACATCGGGGAACGCGACCGCGTCAACGCGCAGTCGCAGTTGTACGCCGTCTACCGCGATTCGGGCCGCACCGCCGACGCGGTCCGCGTGCGGCGCGAAGCCATCGACCCGTTCCTCGCCCGCGACCCGGCCACGCTCGATCCGGCGCTGCGTTTCCTGCGCGAGCGCCTGGTCGAAGACCTCGCGGACGACGACGCGGCGGGCTAGCGCGGGCTCTGCGCATCGCCGCCGATGTCCGGATCGGTGACGGCATGGCGTGCGAGCCGGGCTTCGCGGTGTGCGATATAGACGTTCGAGCCGAAGATGATCGCGGCGCCGAGCATGGTCCAGCGATCGACCGCTTCGTCGAACAGGAACCAGCCGTACACCGACACCACCAGCACCTGCAGGAAGCTGATCGGCGTCAGCAGCGACGCGTCGCCCAGTTTCAGCGCGCGCGTCCACAGCATGTGACCTGCGGTTCCGAAGAAACCCGCCAGCACGATCCACAGCCAGACGATGCCGGCGGGCCAGGTCCAGACGAACAGCGCCGGCAGCAGCGACATCGGCACCCACAGCAGGGTCGTGAACAGCACGATGGCGTCGGGCTTCTCGGTGCGCGACAGGAACTTGATGCTGATCGCCACGCTCGCGCTCATCGCGGCCGCGAGCAGCGCCACCAGCGCCGCGAGCGAAAAGGTTTCCGCACCGGGGCGCACGATCACGAGCACGCCGACGAAGCCGATCACCACGGCCGTCCAGCGCCGGATGCGCACCACCTCGCCCAGCACCAGCACCGCGCCGATGGTGACGAACAGCGGTGTCGCGTACGAAATGGAAATCGCCTGCGCCAGCGGCAGATGCACGATGGCCCAGAACCCGGCCAGCATCGACACGATGCCGATCACGCAGCGCGTGAGGTAGAGCGGCAGCTTGGAGGTGCGGAGCAGGTCCGGCCCGTGCCGTAGCAGCAGCGGCAACGCAAACACGAGGCCGAAGAAGTTGCGGAAGAACGCGATCTCGAACGCGTGCAGCTGCTCGGACGCGAGCCGGATCGTCGCGGCCATGCTGCCGAACATCAGCGTGCTGGCGACCATCAGCAGCACCGCGCGGGTGAGGTCGCGGGAGGCGGCGGAGCGGGGCAGGGAGGTCACGGAGGGTGTACGCGGGTCACGGTGACGGATTGTCGCATCGTCCGGATCGGACGTGCGCTCCGATCATCGCGCGCGGATGCGCAATTGCTGCCTTTGCTTGTCGACGCGGAAGCGGCGCCGGGTCGCGCGCGTCGCTTTTTCCGAGAGAGTCCCCAGCGTGCACGTCGGGTTGCCGCAGCGTCGCCACGCGGCGTTCCTTCTCCCCTCGGGAGAAGGTGCCGGCAGGCGGATGAGGGCGTCACCTCGCACGGAAATTCGAACGGCCGGAGAAAAGACACTTCGACGATCTGGCTCAGATGGCTGCTCTACGGATTACGAAACGTGGCTCCCTCATCCGGCTGCCGCCACCTTCTCCCGACGGGAGAAGGAACGCGTCTTGTGGCGCGTCGATTTTTGTGGATGGTGCGGCGCGAATGCCGTGTCGGAACGGAAAACGAAACGTGGACTGTGGCGCTTCCGGTGCCGCGTTATTCGCCCGCGCCTGTCAGAACACCGCTCCCACGATGCGCGCTTCCGGCTCCAGCGTCACGCCGAAGCGCTCGCGCACGGAGGCGGCGATGCGCCGCGCAAGATCGAGCAGCTGCGCCCCGGTCGCATTGCCGTGGTTCACCAGCACCAAGGCGTGTTGTGCCGCCACGCCGGCATCGCCGTCGCGAAATCCCTTCCAGCCGCACTGTTCGATCAGCCATGCCGCAGACAGCTTGCGTTGCGCCGCATCCGGACCGGGAAAGTTCGGCATCGATGGATGTTCGCGCAACAGTCTGTCCGCGCAGGTCGCGTCCACCACCGGATTCTTGAAGAAGCTGCCCACGTTCGGCAGCAGCGCGGGGTTCGGCAGCTTGCGCGTGCGCAGCCTCGCCACCGCTTCGGCCACGTGCGATGCACGCGGCGTATCCACGCCCATTGCCGCCAGTTCCTCGGGCAGGCCGGGGTAGTCGTAACGCAGCGCGCGCACGCGCGACAGCCGCAGTTCGACTGCGGTGACGATCCAGCGCTCGCGTTCGCGCTTGAACAGGCTGTCGCGATAGCCGAACGCACATTGCCGGTTGGCCAGCCGCACCAGCGCGCCCGCCTCGCGATCCCATGCCTCCACCGTCTCGACGAACTCGGCGATTTCCGCGCCGTACGCGCCGATGTTCTGGATCGGCGACGCACCGACGGTGCCCGGGATCAGGCTCATGTTCTCGAGCCCGCAGAAGCCGTGACCGACGCTCCAGCGCACCAGATCGTCCCAGCGTTCGCCGGCGGCGGCGCGGACCAGCACGGTGTCGCCGTCGTGGGCGAGCACGTGGCGCCCAAGCATTTTCTCGAGCGAGACGACGAGCCCGGGCACATCGTCGGCAAACAGCACGTTGCTGCCTTCGCCGAGCACCATCACCGGTGCGCGCCGGACGTACGGATACGCGAGCAGCTCGGCAAGTCCGTCGGCACGACGCACGTCGGCGAGCAGTTCGGCGCGGGCCGGCAGGCGAAAGCCGTTGCGCCCCGCGAGCGGCGCGCGTTCGGTGAGCGAGAACGCGGCGCTCACGCGTCGGCCGGGCGCGGCGACATGCCTTCGCGGCGGCGGCGGATCGCGTCCACCGCCTCGCGGATCAGGGCCGGTCCGCGATACACCAGGCCGGTGTAGACCTGCACCAGGTCGGCGCCGGCCGCGATCTTGCCGGCGGCGTCCGCGCCGCTGAGGATGCCGCCCACGCCGATGATCGGAATCTGCCGCGGCAGGTGGGCGCGCAGGCGGCGCAGCAGATAGGTCGAGTGCCCATAGAGCGGCCGGCCCGACAGCCCGCCGGCTTCGGCGGCATGCCTGTGTCCGGCCACGGCGTGCCGTTCCACCGTGGTGTTGGTGGCGATCACGCCGTCGACGCCGATGCGCCCGAGCACCTGTGTCATCGCGTCGATCTGCGCGTCGGTCAGGTCCGGCGCGATCTTCACCAGCAGCGGCTTGCGCACGCCGTGCGTAGCCGCGAGGCGCTCCTGCGCCGCGCGCAGCGTGCCGATCAGCCGGCGCAGCTGCTCGCCGTGCTGCAGCTCGCGCAGGTCCTCGGTGTTCGGCGAGGAAATGTTCACCGTGACGTAGCTCGCCACCGCGTAGACGCGCTCCAGGCACAGGACGTAGTCGTCGACCGCGCGCTCGTTCGGCGTGTCCTTGTTTTTGCCGATGTTGATGCCGAGCACGCCGCGCCAGCGCGCGCGTTCGACATTGCGCACCAGCGCATCGACACCGTCGTTGTTGAAGCCGAGGCGGTTGATCACCGCCTCGTGCTGCGTCAGACGGAACATGCGCGGCTTCGGATTGCCCGGCTGCGGGCGCGGCGTGGTGGTGCCGATCTCGATGAATCCGAAACCGAGTGCGGCCAGTGCATCGATGTACGCGCCGTTCTTGTCCATGCCCGCGGCAAGGCCCACGGGATTTTCGAACCGCAGGCCGAACACCGTGCTCGGCAGCGGCCGCGGCCTGCCCGCCACAAGGCCGCCGAACCCGCTGCGATAGGCGAACGCCAGCGCGCGCAGCCCGAGCGCATGCGCGCGCTCGGCATCGTGCGCGAACAGGAAGGGACGGGCGAGCGAATACATGACGTGTCTACGATGCGGTCGACTCAGCCCTGGCTCATGCCGATGATCGCCAGCCCGCCGAAGAACAGGAACAGCACCGCGATGCCGACGATGCACAGCGCCAGTTGCAGGTATCCGAGGATCAGTCCGCCGATGGCGAGCCCGTCGCCTTCGAGCGTGGCGGGCGCACGACGGATCTCGGCCCGTGCCATGTGGCCGGTGACGATCGCGACGATGGCCCCGATGAACGGGATCGCCACCCAGCTCACGATGCCGCTGACGAGGCTGACGATCGCAAGCGGACTGGTGCTGCGTGCGGGACTGTTCATGCAAACCTCTCTGCGGCAGGAAAGCGCATTCTCTCATCCGCGCCGGGTGCGCGGATGACGGATCGGCAACACGCCCGTGGCGATTGCGGACGGAGCGCGGCACCTTGCCGCGCCCCGCACGCGGTCACAGATCGAACTTGATGCCCTGCGCCAGCGGCAGCGAATCCGAGTAGTTGATGGTGTTGGTCTGGCGGCGCATGTAGACCTTCCACGCGTCCGAACCCGATTCGCGCCCGCCGCCGGTCTCCTTCTCGCCACCGAACGCGCCGCCGATCTCCGCACCCGAGGTGCCGATGTTGACGTTGGCGATGCCGCAGTCCGAGCCGCCGGCCGACAGGAATTTCTCCGCCGCCTTCAGGTCCGCGGTGAAGATCGACGACGACAGTCCCTGCGGCACGGCGTTCTGCGCGTCGATGGCCTCGTCGATGCTGGCGAACTTCATCACGTAGAGGATCGGCGCGAAGGTTTCGTGCTGGACGACGGTGTCGCCGTTTTTCAGGCCCGTGACGATCGTCGGCAGCACGAAGTTGCCGGGGCGGTCGGTCAGCGCCTCGCCGCCGGTGGCGACGGTGCCGCCGGCCGCCTTGGCCTGGGCGATCGCGTCGAGGAAGCCCTTGACCGACTGCTCGCTGTTGAGCGGGCCCATCAGCGTGCTGGCCTGGGTCGGGTCGCCGATCTTGCCTTCGACCTGCTTGTACGCCTTCACCAGCGTGGCGAGCACGTCATCGTGGATGTCCTGGTGCACGAACAGGCGGCGCGTGGTGGTGCAGCGCTGGCCCGCGGTGCCGACCGCGCCGAACACGATGCCGGGAATCGCGAGTTTCAGGTCCGCGGTCTTGTCCAGGATGATGGCGTTGTTGCCGCCCAGTTCCAGCAGGCTGCGGCCCATGCGCCTGGCGACGCGCTCGCCGACCGCGCGGCCCACGGCCGTCGAACCGGTGAAGCTGATCAGCGGAATGCGCGTGTCGTCGACGAACTTCGACGCCAGCTCCGTGCCCGCATCGTTGAACAGGAAGAACAGATCCGGGAAGCCGGCTTCCTTCAACGCCGCGTTGCAGATCTTCATCGAGGCGATCGCGGTCAGCGGCGTCTTCGGCGACGGCTTCCAGATGCAGATGTCGCCGCAGATGGCGGCGAGGAACGCATTCCACGCCCACACCGCCACCGGGAAATTGAACGCGCTGATGATGCCGACGATGCCGAGCGGGTGGTACTGCTCGTACATGCGGTGGCCGGGGCGCTCGGAGTGCATGGTGTAGCCGTAGAGCATGCGCGACTGGCCGACGGCGAAGTCGGCGATGTCGATCATTTCCTGGACCTCGCCATCGCCTTCGGCCTTGATCTTGCCCATCTCCAGCGCGACCAGCGAACCGAGCGCGTCCTTGTGCCGACGCAGCGCCTCGCCGCACAGGCGCACGGCTTCGCCGCGACGCGGTGCGGGCGTGGTGCGCCACACCTTGAACGCCGCCTGCGCGCGCTCGACGATGGTGTCGTAATCGGCCGCGCTCGATGCATGCACCTGCGCGATCACCGTGCCGGTGGCCGGATTGATCGACTCGATCAGGCCGGCGTCGGTGGTCTTCGACCATTCGCCCTGGCCGAGATAGGAGCCGGAATTGGCGGCGTCGAGGCCGAGCGCCTTGAGCAGGTCAGCGGACATGGGTTGTCTCCAGCACGTGTTGGCAAAGCCGGCAATTGTAGCCCGGCGGGTCCGGCGCTGCTCGATCGCGGTGCCGCGACCCGCCGCGCACCCTTGTCGAGCCCGGTCCGGGCCGGTAGACTTCGTCGTCTGCATTGGGGCGGTAGCTCAGCTGGGAGAGCGCCACGTTCGCATCGTGGAGGTCAGGGGTTCGATCCCCCTCCGCTCCACCAATGCATCCTCCACGCCTCGGCCTTCGTGCCGAGGCGTTTTCTTTTGGGCACTGCGTGCGCAGCGCGACGTCCGGGCAAGCCGGGCGGATGCCTTCGCTCAGGCCAGCTCCAGCGCCGTTGCGTCCTGCGCCAGCGCGGCCGACAGGTACAGCTGCGAGCCGCACGGCACGAAGCCCGCGCGCGCGAAGCGGTTGCGATAGAAGCTCGCGGTGCGCGCGATGTAGCCGAGCGTGTCGCCTTCCACCGCGTCGCCGCGGCAGAACACCTCGAGGAAGGCCACGCCGTGGCACAGCTGCGCGAACCCGGCGAGTCCGCGGTCGAGCGTGCGCGTCGGCAGGTAGTGCATCACGTCCGAGCACAGCAGCAGGTCGAAACTGCGGTCGAACCGCTGCTCGCCGAGCGCGGCGAAGTCCAGCAGGCGCAGGTTGCGCGCACGCCCGTGGCGCGCGATGGCGTACGGGCTGGCGTCGAGCCCGAGATAGTGCAGCTGCGGGCGCAGCCTGAGCAGCGGCGCGCGCCATGCGCCTTCGCCGCAGCCCACGTCGACCACCGAGCGCAGCGGTCCGCCGAGATGGTATTCGGCCGTCGCGACCACCATCGCCGCCTTGCGTGTCAGCCAGGCGCGCCTCCCGGCTGCGGCGGGGCCGCGATACCAGTGATCGAAATAGCGGCGGTCGTACTGCTTGGTCATGGCGTCGGGCTCCAGTGACTGTGCAGTCTGCCGCAGCGGGCGCGAGCGATGCGACCGTTGCGCGTCCTCGCCCGTCCCGATCGATGGCGCCCCGATGCTGCTATGGAGTCGACGTGATGCCCGCCACCGATCCCGCCGTGCCGCGCGGCAGCGAACACGGTCCCGGTTCTCCCCGCAGGATCGTGCTCGCCGCGGGGCTGATCGCAGCTTCGCTCGACATCGCATTCGCGATCGGCTTCTGGGCGCTGCGCGACGTGCCGGCCCAGCGCATCCTGCAGTCGGTCGCCTCCGGCGTGCTCGGTGCCGACGCCTACGCCGGCGGTGCCGCGAGCGCCGCGCTGGGCCTCGTGCTGCACATCGCCATCGCCGTCATGATGGCGATGGTCTACGACATGGCCAGCCTGCGCCTGCGCATTCTGGTGCGCCGGCCGGTGCTGTTCGGCGCCATGTACGGCGTGCTGCTGTTCGGCGCGATGAACTGGCTCGTGGTGCCGCTTTCGGCCGCGGCGATGGCCCCGCCGTCGGGCCTGTGGCTGTGGTGCGGACTTGCCGCGCACATCGTCCTCGTCGGCATCCCGTGCGCGCTCGGCGCGCGCCTGGCCGACGCCGCGCGCCGCCGTCGTGGCCCCGACCTGCGATAAACTCCGCGGCTCAAGGCCCCGTAGCTCAGCTGGATAGAGCGTCCCCCTCCTAAGGGGAAGGTCGTGCGTTCGAATCGCGCCGGGGCCGCCATCGCTGACCGCGACGCGTCATTCGAAGCCGTCGCCGAACACGACGTCTTGCATGTCCGGCGGCACCGCACCGGTTTCGATCGCGCCCACGTCGCAGCGGGGGCCGGCCGGGCGGGCGTAGCCGCGCTGGTCGGTCGCCAGGCACTGGGCCGTGCTGGCGCGGTCGACCGCGACGCTGTCTTCCGCCGGCAGGTAGGTCGGCGTCGGGCCGCCGTGGTCGCCGAGCGTGCCGAGCGCGAGCTGGCTGGTCGGCACGTCGACGCTATTGAGCCCGGAGTCCAGGCCGCAGCTGTCGCCGGGCGCCTCGATGTTGCCGGCGTTGTTCTGCAGCACGCTGCCGCCGAAGCCGCAGGTGCCGCGCAGCACGCTGTTGGAGACGTCGACCGCGATGCCGCCGCCGTGGCCGCCGATCGCGCTGCCGACGAGGCCGGCCGGCAGCACCGAGGGCGCGACGACGGTGACGTGCTGCAGGATCAGCTGCGCACCGGCGCCGTTGCGGTAGCCGATCGCGGCGCCGCGCGCACCGTCGGCCGCGGCATCGACCGTGAACGTATTGTTCGAGAACGTGCTGTTGCGGATGCGCAGCGTGGCATCGTCCTCGAGCACGATGGCGCCGCCGGCATTGCCGTCAACGCGGTTGCCGACGAAGGTCGAGCCGGTGACCTCCCACTCGCTGGTGCCGGCCGCGTACAGCGCACGCACGGGATTGCCCTCGAACACGCTGTCCTCGATCGTGAACGTGTTGTTGCCGTCGCTGCGGATCGGCACATCGTTGCCGACATAGTACGAGCGGCGAACGGTGACGTTCATGTCCGGATCGAACAGAAAGAATCCCTGCAGTCGCGTGATCGTGCTGTCCTCGATCAGCAGGCTGCCTTGGTGCAGCGTGATGCTCGCGGTGTGCGGCGGCGGAAGCAGCAGCAGGTCGCCATCGATGGTGCTGCCGCGGATCGTCACGTCGGGGCCGTCCCCATCGCCGGCCGGGTTGACGTTCAGCAGCGCGATCGCGCTGTCTTCGATCAGGCAGCTGGCGACCGTGTTGCACAGCAGCCGTTCGCCGATCTGCACATCGATGAGATGCAGGCTCGCATCCCCCGCAACCTGAGCCGTGCCCCCGGCGACGACAACGCCGTCGAGGACGAGCTGTCCACCCGGCGATGCGACCGCCGCGCTGCCGAACTCGCCGCTCGCGTCGAGCGTCATGTCGCGCAGTTGCAGGCTACGATCGGCCGCGGTCGTGTCGAGCGAGAACAGCTCGTCGACGGACTCGATGCGCGTCTGCCCGGCGCCCGCTCCGGCGACGATCAACGGCTGCCGCACCTTGGGCAGATCGCCACGCAGAAGCACGTGGGTTCCGGCGCCGAGCACGATCTGGTCCGTGGGGCCGAACACATCGTTGGCGCCGGCCGCGGTCAAAGCCTCGCGCAGCGAGCAGTCGCCGGCGACGCAGCCGTCGGGCAGCGGATCGTCGAGTCGCGTGACGGTGAAGGTGTCGGCGCCGGCAGGCGCCGCGATGCAAGCCAGCAGGCAGGCGAGGGCAGGGGGCTTCATGGTCGCTCCGGGGAGGGCTCGAACGAGGACGTGCACCCGACTCCACGCGCGACGGCGGCGGCAGGGGCCACGCTCGCGCACGCGGCGCCGCGATCTGCGAAAATCGCCGGCCGACCGCTTCGCGCACGCCCGTGTCCCGCAGACCGCTTCCCGAACTCGAGCTCGACATCACCGATCTCACCCACGATGGCCGCGGTGTCGCGCGCGTCGATGGCAAGGCCGTGTTCGTCACCGGCGCGCTGGCCGGCGAGCGCGTGCGTGCGTTGACCACGGCGCGCAAGAAATCATTCGACGAGGCCGTCGCCACGCAGATCCTGCAGGCTTCGCCCGATCGCGTGCACCCGCGCTGCGAGCACTTCGGCATCTGCGGCGGCTGCGCGTTGCAGCACCTCGCGCCCGACGCACAGGTCGCGGCCAAGCAGCACACACTGCTGGAGAATTTCGAGCGCATCGGCCACGTGACGCCGCAGCGGGTGCTGGCGCCGCTCGCCGGCGAGCCCTGGGGCTACCGGCGCAAGGCGCGCCTCGGCGTCAAGCACGTGGCGAAGAAGGGCAGGACACTGGTCGGCTTCCGCGAGCGCGATCCGCGCTTCGTCGCCGACATCGAACGCTGCGAGGTGCTGGTGCCGCAGGTCGGCAGCCGCATCGCGGCGCTGTCGGCGCTGGTCGACAGTCTCGACGCGCGCGCGCTGATCGCGCAGATCGAAGTCGCCGCCGGCGACGATGCCACCGCGCTCGTCTTCCGCAACCTGGAGCCGCTCGGCGACGAGGATCGCGCGAAGCTGCGCGCGTTCGGCGAGCGCGAAGGCTTCGCCATTTACCTGCAGCCGGGCAACAACGACAGCGTGCATCCGCTCGTCGGCGACACGATCTCGCTGCGGTTCGCCGTGCCCGGATACGACGTCGATTTCGACTTCCGTCCGCTCGACTTCATCCAGGTCAACGGTCCGATGAATGCGCGCATGATCGACCACGCGCTCGCGCTGCTCGATCCGCAGCCGACCGACCGCGTGCTCGACCTGTTCTGCGGGCTCGGCAATTTCACCCTGCCGCTGGCGCGCCGCGCGGCGTCGGTGGTGGGCGTGGAAGGCGAGACCACGCTGGTGCAGCGCGCGCGCGACAACGCGCGGCGCAACGGCGTGACCAACGTCGAGTTCCACGCCGCGGACCTCGGCCGCGATCTGCGTGGCCAGCCGTGGGTGCGCGAGGGCTTCGACAAGCTGCTGCTCGATCCGCCGCGCACCGGCGCCGATGCCACGATCCCGCAGCTGCCGCTGGCGGGCATCGGGCGCATCGTCTATGTCTCGTGCCACCCGGGCTCGCTCGCGCGCGACGCCGGCATTCTCGTGCGCGAGCACGGCTACGTGCTCCGGGCCGCGGGTGTGATGGACATGTTTCCGCACACGGCGCACGTGGAATCGATCGCGTTGTTCGAGCGCGGTTGATGCGGTTTACTCTCCCGAACCTCCATGCGTCTTCGGCCTTCATGGGTTCTCGCCGCCTTCCTGTCGTCATCCCGGCGAACGCCGGGATGACGGATCGATTCGCTGACACGCTCCCGAGACTGCAATGCCCCTCGAAATCGAACGCAAATTCCTCGTCCGCGGCGACGCGTGGAGACAGCAGGCCGAACGCGTCGTGCGCATGGCGCAGGGTTACCTCAATGACCTCGAGTCGGTGCAATCGGGCGCGCAGCAGGTCTCGATGCGCGTGCGCATCGCCGGCAGCGATGCCTTCATCAACATGAAGTCGCGCGAGCCCGGCCCCAGCCGGCAGGAGTTCGACTACCCGATTCCCGTCGCCGACGCCGAGGCCCTGCTCAGGCTCGCCACGGGCGGCCTCATCGACAAGCACCGCCATTACGTCCGTCACGCCGGCCACCTGTGGGAGGTGGACGAGTTCCATGGCGACAACGCCGGCCTGGTTGTGGCGGAAATCGAGCTCGATGCGGTCGACGAGCCCTTCGAGACCCCGGCGTGGCTCGGCCCCGAAGTCACCCACCTGAATCGCTACTTCAATCTCGCCCTCGCGGCACGGCCATATGCCGTGTGGAGCGACGGCGAGCGCCGTCCTTTTCCGGAGACTCCCTGACATGTTGGTGATCGGCATCGCGGGCACCACGCTCGGCGCGGACGAGCGCGGGTGGCTGCAGCATCCCGCCGTGGGCAGCGTGATCCTGTTCACGCGCAACTTCGCCTCGCGCGCGCAGGTCAGCGAGCTGTGCGCGGAACTGCGCGCCGCCGCACCGCGCCCGCTGCTGCTGTGCGTGGACCAGGAAGGCGGGCCGGTGCAGCGCTTCCGCGCAGGCTTCAGCCGGTTGCCGGAGCTGTCGCGCTTCGGCGCGCTGTTCGATACCGATCCCGATGTCGCACGCGCGCAGGCCGAACGCCACGCCTGGCTCATGGCGAGCGAGATGCGCGCGATCGGCCTGGATCTGAGTTTCGCGCCGGTCGTGGATCTCAAGCGCGGCAACCGCGCCATCGGTGAGCGTGCGTTTCATGTCGAACCGCGTATCGTCGCCGACCTCGCCGCCGCCTATCTGCGCGGCATGCACGCGGTCGGCATGGCCGCCACGCTAAAGCATTTTCCGGGGCACGGCTCGGTGCTGGAAGACACGCATTTCGATGCGGCCGTCGATGCGCGTCCGCTCGCCGAACTCGAAGCGAACGACCTGCTGCCGTTCCGCGCCGGCATCACCGCCGGTGCCGAGGCGGTGATGATGGCGCACGTGACGTACCCGTCCGTGGATGCGGAACCTGCGGGCTACTCGCGCCGCTGGATCGACCATCTGCGCAACGCGATGGGGTTCCGCGGCGTGGTCTTCAGCGACGACATCGGCATGGCCGCCGCCGAATCGGCCGGTGGCATCGGCGCGCGCCTTCATGCGCACTACGATGCCGGTTGCGACAGCGTGCTGGTGTGTTCGCCCAAGCTCGTGCCGGACGCGCTCGCCGCCATCGGTACGCGCAGCTTCGCCGCGGACACGTTCGCGCCGCTGCTCGGGCGCGGCAGCGTGCCGGCGTGGGACGCCCTCGTCGCCGACACGCGCTGGCACGACACGCGTGCTAGCCTCGCCCTCGATCCGATCGCCTGACGCCACAGCACGGACTTGCGCATGACCGACCAGCCCGACCTCGCCGCCGTCCTGCCGACGGCCGACATCATCCACGACCGCGCCGCGCTCGACGCCGCGATCGCGCGCATGGCTGCGCAGATCGATCGCGACTACGCCGGCACGCGTCCGCTCTACCTGCCGGTGATGCACGGCGGCATGCTGTTCGCCTCCCTGCTCGCGCTGCAGATCCGCACCGATCTCGAGTTCGACTACCTGCACGCGACGCGTTACCGCGGCAAGACGCGCGGCGGCGGCCTGACATGGCTGCGCCATCCGCAGGTGCCGATGCGCGGCCGGCGCGTGCTGCTGGTGGACGACATCCTCGACGAGGGCCACACGCTCAAGGCGGTGCGCGAGGCCTGCGTGGCCGAAGGCGCGGAGGAAGTGCGCATCGCCGTGCTCACGCGCAAGGACCACGACCGCTGCGTGCCGGGCCTGGTGGCGGATTACGTCGGCGTCGACGTGCCGGACCGCTACGTGTTCGGCTTCGGCATGGACTACAACGAACAGGGCCGCAACCTGCCGGCGATCTACGCGCTGTGAGTGCAGTCGTCTCCGACACCATCGCGCTGGCCGTCATCGGCGGCACGGGGCTGTATGCGCTCGAAGAGTTCGTCGAAGAACGCGCGGTGCGGGCAAGGACGCCGTACGGCGATCCGTCCGGGCCGATCCGCGTGGGTCGCCTGTTCGGCGCGCGCGTCGCGTTCCTCGCACGCCACGGCGAAGGCCATGCGCTGCCGCCGCATCGGGTGAACTACCGCGCCAACGTGCGCGCGCTGGCCGATCTTGCGCCGCGCCGCGTGCTCGCGATCAATACCGTCGGCGGCATCACCGAACGCTTCGGCCCCCGCACGCTGGCGTTGCCGGACCAGATCATCGACTACACGCATGGCCGCGAGGCAACGTACTGGGACGGGCAGGGCGAGATGCTGCACGCCGAATTCGGCGCGCCTTACTCCGGCACCTTGCGCGCCGATGTGATGGCCGCGGCCCGGGCTGCCGACGTGACCGTCGTCGACGGCGGCTGCTATGGCGCCACGCAGGGACCGCGCTTCGAGACGCGCGCCGAGGTGGAACGCATGCGTCGCGACGGGTGCGATCTCGTCGGCATGACCGGCATGCCGGAAGCGGCGCTCGCGCGCGAACTGGGGCTCGAATACGCCTGCCTTGCGCCGGTCGCGAACTGGGCGGCGGGCGCGGGCGATGGCGAGGACATCGCGCTCGACGCTGTGTTCGCGAATCTTGCGGCGACCAATGCGCTGCTGCCGCGGCTGCTGGAGGCGTTGCTGCGCGGGTGACGGGTGGGGCGTGCGGTGTGCGGTGTGCGGTGCAAGTCGCGCCAGAGTGCATTCGCCCACCCGCACGCTTTCCCGCCTCAGCGTCGCAACCGCGACCGCAACGCGGCCGCCAGCGCGGCACCGTTCGCCAGCATGAACCACGGCAGCGGATGCAGGTAGCGGTACGAGACGATGTGCGAAAACAGCACGTGCTGAGCCACGAGCCCGAGCGACGCCAGGCACAGCAGCACACGCAGGTCGCGCCCGGGCGCGCGCCAGCCGAGCGCCAGGGCGGCCAGCGCCAGCGGTGCGAGCAGCAGCAGGCACAGCACCAGCCACGGCGCACCGAAAGCGAACCAGCGCACCGCCGGCGTGGTGCTCGCCGGGACGCCGGAGATGTCGTAGCCGAACGCGTCGAGCAGCATCTGCGCATGCCTCGCGTCGGGCGGGACGCGGCCGAGATCGTTGTGCAGGCGTGGCACCGCGACCGTCGGATCGAAGTAGTCGGCCACGGTGGCCAGGCCCATCCGCACCAGCCCCAGGGGGTCGTCGCGCAAGGCGCGCATCGAGATTTCTCCGGCGACGGCATCCGCGTCCCGCGTGTGCCGGCGCAGGGTCGCCTGCATGCCTCCGGGCAGCCACAGTTGGGCCTCGCGCCGGCGCGGATCGCGCGGGTCGATGGCCAGCTCGTCGAGCAGCGCCGGGTCGATGCCGCTGGCGCGCAGATGGTCCGCGTGCACCAGCGGCAACACCAGGCCCAGGCGAAACATGCCCGCCTGCGCGATGTACCCGGGCTCGGTCTTCGCGAGCGCGCCGTACCAGTGCGTGTAGGCCGAATGCAGGCCGAACGTGAATGCTGCGGCGACGGCAGCATGCAATGCCGTCCGCGCGATGCGCCGGCGCCACGCGCGGGCGCGTTCGTCGGGATTGAACATACCCCGCACGAGCGGCGCCAGCAATCCCAGCACCAGCACCATCGGCAGCAGGCTCAGTCGCATCGCCACTGCCAGCAAGCCGCAGGTCACGTACACCGCGATCCAGTACCAGCGTCCGCTGCGGACGTAGACGCTGGCGCCGGCAAAAAACAGCGCCAGCGCAAGAAGTCCCGCGCTTTCTGCCATCACCATGCGCTCGTAGAACAGCTGTGCCGGTTCCAGCGCGAAGGCGACCGCTGCCAGCGTGGCAATCGCGGCGCCGGCACCCACGCCGCGACGCAGCCAGGCGTAGAGCAGCATCGCGGAGCCGACGCCGAACAGCGTCTGCAGCGCGAACAGCGCATGGATCGAATGCAGCGGAACCGCGGTGGCGCCGATCATCCAGCCGTACAGGAACGAGCGGTCGCCGGGCACCCAGCCGGTCAGTGCGCCGAGCAGATAGCTGCCCGAATCGCCCATGAAAAGACGCACCGTCGTGTCGAGCAGCGCCGCCCCCGCCTTGGCCGCGAGCACGAGTGCCACGCAGAGCCACGCCTGCCGGGTGCGCGCACGCGCCATGTCCGCCGCCGCGTTGCCTGCGGACGATGTCCCGGGGTCAGGCGCGGACAGTGGCATGGCATGCTCCGGAGGCCGGGAAACAGGGCTCGGACCGCTGCCGCGTGTTACAATTCGGCGCTTGTCCGGCGGCCACGCGGCCGCCCGCATCGGCGCCGCAAACCGGGCCTCGATCCTGCACCGGCGTGCAGCACACACTGACGTAGTTTCGGGAAAACATGGCAGACCTCGCGAAGGAAATCATTCCGGTCAATCTCGAAGACGAGATGCGCAAGAGTTACCTCGATTACGCGATGAGCGTGATCGTGGGCCGCGCGCTTCCGGATGTCAGGGACGGACTGAAACCGGTGCATCGTCGCGTGCTGTACGCGATGAACGAACTGGGCACGCACAGCAACCGCCCGCACGTGAAATCGGCCCGTATCGTCGGCGACGTGATCGGCAAATACCACCCGCACGGCGACCAGTCGGTGTACGACACGCTGGTGCGCATGGCGCAACCGTTCTCGCTGCGCTACCTGCTGGTGGACGGACAGGGCAACTTCGGTTCGGTCGACGGCGACGACGCCGCCGCGATGCGTTACACCGAAGCACGCATGACCAAGCTCACGCACGAGCTGCTGGCCGACATCGACAAGGAAACCGTCGACTTCCAGCCGAACTACGACGAGAAGGAACTCGAACCGCGGGTGCTTCCGACGCGGGTGCCGAACCTGCTGATCAACGGTTCGGCCGGCATCGCGGTGGGCATGGCGACCAACATCCCTCCGCACAACCTCACCGAGATCGTCGACGCCACCATCGCGCTGATCGACTCCCCCGATCTGGACATCGAGGACCTGCTCAAGTTCGTGCCGGGCCCGGATTTCCCCACCGCCGGCATCATCAACGGCACCGCCGGCATCCACCACGCCTACCGCACCGGCCGCGGCCGCGTGCTGATCCGTGCGCGCGCCGACATCGAGGTGAACGACGACAACGGCCGCGAAGCCATCATCGTCACCGAGCTGCCGTATCAGGTGAACAAGGCGCGGTTGATCGAGAAGATCGCCGAGCTGGTGAAGGAGAAGAAGCTCGAAGGCATCAGCGAGCTGCGCGACGAGTCCGACAAGGACGGCATGCGCATCTACATCGAGGTCAAACGCGGCGAAGCCGCCGACGTGGTGCTGAACAACCTGTACCAGCAGACCCAGATGCAGAACGTGTTCGGCATCAACATGGTGGCGCTGGTCGACGGCCGTCCGCAGCTGCTGAATCTCAAGCAGATCCTCGAGGCCTTCATCCGCCACCGCCGCGAAGTGGTGACGCGGCGCACGATCTTCGAACTGCGGAAAGCCCGCGCGCGTGCGCACATCCTCGAAGGTTTGACCGTTGCGCTCGCGAACATCGACGAGATGATCGAGCTGATCAAGACCTCCGAAAGCCCGCAGGTGGCGCGCGAGCGCATGCTGGCGCGGCGCTGGGCGCCGGGACTCGTGGCCGCGCTGCTCGAAGCGGCCGGGGCCGACGCTTCGCGTCCGGAGGATCTGTCGCGCGAGATCGGGCTGCACGCCGACGGCTACCAGCTGTCCGAGGTGCAGGCCAAGGAAATCCTCGAGATGCGCCTGAACCGCCTGACCGGGCTGGAACAGGAAAAGCTCACCGACGAATACCGCCAGCTGCTGGAGACGATCGCCGCGCTGATCCGCATCCTGGAAGACCCCGACCGCCTGCTCGAAGTCATCCGCGACGAACTGCGCAACATCCGCGAGGAATACGGCGACGCGCGCCGCAGCGAGATCCGCCAGAGCCAGGAAGACCTCGACATCCTCGACCTGATCGCGCCGGAAGACGTGGTCGTCACGCTCTCGCACACCGGTTACGCCAAGCGCCAGCCGGTGAGCACGTATCGCGCGCAGAAGCGCGGCGGCAAGGGGCGCTCGGCCACGGCGATGAAGGAAGAGGATTTCGTCGAACGGCTGTGGGTGGCGAACACGCACGACACGCTGCTGTGCTTCACCAGCACCGGCCGCGTGTTCTGGCTGCGCGTGTACCAGTTGCCGGATGCCGGACCGAACGCGCGCGGGCGGCCGATCATCAACTTCGTGCCGCTCGAAGCCGGCGAGAAGATCCAGGCGGTGCTGCCGATCCGCGAGTATTCCGAGAACTGCTACGTGTTCTTCGCCACGCGCAACGGCACGGTGAAGAAGACGCCGCTGTCGGAATACGCGTTCGAACTGGCGCGCGGCAAGATCGCGATCAACCTCGACGACGGCGACGCACTGGTCGATGCGCAGATCACCAACGGCGAGCGCAACATCATGCTGTTCGCCTCCAACGGCAAAGGTGTGCGCTTCGAGGAGGATTCCGTTCGCCCGATGGGCCGCAATGCCACCGGCGTGCGCGGCATGCGCCTGGCGGCGGGCGAGCAGGTGGTCTCGATGATCGTCGCAGACGGCGACGGCGACATCCTCACCGCGAGCGCCAATGGCTACGGCAAGCGCACGCCGCTCGACGAATACCCGACCAAGGGCCGCGGCACCCAGGGCGTGATCGCGATCCAGACCAGCGAACGCAACGGCAGGCTGGTGGGCGCGGTGCAGCTGGACGAGGCGCACGAAATCCTTCTCATCAGCAACCAGGGCACGCTGGTGCGCACGCGTGCGTCCGAGATCGCGCGCGTGGGGCGCAACACGCAGGGCGTGACGCTGATCCGCCTGCCGGCGGACGAAGTGCTGGTGGGCGTGGTGGCGATCGAGGCCTTCGTCGAGGATGCATCGGCGTCGGCAAATTCGGATGCGGCGCTGCCGCCGCTGGATGATGCCGGTAATGCTGCTGCGTCGAGCGAAGGCGAGGGGCTGCCCGAGGCTTAATCGTCGGGTTGTTGAGCCGCTTCGGACGATTGGAATCGACGTACGAAGCGGAAGCACGCTTGCCCTTCTCCCCGCGGGAGAAGGTGGCGCGCAGCGCCGGATAAGGGTCCGGGCAGAGTCGTATCGCGGACTTCGCGGGATCGTTAAGCGAGCGTCAAGGTCAGTCCGAGCACGGAGCACGGAGCACGAGTTGCCGAGCCGATCGGAACGATCAAAGTAAATTTTGGAAGCGGAAGCCCGCTCGCCCTTCTCCCTCCGGGAGAAGGTGGCGCGTAGCGCCGGATGAGGGTCCGGGCAGCGCCGTATCGCGGGCTTTGCACGAACATTCAGGCGGATGCCTGAGTTCATCTCGCTCGTTCAGCGCTTCGCAAAAAGCATGTAGTACGCGTCCGACCGCTTCGAAGCGGTGAACGCTTCGCATCAGCCCGAACCCTCTCCCCAACCCCTCTCCCACGGGGAGAGGGGCTTGATCTACGTCATGCGGGCGATGTGCAGATCATCGATCCATTGCGCGTCAGGCCGCCGATTGACCGCTCAGATCGCCGCCAGCACCGCCTCCGCCGACGACACCTTGAACTCGCCGGGCGCCTCGACGAACAGCTGCCGCACCACGCCATCCTCCGCATACAGCGCAAAGCGCTTGGAACGCTTGCCCATGCCGAACGCGGTGGCGTCCATCGTCAGCCCGAGCGCCTCGGCGAACGCCGCGTTGCCGTCGGCGAGCATGCGCAGGTCCGGCGGGACCTGCTGGCTGTTGGCCCAGGCCGCCATCACGAAGGCATCGTTCACCGACATGCAGGCCACGTCGATGTCGCGCGCGCGGAATTCGTCGAGCTTGTCGACGTAGCCCGGCAGGTGCTTGAACGAGCATGTCGGCGTGAACGCGCCGGGCACCGAGAACAGCAACACCTTGCGGCCGTCGAACAACTCCTCGGTGGTGACGGTCTGCACACCGTCGGTGAGCACGTTGAGCTGGGCGTGCGGGATGCGCTCGCCGATCTTGATGGACATGGGTCTGGGTGTCTTGAGCGCGGATCGCGCGACGGCATTTTCGCACGTGCGCCGCGCGGCGGTGCGGGGACAGGCGCCCGCCCGGACGGCGTCGCCGGGCGCTTGCCGGCGGCATCCGCGGCCCACCCGGCCGCAGCTGTGCTGCGGGCACCCTTGAACTGCCGCCGGGCGATCACACATACCGGGCAAGCGGCACGTCGCCGCACCCACATCCGGAGTACGCCCATGAACACCATCCGCTACGGCAGCCCCTTCAACGCCCGCAGTGCCAACGACCTGCGCCAGATCTTCGACCGCTTCTTCGGCGAGGCCGAAGGCGATACCTCGAACGTCGCCACCAGCCAGTGGACCCCGCGCGTCGACATCCGCGAGGACGAGACCCGTTTCGTCATCTTCGCCGACATCCCGGGCGTCGATCCGGCCAACGTCGAGGTCCACATGGACAAGGGCGTGCTGACGATCAAGGGCGAGCGCAGCGCCGAGGTGAAGGAAGAGGGCAAGCGCTGGTCGCGCGTGGAGCGCGCCCACGGCAGCTTCCACCGCCGCTTCGCGCTGCCCGACAGTGCCGATGCCGACAACATCACGGCCACCGGCAAGCACGGCGTGCTGGAGATCAGCATTCCGAAGAAGGCCGAGCAGCAGCCGCGCCGCATCCAGGTGCAGTAAGCGGACGCCGCCCGCGGGAACGCGTGACCGCGCGTTCCCATCGGCCTTGCGGCCGGCTACTGTGGCGTCGGTTCCCACCGGCCTGCGGCGCGTGCGCCGCGGGCCGTTTTGCTGTTCGACGTCACGCGACGTCCACCGAATGACCAGTCCATTCCGCCGCGCCGCCGCGGCGGTCGGAAAAGCGGGGTAGATGATGCAGTTCAAGGACTATTACGACATCCTCGGCGTGGCGCCGACGGCGGACGAGAAGGCGATCAAGGCCGCCTACCGTCGGCTGGCGCGCAAGTACCACCCCGACGTCAGCAAGGAAGCCGGCGCCGAAGAGAAGTTCAAGTCGATCAACGAAGCCAACGAGGTGCTGGGCGATGCGAAGAAGCGCGCCGCCTACGACCGCGTGCGCGCCGGCGGCTACCGTCCCGGCGACGAGTTCCAGCCGCCGCCGAACTGGGGCGACGGCGGCGTCGACTTCGGCGAAGGCTTCGGCGGGCAGGAAGGATTCAGCGATTTCTTCGAGTCGCTGTTCGGCGCGCGCGCGCGCGCGGGACGGCCCGGCGCCCGGCCGCCGACGGAGCGCCGCGCGCGGCTGCAGGTGGATCTGGAGACGGTCTACGCCGGGGCCACGCGCCGCATCGAAATCGACGGTCGCACGCTCGACGTGAAGATCCCGGCCGGCATCCAGGCCGGCCAGCAGATCCGTCTGTCCGGCCAGGGCGGGCAGGGCCGCGATCTGCTGCTGGAAATCGAACTCGCCCCGCATGCGCAGTTCGAACTCGACGGCCGCGATGTGCTGCTGCGCTGGCCGATCGCTCCGTGGGATGCCGCGCTCGGCGCGCAGATTGCGGTGCCGACGCTTGGCGGCAGCGTCACCGTGCGGGTGCCGCCGGGGTCGGACAGCGGCCGCCGCCTGCGGCTGCGCGGGCGCGGCTTGCCCGGGGCCGTGCCGGGGGACCAGTTCGTGCTGCTGGAGGTGCGTGCACCGGCGCCGGCCAACGAACTGCAGCGCGAGCGTTACCGCGCGCTGGCCGAGGCGTTCGGCGCCTCGGTGGCCGAACCGTCCTGACGTCCGCCCGCGGGCGCAGGGCAGGCGGGCGGACGATCAGCGGGATGCTTCGGGCCGGGTCGCCTCGACGTAGCCGAAGAACCCCTTGAGCATGTCTTCCTGGCCGACGTACTCGGCGCGCGTGGCCGGCTCGAAGCGCGATGCGCCCAGTTCCGCCAGTACCGGGTAGGCGTCGGTGTCTTCGTGCAGCTTCAGCAGCGCGTCCTTCACGGCCTGTTTCACCGCCGCATCGACACCGGGCGCGGCGCTGAACGCGCGGCCCGGGAAATCGCGGCTGCGCTGCAGGATGACGAGGTTCGGATAGAGTTCCGCGAGGCGCGACGGCACCATCGCGCCGTCGGCCTCGCCGCCGAACACCATCTCCACGCCGCTCTGCCACGATGCGGCTTCGGAGCGGATGTCCGGCTGCGCGACCGGGTTGTCGTAGAGCTCGGTCAGCAGCGCGAAGCCCAGGCTCGGCGCCGGCATGCAGGCCACGGGCCGGCCGATCAGGCCCTTCAGCCCGCCGCTCTCGAAGTCCGGTTGCGCCAGCAGCGAATACGACGTGGGCTCGGCGGTACGCACCAGCGGTTCGAACTGCTGGTGCGTGGCGCGGTAGTCGACGAAATGGGCTTCCTCGAAGGCGAAATCGACCGGCGTGTTCTGGCGCAGATCGTGCCAGTGGAAGTGGTAGTTGCGCGCGACCACGAGTTCGAAGGTGTGGCCGGTGCTGGCCGCGAGGTAATCGATCAGCGGCTTGTAGACCTCCTGCGCCTGCTCCACCGGGTACGCGGGTTCGACCGCGATCCGGAAATCGGCGGCCGATGCGGGCGCGGTGGCGGCGATGCCGGTCAGCAACAGCAGCGCGGCGCCCGCGCGGCGTAGGTGGTGCATTGGCGACTCCTCCTGTCAGATCGCCGGTGGCCGTCGCGTGGCGGTGACGGCCGAATCGATGTGGGCGCGACGCCCGCGGCCCTTGGATGCGGCCGTTCTGCGCGTCGCGCAGCGGCATCATACACGCGGCCGGCAGCACCACGTAGGCGGCGGCCTGGCGCCGTCGGCGGGCTAGCGCAGCAGGCTGTCCTGCAACGGCAGCGGTGTCGCACGATCGACCCCGTCCGCGTCGCGCCACAGCGCTGCCGGCGGGTCGAGCGCGGCCACCAGCAGCGCTTCGCGCCGGGTCCCTGCCGACGCGCTGCAGACCACCTCGGCCGCCGTGCCCGCATCGGACACGAACCGCTCCCCGATGCGGGCCGGCGCAAGCAGCTCCACGCGGACGAGGCCGCGCTTGGCCTGCCCGAGAAAGTGCGTGCGCGAGACGATTTCCTGCCCGGGGTAACAGCCCTTTTTCAGGCTGTACGCGGCCAAGCGGTCGAGCCCGAGCATCTGCGGGGTGTAGGCCTCCACGGCGGCGTCCTGCAGGCGCGGCAGCCCGCCCGCCATGTCGGCCAGCGACCACGCGGCAAGCGCGTCGGGTGCATCGCGGCCGCGGTCGGCGCCGGCCGGGCCGATGCGCAGGGCGCGCGTGCCGTCGCGCTCGAGCGCGATGTCGACGCCGCCGTCGTCGTGGCGCAGCGCCATCGCCTGCGTGACCGGCG
Organism: Chiayiivirga flava; assembly: GCF_014202825.1. Lineage (GTDB taxonomy): Bacteria > Pseudomonadota > Gammaproteobacteria > Xanthomonadales > Xanthomonadaceae > Chiayiivirga > Chiayiivirga flava. Next base: position 580,685 of record NZ_JACHHP010000001.1, on the reverse strand, counting down.
CCGCGTCCGCGACACCGCTCACCGGCACGTCCAGCGGAAGCAGCCGCACCTTGCTGCGGAAGACGAAGCGTCCGAGCGCCTGCGCGAGCGTTGCGGCCGGCATGTCGCGCACGATGGCCCAGTAGCGCTCGGGATCGAGGCGCAGCAGCTGGAACAGCGCCACCACGCGGCCCTTCGGCGTCAGCCATGCGCTCCATTGCCAGTGCAGGTCGGCCAGCGCCTGGACGTCGCCGGTGAACTGGGCCTGCGCGAACGCTGCGGCATCGCGCCCTTCGAGCGCGAGCACCTGCACGTCCGGCAGGCACAGCGCGGTCGTGGTTCGACCATCGTCGGGGGAATCGAGCTTGCTCCACATGGGGTCAGGGTTTAACCTTTGTGCGTTGCACGAACGCCGCACATGATAGGTCAACCGCAGCCAGCCCCCGAGCCCGCACCCGACGTCCGACCCGCACAGGATCGGTCCGTGTCGCCTGCGGCAAGCCCGGTGCTCCCGCGCGAGATCGGCGGCCGCGACGGCCCCGAGCCCACCCGCTACGGCGACTGGGAAAAGAACGGCCGCTGCATCGACTTCTGACGATGACCACGTAATGCAGTCATCGCCGGCTCCCTTCTTTTCCGCAAGCTTCACGAGAGCGTGTCCATGACGCAGCGCGAACGCCCCCTGTCACCGCATCTGCAGGTGTACCGGTTCCAGATCACGATGACGATGTCGATATTGCATCGCATCACCGGCGTGGTGTTGTCGATCGGCGCGTTCGGCATGGTCTGGTGGCTGACGGCGGTGGCCGCAGGTCCGCAGGCACATGCCCAGTTCATGGCATGTGCCACCTCCGTTCCCGGGCTCGTCATCGTGTTCGGCGCGCTGTTCTGCGTGGTCTACCACTTCTTCAACGGCCTGCGCCATCTGGCGTGGGACGTGGGCCTGGGCTTCGAGATCCCGCAGTTCTACCGCTCCGGCTGGACGGTGGTGGCGTTGACCGCGATCGTGACCGTCGCGCTGTGGCTGCTGGCGCTGCGCCAGCTCGGTCTGCTCGGAGCGGCGGCATGAACGTCGACGCGCACCAGGGCCGCAAGCGCGCGCCGGAACAGGTGGGCCGCCTGCGCAATCCGCTCGCAAAGGCCCGCGGCCTGGGTTCGGCCAAGGACGGCGTGAAACACTTCACGATGCAGCGCCTTACTGCGGTGGCGCTGGCGCTGCTGATGCCGTGGTTCGTCTGGCTGGTCTTCAGCCTGCTCGGCGCGGACTACCTCACCGTGCGGCTCACCCTCGCGCAGCCGCTGAACGCGGCGCTGCTGATCGCGCTTGTGTCCGCGCTGCTGTACCACTCCAAGCTCGGCCTGCAGGTGGTGGCCGAGGACTACATCCACACGCCGTGGATGGAAGTCTCCCTGCAGGTCCTCAACTTCCTCGTCAACGCGCTTGCCGCGATTGTCGCCATCGTGGCCATCGGCCGCATCGTTTTCGCGGCCTGATCCCATGACAGCATCGTCCGTAAAGCCTGCCTACAAGATCACCGAACACAAGTACGACATGATCGTCGTCGGCGCCGGCGGCGCCGGCCTGCGCGCGACGTTCGGCCTTGCCCAGAAGGGTCTCAACACCGCCTGCATCACCAAGGTGTTCCCCACGCGTTCGCACACCGTCGCGGCGCAGGGCGGCGTCGCCGCCGCGCTCGCCAACATGGGCGAGGACGACTGGCGCTACCACTTCTACGACACGGTCAAGGGCTCCGACTGGCTCGGCGACCAGGACGCGATCGAGTACATGTGCCGCGAAGCGATCCCGGCCATCATCGAACTCGAACACTACGGTGTGCCGTTCTCGCGCACCGAGGACGGCAAGATCTACCAGCGCCCGTTCGGCGGCATGACCACGCGTTACGGCGAAGGCCCGCCCGCGCAGCGTACCTGCGCCGCGGCCGACCGCACCGGCCACGCCATCCTGCACACGCTCTACCAGCAGTCGCTGGCGCACGACGCGCAGTTCTTCATCGAATACTTCGCACTCGACCTCATCATGGACGACGAAGGCGCCTGCCGCGGCGTGCTGGCGCTCGACATGAGCACCGGCGAGCTGCACCTGTTCCGTGCGCAGGGCACCGTGCTGGCCACCGGCGGCTACGGCCGCGCGTACTTCAGCGCCACCTCCGCGCACACCTGCACCGGCGACGGCGGCGGCATGGTGCTGCGCGCCGGCCTTGCGATGCAGGACATGGAATTCGTGCAGTTCCATCCCACCGGCATCTACGGCGCCGGCTGCCTGATCACCGAAGGTGTGCGCGGCGAAGGCGGCATCCTGCGCAATTCGAACGGAGAGCGTTTCATGGAGCGTTACGCGCCGAGCGTCAAGGACCTCGCGCCGCGCGACATGGTCAGCCGCGCGATGACGATGGAAATCCGCGAAGGCCGCGGCGTCGGCGAGCACAAGGACCACATCCTGCTCGACCTCACGCACCTCGGGCCGGAAGTCATCCACGAGAAGCTGCCGGGCATCGCCGAAAGCGCGCGCATCTTTGCCAATGTCGACGTCGAGAAGCAGCCGATCCCGGTGCTGCCGACCGTGCACTACAACATGGGCGGCATCCCGACCAACTACCACGGCGAAGTGGTGCAGCTGCGCGGCGACAACCCCGATGCCGTGGTGCCGGGCCTGTACGCCATCGGCGAAGCGGCCTGCGTGTCGGTGCACGGGGCCAATCGCCTGGGTTCGAATTCGCTGCTCGATCTGGTGGTGTTCGGCCGCGCGGTGGCGAACCGCTGCGCCGAGACCATCGTCAGGAACGCCCCGCACAAGACGCTGCCGGCGTCGGCCTGCGACCGGGCGCTGGCCAACCTCGACAGGCATCGCAATGCCAACGGCGCGACGCCGACCGCCAACATCCGCCTCGACATGCAGCGTACGATGCAGGCCGACGCCGCCGTGTTCCGCACCGGCGAAACCCTGGCCCAGGGCACGAAGAAGATCCGCGACGTGCACGCAAGCTTCGCCGACGTGAAGGTCACCGATCGCTCGCTGATCTGGAACTCGGACCTGATCGAGACGCTGGAACTGCAGAACCTGCTCGACCAGGCCGTGGTCACGATGGTCTCGGCGGAGAATCGCAAGGAATCCCGCGGCGCCCACGCGCGCGAGGATTACCCCAAGCGCGACGACGAGAACTGGATGAAGCACACCCTATGCAGCATCGACGCCGCCGGCAACACGAAGATCGAATATCGCCCCGTGCACATGTACACGATGAGCGACGAGATCAAGGCCGTGCCGCCGAAGGCGAGGGTGTATTGATGCGCGGGATTCGGGATTCGGGATTCGTGATTCGGAAGAGCGGTGGTGCCGCGATGCTGGTCACGACCCATCACGACGCCGGCTCTTCCAAATCACGAATCACGAATCTCGAATCACGGACCTCCAATGGCTGAGTTCACCCTCCCGAAGAATTCGAAGATCGGCAAGGGCAAGCATTTCCCGGCGCCGGCCGGCGCGAAGAATCCGCGCACGTTCAAGGTGTACCGGTGGAATCCGGACGACGACGCGAACCCGCGCGTCGACACCTACGAGGTCGATCTCGCAGCGTGCGGCCCGATGGTTCTGGACGCGCTGATCAAGATCAAGAACGAGATCGATCCCACGCTGACCTTCCGCCGCTCGTGCCGCGAAGGCATCTGCGGTTCGTGCGCGATGAACATCGACGGCACCAACACGCTGGCCTGCACCAAGGCCATCGACGACTGCGGCAAGAAGGATGTACCGATCTACCCGCTGCCGCACATGGCCGTGGTGAAGGATCTGGTGCCGGACATGACGCATTTCTACGCGCAGTACGCGTCGATCAAGCCGTGGCTGCGCACCCAGAGCACGGTCTCGCCGGACCGCGAGCGCCTGCAGTCGCCGGAAGACCGCAAGAAGCTCGACGGTCTGTACGAATGCATCCTGTGCGCCTGTTGCAGCACCGCGTGCCCGAGTTACTGGTGGAACGGCGACAAGTACCTGGGCCCGGCGATCCTGCTGCAGGCCTACCGCTGGATCGCCGACAGCCGCGACGAGGACACCGGCGAACGTCTGGACGATCTCGAAGATCCGTTCCGGCTCTATCGCTGCCACACCATCATGAACTGCACCCGCACCTGTCCGAAGGGCCTGAACCCGGCCAAGGCGATCGCGGAGATCAAGAAGCTGATGGTGCAGCGGCGCGGCATCTGACGGGCGCGGTTCGACATGCGCGCACCGGCATGCGCGCACTGACGCGCGTGATCCGAAACAACGTGATCTGACGGAGCAGGGGCGATGACCGCGATCGGGTGGGGTTCGATGTTCTGGCCGCTTGCGGCGATGGCGCTGCTGACCTTCGGTGTGTGGCTGCGGTTGTATTCCGTCCGCATCCCGGAAATGCGCCGCCGGCGCATCCATCCCCAGTCGGTGGCGACCTCGGTGACGAAAGCCGGCAGGTACGAGGACGTGCGTGCCTCGGACAACTTCATCAACCTGTTCGAGCTGCCGGTGATGTTCTACGTCGGTGCGCTGGCGGCGGTGCAGTTCGCGCTGGTCGACGCGATCACGCTGGCACTGGCGTGGGGCTTCGTGCTCGGACGCGTGGCGCACAGCATCATCCAGTGCAGCTACAACAAGGTCATGCACCGGTTCGCGGTGTATTCGCTGTCCGCGCTGTGTCTGTGGGCGATGTGGGGCTGGATCATCGCCCGCGCGCTGTGACGATCTTCCTTCTCCCTGCGGGAGAAGAGCCTGCCCCGTACTCGATCCGGGGTGCCCGCAGGGCGGATGAGGGCGCCAGGCTGCAATGCAGCGAGATGTCCCGTTCCAAGCGTTTGCAGGCGTCGACGTCCCGTTCAGTCCGGCACGAACCGGCTCGCCCTCATCCGCCTGCCGGCACCTTCTCCCGGGGGGAGAAGGAACTCGGGCTGGTCGCGTTCTCAATCGGGCCGGTTGTGTTCCCGGTCGGACGGGACGCGTGACCACCGGTACCGACCTCCCACGCCTGCGCTGGCGCGCCCGGCGCGGCATGCGCGAGCTCGACCGCCTGCTGCTGGGCTATCTCGATGTCCGCTGGCAGAATGCGGAACCTTGCGAGCGGGCGGCGTTCGAACGCCTGCTCGCCTGCGAAGACACCGCGCTCTGGCGCTGGTTCCTGGGGCACGACCGCCCCGACGATGCGGAGCTCGATGCGCTTGTCCGACACATCCTCGCCGCCGCTGCGGCTTGATCTGACCGTCTCGCGGTGGCTGGACGCGGCCCTGGTCGCGATCGGGTTGCTGGCGGCGGTATCCGTCTGGCTGTCCGCGCTGCCGTGGATCGCCGTGCTGCTCGTGCCGCCGCTGTGGCTGCAGGCGCGTCGCGCGTTGCATCGCGCGAGTGCGGCCACGCTCGTGCTGCGCGCCGACGGCAGCGCAGCGATGCTGCACGCGTCGTATAGCGAAACCGCGGTGCAGCTGCGCGAGTTCGTCGAGCGCGGTCCGCTGGCCCTGCTCGTGCTCGACCTGCCGTTCGACGCCGTGCGGCGCATCCCGTGCGCACCGGACACGCTCGACGCGGCCACCCGCCGCCGCGTGCGACTGTGGGCGATGCACCACGCACATCGACTGCCGGCGCGTGAGCCCGCCCATGTTTAAGCCGCTCGAGCTCGCCATCGGCCTGCGCTACACGCGGGCCAAGCGCCGCACCCATTTCATCTCGTTCATTTCGCTGGCCTCGATGCTCGGCATCGCGCTCGGCGTGGTGGCGCTGATCACCACGATTTCGGTGATGAACGGCTTCGAGAAGGAGCTGCGCGCGCGTATCCTGGGCATGGTGTCGCACGCGACCATCGCCGGTGCCGGCGAGGCGCTGCGCGACTGGCCGAAGGCCGTGGCCATCGCCGAGCGCGATCCGCGCGTGCTCGGCGCGGCGCCGTACGTCGAGCGCGAGTCCTTGCTGTCGGGCTACAACAACATCGGCGCGCTGCTGCGCGGAGTGGATCCTGCGCTGGAACCGAAGGTGTCGGAGATCGGAGAGGTAATGCAGGCCGGATCGCTCGACGATCTGAAGCCCGGTGCGTTCGGCATCGTGCTCGGCATCGAGCTTGCGCAATATCTGGGCGCCGACGTGGGCGATGCGGTCACCGTGCTGGTGCCCGAATCGCGCAGCACGCCGATGGGCATCGTGCCGCAGATGAAGCGCTTCACGGTCGTCGGCGTGTTCAAGGCGGGCATGCAGGAGTACGACCTGCAGCTCGCCGTCATCCACCTGGCCGACGCGCAGAAGCTGCTGCGCATGGGCGAGGGCGTGAGCGGCGTGCGGCTGAAACTCGACGACATGGACACCGCGTGGCAGGTGGCGCGCGATCTGGCCGACAAGATGGGCGAGTTCTACCGCGTGCGCGACTGGAGCCGCGACCACGCCAACTTCTTCCGCGCCATCAAGATGGAGAAGTCGGTGATGTTCGTCATCCTGTCGCTCATCGTGGCGGTGGCGGCGTTCAACCTGGTGTCGTCGCTGATCATGCTGGTGACCGACAAGCAGTCCGACATCGCGATCCTGCGCACGCTCGGCATGACGCCGCGCTCGGTGATGGGCGTGTTCGTGGTGCAGGGCTCGATCATCGGCGTGGTCGGCATCGTGCTTGGGCTGATCGGCGGCGTGCTGCTGACGACGAACCTGCATCTGGTGGTCGCGGGGCTCGAACGCCTGCTCGGTTTCGAGGTGATGCCGTCGGACATCTACTACATCACCGGTGTGCCGACCGACATGCGCGGCGACGACATCCTCACCATCGCGATCGTCGCGTTCGTGCTGTGCATGGTTGCGACGATCTATCCGGCGTGGCGCGCCTCGCGTACCGATCCGGCAACGGCGCTGCGTTATGAATAAGGGCCGGGAGTCGGGAATGGGGAATCGGGAATCGATGGTGCTCGGGTGCCGCGGGCTGGCCAAGACCTATGTCGAGGGTGGGCTCAACACGCGTGTGTTCGACGGCATCGACTTTTGCGTGGGGCGCGGCGAGACCGTGGCCATCGTCGGTGCGTCCGGCGCCGGCAAGAGCACGCTGCTGCACATCCTCGGCGGGCTCGATACGCCGAGCGCGGGCGAAGTGTTCGTCGGTGGCGAGAAGATGAATGCGCTGTCGGACGCCGCGCGCGGCCGGTTGCGCAATCGCGCGCTTGGCTTCGTCTACCAGTTCCATCACCTGCTGCCGGAATTCACCGCGCTCGAGAACGTGATGATGCCGCTGCTGATCGGCGGCACGGCGATGCCGGAGGCATCGCGGCGCGCCCACGCGCTGCTCGATCGCGTCGGCCTGGGCGCGCGCACCCACCACAAGCCGGGCGAGTTGTCCGGCGGCGAACGCCAGCGCTGCGCCGTGGCGCGTGCGCTGGTGACGCGGCCCGCCTGCGTGCTCGGCGACGAGCCCACCGGCAACCTCGACGAAAAAACCGCCGCATCGGTGTACGCACTGATGCTGGAATTAAACCGCGAGATCGGCACCAGCTTCGTGCTGGTGACGCACGATCGCGGCTTGGCGCGCACGATGGATCGGGCGCTGGAGCTGGCCGGCGGAACCCTGCGCGAACTCGCGCCGGAGCAGGTGTAGCCCGGGTCGTGCACGCGCGCTGATCGCGCCGCATACCGGAGCGCACCACGGCGGAGGGACCTGCTGTGGACGTGCCGCGAATCCCCGCGCGCCTGCCCGGCGCGCTGCCGCCGTTCGATCTGCCGCTGGCGGCGGGCCTGCTGGCCGGTGCCGTGGCTGCGATCTCGCTGCCGGGCATCGTTCCGGTGCCTGTCGCGATCGCGCTCGGCCTTGTCGGGCTGGGATTGCTGCTGCGGCGGCCGCGCTGGCGCTGCGCGGCGGCGCTGCTGTTCGGCACGGGCTTGACTTGCCTGCATCTTGCCGCGGCGATGCAGGCGCGCCTGCCGCACGCGCTGGAAGGCGTCGACCTGCAGGTGCAGGGCACGGTGGTCGGCCTGCCGCGCGCCGATGCGTCCGGCACGCGATTCGAGTTCCGTGTCGACGCCGCGCACGGCGACGCGGCAGCGCTGACCGGCCGGCTGCTGCGGCTGGGCTGGTACCGCAGCGGACCCGTGCCCGCTCCGGGCAGTCGCTGGGCGCTGACGCTGCGGCTCAAGCGCCCGCGCGGCGGCGTGAATCCGGGCGGGTTCGATGCCGAGCGGCATGCGCTCGACCGCGGCATCGCGGCCACGGGCTACGTGCGCGACGTGGCGACCAATCGCGCACTGGCGCCGGGCGGCGGCGTCGACGCGCTGCGCGCGGCGCTGTCGGATGCGATCGCGCGCGCGGTCGACGCGCCCGAAGCGCGTTTCGTGCAGGCACTCGCGGTCGGCGACACGCGCGGCCTCGACGACGACGATTGGACCGTGTTGCGCGCCACGGGCATCACGCACCTGATCGCGATCTCCGGCCTGCACGTGGGCATCGTCGCGGGTTTCGGCGCATTGCTCGCGCGGCTGCTGTACCGCCTCGTGCCGGGCCTGGGGCTGCGTCTGCCGCTGCCGCAGGCCGCGGCGCTGGCCGCGCTGGCCGCCGCCTCCGGCTACACCGCGCTGGCCGGGTTCGCGCTGCCGACGGTGCGCACGTTGCTGATGATCGCGGCGGCGCTCGCCGCCGTGCTGCTGCGCCGGGCGTTCTCCGGCGCGCAGTCGCTGGCGCTGGCGCTGATCGCGATGCTGCTTGCCGATCCGCTGGCGGTGCTCAACGCGGGGTTCTGGCTCTCGTTCCTCGGCGTGGCGTGGCTGCTGTGGTGCCTGCCGCAGGCCTGGCGCGTTTCGCCGTTGCATGCGCTGCTGTCGGCGCAGGGCGTGAGCACGCTCGGCCTGCTGCCGCTGACGGTGTGGTTCTTCGGTCAGGCGTCGGTGGCGGGGCCGCTGGCGAATCTGGTGGCGGTGCCGTGGGTGAGTTTCGTGGTGGTGCCGGTTGCGCTCGCGGGCACCGCGCTCGCGCTGTTCGCGGAGGCCTGGGGCGCGCCGCTGTTCGCGCTGTCCGCGTGGTTGATGCAGGCGCTGTGGCTGCTGCTGGAGCCGCTGGCGGCGCTGCGCGGATCGCTGGTGTACCTGCCGGACGCGTCGCCCGCCGCGTTCGGGCTGGCGCTGCTCGGTGCGCTCTGGCTGCTGCTGCCGCGCGGCGTGCCCGGGAAACCGCTGGCGCTGCTGTTGCTGCTCCCGCTGCTGTGGCCGGCGCGGCTGCAGCCGCCGCACGGCGAGGCCGATATCGTGCTGCTCGACGTGGGGCAAGGCCTGTCGGTTCTGGTGCGCACGCGGCAGCACGCGTTGCTGTACGACGCCGGGCCTTCGTATCCGGCGGGCGCGGACCTCGGCGCATCGGCCGTGGTGCCGGCGCTGCGCGGACTCGGCGTGGCGCGGCTCGATCGCATGGTGCTCAGCCACGGCGACAACGATCATGCCGGCGGCGCCGAGGCGGTGCGCCGCGTCTTCCCGCCGTCGCGGTCGCTGGTCCAGCGCCGCGAACCGCAGGCGGACGAGACCCCGTGCCTGGCCGGGATGCGCTGGACGTGGGACGGCGTCGCGTTCGAAGTGCTGCATCCGCCGCCGCTGTTCCCGTACTTCGGCAACGACAGCTCCTGCGTGCTGCGCATCGAGACCGCCGACGGCAGCGTGGCGCTGCTGCCCGGCGACATCTCCGAGACCATCGAATCGCGCCTGCGGCGGATGCACCCGGATGCGCTCGACGCCGACCTGCTGATCGTCCCGCATCACGGCAGCGCCACCTCGTCGAGCGGTGCCTTCATCGATGCCGTCTCGCCGCAGCTCGCGCTGGTGGCCAGCGGCCACCGCAACCGCTTCGGCCTGCCGCGCGCGGAGGTGCTCGCGCGCTACCGCCGGCGCGGCATTGCGCTGCTCGACACCGCCGCTGCCGGCGCCGTGCACGTGCGCCTGGGCGGCGGCGTGCACGTGCGCGAGGCGCGGCGGATCGACCGCCCGCGGCCGTGGCGCGAGGAATAGCGCGGCGTCACGGCACCGTCGCAAGTCCTCGGCGCGTTCCATTCCCCGGCCGCGCGGTTAAGATGCGCAGTCGCGGCCGGATGCCGCCTGCCAGGAGTCGACGCGTGCTGGAACTGTTGCTGAGCGGCGGATGGATCATGTGGCCGATCTTCGCGGCCTCGGCGATCTCGGTCGCGATCATCCTGGAACGCTTCTGGACGCTGCGCCGGCGCGTGGTGCTGCCGCCGGGCCTCGGCGACGAGGTCCGCGCCTGGGCGCGCCAGCACAAGCTCGACCCGGCGCACCTGCAGGCGTTGCGCAGCAACTCGCCGCTCGGCGAGCTGCTCGCCGCCGGGCTCGAGGTGCGGCACCGGCCGCGCGAGCAGGTCAAGGAGCGCATCGAGGACGTCGGCCGGCACGTGGTGCACCAGCTCGAACGCTTCCTCAACACGCTCGGCAGCATCGCGAGCGTCGCGCCGCTGCTGGGCCTGCTCGGCACGGTGATCGGCATGATCCACATGTTCCTCGCCATCCTCGACCACGGCATCGGCGATGTCACGCAACTGGCCGGCGGCATCGGTCAGGCGCTGATCTGCACCGCGGCCGGCATGGTGGTGGCGATCCCGGCGCTGCTGTTCCACCGCTATTTCCGCGGCCGCGTCACCGAGTTCGTGATCGAGATGGAAAAGCAGGCCATGGCGCTGCTCGACACCCTCGACGAACAGCCGCAGCCCGCGCCCGCCGCCGCGCCGCGTCGGCGCACGGCGGCCCCCGCCGCATGAGGATCGGCGCACGCGCCACCACCGACGATCCGGAGATCGGCCTGATCCCGCTGATCGATGTGGTGCTCACGCTGATCATCTTTTTCGTGGTGACCACCACGTTCCAGGACCGCAGCGCGATGCGCGTGGAGCTGCCGCAGGCCGCCGCGCAGAGCGCGGAGGTGCCGAAGGATCCGCTGCTGGTGGTGATCGACGAACAGGGGCGTTACTTCGTCGGCGGCAGCGAAGTCATCAAGCGCGACGTCGATTCGCTGCGCGAAGCCATCGGCCAGGTGGCCGGCGACGATCGCGAGCGGGCGGTCACGCTGCGCGCGGACGCGCGCACGCCGCACCAGGCGGTGATCACGGCGATGGACGCGATCGGGCAACTCGGGTTCACGCGGCTGTCGATCGCGACGGTGCCGGGCACCGACGCGAAATGAAACAGGTCGCGCCGACACGCAGGACGCAGGCGTCAGGCGTGGCAATCTATCGGCGCCTGCTGCGCTACTCGGTTCCTTACTGGGGGTTTGCGTTGCTCGCCTTCGTGGGAATGGTGTTCGATGCCGCAGGTGCCGGGCTGTTCACCAATCTCATCAAGCCGCTGCTCGATGACCTTTTTGTGCAGCGTGATCCGGATGCGATCCGCTGGATGCCGATAGCGCTGGTGGGGCTGTTTCTGCTGCGCGGCATCGCCACGTTTGCGACGGACTACGGCATGGCGCGCATGGGTCGCAGCGTCGTGCGCGACTTGCGCAATGCCATTTTTCGGCACTATCAGAGACTGCCGGCGACGTACTTCGACCGCGAACCGTCGGGGCAAGTGATCTCGCGGGTGATTTACGGCGCCGAGCAGGTGGCCCAAGCCAGTGCGGACTCCGTGAAGGTGCTCATCGTTGACAGCCTCACCGTGATGGTGATGATCTGGACGATGTTTCGTGAGAGTCCAAGTCTCACGTTGTACCTGTTTCTCATGGTCCCGCTGACAGGCATCGTGTGGCAGTTCGTGGGGCGCCGCTACCGGCGCATCAATCGCAACATCCAGGGCTCGATGGGCTCGGTGACGGGACTGGTGGAAGAGGCGGTCGAAGGACATCGCGAGGTGCGCATCTACGGTGGCCAGTCGCGCGAGGCCGAGCGGTTCGACGATGCCACCAGCCGCAACCTGCGCTTGAACCTCAAGGTTGCCAGCACCAACGCGTTCAGCACCTCGGCGATCCAGCTGCTCGCCGCGAGCGCATTGGCGGCCATCGTCTGGCGCGCCACCCGTCCTGACCTGCTCGACACGATGACGCCCGGCAGCTTCATGACAATCATGACGGCGATGCTGCTGATGCTGCCGTCGCTCAAGCGCCTGACGTCGGTGCAGGCGACGATCCAGCGCGGCGTGGCGGCGGCAGACGAATTGTTCGATGTGCTGGATCGACCGGTCGAAGCGGACACGGGCACGCAGCCGCTGACGCGCTGCCGCGGCGACATCGAATTCCGCGACGTGCGCCTCGCCTACGTGGACGCCAGCGCCAACGCGCTCGACGGCATCACGCTGCGCTGCGCGCCCGGTACGGTGACCGCACTCGTCGGCCCCTCCGGCAGCGGCAAGAGCAGCCTCGTGAGCCTGCTGCCGCGCTTCTACGAAGTCAGCGGCGGACAGCTGCTGCTCGATGGCGAACCGATCGAACGTTACCGCCTCGCGGATCTGCGCGCGCAGATCGCGCTCGTGAGCCAGCGCGTGGTGATCTTCAACGGGTCCATCGCCGACAACATCGCCTACGGCGGGCTTGCCGGCGCGAGCGAAGAACAGATCGTTGCCGCGGCAGAAGCCGCCAACGCGATGGAATTCATCCGCAAGCTGCCGGACGGCATCCACAGCGCGGTCGGCGAGCACGGCGCGCTGCTGTCGGGCGGCCAGCGCCAGCGCATCGCGATCGCGCGCGCGCTGCTCAAGGACGCGCCGATCCTCATCCTGGACGAGGCCACGAGCGCGCTCGACACGCAGTCCGAACGGCTGATCCAGGACGCGTTGTCGCGCCTGATGCGCGATCGCACCACGCTCGTCATCGCGCACCGACTGTCGACCGTCGAGCACGCCGACCAGATCGCCGTGCTCGACGGTGGCCGCCTCGTCGAACTGGGCCGGCATGCCGACCTGCTCGCGCGCGAGGGCATGTATGCGGCGCTGTACCGCCTGCAGTTCCGCGACGACGCGGATCCGCCGGCGGCGGATCAGGCGTGAGCGCGCGTGCAGGCGGCCCGCGATCCGCTGCCAGCGTGCCTCGGCGGGCAGGCATGACTGCGTTGAAGACCGCGATCGTCCGCTGGCTGGAGCGCCGCTGGTATGGCGACGTCCCGCCGAACGCGGTGCTGCGGTGGTGTTCCTCGCTGTTCGCACGCGCCGCGGAGCAGCGCCGGCGCGAATATCTGTACGGCGCGCCGCAGATGATGCGCGTGGGCGTGCCGGTGATCGCGGTCGGCAATCTCACGGTCGGCGGTGCGGGCAAGACGCCGCTGACGATCGCGCTGGTCGAGGGTCTGCGCGCGCGGGGACTGCGTCCCGGCGTCGTGTCGCGCGGCTACGGACGCCGCGTCAACGATCTGCGCCGCGTGACCAGCGAAGCGAGCGCGGCCGATGTCGGCGACGAGCCGCTGCTGATCGCGCGCCGCACGGGCGTGCCGGTGGCGGTGGCGCCGGGGCGTTACGTCGCCGCACGCCTGCTTGAAAAATCCGGCGAGATCGACGTGCTGATCGCCGACGACGGCTTGCAGCACTACACGCTGATGCGCGACATCGAAATCCTCGTCGTCGACGGCCGCCGCGGGCTCGGCAATCTGCACGTGGTTCCCGCCGGTCCGTTGCGCGAGCCGGTCGGACGCGGCGACGCCTGCGATTTCGTCGTGCTCAATCTCGGCTCGGCGGCGCCCGCCGCAACGCCGTGCGGCGCCGCGTTTCCGGCCGCGCTGATCGCGCGCAGCGTGACCATGCAGCTGCGTGCCGCCGAGGCGGTGGCGCTCGACAGCGGGACGCGGACGCCGCTCGCCGCGTTCGCCGGACAGCGCGTGCACGCCGTCGCCGCCATCGCCGACCCCGAACGCTTCTTCGCGACGCTGCGGGCGCACGGCATCGAACCGATCGCGCATCCGTTTCCCGATCACCATGCGTTCGTGGCCGCGGATCTGGCCTTCGGCGACACGCTGCCGATCCTCATGACGGAGAAGGACGCGGTGAAGTGCGACGCCTTTGCCACCGACCGCATGCACGGGGTGCCGGTCGACGCCAGCGTGCCCGCGGCATTCCTCGACGCGCTCGCGCAGCGTGTCCGCGCCACCGTGGCGGAAGCGCGCACGTGAGCGCGCTGCCCGGCTTCGTGGTGGCGATCCCCGCGCGCTTCGGCGCGACGCGCCTGCCGGGCAAGCCGCTGCGCGCGATCGCCGGCGAACCGATGATCGTCCACGTCGCGCGCCGCGCGCTGGAGGCCGGCGCCGCGCAGGTGGTCATCGCCACCGACGACGCGCGCATCGCCGATGCCGTGGCGCCGCTGGGGCTGGACGTCTGCATGACCGCGAGCACGCACGCGTCCGGCACCGATCGGCTCGCCGACGTGGCTGCGCAGCGCGGCTGGGCGGACGAGCACATCGTGGTGAACCTGCAGGGCGACGAGCCGCTCGCGCCGCCGGCCGCGATCCGCCGCGTGGCCGAGACGCTGGCCGCCGCCGATGCGCCGATCGCCACGCTCGCCACGCCGCTGCACGACACGCGCGACCTGTTCGACCCCAACGTCGTCAAGCTTGTCACCGCCCGCAACGGGCGCGCACTGTATTTCAGCCGCGCCCCGATCCCGTGGCACCGCGACGCCTTCGCGCAGGACCGCATCACCCTGCCGCAGCACACCTGGTTGCGCCACATCGGCCTGTACGCCTACCGCGCGGGTGCGCTGCGTGCGTTCGCCGCGATGCCGCCGTCGGACCTCGAACGGATCGAGTCGCTGGAGCAACTGCGTGCGCTCGAGGCCGGCTGGTCGATCGCCGTGGCGCTTTCGCCCGAGCCGTTCCCGGCCGGGGTCGATACCGAAGACGATCTGCGGCGCGTCGAGCAGCACCTGCATGCCCGAGCCGCCGCGGCGGGGCCGGTGCCATAAGCTGCGGCGCATCGTGCGTGCGGTCGTCGCGCCGCGGTCGCGCGCGTGCGGGCTTGAACCACGCGCTGCGAAGTCCCATCTTGTCGCATTCCCCGCGACGCACCCGAATGTCCAGTCTCGTCCTCGCACAATCCCGTCTGCTGGCTCCTGCCGGCCTCGCGTCCGCCGATCTGGAGCGCGTGTTCGACCGGCTTCTCGGCCCCGGCGTCGATTTTGCCGACCTCTATTTCCAGAACTCGCGCCACGAGAGCTGGGCGATGGAGGACGGCATCGTCAAGGAGGGGTCGCACTCGATCGAGCAGGGCGTCGGCGTGCGTGCCATCAGCGGCGAGAAAACCGGCTTCGCGTATTCGGACGAAATCCGTCTGCCATCGCTGCTCGATGCGGCGGGAGCCGCGCGTGCCATCGCGCGCAGCGGCCAGCGCGGCAACGGGCGTGGCCTGGCGGTGGGCGACAACCGTGCGCTGTATCCGGCCATCGACCCGGTCGAGAGCCTCGACAGCGAAGCCAAGGTCCGCGTGCTGCGCGAGATCGACGCGCACGTGCGCGCCGCGGACGCGCGCGTGCGCCAGGTGATGATCAGCCTCGCCGGCGTGCGCGACACCATGCTCGTCGCACGTTCGGACGGCACGCTCGCGGGCGACGTGCGGCCGCTGGTGCGGGTGAACATCAGCGTCATCGTCGAGCACAACGGCCGCCGCGAGCAGGGTTACGCGGGCGGCGGCGGGCGCTACGGCTATGTCGAATTGCTGCAGGACGGCCGCGCGTTGCGCTGGGCCAACGAAGCCCTGCGGCAGGCGCTGGTGGCGCTCGAGGCCATCGACGCGCCGGCCGGCACCATGCCCGTCGTGCTCGGCCCGGGCTGGCCCGGCGTGCTGCTGCACGAAGCCGTCGGCCACGGGCTCGAAGGCGACTTCAACCGCAAGGGCACGTCCACCTACGCCGGCCGCGTCGGCGAGATGGTGGCGTCGCCGCTGTGCACAATCGTCGACGACGGTACGCTGCTGGGCCTGCGCGGCTCGCTCAGCGTCGACGACGAAGGCACGCGGACGCAGTGCACCACGCTGATCGAGAACGGCCGCCTTGTCGGCTACATGCAGGACACGCTCAATGCGCGCCTGACGGGCGTCGCGCCCACCGGCAACGGTCGGCGCGAATCGTTCGCGCAGCTGCCGATGCCGCGCATGACCAACACCTACATGCTGCCCGGCCAGAGCGATCCGCAGGACATCATCCGCAGCGTCAAGCGCGGGTTGTATGCGGTGAATTTCGGCGGTGGCCAGGTGGACATCACCTCCGGCAAGTTCGTGTTCTCGGCCACCGAGGCGTATCTGATCGAGGACGGAAAGATCACCGCGCCGGTCAAGGGCGCGACGCTGATCGGCAACGGGCCCGAGGCGATGACGCGCGTCAGCATGGTCGGCAACGACCTGGCGCTCGACGAAGGCGTGGGCATCTGCGGCAAGGACGGCCAGAGCGTGCCGGTCGGCGTCGGCCAGCCGACGCTGAAGATCGACGCGATGACGGTGGGCGGCACGCGCGCGTGAGCACGCTGGAAACGGAAATGCCGCGGATTGCCACGCTCGCGATCGCCGCACGGAGCCCCTCTCCCCGTGGGAGAGGGGTTGGGGAGAGGGTTCGGCAGTCCTCAACACTGGTGTCCGGAACCGGTCCGGTCGGTCGTATCGAGTCGCTCCTCTTCATGCGCGCTGCCGACGTTTGCAGCGACGAGCATGGCTTGATTCGACCGCTGATTTCGCCGTGCGGATGGGGCGTCGTCGACCCCCGAACCCTCTCCCCAACCCCTCTCCCACGGGGAGAGGGGCTCAGACACGCGGCGTGGAAGGTGCTAGGGCGTCGGCCGCTGCGCCGCGGACGCGATCAGCCGCGCCGCGAGCGCGGCGCGGGATCGTGGTCTTCGCCGCTGTCGTCCGGTGCATCCGCCGGATCGTGCTCCTCGAAGTGCTCGCCGAACGCGTCGTCATCGTCCGCGAATGCAGCCTCGCCGTTGCCGTCCTCGTTCCCGGTCGCGTCCTCGCGCATCATCGCCTTCAGTTCGCGGAACAGTTCGCGGAACGCGTGCGGTGGCTTGTTCTTCAGCCGCTCCTCTTTCGCGTTGCGTACCAGTTGCCGCAGATGCTGCCGGTCCGGATGCGGATGCGCCTGCAGCAGTTCCGCCAGCGCCGGGTCGCCTTCGGCCAGCAGGCGATCGCGCCAGGCCTCGAGCTGGTGCAGGGCGGCGGTGTCGCGGCGCGCCTCGTCGCGGTCGTGCTGCAGCGCGCGGCGGATCGCGTCGAGCGTCTCGTCCTCTTCGCGGCGCATGTGCTTGGCCAGGAACTGCAGCTGGCGTTTGCGCGCGATCGGCGCGGTGATGCGGCGCGAATCGCGCACCAGGTCGCGCAACTCGTCCGGCATCGGGATCGGCGCGAGCTGGCCGTCGGTCAATCCCACCAGCACCTCGGCCAGGTCGAATATCGCCAGCGCCTCGCGCCGCTGCTGGCTGCGGCTGGGCCCCAGGAATTCATTGGTTTCTTCGTCGCGTCCGCGCATCGATCAACGCCGGGAGTGGGAAATGGGGAATCGGCAATCGAACTGGCGGCGCGAGCTCCGGCGTTGCGTTCCGAATCCCGCTTCCCCATTTCCGATTCCCGGCTGCAAAGGATACGCCACGTGACCCCGTTGATCGAAACTCCCGCCGACGCCTCGCAGGCCACGCTCGACCGCCTCTCCGAGCTCGCGCGCGACGTGCTCGCGCGCTGCGCGGCGCGCGGCGCGAGCCAGTGCGAGGTCGGCATCAACGAAGACCGCGGCCTCGCGGTCGGCGTGCGCATGGGCGAGGTCGAAACCATCGAACACACGCGCGACCGTGGACTGTCGGTGACGGTGTACTTCGGCCAGCGCAAGGCCAACGCGAGCACCGCCGACCTCGACCCCGCCTCGATCGAAACCACCATCGACCAGGCCTGCGCCATCGCGCGTCATACCGAGGACGATCCCTGCGCCGGCCTCGCCGATGCCGAGCGCATGGCGCGCCACTTCCCCGATCTGGATCTGTGGCATCCGGCGCCGCTGGACGCCGACGCCGCCGTGCAGCTCGCGCTCGACTGCGAGGCCGCCGGCCGCGACGCCGACGCGCGCATCGCGAACTCGGACGGCGGCAACGTCTCCACCGGCGCGAGTCTGTCGGTCTACGCCAACAGCCACGGCTTCGTCGGGGCCGAGCGCAGCACCAGCCACAGCCTGAGTCTGTCGCTGATCGCGGGGCAGGGCGATGCGATGCAGCGCGACTACTGGTACGACGCGCACTGCGCCTTCGCGCAGCTCGCCTCCGCGCAGGAGATCGGCCGCCGCGCCGCCGAGCGCACCGTCGCGCGCCTGTCTCCGCGCGAAGTGCGCACCGGCGAGTATCCGGTGCTTTTCACCGCGGAATGCGCGCGCAGCCTCATCGGCCATCTGCTCGGCGCGGTGTCGGGCGGTGCGCTGTATCGCAAGGCCTCGTTCCTGCTCGACCATGTCGGCAAGCAGGTGCTGCCGCGCGGCATCGATCTGGTCGAGCGCCCGCATCTGCCGCGCGGTCATCGTTCGTCCGCGTTCGATGCCGAGGGCGTGGCCACCGTCGACAGCGACCTGGTGCGCGACGGCGTGCTGATGCGTTACATCCTCGGCAGCTATTCGGCGCGCAAGCTCGGGCTGGAGTCCACCGGCAACGCCGGCGGCGTGCACAACCTCGCCATCGGCACCGGTGCGGACACGCGCGCATCGCTGATCCGCGGCATGCGGCGCGGGCTCGTGGTCACCGAACTGATGGGGCAGGGCGTCAACACCATCACCGGCGACTATTCGCGCGGCGCCGCGGGTTTCTGGGTGGAGAACGGCGAAATCGCCTATCCCGTCGACGAGGTGACCATCGCCGGCAACCTGCGCCAGATGCTGCTCGGCATCGAGGCGGTCGGCAACGACGTCGACACCCGCTCGCATGTGCTCACCGGCTCGATCCTGCTCGGCCGCATGACGGTCGCTGGCGGCGCCGCGGCCGACTGACGCGGCGCCGTGTCACGTCGTCCGCGGCGGCGCGTCTGGTTGACAAGCGCCGCGGTGCCGTCGACATTGGGTCCGTTGCGTCCGTCCCTCCAGGAGTAGAGCCATGAGCGATCTCGGTCCCGATCCCGTCCCGCCGCCGGTCCCGCCGGTGCCCCCCGTCGATCCGGTCCCGCCGCCGGTCGACGGTGTTCCCACGCAGGAGCAGCGCCAGTGGGGTCTGTTCACGCACCTGTCCGCGCTGGTGGGGCTGATCATTCCGTTCGGCAACATCCTGGGGCCGCTGGTGTTCTGGCAGATCAAGAAGAACGAGTGGGCGTTCGCCGACGATCAGGGCAAGGAAGCGGTGAATTTCAACATCACCGTGGCCATCGCCGGCATCGTGTGTTTCCTGCTGACGTTCGTGCTGATCGGCCTGCTGCTGCTGCCGATCCTCGGCATCGCGTGGATCGTGTTCACGATCATCGCGGCGATCAAGGCGAACGAGGGTGTGTACTACCGCTATCCGTGGATCCTGCGGCTGGTGAAGTAAGGCCAAGTCCGCTCGACGCCCCTCTCCCGCCGGGAGAGGGGTCGGGGCATCTGCATCGTCGGGCGTCGACCGCACCGGCACCACGCGCCTGCTACCATGCCGGCACGCCCGGCGTTCCGTGCGCGCGGCGCACTGCCGCCGGCGCCGCGCTGCGCTGTCCGCTCGCCTCCGCCCCGTACGGACCGCCCGTGACCGACAAACTCGTCATCGCACTCTCCGCGCGTGCCCTGTTCGATCTCGAAGACAGCCATGCCCTGTTCGAACGCGAGGGTGTGCTCGCCTACGCCGACTACCAGCGCACGCGCGAGGACGATCCGCTCGAACCGGGCATCGCGTTTCCGCTGGTGCACAAGCTGCTGGCGCTGAACGCGCACGGCCGCGCCGACCTGCCGCGCGTGGAAGTGATCCTGCTGTCGCGCAACTCGTCCGACACCGGCCTGCGCATCTTCAACTCGATCGAGAAATACGGGCTGGAAATCGTGCGTGCGGCGTTCACCAGCGGTGCGCCGACCTGGCCGTACATCCGGCCGTTCGGCGCGCACCTGTTTCTCTCGGCCAATCCCGAGTCGGTGCGCCGCTCGCTCGAACACGGCGTGGCGGCCGCGACGATCCTGCCCGCGCGCGCGCCCGAGCGCGGTCGCGACGAACTGCGCATCGCCTTCGACGGCGATGCGGTGATCTTCGGCGACGAGTCCGAGCGCATCTCGCGCGAATCGGGCGTCGAGGCCTTCGCGCGCAACGAGGTCGAGTTCGTCAACACACCGCTGTCGGCCGGGCCGTTCCGCGGCTTCCTGACCGCGCTGCACAGCATCCAGGCCGCGTTCCCGGCCGAGGCGTCGCCGATCCGCACCGCACTGGTCACCGCACGCTCGGCGCCCGCGCACAAACGGGTGATCCTCACGCTGCGCCACTGGGGCGTGCGACTGGACGAGGCGCTGTTCCTCGGTGGTCGCGACAAGGGCCCGTTTCTCGAAGCCTTCGGCGCGGACATTTTCTTCGACGATTCCAGCCACAACATCGAAAGCGCGCGTCGCCACGTCGCCGCGGGCCACGTGCCGCACGGGGTCTCCAACCCGCCTTGAGCGTCCGGAGCGGCGCGGCCGCCCGGAACACTGTTCGCTCGCGGCGCGCGTCGTGTTCGAAAGCGGACGGATGCCCGCGGACACCCGGCGATGTCCTTTCAAAATCAATCACCTGCGTTGTGGCATGAGGCTTGCTTTAACGAGCGCATGGATATCCAGCGCTCCGATCTCAAGACCAAGAAACGCAACCGCCAGATCCTGTTCGGCGGCATCGGCCTCGTTGCCCTCGTTGCAATGGGCGTCGCCCTCGCGCGGCTCGATCCTGCGGCCCCGTCGGTGGAACAGTCCAGCCTCTGGCTCGGCACCGTCGAACGCGGCGAGATGCTGCGCGAGGTGCGCGGCCCCGGCGTGCTGGCGCCGAAGGAGATCCGCTGGATCGCGTCGGAGACCGCGGCGCGTGTCGAACGCATCGTCGTCAAGCCCGGCGCCACCGTCGAACCGGACACCATCATCCTGGAGCTGAGCAATCCGGAAGTGGAAGAGGCGCAGCTGGCGGCACAGTCCGAACTGGTCGCGTCCGAGGCCGATCTCGCGGCCGAGCGCATGACCCTGGAAAGCACCGTGCTCGACCAGAAGGCGAGCTTCGCCGCCGTCGAGGCCGACTACGAGTCCGCGCGCCTGCAGGCCGAGGCGCAGAAGACCCTTGCCGACCGCGGCATCATTCCGAAGATCGACTTCCGCCGCAGCGAGCTTGCCGCGCAGACGCTCGGCACGCGCCTGGAGATCGAGAAGGAGCGCATGGCCAAGTTCCGCGACACGGTGCACGCGCAGCTCGATGCGCGCCGCGCCCGGACCGAACAGCTGCGCAACACCGCCGCGCTGCGCCAGCGCCAGCTCGACAACCTCAAGGTGCGCGCGGGCATCGCCGGCGTACTGCAGCAGGTGCCGGTGGAAGAGGGCCAGCAGGTCGTGGCCGGCACCAACCTCGCACGGGTCGCGCGCCCGGACGTGCTGATGGCCGAGCTGCGCATCCCCGAAACGCAGGTGAAGGACGTCACAGTCGGCCAGCGCGTGAAGGTCGATACGCGCAACGGCATCGTGCCGGGCAGCGTGATCCGCATCGATCCGGCGGTGTTGAACGGCACCGTGCTCGTCGACGTCGATCTCGAAGGCGCGTTGCCGCCGGGTGCGCGTCCGGACCTGTCCGTCGACGGCACCATCGAGATCGAACGCCTGCCGGACGTGCTCTACGTCGGCCGCCCGGCGTTCGGCCAGCCCGAATCCGACGTGCGCCTGTTCAAGCTCGACGCCGAAGGCGAGATCGCCACCCGCGTGCCGGTGCGCCTGGGCCGCGCGTCGGTGAACCTCATCGAAGTGCAGCAGGGTCTGAATCCGGGCGACCGCATCATCCTCAGCGACACTTCGCAGTGGGACGAATACGACCGATTGCGCCTGAACTAGCGAGAACACGACACGAAGGAAATCCTTCTCCCGCCGGGAGAAGGTGCCGGCAGGCGGATGAGGGCGCCACCTCGCACGCCGCCTCGACGCAAGACCGAACGTGGCGCCCTCATCCGCCTTCGGCACCTTCTCCCGCGGGGAGAAGGGAGCAGAAGCAAAGCAAACGCCAACCGAGACGATACGACCATGACCGCACCCAACGCCCTGATCGCCATGAAGGACATCGCCAAGGTGTTCTACACCGACGAAGTCGAAACCCACGCGCTCTCGGGCGTGCACATGGACATCAAGAAGGGTGAATACGTCTCGATCTCCGGTCCGTCCGGCTGCGGCAAGTCGACGCTGCTGTCGATCCTCGGCCTGCTCGACACCCCCACCGGCGGCTCGTACCGCATCAACGACGTACCGGTCGAAGACATCTCCGCGGCGGAGCGCGCGCGCATCCGCAACAAGGAAATCGGCTTCGTGTTCCAGGCGTTCAACCTGATCGGCGATCTGTCGGTGTTCGAGAACGTCGAGTTGCCGCTGACGTACCGCGACGGCCTCACCAAGGCCGAACGCCGTGACCGCGTGCAGAGCGCGCTCGAGCGCGTGGGCATGGCGCACCGCCTCAAGCACTACCCGGCGCAGCTCTCCGGCGGCCAGCAGCAGCGTGTCGCGGTGGCGCGCGCGCTGGTGGGTTCGCCCTCGATCCTGCTGGCCGACGAACCGACCGGCAACCTCGATTCCAAGAACGGCGAAGCGGTGATGGCGTTGCTCGACGAACTGCATCAGGCCGGGTCGACGATCTGCATGGTGACGCACGATCCGCGCTACGCGGATTTCGCGCAGCGCAAGATCTTCATGTTCGACGGGCGCGTGGTGGATGAGGAGACGCTGCAGCGGCTGCGGCAGGAAGAGGACCAGCGCCTCGATGCGCAGATCGCACGGGCAAGGGACCGCTCGGTCGCATAAAAAAGCCCGTCGCCCCGGCGAAAGCCGGGGCCCAGTGACGTTGCTTTCCGCTCCACACATCAGAGCAACGCCGCTGGGTCCCGGCTTTCGCCGGGACGACGGGGGAATCGGCCTTCCGTGTAAGCCCTCCCGCACGCCGCCGCATCCAACGCAAACGCCGCGACACGCGCGACCGGACCAGCGTCGCACGCACCAGCACACCAGAGACCGCCATGCTCACCACCTTCCTGCAAGAACTCCGCTACAGCCTGCGCACCCTCATGGCGCAGCCGATGTTCACGCTGATCGCGGTGGCCACGCTCGCGCTCGGCATCGGCGCCAACACCGCCATCTTCTCGGTGATCGACGGCCTCTACCTGCGCGACATGCCCTACAAGGACGGCGACCGCCTCGCCATCGTCCACAACACCTATCCGAAGATGGGCCTCGAGGACGCCGGCACCTCGATCCCGGATTACTTCGACCGCAAGACGCAGGCGCCGTCGATCGAGGACATCGCGATCTACAACAACGTCGGCTTCAACCTTGCCGACGCGGGTGCCGCGCCGGAGCGGCTCGTCGCGCTGCGCACCAGCGCATCGCTGTTCTCGACGCTGCAGGTGCAGCCCGCGCTGGGCCGCGTTTTCTCCGAGGAAAACGAAGCGCCCGGGGCCGATCGCGTGATCGTGCTCTCGCACGCACTGTGGGAAAACCGCTTCAACGCCGACCCCGCCATCGTCGGTCGCGACATCCGTCTCGACGCGCAGCCCTACCGCGTACTCGCGGTGATGCCGGAGGGCTTCGACTTCCCGAACCGCAACGTCGGTGCGTGGGTTCCGTTCGCGTTCACGCCGGAACTCAAGAGCGCGAACGAGCGCGGCAACGAGTATTCCAGCTCCGTCGCGCGGCTTGCGCCGGGAGCGACGCTGGAGAAGGTCGACGCCGAAATGGCGCAGATCGTGCGCACCAACGTCGAACAGCTCGGCCCGGACATCGCCGGCTTCGTCGGCGCCACCGGCTTCACCGGTCGCGCCAGGTGGCTGCGCGAGTACCAGGTCGGCGAAACCCGCACCATGCTGCTCGTGCTGCAGGGCGCGGTGCTGATGGTGCTGCTGATCGCCTGCGCCAACGTCGCCAACCTGATGCTGACGCGCGTGGTGGCCAGGCAGAAGGAAATCTCGGTGCGCAACGCGCTCGGCGCCACGCGCTGGCGCATCGCGCGGCAGCTGCTGGTGGACGCGCTGGTGCTGGCGACGATCGGCGGCGGCCTCGGCCTGCTGCTGGCGAAGGGCAGCATCGCGGGCTTCCCGCTGCTCGGCATCACCTCGAACCAGTCCGGCTACGACTTCCGCATGGACGCGCCGGTGCTCGGCTTCGCGCTGCTCGTCACCATCGTCGCGGCCGGGCTCGCGGCGATCCTGCCGATGATCTCGCTGCTGCGCCTCAACATCTACGACACCATCAAGGAAGGCGGCCGCCTCGGCAGCGGCGGACGTCGCGCGGCGGCGTCGCGCAACGTGCTCGTCGTGGCGCAGATCGCACTGGCCACCACGCTGCTGATCGGCGCAGGCCTGCTGCTCAAGAGCTTCCACCTGCTGCAGTCGCAGGATCCGGGGTTCCGCAGCGATGGCGTCGCCACCGCGCTGATCGACCTGCCCGAGACGAAGTACGTCGATGGCGCTGCGCAGGCGCGCGCGCTGGAGCAGATCGTCGACCGGCTCGAAACGATCCCGGGCGTGCAGTCGGCAGCGTACACCAGCACGCTGCCGTTCTCCGGCAACAACTCGTCCGGCAGCTACAGCATCGAAGGCCTCGAAGTGGCCGAAGGCACGTCGCCGCCGCACGCGATGCAGCGCCAGGTCGAAGGCGACTACTTCGGCACGATGGGCATCGCGCTCAAGCGCGGCCGCCTGTTCGACGCGCGCGATCGCGCCGACGGCGCGCCGGTGGTGATCATCGACGAGTTCATGGCCGAGCGTTACTTCCCCGGCCAGGATCCGCTCGGCAAACGCGTGCGCCGCGGCAGCTCCGATCCGGACGCGGACCTGCCGTGGGCGACGATCGTCGGCGTCGTCGGGACGATCAAGCACGGGCGCCTGGGCGAAAATGTCGAGAAGGAAACCATCTACTGGCCCGTGGCACAGGCACCGCAGAGTTCCGGTGCGCTGGTGGTGAAGGCGAACGTGCCGCCGCAGACGCTCAACGCCGCGATCCGCGAGGCGGTGCTTGCATTCGATCCGGAGCAGTCGCTGTTCGGCGTGCAGACGCTGGACGAACGCATCTCGCGCTCGCTCAACAACCAGCGCGCGCCGATGGTGCTGCTCGGCATCTTCGCGGTGGTGGCGCTGGTGCTGTCTGCCATCGGCATCTACGGCGTGCTGGCGTATTCGGTCGGCCAGCGCACCGGCGAACTCGGCGTGCGCATGGCGATCGGTGCGGGGCGTTCGCAGATCCTGGCATTGATCCTGCGCCACGGCGCGTGGCTCACCGGCATCGGTCTCGGCCTCGGGCTGGTCGGTGCGTTTGCCGGCGGGCAGGCGATGCGCACGCAGCTGTTCGGTGTCGGTGGTGCCGATCCGGTGATCTTCCTGCTGGTCCCGGTGCTGCTCGCGGCGATCGCGCTGTTCTCGTGCTGGCTGCCGGCGCGGCGCGCGACGCGCATCGATCCGCTGGTCGCGCTGCGGCACGAGTAAGGGCCTGACCATGCGCGAACTGTTCCTGGCGTGGCGTCGTCTCGCCCTGTGGCGCGGCACCGGCCTTGTGGCGCTGGTGTCGCTCGGTGTCGGCTGCGCTGCGGTGCTTGCGGTGGCGGCGGTGTTCCACCACGTGCTGGTGGCCGACCTGCCGTTCGCCAACGGCGATCGCCTCGTCGCGGTAACCGAAGTCAATGCCGACGGCCGCGCGATGCCGATGGCCGGCCCGAACTTCGTCGACCTGCAGGCGCGCCACGGCGGCATCGAATCGCTGGCCGGCTATGGCGGCGACACGGCGAGCGTCTATTTCGACAGCGGCACGCGCAAGCTCGGCAGCTACGGCGTGACGCCGCGGTTCTTCGAGACACTCGGTGTCGTACCGCAGGGCCGCGCGCTCACGCCGGATCTGGACAAGGCGCAGGTCGCGTGGGTGAGCGAACGCGTGTGGCGCGAGGCACTCGGCAACCGCGCGACCCTCGACGGCGCACGCCTCACCGTGTGGGACATGACGCTCGACGTGGTCGGCGTGATTCCGGACGAGCTCGCCTTTCCCGCCGACGCGCAGGTGTGGTTCCCGATGGGCCTGTTCGGCGAACAGCGCTCGCGCACCGCACACAACTTCGACGCCATCGGCCGCCTCGCCGCGGGCGTGACGCCGGCGCAGGCGCGCAGCGATGCCGATGCGATCGGCCGCGTGCTGGCGAAGGAGCATGCGGGCGACATCGACCTCGCGAGCTTCGGCATCGTCGGCCTGAAAGAAGACCTGGGTGCACGTGCGAAGCCGGTGCTGTGGGCGCTGCTGTTCGCCGCGTCGCTGCTGCTGGCGGCTGCGGCGGGCAATGTCGCCAATCTTGCGCTCGCGCGGCATCTCGCGCGTGGCCACGAGCTTGCGGTGCGCGCCGCGCTCGGCGCCGCGCGTTCGCGTCTGCTGCGCGGCGCACTGGCCGAAGGTGTTTGCCTCGGACTGGCGGCCGCCGTCGTCGGCGTGGCGGCCGCACTCGCGACCCTGCGCCTGTTCGGCAGCATGGTCGGCGCGCAGTTGCCGGGCATCGCCGACGCGGCACTGCAAATACAGACGGTGCTGCCGTGCATCGCGCTCACCGTGCTGCTCGCCATCGGCGCCTACGCGTTGCCGATGCTGCGCGGCCGCGACGATCCCGCCGCCAGCCTCGCCGAAGGAGGCGCGCGCGGCGGCCCCGGCCGTGCGTCGCTGCGCCTGCGCCGCGGCCTGCTCGCGGTGCAGATCGCGCTCGCCACCGTGCTGGTGGCGGCCACGCTGCTGCTCGGGCGCAGCTTCGCCGGCCTGCTCGATGTCGATCCGGGGTTCGATCCGAGCGGCAACGTGATGGCCGAGGTCGTGCTGCCGCCGGAGTTCGCCACCGAGCGCCGCGCGCAGGTATACGAACGCATTCGCGAATCGCTTTCCACGCTGCCGGACGTCGAGGCCGCCGGACTTGCGAACGCGCTGCCGCTGTCCGGCAACGGCGCCAATGGCCAGTTCCTCGTCGAGGACGGCAAAAACACCACGGGTTATGCCGAATACCGCGCCGTCAGTGCCGGCTACTTCGCCGCGATGGGCATGCCGCTGCGCGAAGGCCGCGACATTGCCACCACCGACGTCGCCGGTCAGCCGCACGTCGCCGTCATCAGCCGCCGCGTCGCACGCGACACCTTTCCGAACGGCGATGCCATCGGTCAGCGCATCCAGTACGGCAACATGGATGGCGACAAGACGGCGATCACCATCGTCGGCATCGTCGACGACGTGCGCGAGCGCGGCCTCGATCGGCCGGCCAGCGCCACCGTGTACGTGGCCGCTGCGCAGCGCGGTGCCACGGTGCGCGAACCGGGTTTCGTCGTGCGCGGGCAGGGTGCCGCCGCAGCGCTCGCGCAGCGCGTGGTGCAGGCCGTGCTCGCGGTCGAACCCGCGGCGCAGGCCAGCGTGCGGCCGGTGGCGTCGCTGATCGGCGACTCGCTCGCGCTGCGCCGCTTCACGCTGCAGCTCTTCGCCGCGCTGTGCGGCGCCGCGCTCGCGCTCGCGCTGGTCGGCATCTACAGCCTCGCCGCGTACATGGTGCGCGAGCGCCAGCGCGAACTCGCCGTGCGCCTGAGCCTGGGCGCGTCGCCGGCCAGCATCCGCCGCCTTGTGCTTGCGCAGGGTGCGGCCACGCAGATCGGCGGCGTCGTCGCGGGCCTGGTGCTGTTCGCGGGCGGCGCGCGCTGGTTGTCGAGCCTCGTCACCGGCATCGGCGTGCACGATGTTTCCGGCTACCTCGTCACCGCCGCCGTGCTCGGCAGCTGCGTGCTGCTCGCCAGCCTCGTTCCCGCGCGCCGCGCCACGCGCGTTCCTCCCATGGCCGCGCTGCGGCACGTCTAGGTCTCCGACACGATGTCCACGTTCCTGTCCGATCTCCGCTACGGCCTGCGCGGCCTGCTCGCGCGTCCGATGTTCGCCGTCATCGTGATCCTCACGCTCGGGCTCGGCATCGGTGCGAACACGGCGATCTATTCGCTGTTCCACCAGATGCTGCTGCGTCCGATCCCGGTGCAGCAGCCGGGCGAGCTGGTGAACCTGTCGTCGCCGGGCCCCAAGCAGGGCTGGAGCACGTCGAACAACGCCGGCCGCAGCGATGCGATCTTCAGCTACCCGTTGTTCCGCGACCTCGAAGCCAGGCAGGAGGGCATCGCCACGCTCGCCGCACACCGCGAGATCGCGGTGAACCTGTCGTACCGCGGCAAGACCTCCAACACCACCGGCAGCGTCGTCTCGGGCAGCTACTTCCCCGTGCTTGGCCTCGCGCCCGCACTCGGCCGCCTGCTCGATCGCAACGACGACACCGCCCCCGGGCGCGCCGACGGCGTGGTGCTCAGCCACGCGTACTGGCGCAACACGCTCGGCGCCGATCCGGGCGTGCTCGGACAGACGCTGCTCGTCAACGGCACGCCGCTCGCCATCGTCGGCGTGGCGCCCGAGGGCTTCGAAGGCACCACCATCGGTTCGCGTCCGGCGGTGTTCGTGCCGATCACGCTGAAATGGTCGGCGGACGAGCGCAACCTGCCCAATCACGACAACCGCCAGTTCCACTGGGTGTATCTCTTCGCACGGCTCGCGCCGGGCGTGACGCTGCAGCAGGCGCAGGAACGCTGGAATGCGCCGTTCCGCGCCATCCTCGCCGACGTCGAAGCGCCCATCCAGAACATGAGCGGCACGGCGCTCGAACAGTTCCTCGCGCGCGAGCTCGTGCTCTCGCCCGGCGAACGCGGCCAGAGCACGGCACCGGCGGAAGCCACCGCGCCGCTGCTGATGCTGCTCGCCGTGGCGCTGCTGGTGCTGCTGATCGCCTGCGTCAACATCGCCAACCTGCAGCTTGCGCGCGGCGCGGGCCGCATGGCGGAGATGGCCGTGCGCGCTGCCATCGGCGCCAGCCAGCGCCGCCTGCTCACGCAACTGCTGTGGGAAGCGGTGTTGCTGGCGTTCGCCGGCGCCGTGCTCGCGGTGCCGGTGGCCTATGCCGGCCTGCACGTGCTGGCCGGCATGATGCCGGAGTCGGACGGGGGCAGCCTGACGCTGATGCCGGCGGCGATCGGCTTCGCCTTCGTCGCCGCGCTCGGCACGGTGCTGGTGTTCGGCGTGTTCCCCGCGCTGCAGCTCGCGCGCACCTCGCCGATGAACGTGCTGCGCGGCACTTCCGGCCAGCCCGGCGGTGGCCGCGCCACCGCGCGTTTCCGCAACGCGCTGGTGGTGGTGCAGATCGCGTTCTCGATGGCGCTGCTGGTGCTCGCAGGTTTGTTCACGCAGAGTCTTGCAAATCTTTCGCGCGTCGACCTCGGCTTGCGCACCGAATCGCTGCTGGCCTTCGCCGTCTCGCCGCAGTTGAACGGCTACGAACCTGCGCAATCGCGCCAGGTGTTCGACCGCATCGAACGCGATATCGGCGCCTTGCCCGGCGTCACCGGCATCGGTTCGTCGACCACGCGCCTGCTGTCCAACAGCGAAACCGGCAACAACGTCTCGGTGCAGGACTACGTGATGGCGCCGGGCGAAGACATGGACGCGATGCGCAACGAAGTCGGCCCCGGCTTCTTCGCCACCGTCGGCATGCCGCTGCTGGCCGGGCGCGAGTTTGCCGAGAGCGATGCGATCACGGCGCCGAAGGTCGCCATCGTCAACGAGAAATTCGCCGAGCGCTTCGGCCTGGGCGTGAATCCGGTCGGCAAGCGCATGGCCATCGGCCAGAGCGAGAACCTCGACATCGAGATCGTCGGCCTCGCGAAGAACGCGGCCTACAGCGGCGTGAGAAGCGAGACGCCGCCGCTGGTGTTCCTCGCCAACCGCCAGAACGACCGTGTCGGCGAGATGGTGTTCTACGTGCGCACCGCGCTCGATCCCGGCCAGCAGGCCACCGCGATCCGTGCCGCGGTGGCGCGCATGGACGCCAACCTGCCGATCGAGGATCTCGCCACCGTCACCGAACAGATCCGCGACAACACCTTTGCCGAGCGACTCGTCGGCATGCTGTCGGCCGCGTTCGCCTTGCTCGCGACGCTGCTCGCGGCCACTGGCCTGTACGGCGTGCTCTCGTACACCGTGGCGCAGCGCAGGCGCGAGATCGGCCTGCGGCTGGCGCTCGGGGCGCCGCCGGCACGGCTGCGCGGCATGGTGTTGCGCCAGATCGCACGCATGGGCGTGATCGGCGGCGTGGTCGGGCTGCTCGCCGCGATCGGCCTCGGACAGGCCGCGAAGGCGCTGCTGTTCGGGCTGGAGGCCTACGATCCGCTCGTGTTGATCGCATGCGTCGTGCTGCTCGCCGCCGTGGTGTTCGCCGCCGGCTACCTGCCCGCACGCCGCGCCGCGCGTACCGATCCCATGAACGCACTGCGTTACGAATGACACCGTCGCGCCGCAAACCGGAGACCGCAGGCGCGCTGGCCGCGATCGTGCGCGTGCAGCGGTCGCGAGCGTTGCGCCCCGACGACGCGCGTGGCGCGTCGACCCTCTGACTGCATAGCGACAGGACCGATCCGATGGCCTCCCTCCTGCACGACCTGCGTATCGCCGCGCGCTCTCTGCGCCAGCGTCCCGGCTTCTTCGCCACCGCGGTGCTGACGCTGGCGCTGGGCGTCGGCGCGGTGGCCGCGATCTTCACGGTGTACGACGCGGTGCTGCTCAAGCCGCTGCCGTTTGCACACGCCGACCGCATCGTGCGCGTGATGCGCGAGCAACCGCCGGTGACCTCGTCGCCGGTGTCGGCGCCGATGTTCAAGGAATGGCAGGACGCCGGCAGCGAGGTGTTCGATGCCTTCGGTGCCTTTGTCGGCCGCACCGCGGTGCTGCGCGGGCAGGGCGAGGCGGAACGACTCACGGGGTATGCGGTGACGCCGGGCTTCTGGGACGTGTTCGGGCAGCCCGTCGCCCTCGGCCGCGCGTTCGGCGACGAGGAAGAGACCCGCAACGAACGTGTCGCCGTGATCGGCGATGCGTTGTGGCGCAACCGCTTCGACGCCGATCCCGCGATCCTCGGTCGGGAGATTCAGATCGACGGCGTGGCGACACGCATCGTCGGCGTCGCCGCAGCGGGCTTCCGCTATCCGTCCGACGCGCAGGTGTGGACGCCTACCTTCGTGCCGGCCAACGGCGCGGGTCGCGGCAGCAACAGCTACAGCGTGATCGCACGGCTCGCGCCGGGCGCCGGCGTTGCACAGGCGGACGCGGCGATGGCGCGCGTGACGCAGTGGCAGGCCAAGGAATTTCCGGACAACCACACCGGGCTGACCGCGCGCATCGAGCCGCTGCCTGCGCTGGTCGGTGCACGCGTGCGTGCGCCGCTCGCGGTGCTGCTCGGCGCGTCGGCGCTGGTGCTGCTGATCGCGTGCGCCAATCTCGCCAACCTGATGCTCGCGCGGGCGCAGGCCCGCACGCAGGAGCTGGCGCTGCGGCGCGCGATGGGCGCGGGTCGCATGCGCCTGCTGCGCGAGGTGATGGCCGAATCGCTGCTGATCGCCGGCGTCGGCACGCTGGCGGCGCTGCTCGTGGCGCAACCGGCGACGCAGGCGCTGCTCTCGCTCGCGCCGGACCTGCTGCCGGCCTTCAACCACCCGCAGGTCGATCTGCGCGTGGTGGCGGTCACGGCGGGCGTGGCGCTCGCCACGCTGCTGCTGTTCGGCGCGTGGCCGGGCTGGCGCGCGGCCGGCGTCGATCCTGCGCAGGCCTTGCAGGGCGCGTCGCGCAGCCAGACCGGCAGCCGCCGCCAGATGCGTGCGCGCGCCGCGCTGGTGTCCGCCGAGATCGCGGTGGCGCTCACGCTGCTGGCCGGCGCCGGTCTGCTGATCGACAGCCTGCGCCGCCTCGGCGAGGTCGATCCCGGTGTCGCATCGGCGCAGGTGATCACCGCGCGTGTGTCGTTGCCGATGCCGGTGCGCGCGCCGGGCGAAACATTCGATGTCACCGCCACCAACGCCAGGGCCGCACTCGATCCGATGCTCGCGGCCATCGAGGCGCGGCTGCGCGCCTTGCCCGGCGTGCGGTCGGTGGCCTTCACCGACGAGTTGCCGGTGTCGGGCGACACCGGCTGGAGCGGCAGCTTCGAGGTGGTCGGCCATCCGATCGAGGAGGCCACGCTGGCCGTGTTCCGCTTCGTCGGACCGGATTATTTCGCGACATTCGGCATCGATGTCGACGCCGGTCGCGCATTCGAGGCACACGACGGCAGCCAGGCACTGTTCCCGACCGACATGCTGGTCAACCGCACCTTCGTCGACACTTACCTCGGTGGCGCCGATGCGCTCGGCCGCCAGGTGACCGTGTACGACGGTTCGGAGAAAACCATCGTCGGCGTGGTGGAAGACGTGCGCCAGCAGGGCCTCGACCAGGACACCATCGCCGAAGTCTATTTCCCGGTGCGCAACGCGCCGATGGGCGAACTCGCGCTCGCGGTGGCCGTCGATGGCGACGCGATGGCGTTCGCGCCGATGCTGCGCGACGCCTTGCGCGAGACGGTGCCCGACGCGCCCGTGTTCTCGATCCGCACCATGGACGAGGTGATGGCACGGACCACCGCGATGCGCCGCTTCAACATGACGCTGATGAGCGTGTTCGCTGGCGTGGCGCTGCTGCTGTCGGCGATCGGCCTGTACGGCGTGATCGCCTATTCGGTCGGCCAGCGCCGGCGCGAGATCGGCCTGCGCCAGGCCATCGGCGCGCGTGCGGTCGACGTGCATCGGCTCATGCTCGGCGCGGGCCTGCGCATGATCGTGCCGGGCCTGGTCGTCGGGCTCGTCGGCGCGCTGCTGCTCGGGCGCGCGATCGCGAGCCAGCTCTACGGCGTCGGCGCGGCGGATCCGCTGGTGCTCGGCAGCGTGGCGGCGGTGCTGGCGCTGGTGGCACTCGCCGCGTGTGCGGTGCCCACGCTGCGCGCCGCACGGGCCTCGCCGATGGATGCGTTGCGCAGCGACTGATCCGCGCGCGTCCGCATCGTTCCGTCCATCCATTCGCACGTTTCCGGAGCCGCCCCATGCTCGACGCCATCGTCCGCGACCTGCGTCTCGCCACGCGCAACCTGTTCGCAAAACCGGGTTTCTTCATCGTCGCCGTGCTGACGCTCGCGCTGGGCATCGGCAGCGTCAGCGCGATCTACAGCGTGGTCAACGGCACGCTGCTGTCGCCGCTGCCGTATCCGCAGGCCGAACGCATCGTCCGCATCACGCGCGAACAGCCGCCGTACGGTGGACCGATCTCGCGGCCGCTGCTGTTCGACTGGCAGAAGGGCACCGCCGACGTGTACTCGGCCGTCGCCGGCTTCACCGGCGGCGTGCTGACGCTCACCGGCAGCGGCGATGCCGAGCGCCTTTCGGCGATCCGCGTTTCGCCGGAATTCTGGACGGTGATGGACCTCGCGCCGGAAGTGGGACGTTACTTCGGGGTCGACGAAGAGCGGGCCAACACACGCGTCGCCGTGCTGACGCATGCGCTGTGGACACAGCGCTTCGGCGCCGATCCCGCGATCGTCGGGCGCGACATCGTGCTCGACGGCGAAAGCTACCGCGTCACCGGCGTGACGCCGGCGCGCTTCCGTTTCCCGGGCAGCGCGCAGCTCTTCGTGCCGACGTATTTGCCGGCGAGCCAGCTCGGGCGCGACTACAACTCGATCCACGTGGTCGCGCGCCTGCGCGACGGGGTCGACGCGGAGACGGCGACGGCTGCGCTGCACACGCTGAACCTCGCGCTGCAGAAGCAATACCCGGAAAGCAACACCAACCTCACCGCGAACACCGTGCCGTTGCCGGAGCTTCTGACCGGCAACGTGCGCCAGCCGCTGATGGTGCTGTCGGGCGCGGCGGCGCTGGTGCTGCTGATCGCGTGTGCGAACCTCGCCAACCTGCTGCTGATCCGCGGCAACCAGCGCCAGCGCGAACTCGCGGTGCGGTCGGCGCTGGGTGCGGGGCGCCGTCGTCTCGTGCGCAGCGTGCTGGCCGAGGCGCTGGTGATCGCGCTCGTCGGCGGCGTGCTCGGGGTCGCGCTCGCGGCCGTTGCGGTACCGCTGCTGCTGGCCGGTGCGCCGGATCTGATGCCCAGCCACGCCACGCCGGGCGTCGACTTCACCGTGGTCGGCCTCGGCATGGGCGTGTCGGCGTGCACCGTGCTGCTGTTCTCGCTGTGGCCGGCGTGGCGCAGCGCCGCGGTGGCGCCGGCCGGCGCGCTGCAGGAGGAGGGACGCAGCGGCAGCGGCGGTCGTGCGCGCAGCCGCACACGTTCGGTTCTCGTGGTTGCCGAAGTGGCGCTGTCGCTCACGCTGCTCGTTGGCGCGGGACTGATGATCGCGAGCCTGTCGCGCCTGGGCCAGGTCGACGACGGCATCGATCTCGACCCGGTGCTCACTGCCGCGATCGCCTTGCCCGCCGGCGCGCAACGTCCGGACGAGGATTTCGAAGCCGCCTACAAGCGCAACACGATCGCGGTGGGCGCGCGCCTGGACGCGCTGCTCGAACGCGTGAGCGCTCTGCCGGGCGTCGAGGTGGCCGGGCTCACCGACGCATTGCCGCTGTCGGGCATGGACAACGCGAGCTCCAACGTCGTGCTGATCGGACGCGATCCGGTCCCGGAAGGCCAGCCGCAGCGCGGGGTGCAGTGGCGGTTCACCAGCCCCGGCTACTTTCCGGCGCTCGGCATCCGGCTGGTGGCAGGGCGCCTGCTCGAGGAGGCCGATCGCAATCCCGGCGGCTACCCGACGCAGGTGCTGGTGAACGAGACCTTCGTGAAGAAGTACCTGCCCGATGTGGATCCCGTCGGCCGGCAGATCCAGTTCCTCGGCGACAACAAGACCATCGTCGGCGTGGTCGGCGACGTACGCCAGATGGGCCTGGACTCCGAGCCGCTGCCCGAAGCCTTCATGCACACCGCCAACTCGATCCATTCGCAGTTCTACCTGGTGCTGAAGGTACGCGGCGACCCCGGCGCGCTGGCCGAACCGCTGCGCCGGACGCTGAAGGAGTTCGACGCCGCGATGCCGGTATTCGAAGTCCGCACGCTCGCCGCGCTCGGCGCGCAGCGCAACGCCATGCGCCTGTTCAACCTGCAGCTGATGACGATCTTCGGCGGGGTCGCCCTGCTGCTGGCGGCCGTGGGGCTGTACGGCACCATTGCCTATTCGGTCGCGCAGCGGCGACACGAGTTCGGCATCCGCCTCTCGCTCGGCGCCAGCGGTGCGCAGCTGATGTCGCAGGTGATGAAGCAGGGCATGGGGTTGGTGGCGATCGGTGTGCTTGCCGGCATCGCCGGTGCGCTGGCGCTGGGGCGTGTGCTTGCATCGCAGCTGTTCGGCGTGGGCGCGGGCGATCCCGGCGTGCTGTTCGCGGCGGTGGCGCTGCTCGGCGGCATCGCGCTGGTGGCGTGCCTGGTGCCCGCGCTGCGCGCCTCGCGCGTGCATCCGATGACGGTGCTGCGGTCGCAGTAGTTGGCGATGGTGTCGACGATCCGGTGTCGGACGATGCCGGCATCGCCACGTCGACCTTGCACGCGATCCGAGTGCGGGACATCGCACGCACGGCATCCCTGAGAGTTCACCGTGCCGACTCGCGGAACGCTTGCGATCCGGATCGCTCCATCGTGTTGGAACCGGGTGCTGCCGCAGAGCCGACCTCCGACTCGCGTGGAAGAGGCTATCTCCGCTGCTTTCGTGACAGCGATCGCCCTGTCGACGTGATGGGGCGACAACTCGAGCCCCGTCGTCCCGGCGAAAGCCGGGACCCAGCGGCGTTGCCCGGTTGCCCGACGCACGCAACGTCACTGGGTCCCGGCTTTCGCCGGGACGACGGTGAGGGAACACTCCAGGTTCCTGCGGACGGACGTGCGCGTTTCGGGGGATGACACTCTCTGACGCTTGCGGGGTTCGGGCGTGCGTCCATGTCCTCGGAGTTTCCCGGGCGAGGGTTCACCTACTCGTGCGTCTGGTGCTTGGGTTCGGCGACAGGACCCAGCGCTTGGCCTCGGTCATGCGCGAAAGCGAACGCCTGTGTTCGATCCCGAACGCCTACGGGGCTATCGAATCGATAAGAATCATGTGCTTGCCGTTGGCACTTTCATTGCTTTGCATGGCTGAACAAACAGCAACGTCCGATCCCGTCGCCGGAGCCGCCGATGTCCGCACTCACCAAAGACCTCCGCTTCGCCTGGCGCCGCCTCGGCAAGAGCCCCGGCTTCGCCACCGCCGCGATCCTGATGCTGGGACTGGGCATCGGCGCGAGCGTGGCCATGTTCAGCGTGTTGCAGGGCGTGGTGCTGTCGGGGTTGCCGTACCCGGGCGGCGAGCGCGTGGTGGCGGTGGCGGCGGCCAACGCGGAGCAGGACACCACCGGCTCGCTGACACCGGCCGAAGCCGTGCGGCTCGAGAGCGGCGAGAGCCCGTACGAGGCGTTCGGCTTCTACAACTGGGGCGGCATCACCTTCAGCGACGGCGACACGCCGCGCGAGGCGACCATCATCCTCGCGAGCGCGGGCTTCTTCCCCACGCTCGGCGTGCAGCCGATGCTCGGGCGCACCTTCACGAAGGACGACATGGGCGAGGAGCAGGGCGCGATCATCCTGTCCTACACCGAGTGGCAGCGCCTCACCGGTGGCGACCAGAACGCCGTCGGCAAGCTCATCGACACCATCGACAACGGGCGTCTGCAGATCGTCGGCGTGATGCCGCCGGAGTTCGCGTATCCGGACTCGGACGTCGGCGCATGGCGGCCGATGCGCGATGCCTACCTGCAGCCGGACAAGCCGGGCTACTGGAACTCGCGCGGTTTCGTGTATGCGATCGGCCGCATCGCCGAGGGCGTTTCGCCGGCGCTGGCGCTGGAGCGCACGCAGGCGATCATGGACGAAGTGCGCGAGCAGTACCGCATGCGGGACACCGGCTGGCGCGTGACGTCGATGCCGTTGCTGGAAGAAGCCATCGGCGGCGCGCGCGACGTGCTGTGGGCGAGCTTCGGCGTGGCCGTGCTGGTGCTGCTGATCGCGTGCGCGAACGTGGCCATCCTGCTCGATGCACGACAGATCGCGCGGCGCCACGAGCAGTCGATCGCGCAGGCGCTGGGTGCGAGCCGTGCGCGCGTGTACCGCGTGATGCTGATCGAACTGGGCCTGCTCGGACTCGCAGGTGCCGCGCTCGGCACGCTGTTGGCGACCGGCGCACTGGAACTACTGAAAGGCCTCGCGCAAGGCAGCGTGCCGCGCGTGGAGGAGATCGGCCTGGATGCGGGCGTGCTGCTGTTCGCGCTGCTGGTCGGCCTTGCGACGCCGATGCTGGCGGCGGCGCTCGGTTCGCTGCGCCTGCGCGGCCAGCCCATCGACGCGATGCGCGGCGGCGCGAAAGGCGCGGCGCCGATGCAGGCGCGCCGCACGCGGCTGCTGCCGGTGCTGGGCGTGGCGCTGTCGACGATGGCGCTGTTCGCGGCGGCGGCGATGGTGGCGAGCCTGGTGCGCGTGCAGGACGTCGATCCGGGCTTTGCGGCCGACAATATCCACGCCATGCAGATGTTCCGCGACGGCGGGCCGGCGAAGGCGGTGGACTTCGCCGATGCGCTGCAGGCGAAGCTGCGCGCGCTGCCGGGCGTGACGCATGTGGCCCTCACCACCGCGGCGCCGCTGTCGCTCATCGGCAGCTTCACCATCGATCTCGCGGTGCCCGGACGCGAGCGGCCGGAGCCGCTGGTGGCCGGCTTGCG
This sequence comes from Chiayiivirga flava, assembly GCF_014202825.1. GTDB lineage: Bacteria > Pseudomonadota > Gammaproteobacteria > Xanthomonadales > Xanthomonadaceae > Chiayiivirga > Chiayiivirga flava. Next base: position 542,956 of record NZ_JACHHP010000001.1, on the reverse strand, counting down.
GCGCGTGTCGCCGGAGTATCTGGAGACCTTGTCGATCCCGGTGTCCGAAGGCCGCAACTTCACCGCGGAGGATCGCGCCGGCGGCGAGCTGGTCGCCATCATCAACCGGAGCCTCGCGCGGCGCGTGTTCGGCGACGAATCGGCCGTGGGGCAGATCATCGCGCTGCCGCTGGGCGAACGCGACCGCATCCCGCACCGCGTGGTCGGCGTCACCGACGACGTGCGCAACGACGGCCTGCGCAGCGACGCCTCGGGCGAGATCCTGGTTCCGTTCGTGCAGAGCCCGTGGGTGGGCATGACCTTCCTCGTGCGCACCGCGGTGCCGCTGCCCGGCATCACGCAGCAGATGCGCGAGGCGATGTGGGCGGTCGACCCGAACGAGGCGCCGACGCGCGAGTTCACGATGCGCGGCGAGCTCGATGACCAGCTGCGTCCGGCGCAGTTCTTCGCGCGCGCGGTCGGCGGGTTCGCGTTGTGTGCGCTGCTGCTCGCGGCGCTCGGGGTGTATGCGCTGGCGGCGCAGCACCAGCAGCAGCGGCGGGCCGAATTCGGCCTGCGGCTGGCCATCGGCGCACCGCCGGCGCGGCTGGCGCGGCAGTCGCTCGGCGACAGCCTGCGCGGCGGTGTGCTCGGCATTGTGCTCGGCGCTGCGGTGGGCTTCGTTCTGCTGCGGCTGCTGCAGGCGCAGCTGTTCGAGTTCGGTGGCGGCTACGCGCCGTGGTTCGCGCTGGCGGCACTCGGCATCGGGGTTGCGGTGTTCGCCGCGGCGCTGCCGCCGGCGCTGCGTGCCGGCCGCACCGATCCGATGACCGCGCTGCGCGACGAATGATCCTCGCCCGCACATCCAGCCCTACGATCGCCCATCAGGAACGCAGCGCCATGATCGAACTCAAGCACATCGAGAAATCGCACCCGCAGGGCGACAGCCGGCTGTTCGTGCTGCGCAAGGTGAGCCTCGCCATTGGCGAGGGCGAGTTCGTCAGCATCGTCGGGCCGTCGGGCTCGGGCAAGAGCAGCCTGCTGTCGGTGCTGGGCCTGCTCGATGCGGACTGGACCGGCGAATACCTGTTCGACGGACAGCCGCTGCACGCGATGAAGCCGAAACAGCGCGCCGAATTCGCGCGCAACAACATCGGCTTCGTGTTCCAGCAGTACCACCTGATCGACGATCTCACCGTGCGCGAGAATCTCGAGCTGCCGCTGGACTACCGCGACATGCCGCGTTCCGAGCGCCAGGCGCGCGTGGCCGATATCCTCGACCGCTTCCAGATCGTGGGCAAGAAGGATCTCTACCCGCGCCAGCTGTCGGGCGGGCAGCAGCAGCTGGTCGCGGTGGCGCGCGCCGTGGTCGCGCGCCCGCGCCTGCTGCTCGCCGACGAGCCCACCGGCGCGCTGCATTCGAGCCAGGGCGACATGATCATGGACCTGCTCGCCGAACTGCATCGCGACGGCACCACCATCGTGCAGGTCACGCACAATCCCGCGTATGCCGCGCGCGCCGGCAGGACGGTCGAGCTGTTCGATGGCTGGCTGAAATGAGGAAAGAGTGGGCAGGAGTGGGAAACGAGCGAGGACGTAGCGGCGCGCGGCTCCCGGGCCTGCTGTCATTCATTTCCCGCTCCTCTACACTCATTCCTCGCTTTGTCCGGTCCGCCTCATGACGCAACCCCGCATCCTGATCACCGACGACCAGCCCGACGTGCTCGCCGCGCTGCGCATGCTGCTCAAGTCCGAGGGCTTCGCGTGCGTGACGTGCGGATCGCCGGCCGAGGGACTCGATGCGGTGCGCAGGGAGCGCTTCGATGCGGCGCTGATCGATCTGAACTACACGCGCGACACCACGTCCGGCCAGGAAGGCCTCGAACTGCTCGGCAACCTGCGCAGGCTCGAACCCGAACTGCCGGTGGTGGTGATGACGGCGTGGGGCACGATCGATATCGCCGTGCAGGCGATGCGTGCCGGTGCCGGCGACTTCATCGAGAAGCCGTGGGACAACCGCCGCCTGGTCAGCGTGCTGCGCACGCAGGTGGAGCTCGGCCGCGCGCGCGAGCGCGAGAAGAAGCTCGAAACCGAGAATTCGCTGCTGCGCGGCAAGGCCGACGAAGACTTCATCGCCGATGCGCCGTCGATGCAACCCGTTCTGCAGATGCTGCGGCGCGTGGCGCCGTCGGACGCGAACGTGCTGATCCTGGGCGAGAACGGCACCGGCAAGGGCGTGCTCGCGCGCTACCTGCACAAGCTGTCCAGGCGTGCGGACAAGCCGCTGATCAAGGTCAACATGGGCGGCATCGTGGAGACGGTGTTCGAGTCGGAAATGTTCGGCCACACCAAGGGCGCGTTCACCGATGCCAAGAGCGATCGCATCGGCCGCTTCGAGCTGGCCGACGGCGGCACGCTGTTTCTCGACGAGATCGCGAACATCCCGCCGTCGCAGCAACCGAAGCTGCTGCGCGTGCTGGAGGACGGCGAGTTCGAACGCGTCGGCTCCTCGCGCACGCAGAAGGTGGACGTGCGCCTGGTGTCGGCCACCAACGCCGACCTCGCCGTGGACGTGGCCAAAGGCCTGTTCCGCAAGGATCTGCTGTTCCGGCTCAACACGGTGGAGCTGCGCCTGCCGCCGCTGCGCGAACGGCGCGAGGACATCGCACCGATGGCGCGCGCGTTCCTGCGCAGCTGCGGGCGCCGCTACCAGCGCGAGGACATGACGTTGACCGCCACCGCGATCGCCGCGCTGGAACGCTACCCGTGGCCGGGCAACGTGCGCGAGCTTGCGCACGTGATCGAGCGCGCGGTGCTGATGGCATCGTCGTCGAAGATCGACCAGTTCGAATTCAGCCTGCAGCCGTTCGAGATGCTGCCGGCGGCAACGCCGGTTTCGTCGTCGCCTGCGAACCTTGCCCAGTCATCGACAGGCGCCGGCGCGCAGACGATCGAACAGGCCGAGCAGGCGATGGTGCGCAACGCGCTCGACCAGTGCGGCGGCAACATCCAGAAGGCCGCCGAGATGCTCGGCCTGAGTCGCGCGGCGCTGTACCGGCGGCTGGAGAAGTTCGGCATCGAGCCGTAGTGACGAGCAGGGAATTGGGAGTCGGGAGTCGAGAGTCGAGAGTCGAGAGTCGAGAGTCGAGAGTCGAGAGTCGAGAGTCGAGAGTCGAGAGTCGAGAGTCGAGTGGGAGCTGGATCGCGCTGTCGCTCGTTTCTCACTCCTCGCTCTTGAGCACCGGATCGCTCAACGCAAGTTCGCGCAGCAGCACGCTCGCCTGGGTGCGGTTGCGCACGCCGAGTTTCTCGAAGATCGCCGAGACGTGCGCCTTGACCGTGCGCTCCTGCACGTCGAGCCGGTCCGCGATCTGCTTGTTGAGCAGGCCTTCGGCGATGAGCACGAGCACGCGGAACTGCTGCGCGGTGAGGCGGGAGAGGCTGCTGGCCAGATCGCTGTCGGACGCGTGCGGCAGGGTGCGTGCCACCGTGGCACGCAGATCGGCAGGCAGCCAGGTGTCGCAGGCCAGCATCGCGCGGATCGCGGCACGGATTTCGTCCATGCCCACACGCTTGGGGATGTAGCCGGCGGCGCCGTGGTCGAGCGCGCGCCGGATCACGCGCGGGTCGTCGTTGCCCGACACCACCGCCACCGCCACCGCGGGGAACTGCGCTCGCACGGCGGCGAGGCCGGCGAGGCCGTGATTCCCGGGCATGTGCAGGTCGAGCAGCAGCAGGTCGATGTCGCTGTGCCGTTCGAGCGCGGCGAGCGCGCCATCGAGCGTTTCGGCCTCGTACACGGTGCAGTCGTCGGCCGCGGCGGAGGCCGCCTGCCGCAGCGCGGCGCGGAACAGCGGGTGATCGTCGGCGATCAGCAGCACGGGCATGCTCAGATTATCCCTGATCGCGTGCCGACCGGCGTCGAGAGCGACGGCTACTGGACCGTCCATCCACCGTCGACCGTGATCGTCTGGCCGGTGATGTTGCGCGCCGCCGGGCCGATCAGGAATGCGGTGATGCCGGTCAGTTCCTCGAACGTGATGAACACGCCCTTGGGCATCGGCTTGAGCATGATTTCGCTGACCACCTGGCTCTCGCTGATGTTGTTGGTGCGTGCCTGGTCCGCGATCTGCTTGTCGACCAGCGGTGTCTTCACGTAGGTGGGGCAGACGGTGTTGATGGTGATGTCGGTGTCGGCGGTTTCCAGCGCCATGACCTTGGAGAAGCCGAGCAGGCCGTGCTTGGCCGCGACGTACGCGCTCTTGTAGCGGCTTGCCACCAGCGAGTGGATCGATCCGATGTTGACGATGCGGCCGAAGCCGCGCTCGCGCATGCCCGGCAGCACGGCCTGGGTCAGGCGCGCGACGCCGGTGAGCATCACCTGGATCAGCAGGTTCCACTTGCCGATCGGAAAGTCCTCGAGTTTCGACACATGCTGCAGGCCGGCGTTGTTGACCAGCACGTCCACCGGACGCGACAGGGCCGCGATGCATGCGGCCACGCTGTCGTCGGAGGTGACGTCCAGCGCGTGCGCTTCGGCCGAACCGCCGGCCGCGCGGATGGCGTCCGCCACGGCGCGCGCCGCGTCGAGCGCGAGATCGGTGACGATGACGTGGTGCCCATCGGCCGCGAGGCCGGCGGCGATGCCCGCGCCGATGCCGCTGCCGGCGCCGGTGACGAGGATGGATCGGGTCTGCATCGAAGTCTCCTGGCGGCGGCGCGGCCGCATCGACGGGTTGCAGCGGAAAATTTGCTGCAACGCGCAAGCCTAGCATTCGCCGCTTGCCGCGGCGTGGTACCAAAGTACGATGTGGGCCCGATCCTGCGCTGCTAGCGTCATGCCATGCGACTCTCGACCCTCTGCGTGTCTGGTGGCATCGCGCTCGCGATGCTGGTGTCCGGCTGTGCGACCGCGCCCGCGGCGCGTGATGCCGCCGCGATGAGCCGGTTCGGCGACATGCGCGTCACCGCGCATCGCGGCGACGACGACCTGCTGACCGGCGGTCTCGGCGCCGCCGGGCTGCAGTCGATGACGCCGCCCGGCTTCGTCGATGCCGCGAACCCGACATCGGCCGAACTGCGGCGCCGTGCGCTGTGGAGCAACTGGCGCGGCATCGCCGATCTCGCTCCGGGCGGTGGCTACGGCACGCTGTACGGATCGCTCGCTCCGGTGCCGGGACGCGAGTACCAGGCGTTCGCCACGCTCGACGGCGCACGCCAGCCGCACCGCGTGCTGCTGCAGGTGCCCGATGCGTTCGATGCGGGCGCACGCTGCATCGTGGTGACGGCCTCGTCGGGATCGCGCGGCATCTACGGCGCGATCGCGCTCGCCGGCGCCTGGGGCCTGCCGAAAGGCTGCGCGGTCGCCTACACCGACAAGGGCACCGGCACCGGGTATTTCGACGCGGACACCGGCAGCGGCGCCAGGCTCGACGGCACGCGCGGCGACACGGGACTCGAATTCGCCCCCGCGCCGACCGGCGCGTCGGCCGCCCATGCCGTTGCGTTCAAGCACGCACATTCGCAGGACAACCCGGAAGCCGACTGGGGTCGCCATGTGCGCGACGCGGCGCAGTTTGCGCTGCATGCGCTCGCGCAGGCGGTACCGGCCGGCGCGCCGTACACCTTCGACAACACGCGCGTGATCGCGGTGGGCCTGTCCAACGGCGGCGGCGCGGTGCTGCGTGCGGCCGAGCTCGACGGCAACTGGCTCGACGGCGTGGTGGCCGCCGCACCGAACGTCTGGCCCGGCGACGGTGGCCGCGCGCTGTACGACTACGTCACCGAAGCCGCGCTGCTGATGCCGTGCGCGCTGCTCGATCCGCAGTTCGACGGCGTGGCGATGGCGCGTCCGGGCGGCGTCAAGCCGCCTGCCGCGTTTGCACGCTGCGAAAGCGCACACGCGGCCGGTCTGCTCGCCGCAACCACGCCCGAAACGCAGATCGCCGAGGCGCGCGAACGGCTGCGCGCGGGCGGCTGGAGCGACGCCGCACTCGAAGCCGCCGCGCTCAGCACCACGTTCGATCTGTGGCGCGCCGTCGCGGCCGCCTACGCGTCGGCCTACACGCGCAGCTCGTGGGACGCGATGCCGTGCGGCTATTCGTACGCCGCGCTCGATGCGTCGCTGCAGCCGCGCGCCACCACGCCCGAGGAGCGCGCCGCATGGTGGTCGGACGCGTCCGGCATCCCGCCCGGTGCCGGCGTGCTGCTGGTGGACTCGATGGCGGGAGGACCCGATCCGGCCTTGCCCGCGTTGCGTTGCCTGCGCGCGCTGTGGACCGCCAACGACGCCGGCGCCGATGCGTTGCGTGCGGGGGTGCAGGCCACGCGCGCATCGCTGCCACGCGACGGGCTGCCGGTGATCGTGCTGCACGGTGCCGACGACGGCCTCATTCCCGAAGCGCTTTCCGGCGGCGCCTATGCGCAGTGGGCCACGGCCAACGGCCGCGACGTGCGCTACTGGCGCGTGGCCAATGCACAACATTTCGATGCGTTTCTGGGCCTGCCGCCGCTGGCGGGGCGTTACGTGCCGCTGCTGCCGTACGCCTACCGCGCGCTGGACGCGATGTGGACCCACCTGCAGGACGGCACGCCGCTGCCCCCCAGCGCGGACATCGCAACGCAGCGCCGCGCCGCATCGGCCGCCGGCATCGAAGCTCTTGGCGCGCAGCACATTCCCGCGCCGCGCTGAGCGTCAGCGCCAGAACGCGATGAGGCGTCCCTGGCCGGTCTTGCGCCGCTCGTAGCGTTCGATTTCTTCCGGCGTTGCGGTCTCGGGCAGCGGCGCGCGCAGGATCAGCAGCTCGTGCCGCCCGCGCGGCAATGCGCGCACATCGATCATCGCCACGAAGCCGCGCAATCCGAACACCGGCTCGGTGGCGAGGTCGAAGTGCAGGTCCGGCACCGGCTCGCCGTCGATGAGCACGGAAAACACCGTGCCGACGCAGTCCAGCAAGCGATCGGCGGCAGCGCGCTTGAGTGCGTCCGCCGCTTCGCGGTCGTCGCTGTCCGTGTCCGCTTCGAGCGCCTGTCCGCACAGGCCGCGCAGCAGGGGCGCATCGCGCGGGGTGTGGTAGGGCACGAACAGGCGCACGTAGTCGTCGCGCACCACTTCGCTCTGGATGAACGGATACGGCACCAGCGACAGCAGGCCGTCGCGCTGGTCGGCATAGTTGCGCGGCTCGAGCGCGCGTCCGCGCGTGTCGCGCAACGAGGGCAGCTCCGACGAGTACCCGCTCAGGTTGAACGCATCCTCGCGCACCATCATGCGCGCCATCACGATCCCCAGCACCACCATGATCGCGATGCTCATCATGGCCGAGCTCTTGTACTGGCCGAAGCGACTGAAGAACAGCAGGATCGGGTAGTTGGTGAAGCTGCCGAAGCCGCCGCCGAGGTACCCGCGCAATACCTTCAGCGTGCCGCGCGCGACGGCACCGTCCGGCGCGACCCGCTTGCCGACGAACTTGTCCGCCATCATCGCCAGCACGAACGGCACGAACACCACCGCGAACACGATGCTCCACGTGACAGGCCACGCGATCATGTGGCCGCTCAGTTCGTACAGGGCGTAGGTCGCCGTGGCCAGCAGCACCATCAGCAGCAGCGGCGCGAGCAGGGTCAGCGCAAACCCGACGCCGAAGCCGAAGACGCGACTGGCGCGGTTGTCGGCCGCCTCCACGGTGGCAGCGATGCCGGCAAACCGTTCGATCACCGCGCGCTTGTACATCGGCCCCCAGCGCAGTTTCTCCCAGTCCACGCCCTCCGGGTAGACCGAACTCAGGCCCACCACGGACACCCAGTACGCGCGTGCTCCCAGGTGCAGCACGAACGTGCCCACCAGCGCGTACGTGGCCGCGATGATGTACATGTACGGCAGCATCACGATCGCCGCGAGACCGCTGTCGAAGCGCGGGAAGGTTGAGTAGAAGGCGCCGTCGAGCAGATCCGGCAGCTGCAGCAGCGAGAATACGGTGGCGCCGGAGATCAGCAGCTCCATCTCCCACGTGGGCGTGGTGTGGCGGGGCAGCGGATCGCGACCGTCGGCGGGCGCGGGGGCAGGGTCGTGCATCGCGGAGTCCTCGTCTGCGTCGCATCCCGACCGCGTGGCCGGTGCCGATGTGACTGCCGCACTGTAGCGGCAGCCGCAGTGCGATGGACAGGGCTGCCGGGCAGGACGCGCGGGGTGCGATGGTATGATCGGGCGTCACTGCGGAGGGCCCGAATGAGCGGACACGACCACGGAGCCGCCGGCTTCGAACAACTCGCGCGGCAGTACTGGAGCGCGTTCGGCGATTTCGCCCGCACGCCGTCGCCCGATGCGGCAATCCCCGGCTGGAAGGAGGGCCTGGCCTGGTGGACGCAGCGGCTGGCGCCGGGCAGTGGCCAGCTTGATGCCGCGCTCGAACGCATGAACGCGCAGTCGGCGCATCTCTTCGGCCTCATGCAGCAGGTGGCTGCCGGCCTTGCCGGACGCGATGCCGCACCCGAGCAGATCAGCCGAGCGTGGCAGCGTGCGCTGGGCGATGCGTTCGGCGGCAACGGCGTCGCAGACATGTTCCGCGGCGTCGCGGGGGTGCAGGGCTTCGACCAATGGCTCGCACAGGTGCAACCGTGGCTGCGAGGGTGGATGCCGTCGCAGGCCGGGAACGACGCCTTCGCGACGCTCGCGCAGTGGCAACGCGCCGCGTCGCCGCAGGCCTGGCAGCAGCAGTTCGCGCCGCTGCTCGCGCAGCTGCAGGGCGGCGCCTCGCCGCAGGCGTGGCGCGAGCAGGCCGAGGCCGCGCTGCGCCTGCCCACGTTCGGCCTCGCGCGCGAACACCAGGAGCGCTGGCAGGCGCTGGCGCAGGCGCTGCTCGACCACCAGCAGGCCAGCGCCGCGTTTTCCGAAATGCTTGCGCAGGTCGGCAAGCGTGCGTTCGAACGCTTCGAATCGAAGCTCGAGGAACGTGCCGAGCCCGGTCGCCAGCTCGACAGCGCGCGCGCGCTGTTCGACCTGTGGATCGACGCGGCCGAGGACGCGTGGCAACAGATCGCGCTGACGGACGAATTCCGCGCCGCCTACGGCTCACTGGCAAATTCGCAGATGCGCTTGCGCGCCGCCGTGCAGACCGAGATCGAGCACATCGGCAACCTCTTCGGACTGCCCTCGCGCACCGAGATGGACGCCTCGCACCGCAAGGTGGCGGCACTGGAACGCGAGTTGCGCAGGCTGCGCAGCGAACTCGACGAGGCCGCGCACGCGGCGCGCACGCGCGAGGGCGCACGTCCTGCACCGACGCGTGCGAGAGCGGCACCTGTCGAGCAGATGTCCGAGCCGGAGCCGGAAGCCTACCCCGAACCCGCGTCGAAACCCCGTCGCGTGCGCTCGCGCGGCACGGCGGTCACGCCAAAGAAACAGGCTGCGGCGAAGCCGTCCGCCAAGCGCAAGGCGTCCGGCGGCAAACGCCGCATGGCTGTGCTGCCGATGGTGGCCGCGCCGCGTGCGCTGGGCAAATCCGCCGCGTCGGGCAAGAAGGTGCGCAAATGATCGGCCCCTTGCGATTCACCGCCGCCGACCTTGCCGAAGAGGCGCAACGCACGCACGCCAAACTCTCGGCCGCGCTCGGCACGCTCGGCAAGGTGCGCGACGTGGACTTCGGTGCCACGGCGAAGGACGAGGTCTACCGCGACGGCAAGCTTGCGCTGTACCGCTACCGCGGGCCGAACGCGCCCACGGCAAAGGTTCCGCTGCTGATCGTCTACGCACTCGTCAACCGCCCGTACATGGTCGATCTGCAGCACGATCGCTCGCTCGTGAAGGGCCTGCTCGAGCGTGGCGAAGACGTGTACATCATCGACTACGGCTACCCCGACCGGTCCGACCGCTTCCTCACGCTGGAAGACTACGTCGAACGCTTCATCGGCGGTTGCGTGGATTTCCTGCGTCACGGTCACCGGCTGGACGCGATCAACGTACTCGGCATCTGCCAGGGCGGCGCGATGTCGCTGTGCTACACCGCGCTGCATCCGGACCGCGTGCGCAATCTCGTCACGATGGTGACGCCGGTCGACTTCCACACGCCGGACAACATGCTGTCGAACTGGACGCGCAACATCGACGTCGACCTGATGGTCGACGCGCTCGGCAACGTGTCGTCCGACATGATGAACATGACCTACCTCATGCTCAAGCCGTTCCGGCTCAACGTGCAGAAGTACGTGGGCATGGTCGACATCCTCGACGACGCCGACGCGGTGGAGGACTTCCTGCGCATGGAAAAGTGGATCTTCGATTCGCCCGACCAGGCCGGCGAGGCGTTCCGCCAGTTCATCAAGCAGTTCTACCAGGCCAACGGCTTCGTCAACGGCGGCATCGACATCGGCGGTCGCGCCGTGGATCTTGCGAACATCGATGTGCCGGTGCTCAACATCTTCGCCGAGCAGGACCATCTGGTGCCGCCGGACGCGTCGCGGCCGCTCGGCGGTCTGATCGGCAGCGAGGATTACACCGAGCTGATGTTCAAGGGCGGGCACATCGGCATCTACGTGTCGGGCCGCGCGCAGCGCGAGGTGCCGACGGCGATCCACGACTGGCTGGCGACGCGCTGACGCCGCACGGCGTCGGCGCGCGCCCGGACGCGGAGCAGGGAGTCAGTCGTCGCGTCCGCCGTCGTGGCCGCGCAGCTGCGTGCGCACGAACGCGTCGAGCCGACGCAGTCGCGCCGCGTTGCGCCGCCAGGCCCGGCTGTCCTGCGCGGGAATCGCGGAGGAGTATTCGCCCGGCGCGGTGATCGATGACGAGACGAAACTCATCGCGGTCACCGTCACGCGATCGGCGATCTCGAGATGGCCACCGATGCCTGCGGCGCCGCCGATCAGGCAGTGGCGACCGATCCGGGTGGAACCGGCCACCGCCACGCAGCCGGCCATCGCGGTGTGCGCGCCGATCACCACGTTGTGGCCGATCTGGATCTGGTTGTCGAGCCGCACGTCCTCGTGCAGCACGGTGTCGTCGAGCGCGCCGCGGTCGATGGTGGTGTTGGCGCCGATCTCGCAATCGTCGCCGACCGCCACGCCGCCGAGTTGCGGCACCTTGATCCATTGCCCGGCATCGTTGGCGATGCCGAAGCCGTCCGCGCCCAGCACGGCGCCGGGATGGATCAGCACGCGCCGTCCGAGCCGAACGCGCCGCACCAGCGTGACGCGCGCCACCAGCTCGCTGCCGGCGCCTACGACGCAGTCCTCGCCGACGACACAGCCCGGACCGATCACCGCGCCCGCGTCGATCCGCGAACGCGCACCGATCACGGCAAGCGGCGCCACGTGCGCCGCCGGATCGACCGATGCGTTCGCATCCACCACGGCACTGGCGTGCACGCCGGCCGGCCGCTCCGGCCGCACCTCGAACAGCGCCGCGATGCGGGCGAACGCCACGTACGGATCGCGCGCCACGAGCGCGTGGCCGGGCCACGCGGCGGCATCGGCGTCGCGCAGGACCACCGCACCCGCCGCGCTGCCGGCGAGTGCGTGCCGATACGCCGGGTTCGCGAGGAATCCGAGCTGGCCGGCCTGCGCGCGGGCGAGGGTGGCGACACCGACGATGCGGTACTCGGCGTCGCCGCGCAGCTCCAGCGAAAAGCGTTCGGCCAGATCGCCCAGGCGCGCGCCGGCGGGGCTCACCGCGGGCCCTCGTCGAACTCGCGCCGCATGCGCTCGAGCACGTCGTCGGTGATGTCGATGCGGCCGCTGACGTACACCTGCGGGCTCGGCACGACGAGGTCGTACCCCTGCTCGCGTGCGTAGTCGGCGATGGCGTCGTTGATCAGGGGCCAGGCGCGGTCCACTTCCTCCTGGCTGCGCGTGCGCAGATCGTCGCGCAGACGCTGGCGCGTGCGTTCCACCGAACGACGCAGCGCATCGGCCTGACGTTGCAGTGCCTCCGGCGAATCCGCGCCGCCGGTGGCGAGGCGTGCATCGAGCTCGGCCAGGCGGGCCTCGTCGCGCGTAAGCTCGGCGTCGCGCGCATCGAACTCGCGCTTCAGCCGCGCATTGGCTGCAAGCACCTGCGGCGCGCTGTCGAGCAGGCGTTTCATGTCGACGTAACCCACGCGCGTCGGCGCGGGCTGGGCCCAGGCGACAGGCGATGCGGTGCCGCCAAGCAGGACGAGCGTCAGCAGCAGCGCGCACCACCGGCGTGCCGACGGCGGACGCAGGGCGCAGGTCCGTCGTCGTGCGTGCATGGCGTGCCCGGGGCCTGCCGCCGCGTCGTCAGAACTGGGTACCGAACGAGAACTGCAGACGTTCGATCTCGTCTTCGTCGTCCTTCAGCACCGGCTGCGACACGTTCAGCACGATCGGGCCGATCGGCGCCTGCCACTGCAGCGACAGACCCACCGACGCGCGGTACTCGCGGAACTCGAAATCGCTCGCGCTCGGATACACCTGGCCGAAGTCGAGGAAGGCCGACAGGCGCGTCTGGTCGGTATCGAACAGCGTCGGGAAGATCGCCTCGATGGTGCCCGTGGTCTTGAGCGCACCGCCGAGGTTCTGGCGGAAGTTGCTCGTGCTGCCTGCCGCGACCGGGCCGAGGCTGTTGTCCTCGAAGCCGCGGATCGAGCGCACGCCGCCGGCGTAGAAATTCTCGAAGAACGGCAGGCCGTCGGCGGTGACGATACGCTCCGGGGTGTTGTTCGCCGCCGGGATGACACGCGTGACCGGATCGTCGTAGTTGTCGCCGTAGCCCAGTTCGGCCGCGGTGAGCAGCACCAGCGCACGGTTGATCGGCCAGTAGCGCGCGAACTGGTAGTAGAGCTTGTAGTACTCGACCGTGGAGCCCGGCAGCGCGATTTCCGCCGCCACGCGCTGGAACGTGCCGCGGGTCGGATTCCAGTACGCGTTGCGCGAGTCGCGCGCCCAGGACAGCTCGGTGCGCCAGGCGTGGAAGGTGCGCTTGTCGAGTGCGTCGATGTAGTCGACGATTTCCTGCGCCGTCGAGCCCAGGACCGGCGTGATGGTGTTGTAGTCGATGCCGAAGCTCAGGCCGACGGTGTCGGTCTCGGTCAGCGGAATGCCGAAGGTGGCTTCGAACGCGCCGTTGTCGACGAGGTAGTTGGCGATGTTGAAGTCGCCGTAGTCGAGCTCGCGGTAGGTCACGTTGTAGCCGAGCGAGACGCCGTCGTCCGTGAAGTACGGGTCGATGTACGACAGGTCGATGCTGCTCGAATAGTCGTTCTGCTGGACGTTGACGCCGACGCGGTTGCCGGTGCCGAAGAAGTTGTTCTGCGTCACGCCCAGCGAGTAGATGATGCCCGAGAGCTGCGAGTAGCCGAGGCCGAAGGTGAAGCTGCCGGAGGTGGTTTCCTCCACGTTGACGACCACGTCGACCTGGTCGTCGGTGCCGGCCACCTCGGGAGTTTCGATGTCGACCTTGCTGAAGTAGCCCAGGCGCTGCAGGCGCACCTTGGAGCGGTCGAGCGCGGCCTGCGAGTACCAGCTGCCTTCGAACTGGCGCATCTCGCGCCGGATCACCTCGTCGCCGGTGCGGGTGTTGCCCTTGAACGCGATGCGGCGCACGTACACGCGCTTGCCGGGTTCGACGTAGAAATTGATCTTGACCGTGCGGTTCTCGCGATCCACTTCCGGCACCGGCGTGACGTTGGCGAACGCGTAGCCGACGTTGCCCAGCACCGCCATCATCGCGTCGGATGTGAGTTCGAGCAGGCGTCGCGAAAAGGTCTGGCCCGGCTGGATCAGCACGAGTTTTTCCATTTCCTCCTGCGAGATGATCGTGTCGCCGGTCACCACGGTTTCGGAAATGGTGTAGACCTCGCCTTCGCGCATGTTGGCGGTGAGGTACATGTCGCGGCGGTCGGGGCTGATCGAGACCTGGGTGGATTCGACGTTGAAGTCCACGTAGCCGCGATCGAGGTAGTACGAGTTGAGCTTTTCCAGGTCGCCGGAGAGCTTTTCGCGCGAATACTGGTCGTCGCGGCGATACCACGAGAGCCAGTTGCTGGTGTTCGATTCCCAGGTGTCGCGGATATCGTCGTCTTCGAAGGTTTCGTTGCCGACGAGGTTGATCGACTTGATCTTCGCGGCCTTGCCTTCCTTGATGTCGATCTGCAGATCGACGCGGTTGCGGTCGAGCGGCGTGACCGACGGCTGGATCGAGACGTTGTACTTGCCGCGGTTGTTGTAGGCGCGGGTCAGCTCCTGCGTCACGCGGTCGAGCTGCAGGCGGTCGAAGGTTTCGCCCTCGGACAGGCCGATTTCCTTGAGGTTCTTTTCCAGTTCGTCGGACTTGATGTCCTTATTGCCGACCAGCGTGATGCGATTGATCGCGGGGCGTTCCTGCACGGTGACGACGAGGATGTCGTTCTGCCGCTGCAGCGTCACGTCGTTGAAGAAACCGGTGCGGAAGAGGGCGCGGATTGCCTGCGCCGCGGTGTTGGAATCGACCTGGTCGCCCTTTTCGATCGGCAGGTAGGTGAACACGGTGCCGGCCGAGATGCGTTGCAGGCCGTCGACGCGGATGTCGCTGACGGTGAACGGTTCAAAATTCTGCGCGGCGGCGGGCAGGGCGGCGAGCAGGGCAAGGAACAGGGGAGCTGCGGCGAAACGCTTCATCGTCACATCCAGGACATCAATCGTATGCAGAACAGGATCGGGCGCGGATCCTGCGGTGTTTTTTGTCGTTCTTGTCGGGGCGGCGGCGGCTGGCGTCCGTTGCCGCGGGCCGTCACGAGGAGACCAGCCGGGCGATGTCGTTGTAGAACGCGAGTCCCATCAATCCTGCCAGCAGGGCGATCCCCAGATATTGGCCGGCGATCAGCGTTCGTTCGCTGACCGGGCTGCCTTTCACCATCTCGATAAGGTAATACAGGAGGTGTCCGCCGTCCAAGATCGGGATCGGCAGCAGGTTCATGATGCACAGGCTCAGGCTGAGGATGGCGAGGAACCACAGGAACCAGGCAACACCGCGCTGCGCCGAGTCGTTGGCGTATTGCGCGATGGAGATCGGGCCGGAAATGTTCTTGAGCGAGGCGCTGCCGTTCACCATGCGCCACAACATGCCGAACGTGGAGCCGGTGAGACGCCAGGTTTCGTGCAGCGAGGCGCCGATGGCATCGATCGGGCCGAAGCGCAGCAGGGCGTCGTACTGCGCCTGGAGCTTCGGATTGGGGATGCCGAGCACCCAGCGCGGGGTGCTTTCGCTGCGGTCGAGCGTGGGAACGATGTCGACGCTGCCCGGCTGGCCGTCGCGCGTGTAGTCGATGCGCAGCGGCCGGCCTTCGGCGGCCTGCGCCTGCACCGCGTTGCCGACCTCGTCCCACCACTGGATCGGCTGCGCGCCGACGGCGACGATGCGGTCGCCGGGCTGCAGGCCGGCGGCCTGCGCGGGCGTGCCGGCGATGTCCGGCCCCACGAGCGGCGCCATCAGGAACTGGCGCGGGACGATGCCGATGTCGCGCAGGGCCGTGGTTTCGTCGATCTTGCGGTCGAGCCTGGACAGATCGAGCGTCAGCGTGCGGGTATCGCCGTTGGCGCGCAGCACCTCCACGTCGAGCGGCGCGCGGTCCAGCGCGCCGGCGGTGATCGCCATCGCGGCGTGGGTCCAGGTGTCCATTCGCTCGCCGTCGATCGCCACGATGCGATCGTCGAGCGCCAGGCCCGCCTGCGCCGCCAGGCTTTGCGTGCGACCGACCAGCGGCTGATAGTCGTTCTTGCCGATGACGAACATGCCCCACAGCAACGCGAGGCAGAGGACCAGGTTGAACGCGGGCCCCGCCGCGACGATGGCGAACCGCTGCCACACGGTCTTGCGCGTGAACGCCTGCGGCAGCTCGTGCGGCGCCACCTCCACCTCGCGCTCGTCGAGCATCTTCACGTAGCCGCCCAGCGGCAGCATCGCGACGACGTATTCGGTGCCGTCGCGCCCGACGCGTTTCCACAGCGGCCGGCCGAAGCCGACGGAGAAGCGCAGCACCTTCACGCCGCACAGCCGGGCGACGAGGTAGTGCCCGAACTCGTGGAACGTCACGAGGATGCCGAGGCTGACGATCAGCCACCAGATCGACCCGAAAACCGTGCTCATGTGCTGTGTCTCGCCTGGTGTGACATCGATCTGTGTCAGGGGCTGCGGAGCAGCGTGGTTGCGACCCGGCGCGCTTCGGCATCCAGTGCCAGCAGCGCGTCGAGCGAGTCCGCCCGGGCACCGTGCAGTGCGTCGAGGGCGGCGGCGAGGACGGTAGCGATCCCTAGGAAACCCAATCGGCCCTGAAGAAAGGCTGAAACCGCGACCTCGTTCGCCGCATTGAGCACCGTGGCGGCTCCGCCGCCTTCGCGCAAGGCCCGGTAGGCCAGGTCCAGGCACGGAAACGCGGCACGGTCCGGCGCTTCGAAATCGAGCCGTGCCAACGCAGCGAGGTCGAGCGGCGCCACGCCGGCGTCGATGCGGTCCGGCCACGCGAGGCCGTAGGCCAGGGCCGTCCGCATGTCGGGGTTGCCGAGCTGGGCCAGCATCGAGCCGTCGGCGTACTCGACCAGCGAATGGACGATGCTCTGTGGATGCACGACCACGTCGATGGCGTCGGCCGCGGCGCCGAACAGCCAGTGCGCCTCGATGACCTCCAGGCCCTTGTTCATCAGCGTGGCCGAATCCACCGAAATCTTGCGGCCCATGCGCCATTTGGGGTGGGCGCAGGCCTCGTCGGGGGATACCTCCGCCAGCTGCGCGCGGGTCCGGCCGCGGAACGGGCCGCCGGATGCGGTGAGCACGATGCGGCGCACCCCGGGGCGTGCCGCGCCGTGGATCGCGGGACCGGGCAGGCACTGGAAGATGGCGTTGTGTTCGCTGTCGATCGGCAGCAGTTCGGCGCCGTTGGCGGCAACTGCCTCCACCAGCAGCGCGCCGGCCACGACGATGGCCTCCTTGTTCGCGAGCAGCAGCCGCTTTCCGGCGCGGGCGGCGGCGAGCGTCGAGGGCAGACCGGCGGCGCCGACGATGGCGGCGACGACCGTGTCGCAGGCGTCGGAGCCGGCGAGTTCCACCAGCGCTTCGCTGCCGGCGCGGGCCTCGGTGTGCAACCCGGCGCCGGCGAGCGCGTCGCGCAGGGCGGCGTAGCGCGAGGCGTCGGCGACCACGGCGATGTCCGGCCGGTGTCTCACGCACAGCGCAACGAGTTCGTCGACCTTGTCGTTGGCGGTCAGCGCCGTGGCGCGGAAGCGGTCCGGATGCCGCGCGATCACATCGAGCGTGCTGGCGCCGATCGAGCCGGTGGCGCCGAAGACTGCGACGCGCCGCATCACAGTCCGAACAGCGCCTTGGCGACGGCGAACACCGGCACGGCGGCCACGACGCTGTCGATACGGTCGAGCACGCCGCCGTGGCCCGGGATCAGCTGGCTCGAATCCTTCGCGCCGGCATGGCGCTTGATCAGGCTCTCGAACAGGTCGCCGACCACCGAGGCCAGCGCCGCCAGCAGCGTCACCGCCATCAGCATCGGCAACTGCGCCCAGGAAAGGCCCAGCAGCGGCGCGGCCGGCACCGACAGCAGCAGCACGCCGGCGAGCCCGCCCCAGAAGCCGGCCCAGGTCTTGTTCGGACTGATGCTGGGCGACATCTTCGCGCCGCCGAAATGGCGGCCGGAGAAATACGCGCAGCTGTCCGCCGCCCACACCAGCGCCAGCGCGTAGAACGCCCAGCGCGGACCGAGCGCGCCAGCGGTGTGCAGCATGCCGAGCGCGCACCAGGTGGGCACGATCAGCAGGGTGCCGACGAGGAGCTTGGTCCAGCGATGCGCAGTCGTGGGCGCGCGCGCGAACTGCGGAAACCGCAGCCACAGCAGCGAGGCCAGCCACCACGCGACGCCGAGCAGCGCCACCACAGGGAACAGCGCCGGCCACCCGCGCCACGCCAGCCACGCCATCGTCGCGGCATGCATCACGATGATCAGCGTGCGCCGCGCGTGGCCCTCGAACCCGATCAGCCGCGTCCACTCCCACAGCCCGAGCAGCAGCAGCGCGGCGGCCAGCGCCATGAAGGCGGCACTGGGCAGGAACAGGACGGCCGCGATGGCCAGCGGCGCCAGCAGCAGGGCGGTGATGATGCGTTGTTTCACGGGGTGGCTCCGGCGGCGATCTGGGCGGCGGTCATGCCGAAGCGGCGCTCCCGGCCGGCGAAATCGGCGATCGCGGCGCGCAGCGCGGCGGCGTCGAAGTCCGGCCAGAGAATGTCGGTGAAATAGAGTTCGCAGTAGGCGAGTTGCCACAGCAGGAAGTTGCTGATGCGGCGCTCGCCCCCGGTGCGGATGAACAGGTCCGCGTCCGGCAGGTCGGACAGCGCGATCTGCGGCGCGAGCATGTGCTCGTCGATGCGGGCCGGATCGATGTCGCCAGCGGCGGCGCGCAGCGCGAGCGCCCGCGCGGCCTGCGCGATGTCCCAGCGCCCGCCGTAGTTGGCGGCGATGCACAGGTGCAGGCGCGTGTTGCCGCGGGTGAGCTCCTCGGCACGCGCCATGCGGCTGCGCAGCTCCGGCGCGAACGCCGCGCGTTCGCCGACGAAGCGCACGCGCACGCCGCGCCGCAGCAGCTCGTCCACCTCGCGGTCGAGCGCGCGCAGGAACAGCTGCATCAGCGCGCCCACTTCTTCCTTCGGCCGGCGCCAGTTTTCGCTGGAGAACGCGAACAGCGTCAGCACCTCGATGCCGTCGTCGAGGCATGCGTCGATGCAGGCGTTCACCGCGCGCGCTCCGGCGCGATGGCCGATCGTGCGCGGCCGGTGCCGGGCCTGCGCCCAGCGACCGTTGCCGTCCATCACGATCGCGATGTGGCGCGGCTTGCGCGCAGGCGCGGCCGGCGACACCGCAGCATGCGAAACATCGGCGTTCATGCGGGAATGCGCCGCAGGGCCGATCAGATCGCCATCAGCTCGTCTTCCTTGGCCTTGACCACGCTGTCGACGTCCTTGACGAACCTGTCGGTCAGTTTCTGGATCTCGTCTTCGGTGCGGCGTTCCTCGTCCTCGGTGATCGAGCGCGACTTGAGCAGCTCCTTCACCGCCTGCATCGCATCGCGGCGCACGTTGCGGATCGCGACCTTGGCGTTCTCGCCTTCGCCGTGCACGTGCTTGCTCATTTCCTTGCGGCGTTCCTCGGTGAGCGCGGGCAGGTTGATGCGGATCACCTGGCCGGCGGTGTTCGGCGTCAGGCCCAGGTCCGAGCCGTAGATGGCCTTCTCGACCGCCGCCACCATCGTTTTCTCCCACGGCGTGATCGTGAGCGTGCGGGCATCGGCGACCGACACCGTGGCGACCTGCGACAGCGGCGTCTCGTTGCCGTAATAGTTGACGCGCAGATTGTCGACCAGGCCCGTCGATGCACGGCCGGTGCGGAGCTTGCTCAACTCGTGGCGCAGCGAGTCGATGCTCTTGGACATGCGGGTCTGGGCGTCTTGTTTGATCTCGTTGAGCATGTGCGGCCCTGCGGTCTGCAATGGAATCGACCGATTATAGGGGAGGGCCCCGCCCGTGTCCTCGCGCGCGCGGCTCAGCCGCCGGCGCGGCACGCGTGCTGCGGCGCATCACGATCGCCGCCGCGTTCGACCTGCAGCGTGGCGTGCGCGATGCCGAAGCGCTCGCGCAGGCGGGTGCCGAGCGTGGCGACGAAGGCATCGTCGATGTCGGCATCGGGCCGGACCAGATGCGCCGTGAGTGCGATCTCGCGGCTGCCGAGCGCCCAGATGTGCACGTGATGCACGGCCGCGACGCCGTCCTGCTGCGCCAGGAACGCCGCCACGGCGTCACGCTCGACGCCGCGCGGCACCGCGTCGAGCGCAAGATCCAGGCTCTCGCGCAACAGGCCCCAGCTCGTGATCGCGATGACGATCCCGACGCCGAGCGCCAGTGCCGGATCGAGCCAGCGCCAGCCGAGCCACCACATGCCCACGCCGCCGAACACCACGGCCAGCGACACGGCGGCGTCGGCCATCAGATGCAGGTAGGCGCCGCGCTGGTTGATGTCGTGCGCATGCCCGCCGCGGAAGAGCAGGGCACTGCCGAGGTTGATCGCGATGCCGACGGCCGCCACCACGATCACCGGAATCGCCGCCACCTCGGGTGGCTGCGCGAGCCGCCGCAGCGCTTCCCAGCCCAGCGCGCCGGACGCCGCGACCAGCAACAGACCGTTCGCGAGCGGGGCAAGCACGGTGGCGCGGCGGTAACCGTAGGTGCGGCGCGCGCTGGCCGGGCGCAACGCCAGCCACGCGGCAGCACCGGCGAGGACCAGACCGAGCACATCGCCGAGGTTGTGCAGCGCGTCCGACAGCAGCGCGAGCGACCCGGTCAGCAGGCCCCAGACCGCTTCGAACAACGTGAACCCGAGATTGAGCGCGATGCCGACCACATAGGCGCGGGTGCCGGCGGGCGGCGCGTGCCGGTGGCCGGCGTGCGCCCCGGCCACTGTGTCGGTGTGGGGATGGTTGTGATGGTGGGGCATGCGAAAAATCCTCGCATGCGGTGCGGGCGGACACTATTGCGGGCGGCGGTTTCGGGAGACGGTTCGAATGTTTTGGGTGCGGGATACGTCGAGGGCAGACCCCCTTCCGCCTGCCGGCACCTTCCCCCGCTGCGCGGGAGAAGGACTCCTTCGCCGAAGGTCGGAGCAACAGGAACAACCCTGTTCCGCATCATCGACATCGACTTCGATACGACGACGGCACCCACATCCTCCGCATCGCCATCGAAGCGTCTCTTCTCCCGCGCAGCGGGGGAAGGTGCCGGCAGGCGGAAGGGGGCATGCCCCCGAACATTTCTACTCACGCAAGCGCAGACTCACCCCCGCCCGTGCACCAGTGTGCCGATCTGCTTGCCCTGCAGGATGCGCATCAGATCGCCCGGTCGCGTGATGTCGTAGATGCGCAGCGGCATGTTGTAGTCGCGGCACAGCGCGATCGCGGCCGTGTCCATCACCTGCAGGTCGCGGTTGATCACGTCGTCGTACGTGAGCTTTTCGTAGCGGCGTGCGTCCTTCTTCTTTTTCGGATCGGCGTCGTACACCCCGTCGACCTTGGTCGCCTTGAGCAGCAGGTCGGCGCCGATCTCCACCGCGCGCAGCGCCGCGGCCGAATCGGTGGTGAAGAACGGATTGCCGGTGCCGGCCGCGAAGATGGCGATGCGGCCCTTTTCAAGATGCCGGATGGCGCGACGGCGGATGTAGTCCTCGCACACCTCGTTGATCTTGATCGCGCTCATCACGCGCACGCGCGCGCCGAGTTTTTCCAGCGCGTCCTGCATCGCGAGCGCGTTCATCACCGTGGCCAGCATGCCCATGTGGTCGCCGGTCACCCGGTCCATGCCGCTCGACGCGAGCCCGGCGCCGCGGAAGATGTTGCCGCCGCCGATGACAAGACCGATTTCCACCTTCGCCTGCTGCACTTCGATGATTTCGGCGGCGAGGCGCTCGATCACCTGCTTGTCGATGCCGTAGTCCTCCGCTCCCATCAAGGCCTCGCCGCTGAGCTTGAGCAGGATGCGGCGGTACTTCACGGGCGGGACGGTCATCGGTGCGGCTCCGGGCGGACAAAACGGCGGAAGTGTAGCCCGTCCGGCCGGGGCGGGCGCGGATTTTCGTGCGGGGCGTCGCGGAATCGGGGCTCGAACCGGACCTGCGTCGCAGTCCTGATGTGCCGACCCGACGCGCCCGGAGGCGAATGCTACATTCGTTCACACTCTGTTCCGATCCGCGTCCGTATGTCCCGCGCGCTCGCCCCCCTCGCCGTCTTCCTGCTCGCGAAGCTGCTGTTTTTCGGGGCGCTGTACGTGTGGTGGAGCGACACGCGCGAGGCGCGCGCACTGGCCGCCGAAGTGCGTGCCGAAGGCGAACACCTGGGCGCGCTGGTGGCCACGCACCGCGATCCGGTGGTGCAGACCAGCCGCGCCCGCCTGCAGGGCCTGCTGGCGCAGGGCCGCAGCGCCGAGAGCGACGCGTGGGACTGGCTCGAACCCGTGCTGCTGCTGGCAAGCGTGGTGCTGTTCACCGCGGTGCTGGCGCTGGCGTGGGTGCAGCTGCAGCGTGCGCGCCGCGTGGGACGGCGCGCCGACGAGGCGATGCGATCGCTGCAGTCGCTGCTGTCCGCGGCGCCGTTCGCCTTCATGGCGTGGAACTCGCGGCGCGGGATGATCTTGTGGAGCGATGCGGCCGAACGCATGTTCGGCCTGGCCCGGGCCGACGTGCTGGGCCGGCCGCTGCCGCAGGCGCTCGAACGCCTGCGCGCGCTGGAGGAATGCACCCGGTCGGACCAGCACGACGGCGCCACGCCAGCGGGCGTGGCGATGGACCTGCAGGACATCGGCGGCGCATCGCTGCATGCGCATGTGTCGATCAGCCGCCTGCCGACCTCGGGCGACGGCAGCGACACCGTCGCAGCCGTGATCGAGGACGTGACTCCGCGCCGCCTGCAGGAGGCGCGGCGGCTCGACGCGGTGCGCGCGCAGCGCGACGCGCTGGTGCGCGAGGTGCACCACCGCATCAAGAACCACCTGCAGGGTGTCGCCGGCCTGCTGCGTCAGCATCTGGCCGGCAAGCCGCTGCTGCAGCCGCTGCTCGAAGTGGCCACGGCGCAGGTGCTCACCATCGCCGCGGTGCACGGGCTGCAGGGCGAGGTCGGCGGCGGCGAGCTCAATCTGCGAATGCTGCTGGCGCGGATCGCCAGCTCGATTTCCGGAATCATGCACGCACCGATCGAGATGGTCGATCAGTGCAACGCGCTAGGGGATCTGACCGTCACGGAAGAAGAGGCCGTGCCGGTGGCGATGGTGCTCAACGAGGTGCTGATGAATGCGGTCAAGCACCGCGCGCCGATCGACGGCGACGCCACCGTCCGCATCGCGGCCTCGCGCAACGGCGACGACGCGCTGATCGCGGTGAGCAATCCCGGGTTCCTGCCGCCGCGCTTCAATCTCGCGCTCGGCGTGCATGTGGGCACCGGCCTGGGGCTGGTGAAGTCGCTGCTGCCGCAGCGCGGCGCGGGTCTGGACATCGTCGAGGACGGACACCGCGTGATCGCGCGCCTGCAACTGTCCACGCCGCATGTGCTCTCGCCGCCGGTCGCCATCGAACAGGAGTCGCCCGCATGACCCGCGCCCGCAAACTGCTGGTGGTCGACGACGATCGCCTGATCCTCGCCACCACCTCCGCCGGCCTGCGCAGTGCCGGCTACGACGTGGTGGAGGCGCGTTCGGTCGACGACGCGTTGGCCGTGCTGGACCAGTTCGATCCGGACCTCGCCCTGCTCGACATCCGGATGGGCAAGGTCGGCGGCTTCGACCTCGCGCGCCGCCTGCGCAGCGGCGGCCAGACACCCTTCATGTTCGTCAGCGCCTACGGCGACGACGCGACGGTGAACGAGGCCACGCAGCTGGGCGCCGTCGGATTCCTGGTCAAGCCCATCGACATCGCGCAGCTGGTGCCCGGCATCGAGGCGGCGCTGGCGCGCGCCGCGGACCTGGCGCGGCTGCGTTCCACCGGCCGGCAGCTGGAACAGGCGCTCGACCAGGACCGCGGCGTCAGCATCGCCATCGGCATCCTGATGGAGCGGCATCGGCTCACGCGCGACGAGGCCTTCGCCCGCCTGCGCGACACCGCCCGCGCGCAGCGCCGCAAGATGAGCGACATGGCGCAGACCGTGGTCGGCGCGGCGGACTCGCTCGCCGCCTCGGCGTTCGTGCGCACCGACGCATGACTCCGGGGAATGGACGGATGAAGCGTGCGACTGCGCGTCGCGGTCGTGTGACATGCGCCACAGATTGCGTCGGACGCGCTTGCGGGCATCCGGCCGACGCGAGACAGTGGAATCGCCGGCACCGCCCCGAAACCGCGACGCCGGCATCGCGACACCGCGTCACGGCCCGTCCGGACGCCGCTGCCGAGCCAACGCAGCAACCGACCTTCCTCGGCCACGCCCTTGCCGATCGTGTCATTCGCATTCGGGGATGCGTGTGTCGATCATGGGCAACCAGCAGTCGTTCGATGGCCGTGTCGTGGATCGTCCGCCCGTGCTGCACGGCGCGGCCGACGAGCGGCCCGCGCCGGCCGAGGCCATGCCGCCGCTGCGTCTCGCGCTGCACGGCCTGACCGACGACGAAATCTCCATACTCGATGCGATCCTGCGTGTACTCGGCGAGCGCACCGCGCGGCGCTGGGTGCTCGCGGACGGTCGGGACGGCGATCTGCTGCTGACCACGCGCGATGCGCCGCCGGGACGGCACGGAGCGCCCTTGACCGCGCTGCTGCTGCGCGACGACGAACGTCCCGCGGTGCCCGACGAACTGGTACTGCAGGCCCCGCTGCGCGTGATGGCGGTGCTCGACCTGCTCAACGCCGCGCACGACCGATTGCGCCAGCCCGCGGCGCCAACGCCCGGCGGCGAGCAGGCGCGGATCGAGGTCGACGACGGCAGGTCGCTCGCCGCCGCGCTCTCCCGGCTGGTCGAACGACGCCCCGAGCAGGCGCTGCGCGTGCGCATCGTCGGCCACGGCACGCTGTACCTGTGCCTGAAGGCGCGGATCTACCACTGCGATTTTCCGCGCGAACGGTTCGTCGACGCGCTCAACGAACACCGTTTCGTGGTGACGATGATCCCCTCGAGCGCCGCCGAACTGGTGGTTCGTCTCGACAGCGCTCGGGCGCTCGACGAGGCGCTGTGGCAGATCGGCCTGATCACCGCGGCCGACGGCGTGTCGCATGCGGGCCGGGCGTACCGCCTGACGCGCTGGCCGGATTTCGCGCGCCTGCCGCACCGCCCGGAGTTCCTCAGGCTCTGCGCGGCGATGTCGCGCACGCATCGCTCGGTCGATGCGCTCGTCGCGCTCGGCGGTCTGCAGCGCGGCGAGGTGGAGCATCTGCTGCACGCGTGCGCGCTGTGCGGCTATCTCGACGTGGCGCCGCAGGCGGCCGAGCTTGCGTCACCGCATCCGGCTTCCGCGCCGGCGTCGCGTGCGGGGCTGTTCGATCGCCTGCGCAAGCGCTTCGGACTCTAGGAGCGGACATGCCCGTCGAACACGTCATCCTCGTCGCCGGCCCCATGGGCGTGGGCAAGACCACCGCGATCGGTGCGCTCAGCGAGATTCCGGTAGTCCGCACCGAGGCGACGAACACCGATCTGGCGCGCAATGCCAAGGCAACGACCACCGTCGCGCTCGACTACGGCGAGATCACGCTCGACGGCGGCGACAAGGTGCGCCTGTACGGCGTGCCGGGCCAGGAACGGTTCGAATTCATGTGGCGCATCCTGCAGAAGCGCGCGCTCGGCATGATGCTGCTCGTCGACGACTCCGCGGCAAGTCCGCACGACGACCTGGCGCATTTTCTCGATGTGTTCGCCGACCTGTGCAGGCGCGATGCCGTGGTGATCGGCGTCACCCGTGGCGGTGCGCGCGGCGTCGCGGGTGTCGAGGCCTACCACGGCGTGCTGCGCCGGCGCGGCCAGATGCTGCCGCTGTTCGAGGTGGACGCGCGCGACGCCGGCCAGATGATGCTGTTGCTGTCGACCCTGGTCGCGATGGCCGATGCGCCGCCGCTGCCGGGCGCGGCGGTCGGGCGCGGGAGGCCAGCATGAACGTCTCCGCGACGCTGGCGCCGCGATCCGATCTCGCCTCGGTCTGCCGCGAGCAGCTCGACGCGATGGTGCGCGAGACCGCCGGCATCGAATCGGCCGCGGTCGTGACCGGCGACGGCTTCGAGCTTGCCGCCGTGCTGCGGCATGGCGTCTCGGGCAACAAGCTCGCGGCGATGACGAGTTCGCTGCTCGCGCTGAGCGAGGCCGTGGTCGAGGAACTGAACATGCGCGGCTGCCGCAACGTGATCGTCGAAGGCGAGGCCGGCACCGTGGTGATGATCCGCGTTCCCGCCGCAGGCAACGATCTGCTCATGAGCGTGCTGTGCCGGGAAAACGCCGTGCTCGGCAGCGTGCTCTACGCCGCCCGCGCCTGCGCCGTCCGGCTCGGCACCCTGCTGGCGCCGCCGGGCTGACACCGTTTCGATCCGGCCGCGGGGCTGCACCCCTCCGCGGTCGCAATACAGGGTGCGCACACCGGAGTACTGCAATGGCCAACGTGAATCAGACCCTCGAAGACATCATGAACATCGACGGCGCGCTCGCCGCCGCCGTGGTGGACGCGAACAGCGGCATGGTGCTGGGCAAGATCGGCGCCGGCGTCGACCTGGACATCGCCGGTGCCGGCAACACGGAAGTGGTGCGGGCCAAGCTCAAGACGATGAAGGCGCTCGGCCTGAAGGACAACATCGAGGACATGCTCATCACGCTCGGCAAGCAGTACCACATCATCCGTCCCATGACGGAAAAGCCGGGCGTGTTCATCTATCTCGTGCTCGACAAGGCCAAGTCCAGCCTCGCGCTGGCACGCATGAAGACCGCGGACCTGGAAGGCCAGCTCGCGCTCTGAGCGGTGCGGCCGGCCGGGCCGGCGGCAGGTGGGCATCGACGCCGTGCGATGTCCGCCGGCATCGCCGACGCGGGCGATGGCAGCTTTGCACGGCGTCTTGCGTATCGGGGGAGGGGTTGGGATGGGGGCGCCGGTCCAGGCGCGGCGGTCTTGATGCGTGACGGTGCGCTGCGGTCCCTGTTCCCGCGGCGTGGCGTCCAATCGATGCCTGCCTCGCAGGCGACCCCCATCTCAACCCGTCCCCCGATGCCCATCGGTTCCGGCGGCGTCAGCCGGAGCCGGCGCCTGCGCGGCGCAGGTTCGCATCGACGTAGGCACCGTGCGTGGGCCGCGGCAGGTAACGGCCGCGGCCGCGTTCGGCGCGCAGGTCGCCGTCCACCCACGCAAGATGCCCGCGCGTGAACGTGTGCGTGGCGATGCCGGTCACGCTGCGGCCCTCGAAGATGTTGAAGTCGACGTTCTGGTGGTGTGTCTTCGCCGAGATCGTGCGCGAGCCGTTCGGATCCCACACCACGAGGTCGGCGTCGGCGCCGACGCGCACCGCGGCCTTTTTCGGATACAGGTTGAAGATCTGCGCGGCGTTGGTCGACGTGATGCGCACGAACTCGCTCGGCGTGAGTTTTCCGCTGCCGACACCGTAATGCCAAAGCGCCGACATGCGATCCTCGACACCGGCGGTGCCGTTCGGGATCTTCGTGAAGTCGTCCTTGCCCGCGGCTTTCTGCGGCGCGCAGAAGGCGCAGTGATCGGTCGCCGTCGTGTGCAGGTGGCCGGCCTGCAGGCCGTGCCACAACGCGTCCTGGTGCTCCTTCGGCCGGAACGGCGGGCTCATCACATGCCCGGCGGCAAACGCGAAATCCGGGTTGCGGTACACCGAGTCGTCGATCAGCAGGTGCCCGGCCAGCACTTCGCCGAACACGCGCTGGCCTTCGCCGCGCGCCCGCGCGATGGCCTCCAGCGACTGCCGCGCCGAGTTGTGCACAATGTACAGCGGCGTGCCGAGCACTTCCGCAATCCGGATCGCGCGGTTCGCCGCTTCGCCCTCGACTGCGGGCGGTCGCGAGAGCGGATGCGCGTCGGGCCCGGTCATGCCGCGCGCGAGCAGGGCCTTCTGCAGGCGGTAGACGAGTTCGCCGTTTTCCGCGTGCACGGTCGGGATGGCGCCCAGTTCGATGCATCGCGTGAAGCTGTTCACCAGCACTTCGTCGTCGCACATGATGGCGTTCTTGTACGCCATGAAGTGCTTGAAACTCTGCACGCCGTGCTCGTTGGCGAGCACGCCCATGTCGCGGTGCACGCTCTCGTCCCACCACGTGACGGCCACGTGGAAGGCGTAATCGGACGCGGCTTTTTCGGCCCAGCCGCGCCAATCGCGCCACGCCTCCATCAGCGGCTGCTGCGGGTTCGGGATCACGAAATCGATGATGCTGGTGGTGCCGCCGGCGAGTCCGGCCGCGGTGCCGGTGTAGAAGTCGTCGCTCGCCACCGTGCCCATGAAGGGCAGCTGCATGTGGGTGTGCGGATCGATGCCTCCGGGCATCACGAGGCGATCGCCCGCGTCGACGATCCGCGTGCCGGCCGGAACGTCCAGATCGGTGCCGATGGCGGCGATGGTGTTGCCCACGATCAGCACGTCGGCGCGGTAGCTGTGCTCCGCGTCGACGACGGTGCCGCCGCGGATCAGGGTGGAGGATGCTGGGGACTGGGTCATCGATCCGGCTCGTCGAAAAGGTGGCGGGCCGCATTGCGCCCGTGTGTTATCGCGTTTTCCTGAAGCCCAACCGCGGCGACGTGGTGGCGAGCCACGAGGAAACACACGTCATGATGCCATCGCTCGGGGGCGGTGACCGAAGCGGACTTCGTGCAATGGCTGCGCACGCGCACCGTGGTGCAGGAGCCGCGCGGATGCTCCGGCAAACGCCGAGCCGCGCCTACTTCTTGCGGCCGAACACCAGCAGCGCCAGGCCCACCACACCCGACACCGCGCCGCCGACGATGTAACCCATCGTGCCGTCGCTGTAGCGCCCGGTCACGCCTTCGACGATCTTTTCGCCGACGGAATCGGTGGACTGCAGGCCGAAGTACAACAGCACCGCGCCGAGAATGATCAGGGTGATGCCGAGAATGCGTGCGATGCTCATGCGAAAGATCCTGCAGTGGGTTCGGGTGCGCACACTGTACGCGATCGGGACTCAGGCGCGCGCGGGCGTCCGCGGGATCGACGCGCGCATCCACACGAGGTAGATCAGGCCGGAGATGCCGAGCCCGACGAACCACGCGTAGGTGTAGATCGTCTTGAAAATGTCGGGCACCCCGGCAAATGATGCTGGAAACGCCGCATGCAGGAACCCGGGCAGGTTCGGCAGCACGCCCAGCACCAGCGCCACGATCGCCGCCGGATTCCAGCCGCCGCGGTAGCTGTACACGCCGTGTTCCTCGAACAGCTGCGCGGTGTCCAGCCGCGCGCGGCGCAGCAGCCAGTAGTCGACCAGCATGATGCCGGCCACCGGGCCGAGCAGGGCGGAGTAACCGATCAGCCACGTGAAGATGTAGCCCTCGGTGCTGGCGAGGATCTTCCACGGCATCGCCACCACCGCGATCAGCGCCGTGATCATGCCGCCGAGGCGGTAGCTGATGCGCTTCGGCGAAAGGCTCGCGAAATCGTAGGCCGGGCCGACCAGGTTCGCCGCGAGGTTGCAGCACATCGTGTCCAGCGTCAGCACCAGCAGCGCGAGGCCGACGCCGATGCCGGTGAAGCGGCTGGAGAGGTCGACCGGATCCCAGATCGCCTTGCCGTAGATCACGACGGTGGCCGAGGTGACGATCACCGAGATCAGCGCCAGCGCACCCATCGGCACCGGCAGGCCGATGGCCTGGCCGACGATCTGGTCCTTCTGCGAACGCGCGAAGCGCGTGAAATCCGGGATGTTCAGCGCGAGCGTGGCCCAGAACCCGACCATCGCCGTCAGCGACGGCCAGAACACGGCCCAGAACAGCCCGGCCTTCGCACCGCCGGGCTCGAACTGCGACGGCATCGACATCATCTGCCCGAAGCCACCGGCATTCGACAGCGCCCACCACACCAGGAACAGCAGCATCACGATCTTCACCGGCGCCGAGATCGTCTCCAGCCACCGGATCGATTCCGTGCCATGCAGCACGAAGTACAACTGCAGCAGCCAGAACGCGAGGAAACAGGCCAGCTGGCCCGCGTTGATGCCGAGCCAACCGATCGGATCGCCGGCCAGCGCGTTCCCGGTCATGATGTTGAGCAGCGTGTAGATCGCGAGCCCGCCGAACCACGTCTGGATGCCGTACCAGCCGCAGGCCACGATCGCGCGCAGCAGCGCCGGCAGCTTCGCTCCCTGCGTGCCGAAGCTCGACCGCACCAGCACCGCATAGGGAATGCCGTACTTCGCACCGGCGTGGCCGATCAGCAGCATCGGCACCAGCACGATGGCGTTGCCGAGCAGCACCGTGGTGACGGCCTGCCAAGGCGACATGCCCTGTTCGATGAGCCCAGACGCGAGCAGGTAAGACGGGATGCACATCACCATGCCGATCCACAGCGCGGCGAAGTGATACCAGGTCCAGGTGCGCTGTGCGGCGGTGGTGGGGGCGAGGTCGGCGTTGTAGAGCGCGCCCTGGCTCACGTGGGTCGATGCTGCGTCGGTGTGTGCCATGCGGATCCCCATCCGGAAGCGTGGTGCAATGTCAGGTGCGGGCTCCGCACGGTGTGAGCCATCGCGTCAGTCGCTCTATGGCCTGCGCATGGTCCAGCGTGCGTCCGTCCGACAGCGCCATTTCACCACGAGCGATGCCTTCGCTGATCAGGTTGGAGCGTGTTCGTTTCTGGCGTCCATTGCCATTGGATTGTGTTTGGCGCGCGTGTAGCAGGTGTGGCGGCTCATTGCAGCGATTGGACATGAGATGTCAGACCGGTTCCGGCTTCTTTGCCATCGGATTGTTCGGATGCGTGGTCCAGTTGCGGTACTCGCCGGTGTCCACGCGCTCCATCGTGATGCAGTCGTCGATCGGGCACACATGCATGCAGAGGTTGCAGCCGACGCACTCCTCGTCGACCACTTCGAAGAAGCGCAGGCCGTTTTTCTCTATCGTGATGGCTTGGTGCGAGGTGTCCTCGCATGCGATGTGGCACAGGCCGCATTTGACGCACTTGTCTTGGTCGATGCGGGCCTTGATGTCGTAGGCCATGTTGAGGAATTGCCAGTCGGTGACGTTCGGCACGGCGCGGCCGACGACGTCCTCGAGGCGTGCGTAGCCCTTCGCGTCCATCCAGTTGTTGAGGCCGTCGATCATGTCGTCGACGATGCGGAAGCCGTAATGCATCGCCGCCGTGCACACCTGCACGCTGCCGGCGCCGAGCGCCATGAATTCCGCCGCGTCCTGCCACGTGCCGATGCCGCCGATGCCGGAGATGGGTTTCAGCCGCGTTTCCGGATCGCGCGCGATTTCCGACACCATGTTCAGCGCGATCGGTTTCACCGCCGGGCCGCAGTAGCCGCCGTGCGTGCCCTTGCCGTCGACCGTGGGCGTGGGCGCCATCAGGTCGAGGTCGACGCTGGTGATGGAATTGATCGTGTTGATCAGCGACACCGCATCGGCGCCGCCGCGGAAGGCCGCGCGCGCCGAGGTGCGGATGTCGGTGATGTTGGGTGTGAGCTTGACGATGCACGGCAGCTTCGAGTGTTGCTTCACCCAGCGCGCGACCATCTCGACGTACTCGGGCACCTGACCCACGGCCGAACCCATGCCGCGCTCGCTCATGCCGTGCGGGCAGCCGAAGTTGAGTTCGACGGCGTCGGCGCCGGTGTCCTCCACCTGCGGCAGGATCCATTTCCACGAGTCCTCGTCGCACGGCACCATCAGCGAGACGATCATCGCGCGGTCCGGCCAGTCGCGTTTCACCTGGCGGATCTCGGCAAGATTCACCGCAAGCGGGCGATCGGTGATCAGCTCGATGTTGTTGAGGCCGGCGATGCGCTGGCCATTGATCCGAATCGCGCCGTAGCGCGACGACACGTTCACCACCGGCGGGTCCATGCCGAGCGTCTTCCACACCACGCCGCCCCAGCCGGCCTCGAAGGCGCGGTTGACGTTGTAGGCCTTGTCGGTGGGCGGTGCGCTCGCGAGCCAGAACGGGTTCGGCGAACGGATGCCGACGAAGTTGCAGGAAAGGTCTGCCATGGTCTGGTCCTCAGGCGGCTTTCAGCGCGCGCTGCAGCAGCGCGCGATCGATGGCGGCGGCGGCGCGCTGGCCGTCTTCGACGGCTTGCACGGTGAGGTCGACCTTGCCGCCGACGCAGTCGCCTCCGGCGTACACGCCCTGCAAGGATGTTTCGAAGTCGGCGTTGACGGCGATGCGGCCGTTGCGGATGTCGAGCAGGTCGGTGCCGCCGTCCTGCAGCGCGGACGGCACCAGCACCTGGCCGATGGCCTTGAGCACGGTGTCGGCGTCGAGCGTGAAGTGGTCGCCGCTGCCGAGCAGCCGGCCGGCGTCGTCGAGCAACGTGTGCTCAAAGCGGATGCCTGCGAGCTGGCCGTCCTGTGCGACAAAGCTCCGCGGCGCCGCCCAGTACACGACGTTCACGCCTTCGTCCTTCGCGAAAGCCTGCTCGTGCGTGGTGGCGCTCATCGATTCCGGGCCGCGACGATAGACGAGCGTCACCGATTCGGCGCCGAGGCGCTTGCTCTGGATCGCCGCATCGATCGCGGTGTTGCCGCCGCCGATCACGACGACGCGACGGCCGATCGGCAGTGTTGCGAGGTCGGCGCACTGGCGCAGCTCTTCGATGAAATCGACGGCGTTGCGCACGCCGGGCAGGTCCTCGCCGTCGAGGCCGAGGGCGTTGACGCCGGCAAGTCCGAGGCCGAGGAACACCGCATCGTGGTCGCGGCGCAGGTCGGGCAGATGCAGGTTGCGGCCGAGTTCGGCGCCGCCCTGGAACGTGATGCCACCGATCGACAGCAGCCAGTCGATCTCGCGCTGCGCGAAGCCCGGCACCTTGTACGCGGCGATGCCGTATTCGTTGAGGCCGCCGGGTTTGTCCTTGGCGTCGAACAGCGTCACTCGGTGGCCGGCGCGCGCGAGGCGATGCGCACAGGCGAGGCCGGCCGGGCCCGCACCGACCACGGCGACGTGTTTGCCGGAGTCCGGTGCACGCGAGAACAGCGGGGCGTTGGCGTCGTAGACCCAGTCGGTGGCGTAGCGCTGCAGCGCGCCGATCTGCACAGGTGCGTCGTCCGGCGTGTTCCGCACGCAGCTGCCTTCGCAAAGGATTTCCGTGGGACAGACGCGGGCGCAGGCGCCGCCGAGGATGTTGGCGCCGAGGATGTCGGCCGCCGCGCCCTTGAGGTTGTCGGTGGTGATGCGTTTGATGAAGCTCGGGATGTCGATGCCGGTGGGGCAGGCCTGGATGCACGGGGCGTCGTAGCAGTAGAAGCAGCGCTGCGCGGCGATCAGGGCGCCGCGGCGGTCGAGCGGTGGCGCGACATCGCTGAAGTTGCGCGCGAGGGTGTCGGCGTCGAGGCGGGCGGGGGCGATGTCGCCGAGATCCTTGCGGGGCATGCGGGGTCCTGGGGGTTGCCTGGGATGGTCGTTTGAAGTTGCGGCGGGATGCGGTGTCAACGATTCGCGGCTGGTGTCATGCCGAGCAGGTGCATCGAGCGTTGTGGAGCAGTGAGCAGGCTCCAACGGTTGGCGACGCGGACTCATCGGCCACGCCGAGCCACCCCAACCGTCGTCCCGGCGTCCGCCGGGACGACGGAGAGGAGAAGTGACGCGCCGAGGCAAGACGAATCCTTCGCGCTGCAATGCCCGAGCCTCCGTCGATATCACCGCGACGCCCGTCCCAGCATCGCATGCAGCAACACGTTCGCTCCGGCCTCGATCCATTCCGGCGTCGCATCCTCGATCTCGTTGTGGCTGATGCCGCCGATGCAAGGCACGAACACCATCGCCGTCGGCGCCACCTTCGCGAGGTAACAGGCATCGTGGCCGGCGCCGGAGACGATGTCGCGGTGCGAGTAGCCGAACCGCTTCGCGCCTTCGCGCACGGAGTCGACGCACGCCGCATCGAACGGCACCGGCGCGTAGTAGAAGATCTGTTCGAGTTTCG
Organism: Chiayiivirga flava; assembly: GCF_014202825.1. Classification (GTDB taxonomy): domain Bacteria; phylum Pseudomonadota; class Gammaproteobacteria; order Xanthomonadales; family Xanthomonadaceae; genus Chiayiivirga; species Chiayiivirga flava. The sequence continues at coordinate 509,398 of NZ_JACHHP010000001.1, read as the reverse complement.
TCGTTTCGAGCTTCAGCTCGGAAGCAATCTTCGCGATGCCGTCGCGCACTTCGCGATCCATCTGCGCCAGCACCGCATCGTCCGGATGGCGGATGTCGACCGTGAAGAACACGCGGCCCGGGATCACGTTGCGCGAGTTCGGATGCACCTGCACCATGCCGACCGTCGCGCAGGCGAGCGGCGCGTGCGCGAGGCCGATGCGGTTGACGAGGTCGATGCAGCGCGCGGCACCCAGCAGCGCATCACGACGGCTCGGCATCGGCGTCGGGCCGGCGTGCGATTCCTGGCCGGTGAGCACCACTTCGTACCAGCGCTGGCCTTGCGCCGCGGTCACGACGCCGATGGTGATGCCTTCGTTTTCGAGGATCGGGCCCTGCTCGATGTGCAGCTCGAACGCGGCGTGGATCGGCTTGCCCATCGGCAGGTCGCCGGCGTAGCCGATGCGCTGCAGTTCCTCGCCCATGGTCTTGCCGTCGACGTCGGCGCGCGAGAGGCCGTAGTCGAGCGAAAACACGCCGGCGAACACGCCGGACGCCACCATCGCGGGCGCGAAGCGGGAGCCTTCCTCGTTGGTCCAGATCACCACTTCGATCGGGCGATCGGTTTCGACGCCGTGGTCGTTGAGCGTACGGATCACCTCCAGCCCGCCGAGCACGCCGTAGATGCCGTCGAAGCGGCCGCCGGTGGGTTGCGAATCGGCGTGCGAGCCGGTGACGACGGGCGCGAGGCTGTCGTCGCGACCGGAGCGGCGGGCGAAGACGTTGCCCATGCGGTCGATGCCGATGCTGCAGCCGGCGTCCTTCGCCCATTGCACGAAGAGATCGCGGCCCTGTTTGTCCAGGTCGGTGAGGGCGAGGCGGCAGACGCCGCCTTTCGGCGTGGCGCCGATCTTCGCCATCTCCATCAGGCTGTCCCAGAGGCGCTGGCCGTTGATGGCGAGGGGGCGGTTGCGGGTGGTGTCGAGCATTGCGTTCATTGGGTCACCGTTGTTTCAAACGAAGTCCGCGCGTTTCATGCTTGCCCATTCCTTCCATCGTCATTCCCGCGAATGCGGGAATCCAGTGACCTTGCTTGGTGTTGATTTAATTGTCTGGCGGGAAAGAAAAACCAAGAAAGGTCACTGGATTCCCGCATTCGCGGGAATGACGATCTGGATGGGTTGGAGAGGGGCATGGGCCACGACCTCTTCATCCCCCCGTCGGCATCACGAACTGCGCGCCTGCCCGAATACTCGTCGGCCACCGCGTCGTCACCGCCTTGAGCTTCGTGTAGAACCGCACACCTTCCGGCCCGTAGACATGGTGGTCGCCGAACAGCGACGCCTTCCACCCGCCGAAGCTGTGGAACGCACTCGGCACCGGAATCGGCACGTTCACGCCCACCATGCCCACCTGCACGCGGTGCACGAAGTCGCGTGCCGCATCGCCGTCGCGGGTGAAGATCGCGGTGCCGTTGCCGTACTCGTGTGCGTTGATGAGCTGCAGCGCCTCCTCGTATGTATCGACGCGCACGACGCACAGCACCGGCCCGAAAATTTCCTCGCGATGGATGCGCATCGCGGGCGTCACGCGGTCGAACAGGCAGCCGCCGAGGAAGAAGCCGTCCGGCGCGTCCGGCAGCGAGAATCCGCGGCCGTCGACGACAAGGTCCGCGCCTTCGCTCACGCCCAGGTCGACATAGCCGCGCACGCGGTCGCGATGCGCGGCGGTGACCAGTGGCCCCATGTCCATGCCCGACGTCATGCCGTTGCCGATTTTCAGCGCCCGCACCCGCGGCGCAAGTTTTGCCACGAGCGCATCGGCCACGGCGTCGCCCACCGCCACCGCGACGGAAATCGCCATGCAGCGCTCGCCGGCGGAGCCGTAGCCTGCGCCCATCAGCGCGTCGGCCACCTGGTCGAGATCGGCATCGGGCATCACCAGCATGTGGTTTTTGGCGCCGCCGAGGGCCTGCACACGCTTGCCGTGCTTCGTCGCGGTTTCGTGGATGTACTTTGCGATCGGCGTCGAGCCGACGAAGCTGATGGCAGCCACATCGGGATGTTCGAGCAGTGCATCGACCGCCACCTTGTCGCCGTGCACGACGTTGAACACGCCCGCCGGCAAGCCCGCTTCGGCGAGCCAGTCTGCGAGCAGCAGCGTCGCCGACGGATCGCGCTCCGACGGTTTCAGGATGAACGTGTTGCCGCAGGCAATCGCAATCGGCGCCATCCACAGCGGCACCATCGCGGGGAAGTTGAACGGCGTGATGCCGGCGACCACGCCGAGCGGTTGCCGCACCGAGTGCGCATCGATCTGCGCGCCGACGTTTTCGGTGACTTCGCCCTTGAGCAGATGCGGAATGCCGCAGGCGAATTCGACCACCTCGATGCCGCGTGCCACTTCACCCAGCGCATCGCTGTGCGTCTTGCCGTGTTCGGCCGTGATCGCCGCGGCAAGCTCCGACGCGCGCGCATCGAGCAGTTCGCGGAACTTGAACAGCACGCGCGCGCGTCGCAGCGGCGGCGTGGCGGACCACGCCGGAAACGCCGCCTTTGCGGCTGCGACGGCAGTGGCGACCACCGACGCATCGGCCAGCGGCAGCACACCGCTCTGTGCACCGGTGGCGGGATTGAACACGGGCGCGGACGCGGCATCGGCGCCGACGCGCACGCCGGCGATGACGTGGGGAATGATCTGCGGAACGGCCGCTGCCGGCACGCTGCGAATGGGAACGCTCATCTGTCACTCCGTGTGGTCGCGCGACATGCGAGCCATCGGATTCCCGCGCGTCTCGGTGAGCGGGAACGCCGCCTCGCGGCGGCGGGTGCGTGACGACGGACGGCGAACCGTCGCGTCGTGCTGCGCAACCGGATCGTTGCCGATCCAACCTTCCGCCCGGCCGGGGTGCGGAAGGACGAGGTGTCGCTTCGTTGCCCGTTCTACGCAACTCCGGCGCGGGTTGCAAGCCTGCATGCACCGGCGCTGAACGCGCTGCGGCGCGCCTCGCCGCGCGCAGCGACGTGACTCAGGCGACGGCGCGGATCGCCTCGCGCATCGTGTCGACGAGCCGGTGGATTTCGGCCTCGGTCGAGATCACCGGCGGGGCGAGGGCGATGGTGTCGCCGGTGAAGCGCACCAGCAGGCCGCGCTTGAGGGCGTCCTCGAACAGGCGGATCGCGCGCAGGCCGGGCTTGCCGGGCAGTGGGGCGAGCTCGACGGCGGCGGCGCCCGCGTAGTTGCGGATATCGATCACGTTGGGCTCGCCGCGCAGCGAGTGCACGCCGTCGGCGAGGAGCGTGCCGAGCGCGGTGAAGCGGTTCGGAACGTCGTCGCTTCCGAGGATGTCGAGCGTGGCGTGGGCGGCGGCGACGGCGAGGGCGTGCGCGGAGTAGGTGTAGCCGTGGAAGAATTCGACGGCGTAGTCCGGGCCGGTCATGAAGGCGTCGTAGATGGGCTTGCTGGCGATCACGCCGCCCATCGGCACGGTGCCGTTGTTGACGCCCTTGGCGAACGTGATGAGGTCGGGCGTGACGCCGAAGGCCTGCGCGCCGAACCAGTCGCCCATGCGGCCGAAGCCGGTGATCACTTCGTCGAAGATCAGCAGGATGCCGTGTTTCGTGCAGATTTCGCGGAGTTTCTGCAGGTAGCCAATCGGCGGGATGATGACGCCGACCGAGCCCTGCATCGGTTCGACGATCACCGCGGCGATCGTGGACGCATCGTGCAGCGCGACGATGCGTTCGAGTTCGTCGGCAAGATGCGCGCCCCATTCGGGCATGCCCTGCGAGAACGCCATCTGCGAGAGGTTGTGCGTGTGCGGCAGGTGGTCGACGCCGTTGAGCATGGCCGGCGCGAACATCTTGCGGTTCGCCACCATGCCGCCGACCGAGATGCCGCCGAAGCCGACGCCGTGGTAGCCGCGTTCGCGGCCGATGAAGCGGGTGCGCGAGGCCTCGCCGCGCAGGCGGTGGTAGGCGAGCGCGATCTTGAGCGCGGTGTCAACGGCTTCCGAGCCGGAGTTGGTGAAGAAGACGTGGTCGAGGTCGCCGGGCGCGTGTTTGGCGATGCGTTCGGCGAGACGGAAGCTGTCCGGGCTCGCGACCTGGAAGGCGGGGTAATAGTCGGCGACGTCGAGCTGGTTCTTCACCGCCTCGACGATGCGCCGGTCGCGATGCCCGAGTCCGCAGCACCACAGGCCCGAAAGGCCGTCGAAGAGCGTCTGGCCCTGCGATGTCGTGTAGTAGGCGCCCTCGGCACCGACCAGCAGCCGATCGAGCGGCCGATGCTGCTTGAAGTAGCGGTTGTGCGTGAACGGCATCCAGTACGGATCGAGGTTCAGCGTGGCGGGGTCGGGAGTGGCATCGGTCATCGTGGGGTCCGTGCGGGTGCAAGCGGGCGGACGGGCACTATGCGCAGTGAGCGGCGGGCGGTGCAAGGTGGTGCGGGGCCTGCGCAGGCCCCGCCGCGTCCGGGGCCGGCGCGCGTCCGACGTCAGGACGCCTTGCCGCCCGCGGTCGCGAGCATCTGGCGCGCATGCGCGCGGGTTTCCCTGGTGATGTCGATACCGCCGAGCATGCGCGCGATTTCCTCGGTGCGCTCCTTCGCATCGAGCACGTCGATGCGGCTGCGCGTGCTGTCGTCGCCGGCGTGCTTGCTCACGCGCAGGTGCGAATGGCCCTGCGCCGCGACCTGCGCGAGGTGGGTCACGCACAGCACCTGGCGGCTCGCGGCGAGCGCGCGCAGTTTCTGGCCGACGACTTCGGCCACGGCACCGCCGATGCCCGAATCGACTTCGTCGAAGACCATCGTCTGCACCGCGTCGAGCCCCAGCGCGGCGACCTCGATCGCGAGGCTGATGCGCGACAGCTCGCCACCGGACGCGACCTTGCGCAGCGGGCGCGGCGGCTGCCCCGGGTTGGCCGACACGAGGAATTCCGCGCGTTCGGCGCCGTGCGCGTCGGGCGCCGGGTCGGGCAGCGCGGTCAGCTCGACCGCGAAGTGGCCGCCGGCCATGCCGAGGGTGTCCATCAGCGCACTGACCTTGCGCGCAAGCGTCCCGGCCGCCGCCGCGCGCGACGCCGACAGCGCCTGCGCCGCGCGCGCCCAGTCCGCGCGCGCGGCGTCGCGCTCGCGCTGCAGGCGCACGAGCGTTTCGCCCGCGCCCTGCAGCTGGTCGAGCTCGTCGGCGATGGCATCGCGCCGCAGCGCCAGTGCGTCGAGCGGCACGCGGTGCTTGCGGGCGAGGTCGTGCAGGCGCGCGATGCGGGCATCGAGTTCCTGCAGGCGCTCGGGGTCGAGGTCGAGGCCGTCGCGCACGCGGTCGAGTTCCGCGGCGGCTTCGTCGAGCTGGATCTCCGCGCCGTCGAGCAGGGCATCGACCTGTGCCAGCCGGGGTTCGTGTTCGCCCAGGCGTGCGAGCTCGGCGCGCGTCTGGCGCAGCAGGCTCAGCAGCGAGACACCGTCGTCGCCGCCCAGACGCGCCTGGGCGCGCGCCGTGCCTTCGATCAGCGCGGCCGCATGGCTGTGGCGGCGGTGCGCGGCGGACAGTTCCTCGAGCGCGGCCGGGGCAAGCTGCTCGCGGTCGAGTTCGGCGAGCTGCGCCGCGAGCCAGTCGCAACGGTCGCTGACGTTGCCCCGGTCCTGCAGCTGTTCGATGGTGCGCGCGGCCGCCTGCCAGCGGCGGGCGCTGTCGGCCACGTCGGCGAGCAGCGCCGGGTGCGCGGCGAAGCCGTCGAGCATCGCCAGCTGCTGGGTGCGATCCAGCAGCGCCTGGTGCTCATGCTGGCCGTGGATTTCGACCAGCCGCTCGCCGACCGCACCGAGCTGCGCCGCCGTCGCCGGACGGCCGTTGATCCAGGCGCGCGAGCCGCCGTCGGCGCGGATCACGCGGCGCAGTTGGCAGTCGCCGCCGTCGTCGAGTTCGTTCTCGCGCAGCCACGCCAGCGCCGGGGCGTCGGGCGCGAGACGGAATTCCGCCGCAAGTTCGGCGCGGTCGGCGCCGTGGCGCACCATGCCCGCGTCGGCGCGCGCGCCGGTCAGCAGCAGCAGGGCATCGACCAGCAGCGACTTGCCGGCGCCGGTTTCGCCCGAGACCACGGTCAGGCCGGCGCCGAGCGCGACTTCGACTTCGCTGACGATGGCGAAGTCCTTGACGTAGAGGGAAACCAGCATGCGGTCCGGACGAGGGCGGCGGTAACGCGGCGGGCAAAATTACCATGCGCGCGGTCACGGGAACCAGCGCGCCGCGGTGTCCGCGTCAGAGGTGTGCGATCCAGCGCCGGATCAGGGCTACGAAGGCATCGCGTCGCGCCGAGACGTCGGCCAGGTCGCGGAACGCGACCATGGCGCGGTCCCGCGCCAGCCACTGCAGCAGGCCGTCCGGGTCGTCGATCGGCACGCCGTGTTCGGACGCCGCGGTTTTCTTCGCGCCCAGATGCAGGATCACGCCAACGCCGGTCCGGGCGCGCAGGTGCAATGTGGCGAACCAGTCCCTGGTGCGGAAACTGGGCACGTTCCATTTGATGCCTTCGGCGATCGACGGGTCTGCACCGAGGATGGCGCTGCGCATCGCGAGCAGGGCGTCGCGGCGCGGATGGTCGAGGGTCGCGAAAAACGCGTCGACGTCGGGCGGCGCGGCGGCCGGGGTCCTGCGCGGGGCGGGCGGCATCGGGGAAACCTCCTGTGCGGTGGGTCCGTCCGGCGCAGCTGCCGCGGCCGGAGCCGGCCATCATGCCCCGGCGCGGCCGTCCTGTGCGCCAGCACTTGCCCATTCGCCGCGCAAACACTATCTAATGCGCTCCCCACCCACGTTTCCAGCGCATTGGCCACGTCCCACGATCTCGACCCCCGCGCCCGCAGCCTGCTGCGCGCCATGATCGCCCAGTACATCCGGGACGGCGTGCCCGTGGGTTCGCGCACGCTGGCCAAGCACGCGGGGCTGGACGTGAGCCCGGCCACGATCCGCAACGTGATGTCGGACCTGGAAGACATCGGCCTGGTCACCACGCCGCACACCTCGGCCGGGCGCGTGCCGACGGCGCAGGGCTACCGCGTGTTCGTCGACAGCCTGCTGCAGGTGGAGCCGATGGCATCCGGCGAGGTGGAGCGTCTGGGCCGGCAGCTGCCGCACCAGCTCGGCACCCAGGGCCTGCTCAACAACGTGTCCGAAATGCTCTCGGCGATGAGCCATTTCGTGGGCCTGGTCACCGTGCCGCGGCGCGAGCAGTTTTCGCTGCGCCACATCGATTTCGTGGCGCTGGAGCCGAGCCGCGTGCTGGTGATCCTGGTCTTCACCGACAACGAGGTGCAGAACCGCATCGTCGCCACGCGCCGGCCGTACAGCAGCTCCGAGCTCGAACAGACCGCCAATTACCTCAATGCCACATTCACCGGCCGGCCGCTGCCGGAAATCCGCGCCCAGCTCCAGCGCGAGCTGCGCGATGCGCGCAGCGCGATGGAGCGCGTGCTGTCGGTGGCCGCCGACGTCACCGAGGCCGCTTTCACACCCGGCGCGGACGAGGACGTGCTCGTCGCCGGCCAGACCCGCCTGATGGGCGTGCAGGACCTGTCCGACCTCGACCGCCTGCGCGACCTGTTCGACACCTTCGCGCGCAAGAAGGAGCTGCTCCAGCTGCTCGAAGGCTGCATCCACGCCCAGGGCGTACGCCTGTTCATCGGCGAGGAAACCGGGCACGCGCCGCTCGGGCAATGCAGCATCGTCACCGCGCCGTACGGCACCGACGGCAAGGTGCTCGGCGTGCTCGGCGTGATCGGCCCCACGCGCATGGCCTACGAGCGCGTCATCCCGATGGTGCAGGCCACCGCCACGGTGCTCAGCACGGCGTTGAACCGGGCCTTGCCTTGAAATCCGGCCAGACGCCCCCACCGAGCGCACGCCGCCGGGGACGGCGCAGCACTTGAAACCGCGCCCGCGGCATCCATGAATCGCGCGATCGGGCCGCGACAGCGGCCGAAATTCCACGGAGTGACCATGCATTCGAACGACACCGCGCCGGCGCCCACGCCGGACCAGCCGCCGCGCGACGACGGTTTCGAGCCCTCGCTCGAGGACCGCATCGCCGACCTCGAACAGCAGCTCGGCGCCGCGCGCGACGAACAGCTGCGCGACCGCGCGGACCTGGAAAACCAGCGTCGCCGCCTGATCCGCGACGTGGAGCAGGCGCGCAAGTTCGCCAACGAACGCCTGCTCGCGGACCTGCTGCCGGTGCTCGACAGCCTCGAAGCCGGCCTCGCCGCAGAAGGCGAGCCGGGCAAGCTGCGCGAAGGCATGGAACTTACGCTGCGCCAGCTGCTGCGCGTGGCGCAGGGCAACGGCCTCAACGTCGTCGACCCCACCGGCGGCGCCTTCAATCCCGAGCACCACCAGGCCATCAGCACCGTGCCCAGCGCCGAGCACGCGCCCGGCCACGTGGTGCAGGTGTACCAGAAGGGCTACGTGCTCAACGACCGCCTGCTGCGACCCGCGCTGGTGGTGGTGGCCCAGGACGGCTGATCGCCTCCTCCCGGCGCGAAAAAATTCGCTCCGGCGCGCTTGAAGCCCTTCGCATAACCCTCACATAACGACCAGACGCGGCCGCCACGGCCCGCATATTTTCCGGGAGACACACACATGGGCAAGATCATCGGTATCGACTTGGGTACCACCAACAGCTGCGTCGCGGTGATGGAAGGCGGCAGCGTCAAGGTCATCGAGAACGCCGAGGGCGACCGCACCACGCCGTCGATCGTGGCCTACACCAAGGACGGCGAAGTCCTCGTCGGCGCCTCGGCCAAGCGCCAGGCCGTCACCAACCCGAAGAACACCTTCTACGCGGTGAAGCGCCTCATCGGCCGCAAGTTCACCGACGCGGAAGTCAAGAAGGACCTCGACCTTGTCCCGTACGCCATCGTGGCGCACGAGAACGGCGACGCCTGGGTCCAGACCAGCGACGGCAACAAGATGGCCGCGCAGCAGATCTCGGCCGAAGTGCTGGCCAAGATGAAGAAGACCGCGGAAGCCTACCTCGGCGAAACCGTGACCGAGGCCGTCATCACCGTGCCCGCCTACTTCAACGACTCGCAGCGCCAGGCCACCAAGGACGCCGGCCGCATCGCGGGCCTGGACGTCAAGCGCATCATCAACGAACCCACCGCGGCGGCGCTGGCGTACGGCCTCGACAAGTCCGGCGGCAAGGACCGCAAGATCGCCGTGTACGACCTCGGCGGCGGCACCTTCGACGTGTCCATCATCGAGATCGCCGAAGTCGACGGCGAGAAGCAGTTCGAAGTGCTCGCGACCAACGGCGATACGTTCCTCGGCGGCGAGGACTTCGACAAGCGCGTCATCGACTACCTCGTCGAGCAGTTCCAGAAGGACTCGGGCCTCGACCTGCGCAAGGACCCGCTCGCGCTGCAGCGCCTGAAGGACGCGGCCGAGCGCGCCAAGATCGAACTGTCCAGCGCGCAGCACACCGAAGTGAACCTGCCGTACGTCACCGCGGACGCCTCGGGTCCGAAGCACCTGGCGATCAAGCTCACGCGTGCCAAGCTCGAAGCGCTGGTCGAAGACCTCGTCAAGCGCACCATCGAGCCGTGCCGCACGGCGCTCAACGACGCCGGCCTGCGCGTGTCCGACATTTCCGAAGTCATCCTCGTCGGCGGCCAGACCCGCATGCCGAAGGTGCAGCAGGCGGTCACCGAATTCTTCGGCAAGGAGCCGAAGAAGGACGTGAACCCGGACGAAGCCGTGGCCATCGGTGCCGCGATCCAGGGCGGCGTGCTGGCAGGCGACGTGAAGGACGTGCTGCTGCTCGACGTGACCCCGCTGTCGCTCGGCATCGAAACCATGGGCGGCGTCTTCACCAAGCTCATCGAGAAGAACACCACGATCCCGACCAAGGCCTCGCAGATCTTCTCCACGGCCGAAGACAACCAGACCGCCGTCACCGTGCACGTGCTGCAGGGCGAACGCGAACAGGCGCGCTACAACAAGTCGCTCGCCAAGTTCGACCTCGCCGGCATCGACGCCGCCCCGCGCGGCATGCCGCAGGTGGAAGTCACCTTCGACATCGACGCCAACGGCATCCTGCACGTCAGTGCCAAGGACAAGAAGACCGGCAAGGAACAGCGCATCGAGATCAAGGCGGGCTCCGGTCTGTCCGAGGAAGAGATCCAGCAGATGGTGCGCGACGCCGAAGCCAACCGCGAGGAAGACCGCAAGTTCCACGAGCTGGTCGGCGCGCGCAACAAGGCCGACGCGCTGGTACACGCCACGCGTTCGGCGCTCAAGGAGCACGGCGACAAGGTGCAGGGCGACGCGATCGGCCGCATCGAGGCGGCGCTGTCGGATCTCGAATCGGTGATGAAGGGCGACGACCAGGCGCAGATCGAGGCGAAGACGAAGGCACTGGAAGAGGCGGCGCAGTCGCTCTCGGCCGCCGCCGCTGCGGCCTATCAGGCCGGTGCGAATCCCGAGTCGGCCGGCGCCGCACCGGGCGGCAAGAACGACGATGTGGTCGATGCCGAGTTCACCGAAGTGAAGGACGACAAGAAGGCGTGATTCGTGATTCGGGATTCGCGATTGGCTGGAGCGTGAATCCCGTCCGCCTTTTCAAGGCCGTCGCGCCTCGCAGGCACGACGGCCTTTTCTTCGAATCACGAATCTCAAATCACGAATCCACGCTGCCATGAAACGCGACTACTACGACATCCTCGGCGTCACCAAGAGCGCCAGCGAGGACGAACTCAAGAAGGCGTATCGCCGCTGCGCCATGAAGTACCACCCGGACCGCAACCCGGGCGACAAGGCCGCGGAAGAGGCGTTCAAGGAGTGCAAGGAAGCCTACGAAGTGCTGTCCGAGCCGGCGAAACGCCGCGCGTACGACCAGCACGGCCATGCCGCGTTCGAACGCGGTGGTGGCGGCCACGGCGGTGCGGATTTCGGGGACATCTTCGGGGACATCTTCGGCGACATCTTCGGCGGTGGCCGCGGCGGGCGGCAGCAGGCGCGGCGCGGGTCGGACCTGCGCTACGTGATCGAACTCGATCTCGAAGAAGCCGTGTTCGGGGTGGAGCGCAAGATCGACGTGCCCACGCTGGTCGGCTGCGTGGAGTGCAAGGGCACGGGTTCGGAAGACGGCAAGACCGAAACCTGCGGCACGTGTCGTGGCCAGGGCCGCGTGCGCATGCAGCAGGGCATTTTCTCGGTGCAGCAGGTGTGTCCGCACTGCGCCGGTGCCGGCAAGCGCGTCAGCAATCCATGCAAGAGCTGCCGCGGGCAGGGCCGTGTCGAGGACGAGAAGACGCTGGAAGTGAAGATTCCCGGCGGCGTCGACAACGGCGACCGGATCCGCCTCGCAGGCGAGGGCGAAGCCGGTCCGGCCGGCGCACCGGCCGGCGATCTCTACGTGGAAGTGCGCGTGCGCGAACACGCGATCTTCCAGCGCGACGGCGACGATCTGTATTGCGAACTGCCGATCCGCCTCTCGCAGGCCGCGCTCGGCGCCGACATCGAGGTGCCGACGCTGGAGGGCGAAGTCATCGTCAAGGTGCCGGCCGAAACCCAGACCGGCAAGCAGTTCCGCCTGCGCGGCAAAGGCGTCAAGTCCGTGCGCAGCCATGCACCGGGCGATCTGCTGTGCCGTGTCGTGGTCGAAACGCCGGTGAACCTGACGCGTCGCCAGCGTGAGATCCTGCAGGAATTCGAGGGCACGTTCGAAGGCGACAACGCCGCCGCGCATTCGCCGCGGTCGAGCACGTTCCTCGACGGCGTGAAGGCATTCTGGAACCGCGTGGTGTCCTGACCGTGTTGCGGGCGGGAGGCCGATCCCGCCAGGCGCAAGGAGCGTCGAACACCATGCCCGACGCGCGCCTCGGACCTGCGCGCGCCGCGTGGCATCATGATGCGCCGTCTTCTTCGAGTCGCCGATGTCCGACCCCCTCCGCCTGCTGATCCACGGCGCCACCGGACGCATGGGCGCGGCGCTGCTGCGACTGCAGCCTGATGTTCCCGCGACAACGCTCGGTGCTGCGGTAGCGCGTCGCGCCGGAACGAGCGCTGCCGGCGTGGCGATCGCAGGGGTCGACACGCTCGGGGACGTGCCGGCATTCGAGGTGGCGATCGATTTCAGCCTGCCCGATGCCTTCGATGCGGTGCTCGATCTGTGCCTCGCGCGGCGCGCCGCGTTCGTGTCGGGCACCACGGGCCTGTCGGCGGACCAGCGCGCGCGCCTGCGCGCCGCGGCCCGGCAGTTGCCGGTGCTGTGGGCGGCCAACTTCAGCCCGGGCGCCGCGCTCCTGGCCGATCTTGCGCGGCGTGCGGCGGCAGCGCTGCCGCAGTGGGATTGCGACATCGTCGACATCCATCACGCGCACAAGAAGGACGCGCCGTCGGGCACCGCGCTGCGGCTCGGCGATGCCGTCGCGGCGGGCGGCGGTCAGCCGCGCTATGCCTCGATCCGCGCCGGCGATGTCGTCGGCGAACACACGGTGCAGTTCTGCGGTCCCGGGGAACGCATCGAGCTGGTGCATCGCGCGGCCGATCGCGACGTGTTTGCGCGCGGCGCGCTGCGGGCGGCGGTCTGGCTCGCGCGGCAGCCGCCGGGCGAGTACACGATGAACGACATGCTGGGGCTGACGCCGGACTGACGGCAGAACGGAGGGCCGAAGCCCTCCGTTCCGTTGTTGCGGCGATGACGCGGGATCAGCCGCCGTGATCGTGATCGTCGTCATCGTCGTCGCCGCCGTGATCGTCGTCGTCATCGTCATCGTCATCGTCGTCGCCGCCGTGATCGTCGTCGTCGTCATCGTCGTCGCCGCCATTGTCGTCGCCCGGACCGTCGTCATCACCGCCGCCGTTGTCGTCGCCGGGGCCGTCGTCGTCACCGCCGTTGTCGTCGCCGGGGCCGTCGTCATCGCCGCCGCCATTGTCGTCGCCGGGACCGTCGTCATCGCCGCCGTTGTCGTCACCGGGGCCGTCGTCGTCGCCGCCGTTGTCGTCGCCCGGGCCGTCGTCGTCGCCACCACCGTTGTCGTCGCCGGATCCATCGTCGTTGCCGGACGGTGCGCCGTTCGGGGCCGTCGGGAACGTGCCGCTGAACACGCTGGTTCCGTTGAAGGTCACGACGATCTGGGCGCCACGCGGATCGAAATCGAGGACGAACTTCCCGGGCTCCACCGGGTTGCGATACTCGATCTCGCCCTCGGTACCGCCCGGAACGGAAACGACGTCGATGCTGCCGCGCTGCACGCCGCCGACCTGCAGCCGGTATGTGCCGACCGCGACATCTTCGAGTTCCACCGAGAAATCCACGCGGTCCTGGCGCAGCTCGAGTTTGGCGTCGAGTTCCGGGCCGTCGTTGCCGGACGGTTCCAGCACGAGTTCGTACCTGGCGTTGCCGTTGCCCGGCGCGCCGCCCGGGGGCGGCGTGTTGCCGCCGCCGGTGTCGGTGCCGCCGTCGAACACGCTGTCGAACAGCACGCGGTTGCCTTCGAGAATTTCCACGATGGCGCCGCGCGGGTCGAAGTCGAGCAGCACCTTGCCCGGCTCGACCGGACTGCGGAATTCCAGCTCGCCTTCGGTGCCGCGCGCGATCGGCGCAACGGTGATGCTGCCGCGCACCACATCGTCCACGCGCAGCGTGTAGCTGCCGGCGGGCAGGTCTTCGAGTTCGACCGAGAACTCGCTGCGGTCGCTGCGGTCCTCGAAGCGCACGCGCGCCGATGCCGCCGGATACGCGCCGCGATTGACGAGGAATTCGGCACTGCGCGTGGCGGTGGCGGCGGTGTTGCGGTCGTCGCTGATACCGCCGGTGCAGGTGGAGTTGAACAGGCGCGTGAGGCGGGTCAGCGGCATGGTCCCGTGCGGGGCGGCGGGGTCGTTCGGAGTGTAGCGCAGGGTGCCGGTGTCGCAATCGGCAAAGGAGAATTCGAGCGTGCCCCAGGCGCTGCTGCGCACCGATGACGGGCTGAACGCGCCGTCGAAGCGGCCGCCGCTGGTGACGTACGCCGTCATGCGCACGGTGTCGCCGGCGATCGGCGCGGTGCCGAACACCCACATCTGCCGGCCCTGTGCATCGTAGGTGAACCAGTACGCGAGCAGCTCCTTGCCGCCGGCGCCCTCGATCACCTCGAGGCCCAGGCCGTGACCGCTCTTCGCGGGGTCGAACCACACCGAGGAAAATTCGCGCGTGATGGTGGTGGCGTGCGCGGCGCCGGCGAGACCGGCGGCGAGCAGTACCGCGGACGTGAGGCGGGTGAGGCGGAACGAGCGGGACATGGTGAACTCCGGACGGGACGTGACCGACGTGCTGTCGATCGGCGAGGCCATGCTAGGTGGCGTCCGGCGAGGGCGGCATCGGGAAAAACACCCAGCTGCCTGCGGGAACGCGCCCCAGCCGGCCACGCCGATGCCGCGAACGTGGGTGAAATCCCCCAGCGCCGTGCGGGGACTTTCCCCAGCGACGCCGCAACGCCCGCGCAACGCTCGACGTGACCGATGCGCTGGCCTATGGTGCGATCACCCGACCCACCCGACACCGCAATGCCCAGCCTCCGCGCACTCCGACTCCCGCACCTGCTGCTCGCCGGCGGCCTGCTGGCGGCCGGCGCCGCGCGTGCGGACATCGTCGTCAGCATCGCAGGCAATGTGGCCGAAGCGCAGATCGAACTGGAGGATGCGCTCGGTGCCTCGTACGAAGCCGTGTTCCGCCTCACCTTCGAGCAGCCGCAGAACCTCACCGAAGCCTGCCTGGGACTGAGCGCCGACCTGCTCGACGCCGCCGGCATCGCGGCCGTGGATGCGCGTCTGCCGGATCCGGCGGGGCAGGCGATCGATCCGGCGTTCCCGATGCGCATCACGGTGGAGCCACCGCCGGCCTGCGGGCTTGCGTTCGTCAACGACGTGCAGATCGAACTCGTCACCGGCGACCTCGTCTACACGGCGTTTTCTCCCTATCGGCTCATGAAGGCGCCGGTCGGCGGTGCCTTCGCCGACATCACCGGCGCGATCGAATCGGGCAGCGTTCGCGCGCGCGGTCGCGGCGGCGGCTTTTCGGAATTCGTGCTCGCCACGGATCTGTCGCAGGACTACGCACCGGAGGCCGAGGATCTGCTCGACGAGCTCGCCGACGAACTGCAGGATCCGGACATCGCGCTCACCGCGCAGACCACGCTCGACATCGCGATCGCGCTGGTGGCCGCAGCCTACGCGGACGACGATTTCGTTGCAGCGCTGGCGGCGCTCGACAGCTTCGACGCGGACCTGCGCGGCTTTGCCGGCGAAGCGGTGCCCAATCGCTACGCCGCCGACGCGCCCGACGGCGACGACCTGGGCGAAATCGCCGCCCTGGCCGCGGCGCTGCGGTTCCGCCTCGCGCGACTGTCCGGCGCGCCGTGAACGCGACGGCGGCGCGGTTGCTGGTGCACGTCGCGGACGCTCCGGCGATCGAGCGCGTTCTGACCGACGAGCGCTCGCTCGTGCTCGGACGCGATCCGTCGGCCGACGTGGTGGTGCCGCATGCGTCCGTATCGCGCCGCCATGCGCGCCTGCTGCGCGATGCGGACGGCGCGTGGTCGATCCAGGATCTCGCATCGAAGAACGGCGTGCGGCTCGACGGCCAGCGCGTGGTCGATGCGCCGCTGGCCGGACACGCCTGGTTCGCGATCGGCGACGTGTTCTGCGAGTTCGTCGCGCTCGATGCGGCAGGCGCGGCGCGCCTGGCCGAGCGTGCGCGCGAGCGCCGTCATTCGTCCGCCGCGTTTTCGCAGCAGCTCAGCCTGGCGCACGGCATCGAGGCGCTGCTCGACCACACCCTGCAGGGCATGGTGGCGCTGGCCGAGTGCCGCCGCGGGTTCATCCTCGTGGGCGACGCGCGCGGCGGCATGCGTCTGCGCGCCTGGCACGCGCTCGATCCGGACGAACTGGCCCGGCCGGCCTTCTCCGGTAGCCGCTCGGCGGTGGAGCGCGTGCTGCGCGAACAGCGGCCCGTGTACCTGTCGGACCAGCGCGATCAGGCCTGGTTGCGGGCCCAGGCCAGCGTCGTGGCGCAGGGCATCCGGGCGCTGGCTAGCCTGCCGCTGCTGCACCACGGGCGCCTGCTTGGCGTGGCCTACGTCGACACCGACGAGGCAGCCAAGCTCTTCACCGCGCTCGATGCCGAATTGCTCGATGCCTTCGCCGAACGCGCGGCCGCCGCGCTTGCGCTCGCGCGCATCGAGGACGATATCGCGCGCATCGAAACGCGCGCCGCCGGCGACGCACCGTTGTTTCCCGCGGCGTACCCATGACCGCGCCCGGCCGCGAATTCATCGGCGACGGCGGCGCCACCGCAACGGGTCTGCTCAGCGCGGCGGAGTTCGCGCGCGGCGACCTCGTGGCCGCACGCTTCCGCATCGAGCGGCTGCTCGGCATGGGCGGCATGGGCGTGGTCTACCAGGCACACGACGAGCAACTGGGCATCGAAGTGGCGCTCAAGCTGCTGCGGCCGGAGCTCGCTTCGCGCCCGGATGCGTTCGAGCGCTTCCGCCACGAACTGCTGCTGGCGCGGCAGGTATCGAGCCCACACGTGGTGCGCATCCACGATCTGGTGCAGCACGCGGGCGTGTGGCTCATCAGCATGGATTTCGTGCCGGGGCGCTCGCTCGAGCAACTGCTCGATGCCGAAGGACCCCTGGGGCCGGAGCGGGCGCTGCGCATTGCGCGGCAGATCGCGCTCGGGCTGGCTGCCGCGCACCACCGCCAGGTGATCCATCGCGACCTCAAGCCGGCCAACGTGCTGGTCACGGACACGGACGAGGTGCTGATCTCGGACTTCGGCGTGGCCCGTTCGGCCGGTGCGACGGGCCTGACGCTGAGCGGGGTCATCATTGGCACGCCCGAATACCTCTCGCCCGAGCAGGCGCGCGCCGAGCGCGTGGACGGTCGCAGCGATCTCTACGCGCTCGGCCTGATCCTGCACGAAATGCTGACCGGCAGCGTACCGTTCGCAGGCGGAACGCCGGCGGAAATGCTCGCGCAGCGCATCGTGCGCAGCCCGCCGGGCGTGGACACCGTGAAGCCGGGCCTGCCGACGTTCGCGGTGCGTCTGTGTGCGCGCCTGCTCGCGCTGCAGCCGGCGCACCGGCCACAGAGCGCGGACGAGGTGGTGCGGGCGATCGACGCCGGTGCGCTGTCGCGGCCGCCGGCGGCGTCGCGTCGCCGCGCGGCGCTGCTGGCGCTCGCGCTGGCCGTGGCGGCGCTCGCCGGCGCACTCGCCTGGCGGCAGCACGACGGCGACGGCGAGGCGTCGCGCGCGGCCGTCGCGCCGCGCATGCAACTGGCCGCCGCGGTGGTGCCGATCGTGTCCGGCGATGCCCCGGACGACCGTGCCCTCGCGCTGGGTCTCGAACGCACCCTCGCGCTGCATCTGGCGGCGCAGGGCGCCGCCGTCGCCGACCCCCTGCGCACCGCCCGCGCGCTGCGCGAACTGGGCCTCGATGCGGCTTCGGCGCCGCGCAACCGCGAGCGGCTCGGGGCCGCATTGCGTACGTCCGCGCTGCTGGAAGGCGAACTCGTGCGCGACGACACCGGCCTGCGCGTGCTGTTCACGCTGCGCGATACCGCCGGCGGCACGCAGTGGCAGGAGCGCACGCGCAGCGTGGCCGAGGAGTCACTGCACGACGAACTCGCCGCGCTGTGGCCGCGCATTGCCCGTCGCATGGGCGTGCAGTCGCCCGACGCCACATTCCCGTCGCCCGCGGCGCTGCGGACGCTCGCGCGCGCCTGGCCGCTCGATACCGACGTCGCCTGGACACCCGCAACCGGTGGCGATGCCCTCGCGCCGGACGTCTGGTGGTGGACGCTCGAGCGCCTGGATCGCAACGGCCGCCAGGCCGAAGCGGCCGGCGTCGCGCGTGCGGCGCTCGATGCGCTCGGCGACCTCGCCGCGCCGGACGCCGCGCGTGCGCGCTGGCTTGCGCGTTATCTCGTCGGCGACACCGACGCCGTGCTCGCCATGCTCGATGCGCAGACCGGCGCCCCGGATCAGGACCACCCGTGGCAGCTGTTCGCCGCGCGCGCGCTGATCGCGGCGGGTCGCTACGACGATGCGCTCGCGCGCCTGCGCACGATCACCGAAAGCGATCCGCGCAACGTCGACGCCTGGTTCCACACCGGCAAGGCATTGCTGATGCAGGGCGACGCACAGCTCGCTGTCGACGACGCGCTGACGCGCGCCCTGGTGGCCGCGAACCGCCAGTCGGACCGCCGCATGCAGGCCGATGTCACCAATGCGCTCGGCATCGGCTATCGTCAGCTCGGCCAGCTCGATGCCGCGGCCGAACACTTCGACAAGGCCGCGCGTTTGCGCCATGCGCTGGCCGACGCGCGCGGCGAAGGCACCAGCCTGCGCAACCTCGCCACCGTGCATGCGATCCAGGGCCGCTTCGACCGCGCCGACGCCGCCCTCGCGCAGGCACGCGCCACGCTCGAACCGCTCGGCGATCCTGTGGCGATGGCCGATCTGGTCAACGACGTCGGCACGCTGGAAGAGGAGCGCGGCGATTTCCGCAAGGCGCTCGCGGCCTACCGCGAGGCGCTCGGATTCCGCCAGGCGCAGGGCGATCCGGGCTGGATCGCAGAAAGCCTGATCAACGTCGGCTTTGCCTACCTGCAGCTGGGCGAATTCGACAACGCGCAGGTGTATCTGCAGCAGGCCGACAGTGCCTACGGTTCCATCGACGACCGTGCCGGCGCCATCCGCGCGCGCCAGGGCCTTGGGCTGGCGCACACCGCGCGCGGCGAATTCGTGCAGGCGCGCGAGGCGATCGAGGGCAGCCTGCGCGACGCCGAGACGCTGCAGATGCCCGAAGAGCAGGCCACGGCGCTCGCCGGCCTGGCCGAGCTCGATCGGCTGGAAGGCCACTACGCGGCGGCGCTCGATCGCGCGTCGCGCGCGCAGACGATGTTCGAATCGCGCGAGGACCCGCGCGGCGCGCTGGAAATGCGGCTGATCCGTTCGGCGGCGCTGGCGGACATCGGCAACTACGCGCAGGCGCAGGCGGTGCTGGTGGCCGAGGATCCGGACGCCGTGCAGAACATCGAACAGCGTGCGTTGCTGCAGTGGCGCCAGGGCGAGGCCGCGCTCGGACTTGCCCGGCACGACGACGCACTGCGGCTGGCGACGGAGGCCATCGACACCGCTCGCGCCGCCGGCGCCGTGGTGCCCGAGATCGGCGCGCACCTGCTGCGCATCCGCGCCTTGGCTGCCGCCGGCCGCCAGCGCGAGGGCGGGGAAGACCTCGCCGCTGCGCGCGACGGTCTCGCGCGCTTCGCGAGCGTGCCGGTGCGGCTGCTGTTCGACGAAGCCGCGCTCGCGAGCGGCGGCGGCGATACCGACCTGCGCGAAGCCCGTGCCCTGATCGCGCGCCTGCCGTCGTACGGGCGGCGCTGGCGGGTCGAGGCGCTGGCGGCACGCACCCTCGCATCGGCCGACGCCGTGACCGAGGCGCGCGCAGCGGCACACGAGGCGCTCGCGCGCGTGGCCGGCGCCCTCGACGGCGCGCAACGCGAGGCCCTGCTGACCGAAGCGCGTGCGCTTGGCCTGGAACCTGAAACGCCATGAACGATCCCTCGCGCGCCGACGTCGACCTGTCCGACGACGCACTCGCCCAGCTTGCGAAGCTGCGCGGCGAGCAGAAGCGCCTGTTCGCCGAATTGCAGTCGGGCGAGGGCCAGTTCCGCCGCCTGGCGCGGTCGGTGTGGCGCGTGCAGGAGGACGAACGCCGCCGCATCGCGCGCGATCTGCACGACGGCCTCGGTCAGACCCTGAGCGCGTTGCGCCATCGCATCGAGGCGCTCGGTGCCTTGCGTGAAGAGACGGGATTCGATGCGCAACTGTCCGCCACGCTCGCCCTGTGCGACGGCGCGCTTCAGGAAATGCGACACCTCGCGCGTCTGTTGCGCCCGCAGATCCTCGACGACCTCGGCCTCGAAGCCGCCATCCGCTGGCTGGCGCGCAGCACGGGCGAGCAGGCGCGCTGCCGTGTCGAGGTGGACGTCGTCGCACTGCCCGAGCCGTTGCCTCCGGACATCGCCAGCGTGGCGTTCCGCGTGGTGCAGGAAGCGCTCGCGAACATCGCGCGACACGCGCATGCGACCCAGGTCATGGTGCGCATCGGACAGCGCGATGGGCATCTCGTGCTGCTGGTGGTCGACGACGGCCGCGGCTGCGATCTGGCGGCCGCGCAGGCCGCCGCCAGCGGCAGCCGCAGCAGCGGGCTGGCCGGCATGCGCGAGCGCGTGCTGTTGTTCGGCGGACGCTTTCAGGCGATTTCGGCGCCGGGCGAGGGCATGCAGATCCGCGTCCTGCTGCCGCTGGCGGCGGGGGACCCGACATGAAGCCGATCCGCGTGCTGGTGGCGGACGACCACACCATCCTGCGCGAGGGCATCGTGGCCCTGCTCGAACGCAGCGGCGACTGCCAGGTGGTGGGGCAGGCGAGCGACGGCACCGCGGCCGTGGACGCGGCGATGCGGTTGCGGCCGGACGTGGTGGTGACGGACATCTCGATGCCCGGGCTCAACGGCATCGAAGTGGTGCGGCGGCTGTCGAAGGATCTGGACGGCACGCGCGTGCTGGTGCTCACGATGCACGCCGAAGAGGAATACGTGCTGCATGTGGTGCGCGCGGGCGCCGCCGGCTTCCTGCTCAAGGACAGCGCCGGCAGCGAGATGCTCGCCGCGGTGAAGTCGCTCGCCGCCGGGCGCGCGTATTACGGCACCCATGCCTCGCGCGTGCTCGCGCAGCAGATGCAGCAGCCGCGCGCGGCGCTCGAGGATCCCTACCGCGACCTGACGCCGCGCGAGCGCGAGGTGTTCCACCTCATCGTCGAGGGCCTCACCACCAAGGAGATCGCGCGCCGGCTCGATACCAGCGTCAAGACCGCGGAGAACCACCGCACCCGGGTCCTCGCCAAGCTCGACGCGCGCAACACCGCGGAACTGGTGCGTTACGCCGTGCGCCACGGCCTGCTGGACTGACCGGGCCAGACGGACTCGGCGGCTCACGGAGCGCCGCAGGCCGGATCCGGTTGTTCGTAATCGTCGCTGAACAACGCCAGATCGCCGCCGAGCCTGCGCGCAATGCCCGCGTGCGGCTGCCCCGGTCGCGCGTACGCGGGCGCGCCGATGATGGTATCGACGCCGTTGCTGGCGACACTCCAGCCGGCCAGTTCCGTGGCGGCGGGCTGCCCGTCGGCCAACGGCGCGGCCGACCAGGCGCTGCCGTCTCGCACGAACCGCAGCGCGCGACCGCAATGCGCCGCCGCGTCCGTGCCTGCGAAGGGTGCGCCGCCCACGAGCGTGTCGCCGGCCAGCGCCAGCGACCAGCCGAGGCGCTGGCCGGGAAGCGCGCCCGCATCGTCCAGGCGCTGCGCCCACACCATCGCGCCCGGCGTGCCGGCGAACACGTCGATGGCGCCGCGCTGCGCGTCCGCGCGCGGTGCACCGACGGCCGCGTGAGCGCTTCCCAGCGCCACGCTCCAGCCGAAGGTCTCGCCCGCGAGCGGTGTTGTCGATTGCAGCGTCTGCAGTTCCTTCCAGGTTCCGCCGCCGCGCGTGAACACGTACGCCGCGCCGTGCGCGGTGCCCGGCGCGGCGGCCGTGCGCAGCGGCGCGCCGACCAGCGCCGTGTCGCCGTGCAGCGCGACGGAGGTTCCGAAACGGTCGCCGCGCTCGCCGTCGCCGCTGTCGATGCGTGCGGCCTGCATCCACGTGCCGCCGCTGCGTTCGAATGCGTAGGCCGCGCCCTGCGCCTGTTCGGCACCTGCGGCTCCGACCAGCAGCGTGTCGCCGTCGAGCGCCAGCGCGATGCCGAAGGCGTCGTCGTTGTCGCCGTCGAATGCCGACAGGCGTGCCTGCCGCGACCAGATGTCGCCGCTGCGCACGAACACCTCGGCCGCGCCGCGGCCGTCGCCGGGTTCGCCGACCGCGAGCGTGGTCGCGTCGAGCGCGAGAGCGGCGCCGAAGCGGCGCTCGGGGTCGGGATCGGCCGAGTGCAGCCGTTGCGTCGCGACGCAGCGCGCGGTGCGGCAGTCGAACAGGTCGACGGCGCCGGCGCCGTCGTCGTCGCCCGGAATCCCCACCGCCACCCAGCCGCCGGCCACCGCCACCGCGTAGCCGGCGTCGCCTGTCGCTTCGCTGGCCGGCGCCCGCAGCGGTTCGACGGCCGCCGCGGTGCCGCAGGCGATGCCGAGCCACAGCAGCCCGTGCAGCGCACGCGCACGCGGACGGGAAGACAGGGAGCGGGGCATCGACATCATGCCGCCATTAGCCGCGCCTGCCCGCGGCGCTGTCAACCCGCGCGTGGGGGCTTTCACCCACACGCGCGCTGCGCCGTGGCGTTGCCGGTGGCGCGGAATTCGAGCGGCCGCTGCATTCGGCGGTCGATGCCGGAGCCTCGTCGGTGGACGCACCGATGCCCAGCCGCTATCATTTCCGCTCGCCTGACCCCCGACTTTCGAACCGCCGGACCCGCCCACCCGCAGGCCCGCCGGTTTGCCTGCAACCTGCGCCCGCGCACAGCGCGCGCAGGCCGTGGGGTTCCCACCCAGACCCAAGGGCGAACCCGTGTCCAACCCCGCAATCCTTGCCCTCGCCGACGGCACCGTCTACCACGGCGTCTCGATCGGTGCCGATGGCGAACGCGCCGGCGAAGTGGTGTTCAACACCGCGATGACCGGCTACCAGGAAATCCTCACCGATTCGTCGTACGCGCGGCAGATCGTCACGCTGACCTATCCGCACATCGGCAACACCGGCTGCACCGACCTCGACGACGAAGCGTGCGAGCTCTTCACCGCCGGCCTCGTGGTGCGCGAACGGCCGCTGCCGGCCAGCAACTGGCGCAGCCAGAGCGAACTTTCCGACTGGCTGCGGGCGCGCAACGTCGTGGCCATCGCCGAGATCGACACGCGCAGCCTCACGCGTCGCCTGCGCGACACCGGCGCCCAGAACGGCGCCATCGTCGCCGGTGCACACGCCACGCCCGAGCGCGCCATCGCCGCCGCACGCGCCTTCCCGGGCCTCAACGGCATGGACCTGGCGAAAGAAGTCAGCACGCGCGAACGCTACGGCTGGGCCGAAGGCTCGCTCGACCTCGACAGCGGCGCCATCGCCCGTCCGGACGCGCGCTTCCACGTGGTCGCCTACGACTTCGGCGTGAAGCTCAACATCCTGCGCATGCTCGTCGACCGCGGCTGCCGCCTCACCGTGGTGCCGGCGAAGACGCCCGCCGCCGACGTGCTCGCGGAACAACCCGACGGCGTGTTTCTGTCCAACGGCCCGGGCGACCCCGCTCCGTGCGACTACGCCATCGCCGCGATCCGCGCCTTCATCGCCGCGAAGGTGCCGACGTTCGGCATCTGCCTCGGCCACCAGCTGCTCGGCCTTGCCGCCGGCGCCCGCACCCACAAGATGAAATTCGGGCACCACGGCGCCAACCATCCGGTGATCGACCTCGACAGCGGCCGCGTGATGATCTCCAGCCAGAACCACGGCTTCGCGGTGGACGAATCCACGCTGCCGGCGAACGTGCGCGTCACGCACCGCTCGCTGTTCGACGACAGCAATCAGGGGATCGCGCTCACCGACGCACCGGCCTTCAGCTTCCAGGGCCACCCGGAAGCCAGCCCCGGCCCGCACGATGTGAGCGGGCTCTTCGACCGCTTCATCGACCTCATGTCCCGCGACCGCGCCACACGCGTCGCATAAGCCCCGCCCGATCGAAACGGAAGAGTCCCAGATGACATCGAACGCCCTGCTGCTGTGCGCCGGCCTCGCGCTGTCCGCGCTCCTCGCCGCTCCCGTCTCCGCGCGCGAGGTGCCCGTCGAGGACTTCGCCCGCCACGCCGAATTTCAGGACGTGCAGCTCTCGCCCACGGGCGAGTTCCTCACCGTCAGCGTGCCGATGGACGACCGCACCATCCTCGCCGTGCTGCGCGTGAAGGACAAGAGCGTGGTCGCCAAGTGGGACTACGGCGAGCGCATGCACGTGGACAGCGTCACGTGGGTGAACGACGAACGCTTCATGGTGCGCGTGGCGGAGAAGAAAGGCACGTTCGATTTCATGGTCGGCACCATGGACATGCACTTCGCCAACGCCGACGGCTCGCGCCGCATGAGCGTGCCGGTGGGCGGCAGCTACGGCCTCGTCGACCTGCTGTGGAGCGATCCGCGCAACATCCTCGTGCAGCGCACGATCGAGCGCGCCAACCTGTTCAAGCTCGACGTCTACACCGGCAAGTTGGCGAAGGTGGCCGTGAGCCCGGTCGAATACGGCAGCTTCGCGGTCGACCACGAGGGCAGGGTGCGCTTCGCCTTCGGCATGACCGACGACGGAAAGAAGAACCAGACCTGGCGCTACAACGGCCCCAACGACTGGACCCTGTTCGACGAATCCGATGCGATCGAAGGCACCACGCGCCGCCCGCTCGGGTTCTCGCACGACAACACCCGGGTCTACTTCGAGGCGTCCGTCGACGGCGCGCCGAGCACCCTGGTCGAATACGACACGCAGACCCGGGAAGAGCGCACGCTGTTCCGGCACGACGCGGTCGACATCGGCGGCACGATGTGGAACGCGGACCGCACCGAACTGCTCGGTGTCACGTTCGAGCCCGGCCTGCCGTTCAAGAAATACTTCAACGGCGACGACGAGACCACGCAATGGCGTGCCGGCCTCGACCAGGCCTTCCCCGACCATGCCGTGGTGATCACCAGCATGACGCGCGACGGCAAGAAAGCGCTGGCGCACGTCTACAGCGACATCGATCCTGGCCAGGCCTACCTCTACGACACCGAAACCGGCAAGGCCACCTTCCTGCTCGCCAGCCGCGCGTGGATCAAGCCGGCCGAGATGAGCCCGATGAAGCCGGTGGCGGTGAAGACCCGCGACGGTCTCACCCTGCACGGTTATCTGACGCTGCCGAAACACAGCGACGGCAAGAACCTGCCGCTGATCATGCACCCGCACGGCGGCCCGCACGGTCCGCGCGACGTGTGGGGCTACAACCCGGAAGTGCAGTTCCTCGCCAACCGCGGCTACGCCGTGCTGCAGATGAACTACCGCGGCTCGGGCGGCTACGGCAGCAAGTTCCAGAACGCCGGTTACCGCCGCTGGGGCCTGGAAATGCAGGACGATCTCATCGACTCCGTGCAGTGGGCGATCCGCGAAGGCTACGCCGACGCCGACCGCATCTGCATCTACGGCGCCTCGTACGGCGGCTACGCGGCGCTGATGAACGTCGTGCGCGCGCCCGACCTGTACCAGTGCACGGTCGGCTACGTCGGTGTCTTCAGCCTGCCGATGATGATGCAGAAGGGCGACATTCCGGACAGCGACTACGGCCAGCGCTACCTCGCGCGCGTGCTGCCCGAATCCGACGCCGAGCGCAAGGCGCAGTCGCCGGCGTTCAACATCGACAAGATCAACATTCCCGTGATGCTCGTGCACGGCGCCAAGGACCAGCGCGTGCCGATCGCGCAGTACGAGTTCCTGCTCAAGCAGCTCAAGGCCGCGGGCAAGCCGCCGGAGGTGCTGGTCGTGGAGCCGAAGGAAGGCCACGGCTTCTACAAACCGGAAAACAACGTGAACCTGTACACGAAGTTGCAGGCGTTCTTCGACAGGCACATTGGCGAAAAACGCGCCGTCGCCGCCGATTGATCGCAACCGTCGCCCCGGCGCAAGCCGGGGCCCAGAGGCGTTCGCCTTGATCGGCAAGGCAGGCGATCGGAGCAACGCCGCTGGGTCCCGGCGTCCGCCGGGACGACGGTGAAACAAGCCCTCGTTCGAACTGCAACGACGCAGCACGCCAGACACATCGCAGCACGCCAGACACATCGCAACACGCACCAACCCCACGCACACCCGGACTTGCACCCCCATGCCCAAGCGCACCGACATCAAAAGCATCCTGATCATCGGCGCCGGCCCGATCGTCATCGGGCAGGCCTGCGAGTTCGACTACTCCGGCGCCCAGGCCTGCAAGGCGCTCAAGGCCGAGGGCTTCCGCGTCATCCTGGTCAACTCGAACCCCGCCACGATCATGACCGACCCGGACACGGCCGACGCCGTGTACATCGAGCCGATCAACCGCCACACGGTCGAGAAGATCATCGCGAAGGAGCAACCCGACGCGCTGCTGCCGACGATGGGCGGCCAGACCGCGCTCAACTGCGCGCTGGATCTCGCGGACGAAGGCATCCTGGAAAAACACGGCGTCGAACTGATCGGCGCCTCGCGTGAAGCCATCCGCATGGCCGAGGATCGCGAACTCTTCCGCGTCGCGATGAGCGAGATCGGCCTGGACTGTCCGAAGGCCGCAGTGGCGCGTTCGTTCGACGAAGCTGTCGAGATCCAGGCGAAGGTCGGCTACCCCACGATCATCCGCCCGAGTTTCACGCTCGGCGGCAGCGGCGGCGGCATCGCGTACAATCGCGAGGAATTCGAGGAGATCATCAAGCGCGGCCTCGAACTGTCCCCGACGCACGAAGTGCTGGTCGAGGAATCGGTGCTCGGCTGGAAGGAATTCGAGATGGAAGTGGTCCGCGACACCGCGGACAACTGCATCATCGTCTGCTCGATCGAGAACCTCGACGCCATGGGCGTGCACACCGGCGACTCGATCACCGTCGCGCCGGCGCAGACGCTCACCGACAAGGAATACCAGCGCCTGCGCGATGCCTCGATCGCGGTGCTGCGCAAGATCGGCGTCGATACCGGCGGCTCGAACGTGCAGTTCGGCATCAATCCGAAGAACGGCCGCGTGGTCGTCATCGAGATGAATCCGCGCGTGTCGCGTTCGTCGGCGCTGGCGTCGAAGGCCACCGGTTTCCCGATCGCCAAGATCGCGGCCAAGCTCGCCGTCGGCTACACGCTCGACGAACTGCGCAACGACATCACCGGCGGCAAGACGCCGGCCTCGTTCGAACCGACGATCGACTACGTGGTCACCAAGATCCCGCGCTTCGCGTTCGAGAAATTCCCGCAGGCCGATGCGCGCCTCACCACGCAGATGAAGTCCGTCGGCGAGGTGATGGCCATCGGCCGCAACTTCTCCGAATCGCTGCAGAAGGCGCTGCGCGGGCTCGAAACCGGCAAGTCCGGCTTCGACCCGACCGGGCTCGACCTCGCCAGCGAAGAAGGCCTGTTCGAACTGAAGCGCCAGCTGCGCGAGCCGGGTCCGGAACGTCTGTTCTTCGTCGGCGATGCGTTCCGTGCCGGCCTGTCCGTGGCAGACGTGCATGCACTGAGCTTCGTCGATCCGTGGTTCCTGGTGCAGATCGAAGCCATCGTGCGGGCCGAAGCCGGCATCGCCGCCGGCGGACTCGACGGCCTCGACGCCACCGGCCTGCGCCGCCTCAAGCGCCAAGGCTTTTCCGACGCGCGCATCGCCGCGCTCGTCGGCAGCGACGAAGCGGCCGTGCGCACGCTGCGCCGCGCGTTCGGCGTTCGTCCGGTGTACAAGCGCGTGGACTCGTGCGCCGCGGAGTTTTCCACCGACACCGCGTACCTGTACTCGACCTACGAGGTCGAGTGCGAAGCCAACCCGGGCTCGCGCGACAAGATCATCGTGCTCGGCGGCGGCCCGAACCGGATCGGGCAGGGCATCGAGTTCGACTACTGCTGCGTGCACGCGTCGCTGGCGCTGCGCGAGGATGGTTTCGAGACCATCATGATCAACTGCAACCCGGAAACCGTGTCGACCGACTACGACACGTCCGACCGCCTCTACTTCGAACCGGTCACGCTGGAAGACGTGCTCGAGATCGTCGACCTGGAGCAGCCCAAGGGCGTGATCGTGCAGTACGGCGGCCAGACCCCGCTCAAGCTCGCGCGCGCGCTCGAAGCTGCCGGCGTGCCGGTGATTGGCACCTCGCCCGATTCGATCGATCTGGCCGAAGACCGCGAACGTTTCCAGCAGATGATCCAGGGCCTCGGCCTGCTGCAGCCGCCCAACCGCACCGCGCGTACGCCGGACGAGGCGCTCGCCGCCGCGCGCGAGATCGGCTACCCGATGGTGGTGCGTCCGAGCTACGTGCTCGGCGGCCGCGCGATGGAGATCGTCTATTCCGACGCCGATCTCTCGCGCTACATCCGCGACGCGGTGAAGGTCTCGAACGATTCGCCTGTGTTGCTCGACCGCTTCCTCGACAACGCGGTGGAGGTCGACGTCGACATCATCGCCGACGGCGACGGCAAGGTGCTGATCGGCGGCATCATGCAGCACATCGAGGAAGCCGGCGTGCATTCGGGCGACTCGTCGTGCTCGCTGCCGCCGTACTCGCTCACGCCCGCGCTGCAGGACCGGCTGCGCGATCAGGTGCGCGAGATGGCGCGCGCGCTGAACGTCGTCGGCCTGATGAACACGCAGTTCGCGATCCAGGGCGACGAAATCTACGTGCTGGAAGTCAACCCGCGCGCCTCGCGCACCGTGCCGTTCGTCTCGAAGGCCACCGGCGTCGCGCTCGCCAAGATCGCCGCGCGCTGCATGGTCGGGCAGACGCTCGCGGCGCAGGGCATCACCCGTGAAGTGGTGCCGGACTACTGGTCGGTGAAGGAGGCGGTGTTCCCGTTCGCCAAGTTCCAGAACGTCGACCCGATCCTCGGCCCGGAAATGCGCTCCACCGGCGAGGTGATGGGAGTCGGTCAGGATTTCGGCGCCGCGTTCGCGCGCGCGCAGGAGGCAGCCAACATCGGCGTGCCGCCACGCGGCAAGGCATTCGTTTCGGTGCGCGATCCGGACAAGGCCCGGCTGCTGCCGGTCGCAAGGCAGCTGGTCGCGCACGGCTTCACCCTCGTGGCGACCGACGGCACCGCGAAGTTCCTCGCCGAGGCGGGATTCGCGTGCGAACGCATCAACAAGGTGATCGAGGGCCGCCCGCACGTGGTGGACCTGATCAAGAACGGCGAAATCGTGTATATCGTCAACACGACCGAAGGCCGCCAGGCGATCGCCGATTCGTTCTCGATCCGGCGCGAGGCGCTGCAGCACAAGGTCACGTATTCCACCACGATCTCCGGCGCGTCGGCACTGCTGCATTCGCTCGACTACCGCGGCAAGGGTGGCGTGTGGTCGCTGCAGGAACTGCACGGCCAGCTGAAGGCATGAGCCACAAGGAGCACACACGATGAGGGCACCGATCACGGTGGCCGGCGCGGCCAGGCTGCGCCAGGAACTGGAACAGTTGAAGTCTGTCAAGCGGCCGGAAATCATCGCCGCCATCGCCGAGGCGCGTGCGCACGGCGATCTGAAGGAAAACGCCGAGTACCACGCCGCGCGGGAAATGCAGGGCTTCGTCGAGGGCCGCATCAACGAGCTCGAATCCTCGCTGTCGAACGCGCAGCTGATCGATGTGGCCAAGCTCAATGCCGGCAGCCGCATCGTGTTCGGCGCCACCGTGGAGCTGGCGGATGCCGATTCGGGCGACACCGTCACCTACCAGATCGTCGGCGACCTCGAAGCGGACATCAAGCGCGGGCTGATTTCGGTGTCCGCACCGATCGCACGCGCGCTGATCGGCAAGCACGAGGGCGACGAAATCGAGATCGACGCGCCGAGCGGCCGTCGCAGCTACGAGGTGGTCTCGGTGCGTTACGTCGCCTGAGGTGGCGTCCCCGCGGAACGCGATGCGCGGGCAAAAAAAAAGACGCAGCGGGGGGTCTCCGTTGCGTCTCCCGAATTGTGCAGAACTCTAACGTCGGCCAGAACAGGCAGGGGGCGCGGCCGCGGGATCTAGCGCACGTCCTGTGCCCTGATCCCATGTGCATCCTACGCAGCGATCGTGACGGATCGATGCCTTCAATCGCGCGTTGATGTGGCTTGAATTACGAATTGGCGTGTCTCGTTCCTCCTGTCGTCATGCCGCGGCGAGTGCCGCGCGCGGTCACGCGCGCGCCTGCATCGCGGACGTGCTGCGAAAGTTCGATGCGCTCACGCCGACGCGTTTCTTGAACAGGCGCGAGAACGCAAAGCGGTTCTCGTAGCCCACGTCGGCGGCGATCTCGGCGATGGCAAGGTCGCTGTTGACGATGAGCGACTTGGCCATGTCGATGCGCGCGGTGGCGAGCAGCACACCCGGCGTCACGCCGAACACGTCGCGGAACATGCGGATGAAATGCGACTTCGAATAGTTCGCGGCGATCGCGAGCGTGTCGAGGTCGTGCCGCTCGAACGGCATGTTGACGATGCGGTTGCGCGCGCGCAGCAGCCGCTGCAGCGCATGGTGGCGGTGGCTCTCGCTGCGACCGGGAATGCGCTGCAGCCACGCCGCGACCTGGTGCTGCTGCGCGAGCGCGAGCTGCAGCAGCTCGGCGGCACGCGGCAGCGGCCAGTCCTGCGCCGAACCGTCGCGCCAGGCCTGCAGCGCATGTCGCAGCAGCGCGAGGTCGGCGCGTGCCTGCGTCGCGAACAGCGGGCGCATGGCGCGCGCGCGGCGTACCGACGATGCCCTGCGTGCCGGCTGCAGGACGGCGCGCGGAATCGCGAGCAGCAGGCCCGCGCCGGAATTGCCGGGCGCCAGCTGGCCGTGGTGATCGGCCGGCAGGGTGAGAACGTCGCGCCGCGCGAGCGTGAACCGGCCGTCGACCGTGTCCACGCGCAACGGGCCGCGCAGGCAGATCCACAGTTGCACGTGGTCGTCGGGGCACTGGGGTGCGGGCAGTCGCGGCGCGATGCGCTGGACGCGCGCGACCGCCGGCAACGGCAGCGAGGCGATCGCGCTGTAGGGCATGGGGCTTCGATAGTGGTGCAAGGGATCCTTCCTGTGGTCGGCGATCTTTCCGGACTCGATCGTTCGCCGGCGACGTGCGCCGTTGCGCGCGTGCATCGGTCCCTGCCTTTGACGCGATTGGCAACGCCGAAGTCGCAACGTTTCGTCGCATCGCGATGCGCGCGCGGCCCGACGGAGAAGTCGCTTCGAGCGTCGCAGCACCGCACACGCGAAAACAAAAATCCGCTCCGGTCCGCAGCGTGCGCGACCTCGTCCATGCCATTCGTCATGGGCGGTTCCAGATCGCGATGAAGTGCACGCGAAAAGCGCAGCAGCAGCACGCGAAGCAACAACGCGACGCCTACTGTTCATCCACCGCTTGTTAAGGATGCGTTGCGACGCACCGGGCGGCTGTTGCTGGCACTTGCCCCACTCTGGAGAACAACAATGAAGTACCAACCGCTACGCACCGCGATCCGGCGTGCGTTGATCGCCGGCGTCGCGCTGCCCTTGGCGCTGCCCGCGCTGGCGCAGGACGAAGCCACCGAACTCGATCGCATCGAGGTCACCGGTTCGCGCATCAAGCGCGTGGACATCGAAGGACCGAATCCGGTCACCGTCATCGACCGCGCCGACCTCGAAGTCAGCGGCGACATTTCCGTGGCCGACGTGCTGCGCTCGTCCACGTTCAACACGCTCGGCTCGCTGACGCAGGCCTCGGGCAACACTGCGCAGTCGCAGGCCACGATCAACCTGCGCGGCGTCGGCTCGCAGTACACCCTGATCCTGCTCGACGGCCGCCGCATCGCCGGCTCGCCGGTGCTCGGCGCGCAGGTGCAGAACCTCAACACCATTCCGTTCGCGGCGGTCGAGCGCATCGAAATCCTGCGCGACGGCGCCTCGGCGCTGTACGGCTCGGACGCGGTCGGCGGCGTGGTCAATATCATCCTGCGCAAGGACTTCGAAGGCCTGACCATCAGCGGCCAGATCGAGCGCCCGACGCGCGGCGAGCCGGACGCGAACTCCGCCTCGATCACCGGCGGCATCACGTCCGACCGCGGCAACGTGACCTTCGTGGTCGACCACCAGGAACGCGACATCTTCTTCAACCGCGACCGCGCGACGGGCATCCCGGGCCTGGATCCGGGCGTGGGTCTGTCGACGCTCGGATTCCCGGGCTCGGCCTACGTCTACAGCTCGACCGACGGCTCCTTCCTCGGCGACTTCGTCGGCGCCTTCGCCGATCCGCAATGCCCGAGCGCGCTCAACTCCGATCCGCTGTTCCCCAACTCGACCATCGTCGAGAACGAATACGGCACGCTGTGCGCCTTCAACTACGCTGCGGTCTCGGCCAACGAGGCCAGTCTGCGGCGCGACAGCGTGATGGTGAACGGCAACTTCCAGCTGACCGACTCCATCAACGCCTTTACCCGCGTCACGTCCGTCAGCAGCGAATCGTTCGGCCGCTACGCCGCGGCGCCGATCACCGGCCCGCTGCCCACCATGGCGGGCTCCAATCCGAACAATCCGTTCGGCGGCGACGCCGTGCTGCTGTACCGCTTCGTGGCCGGCGGCAACCGCGACACCACCTTCGACGATCACATGCTCGACGTGCTGTTCGGCCTCGAAGGCCAGGTCGACCTGTTCGGCGGCGCCGAATGGGAGATCGGCCTGCAGCACAACCGCTACGAGATCGACGCCGTCAGCACGGGCCTGGCACTGCGCAACGCCCTGCAGGCACTGATCGACAGCGGCGAACTCAACCCGTTCGGCAACCCGCTCGATCCCAGCTTCCAGGAAGCGGTGGCGAGCGTGAGCCACACGGCCGTGAAGAACTCCGAATCGCGCTTTGCCGGCATCGACGGCCAGATCAGCTTCGATCTGTTCGAGATGGCGAACGGCCCGGCGGGTCTGGCCGTCGGCTTCGAATACCGCGACGAGCGCTTCAGCGATCTGGTCGACGCGCAGTCCGAAGCGGGCAACGTCGCCGGCACGTCCGGCGGCAGCGCGCAGGGCGAGCGCGCCTCGTACGGCGTCTTCGGTGAGGCGCTCTTCCCGCTGCTGTCCAACCTCAACCTGTCGGTGGCCGGCCGCTTCGACCACTACAACGACTTCGGCAGCGACTTCAATCCGAAGGTCTCGCTCGATTTCCGCCCGCTCGATTCGCTGCTGCTGCGCGCATCGTACGGCACCGGCTTCCGCGCGCCGGGTCTGAACTCGCTGTACCAGGCCTCGCAGCAGTCGTTCAACGGTGCGCGCGACACGCGTGCCTGCAACGGCGACGTGCCGGGCTTCAGCGCACCGTTCGATCCGTGCACCGTGCGCCAGTACGAAAACCTGACCGGCGCCAACCCCGATCTCGACGCGGAAGAGTCGACCAACTACGGCGCCGGCGTCGTCTGGAGCGCGCTCGACAACCTCACCTTCAGCCTGGACTGGTACCACATCGAGGTGACGCAGCAGATCGCGCCGCTGACGCTGCAGACCATCCTGAACCTGGAAGCGGCGGGCAACCCGCTGGTCGACGGCCTGGTGACGCGCAACCCGCAGACCGGCGCGATCCAGTTCGTGAGCCGCCTCCCGCTCAACCTGTCGGGCTTCCGCACCGAGGGTCTGGACTTCGAGACCGATTACCGCCTCGAAACCGACATCGGCGTGTTCAACCCGAACCTGACGGTGACCTACATCGACAAGTTCGAGAACGAAACCCTGCCGGGCAGCGGCTTCAACGACGCGATCACCGGCTTCGGCTTCGTGCCCGACACGCGCGCGACGCTGGCGCTGAACTGGTCGATGGGCGACTTCGCCGCCGGCGTGATCGGCAGCTATGTCGGCAACAGCAGCCAGGTGGTGACGGTGGCCGAGGACGAAACGGTGACCGCGCGGATCCCGTCGTGGACCACGTGGGACATGCAGGCCTCGTGGCAGGCCCCGTGGGACGGACGCCTCTCGATCGGCGTGCGCAACATCGCCGACAAGGCTCCGCCGCTCGACAACCTGGTGCTGTCCTCGCCGTTCTACCTGAACTCGCAGTACGACTTCTACGGCCGCGTGCCGTACGTGCGCTACGAGCAGAAGTTCTGATCGGCGCCGGCATCGGCATCCGCAACGGCCCGCTTCGGCGGGCCGTTTTTTTTTTCGGACCGAGCGGGCGGACGGCCTGGCCCGCGCGATTCATGAGCCGCAGTGAGGCGTCAATACGGCCGACTCGGTCAGCCTGCGCCGGAAGTTCGACGCACTCTCGCCAACGCGGCTCTTGAACATGCGCGAAAACGCGCAGCGGCTGGTGTAGCCCACGTCGGCGGCGATTTCTCCGATGCCCATCGCGCCCTCGCTCATCAGCGACTTGGCCATCGCGATGCGCGACACCGTCAGCAGCGCGCCCGGGGTCTGTCCGAATACGTCGCGGAACGTGCGCAGGAAATGCGACTTCGAATAGTTGGCGGCGAGCGCGAGCGAGTCCAGGTCGTGGTCCTCGAACGGCGTGTTGACGATGGCATGGCGCGCACGCAACAGGCGATGCAGCGTGTTGCGCCGGTGCGCGTCGCTGCGTCCGGGCACGCGTTGCAGCCAGGCGTGTACCTCGGTCTGGCCGGCAAGTGCGAGGCGCATCACTTGCAGCGCGCGCAGCATGCGGGTGTCGTCGTTCCAGCCGTCGCCGTGGCGCAGAAGGGCGGTGGCCTGCAGCAGCACATCGAGCGGCGCCGGGCTGCGGCAGGCGAACACCGGCGGCACGCGCCCGCGGCCACGGGTGCGGGACGGGGTGGTAAGCAACATGGGCGGCACGCTGACCAGCAGTCCGAGTCCGGCGCCGACCGCCGACGTCACGCCGGCGTGCGGCGGCAGGGTGAGCAGCTGCCGTCGGGAAAGCTGGAACGGCCCCTCTGGGGTGTCGATCTCGAGCCCGCCGCGCAGGCAGATCGCCAACGACACGTGATCGGCCGGCGTCGGCACGAGCGGGGCGCGCCAGTTCAGGATCTGGAGGCGCGGACCGGCGGAGGCAGGGACGACGGGCTGCATGAACCGAGCTCCTTCTTTATACCATTACTGTCGTACGTATATTTTCGTAGTTCGTCGCGGACGGCAATGGGTCGAATGGCGAGGCGTCCCGTGCCCCTGCCTCCGGGGGGGGTGATCTTCATCGCGATTTCGGCGCCCTGCGCAATCCCCTGCGCCAGGGCCGATCCGGCGAAAGCGCGCTGCCATGCGGTTTTGCACGAGGCGACCCGCCGGGAGCGCGTACGACGACTGGCGCGAGCACGCCACGCACGCGCAATCGAAATAGCAACAACCGTCTCCGTCTCAGCAAGACCGGTCTCCGTCGGTCGGGCGGTGGGGCCTACTGTTCGGTTGCCGCTTGTCAAGGAAACGTTCGCCCGTTGCGAACGGCAGGCGGCGCTTCATGCGTGCCCCAACCGGAGAAGACAATGCACTACAAACCGCTACGCACCGCCATCCGCCGCGCACTTGCCGTCGGCGTGGCGCTGCCGTGGATGCTGCCCGCGCTCGCCCAGGACGATGGCGATGCCGCCACGCTCGACCGTATCGAAGTCACCGGCTCGCGCATCAAGCGCGTGGATATCGAAGGCCCGAATCCGGTCACCGTGATCGATCGCGCCGATCTTGAAATCTCCGGCGACGTGTCGGTGGCGGACGTGCTGCGCTCGTCGACGTTCAACACGCTCGGCTCGTTCCAGCAGTCCTCGGGCAGTACCGCCCAGTCGCAGGCGACCATCTCGCTGCGCGGCATCGGTTCGCAGTACACGCTGATCCTGCTCGACGGGCGCCGCATCGCGTCCTCGCCGGTGCTCGGCGCGGCGGCACAGAACCTCAACGCCATCCCGTTCGCGGCGGTGGAGCGCATCGAGATCCTGCGCGACGGCGCCTCGGCCCTGTACGGCTCGGACGCGGTCGGCGGTGTGGTCAACATCATCCTGCGCAAGGACTACGAAGGCCTGACCATCAGCGGCCAGATCGAGCGTCCGACGCGCGGCGAGCCGGATGCAAACTCGGCCTCGATCACCGGCGGCATCTCGTCGGACCGCGGCAACCTGACCTTCGTCATCGATCACCAGGAACGCGACATCTTCTTCAATCGCGACCGCGCCACCGGCATTCCCGGGCTCGACCCGGCCGTCGGCCTGTCCGGTGCCGGGTTCCCGGGGACGGCGTATGTGTATTCGTCCACCGACGGTTCGCTCGAAGGCGACTTCGTCGGCCTGTTCCCCGATCCGCAATGCCCGACCGCGCTCGGCGCGGACCCGCTGTTCCCGAACTCGGTGGTGGTGGGCGAGCCGGGCAATTCGTTCTGCGCGTTCAACTACGCGGCGGTGTCGGCCAACGAGGCCAGCCTGCGGCGCGAATCGGCGATGGTCAACGGCAACTTCCAGCTCACCGACACCATCACCGCGTTCACCCGCGTGATGGCGAACTCCGGCGAATCGTTCGGGCGCTACGCAGCCGCGCCGATCACCGCACCCAACCCCACCATCAGCGGCAGCAACCCGAACAATCCGTTCGGTGGCGATGCGCGTCTGCTGTATCGCTTCGTGGCGGGCGGCAACCGCGACAGCACGGTCAAGGACCACATGCTGGACGTGCTGTTCGGTCTCGAAGGCCAGATGGATCTGTTCGGCGGCGCGGAGTGGGAGATCGCCGCGCGCCACAACCGCTACGAGATCGACAACGTCGGCACGGGTTTCGCCCTGCGCGGGCCGTTGCAGCAACTCATCGATTCCGGCGAGCTCAATCCCTTCGGCAACCCGAACGATCCGGCCTTTCAGGCCGCCATCGGCCGCGTTGCCCACACCACCCTGCAGATCTCCGAAACCCGCGACGTGGCCATCGATGGCCTGATGAGCTTCGACCTGTTCGAACTGGCCAACGGCCCGGCGGGCGCGGCGGTCGGCTTCGACTACCGCGACACGTTCTACAAGGATCTGGTCGACGCGCAGTCCGCCGCGGGCAACGTGGCCGGCACCTCGGGTGGCAACTCCACCGGCGAGCGGGCGCAGTACGCGGTGTTCGCCGAGGTTGCGATGCCGCTGCTCGCCAATCTCAATCTGTCGGTGGCGGCGCGCTACGACCACTACAACGACTTCGGCAATTCCACCAATCCGAAGGTCTCGCTGGATTTCCGTCCGATCGAATCGCTGCTGCTGCGTGCGTCGTGGGGCACCGGGTTCCGCGCGCCGGATCTCGCAAGCCTGAACCAGTCTTCGCGCCAGTCCTTCAACGGCGCGATCGACACCTCGGCGTGCGAAGGCCTGGTCGACTATTCCGCGCCGTTCGATCCCTGCGTTGCGCGCCAGTACGAAAACGCCACCGGCGCAAACCCGAACCTCGCGGCGGAGGAATCGACCAACTACGGCGCCGGCATCGTGTGGAGCGTGCTCGACAACCTCACCGTCAGCCTCGACTACTACAACATCGAGCTGACCAACCAGATCGCGCCGCTGGGGCTGCAGACCATTCTCGACCTGGAAGCCGAAGGCGACCCGCTCGTCGACGGGCTGGTGACGCGCAATCCGAACGGATCGGTGGCGATCGTCAACCGCATCCCGCTCAATCTCTCGGGCTTCCGCACATCGGGTTACGATTTCGAAGTGGACTACCGGCTCGAGACCGACATCGGCGTGTTCTCGCCGAAGTTCGTGGTCAGCTACCTGGACACCTTCGAGACCGAAACGCTGCCCGGCTCCGGCTTCGGCGATGCCATCACCGGCTCCGGCTTCGTGCCGGACGTGCGCGCGCAGCTGCAGCTGGACTGGGCGCTCGGCGACTTCGGCGTGGGCATCGTCGGCGATCACATCGGCGACAGCTACCAGGACGCGACCATCGCCGGCGAAGACGTGCGCGTGACGATTCCCTCGTGGACCACCTGGGACCTGCAGGCCACGTGGTCGGCGCCGTGGAACGGCAAGCTGACGGTGGGCGTGCGCAACGTGGCCGACAAGGCACCGCCGCTCGACAACATCATCCTGTCGTCGCCGTTCTATCTCAACAGCCAGTACGACTTCTACGGCCGCGTGCCGTACGTGCGCTACGAACAGAAGTTCTGATCGCGGCGCCGGATCGCGAATGCTCGGCACACGCGGCCCGCTTCGGCGGGCCGCTTCGTTGTCCGCGCAGCAGGACGCACGCGGCGCTACCGATCTTCGTGTGCGTCGCGGTGCACACTGGCGGATACTGTGCAGCCCGATGGAGATCCGCGGATGCCTCGCGCCGAACGCTTGCCGGATGCGCCTGCCGCGCGTCGCACGCATCGCGTGGTGCTCGACACCAACGCATGTCTGGATCTGCTGGTGTTTTCCTCGCAGCGCAGCGGTGCCTTGCGCGATCTGCTGGCCGGCGGACAGCTGCAGGCCGTGACGCGTGCGGACTGCCGCGACGAATGGCGCCGCGTGCTGCGCTACACCACATTGGCGCTCGATGCGCACCGCTGCACCGAGCTCGAGGCGGCCTACGATACCTTGATGCTCGACGTCGGCACCGCACCGGCCGGTAACGTTGCCCGCCTTCCGCGTTGCAAGGACCCGGACGACCAGAAATTCCTCGAACTGGCACGCGATGCCGGCGCGAGCCTGCTGCTGACGCGCGACGCGGAGCTGCTCGTCCTGGCGCGCCGCACGGCGCGCGCGGGACTGTTCCGGATCGCGGCTCCGGTCGATGTGATGGCGGCGCTGGCGGAACTCGATCGCTGATTGCCGCGGACGAACGCGCGTTGCGCCGATCCGGCCGGACGGTGCACGGCGTGTGCCGCGCCGCCCGTCACCCCGACTTTCGCCATAAGCGCGCAGCAGGCGGCGTGACGACAATGCCATCCACCGCGCAACGCACGCGACGTGCCCGCGCATCGACCCAGGACCCAGCCATGCCGACGTCACGCCGTTCCCTGTTCAAGCTCAGCGCTCTGGCCGCCGCCGCGGCGGCGCTGCCGTCCGTCGCGGCCGCGGCCACGTTGCCCGCGGTGCCGCGCGCGGACAAGCCGCTGCGCATCCTCATCCTCGGCGGCACGGGGTTCACCGGCCCGTTCCAGGTGAGCTACGCACTTGCGCGCGGCCACAAGGTCACGCTGTTCAACCGCGGCAAGCGGCCGTCGCCGGAGTGGCCTGGCGAGGTCGAGCAGCTGCACGGCGACCGCAACACCGGCGACCTGACAGCGCTCGAAGGCCGCGAGTGGGACGTGTGCATCGACAACCCGACCACGCTGCCGTTCTGGGTGCGCGACGCGGGCAAGGTGCTGAAGGGCAACATCGGCCACTACCTCTTCATCTCGACGATCTCGGTCTACGCCGACGGCGCGAATCCGGGCATCGACGAAGACGCCGCGGTGGCGCGTTACGCCGGCAAGGACGCGATGGCCGAGACGCAGGAGTCGATGCGTGCGGACATGCAGAATCTGTACGGCTCGCTCAAGGCGCTGAGCGAGGCCGAGGCGCGCAAGCAGTTCGGCGAGAAGGTGACCATCGTGCGGCCGGGCTACATCGTCGGTCCGCGCGACGAGACCGACCGCTTCACCTACTGGCCGCACCGCATCGCGGCCGGTGGCGAGGTGCTGGTGCCGGGCGATGGCAGCGATCCGGTGCAGATCATCGACGGCCGGGATCTGGGCGAATGGATGATCCGTCTGGCCGAAGCCGGCACGACGGGCACGTTCAATGCCGTCGGTCCCGACTACCGCCTCAGCACCGATGCGATGGTGCACGGCTGTCACGCGGTGACCGGTGGACCGATCACGTTCACCCATGTGCCGGCGAGCTTCATCGCGGACAACGAAGTGCCGTTGCCGATCTGGGTCCCGGCGCAGGGCACGCCGTACTCGGGCTACGGCCAGGTCAGCAATGCACGCGCGATCGCGGCGGGACTCACGTTCCGGCCACTGGCCACCACGGTCGCCGATCTGCTCGCGTGGTTCCGCAGTCTGCCGCCCGAGCGGCAGGCCAAGCTCAACGCCGGCATCACGCGCGAGCAGGAGGCGGAGCTGCTTGCGAAGTGGCGCGCGCGCGCCGGCTGAGCCGCGCGCGCGACCGGGACGGTCACGCCGCGCCGCAGGTGCGGCGCGGCGCAGTGCAGCGGCCTCGGCTCCGCGCCGGGCCGCGCGCGCCGGTCATGTCTGCAGTGTCACCACCGGCACGAATCCACCGAAGATCATGCGCATGCCGTCGAACGGCATCGGGTTGTTTTCCGGCGACATGCGCGGGTCTTTCATCATCGCGTCCATGCCCGCGTCGCGGGTCGCCTTGTCGGGCCATTCGATCCACGAGAACACCACGGTCTCGTCGGGCTTGGCCTGCACGGCGCGGCGGAAGTCGGTCTGCTTGCCGTCCGGCACGTCGTCGCCCCAGCCCTCGACCACGCGCGTGGCGCCGAGCTCCAGGAAGATCGGATCGAGCAGCCGTGCGTGGTCGATGAATTTCTGCTTGTTGGCGGTCGGAACCGCGATGACGAAACCGTCGATGTAGGACATGCCTGCCTCCTGCATGACGCCCGTTGCGGGCGCCTTCCCCCGGACGACGAGCGGGGAGGCGGCGTTTCGACATGGGCGGGTCGGCGTCGAACCGCCCGGCGGCGCGGCCGGCACATGCCGTGCCGACCGGCCCGGAGCACTCAGAGCTTGCTGCGGGTGCGCATGTTGCTGCGGAGGCGGGCCTTGCGACGACGGGCGCGTGCGGGTTTCATGGTGAGATCCTTGCGTGGGTGGACTGCGGATTGTCGCACGTGAGCGGGCCCGCGTCGTGGTCGCGTCATTCGAAGCCGTCGCGGAACAGCAGCGGCGACGGCACGATGCGCAGCGTGCCGAACTGGGTCCGGCCGCGCTGCGCGGCCGTGGCGTCGGTTTCCAGATAACGCACGCCGCCGACGAGGCTGAAGCTGCCGCCGTCGCCCGCGGCGATATCGTGGAAGGCCGAATGCCGCGTGCGCGCGCCGCCGGGGCTGTCGGTGAACGGATAGCGCTGGTGCGACAGCAGCGCGCCGTCGGCGGTGGCGATCACGCCCGCTTCGCCGTCGAAGCGGTCTTCCGGGCACGGCTGGCCGACCGGGCACAGCACGCCCGGTCCGCCGACCGCGTAGCTCGACACCGCCACGGTGTCGCCGTTGAGCGCGATGCCGGTGGGAAAACTGTCGCGCACGTTGCCGAGCTGGTTCTGCAGGGAACAGGTGGAGCCGGCGGCCGTGCTGCCCGCGTACCGGGTGCCGCCGTAGGTGTTGCCGAAGGCAGCGACGGTGTAGCCCTCGGCGGAGAACTTCGAGACGCCGATGCCCATCGCGCACGACAGGTCCACCTCGCTCGCGACGTAGATCGCGTCTTCGCCGAGCACCCCGATGCTGCCGCTCACCGCGATGGCACGGCCGCGGCTGCCGCCCTGGAACTGCACGTAACCCAGGCCGTTGCTGCCGAACGATGTCACCGGCTGCGCGTTGGAATCGACCCGCATCACGGTGGTCTGCCAGCCGTGGTAGCAGATGCCGGTGCAGTCGGAAAACCGCGAGCCGACGAGGTAGATGCGCGGCGGCGTAGTGAACGTCGAGCGCCCGCCGAGCGCGATGCCGAACACCGAGCAATGCGTGGTGGCCGAGCAGTTGCTGCCGAACGTGGGATGCTGCACCGCGTAAGCCGAGGTCAG
Source organism: Chiayiivirga flava (assembly GCF_014202825.1). Classification (GTDB taxonomy): domain Bacteria; phylum Pseudomonadota; class Gammaproteobacteria; order Xanthomonadales; family Xanthomonadaceae; genus Chiayiivirga; species Chiayiivirga flava. The sequence goes on along the minus strand of NZ_JACHHP010000001.1, from coordinate 468,045 downwards.
CGTGCCGCCGCTTTCCACCGTGAAGCGGCGCACGGCGGGACGCTCCACGCCGTCGATCTTCTTGCGCCCGGCGTACACCAGCGATACCACCGCCGGAAACTGCCCGTTGTCGTAGGCGGCGATGCCGCCGGCCCACACCGTGCGCGCCTCGGGGTCTTCGTTGTCGAAGTCCATCTCCGTCGCACTCTTGAAGCTGCCGTCGGTGCCGAACACCACCACGTCGACGCCGTAGCCGTGGAAGTGGATGCCCGGATTCTCCAGCGGATTGCCCAGGACGTAGCGCTCGGTTTCCACCAGCACGAACAGGCGGCTCCCGAACGCGATCAGATCGCGTACGCCGGTGATGCGGTTGAAGCTGCCGTTCGGCAGCACGACGTACTGATTGCCGTAGTGCCCGTTGGCGCCGGGGTTGCTCCACGGCTGGCGCACGCCGGCACTGTCGTAGCGCACGAGGCCGAGCGCGCCCAGATCGCCGGACAGCGCGGGCACCACGCCGGCGGCGATCACGTCGCCGTCCTTGAGCACGAGCTTCTGTCCGAAATAGTCGCGCGTGGAGGAGCCGGCGAATGCGTCGGCGCCGATCAGGCCGTCGTGGAAGGCCGGATCCGGCACCCAGGTCGCGGCCTGCGCCGTCGGCGCGAGCGACGCGACCAGCAGCACCAGGATGAAGGCGGCGCGCAGGCCGTGGCTTGCGAACGCGTCGTACGTTCCGTGATCTCGCATGAGGGACTCCTGGCAGGCGATGGGGGAGGGGCCTGCCACGCTCGATACGCGAAATCCGACCTCAACCTGACATCGGGCGCGTGCGCGCGGTCGTCGCATGCCGCGTGTGCCGACACCGCGCGGGTACACTGCGGTCCCGCCCGATCGCGTCGCCGCCATGCCCAATCCGCTGCACGAACAACTGCTCAAGGCGGGCCTCGTCAAGAAGTCCAAGGTCGCCGCGGCGACGCGCGAACTCAACCGCCAGCGCCAGGGCAAGGCCCCCGCGCCGGACGCCGACGCCGTCGACGCGCGCCGATTGCAGGCCGAGCGTGCGGAGCGCGACCGCGCGCTCGCGGCGGAACGCAACGCACTGGCACGTCAGAAAGAGCTGCAGGCACAGATCCGCCAGATCGTGCAGACCCGGGCGGTGCCGCAGGGCGGCGACATTGCCTACCGCTTCGTCGATGGCCACGCGATACGCACGGTGTACGTCGACGCGGCGTTGCGTGCGCAGCTGGCGCGCGGCGCAGTGGTGATCGTGGCGCACGGCGACGGGTACGCGCTGCTGCCGCGCGCCGTCGCCGACATGGTCCGCGAGCGCGGCGGCACCGTGGTGCTCGATCACGGTGCCGCATCCGCGCACGGCGACGCGGGTACCGGCGATGCCGACGACCCGCGCTTCAGGGTGCCGGACGACCTCGTCTGGTAATCCACGCGCCGCCGGATCGCGGCGCCGGCGTAGACTGGCCCGCCCGATCGCCGGCGCCGCCATGCCATCGCTGACCGCCATGCTGGGCCTTGCGTTGCCGATCGTGCAGGCGCCGATGGCCGGCGTGCAGGACACGACACTCGCCATCGCGGTGGCGAGCGCCGGCGGGCTCGGTTCGGTGCCGTGCGCGCTGCTCGACCTCGCGCAGCTGGACGCGACGCTGGCGCGCCTGGCCGACGCCGGCTGTGCTGCCAATCTCAACTTCTTCTGCCACGCGATGCCGGAACCCGATGCCGATCGCGAGCGGCGCTGGCGCGACGTGCTGGCGCCGTACCGTGCCGAGTTCGCGCTGGCAGCGTCGGCGGCCGCCGGTGTCGGCCTGCGGCGCCCGATCGACGACGCCGTGGTCGACGTGCTCGCATCGCACCGCCCGCGCGTGGTGAGTTTCCATTTCGGCCTGCCGCCCGAGCGCCTGCTGCGGCGCATCCGTGCCTGGGGCACCTGCGTGCTTGCCACGGCCACCACCGTCGACGAAGGCCGCTGGCTGGAGCGGCACGGCGCTGACGTGGTGATTGCGCAGGGCGTGGAGGCGGGCGGGCATCGCGGTCACTTCCTCGCGCCCGATCCCGGCGGGTTGTCGCCGACGCGCGATCTCGTCGTCGCGTTGCGCGCCGCCCTCGGTTGCACAGTCGTCGCCGCGGGCGGCATCGCGACGCGCGCCGACGTCGAGTCGATGCTGTCGGCCGGCGCCGACGCGGTGCAGGCGGGAACCGCCTACCTGCTGTGCGCCGAGGCGACCACCCCGGCCGTGCATCGCGCGGCGCTGGCGCGCGCGGCGACGGCAGGCACCGCGATCACCAATCTCTTCACCGGCCGGCCGGCGCGCGGCATCGTGAACCGGCTCATGCACGAGTTGCCGCTGCTGTCCGACCTGCCGCCGCCGTTTCCGTGGGCATCGCAGGCGCTCGCACCGCTGCGCGCGCGTGCCGAGGCGCTGGGTCGCGATGATTTTTCGGCGGTGTGGTGCGGCACACGCGGCGATGCCTGCCGGCCGATCGGCGCTGCCGCGTTGACGCGATCGCTCGCCGGCGTCGCGCCTGCCGCGGCGTCGGTCTGAGCTGCGGCGCAGGACGCCGAACAACCGCACGCGCAGTCACAACCGACGGAGCACACGATGGGATTTCTCGGCTGGATGGCGGTGATCGGCACCTTGCTCCTGCTGATGGCACTGGGCAGCGCGTACCTGCGTCGCCTGCCGCTGACCGCCGCGGCGATCTACCTCGGCGTCGGTCTGCTGCTCGGTCCGGGCATGCTGGGCCTGGTGCGCATCGATCTTGCCGACAGCGCGCCGCTGCTCGAACACCTGACCGAGCTCGCGGTGATCCTGTCGTTGTTCATCGGCGGCCTCAAGCTGCGTTTGCCGCTGCGTCACGCCGCGTGGCGCAGCGCCTATCTGCTCGCGGGACCGGTGATGGTGGTCTGCATCGCGGGCGTCGCCGCCGTTGCCTATTTCGTGCTCGGATTCGATCTGCCGGCCGCGCTGCTGCTCGGTGCGCTGCTCGCACCCACCGATCCGGTGCTCGCCGGCCTTGTCAGTGTCAACGATGCCGAAGACCACGATCGTCTGCGATACGGGCTGTCCGGCGAAGCCGGGCTCAACGACGGCACCGCATTTCCGTTCGTCGCGCTGGCGCTGCTGCTGACGCAGGCGCCGGTCGACGCCGGCACGCTGGGTGGCTGGGCGCTGCATCGCCTGGTCTACGCGGTGCCGGCAGGGCTGCTGCTCGGCTTCGTCATGGGGCGCATCCTCGGCCAGTCCGCGATCGCGCTGCGCAGTGCGCAACGCGATGTCGACGGCCCGAACGATGTGCTGGCACTCGCGCTGATCGTGCTTTCGTACGTTGCGGCCGAAGCGAACGGCGCCTGGGGATTTCTCGCGGTGTTCGCCGCCGGGGTCGGCTTCCGCGAGGCGGAGATCCGCGTGGTCACCGAACGGCCGCATCCGGACGCGGCGCAGCGTCCGCGCGCGGCCGACGGCGGCAGACAGGCCGACGACGATGTCGACACATCGACCCCGGCGCATCCGCCGGCCGAGAACTTGGTCGAGACCGCGCCCGCGCGCGGCGACATGCAGGCGCAGCCGTCCATCGCCGCCGGTCTGGTGGTGGCCGACATGCTCTCGTTCGGCGCCACCGCCGAGCGCCTGCTCGAAGTGCTGCTGGTGGTGATCGTGGGCTGCGCGCTCGCCACGCACTGGGATCCGATGGCGTTGCTGATCGGCGCGGCGCTGTTCGGCGTGATCCGGCCGCTGGCCGTGGCGGCGATCCTGCGTGCCGCGCCGGTCACCGCCACGCAGCGACGCCTGATGGCGTGGTTCGGCATCCGCGGCATCGGCAGCGTGTACTACCTGTGCTATGCGCTGACGCACGGCTTCGACGGGCCGCACGCAGATCGCGTGGTCGACATCACGCTGTCGGTGGTGGCGCTGAGCATCGTCGCGCACGGCGTCACGGTGCGCGCGGCGCTGACGCGCTACGAACGCGGGCTGCGCCGGGCCCACCCAACCGACTGAACGCGCTCGCCGTCACTGCGCGCGCGCCAGGGCCACCGCGTCGGCGCCCGCGGCGAAGCGCAAGCGTGCCGAGGTGTCGGTGGCGGCCTGCCAGACTGCGCGTGCCACGTCGTCCGGGTGCGTCACGGCATCGAGTTGCCGGTAGCCGTCAAAGATGCGCTCGGCGAAGGGACCGTACGGCTGGGTCACCAGACCGCGCATGCGCTCGGCGCCGTTGTCCGCGAAGCGGGTGTCGGGGCAGTAGCCGGGCTCCACGAGCCGCGCGCGGACGCCGAATTCGGCCAGTTCCAGCGCGAGCGAGCCGGTGAAGCCCTCGATCGCCGACTTGCTCGCGGTGTAGGCCGCGACCAGAGGGAATGGCGCCAGCGTCGCGCTGGAGGTGACGTTGACGATGGTGCCTGCGCCGCGGGCGCGGAACTGCGGAATGACGGCCCGGCACATCGCCATCGTGCCGAAGGTGTTGGTGTCGAAGATCTCGCGCACGGTCGCCATCGGTGTGGCTTCGAACGCACCGAACAGGCCGACGCCGGCATTGTTGACCAGCACATCGACCGGGCCGGCGGCGTGCAGCGCGTGCGCGATGCTGTCCGCGTCGGTCACGTCGAGCGCCACCACGCGCAGGCGGTCCGACGCGGGGAACAGATCCTTGCGCGGCCGACGCATCGTGGCAACGACGCTCCAGCCCTGGGCGAGGAAGTGACGGGCCGTGGCCAGGCCGTAGCCGGAGGAGCAGCCTGTGATCAGTGCGGTGTGCATGCGGGGTTCCCGGGAGTGATTGACTGGGAGCCCAGCGTAGGCGAGCATTTCCGGATGATCGATATCAGGATGTCCGATCTTGTTTAGCAGGAGTCCGGAGTTCGACGATCCGCTGTCGCAGGTGGTCGGCGTGCTGCGCCCGCGCGCGGTGTTCGCCAACGTCATCAGCGGCGCGGGGCGCTGGGCGGTCCGTTATTCGGCCTACGGCAAACCCGGCTTCTGCATCATGCTCGACGGCCGCTGCCGGCTGAGCGTCGACGGCCATGCGCCGTTCGACATCGAGGCCGGCGATTTCGTCCTGCTGCCGACCACGCCCGCGTTCACGCTGGCGAGCGACGATCCGCCCGATCCCGTGCCGCGCGATCCCCACCTGTTGCCGGACGATGGCAGCGAAGTTCGCTACGGCGACGCGTCCGGTACACCGGACATGCGTTCGCTCGGCGGCGCGTTCGTCTTCGACGAAGCCGATCCGGCCCTGCTCGCCGCGTTGCTGCCGGCCGTGGTCCACGTCCGCGGCGCCGCCCGGCTGGCACAGCTGGTCGCAATGGTGGCCGACGAAACGCGCGATTCGCGGCCGGGCAGCGGCTTCGTGCTTGCGCGCCTGGTCGAGCTGCTGCTGGTCGAGGCGATGCGCGTCAGCGCCGGCGCGGACGCGCCGCCGGGGCTGTTGCGCGGTCTGGGCGACGAGCGGCTGGCGCGCGCGCTCAAGCGCATGCATGCCCGGCCGGATCGGGCGTGGAGCATCGCGCAGCTCGCCGACGCCGCGGCGCTATCGCGCTCGACGTTTTTCGAGCGCTTCACCCGCACCGTGGGCGTGGCTCCGATGGAGTATCTCCTGGCCTGGCGCATGGAGCTGGCGAAAGACCTGCTGCGCCGCGGTGGCCTGCGCATCGCCGACGTGGCCGAACGCGTCGGCTACGGCTCCGGCAGCGCCTTCAGCGTGGCGTTCCTGCGGCATGTCGGTCTCGCGCCGAGCCGCTTCGCGCAGGCCGTGGGCGCGCCGCCGCTGGCGCTGCGACCGGACCGCGCCGACGTGTAATCTGTCCACTCATTCCCGGGGAGGTTCCGCATGAATGCCGCACCGTTGTGGTTCAAGGTCGTTGCCGTGATCGCGCTGCTCTGGAACCTTCTCGGCTGCCTCGCGTTCGCGGCCGACGCAAGCATGTCGGCGGACGCCGTGGCGTCGCTGCCCGAAGCGCAGCGGGCACTGTACGACGCGCGCCCGGCGTGGGCGCTTGTCGCCACCGGCGTCGCGGTCATCGGCGGCGCGCTCGGTTGCATCGGACTGCTGTTGCGCAAACGCTGGGCATTCGCGTTGCTGGTGGTGTCGCTGATCGGGATCGTGGTGCAGGACGTGGGGCTGTTCGTGCTGGTCGACGGCGCGACCCTCGCCGGGCCCGTGGCCGTCGTGCTGCAGGGCGTGGTGCTGGCGGTGGGCATCGGCCTCGTGTTGCTGAGCCGCCGGGCGATCGCGCGCGGCTGGATCGCGTGACGCACGCCGCCGGGCGTTGCCCGGCGGCGCGTTTCGCCCCGGTCGGGCCGCCGTCGCGCGGCCCCTCGGCAGGTCCGCGTCCGGCAACGGCCGCCGACCTGTGCGCCTAGCCGCGCAGCGCCACGTCCGGATGCAGCCGCGCCGCGCGCCACGCGGGACCGAGCGTCGACAGCGCCGCGGCGAGCGCCAGCAGCAGCACGACGCCGGCAAAGGTGAGCGGATCCAGCGCCTCGACGCCGTACAGCGCGGATTCGAGCCAGCGGCTCATCAGCATCGCGCACGCGAATCCCACCGCGGTGCCGGTGGCGATCAGGCCCGCGGCGCCGCGCACCACCAGCCGCAGCACGTCGTTCGCGGTGGCGCCCAGCGCCATGCGCACGCCGTAATCGCGGGTGCGCTGCTGCACCGAGTAGGCGAGGATGCCGAACACGCCCACCATCGCAAGCAGCAGCGCGAGTGCGGCGAAGGTGCCCACCAGCACGGCACGGAAGCGGTGGCGCGACGTGGCCTCCCAGGCCACGTCGGCCAGCGTCATCACGTCGCGCACGCTGACCAGCTGCTCGCGGTCGACGCTGGCGATGGCCGCGCGCACCGGATTGGTCAGCGCCTCGGGGCGGCCGGCGACGGAGCGCACGATCAGGTACATGTCGTCGCTCGGGTCCTGTGTCAGCGGCACGTACATCTGCGGCGTGGCCTGGGTTTCGGTGGCGCGCGATGTCACCTGCTCGGCCACGCCGATTATCTCGCGCAGCACCACGTCCGCATCCGCGTCGGACGAGGCACGCACCGCGATGCGTGTGCCGACGGGCGCGATGCCCTGCAGATGCGTCTGCACAAACGCCTCGTTGACGATGACCACCGGAACGCTGCCGCTGCGGTCGCCGGCATCGAACGCACGTCCGCTGCGCATGGCCACCTCCAGCGCGGAGAAGTACGACGCGCTGACCACCTGGTAGTCGGCCGCCGGCCGTTCGCTCGCGGGAATCGGCGGCGCGCCCTCCACCTCGAAGAACGATTGCCCGGCCGCCTCGCCGAGCGGCAGCGAGCTCGACCAGGCGACCTCGCGCACGTCATGAATTGCGGAAATCTCGCGTTCGATGTCGTCGAAGAACTGCAGTAGCGAGTCCGTGGTCGGATAGCGGTCGCCGAGCGGGTCCACCAGCATCGTCAGCGCACCGTCGGCGCGGTAGCCGCGGTCGGCGGTTTCCACCGCGAGCAGGGTGCGCAGCAGCAGGCCGGCGCCGAACAGCAGCACCACCGCCACGGCGACTTCGGCCACCACCAGCAGGCCGCGCAGTCTGCCGCCGCGTCCGGTGGTGCCGCGTGTCTCGGCACCGATGGCCTGCGCCGGCGACAGCCGCGTCGCCTGCCACGCCGGTGCGAGGCCGAACAGCACGCCGACGCCGAGCGCGGCGACGATGCAGAACCCGACCACGCGCAGATCGAAGGCCAGCGTCACCGCGCCCGGCAGCAGGCCGTCCGGGATCAGCGCCGGCGCGACGCGCAGGATGGCCGCGCCGAGCGCGAGTCCGAGCGCGCATCCTAGCGCCGCGAGCAACAGGCTCTCGGTCAGGATCTGGCGCACCACGCGCCAGCGGTTGGCGCCGAGCGCGGCGCGGATGGCGAGTTCGCGCGATCGCACCGTGGCGCGCGCCAGCAGCAGGTTGGCGACGTTGGCGCAGCAGATCAGCAGCACGAAGCCGACCACGCCGAGGAAGAGCAGCGCGGTGTGGCGCAGGTCGCTGCCCACCATCGCCTGCTGCAGCGGTTCCACCGCCACGCCGCGACCGCGGTTGGTGTCCGGATAGTCGCGTGCGAGCCCCTCGGCCACGGCGTTCATGTCCGCGGCGGCCGCTTCGAGCGTGGCGCCGGGTGTCAGGCGTCCCACCGCGCGCATGAAGCGCGCGGCGCGGGCGCGCGGCGGTGCGTCGTGCATCGACAGCAGTCCCCAGAGGCTGCTGCGGCCGATCAGCTGCGCGCTGTCGGGCACGACACCGAGCACGGTGAACAGGTCGCCGTCGAGCCGCACCTGCGTGCCGACGATGGCCGGGTCGCCCTGGAAGCGGCTGTGCCAGAACGATTCGGTCATCACCACGGCGTTGCGTTTGGCGATGTCGTCCTCGTGCCGGAAGGTGCGGCCGACGATGGCGTCGATGCCGAGCACGTCGAAGACGCCCGCGGTCACCCATTGCCGCGGCACGGTTTCGGCGGTGCCGTCGGCGCCGGCCATGACCATGCCGCCGACATCCGGGATGTACGCGGCGATGTCCTCGAAGGTGTCGCTGCGTGCGGCCCAGTCGATGGCATTGAGCGGCGAGACGCCGCCGCGCGGCGTGGTCGGCGCGGTTTCCCACAGCATCGCGAGGCGCTCGGGCTCGCGCAGCGGCAGCGGGCGCAGCAGGGTGGCGTCGGCCAGCGCGAAGATCGCGCTGTTGGCGCCGATGCCGAGCGCCAGCGTCAGGATCGCAACCGCGGCGAAGCCCGGCTGCATGCGCAGCGTGCGCGCGGCGTAACGCAGATCGGCCCACAGATCGGCAAGGATCGACCCGCTGCCGCGCCCCGGCGCCTGCGTGTCGGCCACGCGCGCCTGGCGCAGCGGCTGCAGATGTTGCACCAGCGTGTCCGGATCGACCAGTTCGTCCAGCGCGATCCGGCACGCGTCCGGCTCGCTGCTGCCGCGCCGGCGCAGTTCCTCGTAGCGTTCGTCCAGATGCTGCGAAAGTTCCTCGACGATGTCGGCTTCGCGTTCGCCGCGCAGGTTCAGGTGTGCGAGGCGCTGGCGCAGGTGTTGGGTCCAGTCAGGCATGGTGGCTGTCCGTGATGAGTCGCATGGCGTCGACGAAGGTGTTCCAGGTTTCGCGCTGGCGTGCCAGCGCAGCGCGGCCCGCGGCCGTGAGCGAGTAGAAGCGCCGACGCCGCTCGCCGGCCTTCTCCACCCAGCGGCCCTGCAGCCAGCCGCGTTCTTCCAGGCGATAGAGCAGCGGATACAGCGACGCGACGTGGAACTTGAGCTGCCCGTTCGAGCGCGTTTCGATCAGCTTGCTGATCTCGTAGCCGTGCCGCGCGCGCGCCTCCACGATCGACAGGATGATCAGCTCGGCCGATCCCTTCTTCATTTCGCGGTCGAGCGTGCTGTCGCGCTCCCGGCTACGGGTCTTGACATCTGTCATAGCAACATATGCTACAGCCACGGATGGCAGTGGCAGGGTGCTGGAGGTCATGGGTTGCGCGGCGCCGTTGCGGACGTGTCGACGGCCACCGCGTCGCCCGCCGCATGCGGCGCGTCCGGCCGGTATCGCGCAGGACGCAGCCCCCCGGTCGCGCCGGCGATGGCACGGCACGGCGACGGCGGGAGGTAGGGCACGGCGCATCGCGCGCCGGCCCGCGCGAACGATGCACGAATGGCCCGCGCCGGGCGTCAGTGCGGCTGCACGCAGGCTCCCGCGGCCGGCGGGATCGCGCATCGCTCCACGGTGCGGAGCTTGTCGGGATTGCGCATGACGAAGATGTCGGCCACGCGCCCGTCGTCGTCCCACGCGAAGGTCACCGTGGCGGTGACCACGCCGTGTTCGCGCACGACGAAACCCGGCGCCGCGTTGAGCGTGGCGTCGGCCAGCATGTCCGGTGTCCACCAGGCGTGCAGCCCGGCCGCGATGAAGCGGTGCACTTCCGCCCCGTGCATGACGCGGCGCAGGGCCGTGACCTTGCCGCCGCCGTCGGCCGCCAGCCGCACATCCTCGCGCAGCAGGCCGGCGAGCAGAGCGGTGGACCCGGTGGCGATCGCGTCGCGGAACGCCGCGAGCAGGCGCGCCTGACGCTCGCGCGGTGTGGCCTGCCGCACGCGCGCCGTGGCCACGTGTTCACGCGCGCGCGTCACCAGCTGCCGGCAGGCCGGCTCCTGCAGTTCGAGCGTGGCGGCGATCTCGGAGTAGGGCCGGTCGAAGATGTCGTGCAGCAGATACGCCGCGCGTTCCTTCGGCGTGAGCCGCTGCAGCGCCAGCAGGAACGCCACCGTCAGCGATGCATCCAGCGCCGTGGCGAGCGCGGGATCGGCATCGTCGTCGGACGTCTGCACCGGCTCCGGCAGCCACGTGCCGATGTAGTCGACGCGCGCCCGGTCGGCGGCGCGCAGCAGGTCCAGGCAGTGCCGCGTGCACACCGTGGTGAGCCACGCTTGCGCATTTTCGACGCCGTCGCGTTCGTTCGACTGCCACTTCAGGAACGTGTCCTGCACCGCATCCTCCGCGTCGGCGCGCGAGCCGAGCAAGCGGTAGGCGAGCCCGAGCAACATCGGGCGCGCGGCTTCGAAGCGATCGACGGCGTCGCGCATGTCAGTGACTGGCGATCTGGACACGGTTCCAGAGATTGATCATCGCGATCGTGGCGGTCAATGCCGCAAGTTCGGCCTCGTCGAAGTGGACGCGCAGTTCGCTGCGCAGCGCGGCGAGGTCCGCGGCCGGATCGAGCCGCGTCAGCGCTTCGGTCCACGCCAGCGCCGCGCGCTCGCGTGCGCTGTAGTCGCCCACGTGGCGCCAGGCGGCGAGATGGTCGAGCCGTGCGTTGGTCTCGCCGCCGGCTCGCGCCTCGGCGGCATGCATCTTCACGCAGAAGCCGCACTGGTTGAGCTGCGAGGCGCGCAGCACCACGAGGTGATGCAGCGTCGCATCGGTTTCGGCCTCGCCGATGGCCTGCTGCGTGGCGATCAGGCGTTGCATCACGGCGGGAAGCTGCTGGGGGAGGCGGATCGGTGCATCGGTGCGGGACATGGCGTGCTCGCTCGTCGAGTGGGTTCGCGGGTCCGACGATCCACGCCGATGGCCTGTGACACGATGCGCTGCACGAGGCCGCGGTGATTGTTGCGTCGGTCTTGCCATTCGTTCGTCGGATCGCGCTGCCTCTTCCGAGCAGGTTGTTGCCGGTTGCGGGTTGCCTGGTGCGCTCGCGGCACTCAGAATGCGTTCGAACTATGCGGCCGCCTTGTCTGCATACCGCATCGCAGGGTCCGTAATGATTGCCGTTTTCTCCATCGTTCCTCGGCTGATTTGCGGTGTGCTTCTCGTGGCCGCGGCCTACGATTCCGAAGCCGCCACCCAGCTGCCTGTCCCTGACGAATCGCGCGCATTGCAACGTGGTGTGTCCGGATTGGAGCTGCCCGGCGTTGCGTTGCGTAATCCCGACGCAAGCGGCAGCGGGGCCGAGTACGACAGACTCGGCACGGCGCTCGCGATCGACGGCGACACCGCCTTCATCGCCAGCACTGGCGCCTATTCGCACGGGACACGCGGCGCGGTGCTGGTGCTGCAGCGCAGCGGCGGCATCTGGAGCGAAACCGCTCGCCTGCTGCCGGACCCCAGCGACGACGTCGAATCCTTCGGCCAGGCGATTGCCGTGTCCGGCGACACCGTCGTGGTAAGCGCTCCGGATGCCGCGACCGCGGCCGGCCCCGATCGTGGCGCGGTCTACGTCTTCGTGCGCGACGGGGCGGCATGGCGCCGCCAGGCAAGGATCGACGGTGGCCCGGGCGAATTCAATGCAGGGTTCGGCAGCGCGGTGGCTGTCGACGGCGACGTGCTGCTCGTCGGCGCGCCCTCGACGCGCGTGGAGTCGATCGTCTCCGGCGCCGTGATCGAGTTTCGTCGCAATGGCGAGAGCTGGTCGCAGACGGCCCTGCTTCCGCCAGGCCTGCCCGGTCCGAACCAGCGTTTCGGCGCGAGTATCGTGCTTGATGGATCACTCGCGGCCATCGGCGCGCCGGGATTCCGCGATCCGGATGGGCAACCGCGCGGCGGTGTCTTCGTGTTTGCGAACGACGGCGCGCAGTGGCAGCACACGCAGCGGCTCGTCGGTCCGGGGAGTACGGGTTTGATCGGTGATCGGCTCTCGTGGAACGGGGAAACGCTGCTCGCATCCGAGTTGGAGGAAGAGGGTTTCCTATCCTTTCGTCGGAACGGAACAAATTTCGACCCGGGGCTTTTTGTACCGAAGCCAACAAGCGTGCATTCCTTTTGCAACGCGCGCCTCGCGCACACCGCGACGCTCGCATTGGTCGGCTGCCCCGCAGACACCGACGGTGGCATCGGCAGCGGTTCGGCGCTGCTGTATACCCGCAGCGGTGACACCTGGGTGCTGCGCGAACGCCTGCGCGCCGATGTGCCGTCGTCGTCTTCGATGTTCGGCCGCGCGGTGGCACTGTCCGGCGACGCGGCATTGATTGCGGCACCGTCGGCCTTCGGGCCGGCCGGAACGGAGTCCGGCATCGTGCACGCGTATGCGGTGGACGCTGCGGATGCGTTCAGTCCGAGCACGCAGATCGACAGCGGCACCGGTCCCGCTAACGACTTCTTTGCGCGCAGCGTCGCGATCGACGGCAACACGGCCGTGGTCGGCGTGGAGCTCGACGACACATCGGACGCGCCGAACGCAGGCGCGGCGTACGTGTTTGTGCACGACGGTGCCGTCTGGACCCTGGAAGCGCGGCTGCAGGCGCCGGCGGGGACGCGCGGCGCCTGGTTCGGCAGCGACGTCGCCGTCGACGGCGACACGCTCGTGGTGGGCGAACGCGCGCGTGGCACGCTCGCGGGCGCAGCCTACGTGTATCGACGGAACAACGGCGTCTGGAGCCTGCAGCAGACGCTGCGGGCGACCCCCGTCGGGGCCTACGAAATGTTCGGCACGTCCGTGGCGCTGCAGGCTGATCGCGTGGTGATCGGCGCGCCGGGCGTTGCGTCCACGCCATTCGGCCGCGCCTATGTGTTCGAACGCGTCGCCGACGTCTGGCAACAGCAGGCCGTGCTGCGTGCGAGCGATGAAACCAGCGCGAACCGCTTCGGCAGCGACGTTGCGCTCGACGGCGAAACCGTGCTGGTCGGCGCCCTGCTGGCCGACAGCCCGGGAATGGCCGACACCGGCGCTGCCTACGTGTTCGAACGCGACGACGGCCAGTGGCCGCAGCGTGCACGCTTGGCGGCGAACGATGCGAAGGCGGGAGATTTACTCGGCAGCGGCGTCGCGTTGCGCGGCGACGAAGCGCTGCTCGGCGCATTGTCGGCCGGGCCCGTGGGCCAGCGCAGCGGCGCGGGCTACCTGTTCCGTCGCAGCGGCGGGGTCTGGGTGCAGCAGCAGCGCCTGAGCGTGGCCTCGGCCCCGGACGGCGCCAGTGTCGGACGCGACGTCGCACTCGGGCCGCACCTGCTGGCGCTCGGCGCCACGCGCGATCCCTATTCGGAGCAGACGCCACCCGGCGCGGTGTATCTGTTCGGCCGCGACGGCGAGGCATTTGCACCGATTGGGACGCTGCAGCCCACCGACAGCCGCGTGCGCGACGGCTACGGCAACGCCGTGGCGCTCGACGGGCAGACGCTGCTGATCGGCGCGCCGGGCAGCGCTTCGGCAGACGGCACGTATCCGCGCGCCGGCGCCGCCTGGCTGCATCGCCTGCCGGTGCGCGTCACGATCGTCGCGAACGGCAGCGAGACCGTGCACTGGGCCGACCACGGCACCGTTGCCACGTTCGATCTCACGCCGCCCGAAGGCCAGTCGATCGTGCAGGCGGACGGCTGCAGCGGCACACTGATCGACACCGCATTCACGACCGCCCCGCTGCTGGCGGACTGCACCATCATGGTGACGTTCGCGTCGGACACCTACACGGTGTCCTACGTTGCCGGTGCCAATGGCGCGTTGCTCGGCGATACACAGCAAACCGTGCCGCACGGTGGCGACGGTACGCCGGTGCAGGCTGTGGCCGATGCGCACCATCATTTCGCCGGCTGGAGCGACGGCAGCCAGGAGAATCCGCGCACCGAGCGCGACGTGCGTGCGCCGCTGGCGGTGGCCGCAAGCTTCGCCAATGCGCCGCCGCAGATCCAGGCAGTCACGCACACGCCGGAAGCGGTGTACGAGCGCAGCGTCGTAGGCGTCCACGTGGCTGCCACGGACGAGGAGAGTCCAGACCTCGCCTACCGGTTCGACTGCGATGGTGATGGCATGTTCGACGCCGGCCCGCAGCCTGCGCCGGAACACGATTGCGCCACGGACACGCCCGGCACGCAGACCATCGTGGTGCAGGTGTCGGACGGCGCATCGGGTATCGCCACGGGCAGCGTTGCTGTCACCGTGCTCGATGCGCGACCGGCCATGACCGTTTCACTCGCGGAAGACGCGGTGGAGGACCTGCCGCTATCGCTCGCGGTTGCAGCGCAGAGCCCGTCCGCCGGCGATGTGGTGGTGCGAGTGGAGGTCGATTGCGATCATGATGGCGAATTCGACGCCACTCTCGAGGCGACGCAACCGGGCACGCTCGCATGTCCCGCGCGTGTAGCCGGTGGCTCTGTCGTGGTGGCCGCGCGCGCGACCGATGACGAAGGCGAACTGTCGGATATCGCCACGCTCTCCGTGGACGTGGCCGACATCAACGATGCGCCCACGCTCACGTTGGCGACACTGCCGCCGTTCGCGGCCGGCAGCAGCGGAGCGCAGACGATTCCGGCGTTCGCCCGGTTCGATGCGGGCCCCGACGACGAGGATGCGAGCCAGCAGGTCGACGATTACCTGCTCGATGTGGCAACCGATCCCGAAGGAGTCCTCGGCGAGGGTCACGTCGACATCGGCGATGACGGAAGCCTGGTCCTGACGCTGAGCGGACGCAGCGGCACCGCGTCGGTGCTCGCGCGTGTGCGCGACTCCGGACCTGCGGGCGGCAAGCACGTCAACGTGTCCGCACCGGTCGAGTTCGTCGTGACGGTGCCCCCCGGCGCCGACCTGCAAAGCGCCATCGACAACGGCGTCTCACACGTGTTCGACGGTGACGCGGTGACTTATCACGTCATCGTGGCCAACGCCGGACCCTCCGACGCTTCCGATGTGCAGCTAGTCGTCATGCAGCCTGCCGCCCTGCGCGATTTTCTCTGGCACTGCCGCACGGATATTTCCACCGCGACCTGTCCGCCAGACGCTTCCGGCGCGGGTTCTCTCGAGATCGATGCGGCGCTGCCGGATGGCAGCTTTCTGCGTTTCGACATCGCTGCACGCGTCGAAGCCGCTGGCGCTACCACCATTGCAGTCACTGCGACGGCGGCATTGCCGGGCGATATTGCCGCGCTGGATCCCGAGAACGATGCTGCGACCGATACGGACACCGTCTTGCCGTACGGGATGTTCGCCGACGGTTTCGAGGATCCTGCGATCCCGTTGAGCGTCCAGGGCGCGAGCAGGGCGCTGAGCGAGTAACGTCGCCGGCAACCTGTGCGTGGTCACCATTACCGTCAGTCCCTGCATGTGCGGATGATCAGCCAGGTGCTCGGCGCCACGCGCTGCCGGCGAGCACGGTCGAACAGCACTGCCGTCACGCCACCGCAAGCAGTGCCCTGAGGATGTCCTGCGAGCGCCGCTGTCCGTAGCCGCGCCCGTAGGCGCGGCTTGTGATCGCCACCACCATGTGCCGCGCGGGGATCACGTAGATCTTGTTGCCGCCGTTGCCCGATGCGAACGCAACATGCACCTCCTGGCCGCGCGACGGATGGGTCGTGCCGTACCAGAAGCGCCCATAGCGGTCGGCGAACGGATCGGTGTCGCCGATCGGTACCGTCGGCGCCAGCGTTGCGTCGATCCAGTCGCCGCCGATCACGCGCTCGCCGCCGTGGCGGCCGCGGTCGAACCCCATCTGGCCGATCCGCGCAAGATCGTCGACCGCGAGCGAGAGATTGCCCTGGCCCTTCACGTTGCCTGCGGCATCGCGCACCCAATGCCAGCGCGCAATGCGACTGTTTCGAAGAAGCCTCGCGGCGGAACGCGACCACACGCTGAGCCGCGTGCATGACGGACGCGGTCGTCAGGCGACTGCCGTCGGCGCTCGCAACGGCGTCGATGCACGCAGCGACATCCGCCCTCAATCCCCATCGGCCGAACGACATCCGCCCGCGGCAAGCCGACACGTCCCGCACGAGCAATGCCGACGATGGGCTGGACGCACGACGCGGCACGAGCCGACGCCGCCACAACGACACCTTCCTCTCCCGCGCAGCGGGGGAGGATGCCGGCAGGCAGGAGGGGGCCATCCCGCGGCAGGCCGCCACCGCGTCACCTCAACCGCGCACGCGGGAGAAGGATGCTTCGACGGCACGGGAACCTGTCGCGGAAATTCCCAGCCGGCAGACGTCGCCGCGCCGAGGTCTTGCGATGACGCGCGACGCGAAGAACAGGTGCGCGGATCGAACCGTCAGCGGCCGCCGCCCATCGGCAACAGCAGATCGGCGACCGGTTCGAGCACGATTTCGGGCAGGCGTTCGGCAATCGCCCGCGACATCTGCTCGCTGGCCTGCGCGTCCACCGCGCCGAGCGAAAACGCATCGTCCCGCGCCTGCGCGCTCGGCCACTGCGCATAGCTGTACCAGAGCCCGTCCGTGCCGCGATGCAGACGCGAACCGAGCGACCCGCGCTCCGAGCGGAGCCGCTCCGACACCCGATACCACGCCTGGACGAACGAATCTTCCAGCCCAGGATGCAGCCGCCAGCGGTACAGCACCGCAAACCCGGACGTGGACGAATCGTGCTTCGCGTTCATGTGCAGTCTCCGATGCGCAAGCAGGCGGCGTCGCGCGGCGACGGCCTAAATCCACCCGTCTCCGGTCTCTGCCGAGCGGCAGCAACAAGGCGTCGCGTGTCGCCCGCGGTTGTGCAGGCGATCCATTGCGCCGGAGTCTAGCCAGGACGTGCAGATCGCGTCATTGACGTGGCGCGGCGAACACCTGCGTTCGCGGGAGCACCGGCGCCAGTCGGGCAGTGCAGGGGACGACCTGCGCGCGGCGATGCCGCGCAGCGAAGGCATGCTGCGAGGCGACGATTGCCGCCGGCCAAGGCGACGCGCACACTGCCGCTGCAACGCCGACGCCGACGCCGAACCACTTTGGCGTCGACCGGCCGGCGCCACGACGCACATCCCATCGAGCACCGCCATGCGCACACTGCCGCCACGCCTCCTCCTCGCTACAGGCCTGCTGGCCTGCCTCTGCACCAGCGCGACCGCGCAGGCGCCGGCCACGGAACCCGCGCCTTCCGGCTACGACGCCGCGCTCGCGCAGCGCCTCGGCGCCGACGCACGCGGCATGCGCAAGTACATCCTCGTGCTGCTGAAGACCGGCCCCACGCGGGTGCCGGACGGGCCCGAGCGCGACGCGATGTTCGCCGGCCACTTCGCGAACATGGCGCGCTGGTCGGAGGCCGGACAGCTCGTGCTCGCCGGGCCGTTCATGGCCGATGCCGCCGGGTGGCGCGGACTCTACGTCTTCGCCGTCGACGGCATCGACGCCGCGCGCGCGCTGACTGACACCGATCCGGTCATCGTCAACGGCGAGATGGTGGCCGAGTATCGCGAGTGGTACGGCACCGCCGCCCTCGGACTGATCCCGGACTGGCACGAGCGTATCGTGCCGCCGGCCGCGGCGTCCGACTAACGTGCCGGCGCCGGACTACCTGGAAAAAACGAAGTCCCGATAGGACCGATACTCGGCATCGTAGTTCACCAGCACCTCCACCTTCACGGCGCGAACCTCGCGCGGAACGGCGATCGATTCCGAACGGAAGATCGCCTCGCCGCTGTCCACGAACATGTTGTTCGGTGTGATGCCGTCGTGCGACACGGCAAGGGCCGTGTCGTGGAGCGGTGTGGTTTCGAACTTGCCGTTGACGACGGCCAGCGAGAACACGCGCAAGCGTATCGCCCTCGGCGTGGTGCGCGACGCGCCGATGTTTCTTATCTCCAGGGCCACGGACAACGCGGTGGAATCGCCGATGTCGATGAATTTCGCATCCGCCCGCACTTCGAGGATCGCGGAAAACGCCCGTCTCTTTCGATGTTCGTGCCACGCAAACCAGCCACCGCCCACCGCACCCGCCAGAAGAGCGAGGTTGCCAAGTACCTCGGAAGCATCCTTCATCCATTCCATCAACGGCGGTTTCTCCACGTTCCGTGACGCCCGGGATGGTGACCGTTCTCCCGCTGTGCGGGCAACCGGGAGGTCACGGCGTCGAAGTCGCCGCCTTTCCCGCGATCGTGCGCGCGGACCGAATCGCTGCGTCCGCCACTGCCTCGATCGCGTCGCGCCGGCTCCGTCGCCTGCCTGAGAGATCTGCCCTTCCCGCGACAGCAAGTCGATGCCAGCCAGGGTCATCCGACCCGTCACGCAAGGGGGCAACGATGCAACGCCATGCATGCAACCCGATGCTGCTTCTTTCCGTCCTCGTCGCAGGCTCGGCCTGCGCTGCGAGCGAGACAGCCGATCCACCGGCGCCGTACGTGCCGACGCCGGTGTACTGCGCCAGTGGCGGCGATGCCCTGTGTTCGGTCATTCCCACGGCGATCGGCACCGACGACGCACTGCACGTGGGCGTCGGCTATCCGGGCCTGTCGAACGACGTCACCTCGGCGAAGAGCGACGTGCAGACGCCGTTCGACAACATGGCGTGGCAGATGTTCGTCGCGCTCAACTGGCAGGCCAGCCAGTCCGGCGGCAACCCGGCCACCGGCCTTTCCGGCACGGGCCCGACGGTGTGGCAGCGCTGGTCGCGCCCCGAGGACGTGTTCGGCGGTCCGCCCGGCAACTGCGCGAATCCGGACAACCTGCCGCGCTTCAACCTCATCGCGAAATCGGATGGGCAGAACGACGAAGGTTTCCTCGAAGCGGCCACCAACCAGCCGGTGATCGACGTCAACGGCAACTGGACCCTGTTCGAGCGCCGCCTCAACGACATCGAAAAAACCTACATCACGCAGAACAATCTCGACAGCCTCGCAGGCCAGCAACTTTTCGCCCAGGCCGGCGGCACCGTCGCACTGCCGATGCCCACCGCCACCGTGCCCGGCGCGATGGAGGTGAAGGCCGCGTGGCGCATCATCGATGCCTCCGAGCAGCCGCGCTACTTCAATATCCAGGCTCTGCTCGACGTGGAAGAAGGCAAGGTCGACAACAACCAGCGCCTCTGCGCGCAGGTCACGCTCGGCCTCGTCGGGCTGCACATCATCCAGAACAACGTGCAGGACGGCGCATTGAACGCGCAGTTCATCTGGGCCTCGTTCGAGCACAAGGACAACGCGCCGACGGCGGCCGCGGCCTGCGATGCCACCGACCCCAACTGCTACAAGACCATCGCCAGCACCAAGGCCTCGCCCAACCTGTGCCCGGTGGCGGACGGCACGGGCGGTTTTTCGTACTACAACCCCGCATGCAGCGACCTGCCCACCAACACGCCGCCGGTGGCGTCGCCGGACGGCGACTACGTCTGGAGCAGCACGCCGCCGTACGCCGCCAAATATCTCACCACGTCCCAGAGCGGCGCATCCTGCGGCACCCAGGTCTCGCACTGCTGGCAGGTGTACTCGCTGACGCAGCAGCTCAACACCGCGTGGCAGGCGCAACTCGCGGCGCTCGACTCGGTGTTCGCCAACTACTACCTGATCGGCACCAACTGGGGCGGCAACGTGGAGCCCGACGGCACCACGCTCACCAACGGTTCGGTGCCGGCCTTCCTCGGCAACAGCACGATGGAAACCTACATCCAGGCCGATCCGGTGAACGGCAACTGCGTGAACTGCCATTCCAACGCGACACTGGCCTACAGCAGCGGCACCACTGCGAAACCGGTGACGTATCCGGCGGATTTCAGCTTCCTGCTCGGCCTGGCGGACAAGGCCTGCATCGACCTCGCCGCCGGCCCGATCTGGAACAACGACGCCGCGCAGACCACGTGCCCCGCCGTGTGCAGCGCAAAGACGCTGCAGTGGGAAGGGCAGTGGACCACCACGGTGCCCGGCACGCAGTCGGTGTGCGGGTGCTGCATCGTGGCGGCGTCGCATGCCAGCGCGGAGAAATAGGGAGAGCAGCAGGTGGCGCGGCGCGGGGCCGATGGCGTGGCCAGTGCATGTCACACGCCGAGTGAGCAACGTGTGATGCACTTGTGCCCAGTACGCGGAACCTGACTCGATTCCGCGTTGAAACCACTGCTCCACGAGGCTGGTGCCATCGAAAATTGCCCGGAATAGGACTGGCGTCTTGATGCGTTTTGGCAAGTCAAAAGTCATTGTCGCTGTATTTGTGGCGGTGGCGGTAGTCGCCGGCGTCGCGTGGTTGGTTGCGTCGGCGCTTGGCCCTGGGAAGCGCGAGTCCAGCCGGGTATCCGCAGCGCCTGCAACGGCGGGGGACCTAGCCCCTCGCCTTGCGGGAGCTTTGCCCTCAAGAAACTCCTCGACGGCAGGCGAGTCATTGCCTATCGCCGAGGCCCTGAGCCCGGTTTTGCGCGCAGACCATCTTGCAGCGGCTTTTGACGATTTGCGCGCTCGCCGTGGCGATGAGGATTTCGCTACCCGATCGGCTTGGGCGAGCATCAGGGAAGCGTGCCAGACGCTGGCGGCTTACAGTGCCGAGGCGGTCGTCGACCCCCTCCGGGACTGGGCGGCGCAGGACCTTGCATCGCGTTGTGGCGGCCTGGATGTCGCCACGCTTGACGAACGCTACAAGCGGGCAACTCAGGGCGGCGGTGGGCTGGATTCCGTTTCCCTGGGAAAATTGGTGGCGGAAGGCAACATTGAAGAAGCGGTTACTTCCGCGCGCGAAAACCTCCGCAGTGGGGACCTCGCATCGTCCAGCGCGCTGGATTCCATGCTTTTTCTGGTTGAGGCGGATGCTCCTCCATCCTCCCTCGCATTGCATCCCGACAACCCCGATAGCTACCGTGCTCTTGGCCGCGCAGCACTTGCATTGACATGCGAGCGACAGACGGCGTGCGGTCCGGATTCGCTGACCACGCTGAGCTTCTGCGTTCGGTTCGGTTGCCGGCCAGGCTCGACATTGCTCCAAGCCATGCAGCAATCGTTGCCGCCGCGCGATTACGAAGCCGTGTTGAGCACTCTGTATTGGGTGCGCTCGATGTAACGTGTTCCTCTACGTTGATGCTGTACATTTTCAGAAAAGTTGACTCTGACCCCGGTTTTCTGTGAGCCAGCGTGGATCAGCAGCGCGACCACGCCGACAACGATCAGCAGTACGACGAAACCTTCCATATGTACTCCTCCGGTATTTTTTAAATGTACTCTGACCCCGGTTTCTTTTCCAGTGACAAGGCAAGCTGCTCCATGATAGGGCTCGATTCCCTTTCTAGGACATCGACGTCTTTGGCAAGCTTGTTTGCAAATGAGTTTCCTCCCGTGTCCTTGAAAACAAATATCGGTGGCTGCCTCCGTGTAGTCGAAAGAAAATAAGGGGAAAAAATTGCTCGTTTATCTGCGATGTAGACCGAATGGCAGTTTATTAACGAATGGCCCCTAATTTTTACCGCAGAATTTGATTCTTTTAGCTTTGTCAGAGCGCGTACTGTTAGATAAATCCTTTGCCTGCAAAGTTCCGGTGTCATGCCAATCTTTCTAGAGAGAACTGGAATCAGGTCCGAATCAGGATGAGCAAGTATGAATGTGGTTTTCTTGCTATGGTCTGAAAATCTTTCCGATAGTTCTTCTGAATACTTTGCAACCCAGCTATGCCCGTCAGCCAGGACAGCTGTTAGCGAGTGGGTGCTTTTTATCACCTCGCGGAAGCTGAAAATATCGACGTCATGAAAAGTCTCGGACAGCCCTAAGGCCGCGTCATGTCGAGCCAGTGTTACCGCTTGTTCAAGCGTGTCGAGCCGACTATTGATATCTTTGGCCTTGTCGTCAGCTAACGTTTCTGCGTTCGTTTTTAGTTCCTTTGAAAAATCAAATAACTCCTGTTTCAGCTCTCGGCGTACGACAATTTGATCCACCACATGCCATATCGACAAAATCGCTAGTGCCGTCGCGATATGTTCTAAAATTACCGACCATATAGAGCGCGCCGACTGGACAATATTCCCCGCTTGATCGAGTGCAGGTGCGTCTAGTTCATGGACCACCAAGATCAATGCGAGACTCCCGGCCATAGAGAAGCCGGCAATTGCAATCATTGCTGTAAGGCCATTAAATTTTTTATGCTTTTCTAAAGTTGTTTTGTCTACTGAATTATTCATATCTCATCCCCATCGCCTCGCTCATGGAATGTGTAAAGAAGCCCGTATTAAGTCAGATTCGAGCACGTGCGGCTATTGGTTTTAAACTTCACTCGGACCCGAGTTTTACTCCTGACCCCAGTTTCACTGACCCCAGTTTTAGCCTATTGCATACGGCGGCGAAATGGTGACCCGGGTTTGGACCCGGGTTTGGAAATTGCACTCTGCCCCCGGTTTCCCCGGTTTCCCCGGTTTCTCGGTTTCGGAAATTGCACTCTGACGCCGGTTTCGACCACCCCGGTTTCGACCCCGGTTTCGAGAAAGCTGAAGAAGCCCGCAATTAGCGCTGCGGTAACCGCTCCGGCGGGTATCAGTAGCTGTGGGGAAAAATTTTCCATACTCACTCCGTGGTGTGTCGGCGCCCGGTTGGAAATCGACGATCCATGCCTCGAAGGCATGGTGCCTTCGCATCGACCCGGTATCGCTGGCCGGCATCGGGAGCCCGGCAATCGTCACGCATCGCCACGCCCGCTAGTTTCTTCGCACGCTCTCGCGAACTCGCGGAGCTGCTGGTAGAAGGTTTCCACGCTCATGCCGGTAGTGCGCTCGTAGTTGGCGCGTGCCGCGGGGGACTGCATGATTCCTGCAAGTTCGGCGTGCCCGATCCTGTGGATTCTGCACTGGGACGGCGGATGCGAGCGGCTTGACGAGTGCCCGGCTTCACCGGTCACCGCTTCCATCGCGATGAACCTCATGTAGAGGTGCGAGATCACCGGCAACACCGAGCGGCCGCTCCGCTGCATCAAATTCAACGCATATGCGTCCGCGGCATATTCCTGCGCGGCGCGATTCCCGGCAGATGCAGTTGCGCCATGCCCCAGCGCCAGGTGGCCCAGCTCGTGGCCGACGATGAAGGACAGCAGGTCGATGAAGACCTCGGACTGATAGACCGCTTGTCGAGGGGTGAGCCCGCGCGGCTGCGGGACGCCGGCGAAATGCCAGAACGACTCGATGGGTATGTCGTCCACCACAGCTTGCTTGTCCCTAATGCGCCTGGCCGCGCGCGCCGTGCGCTCGGCAAGCGCGTACAGCCAGTCCGCATATTTCCCCGCAAGCGAGGGGTTCTCGAACACCATGATCTGGCCGTGGATCTGCAGCTGCACTTCGGCCAGCATCTGGCCGGGGATGAGGATCCGCTCGTTCTGGTAGTCCACATAAGCATTGAAATCGGCCGCCGGTCGCACGCTGATACGCTGTTCGCTGAACAGCCGCCTTTCGTTTTCGCTCAGATGCGGGTGGAAGATTTCCCTGCCTATCAGATCGATTGTCCTGTTACCCGCATCGATGATGTCCTGCCCGCTGTTGTCCGCGCGTACGGACGCCACATCGAGCGCGACCAGCGACATCGCCAGCACAAGCTGGCCGAGGTGCCGGGCATTCATGGTTCGCTCGTTTCGAGATTGACGATGCCGCGACCGCGGACATACGCGATGGGCTTCTCCAGATCGAGATCGCCGCGGGCCATCGCTGCGTCCACCCGTTCGAACTCGGCCTCGGTCCCGAATCGGAAAAGATCCCGGATCGCGCCGTCATAATCGTCGCGTTTCTGCCGGAGGATCGTCCCGCCATCGCCGATGCCCTGGAAGGCATCCGCGCCCCAGCGCTTGACCGCGTTCCGGTAGACGTTGGCGAAGGTGAGACACACCCGCCGGTTTCCGTTGTTGGCGATGATCTCGTTACCGAGCGCCACGTCGCACCGATTGCGCCGGATCTCGGCGTCCGTGATCGAATGTGTCATTGCGACACTGCTGACGCACTCCCGTGACCCTTCCTTGGCGCCGCCTGGCTTGCAAAGAAGATAGGCGCACTCCGGCGCCTTGGGATCGCGAGCACGCCCTTCGCACTTGCCATAGCACACGTCGTGATTGTGGCAGGCCGCAACGAAGTCGCACTTGACCATCGGAATCGAGTCCGGCACCAGCCACCGATTCCATCCGGTACCGCAGCCATTCGATACCGCCTCGGAATTGGTTGTGAGGTCGTCGGCATTGACGATTGCGGGGACGATCAAGCACATTGCAGCCAGCCATCGAAAATGGAATCTCATGGTGTTTCATCCCCGCCCTGAAAAATGAAGTTGATCTCGCTTGGGCTACCGCCCGTGTCGGGGCCAGGTCGACCTGGCACTCCTCAAGGGTCAAGTGGGCCTGACACCGTGCCGAAGGTGAATCACTCTGGTCCCTTCACGTCGGCCCTTTCGCGTCGCTGACCCCTTCGCGTTGAATGCGCATCAAAGTGGCCCTTTGCGAAACGAACTCCCGGGTGAGGAGCGCGTGGCGTCTGGTGTCAGCCGCAAGAGGCACCGCACATATTCGCGCGCTTCTCCCCACGTCCGTCTGTCCTCGTACAGTGCAAAGAGATTGCGCGTCGCCTCCACCGCGCCGGGCCAGTCGTCGGTCGCGCGCCCGTCCACCAGCGCGTTGCGGCTGTCCTTGGCATCGTGCAGTGCTCCGTCCTGCGATCCATACACATGGAATTCGCGAATCGCTGGGGGCGCCCGAAATCCGGTCTCGCCGCACATCGGGCGCACGCCTGCGTCTTCCCGCGAGGCATGCCCAGCGGCGAAGGAATCCTGCACGGTGTGAAGCACCGAGCCGAACGCGATGTCGTGGATCTTGTCGAGCAGGCCGCTTTTCCTGTCTTGCCGGCCGAGGATGTAGAGATCGGCCACTGTCCATTCCGTGCAGGAAAAGTGCTCCTGGATCGTCGGAATGTCGATTTCCTTGAGGCGACGCTCGGGCGGGATTTCGCGAGAAGCGACCATCCATGCGAACTGCAACCACTCTTCAACCTTGCGTTGTGTCACACCCGCCGACATGCCTTCCTCGGACGCCATGCCATGCAGGAACTGGAGATCCCCGAAATGCGATCTTGTCATCAGATTGCCGCGCAATGCGCCGTCGGTCGCGCGGCAACCTGCAATGCGTCTGGAGGCCGCGGTTTTCTCCGCATCCTTGAACAGGCAATACCAGCATGCCGGTTGCGTGGAAAATCGGACGGTTTCGCTCGTGCGGCAGGCCTTGCCGAAGGCCGAGCAACGTCCCTCGCGCTCGGACAGCCTGAACGGCGGAAGGTCATTCCACCGCACGCCGTAAATGATGAAAGTACCGGCAAACGGAGCGTCAACGTCACCACACAAGCGGTCTTTCGCAAGCTCCGCCGGTTCGACCGGGCAGCCACTCCCGAGCTGCGTGATTTCCTCGTGCACAGGACTCTTGAGAAGCACGCCCACACGACCGGCAATCTTGGCTAAATTGCTGTCTGTCTCGTTCGTCAGTCGCGCCTCGAACGACGATCCCATCGGGGCAATCTGGTAGGCGAACGCATCAATCGGGCCCAAAAGAAAGCACGCAAGTGCGACGAATAGATTTTTCAAGTTCATGGCCCGTGTCTGCGTGACGGAAATTCGGGTTGGAAATTCCCGGAAGTTCGGTTCAGAGTGAATTTTATCGTGTCTACTATTACACTCTGCCCCCGACTCCTTTTGGACCCGAATCTTGAAAATTGGGCGTTCTCTGCGTCTCCGTTCAGCTATCGCTCGATCGAGAAAGCAGGACGCAGTCCCGGTTTGCGATGGTGCCGAGACGATAATTACTCTTGTCAGATCGCACGTTGAGCCACTGCTTTAGAATTCTGCAATTCGGCCCCTGCTTGCCATCAAATTCCAGCGACTCGACGTGCTTCTTATTTTTGTGCGCAATTGGATAGGGATCAAAAGCATATACCCAGCGCGCATCGTGTCTAAGTGCTAGGATGTAGTGCCCATTCTTCCCCCACGTCACGCCAAGCAGAGCAACACCGCCTGCATTGAGGCATTTGGAGACTAGACTGCCAGGCCCAAAATTTACGCTCGCCCCTTCAAGATGAACTGCTTTAACGCCAAAATTCTTTAGCCTGCACCTTTCGAGCCAGTCTGCGAGTAACGCGGTTGCGTGAAGCGTAGTCCCCTGTCCGTGTGTCCCACGCTCAAAACTGTCCAGTGTGTACAAGAATACTTTCTGAATGACAGCTGCTGGTATTTCTTTTCGCTGGAACAGGGCAGACAGGCCATTGATAAACGTGGTTGGAACACAGTCATACTCTGAAGCTTGTTGTCTGAACGGAACTTTTGACATTTTTCTCTGCTCAGTAGTATATCGGTAGCGAATTGCAAGGCTGGCCCTAGTCGCCATCTCTCTAGGCGTCTGTCGAAATGCCTGCGAATCGGGGCCAAATCCACTTTGAGTTGCTGTAAATCTCCTAAACATTGCAAGTGGACCTGACGCCGTTATTTCAGTTCTGCAGTCTCTTTTCAACGGCAAAGTGGATCTGACCCCGTTATTTCCTAAAATATATCAGTTGATCTGGCCGCAATCGAGGCGGCGGATGCCTTTTCTAGTTCACGTCCATATTTAGCAATGCCAGGAAAATCAACAACAGGAAAGTCGGCCGCGTTAATTGTTTTCATTACGGCTGGAAAATTGTTGTCGATGCTCTGTTCATCCCAAGTATTTTCATCACTACTCTTTAGAAATATACTCGATCTTCTTTTTAATGACTTAAGTGAGATGGTGGCCTCAGAGTCTGAATAGCTTCTAGAAATGTCCCACAAACTTATAGTAGGTATGAGTCCTAAGCTTATCGCGGCCCGCAATGCTACGAATGAGCGATGGGCAGATATGAGAAGTGCACCAGCGTCAAGTCCTAGGTAATATATAAATTGCGGAACAAATATATCGAGGTTTAATCCCTTATTTTTGCTGCCTTTTTCGCCAAGCTGATCCCATATATGAGGATTGAAGTTCTGCTGATCTGGTAGTGCGTATACATGGTACAGAGAGCAAAAGATCGAAATGTCGCGCCGCAAGTCTTTATCTAAATGGGGAGGCAGTTGTTGCGAAATGTTGTCGTGTGCTTGCGTCAATTCCTTAATTGCTGGGACCACCACCGCTTTTGAAAACAATGCCGGGTCCAGCTCGCAGGTGAGCGTAAGCAGGTTTTCATTTGATGTGCTTTCCTGGCCAAAGGCAATTTTTTTCAATGCATCCTCCTTGGATGCCGAATAGTCGAGAATCAAGAATTCGGCGAGGAAATAGTCCATGAGCGATTTGTGGGACCATCTGACGAATTCTCCGTCCCTCACGAAAATGGGAACGGCGTGGGTCGCATCTGCCAGGAAATCTTGCGGCGCAAATATTAAATCTGAACAAATTGATTTTCGTACCTCCTTAACCATGTCTAGAAATTTTTCTTTCTTAACTTCTACGGATTTCTCGCGTTTGTAGATGGAGGCGAGTGCTCTGAGGACCCGGTGAAATTCGTCTTCATGAAGGCCGCATTTTTTTTCTCTCGAGAAACCAGTTTCCTTGTTTGCGTCGTGTGACGCATAAAGCGCATCAAACACTTGGCGATAGAATACAGTTCGTTTGACTGGGACGATTGATTTATACTCGAAGGCTCGAAAAACAAGTGAGGTTAGAAGTGGATTCTCTAGGAAGCTGTTGATTGTTGCCGAGTGACGGACGTTTAGCTCCGCTAAAAGCGCTGCGGCTGCATCCGCAAAATTATAGGCTAGGCCATATTTTTCAATTAAAAGGCTGGCTTCTGGTATTGTGAGTCGCTGTATACTCAACGTGGCGAAATCGGTGTACTCGCTAAATGGGAGTTCAGGTCGGCTTGTAATTATTATTCTCGATTCCTTAGCCCGATCGGAGAAATCGCGGAGCGCGCGAGCTACTTTCTGCTTTTGGCTGTCGGTGATTTCGTCAAACCCGTCAAAAACGATAAGAATTGGCTTTGTGGTGAGGAGCTCGGAGAAAAATTCATAGTGCTTTTGTTTCAATCCCATTTGCTTTCCAAGGGAGTGCTCCACTGATTCATCCCCCGAAAGCCTCCTGAGATCTACGTATAGAGGTAGATGTTTGCGCTCACTCAGACACTTGAGATAAATTACTTTTGTAACCGTAGATTTTCCCATTCCTGCAGCGTCTACGACCATTATTTTCTTGTGTTTGTTCAATAGATCTGTGGGGAACGAATTGACTTTGCAACTGATCCGGAGTTTTTCATTTACCAGCGTCAGTGGAACGTAGATTGAGTCTAACTCTACAGAGTCGTTCGGAAATGCGATCGTCCGTATTACGCTGAAGCGGCCCACCAGGTTGCTGGTATGGCTGACTATTGCGGCACACATTTCATTCCATTCGCGCTTGTCGGAGTTGGAAAGCCGCCAAGCTTTGGCTAGGCCGGAAACCCATTCTACGGCGAGCTTCGATCCCGCAAGTGTAGCTGAAACGATTGCTGTATCTATCATATTTAGCCCTTGATTTTAGTTAATCTGCGACAGTCTTAAATGCGTGCGAAATGCGGGTCAGAGCGCAATTTCGTTCCCCTCACCCTGCTTCCCCCTTATCCAGAAACCGCTTCTCCAGCGCCCGCTAAAACCCGTAAAACCCGGGTCAGAGTGGTAAAACCCGGGTCAGAGTGCAGTTTCCTGTGTCAAGCTCAGGCAAGCGCATTGGTGTCGACCTTGCGTGTGCCGCGACACGCGGGATAGCGGGTGCAGCCCAGGAAACGTTCGCCGGATCGCCTGTTCGTGCGGGTGGTCATCGTGCTGCCGCAGGTCGGGCAGTCGGCGGCGCGCGCGGGGTTGACCGTCGACGGCATGCTGTCCGTTGCGTGGAGAGGTAGCCCGTCGATCAGCTGCAGCAGTTGCGCGCCCGTGATGCAGTCCACCGGTTTGTCGCGGGCGAAGGCGCGGGCGTCCGGGGTGAAGTCGCCGATGGTGACGATCTTCACGCGATGCGCGCCGTGGTGGACGAGCAGGCCGAACATTTCGCGCACCACGTTCACGCCGACGCGTTCGCGGCGCCATTGTTTGCATTGGACGAGGTGCAGTTGGCCTTCGCGGCGCAGGCGCAGGTCGATGCCGCCGTCGGCGCCGCCGAGGCCGGTTTCTTCGACGGCATAGCCCTGGCGGCGGAAGGCTTCGCCGACGAGTTGCTCGAATCGGATCCAGCTGAGGTCGCGGATCTGCTGGAGCGTGCGGTTGTTGTCGAGCGTGGCTGCGCGGTGTCGGGAGCGGATAAGCGACGCGAGCGATGCAAGCGCGCCCATGCCCAGGAACAGCCATGCGAGCGGAGCGAGTGCGCCGTCCGAAAATGCGGTGCCGACGCCGGTCATGAACCGCCCGCCGAAGGTCGAGAAGGACCAGCCGAGGCCGTAGCGGATGACGAGGAAGCCGGTTGCGCCGACTATCAGGCCGGCAGGCCACGGGCTGTCGGCAAGCAGTTCGACGAGGCCTTTGTTGCGTCTAGCCATGAGGCACGTTTGTGGATTTGGGCGGCGAGGGTGGGGTGACGGTGTTGCCTCGTTTGGGGAGAGTGCGCCCTTCCGCCTGCCGGCACCTTCCCCCGCTGCGCGGGAGAAGGGAGGCTTCGATGGTGCCGCGGAGGTGGGTGGGGGCGCGCGGGTTTGGGTGGGTCGCGGGATGGATGAGCGGGTTGCTCGGTGCGCGACGCAGGAAGTCTCGGTTGGGACGCAGCACCACGAAATCGGGCTGGCGCTGGCGCGGGCCGATGGGCACGTCGAACCAGGCGAGATAATCGTCGTCGAGTTTGTCTTCGAGCCGATGCGCGGTGCGGCGTTCGCCCGCGGTCATGCGCGGGAGGGCAAGGTGGCGGGAGGGGATCAGCGTGGCCATGCCGAGCACGCCGTCGCGGGCGCGCGCGATCCCGCGCGTGGTCAAGTCGTCGATGGGACCCCTGTTTCCCATATCCCCGGATTTTTCTCTGCAACGGGCGCGCGGATGGTGGCGCGTCCGGGGAATTTATCCTGTGCGCTGTGTCATGAAAATGCCGATGGCGAATTTCACAAGTTGTGACGTGGATGGGTGGGAGAATCGGCGCTCACGTGACACCGGGCCACGGCTGACGCGTTGGCGACACGGACCACGGCGATGCGATCGCACACGTTTGAGGCGGATATGGCAGCAGGCCGTGCCGCTGCGGGGACTTCGTGCGGTGCCGGCGACGCTGGCGAGTCTAGGCAAATCCGCCCCATGCACCGAGGCCTTCGCGCGCCGGGCCTCGCGATCGTATGACGAAACGCGCCGCCAGCCGCCGGATTGCGGACGCCGTCCTATTCGATGCGCGAGGGCACTGCAGGCGCGGGCGCGGTGCGCAGGCTGTCCACCGCCAGATCGCGCTCCGGATCGCCGCTTGCGCCGGTGCGCAGGTGGGTCGGGAGGTGGCCCACGTCGCCGACCGCGATCACCTTGTAGCGGCCATCCGCTTCCACGCGGATGCGGGTGACGCTGGCGTGGCCGATGGAGAGTTCCAGCCACGCCTCGCTGTCTACGCCGAGCGCGCGCATGACGAGGTAGCGGATCACGTTGCCGTGGCAGACGAACAGGTCGGTGCGGCCGGCCGGGCCGGGCGTTGCGAAATGGCGTTCGAACAGGCGATCGAGTTGCGCCTTGCAGGCGGCGAGGGACTCGGGCGATTCCTGCGCGGTGATGTCCTTGCGCCGCGTGGGCGGGGTGCATTCGGCGAGGTCGGGCAGCACCTCGAAGCTGCGCTCCGGAAACAGCGCGCCGATGGAGGCAGCGGTGTCGCGCGCGCGCTGCATCGGGCTCACGTGCAGGCCGTCGATGCGCGGAACGTCGGCGTGGATGCGGGCGCCGACAAGGTGCGCCTGCGCCACGCCCAGCGGCGAGAGGCCGGGACCGATGCGTGCATCGATGCTCGGGTCGGCGGCGTAGTGGCCGTGGCGGACGAGGATGATTTCACGCAGCGCGGGCGCGGCGTCCTTTGCGGTGATGTCTCTCGCACCGATGTTGGTTGCGACGAGCGCGACGGCCAGCACGGCGATGCGGCGCAGAAGGGGTGCAAAACGCGAAGCGGTGGACGTGTGCATGGCAGGGACGCTCGAAGGAGTTCCGCGAGCGTAGTGCGCGCAACGCGTCCGCACCAGCGATTGTGCGCCGTTCGGTTTGTCGTGCGCCCGCGCTGCGGCGTGCGGCGGTGCGGGCGCGGACATGCGCGAAGCGTCTATTCGAAACCGTCGGTGAAGATCTCCGGCGCGCCGTTGACTGTCCACTCGAACGCCTGCGTCGCCGACAGATCGAACGGATCGGTGGCCGTCACCACCACCGGGTACACGCCGGCGCTGCCGCCGGAGAGCGTGCCGCTGATGACGCCGCTGCCGGCACCGATGGCGAGGCCCGGCGGCAGTCCTGTGGCGCTGTAGGTCAGGGCCTGGCCGTCGGGGTCGTCGAAGTTGGGATGCACGGACAGCGGGAAGATGGTTTCGCCGGCGTCGTCGACCTGGTCGTTGATCTGTCCGACGGCCACCGGCGCTGCATTCTCCACGTTGAAGCCGCAGCCGATCGTGCTGACGCCGCTGTCGCCCTCGGCGATGGCGATCACGCCGTGCGCCGCGTGCACCGCGAGGCCGTCGCCGGCGGTGTTGTACTGCGCGACGAACTGCGGGTTTGCCGGATCGCTCACGTCGTAGATCAGCAGGCCGCTGAATACGCCGCCGGCGATGTAGAGGCGGTCGCCATCCACGCTCACGCCGGTGGGCGAGGCGAGACCCAGATCGATGGCGCCGATGTCGTCGAGATTGCCGGCGCCGTCGTGCTGCAGAATGCGGACGCCGTTGACCTGGGTGGCGACGAACACGGTGTTGCCGCTGGCGGCCATGTCGGTCGGTCCGGCGTAGATGCTCGGGGGCAGCTGGTGGGTGCCGATCACCACCGGCGCCGCGGGGTCGGACACGTCCATCACCAGCATTTCGTCCGCCAGGATGTAGCCGCTGTAGGCGAAATCGCCGGCCACCGCGATCTGCCACACGGTCTGGCCGGGCACCGACACCGCGCCCTCGAACTGCGGCAGCAGCGGGTTGCTCATGTCGTAGATGCGCAGGCCGCCGGCTTCGCCGGACGCGATGTAGAGGCGATTGTCCGCGCCGACGAGATCGTTGGTCTGGAACTGGTTGTCGATGCTGGCAACGATCGCCGGACCGGTCGGTTGCGGATCGATCACGTCCACCGCGCTGGAGTATCCCGCGCTGACCACGCCGTGGCCGTTCACGTGTGCGACGCGCTGCGCGTCCAGCATCACGCGTCCGACGTACGTGGGCTGTACCGGGTTGGTGGTGTCCAGCATGATGGCGCCACCGCTGCCGTTGGCGACGAGCACGTGGTCGTTGCCCGCGCTCACGGCATGGCTTTGGCCGGCGAAATCGATGTTCGCCAGCGTGGTGGGCGTGGCCGGTGTCTGCACGTCGACGAGCGAGATGCGCGACGCGAACGGATGCACGGAGAAAATGCGATCGCCCAGCGGCACCAGTCGATACGGGTTGTTGCCGAACGCGCCCAGCTCCACGGCCAGCGCGGGGTTGGCGATATCGAAGATCTTCGTGCCGTTGAAGCCGTTCGCCACCGCCAGGCGATCACCCGGGAGCACGGCGGTTTCGTAGGCATAACCGTCGGTGCCGAACGTGCCCAGTTGGGCGGGCGCGACCGGGTTGGAGAGATCGAGAATGCCGACGCCGGAGCCGCCGCGCGCCACGTAGGCGCGGTTGCCGACGATGTCGATCTGGCCGGCGTCGGTCCACGCGGCCACGTTGCCCACCACGGTGGGGTGGGTCGGGTCGCCGATGTCGACGATCTGCACGCCGTCGGCGCCCTGGCCGAGGTAGGCGTGGTTGCCATGCAGCGCCACGTCGAAGACGAAATCGGTCGGCGTGCCGTCGGAGTTGGCGACGAACGCGGGTGCGTCGGGATCGCCGATGTCGAGTACGGCAAGGCCGATGGTCCGTACGGCCACGTAGAGATGGTTGCCCGAGAACGCCATGCCGGTCGGCTGCTCCAGTCCGGCCCAGGCGTAGCTCCCGCGCGCGGTGGGCGCGGCGCGATTGCCGATGTCCAGCAGGGTCACGTTGTCGAACCAGTCCGAGACGGCGGCGAGCTGGCCGTCCGCCGACACCGCCACGCTCACCGCCGGGTGCGACAACACGGCGCGACCGAGCTCCACCGGCGTGGTGGGGGTGGCGAGATCGAACACCACCAGCTCCGCGCCGGCACCGACCAGCAGCAGATCCTCGCCCCCGCCGAGCCAGCGCTCGGCGTCCTGCGGCGGGCCACCGCCCCAGCGGCCTTCGCCGAGTTCGCAGGTGCCGGCCACGGCAGCGCCGGACAGGAGCAGGCCGAGCACAAGCACCAGCCGTGGCAGGAGCCGGCCGGGTTGCGGCAATCGCGGGCGAACGGGAGAGGTCGGCTGCATGGGCATGGCCTAGCTGGGGAACGGCCGGAGTCTGGCGGCCGCTTCCGCGTGAAGGCCTGCAAATGGCGTGAAATTTCGTCGAAATTTGCGCGAAACGGGCTGCGGGGCGCCAAGCGACGCGCGATGGCAGGACGATGGCGTCGGCGGGTGCATAATCGACCGGCGCCGGGCGGCAAGGCGGGCGGCCGCAGGGCGCTGCAGGTCTGCGGGCTTCACAGGCCTCCTTGCAGTACGCGCAGGCGAATGTCTGCTGCAGTCGCCCGTTTGCATATCAGGCATCGGCATCCGGCTCAGGAGACGACAATGCGCCCGTTACCCGCAGCAGCGACGATAGTGTGGATGGCCGCAAGCCTGCTCGCCGGCCTGGCCCAGGCGCACAGCATTTCCGGCGTGGCCTGGGACGATCCGGAGGGCGACGGCGTGCGCGAGCCCGGCGAAGTGCTGATCGCGAGCAAACGCATGACCCTGCATCGGCACGTGGATGGCCTGGAGCTCGCCGCGGTGTCGACGGACGCCGACGGTGCCTACCGGTTCGACGACATCGCGGCGGGGCAGACAGTGCGCCTGTGCACGCGCCGGGACAACGGGTTTTCGCCGACACATGCCGCGCCCGACGATGTCGACAACGATTTTGGCGACGACCCCGCCAATCCCACCTGCACCGGCGCTTTCTGGATGACGCGTTCGTTCGAGCACGTGGACGCGGGGCTCGATGCGTATGACGTGCGGGTCGGCAACTTCGTCTGGCACGACCGCAACGGAAACGGTCGACAGGATGCCGGGGAAGCGGGCATCGACGATGTGTTGCTGGAACTGCGCAGCGCCGACGGCTCCCTGCTGTACGACAGCGACCACAGCATCGGCACCGGCTCCTATTCTCTGGTCGCCCCCGTGGCCGCCACCTACCAGGTTCGCATCCTGCTGCCCGAGGGGGCCGCACTCAGCCCCGCCGGTGCCGCGGATGGCCTGCTGGACAGCGATTTCACGCTCGCCGCGCCCGGCATCGGCGTGCATGAGATCGTCATGGCATCCAATCTCATTTCGACGAATGTCGTCGACGCGGGACTGGTGTTCGCCAATCCGGTCGACGCGGCGCTGGCGTTTGTCGGCGTGCCCGCGCTGGCGATTCCCGGCTCGGACATGGTGTGGAGCGTGCGGCTGCACAACAACGTGGAGCCGGTCGCCGTCGACAGCGTGCGGCTGCGTGTACCGGTGCCCGCAGGGCTTGGCGATGTCGAGTGGGAATGCAGTGCGGCCGGGGGAGCCACGTGCGGTGGGTCCGCCGGCAGTGGCGCGATCGATCGCGTGTTCTCGCTGCCTGCCGGGAGCGAGTTGACCTTCGGCTTCGTCGCACGCGTGCTGCCGCCAGCCGGCACGCATCTGGTGCTGACGGCCACGGCGGACGTCGGCGGTCCGCAGCACGATGTGCGGCCGAGCAACAATGAGGCGCGGGCTCGCGCCAATCTCGATCCCGACGCGGTGTTCGACGATCAGTTCGAGGCGCGCTGAGAACCCACGCGGCAAGGGCAGGCGCGGAAAGGACCAGCGCGAGGCAGGCCACGCTGCCCGTGGAAGCGGCGTTCGTCGCCACCGTGGCCGCCGCGTGACCGTGCGGCCCGCAACGTGCCGGCGGGGTCGCTGCAACAACGGCAGGTGGCGTGCGCCGCCGATCACGGCCGTTTTCGCCTCCCTGGATCGAGGCATGATGGCTTGCGGCACGCAATTCCGTATTTCGAACGAGCGGACCGCAAAAACTTTCGGGGGAATGATGCGCTGGACAGGAATCGCGCCGTGGCTTGCGGCGATGCTGGGGTGCGCCGCGTCTGTGGCGGTGGCACAGGACAATGCGCTGCATTTCGACGGCACGGACGATCGGGTCGAGTTGCCGCTGCCGTCGGTGTTTGCGGACACCTCCACGCAGGATTTTTCCGTGTCCACGTGGTTGCGGCTCGATTCGGAGGGCTCGGTGCCGGCGCAGCGCGTGTTTTTTGCGCAGCAGTCGTCCGCCACCGGCGTCACGCTGCTGCTGTCGGGCACGAATATGTTGCTGTATGTGCGCCGCAACAACGTCACCTTCGCCGCATTCGGACCGCTGCCGCCGGGCGCGGCGTGGTCGCACGTGACCGCGACCTGGCAGGCGGCAACGTCGACGATCGCACTGTACGTCGACGGCGAGGCGCTGCCCCTCACGACAGGCGGCAACACCAGCACCGGCACCGACGGGGTGATGACGCTGGGCAGCCGCACCGACGGTGCGCAGGTGCTGCAGGGCGCGCTCGACGATTTCCGCCTCTGGCCGGTGACGCTCACGCCCGAGCAGGTGCGCGTGCTCGCGCGGTCGACCTGCGTGCCGGAGGCGCCGCTCGCGGCGCACTACGCGTTCGACGTGGGCACGCCGGGCGGAAACAACGCGGGCCGCGTCGGTCTGCCCGATGTCAGCGGCTTCGGCGCGCAGGGCACGCTTGTGAACTTCGCGCTCGATGGGCCCACGTCGAACTGGATCGCGTCCGGCGTGGAGCGCGCCGCGCCCGCGCTGGTGTTCGATCCGCCGCTGCCGGAGGTGCTGCTCACCGGCGAGGACGGCAGCGGCTACAGCGGCAGCGTGCGGCTCGCCGCACCGCCGCTCGGCGACGTGACGGTGGGATTCGCGGTGGACGATGCCACCGAGGCCGCCGTGTCCGCCGACACGCTGACGTTCACCACCGCCACGTGGGACGTGCCGCAGCCTTGGTCGCTGAGCGGCGTCGACGACGCGGAGGTGGACGGCATCGTCGACTACAACCTCGTGCTCGACGTGCAAACCGGCGACGCCTGTTTCGCGGGGCTCGATGCCACGCACCCGGCGCGCAATGTCGATAACGAATCGGCATCCGTTGTGGTGAGCGGCGCGCAGCAGCTCGAAGGCCACACGGACGGCAACACCCTGGTGTTCGACCTCACGCTTGCCGCGGCCGTGCCGGGCGGGCTCACCGTGCCGTACCAGACGCTCGACGGGTCCGCGATCGCAGGCACCGATTACGTGGCCGCGAGCGGCAGCGTAGCCTTTGCCGGCACTGCGGGCGAGGTGCAGCAGGTGGCGGTGACGCTGCTCGGCAATCGCGTGGCGCAGGCCGATCGCACGTTGTCGTTGCAGGTCGGACCGGCCTCGTTGCCGCAGGTGCCGGTGTTGCCGGCGCAGGTGCAGGGTGTGATCGTCGACGACGATCCGGCCACGATCACTGCCAGCGGCGTGGTGCAGGCCGAGGGCGATGCCGGCGAGACGCTGTTCGTGTTTGCGCTGTCGCTGGACACGGCCTTGCCCGGTCCGGTGTCGGTGCCGTTCCACACCGTGGATGGCAGCGCCGTGGCCGGCGTCGACTACATTGCCGAAAGCGGCACGGTGGAATTTGCCGGCGCGGCAGGCGAGGTGCAATTCGTCCAGGTGCGTGTGCCGGGCGATACGGTGGTGCAGGGCGACCGCACGTTCTCGCTGCAGCTCGGCGCGGCGTCGTCGCCGCAGGTGGGCGTGGCGCCGTCGCTGGTGCAGGCGGTCATCGTCGACGACGACGCGGCGCGCATCACCGTGTCGGACGTGATGCAGGCGGAAGGCGACGCGGGCGAAAGCACGTTCGTGTTCACGCTCACGCTCGACGCGGACGTGGCCGGCGGCGTGACGATGCCGTTCCACACGCAGGACGGCACGGCCGTGGCCGGCGAGGACTACGCCGCAGCCTCCGGCACGGTGCAGTTCGACGGCATTGCCGGCGAGGTGCAGCAGGTGGAGGTGACGGTGTTCGGCGACACCGTCGCGCAGGGCGACCGCGCCTTCGAGCTGCGCTTCGATACGGCGGCGCCGGCGTCGGTGACGCTGGTGCCGATGTCGGTCGCGGGCGTGATCGTCGATGACGATCTGGACGTGGGTGTGGCGCTGTCCAACGGCGTCGAGCGCGTGCAGCCGGGGCAGGACTTGACCTACGTGCTGGCGGTCACCAATCACAGTCCCACGCTCGCCGCCGCGCCGGTGCAGGTCACCTTCGCGACGACGCCGGTGCTGGACGACGTGCGCTGGACCTGCACGGCGTTCGGCGGCGCAAGTTGCGCTGCGGGCGCAAGCGGCGGCGTCGACGAAACGGTGGCGTTGGTGCCCGGCAGCAGCGTGGTGTTCGCGATTGCCGGATCGGTGCCGGCCATGCATGCAGGCGGCGTGATCGCGACGGCAACGGCGATTCTGGCCAACGATGGCCACCCGGAAAAC
Source organism: Chiayiivirga flava (assembly GCF_014202825.1). Taxonomy (GTDB): domain Bacteria; phylum Pseudomonadota; class Gammaproteobacteria; order Xanthomonadales; family Xanthomonadaceae; genus Chiayiivirga; species Chiayiivirga flava. The sequence goes on along the minus strand of NZ_JACHHP010000001.1, from coordinate 430,239 downwards.
GACACCGCGACGGACAGCGATCCCGGCCCGGTGTTGTTCGGCGACGGGTTCGAGTAGCGGCGCTGCCGGTCGGGCGCGCGCCGCGGGCGAGGTATTCGGAGTCGCGGGGTCGCGCCGTTCGCACACTGCCGTCGGGGGGCAGCGCATCCGACGTCCGGGAGACGCTTCAGCGCACGCCGTTCGACGCCTGGAGCTCCACGACTCTCGGATCACCGGCCGCGTCGTCGACTTGCCTCGCCTCGCCTCGCCTCGACGAAGACACCCACCCCCCCCGTCGTCCCGGCGAACGCCGGGACCCAGTGGCGTTGCCGGTTCTGTTCGACCACCGTGAAAAACCAGAAAACGTCAGTGGATCCCGGCATTCACCTACTGCTGCCGGGACACGCTGAAGCGCATCCTGTTCGACGCACAACTTAGTTTTCCGCGATGCGAGCCACTTGGAGCCTAAAGACATCCTTGGCCTCCTTGGAGAACCAGGCCGGTTGATACAGGACAATCGGACGCTTGCCCTTCTCGCGCACGGAAAATCGAAACACAAAAATTGAGGCTTCGGTGTCGTAGAGCCATGGCGTTGTTTGTGGTCCTGCCGGTACGGCGATCACCCCACCTTTCCAGTAGCCGGATTCCAGTGTTGGCGAGGCATCGAAGACCAACGTGTTGACCGTCTTGCTTGGGAAGACTTCAGCGATTTCAACGGACTCAAGCGGTTTCAGGCGCTTGGCTGTGAAGCCAAAATGCCACGAAAGAACCGGTGCTTTGGGGTTCTTCGCTGATGGTCCCACTGAAAATCCAGCTACCTCAACCTTCAGCTTTCGGGTCTCGGCAGGTATGGGCCCTGCAGCGGTAATGGGCAGTTTGACAACTTCGCCGCCAGCGAGCGTGAACGGGAAACTGACGACCTCATAACCCATGTACTCGCGGGCAGAACTCGTTACCGGGAACGTCAGGGCTAGGAGAAGTAAGAAGTAGCGCTTCATCTGCAACGATCTCCAACACAAAAGCTAACGAGGCTGTAGGGAAAAATCGCTCGATCGTGCTTGAATGGCGCGACCTCGGCAGGCGAGCGGTTGGATGGTCCGATACCGCCTGACCCACTCCTGAAAACCGGGTCACGGATACGTCGAGACTTCGGCAGCATGAGCCGCGTGTCTGGTGGGGCTTTTTGCAATCAAGAAGTCACGTTTCACCGAAGAGCAGATCGCGTTTGCATTCTTCTACCTTTGAAAGAAGTACGTGGACCATGTCCATAGGAGATCAAGATGCTGCTGCCCGCTGTCCTGATGGAGCCGCTGCGTCGCCAGTGCGAGGAGGCGTTGCGTCTGCATCGCATGGATCTGGCGGCGGAGTTCGGGCCGCCGTGGTGAAGCTGGCAACCACTCGGCGTCGACATCGATCGCGCGCCGCTGTTGCTCGGTGACGGATGGGAGTGGCGGTGCACGCATGGGGAGCCTTGCGATGCGGCTGCCGCTGCGCCGGGTCTGCTGCGGTTTGCGGATGGGTGTGACGGTGAGTCCTGGTCAACGCAGATTCTGCGGTCGGCAGGTACTTGCTCCTCTCGCACGGTCGTCCCGGCGAACGCCGGGACGCAGCGCCGTGTTCTGGTTCTGCAGGGATGGGCACGGAACACCGGGCAACGTCGCTGGGTCCCGGCGTTCGCCGGGACGACGGGAGTTGGAGGGCGGGGCGGGTTTGCCGCGCGGATTCGCCGTGGCGCGGGGGGCGTGCGACGGCGTGCCGTCAATCGCGCGCGCCGAGCGCGCGCAGCACGTCGCGCGCGGTGCGCAGGCGTTCGGCGGCGCCGGGGAGGTCGAGGCGGAATTTGAGTTTGTCCTGGCCGTCGAGCGAAAACACACGCGGTTGGCTCTGGACGAGCTTGATGACGACCAGCGGGTCGATATTCGGTTTCGGGGTGAACGTGACGCGGCCGCCCTTTTCGCCGACGTCGAGTTTGCGGATGCCCAGCGCCGTGGCGGCGAGTTTGAGTTCGGCGACGTTGAAGAGCGTTTTCACCGGCTCGGGCAGGAGGCCGAACCGGTCGATCATTTCGATCTGCAGGTCGCGCAGGGCATCGGTGTTCTGCGCCGACGCTATCCGCTTGTACAGCGTCAGGCGGGTGTGCACGTCCGGCAGATAATCGTCCGGGATCAGCGCGGGCAGGTGCAGTTCCACATCGGCGCCGTGGCGGTCGACGTCGTCGAGGTCGGGAATCCTGCCCTGGCGGATCGAGCGGACGGCGCGTTCGAGCAGTTCGGTGTAAAGACTGAATCCCACTTCGGCGATCTGGCCGGATTGGCCTTCGCCGAGCAACTCGCCGGCGCCGCGGATTTCGAGATCGTGCGTGGCCAGGGTGAAGCCGGCGCCGAGTTCGTCGAGCGCGGCGATGGCTTCCAGCCGCTTGGCGGCGTCGCCCTTCAGTGCCTTCTTGTCCGGCACCACCATGTAGGCGTACGCGCGGTGGTGCGAGCGGCCGACGCGGCCGCGCAGCTGGTGCAGCTGCGCGAGGCCGAAGCGGTCGGCGCGGTTGATGATGATGGTGTTGGCGCTCGGCACGTCGATGCCGGACTCGATGATGGTGGAGCACACCAGCACATTGAAACGCTGGCGGTGGAAGTCGAGCATCACCTGTTCCAGCTCGCGCTCCGGCATCTGGCCGTGGCCGATGCGGATGCGCGCTTCGGGCACCAGCTCGCCGAGTTCGCGCGCCATGCGCTCGATGCTATCGAGCTCGTTGTGCAGGAAGTAGACCTGGCCGCCGCGCGCGAGCTCGCGCTGGAAGGCTTCGCGCAGTTGCGCCGCGTCCCACGGCACGACGAAGGTCTGCACCGCGAGGCGGTTGGCCGGGGGCGTTGCGATGATCGAGAGTTCGCGCAGGCCGGCCATCGCCATGTTGAGCGTGCGCGGGATCGGCGTGGCGGTGAGCGTGAGCAGGTGCACTTCGGCGCGCATGGCCTTGAGGCGTTCCTTCTGGCGCACGCCGAAGCGCTGTTCCTCGTCGACGATGACGAGGCCGAGGTCGCGGAATTTCACGTCCTCCTGCAGCAGGCGGTGCGTGCCGACGATCACGTCGATCTGGCCGGCCTCGAGCTTGGCGAGTTCGGCCTTGATTTCCTTCGCGGTCTTGAAGCGCGAGAGCACTTCCACGCGCAGCGGCCAGTCGGCGAATCGGTCGCGGAAGTTGCGGTAGTGCTGTTCCGCGAGCAGCGTGGTGGGCACCAGCACAGCGACCTGCTTGCCGGCGGTGGCGGCGACGAAGGCGGCGCGCACGGCGACTTCGGTCTTGCCGAAGCCCACGTCGCCGCAGACCACGCGGTCCATCGGCTGCGAGGACGCCAGATCGCCGATCACGGCCTCGATCGATGCGAGCTGGTCCGGGGTTTCCTCGAACGGGAACTGCGCGGCGAACTGGTCGTACATCGCGCGATCCATTTCCAGCGCGATGCCGGCGCGGGCCTGGCGCTTGGCCTGGATTTCGAGCAGTTCGGCGGCAACGTCGCGGACTTTTTCCGCGGCCTTTTTCTTTGCCTTCTCCCATTGTTCGCCGCCGAGCGAATGCAGCGGGGCAAGTTCGGGCGAGGCGCCGGCGTAGCGGCTGACCAGGTGCAGTTGCGCGACCGGGACGTAGAGTTTGTCGCCCTTGGCGTATTCGATGGCGAGGAATTCGGCCTGCTGGCCGCCGACGTCGAGGCGTTCGAGCCCGCGGTAGCGGCCGACGCCGTGGTCTTCGTGCACGATCGGCGCGCCTTCGGTGAGCTCCGAGAGGTCGCGGATGATGGCGTCGGGTTCGCGCCCCGCGCGCTTGCGGCGACGGGTCTGGGCGGCGCGTTCGGGGAAGAACTGGCGTTCGGTGAGCACGCACAGCGCGGGTGAGGTGAGCGCGAAGCCGTCTTCGAGCGCGGCGACGGTGATGGCGTAGCGGGGCGCTGTGTTTTCCTGGCCGTCGTCCCGGCGAACGCCGGGACCCATTGACGTTGGTTGGTTTCCTTGTGGCGGCGTTCCGAACAGATCCACAGAAACGTCACTGGGTCCCGGCCTTCGCCGGGACGACGGAGTGAGGGGAAGGTCGGGAGTGGGTGCGGCAAACGCCTGCCAATCCGCCACGAGCTGCGGCCGCAGGTCGAGGTTCGACAGCGATTCGATCAGCGCCTCGCGTCGGCCCGGCGAATCGGCGGCGATCAGCACGCGGCCGGGATAGTTTTCGAGGAGGCTGCGCAGCGCGGTGCCGCTGGGTTCGCCTTTTGCCATCAGGGGCACTGACGGTGCCGGCTGGTCGCCGAGTGCGTGCGCGGCGTCCCAGCGCGGGTGGTCGCGGCCGAGGACTTCCACGCGCGGTCGCCGATTCAGCGCTTCGCGCAGCGCATCGGGGGCGAGGAAGAGTTCGTTCGGCGGCAGCACCGGGCGCTCGGTGTCGTGGCGGCGTTGTTCGTGGCGTTCGGCGGTCTGTTTCCAGAAGGCTTCGGCGGACTCCAGCGCGCCGTCGCCGAGCAGGCAGAGCGCGCCGTCATCGAGATAATCGAAGAGGGTTGCGGTGTTCGGAAAGAACAGCGGCAGGTAGTACTCGATGCCGGCCGGCGCGTTGCCTTCCTTCATGTCCTGGTAGAGCGGGCAGCGCCGCGGGTCGATCGGGAAGCGCTCGCGCAGCAGGTTGCGGAAGCGTTTCGTCGCTTCGTCGTCGAGCGGGTATTCGCGCGCGGGCAGCATGCGCACGGCGTCCACCTTGTGCGCGGAACGCTGGGTTTCGGGGTCGAAGGTGCGGATGGAATCGACGTCCTCGTCCAGCAGTTCGATGCGGTAGGGCTCGGCCGCGCCCATCGGGAAGATGTCGAGCAGGGCGCCGCGCACGGCGAAGTCGCCCGGGTCGAGCACCTGCGGCACGTTGCGGTAGCCGCTGGCCTCCAGCCGGCGTTTTTCGGCGTCGAGGTTCAGGCGCTGGCCGAGTTCGACCACCAGCGCCTGGCCGGCAATGAAGCCCGGCGGGCACAACCGCTGCATGAGGGTGGCGACGGGCACCACCAGCACGCCGCGTCGGGTGGTGGGCAGGCGATACAGCGTTGCGACGCGCTGCGAGACGATGTCGGCATGGGGTCCGAACAGGTCGTACGGCAGCGTTTCCCAGTCGGGGAAGTGCAGCACCGGCAGGTCGCCGGCGAAGACGTGCAGTTCCTGTTCGAGCGCGTGCGCGGCGTGGGTGTCGCGCGCCACGGCCACGAGCAGGCCCGGATGCGACTGCGCGGCGCCGGCCACGGCCAGCGCCAGGGCGCTGGGACTGGCCGGGGCGCGCCAGTCGGAGCGTTTGTGGCTGCCGCGCGGCAGCGGGGGTGCGAGCAGGGGTGTGGCGGTGGGGGACACGTCGGCACTGCAAAAAACGGGCGCGAAGTGTAGCGCGGCGGGTGATGTGAGCGGTGCGATGTGGTGGATCGTTCCCCGGGGCGGGTGCACGATGATTCGAGGTGAGGAACCTGTTTTCGGATGAGTCTGTCGGCGATGGAGCCCCCCTTCCGCCTGCCGGCACCTTCCCCCGCTGCGCGGGAGAAGGGAGGCTTCGATGGGCGCAGAACGGGGCAACGAGGCTTCGGAGTGATCGGGGCGTGAAACGGAGAGAGTCCTTCTCCCGCGCAGCGGGGGAAGGTGCCGGCAGGCGGAAGGGGGCCTGCTCCCGGCAAGCCCCCCGGAGTCAGTCCTCGAACCCGTCCGCAAAGATGTCCGGGTCGCCCTGCAGGCCCAGCACCGCCATGTCGTAGGTGTTGCCCACCAACGCTTCACCCGCGACCACGATGCGGCCGTTGCCCAGCACACGCACGGCATACGCGGTGTCGCCGTCGTCCGACATCGGGTACGTGACGACACCGTTGTCGCCGAACGCCGCATCGCGCTGGCCGTTGGACCGCAGGCGCACCACCATGAAGTCCTTGCGCGGCGCGCCGGCCGTTTGCGTGGTGCCGTAACCGGTCACGATGATTGCGCCGTTGCGCTGCACCGTGAGCGCGTAGGCCTCGTCGTACTGCGATCCGTCGCTGATCTTCACCAGCACGCGGCCGTTGCTGCCGAAGCTCGTGTCGACCGTGCCGTTGGGCTGGAAGCGAATCACGACGAAACCGCGATCGCTGGCGGTGCCGGCGGCGAGGATCCTGCCGTCGCGCAGGATCACTGCGTCCTCGATGCTCGACATGCCCGTGCGCACGCCGCCCACCGCCACATCCTCCACCACCACCGTGCCGCCGGTGCCGAAGCTGGCATCGGGCGCGCCGTCCGGCAGGTAGCGGCGCATCAGCGCGCGGCTGCGATGCGCGATGTAGCCGAACACGAGGATGCGGTTGTTGGTCGGCGTGGTGTCGATGGCGGAGCGCGCGACGCCGTTGACGTACTCGTAGGTTTCCGGCAGCAGCGTCGGCGTCACCACCTTGCCGGTGCCGCCGCCGAACGTGGGATCGACATCGCCGTTCGCATCCACGCGCGTCAGCGTGAAGTGCGCGTAGCTGCCGCTGACGGGCGAGGGCGCGCGGGCGGCGAGGACGGCCTTGCCCGTGCTCTGCAGCAGCACGCCGCGGGCTTCCTCGTGGCTGAACTCGTCGTCGCCCAGGTTGATCGTGCGGAAGCCGGTGCGGCCGCCGCCGTCGGCGGCGTTGCCGAAGCTCGTGTCGAGCGTGCCGTCCGGCAGCAGGCGTGCGATGGCCGCGTCGGTGTAGGACACGAATTCCAGCATGCCGGCGACGAGCAGCTTGCCGTCGGGCTGGCGCACGATGTCGTAGGCGCCCTGCGAGTCGCCGTCGCCGGCGTTGATGCGTGCGATGCCGCCGGTGCCGAAGGTATCGTCCAGGCTGCCGTCGTTGCGCAGGCGCAGCACCGCCATGTCGTTGCCGGCGGTGCCGCCCTGGTCGTCGCGCATGCGGTACAGCGCGCCTGCCGCGAGCACGCGACCGCCGGATGCCGGAAGCAGCGCATCGATGCGCTCTTGCGAGCCGCCGTTGCCGATGACGAACACGCCGTTGTCGCCGTAGCCCAGGTCGAGCTGGCCGGGCAGCGCATGCGCCGCGCCGGCGCAGAGGGTGGTGGCGAACGCCACGGCGGCGGCGCGTCGGGAAAGGGAATGAAGCGTAAAGCGCATGACGAACAATCTCCGATGGCACCCGGCATGGGTGTCTCTCGGCAGGTAACGCAATGGCGGCGCGGCCCGTATCATGTCGTTTCGCCGCTTTCGTTTCGTCGCGGGTCTTCGTTCAGCGACGCATCGGGCGCGATCGTCGTCCTGTCCACACCATGAGTCTGCCCATGAGTCACGAATCGGCCGAACTGACCGGATTGCTGCAACGCTGGAGCGGCGGCGACAGCGCCGCGGCGGACCGGGTGATGGCGCTGGTCTACGATCGCATCCGCCAGCTCGCCGCGCGCCGTCTGCGCGACGGCCCGGGCCCGGCGCTGCTGCAGCCCACCGAACTTGCCAACGAACTGGTGCTGAACCTGCTCAGCGCCGATGTCGCATGGCAGGACCGCGCGCATTTCTTCAAGACCGTCGCAGTGGCCATGCGCAACATCCTGCACGACCTCGGACGTCGCCACGGCAGCATGAAGCGCGGCGGCGACCAGTTGCGCGTGACATTCGGCGCGGCCGAGAACGTGGCGGCCGACGGCGGCGAGGAAGCCTCGGCGCTGTACGAGGCTCTCACGCAGCTGCGCGAGAGCGATCCGCGCAAGGCCGACGTGATCGAACTCAACTATCTGGTCGGCCTGGACCTGGAGGAAGTGGCGAAGGTGCTCGATGTTTCGCTCGCCACCGTGAACCGCGACCTGCGCTTCGCCCGCGCCTGGCTCAAGCAGCGTCTGGAGCCATGAGTGCCACGCACTGGCAGCGCCTGGAGGCGCTGTTCGACGAAGGCATCGAACTCGATCCGTCGCTGCGCGAGGCGTGGCTCGCATCGCTCGACATCGACGACGCGCTGCGCAGCGAACTGCGCGCGATGCTCGCGGCCGACGGCAGCACCGGCGGCCTCACCGGTCGTCTCGGCGCCGCGGTGGCCGACGCCACCGAACTGCCGCTCGCGGGCCAGCGGCTCGGGCCGTATCGCCTCGTGTCCGAATTGGGCGCCGGCGGCATGGGCCTGGTGTTCCTCGCCGAGCGTGCTGACGAGCAGTTCCGCCAGCAGGTGGCGATCAAGCTGATCCGCGGCTTTGCGTCCTCGCAGGCGGCCGACCAGCTGCGGCACGAGCGCCAGCTGCTGGCCGAGCTCGATCATCCCAACATCGCGCGTTTGCTCGACGGCGGCGAAACCGTCCAGGGCCAGCCGTACCTGGTGATGGAGTACGTGCGCGGCGAGCCGGTGGTCGTGGCGGCGCGCACGCGCGGGCTCGATCTTCCCACGCGCCTGCGCCTGGTGCGCGACCTTGCCTTTGCGGTGCACTACGCGCACCAGCGCCTGATCGTGCATCGCGACATCAAGCCGGCCAACGTGCTGCTGCGCGAGGACGGCCGGCCGGTGCTGCTGGATTTCGGCATCGCGAAACTGGTGGATCCGGACAACCTCGGCAGCGGCCTCACCCAGCAATGGTTCACGCCCGCGTACGCGAGTCCCGAACAGCGCCGCGGCCAGCCGGTGAGCACCGCCACCGACATCTATGCGCTCGGCCTGCTGCTGTTCGAGCTGCTCACCGACACCGCGCCGCAGCCCGATGCCGATGGCGAACTGCGTGCGCCCAGCGCCGTCGCCGCCGGCCACCGGCGCACCCTGCGCGGCGACCTGGACCGCATCGTCGCGCGCGCGACCGCGGGCGAACCCGGCGCGCGTTACGCGTCGGCCGAGGCGCTGGCGCAGGACATCGAACGCCACCTGGACGGGCGGCCGATCCTTGCCGCGCCCGATCGCGTCGGTTACCGCCTCGGCAAATTCCTGCGCCGGCATCCGTTCGGCGTGGCGGCGGCGGCGGCGGCGGTACTGCTGCTCGCGGGCTTCGCGTGGCGCCTGGTGGAGGAGCGCGATCGCGCGCTGCAGGCCGAGGCCGTTGCCCAGGCCGAATCGGCCGCGGCGGCGTCGGCCACCGATTTCCTTGTCGGCCTGTTCAGCGAGGCCGATCCGGAGAAGGGCCGCGCAGCCGCGGCGATGACGCCGGTCGAACTGATCGACCGCGGGCGCGAGCGCCTGGCCGAGCGCGACGACATGCCGGCCGCGCAGCGCGGTCGGCTGCTCGGCACGCTGGGCAGCATCTACCGCAATCTCGGCCAGCCGGAGAAGGCCACCGCGGCGCTGGAGCAGGCCGTCGCGGACGCGCGCCGGGGCGGCGCGGACCGCGATGCCCTGATCGACCTGCTGGCCGCGCTCGCGTCCGCGCGCGACCTGCGCGGCGAGTACGCCGCCGGCATCGACGCGCTGACCGAGGCACTGACGCTGGCGCGCGGCAGCGACGACGCCGAACGCGACATCAACCTGCTCGAATCGCTCGGCATGCTGCGCATGCGCAGCGGCGATGGCGCCGGTGCCATCGCCGCGCTGGAGCAGGCGCGCAGCGTCGCGCGCGCGCGCTTCGGCGAGGGTTCCGTGCAGGGCGCGCAGGTGGATGTGACCGTGGCAGAGACCCAGGCCGCGGGCGGCGACGTGGACCGCGCCGTCGCGACGGTGGAGCCTGCCATCGCGCAGCTGCGCGCCGCGATGCCCGCGGGCGCGCCGCAGCTGATGGGGATGCTGACCACGCAGGCATCGATCTATCGCCAGGCCGGCCGCTACGACGACGCCGAGCGCATCCTGCAGGAAGTGCTGCAGTACCGCAGCGCACTGCTGCGCAACGACAGCATCCTCATCGCCAACGTGCACAGCGAACTGGGGTCGGTGTACTACGACCAGGGCCGCACGCAGGAGGCCGCGACGCAGTTCCTGCGCACGCTCGAAGTGAACCGCCGCGTGCTGGCGCCGGACGATCCGTCGCTTGCGATGGACTACAACAACGTGGCATCGATGTACGAGGAAATCGGCGATTTCGAACGCGCCGAGCCGATGATGCGCACGGCGCTGGGCATCGTCGAACAGACGCCCGACGAGCACCGTCTCGAACTTGCCAACTACCGCCAGAACCTCGGCCGCCTGTTGATGCTGCGCGGCAAGGCGGAAGAGGCGCTGCACTACATCGGCATGGAGGTCGAAGGCGACGACCTGGAAGTGCTGCGCCGCCAGCGCGCGCGCCGCCTGCTGCAGCTGGCCGACTGGAACCGCCGTTTCGGCGACGTGGCACAGGCGCGCCAACGCCTCGACGATGTCGAGGCGTCGATCGACGACCTCGGTGGCCGCGAGGGCGGCGCGTGGGCGGCGGTGCTGCGCCAGCGCGGCCTGCTCGCGCAGCGCGAAGGCGATCTGGCCGCCGCGCAGACCCACCTCGAGGCCGCGCACGCGCACTGGGCCGGCCTGTTCGGCGAGACCTTCATCGGCTGCGGCGAAGTGGCGCTGGAACTTGCCGACGTCGCACTCGCGCGCGGCCGCCGCGACGAGGCGCGACGGCGCCTGGACGAAGCCCGCACCATCCTCGATCCGCTGCTGGTGCCCGACGCGGCGCTGCGCACGCAGCTGCAGGCCCTGCGCGAACGGCTCGGCGGCGCCTGAGCCGTCCGTCGCAGTGCCGCGGCTCAGGCCGCGGTGCGCAACGCCAACCGCACGCGCACGATGCCCGGATCGTCGGGCGCCAGTTCGCGCCGGAAGCCCAGCGCGTCGGCAAGTCCGAGCATGGCGCTGTTTTCGTCGAGCACATCGCCGTAGAGCTCGTCCAGCTTCTTGAGCTTTGCCCAGCGCACGAGCTTGCGCATCAGCAGCCGGCCCAGGCCCTGGTTGGCGAGGAAGCGGCTCACGAGGATGGCGAATTCCCCGCGCCGCGTCCCCGGTTCCACCGACACGCGCCCGACGGCCCCGACGAGCGCCTCGCCCGGGGGCAGCGGCTCGGCCGCCACCAGCGCGAATTCGGTCGCCGGATCCAGATGCGTCAGGCGATGCACGAGCTCGGGCGTGAGTTCCTTGATCGGATGCAGGAAGCGCATGCGCACCTCGTCCGGCGACAGCAGCGAAAACGCGTTGCGGATCGGCTCGGCGTCCTCGGGCTGGATCGGGCGCAGCAGCAGGTCGCGCCCGTCGTCCAGATGCAGGCGCTCGCTCCAGCGTTGCGGCAGGGACACGCGCTGCATGCGGTGACGCGACCTCGATGAGACCCGGGGTGCAGCATAACGAAGGGCATTGGTCATGGGGCGACGGTGACAGCCGCGCGGCGAGCGCCTGCTCTAAACGCGACGTCCGCGTTCAGTTGCGGCAACGCGGCGCGTGGACTACAGCCCGCCGCTGATCCCGATGCCGACCGAAAACCGGCGCGTGTTGTGGCGGAAATCGCGCGGCCACACCTTCAGCCGTTCGAGTGCCACTTCCGGCCAGTAGTACGTCGTGTTGCGCAGCGGCGCCTCGCGCCCGCCGGTGATCGTGCCGATCAGGCTCACATAGCGCCCGGCGGCGAAATCCTCGCCCTCGACGTAGCCCGGCGCGATCGCGACGAAGCGTCCCTGGTCGGCCAGCTCGATCAGCGGCTGCTGCCTGTCGTCGAGCGGGAAGGCGAGAATCTCGATCTCGCTGTAGCTGGCGAAGTTCTTCACGTCCAGGATCATGCCGCCCCAGACCACGGGCTGGTCGGCGAAGCGCTCCGGCGCGTCGGCCACCGCGTAGGGCGAGGGCGCCGAGGTGGCCGGCAGCTGCTCGAACGCGGGTGCGGCGGCGCATCCGGCGAGCGCGGCGAGCACGGCCGACAGTGCCGTCGCGTGCAGTGCATTCATGCGGCAATCTCCTGCTTGATCCATTCGAGCCGATGCGAGGCACCCGGTTCGCCGAGCGCCTTCGAGAGCTGCGGCAGCGCGGCGGCGATGTCGCGTTCCACTTGCCACGGCGGATTGAGCACGAGCATGCCGCTGCCGTTCATGCGCAGCGGCGAATCGTCCGGGCGCACCAGCAACTCGGCGAGCCACGCGTTCTTGATCGGCAGGTGCGGGATCCGGCGCAGGAACGGCATCAGCGTGCGTCGCTGCTTGATGGGGTACCAGAGCGCGAAAATGCCTTGCGGCCAGCGCTGCAGCGCCTCTCGCACCGCGTCGAGCACGGTATCGAACTCGGCGCCCTGGGCTTCGTAGGGCGGATCGATCAGCACCAGCCCGCGTTTTTCCGGCGGCGGCAGCAGCGCCTTCATCGCGCCGTAGCCGTCGCGCAGGTGTGTGCCTACCTGCCGGTCGCGCGCGAACAGCGCGGCGAGTGCGGCGGCCTCGTCCGGCTGCAGTTCGCACGCGGCGAGGCGGTCGCCCTCGCGCAGCGCCTGTGCGACGAGCAGCGGCGAACCAGGGTAGTAGCGTGGCCTGGCGTCCGACAGCGCCGGCCGGACGGCTTCCAGGTAGCGCTTGAGCACGGGCGCGATGGTGCGTTCGTTCTTGGCCCAGCGCCGCAGGCGGTCGATGCCGGCCAATGCCTCGCCGGTCTTGCCCGCCTCCAGCGCTTCGAGATCGTAACGGCCGCGCCCGGCGTGCGTGTCGAGCACGAAGAACGGCGTGTCCTTGCGCTGCAGCGCATCGATCAGCGCCAGCAGCACCATGTGTTTGAGGACGTCGGCGTGGTTGCCGGCGTGGTAGGCGTGTCGGTAGTTCATCCGGCGTCCAGCGTGGGCGATCGCGCCTGGGCGCTCCCAAGCATACGGTGCGCGTCACACCGCGCCCAGCCCCGCATCTGGTATGTTCCCGGTCCATTCATGGGGGTGTCCGATGCGAACCGCGTTGCGCTGGAGTGTGCGTCTGCTGCTGCTGGTGCTGCTGCTTGCCGCGCTGCTGCTGGTGAACCTGATCTGGTTCAAGCCGGTGTCGATCCGCGTGTTCTTCGAGCGCGTCTTCATCGAGTTCGCGGTCGACAATCCGGAGATGCTGTCGAGCATGCGCATGCTGCCGCCGTGGCTCGACTGGTACGAGGACGATCTGGCCGATGCGTCCCCCGCGAAGGAAGACGAAACCTTTGCCAAGCTGCGCGACGACTACGCAACGCTCAAGCGCTACGACCGTGCCGACCTCGACGCCGACACCCAGGTGTCGTACGACATGCTCGACTATTTCCTCGGCATGCAGGTCGAAGGCGAGCGCTTCCGCTACCACAACTATCCGCTCAACCAGCTGTTCGGCGTGCAGAACGAGATGCCGACGTTCATGGCGACGCAGCATCAGGTCCGCGACGCAAGCGACGCGGCCGACTACATCGCGCGGCTGGACAAGTTCCCGCTGAAGTTCGAGCAGGTGCTCGAAGGCCTCGCCATCCGCGAGCAGCGCGGCATCCTGCCGCCGCGCTTCGTGGTTGAGAAAGTGCTCGCGGAGATGCGCGCCTTCGTCGCCGCGGCGCCGCAGGACAACATCCTCTACACCTCGTTCGTCGAGAAACTGCTGAAGATCGCACCCGATGTGCTGCCGGAAACCGAGCGCGAACAGCTCAAGGCCGGCGTCGCGGCCGCGATCGAGCGCAGCGTCTATCCGGCGTACGGAACGTTCATCGCGTACTACGACGGCCTGCTGCCGAAACTCGACGGCAACCACGGCGTGTGGGCGCTGCCCGACGGCGAGGCCTACTACGCCCACGAAGTGCGCAACCACACCACCACCGACATGACGCCCGCGCAGGTGCATGCGCTCGGCCTGTCGGAAGTGGCGCGCATCGAGGGTGAAATGGACGCGATCCTGCAGGCGCAGGGCCTGGTCGACGGCAGCGTCGGCGCGCGCGTGCAGCTGATCGCCACGCGCCCGGACCAGCTGTATCCGGACACCGATGCCGGCCGTGCGCAGATCATCGCCGACTTCCAGGCGATGATCGACGAGATCGATGCCGGCCTCGGCCCATACTTCAACGTGCGTCCGAAACAGGGCGTGACGGTGGAGCGCGTGCCCGAATTCCGCGAGAAGACCGCGCCGGGCGCGTACTACAACCCGCCGGCCTTCGACGGCTCGCGCCCCGGCACCTTCTACATCAACCTGCGCAACACCGCCGAAGTGGCGCGCTTTGCCATGCGCACGCTGGCCTACCACGAGGCGATCCCCGGCCACCATTTCCAGACCACGATCCAGCAGGAACTCACCGGCGTGCCGACCTTCCGCAAGGTGCTGCCGTTCACCGCATTTTCCGAAGGCTGGGCGCTGTACGCCGAGCGTCTGGCGTGGGAGATCGGCTTCCAGGACGATCCGCTCGACAACCTCGGCCGGCTGCAGGCCGAGATGTTCCGCGCCGTGCGCCTGGTGGTGGACACCGGCATGCACGCCAAGCGCTGGACGCGCGAACAGGCGATCGCGTACATGCTGGAGAAGACCGGCATGCCGGAAACCGATGTGGTGGCCGAGATCGAACGTTACCTCGTGATGCCGGGGCAGGCGCTGGCGTACAAGGTCGGCATGAACGAAATCCTCGCGCAGCGCGAACGCGCGAAGGCCGAACTCGGCGAGGCGTTCGATCTCGCGCGCTTCCATGATTTCGTGCTGACCGGCGGGGACATGCCGCTGACGTTGTTCAAGCAACGCATCGATGTATGGATTGCGGCACAGAATGCGGCGGCGGACTGACCGGCAGGCGCATGCCGCGGCAACGCGTTCAGCGCGCCGGGAGCCCGACGGTCATCGCGGCGCACGCCCGCGGCTGTCCGGGGAACATCCTTCCGCGTTCTCCCGCCCCCGTCGTCCCGGCGAACGCCGGGACCCGGTGACGTTGCTCGGTTTCGCTTTGCTTGACGGGGCAAGAACCAGACAACGACAAGAAAAGTCACTGGGTCCCGGCGTTCGCCGGGACGACGCAGATGCGGATCTAGGGAACGGTTCATGACGATGCCGGCACTTGCAGTCACCACCGTCAGCGGCAACGACATCGCGCCGTGGCTGGCCGACGTTGCGCGCCTGCGCATCGCCGTGTTCCGAGATTTTCCGTATCTCTACGACGGCGAGGAGACCTACGAACAGCGCTACCTCGCAACCTACGCGACGTGTCCGCGCGCCGTCTTCGTTCTCGCATTCGACCGCGGACGCGTCGTCGGCGCATCCACCGGCATTCCGCTGCGCGACGACGGCGACGCGTTCCAGGCGCCGTTCCGTGCGCGCGGCATCGACGTCGATCGGGTGTTCTATTTCGGCGAATCGGTGCTGCTGCCCGGCTACCGCGGCCGCGGCATCGGCCACCGGTTCTTCGACGAGCGCGAGGCGCACGCGCGCCGGCTGGGCGGGTTCGATCTCGCCGCGTTCGCCGCCGTGGATCGCGATCCCGACGATCCCCGTCGCCCGCCCGACCATCGCGGCAACGAAACGTTCTGGCACAAGCGCGACTATGTCCGACAACCCGGCATGACGATGCGTCTTGCATGGAAGGAACTCGGCGAGCCGGACGAGACCGAGAAACCGCTGACCTTCTGGCTGCGCCCGCTGCGCTGACCCCGCGCGCGGCCGGACCACATGCCGCCGCGCCGCGCAGGCACTACACTACGCGGCCTCCCGCCCGACCCGGACCCCCATGAGCTGGCTGCAGAAACTCATGTCCTCGCGCATCCGCACCGATGGCGCGAACAAGCAACGCACCGTGCCCGAAGGCCTCTGGGAAAAGTGCGACAGCTGCGCGGCGGTGCTCTACCGCCCGGAGATGGAACGCAACCTCGATGTGTGCCCCAAATGCGGTTACCACATGCCGATCGAGGCGCGGCTGCGGCTCACGCGGTTTTTCGACGCGGACACGGCCGTGGAGCTCGACGCCGGGCTCGAACCGGTCGACGCGCTCAAGTTCCGCGATTCGAAGAAATACATCGACCGCATCAAGGCCGCGCAGAAGCAGACCGGCGAGAAGGACGCGCTGGTCTCGATGCACGGCCAGCTCAAGGGCCGCCCGCTCGCGGCATGTGCGTTCGAGTTCCGCTACATGGGCGGCTCGATGGGCGCGGTGGTGGGCGAAAAGTTCGCGCGCGGCGCGGAGTTCGCGCTCGAGCGCAAAATGCCGTTCGTGTGTTTCACCGCCACCGGCGGCGCGCGCATGCAGGAAGGCCTGTTCTCGCTGATGCAGATGGCCAAGACCTCGGCCGCGCTGGCGCGCCTGCGTGCGGCGGGGCTGCCGTACGTGGCCGTGCTCACGCACCCGACCACCGGCGGCGTGTCGGCGAGCCTGGGCATGCTCGGCGACATCAACGTGGCCGAGCCGCAGGCGCTGATCGGCTTCGCCGGTCCGCGCGTGATCGAGCAGACCGTGCGCGAGACGCTGCCCAACGGATTCCAGCGCAGCGAGTTCCTGCTCGACCACGGCGCCATCGATCTGATCTGCGATCGCCGCGAACTGCGCGACAAACTCGCCGACCTGCTGGCGCTGTTCACGCACGCGCCCAGGCCCTCCGCCAGCGTCGCCGCGCCGGCATGACGGAACGCAAATACTTCGGCACCGACGGCATCCGCGGACGCGTCGGCGAGGGCCCGATCTCGGCCGATTTCGTGCTCAAGCTCGGCTGGGCCGCCGGCCGGGCGCTGGCGCGCGAGGGCCACGCGAGCGTGGTCATCGGCAAGGACACGCGCATCTCCGGCTACATGTTCGAAGCGGCACTCGAAGCCGGGCTGGTGGCGGCCGGAGCCAACGTGCGCATGCTCGGCCCGATGCCGACGCCGGGCGTGGCGTACCTCACGCGCTCGCTGCGTGCGGATGCCGGCATCGTGATCAGCGCCTCGCACAATCCCCACCATGACAACGGCATCAAGTTCTTCTCCGCGCACGGCGAGAAACTCGACGACGCCACCGAGCTTGCGATCGAGGCGGCGCTGGGCGAGCCGTTCTCCACCGTCGCCTCGGAAGACCTCGGCAAGGCCATCCGCATCGACGATGCCGCCGCGCGTTACGCCGAATTCTGCAAATCGACCGTGCCCGAGGATTTCTCGCTGCGCGGACTGAACATCGTGGTCGACTGCGCGCACGGCGCCACGTATCACATCGCGCCGAAACTGTTCGCCGAACTGGGCGCGAAGGTCGACGCGATCGGCACGCAGCCGGACGGGCTGAACATCAACCGCGAGGTCGGCTCCACGCACATCGCCACGCTGCAGGCCGCGGTGCGCGAGAAACGCGCCGATCTGGGCATCGCCTTCGACGGCGACGGCGACCGGCTGCAGTTCGTCGATGCCGACGGCGGCGTGCTCGACGGCGACGACCTGCTCTACATCCTCGCCCTCGACTGGCAACGCACCGGGCGCCTGCAGGGTCCGGTGGTCGGCACGCTGATGACCAACTACGGGCTGGAGCGCGCGCTTGCCGACGCGGGCATCCCGTTCCGGCGGGCGCGTGTGGGCGATCGCCACGTGCACCAGATGCTGGTGGAAGGCGAGGGCACGCTCGGCGGCGAAACCTCCGGGCATCTGCTGTGCCTGGACAGCGCCAGCACCGGCGACGGCATCGTCTCCGCGCTGCAGGTGCTCGAAGTGCTGCGTCGGCGCGGCGGTACGCTGGCCGGCCTGCGTGCGGGCCTGGTGAAGGTGCCGCAGAAGACGGTAAACGTGCGGGTGGCGGCCGGGCAACGACCGGCCGATGCGCCCGAGGTCCTCGACGAAATCGCGCGTGCCGGCGAGCGGCTGCGCGGGCGCGGGCGCGCGTTCGTGCGCGCGTCCGGCACCGAGCCGGTGGTGCGCGTGACGGTGGAGGCCGACGACGCGGAGTTGATGCAGGCGTCGCTGGACCGGGTGGTGGCGGCCGTGCGCGGGGCAGCCGGACAGGGTTGAGTGGGCGGGGGGTCGCAAGAGCGGCCCCCTTCCGCCCTGCCGGGCACCTTCCCCCGCAAGCGGGAGAAGGAACAGCCGAGGGCGCGTGGATCGTGCGCGCAGGTGCTCCATCGGGCCAGAAGCACCAGTGCAACGGCGATGCAGCCAGTTCGCCTCGCCGCCTGCGGGTCCTTCTCCCGCGCAGCGGGGGAAGGTGCCCGGCGGGGCGGAAGGGGGCCGATCCCGCAACGCTCCCCCCATCTCCGACCCGGGCGCTAGAATCACCGATCCAGCCCAGTCCCGGACCACCCGTGAGCCAGATCCCCACCCTCGACATCCGCCGCTACGACACCGATCGCGATGCTTTCGTCGCCGAACTCGGTGCGGCCTACCGCGAGTGGGGCTTCGCGGGCATCAACCACCACGGCATTCCGCAGCGGCTGATCGACGAGTCCTACGACGTGTTCAAGCGCTTCTTCGCGCTGCCGGACGAGGTGAAGCGCAAGTACCACGTGCCCGGTGGCGGCGGCGCGCGCGGCTACACGCCGTTCGGCATCGAGACGGCCAAGGGTGCGAAACACTTCGACCTGAAGGAGTTCTGGCACGTCGGTCGCGAACTGCCGCCCGGCTCGAAATACGCCGACGTGATGCCGCCCAACCTGTGGCCGGACGAAGTGCCGGACTTCCGCGACAAGGCCTACGCGCTGTACCAGGCGCTGGACCAGCTCGGCGCGCGCGTGCTGTGCGCGCTGGCGCTGCATATCGGCCTGCCGGAGAACTACTTCGCCGACAAGACCAACAACGGCAACTCGATCCTGCGCCCGATCCACTATCCGCCGATCACCGCCGACGACATTCCGAACGTGCGCGCCGGTGCGCACGAGGACATCAACTTCATCACGCTGCTGGTCGGCGCCAGCGCGGCCGGTCTGGAAGTGCGCGCGCACAACGGCGACTGGGTGCCGTTCACCGCGGACGCCGACACGATCGTGGTCAACATCGGCGACATGCTGCAGCGCCTGACCAACCACGTGTACCCGTCGACGACCCACCGCGTGACCAATCCGCCCGGCGAACAGGCGCGCAAGCCGCGCTACTCGACGCCGTTTTTCCTGCATCCGAATCCGGACTTCCTCATCGACGTGCTGCCGTCGTGCATCACGCCCGAACGGCCGAGCCGTTATCCCGAGCCGATCACGGCGCACGGCTACCTCGAAGAGCGGCTGCGCGAAATCAAGCTGCGCTGATCACGGGCGCAGGCGCGTGGCGGCCGTGCGCCGCGACGGCAGCGGGACGGTGCTGAGCCGGTTGCGCGCGATCGTGCGCATCGGCTCTGGACGCCCCTTGTCCATCGTCCGCCGGAGTCCACGCATGACCGTTACCGCCACCGCCTTCCGCGCCTGCATCGCCACGACACTGCTGCTGGCCGCCTGCCTGGTGCCGCCGCCGGCGCTGGCCGGCAGCGCTGGTGCGCAGCCGCTGTTCGCCGACGGCTTCGAGCCGGGGCCGATCCGGCCGCTGTTCCCGCGCGTCGACGGCGAATTCCAGCTGCCGTCGAATCCGACCACCGACCAGCTCGCCTGGCTGATGGACGAGCTCGCTGCGGGCGAAACCACCACCGCGGAGGAAGTCAACGCGCATTTCAGCGCCGGCTGGCTGTCGCAGATCCCGGTGGCGAACACGCAGGCGTTCCTGCAGTCGCTGCGCACCACGTTTCCGGACGCGGTGATCGACGACGTGGTGACGGTCACGTCGATCCGCGTGGTGGTGGTGATCCGCGCGCCGGCCGACGACCGGCTCGGCTATCTGCAGATCGGCGCCACCTACTCGGGCGGCGGGCCGATCGTGCTGCTGGGCGTCAGCAACTACGGCGGCAGCACGCAGTATCCCGAGGACAGCACGCTGACGCTGACGCAGGCGGTCGACAAGTTCATGACGCTGTCGGCGGCGCCGGGCCTGCTCATCGCGCGCATCGACGACGCCGGACAGTGCCAGCCGATCGTCGAACGCGATCCGGCCACGCCGCGCGCCACCGGATCGATCTTCAAGCTGTGGGTGATGGCCGGCGTCGCACGCGCGATCGCGGACGGCATCGCGGCGCCGGAGGATCTGGTCGCGCTCGTCGCCGAACACCTCGCGCGCGGTGGCGTGATCAACGACGAGCCGCTCGGCACGCAGTTCAGCGTGTTCGACCTCGCGGTGCTGATGCTCGGCATCAGCGACAACACCGCGACCGACCTGCTGCACGACCTGGTCGGCCGCGTCGCGCTCGACCAGGCCGTGGTCGACACCGGCGTCGCCGATCCGTCGGTGCTGCAGCCACTGCTGAGCATCAACCAGCAGTTCCACCTGTTCTATTCGTTCCCGCTGGCCGTGGCGCAGGATTACGTCGACGGAAGCGAGGCCGACCAGCTGCAGTTCCTCGCCGACGAGATCGAGCCGCTCGGCCCGCTCGGCAACGGACCGTTCCCGTACTTCAACGTGTCGCTGCTCGCCGGCGGCAGCTGGAGCGCGAGCCCGTACGACGTCTGCGCGACGTTCGCGCACCTGCGCACCTTCGACGGCGACGCCGCCACCACGATCGACTACGCCGTCGGCGCCAGCTCCGGGCAGCCGGGCGTGCGCAACCGATGGGACCGCGTCTGGTACAAGGGCGGCAGCCTCGCCGCGGCAGCCAACGACTTCCACGTGCTCACGCACGCGTGGATGCTCGAACGCACCGGCGAGCAGCCGCTGGTGGTGGTGGCGATGTCGAACGACGGCAGCGGCGGCGTCGACCAGTTCGACGTGCAATCCGTGCTCGGGCGCGTGCTCGAGCTGGTGGCGGCGCTGCCGTAGCGCCGCCGTCACGGGTGGTGCGACGGCGGTCGCGGTCCGCGGTCTCGGCGGGCGCCGATGGTCTGCCGCTGCGCGTGCTCTTGCTCAGGCGCCGGCGGCGGCCGGCGTCGATGGCGCCGGGTTTGCAGGGGAGGCGTAGGCGTCGTTGTGCACGGCCTGCACCGCGCGGCCGGACGGGTCGACCACGTTTTTCAGCGACGGGTCCCATTCCAGCGCCGCAGCGGTCGAACACGCCACCGACGGACCGCCCGGCACGCACTCGGCGGCGTAGGCCTGCGGATAGTGCCGTTCGAACAGTGTGCGGTAGAAGAACGCTTCCTTGGTCAGCGGCGTGTTGTGCGGGAAGCGGTGGCGCGCGTTGGCCAGATCGGAGTCCGAGACCTGCTGCTCGGCGTGCGCCTTGAGCGAGTCGATCCACGAATAACCCACGCCGTCTGAGAACTGCTCCTTCTGCCGCCACAGCACGGCGTCGGGCAGGTAGCCCGCGAACGCCTCGCGCAGGAACTGCTTTTCGATGCGACCGCGCTGCTTGCCCGAGAGTTTGACTTCCGGATCCAGGGTCATGGCCGCGTCGATGAATCCGCGGTCGAGAAACGGCACGCGCGCTTCCACGCCCCAGGCCGCCATCGACTTGTTCGCGCGCAGGCAGTCGAACAGGTGCAGGTTGTCGAGCTTGCGTACGGTTTCCTCGTGCAGGGCCTGCGCGTTCGGGGCCTTGTGGAAATAGAGATAGCCGCCGAACAGTTCGTCCGAGCCTTCGCCCGAGAGCACCATCTTGATGCCCATCGCGCGGATGCGGCGTGCCATCAGGTACATCGGCGTGGACGCGCGGATGGTGGTGACGTCGTAGGTTTCCAGGTGTGCGATGACGTCGGGCAGGGCGTCGATGCCCTCCTGCACGGTGAAGTGGAATTCGTGGTGCACGGTGCCGATGTGCGCCGCCACCTGCCGCGCGGCCTTGAGGTCCGGCGACTCGGGCAGGCCGACCGCGAAGCTGTGCAGCTGCGGCCACCAGGCTTCGGTCTTTTCGTCCTCGTCCACGCGGCGCGCGGCGTATTTTTTCGCGATGGCGGCGACGAGCGAGGAATCGAGCCCGCCCGACAGCAGCACGCCGTACGGCACGTCGCTCATCATGTGGCTGCGCACCGCGGATTCGAACGCGTGACGCAGCGCGGCGCGGTCCGACGCGTTGCCGGCCACGGCGGCGTAGTCGCGCCACGTGGGCTTGTAATAGAGCGTGGGCTCCGCATCGCCGGAGGTCCAGTACGACCCGGGCGGAAACTCCCTGGCGTCGCGGCAGATCGGCGTCAGCGCCTTGAGCTCGGAGGCGACGTAGAGATTGCCGGAGGCGTCGTAGCCGAAGTAGAGCGGGATGATGCCGATGGGATCGCGCGCCACGAGCCAGGTCTTCTTCGCGGCATCCCACAGCACGAAGGCGAACATGCCCTCAAGGCGGTTCAGCCACGCGCCCGGGTCGCCACCGCGCAGGTACAGCGGCAGAATCACTTCGCAGTCGGAATGGGTCTGGAATTCGAATTCCGCTTCGAGCTCCGCACGCAGCGCGCGGTGGTTGTAGATCTCGCCGTTGACCGCGAGCACCTGCCGCCCGTCCGGGCTCTTCAGCGGCTGCGCGCCGCTGTCCACGCCGACGATGGCCAGGCGCTCGTGCACCAGGATCGCGTGCTCGTCGTCATACACCCCCGACCAGTCCGGCCCGCGGTGCCGCATGCGGCGCGACTGGTCCAGCGCCTGCGCGCGCAGGGCGACGGGATCGGACTTCAGATCGAGAATGCCGAGAATCGAGCACATGCGGGGCAGGGCCGGGGTGAGGAAGGACGGGAGGCCGATGCTATCAGCGCCGTCGATTTTGTGCACTGCGTCAAGCCGCCGGCATCGGCGGCGAGATCAACCCAGCATGCGGCCGATCAGCGCCACGACCTCGCCCGACAGCATCACGCTGGCCACGATCGCGCCGATGCCGAGCGTCCAGGCGATCAGCAGCAGCACGCCGTCGCGTTCGATCAGCGCCACCGCGTACAACAGCAGCACGATCCCGTACGGGTAGTTGGTGAACGGGATCGGCAGCGCCAGCAGCAATCCCAGGATCACCAGCTGCAGGCCGGTGAACGCGTGCGCCCATACCCGTTCGGTGATCTGCGTCAGGCGCGGACGGCAGATCCGTTCCAGCCGCGACAGCAGCGGACGGAAGCGTGCGCCGAAACGGGCCACGGTGGCGCGCTCCATGCGGCGGCGACGCACCCAGCCAGGCAGCCACGGGCGCGAGAACGTCAGCAGCATCTGGGCGCCGAGCAGCGCGATCATGGGGCCGGTGATCGCGCCGATGCCGATCGGCACCGGGATGAAGGTCGGCAGCAGGATCACGAGCAGCAGCGCACCGAAGGCGCGCTGGCGAAAGCTCGAGAGCAGTTCCTCGAAGCTGATCGAGCCGCCGGCGCGATCGTCGCCGAGGATGCTCAGCAGCGTGCTCGTGCGCAGCGGCGCCACGCCTTCGGGCAGAGGCGTGAGTCGACTCATGTCAGTCGCTCTCGTGCGGATCGGACGCCGTGTCCGCAGGGGCCGCCTGCACGCGCTGCACCAGCAGCTTGTCGATGCGCGCGCCGTCCAGGTCCACCACTTCGAAGCGCCACTGTTCCCAGTCGAACGCCTCGCCCGAGTGCGGAATGCGGCCGAAGCGCGCGATCATCATGCCGGCGACGGTGTTGTAGTCGTGGTCTTCCTCGTCCGGCAGCGCGTTCAGCGACAGCAGTTCGCGAAGATCCTCGGTGGAGAGGCGGCCGTCGACGAGATAACTGCCGTCCTGGCGGCGCACCACCTGCGCCTCCTCGTCGGCCTCGCTCTCGTCCTGCTGCAGGCGGCCGAGCACGGCGCCGAGCAGGTCGTTGAGGGTCACCAGGCCCTGGATGTCGCCGTATTCGTCCACCACCAGCGCAAGGTGCGCGTTTTCCTCGCGGAAGATCTCCAGCAGGTTGAGCGCGCGCGTGGATTCGGACACGAACAGCGGTGGCCTGAGCGTGCGGAACAGCGCATCGCGCTCGCGTTCGCCGCTGCCGATGAGCGCGGCGAGGGATTTGGATTCGAGCACGCCGATCACTTCGCTGTCCGAGCCGCGGTAGACCGGGTAACGCGAAAACGGCGTGTCGCGCATCACCTCGAGATTCTCGTCGCGGCTGGCGGTGGCGTCGAGCCAGGCGATGCGCGTGCGCGGCGTCATCAGACTGTCGGCGCTGCGGTCGCCCAGGCGCATGACGCGGTTCATCATGTTGCGTTCGTCGTCGTCGATCAGGCCCTGCTCGTGGCCTTCGGCGACCAGCAGGCGGATTTCCTCTTCCGACACGCGCGATTCGGAGCCCTGCAGGCGCAGCACGCGCAGCAGGGTGCGGGTGCTGACGGTCAGCAACCACACGAACGGCGCGGTGATCTTCGCGATGACCTGCATCGGCACCGCGACCACGCCGGCGATGCGCTCGGGCGCGAGCAGCGCGGCGCGCTTGGGCACGAGTTCGCCGAAGATGATGCTGAAGTAGGTGATCAGCGCCACGCTGATCGCCACGCCCAGGCCCTCGGCCACTTCGCGATCGATGCCCAGGCCCCCCAGCCAGAGGCCGACGCGCGCGCCGATCGCCGCGCCGCCGAACAGGCCGGTGAGGATCGATATCAGCGTGATGCCCACCTGCACGGTGGAGAGAAAACGCTCGGGATGCTCGGCGAGGTCGAGCGCGGCGCGCGCGCTGCGGCTGTCGCCGGCCAGTTGCTTGAGCTTGGGTTTGCGCGAGGTGACGACCGACATCTCCGACAGCGCGAAGAAGGCGTTGATCAGGATGAGGACGAGGACAACGGTGATTTCGAGGGCCATGGGCCGCCGGCGGAGGCGCCGGCACGGGTCTCCGCGGGTGAAGGTGGGGCGGGGGTGCACTATGCCATAGCCCGCTTTCGGGGCGTAAGGCGCTCGATCCGGGCACGTCGGGAACGAACGAGGCCGCACGCGCGCTGTCGTCCGCGCGTTTCCCGCGCATCTCACTCTCACGCGCGCCTCGTCCAATCTCCCGCCTTCCATTAAGCTAGCGGTCACATCGCGGTCACACGGTGGCGCGCGGTTCATTCAAATCAACCACTTCCGGGGCACTCCGCATGTTTTCCCTGCAAACCATCTTCGGCAAGGGCGATCGTTTCTACGGACTGCTGGAGGCGGCGGCGGACGCCGCGGTGCAGAGTGCCGGCGCGCTGCGCACGCTCGTGAAGTCGCGCGGCAACGAGGCCTCGCTGTCGGATTTCAAGATCGCGCGGCAGAAGGAAAAGGAAATCTCCGACCAGATCAGCCGCGAACTGGTCGACACCTTCGTCACCGCGCTCGAGCGCGAGGACATCGAGGCGCTGGGCTCGGCGATCTACCGCATTCCCAAGACCATCGAGAAGTTCGCCGACCGCTTCGTGCTGGCCGGCGACAAGCTCGCCCAGATCGAGTTCGGCCCGCGCGCGGCGATGCTGGAGGAGGCCACGCAGCTCGTCGCGCAGATGGTGCGCGGCCTGCGCAAGCTGCAGATCGAGCCGATGAAGGCGCTGTACGACCGCCTGCGCAATGTGGAGGCCGAGGCCGACCGGCTGATCCTGGAGATGTACCGCGACCTGTACTCGGGCAAGTACGACGGCCTGCAGGTGCTGCTGATCAAGGATTTCTTCGAACTGCTGGAGAAGGCGATCGACCGCTGCCGCGAGGCCGGCGTGGTGACATACCAGATCGTGCTGAAGAACTCCTGAGGCCGCGCGCGTGCTGACCCTCGTGCTGATGGTGGTGCTGTTCGCGCTGGTGTTCGAATACATCAACGGTTTCCACGACACCGCCAATTCCATCGCCACCGTGGTGGCCACCAAGGTGCTCACGCCGATGCAGGCGGTGATGCTGGCGGCCGGCATGAATCTCGTCGGCGCGCTGTGGGGCACCGCGGTGGCCAAGACCATCGCCTCGGGCCTGGTCGACGTGCAGGTGGTGACGATCACCTCGCAGGTGCTGATCTGCGCGCTGTCCGGCGGCATCGTCTGGAACCTGATCACGTGGTGGCTCGGCCTGCCGTCGTCGAGTTCGCATGCGCTCATCGGCGGACTGTGCGGCGCCGCGCTGGGCGCTTCCGGCACCGACTGGGCCGCGATCATCTGGTCGCAGCCGGCCGATCCGTGGTGGAAGGGCGCCGGCGTGCTGTGGAAGGTGGTGGTGCCGATGGTGACCTCGCCCGTGATGGGCTTTCTTGCCGGTTTCGCGATCATGGGCCTGCTGTTCGCGCTGATCGCGGGCATGGCGAAGACCGGCGGACCGCTGGCACGCCTTGCGCGGCCGCGCTGGGTCAACGGGTTCTTCGGCAAGGCGCAGATCGTCTCGGCCGGTTACATGGGGTTTGCGCACGGGCTCAACGACGCGCAGAAGACGATGGGCATCATCGCGCTGGCGCTGGTGAGCGCGCAGGCCGTCGGCACGCTCGACAACCTGCCGGACTGGCTCGCCTTCCTGCATCCGTCCGATGCCGCGCTGCGCGAGGGCGACATCGACACCTGGATCAAGATCACCTGCGCGCTGGTGATGGCGGCAGGCACGGCCGCCGGCGGCTGGCGCATCATCAAGACGCTCGGCCACAAGATGGTGAAGCTGCATCCGATCCACGGCTTCGCGGCCGAGACCAGTGCCGCGTCCGTCATCACGCTGGCGTCGTCGCTGGGCATCCCGGTCAGCACCACGCACAACATTTCCGCCGCGATCATGGGCGTGGGCTGCGCCAAACGCCTCAATGCGGTGAAGTGGACCGTGGTGGAGCGGATGATCTGGGCGTGGATCCTGACCATCCCGGCCGCCGGAGGCATCGCCTATCTGATGGTCGAGGGCCTGCGACTGCTCGGCTGGGCCTGACCGCCGAGGCGCTTCACGCGCACCGCTGCCGCGGTGTTGCGCGCGGAACCGTCAGAACAGATCGCCGCCGGCCGAGAAGGTGCGCTCCATGCGGTCGCCCAGACCGCCGATCTCGATCACGATGCGGTCGATTTCCGCCGCCGTCAGTGCGTTGTACGGGCGGTTCTCGCACAGGTGCAGATACGGAATGCCGTCGAGCTCGGACACGGCGAGGTAGCCGCAGCGCTGCTCCCAGTTGAAGTAGAGCGCACGCTTGGTATCGATGCCGGTGATCGGCGCGATCGAGGTGCTCACGCGCAGGTAGTTGCGCCCGTCCTCGCCCTCCATCTCGGCCAGGAACAGCCCCTGCCGGCGGGTGCCGTTGTCCAGGCTCAGTTCGATGCCGATCAGGTAGGGATCGTTGGTCCGCACCGCGTAGTGCGATGTCGCGTGCGCGCGGACTTGCTCGAAATTCTGCATGGGGTGGGCCGATCGTTCGTGGAGGCCGGTATTCTAGGGCGATGGCTCCGCGAAAAACAGGCGGCGTGTCCGCAGCCGCGGCAAAGCACGCGAAAAAGCCCGCGATAAAATCCGCGGAAAAACCCGCGAATGTGCCGCGCACGACCGCGAACGAGAGCGTGCCGTACGCGATCGCGAAACAGCGCATCCTCGCCACGATCCGCGCGATTCCGCCCGGCAGCGTCGCGGCCTATGGCGAGGTGGCGCGCCGCGCGGGGCTGCCCGGGCGTGCACGCCTCACCGCGCGCGTGCTCGGCGACAACGACGACCCCGACCTGCCCTGGCACCGCGTGCTGCGCGCCGGCGGCCGCATCGCCTTTCCCGAGGGCTCGCGCGGCTGGCGCGAGCAGAGCGCGCGCTTGCGCGCGGAGGGCGTGCGGGTGGAGGCCGGGCGCGCGCACGGCGCGCCCGAACCGGACGACATCGATGCCTTCCTCTGGGGCCCGCCACGCTGAGGCGCTCGCGGCGGTGCGTCGCGGCTAAGATGGCGGACGGCCCTCTTGCGTGGACACCGATGTTCAACGACATGCCCCCGATCACGCGCGCGCTGCTGGCGAGCAACGTCCTCGTGTTTTTCCTGCAGTGGATGCTCGGCGACCCGACGTTTTTCCCGTTCATGCTGTGGCCGCTGGGGGAACACGCCGGCCTGCTCGGCGGGATGCCGGTCACGGTCGAGTTCCTGCCGTGGCAGCTCGTCACCTACGGTTTCCTGCACGCCAATCTCGCGCACCTGTTCTTCAACATGCTGGCGCTGGTGATGTTCGGCGGGCAGATCGAACGGGTGTGGGGATCGCGGCGTTTCGCGCTGTACTACGTCGTCTGCGTCGCGGGCGCCGGGTTGGTGCAGCTGGTGGTGGCGACGCTGACGTTCCGCGACACCGGCAACCCGTATCCCACCATCGGTGCCTCGGGCGGCGTGTTCGGCATCCTGCTGGCCTTCGCGATCCTCTTCCCGCACGCGCGGCTGATGCTGATCATTCCGCCGATTCCGATGAAGGCACGCACGTTCGTGATCCTCTACGGACTGCTCGAACTCTTCATGGGTGTGTTCTACCGCGGCTCGGGCGTGGCGCACTTCGCGCATCTGGGCGGCATGGCGTTCGGTTTCCTGCTGATCCAGTACTGGCGCGGGCGCTGGCCGTTCCGGCGCCCGCGTCCTAGAGCATGAAGCCCAGATCGCGCGTGTCGAAGTTGGCAAGGCTGGGGAACAGCACGTCGAGCGCGGTTTCGTCCTGCACGCCGAACCAGCGTGCCAGCGTGGCGCCGTACTGATCCACCGAGATCTGCGGAATCAGATTGCCGTCGCCGGCAATCACCGGGCTGGCGGCGGACAGGTCGGGCATCTCCCCGACGATGCGACCGCCGTCCACCGCACCGCCGAACACGAACAGATGGTTGCCCCAGGCGTGGTCGGAGCCGTCGCCGTTGCTGGTGAGGCTGCGGCCGAATTCGCTGCTGGTGAACGTGGTCACTTCGCTTTCCACGCCCAGTTCCACGGTCGCTGCGTGGAATGCGCCGAGCGCGCGCGAGAGTCCGGCGAGCAGTTCGGGCTGGTCGCGCGACTGCGAATCGTGCGTGTCGAAGCCGCCGAGCGCGGTGAAGAAGATCTGGCGGCGATGGCCGAAGGTCTGTCGCAGCGAAATTAGCTCGGCGGCGCGGCGCAGCTGGCTGCCGAGCACGAACGCGAAGCGGTCGGCCGCGGGCGCGCCTTCGGCCGGCGGCGGCGGGAACGCGGTCGCGAGTGGCGACGCATCGGCCAGTGCCGACTGCAGCGTGCGGTAATCGCCGACCGCACCCTGCAGCGTGCGGCGATACTGCTCGACGAGCAGGTTCGGGTGCGACTGCGCGAGCAGCGCTTCGAGCCGCAGGGCGGCATCGTCGTCGTGTTCGGTGACGAGCGAGCTGATCGCGCCGGTGCCCACCGCCAGCGCCTGCGATGCGCGTCCGGCAAGAAACGGATTGGCGCCGGCGAGCGACAGGTTCATCGCGATCGTGGCATCGGGGTTGTAGCCGGCGTGCAGCAGATCGGCCGCGCGACCGGCCCAGCCGCTCATCGGCGTGCTGTCGACCGGCGAGCGCGCTTCCAGCGTCTGCCAGAAGTCCTGCTGGTCGTTGTGCGAGAACAGCTGCGGCGGCAGGCGCGCGCTGCGGTTGTCGTAGGCGCTGCGCGACACCGGTTCCAGCAGCGCACCGACGTTGGCGAGCACGCTCAGCCGGCGCTGCTGGAACAGATCGCGCATCTCGCCCAGCGCCGGATGCAGGCCGAGCGCGTGCGTTGCACCGCTGAGCGGTTCGATCGGCAGCAACTGCGCCGAGGGGATCGTCAGCCCGCGGCGGCGGTCGGCGTAGACCGCGTACTCGGCCGTGCTGCGCGGCACGACGAGGTTGTAGCCGTCGTTGCCGCCGAGCAGGAAGACACACACCAGCGCCTTGTAATCGTCGCCCCGCGGCGTCTGCTGCGCCCACGCCGCATTGAGCAGCGACAGCGATTGCGGAGCGATGAAAAACCCGGCGCCGCCGGCCGCGGCGACGAGGCTGCGGCGCAGGAACGTGCGGCGCGAGAGCATGGTACGGATCGAAGACATGAGGTGTTCCTCAGCGCTGCACGGCGAATTCGGGAGAGGCGGCAATCAGGTACAGCGCGTTCTGCACGCGCAGCATCGGATCGTCCGCCGGGATTTCGAGCACGCGCGCACGCACCCGGCTGCGCAGCGCGGGCGACATCCCGCCGCCGAGGAACAGCACGTTGGCGCGTTCGATCATGGCGTCGATGGCGGCGTTGCCGCCGTCCGCGATCGAGGCGCGCCAGCTGTCGAGCTGGGTCTCGCGTACGCCCGGATACTGCTGCGCGTTCATGTAGCAGCCGTGGCACTGCCAGAAGATGCGGCCCCACTGGTCGTTGGTGAGCGCGATCGCAAACGTGTCGGTGATTGCCTGCAGCTCGGGCGCGACCAGGCCCTGTTCGCCGAGCGCGCCGCCGGGCGTGTAGGACGGCGAGAAGAAGTTGAACACCGACGGCGCCGCCAGCGGCGACTGGTTGTAGCGCAGATGGATGTCGATGTCGTCCGGGAACATGCGGTCCTGGAGCCAGGACACATCGAGCCCGCGCCACACTTGGGTCAGCCGCAGCAGCGGTTCGCGCACCTTGCCGAAGGTCGCGGCGTTGCGGACGTGGCCGAGGCGCGCTTCGTCGTCGAGCAGGATAGCGCGCACCACCGCGGCCAGGTTGCCGCGCTCGCCGTTGCCGTCGTTCTCGAACACGGCGGCGACACGGTCGATGTATTGCGGCGACGGGTTGCTCGTGACCAGCCGCTGGATCAGCTGCCGGCTCACGAACGGCGCGAGATTGGGATGCGCGAAAATCGCGTCGAGCGCGGCGTCCAGATCGACCGCGGCGTCGCGGTTCGCGGGCAGGACGATGCCGTCGAACAGATGCTTTTCGCTGCGGTCGTGGTAGGCCTCGAAGGCCCGCATCGGCGCCTCGGTGCTGCAGGTTGCCTGCGCGTTCTCGAATTCGAAGCCCTCGCAGCCCCAGCCGGTGAACACGTGCGCGAAGCCGCGCACCACCTGCTCGTCGTAGGTCGGCACCGTGTCGCCGCCCACGATGAGGGGCGTGCCGTCGCGGTTGAGCTTCACCAGGCCCAGCGAAAACAGCTGCAGCACTTCGCGTGCGAAGTTCTCGTCCGGCCGGATGTTGTTGGCTGGGTCTGGCTTGCGGTTGCGGTACATGCTCAGGAAGCGGCCCATCGCCGGGCTCAGCGTCACGTCCTGGAGCAGATCGCGGTAATTGCCCAGGCCGTTGCGCAGCAGGATGTCGTAGTACGCGCCGAGCACCAGGCCATCGTTGGCGAGGTTGTTGCCGCGCTCGGACACCACCAGGATCTGGCTCAGGGCGAACGCGACGCGCTGGCGCAGCTGGTCCGGTGCCGACAGCGCATTGTCGAACCAGGCCTGGGTGAACACCCAGAAATCGATGGCCGGATCGGCCGGCGACTCGTCGTGCACCTTCATGTAGTCCAGCACCGGGGTCATCGGCAGCGCGAGCTGTGCGTCGATCCAGTCGGCGTAGCGCTGTCCCTGCAGGGCCGCGATGTCGGCCTCGGTCGCGCCGAAGGTCGCCTGTTGCAGGAAGCGGCTGGCGTCGGCGGCCGTGCGCGCCACCCCCGGGCCCGACTCGAACCCGTCGGCGAGGAGCGTGCCGCCGGCCTGGGCCCGGATCGCGGGTGCGGCGGCAAGCAGCAGGGCGAATGCGAGCGCGGCAAGACGCTGGATCGGGTGCATCGTCGGAACTCTCCGCAAGGCGGGCCTGCGGGAGGCAGGCGCGTGTCGCCGGCTCGGGTGACGCGTTGCGATGCCCGATCGGCGCACGCAATGCGGCGAAACGAAGTGCGCTCGCCGGCCGAGGGATCCGGGCGACGGGCCGGCGTGCCGGTGCGATCGCCCGCGCAGCGTGCCGGCGGGCGCGGACGCACCGCTTGCCGCGTCGGTTGTCGCCAACCCCTCGTCTCGGCTACAATTCCGCGGCTTTCCCAAGCACTTACTCCTTCCGCTCCACCCACCGGCGGGCCACGCGGTGCGTCCTGCGCGCTCCATCGCGCTCCACGACGTTCCTGCGGGCCACGCATCATCGAGGCAACACCATGGCAATCGACACCCAGAAGATCATCGAGGATTTCAAGCGCGCGCCCACCGACACCGGCTCGCCGGAAGTCCAGATCGCGCTGCTCTCCGGCCGCATCGAGCACCTCACCGAACACTTCAAGATCCACAAGCAGGACCACCACGGTCGCCGTGGCCTGCTGATGCTGGTCAACCAGCGTCGCCGCCTGCTTGCCTACCTCAAGGGCAAGGACATCGAACGCTACAAGACGCTGATCGAGCGCCTCGGCATCCGTCGCTAATCGGCAAAAGGACAACTCAACGTGGCGAAAGTAACCAAGACCTTCCAGTACGGAAATCACCAGGTCACCCTGGAAACGGGTGAAATCGCCCGTCAGGCCAGCGGTGCCGTCATCGTGAAGATGTCGGACACCGTGGTGCTGGTGTCCGTGGTGGGCAACAAGTCGGCGAAGGAGGGCATGGATTTCTTCCCCCTCACCGTCGACTACCAGGAAAAGTTCTACGCCGGTGGCCGCATCCCCGGTGGCTTCTTCAAGCGTGAAGGCCGCCAGACCGAGCGCGAGACGCTGAACTCGCGTCTCATCGATCGTCCGATCCGTCCGCTGTTTCCGGAAGGCTTCCGCAACGAAGTGCAGGTCATCGCGACCGTCATCTCGCTGAACCCGGAAGTGGAAGGCGACATCCCGGCGCTGATCGGCACCTCGGCGGCGCTCGCGCTGTCGGGCATTCCGTTCAACGGGCCGATCGGCGCGGCCAAGGTCGGTTACGCGAACGGCCAGTACATCCTGAATCCGACCGCCACCGAGCTCAAGACCTCCGACCTCAACCTCGTCGTCGCCGGCACCGCGAAGGCCGTGCTGATGGTGGAATCGGAAGCCAAGCTGCTGTCGGAAGAGGTGATGCTCGGCGCGGTCACCTTCGGTCACCGCGAGATGCAGGCCGCGATCAACGCCATCAACGAATTCGCCGCCGAAGCCGGCCCGCGCCCGGCGTGGAACTGGCAGCCGCCGGCGAAGAACGAGGCCATGGTCTCGGCGCTGAAGAACGCCATCGGCGACAGGCTCACCAGCGCCTTCGCGATCCGCGAAAAGCTCGCGCGTCGCGACGCGATCTCCGCGCTCAAGAAGGAAATCCTCGCCGGCCTGAAGGCTGACGCGGACGCCAACGGCTGGCTGCCGGCGGATCTGTCCGCCGAGTTCGGCGAGTTCGAATACAACACGCTGCGCCAGAGCGTGCTCGACACCAAGGTCCGCATCGACGGCCGTGCGCTCGACACCGTGCGCAACATCGATGTGCGCGTCGGCGTGCTGCCGCGCACCCACGGCTCGGCGCTGTTCACGCGCGGCGAGACGCAGGCGCTGGTGGTCACCACGCTCGGCACCACGCGTGACGGCCAGGTCATCGACGCGGTCGAGGGCGAGTCGAAGGACCACTTCCTGTTCCACTACAACTTCCCTCCCTATTCGGTGGGCGAAGCGGGCCGCATGATGGGTCCGAAGCGGCGTGAGATCGGCCACGGCCGTCTCGCGCGCCGCGGCGTGCAGGCGGTGATGCCGAAGATGGAAGACTTCCCGTACACGATCCGCGTGGTGTCGGAAATCACCGAATCGAACGGTTCGTCGTCGATGGCGTCGGTGTGCGGTTCCTCGCTCGCCATGATGGACGCCGGCATCCCGCTGACGGCGCCGGTCGCCGGCATCGCGATGGGCCTGGTGAAGGAAGGCGACCGGTTCGTCGTGCTGTCCGACATCCTCGGCGACGAAGATCACCTCGGCGACATGGACTTCAAGGTGGCCGGTTCCGCCACCGGCGTGTCCGCGCTGCAGATGGACATCAAGATCGAAGGCATCACCGAGGAAATCATGAAGGTGGCGCTGACGCAGGCGAAGGCCGGCCGTCTGCACATCCTCGGCGAAATGGCCAAGGCCATGAGCGCCCCGCGTGCGGACCTGTCCGACTACGCGCCGCGCCTGCTCACGATCAAGATCCACCCGGACAAGATCCGCGAAGTGATCGGCAAGGGTGGCTCCACCATCCAGGCCATCACCAAGGAAACCGGCACCCAGATCGACATCCAGGACGACGGCACCATCGTCATTGCCTCGGTCAACGCCGCCGCCGCGCAGGCCGCGAAGGCGCGTATCGAGCAGATCACGAGCGATGTCGAGCCGGGTCGCGTCTACGAAGGCAAGGTCGCCAAGCTGATGGACTTCGGTGCGTTCGTCACCATTGCGCCGGGCAAGGATGGCCTCGTGCATGTGTCGCAGATCTCCAACGAGCGTGTCGAGAAGGTGTCCGACAAGCTCAAGGAAGGCGACACGGTGCGCGTCAAGGTGCTGGAAGTCGACAAGCAGGGTCGCATCCGCCTGTCGATCAAGGCGGTGCTGGAAGACGAGGCTGCGGCGCAGGGTTGATCCCACGCTGCAATCGATTTCGGTGCAAGGCAAAGGCGGGCTTCGGCTCGCCTTTGTCGTTTTGCGAAGCTTGTTTCTTGTGGTTGACATGCCCTGTTGGCGTGGGAGGCTCGTCCCTCATCCGCCTGCCGGCACCTTCTCCCGCCGGGAGAAGGATTCCCTTCGCCGTACCCTTTATGCAGGTGGGAATACTTTGCTCGGCAGGACGAAACTCCCGCACAGCGACACTTTCGCAGCGTCACGTGGTGATTCCTTCTCCCGACGGGAGAAGGTGCCGGCAGGCGGATGAGGGATGAGCGCTACGCCCACGTCGCAAGCTCTGACCACCGAATGCAAACCGCATGTCGCCGGCCTCTCGTGTCCGCACGATGCACGACGGGCCTGAGTGCCAAGCCAATGCACGCCGCCGCCCCGTTGCGCACCTGCACGCCAGCGGCGACGATGCAGACACGAACAAGAGGGAGACCCCCATGCCCCGCAAGCCCCACTTCAACATGATCCGCCAGTTCCACCTCGCGGACTGGATCACGCTCGGCAACGCCTTCTGCGGCACCGGCGCCATCTTCGCCGCGATGCGCTTCCTGCAGGACGGCCGCGTCAACGATCTGCTGATCGGCATGGCACTGATCCCGCTCGCCTTCGTCCTCGACGCGCTCGACGGGCGCGTCGCGCGCTGGCGGCAGACGCAGTCGCTGCTCGGGCGCGAACTCGATTCGCTCGCCGACGTGATCTCGTTCGGCGTCGCGCCGGCGGCGCTCGGCTACGCCTGCGGACTGCAGGGTGGCTGGGACTGGTTATTCCTTTCGTACTTCGTCGGCTGCGGCGTGAGCCGGCTTGCACGCTACAACGTCACCGCCGAGGCGATGAGCGGCGACGAGGGCAAGGTGAAGTACTTCGAGGGCACACCGATTCCGACCAGCCTCGCGCTGGTCGTGGTGCTCGCGGTCGCGGCCTGGCAGGGCGCGCTCGGCGAGCGCCTCTGGTTCGGGGTGTGGCAGCTCGGCCCGTGGCAGCTGCATCCGCTGGTGCTGATGTTTGCGTTGTCGGGTTCGCTGATGATCAGCAAGACGCTGCGCATTCCCAAACCCTGAGGCGCGCGCCGCGTCAGACGATCCCGAACGCGTAGAACACGCCGATGATCAGGAACACCGCCAGCGTCTTGATCACGGTGATCGCGAAGATGTCGCCGTATGCCTGACGGTGCGTCAGCCCGGTCACGGCCAGCAGCGTGATCACCGCGCCGTTGTGCGGCAGCGTGTCCATGCCGCCGGACGCCATCGAGGCGACGCGGTGCAGCACCTCCATCGGAATGCCGGCCGCATTCGCGTTGGCGATGAAGGTCTCCGACATCGCCGCGAGCGCGATGCTCATGCCGCCGGACGCGGAGCCCGTGATGCCGGCCAGCGCCGTCACCGTGATGGCTTCGTTGATCAGCGGATCGGGGATCGAGCCGAGTGCATTGGCAACGACGAGAAAGCCGGGCAGGGCGGCGATCACGGCCCCGAAGCCGTATTCGCTCGCCGTGTTCATCGAGGCCAGCAGCGAGCCGCCGACGGCCGCCTTGGTGCCTTCGGCAAACAGCGCCGCGACGCTGCGCCACGCGAACACCAGCACCGTCGCGATGCCGACCAGCAGGGCGCCTTCCACGGCCCAGATCGCGGCGATTTTCGGCACCTCCTGCACCACCGGCGCGGCGTTGCCCATCACCGCCGGCACGAACTCGTGCGTGGCGCCGTACCACTGCGGAATCAGCACGGTAAAGACCTTGTTCGCCACGCCCACCAGCACCAGCGGCAGCAGCGCCACGGCCGGATGCGGCAGGCGCGTGCCGCGGAACGGTTCGGGTTCGTTGAGCAGGTTGTCGCCGTAGCCTTCGCCCTTTGCGAGCGCGGCACGGCGACGCCACTGCAGGTATGCAAGCCCCAGCGTCAGGATGAAGATGCCGCCGATGGTCCCGAGCCACGGCGCCGCCCAGGTGTTGGTGCCGAAAAACGCGGTCGGGATGATGTTCTGGATCTGCGGCGTGCCCGGCAGCGCATCCATCGTGAAAGTGAACGCACCGAGCGCGATGGTGCCCGGGATCAGGCGCTTGGGGATGTCGTTCTGACGGAAGAGTTCGGCCGCGAACGGATACACCGCGAACACGACGACAAACAGCGACACGCCGCCGTAGGTCAGCAGCGCGCAGACGGTGACGATCGACAGCATCGCCCGTTCCGGGCCGAACACGCGGAGCGTCGCCGCGACGATGGACTTGGAGAAGCCCGAGATCTCGATCAGCTTGCCGAAGACCGCGCCGAGCAGGAACACCGGAAAATACAGCTTGAGGAACCCGACCATCTTGTCCATGAACAGGCCGGTGAACATCGGCGCGACCAGGCTCGGATCGGTCAGCAGCACCGCGCCGAGCGCCGCCACCGGCGCGAACAGGATCACGCTGTAGCCGCGGTAGGCCACGAACATCAGGAAACAGAGCGCGGCCAGGACGATCAGGAACGACATGCGGCGGATTTCCTCGGGAACGACGGCGGGCATGCGGAACGCACGCACTCGCCTTGCGTTTCCAGACACGGTCGCCAGTGTCGGGACCGCCCGCGGATCGGCCCACTGTACGAAGGTACAAGTTCGTCACCCTTAGCGAAGTCTTAACGTGACCGTATCCGGCGATCCGACCGGCACCGTGTCCACACATCCACGTCGAGGGGAAACATGAAACGTTCGCATCTGAGTCTCGCCATCGGGCTGGTCCTGGCGCTGCCGCTCGCGGCCACGGCGCAGGACGCCGGCTCCCCCGATCCGGATGCGCCCACCAGCGACGAAGCCACCACGCTCGGCTCGATGACAGTCACGGCGCGCAAACGCGAGGAGACGCTGCAGGACGTGCCGATCGCCGTCACCGCCTTCACGCCCGACGCCCTCGATCGGCTCAACGTCAGCGACCTCGCCGACCTCGATGCGCAGGTGCCGAACTTCACCATCTACGCCGCGCGCGGCTCCAACACCACGATCACCGCCTTCATCCGCGGCGTCGGCCAGGCCGATCCGCTGTGGGGCGTGGATCCGGGCGTGGGCATGTACCTCGACGACGTCTACATCGCGCGTCCGCAGGGCGCGCTGCTCGACGTGTTCGACGTGCAGCGCATCGAAGTGCTGCGCGGTCCGCAGGGCACGCTGTACGGCAAGAACACCGTCGGCGGCGCGATCAAGTACATCTCGCGCGATCTGCCGACCGAACTCGAAGGGTACGGCCAGCTCACCGCGGGCAACTACGGCCGGGCCGACTTCAAGGGCGCCATCGGCGGCGCGCTGAACGACGTGGCGCGCTTCCGCGTCAGCGGTGCCACGCTCAATCGCGACGGCTTCGGCAGGAACATCGTCACCGGCGAGGACGTCAGCGACCAGAACACCGATGCGGTGCGCGTGGCGTTCGGCCTGTTTCCGAGCGATTCCTTCGACATCGAATTCACCTACGACTTCGTCGACGACAACTCCGGCGTGCGCGGCGCCAAGATGCTCGCGCCGAACACCAACGCGCTGGTGCCCGCCGCCGACTATCTGCCGCTGGACGACCGCTACGACGTGCGCAACGGCATGCCGAACATCAACGACACCACGATGAACGGCGCGTCGATGACCGCCACGTGGATCGTCGGCGATGCGTGGGTGGTGAAATCGATCACCGGCTGGCGCCAGTCGGAAACCGAGACCAACATCGATTTCGACACGCTGCCGCTGAAGATCGCCGACGTGAAGGCGTTCTACGACGACGAGAACCTCAGCCAGGAATTCCAGGCCAACTACGACGACGGCGGCGACATGCGCGGCGTGTTCGGCGTGTACTTCTTCGACGGCCGCGCCGGCGGGCAGGTGCTCAACAACTTCTTCAACCTGAGCTTCGGCGACACGCAGGGCGATGTCGATACCGAATCGTGGGCGGTCTACGGCGACTGGACCTGGGACTTCGCCGAGCGCTGGTCGCTCAACGGCGGCCTGCGCTACACGAGCGAAAAGAAGTCCGCCGACGTGCTCAACCGCTGCTACACCAGCGCCGCCTTCGACACGCTGGCCGCGGCGTGCACCGCGACCAACCCCACGCCGATCGCGGCCGATTTCGAAGATTCGAAGACCTTCGAAAACTTCTCGCCCAAGCTGGTGCTCGACTTCGATCTGACCGACAACGTGCTGCTCTACGCGTCGGCCTCGCGCGGCTTCAAGTCCGGCGGCTTCAACATCCGTGCGCAGGCCACGCAGTTCCCGAATTCGCGCCTGCCGTTCGACGACGAGAAGGTCACAAGCTACGAGGTCGGCGCCAAGATGGCCTTCCTCGATCAGCGCCTGTTCCTCAACGCGGCGTACTTCAACAACGACTACAAGGACATCCAGCTCTCGGTGTTCACCTCGTTCGACTCGAACGGCGACGGCATCGACGATGCGTTCTTCGGCGACTTCACCAACGCCGGCGCGGGCACGATCGAAGGCTACGAACTCGAGGCGCAGTTCCTCGTCACCGACGCCTTCCGCCTGAGCGGCAACGTGGCGACGCTCAACGCCGAATACGACGAATTCATCACCTCCGGCGTCAACGTGGCCGATGCGCAGCGCTTCACCAACGCACCGTCGTTCTCCGGCGCCGTGAACGCGGACTACACCGTGCAGCTGGCGAACGAAGGCGAACTGCTGCTGCACGCCGGCTACAGCTACCAGAGCAAGATCATTCCGACCACGGACCTCAGCCCTGCGATCACGCAGGATCCGTACGGCCTGGTCAACGCCGGCATCACCTGGCGCAGCGGCGGTCCGTGGACGGTGCTGTTGCAGGGCACCAACCTCACCGACAAGGAATACCGCACCTCGGGTTACAACATCGCATCGCTCGGCGTGCTGACCGGCTTCTACGGCGCGCCGCGCCAGTATTCGCTGTCGGTGCGTTACGACTTCTGAGTGTCCGACGTCTGCTGCACTTGCACGGGCCGCGCGAGCGGCCCGTTTTTTTGACGACGTTGCCGGCCATCCCCGTGCGGGTGCGGTCGCGCCTCGAAGCACTGGAACCGATCCATCGCCGCTTCACGAGCCTGGCTGTGCGGGTCGTGCGGCACGGGCTGGTGAGGGGAGCGTGTCGGTGGCAATGTAGCCGGTGCGCGCGGGACGAGCGTTCGGCGGGATCAACCACACGAGCAGGCGCGACCTTGCGCGTCGCGGTGATGGCACGAGAGGGAACGGAATGCGCACTGCGGGATGGTCGACGATGCTGGCGGTGCTGCTTCTGGCCGGTTGCGGCGATGACGCGGCGCCGCCGCTGCAGGCGCTGACGCTCGATCCGACGCGTGTCGCCGTCGCGGGCATCTCGTCCGGCGCGACGATGGCGCAGCAGGTGCACCTGGCGTACTCGGACCGGATCGGTGGTGCCGCGCTGGTGGCCGGGAGTCCGGCCGGTTGCGCCGAGAATTCGCTCGATTTCGCACTCTCGCGCTGCATCAAGGGTGCGCCGCAGGGTCCGAGCGCGCCGGCACTCGCCGCACGTGCGCGCGCGCTGGCCGATGCCGGCCGCATCGCGCCGTTGGAGGGGCTTGCCGGCGACCGCGTGCTCGTGACGCGCGGCGCGTCCGATGCGCTGGTCGCGGCGGCTGTCACGCGTGCGGCGCATGATCTGTATCCGGCCCTGGAGCACGCGGCGGGACAGTCGTTTTCGCCGGCAATGACGCTGGCCTTTGTCGAAGGCAGCTTCGCCCACGTGTGGCCCACGCGCGATGCCGGCGGCGACTGCGGCACGACGGCGGCGCCGTACATCGGACGCTGCGGGCTGGATCTGGCCGGCGACATCGTCGCGGCCTTGTTCGTAACGCCGCCTGTCGCCGCTCCGGACCAGGCGCGCGGCGCGCCCACACCGTTCGACCAGAACGCGTTCCTGCCCGGCGGCGCCGACGCATTTCTCGCCGACACGGGCCTTGTCTACATCCCGTCGCAGTGTGGCGAGCCCGGGCGCTGCGGACTGCTGATCGCCTTCCAAGGTTGCGAGCAGGACATCGGCTCGATCGGCGATCTGTTCGCGCGCGAGAGCGGCTTCAACCGCTGGGCCGATGTCGCCGATCTGGTCGTGCTGTATCCGCAGACACGCGCCACCTACATGCCGCTGAACCCGAAAGCCTGCTGGGACTGGTGGGGTTACTCCGGCGCCGAGTACGACACGCGCGACGGCCTGCAGCTGCGCTGGCTGGCGAACGCCGCGGCGCGGCTCGGCGTACGGCTCCTGTGAGCGCCCTCGTGCGAGCCGAGGGCCTGCATGCCGGCCCGTACGCTGATCGAACCGGTCCTTCTCCCGTCGGGAGAAGGTGCCCGGCAGGGCGGATGAGGGCGCCCCGTCTGGTGTGTCCGACGCACCGGGGTATGCGGGCTCGTGGCTTTGCTGCTCGACGCAACGATACGGAAGTTCCGCGCGTGGCGCCCTCATCCGCCTTCGGCACCTTCTCCCGCAGGGAGAAGGAAGAAGCCTGCGCGGGCGCCTTCGTCCGAATGGAGGAGGACGCCTGCGTTGGCGCGTCGGTTGGAATCGGGAACGGAGTCGCCCGCACGGACGGCCGGCAGGACGCAGCGGCATGCTGAGCGACGCCGTCGTCGTTGCCGCAGGCCTGCTCTGGCTCGGGCTGCTGTTCGGCGCCGCGTTGTGGGGCGAGCGCCGCAGCGCGCGGTTAGCGAAGCACTGGGGCGCGGTCTACGCGCTGTCGCTCGCGGTGTACTGCACCTCGTGGACGTTCTACGGCACGGTGACGCAGGCCACGCGCTCGGGCTGGCCGCTGCCGCCGACGTTCATCGGCACGATGCTGCTGTACCTGTTCGGCATCGGCGTGCTGCTGCGGCTGGTGCGTATGGCGCGCGAGCACAACAGCACCTCGATCGCCGATCTCATCGCCACGCGGCTGGGCCGAAATTCGTGGCTGGCCGCGGCGATCACGGCGGTCGCGCTGCTCGGGCTGATTCCCTACGTGGCGCTGCAGCTCAAGGCGGTGGCGATGAGCTACGGCTTGCTTACCGGTGGCGGCGAGCTGACTCCGTCGCCGTGGCAGGACAGCGCGCTCTACATCGCGCTGGCGATGGCCCTGTTCGCGATGCTGTTCGGTACGCGCAGCGCAGCGGCCGAGCACAATCCGGGCCTGGTGCTGGCGATGGCGGTGGAGTCGCTGCTCAAGCTCGGGGCCATGCTGGTGCTCGGCGCATTCGTGGTGTTCGGGCCGCACTGGCCGGCGCCGCCGCTGGTGACGCAGCCCGACGGGGCCGACGGATTTCCTGCGCTGATCGTGCTCGGCGTGCTGGCGATGTTCACGCTGCCGCACCAGTTCCACGTGGGCGTGGTGGAAGCGCGCGAGGAGCGACATCTGCGCACCGCGCGCTGGCTGTTTCCGCTGTACATGGCGCTGATCGCGCTGCCGCTGCTGCCGCTGGCGCGCGTGGGCCAGTCGCA
Source organism: Chiayiivirga flava (assembly GCF_014202825.1). Taxonomy (GTDB): domain Bacteria; phylum Pseudomonadota; class Gammaproteobacteria; order Xanthomonadales; family Xanthomonadaceae; genus Chiayiivirga; species Chiayiivirga flava. Next base: position 388,777 of record NZ_JACHHP010000001.1, on the reverse strand, counting down.
GCTCGCGCCACTCGGCGTACCGTCGGATCTGTACGTGCTCGCGCTGCCGTTGTCGCAGGGGCAGGGCGGACTCGCGCTGCTCGCCTTTCTCGGCGGGCTCAGCGCGGCGACGGGCATGGTGATCCTCGCCACGCTGTCGCTGAGCCTGATGATCGGCAACCACTGGCTCGCGCCGCTGCGCGTGCGCGGCGCGTGGGCGCAGCCGGGCGGACCGAGCCGGCGCGGCGAGGTGCTGCTGCAGCGGCGCATCGGCATCCTGGCCGTGGTGTTGCTGGCATGGGGCTACAGCCGCGCGATCGCCGGCAGCGATGCACTCGCCGACATCGGCGCGGTGTCGTTTTCTGCGCTGGCCACCATCGCGCCGGCGCTCGGCTTTGCGTTGTGGCGGCCGCAGACCCCACCCCGGGCGGTGCTGCTCGGTCTCGGCGCCGCAGTGGCGATGTGGCTGTGGACGCTGCTGTTGCCGGCGCTCGCGCCGTTGCTGTGGAGCGATACCGCGTGGCTGCGCACCGGTCCGTTCGGCTGGACGTGGCTGGCACCGGATGCGATGTTCGGTCTGTCCGGCTGGAGCCGGCTGATGCGCGCGGTGGTGCTGAGCCTCGTCGCCGGTGCGCTGGTGCCGTGGCTGTGGAGCCTGCGCCGCACGCACGCGCCGCCGGCCAAGCCGGCCGGACACATCGACGTCGCGGGCCTGCGCGATCTTGCCGCACGCTTTCTGCGCGGCGAACGCGTCGAGCAGATCTTCGCCGCGGCCTCGCCCGACGCCGTGGCCGACCAGCGTCTGCAGGACCAGGTCGAGCGCGATCTTGCGGCGGTGCTCGGCGCCGCATCGGCGCGCCTGCTGATCGACACCGCGCGCACCGAGGTCGGGCCGGATCTGGACACCGTCGCGCACATCGTCGGCGAAGCGTCGCAGGCCTCGCGTTTCAACCAGCGCCTGCTCGAGGCCGCACTGGAGAACATGAGCCAGGGCATCAGCGTGGTCGATCGCGAGCTGCGCCTGGTCGCGTGGAACAGCCGGTATGCCGAACTGTTCGGGTATCCGGCCGAACTGCTGCAGGTCGGGCGGCCGGTGCAGGATCTGGCGCGCTGGGCGCTGGCGCGCGGCTTCGCCGGCGAGGCGCGCCACTGCGTGGACGAGGCCACCGCGCGCCGTCTGGGCCACATGCGCGCAGGCACCGCGCATCTGTCCGAACGCAGGTTTCCCGACGGCACCATCGTCGAGATCCGCGGCAATCCGATGCCGGGCGGCGGCTTCGTCGCCACGTTCACCGACGTCACCGATTTCCGCCGCGCCGAGGCCGATCTCAAGGGCGCGAACGAAACCCTCGAACAACGCGTCGGCGACCGCACCCGCGAGCTCGATCACGCGCGCCGCGTGGCCGAGCGCGCCAACCAGGCCAAGAGCCGGTTCCTGGCCGCGGTGAGCCACGATCTGCTGCAGCCGCTGCACGCCGCGCAGCTGTTCACGCATGCGCTCGACGAGCGGCTGCAGCACGACACCTACCGCAGCTCGGTCGACAGCATCCGCGGCGCGCTCGCGTCGACCGAAGCGCTGCTCGGCGGCCTGCTCGACATGTCGCGCCTCGACGCCGGTCGCCTGCAGGCGCAGCCGCGCGACTTTCCGCTGGCGCAGATGCTCGATTCGCTCGCGGCGGAGTTTTCCGTGCTGGCGGCCGAACGCGGAATCGCGCTGCATTCGATTCCGACTGCATTGTGGGCCCACAGCGATCCGCAGCTGCTGCGACGCGTGCTGCTGAACTTCCTGTCCAACGCGGTGCGTTACACCGAACGCGGTCGCATCGTGTTCGGCGTGCGGCGACGCGGCGAGCGCCTCGCGATCGAAGTGTGGGACAGCGGTCCGGGCATCCACGAGCGCGAGCGGCGCGTGATCTTCGACGAGTTCCGCCGCGGCGACGAGGCGCGCGGGCAGGGGCTGGGGCTGGGGCTTGCGATCGCCGAACGCATCGCGCGCCTGCTCGCGCATCCGCTCACGCTGCGCAGCTGGCCGGGCCGCGGCAGCGTGTTCGCGGTGGAGGTGCCGCGGGCGTTGCCCGGACTGCCGCAGGCGCCCCCGGCCGAACCCGAGGCGGAGCCGGCACGCGTGGGGCGTGTCCTGGTGGTCGACAACGATGCCGCCGTGCTGCGTGCCATGGCCGAGCTGCTGCAGGGCTGGGGCTGGCAGGTGGCCGTCGCCGGCGACACCGCGGCCGCGCTGCGCGAGGTGCGCGATGTCGATCTGGTCCTGCTCGATTATCACCTCGACGATGGCGACACCGGGGTCGATCTGTACCACGCGCTGGCGCTGCGCTGTCCCGGTATCGTCATCACCGCCGATCGCAGCGATGCGGTGCGCGACGCGGTGGCTGCCGCCGGCCTCGCCCTGCTGCACAAGCCGCTGCGTCCGCTGGCGTTGCGCTCGGTGCTCAATCGCGTGGTGTCCGGCCGCCCGGCGTTGTGACGGCGCGCTCGCGACGCGCGCGACGGCACCACCGGTCAGAATTCGAACCGCACGCCGAGCGACACCGTGTCCTGCGACTGCCCGGAGGCGCCGACAAGGCGTTCGTAATACAGGAATGCCGAGCGTCCGCCCGGGAACAGCGCCGAGAGTCCGAAACCGAGGTTGTAGTAGTCGGTGTCGATGGCCTCGCCGACCGTGGCCATCGGCGTGCCGGTCGGATCGTGCAGGAAGCGCGCGACGAGGCTGTCGGGGTCGTCCTGGAATTCGTGCTCCCATTCGAGCTGCACGTGCGGCATGAGGATGCCCCAGTCGCGGCTCATCGCCAGGCTCGCCTTGCCGCCAAGCACGGCGGTCTGCGATTCGAGCTCGCGTGCATCCACCGCCAGGCCGAGTCCGGCGCCGGGCAGGTCGCCGCGCAGGCGTTCGCTGTAGGCGTCGAAATCGACCCGGGTGTACGTGCCGCGCAGATACGGCCCGATGCTCCACGCGCCGGCCTGGAAATCGCGTCCGAGCGACAGCGCGAGCGAGGTCTGATCGCCGCCGGTGGCGGCGGTGGCGCGCTGGTCCACCGCGGTGCTGCCGCCGTCCGCCGCGGGCAAGGTGTAGCGGATCGCACGTTCGAGATCGTAGTCGCTGCTGCCGAACGTGAGCACGCCGTCCACGTACCAGGCATTGTCGCGGTACCAGGTGCCGTAGGCGGAGACGCTCCAGCCGGTGGTGTCGACGCGGCCGCGGCCGCGCGCGAGATCGGTGTCCTGCCTGTTCCAGCCGGCCGAGGCGCCGAGCACGAGGCGGTCGTTGACGCGATAGTCGACGCCCGCAGTGAGGCCGCGGCTGTCGAAGTCGTATTCGGGCGTGGCGTCGTCGCCGTCCTGGCTGCCGCGGCCGACGATGCCGGAGGCGAAGAAGCCCCAGCGGCTGAAATCGCCGCCGATCTCCTCGTCTCCGCCGCCGTTCTCCGCGTCCTGCGCCGGCAGCAGCGAGAGCGGCAGCACGCCGCTGTTGGTGGCGAACGCGAGGCCGCCGAGGTCCATGCCGCTGCTGCCGCTGCGCAAGGCCGCGATGCGCGCCTTGAGATTGTCGAACTGCGCGCCGACGGCGGCGTAGGCCGCGTTGGACTGGGCGAATGCGACATCCTGCCGCAGCGCTTCGAGCGCGTCGCGCACCGCGCCGGGATCGCTGCCGGCGTTGTCGACCAGCTCCAGGCAGCGCGCGCGCAGATCGAGCTGTTCGGCATTCAGATCGCTGCGACCGACGAGGGCGGGGCAGAGCGCGTCGATGGCGTCGGCCACGTCCTCCTGCGGGTCGGTGAGTCCGACGATATTGCCGACGCCGCCATTGATCGCGAACGTGACGGACACCGTGCTGCCTTCGACGCTGGCCGTCACGCTGGCGGCGCCGGGCAACACGATGCGCGCGATGGTGCTGGCGCGACCGTCGTTGCCGGTGACGCTGCTTGCCTGCGCCACCTCGGCGTTGTCGCCGCTCCACGCGACGCTGGCGCCGGGCAGCGGATTGCCGGCGGCGTCGCGCACCAGCACCAGCAGCGGCGCCGACGGCGACTGTGTCGGCAGCGCCTGGCCGTTGCCGGACACGATCTCGATGCTGCCCGCGCCCGCAGCCGCCGCCGTGGCCGCGAACTGCACGGACGCACCGCCGGCGATGCTTGCACTGACACGATGCGTTCCGGCGGCCGGTCCCAGTGTGAGGCGTGCACTGGTGCGGCCGTCGCCGTCGGTGGTGCCGGTCACCGGGGCGATGCTGCCGCCACCGTCGAGCACGCTCCACGTGACGGTGACGCCGCCGAGCGCCTTGGCGGCGCCCAGGTCCAGTTCGACCACGAAGTCGTCCGCCAGCGGTTCGCCCGCCGCGCCGCTCTGACCGTCGCCGGACACGATGCGCAGGCCCGGCGAGATCGCGGTGAGGTCGAATTCGACCGCGTCGTCTCGCTGGCCCGGCAAATAGGCGAGGACCAACACATGGCCCGGTGTCGTGCCGAAGGTGAGCCGCGTCTGGCTGCGGCCGGCGTCGTCCGTGACGGTGGCCTCGCTGTCGAGCGTGCCCTTGCCGCTGGCGATCTCCCATTGCAGCGGCTGTCCGGCAACCGGTTCGCCGTCGCTGTCGAGCACTTCCACCAGCAGCGGGAAATCGGCTGTCGTCTGGATCGGGCCGGTCTGCAGGCTGCCGCTGACCACGCGCAGGCTGAGTCCGCCATCGCTCACCTCGAGCGCGAACACGACGCTCGCCGTGCCCGCGCTCGCACGGATGCGCACCGGCGTGCGCGTGCTGCCGAGGGTGACCGCAAGACTGCTGCGGCCGTCGCTGTCGGTGCGCGTGGGGCTGGCGCCGAGGGTGGCGTCGCCGTCGAGCAGTTGCCACGTCACCGGCGCATCGGCGACCGGCATGCCGGCCTGCGTGTAGCGCACCACGAGCGGCGCCAGCGCGGTGCCGGGCGCCGCCTGCTGGCCATTGCCGGAGACGATGGCGAGTGCGTCGCCTTCGCCGCCGTTGATGGTGTAGATCGCCTCGGCGCTGCCGGGGTGGTCGACGAGATACGCGCGCACCACCACCGGTGCGTCGACGTTCGCGCCGAGCTCGATGCGCGTGCTGGCGATGCCGCCGCTGCCCGAGGTGTTGAGGCTCGGCCGTGCGCGTGCATCGCCGGAGCGAATCTCCCAGGCCACGCGCTCGAACGGGGTCGGCAGCTGATTGCGCAGCACGATCGCCCGCAGCGTGACGCTTTCGCCGGCCGCGGCGCTGGCGCCGTCGCCCGAGTCGGCGGGCTTGTCCAGCGCATAGGTGCCGTCGTCGACGGCATCGTCGGCGGTCAGCACGAAGGTGGACGTGGCGAGCGGCGCGTCGGCGCGCGTGGCGGTGACCGTCACGGTGCCGGGCGTGTCGCCGAAGGTGAGGCCGATGCTGGCGCGTCCGCCGGCATTTGTGACGCTCTGCGCGGCGTCGAGCGTGGCCTCGCCGCCGGTCACCGCCCACTGCACGGTGACGCCCGCCGCGGGCAGGCCGTCGTTGGCGGCGATCACCACGAGCGACTGCGCGAGCGGTTCGCCGACCGTGCCCGTCTGGCCGTCGCCGGAGCCGACCGCCGGTTTCGCCAGCGTGTAGACCACGGTGTCGTCCGGCGTGGCGGTGAGGTGGAAGACGGTGGTTGCGCTGGTGTCGTCGGCGCGTGTGGCGCGGATCGCGACCGGTCCGGGCGTCGGACCGAAGGTGACCGTGATGCCGGCGATGCCGTCGGCTCCGGTCTGCTTGACGCTGTGGCTGAGCGTCGCCGAGCCGCTGTCCACCACCCACGACACCGTGACGTTGGCCGCCGGAACGCCGTTGTCGGTGGCCAGCGCCTTGAGTGGAAGCGGCAGCGGCGTATTGACCGGCGCGGTCTGGTTGTCGCCCGATTCGCTCGCCGGCTTGTCCAGCGCGAGCACCGGTGCGGTCGTCGCGGTGACGGTAAAATCGGTAAACGTGCCGGGTTCGTCGGTGATCGATGAACGAATGACGGAGATTCCGCCGGTTCCAAGCGTGACCGGCATCTGCACCGCACCAACGCTGTCGGACAGGGACGGGTTCGGCCCGGCGAGCACAGCGTCGCCGCTCGCCACGCTCCAGGTCACGGAAATGCCGCTTCCAGGCTGGCCGTCGAGTGTCACGATGGCGCGCAGCGGATCGGGCAGCGGCGTGCCCGGCGGCCCGCTCTGGCCGTCGCCGGCGCCGCTCGCCGGTTTGTCGATCGTGTAGCCGAGTGCGTTGCCGACGAAGGTGATGCTGCTGCCGGGATCGTCGGCATGGGTGGCCGTGATCGCGAACGTGCCGGGACTGCTGCCCACGGTGCCGGTGACGGTGGCCACGCCGCCGCCGTCGACCGGCGTGCTGGTGGCGCTCAGCACCACGGCGCCGGGCGGCGACACGGTCCACAGCACGGTGCCGGCGTTGCCGTCGGCGACGCCGTTGCGATGCACCACCACGCGGAACGGCTCGGGCAGCGGCGCACCGACGGCGGCGGCCTGGTTGTCGGCCGCGGGGTTGGCCGAGGCCAGGGTGAAGACGTCGTTGCCGACGATCACGTAATCGACCGACGCGGCGGTCGCCGGGTCGTCCAGGCCCACCGACGCGCGCACCACGATGGTCTGCGGTCCCGGGTTGGGCGCGCCGACCAGCAGTTCGACCTCGGTTTCGCCGCCGCCGCCGGTGAACGTGGCCGTGGTGTCGTTCGGGCTGCCCGCGCCGACGAAGCTCGACTGGTTCGGATTGCCGACGATCTGCCACACCACCAGCTGCTCGTTGACATCGAAGCCGTGGTCCTGCACGCGCAGTTGCAGCGGTACCGCTTCGCCGGCATCGGCATTGGTGCCGTCCGGCGGCGACAGCCGGGTGAGCGTCCAGTCGCGCGCGGTGACGGTGGTGGAGGTGTACTGCAGCGTCGCGCCGGTGGTGCAGGTGTCGCAGACCACCGTCGTGGTCGCGCTGCCGGCGTTCGGGGTCAGTTCGACGGTGATGTCGACGGTGTCGTCGACGTCGGCGGTCCAGCTGTCGCCCGCGATCAGCACCGCGCTGGCGGCCGGGTCGGACGTGATCTGCGCATTGCCCGAGGCGAAGCCGCAGGCGCCGGAGCCGTCGTCGACGACGCGGAAGGTGTAGGTGACGGCCGTGCCGGGGTACCCCGTGAACGCCGCCGGTCCGATGTTGACCAGCGAGCAGCCGGTCAGCCCGGCCAGCGCCGCCTGCGACAGCGCCAACAGGGCGATGGCCGCCAGCAGTCGCCCCGGCCACGACAGCGCGCGCCGTGCCGACGCCCCGGACGCACTCCCACGTTCCCGCCCCGCTGCGTTCATCGCCGCCCCCGACCATGACCCCGCTGGGGCGCAGTATAGGCAGGAGTTGGCGTTGGTGGCGGTTGCGCGTGATAGCCGTAGCGATCCGTGCGGCGACGCCGGGTCGCCCGCCTGCCTTGTCGGCATCCCACGCGCCCTCGGCGGGCGGATGCCGGCGCGAACGCCGTCGCGCTACTGCGCGAAGTCGTAGTTCATGTCGGGGCCCGACGGTGCCAGGAACGCGCCCTCGACGAAGTTGACGCTGCTGGTGAAGAGCGCCGTCATGCTGGCGGCATCCTGCACGCCTTCGGCGATGGTCTTGCGGCCGATGCTGCTGGCGTGGTCGGCGATCTCGCGGACCTTCTTCTGGCTTTCCGGATTCTTGCCCAGATCGCCGATCAGGCTCGGGTCGATGCGCAGGTACTGCGCGTCGATGTGCGAGAGCAGCTGGAACGAATTGAGCCCGAGCCCGAACTGCTCCAGGCACATCGCGCAGCCCACGCGCGCCAGCGCCTTCTGCAGTGCCTGGGTGGCCTTTAGGTTGGTGAAGGCCTTGGATTCGGGAATCGACAGCACCAGCTGCGCGCCCGGCACCGCGCCCTGCTTGAGGTTGATGCCGATCCACGTGGCCAGCTGCGCGTCCTGCAGGCTGTCCGGATGCAGGTTGACCAGCAGCGTGGTGGTGCGGCCGGCCTTCTTGCGCGCGGCGATGGCGTCGATGGCGTGCTTGATCGACCAGCGGTCGATGCGCGCCATGAGGTTATGCTCCTCGGCGATCGGCAGGAACACCTCCGGCAGCACCAGCTCGCCGGTCGGGCCCTTGATCCGCAGCAGCACCCGGTAGGTTTCCTCCGGCTCGCCCTGCAGGCTGATCACCGGCTGGTAGTGGAACACGAAGCCCTCGTTGTCGAGCGCGGCCTCGATGCGTTCCACCCACTGCGCGATGCGCTCTTCCTCGGCGCGGTCGCGCGCGCCGGGATCGAAGATCTGGATCTGGTTGCCGCCTTCGGCCTGGGCGCCCTGCAGGCACTGGCCGGCCTTGCCGAGCACCTGCGCCGTGGTCGCGATCTTCTCGCCGATCTGCACGCCGCCGATGCTCACCGTGGTGCTCAGCGAACTGTCGCCCGCTTCGAGAATGGCACCCTGGAATCCGGCGCGGATGCGCTCGGCCTGTTCGCGGGTGGCGACATGGTTCGAGTCGCGGATCAGCACCGCGAATCCGTGGTCGGTAAAGCGTGCGGCCTGCGCGTTGCCGCCGAGCGTCATTTCCAGCCGGCGCGCGACCTTCGACAGCAATTCGTCGGCATGCCCGAGGCCGATGTCGTTGAGCAGGTTGGCGTAGTTGTCGAGTTCGATCAGCAGCAGGGCCTGGTCGTTGCGGCCGCCCGCGGCGTCGGCCACGGCGGTGTCGAGCTCGCCGGTGAAATGCTGGCGGTTGAACAGGCCGGTGACCTGGTCGCGCATGCGCAGTTCGTCGAGCTCCTTGGCCATTTCCGCGTCGAGGATCTGCGGGCGGAAGACGATCTGCAGGCAGGGCTCGCCTTCGTAGCTGGCCTGGGTGAATTCCATCACCGCGGCAAAGGTCTCGCCGTCCGAGCGCTGCGCCTGCAGCTCGAGGTTCTTCGGCGGCGCTTCGCCCTTGGACAGTTTTTTCAGCAGCTGCTTGAACTTGTCCGCGTCGGCGCCGGCGATCATGTCGAGCAGCGGCAGGCCTTCGATTTCCTCGAAGCTTTCGTAGCCGAACATTTCGAGGTAGGCGAGGTTGGCGCGGATGTGCATGCCTTCGTGCACGTAGGCGATCGGGTCGCGCGAGGAGGCGATCAGCGCATCGCAGCGGCGCTCGGTCTCGCGCAGGCTTGCCTCGAGCCGGCGCACCGAGCGGCGCTGTTCGAGCGTGGTGAACTCGTGCCGGACCACCGCCTGCAGATGCGGTGCGCGGCCGCGCAGCACGATGTTGCGCGCGCCGGCGGCGATGGTGGCGAGCATGCCTTCCTCGTCGAGCGTGGCGAGCAGCGCGATGACGGGCACGTCCTTGCCGCTGGCGGCGACCGTCTGCAATACCTCGTCGAACGGGATGCTCTTCGCGTCGCGCCACGCGACCACCAGGTCCACGGTCTGGCCGGCGAGGGCGGACTCGAGCTGTTCGATGTTCTCCGGACGCGTGGGGCGGATGGCGATGCCGCCGTTGCGCAGGATGCTGATGGTCTGCTCGGCGTCTTCCAGCTGATCGTCGACCAGCAGCAGGCGGACGACGGAATCTTGATGTGCCATGGAGAGGTGGGGGAGCGTCGTGAACCGGAATCCCGAACTATTTACACGCTCCGCGTGGCAAAGGCCAACACTTTGCGTCGCAAACTGCCTCAAATCGGCGTTTTGGACGCGGCCCCCGGCACCTCGCGCACGAGCTGCGGCACGAGGTAGCCCGGCAGGCGCGCGCGCACGCGCTCCACGAGCGCCAGCGCGCGTACGTCGTCCACTTCGAAATGCGCGGTGCCGGCCACGCGGTCAAGCTGGTGCAGGTAGTAGGGCTGCACGCCGAGTTCGAACAGGCGCGTCGAGAGATCGACGAGCGCGTCTTCGTCGTCGTTGACCCCGCGCAGCAGCACCGCCTGGTTGTAGAGCCGCACGCCGCGGCGGGCGAGGGCGGCCAGCGCGGCGGCGACGCTGTCGTCCAGTTCGTTGGCGTGGTTGGCGTGGATCACCAGCACCACCGGCCACGGCAAGGCGCCGAACCAGTCGAGCAGGGCGGCGTCGATACGCTCGGGCAGCACCACCGGCAGGCGGGTGTGGATGCGCAGCCGGCGCAGGTGCGGGACCGTCCGCAGCGCATCGGTGAGGTCGGCGAGCTTGGGCGTCGAGAGCGAGAGCGGGTCGCCGCCGCTCAGCAGCACTTCGTCGATGGACGGGTCGCCGCGCATGTAGTCGAGCGCCGACTGCCAGCCGTTCGCGGCGGCGGCTTCCTCGCCGTAGGGGAAGTGCCGGCGGAAACAGTAGCGGCAATGGATCGCGCACGCGCCGGTGGCCACGAGCAGGGCGCGTCCGTGGTACTTGTGCAGCACGCCGCGCGCGCCGCGGGCAGCGAGGTCGCCGACGGCATCGAGCCCGAAGCCCGGCACGATGCGATCCTCGTCGTCCAGCGGCAGCACTTGGCGCAGCAGCGGGTCAGCCGCATCGCCGCGTCGCATGCGCGCCACGAAACCGCGCGGCACCCGCAGCGGGAAGCCACCGGCGGCGGCCAGGCGCGCGGCGAGCTGCGGCAGGTCGAGCAGGCGCAGAAGTTCGGCCGGATCGGTCACGGCGTCGCGCCACGCGGCGCGCCAATCGGCCGGCTGCGCGGAATGCAGGCTTGCAGGTATCATGGCGTGCTTTACCGGGCCCCGAGCGGGCCTTCCCGAACCTCGCATTGTAGCCGCCCGAGCCGCGGCGCATCACGGAGCAGAAGCATGGCCAGCCTGGGCATGAACGACGTCAAGAACGGCATGAAGATCATGGTGGACAACGCACCGTGCGTCATCGTGGACACCGACTACATCAAGCCGGGCAAGGGCCAGGCCTTCACCCGCGTGAAATACCGCAACATCAAGACCGGCCGCGTGGTGGAACTGACGATGAAGTCCACCGACTCGGTGGAAACCGCCGACGTGGTCGACACCGACATGCAGTATCTCTACACCGACGGCGAGTTCTGGCACTTTATGCAGCCGGACACCTTCGAGCAGCACACCGCCGACAAGAACGTGATGGGCGACGCGGCGCAGTGGCTCAAGGGCGAGGAAGAATGCGTCGTGACGCTGTTCAACGGCGCGCCATTGGCGGTCACGCCGCCGAACTTCGTGGAACTGAAGATCGTCGAGACCGATCCGGGCGTGCGCGGCGATACCTCGGGCGGCGGCGGCAAGCCGGCGAAGCTCGAAACCGGCGCGGTGGTGCGGGTGCCGCTGTTCGTCGGGCAGGACGAGGTCATCAAGGTGGACACGCGCACCGGCGAGTATTTCAGCCGGGTGAAGTGACGCTCCGACGCGCGTGCTTGCGCGCGACTGTGCCGGATCGTCATCCCTGCGAGGGCGGGGATCCAGCGCGTGCTCCAACGCTCGTCATTCCTGCGAATGCAGGGATCCAGCTCTCCGCGTTCGCCGCGTCATCGCGAAAACGCCGCGATCGGCCGTACTGCGGGCGACCGCAACCTCCCCCTCCGTCGTCCCGGCGGAAGCCGGGACCCAGCGACGTCGCCCTTCCCGTCGAAGCAGGCAGCGGCAACACCGAGCAACGTCACCGGGTCCCGGCTTCCACCGGGACGACGGTTGGGTAGTGCGCCGCATCCGGGCCCGTCGCATCGTCACGGCCCCGACCCTACAATCCGTGATCGCCGCACGCGGAGCCTCGCCCGAATGACCTCATCCCCGACGCCCCCGCAACCCTGCGACCTGCTCATCGAAGCCGGCTGGGTGATTCCGGTCGAACCGCACGGCGTCGTGCTGGAGCGGCACGCGGTTGCCGTCGCCTCGGGCAATATCGTCGCGCTTTTGCCCATCGCCGACGCGCGGGCCGCGTATGCACCGCGCGAGCGCGTCGAGCTGCCGCACAGCGCCGTGCTGCCGGGCCTCGTCAACGTGCACACGCACAACCCGATGACGCTGATGCGTGGCGTCGCCGACGACCTCGACCTCATGACCTGGCTGCGCGACCACATCTGGCCGGCCGAGGCCGCGGTGATGAGTGCCGCCTTCTGCGCCGACGGCGCCGAATACGCCGTGGCCGAGATGCTGCGCGGCGGCACCACCTGCTGCAACGAGAACTACTTCTTCCCCGACGCCATCGCGGCGACCTATAAACGCCACGGCTTCCGCGCCCGCGTCGGTCTGCCGGTGATCGATTTTCCGAGCGCGTGGGCGAGCTCCAGCGCCGAATATTTCGATAAGGCCGAGGATGTCCACGACCAATACCGCCGCGACCCGCTGATCTCCACCAGCTTCGCGCCGCACGCGCCGTACACCGTCAGCGACGCCAACTTCGAACGCATCCGCATGCTGTCCGACCAGCTCGACATCCCGGTGCACCTGCACGTGCACGAGACCGCGCAGGAAGTGGCCGATTCGATCGCGCAGCACGGCCAGCGGCCGTTCGCGCGGCTGCAGCGCCTGGGCATCGTCAATTCGTCGCTGCTCGCGGTGCACATGACCCAGCTCGTCGACGCCGAGATTGCCGCCTGCGCCGAACACGGCGTGTCGGTGGCGCATTGCCCGGAATCGAACCTCAAGCTGGCGTCCGGCTTCTGTCCGGCCGAGGCGCTGCGCCGCACGGGCGTGAACCTCGCGCTCGGCACGGACGGCTGCGCCAGCAACAACGACCTCGACATGTTCGGCGAAATGAAGACGGCCGCGCTGCTGGCGAAGGCGGTCGCAGGCGACGCCGCCGCGATGGACGCCGCGTCCGCGCTGCGCATGGCCACGCTCGGCAGCGCGAAGGCGATGGCGCTCGATCACCGCATCGGCTCGATCGAGCCCGGCAAGGCCGCCGACCTGATCTCGGTGCGACTGGACAGCATCGAAGCCCAGCCGTTCTACGACGTGATCGCGCAGCTGGTGTACGCCGGCGCGCGGTCCCAGGTGCGCGAGGTGTGGATCGACGGCGTGCGCAAGCTGCGCGACGGCGAACTCGTCGACATGGACACGCAACGCCTGATCGCCAACGCCCGCCAGTGGCGCGACCGCATCGCCGCCGCGCAACGTGGAGCACGCGCGTGAGCAACGCCAGCGCCGCCGAACTCGAGAAGTTCAACCGCCTCGCCGCGCGCTGGTGGGATCCGGACGGCGAATCGCGCCCGCTGCACGATCTCAATCCCGAGCGCCTGGCCTACGTGCGCGAACGCGTCACGCTGCGCGGCGCGCGTGCGCTCGACGTCGGTTGCGGCGGCGGCCTGCTGTCCGAGGCGCTGGCGCGCGAAGGCGCCAACGTCACCGCGATTGATCTCGCGCCGCAGGTGATCGACGTCGCGAAGATGCATCTGTTCGAATCGGAGCTGCAGGTCGACTACCGTCTGATCGGTGTCGAGGAGCTCGCGCAGCAGCACGCCGGCGAATTCGACGTGGTCACCTGCATGGAAATGCTCGAGCACGTGCCGGACCCGGGCTCGGTGCTGCGCGCCTGCGCCACGCTGCTCAAGCCCGGCGGCCGGCTGTTCGTGTCCACGCTCAACCGCACGCCGCAGGCCTTCGGCCTGGCCATCGTCGGCGCCGAATACGCGCTGCGACTGCTGCCGCGCGGCACGCACCGTTACGGTCAGTTCATCCGGCCGTCGGAGCTCGCGGCCTGGTTGCGCGGCGCCGGCCTCGAACTCGACGACGTCTGCGGCCTGCACTACAACCCGTTCACGCGTCGCGCTTCGCGCGGCGGCGGCACCGGCGTCAACTACCTCGCAAGCGCGCGCAAGCCGTGAGTGGCGGCATCGCCCGCGCCGTGCTGTTCGACCTCGACGGCACGCTCGTCGATTCGCTCGGCGACCTGCACGCCGCGGTGCAGCGCGTGGCGGACGATCTGGGTCGCGCGCCGGTGCCGGTGGATGTGGTGCGCCCCGCGGTCTCCCGCGGTGGTCGCGGCATGCTCGCGGCGGCCTTTCCGGATCTCGACGACGCGCGGCGCGAGACGCTGCTGCAGCCGTTCCTCGACCACTACGCCGCGTCGATCGCGGCACGCAGCGCGCCGTTCGACGGCATGCTGCAGGTGCTCGATCGCATCGAGGGCAGCGGCGCGCGCTGGGGCATCGTGACCAACAAGGCCGAGGCGCTGGCCCGCAAGCTCGTCGATGCGCTCGGCCTGCTGCCGCGCTGCGCCGTGCTGATCGGCGGCGACACGCTGGCGCAGCGCAAACCGCACCCGCTGCAGTTGCAGGTCGCCTGCGAACGCCTCGGTCTCGCCTGCGGCGACGCGGTCTACATCGGCGACGACCGGCGCGATGCCGACGCGGCCGCCGCCGCCGGCATGCGCGCCGTCGCCGCCGCGTGGGGCTATCGCGATGCCGACGACGATATCCATGCCTGGGGCGCAGACGTGGTGCTCGCTTCGCCGCACGACCTGCTCGCGCCGGGCGCGATGCGCGCGCGGTGATCGCGTCCGCGGCAACGATGCTGACGCCGCAGGCGCGCAGCTTCGTCGACAAATGGCTGGTGCAGGAACCGGAAATGGAGTTCGCGCTGCTGTTCGTGCCGGCGCCCGCGCGTGCGCTCGCGGCGTGCTGGGGCGCGCTGCAGAACGAGCTGTTCGACGCGATGTCCCAGCCGCGCGATGCCGGCGTGGCGCAGGTGAAGCTGGCGTGGTGGGGTGAGGCACTTGCGCGCGGCGCCGGCGACGCTGCGGCGCACCCGCTGGTCCGGGCCCTGTTCGGGCACGCGGCGGTCGGCCGCGTGCCGGCCGACGATTGGCGCACGCTGGTACACGCGGCGCTGCAGCTCGGCACTCACGACGCGACGCCGGTGGACGTGCCCGACGCGCTGCGCGTGCGGACGGCCTACGCCGAAGCGATCGTGGACCTGGACGCGCAGCTCTTCGCCGCCACGCCGTCGAACGGCGCCGCCGCCGCGGTGTCGGTGGGGCTGCTGTTGCGTCAGCTGCGCGCGGCGCTGCGCGGTCGGGCCGCGCGCGTGCCGGTCGTGCCGCTGCAGCTGCTCGCGCGCCACGGCCGGCGCGCGGCGGCGTTCGACGCGCGGCCGCTCGACGCCGCCGGCGCATCGCTGCTGGCCGACTTCGCGCGCGCGCTCGAGACCTCGTTGCCGCATGGGGTCGGCGGCAGCGCCATGCTGCGCTGTCGCGGCCGATTCGACGGCCGCCTCCTGCGGGCCATCGCGGCCCGCCCTGCCGCCGAGAGCGCGGAGCTGTCGCGCTGGAACGCGCTGTGGACCGCGTGGCGCGCCGCGCGTGGCGGCGGTTGAATGCACTGCCGTCGGGCCCCACCTGCCATGTCTCCACGCACCGCGGTCGTCCTGCCTTGACCCAGTCCCCGCCATTTGCGCCACCGTCCGCCGCACTCGCCGACGTGGTATCCGATTCGCGCTCCCTGCATGCCGGCGCGCTGCACTGGGTGGGCATGCATGCGATCGAACTTCCGCTGCGCATCGATGCCGGCGGCGAGCCGTTCCGGGTGCCGGGCAAGGTGTCGGCGTACGTGGACCTTGCCGACGCCGGCGCGCGCGGCATCCACATGTCGCGGCTGTATCGCGCCTGCGACGACATCCTCGGCTCCGAGGCGGTGTCGCACGCCAGCCTGGAGCGCCTGCTGGACGCGTTCCTGCAGTCGCACGCCGGGCTCTCGACGCGCGCCCGCCTGCGGCTGCAGTTCGAACTGCCGCTGCGCCGGCCGTCGCTGCTCAGCGGACTGCACGGCTGGCGTCAGTATCCGGTGCGGATCGACGCGCAGCGCGACGGCGATGCCACGCGGATCGAGGCCGAGGTGCAGGTGTTGTACTCGAGCACGTGCCCCGGGTCGGCGGCGCTGGCGCGCCAGCTTGTGCAGCAGCGCCACGCGCGCGATTTCGGCATGCGCGACGAGGCCGCGGCGAACGCGGAGATTGCCGCATGGCTCGGTGCGCAGGACGCGCTCTGCGCCACGCCGCATGCGCAGCGCTCGCTCGCCACGGTGCGGGTGCGCTGGACGCCCGAGGCGCGCGCGGTGCCGCTGGTGGCGCTCGTCGACACGGTGGAGGCCGCGCTGATGACGCCCGTGCAGGCGGCAGTCAAGCGCATCGACGAACAGGAATTCGCGCGCCTCAACGGCGAAAATCCGATGTACTGCGAGGACGCCGCGCGCCGGATCCGCGCGGCGCTGGAGGCCGAGACGTCGGTGGCGGACTACTGGATTCGCGCCGCGCACCTGGAGAGCCTGCATCCGCACGACGCCGTGGCGGTGGCCG
Source organism: Chiayiivirga flava (assembly GCF_014202825.1). Classification (GTDB taxonomy): domain Bacteria; phylum Pseudomonadota; class Gammaproteobacteria; order Xanthomonadales; family Xanthomonadaceae; genus Chiayiivirga; species Chiayiivirga flava. The sequence continues at coordinate 372,590 of NZ_JACHHP010000001.1, read as the reverse complement.
TGCGCGGCGTGGCGGGCGGGTTCGTCGCGGACATCGAGTGATCCCGGTCCGCGTCGAGTAATCCGGCCCGGCGCGATGTGTTCCCGGTCGACGTTGTGCGCGCGCTCGTGGCCGACGGCGAGTACGGATCGTCCCCCATCTGTGATCGCGCGCCGCGATCCGCGCTTCACCAAGCGATAAGCGCGATGCGACCGGCTCAGAGCCTCACGGCTTGGACGGCGCCTCCGCCGGCTGCCGGTACGGCACACGCACCGGACGGTAGTAGCCGCCCCAGAAGTACGGCCGGTACATCGGCCAGAACGAGACCGGATAGGGGTCGTAGCGGTATTCGGTGCGTTCCGGCCACAGGTAGATCACGTCGGCGGCCACGCGCGGATAGCGGTATTCGTAGTCGCCGATCGGCCGCAGTTCGTAGCCTTCGATGCGGCCGGTGACCGTGACGTCGCGTTCGGAGGTGAAGATGGCGGGGTCGTAGAATCCTGCGCGGCAGGCGAGGAAGCGGCCGTTGCTTTCGTCCGCGACGCGGGTGGGCCGCGCGGTGTCGCCGAGGTCGCGACCGAGGATCTCGAAGCAGGTGGCGCGCTCGTCCGGGGTCACCGACACGATGCGTCCACCCCAGCGCACCGCGTCTCCGGTGGCCTGCGCCTCGCTGGCCTGCAGCGGCACCAGCGGCGCGAACTCGCCGCGCAGCGGCCTGGGCGCAGTCGCGCAGCCTGCCAGCACGGCCGCGACGCAGAGCAGGACGGGTGTCTTGACGGTCATCGCAGCAATCTCCGAAGGGTTCAGCCGGAAGGGCGGACGCGGAAGCGGCGCAGGTCGTCGCACAAGGCCCGGTCGGCGGCCGCGTCCTCAGGAACGCGAGCGTAACGCCGCCGGACGTAACGCCGACTGAGCGAACGAATGGTGTCGGCGCTGTGCGGCAGCGCCATTGCGGCGCGCTCGGCGTGGGTCTGCGCCGGTTCGTGTGCGAGTTTGGGAACGCCGGCCCGGCCGAGGCGGGCGACGAAGCGCGCATGGGCGTCGCGCAGCGGATCGCGCGGCCCGCGCGGCGTGCGCAGCAGCAGCACGAAGGTCAGCGCCATGATTGCCGCCACCGCCACGCCCAGCACGGCGCCCAGTTGCGGCCAGTCCGCCGCATCCAGGCCGAACGGCTGCAGCAGGCTGCGCTGACGTGCGGCATTGAAGCCGAGCACCAGATCGTTCCAGCCGCGCCGCACGAAGTCGTAGGCATCGAACAGCGGCTTGCCGAGGCGACCGAGCAGGCTGTCGGGCTGGTCGTAGCCGCTGTCGCCGCGCTCGATCCGTTCGGGCGCCACCGCGCTGGTGGGATCGATCCGCACCCAGCCCCGTCCCTCGAGCCAGACTTCGGTCCAGGCGTGGGCATCGGACTGGCGCACCACGATGTAGTCGCCGAAATCGTTGGCGTAGCCGCCCTGGTAGCCGGTCACCACGCGGGCCGGCACGCCGGCCATGCGCATCATCACCGCGAACGACGACGCGAAGTGTTCGCAATAGCCCGTTTTCGTGTCGAACAGGAATTCGTCGACGCTGTGGCGCCCGAGCAGGGGCGAGATCAGGTTGTAGGTGAACTCGCGGTTGAACCATTGCAGCGAGCGTTCGATCAGCGCTTCGGGCGCGGGGTCGGTCGCGCGCCATTCGTCGATCAGCGCACGCGTGCGCGGGTTGAAGTTGGCCGGCAGTTCCAGGGCCTGGTCGCGGTAGATCCGGCGCAGATCGGGTTCGAAGCGGTAACGCAGCGCCGACTGCATGCGGAAGCGCGTCACGTCCGTAAGCCTGCGTTGCGACAGCACCGAGCGGTCGGGCCCGACGCGCGCACCGTCGGGCACCACCAGCGGCAGATCCAGGCCGATCATGTAGCGGCGGTCGGTCGGTTCCTGCGTGACCTCGTACGCCAGCAGGTCCTCCGTGGTTTCGACCACCACCGGGTCGAGATACGACTCGCCGTCCCAGCGCCGCCAGGTGCGGCCGTCGAAACGGCCGAGCACCGGGCCGCGCCAGTAGAGCGCGTTCGGCGTCGGCATCGGGCCGTCGAAGGCCACGCGCAGCACCGGACTGTCGTCGATGAAGAGATTGGCGATGTCGCCCGGCGCCATTTCGTTGCTCAGGCCGGTGCGCGCCTCGGCGACGTTTTCCGGCACGCCCCACATCGGCGACCCCAGGCGCGGGAACAGAAAGAACGCGACCGCGGCCAGCGGCAGCGACAGGGCGAGTAGTGTTGCAGTGGCGATCAGCCGCGGTCGCAGCGCGACCGACGCATTGCGCGGCCCGCCGGGCAGGTCGACATCGGCAATACGCGCCAGCGCCGAGAGCACGAGCACCGTGGCCACCAGTGCCAGCAGCAGGGTCTGCGGGCCCTGATCGTGCAGGAAGCCGGCCATGATCGCGAACAGCGCAAAGCTCAACACGCTGCGTGCGTCGCGCACGCTGCGGGTTTCGAGCAGCTTGAGCGCGAGCATGGTGGCGAGCAGCGCGGCGCCGGTGTCGCGGCCGAAGCGGAAGTTGTAGGCAAACAGCGTGAGCGCCGCGAGCCCGAGCGTGAGCGGCAGGCGCACCCACGCGTTGAGGCGGCGCTGCAGCCAGCCGTAGCCGATGCCGAGGCCCGCGACGGCCAGCAGGGCGCCGGTGAGCCAGGCCGGGAGGGCGGGCAGCACCGGCAGCAGCGCCGCGACCACGGCTGCGGCGCACCACAGGAAGCTGGTGCGGTCGAGCTCGTTCCTGGTGACGGCGTTCTTCACGGCATCAGTGCCAGTGCGCGCAGGCAGGCGTGCGTGTGCGCCGGCCCGCTGCCGGGCCCGATGCGCGCGCCGGGGAGCACGAGCGTGGAACGCGTGGCGTGACGATCGGCATCGAGAATCCAGCGCGCCAGCCGGCGCAGCCGGGTTTCGCTGTCGATCCCGGCCAGCTGATGCCAGTCGAGCACCACGTCGGCGCCGGCCGGCGTTTCGTATTCGCGCACCATCGTGCGTTGCGCGCGTGCGCTGCGTTTCCACGCGATCAGACGCAGCGGGTCCCCCAGACGGTAGTCGCGCAGGCTGTGCGGCTCCTCGTCCATGCCGCGCCGACGGCGCGGCTGGCCGCGTTCGCCGCTGCCCGGCAACGGCGGCGCAGCCGCTTCCGGCGCGGGGTACACCAACGTCTCGACATCCGGGTGCAGCCAGCTCCACACCACGAACAGACCCAGCGGATGGCGCGTGGCGAGCTTGATGCGGCCCACCGGCTGCAGGCCGCGCCTGGGCGCGGGGCGCGGCAGGCGCACCTCGGTCCGCTGCCCGGGTTCGACCGCGAACGCGACGCGCACGCCGCCCTGTTCCAGCACGAGGCCGAGCCTGCGGCGCGCCTGCGCCGCATCGAACAGCAGCCGCAGCTCCTGGGTTCCACCCGCATGCACCGGTTCCGCGCCGACCGCCTCCAGGCGCAGTCCACGCAGGCCCAGGTAGCCGCGCAGCAGACTGGTGTGCACCGCCGAGAGCAGCAGGAAACACAGGATCAGCGCGGGATTGTTGTTGTAGTTGAGCGCGCCGATCGTCATCGCGCCCATCAGCAGGCCGAAGAAGATGCCGTAGCCTGTCGGCAGCACGTAGATGCGGCGCCGCGTGAGTTCGATCGGCAGGGCCTCGACGCGCTTGTGCCGCGTCAGCGCCGGCAGCCGCCGCTCGGCCGTGCGCAGCGCGCGTTCCTGCCACGCGAGCACGCCGGCCGGCAGACGCATCGGTTCAGTCCACCGCCACGGCGTGCAGCACGGTCCGCGCAAGCGTATTGCGGTCGCTGATCTCGCCCTGCGGCACGAGACGGTGCGCCGCCACTTCCTCGAACAGCGCCTGCACGTCCTCGGGCAGCGCGTGATCGCGCCCGCGCAGCAGCGCCAGCGCACGGGCCACGTGCAGCAGCGCAAGGCCGGCGCGCGGCGAGAGGCCCACGCGCACCTGCGGGTGGCGGCGGCTCTCCGCAAGCAGCGCCTGCACGTAGGCCACGAGCGCGTCGCTGGTGTGGACGTGGGTCGCCGCATCGCGCAGCTTCAGCACATCGTCGGCGCCGAGCAGCGGCATGCTGTGCGCGATGAGATCGCGCCGGTCGGCGCCGAGCAGCATCTCGTGTTCGGATTTCGCGTCCGGATAGCCCAGGCTCAGGCGCAGCAGGAAACGGTCGAGCTGCGAGTCGGGCAGCGGGAAGGTCCCGGCCAGATCCACCGGATTCTGCGTGGCGATGACGAAGAACGGGTTCGGCAACGTGTGGCAGATGCCGTCGATGGTGACCTGGTGCTCGGCCATCGCTTCGAGCAGCGCCGATTGCGTGCGTGGCGGCGCGCGGTTGATTTCGTCGGCCAGCAGCAGCTGGGTGAACACCGGTCCCGGATGGAAGCGGAAGGCGTGGCTGTCCTGTTCGTAGATCGAGACGCCGAGGATGTCCGAGGGCAGCAGATCGGCGGTGAACTGCATGCGCTGGAAGCTCATGCCCAGGGTCGCGGCGAGCGCGCGCGCGAGCGTGGTCTTGCCCAGACCCGGCAGGTCTTCGAGCAGCAGGTGCCCGCCGGCCAGCACGCAGGCGAAGGCCAGATCGATTTCGCGCGGTTTGCCGAGCACGAGGCCGTTGACCTGCGCGATGGCGCGATCGAGCGAGTCGCGCTGCGCTTGCGTTAGGATCGCGGCGTTCGTCTCTGGCGTATCCATCGGACCTCGGCGGTGTGCGTGTCTGTATCGAAGTGTAGCCGCGTTGCGCGGGCGGAAGCGCCGGGGTGCTGACAGCCCGTCGCGCATTCTGGTTCCTCTGGGCGCTGCTGCTGGGTCTCAAGCTGTGGATCGCCGCGCGCCTGCCGCTGTTCGGCGACGAGGCGTGGTACTGGCTCGAAAGCGAGCATCCGGCGTGGGCCTATTCCGATCTCCCGGCGCTGACCGCGGGGCTGATCCGGCTCGGCACGACCGTCGGCGGGGACACGCCGCTCGGCGTGCGCTGGCCATTTCTTGCGATCGGGATGCTGGTGCCGTGGCTGCTGGTCCGGTTTGCTGCAGGCCGGTTCGGTCCCGGGATCGGCTGGCGTGCGGGCCTGCTCGCCCTGTTGTTGCCGCTGCTCGGCGGCCTGGGCTTCCTCGCGCTGCCGGACACCCCGCTCACGCTCGCCGCGCTGTTGTGCCTGATGGGCGCGGCGTCGCTGCGCGAGCGTGTGGCGCTGCCGGCGCTGGCCTTGCTCGCGCTGGGTCTTGTCGTCGGTGCGCTGTCGCACTACCGCTTCGTGTTGCTGCTGCTCGCGGGTCTGCTCGGGCTGCTTGTCGATGCGCCCGGGCGCTCGTTGCTGCGCGATGCGCGCGTGTGGGCCGTGCTCGCGCTCGGCGCGTTGGCCTGGTGGCCGCTGCTGCACTGGAATCTTGCGCATGCGAATGCGGGATTCGCGTTCCAGTTGCATGACCGGCATCCGTGGACCTTGCATGCGGGCGGCTTCGGGTTCGTGGTCGGGCAGCTCGTGATTGTCGGACCGCTGCTGCTTGCCGCGTTTGCCGCGGCATTCGCGCTCGCCTGGCGTCGCTGGCGGGCAGGCGCGGACGGGCCGTGGGCGCTCGTCGTCGCCACAGCGGGCGTGCCGGTGCTGGTCTACTTCGCACTGGCCTTCGTCGCAGACCGCGAACGGGTCAGTTTCCACTGGCTGCTGCAGGCATGGCTGCCGCTGCTGGCGGTCGCGCCGATGGCCATTGCGCGCTGGCGGCGCGGATGGCGCATCGCCGTCCACGCGAGCACGGCGATGCTTCTGGCCGGCACGTTCGCCTACGCGACGGTGGCCGCGACGCCGGCCTGGCGCGCGCAGTTCGCCGACAGCCGCTGGTACCCGGACAACTTCGCCGGTTGGGATGCGGTGGCGGCGCATGTGCGCGCGGTCGACGCACCGCTGCTGGCCGACAATTTCATGCTCGGCGCGCAGCTCGCGTTTGCGTCTCGCACGCCCGGCATCGCGATCCTCGACCACCCGCTCAACCACAAGCACGGCCGCGCCGCGCAGCTCGCACTGTGGAATGCGACGCCGGAGACCGCCGCGCTGCGCGCACAGGCCTGGACCTACGTGCTCGAAGACAGCGCGCTGCCGTTGCCGCAACGGCTCGCGCACTACCACGCCCGCTGCGAATTGCTGGGATCGCTGTCGATGCCGTCGGCACTCAGTGTCGACCACGGTCGCAAGCGCTTTCTCCGCTTCGATCTTGCGGCCGGCGCGCGCACCGGCGCGTGCGTCACCCCCGCGCTCGCGTGGATCGACGCGCCGGCCGCCGGCGCCACCGTGCCGCGCACGTTCGACCTGCACGGCTGGGCCTTCAAGGACGGCGTCGGCATTGCCCACGTCGAGGTGCTGCTCGATGGCACCGCGGTGTCGCAGGGCCGCTACGGCGTTCCGATGCCGCACGTGGCCGCGTACTGGGACATCTCCACCGACCCGTCGCAGCCCGCTGTCGGTTTTCTCGCGCAGGTGCAGAATGCCGCGCCGGGCGAGCACTGGCTCGCGCTGCGGCTGCACGGGCGCGACGGCAGCGTCGAGGATGGGCCGGCGCAGCGCGTGACGGTCGCGGACTGAGCGCGGGCGGGTCAGGGCAGGGCGTAGCCGCAGCCGCGCAGCGCATCGGCAAGCGCGATCAGCGGCAGGCCGATCAGGGCGGTCGGATCCACCGTTTCGATGCGTTCGAACAACGCTGCACCGAGACCTTCGCACTTGAAGCTGCCGGCGCAGTCGTACGGCTGCTCGGCGTGCAGATAGCGCACGATTTCGTCGTCGCGCAGCACGCGGAACACGACCCGCGTCACGTCGACGAAGGCCTGTTCGGTGCCACGCGCACCGTCGACCACGCAGACTGCGGTGTGGAACAGCACGCTGCGCCCCGCGCAGTCGTGCAGCTGCCGCCGCGCGGCCTCGAAGCCGCCCGGCTTGCCGAGCGCGCGGCCGTCCAGATCGGCGACCTGGTCCGAACCGATCACCACCGCATCCGGCCGCCTGCGTGCCACCGCCCGCGCCTTCTCGCGCGCGAGCCGGGACGCGAGCGCCGCGGGGCGTTCGTCCGGCAGTGCGGTTTCGTCCACGTCCGGGGCCACGGCCTCGAAGCGCAACCCGAAGCGCTCCAGCAGGGCGCGTCGATAGAGCGACGTCGACGCCAGCACCAGCGGGCTCACGAGCCGCCGTCCTCCCGCGCGCGCTTGAGCGCGGCCGGTTCGCGTGCGGCCTGGTCGATGGATGCCTGGGTCACGTCGATGAGCTCTGCACCGGCGTTCTCCAGCCGGTCGAGCCGCTCGGAAATGGTGGCGTAGGCCCGATCCAGCGCTGCACAGGCGCGGTCGAGCTCGCGCTGGCTCGCCTGCAGGCCGTGCCTGGAGATCCAGAGCCGGTGTTCGAGCACGTCGCGCAGCCCCTGCTGCACCTGCGGCTGCGCGTCGAGCGAGGCGTGGGCCACCGCGGCGATGTCGGACGGCACGCGTTGCACCACGGTGCGCATCGCGCTCATGCGGTCGCGCGTGGTGTGGAGCAGGGCTTCGAGCGCATCGGCGCGGTCGAGGAGATAACGCAGGCTGCGTTCGCGCCGCCGGCTGCGCAGGCCGAGCACGGCGGCGACCAGCGCGACGAGGCCGACGGCGGTGACTGCGATGTAGAATGCGATCACGGGCGAAACTGCCGTGCGGCCGGGCGAGCCAGTCTGCACGAAGCGTCGCGCCGCCGGCAAATCGCGCCGCCCGCGGCAACGGGCAGCCCACGCACGACGCCGCAAAATTGACACAAACGCCCGCGCGGCTTATCCTTTCCGGCTTATGTCCGGTGCCTTGCCCGAGCTGGTGGATGCGTGGCGCATGGTGACGGCGGGGCGCATCTTTGCCGGGCGCCTTCCGCTCGCCACGATGACCCGCCTGACCGACAGCCTGGCCGACAGCGAGGGCGAGGTGCAGTACGAGCTGCACTTCGGGCGCGACGATCTTGGCATCGGTGTTGTCCACATGCGCGTGCAGACCCGTCTGCCGCTGGTGTGCCAGCGCAGCCTGGAGCGGTTCGAGTTTCCGGTCGCGATCGATCAGCGCCTCGGCCTGATCGCGAGCGAACGCGACGAGGCCGGGTTGCCGGAAGGGTACGAGCCCGTGCTGCTGGACCAGTCGGCCGAGGTCAACCTCGCCGAACTGATCGAGGACGAGCTCATCCTGGCATTGCCGGTGGTGCCGCTGAAGGATGGCATGGACGACGTGCCGCCGCAGACCTGGTCCACCGGCGGGCCGGACGAAGAACCACAGGAGTCGGGCGCGGCGAGCAATCCGTTCGCAGCGCTCGCCTCGATGAAGCAGGACCGGTCCTGACACGCGTCGGGCCGCACATCAACACGCGTCAGCGCACAGATTCAAGCAGAGGAAATTCCGATGGCCGTTCAGAAAAGCCGTGTCTCCCCGTCCAAGCGCGGCATGCGCCGTTCGCACGACGCCCTGGTGCCCAAGCAGCTCGCGACCGACCCGACCACGGGCGAGACGCATCTGCGCCACCACGTCACCAAGGACGGTTACTACCGCGGCAAGAAGGTGATCGACGTCAAGTCCGACGTTCCGGCCGAGGATTGATCCCTCGCCCGGCGGCGTTCGCGCTGTCGGGCGGCAGGGCAGGGACGCCGCGGCATCGCACGTCGGCGTCCGGCACCGGTCCGCGGTGACCGCGACCGGGTTCGAGAAGACCGCGGCCTTCGTCGCGGCACAGTCTGAAGGAGTGGGGATGGCGGCGCAGGTGTTCTCCCGGATCGCCGGCACCGGCAGTTACCTGCCGGACAACATCGTCACGAACGCGGACCTCGAACAGCGCGTCGACACCACCGACGAGTGGATCCGCGAGCGCACCGGCATCCGTCAGCGCCACATCGCGCTGCCGGGCCAGACCACCGGCGACCTCGCCTACGAAGCCGCATTGCGCGCGCTCGAAGCCGCAGGGGTCGCCGCCAGCGAGATCGATCTGCTCGTCGTCGGCACCACCACGCCCGACGTCATCTTCCCGTCCACCGCGTGCCTGCTGCAGAACAGGCTCGGCGCCAACGGCTGCCCGGCGTTCGACGTCAACGCCGCGTGCACCGGCTTCGTCTACGCACTCGGCGTGGCGGACAACTTCATCCGCGCAGGCGCGGCGAAGACCGCGCTTGTGGTCGGTGCGGAAACGCTGTCGCGCATGATCGACTGGACCGATCGCGGCACCTGCGTGCTGTTCGGCGACGGCGCCGGCGCCGTGGTGCTGAAGGCCTCGGACGAGGCCGGCGTGCTGTCCACGCACCTGCATGCCGATGGCGCCTACGAGCGCATGCTGCACAACCCGGTCGGCGTCTCGCGCGGCTTCACCGACGAGCCCAACCACGGCGTGCGCGTGAAGATGATCGGCAACGAAGTCTTCAAGGTCGCGGTCAAGACGCTCGACGCGGTGGTGGAGGAAACGCTCGCCGCCAACCACATCGAAAAATCCGACCTCGATTGGCTGATCCCGCACCAGGCCAACCTGCGCATCATCACCGCCACGGCCAAGCGCCTGGACATGCCGATGGATCGCGTCATCGTCACGGTGGACCGCCACGGCAACACCTCGGCCGCCTCGGTGCCGATGGCGCTGGACGAAGCCGTGCGCTCGGGCAAGGTCAAGCGTGGCGAGCTGCTGCTGCTCGAAGCCTTCGGCGGCGGTTTCACGTGGGGTTCGGCGCTGATCCGCTATTGAGCGCCGCGGCGGGTTTGGCGGCAATGCCGTCACCGCCGATAATGCGATCCGCTCACCGCCGCGCCCGTCTCCGTTGAAAAAGTCCGACTTCAATTACGCGCTCCCGCCCGAGCTCATCGCGCAGGAACCGCTGCCGGAGCGCTCCGCCAGTCGCCTGCTGGTGCTGCCGCCCGCACCGGAACCGTTCGGCGACCGCAGCATCCGCGACCTGCCGGATCTGCTCGCACCGGGCGACCTGCTGGTCTTCAACGACACCCGCGTCCTGCCCGCGCGCCTGTTCGGCACCAAGGACACCGGCGGCCGCGTCGAACTGCTGATCGAGCGGCTGCTCGGCACGCACGAGGCGCGCGCGCAGATCGGTGCGAGCAAATCGCCCAAGCCCGGCTCGCGCATCGATCTGGACGACGGCACACCGGTCACCGTGCTCGGACGCGACGGCGAGTTCTACCTGCTGCGTTTCGGCGGCAGCGAGTCGGTCGAGAAACTGCTGCTGCGCGCCGGCCGCCTGCCGCTGCCGCCGTACATCCGGCGCGAGCCGGGCCGCGACGACGCCGAGCGCTACCAGACCGTGTTCGCGCGCGAGCTCGGTGCCGTCGCCGCGCCCACGGCGGGCCTGCATTTCGACGATGCGCTGCTTGCCGCGCTGCGCGACCGCGGCGTCGAATTCGGCACGGTCACGCTGCATGTCGGCGCCGGTACCTTCCAGGCGATGCGGGCCGAGCGCCTGGACGAACATGTGATGCACAGCGAGTGGCTCAACGTCGGTGCGCGCCTGTGCGAGCAGATCGCCGCCACGCGCAGTCGCGGCGGCCGCGTGATCGCGGTGGGGACCACGGTGGTGCGTGCGCTCGAATCGAGCCTGCGCGACGGCATCGTGCAGCCGTTCGCCGGCGAAACGCGGCTGTTCATCTTTCCCGGCCGCCGCGTGCGCTCGGTCGACGCGATGGTGACGAACTTCCACCTGCCCGAATCGACCCTGTTGATGCTGGTCTGCGCATTCGCCGGGCACGAGCGCACGCTCGCGGCGTACGCGCATGCGGTGCGGCAGCGGTACCGCTTCTTCAGTTACGGCGATGCGATGCTGGTGTTTCCGGAGGGTCGGGATTCGTGATTCGGGATTCGTGATTCGCAAGAGCCCGCGGCACTCCCCGGTTTTTCGTTTCCTCGTCCTCTTCTCGCGCATGCCGGCCTTTTCGAATCACAAATCCCGAATCACGAATCCCGGCTCTCCGCCATGTCCCGACTTGCCTTCGAACTCCTGGCCACCAACGGTTCCGCGCGCCGCGGCCGACTGACGTTCCCGCGCGGCACGGTGCAGACGCCGGCCTTCATGCCCGTCGGCACCTACGGCTCGGTGAAGGCGATGACGCCGGTGGACCTGCGCGACATCGGCGCGCAGATGATCCTCGGCAACACCTTCCACCTGTACCTGCGTCCCGGACTCGACGTGATCGAGGCGCACGGCGGGTTGCACGGCTTCGCGCGCTGGGACGGCCCGATCCTCACCGACTCGGGCGGGTTCCAGGTGTTCTCGCTCGCGCACCGGCGCAGGATCACCGAGCAGGGCGTCACCTTCGCCTCGCCGGTGGACGGCAGCAAGATCTTCCTCGGTCCCGAGGAAAGCATGCGCATCCAGCGCGTGCTCGACTCGGATGTGGTGATGATCTTCGACGAGTGCACGCCGTACGAAGTGAACGGCGTGCCCACCAGCGAGAAACGCGCCCGGGAATCGATGGAACTGTCGCTGCGCTGGGCCGAACGCAGCAAGCGCGCACACGAAGGAAACGACGCGGCGCTGTTCGGCATCGTGCAGGGCCACGTGCACGCGCAGCTGCGCACGCGCTCGGCGCAGGCGCTGGTCGAGATCGGATTCGACGGCTACGCGGTCGGCGGCCTTGCCGTCGGCGAACCCGAGCACGAACGCAACGCCACGCTCGATCACACCTGTCCGCAGTTGCCGGCCGATCGGCCGCGTTACCTCATGGGCGTCGGCCGGCCGCAGGACATCGTGGAGGCGGTGCGGCGCGGCATCGACATGTTCGACTGCGTGATGCCCACACGCAACGCGCGCAACGGCCACTACTTCACCCGCTTCGGCGTGCTGCGCATCCGCAACGCGAAATTCGAGCGCGACACGCGGCCGATCGACCCGCAGTGCGCCTGTTACGCGTGTACGTCCGGCTTCAGCCGCTCGTACCTGCGCCATCTGGACAAGTGCAACGAGATGCTCGGGCCGATCCTTGGCACGATCCACAACCTGCACTATTACCAGGAGCTGATGCGCGGCCTGCGTGCGGCGATCGAAGCAGGGCGCCTCGACGACTTCGTGGGCGAGTTCTATCGCCGGCAGGCACTCGGCGAATCGGAGAACTGACCCGCTGCCGGGAACCTTCCCCGTGCATCGGCGGTCCGCGTCGCCGGCGCCGATGCGGCACGCCGATCTGCGCCACCACCCTTGTGTTCCCCGCGGCGCGGCCGCATGCACCCCGACACGCTGCATGGCATAATCCCCGGCTCTTTGCCGGCCTTCCCCGCCGCAACCCGTCTTCCGCAGAGCGAGCTCACCATGGATTTCCTGATTTCTCCCGCCTTCGCCCAGGCCGCAGGCGCACCCGCCGCGTCGCCGTGGTCGCCGCTGATCATGATGCTGGTCTTCGTGGCGGTGTTTTTCCTGTTCGTGATCCGCCCGCAGATGAAGCGTGCCAAGGAACACCGCGCCCTCGTGTCGGCCATCGCGAAAGGCGACGAAGTGGTCACCAACGCGGGCATCCTCGGCCGCGTCGACGAGGTCGGCGAGACGTTCCTCGGCATCGAGATCGCCACCGGCGTGGTCATCAAAGTCCAGAAAAACGCCGTTGCCGCGGTGCTGCCCAAGGGCACGCTGAAGTCGGCCTGAGGGCCGGATCCCTTCTCCGCCGGCGCCTCACGCGGGCGTCGGCCCAACGCGGTATCGACGCATGCTTGAGTTCGCTCGCTGGAAATATGTCCTGGCGGCGCTGATCTTCGTGATCGGCGCGTTGTATTCGCTGCCCAACATCTACACGCAGGACACCGCGGTGCAGGTCACGGCCAACCGCACCGGTAGCGTGGACACCGCGCTGCGCGAGCGCGTGGTCGGTGCGCTGGACGCCGCCGCCATCGCGTACAAGTCGGTGGAAATCGAGGGCGAAACGCTGCTGGTGCGCCTGGCCGACCCCAATGCGCAGATCCACGCCTCCGACGTGGTGCGCGACCTGCTCGGCAGCGACTACGTGGTGGCGCTGAACCTCGCGTCCACCGTGCCGGCGTGGCTGGAGACGATCGGCGCCAAGCCGATGCTGCTGGGTCTGGACCTGCAGGGTGGCGTGCACTTCCTCATGGAGGTGGACGAGGCCGCGGCGATCGAGAAGCGCGAGCTCGGCTACGTCAACGACATCCAGGGCCTGCTGCGCGAGAACAAGATCGCCTACACGATGGTCGAGCGCGCCAACGGCGGCATCGCCGTGCGCCTGCGCGATGCGGCCGACCGCAATGCCGCCGCGGCGCTGATCGGTCGCGAGATTCCGGCGGTCGACATCGTCGACAGTGCGGACGGCAGCAGTCTCGCGGTCACGCTCAAGCAGACCGAGATCAGGACCATCCTCGACAACGCGCTCGAGCAGAACATCACCACGCTGCGCAACCGCATCAACGCCATCGGCGTGGCCGAGCCCATCGTGCAGCGCCAGGGCGCGAGCCGCATCGTCGTGCAGCTGCCGGGCGTGCAGGACACGGCGCAGGCGATCAAGGTGCTCGGTGCCACCGCCACGCTCGAATACCGCGCACAGGCGGACGGCAATGCCGAGGAAGCGGCCCGAACCGGCCGCGTGCCGCCGGACGCGCGCCTGTACTACGAGCGCGGCACGCGCCGACCGATCCTGCTGTCCAAGCGCATCATCGCCTCGGGCGACCAGCTCGACGACGCACGCTCCGGCATGGACCAGCAGGGCGGCGGCCCCAAGGTCGACATCAAGCTCAACCCGGCGGCCGGAAAGCGTATGCTGGACTTCACCACCGACAACGTCGGCCGCTTCATGGGCGTGGTGTACATCGAGCGCATTCCGGAAACGAAGATCGTCGACGGCAAGGAAGTACGTACCGCGCGCGTGACCGAGGAAGTGATCAGCTACGCGCGCGTCAACGGCGTGTTCGGCCGTTCGTTCCAGACCACCGGGCTCGGGACCGCGCGCGAGGCGTCCGAGCTTGCGCTGCTGCTGCGTTCGGGGTCGCTGGCCGCGCCGGTGGACATCGTCGAACAGCGCGTCATCGGCCCGAGCCTCGGCGCGGAAAACATCGAGCGCGGCTGGAAGGCGGTGACGTATTCGTTCGTGTTCGTGCTGATCTTCTTCGTGGCCTATTACCGGGTGTTCGGCATCGTCACCAACGTGGCGCTGCTGCTCAACATGCTGCTAGTGGTGGCGCTGATGTCGCTGTTCGGCGCCACGCTCACCTTGCCCGGCCTTGCCGGCATCGCGCTGACCGTCGGCCTGTCGGTGGACGCCAACGTGCTCATCAACGAACGTATCCGCGAGGAGCTGCGCGCGGGCACCAGTCCGCTGCAGGCCATCGCCAACGGTTACGACAAGGCCGCAGGCACGATCTGGGACGCGAACGTCACCGCGCTGATCGCGGGCGTGGCGCTGTTCGCGTTCGGCACCGGGCCGGTGAAGGGGTTCGCGGTGTCGCTGATCGCCGGCATCATCACCTCGATGTACACCGCGGTGTCGGTGTCGCGCGGCGTTGCCACACTGATTTACGGCCGCCGGCGCAAGCTGGCGCGCGTCTCGATCTGAGGACCCGGCTGTGCATCTGATTCCCTACGACACCAGGATCGACTTCCTGCGCCTGCGCAACGTCGCCATCGGCATCGCCGCGGCGATGCTGATCGCCTCGATCGCGCTGCTGGCCACGCGCGGCCTGAACTTCGCGCTGGACTTCACCGGCGGCACCATGGCCGAGCTGCAGTTCGACAAGCCCGTCGACATGGACGGCGTGCGCGACAAGCTGGAGGCCGCCGGCTACGAAAACGCCGTGGTGCAGGCGTTCGGCTCCGAAAGCGACATCGTCGTGCGCCTGCAGCCGCAGCCCGGGCAGGCGAACGCCGCGCAGACCGGCAGCGCCGTGCTCGCCGCGGTGCAGACGCCGGACAATCCCGGCCGCGTGATCGCGAGCGACTTCGTCAGCGCGCAGGTGGGCAAGGAGCTTGCCCAGAACGGCGTGCTGGCGATCGTGTTCGTCACCTTCGGCTTCATCATCTACATCTCGATGCGCTTCGAGTGGAAGTTCGCGGTCGCGGCCATCATCACGACGATCTTCGACGTGATCTGCACCATCGGCCTGTTTTCGCTGACGCAGCACCAGTTCGACCTGTCGGTGATGGCCGGCGTGATGTCGGTGATGGGGTACTCGATCAACGACACCATCGTCGTGTTCGACCGCGTGCGCGAGAACTTCCGCAGCGCGCACAAGGTGGGCCCGGGCGAGATCCTCAACCGCTCCGTCAACCAGACGCTGTCGCGCACGATCATCACGTCCGTGGTGGCGCTGCTGACGGTGCTGGCACTGTACTTCTACGGCGGCGATTCGCTCGAAGGCATGGCCGAGTCGCAGATCTTCGGCATCGTGCTCGGCACGGTTTCGTCGATCTTCGTGGCGTGCCCGCTGCTGCATCTGCTCGGCGTCACCAAGCAGGACCTGATGCCGAAGATCCGCGACGAGAGCGAGCTCGCGCGGCGGCCCTGAGATCGGTTGGTACACATGCCTGGCGGCGCAGGTCGCCGGGGTGCCGCGGGCGCGGGGTTGGCCCCGGCCGCGGCCGGGGCGCGGCATGCCGCTCAGCGCAGGGTAAACGCCGCCGCGTAGCCGCTGGCCACGATGGCCTTCTGCAGCGCGTCGCAGACCTTCATGTTGCCGGCGACGATCTGGCCGTTGTTGAAGCTGTTGCCGCCGCCGCCGAAATCGGTGCAGCGACCGCCGGCTTCGCGCACCAGCAGCACGCCGGCGGCGATGTCCCACGGTTTCACGCCCGCTTCGAAGTAGGCGTCGGCGCGGCCGCACGCGACGTAGGCCAGATCCAGCGCGGCCGATCCGGTGCGGCGGATGTCCTCGGCGTCGCCGAGGACCGAGCGCAGCGCGTCGAGTTGGGGCGCCACGCGCGCACGTTCGCGCGGCGGGAAGCCGGTGATGATCATCGCGCCGCCGAGGTCGTTGCGCGTGCCCACGCGCAGGCGGCGGTCGTTGAGGAAGGCGCCCGCGCCGCGGCTGGCGCTGAAGATCTCGTTGCGCAGGGGGTCGTAGATCACCGCGTGCAGCGGTTCGCCGTTGTCGAGCAGGCCGATGGACACGCACCAGTGCGGAAAGCCGCGCAGGTAGTTGCTGGTGCCGTCGAGCGGGTCGATGACGAAGGTGAAGCGCGCCTTGCCGACCGCGCCGCCTTCCTCGCCCAGGAAGGCGTGGTCGGGAAATGCGCGGCGCAGCTCGCGTATGATTTCGGTTTCCGCCTGCGAATCGACTTCGCTGGCGTAGTCCTGCCGGCCCTTTTCCACCACGTTGAGGGTGTCCAGGCGGGCCATGTTGCGCATGATGACGTTGCCGGCCGCGCGCGCGGCCTTGACCATGATGTTGACCGCGGGCTTTTGCATGCGCAGGCTCGGAATTCGTCGATGGGAGAAAGAGCGCGCGTGGCGTCTTGCGCCGCGCGGTCGACAAGTCTAGCAAACTGCAGCGCATGGCCGGCGCGATCGGCGGCGGCCTGCGTCGGAGGCGATTCACAGATGATGCATTCAACCGCGACGCCCGACCTGCGCCTGGTGCTGGTGGAGCCTTCGCATCCGGGCAACATCGGGGCCGCTGCGCGGGCCATGCGCACGATGGGCCTGCGGCAGCTGGTGCTGGTCAACCCGCACGCGTTTCCGCACGCCGAGGCGAGCGCGATGGCCGCCGGGGCCGACGACGTGCTCGCCGCCGCCCGCGTCTGCGCACGCCTGGACGAGGCCATCGGCGACTGCCGCTTCGTGCTCGGCTGCAGCGCACGTCGCCGCCACGTGCCGCTGACCGAGCACAGCCCGCGCGAGGCGGCTTCGGCACTGTGGACCCACGCCACCCACGGCCCAGCGGCGCTGCTCTTCGGGCGCGAGCGCACCGGCCTCACCAACGACGAGCTCATGCACTGCAACGGCTCGGTGTTCATTCCGTCCGATCCGGAATTCAGTTCGCTCAACCTGGCCGCCTCGGTGCAGGTGCTCAGCTACGAGCTGCGCCTGCGGCAGCTCGGCGCGCCGGTGCAGGCGGGGCCGGCGACGGCGCCCGAACGCGACGAGCCGCCGGCCACGCATGCGCAGATGGAGGGCCTGTTCGGCCATTTCGACCAGACCCTGCACGACATCGACTTCCACAAGGGCAGGGCGCCGGACACCGTGATGCAGCGCCTGCGCCGCCTGCTGCTGCGCGCCGAGCCCGACCAGCGCGAGGTCCGCGTGCTGCGCGGCATCCTCAGCGACGCGCAGCGCATGGCGCGGCTCGCGCGCGCGGCCGGTGCGGTGGCCACGCCCAACCCCGGTCCCGCCGATCCGGCCGATTGACGCCGGGTGGCCGGGCAGGCGGCCGGCCCGCTATCGGGCGTCGCACGGATACGTTAACCTCGCATCGCATGCTGGTCGGGTCCAGCGTCCTCGTTGAACCAGGGGCAATGACGCCAACGCTGTTCCGCCTCGCGATGGTCGTGCTGTGGGCGTGCGCCATCGCCGCGCCCGCTGCGGCGCAGTCGTCGCTGCAGCCGCCGCCGCCGCCGGGCGAGCCCCAGAGCGTGCTCGTGCTCGGACGCATCAGCGACGATCCGAAGCAGCACTACGAAGCCTTGCGACCCCTGCTCGACTACGTGGTGCCGCGCATGCGCGGCGTGGGCATCCGCGAGGGCCGGATTCTCATGGCGCGCGACGCGCAGCAGATGATCAGCTACCTGCGCCGCCGGCGGGTGGACTGGATCACCGAAACCCCGGCCATGGCGGTCGACTACCGCAATCGCGCGGGCGCGCAGATCATGCTCGCCACCGAACGCGGTGGCGGCCTGCTGTATCACACCGTCTTCTTCGCGCGGCGCGACAGCGGCATCACCGGGTTGCGCGATCTCGCCGGCCATGCGATCGCGTTCCAGAATCCGTACTCCACCAGCTCCTATGTTTCGCCGGCGGCCGAGCTGATCGGCGCGGGCCTCGAACTCGACCTGCTGCTCTCGCCGATGGACAAGCCCGACCCGGGCCGCGTCGGCTACCTGTTCGCGCGCTCGGAATCGAACATTTCGACGTGGGTGCACAAGCGTCTGGTCGATGCGGGTGCCTTTTCCAACCTCGACTGGAACGACCTGAGCCGATTGCCGGAAAGCTTCCGCCAGGATCTCACCGTGATCCACGAAACCGCCCCCTATCCGCGCGCGGTGGAGGTGGTGCGCCCGGACATGGCCCCGGCCGTGCAGGCGCGGTTGCGGGACATTTTGCTGCAGGCCGCCGACGACCCGGCCGCGCGCGAACCGCTGCGCCGCTTCTTCGGCACCAGCCGGTTCGTGCCGCTCGACGAGGACGCCGAAGCCGCGCTGCGGCGCCTGCAGGCCGGCATGGTGGACGTGCGCCGGGAGCTCGAATGAAGCTGCGATTTGGATTGCAGGCGCGGTTTGTTCTCATCATCGGCATCGCGATGCTGCTCACGCTGGGCATCGGCGCGCTGGCCTGGCGTCTGCATGCGGCGAGCTTCGACGAGGTCGCCACGCTCAGCCGCGAGGCGATGAACGACGCCTCGCTGCAGGGCGTACGCAAGCGCGGCGAAGCCATGGCGCGCATGCTCTCCGACGCAATGGTGAATCCGCTCTACTACTTCGACCTGCAGACCGTCGGCAACATCGCGCGCTCGGCGATGCAGCAGCCGGACGTCGAATACGTGCTGGTGTTCGACCCCCACGGCGGCATTATCCACGACGGCTCGGGTGACATTCCGTCGTTCGGGCAACCGATGCAGGACGCGTTCGCGTGGGAGGCGATTGCCGCCAGCGCGCTGCACACGCAGGCGTCCGACACGCGCGTGGATGTGTCCAGCCCGATCTTCCTCGGCGACGAAAAGCTCGGCGGCGTGCGCGTCGGTCTGTCGCTCGCCGGTCCGCTCAAGCTGGAGCAGGAAGCGCAGTCGGTGCTGATGGAGCGTGCGCGCCAGGCGAGCGACCGCAGTCTCGGCGTGCTGGCGGTGCTGTTCGGCACGCTGATGCTGCTCGGCATGATCATGGCGTGGCTGGTGTCGCGTGGCCTGGTGCGGCCGATCCGACGCCTCGCGCACGCCGCGCAGCAGCTGGAGCGTGGCGACTATGCGCTGTCGCCGTTCGCCACGCGCCGCGCCGACGAGCTGGGCGAGCTCGAGCGTGCCTTCGCGCGCATGGGCGAGAGCGTGGGCCAGCACGACCGCCACATCCGCCGCATCGCCTACGGCGACGGTCTCACCGGCCTGCCGAACCGGCTCGCGTTCCGCGAGGTGCTCAACGAGCGCACGCAGATGGCGCAGAACTCGGGTGGCCGGCTGGCGCTGCTGTTCGTGGACCTCGACGATTTCAAGCGCATCAACGACACGCTGGGGCATGAAGCCGGCGACGAGGCCCTGGTGCAGTTCGCCGCGCGCATCAGCCAGTGCGTGCAGATGGCCACCGACACCGAACCGGAAGTGGCGCGTTTCGGCGGCGACGAATTCGTCGCCCTGATCGGTGGCGACAATCCGCGTGACGTGGCCGCGCAGGTCGCCGACGCGGTGCTCGCCGAGCTGCAGCGCCCGATCTCGCTGCGCGGCCGGCAGGTGTTCCTCGGCGCGTCTGTCGGCATCACGCTGTATCCGGACGACGCCAGCACCGCATCGATGTTGCTCAAGAACGGCGACATCGCCATGTACCAGGCCAAGATCGCGGGCAAGAACTGCTACCGCTTCTACAGCAAGGCGATGGACCAGGCCGTCGAGCGCCGCATGCAGCTGGAGGAAGACCTGCGCCGCGCGATGGAAAACGACGAACTGTCGGTGGTGTACCAGCCGATCTTCGAACTGTCGAGCGGACTGCTGGTCGGCGCCGAAGCCCTGCTGCGCTGGGAACATCCGGACAAGGGCTCGATACCGCCGGCCGTGTTCATCGACGTGGCCGAACAGACCGGCCAGATCGACGGTCTCGGCCGCCTCGTGCTGCAGCGCGCGTGCGCGCGTGCGGCGCGCTGGGAGCGCTCCGGCGAGGGCGAGGCGCCGTTCGTGTCGGTCAACGTCTCGGCGCGCCAGCTGCGTCTGGGCGACTTGCCGGAAATCGTCACCGCCGCGCTGCGCGAAAGCGGCCTGCCGCCGAACCGCCTGCATCTGGAACTGACCGAAACCGCCGTGCTTGGCGACGAGGTGCAGGCCAGCCTGCTGCTTGGCCGACTGCGTGCGATGGGCGTGAAGATCTGGCTCGACGATTTCGGCACCGGCTTCTCCGGTCTTTCGCATCTGCGCCGCGTGCCGGTGGACGGCGTGAAGATCGACCGCAGCTTCGTCGCCGACGTGCTGCGCGACCCGGACGACCTCGCCCTCACCACCGCCATCATCGCGATGGCGCACTCGCTCTCGATCACCGTGGTGGCCGAGGGCGTGGAGAGCGAAGGCCAGTACGCGGTCCTGCGCGAACGCGGCTGCGACCAGGCGCAGGGCTATTGGCTCGGTCGTCCGATGCCGGCCGCCGAACTCGAGCGCCGCATGAAGGCCTAACCTGTGCGGCCGCCGCGGTCGCGATCGAGCTGTTCGTCGAGTTCCCGATCGAGCATCTTCACCGCCAGCCGTACCTCGCGTCCCATGCAGACCGAGGCCGCGAACATCAGCAGCACGCCGAGCACGGCGAGCACCGTCGGGAGCAGGTCGAGGCGATAGCCGGTGAGTCCGTTGACGGCGATCGCAAGGCTGGTGCCGACGAAGGCACTCATCGAGGCGTACAGCAGGCGCAACGACGTCAGCACCAGGCTGGAACGGCGCCGGTGCACGGCCACCTGCGCTTCGAGCCTGATCCGTT
The DNA here is from genome assembly GCF_014202825.1 of Chiayiivirga flava. Taxonomy (GTDB): domain Bacteria; phylum Pseudomonadota; class Gammaproteobacteria; order Xanthomonadales; family Xanthomonadaceae; genus Chiayiivirga; species Chiayiivirga flava. The sequence continues at coordinate 351,816 of NZ_JACHHP010000001.1, read as the reverse complement.
CGGAGCCGGCGTCCATCGCCTTCATGCGGGCCAGGTCCTCGCGCATGCGGTCGACCACGCGCGCCAGCCGGCCGTTCGACGAGGCCAGCAGCGACGCGGTGGCGGTGAGGAAAAACGCGGGCGCGATCATCGCCGAGACGACGGCAATGTGGGCGGAGTCGGGCAGCGGCGGCACGGCGGAAGGCTCGCGGAGGGTTGCAGTATGATGCCAAGTCCCCGCAGGCACGTCTCGCATGAATTCAACCGCACACGACGACCACCTGATCTGGATCGATCTGGAAATGACCGGGCTCGATCCCGACACCGATTCGATCATCGAGATCGCGACCCTGGTGACCGACAAGGATCTCAATCTGCTCGCCGAAGGCCCGGAGCTGGCGATCCGCCATCCGCTCGAACGCCTGCAGGTGATGGACGAGTGGAACCGCACCACGCACACCAAGTCCGGCCTGTGGCAACGCGTGCTCGGGTCCACCGTCGACATGGCCACCGCCGAGCAGGCCACGCTCGACTTCCTCGCCGCGTGGGTGCCGGCCGGAAAGTCGCCGATCTGCGGCAATTCGATCTGCCAGGATCGCCGCTTCCTGCACCGCTGCATGCCGCGGCTGGAGCGTTACTTCCATTACCGCAATCTCGATGTCTCCACGGTCAAGGAACTCGCGCGGCGCTGGGCTCCGGACGTGGCGAAGGCGCTGACCAAGTCCTCGGCCCATACCGCGCTGAGCGACATCCGCGATTCCGTGGCGGAGTTGCGCCACTACCGCCAGTTCATGGGGCGCCTGGGCGGCCATCCCGCCGCCTGACGCGCCGCCGCCTCAGTCCGCGGGCAGCCCGCGCTCGGCGGTGGCGCGCTGATCCGCGTCGCCGCCGTGGTGGTAGACGTGCAGGTCGCGCTGCGGGAACGGAATCGAGATCTTCTCGCGGTCGAACGCCTTCTTGATCTTCTCCAGCAGATCGCATTTCACCGCGAACCAGTCGCCGTTGAGCACGCGGCAGCGGATGCCCAGGTCGACGCTGCTCTCGCCGAGCGCGTAGACCAGCACGTCCGGCGCAGGCTCGGGCAGGATGCGCTCGTCGGCCTGCATGATCGACAGCGCCGTCGCGCGTGCGGCGTCGATGTCGTCGCCATACCCAATGCCGATCACCAGTTCCACCCGCCGCTGGGTGTCGGGCGTGCGATTGATGATCGAATCGCTGGTGATGAGGCTGTTGGGCAGCACGATGGTCTGGTTGTCCGGGCCGCGCAACACGGTCTGGAAGATGCTCACCGACTCCACCGCGCCGGTTTCCCCGGCAATCGTCACCACGTTGCCGACGCGGAACGGCTTGAGCGTCACCAGCATCACGCCCGAGGCGATGTTGGACAGCGAATCCTTGAGCGCAAGGCCGATGGCGAGGCCGGCCGCGCCGAGCACCGCGATCATCGAGGTCATCGGCACGCCGAGCACCTGCAGCACCGCCAGCAGCATCACTACCAGCAGCAGGATGTAGGCGGTCTTGCGCAGGAACTGCACGGCCGTGGTTTCGACCTGCGCGCGGGTCAGCCCGCGCTCGGCCAGCGTGGCGATCCAGCGCGCGATGCGCAGGCCCACAAGCAGCACGATCGCCGCGCCGAGCAGGCGCGTGCCCCAGAGCATGCCGAGCGTGGTCCAGTCGATGCCGCGCGCGGCGTTGATCCAGTTGTCCATCGGTGTTACCTCCGTGTCGGTCGGACGCGGAACCGGAGGCGGCACGGAAAACGATGCCGGGGCGGTGCCCGGCGCAACGCTAGCCCGCCTTCAGTTTCGCAAGTCGCAGCCAGGTATCGATCACCGTGTCGGGATTGAGCGACACCGATTCGATTCCCTGCTGCATGAGCCACTCGGCAAGATCCGGGTGGTCGCTCGGGCCCTGGCCGCAGATGCCGATGTACTTGCCCTTCGCCTTCGCCGTGGCGATCGCCATCGACAGCAGCTTCTTCACTGCCGCATCGCGCTCGTCGAACAGGTGCGCGACGATGCCCGAATCGCGGTCCAGACCCAGCGTGAGCTGGGTCAGGTCGTTGGAGCCGATCGAGAAGCCGTCGAACAGATCGAGGAACTCGTCCGCCAGCAGCGCGTTCGACGGCACCTCGCACATCATGATGAGCTTGAGGCCGTTTTCGCCCTGCTTGAGGCCGTTCGCGGCCAGCGTCTCGATCACGGCGCGGCCTTCGTCCAGCGTGCGCACGAACGGAATCATGACCCAGCAGTTGGTCAGCCCCATCGTGTCGCGCACCTTCTTCACCGCGCGGCATTCGAGTGCGAAGCAGTCGCGGAACTCGGGGTGCACATACCGCGAGGCGCCGCGGAATCCGATCATCGGATTCTCCTCGTGCGGCTCGTATTGCTTGCCGCCGACAAGATTCGCGTATTCGTTCGACTTGAAATCCGACAGGCGCACGATCACCGCATGCGGCGCGAACGCCGCCGTGAGCGTGGCGATGCCTTCGGCGAGGCGGTCGACGTAGTAGCTCACCGGATCGGCATAGCCGGCCATCAGCGTGTCGATCTGCTCCTTCACGTCGGCCGGCTGCCTGGCGTAGTCGAGCAGCGCGCGCGGATGCACGCCGATCTGGCGCGCGATGACGAATTCCAGGCGCGCAAGGCCGATGCCCTGGTGCGGCAGCTGCGCGAAATCGAAGGCGCGCTCGGGGTTGCCGACGTTCATCATGATCTTGAGCGGCGCCGGCGGCATGTTCTGCAGGTCGGTGGTGACGACCTCGAAGTCGAGCTTGCCGGCGTAGATGAAGCCGGTGTCGCCCTCGGCGCACGACACGGTCACCTCGCTGCCATCCTCGATCGTGCTCATCGCGTCGCCGGTGCCGACGACCGCCGGCACGCCGAGTTCGCGCGCGATGATCGCGGCATGGCAGGTACGGCCGCCGCGGTTGGTGACGATGGCGGCGGCGCGTTTCATGATCGGCTCCCAGTCGGGATCGGTCATGTCCGCGATCAGCACGTCGCCGGGCTGGAATTTCGCCATTTCCTTCAGCGAGCGCACCACGCGCGCAACGCCCGCGCCGATCTTCTGTCCGATGGCGCGCCCTTCGCTCAGCACCGTTCCGCGTGTGGCCAGGTTGTAGCGTTCGATCTGCTGCGCACGGGTGCGCGACTTTACCGTTTCCGGGCGTGCCTGCACGATGAAGAGCTTGCCGCTGTGGCCGTCCTTCGCCCATTCGATGTCCATGGGGCGACCGTAGTGGGCCTCGATGACCAGCGCCTGGCGCGACAGTTCCTCGACGTCGGCATCGGTGATCGAAAAGCTGCGCTGCAGCGCGAGCGGCGTGTCCTCGTTGCGCACGCGTTCGCCGGGCGCGTCGGAGTACACCATGCGGATCTGCTTGGAGCCGAGCTGGCGACGCAGGATCGCGGGCTTTCCCGCCTTCAGCGTGGGTTTGTAGACGTAGAACTCGTCCGGATTCACCGCGCCCTGCACGACGTTTTCGCCGAGGCCGTAGCTCGAGGTGACGAAGACCACGTCGCGGAAGCCCGACTCGGTGTCGAGCGTGAACAGCACGCCCGAGGCGCCGATGTCCGAACGCACCATCAGCTGCACGCCGGCCGAGAGGAACACGTCCTCGTGCCTGAAGCCGTGGTGCACCCGATACGCAATGGCGCGGTCGTTGTAGAGCGATGCGAAGACTTCCTTCACCTTGCGCACCACGTCGTCGGCGCCGGTGACGTTGAGGAAGGTTTCCTGCTGGCCGGCGAAGCTCGCATCGGGCAGATCCTCGGCCGTCGCCGACGAACGCACGGCCACGGCCACGTCGCCACCGCCGTTGTCGCTGCAGAGTTTTGTGTAGCCGTCGCGGATGGCCTGGTCCAATGCCGGCTGCAGCGGCGCCTCGATGACCCAGCCGCGGATTTCGCCGCCGGCGGCTACGAGTGCATCGACGTCTTCGACGTCGAGCGTCGCGAGCCGGTCGAAGATGCGCTGCGAGAGATTGTTGTGCGCGATGAATTCGCGGAAGGCGTCGGCCGTGGTGGCGTAACCGCCGGGCACCGACACGCCGAGCCTGGCCAGGTTGCCGATCATCTCGCCGAGCGAGGAATTCTTGCCGCCGACCTGGTTCAGGTCCGTGAGGCGAAGTTCATGCAGCCACAGCACGTGTGAGGTCACTCGGCGACTCCGATCGGGTGGGCAAGGCGTGCGGCAGGATTGACGCAGCGCAATATTGTGGCGGGGGTGGGGGTGCGAGACAAGGTTGCGCGCCGCGCGCGGGCCCGTGCATCGCATCCGGCGCTGTGCCGCGCCCCGAAACGCGGCAGAATCGACGCTGTCGCCGACACACACCGGGAACCGCATGACTCCGCGTCGCCAGGTCTTCTACATCTCCGACGGCACGGGCATCACCGCCGAAACCATCGGCCACAGCGTGCTCACCCAGTTCCCCGATCTTGTCTTCGATTCGCACCGCATCCCGTTCGTCGACAGTCCGGACAAGGCCGTGGCCGCCGCGCAGCGCATGCGCGACGTGGCACAGGGCACCGGGCTGCGGCCGATCGTCATCAACACCGTCGTCGATGGCGAGCTCACCGCGCTGCTCGCGCAGAGCGGTGCCCTGATGCTCGACGTGTTCGCCGCCTTCATCGGGCCGCTGGAGGACGAACTGGGCACGCAGCGGCAGCCGAAGGTGGGCATCGCGCACGGGCTGGTGGATTTTGCGCAGTACGAGGCGCGCATCAACGCAACCAACTACGCGCTCACGCACGACGACGGCGTGGACGTGAATTACGACGGCGCCGACGTGATCCTCGTGGGCGTGTCGCGTTCGGGCAAGACGCCGACCTGCCTGTACATGGCCTTGAACTTCGGCGTGAGCGCCGCCAACTATCCGCTCACCGAGGAAGAACTCGACAGTGCCGAACTGCCGCGTCGCCTCAAGCCCTACCGCAAGAAGCTCTTCGGTCTCACCATCGATCCGGTGCGCCTGCAGCAGGTGCGGCAGGCACGTCGCCCGGGCAGCCGCTATGCAACGCTGGAGGTGTGCCGGCGCGAAGTCGCGGCGGCGGAAACGCTGTTCCGCCAGGAGCACCTGCAGTCGCTCAGTACGACCAATACATCGATCGAGGAAATCGCGAGCAAGGTGCTGTCCGCGCTCGGGATCGAGAAGCACATGTTCTGATCCCGCGCGGTGTGCCGCCGCATGCGTCCGGGCCGAAGAATGCCAACCTGCGCGCCGGTCCGGCGCGTCCGAAACAGGATGCTAAGATCGAATCATGACGCTTGCGCTGCCCGCCACCGCCCGTGTGTTCCGCCCCAGCCGCTTCGGTTTCCTGATGGGCCTGTACGCGGAAAACTTCGATCGGCTCGAACGCATGTTCGCGCCCGCCGGGCTCACCGCAGCGCGCTACCGCTCGAGCGTGGACGACGGACTGGACCTGAGCATCGACGTGCTCGAACGCCACCCGTACACGACCGAGCTGCGCCTGACGTATGCGCTGCGCGATCCGCTGACCGGCGAGCCCGATCCCTCGGCGTTCGTGCGCCACTACCGCGATGCGCGGCTGGTGGAGGTGACGCACTGCTATGTCGGCCGGCGCTGGCAGGACGTGCTCGGCATGCATCCGTCCGCGGCCACGCTGCTCGGCCATCGTCTGCGGATGAACTCATTCCTCAGCAAGTGGCTGCAGTTCCTCGCCGATCAGGGCCATTCGGCCTTCACGCTGCAGCCGGCGGCACTGCCGGCCACATCGGTGCCGATGCCCGCATGATGTGCGGCGGGGCGTCGGGCGGGCGGAATCGGTGCGGGGAGCGGACGAATGATTGCGCACGATGCGCTTGACGACCTCCGCAGCGCTCGTTATGATTTTCGTCTTGCCGGCGCCTGGGGCTATAGCTCAGCTGGGAGAGCGCCACAATGGCATTGTGGAGGTCATCGGTTCGATCCCGATTAGCTCCACCAGTCCCGGCAATGAGTACCGCGTCACCGCAGCATCACAAGCACGAAGAAGAAGCTGCACACAACATGCTCCACCCGAAGTTCTGTCCCCATCGTCTAGAGGCCTAGGACATTACCCTTTCACGGTAGCGACCGGGGTTCGAATCCCCGTGGGGACGCCATCAAGACAAACCCGGCTCCGGCCGGGTTTTGTTTGTCCGGGGTCCGGAGCCGATGCTGCTGACACCGACTGTGGAGGACGGCCGGGGCATGATCCAATTCGATCTGATCGACTGGGCGGCCTGCGCGCCGGGGCTTGCGACACGCGATGCGTGGCGCGCCTGGGCGGTGTCTGCGTTCCTGCCCGCCGGCGACGAGACGCCGGCGCTGGCCGAGTTGCCGCCGATGATGCGTCGACGCATCGATCGCCTCGGCCGGGTCGCGATCCAAGCCCTCGCGTGGTGTCGCGACGCCGATGCGACGGGCGTGCCGGTGGTGTTCGCGTCGCGCCACGGCGATGTGGCGCGCTCGCAGCAGCTGCTCGAAACACTGGCGGCGGACGCGTCGTTGTCGCCGGCCGGCTTCGGTCTCTCCGTGCACAACGCCATCGCCGCGCTGTACTCGCTGGCGTACGCCGAACGCGGCAACTACACCGCGCTGGCGGCCGGCATCGACAGCGCCGAAGCCGCGGCGGTCGAGGCTGCGGGTCTGCTGGGCGACGGTGCCCCGCAGGTTCTGCTGGTGGTGTACGACGCGGTGATCCCGGCGGTGCATGCCGATTTCCTCGACGAGCCCGATCCCTGCTACGCCTGGGCCTGGCGCATCGCCCCGGCCGGCAGCGGCGGGACGCGCCTGTCGCTCGACACGACGATGGAGGATGCGCCGCCGCCGCCGCACGCGCCGCGCCTTCCGCACGGTCTGGACGTGCTGCGATTCGTGCTGTCGGGCGACGCGCAGCTGCAGCACCGCGGCGCAACCGGCACCTGGCGCTGGCGCCGCGATGCGTGAGGCGCTCGACCGCGCCTGGCGGGTGGTCGGCACCGGGCTGAGCTTTGCGGTGTTCGGCCTGGGAGGACTGGTGCTGCGGCTGCTGGTGTTTCCGGTGCTCACCCTGTGGGTGCGCGATCCGGCGCGCCGCCGCGCGGCCGTGCGCCGCACGGTGCAGCGCAGCTTCGCCGGATTCGTCGAACTGATGCGCGTGCTCGGCGTTTTGCGTTACCAGATCCACGGTCGCGAGCGCTTGCAGCGCGAAGGCCTGCTCATCCTCGCCAACCATCCCACGCTGATCGACGTCGTGTTCCTAATCGCGCAGATTCCCAATGCCGACTGCATCGTCAAATCCGCGTTGCTGCGCAACCCGTTCATGCGCGGGCCGGTCACCGCGGCCGGCTACGTCTTCAACGACAACGGGCCCGGCCTGGTCGAGGACTGCATCGCGGCGGTGCGGCGGGGCGGCAATCTCGTGATCTTTCCCGAGGGCACCCGCACGCGCCGCGGGCAATCGCTCAAATTGCAGCGTGGCGCCGCGCACGTGGCGCTGCGCGGCGCGCTCGACATCACCCCGGTGCGCATTTCCTGCACGCCGATGACCTTGGGAAAAGGCGAGAAATGGTATCGTGTCCCGCCGCGCCGGGTGCTGTTCTCGATGCACGTGGACGAGGACATACCGATCGCCGGATTCCTCGCCGATGCCCAGGGCGAGGCGGTGGCCGCGCGCCGGCTCACCGACCATCTGGCGGACCATTTTTCGAGGGAGGCACCGCGTGGTTGCACTTGAACACGAGATCAAGCAGCTCATCGTCAGCGCGCTGGCGCTGGAGGACATCGCGCCGGACGACATCCAGACCGACGCGCCGCTGTTCGTGGAGGGGCTCGGCCTGGATTCGATCGATGCGCTGGAGCTGGGTCTGGCGCTGCAGAAGCGCTACGGCGTGAGCCTGTCGGCCGATTCGCAGGAAACGCGGCAGCACTTCGCCAGCGTGCAGACGCTCGCGGCCTTCGTCGCAAGCCAGCGCAAACAATGACGGGGCACGCGCCAGCGGCCGGACGACTGCAGCAGGGACCATCGGGCATGACCAAACAGGAACTCTTCGAGCGGATCGTCGCGATCCTGCACCAGCACTTCGAGATCGATCCGGCGCGCATCACGCCCGAAGCCTCGCTGCGCGACGACCTGGACATCGACAGCATCGACGCGGTGGACCTCATCGTGCAGCTCAAGCCGCTGCTCGGCAGTAGCCTGCAGCCCGACGCGTTCAAGTCGGTCCGCACGGTGCAGGACATCGTCGATGCGACCTACGGCCTCGCGCGCAGCGCGGCTTGAATCCTGCGGCCGGACAGCGCTGGCGGCGTCCGGGTGCCCTCGTGCTGGCGGGACTGACGCTCGCCTATCCGCTGATCGTCTACCTCGGCCTGCAGCGCTTCGAACCGCGCATGCTGGCGGTGGTGCTGTTCCTCATCGCCGCCACGCGCGCGCTCGCGACGCCGCAGCCGATCTGGCTCGCGGCCGCGGCCGGCATCGGCCTGCTCGCGCTCGTGGCGACGCTGGGCAATGCGGTGCTGCCGCTCAAGCTGTATCCGGTGCTGGTCAATGCGGTGCTGTGCGCGGTGTTCCTCGTGAGCCTGTGGCGGCCGCCGAGCGCGATCGAGCGCCTGGCGCGCCTGCGCGAACCGGACCTGCCGCCGCGCGCGGTGCGCTACACCCGCCGCGTGACGTGGGTGTGGGCGGGATTCTTCGTGTTGAACGGATCGATCGCGCTGACCACGGCGTTGTGGGCGTCGGACGCGGTCTGGTCGCTGTACAACGGACTTGTGGCGTACGCGTTGATCGGGCTTGTGTTCGGCATCGAATGGCTGGTGCGGCAACGCGTGCGGGCGCTGCCGGATGAGTGACTGGTTGCCGCTGCGCGAGGTGGCGCTGCGTGCGCGCGCGTCCGCCGGTCCGGAGGCGCGCCACGCGCGGTTCCGCGCGCGCGCGGGCGTCTGGCATGCGGCGTTCGCGGCGCAGACCGGCACGCACTGGGCGCTGCATTGCGATGATGTGCTGGAGTTCGCCGCCGCGCTGTTCGGCGCCTGGCATGCGGGCAAGACCGTGTGGTTGCCGGGCGATGCGCTGCCGCAGACACGCGCGGCGCTGCAGCCGCAGGTGGCCGGGTTCGCAGGCGATGCGCCGGGCGATCTCGCGCCGGCGCCGGACGCTCTCGATGCAGCGCTGCCCGGCGATCCGCTCGACGAGGACGCCACGCGGCTCGTGGTGTTCACCTCCGGAACGAGCGGCGAGGCGAGCGCAATTCCCAAGCGGCTCGCGCAGCTCGCGCGCGAAGTCGAATCGCTGGAAGCGACCTTCGGCGCGCGTCTGGGTGCGGCACCGGTGCATGCCACGGTGTCGCACCAGCACATCTACGGCCTGCTGTTCCGCGTGCTGTGGCCGCTCGCGGCCGGGCGCGAGATCGTGCCGCGCCGGGTGCTGTTCCACGAGGACATGTTCGCGGCGCTGCAGCGGGCGCCCGGCGTGCTGGTCAGCAGCCCCGCGCACCTCAAGCGCCTGCCCGAGGGACTGGACTGGCCGCGCCTGCGTGGCTGCGTGGGCGCGGTGTTCTCGTCCGGCGGCGCCTTGCCCGACGAGGCGGCGCGCGACGTGCAGGCCCGCTTCGGCCAGGCACCGATCGAGATCTACGGCAGCAGCGAAACCGGCGGCGTGGCGTGGCGTGGCGACGGCGGTGCATGGCAGGCCCTGCCGCACGTCGAGTGGCGCGTGCGCGATGCGCGGCTGGAGGTGCGATCGCCGCATCTGCACGACACGGACTGGTTCGCCACCGAAGATCGTGCGCAAGCCGACGCGACCGGCTTCCGTCTGCTCGGGCGCGCGGACCGGATCGTCAAGATCGAGGAACGCCGCGTCTCGCTGACCGCGCTCGAGCGCGCGCTGCGCGACACCGGCTGGTTGCAGGAGGCGCGTGTGCTGCTGCTCGACGGCGCGCGCAGCGTGCTCGGTGCGGTCTGCGTGCCCGCGGCGGAGGGCAGGGCGCGGCTGGGCCGCAGCGGCAAGGCCGAGGTGTGCCGGGCGCTGCGCGCCGTGCTCGCGCGCGGGCACGATCCGGTCGCATTGCCGCGCCGCTGGCGGTTCGTCGACGCGCTGCCCGTCAATGCCCAGGGAAAAACCACCGACCGCGACCTGCTGGCCCTGTTCCGTCCGCACGCGCCGACCCCGCGCTGGCTGCGGCGCGATGCGGTCCACGCCGCACTCGAGTTCAACACCACGCCGGATCTGCTGGTGTTCGATGGGCACTTCCCTGCGGCGCCGGTGTTGCCGGGCGTGGTGCAGGTGGACTGGGCGGTGCGCTGGGCGCGGGAGGCCTTCGCGCTGCCGCCGGACTTCGTCCGCATGGAGGCGATCAAGTTCCAGCGCATCGTCGGCGCGAGCCAGCGCGTGCGGCTCTCGCTCGACTGGTCGGCCGAGCGCGGCACGCTCACGTTCGCGTTCCGCTCGGAGTCCGGGCCGCATGCGAGCGGACGCCTCGTGTTCGGCGGCGCGGCGTGAGCGCCGCGTTCTCGCCCGTGGTGGTGATCCCGGTGTTCGATCACGAACACGCGGTCGGTGCGATGGTGCGCGGCGTGCGTGCGCACGGCGTGCCGTGCCTGCTGGTCGACGACGGGTCCGGCCCGGCGTGCGCCGCCGTGCTCGACGGGCTTGCGCGCGGCGATGCGCAGGTCACGCTGCTGCGCCTGCGGCCGAACGCGGGCAAGGGCGCTGCGGTGATGGCGGGGCTGCGCGAAGCCGGCCGGCGCGGCCACAGCCACGCGGTGCAGATCGACGCCGACGGTCAGCACGCCACCGACGACATACCGGCCTTCCTGGCGCGCGCCGCGCAACACCCGGACGCGGTGATCTGCGGTTGTCCGGTGTACGACGCAAGCGTGCCCAAGGCACGGCTCGTCGGCCGCTATGCCACGCACATCTGGGTGTGGATCAACACCCTGTCCTTCGCGATCCGCGATTCGATGTGCGGCTTCCGCGTGTATCCGCTCGGACCCACGCTGCGCCTGATCGACGAGGAATACATCGGCCGGCGCATGGATTTCGACAGCGAGATCCTGGTGCGGCTCGCCTGGCGCGGGATCGCCGTGGTGAACCTGCCGACGCCGGTCACCTACCCGTCGGACGGTGTGTCGCACTTCGATGTGCTGCGCGACAACGTGCGCATCACCGCAATGCACACGCGCCTGTTCTTCGGCATGCTGCGGCGCCTGCCGACCCTATTGCGGCGCAGGTTCGCATGACGGCGCAGGCGCGGCACTGGTCGCAGATCGGCGAGGCGACGTCGGTGAGCGGCATCTGGTTCCTGTACGGGGTGCATCGCGTGCTCGGCCGCTGGCCGTTCCGCGTGTGCCTGGCGCCGGTGGTGCTGTACTACTGGCTGCGGCACGGGCTGGCGCGGCGCGCATCGCTGCAGTACCTGCAACGCGTGGAGGCCAGCACCGGCGCACTCGGCCACGTGCCGCGCCTGCGTCACACGCTGCGGCACCTCTTCGGCTTCGCCGACACCATGCTCGACAAGCTGCTCGCCACGGCGGGACGCTACCCGATGGACAGGGTGCGTTTCGAGGGGCGCGAGGCGATGCACGCGCAGCTGGTCGGCGGCCGCGGCGCGCTGATCCTGACCGCGCACATCGGGTGCCTGGAGCTGTGCCAGGTGCTCGCACGCTACCACCGCGATTTCCGCGTCAACGCGCTGATCCACACCGCGCACGCCGAACGCTACAACCGCATCATCCGCAGGCTCGATCCCGAGTCGCGCATCACCCTGATCCAGGTGACCGAGATTTCGCCTGCCACCGCGATGATGCTCGCGGAAAAGATCGCCGCCGGCGAGTTCGTCGCGATCGCGGGCGACCGCGTGCCGGTGCGCGGCGGACGCGTGGCACGCGCCGAGTTCCTCGGGCATTCCGCGCCGTTTCCCGTGGGGCCGTACGTGCTCGCGAGCGTGCTGGAATGCCCGGTGTACACCATGTCCTGCACGCATGCGCACGACGGCTACACCGTGCGTTTTGCGCCGTTTTGCGAACGCATCGCGCTCGTGCGGCGCGAGCGCGAGGCCGAATTCGCGCGCCAGGCGGCGAATTTCGCCCGCTGGCTGCAGACGCGTCTTGCCGAGGCGCCCTACGATTGGTTCAACTTCTTTCCCTTCTGGGACCAGGCTTCCGACGATGTCCGACATTCCTGATCCGCCGCTGGTCTTCGGTGCGGCGCCGCTGTGCATCGAGGATGTCGTGGCGCTCGCGCGCGGCACGCGCAGCGCCGCGCTCGACCCGACGCCGACGTTCCGCACAAGGATCGCGAAAGGCGCCGAATTCCTCGATCGCCTGCTGCGCGAGGATGGCGTGATCTACGGCGTGACCACCGGCTACGGCGATTCGTGCACGGTCAACATTCCACCGGCGCTGGTGGCCGAGCTGCCGCAGCATCTGTACACCTACCACGGCTGCGGGCTCGGGCGTTTCCTCGATCCGGACGAAACGCGCGCGGTGCTCGCGGCGCGGCTTGCATCGCTGGTGCGCGGCATGTCCGGCGTCAGCATGGCGCTGCTGGAAGGCCTCGCCGCACTGCTGCGGCACGACGTGCTGCCGCTGATCCCGGCCGAAGGCTCGGTGGGTGCCAGCGGCGATCTGACGCCGCTGTCGTACGTGGCCGCCGTGCTGTGCGGCGAGCGCGACGTGCTGTTCCGCGGCGCGCGGCGACCCGCAGCCGAGGTGTTGCGCGAACTCGGACTCGTCCCGCTGCGCCTGCGCCCGAAGGAAGGTCTGGCAATCATGAACGGCACCGCCGTGATGACCGGACTGGCCTGCCTTGCGTGGGTGCGTGCGGACTATCTCGCGCGCCTTGCCACGCGCCTGACCGCGTACAACCAGGTGATCGCGGACGGCAACGCGCACCATTTCGACGAGGTGCTATTTGCCGCCAAGCCGCATCCGGGGCAGCTGCAGGTCGCCGCGCGGCTGCGCTCGGATCTTGCCAGCGATCGCCCGCCGCGCAACGAGCAGCGCTTGCAGGATCGCTACTCGCTGCGCTGCGCGCCGCACGTGATCGGTGTGCTGCAGGACGCATTGCCGTTTCTGCGCGGCCTGATCGAAACCGAGCTCAACAGCGCCAACGACAACCCGCTGATCGATCCCGAACGCGAGCAGGTGCTGCACGGCGGACACTTCTACGGCGGCCACATCGCATTCGCGATGGACAGCCTCAAGAACCTGGTGGCCAACGTCGCAGACCTGCTCGACCGGCAACTGGCGATCATCGTCGATGCGCGCTACAACCACGGCCTGCCGGCGAACCTGTCCGGCGCCGCGGGTGCGCGCGCGGCGGTCAACCACGGCCTGAAGGCGCTGCAGATCAGCGTATCGGCGTGGACCGCCGAGGCACTGAAGGGCACGCTGCCGGCATCGGTGTTCTCGCGCTCCACCGAATGCCACAACCAGGACAAGGTCAGCATGGGCACCATCGCCGCGCGCGACGCGCTGCGCGTGATCGAACTGACCGAGCAGGTGGCCGCGGCGATGCTGATCGCGGCGCGGCAGGGACTGGCGTTGCGGCGGCGGATCGATGCCGGCGCGCGCCTGGGCGGCGAGGCCGAGGCGATGCTCGGCGATCTGGAGACACGCATCGCGTTCGTCGATGAGGACCGCGCGCTCGACGTGGACCTGCGCATGCTCGTCGACGACATCCGCGCCCCGCGCTGGAGCCTGTATGCCGACTGAGAACCGACTGCGCGGCGAGATCGAGCTCGAGCCTGCGTTCCACGATCTGGATCCGATGGACATCGTCTGGCACGGCCGCTACGCGCAGTACCTCGAACTTGCGCGCTGCGCGCTGCTGCGCCGGTTCGACTACGACTACCCGCAGATGGCGGCGTCCGGCTTCGGCTGGCCCGTGGTCGACATGCGCCTGCGCTACGTGCGCCCGCTGCGCTACGGGCAACGCGTGCGCGTGATCGCCACCATCGTGGAGTGGGAGAACCGCCTGAAGATCGACTACGAAGTGCGCGACGCGGCCAGCGGCGAGCGCCTGACGCGTGGGTACACGGTGCAGGTGGCGGTGGAGATCGCGACCGGGGAGATGCGTTACGTGTGCCCCGAGGTGTTGTGGCAGCGTCTGGGGGTGACGCCATGATCGCGCGGCTGCTCGCGGCGGGTGCGGCGCTGTTGCTCGCATGCGGCGCGCACGCGCAGGACCGCCTCGATGCGATCCGCGAACGCCTGGCGCAGCAGACGCTGCTGCGCGGCGAGTTCAGCCAGGAGAAACGGCTGGCCGGTTTCCGCAATCCGCTGCGTTCGAGCGGGCGGTTCGTGCTGGCGCGCAAGCGCGGCATCGTTTGGGACACGCTGCAGCCGTTTGCATCCTCGATGGTGGTGACGGCCGATCGCATCCGCAGTCGTCTGCCCGACGGCAGTGCGCGGGTCGAGGTCGACGTCGCGCAGCAGCCCGCGCTCGGCGCGGTCAACGCGACGCTGTTCGCGCTGTTTGCCGGCGAGCTGGCGGTGCTGTCCGAGCGGTTCGACATCGAGCCTGCCGTCGTCGACGGGGCGCGCTGGACGCTGGGACTCACGCCGAAGGCTGGCGGCCTCGCCGAGGTGTTCGTGCGGGTCGATCTGGAAGGCGATGCGTACGTGCGCGAGGTGCGCATCGAGGAACGCGGCGGCGACATCACGCGGATCGCGTTCGACGCCTTGCGCACGACGCCGGCCGAACTCAGCGAAGCCGAGGCGCGCGCCTTTGACTGAGATGCCCGCACCGCGCCATGCGCGCCCGCTCGCGTGGCTGTGGCTGCTGCTGGTGGCGGCCGTGCTTGCGCACCAGTGGCACTTCTGGCGCAGCGGCAACCTCCAGAGCGACGTGCTCGCGCTGCTGCCGGTGGACGACGCGCGGCCGGATGTCGCCGCGGTGGGCGCGCGCATCGCGGACCAGGGCGCACGGCAGGTGGTGATCGTGCTGTCGTCGTCCGACGCCGACGCCACGCGGCGCGCCGCCGCGGTGTTCGCACAGGCGCTGGCGGACGCCGGCACCGGCCTGGTGCCGGCCGCATCGAACGCCGACTGGTTTGCCGAAGCGCGCGGTTTCTTCGCGCCGTTCCGCGATCGCCTGCTGACCGCCGCGCAGCGCGAATCGCTGGCGACGGCCGACACCGACGCGCTTGCCGCGCAGGCGCTGGCGCGGCTGTACGGCCCGCTTGCCGGTGCGCGACTCACGCCGTGGTCGGACGATCCGCTCGGACTGTGGCCGGACTGGTGGGCCGAGCGCGCCGCGGGCCTGGACGCCGGCGGTGACGATCTGGTGCGCGATGCGGACGGTCGCGCGTGGGCGGTGCTGCGTTACGAGCTGCGCGATTCGGCGTTCCGCCTCGACGGCGTGGCACATCTGCAGTCGGCCATCGACGCCGCCATCCGGCGCGCCGACGACGGCGCGCTGCGCGTCCTGCCGCTCGGCGTGCCGCTGCATGCCGAGGCCGCCGCCGTGCAGGCCCGCAGCGAGGTCAATACCATCGGTGTCGGATCGCTCGCCGCGGTGCTGCTGCTGGTGTGGGCCGCGTTCGGCTCGCTGCGGCCGATCCTGCTCGTGGCGCTGTCGCTGGCGGTCGGCATGCTGGCCGCCGTGTCCGCGACCGCGCTCGTGTTCGGCGAGGTGCATCTGCTGACGCTGGTGTTCGGCGCAAGCCTCGTCGGCGTGGCCGAAGACTACGGCATCCACTGGTTCGCATGCCGTCAGGGCACGCAGGTGCCGCGCTGGGCGTTGTTGCGTTCGCTGCTGCCCGGGCTGTCGCTGGCGCTCGCGACGAGTGCGCTCGCGTATCTCGTGCTCGGCGTGGCGCCGTTCCCGGGCCTGCGGCAGATGGCGCTGTTTTCGGCGGTAGGGCTCGCCGCGGCCTTCCTGACGGCGGTGCTCTGGTTTCCGTGGCTCGATCATGGGCCGGTGCGTGTCACCTGGCTGTCGCGGCGCATCGGCCGATCGCTCGCGGCATGGCCGGTGCTGCGCCCCGGCGTCGCGGGTTTCGCCGCGGCGGCGGTGCTGGCGGCGGTCTGCGTGGCCGGACTCCTGCGGCTGCAGGTCGACGACGACCTGCGCAGCCTGCAGAGCTCGCCGCAATCGCTGGTCGATGCGCAGCGCGATGCGGTGTCGGTGCTGCGCCTGCCGAGTCCGGCGCAGTTTTTCCTCGTCACCGGCGACACGGCAGAGGAGGTGCTGCAACGCGAGGAGGCGCTCACGCAGCGTCTTCGTGTCGCGGTGGCCGACGGCACGCTGGCCGGCTGGCGCGCGGTCTCCGACTGGGTCCCGTCGCGCCAGCGCCAGCGCGAAAACGCGGCGCTGTCGGCATCGGTCGAAGGCGCGGTGCTCGCGCGCGTGGCGCAACAGCTCGACGACGATGTTCCGCGCCCCCCACGCGCGATCGGCACGCTGGAGCCCGAGGCCTGGCTCGCATCGCCCGCGTCGCTGCCGGCGCGCGCGCTCTGGCAGCCCGACGTCGACGGCGCACCCGCCAGCGTGGTGCTGCTCGACGGCCTGGCCGGCCCGCAGGCGGTGGCTGCGGTCGCGTCGCTCGCGTACGGATTGCCGGGCGTGGAATGGATCGACCGTGTCGGCCAGATGTCGAGCCTGCTCGGCGAATATCGCGGCACGATGTCCGCCTTGCTGATCGCCGGCCACGTGCTGACATTCGTGCTGCTGCTGTTGCGTTATGGCCGTGAGGCGTGGCGCGCGAGCCTGCCGACGGCCATTGCGACCGCACTGACGGTCGCGCTGCTCGCGCTGCTCGGCCAGCCGCTGCAGTTGTTCACGATCCTCGGACTGCTCGTCTTGCTGGGCATGGGGATCGATTACGGTATCTTCCTGCTCGAGCACCGCGGCGATCCGGCGTCGTGGCTCGCCGTGTGTCTGGGTGCGGCCAGCACGTGGCTGGCGTTCGGGCTGCTGGCGCTGTCGGCGACGCCCGCGCTGCGCGCGTTCGGGCTTGCCCTGCTGTTCGGCATCGGCCTTGTGTGGCTGCTGTCGCCGCTGTTCCGGCGTCGAGCGGACGAATCGATGCCCCCTGTTCGGAGTGATGGATCGCATGCGTACTGAAACCACCGACGTGCTGATCGTCGGCGCCGGTCCCGCGGGTTCGGTTGCCGCGGCGTTCCTGCGCCGGCAGGGCCGCAGCGTGATGATGCTCGAACGCGAGCAGTTCCCGCGGTTCTCCATCGGCGAGAGCCTGCTGCCGCAGAGCATGGAATACATCGAGGCGGCCGGCCTGCTGCGCGACGTGGTCGAAGCCGGCTTCCAGTACAAGAACGGCGCTGCGTTCGCGTGGGGCGAGCGCCGCACCGAGTTCGATTTCCGCGATAAGTTCTCCACCGGCTGGGGCACCACCTACCAGGTGCAGCGCGCGCGTTTCGACGAGGTACTCGCGCACGGTGCACGCCGCCTCGGTGCCGACCTGCGCTTCCGCCACGAAGTCACCGCCATGACGCCGCACCCGGAATCGCCCGGCGTGACGGCACGGTCGCCCGAGGGCGAGGACTACGCCGTGCAGGCGCGCTTCGTGCTTGATGCCAGCGGCTTCGGCCGCACGCTGCCGCGACTGCTGGCGCTGGAGCAGCCGTCGAATTTTCCCGCGCGCGGTGCCATCTTCACGCATGTGGAAGACCGCATTCCGGTCGGCGAATTCGATCGCGAGAAGATCCTCATCACCGTGCATCCCGAGCACGTGGACGTGTGGTTCTGGCTGATTCCGTTTTCCAACGGGCGCTGCTCGCTCGGCGTGGTGGCGCGGACCGACTATCTGGCGCAGTTCGAGGGCAGCGAGATGGAACGGTTGCAGGCCATCGTGGCCGGCGTGCCGAGCCTCTCGACGCTTCTGCGCGACGCGGCCTGGGGCGTGATGCCGGTGCGGCAGATCGTCGGGTATGCGTCGAACGTGAAGTCGCTGTGGGGGCCCGGGTTCGCCCTGCTCGGAAACGCCGGCGAATTCCTCGATCCGGTGTTCTCCTCCGGCGTGACCATCGCGTTCAAGTCCGCGCAGCTCGCCACCGACGCGATCGCGCGCACGTACGCGGGCGAGGCCGTGGACTGGGAGGCGGAGTACGCGAAACCGCTGCGCGACGGCGTCGATACGTTCCGCGCGTTCGTGGAAGCCTGGTACGCCGGCACGTTCCAGAACATCATCTTCCATCCGGATCCGCCGGTCGACGTGCGCAACAAGATCTGTTCGATCCTCGCCGGCTACGCCTGGGACAAAAGCAATCCGTACGTGGCCGACACCAAGCGCCGCCTCGGCGTGCTGGAGGAGCTGTGCGCGCCGCGCTGACATTGGCCCGCGGTGCGACGCTCGCGCTGCTGATGGCCGCGTGTGCGGCGCCGCCGCCGCGTGCGCGCATCGTGCTGCCCACGCTGCAGCTCGCGCCGGCCAGCCTCGGCCGCACGCTGGCGCTGCAACAGCGGCTGGACTTCGCCTTCGGGCCGGAGCGGCGCGCACTCGATGCGCTGCTGGAAGTGGACGCGCAGCGCGTGTCGCTTGCAGTGCAGGCGCTCGGGCGCTCCGGCGTCACGTTGTCGTGGGATGGCGTCACGCTTGCGCAGACGCGCGCCGACTGGCTGCCGGCGGCGGTGCGCGGCGAACGCGTGCTCGACGATCTGCAATTCGTCTACTGGCCACTGGACGCGATCCGTGCCGCGCTGCCGCCGGGGTGGCAGGTGGACGGCGAGGGCGGCACGCGCAATCTGCGGCACGACGGTACCGTGTGGCTTGCGGCGCGCATGGCCGACGACGGCACCGTCACGCTGGAGAACCATGCCGACGGTTACCGGCTGACGGTGCGGTCGGTGTCGCTCGACGCGGCTGCCGCACACCGCGTGGAGCCGACGATGCCCGCGCCGACGCGGGAGCGGGCGGCATGACGGGCGAGGTGTTCCTGCACGCACCGGGCACCGTGAGCGCGCTCGGGCACGACGCGTCGCGGTTCCGCGCCGCGCTGTTCGCGGCCGATGCACCGCGCGGCCTGTGCGAGAGCGACCGCTATTCGCCCGGCCGCACCCTGGCGCTGGGCCTGGTCGAGGAACCGCTGCCGGACATGCGCGACCGCGAACGTGTCTGGCGCAGCCGCAACAACGCGTTGCTGCGCATGGCGTACGCGCAGGTGCGTGCGCAGGCCGACGCGGCGATCGAGCGGTTCGGTGCGGCGCGCGTGGCCGTGATCGTCGGCACGAGCACGTCGGGCATCGGCGAATCGGAACGCGCAAACGCGTTCCACCGCGCGCACGGCCGCTGGCCGGACGAATTCCACTACGGCCAGCAGGAGATCGGTGCGCCGTCGGCCTACGTGGCGCATGAGAGCGGCGCGCGCGGGCCGGCGTACACCGTGTCCACCGCGTGTTCGTCGGGTGCCAAGGCGATGATCGCCGGCGCGCGCCTGCTGCGCGCCGGCATCGCGGACGCGGTGATCTGCGGCGGCGCGGACTCGCTGTGCCGGTTCACCGTGGCCGGTTTCAGCGCGCTCGAATCGGTGGCGGCCGGGCGCTGCAACCCGATGTCGCGCCATCGCAACGGCATCAACATCGGGGAAGGCGCCGCGCTGTTCGTGATGACGCGCGAGCCGGCGCCGGTGCGGCTCGCGGGCTGGGGCGAGAGCTCCGATGCGCACCACATGTCCGCGCCGGATCCGGACGCCACCGGCGCGATCGCCGCCATCGCGCAGGCGCTGGCGCGTGCCGGCATCGATGCGTCCGGGCTCGACTACGTCAACCTGCACGCCACCGCCACGCCGCTCAACGATGCGATGGAGTCGCGCGCGCTCGCCGCCTCGGGCATCCGCGCGCCGTGCAGCGGCACCAAGCCGCTGACCGGACACACGCTCGGCGCCGCCGGTGCGATCGAGGCCGCGATCTGCTGGGCCACGCTCGCCGGCAATCCGCACGGCGCGCTGCCGCCGCACTGGTGGGACGGTGCCGCCGATCCCGCGCTGCCGTCGCTGCATCTCGTGGCGCCGGGCGAACGCGCCGCGCGGGCGCCGCGGCACGCGCTGAGCCTGTCGTTCGCGTTCGGCGGCAGCAACGCCGCGCTGCTGCTGGCGGCGGCATGATGGCCACGGGCATGCCGCCGATCGAAGCCTGCATTCCGCATCGCGGCGCGATGCGGTTGGTGGACCGCATCCTCGCGCACGACGACGACAGCATCGTCGTGGAAGCCGATGTGCCGTTCGACGGGCTCTTCGTCGAGCGCGCGGGCGTCCCGGCCTGGGTCGGCATCGAATACATGGCGCAGGCGATCGCCGCATGGGCCGGCGCCCGCGCGCGCGATCGCGGCGACGGGCCGAAGCTGGGCTTCCTGCTCGGCACGCGGCGGTACGCGTGCACCCGCAGCCATTTTGCGTCGGGTTGCGTGCTGCGTGTCGAGGCGCGGCGCGAAGTCATGGGCGACAACGGCCTGGGCGTGTTCGACTGCCGCATCCTGTGCGACGGCGACGAACTCGCGAACGCGCACGTGTCGGTGTTCGAGCCTGCCGACGCGGGCGCCTTCCTGCATGGAGCGTCGACATGACGGCCCCGATCGCCGACCGCGCGCGCCGCTGCGTGCTCGTCACCGGCGCCAGCCGCGGCATCGGCCGCGCCATCGCCGAACGCCTCGCCGCGGACGGCTACGACCTGGCGGTGCACTGTCGCAGCCGCGTCGACGACGCCGAGGCCGTCGCCCGCCGCGTGCGCGACGCCGGGGGCAATGCGCGCGTGCTGGCCTTCGACGTGGCCGACCGCGCCGCCTGCGCGGCAGCCATCGGCGAAGACATCGAAGCGCACGGCGCCTATTACGGCGTGGTCTGCAACGCCGGCATCGCGCGCGACAACGCCTTCCCCGCGATGAGCGGCGACGACTGGGACAGCGTCATCCACACCAATCTGGACGCGTTCTACAACGTGCTGCAGCCGGTCGTGATGCCGATGGTGCGGAGACGCGCGCCCGGGCGCATCGTCACACTGTCGTCGGTGTCGGGCCTGGTCGGCAATCGCGGCCAGACCAACTACAGCGCCGCGAAAGCCGGCATCATCGGCGCCACCAAGGCGCTGGCGCTGGAACTGGCCAGGCGCGACATCACCGTCAACTGCGTGGCGCCCGGCGTCATCGAGACCGACATGATCGACGACGAGATCGCCACCGAAGCCCTCAAGCTGATCCCCGCGCGCCGCCTCGGGCGGCCGGACGAGGTCGCCGCCGCAGTGGCCTTCCTGCTGTCCGACGATGCGGCGTACATCACGCGGCAGGTGCTGTCCGTGAACGGCGGGCTGGTCGGATGAGTGCGCACGCCGTCAGGCGCGTCGTGGTCACCGGCGTCGGCGCCATCAGCCCGCTCGGCAACGACCGCGACACGGTGATGGCGCGACTGCGCAGCTGCACCAATGCGGTCGCGCGTATCCCGGAGTGGGACAAGTACATCGGTCTCAACACACGCCTGGGTGCGCCTGCCGCGCCGTTCGAGCTGCCGGCGCACTACAACCGCAAGACCACGCGCAGCATGGGGCGCGTCGCACTGATGGCCACGCTCGCGAGCGAACGGGCGCTGCAGCAGGCCGGCCTGCTCGGCGATCCGCTGCTGCGCTCCGGGCAGGTGGGCGTGTCCTACGGTTCGTCGTCCGGTTCGCCGAACGCCACGGCGGATTTCGGACGCATGCTCGGCGAATGCAACACCGCCGGCATCACCGCCAATACCTATCTGAAGATGATGAGCCACACCGCGCCGGTCAACATCGGCGTGACGTTCGGCCTCACCGGGCGCGTGATCACCACGTCCAGCGCCTGCACCTCGGGCAGCCAGGGCCTGGGCTACGGATTCGAAGCGGTGCGCTCCGGACGCCAGATCGCGATGCTCGCCGGCGGCGCGGAGGAGCTCGACCCCACGGCCGCCGCCGTGTTCGACACGTTGTTCGCCACCAGCACGCGCAACGACGCACCGCAGTGCACGCCGCGGCCGTTCGATGCGAACCGCGACGGCCTCGTGCTGGGCGAGGGCGCCTGCACCTTCGTGCTCGAGGAGCTGGGGCACGCGCGTGCGCGCGGCGCCGACATCCTGTGCGAGGTCATCGGTTTCGGCACCAACAGCGACGGCCAGCACGTCACCCAGCCCAGCGCCGGCACGATGGCCACCGCGATGCGGCTCGCGCTCGACGACGCCGGCATCGCGCCGCGTGACGTCGGCTACGTCAACGCCCACGGCACCGCCACCGACCACGGCGACATCGCCGAATCGCAAGCCACCGCCAGCGTGTTCGGCGAGGCCATCCCGATCAGTTCGCTCAAGAGCTACATGGGCCACACCCTCGGCGCGTGCGGTGCGCTGGAGGCGTGGATGACCATCGAAATGCTGCGCGCCGGCTGGTTCGCGCCGACGCTCAACCGGGACACGCCGGATCCGCGCTGCGCCACGCTCGATTACGTGCGCGGCAACGGACGCGAGATCGCCACCGACGTGGTGATGAGCAATAATTTCGCCTTCGGCGGCATCAACACCTCGCTGGTGTTCCGCCGCTGGAGCGGCTGAGCGCGCACCGCGCTTGCGCAGCATCGCCCGCACCGCTTTTCATCGACAAGGAGGCTCCATGCACCGATTCGCCCTGACCGTCCTCGCCGCGCTTGCCGTGGCCGCTCCCGCGGCCGCGCGCGACACCATGAGCGAAATGCCGCTGCAGGAAGTGATCGACTCGCCGATGGCGAAAGCCGAAGGCCTCGACGGCAGCGTGAAGTTCTACCTCGCCGGCCAGCCGCACCCGCGCGTGCTGCAGTCGATGAGCGAGGACGTGAGCAACAAGAAGACCAACGGCACCAACAAGTCCGATGCCGAAGCCTGCCGCTGGGTGGCGATTTCGGTGCTGCTGGCGTTCCAGGAAAAGGCCAAGCAGCTCGGCGCCAACGCGGTCATCGACATCAAGAGCTATTACAAGAAAAACGAGGTCAGCGACCCGGTCAACTACCGCTGTCATTCGGGCATGCTGATGTCGGGCGTGGCGCTGAAGGGTCGTTTCGCGAAACTTGCGGAGTGACACGCGCGGCACGGAGCGCACGCACGTGAACGCCGTACGTCGGGTCGCGCTCGTGCGCGATGTCAGCGCCGCGCTCGAACGGTGCCAGCTCACGCACGTCGAACGCACGGCGATCGACGTGGCACGCGCGCGCCGGCAGCACCACGCGTACTGCGACCTGCTGGCCGCGCTCGGTTGCGACGTGGTCCGGCTGCCCGCGCTCGATCTTTCGCCCGATGCGGTGTTCGTCGAAGACGTGGCGCTGGTGTTCGACGAGATGGCGATCGCCACCCGCCCCGGTGCCGAATCCCGGCGCGGCGAGGTGGCGTCCGTGGCGCAGGCGCTGGCGCGGTGGCGCGACGTCCTGCCGCTCGATCCGCCCGCAACGCTCGACGGCGGCGATGTGCTGCGTCTGGGCCGCACGCTCTACGTCGGGCGGTCGTCGCGCAGCAGTGCGGACGGGATCGCCGCACTGGCGCGCCGCGTGGCCCCGTTCGGCTACGACGTGGTGCCGGTGCCGCTGCACGGTTGCCTGCACCTGAAGTCCGCGGTCACGCGGGTGTCCGACGACACGCTGCTGGTGCAGCCGGCGTGGGTCGATCCTGCGACGTTCGATGGCTGGCATCGCATCGCCGTGGCGGAGGACGAAGCGCACGCGGCGAACGCGCTCGCGATCGGCACGGCGGTGGTGTATCCCGACGCATTCCCGCGCACCCGCGCACTGCTCGACGCACACGGGCTCGACGTGCACACGATCGACGTGTCCGAACTGCAGAAGGCCGAAGGTGCGGTGACCTGCTGCAGCCTGGTCTTCGACGTGTCCGGCTGGAGCGCCGATGGCTGAGCTGCGGGCCTTTGTCGACGCGCACGCGCTCTGGCTGTTCGTGCTTCTGCTCGTCGCCGGCGCCGCCGGCGCCGCGGTCGCGTGGCGCCGGCGCGACCACGCGGGCGAGGACGCGCCGATCCCGATGCTGCGCAAGCGCACCGCCTCGGGGTTGCTGGGCATCGCGTCGGGCGTGTTTGCCGCGCTCGCGGTGTCGGTGATGGGCGAGGGCAGGCTCGTCGCGCTGGACAACCGCGTGCATGCCTGGCTGGCCGACACCTTCGGCGCGCCGCTGCTCGCCGCGCTGGGCTGGCTGACGTACCTGGGCGACGATGCGGTGATCGTCGCGGCCGCCAGCATTATCGCCGTCGCATTGCTGGCCACGCGACACCGGTTGCTCGCCTGGCTGTGGGTGTTCACGCTGCTCGGCAATGGACTGCTGATCCGCCTGTTCAAGGATCTGTTCCGTCGCACGCGCCCGGTGCACGACCACGGATACGCGATCGAAACCGGCTACAGCTTCCCGAGCGGCCACGCGGCCGGGTCGCTGGTGTTCTACGGCATGCTCGCCTACCTGCTGCTGGTGCTCGCGCCGGAGCGCTGGCATCGGCGCATCGTCGCGACGGCGCTGGTGCTGGTGGCCGCGATCGGATCGAGCCGTGTGCTGCTGCAGGTGCACTATCTGAGCGATGTGTTTGCAGGCTACGCGCTCGGACTCGGGTGGCTTGCGCTATGCATCGGTGCGTCCGAGAGCCTGCGCACGGCGCGTCGCCGCGCGCGCGCCTGATCGGCGTCGTGCGATCGGCAACGGTGCCTGCCGCGCATCGTGCCCGATGCACGCGCCGCCGCAATAATCGCTGCGCAAGCCGTTGATTCGCAAACGCTATCGGCTGGCACGCCTCTTGTAATGACACTCCCGGACTTCGACATCCGAAGTTGTCATCACCAGGAGACTCATCGCATGAACAACAAGATCCGTACTCTGACTGCCGCCATCTTCTCGACCGCGCTGCTCTTCTCCGTGTCGGGCGCGTCGTTCGCCGCGGACGACACGATGAAGACGGGCGCGGCGTCGGAAACCGACTCGGCGCAGCCGGGCACCGACACCTGGATCACCACCAAGGTGAAGGCCGATCTTCTGGCCACCGAGAATGTCGACGGCACCAAGATCAACGTCACGACCGTCAACGGCGTGGTGACGCTGGCCGGTGTGCTCGACGACCAGGCGCAGGTCGACCGCGCGATCGCGCTCACCAAGGCGATCGAAGGCGTGACCGGCGTCGAGACCAAGGCGCTGAAGACGCGCTGATCGGACGATCGCCGCAGTGCGTTCTCGCGCAGCGTCGCTTCATCCGATTCCCATCACGACAAGGAGACATGTCATGAACGAAGACATCATCAAGGGCAAATGGAAGCAGCTCGGCGGCAAGGCCAAGGCCCAGTGGGGCAAGCTGACCGACGATGATCTGACCGTTGCCGAAGGCAATCGCGATTACCTCGCTGGCAAGGTGCAGGAACGTTACGGCGTCGCGCGCGACGAGGCCGAAAAGCAGGTCCGCGACTTCGAACGCAGCCTGCACTGACCGCAGCTGCCGGAGCCGCTCCGGATCGGGCGCGCGACCTTCGGGTCGCGCGCTTTTCTTTTGCGCCGGCAAGCTCCATCTTCGCTGTTTCCGACAGCGAGGGCCGCGATGCAGCTGAGCTTCGACAACCGCCTGCTGCACGCGCTGCCCGGGGATCCCGAGACCGGCGCACGCGTGCGCGAGGTGCGTGGCGCGGTGTGGTCGCAGGTTGCGCCGACGCCGGTGGCATCGCCGCGCCTGCTCGCGGCCTCACCCGAGGTGGCGGCGCTGCTCGGCATCGATGCGAGCGATCTTCGCTCGGACCGCTTCGCGCAGGTCTTCGGCGGGAACGCGCTGCTGCCGGGGATGGTGCCGTACGCGACAAACTACGGTGGTCACCAGTTCGGGCACTGGGCCGGGCAACTCGGCGACGGCCGGGCGATCTCGCTGGGCGAGGCGATCGCGCGCGACGGCTCGCGTGCGGAGCTGCAACTCAAGGGGGCAGGCCGCACGCTGTACTCGCGCGGTGCAGACGGTCGCGCGGTGCTGCGTTCGTCGGTGCGCGAATTCCTCTGCAGCGAGGCGATGGCGCACCTGGGCGTGCCGACCACGCGCGCGTTGAGCCTGGTGGCCACCGGCGAGAGCGTGGTGCGCGACATGTTCTACGACGGACGGCCGCGCGCCGAACCGGGTGCCATCGTGTGCCGCGTGGCGCCTTCGTTCCTGCGTTTCGGGCATTTCGAACTGCCGGCCTCGCGCGGCGAGACCGATCTGCTGCGCACGCTCGTCGACGTCTGCATCGCGCGCGATTTTCCGTGGATCGACGGCACGCCACTGCAGCGCCGTGCGGCATGGTTCGCGGACGTTGCGCAGCGCACCGCGCGCCTGATGGCGGAGTGGATGCGCGTGGGCTTCGTGCACGGCGTGATGAACACCGACAACCTGTCCATCCTCGGCCTGACCATCGACTACGGCCCGTACGGCTGGATCGACGACTTCGATCCGGACTGGACGCCCAACACCACCGATGCCGAGGGCCGCCGCTACCGCTTCGGTGCGCAGCCGCAGGTCGCGTACTGGAATCTCGGCTGCCTCGCCCAGGCGCTCGCGCCGTTGTTCGACGACGCGGCGCCGCTGCAGGACGGGCTGCAGGCCTACGTCGACACGTTCATGGCCGCCGACCGCGCGATGATCGCCGCCAAGCTCGGTCTGCGCGATGCCGGCGACGAGGACGTCGTGCGGATGCGCGCACTGCACGGGATCCTGCAGGCGGGCGAAATCGACATGACGCTGTTCTTCCGTGCGCTGTGCTCGCTCGATCTGCATGCGCCGTCGTCGTCGCATTTCGACGCGGCGTTCTACGATGCGGACAAGCGCGCAGCCGCAGAGCCCGCGCTGCGCGACTGGCTCGCCGACTACGCCCGGCGCGTGCTGGCCGATGCCGCGCCGGCGCACGAGCGGCAGGCCGGCATGCGCGCCGCCAATCCGAAGTACGTGCTGCGCAATTATCTGGCACAGCAGGCGATCGATCGCGCCGAGCAGGGCGACGTGTCCGGTATCGAGGAACTGCTCGACGTGCTGCGGTATCCGTACGACGACCAGCCGGGCCGCGATGCGTTTGCGACACGCCGGCCCGACTGGGCACGCGACCGTCCCGGCTGCTCGACGCTGTCCTGCAGCTCCTGAGCCCGCGCGGCGCGAGCCGCGGCGCGACGGCACCGGCCCGCCGCGCGTCGGTCCTATACTTTCGCATTCGCCGGAGACCGCCATGCGCCATCTGCTGCTGACCGGGCTACTGCTGTGTGCTGCGGCATCCGCGCCGGCGGCCACTGCGACGCTGCCGCCGGGCGCGGTGCTGGTCGATGTCGTGCGGGCACCCGAGGCGGACGTACACGCCGCGGCGCTGGACGCAACGCTGGCCGCCGGCGGCGACGCCGCCGAGGTGGTCCAGACGTTGCAGACCATCGCCGATCCGCTGCGTCGCGAAGCCACCGCAGCGCGGTTGCTCGATCGCCTGCAGCGCCGCGGTGCCGCGGTGCCCGGGCCGCTGCTCGACGCGCTCGGCGCCTGGCCGGTGTCGGTGTGGCGGCGGCACGAGGAAACCGCGGCGGACTGGTTCCTGCCGGTCTTCGATCTGCCGGGGCGGGTGCAGTCGGTCCGTCTGCTGCAGGCGCGCGAGCGCGAGGTCGACGCGCTGCTCGCGGTGCTTGCGCGCAAGCGGGCGGACGAGGCCTCGCGGTCCCTCGCGCAGGCCGCACCGCAGGTCGCCGCGCTCGCCGTGGCGGCGGCATCGCCTGCCGTGTTCGACATGCTGCGCGCTCACGCCAAGTCGCAGGCGGTGGCGTGGCCGAGCCCGGTGCTCGCCGCGTTCGCGCGGCGCGCGGCGGATGCGGACACGTTCATGCACGCCCTCGACGTCGGCGATCCGATCGATGTGCTGCCACTGTTTGCCCAGACGCTGCCGGCGTTGCCGCGCGCCGACGCGCGCACGGTCCTGCGCGAGGCGCTTGCACGGCCGGCATACGCATCCGTTGCCGCGTTCGCGCTGGTGCGGTGGAGCGATCCCGGCGACGTCGCGGACCCGCTGCTGCGCGGAATGCTCGCAACGCGCGACGGCGGCGCAGCGGTGGCCGCGGCGCTGGCGCAGGTGCCGGACGCGCTGGCACGGATCGACGCGCTGCTCGCCTCCGCGTCCGATGCCGCCACGCTCGGCCATCTCGCGCTCGCGTTGCGGCTGCACGGCGGGCCGGAAGCCGAGGTCCGCCTGCATGCGCTGCGCGGGGATGCACGGCTGTCCGCCGCGGTGCGCGCGGAGCTGCAGCGGTGAGCGCGCGCACGCGGATCGCCGCGCTGGGCGCGGCGCTGCTGGCGGGGCCTGTCGCGGCGCAGCAGATCTACACGTTCACCGAAGCGGTGGGCGGGCCGAACACCTACGTCTACGGCCTGCCGGTGCCGGTGCCGATCGATTCGCTCGCGCCGGTGGACGGATTCCGCAGCTACGCCGCGCTGGAGGCCCGCCTGCAGGCGCTCGCCTTCGATTCCGACGATCTCTCCGCGCACGACATCGGCCGCAGCTCCGCCAACCGCGTGCAGTGGGCATACGTGGCGAGCGACGCGGACGGCGTCGATGTCGAGGGCCGTCCGGAAGCGGCGTTCTTCATCAATGCGACCACGCACGCGCGCGAGTGGGCCGCGCCCGAGGTGGCCGCCGGCACGCTCGAACGCCTCGTCGACGGGGCCGGCGACCGCGGCATCGTGCGCTACGTGCTCGACAACACGCGCGTCATCGTCATTCCGGTCCACAACGTGGACGGCTTCCTGCAGTCGCAGCGGTATCCGACCCAGGCCATCGTCGGCCAGGATCCGGATTTCCCCAACGACTGGCCGCGCGACGGCCGCATGCGGCGCAAGAACATGCCCGGCGTGGACGAGGTGCTGACCACGTTCGCCGATCATCTGGGCGGCACCGACCTCAACCGCAACCATCCGCCGCTGTGGGCGACCTCGGTCGGGCCCGGCGGATCGTCGGCCGACCCGCGCTCGCTGACCTACCACGGCACTGCGCCGCACGGCGAGGCGGAGAACCAGTCGCTGGTGCGCGCGGCGGAACTCGGCCCGGCGTCGCGCATGCGGCTGGGCATCGACGTGCACACGTTCTCGAAAGTGTTCTACTCGTCCAACACCGGCCGTACGCGGCTGAACTCGATCCAGACGGCGCTCATCGACCGCCTGCGCTCGCACCACATCCAGGTCTCGGGCGGCGCGAGCTACCGCAACGTGCCGGACCCGGCCAACCAGGGCATCGGGGCCGCCGCCGAGTATTTCGCGTACCAGTGGCTGGTGCCGGCGTGGACGCTGGAGCTGGAGCCGAGCAACAGCGCGGCCGAATACGGCGGTACCAACGTCACCCACAGCGGCTTTATCCTGCCGGCCAGCGAAGCGCGTCGCGTGCGCGAGGCCTGGGCCGAAACGCATCTGGTGGCGTTCTATCGCATGGCCGGACCCGCGCATCTGTCACGTGCACGCTTTTTCGAAGCCGGCAGCGGACGCCTCGCACAGCAGCTGCGCTGGGTCTGGAATCCGACCACCGGCCAGCGCGCGCTGCAGCGCAGCGGCGATGCCGCGCTGGTGCGCGGCGCGCGGTATCGCGTGGAACTGGCCTTCAGCAAGCCGATGCGGATGCGCGACACGGACGGCGCGGTGCTGCCGATGGCAGGGGCCACCGGCGCGGCGCCGGCGGTGGAAGTGTCGCTGCTCGACGCGGCGGGGACGGCGCTCGGATCGGTCGACACCGCCGCCGGCACCTGGCTCGACGACCCGGCACGCGTGCTGCGGTATCGCGACGACACCTTCGCCTTCGAATTCGATGCGCCGCAGACCTCGGGCGAAGTGCGTTTCGGCGTCGCCACGCGCGACTACGCCGCGATGGCGCTCGATGCCGATCCGGCTACGCCCGCGGACTGGGCGGACGGGGCGTGGACTGCGTACGAAAGCGCGGTCGGGGTTGCCGGCGATTTCGGTGGAACCGATCGCAGTACGGTCGCTGTCACGGTGGCCGACGCGGCGGCGGCGCCGTTGGCGACGGTGGTGTCGGCGCCGTCGGTGGTGGGCGAGGGCGATGCCGCGCGGATCGTGCTGCGCCGCGTCGGTGCCGATCTCGGAGGCACGGTCTCGGTGTCGGCAACGGTGGCGGGCGCGCCGTTCGACGGCGGCGTCGCGTGGGCTCCCGGCGAGGGCGGCGACAAGGTCTTTCCGGTGCCGATGCTCGACGACGCCGAGGACGGCGGCGATCGCACGATTGCGATTACGCTGCTGTCGTCGGTGGCGCCGCAGGGCGGCGAACTGCCGCCCGCCACGTCGATCGCGTTGCCGCCGCTGACGGTGCGGCTGCTCGACAACGACAGCGGCGATCTCGCCGTGCTGCGATCGCATGCCGACGGGGCGGGCCTGTCGGACGCGTTGCAGCGCGCGACCGGCGCTGGCGCGACGGCGATTGTCGTGGACCGCGGACCGACCCCGCAAACCCTGCCGGCACGAGGCGACGACGCGGCGCCGCCGTCCGCATGGATGGTGACCGATGCGCTCTCGCTGTACGGCAACCACGGCGACTTCGCGCTGCCGCCATCGGCGGGGTCGCCGACGGCGCTGCTGCAGGTCGGCGGCGAGGGCGCCCTGGTGCTCGACGCCGTTCATCTCGACGCCGGCGGCGATGCGCAGCAGCCGCGGCGACGGCTGCTCGACAATGCGGGACTCGCCACGCTGCGGCGATCGTCGATCGAGCACGGCGCGCAGTCGATCGTCGCATCGAGCGGGCAACTGCAGCTGCAACAGGTGTTGCTGCGGGACCTCGGCGGCGCCCCGGCCGCGATCGCGACGACCGCGGGACGCACCGTCCTGCGCGCCAGCACCGTCACGCAGGTCGGCCACGGCAGCCTGCTGTGGTCGAATGCGTCGCTCGATCTGCAGGCGGCGAGCATCGTCGGCAACGCACCGGCGCCGCTGCTGGCCGACGGGCAGGGCGCGAGCCTGGTGTCCGGCCACGCGCTGCTGCAGGACAATCGTCCGGATCCGGACGGTTCGCCGCCGACCGCGTCGACGGCCTGCGACGGGTTCACCGCGTCGAGTTTCGGTTTCAATATCGATGACGGCTCCGCCTGCGGGCTGGTCGCGCAGTCCGATCGCAGCGGACTGGCGCTGGCACTCGGCGCATTCGATCCGGCACTCGGTGGCCATGCGCCGGTCGGCGCGGCCATCGACACCGGCGCCGCCGCCGGCGCACCGGGCGCGCTCGAGTGCGGCACGGTGGACCAGCGCGGCGCACCGCGCCCGCAGACACTCACCCCGGGCGCGGTGCCGCGCTGCGACATCGGTGCGATCGAACTGGGCATCAACCCGTACCGCGGCATCTGGGCGCCGGCGCGCAGCGGACATGGCCTGGACCTGCAGACCAGCGGCAACACGCTGCTGCTGGCCTGGTACACCTATGCCGACGACGGCCAACCCACGGCCTACCAGGCCGCCGCGTCGCTGACGGGCCCGCGCTGGCAGGCGCGCCTGCAGTGGAGCCGGCGCGATCCGGACACGGGGGTGGTGTCGGTCGTGGATGTGGGCCGCGTCGGCATCGATTTTGCGTCGGACACGCGCGCCACGCTGCACTGGCGCTTCGACGCGCGCGGCACGGACGGGTCGGAGGCGATCGAGGCATCGTTCTTCGACGCCGGCACGCCGCGCTTCGAGGTCACCGGCCTGTGGTTTCCGCCCGCGGAGCCGAACTACGGCGCCACCATCACCCGTCGCGGCGAAACCACTGCGCTCGGGCTGTACTACTACGATGCCGGCGGCACCATCCGCTGGGCGCTGGGCAGCGGCACCGGGGCCGACGCGCAGGAGTTCGCCATGACCAGCTTCACCGGCTTCTGTCCGGACTGCGACGCGACGCAGATGCCGGTGTCCGGCGCGGCTGCCGGAACGGTGCTGGCGCATTTCCGCACGCCGGAACTGGCACGGCTGGACGTGGCGCTGACCTACCCGCGCGCGGCCGGCGGCACGTGGAATCGGATGGGGGTGCGGTTCGTGCCGCTGAACGACGCGGTGGACAACCGGGCCGCCGTTGGCGACGCGGCAAGATAGTCCGCGAAAATTCCTTCCCCCTTGACGGGGAAGGGTTGGGATGGGGGTGGATCTTGATCTCGCTCGTAAGTCACGCATCGAGCGCAGCAGCATGCGAGGCGTCGGCAGAACGAAAGCAACACCCCCATCCCAGCCTTCCCCCGTCAAGGGGGAAGGGGCAGAGCAGGGCGCAGAAGCAACGCCGCGCGCCGTCGTCAGGTCCCCGGCAGCAGTTCCTTCACCAGCTGGATCAGTGCGGCTTCGTTGACCGGTTTGGTCAGATACGCCTTGGCGCCCTGGCGGATGCCCCAGACCTTGTCGGTCTCCTGGTCCTTGGTGGTGACCAGCACGATGGGGATGTGCGAGGTGTCGGGATTCTTCGCGATCGAGCGGGTGGCCTGGAAGCCGTTGAGGTTCGGCATCACCACGTCCATGAGGATGAGGTCCGGCCGTTCGCGCTTGGCCGCTTCCACCCCGAGCGCGCCGTCTTCGGCGGTGACGATTTCATGGCCGAGCTTTTCGATGATGCGCTTCATGCCCATCAGCTGCGACGGAGAATCATCGACGATCAGAACTCGGGCCATGCTATTCCTCGACAGGTGTCCGTCCGCCGAGCGAATCGGCCGAACCGGTTCAACGATTCTATCCGCTCGCCCCACGGGCTAGAAGCGGTTCGCAGCAAAAGTGCCGACGCTCGTCAGAGCTTCACGACAGTTCGGCCGAAAGAGCGACCCGCGAGCATGGTGTCGAACACGCCCGGCAGGGCATCCAGTCCGACCTCGCGCGTGGCGATGCGGTCCAGGTGGGCCGGTTTCCAGGCGTCCGCCAGGCGGCTCCAGACTGCGTCGCGTATCCCCCGTGCCGTGCCGGATGAAGCGATTCCGAGCAGCGATACCCCGCGGATGATGAACGGCATCACCGTCGTATGCAATTCGTGCCCCGCCGCGAGGCCGCAGCTGGCGATGTTGCCGTAGGGGGCGATCACGCGCGTGAGCCCGTTCAGCATCTCGTCGCCGACGCTGTCGATGGCGCCGGCCCACTTCGATTCCTCGAGCGGGCGCTGCCCCCAGTGCAGGTCCTTGCGCGAAATCACCTGTCGCGCGCCCAGGTCCGTGAGCACGTCGAGTTGGTCGAGCTTGCCGGTGATCGCGTGCGCCTCGTAGCCGGCGCGAGTGAGGATGTCGATCGCCAGCATGCCGACGCCGCCGGTGGCGCCGGTGACCACCACCGGGCCCATGTCCGGCGTCTGTCCGTTGGCTTCCATGCGGTAGAGCGCCAGCGCGGCGGTGAACCCGGCCGTGCCGATCGTCATCGCGTCGCGCAGCGTGAGTCCGCTGGGCAGGGGGACGGTCCATTTCGATTCGAGCCGCGCGTACTCCGAATACCCGCCGTCGCGTGTTTCCGACAGCCCGCTGCCGGTGACGAGCACCGCATCGCCTTCCCTGAACGCCGGATCGGACGAACGTGCGACATAACCCGCGACATCGATGCCGCCGACCAGCGGGAAGCGGCGCAGGATCTTGCCCGAGCCGGTGCCGGCGAGTGCGTCCTTGTAGTTGACGGACGAATACGCGGTCTTGATGACCACCTCGCCGGGGGCGAGATCGTCCAGCCCGACCTGCTCGATGCCGGCACGGTGGGTCTTGCCGCCGTCGGCGTGGATGCGGAAGGCGCGGAAGGAAGTGGGGACGGTCATGGGCGCGGGGCTCGTGTCGATGCGCGAAGAAGGCATTGTCGCACGCGCCGTTTGCCGGCCGCGCGGACCGTCCCGAACGCGGTGCCGCGCGCCGAGCCCCCGGCCGTGAATCCTTCTCGCGCCGGGCTCCCAGCGCCGAACCCTTCTCCCGCCGAGCCCCCACCGCGGAATCCTTCTCCCGTGCAACGGGGGAAGGTGCCGGCAGGCGGAAGGGGGCAGCGGAGCCGAGCCGCTTCACGTTACCGCCACCGCTGCACCGGACTATCAGTCACGACGAGATAACACAACGCACCAGCCTGCCCATCGCCCTCTCCGTCCACTCTACCGCTGCGCGACACACACACACGCCGCCTGGCGATGGTCCGCGGCAAACCTAACGCGCGATCGGCCGGCGCTTCCCGTCCAGCCACTTCGATGCCTGCGCAGGCCGATACGCCCGCATCCACGCAAGCATCGCGTCGATGTCGTCGCCGTGCCACAGGTCCTCGCGTTGCGCGTGGTGCAGGAAGCCTTCGTCCACGAGGCCATCGATCATCGACAGCAGTGGCCTGTAGAACCCGTTCGCATCGAGGAACGCGCACGGCTTGTCGCCGAGGCCAAGCTGGCGCCAGGTCAGCATCTCGAACATCTCGTCGAGCGTGCCGAAGCCGCCGGGCAGGGCGACGAAGGCATCGGCGAGGTCGAACATGCGCATCTTGCGCGCGTGCATCGTGTCGACGACTTCGAGTGTGGTCAGGCCCGTGTGCGCGACTTCGAGGTCGACCAGCTGCTGCGGAATGACGCCGATCGCCTGCCCACCGGCCGCAAGCGTGGCATCCGCGACGATGCCCATGAGGCCGACGTTGCCGCCGCCGTAGACCAGCGTGATGCCGTCGTGGCCGAGGCGGGAGCCGAGTGCGGCGGCGCGGTCGGCGTAGATCGGGTTGCGGCCGGTGTTGGAGCCGCAATAGACGCAGAGGGAGCGGATCATGTGCGTGGTTTCATGTGTTGGTCGGTGCCGCTGCCGGCGGCGGTACGATGCCGTCCGGACGCGGGCCACCGCAGTGCAGGCGGCGTCGATCGCAGACGCGGGACCGTCGATGGTGCGCGACGGGAGGATGCAGGGCGCGACATCACTCGCTCCGGAGCCAGCGCGTGCCGTCGACGAAACGTGCCTGCACCCGTTGGCCGGGCGACAGTGCATCGGCGTGGCGCAGCACGTTGCCGCGTTCGTCCAGCACGATGGCGTAGCCGCGTTCCAGGGTCGCGAGCGGGCTCACGGCAGTGAGGGCGCGACCCAGTTCCAGCAGCTTCTGCCGGCGCCGTTCGAGCAGGCGCTGCATCGCCGCGCGCTGGCGTTCGCCGGCGCGTGCTGTGCGTTCGCCGAGGGCATGCAGTTGCGGCTGGCGATGCGACAGGCGTACGCCGGCGCGGCGGGTGCGTTCGACGCGACGCTCCAGCTGGCGCACCGCCTCGCGCTGCAGCCGCAGGCGCAGCGCGAGCAGGCGCTCGGCGCCGTGCTGCAGGCGCAATGCCGGGTGTTGCAGGGTCAGGCGCTGCTGCAGCTGGTCGACGCGGAACGCCGCGTGTTCGCGCACGCGCCGCAACGCCAGCGCAAGCTGCTGCCGCCGGCGGGTGAGCAGCGCGCGCAGCGCCGCGGCGTCCGGCGTCAGCAGTTCGGCGGCGGCCGAGGGCGTCGCGGCGCGCAGGTCCGCGGCGAAATCGGCGATCGAGACGTCGATCTCGTGCCCCACGGCCGACACCACCGGCGTCGTGGACGCCACGATCGCGCGCGCCAGCGCCTCGTCGTTGAAGGCGAAGAGGTCTTCGAGCGAGCCGCCGCCGCGGGTGACGAGGAGCACGTCGTAGCGCCCGCTCGCGTCGGCGCGCTGCAGCAGGCGGACGATCTGCGCGGCGGCGCCGTCGCCTTGCACCGGCACCGGCAGCAGCTCGACCTCGAGCAGCGGAAACCGTCGGCGCAGGATGCTGATCACGTCGCGGATCGCCGCGCCGCTGGGCGAGCTCAGGATGCCCAGCCGCCGCACGAAGCGCGGCAGCGGCCGCTTGCGCTCGGCGGCGAACAGTCCTTCGGCCTGCAGGCGGGCCTTCAGCGCCTCGAACGCACGCAGCAGCGCGCCTTCGCCCGCTTCCTCCATGTGCTCGACGATCAGCTGGTAGTCGCCGCGCGCCTCGTACACGGTCAGGCGTGCGCGCAGCAGCACGTGCATGCCGTCGGCAGGGCGGAACTTCAGCCACTGGCTCTTGGGCTTGAACAGCGCGCAGCGCACCTGGGCGCGCGCGTCCTTGAGGGTGAAATAGACGTGTCCGGAGGCCGGACGCGACACGCCGCTCAGTTCGCCCTCCACCCAGATCAACGGGAAGGCACCTTCCAGCATGTCGCGCGCCAGCGCATTGAGCTGCGACGGCGTGAGGACCTGGCGTTCGGCGGGAAGCACGGAAGACATCCGGCGACGATAGCGGAGCCTTGCCACATGCGCGAGTGGCGCCGCCGGGGTTGACAATCTGCATCAACGATGCTCGGCAGGCCGATGATCGAAAAGGACTTTCGGCGCACGTCGCGGATTGCACCGGACGCGTGCACACTGGAGGCCTTCAACGGGAGGGACTCATGGCCATCGAACTCACCATGCTGGCGTGGAGCGCGGCGCTCGGACTTGCGCAGATCATGCTCGCCGCGGCATTCGTCACGCGCGAGCGCGGGCTTGCGTGGAACGCGGGGGCGCGCGACTCGGTGCTGCCGCCGCCGTCCGGGGTTGCCGGGCGGCTCGACCGGGCGTCGCGCAATTTCCTCGAGACGTTTCCGTTCTTCGCCGCGGCCGTGCTCGCGGTGATGGCGGCGGGTGTCGCCGACGAACGCACGGCGTTCGGCGCGCAGCTGTATTTCTGGGCGCGGCTGGTGTACGTGCCGCTATATGCGGCCGGTGTGCCGTACGTGCGCAGCATCGCGTGGGTGGCTTCGATCGCCGGCCTGCTGATGGTGCTCAACCGCCTGTTCTGACCGCGCCGCGCACCGCCGCGCTTGCCGCCGGCGGTGCGCGAGCGGTTAGGATGCGGCTTCGCCGCCGCGGCGCTGCAGAGGATCCGGGCATGAAACACGACGACGCGGCACCGCTGCAGACGCTGGCCTGGCGCAGCGAACTCGAGGCCTGGTGCGAGGCGTTCGAGCCGCAGCTCGATGCCTGGGTGCCGGCAGAGGTGGCCGCGCTGTTCGAGCGGATCGAGTCGCTGGCGTCGCTGGCCGACGTGCTGGCCGCCGGCGAGGCCGCCGACGCCGCGGCCGCGATCGCGGTGTACCTGTGCACGTTCGCCGACGCGGATCTGATCCCCGACGCGCACCAGCGCACGCGCCTGCGCGAGCTGGTCGAGTCGCTCGCGCGCGCGGTGGCGCCGGCACGCGGCAAGGCCGCGCCCGAGCGGCGCGCGCCGTCGCCGCACCTGTTCCGCGTGCTGCACCTGCAGGGCGGCGGACACGACGATGCGCTGGCCGCCGCGCTCGGCCAGCAGCGCGTCGCGGTGTCGCCGATGGCCTCGCTCGACGCCGCGCGCCTGGCGCTGGACAAGGCCCTGCCGGACGCCGTGCTGCTGCCGGCCGACCGCATCGATGCGCTGCAACCGCTGCTCGACGTGGCCGCGCGTCACGGCAGCGCGGTCTCGCACCGCGTGCTGTGGGCCGTGGTGGGCCTGGACGCCGACCTCACCCTGCGCCTGCACGCGCGCCGTGCCGGCGCCGATGTGGTGCTGCCGGAAACCCAGCCCGACCGCGCCGCCGCGCTGCTGATCGCCGCCCTGCTGCGGCGGCGCGAAAGCGCCTACCGCGTGCTCGTGGTCGAGGACGACCGCGGCCAGGCGATGTTCTGCGAATCGCTGCTGCGCCACCAGGGCTTCGAGGTCGACATCGCGTCCGATGCGCAGACCGCGCAGACGCTGCTGCGCCAGCGCACGCCGGACCTGATCCTGCTCGACATCCAGTTGCCGGATCTCGACGGGATCCAGCTTGCGCAGCGCATCCGCGAGCAGGCAAGTCTGGCGCACGTGCCGATCGTGTTCCTCACCGGCGAGGACGATCTGGACCGCCGCGCCGAGGCGATGGCCGCCGGCGGCGACGACTTCCTCGCCAAGCCGGTCCGGCCGCGGCACCTGATCGCGCACGTCAACAGCCGCATCGACCGCGCCCGGCAGCTGGCGCAACCGGCGCGTGCCGCGAGCGTGGACGAGGACTTGTCCTCGCGCGTGGACCGGGTGCGTTTCGTCGAGGCGATCGAACGCGTGCGGCGTCTGCCGGGCACGTGCGCGGCGGTGGCGGTGGTCGCGATGGACCAGGTCAATGCGACCGCGGCGCGGCTGGGGTTCGTGCGTACCGGCGACCTCGCGCTGCAGATCGGCCTTGCGGTCGCGGCGGACTATGGCGGCGAAGGCCACAGCTGCAGTCTCGGCGAGTTCTCCCATCTGGTGCTGCTGCACGCGGCCAGCGAGCAGGGCCTGCGCAACGAGGCGGCGCAGCTGCGTCAGCGCCTGGCGGCGCGCGGCTGGTTGTCGACGAGCGTGCCGCTCAAGGTCGGCTTCAGCGTCGGCATGGCGCGCTACGACGGCTGCGGCGCCGATCCGGACAGCGTCATCGCGGCCGCGATCGAGGCGGTGGACGGTGCGCGCGCGCGCGAGGACCGGCTTGCGCTGCGCGATCTGGGCGCGGACGTGCGCGACACCGCCGATCCGCTGCGCCGCATCGTCGCCGCCATGCTGTCGCAGCCGCTCACGCCGAGCGTGGGCGAGCTGCATTTCCGCCCGCTGATGCCGGTGCGCGGCACGCGCGAGGGGCAGTTCCTCGCCCGTCTGATGTTGCGTCCGCCCGGCGCGCGCACGGCGCCGCCGGTGGCGCCGGACGTGCACGGCGAGATCGCCTCGTCGCTCGGCGTGAGCGCCACGCTCGACCGCTTCGCGCTGCGCCTGCTGCGCCACTACGCAAGTTCGGCGGCGGTGGCCTCGCGCGGCTGGCGGGTGCTGCTGCAGGTGTCGGACGCCACGCTCGAAGATCCGATGTTCACGCACTGGCTGCGCAGCGACGGCCCGGCGCCGGAACAGCTGCTGTTGCTGGTGCCGGCGGCGAAGCTGCTCGCGGGCTCGGCCGCGATCGCCGCGCTCGAGCGCGCGTCGCAGACGAGCGGCTGGATGCTGCGCCTGTCGGACCCCGCGCAGTTCGACGCGGCGTTCCTGCGGCTGGGCAATCCGGTCGGCGTGATGATCGACGCGCCCGATGCCGCCGCGCTGGCCGCGCACTGGGGCGGCGTGACGCGCGCGGTGCGCGAGCACGGCAAGTTCCTTGTGGTGGCGGGCGTGGACCAGGTGCGCGATCTGGGCCCGCTGTTTGCGCACGACGTGGACTACGCGCTCGGCGACAGCGTCGGCGACTGGCAGCCGACCCCGGCGTTCGAGGCCACCGAACCGCGCGAGCAGTGAGCGTGCGGGCCGTGAGCGCGGCTCAGCCGGACTGGAAGAGGGCGGTGGCGCCGGCGTCGTAGGCAAAGCCCGGGAACACCTGCGACACGCGGTTGGTCGCAAGCCCCATGCGCTTGACCAGCGCCTCGGACAGCACCTGGCGGAAGTCGGTGGTGACGTCCAGATCCTGACCTTCGACCAGCGACAGATCGTCCAGGCCCGGGAACGTGCCGTGCAACTGCCCGCCGTTCACCCGGTTGCCGAGCGCCATCATGATGTTGCCGTAGCCGTGGTCGGTGCCGCCGGACTGATTGGGTGCGAAACGCCGGCCGAACTCGCTCTGGATTACCACCGTCACGCGGTTCATCAGGCCGGAGACGGCGTTCAGATCGGTGTAGAACGCATCGAGCGCGCGGCCCAGGCCTTCGGTGAGGTTGCCGAACCAGTCGTAGTGGTTCGCCACGCCCGGGTTCGGCATGCCCTGGCCTTCGTGCGTGTCCCAGAAGCCGTAGTCGACCGCCGCCGCCACCACGCCCGTGTCGAGCTTGATGAGCTGGGCGAGGTTGCGGAGTTGCGTGCCCAGTTCGTCCGTCGGGTACACCGCGCCCCCGCCTGGCGCATAGCCGTCGTCGTTGTTGCCGGCGGCATACAGGCCGAAGTCGATGCCGCGCATGTATTCGAGTGCCTCGGTGGCGGTGCGGCCGGCGGTCTCCAGCGTGGAATCGCCCTGCCACAGCGGAAACAGCCGGGTGTAGGCGCCCTGGTGGCCGGACAGATCGGTGTTGGACTCGTTCCAGCCCCAGTGGAAACCGTCGACGCGGAAACTCTGCGCATTGGCAAGGCTTACCGCCGAATCGAGGCCGATGAGGCTGGTCTGCAGGTTGCCGGAGAAGCCCATCGCCGGCGCGATCAGCGGGTTCGGCAGTCCGGTGGCGGCAGTGAGGTAGCGCGCGAGCCAGCCGCTGCTGCTGCCGGTGGAGCCGGGCGTGCCCATTTCCATCATCGCCTGCGATTCGAAATGGCTGCGGTTCGGCGTGGGCATGCCGGTGGCGTGCACGATGCCCAGACGGTTGGCGTCGTAGAGCTTCTGCAGCCACTTCGGTGCGGTGCCGACGCCGTCGCCGGTGCCGCCACCAGCGCGCGGGTGCCAGGCCCACGGCGAGGTGCCGATGCGGCGCAGGCGCTCGGTCGGAATCGCGAGGTTCGCCGGCCCGCGCTTGACCTCGTAGGCAGTCCGTTCGGCACCCGAGTACGGCACGACCAGGTGCAGGCCGTCGATCGCGCCGCGCAGGAACAGGGACACGATGACGTTGTTGCCCGCCGCCTTGCCGCCGGTGGTCACGAACGGATCGAAGAAGGCGAAGGCGCGTCCGCAGCCGGCGCCGAGCCCGGCGGCGGCGCAGCCCTTGAGGAAGTCGCGACGATTGCGGTCCATGGCGCGCACCTCAGCGGTGGAAGAATTCGGGCAGCATCAGCAGCAGCGCCACCGTCGCGCGCAGGCGGGCGATGGTGTAGTGGCGGCTGAGGTTGTTGCCGTTCCAGCGGCCCTGGTGCTGCGGCACGCCGGCATTGGTGTCGTCCTCGTCGAGATCGAGGGTGGCCGTGGCGGCGGCGTTCTGGCGCAGGAAATCGACCAGTTGCTGGCGGCGACCGGCGTCGATCGGATAGCCGTACACGCGCCCGATCCAGAAATCGACGATGGCCGCGGCGCTGCGGTTGCCGGCGGTGAGCGAGGCCTTGGTGACCTGCTCCACGTGCAGGAAAAACGGCGTGTCGCCGCTGCCGGTGTCGCGCATTTCCAGCAGGCGCGAGACGAAGCGCCAGGTCTGCGAGAGCGGGCTCACGCTCTGCCATTTCTGCATCGTGTCGGGAAAACCGTCGGGCGTGGGCCAGCGGAACGGGCCGTTGCCGGTGGCGGACACGCGGTCGTTGAAGTCGACGTACGCGTCCCAGCCCGAGGCCGGCCGCAGCCGGGGGGTGAATTCGGCGGACGTGGCGCGCATCGCGTGCATCAGCGCCTCCCACGGGCGCTTGACCTTTTCGCCCCATGTGCTCATGAACGCGTCGGAGGTCAGGATGATCCGCATCACGCGCGCGATCTGATCGTCGCTCTGCCAGTGCGCCTGCCATTCCTCCGCGGCCTCGTCGATCAATGCCTGCGGCGGCGTGTCGCCGATGAAGCGCCGGCACAGCTTGGTGCACAGGTGCCGTGCGGTGAGGCGATGCGCGGCGAGCAGGTCGAACACCTGCTTGCCGTCGACTTCGGCCGGCCGGTTCGCGGCGAAGAACTTGTGCAGGAAGTATTTCGACGCCGGGTCGTGCCAGCCGGCGTAGTACATGTACTCGCCGGTGTCGTATTCCGGACCGTCGGGAAATTCCCAGTGCGCGTCGCGCATGGTCCAGCCGGTGAGGGCGCGCGCGGCTTCGTAGACATCGTTGTCGCAGTAGCCGTCGGCGACGCCGTTTTCGCCCGGCGGCACCACCTCGGGGTCGTTGCCGGGGTAGTAATTCTCCGCGCCGAGCGTGTGCAGCTCGCACAGTTCGCGCGCGAAGTTCTCGTTGTAGCCGGCGCGCTTGCTGGACTTGTTGTCCAGGTACATCAGCATGGCGGGCGCCTTGGCCACCTGTTCGAGCAGGGCGCGGAAGTTGCCGAGCGCGTAGCGTTTGCCGCCGGGGCCGATGCCGCGCATCACGTCGCGATCGTAGTGCGCGAACACGGGCGCGATGTTGAACTCCCAGCCCATCACGTTGAAGTGCGAATGCCAGAAATCGACCATCAGCTCGTACAGCTGCCGCTCGCTGTAGAGGGCGCGGATCAGCTTCACGCAGTAGGCGGTTTCGGTGGGGTGGTAGCGCTGCGGCCAGTCGGTGGAATCGCCGCGC
Organism: Chiayiivirga flava; assembly: GCF_014202825.1. Lineage (GTDB taxonomy): Bacteria > Pseudomonadota > Gammaproteobacteria > Xanthomonadales > Xanthomonadaceae > Chiayiivirga > Chiayiivirga flava. The sequence continues at coordinate 309,876 of NZ_JACHHP010000001.1, read as the reverse complement.
ACGTATTCGGCCCACAGCTGGGGGACGGTCATCGACAGTGGTGCGTAGGCCGCCGCCGCGACGCGGTTGTCGCAGGCAGTGTCGGGAATCGCGTCCGGGTCGATCTGGCGCTCGACCCAGGCCTCGAGGCGGTCGCTGTCGGTGGCACCCAGCGCGTCGAACGCGGCCACATCGCCGGGCCGCGGGCCGTACGCGGCCTTGTTGACTACCTTGACGGCCAGCGGCGGGCCGTCGCCGCCGGGCGGGGTGACGCTGTCCGATTCGAAGGTGTCGCGGAAAATCAGCGGTCCGGGCGCAGCGCCCTTGGCCGCGGCGGCGTCGACCGCCGCAACGGAAGTGATCATGGCCCCGCCCCGAATTGCAACCAATTGTGACGTTACGCGGGACGTCGCGCCAAATATGTGACGAACGTCACATTCTCTCGGCATCCCCATCGCGCTCACGTCGGCAAACGCCGGGCGCGACCCGACGGGATTCCTGCCCCCCGGCCGGCCCGCGCGTCCCTGCGCGGGCCGGAAGATCCTTGTACCGTCGGTTCAGGTGCCGATGATGCCGCCGTCGTGCTTCGTGACGATGACCGTCGACGACCGCGGACGCGCGTCGCCGCCGTCCGGCCAGCTGCCGGTCGGATGCTGGATGTTGACGAACAGCGTGCGCAGGTCGGGTGTGCTGCAGATGCCGGTGACTTCGCAACCGACCGGTCCGACAAGGAAGCGGCGGATGTCGCCGGTCACCGGATCCGCGGCCAGCATCTGGTTGTTGCCGAACGGGCCTTCGCCGAGCTGGCTGCCGCTCATGTCGGTCTGGATCCACAGCAGGCCGCCCTGGTCGAACCACAGGCCGTCGGGACTCGCGTGCAGGTTGTCGGCGTCGAGCGGGCGCTCGTCGGCCGTGCCGGGCAGCACCACGCCGGCCCCCTCGGCGCCGGACAGCACGTAGATGTCCCATGCGAAGCGCAACGCCTCGTGGCGGTCGCCGTCCTCGCGCCAGCGGATGATGTGGCCGAACGGGTTCGGACCGCGCGGATTGGCGGCGTCGACGCCCTCGGCGACGCGTGCGCTGTTGTTGGTGAGGGTGAAATAGACCATGCCGGTGAGCGGGTCGACGGCACCCCATTCGGGGCGGTCCATCTTCGTGGCGCCGACCACGTCGGCGGCGAGGCGGGTGTTGACCAGCACGTCGGCCTGGTCGGCGAACTCGACCCCGGCCGCCGCGGCGGCCGCCTGGAATGCGGGATCGGCGATGTCCAGCGCGAGCCACTGCCCGGTGCCGTCGTCGTCGAAACGCGCGACGTAGAGCGTGCCGACATCGAGCGCATCGGGCGCCGGGCGCAGCAGCGGGGTCAGCACGTAGGCGCGCTTCGACACGAACTTGTAGATGTATTCGTTGTTCGCGTCGTCGCCCGAGTACACCACGACGGGTGCCGAGACGCGCGCCGGCGGGAAGATCGCGCCCTCGTGGCCGAAGCGGCCGAGCGCGGTGCGCTTGACCGGGATCGCGGCCGGCGCGTACGGGTCGATTTCCACCATCCAGCCGAAGGTGTTGGGGTTGTTGCGGTAGTCGCCGGTGGCGTCGTCGGCCTTGGTGGTGGCGTCGAAGCGCGGTTCGGCGGAGTCCCAGCGGTAGTTGCTGTTGACCGTCGGCACGCCGTAGCGGGCCTGCTCGCGCGGGCGCTCGGCATCGCGGTTGACGAAGTAGCCGGCCCAGTTTTCCTCGGTGGTGAGGTAGGTGCCCCACGGCGTGCGGCCGCTGCCGCAGTTGTTGACGGTGCCGAGCGTGGCCGTGCCGTCCGGGCTGTAGGCGGTCTTGACCAGCGCATGGCCGCGCACCGGGCCCGACAGTTCCATCGGCGTCGCGGCGGTGATGCGGCGGTTGCGCTTGCTGTCGACCTGTTCCCAGACCCCGTCGTCGGTTTCGCGCACCTCGACGATGCTGACGCCGTGGGCGGCGATTTCCTTGGCGATCTGCTCGGGCGTGCGGCTGCCGTCCTCGGCCAGCGAGCCTGCGGGATGCAGCACGGGCGCATCGATGTATTCGTGGTTCATCGCGATCAGCGCGCGCTGGCGCTCGCCCGTCTGCGCGCGCAGCGGGAAGTAGTGGATGCCGTCGTGGTGCGCGCCGATCTGCTGCGCCTGTTCCTGTGCGGTGTTGAGGCCGGCGTCGAGGTAGGCCGGGCCGTCGGAGAACAGCGGCTCGCCCCACGCAAGGAACGTGCGTGCGCTGTAGCCCGGCGGCACGCTGACGGTGTCCAGGCGATTGACCGCGATCGCCTGGAACGCCGGCCGCGCGCCGATGTTGCGCGGAATGGCCTTGTGGCCTGCGGCCACGCCGTACTCCGCATCCCAGCCCAGGCTCATTGCCTGCGCCAGTGGCGTTGCCACAAGGCCCGCAGCGGCGAGCGACGCGCCACCGCGCAGCAGGCGACGACGGCTCATGTGGACCGCCAGCACGTCGGCGAAGCTGCGGTTGTCCGAGCGGTTGCTGTCCTCGGCCTCGTGCAGCGAGGACAGGGTGGGCATCGGGGGTGGCTTGGTCATGTGGCTGGCTCCGGTGGCGGAAAGAAGGCAATGGATGCGTGCGCGAGCCCGCCCATCGTGGGCGTGGCCGGCGACACATTTGCGGCATACGTCTTTCCGTTGCGTGACAGCGCATCGCGTCGCACGCTGAACCCCGAGTGACCTCGAAATGCCTCTTGTGCGTTGCGGCTGGCTTGCACCGCGTGCGGCTGGCAAAATTTGCGGCTACCTTTTCCGCATCGACAGGCCATGAGCGCCCAACCGGCACCCGTTTCGACCCTGCACGACGTCACCCTCGACCCCATCCTCGCCGCCCTGCAGCGCACCGTTCCGGCGCCGCGCCTGAAGGAGGCGACGCTGTTCGCGCAGGCGTTCTACGGCCGCATGTCGCCCGAGGAGTACGCGCTGCGCGGGCCCGACGACTGGGCGGCGCTCGCGCGCGGCTTCATGGATTTCGTGCGCGAGCGACGCCTCGGCACCGTGGCGATCCGCATCTTCAACCCCACGCGCGCCGAGCACGGCTGGGAATCGCCGCACACGGTGATCCAGATCGCCAACGACGACATGCCCTTCCTCGTGGACACCGTGAGCATGGTGCTGGCGCAGCACGAAGCCGGCATCCACGTGCTCGGCCATCCGGTGCTGCGCTTCCGCCGCGATCCGGGCGGCAACGTGCTCGCCCTCGGCGACGGCCAGCTCGAATCGCTCATGCACATCGAGATCGACCGCCAGACCGAAGGCGACGCACTGGCCCGGATCGAAACCGACATCCTTGCCGCGCTCGACGACGTGCGCGCCTGCGTGCAGGACTGGGACGCGATGCGCGCGAAGCTGTGCGCCATCGCCGACGAGCTTCCGTCGCGCGCGATGCCCGTGGCCGACGCGGTGCGCGACGAGGCACATGCGTTCCTGCGCTGGGCCGCGGACAACCACTTCACGTTCCTCGGCTACCGCGAGTACTCGGTCGACGAGATCGACGGCGAGCCGACGCTGCATTCGGTGGCCGGCACCGGCCTTGGCCTGCTGCGCAGCGAACAGCGCGCCGGCAAGCCGCGCCCGCTGCGCGCGCTGGCCGCGCAATCGTTCGTCGACGGTGCGCCGGTCGAGCCGCTGATCCTCACCAAGACCAACGCCCGCTCCACCGTGCACCGCCCGGGCTACATGGACTACATCGGCATCCTGCGCTTCGATGCCGCCGGCAAGCCGGTCGGCGAACAGCGCTTCGTCGGGCTGTACACCTCCAGCGCCTACAACCGCCGGCCGTGGGACATTCCCATCGTGCGCCAGCGCCACGAATACGTGATGCGCGCGTCCGGCCTTGCGCCCGACAGCCACAGCGGCAAGGCGCTGCGCCACATCCTGGAAACGCTGCCGCGCGACGAGCTGTTCCAGTCCAGCAACGAAGAGCTGTTCGCCAACGCGATGGGCATCCTCGGCCTGCAGGAGCGCATCCGCGCGCGCATCTTCCTGCGTCGCGACCGCTACGGCCGGTTCTATTCGGCGCTGGTCTACATTCCGCGCGACCGCTTCAATACCGAAGCGCGCAAGCGCGTCGAGCATCTGCTGATGGACGCGCTCAACGGCCAGCGCATCGACACCACCATCCAGGTCGGCGAATCGCCGCTGGCGCAGCTGCACATGATCGTGCGGCCGAAGGCCGGCGGCGCCGAGATCGACACCGCGCATCTGGAAACGCGTCTCGCGCAGATCGTGCGCAACTGGTACGACGAACTGCGCGAGCAGCTGGTGGCGCGCAACGGCGAGGAGAAGGGCCTCAAGCTCGCCGGCCGATACGGCCGTGCACTGCCGGCCGGCTACATCGAGGAAGTGTCGCCGGAAGTGGCCGCGGGCGACGTGGAACGCGCCGCCGCGCTGCGCGGTGCGGACGATCTGCGCGTGAACCTGTACCGCCGCCGCCGCGACGACGGCAGCACGCCGCTGCGCTTCAAGCTCTACCGCGCCGGGCGCGACATCGCGCTGTCCGAAGCGCTGCCGATGATGGAGAACATGGGCCTGCGTGTGCTCACCGAGCATCCGTACACGATGCACGTGGGCGAGGGCAGCATCCACATCCAGGATTTCGAGGTCGAGCCGGTGCGCGGCGATGTGGATGTCGACGCGGTGCGCGAATCGTTCGAAACCGCGTTCGAGCGCATCTGGCGCGGCCAGGCCGAAAGCGACGGCTTCAATCGCCTGATTCTCGCCGCCGGTCTCGACTGGCGCCAGGTCACCATGCTGCGCGCGTACTGCAAGTTCCTGCTGCAGACCGGCGTGCCGTTCTCGCAGGCCTACATGGAAGAGACGCTCGCGCGCTATCCGCTGCTCGCGCGCCTGCTCGTGGAACTGTTCGAGGCACGCTTCGATCCGGACACCGGCAGCGAAAGCGCCGAGCAGATCGCCTCCGGCGCCGAGCACTTCGCGCAGCAGCTGCACCTGCTCGCCGGCGACGACGCCGCCACGCGCAAGTCGCTCGACTACGTGATCCGCGCGCGCAGCGGCGATCGCCAGACCCAGATGGTCGCCGCCGAGAAGACGCTGATCGCGCTGCTCGACCGCGTCGAGAGCCTCGACGAGGACCGCATCCTGCGCGCGTTCGCAACGCTCATCGGCGCCACGTTGCGGACCAACTTCTACCAGACCTTCGACGGCAGGCACCGCGAGTACATCTGCTTCAAGTTCGACCCGGCGCAGATCCCGGATCTGCCGAAGCCGCGCCCGTACCGCGAGATCTTCGTCTACGCACCGCGCGTGGAAGGCGTGCATCTGCGCTTCGGCCCGGTGGCGCGCGGCGGCCTGCGCTGGTCCGATCGGCGCGAGGATTTCCGCACCGAAGTGCTGGGCCTGGTCAAGGCGCAGATGGTGAAGAACACCGTCATCGTGCCGGTCGGCGCGAAGGGCGGCTTCTTCGTCAAGCGGCCGCCGGCAGGTGGCGATCGCGACGCGATCCTCGCCGAGGGCATCGCCTGCTACCGGCTCTTCATCAACGGCCTGCTCGACATCACCGACAACCTGGTCGAAGGCGCCGTGGCGCATCCGGCCGGCGTGGTGCGGCACGATGCCGACGATCCGTATCTCGTCGTCGCCGCCGACAAGGGCACGGCCACGTTCTCCGACATCGCCAACGCAATCTCCAACGAGCACGGCTTCTGGCTCGGCGACGCGTTCGCGTCGGGCGGCTCGGTCGGCTACGACCACAAGGGCATGGGCATCACGGCCAAGGGCGGCTGGGAATCGGTCAAGCGTCACTTCCGCGCGCTGGGCCGCGATTGCCAGACCGAGGACTTCACTTGCGTCGGCATCGGCGACATGAGTGGCGACGTGTTCGGCAACGGCATGCTGCTGTCGAAGCACATCAAGCTCGTCGCCGCGTTCGACCACCGCCACATCTTCCTCGATCCGAACCCCGACGCGGCGCGGTCGTTCGCCGAACGCGAGCGCATGTTCAAGCTGCCGCGCTCGAGCTGGGCCGACTACGACGCCAACCTGATCTCGAAGGGCGGCGGGCTGTTTCCGCGCAACCTCAAGACCATCCAGATCACGCCCGAAGTGCGTGCCGTGCTCGGCATCGCCGGCGACGTGACGCAGATGACGCCGAACGAACTGCTGTCGGCCATCCTCAAGGCGCCGGTCGACCTGCTGTGGAACGGCGGCATCGGCACCTACGTCAAGGCCTCGAGCGAATCCCATGCCGACGTCGGCGACCGCGCCAACAACGGGCTGCGCGTCGACGGCCGCGACCTGCGCTGCCGCGTGGTGGGCGAGGGCGGCAACCTCGGCCTCACCCAGCGCGGGCGCATCGAGGCCGCGCTCAACGGCGTACTGCTCAACACCGACTTCATCGACAACTCGGCCGGCGTCGACACCTCGGACCACGAGGTCAACATCAAGATCCTGCTCAACGACGCCGTCGCACGCGGCGAGCTGAGCGTCGAGGACCGCAACGCGCTGCTCGCGAGCATGACGGCCGAGGTCGAGCAGCTGGTGCTGTTCGACAACTACCGCCAGAACCAGGCACTGTCCGTGATGGAGCGCATGAGCGTCTCGCGCCTGGGCTCCAAGCAGCACTTCATCCGCACGCTGGAGGCGCAGGGCCTGCTCGACCGGCAGATCGAATTCCTGCCCTCCGACGCCGAGATCGCCGACCGCAAGGCGCGCGGCCTCGGCCTGACGCGGCCGGAGCTGTCGATTCTGCTGTCGTACGCGAAGATCGTGGTATTCAACCAGCTGCTCGATTCGGACGTGCCGGAAGACCCCTACCTCTCGGCCGAACTGCAGCGCTACTTTCCGGAACCGCTGCACGCGCCGTACGCCGAACACATGCAGCGCCACCGCCTCAAGCGCGAGATCATCGCCACCGCGGTGACCAACTCGATGGTCAACCGCATGGGCTCGACGTTTGCGCTGCGCATGCAGGAAGACACCGGCGAAACCGCCGCGCAGGTGGCGAAGGCCTACACCATCGCGCGGGTTGCGATCGATGCGCGCGAGCTGTGGAACGGCATCGACGCGCTTGACGGCACGGCGCCCGAGAGTGCCCAGCTCGATGCGCTGTCGCTGATCTGGAACCAGCTGCGCGGCATGAGCCGCTGGCTGCTGAACCTGCCGGGCGAGCGCCTGGACATCGCGCGCTCCGTAGCGCGGTACCAGCCGGGGTACGAGACGCTGCGCAACGGCCTTGCGACCGTGCTGTCCGATGCCGACCGCGTGCAGTATGCCGAGGACCGCGGCCGCTGGATGGACCTCAATTTCCCGCAGGCGCAGGCCGAGCAGCTGGCCGGCCTGCCGTTCCTGATGTCGGCGCTCGACATGATCGAAGTGGCGCTGACACACGACTTCGACGTGAAGGACGTGGCGCAGGTGTATTTCGGCCTCGGTCAGCAGCTGCATCTGAAGTGGCTGCTGGAGAAGATCGACGAACTGGCCGTCGAAGGCCGCTGGCATGCGCACGCGCGCGGGGTGCTGCGCGACGAGCTGCAGACCCAGCAGAGCGCGCTGGTGGCGCAGGTGCTCAAGTCCGGCAGCGGCTCGCCGGCCGAACGCGTGGCGCAGTGGCTGCAGCGCGACGATGCGGGGCTGCGCTTTACCCAGGCGATGATCGGCGACATGCGCAACCAGATGACGATGGATTACCCGACGGTGTCGGTGGCGGTGCGACGAATCGCGCAGCTGGTGGCGGCGGGGCAGCGGTAAGTCCGGATATACGGCGGGCGCGGGTGGCCCGACTTGTATCTCGTGGCGGAGGAAGGGTGTTGCCCCCTTCCGCCTGCCGGCACCTTCCCCCGCTGCGCGGGAGAAGGATTCCTCCGATGCAGCGGCTCGTGCTCGGTGCCGACGATGCAGCGGCTCGTGCTCGGTGCCGACATCCTAAGTCCATCGTCCCTGCTTGTCGCGCCTCGGCGGCTGGCTCTGTCATCGGCCCCAAACACCGACACGTTGGCCTTTCCCCTCTCCCGCGCAGCGGGGGAGGGTGCCGAAGGCGGGAGGGGGCGCTCTTCGTGCACGCGTCGCCCCGTCCGACACCAGCCTCGCCCGGCTTCCCGTTCGCCACGGCAACGCATTCGCGGTGCGATATGCTCACGTTTCGTCCGTCGGGATCCGAGCCGTTGACCTCATCGCCCCGCATCGCCTTCGTCGCCAGCAAGACACCCGAAGCGCTGGAAAGCCTCGCTGCGCTCCAGCGGCAGTTCGGCGAGCTCGCGCCGCAGGACGCCGACATCATCGTCGCGCTCGGCGGCGACGGCTTCATGCTGCAGACGCTGCACCGGCACATGGCGCTCGGCAAGCCGGTGTACGGGATGAAGGCCGGCACGGTCGGCTTCCTGATGAACCAGTTCCGCACCGACGGCCTGCTCGAACGCCTCGCCTCGGCGCATGCGAGCGTGCTCAAGCCGCTGGAAATGATCGCCACGTCCGAGGCCGGCAGCAGCGTCAGCGCGCTCGCGTTCAACGAGGTGTCGCTGCTGCGCCAGACCAAGCAGGCCGCGAAGATCCGCGTGTCGCTCAACGGCGCGGTGCGTCTGGACGAGCTGGTCTGCGACGGCGTGCTGGTCTCGACGCCGGCCGGCAGCACCGCCTACAACCTCTCGGCGCACGGTCCGATCCTGCCGCTGGACAGCGACGTGCTGGCGATGACGCCGATCAGCCCGTTCCGCCCGCGGCGCTGGCGCGGCGCGATCCTGCGCGCGGCCACGGAGGTGAAGCTCGAGATCCTCGACCACTACAAGCGTCCGGTCAGCGCCACCGCCGATTCGACCGAAGTGCGCGACGTGGTGGAGGTGACCCTCCGCGAGTCGCGCGACCGCACCGTCACGCTGCTGTTCGATGCCGAACACAACCTCGAAGAGCGCATTCTCACCGAACAGTTCGCGTACTGAGCCGTGGACGGCGCCGATACGTCACCCGTCCTCGACACGGCCGCCGGCAGCGGCGGCCGGCGCGCACTTGTCGAGCGGCTCCTCGAGGCGATGCACGATGGCCGGACGGCCGTGCTGGGGCTCGTGGTCGCGACCGAAGGCTCGACCTATGCCAAGCCCGGCGCCGCGCTGCTGTTCGGCGATGGCGCCCTGCGCCACGGCTGGATCAGCGGCGGCTGCCTGGAACCCGGACTGGAAGCCGACGCGCAGGCCGTCGCCGCATCCGGGCAGGTCCGCTGCATCGCGCTCGATACGCGCGGCGACGAGGATCTGTTGTTCGGCAGTCGCATCGGTTGTCGCGGGTTGCTGCATGTCGCGCTGCTGCCGGTCGCGTCGCTGCGATCACTGCAGGCACCGTTGCGCGCCTGGTGCACGCGCGATGTCGCGCTGCAGCTGGTGCTGACGCGGGCGCACCTGCGCATCGCCTGCAGCGACGGCGGCGATGCCGCCGAGGCGGTGCTGGCATGGGACCGGACCGAGGCTGCGGTACCGGCCGACGGCTGGACGTTGCACTGGCCCGCCGCACCGCGCCTGCTGCTGTTCGGCGCAGGCCCCGAATCGTCGACGCTGCTGCCGTGGCTGCGTCGCCTCGGATGGTATGTCGATCTGGTCGAGCGTCGCCCGCGCTGGCGCGGCGCCGGTGCGCTCGCGGACCGCCTAATCGACCTCGCGCCGGCGTCGGTGCCCGTCGCGCGTAGTGGCTATGCCGCGGCGCTGGTGATGCACCACGATTTCGAGCTCGACCGCGAGGCCCTGGCCGCACTGGCCGCTGCGCCGCCGGCATTCGTCGGGCTGCTCGGGCCGCCGGCGCGCCGCGACGACCTGCTGTCCCTGCTCGATGCACCCGCGCGCGCGGCGCTGGCCGGGCCGCTGCACGCGCCGGTGGGACTGGATCTCGGCGGCCGCGGGCCGGAGTCGATCGCGCTGGCGATCGTGGCGCAGCTGCAGGCGCGGGTGATGGCGGTACGCGCAGCGTGACGTCGCGTCCGCCGCACGCCGCGTTGCTGCTGGCGGCCGGGGCAAGTCGCAGGCTCGGTCAGCCCAAGGCCCTGTTGCGACGCGACGGGGAACCATTGGTGCGGCGCGTCGCGCGCCTGCTGCTGGAGACCGCTCCGTCGGAGTGCGTGGTGGTGGTCGGCGACGGGCACGATGCGATTTCGCAGGCACTCGCTGGATTGCCCGTGCGCGTGGTGCCGAACCCGGACTGGCGCGACGGCCTGTCCGCGTCGCTGCGGCGCGGCGCCGAGGCCCTGGCCGCGCACGCGGGCAGCACGCTGATCGCGACGCTCGACCAGCTGCACCTGGACGCCGCCCACCTGTGTGCCCTGCGCGACGCGCCGGATCCCGCGCGCGACGCCGTCAGTGCCTACGCGGGCACCTGCGGCGTGCCGGCGCGCGTGTCCCGCGCGACGCTGGACGCGGCCCGCACGCTCCGCGGCGATCGCGGTTTCGGCGTCCGATGGGCAACGCTGCGGCCGCCGCCGCACCGCATCGTATGCGAGGCGCTCGCGTTCGATCTCGACACACCGGACGACCTCGCCCACGCGCGGGCGCAGGGCTGGATCGACCCGGCGTAGATGCGGTGCCGACCGCGTCGCGCGGCTCAGCGCGCGTCGCGGATCCGGCCGGTGTTCTTCGCCATCAGCCGTCGCGCGGCGGCGTCCGGCAGATGCTTGATCACCTGCCGCAGCACCTTGTAGCCCAGGCCCGGCACCACGATCGCCCGGCCGGCGTCGGCACCGTCGACGCCCTGGCGCGCCACCTCGTCGGTGTCGAGCCACATCCACTTCGGCAGCTGCGAGACGAGGCCGCGGGTGCCGGTCACGTCGTGGAATTCGGAGTAGGTGAAGCCCGGGCACAGCGCGCACACGCGCACGCCCGCCGCGGCGTTCTCCAGCGCCAGCGATTCGCTGAACTTGATCAGGTAACTCTTCGCGCCGGCATACAGCGTCTGGCCGCGCGATCCGGGCGACAGGCCGGCGAAGGACGCCACGTTGAGGATGCGGCCGGCGCCGCAGGCGCGCAGGCCCGGCAAAAAACGCCAAGTCAGCTCGGTGATCGCGCCGATCATCACCTGCAGGAACTGCGCGTGCACGGTCCAGTCGGACGCGAGGAAACTGCCGGGCACGCCGTAGCCCGCGTTGTTGACCAGCGTGCCGACCTGCAGCCCGCGCTCGCGCACGCGCTCGAACAGATGCAGCGGCGCATCGGGTCGCGCCAGGTCCGCGGGGATCACGACGCAGTCGACGCTGCCGCGCAATTGGTCCGCGAGCGCGTCGAGCCGATCTTCGCGCCGTGCGGTGAGGATCAGCGGCGTGCCGCGCCGTGCGTACTCGCGCGCGATGGCGGCACCGATGCCGCTGGAAGCGCCCGTGACGAGCGCGTGATTCCGAGAGGGGTCGATTGCGGACATGCAGACCTGCGGCAGGACGGAGGAATCGGCCGGCGCCGCGGCGCCGGAAACAATTGTTGACGCCGCAGCGGGCGGACGGACGGGCCCGCGGGCGGCCGTGCAGGATGCGCGAACCGCCGTCGGCAACCGCACCGCGACTCGGTGCCGGCGCAGTCGGATGCGCAGCGCCGGCGAAGCGACGCGCATCCGGCACGCACCGCTGCACGTACACGCAATGTAAACGATTGCAGGCCGCAGGGAGTCAGGCTACGTTGCGCGCGTCGATGGGGGGGTGGATGGTCGGGATGGAGCGGACGCGCGCGCGGCACGCAGCGTGGTTCCGCCTCTGCGCGTATGCGTCGGGGCTGGCGTGTGCGTGGCCGTCGCAGGCCGCCGAGGTGCGGGTGAGCGTGCGCGGCGACGCGGCGGCGCTGTCCGATGCGGTGGTCAGCCTGCACCCGGAGCTGCCGATGACATTGCCGCCGGCCACGGCCGAGATCGACCAGGTCGACGCCACCTTCGTGCCCGCGGTGCTGCCGGTGACGGCGGGGACGCGCGTGTCGTTCCCCAACAGCGACGACACGCTGCACCAGGTCTATTCGTTCTCGCCCACCAAGCGGTTCGAGCTGCCGCTGTACTCGGGTCGCACCGCCGCGCCGGTGACGTTCGAGACACCCGGCGTGGTGTCGATCGGCTGCAACATCCACGACTGGATGCTGGCGCACATCGTGGTGCTCGACACGCCGTATTTCGCGCGTACCGATGCACGGGGGCAGGCGCGGATCGAGGCGCCTGCCGGCCGCTACCGGCTCGAGGTCTGGCACGCGCGCGGCCAGCCGCAGCCCGCATCGCAGATGCTGGACATCGCCGATGCCGCGCCCATCGAGCGCACCATCGACATGGTGCTCGCACCGCCGCCGCCGCCACGCGCCGGCAACGAGCGTCTGCGCGCGCTGCAGGAGAAGTTCCGCAGCCTCGGCCGCGGCGGCTGAGGCGGCCGTGGCGCTGAAGACCTTCCGCTTCCGCAGCAAGATCATCGCGCTGCTGGTGCTGCTCGTGCTCGGCGCGCAGGCCGCGACGTTCGCCGTGGTGCAGGTGGTCACCGAACGCAGCGTGCGCGCCGAACTCGAAGACCGCCTGCGTGCCGCCGAGCGCATCTGGCAGCGCTTCCACGAGGTGCGCGGCACGCGCGTGCGCGATTCGGTGATGCTGCTGGCGGACGATTTCGGCTTCCGCGCCGCGGTCGCGAGCGGCGACGAGCCGACGATGCTGTCGGCACTCGCCAACCAGAGCGTGCGACTGAACGCGGACCTGGGCGCGCTGCTGCGCCCCGACGGCACCCTGCAGAGCAGCCTGTCGACGGCCGCGGCCGAGCAGCAGCAGGCGGCGCTGGCGCCGCTGCTCGACCGTGCCCGCACGGACGGCAGTGCCGTGGCGGTGGTGGCGCTCGACGATGTCCTGTACCAGGTGGCGCTGGTGCCGGTGATGGCGCCGACGCTGGTGGGCTGGGTGGCGCTGGGTTCGCGTCTGAACGCGCAGTACACCGTGGTGTATCGCGATCTCACCGGCTTCGACGTGAGCCTGGCGCGGGTGGAGGGCGAACGGCTGCGCGTCTACGCATCGAGCCTGGATCCGCAGAGCGCCGCGCTGCTGGCACAGCAGACGCAGCTGACCCGCGACCTCGGTGCGCTGCGCGAGGTGCGTCTGCAGTCCGCGCGTGCGTTCGTCGTCACGCAGCAGGTCACCGCTGCGCCGTTGCCGGTGGTGGCGGTGCTGCAGGGATCGCTCGACACCGCGATGGCGCCGTATGCCGCGCTCAAGCGCCGCATCCTCGTGCTGTCGGGACTCGCGGCGCTGCTTGCGCTGATCGTCGCGGTGCTGCTGGCGCGCAGTGTCAGTCGCCCGGTCGGCGAACTGGCGGAGGCCGCGTTGCGCATCGAGCACGGCGACTACAGCCGCCTGCCGCGCATGCGCGGCAAGGACGAACTCGCGCGGCTCGGATCGGCGTTTGCACGCATGCAGGAAGGCATCGCCGAACGCGAGGCCAAGATCGTGTTCCAGGCCACGCACGACGCGCTGACCGGCCTGCCCAACCGCGCCCGCGCGGTCGAGGCGCTGGAGTCGGCCATCCGGCGCTGCCAGCGCGAGGGCGGCGGCTGCGCGGTGGTGATGCTCGACCTCGACCGCTTCAAGGAAATCAACGACACGCTCGGACACGCGTTCGGCGACCGGGTGCTCGTCGAGGCCGCGCGCCGGCTGCGCGACGCCACCCTGCCGGGCGACCTGGTCGCCCGCCTGGGCGGCGACGAATTCTTCGTGCTGCTCGACAACGCCGACCCGCAGCGCGTGCGCGAGCGCGCCGCCGACGTGCTGGCCCAACTGCGCCGCCCGCTGGAGCTGCCCGACACGCGCATCCATCTGGACGCGAGCCTCGGCGTGGCGCTGCATCCGCAGCACGGGGCCGATGCGCAGACGCTGCTGCGCCGCGCCGACATCGCGCTGTACGAAGGCAAGCAGCAGCGCAGCGGCGTGGCGCTGTACCGCGACGGCTCCGACGAGATCCACCTGCGCCGCCTGACCCTGCTTGCGGACCTGCCGCGCGCGATCGAGCGCAACCAGTTCGACCTGCATTTCCAGCCCAAACTCGAACTCGAGCACGGCCGCGTGGTGCATGCCGAAGCGCTGCTGCGCTGGACACATCCCGTGCTCGGCGCGATCGGTCCCGACGAATTCGTGCCGCTCGCCGAGCATTCGGGTTTCATCCATGCAATGACGCGCCACGTGCTCGACCGCGCCCTGCTGCACAACGGCCTGTGGCGCGAGCAGGACCTGGACCTGGGCATCGCGGTGAACCTGTCGGCGATGGATCTGATGGACGTGGATCTGGTCGACTTCATCGACCAGGCGCTGCGCCGCCACGCGGTGCCGCCCGGGCGCCTGATCCTCGAGCTGACCGAAAGCGCGCTGATGCGCGACGTCGACTACGCCGTGCGCATGCTGCATCGCCTGCGCGGCGTCGGCGTGCGCCTGTCGATCGACGACTTCGGCACCGGGTATTCCTCGCTCGCGCAGCTCAAGCGCCTGCCCGTGGACGAGCTGAAGATCGACAAGAGTTTCGTCATGCAGCTGTCGGAAGGCAGCGACGATGCCGTCATCGTGCGTTCGACGATCGAGCTGGGCCACAACATGGGCCTGAGCGTGATCGCCGAAGGCGTGGAGGACGACCGCAGCCTGGCACTGTTGCGCCGCTTCAACTGCGACATGGTGCAAGGCTTCCTGTTCAGTGCGCCGATGCCGGGCGAAGAACTGCTCGGCTGGCACGCCCGTTTCGTCGCGGCCCCGCGCGAGGCCTGAGGAGTATCCATGATCGACATCCGCCGTGTCTGCGCTGTTGCGCTGCTGCTGGCCGCAAGTGCCGCCGCACGTGCCGACGACGGTCGCCTGCTGGCCACCGGCGGCGCGACGATGGTGGAGGGCAGCGCCGGCGGCGGCATCGTGCCGTGGGCGGTGCTCGCCGGCTACGGCACGCGCGACGAAAGCGGCGGCACCGCCTTCGTCACCCGCGTCGACAGCGGCGACTATGCCCTCAACGGCTACGGCGTGGCCTACACCTTCCGCAACCGGATCGAGCTGTCGCTCGCGCGCCAGCGGTTCGATCTGGGCGAGCTGCGCCGCCGGCTCGCGCTGCCGTACGAGGCGCTGGAGCAGGACATCGTCGGCGCGAAGCTGCGGCTGGGTGGCGACCTGGTCTACAGCGCGATGCCGCAGATCAGTCTCGGCGTGCAGCACAAACGACTGCGCGACGATGCGCTGCCGCTCGCGGTGGGCGCGCGCGATGGCAGCGGCACCGACATGTATCTCAGCGCGACCAAACTCTGGCTGGACGCGGCCGGCGGCTATCCGCTGTTGCTCAACGGCACGCTGCGGTCGACCCGCGCCAACCAGATCGGCCTGCTCGGCTTCGGCGGCGACCGCAAGGGCGGGCGCTCGCTGGTGTTCGAAGGCTCGGCGGCCGTGCTGCTCGCGCCGGAGCTTGCACTGGGCATCGAGTATCGCGAGAAGCCCGACAACCTCGGCTTCGCGCGCGAGGACGCCTGGCGCGACGCCTTCGTGGCATGGTTTCCGAACAAGCGGATCGCCGTGGTCGCGGCCTGGGCCGATCTGGGCAGCATCGCCACGCTCGATCGCCAGCGCGGCGGTTATCTTTCCGTGCAGCTGAGCTACTGAGGCCGGCATGGCATCGATCGCGCGCATCGCGCCGTTGCTCGTGCTGCTGCTCGCGCAGGGCTGCGCCACGCCGCCGCGTTCGCTCTACGCGGACCTCGGCGGCCGCGACGGCGTCGATGCGATCGCGCTCGAACTGTTGTCGCGCACGTCCGACGACAGCCGCATCGCGCACCATTTCCGCAACGCGAACATCGTGCGGCTGCACGAGAAACTGGTCGAACTGATCTGCGTGGAAGCCGGCGGTCCCTGCGTCTACAGCGGAGCCTCGATGGCGGAGGCGCACGCCGGGCGCGGCCTGACCGAAGCGGACTTCAATGCGCTGGTGGAAAATCTCATCGACGCGATGGAGTCGCTGGACGTGCCGCGGCGCGCGCAGTTCCGCCTGCTCGAGCGACTGGCGGCGATGCACGGCGAGGTGCTCGCACCGCCGCGCCCGCGGCAGGCGCGCGACGACGCGGCATCGCCGCCGCAGGATCCGACGGCGGCGCACCGTTCCGGCAGGTGACGCTGCGGGCGCGCGTCGCTATCCTCGCGCTCCATACCGCACCCACGGAATCGCCATGCGCCGCAGACTCGTCGCCGGAAACTGGAAGCTGCACGGCAACCGTGCCTTCGCGCGCGGCCTGCTCGACGCGGTGCTCGCCGGCTCGCGTCCGGCCGACGTGGAGGTGGCGATCCTGCCGCCGGTGCCTTACCTCAGCGAGCTGATCGAGCGCTATGGCAATGCCGGGCTCGCCTTCGGCGCGCAGGATGTCAGCGCAAACGTCGAAGGCGCCTACACCGGCGAGGTATCGGCCGCGATGCTGCTCGACGTGGGTTGCCGCTACGGACTCGTCGGCCACTCCGAGCGCCGTCACCTGCACGGCGAAAGCAATGAGCTTGTCGCGGAAAAATTCGTCGCGGCAAAGAAGGCCGGGCTGGTGCCGATCCTGTGTGTCGGCGAAACCCTGCACCAGCGCGAGGCCGACCAGACCGAATGGGCCATCTGCCGCCAGCTCGAACCGATCTTCGCGCTCGGCGCGAACGTGCTCGACGGCGCCATCCTGGCGTACGAGCCGGTGTGGGCCATCGGCACCGGCCGCACCGCCACGCCGGCGCAGGCGCAGGGCGTGCACGCCGCCATCCGTAGCGAAATCCGCGCACTTGATGCTAAGATTGCCGACTCGCTGCCGATCCTCTACGGCGGCAGCGTGAAACCCGCCAACGCCGCCGAGCTGTTTGCACAGCCGGACGTCGATGGCGGCCTCATCGGGGGCGCGTCCCTCGTGGCCAAGGATTTCCTGGACATCGTCGCCGCGGCGACGGTGTCCTCCCGGTAAGCGCACGTCGCAAGAGCCTCATGATTCTTACGCTAGCCAATGTGTTGTTCGTCCTCGTGGCCGTGGCCATGATCGTGCTGATCCTGCTGCAGCGTGGCGCCGGTGCCGCCGCGGGTTCGGGTTTCGGCGCGGGTGCGTCTGCCACGGTGTTCGGTGCGCGCGGCGCCTCGAACTTCCTCTCCAAGAGCACCGCGATCCTCGCTGCGATCTTCTTCCTCCTGAGCCTGGGCATGGCGGTCTATCTGCACAAGACCGCGGGCTCGGCCGCCGGCACGCAGGATCTGGGCATCATGGGCACGCTGCCGCCCGCGGCGACCGAGGTTCCCGCCGGCGATGCGACGCCTGCGCCCGCCGCGGCGAACGGTGCCGCCGCGACGCCGGCCGAAGTTCCGGCCGCGCCCGTCGACGTCGCTCCGTCCACCGATGCCGCAGCGCCCGCCACCGGCGACGCGCCGGTCGAACAGGCAGCGCCGGCCGTCGAAGCCGCGCCGCAGAACGAGGATGACAACGGCGGCTGATTCGCCGTAGACTTCGCGCCCCGCCGGCCACGGCGGCGGCATGAGCAACACCTGCCCAGGTGGCGGAATTGGTAGACGCACTACCTTGAGGTGGTAGCGCCGTAAGGTGTGGGGGTTCGAGTCCCCCCTTGGGCACCAACGCAGAGGTTCGCGCATCGGATGCGATGCGCGGGCCGATCGAATCGACCCGCGCCCGTCGCGGGTTTTTTTGTGCCCGGGATTTGTGCCGCGCGCGCACGACATCGCACGATTGCGCCCTCGTTGCGGTTGCTCCGCGCGAGAGGCGCATGCGACAATTGGCTGTCACGTTCCGGCTCGCGTTGCGCATCGCAGCACGGTCGGCAAACGCACAGAGCAAGCTTCGCACAGGCCCCGGAACGGGCCACCGCGTTTCGCCAGCAGACGGTGCCGCCACGCCGCGACACACGCCCGCCATCGACGCGCGAGCACGACGCCCGCTCGACACCGATGCGCGCCACCCGGCGCGCCGCAGCAACTCCAGGGTCGCACCGGCGGCCGCGAAGCGAGGCGAGAACGACGTGCTGGGCGAATATCTGCCGATCCTGCTGTTCCTGATCGTGTCCACCGGCATCGCGGTGGTGCTGCTCACCGTCGGCTGGCTGCTCGGCCCCAAGAATCCCGAATCCGAGAAACTCTCGCCCTACGAATGCGGCTTCGAGGCTTTCGAGGACGCGCGCATGAAGTTCGACGTGCGCTACTACCTGATCGCCATCCTGTTCATCGTGTTCGACCTGGAAATCGCCTTCCTGTTTCCGTGGGCGGTCGTGTTCCAGGAGATCGGCGCGACGGCCATCTGGGCGATGGCGATCTTCCTCGGCATCCTGACCATCGGATTTGCCTACGAATGGAAAAAAGGCGCGCTGGAGTGGGAGTGATCCGATGAGTCTCTCGCAGATCTTCCACAACCCCGAACCGATCGGCCGCGTCGACGACATTCTTCGCCCCGAGGGCGACAACCCGCTGCTCGAGCGCGGGTTCGTCACCACGTCCGTCGATACGCTGGTCAACTGGGCCCGCACCGGCTCGATGTGGCCGATGACTTTTGGTCTTGCCTGCTGCGCGGTCGAGATGATGCACGCCGGCGCCGCGCGCCTGGACCTCGACCGCATGGGCGTGATCTTCCGTCCGAGCCCGCGCCAGTCCGACGTGATGATCGTCGCCGGCACCCTGGTCAACAAGATGGCCCCGGCGCTGCGCAAGGTCTACGACCAGATGCCGGACCCGAAGTGGGTCATTTCGATGGGCTCCTGCGCCAACGGCGGCGGCTATTACCACTACTCGTACGCGGTGGTGCGCGGCTGCGATCGCGTGGTGCCGGTGGATGTCTACGTGCCGGGCTGCCCGCCGACGGCCGAGGCGCTGATCCACGGCATCCTGCAGCTGCAGAAGAAGATCCGCCGCACCAACACCATCGCGCGCTGACGCGCGACCGCCACCGATCCAAGGACCCACACGCGCCATGCCCGAGCAGGCCCAATCTTTCGCCGATCGCCTCCGCGCCCGCTTCGAGGGCAAGGCGACGGTGCGCGAGGATCGCGGCGAAACCACGTTGGTCGTGCTGGCCGAGGCCTGGCTCGATGTCGCGCGCACGCTGCGCGACGACGCCGAGTTCCGCTTCGATCAGCTGATCGACATCAGCGGCGTCGATTACCTTAGCTACGGTGACGACGAGTGGGACACCGACGACGTGTCGAGCGAAGGTTTCTCGCGCGGCGTCGAAGGGCAGGGCCCGGGCCGCTTCAAGTGGGCCGATCGCCCGCGTCCGGCCGGTATTGCCAACCGCTTCGCCGCGGTCGCGCACCTGCTGTCGGTGCACCATAACCGCCGCGTGCGCATCAAGGCCTTCTGCCCGGATGAAACGCTTCCGGTCATCGCCTCGCTCGTCGACATCTGGCCGGTGGCCAACTGGTTCGAGCGCGAGGCCTTCGACCTGTTCGGCATCGTCTTCGAGGGCCATCCGGACCTGCGCCGCATCCTCACCGATTACGGTTTCGTCGGCCATCCGTTCCGCAAGGATTTCCCGCTGATCGGCAACGTCGAAGTGCGTTACGACGCCGAGAAGGGCCGCGTGGTGTACGAGCCGGTCTCGATCGAACCGCGCGTGCTGGTGCCGCGCGTGGTGCGCAGCGACTCGCGCATGCAGGCCGCCGGCGCCGAGCGCGTGAGCCTCGTCACGCAGAACACCGGCAACAACGCCGAGTCCGCGCCCGCCGCGGCGGTGGAAAAATAAGCCATGCAGGAAATCCGCAACTACACGATGAACTTCGGCCCGCAGCATCCCGCTGCGCACGGCGTGCTGCGCCTGGTGCTGGAGATGGACGGCGAGGTCGTGCAGCGCGCCGATCCGCACATCGGCCTGCTGCATCGCGGCACCGAGAAGCTGGCCGAGAGCAAGCCGTTCAACCAGTCGATCGGCTACATGGATCGCCTGGATTACGTCTCGATGATGTGCAACGAGCACGCCTACGTGCTGGCCATCGAACGCCTGCTCGGGATCGAGGCGCCGGAACGTGCGCTGTGGATCCGCACGATGTTCGACGAGATCACGCGCATCCTCAACCACCTGATGTGGGTCGGCACCAACGGCCTCGATCTGGGCGCGATGGCGATGTTCCTCTACGCCTTCCGCGAACGCGAAGAGCTGATGGACTGCTACGAAGCGGTGTCGGGCGCGCGCATGCACGCAACCTACTACCGTCCGGGCGGCGTGTATCGCGACCTGCCGGACGTGATGCCCAAGTACAAGGAATCGCCGTGGCGCAAGGGCGCGGAGCTCAAGCGCGTCAACGAATGGCGTGAAGGTTCGATGCTGGATTTCCTCGACGCCTTCGCGCAGGACTTCCCGCACCGCATCGACGAATACGAGACCCTGCTCACCGACAACCGCATCTGGAAACAGCGCACCGTCGGCATCGGCGTGATCCCGCCGGAGAAGGCGCTGGCGTGGGGCATGACCGGCCCGATGCTGCGCGGCTCGGGCATCGCGTGGGACCTGCGCAAGAAGCAGCCGTACGCGAAATACGCCGAAGTCGACTTCGACATCCCCGTCGGCGTGGGCGGCGACTGCTATGACCGCTACCTCGTGCGCGTGGAAGAGATGCGCCAGTCCACGCGCATCATCAAGCAGTGCGTCGACAAACTGCGCACGCTGAAAGGCCCGGTCACGCTGCACAACTACAAGGTGATTCCGCCGTCCCGCGAGGAAATGAAGGACGACATGGAAGCGCTCATCCACCACTTCAAACTCTTCACCGAAGGGTATGTGGTGCCGGAAGGCGAGGTGTATGCCGCGGTCGAGGCGCCGAAGGGCGAATTCGGCGCCTACATCGTCAGCGACGGCGCCAACAAGCCGTTCCGCCTGAAGCTGCGCGCCCCCGGCTTCGCGCATCTGTCGTCGATGGACGCGGTGGTGCGCGGCCACATGCTGTCCGACGTCGTGGCCATGATCGGCACGTACGATGTCGTGTTCGGGGAGATCGACCGATGAGAAGCCGGGATTCGGGATTCGTGACTTGTGATTCGCTGAAGCGGCGTGCGTCGCGTCAGCGTTTTGCGTGCGAATCCTGCACGTCGTCGACAGCAGCGATCGCCGGCTCTTTCGAATCACAAGTCACGAATCACGAATCACGGTTCTTCGTATGAAAGCCACCGGCAATTTCGAAGCGGTGAAAGACGTCGACCCGATGGTCGTGCTCACCGCGCACGTGCGCGAACACCTCGACCACTGGGTGGCCAAGTTCCCGCCCGATCGCAAGCGGTCGGCCGTTATTCAGGGCCTGTTCGCCGCGCAGGAATCGAACGGCGGCTGGCTGACGGACGAACTCATCGCCGCGGTGGCCAAGTACCTCGACATCCCGCCGATCTGGGCCTACGAAGTGGCCACGTTCTACTCGATGTTCGAGACCAGCCCGGTGGGCCGTAACAACGTCGCGATCTGCACCAACATCAGCTGCTGGCTCAACGGCGCCGAAGACATCGTGCGCTACTGCGAGAAGAAGCTCGGCACCAGGCTGGGAGAAAGCACCGCCGACGGCCGCATCTACCTCAAGCGCGAGGAAGAATGCCTCGCCGCGTGTGCCGGTGCGCCGATGATGGTGGTCAACGGTCATTACCACGAGAAGCTCGACACCGCGAAGGTGGACGAGATCCTCGACGGGCTGAAGTAGGATTCCGAAGAAACCTCATGGCACACGGTCACCACTCCTATCTCGACCAGCGCGGCGCCGTCGGCCCCATGCCGCAGGACCACAACGTGGTCCTCACCACGCTGCACTTCGACCAGCCGTGGTCGTACGACAGCTACCTGAAGGCCGGCGGTTACCAGGCGTTGCGCAAGATCCTCACCGAGAAGACCGACCAGGTCGCGATCATCGACGCGGTGAAAGCCTCGGGCCTGCGCGGCCGTGGCGGTGCAGGCTTCCCGACCGGGCTCAAGTGGAGCTTCATGCCGCGCACCGCGCCCGGCCAGAAGTACATCCTCTGCAACTCGGACGAATCCGAACCGGGCACGTGCAAGGACCGCGACATCCTGCGCTACAACCCGCATGCGGTGATCGAAGGCCTCGCGATCGCGTGTTACGCGACCGGCTCGACGGTTGCGTACAACTACATGCGCGGCGAATTCCACCATGAGCCGTTCGAGCGCATTGAGCAGGCGCTGAAGGATGCCTACGCCAACGGCTGGCTCGGCAAGAACATCCTCGGCTCCGGCATCGACATCGACATCCACAACGCGCTCGGCGCGGGTGCCTACATCTGCGGCGAAGAAACCGCGCTGATGGAATCGCTGGAAGGCAAAAAGGGCCAGCCGCGCTTCAAGCCGCCGTTCCCGGCCAACTTTGGCCTGTTCGGCAAGCCGACGACGATCAACAACACCGAAACCTACGCGTCCGTGCCGGCGATCCTGCGCAACGGCGCGGAGTGGTTCCTCAACCTCGGCAAGCCCAACAACGGCGGCCCGAAGGTGTTTTCGGTGTCCGGCCACGTCAACAACCCGGGCAATTTCGAGATCCGTCTCGGCACCTCGTTCGCGGACCTGCTGCAGATGGCCGGCGGCGTGCGCAACGGCAACAAGCTGAAGGCCGTGATCCCCGGCGGTTCGTCGATGCCGGTGCTGCCGGCCGAGACGATGATGGCCTGCACGATGGATTACGACTCGCTGCAGAAGGCGGGCTCGGGCCTCGGCTCCGGCGCCGTCATCGTGATGGACGAAACCACCTGCATGGTGCGTGCGACGCAGCGCATCAGCCGCTTCTACTACGCCGAATCCTGCGGCCAGTGCACGCCTTGCCGCGAAGGCACCGGCTGGATGTACCGCGTGCTGACGCGCATCGTCGATGGCAAGGCCACGCTCGATGACATCAACCTGCTGAAGGCCGCCGCGGGCCAGATCGAAGGACACACCATCTGTGCGTTCGGTGAAGCCGCTGCGTGGCCGGTGCAGGGGATGCTGCGGCACTTCTGGCACGAGTTCGAGTACTACGTGAACAACGGGCGCTCGATCGTTGATGCGCAGGTGGGGGTGGCGGCGTGATCGACGTTCAGGGCGAAACAACGTCGCTGGGTCCCGGCGTTCGCCGGGACGACGGGCGTTTTCATTCGACGTTCTCGGACCGCCTGACCCTCGGTCATTTCCCCTCCGTCGTCCCGGCGAACGCCGGGACCCAGCGACGTTGGCTCCTTGCTGACGCGCCGCACCGCCACACCGCACCCGGAGCCGCCGCATGAGCGCGCAGCCCATCAACCCGAACACGCCCCCCGACCACGTCAACATCGAGATCGACGGCGTCGCGATGACCGCGCCGAAAGGCTCGATGATCATCCACGCCTCCGACAAGGCCGGCATCCCGATCCCGCGCTTCTGCTACCACGAGAAGCTGCCGATCGCGGCCAACTGCCGCATGTGCCTCGTCGACGTGGAAAAGGCGCCAAAACCCATGCCCGCCTGCGCCACGCCGGTGATGGAAGGCATGAAGGTCTACACCCAGACCAAGCGCGCGCTCGACTCGCAGCGCAACGTCATGGAATTCCTGCTGATCAACCACCCGCTCGACTGCCCAATCTGCGACCAGGGCGGCGAGTGCGAGCTGCAGGACGTGGCCATGGGCTACGGCCGCTCTGTCAGCCGCTTCACCGAAAGCAAGCGCGTGGTGCCGGACGAGAACATCGGCCCGCTGGTCGCCACCGACATGACGCGCTGCATCCACTGCACGCGTTGCGTCCGCTTCGTGTCCGAGATCGCCGGCACCTACGAGCTCGGCGGCATGAGCCGCGGCGAGAACCTCTCGATCGGCACCTACATCGGCAAGAACATCGACAGCGAGCTGTCGGGCAACATCATCGACGTGTGCCCGGTCGGCGCGCTGACGAACAAGCCGTTCCGTTTTCGCGCCCGCGCCTGGGAACTGGTCGCGAAGGAATCGATCGGTTACCACGACGCACTCGGCTCCAACCTCTACCACCATGTGCGCCGCGGCGAAATCCTGCGCAGCGTGCCGCGCGACAACGAAGCCGTGAACGAGGCGTGGCTCTCGGACCGCGATCGTTATGCCCACACCGGCCTGCGCGCGAGCGATCGCGTGGCGATGCCGATGCTGCGCGACGGTGCCAACTGGCGCGAAGCCAGCTGGGATGAGGCGCTCAAGCGCACCTCCGAACTGCTCGCCGCCAACAAAGGCGACGACCTCGGCATGCTGGTCAACCCTGCCACGACGAACGAAGAAGGCGCGCTGCTCGCCCGCATCGCGAAGCACCTCGGCACCGGCAACCTCGACCACCGCCTGCGCACCGCGGACTTCGCCGACGCCCCCGTCGCGCAGCCGTTTGCGATGCCGCTGGCCGAGATCGAAACCGTCGGCGCCGTGCTGCTGATCGGCTGCAACCCACGGCATGAAGCACCGCTGCTCAACCACCGCATCCGCAAGACCGCGACGCGCGGCGCCAAAGTCTTCGCGCTCAATCCGATCGACTTCGACCTGAACTACCCGGTGGCGCAGAAGCGTATCGTCACGCCGAACGCGATGGTCGACGCGCTGCTGTCGCTGGCCCGCGCGGCAGGCGAGGGCGGCACCGCCACGCCGCCGGCCGGCATGGCCGACGCGCTCGGCCGCGCCGAGTCCGACGATTTCGCCAAGGCGATGATCGCCTCGCTGCGCGATGCATCGAGCGCCGTCGTCATCCTCGGCGAAAGCGCGCTGAACCACCCGCAGGCCTCGTGGCTGCGCGCGCTCGCGCAGCACATCGCCGACAGCACCGGTGCACGCCTCAACGCGCTGCCGCAGGGCGCCAACGCGATCGGCCTCGCACGCAACGGCGTGCTGCCGACTGCACGCGATGCACAGGCGATGCTGGCGCAGCCGCGCAAGGCCTACGTGCTCTACGGCGTCGACCCCGCGCACGATCTCGCGGATTCCACCGCCGGCCTCAAGGCCTTCGCGCAATCGACGGTTGTCGCGTTCGCGGCCTACGCGGACGAAGCGCTCAAGCGCGTCGCCCACGTGATCCTGCCGATCGGCCTGCTGCCGGAAATCGACGGCACGCTGATCAACGCCCTCGGCGATGCACAGCGCGTCACGCCCGCCGTGAAGGCCCCGGGCGAAGCGCGTGCCGGCTGGAGCGTGCTGCGTGCGCTCGGCGAAAAACTCGCTGCACCCGGTTTCGACTTCGTTGACTTCACCGACATGCAGGCCGGCCTCGGCATCCCGCAGGACGTCGCCAGCGGCACCGGTCTCGCGTCGCGCGACACCACCACCAGCGAAGGCTGCCTCCAGCGCATCGCCACCACCGCCATCTACCGCGCCGACGCCGTGCTGCGCCGCGCCGCGCCGCTCAACGCGCACACGCTCACGCGTGGCGCCCGCATCGTGCTGCACCCGGACGATGCCGCAGCACGTGAACTGGCCAGCGGCGCACTTGCCAAGGTCGACGACGGCCGCGGCACCGCCACGCTGCCGATCGAAACCAGCGCCCGCGTGCCGCGCGGTGGCGCGTGGATCGAAACCGGCTACGACGCCACCGCGCCCATCGCCGGCGCCGGCGCCATCCTGAACGTGTCGAGGGCCTAAGCGTGTTCGAACTGCTGAGCCAACCGATCGGCCTGCTGCGCGAGTTCTTCCTCGCCTTCGGCACCGTCGGCCTGCTGGTCTGGACGGTGATCAAGATTCTCGTGGTCACCGTGCCGCTGATCGTCTGCGTCGCGTTTTTCACCCTGTGGGAACGCAAGGTCATTGGCTGGATGCACGCGCGCCACGGGCCGGTGTACGTCGGCCGCATCTTCGGCATCGGCCTGATCCAGCCGTTTGCCGACGTGTTCAAGATGCTGTTCAAGGAACTGCTGGTGCCCAGCAGTGCGCACCGCTTCCTCTACAAGCTCGCACCGGTGCTCGCGCTGGCGCCGGCCTTCGCGGCCTGGGCCGTGGTGCCGTTCGAGGACGGCATCGTGCTCGCCGATATCAACGCCGGCCTGCTGTACCTGCTCGCGATGACCTCGATGGGCGTGTACGGCGTGATCCTCGCCGGCTGGGCCTCGAACTCGAAATACGCGTTCCTTGGCGCGATGCGTTCCGCCGCGCAGGTGGTGAGCTACGAAATCGCGATGGGCTTCGCGCTCGTGGGCGTGCTCGTGTGCGCGGGCAGCCTCAACCTGTCCGAGATCGTGCGTGCGCAGGCGGGCGAGGGCGGTCTGTTCGACTGGTTCTGGCTGCCGCTGTTCCCGCTCTTCGTCGTCTATTACATCTCCGGCGTGGCCGAGACCAACCGCGCCCCGTTCGACGTGGCCGAAGGCGAATCGGAAATCGTCGCCGGTTTCCACGTGGAATATTCCGGCGCGGCGTTTGCGGTGTTCTTCCTCGCCGAATACGCCAACATGATCCTGATCAGCTTCCTCACCGCGATTCTGTTCGCGGGCGGCTGGCTGTCGCCGTTCCCGTCCTCGTGGGGCATCCTCGGCGCGCCGGGCATCTGGTGGCTGCTGATCAAGGCCCTGTTCTTCGCCTTCCTCTTCCTGTGGTTCCGCGCCACGTTCCCGCGCTACCGCTACGACCAGATCATGCGTCTGGGCTGGAAGATCTTCATTCCCATCACCCTCGTCTGGGTCCTGGTCGCCGCGTGCTTCGTGCACTGGGGCTGGGTCCAGGCAGGCGTCTGAGGTCAGCACATGAATCGCGTTTTTGGCTACCTGCGCAGTCTGCTGCTGATCGAGCTGCTGGCGGGCCTGTGGTTGACACTGAAGTACTTCGTCAAACCGAAGTACACGGTCAACTATCCGGAAGAAAAGATCCCGATGTCGCACCGCTTCCGCGGACTGCATGCGCTGCGCCGTTATCCCAACGGCGAGGAACGCTGCATCGCGTGCAAGCTGTGCGAGGCCGTGTGCCCGGCGCTGGCGATCACGATCGACTCGGAGCCGCGCGCCGACGGCACGCGCCGCACCACGCGTTACGACATCGATCTGTTCAAGTGCATCTACTGCGGTTTCTGCGAAGAAAGCTGCCCGGTGGATTCCATCGTGGAGACCCACATCCACGAATACCACTTCGAGAAGCGCGGCGAAAACGTCGTGAACAAGCTCCAGCTGCTCGCCATCGGCGATCGCCTGGAATCCGAGATCGCCGAGCGCAAGGCGCTCGATGCGGCGTACCGCTGAGGCCCGCATGTCCGTCGAACTGATCGCCTTCTATCTCATTGGTGCCATCACGGCGGCGTCCGCGCTGGCCGTGATCACGGTGCGCAATCCCGTGTACGCGGTGCTGTGCCTGGTGCTGACGTTTTTCTCCAGCGCCTGCCTGTGGCTGCTGCTGCAGGCCGAGTTCTTGGCCATCGCGCTGGTGCTGGTCTACGTCGGCGCGGTGATGGTGCTGTTCCTGTTCGTGGTGATGATGCTCGACATCAAGATCGATCCGATCCGCGAAGGCTTCGCGCGCTACCTGCCGGTGGCAGGCCTCGTCGCGGTGATCATGGCGGCCGAAATGTTCACGCTCATCGGCGTGAACCGGCTGCGCCAGACCATCGATCCGGCGAACCCGGCGCTGGTCGACAACGGCTCGAACATCGAGTGGATCGGCCGTGCGATGTTCACCGACTATCTGCTGCCGTTCGAGATTGCCGGCGTGATCCTGACGGTGGCGATCATCGCGGCGATCACGCTGACGCTGCGTCGCCGCCCGGGCACCAAGCACCAGGATGCGGGCCGGCAGGTGCAGGTGCGCGCGGAGGATCGCGTGCGCCTGATCAAGATGGACGCCGAGACCAAGGGGCAGAACCCGTGATGACGCTTTCGCTCGGCCACTACCTCGCGCTCGGCGCGCTGCTGTTCTGCATCAGCGTCGCGGGCATCTTCATCAACCGCAAGAACATCATCGTGCTGCTGATGGCCATCGAGCTGATGTTGCTGTCGGTCAACATGAATTTCATCGCGTTCTCGCGTTACCTCGGGGACGCGTCGGGCCAGGTGTTCGTGTTCTTCATCCTGACGGTGGCGGCGGCGGAAGCCGCGATCGGATTGGCGATCCTCGTGGTGGTATTCCGCAACCGCAGTTCGATCAACGTGGCGGAGCTGGATTCGATGAAGGGCTGAAAGCTCCGTCGTCCCGGCGAACGCCGGGACCCAGCGACGTTGGCCCTGGCCTCCGTCATGGGACGCCGGAAAAGCGAGCGCCACTGGGTCCCGGCTTCCGCCGGGACGACGGTGGGATGGAGTGAGTGGAACGGGCAGCTCGCAGCGCCAATAAGGCTGCAGCGATAGTCCTGAGTAACACCAGAGTCTTCAACATCGCATTCAGTATCCGCGTCACGATCACACCCGCACCACCAAGCAACGCCCGCGCAGACGCAACGGAATCTTCATAGTGATATCGCAAAACATCCTGCTGACCATCGCGCTCGCGCCGCTTTTCGGCGCCATCGTCGCCGGCTTCTTCGGTCGCCAGATCGGACGCGCGGGCGCGCATTGGGTCACGATCCTCGGCGTCGCGATCTCCTGCGCCCTGTCGATGAAGGTGCTGTACGACCTGGTCTACGGCGGCGCGCCCACGTTCAACCAGAACGTCTACACCTGGTTCGAGATCGGCAGCTACTCCGCGCATGTCGGATTCCTGGTCGACCGCCTCAGCGCGATGATGATGGTGGTGGTCACGTTCGTCAGCCTGCTCGTGCACATCTACACCATCGGCTACATGGCCGACGACGACGGCTACCAGCGTTTCTTCAGCTACATCTCGCTCTTCACCTTCTCGATGCTGATGCTGGTGATGAGCAACAATTTCATGCAACTGTTCTTCGGCTGGGAAGCGGTGGGCCTGGTCTCGTACCTGCTGATCGGTTTCTGGTTCAAGCGGCCGACCGCGATCTTCGCGAACATGAAGGCCTTTCTCGTCAACCGCGTCGGCGATTTCGGCTTCCTGCTCGGGATCGCGGCGGTCCTGTACTGGTTCGGTACGCTCGACTACGGCACCGTGTTCGCGAACACGGCCGTCATCGAAGGCAAGTCGTTCGCGCCGTGGGACGGTGCGTCGTGGGCCATCCCGACCTTCATCGGCGTCTGCCTGTTCATCGGCGCGATGGGCAAGTCGGCGCAGGTGCCGCTGCACGTGTGGCTGCCCGATTCGATGGAAGGCCCGACGCCGATTTCCGCGCTGATCCATGCCGCAACGATGGTGACCGCCGGCATCTTCATGGTCGCGCGCATGTCGCCGATCTACGAACTGTCCGAGACCGCGCTCGCCTTCGTGCTGTTCATCGGCGCAACGACGGCATTCTTCACCGGCCTCATCGGCATCGTGCAGAACGACATCAAGCGCGTGGTGGCCTATTCGACGCTGTCGCAGCTCGGCTACATGACCGTCGCGCTCGGCGTCTCGGCCTACGCCGGCGCGGTGTTCCATCTGATGACGCATGCCTTCTTCAAGGCGCTGCTGTTCCTCGCGGCAGGTTCCGTGATCATCGGCATGCACCACGAGCAGGACATGCGCAAGATGGGCGGTCTGCGCAAGTACATGCCGGTCACGTGGATCACGTCCTGGATCGGCACCCTGGCGCTGGTCGGCACGCCGTTCTTCTCGGGCTACTACTCGAAGGACAGCATCATTCTCGCCACCGAAGCTGCGGCGCACTCCGGCGGCTGGGTGCAGGTGTACGCGAAGTGGGCGGTGCTGCTGGGCGTGTTCGTCACCAGCTTCTACAGCTTCCGCCTGCTGTACCTCACCTTCCACGGCAAGGAACGTTTCCGCGACGCGCATGCGCATGACGACCACGCGCACGCCGATGCACAGGGCAGCACCGCCAAGGTGGGCCACGAGGAAGCCGTGGGGCACGACAAGCACGCGGTCGAAGGCCACCACGTACACGATGCGCATGCACACGACGACCACGATCACCACGGCCCGGTCGAGCCGCACGAATCGCCGTGGGTGGTCACTGTTCCGCTGATCCTGCTCGCGATCCCGTCGATCCTGATCGGCTACTTCACCGTCGGGCCGATGGTGTTCGGCGACTGGTTCGGCAACGCCATCGTCGTTCGCGAGGCGCACGACACACTCGCGATCGTCGGCGAAGAGTTCCACGGCCCGCTTTCGTTCGGCCTGCACTTCATCGCCTCGCCGGTGTTCTGGCTGGCGTTCGCCGGTTTCGCGCTCGCCACCTTCATCTACCTCTTCAAGCCGGCGGTGGCGACCCAGGCCAGCAAGCTGTTTGCATTGCCGATCCGCGTGCTCAACAACAAGTACGGCTTCGACGATCTGTGGATCAAGGGCTTCGCCGGCGGCGGCGTCAAGCTCGGCCGCTTCTTCTGGAAGCGCGCGGATGCCGGTCTGATCGACGGCGTCGTCGTCAACGGTTCCGCCACGCTCGTCGACCGCATCTCCGGCATCGTCCGCACGCTGCAGTCCGGCATGCTCTATCACTACGCCTTCGCCATGATCCTGGGTCTGATCGCGCTGCTCGGCGCGCTGATCTGGGCGGTGCGCTGAGAAATTCGAGGACGCGACACGATGTTTTCCCAGCAAACCCTGCTGAGCCTTCTGATCTGGGTTCCGATCGTCGGCGGCGTTGCCACGCTCGCGTTGTCGGGCAAGTCGAACGCGGCGCGCTGGTTTGCGCTGCTGGTGGCGCTCGCGACGCTCGCGTTGAGCGTGCCGCTGTACACGCAGTTCGATCCGTCCGTCGCATCGATGCAGTTCGTGCAGAACATCGCGTGGATCTCCGAGTACGGTATCCGCTACCACTTGGGCGTCGACGGCATTTCGGTCGCGTTGGTGATCCTGACCACGTTCACCACGGTGCTGGTGCTGATCGGCGCGTGGACGTCCATCGAGGATCGCATCGCCGAGTACATGGCCGCGTTCCTTATCCTCGAAGGCCTGATGGTAGGCGTGTTCTGCGCGCTCGACGCGATCCTGTTCTACGTGTTCTTCGAGGGCATGCTGATCCCGATGTTCATCATCATCGGCGTCTGGGGCGGTCCGCGCCGCGTGTACGCGTCGATCAAGTTCTTCCTGTACACGTTCCTGGGCTCGGTCTTCATGCTGGTGGGGCTGATCTACCTGTATATGAAGGGCGGCAGCTTCCAGCTCGCGGACCTCTACGCGCTGCCGCTGACGCGCACGGAACAGATGTGGATCTTTTTCGGGTTCCTGATCGCGTTTGCGGTGAAGGTACCGATGTTCCCGGTGCACACCTGGTTGCCCGACGCGCACGTCGAGGCGCCGACCGGCGGCTCGGTGATCCTTGCGGCCATCATGCTGAAGATCGGCGGCTACGGCTTCCTGCGCTTCGCCATGCCGATCACGCCGGACGCCGGCCACGAGTGGGCCTGGCTCGTCATCGCGCTGAGCCTCATCGCGGTGGTGTACGTCGGCCTCGTGGCGCTGGTGCAGGAAGACATGAAGAAGCTGATCGCGTATTCGTCGATCTCGCACATGGGCTTCGTCACGCTCGGCATCTTCATCGCGTTTGCGCTGGTGCGCGACGCGGCCAACACCGACGGTGCGGAGCTTGGCCTGCAGGGTGCGATGGTGCAGATGATCTCGCACGGTTTCATTTCCGGCGCGATGTTCTCGTGCGTGGGCGTCGTGTACGACCGCATGCACACCCGCATGATTCGCGACTACGGCGGCGTCATCAACACGATGCCGTGGTTCGGCGCCTTCTTCGTGTTCTTTGCGATGGCCAATTCCGGCCTGCCGGGCACGTCGGGCTTCGTCGGCGAATTCATGGTCATTCTCGCCGCGTTCCAGCACAATTTGTGGGTGGCTGCGCTTGCCGCGCTCACGCTCATCATCGGGGCGGCGTACACGCTGTGGATGGTGAAACGCGTGCTGTTCGGCGAGGTCGCCAACGCCAACGTGGCGGCGCTCAAGGACATCGACGCACGCGAAGCCCTGGTGCTCGGTGCGTTCGCTGTCGGCGTGCTCTTCTTCGGCCTGTATCCGAAGCCGCTCACCGACCTGATGGACGCCTCCATCGTGCAACTCGCGGCGCAGCTCGCCGCGTCCAAGCTGTAAGGGCAGGAACCGACGATGCTCACTTCCGCCGATTTCCTCCCGCTGCTGCCGGAAATCTTCCTGGCCTCGGCCACCTGTGTGCTGCTGCTGGTGGACCTTTTCATCAGCCAGCAGCGACGCGGGTTGACGCATTTCCTTGCGCTGCTGATCCTCGCCGCGGCCGCGGTACTGACGTTGCGCAACGGCGGAACCACCGCCGCCGTCAACGCCAGCGCGTTCGGCGGCATGTTCCTGCGCGACGGGTTGGGCGATGTACTCAAGCTCTTCATCTACCTGGTGACGGGCGCGGCGTTCGTGTACGCCAAGCCTTATCTGGTCGACCGTGGCCTGTTCCGCGGCGAGTTCTACCTGCTGTGCCTGTTCGCGGTGCTCGGCATGATGTTCCTGGTGTCGGCCGGCAATCTGGTCACCGTCTACCTGGGCCTGGAACTGCTCGCGCTGTCGCAGTACGCACTGGTGGCGCTCGACCGCGACAGCCGGCTCGCGTCGGAAGCGGCGATGAAGTATTTCGTTCTCGGCGCGCTGGCCTCGGGCATGCTGCTGTACGGCATGTCGATGCTTTACGGCGCCACCGGCACGCTCGACCTTGCGAGCATCTATCCGCTGGCGGCGCAGGCCGCGGGCGAGTCGCGCATCCTGCTGCTGTTCGGCGTGGTGTTCGTCGTCGTCGGGATCGCGTTCAAGTTCGGCGCGGCGCCGTTCCACATGTGGCTGCCGGACGTCTACCAGGGCGCGCCGACGGCGATCACGTTGTTCATCGGCTCGGCGCCCAAGCTCGCCGCCTTCGGCATGACCTACCGCCTGCTCGAGAACGGCGCCGGTGCGCTGGATGCCGACTGGCGCATCATGATCGCCTGGCTCGCGGTGCTGTCGCTCGCCATCGGCAACATCGTCGCCATCGCGCAGACCAACCTCAAGCGCATGCTGGCCTACTCGACGATCTCGCACGTCGGTTTCCTGTTCCTGGGCATCGCCAACGGCACGCCGGACGGCTATGCGGCCGCGATGCTGTACGCCATCTGCTACGCAATGATGTCGGCCGGTGCCTTTGCCGCGATCATCCTGCTCTCGCGCAAGGGCTTCGAAGCCGAGAACATCTCCGATTTCAGCGGCCTGTTCCGCAGCCATCCGTGGCACGCGGGCATGGTGTTGCTGCTGATGGCCTCGCTCGCCGGCTTCCCGCCGCTGTTCGGGTTCTGGGCCAAGCTCGCGGTGATCCAGGCGGCGATCGACGGCGGCATGCTGTGGCTCGCGATCGTGGCCATGGTGTTCGCGGTGATCGGCGCATATTACTACCTGCGCGTGATCAAAGTAATGTTCTTCGACCGCGCGTCCGACGACGTGCGCGTGGTGCCGGTGGCGGACGTGCAGGTGCGCTGGCTGCTGAGCGCGAACGCGCTGTTGATGCTGGTGCTGGGCGTGTTCTGGAGCCCGCTGCTGGATCTGTGCGTTCAGGCGGTGCAGGGCTAGGACGGTCAACGCTGGGCCGCGAGCGTCCACTGTCCGGCCCACGCGCGCCGGACGTAGGTTCAGCCTCGACGGTTCCAGCCTCGAATTCTTCTCCCGCCGGGAGAAGATGCCGGCAGGCAGATGCGGGCGAGTCGCAGGTTCGGGCGTGGACCTGGGTTGCGAGGCAAGCACGGCCGCTTCGACGACGCTCCAAAAAAGGCCTGCGGGGATCCTCGCGTGGCGCCCTCATCCGCCCTTCGGCACCTTCTCCCGCGGGGAGAAGGAAACAAGGCGTCGCGCGACTGAGTATCCGCAATCGATGAAGCCTCGCGCGATACGCTTGCGAAAGCCACACGCGATCCTTATAATTGCGGACTCACTGCTGCGGGGTGGAGCAGTCTGGCAGCTCGTCGGGCTCATAACCCGAAGGTCGCAGGTTCAAATCCTGCCCCCGCTACCATGTTTCGGTAACGAGGATGTCTCCACGGAGAGATCCTTGTTCGGCGAAGTCCTTGCCAGAAGGACGACGCCACGGCCAGCAGGCGCCTGTCGTCGATGCGCCGGGACCGAGCAAGCGTTACCGGAAAGGGGCTTCGGCCCCTTTCTTTTTTGGTCGGGAAAGTGGGGCCTGTCGCAATCGATTGATCCACAAGCGATTGCGTCGATCATGCCCCGACTCCGCCCGCACCGTTCGGCTTGAAATGCCCGAGGACAACCAGCACATCGCATGACGCAGCTCCGCACCGATATCGAAACCCTGCTTTCCCCGGCGGTGGCCGCCCTCGGGCTGGAACTGCTCGGCGTGGAATTCAGCGCCGGCCCGGCCAGCGCGCTGCTGCGGCTCTACATCGATGCGCAGGGGCGCTATGTGACGGTCGAGGATTGCGAGGCGGTCAGCCGCGAGGTGAGCGCGCTGCTCGACGTGCACGACCCCATCGACGCGAACTACACGCTCGAAGTGTCCTCGCCCGGCATCGACCGGCCGCTGTTCCGGCCCGAGCATTTCGCCCGTTTCGTCGGTGAGCAGGTCAAGGTCACGCTCGATCTGCCGCAGGACGGCCGCCGCCGCTTCCAGGGCGCGATCGTCGGCGTCGACGGCGACACCATCACCGTGGAACAGGACGGCGCGCACGTCGCGCTGCCGCACGGCAATATCCAGAAAGCGCGCCTCGTGCCCGATTTCGAGAAACCCGCGAAGCCCGGCAAGGCGCCGCGCCGCAAACCCAAGTCTGGCGAGCCCGGTGGGGCCCGCGGCGAACCCACTCCTGATTGACCATTCGACAGGGCGAAACCCGCCCGCCGGAGCAAGAACGATGAGCAAGGACATGTTGATGGCGGTCGACGCCGCAGCGAACGAGAAAGGCGTCGCGCGCGGTGTGATCTTCGAGGCGATGGAAGCGGCGCTCGCGTCGGCGGCCAAGAAGCGCTATCCGGACCAGGACGTCGCGATGCGCGTCTCGATCAACCGCGTCAACGGCGAGTACGAGACGTTCCGTCGCTGGGAAGTGATCGCCGACGACATCGTGATGGAATCGCCCGAGCGCATGATGCGCCTGATGGACGCGCTCGACATCAAGGACGACGCCCAGATCGGCGACTTCATCGAGGAGCAGGTCGAGAACGCCGAATTCGGCCGCATCGCGGCGCAGGCGGCCAAGCAGGTCATCGTGCAGCGCGTGCGCGAGGCCGAACGCGCGCAGGTGGTGGAAGCGTACAGGGACCGCGTCGGCGAACTGCTGACCGGCATCGTCAAGCGTGTCGAACGCGGCAGCGTGTACGTGGACCTGGGCGGCAACGCCGAAGGCTACATTCCGAAGGACAAGGCCATTCCGCGCGACGTGGTGCGCCCCGGCGATCGCATCCGCGGCTACTTGCAGGACGTGCGCGAGGAAGCGCGCGGGCCGCAGCTGTTCATCAGTCGCGCCGCGCCGGAATTCATGATGGAGCTGTTCAAGCTCGAAGTGCCGGAAGTGGGCCAGGGCCTGGTCGAGATCAAGGCTGCGGCACGCGATCCGGGCGACCGCGCCAAGATCGCCGTCATCGCGCACGACCACCGCACCGATCCGATCGGTGCCTGCATCGGCATGCGCGGATCGCGCGTGCAGGCCGTGAGCAACGAGCTCAACGGCGAGCGCATCGACATCGTGCTGTGGAGCGACAATCCGGCGCAGTTCGTCATCAACGCGATGGCGCCGGCGGAAGTGCAGTCGATCATCGTCGACGAGGAGAAGCACTCGATGGACATCGCCGTGGCCGAGGACAAGCTCGCGCAGGCCATCGGCAAGGGCGGCCAGAACGTGCGCCTCGCGAGCAAGCTAAGCGGCTGGCAGCTGAACGTGATGACCCAGGCGCAGGTGGTGGCCAAGAGCGAGTCCGAACAGGCGGCCGCGCGCGTGCTGTTCACCGAAAAGCTCGAGGTCGACGAGGAGATCGCCGGCATCCTCGTGGGCGAAGGCTTCACCACGCTCGAGGAAATCGCCTACGTGCCGGCCGGCGAACTGCTGGCGGTGGAAGGGTTCGACGAGGACATCGTCGAGGAACTGCGTGCCCGCGCGCGCGACGCGCTGCTCAACGAGGCGCTCGCGGTGGAAGAGGAGCTCGAAGAGCATAAGCCGGCCGAAGACCTGCTCGGGCTCGAAGGCATGGACGAAGCGACGGCCTACGAGCTGGCGCGTCGCGGCATCGTCACGCGCGACGATCTGGCCGATCTTGCCACCGACGAAATCGCCGATGTCGAAGGCATGGACGCCGAACGCGCAGCCGCGCTGATCATGGCCGCGCGCAAGCACTGGTTCGAATGAGTCTGGCTGCCTGCGCCACGGCGCGGGCAGGCGTCACCGGGCGGGCATCGCGTCCGCACATGAATTGCTGCACCCGTCGCGCCCGGCGCGTCGGTTCTTAGAACACAGGAAGTCGCATGTCCGAAGTTACCGTACGCACCTTGGCACAGTTGGTCGGCACCCCGGTCGACAAGCTGCTCGAGCAGCTGGCCGAGGCCGGCATGACTTTCAACGGCCCCGACCAGGTCGTCACGCCCACCGAAAAGATGAAGCTGCTCGGTTTCCTGCGCCGCACTCACGGCAAGGGCGACAAGCCGGTGGAAGACGCCGCGCCCGCGCAGATCACGCTCAAGCGCCGCAAGGTGGAGGAGCTCACCGTCGCGGCCGGCAAGAACAAGACCACGGTCAACGTCGAGGTGCGCCAGAAGCGTACCTACGTCAAGCGCACCGAGGTCGAGGTGAGCGACGATCCCGAGCGCGAGGAGGCACAGCGCAAGCTGGCCGAGTCGCAGGCCCGCAACCAGGCCGAGCTCGATGCGCTCAGTGCCGGCGACCGCAAGAAGCGCGAGGATGCCGACCGCAAGGCGGCCGAAGCGGAAGCCGCGCGCGTCGCTGCCGAGCAGGCCGAGATCGACCGCAAGCGGGCCGAATCCGCCGCCGCCGCGCCAGCAGCGGACACCGAGACGCGGGCCGCACCGCCGGTACGCCAGCCCATCATCGAAACGCTCGCGCCGCCGCGTCCGCCGCGCGGCACCGACGCGCCCGCGCCGCGCCGCGAGGACGCCAAGCCCGCGCCCGCCAACAACCGCCACAGCAAGCCCGCGCGTGGCCATGTGGCCGGTCGCGAAGGCGGCGAGAGCGACAGCCGCTTCGCGCGCGGCGAACTGCATTTGTCCGATGCCGGCAGCGCACGTCGCGGCGCGAACAAGAAGAAGCTGCGTCCGCGCCAGGAAGTGAGCCGTTCGGGTTCGGCGCAGCACAGCTTCTCGCGTCCGACCGCGCCGGTCACGCGCGAAGTGGCGATCGGCGACACCATCAGCGTGGCCGATCTGGCCGTGAAACTCGCGCTCAAGGGCGGCGAGGTCGTGAAGGCACTGTTCAAGATGGGCGTGATGGCGACCATCAACCAGGTCATCGACCACGACACCGCCGTGCTGGTGGTGGAAGAACTCGGCCATCGCGCGGTGAAAGCCACCGACGACGATGCCGAGAGCGCGCTGGTCGCGCACGTCGAGGCGGTGCAGGGCGAGCGTCGCACGCGCCCGCCGGTGGTCACGATCATGGGCCACGTCGATCACGGCAAGACGTCCTTGCTCGACTACATCCGCCGCACCAAGGTGGCCTCGGGCGAAGCCGGCGGAATCACCCAGCACATCGGCGCGTACCACGTCGAAACGCCGAAGGGCGTGATTTCCTTCCTCGACACGCCCGGCCACGCCGCGTTCACGTCGATGCGCGCGCGCGGCGCCAGGCTCACCGACATCGTGGTGCTCGTGGTGGCCGCCGACGACGGCGTGATGCCGCAGACCATCGAGGCGATCCAGCACGCGCGCGCGGCCAAGGTGCCGATCGTCGTGGCGATCAACAAGATCGACAAGAGCGATGCGAATCCCGATCGCGTCAAGCAGGAACTGATCCAGCAGGAAGTGGTGTCCGAGGAATTCGGCGGCGACGTGCAGATGGTGCCGGTGTCGGCGAAGACCGGCGCGGGCATCGATGCGCTGCTCGATGCGCTGCTGCTGCAGTCCGAGTTCCTCGAACTGAGCGCCGTGTTCGAGGGCCGCGCCACCGGCGTGGTCGTGGAGTCCACGCTCGACAAGGGCCGTGGTCCCGTCGCGACCGTGCTGGTGCAGCAGGGCACGCTGAAGAAGGGCGATTTCCTCGTGTGCGGCGTGCATTACGGCCGCGTGCGCGCGCTGTTCGACGAAACCGGCAAGCAGGTCGACGAGGCCGGCCCCTCGATTCCGGTGGTCGTGCTCGGCCTGTCCGGCGTGCCGGACGCGGGCGACGATTTCACCGTGGTCGCCGACGAACGCCTCGCGAAGGATGTGGCGCAGCAGCGTGACGCCAAGCGCCGCGAGAGCCGTCTGGTCAAGGCCGCCGGCAACCGCATGGAAGACGTGATGGCGCTGATGGGGCAGGGCGAAGGCCAGGCCCAGCAGCAGCTCAATCTCGTCATCAAGGCCGACGTGCAGGGCTCGGTGGAAGCGCTGCGCCAGGCGTTGACCAGCCTGTCGAACGACATGATCCGCATCAACGTGCTGGTCTCGGGCGTGGGCGGCATCACCGAATCCGACGCCAACTCGGCCGTGACCTCGAAAGCCACGATCATCGGTTTCAACGTGCGTGCCGATGCGGCCGCGCGTCGCATCGTCGAAAACAACGGCCTGGACCTGCGCTATTTCTCGATCATCTACGACGTGATCGACCAGGTGAAGCAGGTGGCGTCCGGCCTGCTCGGCGTTGAGGTGCGCGAGGAAATCATTGGCACCGCGCAGGTGCGCGACGTGTTCCGCAGCTCCAAGTTCGGTGCGGTGGCCGGCTGCATGGTCATCGAGGGCGTGGTCAAGCGCAACAAGCCGATCCGCGTGCTGCGCGACAACACCGTCATCTTCCAGGGCGAGCTCGAATCGCTGCGCCGCTTCAAGGAAAACGTCGACGAAGTGCGCAACGGCACCGAGTGCGGCATCGGCGTCAAGCAGTACAACGACGTGAAGCCGGGCGACCAGATCGAGTGCTTCGAGCGTATCGAGGTGCAGCGGACGCTCTGACGCACGCCCTGACGCGCAGCGTCAGAGCGGTGATTCGGGATTCGAGATTCGTGATTCGCAACAGCGGGTCATGGCAGGATTCCGGATCGCGCTCTGACGAATCACCAATCACGAATAACGAATCACGTGCCCAGCCAGAAATCCTTCCACCGCACCGACCGCGTCTCCGCCCAGCTCCGCCGCGATCTGGGCGAGCTCGTGCATGCGGCCGTGCGTGAGCATGGGCTGCCGTCGGTCAGCGTGTCGGACGTGGAAGTCACGCGCGATCTTGCGCATGCCAAAGTGTTCGTCACCGCACTCGATCCGGCCACGGCCGCCGACACGCTGAAGGCGCTGAAGGCGCTGGCCAAGGAAATCCGCTACCAGCTCGGCCAGCGCGTGCGCCTGCGCATCGTGCCGGAAGTGCATTTCTTCTACGACGATTCGGTCGATCGCGGCGAACGCATCGGGAATCTGCTGCGCGACCGCTGAGGCGTCCGTGGCAACGCGTCGCTCCCGGCAATACCGCAATCCGCCCACGCGTCCCGTCGACGGCATCGTGCTGCTCGATAAGCCCGCCGGGATCAGCTCCAACAAGGCGCTGCAGCAGGTGCGCGGCCTGTTCGCCGCCGACAAGGCCGGCCACACCGGCAGTCTCGATCCACTCGCGACCGGCCTGCTGCCCATCTGTCTTGGCGAAGCGTGCAAGGTGGCCGGGGTGCTGCTGGCCGAACGCAAGGCCTACGAAACGCTGATCCGTCTGGGCGTCGACACCGACACCGACGATGCGGAAGGTACGGTGGTCGCCACGCGTCCCGTGCCGGCGCTGGACCCCGCGGCACTCGATGCGACGTTGCGCGAATTCACCGGCCGCATCGCCCAGGTGCCGCCGCGCTACTCGGCACTCAAGCGTGACGGCGAGGCGCTGTACGCGCGTGCGCGGCGCGGCGAG
This sequence comes from Chiayiivirga flava, assembly GCF_014202825.1. Lineage (GTDB taxonomy): Bacteria > Pseudomonadota > Gammaproteobacteria > Xanthomonadales > Xanthomonadaceae > Chiayiivirga > Chiayiivirga flava. Next base: position 270,044 of record NZ_JACHHP010000001.1, on the reverse strand, counting down.
CTGATCCGGATCGATGCGCGCGACGTGGACGTGTTCGCCATCGACGTGCTCGCGATCGGCACCGACACACTGCGCCTTCGCATCGAATGCGGCTCCGGCACGTACATCCGCAGCCTGGCGCGCGACATCGGTGCGCGCCTGGGCTGCGGCGGGCATGTGGAAACGCTGCGGCGTCTCTGGGTGGAGCCGTTCCGGAATCCGGCCATGTTCACGCTGGAGGCGCTCGCCGAACTGGCCGCACAATCGCGCGAACGCATCGACGCGACCCTGCTGCCGATCGAGTCCGGGCTGGCTGGTTATCCGCGCTTTTCGCTCGATGCCGAGCAGGCGCACCGCGTTCGGCACGGCGTACGCATCCGGGTCGATCCCGCGCTTGCGCCGGGCGCCTACGCGGTGTCCGGTCCGGACGGCCTCGTGTTCGCGCTGGTCGAGTTTGCCGAAGACCGGCTGTTGCGCATTCAGCGTCTGCTGCATCGCGGCTGACGGCCACGCGTGCGCGGCCGCGTCGATCCGGTGCCGCAGCTGCTGCTGGTCAGCGGCACTGCCGCCAGCGCACGGTCGGAGGCTGATCCTCGACACCCGAGGCCACTTCGAGCTGCAGGCGCGTGTAGCGCTGTTCCTCGTACTGCAGCAGGACCCGGCACACGTCCGCCAGGAGGGTGTCGGGCACCGCGCCGGTCGAGGCGGGCATCGAGACCACCAGTGTGGATTTGGTGGGCCAGGAGGCGTCGTCGACGCCGGGAATGCTGCGCACTTCCATCGCGCTCGTCGCACGCCGGGTTTCTAGCTGCGCCTCGCTGAGGGTCGGATCGGGCAGGCCGGGCGCCGTGCCGGTAGCCGATGGTGCCGCGTGCGGAACCGGCGTCGCCGCGGTCGGGGCGGGCGGTACTGCCGGTGCGACCGGCCGCGGCGCCGCGGGCTGCGGCCGGTCGACAGCCGCGTCCGGTGTCGATCCAAGCCCGCTCGCGGCAGCCCACGCGAGCGCGCCGGCGAGCAACGCGGCGCCGACGGCGATCCACAGCCGCCGGCTGCGCATGCGGCGGGCGCTGGCCTCGGCCTCGTCGCGGATATCGTACGGCAGCAGGTGCCTGATCTGGCGCCACAGCGCATGCCCGGCGATCACCTCGATGCCGCGCGAGCGCGCGAGGTCGAGCGTGGCGACATCGGCCCGTCCGCAGGCGATGATCAGGGCGCCTTCCGCGTCTTCGTGCTGCATCGTGCGCTGCAGGTCGGTGACGTTCTGCGGCGTGACCTGCTGCCCGCCGGCGTTCTTGCAGATCACCAGGTAGCTGCTGGTGCCGCGTTCGAGCAGCAGGTCGAATCCGCCATCGCCGAGCTTGCGCTCGCTGGTGCTGCGCTGCAGGCCGCGTTCGCCGAGGAAGCTGCCCACGAGGGTGGCGAAGTCCTGCCACTTCATCGCGCAGAGCGCGGCAAGCCCGACATCGGCCTCGAACACGTGGCGGCGCAGCGCGCCGGTCGCATAGACCGTCGCCACGCCGACGATGAGCGCCACGATCGCCGCCAGGGCCGGTGGCGAGGTCAGCAAGCCTGCAATCGTGGCCATGTCTGCGTCCGAACGGTTGGATCCCCGGCGCGGATCATAGCCCGCGCTTGCAGAATGCGCGCGTCGGCCGGCGGCGATTGCGACGGTGTTCGCGCTTCGTGCGCCACGGTGGACGCGGGCGTGGAGGCAAGGCCGCAAAAAAGAGAAGCCCACCAGCCGAAAGCCGTAGGGGAGGGAGCTGCGGCGTTTCTGATGGCTGGCGGGCTTCAGGCGTGCGTCGCGGGCCGTGCCCGCGACGCGTCGTCCGGGGGAAGACGGATCAGTCGGTGAGGTCCTTGATTGCCTTGCGCTTGGCGGGCGCGCGCGCCGCGCGCTTCGTCGTCTTGGATGCCTGCGGTGCCTTCTTTGCGGCGCGCGCGGGTGCCTTCTTCGCGGCCGGCCTTGCGGCGGCGGGCGTCGCGTTGCCGAGCTTGCGCAATTCCGCGTTGAGTTCGTCCACGCGTGCGATCAGCGCCTGCAGGTCGTTGCGGTCGGGCACGCCCAGGCGCACGAGCGCGCGCTGCACGCGGTCCTCGAACACTTTTTCGAGCTTGTCCCAGGTGTCGGCCGCACGTTCCTTGACCGCACCGACGCGGTGCTCCACCGCATCGCGCACCGCGTCGACCTTGCCGCCGGCAAGCTTGCGCGTCTTCATTTCCAGGCCGCTGCCTTCCTTGACCAGTGATTCGAACAGCCTGGAGCCTTCTTCCTGCGCGCGGCCGAAGGCGCCCATGCCGGCGTGCCAGATCTGCTGGGCAGAATCCATGATGGATCGCGGCAGGCCCTCGCCGAGTGTCGGCGCGGTCTTCTTCTTGGCGCTGGATTTGAGCTTTGCCATGGAACGTCCTCCCGGGATGCGCGGCCCTGCGTGTGGAACCGCTTGCGAGACGGTCAATCTAGGCGCCGCGCCTAGAATAATCACACTATCCGCGCTCCGCGCGGCGTTGCCTCACCAGCGCGGCGACGTCGTCGAGCGCGCGCCGCAGCGAGGCGGTGGCGTCGGTCTGGCGGTAGGCCGGTTCGCCCAGGCCCGCGGTCAGCGAACGCGCGGGGTCGTCGAGCACCTCGACGCGAAGGCGCAGGCCATGCCTGGCAAACACGGGCGCAAGCTCCGCGCGCCGTGCCGAGAGATCGTCGAGCGTGTTGCGGTAGGCGTGTTCGCACAGATGCTGGCGCGCCGAATAGCTGAAGATGTTGGTGAAGAACATCTCGCCATCGGACGGATTGGGCTCGAACACCAGCTGGTCGACATCGTCGTACTGCTGCGCGTGGCGCGTCATGCCCACCTGCATGCGCGACTGCAGCAGGGTGCGGAAGGTCTGCGACAGCACCATCGGCAGGCCGCCGCGGCTGAGGTTGTCGTATTTGCCTTTCGCGCCGCGCCGGGCGGACGCGTTGTCGATCGGCACCAGCGGATTGAGGCCGATGAACAGGTCGACACCGCTGTCGAACGCCACCGAGGCGTGCATGGTCCGGCGCAGCGCGCCGTCGACGAACTGGCGGCCGCGGATGTCGACCGGCGGATACAGTGCCGGCAGCGCGGCGCTGGCCTGGACGGCACGCGAGATCGGCACGTCGTCCCAGCCCTCGCTGCCGAAACGCACGGCTTCGCCGCTGTCGATGTCCACCGCCACCACGTACAGCTTGCGCTTGAGCTCGCGGAAATCGTTGGTGCGACCGTGGCGGCTGTAGGCATCGCGCAGGAAACGCTCGACCGCGGCGTTGTCGAACAGCCCGGTGGGCACCAGGTCGCCGAAGCGCTGCATCGCATCGCTGATCCCGATACTGCGCGGGTGCAGCAGCAGATCGCGCCACCAGCCCAGCAGCACGCGCGGCATCGCGGCCATGCGTTTGCCGTATTCGGCAAAGGCCGGGCGCAGGAACGCTTCCGGACGGAACGGGACGTCGTCCGGGTCGCCTGTGATGAAGATCCGGCACATCTGTTCGGTGCTGATGCGGTTGGCCAGACCCGCGGCGAGGAAGGCACCGGAGCTGACGCCGACGTAGACCGCCAGATCGTTGAGATCCAGACCCTCGATGGCCTCGTCCAGCGCCCGCAGCGCGCCCAGCTCGTACATGCCGCCGATCGGCCCGCCACCGGCGATCGCAAGCCCGATCTTGCCGCGGCTCGCGCGCGGTCGGGTGCTGGGTTGGAATAGGAGCATCGTCTTGGCAAACAGCTGCGGAGCGTCGGATTCTAGCGTCGGTACGTTCGAGTCGACCAACCAATCCGGCGTGCTCGATTGCGACCATCGTCGCATGGCGGATCGCGCGGCCGAGGCCGCGGTCGTTTATCGCGCCGGGTTGCCATCCATCATCCGGTGCGCCGGCTTCGCGGACACCGCGCAGGCGCGCAAGATTGGGGCTGCTCGAGCCTCTCTTCAGCGTCCGGAACACCGGAAGCCCCTATACTTCGAGTATGGCCATTCGTCTGACCCCCACCGCCCTCGACCGCGCGCGCCGCTTCCTCGCGGCCAGCCCCGCCAGCGTGGGCCTGCGTTTCGGCGTCAGGAAGACCGGCTGCTCCGGCTGGGGTTACGAAATCGATGTCGCCAACATCAAGCATCCGGACGACACCGTATTCGAGCAGGACGGCATCGCCGTGCTCGTGAATCCGCAAAGCCTGCCGCTGGTCGACGGCACGCAGATCGATTTCGTGCGCAAGGGCCTGAATCAGGAATTCGTGTTCGACAACCCGAACGCCGCCGCGGCCTGCGGCTGCGGCGAGAGCTTCACCACGGTGGACAAGCCGCTGCCGGGCTGAGTCGGCGACTCTGCGCTCGATCCCGCGACAGCCTCGCCGCAGCGTCGAACCCTGCGACCGTAGTCCTCCTTGCAGCGGGCAGGCGGCGTGCGACCCGAGGCCGACCCCGGCACCGTCGCGCCCGATTGCGCCAGGCCACTGATCCGACTACACTTGCCGGCTCTCGACCGATATCCGGTCGGGACCCCTTGCCTCACCGCTGGCGCCCTTGCCATCGCGGGAGGCTGCGCGACGGCCTGCGTGCCGTCCGTCATCCACAAGGAATCATCCATGCGTCACTATGAAATCGTGTTCCTGGTCCACCCGGACCAGAGCGAGCAGGTGCCCAACATGATCGAGCGTTACAAGACGCTGATCGAGGGCGACAACGGCAAGATCCACCGTCTGGAAGACTGGGGCCGCCGCCAGCTTGCGTATCCGATCGAGAATCTGGTCAAGGCGCACTACGTGATGCTCAACATCGAGTGCTCCAAGACCGTGCTCGAAGAACTGGTCTCCGGCTTCCGTTTCAACGACGCCGTGCTGCGCCACCTCGTGATCGCGCGTGACGAAGCCGTCACCGAGCAGTCGCTGATCATGAAGACCAAGGACGAGAAGCCCGAACGCCGTCGCCGCGACGACGACGAAGGTGGCAGCAACGCCCCCGCCGTCGAAGCCACCGCCGACGAAGCCGCCTGAGCCCTCGACCCTTTCGGAGCACACCCATGTCCAAGTTCTTCCGCCGCCGCAAGTTCTGCAAGTTCACCGCCGAGGGCGTGGTCGAGATCGACTACAAGGATCTCGCCACCCTGCGCCAGTACATCACCGAAACCGGCAAGATCGTCCCGAGCCGCATCACGGGCACGAAGTCGCGCTACCAGCGCCAGCTGCAGGCCGCCGTCAAGCGCGCCCGCTTCCTCGCGCTGCTGCCGTACTGCGACAGCCACTTCTGATCTGCCGCTCCGCGCTTAGCCGCGGAGCCGGCGCCGGAAGATGTTTTCCTCCGATGTGCCGCCGCTGCGGCACATCGTTTTTCGTCCGTTCGGACAGCCACGAGTTGCGGTCGCGCCGGTATTCCCACCGGCCGGACGCTAACGAACCCGGAGTCAACCCATGCAACTGATCCTCCTGCAGAAAGTCACCAACCTCGGCAGCCTCGGCGACAAGGTCAACGTGAAGCCCGGCTACGGCCGCAACTTCCTCGTGCCGCAGGGCAAGGCCGTGCCGGCCACCGCTGCCAACGTGGAGCAGTTCGAAGCCCGCCGCGCCGAATACGAGGCCAAGGCCGCCGCGCTGCTGTCGGATGCCGACGGCCGCCGCGCCCGTTTCGCCGATGCCTCGGTGACGATCAAGGCCAACGCCTCCACCGAAGGCAAGCTGTACGGTTCGGTCGGCCCGCGCGATATCGCCGAGGCCTTCACCGCTGCCGGCCTGCCGCTGAACAAGTCCGAAGTCATCATGGGCGAAGGCGCCCTGCGCCGCACCGGCGAATTCGAAGTGCTGCTGCACCTGCACGCCGACGTCGAGACCAAGGTCAAGGTGATCGTCGAACCGGAAGCCTGATCGGCCAGGATTCTGCACGCGACAGTGTCGAACGACGGGCGCCGCAGGGCGCCCGTCGTCGTTTCGAGCCCGTCGAACTTCCCCGCGACGGGAGCGCGGCACGCCGCAACAGCAGGCCAAGGCGGGCACCGCCCCCGAATCGCCTCATTGCGTCGGTGCGGCGCCCGTCGCGGCTGCTGAGATGCACACGCGTTATCCACAGGTTGGTCACAGACCTGTGCATAACGTCTCCGTGCCGAGGCCCCGTATGATCCCGCGACTCACCGCCACAGTTCCCGATCGAAATCCCATGGCCGTCGTCTTCCCCGGGCGCAAACCCGACCGTTCCGAGCGTCCCGATGCGCGCGTCGATGCGCTGCGCATCCCGCCGCATTCCATCGAGGCCGAGCAGGCCGTGCTCGGCGGCCTCATGCTGTCGACCGAATCGTGGGACAGGATCGCCGACAAGATCACCGAGGAAGATTTCTACCGGCGCGACCACCAGCTGATCTTCCGCGCCATCGGTCAGCTCGCCGAGCAGAGCAAGGCGTGCGATGCGATCACACTGGGCGAGTGGTTCGAGTCGCAGAACCTGGCCGAGCAGGTGGGCGGCAGCGCGTACGTGATCGAGCTCGCCAGCACCACGCCGAGCGCGGCCAACATCGCCGCGTATGCCGAGATCGTGCGCGAGAAATCGATCCTCCGGCAGCTCATCGACGTGGGCACCAACATCGCCAACGACGCCTTCAACCCGGAGGGCCGCAGCAGCCGCGAGGTGCTGGAGGTGGCCGAGCAGTCGGTGTTCCACATCGCCGAGGCCGGCATGCGCGGGCGGCAGGGGTTCGTCGCGATGCGCAGCGCGGTGAAGGATGCCTTCCGCATCCTGCAGGAGCGCTACGAGAACAAGGGCGCGATCACCGGGCTGCCGACCGGCTTCCTCGATTTCGACAAGATCACCGCCGGCCTGCAGCCGTCCGACCTCATCATCCTCGCCGCGCGTCCGGCCATGGGCAAGACCTCGCTCGCGCTCAACATGGGCGAGTACGCGGCGATCAAGACCAAGAAGCCGGTCGCGGTGTTCTCGATGGAAATGTCGGCCTCGCAGCTGGCGTTCCGCCTGATTTCCTCGCTCGGCCGCGTCAACCAGCAGAACCTGCGCACCGGCCAGCTCGAGGACGAGGACTGGAGCAAGGTCAGCCATGCGATCACGCTGCTGGCCGAGGCCAAGATCTTCATCGACGACACGCCCGCGCTCTCGCCCACGGAGCTGCGCTCGCGCGCGCGTCGTCTCGCGCGCGAGCACGGGCTCGGGCTCATCGTCATCGACTACCTGCAGCTGATGCAGGTGCCGGGCAACAAGGAGAACCGCGCCACGGAAATCTCCGAGATCTCGCGCTCGCTCAAGGCCCTGGCGAAGGAGCTCAACATTCCGGTGATCGCACTCTCGCAGCTCAACCGCGGCCTCGAAAGCCGCACCGACAAGCGCCCGGTGATGGCCGACCTGCGCGAATCGGGGGCCATCGAGCAGGACGCCGACATCATCCTGTTCATCTACCGCGACGAGTACTACAACCCCGATTCGGCCGACAAGGGCCTGGCCGAGGTCATCATCGGCAAGCACCGCAACGGCCCCACGGGCATGGTGAAACTCGCCTTCCACGGCCAGTACACGCGCTTCGACAACTTCGCGTCCGAGGCCTACAGCGGATCGTTCGAATGAGTCGCGCCGCCAGCGCGACCATCCACATCGATGCGTTGCGCCACAACCTGGGCGTCGTGCGCCGGCGTGCACCCGCGAGCCGCGTGCTCGCGGTGGTGAAAGCGGACGGTTACGGCCACGGGCTCGAGCGCGTCGCGCATGCGCTCGAAGGCGCGGACGGTTTTGGCGTGGCGGCGCTGGCCGATGCCGAGCGCCTGCGCGCGGCCGGCCTGAGCCAGCGCATCGTGCTGCTGTCGGGTTTCGACGAGCCGGCCGACCTGCCGGCGCTGCGCCGGCTCGCGGTCGAAACGGTGGTCCATCACGACAGCCAGCTCGACATGCTTGCCGCCGAACGCGATGCGCTGCCGCCGCTGCGCGTGTGGCTCAAGCTCGACAGCGGCATGCATCGGCTGGGGTTTGCGCCCGAGCGCGCGGTCGAAGTGCACGCGCGCCTGCGTGCATTGCCGAACGTCGACAACGAGATCGTGCTGATGACGCATTTCGCCGCGTCCGATGAGTTCGCATCCTCGCGCACGCCGGAACAGCAGGCCGCGTTCGAGCACGCCGTCGACGGCCTGCCCGGGCTACGCTCGCTCGCCAATTCGGCCGCGGTGCTCGGCTGGCCCGCGACGCACGCGGACTGGATCCGACCGGGCGGCGCGCTGTACGGCCTGTCGGCGGTCGACGGCAAAAGCGGAGTGGATCTGGGCCTGCAGCCGGCGATGACGCTGTCGACGCGTCTGGTCGCGATCAACCGCGTGGCGCGCGGCGAACGCGTCGGCTACGGCGGCACGTTCGCGTGCCCGGACGACATGCCGATCGGCGTCGCCGCGATCGGTTACGGCGACGGCTACCCGCGCAGCGCGCCGAGCGGCACGCCGGTGCTGGTGAACGGGCAGCGCGCGCCGATCGTCGGTCGCGTGTCGATGGATTTGCTCGCGATCGATCTGCGCGCGCTGCCCGACGCACGCGTCGGCGACCCGGTGGTGCTGTGGGGACGCGGCCTGCCGATCGAGGAGATCGCCGCGTCCGCCGGCACCATCGGCTACGAACTGGCCTGCGGCATCACGCGCCGCGTTCGCTTCGTCGAAGACTGACGTCCGCTGCCCGAAGCCGCCCCGGGCTCACCGCGCCGCGCGATGAGGTACCCTGCGCCGCAGGGGCGGATGGGGGTCCGCGACACGGGTTGCAGCATGACGTTCGCACGGTGGAGCGTGGCGACTGCCACGTGGCTGATCGCGCTGGCCGCAGTGGCCGACACCGTGCCGTTCGATCTGCAGGCCTATCGCCTGCTCGCGGCCAGCGATCGCGCCGCCGGCATCGCACAGGGCCGTGCCGCACTCGATGCGGGCGTGTTCGGCGACGACACCGCCGGCGAGCGGCAGCTGCTCTGGTACATGGGTGGTGCGGCCGTCGGCATGCCCGATGACGTGGCGCTCGGCGAGGTGGTGCTGCGGCTGCAGAGCCTCGGCGCCGCGCGCAGCGATGCGGTGGCGCTGGCCTACGCCGATTTCCTGCGCGGCGCACGCATGATCGACCTGGGCGACAGCGGCGAAGGGCTTGCGACCACGCTGCGCGGCGCCAACCGCATCGAGGAAAGCGACGATCCGCAACTGCGCGCCACCGCGGCATCCGAACTGTGCCGGGCGTTCAGTGCGGTCGACAAGTCGGACCAGGCGCTGGCCCACTGCCGGCGCTACACCTCCATCGTGCGTCCGCTCGGCGACAGCGCCGTCATCGCGCGCGCCGAATACCTCGAAGCGGTGGTGCTCAGCCGGCTCGACCGGCCCGCGGAGGCGATCCCGCTGTGGCAATCGGCGCGCGAGCGCTTCCTCGCGCGCGGCCTCGGCGTGCTGGCCGACCGCGCCGCGGGGGCGCTGGCCAGCGACCTCATCAGCGTCGGTCGCGGCGACGACGCGCTGGCGCTCGCCCGCGTGGCCGAACGGGCAGGGCGCGACGGCGGCAACCCGATCAGCACCTACTTCGCGCAGGGGGTCGCGGCACGCGCGCTGCTGGCGCTCGGACGCGGCGAAGAGGGCGCGTCCGAAGTCGCGACGGCCATCGAGGGAACGCGCGCGCTCAACCAGCCGACCGTGCTGGCGGAACTGCTGTCGGTGCAGGTGCAGCTTGCCGAGGCCGCGGGCGACGCTGCGCTGGCGCAGCGTGCGCAGGCGGAAATCGAATCGCTCTCGACCGAGCCGATTTCCGACGCGCAGGGCGCCACCATCGCAATGCTGGAACAGCGGTACGTGGCGCGCGAGCAGGCGCTGCGCATCCGTGAACTGGAGCAACAGAACGAACACAAGGCCGTGGCGCTGGAACAGAGCCGCGCCGAGGCGCAGCGGCGCGCCGAGGCCCTGCGCGACCAGCGGCTGATCCTCGTGCTGGCCGTGCTGGGCTGCGTGGCGCTGGTGGTCGCGCTTGCGTCGATGCTGTTGCTGTGGCGCTCGCAGCGGCGCGTCGCCGCCGGCCTGCGTGCACACGCCTATCGCGACGCGTTGACCGGCCTCGACAACCGGCGTGCGCTGTTCGAGGCGATCGACGCGGTGCTCGCAACGCCGGATGCGGCGACGGCCGGACATTGCCTGATCCTCGTCGACGTCGACCGCTTCAAGGCGATCAACGACCGCGGCGGACATCCGTTCGGCGACCAGGTGCTGGTCGGCATCGCGGGGGCGCTGCGTGCGGTGGCCGGCACGCGCGCACAGGTCTGCCGGCTCGGCGGCGAAGAATTCGCGCTGTTGTGTCCGCGTCTTGGCATCGATGCTGCCTGCGCGCTGGCCGAAGCCGCACGCGACGCGGTGCGGGCCCTGCGCTTCGACCTCGACGGCGGCGTGGAAACCGTGAGCGTCAGTCTCGGCGTCGCACCGCTCGACCGCTGCGCGAGCCCCGACGCGACCACGTGGATGCAATGCGCCGACCGCGCGCTGTACGAAGCCAAGAGCGGCGGTCGCGACCGCGTGGTGGTGGCGGCCGAACCTGCCTTGCCGTGAGAACTCAGGGCATCACGCGCAGGTCGAGCTGCGCGTAGCGGCCGCGCGTATCGAGCGCGAGAACGCGCTGCGGACCGGGCTGGTCGAACTGCGCCAGGAACGGGGCGTCGCCGACGCTTTCGCCGATCAGGCGACCGTTCACCAGCCAGCGCACCGCATCGCGCGTGCCGAGTGCGCGCAGCGACACCTGCGGCGGCGTGTTGCTGTTGGACGGTGCACGCAGCACGCTGCCGTCGGTGGCGCCGGCGATGCCGAGCTCGCTGCGCGGTGCGGTCGGCGCGCTGCAATCCTGCGCGAGGTCCGGCAGCGTGGCGCGTTTGCGTTCGCTGCCGTCGAGCCACGGATAGGCGAGCGTCGGCCACGGCGCGATGCTGGCGAGCGCGGTGTCGTGCGGACGCGTGCAGGTGCCGGCAACGCGTTGGCCGGAGCGGGTGTCGCGCAGGTACGCGACCGGGCTTGGGACATCGCCGGTGGAGGCGATCGGAAGCGTCGGCGGCACGGTGCCGTCGAGCGTCCAGGCCGACTGCGTGCGGTGGCAGTGCTCGGGTGGCGTGGCGTCGCGGGCGCGGCCGAGCGGCCAGCAGATGTCGGTTTCGGCGACCGTGGCCGGGCGCGGCGACGCGGTGGCACGCAGCTCGCGCGGCAGGCTGTCGGCGATCGCAAACAGCAGCGGCAGCGCGGTGATGGCGCCGTACTGGCCGGGCAGCGGCGTGCCGTCCGGCCGGCCGATCCAGACGCCGACGATGGCGCCGCCCGAGGCGCCGATGGCCCAGGCGTCGCGGAAGCCGTAGCTGGTGCCGGTTTTCCACGCAAGGTCGGCGCGGCGCGAGGTGTCGAAGCGGCCCGCCGCCTCGCCCGGACGCGGCGCGGACTGCAGCATCTCGCGCACGATCCACGCCGCGCCTGGCGACAGCAGCCGGCGTTCGCGCAGCGGTGCGTCGACGCGCAATCGCGGCGCGGCCGCGAGGCCGTCGCGTTGCAAGGCCGCGTAGGCGCCGACGATATCTTCGAGCCGCGCCTCGGTGCCGCCGAGGATCATCGACAGGTTCGGTTCCGCGCCGCGCGGCAGGCGCAACGGCAGGCCCGCGTGCGCCAAACGCGCGGCGAACGTCTGCGGCCCGAGCGCGTCGAGCAGCGCCACCGCCGGCACGTTGAGCGATTGCTGCAGCGCCTCGGCCGCGCCGACCGGGCCGCGAAAGCGGCTGTCGAAGTTGCCGGGGCGGTAGCCGTCGAAGTCCTGCGGCGCGTCGATCAGCAGACTTTCGGAATGGATCAGGCCGGCGTCGAGCGCGAGACCGTAGAGAAAGGGCTTGAGCGTGGACCCGGGCGAGCGGCGCGCGGCCACCATGTCGATGTGGCCGAAACTGTCCGCCTCGCCGAATTTCGCGGCGCCGACGTAGGCGCGCACCTGCATCGTGCGCGTGTCGGCCACGAGCACCGCGGCCGAGGTGCGCGGCGGCAGGCGGCCGACCCAGTCCGAGACGCGGACTTCGAGGCGACGCTGCAGGTCGGCATCGAGCGTACTTTCGATGCGGCGTTCAATCGGGAATTCGCTGCGCAGGCGCTGGGCCAGCAGCGCCGCGCGCAGCGGCGGCTGCAGCTGGCGCGCGGCCACCTGCTCGACCAGCGCATCGTCGACGACCATCTGCGGCCAGGTCCGTTGCGCACCGAGGCGGCGCAGCACCTTGTCGCGCGCGGCCTGCGCAGCGGTGGCGTGGCGGTCTGGCCGCAGCCGGCTCGGCGCCTGCGGCAGCACCGCGAGCAGTGCGGCCTCCGCATGCGAGAGCTGCGCGGCGGGTTTGCCGAGGTAGCCGTAGCTCGCGGCCTGCACGCCCTGCAGGGTGCCGCCGAACGGCGCGTAGTTGAGGTACAGCGTGAGGATCTCGCGCTTGGACAGATGCCATTCGAGCTGTGTCGCCCGAACGATCTGGCGCAACTTGCCGATCCCCGAATGCGGAATCGGTTCGATCAGGCGCGCCACCTGCATCGTCAGCGTCGAACCCCCGGACACCAGCTCGCCGTGCCACAGCGCCTGCAGCGCGGCACGCGCGAAGGCGAACGGGTTCACGCCGCCGTGCCGCCAGAACCAGCGGTCCTCGTAGCCTGTGACCGCTTCGATGTAGAGCGGCGAAACATCGTCGATGGAGACGGGGTAGCGCCACACGCCGTCCGCGTCGGCGAAGGCGCGCAGCGGGGTGCCGTCGCGTGCCACGACCACGGTGGCGGCATCGCGCGCGGTGTCGGGCAGTGGTAGCGGGAAAAGGCGATCGAGTGCGAACGGGACCGCGAGCGCTGCGAGCACGACGAGGAAAGCCAGCACGTGCCTGTGCTTGAGCCCTTCCCCCTTGACGGGGGAAGGGTTGGGATGGGGGTGGCTCTTGATCGTGTTCCTGCTCAACGGATCGGGGGGGCGTGTCGGAGCGTCGTGTCGAATCTGGGGTTCAGGGATCAGGAGCAAAAAAGAAGATCAGGAGCCACCCCCATCCCAACCCTTCCCCCGTCAAGGGGGAAGGGCTTTGAGCAACAGACAGCTACGGCGAGACGACCGTGATCGTCTTCTGCGTGACTTCGCCGACGCCGCCGATCTGCGGCCGGTACATGTCTTCCACCGTCGGCGGCGGCACCACGAACGTGCCGGGCGACACCGCGCGCACGAGGTAGAACAAATGCGCCGGGCTGCCGGCCCACAGCTTCACCGCGGCCACGTAACGATCGTCGCGGAATTCCTCGTGCTGCACGTCGGCGGCGTATTCGCGCTGGTTGAGCGTGATGCCGTCGAGCACCAGGTCGCCGAGCGCGCCGCGGTCGCCGAGCGCGAGGTTTTCGATCTCGATGCCCGCCGGCAGCAGGTCGACGACCAGCGCGTCCGGCACCTGTTCCTTCGCCTCGACGGTGAGCTTGGCGATGAGCGTGTCGCCTTCGGTGAGTTCGCTGCCGGTGAAGAGCGTGCCGTCGGTGGTGTACCAGCTGCGGCGCACGCGGATGGGATCGTCCTTCGGCGCCGGTGCCGTGGTCGGCGTGCCGACGACATCCTCGGACACCCAGAACGGGCCATCGCCCTGCAGCACCACGCTCACACCGGCGCGCAGGTCCGCGAGTACGGCCTCGCGCGACACCAGCGGACGTCCGTCCAGCGCCTCGACCGTTTCGCCGACGCGCAACTCGCCCTGCAGGCCGCGCGCGTTCTCGCCGAGCACGGCGCGGCCGAGGCGGAAGATGGCAAGCTGTTCCTGCGTGCTGAACCAGTAACGCTGCCGCTCCGGTGTGCGCACGTTGCGCGCGAGTGCGATGACGCGCGCATCGAGGGCCGGCGTGCGCTGCTTGTTCTCGTGCAGCAGCGCGATCAGCAGCGCTTCGTCGCGCACGTCCGATCCGTAGTCGCCGAGGTACTGCGGGCGGTCGCTGTTCTTCTGCAGCGCTTCCTCGACCGCCGCCTGGCCGCGCTGCGCATCGCCCTGCAGCTGCAGGGCAAGCCCCAGCTGCACCAGCGGCAGCGCGGTCAGCGAATTGCCGCGCTGGTTGTCGTACAGCGAACGCAGCGTGCCGAGCGGGGCGCGGTTGGCGCGCGCCAGCACGTAGCCTGCGTAGGCGTTGGCGGCAAAGCGCAGGTGGTCCGAGTGCTCGTAGTTGTAGTAGCCGTCGCCGCCGGTCAGCAGGTCTTCGTTGAGGCGTTCGAGCGCCTTGTCGAGCACCGCCTGCGGGTAGTCGAGGCCGTTGTCCTTCGCGGTCAGCAGCAGGTCGGCCACGTAGGCGGTCATCTGCGGCTGCGCGTAGCCGTCGCCGGGCCAGAACGAGAACTGCCCGTTTTCCAGCTGCATCGCGGAAATGCGTGCGAAGCCGGCGTCGAGCATGGCCTTGCGCTTGGCCGGCTCCAGCGCCGGGATGCCGAGTTTGCGTGCGGTGGCGTCGTCCAGCCACACCAGCGGCCACAGCCGGCTCGATGTCTGCTCGATGCAGCCGTACGGATACCCGATGAGGCCGTCGACCACGGCCGCGAACGGCAGCGGCGGCACCGCCGAGACGCTGATCAGTGCCTTGGCCGACTCCGGGTACAGGCCATCGAACAGGTTGCTGCCGAAGTTGAGCGTCTGCGCAGTGTCGATCACGCGCGCGTTGCTGCGCCGGACGGTGGACCACGCCGGCCGCACCACGATCTCGAAATCGCGCTTGAGCGTGGCGCCGGCTGATTCGGCGCTGACGCTGAACTTGCCGACGCCGTAGCCGGCCAGCGCTTTGAGCGCAAACCCGATCGTACGGCGCTGGTTGTCTTCGAGCTCCACCGTCTGCACCGCGCCGGGAATCGACAGCGGGCCGCTCGACGTCGCCGAGACACGGTACGTCGCCTTTGCACCGCTGAGATTGTGCAGGTCCACCGTCAGGCTGGAGCTGTCGCCCGGCGCCATTGCGCGCGGCGTGCTGACCTCCAGCACCAGCGGCGCACGCACGATGCTCTCCACGCTGCTCCTGCCGTAGTTCTGCGCCGAGTAGGCGAGGGCGGCCACGCGCAGCGTGCCGTTGAAGTCCGGCGCGGTGAAGGTCACCGTGGCCTTGCCCTGCGCGTCGAACGCCACCGGCGCGTGGTGCAGCGCGACGGTCTGCACCTTCGCGGTCGGTCGGCGCGCCTGCGGCAGCGCGGACAGCGCGGCGTCGCCGCCGAAGCGCAGCTTGGCGCGCACGCCTTCCAGCGTTTCGATCACGCGGCCGTAGATGTCCCAGGCCTCGACGCCGAGCCCGCGCTGCGCGAGGAAATAGTCCGACGCATCCGGCACCGCGTAGTTCGTGAGATTGATGATGCCGAGGTCCACCGCTTCGACCACCACGAACGCCTGCTGCCCGGCGAACCCCGGCGCGTCGACGGTGACGGCGATCTGCTCGCCCGGACGCGTGCGTTCGGGCGCGGTCAGCGTCAGCGCCACGTCGCGGTTACCGCGCGCGATCGGCAGGTGCGCGATGCCGATGGCGCGCTTGGGTCCCATGCCTTCGCCCGTGCCGGCGGGGCGGAAGACGAGGGCGGTGATGTAGACATCGTGCCGCGCCATGTCCGCGCTGATCGGAATGCTCACCGTGGCACCGGCGCGCGCTTCGATCTCGGTGCGGAACAGCAGCGTGTCCGATTCCACCAGCAGCACGCCCTGGCCGTCGTACGGCGGCGTGATCGTGACCACGGCGGTGTCGCCGGCAGCGTAGCCGTCCTTGTCGAGGGAGAGTTTCACCTTGTCCGGGCGTGCGTCGACGCCGCGGTTGTCGTCGTTCCAGCTGTAGCCGGCGGTGAACGGGTAGCGCATCGTCAGGCCGGTGTCCGGATCGGTGATCTCCAGACGGTATTCGCCCCATTCCACCCGCGCCGAATACCGTCCCGGCGTACCTGCGGCGAGCGCGAGCGTGGTTTCGTCGACGGTCTCGTAGCGGCGCGTGTAGTCGGTGCTCCAGCCGCTGCCGTCGGTCCAGGTCCAGTGGTAGTTGCGCAGCTCGCGGATCAGTTTCACCTGCAGCGCGGCGGCCGCGAGCGAGGTGCCGGCGGCGTCGCTGCGCACGATTTCGAACGCGGCGTCGGAATTGGAATTGGCGCCGTCGTCGTGGTCGAACAGCGGACGCACGCCGACCAGTGCGTCGGCCGGCCAGATGGTGCGCGTGAGCGAGCGGCGCACGGCGCGGCCGCCGGATTCGAACACGCTGCCGGCCACGAGCACGTCCACCGGCGCGGTGACGGGTGCGGCGTCGGGCAGCAAGGCGATGTCTTCGTTCAGCGTGCCGTCGTCGCCGAGTTTGGTGTCGATGGCCTCCTGCGGCTCCTTCGGCAGGTCCTGCGTCGGGTCGCCGAAGAAGTAGTCCTTGAACGCCGGCACCGGGTGCAGCGCCGGGCGGTAGATGAGTTCGGCAGTGAAGCGGTTGCCGGCGGCGGGCGCGCCGTAGAGATAGTCGCCGTCGACGGCCAGCGGCAGCGGCTCGCCGGGCGCGAGGCGTTCGGCACTGCTGTCGAGCGCGAGTTTCAACCGTTCGGGCAGGAATTCCTCGATGCGGAACGCGAAGCGTCCGTCGGGTTCGGGCGTGGACGGATCGAGGCGGAATTCGACGGTCCAGCGGCCGGTGGCGCCGTCCTCGGGCAGCAGGCGTGCATAGTTGTAGTACCCGAGTGCTTCCGGATCGAGCTGCAGCGTGGACACGGCGCGGCCGTCGGGCTGGCGCAGCGTCGCGAACAGCGGCTGCGGGTTTGGCAGCGGACGGCCGTCGAAGTCGCGCAGCAGCGCGGACACCTGCAGCGGTTCGCCCGGGCGGAACAGGTCGCGACCGGACCATGCGTACACGTCCTGCGCCGTCTGCTTGCGGCCGGCGATGGAGAATTCGGACAGATCCAGCGCCGGCTGGTTGAACGGGATCAGCGCGAGTTCGTCACCGTCGCGCGCGATCAGCACGTGCTCGGAGTTCGGCGTGTAGGCAAGGCGCGCGTCGCCGTCGGAATCGGTGCTGCCCGAGGCCAGCGTGTTGCCTTTCCTGTCGATCACCTGCACCGCGACGCTGCCTCGCGCGCTGCCGCTCGCCAGCGACGCGGTGTGCACCCACAGCGTGCCGTTCTGCACGCGCGCGTGCAGGCCCAGGTCGCTGACGTAGAAGTAACTGGTTTCGTAGCTGCCGTCGAAGGTGCCCGGACGCTTCATCAGCGCGAAGTACAGGCCCGGCTCACGCAGTTCGGACAGGGTCTGCACCGGCAGGAAGCTCACCGTGCGCTGGTTCGGCGCGCCCTCCAGCGCAAAGCGCGTGGCGTAGACCGAATCGGCGATCGCGCTCAGTTCCGACAACTGCCAGTAGCTGCGCGGCGACTGGCCGAGGAAGGTTGCGAAGAACTGCGAATAGTTCTTTTCGCGCACGCGCAGGAATTCGACGTCGACGTCGGTCACGTTCACCGCGATGACGGGCAGCCCCTCGCTGCCGCGCGCCGGCAGCACGCTGCCCTGGCTCGCGAAGCCGACCGTCGGCGCGAGATTGCCCGAGTACACCTCGCGCGCCGGCTGCGGTGCCACCGTGCGGCCGTCGACGGCGCTGATCGCACCCTTCAGCGTGACGCTGTAGGTCTTGTCGCCCTGCACATACGGAAACAGCAGGGTCTGGCGGTCATCGTCGAGCACCCAGCCGCCGGACTGCTCGGCACCGTTGGCATCGGCCACCACGATGAGCTGGTCGAACGGCTGCTCGCCGACGAGCGGCTGCGAAAACCGCAAGCGCAGCGCGGGGCGGCCATTCCACGTTTCGCTGCCGGCGTCGATCAGCACGAAATCGGCCGTCGGCGCGGCGGGTGCATCGGCCTGCGTGGCGGGGTCGGGTGTCGGCGGCGGCGGGGCGTCGTTGCCGCAGCCGGCCAGAACGAGCGAAAAGGCAAGCAGCACGAACACGGTCTTGGCCGTCGACACGAGACGCGAAGAGCGCATGGCAGGAGTTCTCCGGAAGGTGCGGCAATATACCGCAGCGCGATGACGCGGCCCGGCGTGCGTGTGGCGAATTGCCGACGCGCGGTGCGTTATGCGTGGCAGACGCGGTGCCGTCGCGCCTGATAGATTCGTCGCGATGACCACCGCCCTGCTCTGGTTCCGGCGCGACCTGCGCCTGGACGACAATCCCGCACTGCAGGCCGCGCTCGACGCCGGCCATCGCATCGTGCCCGTCTACGTGCACGCGCCGGACGAGGAGGCGCCGTGGATGCCCGGCGCCGCGAGCCGGGCCTGGCTCGCGGCCTCGCTGCGGGCGTTGTCGGCGGCGCTGCGCGAACGCGGGTCGATGCTGGTGCTGCGACGCGGACCCACGGAGCGCGCGCTCGAGACATTGATCGAGGAAACCGGCGCCAGCGCGGTGTACTGGAACCGGCTGTACGAGCCGGCCGTCATCGCGCGCGATGCCGCGCTCAAGACGCATTTCAAGCAGCGCGGCATCGACGCACACAGCCACAACGCCGCGCTGCTGTTCGAACCGTGGGAGATCGAAACGGGGCAGGGCACGCCGTACCGGGTCTTCACGCCGTTCTGGCGCAACGCGCGGGCACGGCTGCGCGACGGCGCACCGCCCGCCGCCCCCGCGCGCCTGCCGGCCGTGCCGCACCTCGCGTCGGAGACGGTCGATGCGCTGTTGCCCGCGCCGCGGCCGCGCTGGGATCGGCCGATGCTCGCGGACTGGCGCCCGGGCGCGGCCGGTGCCGCGGAAATGCTGGAGGTGTTTCTCGACGACGCCGTCGCGCACTACAAAACCCAGCGCGACCTGCCGGACCGCGTCGGCACCTCGCGCCTGTCGCCGCACCTGCACTTCGGCGAGATCTCGCCGCGCCGGCTCGTCGCCGCCATCCAGGGGCGCACGTGGCCGGCCGCCGTCGAACCGCATGTCGAAACCTGGCTCAAGGAACTCGGCTGGCGCGAGTTCTCGCACCACCTGCTGTATCACTTCCCCGCCAGCACCGACGCCAACCTCAACCCGCGCTTCGACGACTTTCCGTGGGCGCCGCGCGACAACGACGCGCTCGAAGCCTGGTGCCGCGGCCGCACCGGCGTGCCCATCGTCGATGCCGGCATGCGCGAGCTGTGGGCCACCGGCTTCATGCACAACCGCGTGCGCATGCTCACCGCGAGTTTCCTCACCAAGAACCTGCGCCAGCACTGGATCCACGGTGCACGCTGGTTCTGGGACACGCTGGTCGACGCGGATCTGGCCAACAACACCCAAGGCTGGCAATGGACCGCCGGCACCGGCGCCGACGCTGCGCCGTACTTCCGCATCTTCAATCCCGTGACGCAGGCACGCCGCTTCGATCCCGATGTCCGCTACGTGCGCCGCTGGCTGCCCGAGCTCGACGCATTGCCGGACGCCGCCGTGTTCGCGCCGTGGGAGCACGCCGACGCCGCGCGCCTGGCACCGGACTATCCGGCGCAGCCGATCGTCGACCTGGCCCAGAGCCGCGACGCGGCCCTCGCCGCACACGACAGGATCAAGACCGCGCGTTGACGTTCTCGCCCGCGCCCGGGCACCATCGGGCATGCGCGTCACCGCGGGGAGGCGGTTCACTGCGATGTCATCCAACCCCAGGCCGGAAAAGCCGCGCCGCCGGCGCGAGCCGATGTCCAAGGTCGACACCGCGTGGCTGCGGATGGAAAAACCCACCAGCCCGATGATGATCACCGGCGTGCTCATGTTTTCCGAGCGACTGCATCTGAAGGCCCTGCGCAAGCTCATCGGCGAGCGCTTCCTCGCCTTCCGGCGCTTTCGCCAGAAGGCCGTGGATACCGGCTCCGCCGCGTATTGGGAAACCGACGCCGATTTCGACCTGGACTGGCACGTCTGCCACACCGCGCTGCCCGGCGACGCCAGCCAGACCGAGCTCGAACGCCTCGTCAGCCAGCTCGCATCGAGCCCGCTCGATCATTCCAAGCCGCTGTGGCAGTTCCACCTCGTGGAAAACTACAACGGCGGCAGCGCGCTCGTGTCGCGCATCCACCACTGCTATGCCGACGGCATCGCGCTGATCCAGGTGCTGCTGTCGCTCACCGACGTGAGCCCGGTGCAGAAAAAAGGTGCGGCGCTGAAGGAAGCCTGGCTCAAGCACGATGGCGAAAAGGTCTCGCGCAAGTTCTTCGACCCCGCGCGCGCCCAGCTCGACCGCGCGGTGAAACTCGGCGGCAAGGTGTTCGGCAAGGGCATGGAGATGTACCGCGACCCGACCCTCGCCGGCATGCTGGCGAAGGAGGGCGGCGAAATCGCGCGCGAACTGGCGCAGGCGCTGATCCTCTCCGACGACCCGCCCACGCCGCTCAAGGCCCCGCTCGGCGTCAGCAAACGCTGCGCGTGGGCCCCGCCGATGGCGCTGGACGAGGTGAAGGCCGTCGGCAAGGCGCTCGGCTGCACCGTCAACGACGTGCTGCTGGCCTCGGCCACCGGCGCGCTGCGCTCGTACCTGCTCGACATGGGCGAGGACATCGACGGCCTCACCATCCGCGCCACCGTGCCGGTGAACCTGCGCCCGCTGGAACACGCGAAGAAACTCGGCAACCACTTTGGCCTCGTCTTCCTCGACCTGCCGATCGGCGAACCCAACCCGCTGATGCGGCTGGAACTCGTTGCCGAAAACATGCGCCAGATCAAATCCTCGCGCCAGGCCATCATGACCTTCGGCGTGCTCGCCGCACTCGGCATGACCCCGGTGCCGGTGCAACGCTTCGCGCTCGATCTCTTCAGCCGCAAGGCCACGGCCGTCGCGACAAACGTCCCCGGCCCGCAGATGCCGCTGTATCTGGCCGGCGCCCGCATCAGCGACCTGATGTTCTGGGTGCCGCAGACCGGCTGCATCGGCATGGGCATCAGCATATTGAGCTACAACAACCAGATCCATTTCGGCCTGATCACCGACGCAAAATCCGTCCCCCGCCCGCAAGCCGTCATCCGCCGCTTCCGCACCGAATTCGAGAAACTCCTCTACATCACCCTGATGGAAGACTGGGAGACGCCGATTGTCCCGCACGATGCCGAGGACACGCTGCGGCGGCTGGTGGGCGAGGCGGTCGACTAGCTGGATCGGGTAGTGCGACCGCGGTGCCGCAGAGGCGTGTCACCCGGGCATTTTCTCGCCAGGCATTTGGATCTGCCTTGGCCGCACATGTGTTTCGCGCCCGCTGTCCCAACCTCAGTGCTTGCTCCGCATCCCTTGCGCCGCCGTCTCGCGAGTGCAACGATGCAATCCATGTCTCCCAGAGTCGAAAAATGCTCCGACGTTACACCCCACGCGCGGGGGTGCAATCACGACAAAGACGCTGATTCACAGGCAAATTTACTGCCAGAAGCCGTGTTACACCGCGACGTTATGCACCACATTAGTGGTGTCGAATAGGTGTTAGCCGGTCGGGTCAAGGGTTTCCGCGGTCTTCAAAGAGCTCGTCCTTTCACTTTCTCGCTCGGGTCTAGCAGATGCACGTTCTGCTCTTGCTTGCGGTCGGTCTTGGTATCGCGGTGGTTCTTTGGCGCACAGCAGCGCATGGCGCCGGTTCAGCCGTGTCGCTCGAAGAAGAGCTTGTCGTCCTGTGCCTGGGGAGCAAAGAGCAGGCTGAGGCGCTCATTCGGCATGAGCTTCAACGCATTCCTGGCTTGAGCCGTCGTAGTGCCATTGAGAGAGCGGTTCGTTCAATCAAGCGTGACCGGCGCTAGGCAGGTGTCTATTCGTGGCCGCCGGCTAATTATGCGTTCAAGCGGACCGCGGGGAGAGGTTTCGATGTTTCCTGTTACGTTGTCGGCCCGCGGCCGCTTAACGCGGCGTTGGACAGCAAATGCTGAGTTTCGAATTCGAACCTCCAAACGAGTCACGCCCATGCGAGTGTTGCGGTGGAAAGACAACTTCGCTTACCCGGTTCGTTTACAAAGACGGGGATGCGCATGCAATCTACTATGCCCAATTCTCTGACAATCATCCCAAGCGCTCGGTCCTCGCTACCGTGTGCCTCGGTCCGTGGGATGAGGAATCAACACCAGAGCAACGTGTTGCTTTTGCACTAGAGCTTCGTGCCTCCGAATCTCGATGCGAGGTCATAGCCATTGACGCGGAATGCTCGCCATGGCGAGACGCAAAGACTATTGGTCGCACACTCGATAGGTCAGAGGCGCTTATTCATCCCTTGCTCGCAGAAGTCTTCCACATTACAGATCACATTGTTCTTGAGGATCCTCCACTAAATGCCTACCTCAACGCTCAGTAGGTTGCTGTCCAACTTTTCGTTCAAGCCGACCGCTGACGTGGCGGCTTAACTCAGGTGGTTGATCGCACGAGCCACTACGATGAAGACTAGCCCTGACATTTCTGCTCGATCAAGTGATCGGGAGCTTGCCGGAAGGCATGAGTCTTCAGCTTGGGTTAGCGGAAGAAATTGCGTTTATACCGACACAGGTCACAAGACCTATCGTGTGTCCATCAAGACTGAGCACGGGTGGAAAACTTACGGCCGATTTAATGATTTGGAAACGGCCACTTATGTTGCCAATATCGCCATACTCGTTGAGAACCTTGAAGTTCGGTACGAGTTAAATAAGGAGATCGGGACAAAGGATCGCCAAGAACTAGCGATCTGGCGCGCCACCTCAAATAACTCAGATCTCGAGAAAATAGCTGCGAGCAGATTTGAAAGAGTAAGGATCGCACTGGAATCAGTGCGGGAGAAAGAGAGGTCCGAGGCGGAGGCGCTGCTTGATAAAATCAAAAGAGCGAGAGATCGAGTTTTCGAGGAGGCATGGCTTCCGCCCGAAAGGTTAAAAGCAATACGCTCGATGAGCAATGATGATCTTGTTGATTTTATTAAGGTCAAAAAGCGTGGCCCTGAATATGATGTAGCGATGGCCGAAGCAGTGAGACGATTTAAGAGGCTTGATCTGCCGCGCCAAGCCTAACTTTTCATTCAAGCAGTCGCCTACGGCGCACCTTAATTGAAGTGTTAAATGTCAGTGCGATCTTTAGGTTAAACTGTGTTCCAAACTCAGAATTTGCGCTCATCGGGGAGTGACATGGGCAATATCACAAAAGAAGATCTTCACGCAGTCGTATTTGTGGCTGCACATAACTCCGGCGGACTTAACGAAGAAACTCAACATGGGATTGACGGGTTTGATCCCAAGACGTATCGGCGCTTTCTGAGGGTCGCGCTGGAGAGGCGAGAGCATGCTGACCGTACTGGAGACGTCGGTGGTGGAACTAGGTCTGCGTCGTACTTGAATGAGGCGATAGATAATCTGGATTTCATACTTTCTCAGTAGTCTAACCCCCTTCCGTGCGCTCGTTTGGCTCAATGATATCCTCGATGCTCGGCATACATCGTCATTTTCATTTCTCAAGGCGCTTGGGACGCCGTTCGTATGCTGCCATCTAACTATTCGTTCAAGCCGACGACGCTTCGCGGCGCGCCTTAATTCCGGTGTTAGCTTTCACATGAAACATTTTCAGGACTTCGTGATTTACGTCTTGGTCTCTGGGGCTTTAAGCACAGTGCTCGCAAGTATCGTGCTTTGGCTAGGCCGAGCTTGGATTTCTGAGCGCCTGAAGCATGCGATTAAAGCTGAGTACGATGAAAAACTGGAAAGCCACAAGGCCCAGCTCAAAGCACAAAGTGATGTTGAGCTGGAAAAGCTGAGATCGGAACTGAGCGTGCGCGCGACCGAACACCAGGTAACGTTTAGCCGCCTACACGAAAAGCGAGCTGAGGTCATTGCGCAAACCTACTCCAACCTGCGTGCAGCTCACGACGCCATCAAAGACTATACAAAGGTCTTTGAACCAGCTGGCGGACTCTCAAGAGAGGGTCGTCGGAAAATCGCGGCGGATGCTCAGAATGCGTACTACGCGTACTACTCCAAGCACCAGATTTTTCTCCCCAAGACAGCCGCTCAACTTCTCGACGATCTCAATAGGAGTACAATTCAAATATTCAATCATTTCTTGTTCCTCGTTGACCGGAAACCTGATGGAGGAATCGACGAGTGGATCAAGATTTCTGAGCGAGTGGATGGGCCCTACCAGGCAGCACTCGGAGAGCTCGAATCCGCGTTCCGCAAGATTCTCGGCAGTGAAATCTAACAATTCATTCAAGCCGAACCCGCTTCGCGGGTCGGCTTAATTCAGGTGTTGGGCGGTAAATGAACGTCTTAGATGGTTTGAAGGCTCGGGTTGCGCTCGTTTTGGTTCTAGTTGTGCTTGCCTCATGCGCGTTCACCGACAATCCTCAAGTTTCGATACGGCCTGAGCATCTTGGCTGCCGCGTCGATACCGACTGCACTCGCATTCCTCTTGCATGTTCGAGCTGCGGAGGCCCAGTCGCTGCTATACACGCCAAGGCTTTGACTCGTGATCTCGACAAGCTGTGCTCGGGTTATAGGGGTCCTGTGGTTGATTGCCCGCCGCCCGGCGAAGTTGTCTGCAATGCCGGTCGGTGCGCGGTCGCTCCTTACCCCTCGGAGACCTACGAGTGATCATTTCGCCGAGTTCGCGTGGCCTAATTAAATCATTCAAGCCGACGCCTTCGGCGCGGCTTAATTCAAGGAGTTAGGTTCGCTCTTGAATTCCACCGCTGAGCGGCTCTTGGAGCCGGCGTTCAACTTGCTCGCACTCCGAAGATCGGATGGCTGCGGGTTCGTACAAGGTCTCATGCTCGCGGCCCTTGCACGAGTTCGGGCGAACCTGCCGCCTGCGGCTCGCGACGCGCTGACAATCGCCGAATCGATCGCATCTGGGCGCAGCGACCCGAGCTTAGAGGAGCGTGCGCGAGTCACGCTGTGGCGTTCCATCGAGGGCCGGGACCTCTCGACAAGTCCGGAGGTCCTTCGCACGCGCGCGACCCTCTGTGCGCTCTACACCCAGGTGGAGGGCGACGACCCGTGCGATACATTGGAGTTCTTCGGGGCTTCGTTCATTTCTGGCGGCCTCGAGCCGAGTGCCCTCGCAGCGGCGGTTGCAGAAGTCCTCAATGGGCCGCGAACCTAATTATGTGCGCACAGCAGGCACGAATCTGCGGTCATCGGTCCATACGATCCGTGGTCAATAGTGGTATCGCAGCTGCGCGATAAACAACGAGCCATCGGCTATTTTGTAGACGATGCGATGCTCGTCATTGATGCGCCGCGACCAGTAACCTGACAACGCATGCTTCAGCGGCTCCGGCTTGCCGGTTCCTGTGTGCGGTGTCCTGGTGATTTCCTTGACCAGGTCGTTGATGCGCTGCACCAGCTTCTTGTCGACTTTCTGCCAGTACACGTAGTCTTCCCAGGCTTGCTCCGAGAAGACTAGCTTCACTTGGCCAGGCTCCGCTCCTTGCCCTTCCCCGATTGAAGCGCTGCAATGCTTTCCAGAAGACGCTGCGCGTTCCTGGGGCTACGCAGAAGGTAGGAGGTTTCCTCGAGCGCCTTGTAGTCGTCGAGCGCCATCATCACGACGGCCTGCTGGCCATTGCGGGTGATGATGACGGGCTCATGATCATTGCAGACACGGTCCATGGTGTCGGCCAGCTTGGCTCGTGCGGTGCTGTAGGTAATTGCGTCCACAGGGTTCTCCCATTGTACGTATATTTGTACAAGTGACGTTTCGTTGTGTCAATGGCCGGCAACGGGCGACACATTCAGGTCGAAGGCATGGATCGCCGGCTCTCTCGGCGAGTGTTTGGTTCAAGGGATACCACCTCGACGTTGCCCGCTTGGCCGTTGCCGATCGCGGTGTGCTTCTGTCTGGTCACACCGAATCGACGCGCGGGTCTTCGGAGCCGATGTCAGCACACCGTCCCGCCCACCGCTGAAATGTCTTCGCGGTGCTGCAGCGCCGCTTCGATGCCGATGCCGATGCCCTTGCTCATCGTCTCCAGCGCCAGGCACGGCGCGTCCGGGACGCGGGCGGCCTGTTCGGGGAGCCAGGGGATGTGGATGAAGCCGCCGCGCACGCTGGGCCAGCGGGTCTGCAGGGTGTGGCGAAGGGCGAAAAATGCGGCGTTGCAGACGTAGGTGCCGGCGGTCAGCGAGAGTTCGGCCGGGACGCCGGCGGCGGTCATCGCCTGCAGCATGGCTTTCACCGGCAGGGTGGTGAAGTAGGCGTCGGGTGCGCCGGTGATCACGGGCACGTCGATCGGCTGCGCGCCGGCGTTGTCGGCGATGCGTGCGTCGACGAGGTTCAGCGCCACGCGTTCGAGCGAGATGCGGGCGCGGCCGCCGGCCTGGCCGACGCACACCACCAGCGCCGGAGACACGCGTTCGATCGCGGCCACGAGCGCGGCGTGCGCGCCGTCGAACGTCACCGGCAGCGTGGCCGGTTCGATGCGATGGCCGGCGATGCGTTCGCCGGCGAGTTCCCGCACCACGTCCATCGCGGGATTGATGCTGTCGCCGCCGAACGGTTCGAATCCGGTCAGCAGCACGCACGGGGCGGAGCGGGGCATCGTCGTCGCCTTCAGCGGAACACGAGGAAGTACATCAGCAGCACGTTGGCGCCGAGCAGCGGCAGTGCGGTGCCGACCTGGGCGCGGATCACGGCGTAGGGGTCCTTCAGCTCCAGCAGCGCCGCCGGCACCAGGTTGAAGTTGGCGGCCATCGGGGTCATCAGCGTGCCGCAGTAGCCGCAGAGCATGCCGATGGCGGCGAGCGGTGCGGGGTCGGCGCCGTGCAGCTGCACCAGCAGCGGCAGACCGATGCCGGCCGTCATCACCGGGAACGCGGCGAAGCCGTTGCCCATGATCATGGTGAAGCCGGCCATGCCGAGGGCGTACGCCAGCACCACGACGAAGCGGTTGTCGACCGGGATGCCGGCGGTCACGAGCGCGGCCACGGCCTCGCCGACGCCGCTGGCGGCGAACACGCTGCCGAGCGTGGCCAGCAGCAGCGGCAGGATCGCGGCCCAGCCGATGGCATCGAGCAGGCGGCGCGATTGTTCCACCGCTTCGCCCGGTGTCTGGCGCGTGAGTGCGCAGGCCGCGAGCACCGCGATCACGCACGCTATCGCGAGCGCGACGAGCGTGAGGTGTTGCGGATCGAACGGCGTGGCGTACGCGCCCCACAGATAGCTCTGGCCGAGCACGATGGCGATGGTGATGGCGGGAATCAGCAGCGCCGGCAGGAACAGTCGGTTGCCGAGGCGGCGCGCCTCGGCGGTTTTCTGCGCGGGCGTCGCTTCGCGGTAGCGCCCGAGCCGCACGCCGCCGAGGCCCGCCAGCAGCGCGAGCGCAATGACGATGGCACCCACCAGCGCGCTCGGCAGGTGCTCGCCCACCAGCAGCACCAGGCTCACCAGCGCCCAGAAGCCGCCGGTGCTCCAGCGCCGCGGGTTGCCGCGATCGCGCAGGCCGAGCAGCGCGAGCCACGCGAGATAGCCGCCGAGCAGCCAGTACACGTATTGCAGCGAGATCATGCGCGCGGCTCCGGCGGTGTGCGGGCGAGCGCATGCAGTTCGCGTTGCAGCTGACGGTCGAAGCGCAGCAGGCGCGCGGCGTGGATCGCGAACGCGCACAGCGCGGTCGGAATGGCCCACAGCGCGATCTGCAGCGGTTCGAGCACGATGCCGTGGTCGGCGTAGAAGGCCTGCATCAGCAGCACGGCGCCGAACGCGATGAAGATGTCCTCGCCGAAGAACAGGCCGACGTTGTCGGTGGCCGCCGACATCGCGCGGATGCGCTGGCTCATGGCATCGGGCAACGCTTCGGGCGTTGCATCGGTTGTCGAATCGGGCGCGTCGGCCGTGTCGCGGCGATCGCGCGCCAACGCGGCCTGCGCCGCGCCTTCGGCCATCGGCGCGAGCAGCGGGCGCACCGTTTGCGGGTGGCCGCCGAGCGCGGTGAGGCCGAGCGTTGCGGCGAGCTGCCGCAACGCGAGATAGGCCACCAGCAGGCGGCCCGTGGTGGCCGCGCGCAGGCCCGCGACCCAGCGCTGCGCGTGTTCCTTCAGGCCGTGCCGCTCCAGCAGGCCGATGACGGGCAGCGTCAGCAGGAACAGCGCGAGGTAGCGGTTCTTCACGAACGCCTCGCCGAGCAGTTCCAGCACCGCGAGCGGCGACTTGCCGGCCACGAGGCCCGTCACGACGCCGGCAGCGACCACCACCATCGCCGGATTGAGCCGCAGCGCGAAGCCCAGCACCACCAGCGCCACGCCGATCAGCGGCCACGCGTTCAAGCGTGCGCCCCCGGCGGCGCGATGCGGAAACCCGCGCCTTCGATGGCGCCGCGCAGCGCGGCGGCGAATTGCGGTGCATCGGGGCGATCGCCGTGCAGGCAGATGGTGTCCGCACGCAGCGGCACCTGTTCGCCGCTGCGCGCGGTGACGCAACGTGCGCGCAGCATCGACGCCACCTGTTGCGCGGCGAGGTCCACGTCGTGGATCACCGCGTCCGGCTCGCTGCGCGCGACGAGGTTGCCGTCGCGTTCGTAGCGACGCTCGGCGAAGGCTTCCTGCGCCACGCGCAGGCCGAGGCGCTCGCCCGCGGCGCACAGCGCGCTGCCGGCAAGGCCGTACAGCAGCAGGCGCGGGTCGACATCGCGCACGGCGCGGGCGATGGCGTCGGCGAGCGCCGCATCGCGCGCGGCCATGGTGTAGAGCGCGCCGTGCGGCTTGACGTGGTGCAGGCGCGCACCGGCCGCGTGCACGAAGGCGCTCAGTGCGCCGACCTGGTACAGCGTCAGCGCGTACGCCTCGTCCGGCGTGGTGGGGAGCGCGCGGCGGCCGAAATGCTCGCGATCGGCCAGCGACGGATGCGCGCCGATGGCGACGCCGTGCGCGATGCACAGCGCCACCGTGCGGCGCATCGTCTGCGCGTCGCCCGCGTGCCAGCCGCAGGCGATGCTGGCCGAGCTGATGTGCGGCATCAGCGCGGCGTCGTCGCCGACGCCTTCGCCGAGGTCGCAGTTGAAATCGATGGAGGCAGCGGATGGGACGGAGGTCGACACGAGGACGGTGGCGGGCAGGGTGACAGCGCGATGGTAGTGGACGTGGACCCGCGGTGAGCGTCAGCGTGGCGCATGCGCGTCGCGCTGCGCGATGGCGAGCGCGATGCGCGCCAGCCGCTGGCGCTGTTCGCGTTCGGCCGCGGCCGCGGCGGATGCATCGATGCGCACGAAATGCAGCAGCGTGCCGGGGCGCGCCTGCGCCAGCCGCGGCAGGTCGGCGCTGCAGACATGGCCGATGCGCGGATAGCCGCCGACGGTCTGCGCGTCGGCCAGCAGCACGATCGGGCGCCCGTCCGGCGGCAGCTGCACGGTGCCGGGGGCCACCGGTTCGGACACCGATTCGCGCGGTGTCGCGAGCGCCAGCGCCTCGCCGTCGAGCCGCAGGCCCTGGCGGTTGCTGGCGCTGGCCACGCGCCATGCGGTGTCGACCAGCGCGTCCGGTGCCGCGAGGGCGTCGCGCCCCGGCAGCACGCGCACCTGCATCGCATCGGCGAAGACGAGATCGGGCGTCCAGTCGATCCAGCCGCGTTCGAGTTCGAAGCTCGCCACGTCGGGCGTGCCGTGCCAGTGCAGCGTGTCGCCGGGGCGCAGCGCGCGGCCTTCGAGGCCGCCGAAACCGGCGCGCAGGTCGGTGCCGGTGCTGCCGAGCACGATCGGTGCGTCGAAGCCGCCGGCCACGGCCAGGCACGCACGCATGCCGACGCGGCAGGCGCCGATGTCGAGCGTGGCGCCGGCCGGCACACGCGCGCTGCACCACGCCGGCAGCGCCACGCCATCGACCTGCGCATCGAACGGCGCGCCGCACAGCGCGATGCGCGCGGCGCGCTCGAAGCGCAGGCACGGTCCGCGCAGCGTCACTTCCAGCACGGTGGCGTCCGGCGCGTTGCCGACCAGCAGGTTGGCGATCGCGTGCGAATACGCGTCGAGTGCGCCGCCGCGGCCGACGCCGAGGTGGCGCAGGCCGGTGCGACCGGCATCCTGCAGCGTGCTGCACGTGCCGCCGCGTTGCACCTGCGCGCTCATGGCGTGCGCCGTCGCGCGACGAACCGCACACGGTCGCCCGGTTGCAGCGCGGTCGGTGGTGCGTGCTGCGGATCGAACAGCACCGCATCGGTGCGACCGATCAGACGCCAGCCGCCGGGACCTGCCTGCGGATACAGCCCGGTCTGCGCGCCGCCGATCGCGACGCTGCCGGCCGGCACCGATTCGCGCGGCGTGGTCAGGCGCGGCGTCGCGAGCGCCGGGTCCAGACCCAGCAGATACGGGAATCCCGGTGCGAATCCGAGCATCGCCACGCGGTACTCGCCCGCGGCATGGCGGCGCACGACCTCGTCCGGCGACAGGCCGGCGTGCGCCGCGACATCGTCGAGATCCGGCCCGTCGTCGCCGCCGTAGTCGACGTGCAGTTCGACCGTGCGCGTGGCTGCGGTCGCATCGGTGTTCGGCGATGTTGCGAGGCGCGCCAGCAGCCAGTCGCGTGCCGCGTCGAGCGGATCGGCGGCGGCGTCGAACGCGGCCACGTCGACGAAGACGCCGAGCGTGGCGTATGCCGGCACCAGGTCGACGAGCCATGCCGGCCGTGCCGCGAGGATGTGCCGCGCCAGTGCATGCACGTGCGCGTTGACCTGCGCATCGATACCGTCGCCCAGGCGCAGCAGCAGGGCTGCGTCGCCGAGGCGCTCGATCGTCGGTGTGGGGAGGTTCATGCGTCGGCGAACGCGGCGCGCAGCAGCGCGATGCGCTCGGCCTGCGCGCCCGGCGCGTAGGCGCGGGCCGGGACGCGGCCCCACACCGGCGCGGGCCACGCGGCGTCGTGCGTGTGGCGTGCGATCACGTGCACATGCAGCTGCGGCACCATGTTGCCGAGCGCGGCCACGTTGATCTTGTGCGGCGCGAACACGCGCTGCAGCACGCGCGAGGCCTGTGCGATCTCGCGCATGAGCTGTTGCTGCTGCGCCTCGTCCAGATCCACCAGCTCGCGTGCATCGGGCACACGCGGCACCAGCACCAGCCACGGATACCCCGCGTCGTTGGACAGCAGCACCGCGCACAGCGGCAGCGTCAGCACCGGCGTCGTGTCCTGTGCCAGCTGCGGGTGCAGGGTCGCGTCGTCGTGCGTCATCGCAGCGCCGCGTCGAGGAAGGTCAGCGTGCATTGCCACGCGAGCGCGGATGCCGCCGCATCGAAATCGGCGCGGCGATCGCAGTTGAAGCCGTGTCCGGCGTCGTAGACATGCACCTGGGCGGTGGGCAGGGCATCGCGGTGTTTCCGGATGTCGTCCGGCGGGATTGAGGTGTCGTTCCCGCCGAAATGCAGCAGCAGCGGCCGCCGCGGAATTTCGTGCAGGTAAGCCACGGTGCGCGCGCCGTAGTAGCTCGCCGACGCAAGGCCGAGCCGCGTGTTGGCGAGAAAGGCCACCGAGCCGCCCCAGCAGAAGCCCACCGCGGCCACGTCGTTGCCGCCGCCGAGCGCATCGAAGGCCGCGCGCACGCCTGCGACGGCGCGGTCCATGCCGAGCTTGGCGACCAGTTCGCGCCCGCGTGCCACGCCATCCGCGGTGTAGTCGAGTTCGACATCGGGCTCCACCGGATCGAACAGGGCCGGCGCGATGGCGCGGTAGCCCGCGTCCGCGAAGCGCTGCGTCACGTCGCGGATGTGACCGTTCACGCCGAAGATTTCCTGCACCACGACGACGGCGCCGCGCGCCTGACCTGCGGGATCGGCGCGCCACGCCGACAGCGGACCGGCGCTGGAGTGAAGCGTGATGGCGGGCATCGGCGGTCTCCGGTGAAGCGATGCCGGAACGATACCTGCTGCGGGCGTGAAGCGTCACGGTTCGACGCTCCGCCATCGTGCGGAGTGTTTCGGGCGCATGCGCACGACTCCACAATGCTTTGCGATGCGGCTCACCGCAATCCGGAGCGGCCCGACGTGCGGACCCTCTCATCCCGTCGTCCCGGCGAAAGCCGGGACCCAGTGACGTGGCTCGTTTCGACGCCGGATTCGGGAGCGTTGGTAAACCGGGAAACGCCACTGGGTCCCGGCTTTCGCCGGGACGACGGGGGGCGACGTGCAGAGATGACGGGGGAGCAATGGATACGACCGTGGAGGTTGCAGTAACGTGTTCGCGCCCGCGCAAGCTGTGGGCCACATCCATTTCCACGCCCTGCGCGCCCAGCTCCGGTCTTCCGGGCACGTCCCCGCCGTACGCGTATAATGGCCGGTTCCGCGCCAGCCAAGCCGCCTGCATGTCCGCCAGCTCCCGTTCCGCCGACGCTTCACCCGCCACGCCCGCGCCGGGCGTTGGCCGCAAGGTCGGTTTCGTCAGCCTCGGCTGTCCCAAGGCGCTGGTCGATTCGGAGCGCATCCTGACCCAGCTGCGCGTCGAGGGCTACGACATCGTGCCGAGCTACGACGCCGCCGACGTGGTGGTCGTCAACACCTGCGGCTTCATCGATTCGGCCGTCACCGAATCGCTCGATGCCATCGGCGAGGCGCTTGCGGAAAACGGCAAGGTCATCGTCACCGGCTGTCTCGGCAAGCGGCCGGAGCAGATCCGCGCCGCGCATCCCAACGTGCTTTCGATCAGCGGCCCGCAGGACTACGCCAGCGTGATGAGCGCGGTGCACCTCGCGCTGCCGCCAAAACACGATCCTTTCGTCGATCTGATCCCGCGCCGCACCGGCGCCGACGATATCGGCATCAAGCTCACGCCGAAGCACTACGCGTACCTGAAGATTTCCGAAGGCTGCAACCATCGTTGCAGCTTCTGCATCATCCCGTCGATGCGCGGCGACCTGGTCTCGCGTCCGGTCGACGAGGTGCTGCGCGAGGCGGAAAAACTCGTGCGCAACGGCGTGAAGGAACTGCTCGTCGTCTCGCAGGACACCAGTGCCTACGGTGTCGACGTGAAATACGCGCCGCGCGAGTGGAACGGCAGGCAGTACGAAACCCGCATGAAGGCGCTGTGCGAAGGCCTCGGCGAGCTCGGCGTGTGGTCGCGCCTGCACTACGTCTATCCGTATCCGCACGTCGACAACGTGATTCCGCTGATGGCCGAAGGCCGCGTGCTGCCGTACCTCGACATCCCGTTCCAGCACGCCAGCCCGCGCATCCTGAAACTGATGAAACGCCCCGGTGCGGTCGACAAGACGCTCGAACGCATCCTGCGCTGGCGTGAAATGTGTCCGGACATCACCATCCGCAGCACCTTCATCGTCGGCTTTCCCGGCGAGACGGACGCCGAATTCGAGGCACTGCTCGATTTCCTCGACCAGGCCGAACTCGACCGCGTCGGTGCGTTCGCGTATTCGCCGGTGGACGGTGCGCAGGCCAACGCCTTGCCCGATCCGGTGCCCGAGGACGTGAAGCAGGAGCGTCTCGCACGCTTCATGGCGCTGCAGGCGCAGATCAGCGCCGAGAAGCTCGAACGCAAGGTCGGCACGGTGCAGCAGGTGCTGATCGACGTGGTCGACGGCGAACTCGCCATCGGCCGCTCGCGCGCGGACGCGCCCGAGATCGACGGCTGCGTGCAGATCCAGGACGGTGCCGAGGCGGGCCTGAAGCCCGGCCAGTTCGTCGACGTGCACATCCTCGGCAGCGACGAACACGATCTCTACGGCCGCGTGAACCTCGTCGACGACGAGGACTGATGGCGAAGCGGCGCTACGTCGCGCCGGCGCGCGGTGCGGTGGCGCCCGGTGTGTTCGATCATCCCGTGTTTGCCGGCTTCGCGGCGCACCGCGCGTGGCTCGATGGCGTCGCGTGGCCGTCGCTCGATGCGCTCAATTGCGCGCTTGCCGCCGACGGTGCGGCCGAACGGGTCGTCGCGCAGGACGCGGCGCTGCTGTCCGATGGCGAACACTACGAGCTTCGCATTGCGCGGCGTGGGCACATCGCGACGCGGCCAGACAACTGGCACGATCTGCTCAACGCACTGGTGTGGATCGAACACCCGTCGCTGAAGCGCGCACTGAACCGGCGCCAGGTCGCGGAGATCGCGCAGGTCGGACCCGCGCAGCGCAGCCGGGCACAGTGCGCGCTGACGCATTTCGACGAAGGCGGCGCGATCGTGGTGCTGCGCGATGCGGCGCTGCTGCCGCTGTGGGACGCGCACGACTGGCACGGACTGTTCTGGCGCGAACGGGCCGCGTGGTTTGACGGACGCATCGACGTGATCGTGTTCGGTCACGCGCTGCTGGAGCATGCGCTGACGCCCGGGCAACTGATCACGGCCAAGTGCATCGCGGTGCTGGACATCGCCGGTGCATCGGGGCGCGACGAGCTTCGCGTCGACACCCGCCCGCGTGCGATGCAACGTGCCAGCCTCGCGGTGGCGGAGGCCACAGCACGCGGCGTGGTGTTCGTCGATCCGCAGGAACTGCGCCCGCTGCCGCTCTCGGGCATCCCGGGCTGGCATGCGGGCACGGACGACGAGGCGTTTTATCGCAATGCCGAGTGTTTCCGGCCGCTGCGGCCCGGGCGTGTGTATCCCGCGCCGCGGGTGTTGCAGGCGTCGGACGAAGACGCGTCCGACGCCTGACCCGACTCGCCGCGCACGGGCGGCGAGCCTGGCAGGCATGCAATGCCATCGTTGCCGCGAGCGAGATGCCGTTGCGCCTGTGCAAGACAAAAGCCGCCCCGACCCTTCCCCCGTCAAGAGGGTAGGGCTCCGACGATCGGCAGGCCGTCGTCGTGCACCTGTTCGAACGGCGCATGCGCGGACAGCGTGTGTTCTCCGCGCAGCGTGCGACGCACCTGCCGCTCCGCGTCCGGTGTCAGTGCCACCAGTAGTTCGACGCTGTCGCCGATGCGCGTGGCCACGGGAATGCCGTCGCGGTAGATCACGCGCGCACCGGTCAGGCGCGGTACCTTGCCGCCGGGCAGCACGCTTCCGACGAGATTGAGCGGGTCGGCGCCGGACAGGCTCACGAGCGTGCCGTCGTCCGGGCGCGCACGCGCCTTGCGCAGCAGCGGGATCGCGTCCGGCAGCGCGAACTGCTCGCCGCTGAGTCCGGCGATGAAACGCCCGCCGCGCAGCTCGCCGCGTGCTTCGAGCCGGTGCAGCACGCGCTGCATGTCGCGCCACGGCGGCAGCCAGCCGGCTTCGCGTTCGAGCAGGCGGAAACACAGCACGCCGTAGCGGCGCAGCAGGGTGCGGACGACGAGTTCGACGGTGTCCGCGCCCGCGCTGGCTTTCGCAGGGGCTGTCCTGCCTCGCGCAGACGCGCCGCGCGCGGATCGGGACGGTGCCGCAGCCGGCGGCGTGTCCGCGTCGTCCGCCTGCGACTGGCGTCGTGCCAGCGTCCAGCGGCCCGCGTCCTCGATGCCGAACAACGCCACGCGTCGGCCGCGCCGTCCGTACGCCGTTTGCCGTTTCGACGCCGGCACCAGCAGCGCGCGCAGGCCGCTGAAACTGTCCGACACCACCACGCCGCGCGCGACGAGTTCGGCCAGTGCGTCCTCGAGTTCGGCACGCAGCAGGCCGACGCCCGAGAGCAGTTCGTCGAAAAACGAGGCGCCGTGTTGCTTGAGCCAGTCCGCCACGCGTTGCGCGCGCGACGTCAGCGCAAGGTCGTCCGCTGCGGGCGTTGCGCCGAGCGCCGACCACGCGGCGCGGTTGCGGCGCGAGAGCAGCGCGATCGGCGTGGAACGCACCGGCCCGGCGTGGCGGCCGCGTTTTTCGCCGCTCGGCGGCGCGCCGGCCTGCACCCGTGCCCACGCCACGCGCCCGGCGAGGCACAGGTCGTCGAGCCACGAGATCGAATAATCGTTCACGCGTGCCGGCAGGATCTCGCTTTCCCACGCGGCCGCGGGCGCCTCGAATCCTTCGAGCTGGCCCAGCACGCTGGCGAGCGCATCGGGCCCGGTGACCTTCGCATCGGGCGACACGCGCTGCCAGTCGAACAGGAAGCGCATGAAGTCGCGCGGCTCCACCGGCTCGATCTCGCGCCGCAGCCGACCGAGCGTGTAGCGGTGGATGCGCGCGAGCAGGTGGCGTTCGCACCATTCGAGCGCACTGCCGCCGGGCGTGAAGTGACCGCGCATGACGTAGCCCTCGCCTTCGAGTGCGAGCAGCGCGAGGTCGATGTCCGATGCGGGCAGGTGCAGCGAAGCCGCAATTTCGGCGACGGTGCGCGGACCGAGGCCGCTGAGGCGCGCGCGCAGCAGTTCGCGCAGGGCGTCCTCGCGTGTCCACGCGACGGCGGCGTAGTCGGGCGGGGCGGCGATGGCGGGATCGAGCGCGATGTCGGTGCCGAAGACGACGTGGAATTGCGGCAGGCGTTCGGCGGTGATCCAGATGGGTTGCTGGGCGGCATCTGCATCTGCATCTGCATCGGCATTTGCATCGGCAGCGTCAGCGTCAGCGGAAGACGCTTTTGCGGTAGTTCGACTTGACGGGTCGGACTCGCATTGGCGCGTCGCGGTTGTCCCGGACCCTCTCCCCAACCCCTCTCCCGGGGGGAGAGGGGCTAGCGCGACTTCGCGAATGTCGCGGGAGCAGGCGCTCGCTTGCCTGCCGTCCGGTACGCCGGCGCCCGCTTGCCCTTCTCCCCCCGGGAGAAGGTGGCGCGCAGCGCCGGATGAGGGTTCGGGATCGCCTGAACCGACCAGTTCGACCCGGGTCCGGCACGTCGTACTACCCTCGGGCGTTCCCTCCGATGTGATCGCCGCCGCAAGCGATGCCACCCGTCGGCTGTCGGACTGCGGCAACACCAGCCGCGTCGCCCGCCGCTGCGTCGCGAGCGTATCGAGCCACGCCGCCCAGCCGCGATTGCTCTCGACATCCGCCTGCGTCAGGAACCCGATGCCGTAAAGCGCCTCGTGCATCTCGTCGACATTGCGCGCCTCCGGCCAGGCCTCCACGCGCACCGCATCGATCGCGTCGCCGTCGAGCCTGCCCAGATCCTCGGCCTGCTGCACATCGCTCCAGCGCCGGCTCTGCACTGCCTGTGTGCGGCGTTCCTCGAGCGGAGCATCGTCGAGAAACGCATACGGCCGCGCGCCGAGCACTTCGGCCGCAAGCGGCGACGGCGCGGTGAGGTCGCGTGCCGCGATCCGGATGACGCCCGATTCCAGCCCGCGCAACAGTGCGAGGAAACCCTCGACATCCATTGCTTCGTGCAGGCAGTCGTACAGGGTCTGTGCGACGAGCGGATGGTCCGGAATCTGACGTTCGCCGACGATGTTCTCCAGGCACGCGACCTGGTCGGGGAACACCGTGGCGAGCAAATCCTCGCTCTTCATCCGCTGCAGCTGCGGCGCCACCTTCTTGCCGCCGGAAAAGCGCGGCAGCGCAAGCGCGGTGACCGCGTTCCAGCGCCAGCGCACGCCGAACAGCGGCGCATCGAGCAGGGCCTGCACCAGCACGTCTTTCGCAGTATTGGAGTGCAGGAATTTCGCCACGTCCTCGAGCGGAAAACTGTGGCTGGTGGAGAGCGACAGCACGATCGCGTCTTCCGTCGCCGCCGCCTGCAGCTCGAAGTTGAAGCTGCGGCAGAACCGCTTGCGCAGCGCCAGGCCCCAGGCGCGGTTGAGGCGGCTGCCGTACGGACTGTGGATGATGAGCTGGGTGCCGCCGGATTCGTCGAAGAAACGCTCCATCGCGAGCACCTGCTGCGTCGGCAGCAGGCCGAGGGCGATCTGCGCCTGCGCGAGGTAGTCGGCGAGTTGGCGCGCGGCCGATTCGTCGAGACCCACCTCGGTCTGCAGCCAGTGCGTCGCGTTGCCGACGACGGTGGCGATGTCGGCGTTCTCCGCCGATGCGCCGGTGAAGAATTCGGCCAGCGTCTCGCGCAATCGCGACACGCCGAGCGAGAGTTCGCGGCTGCGCCCTGGCGCTTCGCCGATCCAGAACGGAATCGTCGGCGCGGCGCCCTGCGCGTCCTCGACGCGCAGCTTGTCGCGCTCCACGCGCAGGATGCGGTACGAAGTATTGCCGAGCTGGAACACGTCGCCGGCGAGGCTTTCGACCGCGAAATCCTCGTGCACGCTGCCGACGGTCTGGGCCTGCGGTTCGAGCACCACGGCGTAGTCGGCGGTGTCGGGAATGGTGCCACCGGCGCTGAGCGCGGTGAGGCGCGCGCCGCGGCGCTCGCGCAGCACGCG
This sequence comes from Chiayiivirga flava, assembly GCF_014202825.1. Classification (GTDB taxonomy): domain Bacteria; phylum Pseudomonadota; class Gammaproteobacteria; order Xanthomonadales; family Xanthomonadaceae; genus Chiayiivirga; species Chiayiivirga flava. Next base: position 232,000 of record NZ_JACHHP010000001.1, on the reverse strand, counting down.
CTGCACGGCGTCGCGATGCACGTGCGCAACATGCGTGCCGCGGCGGTTGGTGAAGCCCTCGGCGAGCATGCGCACCACGGCATCGAAATCGGCGCGGGCGAGGTCGCGGTAGGGGTACGCGCGCCGCACGAGCGCGTACAGCGCATCCTCGCTCCATTCGCGGCAGGCCACTTCGGCCACGATCTGCTGCGAGAGCACGTCGAGCGGCTGCGGCGGCAGGATCAGCGCATCGAGTTCGCCGCGGCGCACGCAGTCGAGCAGGGCGGCGCATTCGACCAGCTCATCGCGCGACTGCGGGAACAGCCGGCCTTTCGGCGTGGCGCCGACGGCGTGCCCGGCACGGCCGACGCGCTGCAGGAACGCGGCAATGGAGCGGGGCGAGCCGAGCTGGCAGACGAGGTCGATATCGCCGATGTCGATGCCCAGTTCCAGCGACGCGGTGGCCACGAGCACGCGCAGCGCGCCTGCCTTGAGGCGCTGCTCGGCATCGAGGCGCAGCTCCTTCGCGAGGCTGCCGTGGTGCGCGGCGACGACGTCCTTGCCGAGGCGTTCGGCAAGGTGGCGGCAGGCGCGTTCGGCCATGCGCCGGGTGTTGACGAAGATCAGCGTGGTGCGATGTGCCTGCACCAGCTCGGCGAGGCGGTTGTAGACGAGTTCCCAGGTGTCGTTCGACATCACCGCATCGAGCGGCACGGGCGGCAGTTCGAGCGCGAGGTCGCGCCGGCGGACGTGGCCGGTGTCGATGACGACGCAGTCGTGGCCGGGGTGGGCGAGGCGGGGTGGGGCGGGGGTGTCGGTGGGGTCGAACAGATTGCGGGTGTGGGGGAGTGCGGGAATGCGCTCCGGAACACCCCCTTCCGGCTGCCGCCACCTTCCCCCGCTTTGCGGGAGAAGGATTCCTTCGGTGGATTCTTCGACAAGATCCTGCGTCGCTGCCATCCGGGAGCGCGACAGAGAACCGCTGAATCCGGCCGGTGCCTCATGGAGAAAGACATCGGCTCCGGCTGTTCCCTTCTCCCGCGCAGCGGGGGAAGGTGCCGAAGGCGGAAGGGGGTGCTCCTGCTCCTGCTCCGCGTCCCCGCACCCCCCCACCAGAAACCGCGCCACCACCTCGATCGGCTTCTGCGTCGCCGACAACCCGATCCGCTGCAGCGGCCGCTCGCACAGCGCCTGCAGGCGCTCCAGCGACAGCGCCAGGTGGCTGCCGCGCTTGCTCCCGGCGATCGCATGGATCTCGTCCACGATCACGGTGCGCGTGCTGCCCAGCATCACGCGGCCCGATTCCGAGCCCAGCAGCACGTACAGCGATTCGGGCGTGGTCACCAGCACGTGCGGGGCGTGCTTGCGCATCGCGGCGCGGTCCTTCTGCGGCGTGTCGCCGGTGCGCACCGCGGTGCGGATCTCCACGTCCGGCAGCCCGCGTGCGGACAACTCCGCACGGATGCCCGCGAGCGGCGCCTCCAGATTGATGCGGATGTCGTTGGACAGCGCCTTCAGCGGCGAGACGTAGATGATCTGCGTCAGGTCGGCCAGCTCGCCGCGCAAGCCTTGCCGGACGAGATCATCGATGGCGGCCAGGAACGCGGTGAGGGTCTTGCCCGAGCCGGTGGGCGCTGCCACCAGCACGTGCCGTCCGGACTGGATCGCCGGCCACGCGGCGGCCTGCGCGTCGGTGGGCGCGGGGAACGTGGCGTTGAACCACGCGGCAACGGCGGGATGGAAGGCGTGCAGTGGCATGTCGGATGGCTCGGCGGTGTGGCGTCGCCGCATTCAAGGCGGCGCCCGTCTCAGCAATCGAGACGATACGCACGCGCGCCCGCCGATGTGTGAAATGCAGGGCGGCGATGGCTCTTGATCCTGCCCGGTTCCGCGCCAGTCACGGACGAGGAAACGAGACACGCAGCCAGGACAAGATCAAGAGCCATCGCCGCCCGTTGCGCGGACAGCCTGCAGTTCCGCAGCGGCCCGTCCGGCGGCGGGCCGGATCCGACCGCGCGCGGTCACGTGCATCAGCCCGCGCGCTGCAGCCGCTGTTCGATCCGCGCCAGCCGTGCCTCGTGCGACGCCAGCTTCTTGTGCGTCATCGCAAGCCCGGTCTGCAACACCGACATGTCGCAACGCAAACCCGACGCATGGCCCTCGAGCGAACCCAGGCGCTGGCGGATGTCGCCCAGGTCGGCGCGGGCGGCGGAGAGGTCGGAACGCAACGCGTCGAGGTGGTCGAGGCGGGCGGGGGCGAAGGCGGACGGTTCGGAACGAAGCATGGCCGGAACTCCTGGGGGTTGCAACGGTGTTGACGAGCGGTGGAAGGACGCGAAACCGATGGTGCGTGCACGGTTTGTTGGTGTATGTTTGTACACCATGCATCCGGCAGTCGTCCAGCGCCGGATTGGCAGAAATTCCGATATCACACGATTTTAATTGCGAATCAGACGGTTACCTCATGCCCACCGATCGCCAGCAAGCCATCCTCGACCATCTCGCCGCGCATCTGGCCACCCATGGCCGCCCGCCCACGCTGGGCGAACTGGCGGCGCAGTTCGGCATCGCCGTCAATGCGGCGCGCAAGCACCTGCTGGCCCTGGAGGCCAAGGGCCTGATCGAGATCGCCGCCGGCAAGGCGCGCGGCATCCGGCTGCTGGGCGCGCCGTCGGTCGCCGGATTCGACATTCCGGGCGCCATCGGCCTGCCGCTGGTCGGGCGCGTGGCGGCGGGCAGTCCGATCCTGTCCGAGGGCAACGTCGAGGCCGTGTTCGCCGTCGATCCGGCCTTTTTCCGTCCGCGTCCGGATTTCCTGCTGCGTGTGGAAGGCGACAGCATGGTCGACATCGGCATCCTCGACCGCGACCTCATCGCCGTGCACCGCACCCCCGACGCGCAGCACGGGCAAGTGGTGGTGGCACGCATCGACGGCGAGATCACGGTCAAGCGCCTGCACCGCAAGCAGGGCGAGCTGCGCCTGCTGGCGGAAAATGCGGCGTACGCGCCGATCGAGATCGCGCCGGATGCCGAGTTCGCGATCGAAGGGCTGTACGTCGGCGTGATCCGTCGCGCATGAACGCGCCTGTGGGCATGCATGCGATCTCCCGCCCCGGCGCCGATGCGCGCGGTTGTGCGGCATGGCTGGCGCAGGCGCGCTGGCTGGCGGCATTGCGGGCGGTGCGTGCGGCGTCGGCGCCGGCATCGACGGGCAGCGTCGATGCGGTGAACGTCGATGCCGTGAAACCGGAGGCATCGGACATGCATGCATCCGAGGGTGCCGTGCTGCCGGCATCGGTTCCTGCGCGTCCAACCCAGCGCGAGCGATGAGGCATGCGTGCCGTGCTTTCGCTCAACCAGGCCCTGCTCGACGGCCGCCTGTTCCTTGCCGGCAAGCCGCTGGCGCGCGGGCAGGGTGCGCTTGCCAGTGGTTGGGATGCCCTCGACGCCGCGCTGCCGTGGGGCGGATTTCCGCGCGGCGCGCTGACCGAAATCCTCTATCCCTTCGATGGCGTCGGCGAGTTGGATCTGGTGCTGCCGGCCTGGCGCGCGCTGCTGCGCGAAGAAACGCTGGCGCTGGTTGCCCCGCCGTATCTGCCGTACGCGCCGGGCTTCGCGTTCGCGCGGCTGCCGCTGGAGCGCCTGCTGTGGATCGACGCCCCGCGCGAACGTGCGCTGTGGGCGGCCGAACAGTGCCTGCGCGCCGGCTGCCTCGGCGGTGCCGCGGTGTGGAGCACGGACGCCGATGTGCGCCCGCTGCGGCGGTTGCAATTGGCGGCGGAAGAAGGCGACAGCGTGGGGTTCGTCTGGCGTCCGGCCCGGCATGCGCACAATCCCAGCCCGGCTGCATTGCGTCTGCAATTGCTGAAGGCCGACACCGGCGAACTGTGCGTGCGGGTGCTGAAGAATCGCGGCGCGATGGCCCAGGTGCAGCCGCTGCGGCGCGGGCGGGTGCATTGATGTGTGTGCAGGCACGTTGGGGCTGCCTCGGTCAGGCCAGTCGAGTTGCGAACCGCAGCAATGCAACCGCCGGGTGTGCTGTGTTGAACGCCTCGAACGCCTCGAAATTTCCCGAAGCCCTGGAAGCCCCTCTCCCGCCGGGAGAGGGGTTGGGGAGAGGGTTCGGGCTTTCGCGCTCGGGTGAATTCAACGAGCAAGGTCGTCCCGTATTACGCCCGGACCGCCCCAGCCCCCAGCCAGCACGCCTCCTCCTCCGCACCATCGAAGCGACCCACCCCCCACACCCCGAGCAGGCGCGGCATTGATCTGCCATGCAATCGCTGTGGATCTGCTTCGTGCTGCCGATGCTTCCGTTGGAAGCCCACCCGAGCGTCACCGGTGCGGCCACGGTTGCGGCTGGCCGCGACGGCTTCATCGATTTCCGTGACTTCGACCCCGCCACAGCTGCGTCCACACCCGCCGCATCCGGCCACCACACACCCTGCGCCATCCACGACGGCGGCGCCCCGCGCTCCCGCATCGTCCGCGCCAACGCCGCCGCCAGCGCCGCCGGCATCGTCCCCGGCCTGACACTCGCGCAGGCGCAGGCACTGCTCCCCGGCCTGCGCTCCTATCCGCGCGACACCGCTGCCGAAACCCGGCGGCTCGAACACCTCGGCGCCGTCGCCTACGGCTTCAGCAGCCAGGTGCGCCTGCTGCCGCCCGACGCGGTGGCGCTCGAAGCCGGCGGCAGCCTCAGGCTCTTCGGCGGCTACGACGCCTTGCAGCGCGAACTGCGTGCGAGCCTGGAGCAGCTCGGCCACGTCCATCATTGCGCGGCGGCGCCCAATGCGCTCGCCGCGCGCGTGCTCGCGCCGCTGCACGATGGCATCGCTCTGTTCAGCGACGAGCACATGCGACGCGAACTGGCCCGGGTGCCGATCGAACGCGCGCACCTCGACGCCGACACCGTCGCCGCACTCGCGCGCCTGGGCCTGCGCCGCCTCGGCGACGTCGACGTCCTCACGCCCGCCGCGCTCGCACGCCGTCTCGGCCGCCCGCTGCTCGACACGCTCGATCGCCTGCACGGCCACATCCCCGATCTCGCATCGCTGTACCAGCCGCCGAACCGCTTCGAACGACGTTTCGAGTTCGACTACGGCGTCGAACGCAGCGGCGCGCTGGTGTTCCCGCTGCAACGCCTCGCGCGCGATTTCGCGGCCTTCCTGCACGCGCGCGACGGCGGCGTGCTGCACTTCGAATTGCGCTTCGACCACGAAGACCATCCGCCCAGCCGCATCCACGTGGGCCTGCGCAAGCCGGCGCGCGATGTCGATGCCTTGTTCGAGGCGGTGCGCGGCCGGCTCGAACGCCTCGCGCTGCCCGCCGCGGTGCAGGCCGTGACGTGGATCGCCGAGGACCTGCCGCCGTTCGTGCCCGAACGCTTCGATCTCTTCGACGCGCGCACCCGCGGCAAGCTCGATCTGGACACGCTCGCCGAACGCCTGCGCACGCGCCTGGGCGACGACGCCGTGCGCATGCTCGGCGTGCGTGCCGACCACCGCCCCGAGCGTGCCTGGTTCGCCACCGGCACGCTGCCGGCCGCGCGTGCGCGCGCCGACCACGGCGATGCGCCGCGCAGCACCGCCACCACCAACGCCCGCGGCATCGCGCCTCCGGCCGTGCCGGCCGCGCCGGTGCGCCGTCCGCTGTGGTTGCTGCCACATCCCATTCCGCTGCGCGCGCGCGTGCTGCGGCTGCTCGAACCGGATCCCGAACGCATCGAAAGCGGCTGGTGGGACAACGCCGACACGCGCCGCGATTACTTCGTCGCCGAGCTCGACAGCGGCCAGCGCGCCTGGATCTACCGCACCCTGGGCAGCGGCGACGACTGGATGTTGCACGGCTGGTTCGCATGAGCGGCGGCGGCAACGAGGACCGGGACGGCATCGATCCGCGCTGGCGCGATCACTATGCGGCCCGCGGCGGCAAACGTCCGGCAACACGGTCCTCCATTGCCGGGCCTGCGCCGGTATCGGAGCCGGTCCCCGCTCGGGCCGGCCCCGTGGCGCCGGCCAGGGCGCCGGCGGCGGGAACGGCACGGCGGATGTCGCCGGATGCGGCGTCGATGCCGGATGCCATTGCGGCGCCGGCTCCGGCGGCGTCGGGTGCGCCGGCATACGCCGAACTCCACTGCCTGTCCGATTTCAGCTTCCAGCGCGGCGCATCCAGTGCCGAGGAGCTGTTCGCACGTGCACGGTTGCTCGGCTACAGCGCGCTCGCGATCACCGACGAATGCTCGCTCGCCGGCGCGGTCCGGGCGCTGAAGGCGTCGGAGGAGACCGGCGTGCGTCTCATCGTCGGCAGCGAGTTCGTGCTCGACGACGGCCTCACCGTCGTGCTGCTGTGCGAAACCCGGGCAGGTTACGCCACGCTGTCGAAACTCATCACCCGTGGCCGCCGTGCCGCGCCCAAGGGCGAGTACCGGCTGTCGCGCGAGGACATCGTTCGGCACGTGTTCGCCGACGGCACGCACCTCGATGCCTCCGCAACCGGCGACGCATCCACGCCGCATCGCAGCGACGGCCTTTTCGCTCTGTGGATACCGCGCCGCCAGGAGCGCTGGGGCGAAGAGCTGCGCTGGCTGCGCGATCGCTTCGGCGACCGCCTCCGCGTGGCCGTCGAACGCCACCGCGAGGCCGGCGAAACCGCGCGCATCCAGCACCTCGTACGCATCGCGCAGGGGTTCGGCGTGCCGCTGGTGGCCTGCGGCGACGTGCACATGCACCACCGTTCGCGGCGCGCGCTGCAGGACGCGATGACCGCCATCCGCCTCGGCCGACCGCTTGCCGACTGCGGCCATGCGCTGTTTCCCAACGGCGAACGGCATCTGCGTCCGCGCGAATCGCTGCGCAAGCTCCACGACGAAGCCTGGATGGCCGAAAGCGTGCGCATCGCCGAGCGCTGCAGATTCACGATGCGCGACCTGAAGTACCGGTATCCGGCGGAACTGGTGCCCGACGGCCACACGCCGACGACATGGCTGCGCAAGCTCACCGAAGACGGCCTGCGCCAGCGTTGGCCGCAAGGCGAGAGCGCCGATGTGCGCCGGCTCGTCGAGAAGGAACTCACGCTGATCGCGGAACTGGAATACGAGGCCTTTTTCCTGACCGTGGAAGACATCGTGCGCTGGGCCCGCGCGCACGACATCCTCTGCCAGGGGCGTGGTTCCGCAGCCAATTCCATCGTCTGTTACTGCCTGCGCATCACCAGCGTCAGCCCGGATCGCATCGGCATGCTGTTCGAACGCTTTCTCTCGAAGGAGCGCGACGAGCCACCCGATATCGATGTCGACTTCGAGCACGAGCGGCGCGAGGAAGTGCTGCAGTACGTCTACGAAAAATACGGCCGCGAACGCGCCGCGCTCGCCGCCACCGTCATCGCCTACCGCAGCAAGAGCGCGGCGCGCGACCTGGGCATGGCGCTGGGGTTTCCGCAGGACCGCATCGAGGAACTGTCGCAGGCCTACCGCTACGGCTTCGGCGCACCGCTTTCGGAGAAACTGCGCGAGCGCGGCTTCGACCCCGATGCGCAGGAGGTGATGCGCCTCACCGCGCTGGTGCAGCAGATGTACGGCAAGCCGCGCCACCTGTCGCAGCACGTCGGCGGTTTCGTGATCTCCGGCGAGCCGCTGCACGATCTGGTGCCGGTGGAAAACGCCTCGATGGCCGATCGCAGCGTCATCCAGTGGGACAAGGACGATCTCGAATACCTCGGCCTGCTGAAGGTCGACTGCCTTGCGCTCGGCATGCTCACCTGCCTGCGCAAGTGCTTCCGGATCATCGAACGCCACGGCGGACCGCGGCTGCGCCTGGCGGACGTGGACGAAGGCGACGAACCCACCTACGAGATGATCCGCCGCGCCGACACCATCGGCGTGTTCCAGATCGAATCGCGTGCGCAGATGGCGATGCTGCCGCGGCTGCGGCCCGAGCACTACTACCACCTCGTGATCCAGATCGCGATCGTGCGACCGGGACCGATCGAGGGCGGCATGGTGAATCCGTACCTGGAAGGTCGCGCGCGCGAACGCGCCGAGCGCGAGGCACGTGCGCGGAGCGGCGCGGGCGGGGCGTCGCCGAGCGCGGACGATCCGGATTTCATGGCGATGGGCGAGGTCGAGAACGAGCACCATCGCGCGGTCAAGGCACTGCTCAAGCGCACCTGCGGCGTGCCGATCTTCCAGGAACAGGTGATGGCGCTGCTGAAGGCGGCGGCGGACTTCAGCGAGGGCGAGGCCGACCAGTTGCGGCGTTCGATGGCGGCGTGGAAAAAACGCGGCGGACTCGAGCATTTCGAGGAAAAGATCTTCGCCGGCATGCGCAGGAACGGCTTCAGCGACGAATACGCGCAGCGCATCTACCGGCAGATCCTCGGCTTCGGCAGCTACGGATTCCCCGAATCGCACGCGGCGAGTTTCGCGTTGCTGGCGTACGTGTCGTGCTGGCTCAAGTGCCGGTATCCGGCGGTGTTCGCGTGCGGCCTGCTGAACTCGCTGCCGATGGGCTTCTACGGGCCGGCGCAGATCGTCGCGGATCTGCGTCGGCACGGGTACGCGGTGTCGCCGCCCGACGTCACGCGCAGCGAGTGGGACCATCGGCTGGAGCGGGCCGGCGTGAACCTGTGTCCGGACGACGACGCGGCGTTGTGGCAGGCGCTCCCGCCGCAGCACCCGCGCGTGGCGGCGGCGGGCAGCCTGCCGCCGTCGGTCACGCCGGGCAAGCCGCCGCCGCCGGACCTGCACGACGGCCGCGTCGAATACGATCGCAATCTCGGCCTGCGCCTGGGCCTGCGCGCGATTTCCGGGCTGGGCGAGGACGTGGCGCAACGCATCGTGGCCGCGCGTCGTGTCGCGCCGTTCCGCGATGTTGCCGATCTGGTGCGCCGCGCGCGCGTGGATGTGCGCAGCCGCGATGCGCTGGCATCGGCCGGCGCGCTGCATCGGCTAGCCGGGCATCGGCATCGCGCCTACTGGGACATCGCCGGCATCGACATGCGCGACGACGTGCTGCGCAACGCCGATTTCGACGAACGCCGCCCCGTGCTGCGCCCGCCGAGCGCGGCCGAAAACCTCACCGCCGACTACGCGACGCTCGGGCTCACGCTGGGCCGGCATCCGCTGCAACTGTTGCGGCCGCAGCTGCAGGCGCGCCTCTGCAGGCGCTCGGACGAACTGCAGCACCTGCAGCACGGCGCGCCGGTGCGGTTCGCAGGCCTCGTGACACTGCGCCAGCATCCCGAAGCGGCCAAGGGCGTCACCTTCATGACGCTGGAGGACGAGCGCGGCCTGGTCAACATCGTGGTGTGGCAGCAGGTGGCGCTGGCGCAACGCCGCCCGATGCTCGAATCGCGCCTGCTGCACGTCGCCGGCAGGCTCGAACACAAGGACGGCGTCCTGCACGTGGTGGCGCGCACGCTGCAGAACTGGAATGCGATGCTCGGCGGCCTGCGCGTGGAGTCGCGCGACTTCCATTGATGTTGCGAGGTGCGGCAACGTCGTCGATTGCACGGAGCACGTTGCGAGTCGACACCGAGAACATTCGTTCTCGCCTTCCCGGCGAACGCCGGGATTAAGGGGCGCTGCTCGGTGTTGCTCGCATTTTTAGGATTGAACCGGAAGAAACGCCACTGGGTCCCGGCGTTTGCCGGGACGACGGAATGTGGAGCGCGGCGAGATTCCCGGACCGCAGTGGGCACTCGCCGGGTTGACGTCGGTGCAGCAACGTTTCCCCTGCAGCCAGCGCACGATCACCGCGTTACCGGATCGGGGGAACACCTGCGTTTGCCCGAAAAGCCAGGTGTCTCAGGGCTTCACCGCGCGCACGAAAATCGTCTTCGTCCCGGCCGTGTTGCCGCGTTCCTCGGACTGGAACGCCGCCGGAATGGCGCGGATCAGATCGCTCAGCTTCCGGTGGCCATACAACCGCGGGTCGAAGTCCGGACGGATCTTGGTGAGGTAATTGCCGACCGCGCCGAGGCTGGCCCACCCGGTTTCGTCCGTGGCCTCGTCGATGGCCTGCAGGATGAGCTGCACCGGCACGGCGGAGGCGCGATTCGTCGAAGGCGGCGTGGATGGCGCGGGCGCCGCGGCGCTTTCCACCGTGCGGCCCGACACGCGTTTTGCCGGCGCCTTTTTTGCAGGCGTCGGGGCAGGGCGAGCCGCCGGCTGCGGCGTTTCCGGGCGCAGCACCTCGGTGTAGACGAACTTGTCGCAGGCCACCACGAACGGTTCGGGCGTTTTCTTTTCGCCGAAGCCGAGCACCAGCAGGCCCTCCTCGCGCAGCCGTTGCGCCAGGCGGGTGAAGTCGCTGTCGCTCGAAACCAGGCAGAAGCCGTCGAAGCGGCGCGTGTACATCAGGTCCATCGCGTCGATGATGAGCATGCTGTCGGTCGCGTTCTTGCCCGAGGTGTACGCGAACTGCTGCACCGGCGCGATGGAGTGGCGCAGCAGCGCGCGTTTCCACTGCGCGTGGCTGGTGGAGGTCCAGTCGCCGTAGATGCGCTTGACCGCGGCCACGCCGAACTTGGCCACCTCCTCCAGCAGGCCCTGGATCACGGACGGCTGCGCGTTGTCGGCATCGATGAGCACGGCGAGGCTGCGCTGGTCGTCGCCGCCGTCGAGGCGGGTCTTGTCGCGGGTGGGCATGGGAACCTCGTTGCCGGCGGAAGTGGCGACGATCCTCGCACACCCGCGCGGCGGACGCGGCGGCCGGCCCGCATCGGCTGCAACGACGCTGCGATACCATCGCGTCGCGTGCCGTGCGACGTGTGCGGCGCATCGTGCCGACTTCGCTCCCGCTCCGGATGTCCATGCCTGTCCTCACCACCGGCCGCCGCCGCGCTGCGGTCGCCTTCATCCTCGTCACCGCCGCGCTCGACATCATCGCGATGGGCATCATCATTCCGGTGCTGCCGGAGCTGATCGAGCAGTTCGTCGGCTCCAACGCGCGTGCCGGTTTCATCAACGGCGCGTTCGTGGCGTTGTGGGCGCTGATGCAGTTCGTCGCCTCGCCGATCATCGGCAGCCTGTCCGACCAGGTCGGGCGCCGGCCGGTGATCCTGCTGTCGGCCGCCGGACTTGCCGCCGACTACGTGCTGATGGCGCTGGCGCCGAACCTGTGGTGGCTCGCGGTCGGGCGCATCATCGCCGGCATCACGTCGTCGAGTTTCACCACCGTGTTCGCCTACATGGCCGACATCACGCCGCCGGCACAGCGTGCGCGTGCCTACGGACTCATCGGAGCGGCGTTCAGTGCGGGCTTCGTCGCGGGACCGGCGCTGGGCGGCGTGCTCGGCGAGATTTCGCCACGCGCGCCGTTCTGGGCCGCGGCGGCGGCGAGTGGCCTTGCCTTCGTGTATGGGCTATTGGTGCTGCCCGAATCGCTGGCGCCGGAAAAACGCATGCCGTTCGCGTGGTCGCGCGCCAATCCGGTCGGTGCGCTGAAGCTGCTGCGCACGCATGCGGAACTGGCGGGGCTCGCCGTGGTGAATTTCCTGCTGTATTTCGCGCACCACGTGTTTTCCGCGGTGTTCGTGCTGTACGCCGGCGCGCGCTACGGCTGGGGACCGTGGGAGGTTGGCGTGTTGCTGGCGATGACGGGCGAGCTCGACATGATCGTGCAGGGCCTCGTCGTCGGCCCGGCGGTGAAGCGCTTCGGCGACCGTCGCGTGATGGTGTTCGGCCTGTTCGGCGGTGCGCTCGGCATCGCGTGCATGGGGCTCGCACCGACGGGGCTGCTGTTCACGCTCGCGATGCTGCCGAACGCGCTGTGGGGACTGGCCATGCCGACGCTGCAGTCGCTGATGACGGCGCGCGTGTCGGAGTCCGAACAGGGCCAGCTGCAGGGCGCCAACATGAGCGTGGCGAGCATCGCGGGCGTGCTGTCGCCACTGTTTTTCGGCTTCGTGTATTCGGTGACCACCGGCACGGACGCGTGGTTCGCGTTTTCCGGCACGGCCCTACTGATGGCCTCGCTGGTGCTGCTGGTGGCGGCACTGATCGGCTGGCGCGTGGCGCGCGATGCGGGCCGCGCCGACGCGGTCGCGGTGCTGGCGGGCGGCGCGCAATGACGTGCCGGCGCTGTCGAACGCGTGGCGTCGTTGCCGTATTGTCCGGCGTTCGCCACCCGCGTAACACGGCTTTCGTGCGGGCGATGCTGCTCGTCGCGCTGGTCTGCATCGGCGGCTGCGCAACCGCGCCGATGCGCAATCCGCTTGCCGCCTGGGTGCCGTCGTCCAATCACGATGCACGTCGGCCGGTGCTCGTCGTGCTGCATGCCACGGAGCAGTCGGGCGTTGCCGAAAGCCTCGGCACGCTGCGCACGCGCAACAGCGGCGGTCGCGTCAGTGCGCATTACCTGATCGGGCGCGACGGCGCGCGCTACCAGCTGGTGGCCGACGGCGAGCGTGCGTGGCATGCCGGCGCCGGTCGCTGGGGGACGATCACCGACGTGAATTCCGCGTCGATCGGCATCGAGCTCGACAACGACGGCGTCGCGCCGTTTCCCGAGGCGCAGATCGCGTCGCTGCTCGTGCTGCTGGAGGACCTGACGTCGCGCCTGGGCATCCCGCGTACCCAGGTCATCGCCCACGCGGACATGGCGCCGGCACGCAAGCGCGACCCCGGCCGGCTGTTCCCGTGGCAACGGCTCGCGGAGGCCGGGTTCGGTCGCTGGCCGTCGTCCGTGGACGCCCCCGTGCCGGACGGTTTCGATGCCTGGCTCGCGCTGGCCTGGCTCGGCTATCCGCTCGACGATCCCGGCGCCGCGGCGCGTGCCTTTCGACGCCATTACCGCGGCATCGACACCATCCACGACACCCTCGATCCGGACGACGCGGTCATCCTGCACGCGCTGCTGCGCGATGCCCGGGCCGCTCCGCGCTGAGCCCCGGCGGTCGCCGCACGACACGGGCGGCGGCGTCAGCTCCGTGCTGCCGCGCCGACCGTGGTGCCCAGCCGCTGCCCCACCTTCACCGACTGCTCCGGCCCGAGTGCCGGGTCGAGCTCCACCGCGCCGTGCGGCCACAGCACCACCACGGTCGAGCCGTAGTTGAAACGCGCCATCTCGGCGAAGCGCGCAAGTTCGATGCCCTTGCCGCGCCAGTCCTTGCGCACCGGGCGCGAGGCGTACTTCGGAATCTCGATGCCGCTCCACACCGTTTCCACGCCCGACACCAGCATCGCGCCGACCATCACCACCGCCATCGGACCGATGTCCGTGTCGAAATGGCAGACCAGGCGCTCGTTGCGCGCGAACAGGCGCGGGATGCCGCGCACGGCCCACGGCGCCACGCTGAACAGGCGGCCGGGGATGTGCAGGGTTTCGCGCAGCGTGCCGGCCCACGGCATGTGCACCCGGTGGTAGTCGCGCGGCGCAAGGTAGATGTTGGCGAAATTGCCGCCTTCGAATGCCGCGGCGGCGGATGCGTCGCCGAGCAGTTCGGCCGCGGTGAACGACTGGCCCTTGGCTTGCAGGATGCGGCCGTCCTCGATCCGGCCGAGCTGGCTGATGCGCCCGTCCGACGGCATCACCTGCGCGCGCGGGTCGGGATCGGCGATGCGCGCGCCGGGCTTCAGCGCACGGGTGAAGAAGGCATTGAAGCTCGGATGCGAAAATGCGTCCGGGTTCTCGGCCTCGTCCATGTTCACGTCGAAGCGCTTGAGGATCTGCCCGATGAAGGCGTTTTTCCACGGCGCCCAGCGCCAGTGCGCGGCGAAGTACGCCAGCCGCGACAGCAGCCGGTGCGGCGCGACGTACTGCAGGAAGACGCCCGGCGACATCAGCGCGACACCAGCGTGCGCAGGTCCGCGGCGATCTTCGCGGCGTCCAGCGGCGGGCGGATCAGGCCGGCGATGCGCGCCTGCGGATCGAGCACGGCGATCGTCGCGCTGTGGTCGATGGTGTAGTCGCCGTCGGCGAGCGGCGTCTTCATGTAGAGCATGCCGAGGCCGTTGGCGAAGGCGTCGAGCTGCGCCTTGCTGCCCGTGCCGGCGAGCGCGTCCGGGCTGAAGTGGCGGGCGTAGGCACCGATCTGCGCGGGTTCGTCGCGCTCGTAATCCACCGAGACGAACAGCACGCGCGGTTGCCTGTCGGCGGGGATGTCGGCGAGCTGCTTCTGTGCCTGGCCGAGCGTCGCGAGCGTGGTGGGGCAGATGTCCGGGCAGTGCAGGAAGCCCAGGAACACCAGCGTCCAGCGTCCCTGCAGCTGCGCGGCCGTGAGCGGCTGGCCGTCCGAGCCCTGCAGCGTGAAGGGCGGCAGCGGACGCGGCGCGCCGTACAGCACCGTGGTGGCGAGCGCCGGCTGCGCGGCGAGACCGCCGAACCAGCGCTGTCCGGCCCACAGGCCGAGGCCGGCGGCGACGGCGACGACGATGACGGCGAGGATCGGCAGGCGCCCGGTGCGGCGCGGCGGAGAAGGGGAGGCGGCAGGTGTGTCGGTCATCGCCCGATTATAACTTCTGCGGCGTGCCGTCCCCTGCGAAGGCATGCCGTGCATTCGACACGGCCGCTATACTCCCGCCGCTGTTCCCTGCGAATGTCCCCATGCCCGCCGAACTCCTGACGATCGTCGACCTGATCCGCTACGGCGCGAGCCGCTTCGGCGCATCCCGGCTCACCTTCGGCCACAATTACGACAACGCGCTCGACGAAGCCACGCAGCTCACCCTGCACGCGCTGCACCTGCCGCACGACCTGAGCCCGGTGTACGGCACGGCGCGGGTTACCGGCGAGGAAAAGGCGAAGGTGCTGGCCTTGTTCGAACGCCGGATCGACGAACGCATCCCGGCTGCCTATCTCACCGGCGAGGCCTGGTTCGCCGGCCTGCCGTTCATCACCGACCCGCGCGCGCTGGTGCCGCGCTCGCCGATCGCCGAACTGATCGAAAGCGGCTTCGAGCCGTGGCTGGCCGGGCGCCCCGTCGAGCGTGTGCTCGACCTGTGCACGGGGTCGGGCTGCATCGCCATCGCGACGGCCGTGCATCAGCCGGACTGGCAGGTGGATGGCGTCGATCTCAGCCGCGATGCGCTGGATCTGGCGCAACTCAATCTCGAGCGGTTCGAGGTGGGCGATCGCGTGCGCCTGCTGCAGTCCGATCTGTTCGCGGCGCTGGCGGGCGAGAAATACGATCTCATCGTCAGCAATCCGCCCTACGTGACGCACGCCGAAGTCGACGCGCTGCCGCCCGAGTACGAGCACGAACCCGCGCTTGGCCTGCGTGCCGGCGACGATGGCCTCGACCTTGCGCTGCGCATCCTGCGCGACGCACCGGCGCATCTGAACGACGGTGGACTGTTGATCTGCGAGGTGGGCGAGAGCGAGCGGGCGCTGGTGGCGCTGCTGCCGGAGATCCCGTTTTTCTGGGTGGAGTTCAAGGTCGGGCAGATGGGCGTGTTCGTGATCGAGGGCGAAGATCTGATCGCGCATCACGACACGATCAAGGCGTTGGCCGATGCGCGTGGTTGAACGCACCGCGCGCCGCGGCATCCCGACCTCGCGCCCCTCTCCCCGTGGGAGAGGGGTTGGGGAGAGGGTCCGGGATGCCTCGATGGCTACGCTTGGCGTGATCGCGTTCGAAGCCATTGCCTGCCGTCGCATGGCCGTTTCATTTGCGCCTGGCTGGCGAAAGCGTTTGTCGCAATCTTCGGCATCGACGACCGCCGAACCCTCTCCCCAACCCCTCTCCCACGGGGAGAGGGGCTTCCAGGCGACCGCATCCCGCGGGGCGATGCACTGACATGGCATCGAACACCTTCGGCACGCTGTTCGCCGTCACCACGTTCGGCGAATCCCACGGTCCGGCGATCGGTTGCGTGATCGACGGCTGCCCGCCCGGCATCGACATCCACGAAGACGACTTCCGCGCCGATCTCGATCGCCGCGCCACCGGCAAGAGCCGCCACACCTCGCAGCGTCACGAGGAGGACGCGATCGAAATCCTCAGCGGCGTGTTCGAAGGCAAAACCACCGGCACGCCGATCGCGCTGCTGGTGCGCAACACCGACCAGCGCAGCCGCGACTACGCGAAAATCGCAGAGCAGTTCCGCCCGGCGCACGCGGACTACACCTACTGGAAGAAATACGGCATCCGCGATCCGCGCGGCGGCGGTCGCAGTTCCGCGCGCGAAACCACGATGCGCGTCGCCGCGGCCGTGATCGCGAAGAAGTGGCTGGCGCAGCGCGGCATCGTCGTGCGCGGGCACCTGTCGCAGCTCGGCGAACATGTGCCGGCGGCGTTCGACTGGGGCGCGGTGGAAGACAACCCGTTTTTCTGGCCGGACGCGGCGATGGTGCCGACGCTCGAAACCTACATGGACGCGCTGCGCAAGTCCGGCGATTCGGTTGGCGCGCGCGTGCGCGTGGTGGCGCACAACGTGCCGGCGGGGTGGGGCGAGCCGATCTACGGCAAGCTCGACGGCGATCTCGCCGCCGCGTTGATGAGCATCAATGCGGTGAAGGGCGTGGAGATCGGCGACGGCTTCGCCGCCGCCGGCCAGCGCGGCACCGAGCACCGCGACGAGATGACGCCGCAGGGCTTCCTGAGCAACCATGCCGGCGGCATCCTCGGCGGCATTTCCACCGGCCAGGACCTCGTCTGTTCGATCGCGCTCAAACCCACGTCGAGCCTGCGCCTGCCCGGTCGCAGCGTGGACGTGCACGGCAACGCCATCGAGGTGGTCACCACCGGCCGCCACGATCCCTGCGTCGGCATCCGCGCCACGCCGATCGCCGAGGCGATGGTCGCGCTGGTGCTGATCGACCACGCGCTGCGCCACCGCGCGCAGTGCGGCGACGTGGGCGAGGTGGTGCCGACGATCCCGTCCGCCGTTTCGACCTGATTCGGCCTCTTCCTCGACACCGCGCGGCGGCATGCTGCGCGTTCCCACACGGCACACAGGCACGCACATGACATCGAGCACCAGGACCTACACCGTCGCCATCGTCGGCGCCACCGGCGCCGTGGGCGAAGCCATGCTCGCCATTCTCGAGGAACGCGACTTTCCCGTCGGCAAGCTCGTCGCGCTTGCCTCCGAGCGGTCCGCCGGCGAGGACATCACCTTCCGCAAGCGCGCGATCACGGTGCAGGACCTGGCCACCTTCGATCCGGCCGGCGTCGACATCGCGCTGTTTTCGGCCGGCGGCTCGGTCTCGCTCGAATACGCGCCGAAGTTCGCCGCGGCCGGCGCCATCGTCATCGACAACAGCTCGGCGTTCCGCTACGACGCCGACATTCCGCTGGTGGTGTCGGAGGTGAACCCCGAGCAGGTGCACCGGCGACCGCGCGGCATCATCGCCAATCCCAACTGTTCGACGATGCAGATGCTCGTGGCGCTCGCGCCGATCCACCGCGAGGCCGGCATCGAACGCATCAACGTCGCCACGTACCAGTCGGTGTCCGGTGCCGGTCGCTCGGGCATGGACGAACTCGGTCGGCAGACCGCCGCGCTGCTCAACTTCGCGCAGCTCGAACCGGCGAAGTTCGCCGTGCAGATCGCCTTCAACCTCATTCCGCAGATCGACGACTTCCAGGACAACGGCTACACGAAGGAAGAGATGAAGCTCGTCTGGGAAACGCGCAAGATCCTCGGCGACGACAGCATCCAGGTGAACCCGACCGCGGTGCGCGTGCCGGTGTTCTACGGCCACTCCGAAGCGGTGCATCTGGAAACGCGCCGGCCCATCACGGCCGAACGCGTGCGCGAACTGCTCGAAGCGGCGCCGGGGGTGGAGGTGGTGGACGAGCGCGTGCCCGGCGGCTACCCGACGCCGGTGACGCACGCCTCGGGCACGGACCCGGTGTACGTGGGCCGCATCCGGCAGGACATTTCCCATCCGCGCGGCATCGATCTTTGGATCGTTTCGGACAACATCCGCAAGGGCGCGGCGCTCAATGCAGTGCAAATCGCCGAACTATTGGTTAAATAGCTGCGCTACTCTATAGTTAGCGTCGCGTTGTCATGTCGATTCTAGCTTCCAGGGGGAGGCGGCGCGCCTGAGACATCCAATGGAATTCTGGGGGAAGTGATCGATGAACAAACGTCTCCGACTCCCGCTGGCGTTGGCGCTGGCGCTGGGAAGTGCGCAGGCGCTCGGGCTGGGCCTGGGTCAGATCGAGGTGAAATCCGGTCTGAATCAACCGCTTGAAGCGGAAATTCCCGTCGTCGGCAGTGCCGGCGAAACCGAAGCCCTGCAGGTCCGGCTGGCGTCGCCCGATGCGTTCGCGCGGGTCGGGCTGGACCGTCCGGCCACGCTCGCGGCCAACCTCGAATTCGACGTGGCCACCGATCCGCGCGGCCGCACCGTCATCCGCGTCAGCACCCCAAGCGACATCGTCGAGCCGTTCCTGACCTTCCTGCTGGAAGTGGACTGGGGCCGCGGACGCATGCTGCGCGAATACACCGTGCTGCTCGATTCGCCGACGATGGCGCCGATCCAGGGCGCACCCGCCGCCACCTCGCCGGTCGTCGACAGCGAACCGCAGAGGGCCGAGGCGCTGCCGCCGCCGTCGATGCCCGAGCCCGTGCCCGCACCGCGCGACACCGCCGCGCCGCCGCCGGCCAGCGCCCCGAGCGCGGCGCCGAGCGCCCCCGCGTACGCCAGCGACAGTTACGGCCCGGTGGCCGCGGGCGAAACCTTGTGGTCGATCGCGTCGCGCACGCGGCCGGACAGCGAGATCAGCGTCAACCAGATGATGGTGGCGTTGCTGCGCGCCAATCCCGATGCCTTCATCGGCAACAACATCAACCGCCTGCGCAGCGGCGCCGTGCTGCGCATTCCCGGGCGCGAGGACGCGGTGGCCATCGCCGCCGCGGAAGCCGCCGCGCAGGTGCGCGACCAGACCCAGAGCTGGCGCGATTCCGTGCAGCCTGCACCGCAGCCGGCCACCGACGACTCCTACACCGGTCTGGTGGAACCGGACGCGACCCGCTCGACATCCGCGCCCGATTCGCGCCTCGAGCTCACTCCGCCGTCGAACGAGGCCGGCACCGCCAGCGCCACGCAGTCCGGCGCCAGCGCGGGGGGCGAGGGGCGCGAACTGCGCGCCGATCTTGCCCGCAGCCGCGAGGAAGTGGGCACGCTCACGCAGGAGAACGTCGAGCTCAAGTCGCGTGTCAGCGAACTGGAGAAGATGCAGGGTGACAGCAGCCGCCTGATCGAGCTCAAGAACAGCGAACTGGCGGCCGCGCAGCGGCGCCTGGCCGAGCTCGAAGCGCGTGCCGCCGCGGCCGAAGGCGTTGCGACGATCCCGAGCGACACGGCCGTCGCCGCCAGCGATCCGGCCGCGAGCGTGCTGCCGGCAGACGAACCCGTCGCCACGGCAGGCACCGATGCGCTCGATGCCGCGGCCGATCCCGCCGCATCGACCGACCCGGCCGCCAGCGACGCCATGCCGTCCGACAGCGCCTCGGCCGACGCGGTGACGCCGCCGATGAGTTTCGAAACCCCGTCCGACGCCGCCGCGACCGGCGACGGCGCAACGCCCGCAACCGATGCGCCCGCTGCGGTGGCGACGACCCCGGCCGCGGCCACGCCCGCGACCCCGGTGCCCGATGCCATGCCCCCGCGCCCGGAACCGGCACCGTGGTACACCAACTGGTGGATCCTCGGCGGCGGTGCGCTGGCGCTGATCGGGCTGATCGCGCTGCTGGCCGGACGCCGCCGCGCGGCCGCCTCGCCCGGCGCCGGGCGCTACGACAGCGATGCGCTGGCCGCCAGCGTGGCCGCCGCGCAGGCGGGTGCGGCGCCGGCGGTCGCCGACGACGTCGACGATCGCGAAGGCGACCTGATCGAAGCCATCTCGCGCGATCCGACCGATCTGCAGCGCCATCTCGACCTCGTGCGCCACTACTACGACACCGGCGACGCCGCCGGCTTCGAGAGCGCGGCCGAGGCGATGTATTCGCGCGTCTACGATCCCGAGGACGATGCCTGGCAGGAAGTGGTGGCGCTGGGGCAGGAAATCGCGCCCGAACATCCGCTGTTCGTCACCACGGCGGCAGTGGCGGTTGAGCCGGACGTGCCGGCGCCGCCGCCGGCGTCGGTCTCGGCGGAACGCGAGATCGTCTGGGACATGCCGCCCGCGGCACAGGACACCGACGCCACGCAGCCGATGCCGCTCGCGCCAGCCGAGCCGGCGCCGGCACCGCTCGACGACTTCACCTACGACAGCCCGGCCGACACCTACCCCGCGGATCTGGGCGATGCCGACGACAGCGGATCCGACGCGGCGGCCACCAAGCTGGAGCTGGCCCGCGCGTATCTGGACATGGGCGATGTGGAAGGCGCGCGCGGCATGCTCGAGGAAGTGCTTAACGAGGGCAACGCCGCGCAGCGCAACGACGCCCGCCGGCTGCTCGACGAAATCCGCTAAGCTGCGGGCCGCACCGAAGGGCCGGAAGCGCGCTTCCGGCCCTTTTTCTTTGCGCGGCCGCGCCGCGTCCGGACACGATTCCCCGCATGCGCTACGCCCTCGGCATCGAATACGACGGCACCGATTTCCTCGGCTGGCAACGCCTTGGCGACGGTCCGAGCGTGCAGGCCGCGCTCGAAACCGCGTTGTCCTACGTGGCAGACCACCCCGTGGCCGTCACCTGCGCCGGCCGCACCGACAGTGGCGTGCACGGGCGCGGGCAGGTGGTGCATTTCGACAGCGATGCCGACCGCACCCCGCGGGCCTGGCTGATGGGGTCGAACGCGCGCCTGCCCGACAGCGTGGCGACGCTCTGGGCGCAGCCGGTGTCCGACGAATTCCACGCGCGCTTTGCCGCGCGTGCGCGGCGCTATCGCTACAGGCTGCTCAACCGGCGCGTGCGGCCGGCGCTGGATGCACGCTACGTGGCCTGGGAGCGTCGCCCGCTCGATGCCGACGCGATGCACCGCGCCGCGCAGGCGCTCGTGGGCGAGCACGATTTCAGCGCCTTCCGCGCGATCCAGTGCCAGGCCAAGCATGCACGGCGCCACCTGCAACGCATCGCGGTCACACGTATCGACGACGAGGTGGTGGTGGAAGTGCAGGCCAATGCATTCCTGCACCACATGGTGCGCAACATCGTCGGCAGCCTGATGCTGATCGGGCGCGGCGAGCAACCCGAGGACTGGATGGCCACCCTGCTGGCCGGCCGCGACCGCACCGTGGCCGGGCCGACCGCACCGTCCGCCGGCCTGCTGTTCCTCGGTCCGCTGTATCCGGCGCAGTGGCAGCTGCCTGCGGAGGTGACGCTGTGACGACGGCATTGCGGACCCGCATCAAGTTCTGCGGCATGACACGTGCCGAGGATGTTGCGGCGGCCGTGGCGCTCGGCGTCGACGCCATCGGCCTGATCCTCGTGCCGGGCAGTCCGCGCGCGCTGTCGCTGTCGCAGGCCGTGGCGCTGCGCGCCTCGCTGCCGCCGTTCGTCGCCAGCGTCGCGCTGTCGCTCGATGCCGATCCCGCGGATGCGCAGCGCAGCGCCGCCACGCTGCGCCCGACGTTCTGGCAGTTCCACGGCAGCGAAGCGCCCGAAGATTGCGACCGCATCGGCCTGCCGTATCTCAAGGCCGTGCCGATGGCGCAACCCGAGGACGCCGCGGCGTTCGCTGCGCGGTATCGCTCGGCCAGCGGCTTCGTGCTCGACAGCCACGTCGCGGGCGGGCAGGGCGGCAGCGGCCGGCGCTTCGACTGGAGCCGGATTCCGGCCGACCTCGGCCGCCCGCTCGTGCTCGCCGGCGGTCTGACCCCGGACAACGTGTTCGATGCGGTGTGCGCCGTGCGGCCGTATGCGGTGGATGTGTCCAGCGGCATCGAATCGGCGCCGGGCGTGAAGGACGGCGACAGAATGCGCGCCTTCGTCGCGCAGGTGCAGCGAGCGGACGCCATCCTCCGGTCGGCCTGACGCAGTCCGATCGTCACGATCTTCGCCGCAGCGCATACGCCCGGCGCTGCGCTTCCGTATCATGCACTGCTGCTGCGCAACATCACGGTTGCGGTGGACGACCCGCGGCAATGCAGCGCGCCTCGAACAGGCAGCAGGAATATTCCGCAACCAGTTGTTTCGAATGGAATAAAGATGAACGCCCAGATCGCCGACTACTTCCAGTATCCCGACGCCCGCGGCCACTTCGGCCCCTATGGCGGCACCTTCGTCGGCGAAACACTGATGCAGCCGCTGCAGGAGCTGGCCGAGGCCTACAGCCGCTACCGCGTCGACCCGGAGTTTCTCGCCGAACTCGATGCCGACCTCAAGCACTACGTCGGCCGCCCGAGCCCGATCTACCACACGACGCATCTGTCGAAGAAGGTCGGCGGCGCGCAGATCCTGCTGAAGCGCGAAGACCTGAACCACACCGGCGCGCACAAGATCAACAACACCATCGGCCAGGCGATGCTCGCCCAGCGCATGGGCAAGACCCGCATCATCGCCGAGACCGGCGCCGGCCAGCACGGCGTCGCGAGCGCCACCGTGGCCGCACGCCTCGGGCTCGAATGCGTGGTGTACATGGGCGCGACCGACATCGAGCGGCAGGCGATCAATGTCTACCGCATGAAACTGCTCGGCGCGACCGTGGTGCCGGTGACGTCCGGCTCGCAGACGCTCAAGGACGCGCTCAACGAAGCGATGCGCGACTGGGTGACCAATGTGCGCGACACGTTCTACATCATCGGCACGGTCGCCGGCCCGCATCCGTACCCGACCCTGGTACGCGACTTCAACGCCGTGGTCGGGCGCGAGGCGCGCGCCCAGATGCTGGAGCAGTACGGGCGCCTGCCGCACGCGATCACCGCCTGCGTGGGCGGGGGATCGAACGCGATCGGGCTGTTCCATGCCTTCCTCAACGATGCCGAGGTGCGCATCGTCGGCGCGGAGGCGGCGGGCGAGGGCATCGCCAGCGGACGCCATGCGGCGTCGATCTCGGCCGGCCGCCCCGGCGTGCTGCACGGCAACCGCACGTATCTGCTGTGCGACGACGATGGCCAGATCATCGAGACCCATTCGGTGTCCGCCGGCCTCGACTATCCCGGCGTCGGCCCGGAGCACGCCTTCCTCAGCGACAGCGGCCGCGCCCAGTACGTGGGCATCACCGACGACGAAGCGCTGGAGGCGTTCCACCTGCTCGCGCGCACCGAGGGCATCCTCGCGGCGCTCGAGTCCTCGCATGCGGTGGCGCAGGCGATCAAGCTCGCGCGCGAGCTGCCGAAGGACCAGCTGATTCTCTGCAACCTGTCCGGCCGCGGCGACAAGGATGTGCACACCATCGCCCGGCGCGAAGGCATCACGCTCTGATCGTCCCGGTGACGCCGCATCCCACTTTTCGGCAGCCTCAATGAACCGCATCGACACCCGCTTCGCCCAGTGCAAGGCCGCCGGCCGGACCGCGCTGATCCCGTTCTTCACCGCCGGTGACCCGTCGATCGAGGCCACCGTACCGGTGATGCACGCCCTCGTCGCTGCCGGAGCCGACGTGCTCGAGCTCGGTGTGCCGTTTTCCGACCCGATGGCCGACGGTCCCGCGATCCAGCAGTCGAGCGAGCGCGCGCTGGCGCGCAAGGTCGGCGCCACGCGCGTGCTCGATTTCGTGCGCGAATTCCGCCGCACCGATGCCGACACGCCGGTGGTGCTGATGGGTTACCTCAATCCGGTCGAGATCTACGGTGTGGAGCGTTACGCGCGCGATGCGAAGGACGCCGGCGTCGACGGCCTGCTGCTCGTCGACTGCCCGCCGGAGGAAGCGGACACGGTGCGCGATGCGCTCGCGCAGCACGGTCTGCACCGCATCAGCCTGGCCGCGCCCACCAGCGGCCCGGCGCGGCTCGACGCGATGCTGGCCGGCACGCGCGGCTATCTGTATTACGTGTCGTTTGCCGGCGTCACCGGCGCGGCGCGCATCGAGATGGCGGACGTGGCCGCAAAGATTGCGCAGCTGCGCGCGCGCACCACGTTGCCGATCGCGGTCGGCTTCGGCGTGCGCGATGCGGCGTCGGCCGTGGCGATCGCAGCGGTGGCGGATGCGGTCGTGATCGGCAGTGCGCTGGTACTGGCGCTGCATGCATCCGATGGCGTCGACGGCGCGGTGGCCGCGGCGACGGACTTCCTCGCACCGATCCGCGCTGCGCTGGACACGGCTTCGCGCACCGGCTGATCGGCGGCGTGCCGGCGGGCGGCACCGCGCACGGTGGCCGACCCGCGCAGCAGGGCGCGATCAGTTCGGCTTGTGGATCGCCCGCTTCGACACCGCCATCGCCGCGTCGTGGATCGATTCGGACAGCGTCGGATGCGCGTGGCAGATGCGTGCGAGGTCGTCGGCCGAACCCTTGAACTCCATCGTCAGCACGCCCTCGTGCACCAGCTCGGAGACGCCGACGCCGACGAGATGCAGGCCAAGCACCGTGTCCGTCTCCGCATGCGCGATCAGCTTCACGAAGCCCGCCGGTTCCGCCATCGCCACGGCGCGGCCCAGCGCCGCAAACGGGAACGTGCCGACCTTGTACGGCGTGCCGTCGGCTTTCAACTGCGCTTCGGTCTTGCCGACCCAGGCGATTTCCGGCTCGGTGTAGATCACCCACGGGATCGTGTCGAAGTTCACGTGGCCGGGCAGGCCGGCGATCAGTTCCGCCACCGCGATGCCTTCCTCGAAGCCCTTGTGCGCCAGCATCGGGCCGCGCACGCAGTCGCCGATGGCCCAGATGCCTTCGACGCCGGTGAAGCAGTGGTCGTCCACTTCCACGAGGCCGCGATCGGTGAGTTTCACGCCGGTGCCGTCGGCGAGCAGGTTCTTCGTCGCGGCGCGGCGGCCGACGGCCACCAGCAGCTTGTCGACGACGAGCGACTTCTCGCCTTCGGCATCGGCGTAGGTGAGGTGCACTTCGTTCTTCTTGACCTCGGCCTTCGACACCTTGGCGCCGAGCTTGATTTCGAGGCCCTGCTTCTTGAATTCCTTGAGCGCGGTCTTTGCGACATCGGCATCGGCCGCGGCGAGGAAGTCCGGCAGCGCTTCGAGAATGGTGACCTCGGCGCCGAGGCGCTTCCACACGCTGCCGAGCTCCAGGCCGATGACGCCGGCGCCGATCACGCCGAGGCGCTTGGGGACCTCGGTGAAGTCGAGCGCGCCGACGTTGTCGACGATGGTCTTGCCGTCGAACTTCGCGAACGGTAGTTCGATCGAATCCGACCCCGCGGCGATGACGATGTGCTTGCCGGCCAGTTCGATCTCGGCGCCGTCGTGCTGCTTCACCTTGACGACCTTGCCCGGCTGCAGCTGCGCGAAGCCGTAGTACGGCGTTACCTTCGCGGCCTTGAACAGCTGCACGATGCCGCCGGTGAACTGTTTGACGATCTTGTCCTTGCGGCCGACCATCGTGCCGACGTCGATCTTCGCGTCCGACGTGGTGATGCCGTGTTCGCCGAACAGATGCTGGAGGTTCCAGTACTGGCGCGAGGAGTCCAGCAGCGCCTTGGACGGGATGCAGCCGACGCGCAGGCAGGTGCCGCCGAGGGCGGGCTTGCCGTCCTTGCCGAGCGCGGCGTCGATGCAGGCGGTCTTGAGGCCGAGCTGCGCGGCGCGGATGGCGGCGTGATACCCGGCGGGGCCGGCTCCGATGACGACGACGTCGAATTGTTCGGCCATGACTTGATCCTTGGCTTTAGCCCTTCTCCCGCCGGGAGAAGGTGGCGCGCAGCGCCGGATGAGGGTTCGGGCGGAGCGGGAGGCGGAGACTTGCGATGCCCTTGATGGACGTATGGGCTGGCTTGTTCCGGGGGAAGGCGGGGTAGTGCGACTTGCTGGAACTGGGCGAGTCAGGGACGTTTTCGGGTTACCGGACCCTCACCCCAACCCCTCTCCCGGTGGGAGAGGGGCCAATGCGCGTGGGCGGGGCGGGCGTCGCGTCAGATCCCCAGCAACATCCGATGCGGATTTTCCAGCTGGTTCTTGATGTCCACCAGGAAGAGCACCGCGTCCTTGCCGTCGATGATGCGGTGATCGTAGCTGAGCGCGATGTACATCATCGGCGCCACGACCACCTGGCCGTTCTCCGCGATCGGACGCTCCTTGATCGCATGCATGCCGAGGATCGCCGACTGCGGCGGGTTCACGATCGGCGTGCTCATGAGCGAACCGAAGGTGCCGCCGTTGGTGATCGTGAAGGTGCCGCCCTGCAGGTCTTCGAGCTTGAGGCCGCCTTCGCGTGCGGCCTTCGCGTAACCGGCGATGGCGTGCTCGACGTCGGCGAAGCTCATGTTCTCGACGTTGCGCAGCACCGGCGTCACCAGGCCCTTGTCGGTCGACACCGCGATCGAGATGTCGGCGTAGCCGTGATAGATGATGTCGTTGCCGTCGACCGATGCGTTGACGATCGGATGGCGCTTGAGCGCTTCCGCCGCCGCCTTGGCGAAGAAGCTCATGAAACCGAGCTTGATGCCGTTCTGCTTCTCGAACGCCTCCTGCAGCTCCTTGCGCATCGCCATCACCTTGCCGAGGTTCACCTCGTTGAACGAGGTCAGCATGGCGATGGAATTCTTCGACTGCATCAGGCGCTCGGCAATGCGGGTGCGGATGCGCGTCATCGGGACGCGTTCTTCCGGACGCGCACCGCCGGCCATGCCGCCGGACTTCATGTGGTTGACGAGGTCTTCCTTGGTCACCGCACCGCGGCGGCCGGTGCCGGCCACGTCGGCGGGGTTGATGTTGTTGGTTTCGGCGGTGAAGCGCGCACCCGGCGGCAGCGACGAGGTGTCGGCCTTGGCCGCAGGCGCGGCTTTCGCGGGTGCCGCCGCGGCCGGCTTCGCGGCCTCGGGCTTCGGTGCATCGGCCTTGGCCGCTGCAGGTTCGGCCTTCGCGGGCGTGGCAGCCGCCGCACCTTCCTCGATGATCGCGATGACCTGCTCGCTGTTGACTGTCGCGCCGACGTCGAAGCGGATTTCCTTCAGCACGCCGTCGACCGTCGACGGCACTTCGAGCACCACCTTGTCGGTCTCGAGGTCGACGAGGTTCTCGTCGCGTTTCACCGCGTCGCCGGCCTTCTTGTGCCAGGTGGCAATGGTCGCGTCGGAAACCGATTCCGGCAGGACCGGGACTTTGACTTCGATGGCCATGGATGCGTCCTTGGTGCGTTCTTGTTGTCTGGGTGCGATGTCCGGCGGCGGCGCGAGCCGTCATTCCGCCACGTGGTCGCCGTTGAGCTTCGCCACCAGCGCATCCTCGACCAGCTTGGCCTGTTCGGCGTTGTGCTGGGCGAGATGGCCGGCGGCCGGCGTCGGCGAACGCGAACGGCCGGTGTAGCTGAGTTTCTGCTTGCCCTGCAGGCAGAAGCGCAGGTGGTGCTGGATCTGGTACCAGGCGCCCTGGTTCATCGGCTCTTCCTGGCACCAGACGAGATCCGTGGCCTTCGGGAAGCGCTTGATCTCGGCGATGAGCGCCTCGCGCGGGAACGGGTAGAGCTGCTCGACGCGCACGAGGGCCACGTCCTTCACCTCGCGCTTCTGCGCGTCTTCGAGCAGGTCGTAGTACACCTTGCCCGAACACGCGACGATGCGCTTCACCTTGGCCGGGTCGGCGGCGAAACTGTCCGGAATCAGGCGCTGGAACTCGCCCTGCGCCAGCTCGTCCAGGGTCGACACCGCGAGCTTGTGGCGCAGCAGCGATTTCGGAGTCATCACGATCAGCGGCTTGCGCGTCGGGCGCTTCATCTGGCGGCGGATCATGTGGAAGGCCTGCGCCGGCGTGGTCGGCACGCAGACCTGCATGTTGTCGAGCGCGCACAGCTGCAGGAAGCGTTCGAGGCGCGCGGAACTGTGCTCCGGGCCCTGGCCTTCGTAACCGTGCGGCAGGAACAGCGAGAGCCCGCACATGCGCGCCCACTTCGATTCGCCCGAGCTCAGGAACTGGTCGATGACCACCTGCGCGCCGTTCGCGAAATCGCCGAACTGCGCTTCCCAGATGCCGAGGGTCAGCGGATCGGACGTGTTGTAGCCGTATTCGAACGCCATCACCGCTTCCTCGCTGAGCAGCGAATCGATGATGGTGACGTGTTCCGGATTCTGCGCAAGCTGCGCCAGCGGCACGTAGGTCTTGCCGGTGTTCTGGTCGTGCAGCACCGCGTGGCGGTGGAAGAAGGTGCCGCGGCCCGAATCCTGCCCGACCAGGCGCAGGCGGTAGCCTTCCTTCAGCAGGGTCGCGTAGGCGAGGTTCTCGGCGAAGCCCCAGTCGCCGGCGAGCTCGCCGGCGGCCATCTTGCGGCGGTCGTCGTAGATCTTGGCCACGCGCGGATGCAGCTTGATGTCGTCCGGCACGGTGGTGATCCGCGTCGCCAGCGCGTCGAGATCCTTGCGCAGCACGCCGGTCTCGGCCGGGCTCGCGAGCGTGCCCTTGAGGAACGGCGACCAGTCGATGGTCACCATGCTCTTGTCGGCGGGGGCCAGCTCGGTGGTGAGCTCGCCCTTGTCCAGGCGCGCACGCAGGCTGTTGGCCAGATGCTGCGCTTCCTCCGCGTCGATCACGCCGGCCTTCTGAAGACGCTCGGCATACAGCTCGCGCGTGGTCTTGCGGCTGCGGATGTTCTGGTACATCAGCGGCTGGGTCGCGGCCGGCTCGTCGGCCTCGTTGTGACCGTGGCGGCGGTAGCAGACCAGGTCGATGACCACGTCGCGCTTGAATTCGCGGCGGTAGTCGAACGCGAGCTGCGCGACGAAGGCGACGGCTTCCGGATCGTCGCCGTTGACGTGGAAGATCGGCGCGCCGACCACTTTCGCCACGTCGGTGCAGTACAGCGTGGAACGCGCATCGTCCGGACGGCTGGTGGTGAAGCCGACCTGGTTGTTGATGACGATGTGCAGCGTGCCGCCGACCGCGAAGCCGCGTGCCTGCGACATCTGGAACAGCTCCATCACCACGCCCTGGCCGGCGAATGCCGCGTCGCCGTGGATCAGCACCGGCAGCGCGACCTCGCGCCTGGTGTCCTCGCGACGCACCTGGCGGGCGCGCACGGAGCCCGCGACCACCGGATCGACGATCTCAAGATGCGACGGATTGAAGGCGAGCGCGAGGTGCACCGGGCCGTTCGCGGTCATCACGTCCGAGCTGTACCCCATGTGGTACTTCACGTCGCCGGCGTGGTCGGGCGAATCGGGGTGATCGAAGATGCCCTGGAATTCGTCGAACAGCTTCTGCGGCGACTTGCCGAGCGTGTTCACCAGCACGTTGAGGCGACCGCGGTGCGCCATGCCGATGGCGATTTCCTTGACCCCCGCCTCGCCGGACTTCTCGACCACGACATCGAGCAGCGGAATGAGGCTGTCGCCGCCCTCGAGCGAGAAGCGCTTCTGACCCACGAATTTGGTGTGCAGATACCGTTCGAGGCCTTCGGCGGCGGTGAGACGTTCGAGGATGCGCTTCTGCCGCGTCGCGTCGAAGTCGAACTTGCCGCCGGCGGTTTCCAGGCGCTTGTAGATCCACTGGCGCTGGTTCACGTCGGTGATGTGCATGAACTCGGCGCCGATCGTGCTGCTGTAGGTCGCCTTGAGCGCGGCCAGCAGGTCGCGCAGTTTCATGCGTTCCGGGCCGAAGAGCGCGCCGGTGGCGAACTCGACGTCCAGGTCGGATTGCGCCAGTTCGTGGAAGGCCAAGTCCAGATCCGGCGCGTCCGGCTTGCGCACCATGCCGAGCGGATCCAGATCGGCGCCGAGATGACCGCGCGAGCGGTAGGCGGTGACGAGCTTGCGCACGCCGCCCTGGCTCTGGGCGTGGGCGTCGTCGACCGGGGCCCCGGCGGCGGACACCGCCAGGCGGCCGCCGAGCTGCGCGGCAAGCGCGATGCGTGCGATGGCGGCCGAGTGCGGCTGGTCGCCGGCCTCGCGGCCCTGGAAGCCGTCGAAATAGGTCCGCCACGCGGGGGTGACCGACGCGGGGTCGGCGAGATAATCCTCGTACAAGCCCTCGACATAGTCGGCATTGCTGCCCAGCTGCGAGGATTGACGGAACTGCTGGATCGAACTGCTCACGTGCGGCCCTTGCCCGAGCCGGCGTCGCCGGCGCCAAACGCTTGAGAACTGTGGGAAAACCCGCCGATGCTGCGGTGCCGCAGCGGGAGCCGCCAATTATAGCCCGCGTTCGGCGGGAAGCGGAACGGTGACGATGGTCGAAGCGTCAGGTGGACGACAGGGTCCGGGCGGGGTGAGCAGACCTCGCGACATCGCGCACGAGGACCGCAATCCCGCGCACGGCATCGCGTCGCCGCGCGTTCGCGATCTATGGCATCGCATCGCCGCGCGTTCCCGATCTGGCGTGCCTTCTCCCGCCGGGAGAAGGTGGCGGCAGCCGGATGAGGGACGCGCCCGGCACGCGGCCTCGAGGCAACCTGACAGGCGCGTCCCTCATCCGCCTCCGGCACTCCGGATCAGGTCCGCGGCAGGCTCTTCTCCCGAGGGGAGAAGGAACGGCAGGCGCAGGTCGGCGTCGAAGGACGCTGCGGCGTCAGAGTTGCACCGGCCGCAGCTCCGGACTCGGCGCCGCACGTTCCCACACCTGCTCGAAGTACTCGCGCAGCTGCCGCTGACGCCCCGGGCCGTGCAGATCCGCGGTGCCTTCGAAGCGCGTGCCGACCGGGCGGAACAGGTAACCGCCGCTGTCTTCGCAGGCAAAGGCACCGGCGTATTGCGTGTCCGGTTCCTCGCCGATGACGCGCATCTCGATGCGGCTCGGCAAGCGGTGGGCGAGGGCGATCAGCCCGTGGCCGTTGCGCACGGCCGTGGCCGGATCGTGCAGCAGCACGCGCACCAGCGCCTCGCGGTTCGACAGCGCGAAGGTCTTGATCGCCTGCAGCATGTCCGGGGTGGCGTAGAGCAGGGCGTCGAGATCGCGGGTGTAGAGCCACAGACGGCGGCGCGCCTGCGCGACCAGGCGCAGCGTGAGGTCGCGCGTCTGGTCGAGCGACTCCACATCGATCAGCTGCCCCTGCCGCCGGGGCGGAAGCCCGGGCGGCGGCGCGGGTGCGAGTGGCGCGAGCTCCAGGCGCATCGAGCGGTGGCGGATGCCGGCTTCGTCGTACTCGTCGCCGAAGGCCGCAAAGCCGAACTTCTCGTAAAAACCGATCGCGGAGACCTGGGCATGCAGCTCCACCTCTGCATGCCCCAGGCCGCGCGCCAGATCGATCAATGCCGTCAGCAGCGCGTCGCCGACGCCGCGCCCGCGCCAACCGCGCAGCACCGCCATGCGGCCGATCTTGCGCTCGGGCGTGAGGCGGCCGGTGCCGATGGGCGTGCCGTCCAGGTCGCGCGCGAGCACGTGGCGGCTGCGTGGATCGAGTTCGTCCCATTCGAGTTCGATCGGCACGTTCTGTTCGACCACGAACACCGGCTCGCGCACGGCACGCAGGGCCGCGAGATCCCGCTCGAAATCGGCAATCTCGACGAGGAAGTCGTTGCGGATCATCGGCGACTCCGTGGTCTGGTGGGCGCGAGGATGCCGCGTTCGACCAGGGTCTGCACGAGGCCGCGTGCCTCCTGCGGCAAGGCGGCGAGGGCGGCGGCATCGAGCGGGGCGCGGTCGGCGAGGCGCGCAGCCGTCGCGACGCTGCACGGCCAGGCGTCGCCGTTCGCGAACAGCGTCGCGCCCGTGCCGCTGCGCTGCCACGCGACGCGCGCGTACGGATGTGTGCGCAGCTGCGCGCCTTGCGCGAGCCGCTTGTCGAGGTCGGCGCGCGACGGCGGGCGCGGTGGCGCGGCGATCTCGCCGGCGCTGCGGTAGCGGGTGATGAAGCGGCCGAACCAGTCGCCGACTGCATCGCCCTGCGCCGCCAGCAGCGGTGCGAGTGCGTCGCGCACGCGGGCGAGGGCGGCGGCGTCGATCTCGCCGGCTGCCGTTGCCGGCAAGAGGTCGGGATCGGCGTAGCGCGACGACTCGGGCAGCGATTCCGCCAGATGTTCTGCCAGATCGACCAGCAATTCGCCCTGCGACGGCGCCCGCATCCCGATCGAAAAGGTCAGGCACGGATCGAGCGCCACGCCGTGGTGCGGCACACCGGGCGGCAGGTAGAGCATGTCGCCCGGTTCCAGGATCCAGTCGTGACTCGGCGTGAATTCGCGCAGCAGCTTGAGTTCGACGTCGTCGCGAAAGGCCGTGGGCGGAGCCGGAGACGCGTCGATCTGCCAGCGGCGGCGACCCAGACCCTGCAGCAGGAACACGTCGTAGTGGTCCACGTGCGCGCCGACCGAGCCGCCCGCTGCCGCAAAGCTCACCATGATGTCGTCGACGCGCCAGCGCGGCAGGAAATCGAATGCGGGCAAGAGCGCGGCGACATCGGCGTCCCACTTGTCGACGTCCTGCACCAGCAGGGTCCAGTCGCGGTCGCCGATGTCGGCGTAGGTGTCCTCGGCGAAGGGTCCGGTGGCGACATGCCACGTCTCGGCCACGGGATCGTGCCGGATCAGGCGCGACAGCGCGTTGTCTTCCAGCGACAGGCCGGCGAGGTCGTCCGGTGTCAGCGGCGCCGTGAAATGCGGGAACGCGTTGCGAATAAGTAGCGGCTGCTTTTGCCAGTAAAGCTCAAGAAAGAGCTCGGGAGGCATGCCAAGTGGCGGGTAGGTGCGTGCGTCGACAACCATGGTGTGCATGGCGGCGCCCCGGCCAACTTGCGCGTTCGCATCAACCTCAGTGGGCGGCGCTTGCGTCATCGTTTAAATGTCTTTCGCGAGAGTTTCGGCAAGGCCGATGTAGCTTGCAGGCGTCAGCACGCGCAGCCGCGCCTTGGCGTCGCCGGGCAGGTCGAGCGTTTCGACGAAGGCCTGCATCGATTCGCGCGTGATGCCCTGGCCGCGCGTCAGCGCCTTCAGCTGCTCGTACGGATTCGGCAGCCCGTGGCGGCGCATCACGGTCTGCACGGCTTCGGCGAGCACTTCCCAGCTCGCGTCGAGGTCGGCATCGAGCCGCTCCGGCGCCACCGTGAGCTTGCCCAGACCCTTCGCGAGCGAGTCCAGCGCCACCTGCGTGTGTCCGAACGCGGTGCCGAGCGCGCGCAGCACGGTGGAATCGGTGAGGTCGCGCTGCCAGCGGCTGATCGGCAACTTGGCGCTGAAATGTTCGAACAGCGCATTGGCGAGACCGAAGTTGCCTTCGGCGTTCTCGAAATCGATCGGATTGACCTTGTGCGGCATGGTCGACGAGCCGACTTCGCCGGCCTTGAGCTTCTGACGGAAGTAGCCGAGCGAGATGTAGCCCCAGACGTCGCGCGCAAGATCGATCAGGATGGTGTTGATGCGGCGCAACGCGTCGCCGATTTCGGCCACGCAGTCGTGCGGCTCGATCTGGGTGGTGTACGAATTGAACGCGAGGCCGAGGCCTTCGACGAACCGCTGCGCGAACGCGGGCCAGTCGACGTCGGGATACGCCACCACGTGGGCGTTGTAGTTGCCGACCGCGCCGTTGATCTTGCCCGACAGTTCCACCGCCGCGAGCTGGCGGCGCTGGCGTTCCAGGCGCGCGACGACGTTGGCCAGCTCCTTGCCGAGCGTGGTCGGCGAGGCGGTCTGCCCGTGCGTGCGCGAGAGCATCGGCTGCTCCGCGTTGGCATGGGCGAGCGAGCGCAGCGTGCCGATGACGCCGTCGAGTGCGGGCAGCAGCACGCCGTCGCGCGCGTCGCGCAGCATCAGTGCATAGGCCAGGTTGTTGATGTCTTCGGAGGTGCAGGCGAAGTGGACGAATTCCTTCGCGGCGCCAAGTTGCGGATCGTCGGCGATCGATTCCTTGATGAAGTATTCGATGGCCTTGACGTCGTGATTGGTCTCGCGCTCGATCGCCTTCACGCGCTCGCCGTCGTCGGGCGAGAACTCGCTCGCGACCATGTCGAGCCGGGCGCGGTCCGCATCGGACAGCGGCGCCACCTCGGCGATGCGCGGCTCGTCGGCCAGGGCCGCCAGCCAGCGGACTTCCACCAGCACCCGGCGCTGCATGAGGCCCAATTCGCTGAACACCGGGCGCAGGGCTTCGACCCTCGCGGCGTAGCGGCCGTCGAGCGGGGACAGGGCAAGCAGGGCGTGGCTCATCGTGCGGTCGTCGTCGTGGCGCGGAGACGCGGGATTTTAGCGTGCATTGGCCGGCATGCGTGGCCTGTCATCGCGGCGCGGCATAATCGCCCGCAACCACGAAAACGACACGCAAGGACACCACCGCATGAAAACCCGCCTCGAACACGACAGCATGGGCGAGCTGCGCGTCCCCGCCGACGCGCTCTATGGCGCGCAGACCCAGCGCGCCGTGGACAACTTTCCGATCTCCGGCCTGCGCATGCCGCGCGAATTCCTGCGCGCGCTCGGGTTGATCAAGTCCGCCTGCGCCGGCGCCAACGAGCAGCTCGGTCACCTGGCGAAAGCGCAATCCGCCGCCATTCGCAAGGCGGCGGCGCGTGTGGTCGACGGCGAGGTCGACGCACACTTCCCGATCGACGTGTTCCAGACCGGCTCGGGCACATCGAGCAACATGAACGCCAACGAGGTGATCGCGGCGCTCGCCAACGGCAGCGGCAAGACAAAAACGGCGGTGCATCCGAACGATCACGTCAACATGGGCCAGAGCTCGAACGACGTGATCCCCACTGCCATCCAGGTCTCCGCCGTGCTCGCCGTGCGCGAGCGCCTGCTGCCGGCGCTGACCCACCTGCGCAAGACCATCGACGCGCGCGCCAAGGAGCTGGCGAAGGTGGTCAAGACCGGCCGCACCCATCTGATGGACGCGATGCCGATCACGTTCGGGCAGGAACTGTCGGGCTGGTCGGCGCAGATCGCCTCGGCGATCGAACGCCTGCACGACACGCGCAAGCGTCTGCGCCGCCTGCCGATCGGCGGCACCGCGGTCGGCACCGGCATCAATGCCGACGCGCGCTTCGGATCGCTCGTGGCCAGGCATCTCACCGAGTTGACCGACGTGAAGTTCGAGAGCGCGGACAACTACTTCGAGGGCATCTCGGCACAGGACGCGGCGGTGGAGTTGTCCGGCCAGCTCAACACGCTGGCCTGCGCGCTGATGAAGATCGCCAACGATCTGCGCTGGATGAATTCCGGGCCGCTCGCCGGGCTGGGCGAGATCGAGCTGCCGGCGCTGCAGCCGGGTTCGTCGATCATGCCGGGCAAGGTGAATCCGGTGATTCCCGAGGCGACTGCGATGGTGTGCGCGCAGGTCATGGGCAGTCACACGACCATCACCGTGGCCGGGCAGAGCGGCAACTTCCAGCTCAACGTGATGCTGCCGGTGATCGCCTACAACCTGCTGCAGTCGATCGATCTGCTGGCGAATGTATCGATGCAGCTGGCCGACACGGCGATTGCCGGATTCCGCGTGCGCACCGATCGCATCAAGGACGCGCTGGAGCGCAACCCGATCCTCGTGACCGCGCTGAACCCGGTCATCGGCTATGAAAAGGGCGCCGCCACCGCGAAGCAGGCCTACCGGGAAGGCCGTCCGATCCTCGATGTGGCCCGGGAAACCACCGGCTTGTCGGAGGCGGAGCTGCGCAAGCTGCTCGATCCGGCGGCGCTTGCCAAAGGGGGCATTCACGGCAAGCCGGGGGGCGGCGCGGGCTGAGGGTCTGGCATCGCACCGCATGCGTGTGGTGCCCCCGCACAGGTTGCACGAAAAAAAGGCCGCACATCGCTGTGCGGCCTTGCTCGGAAACGGAACGGGCGACCGACACCGACCAGCAGCCGCGCCCCGTTACCGCATCGCGTCAGCCCTCGTCGCGCTTGCGGCGGAAATACACCGCGCCGGCCAGCATGGCCAGACCGGCCACCGCGCCGATCCACAGATCCGCCGTGCCCAATGCCGCATAGGCGTTGCCGAGGTCGAACAGGCGGGCGAAGTCGTCCGGGCCCTGGAAGTTGTCGTCGATCCCGGAGGTGTCGAGCCACGAGCCCGGCATTAGCGACAGCAGCAATCGCGCCACCACGTTCTTCCAGAACCAGGCGTCGGGCACCGTCAGACTCTGCATCAGGTCGAACCAGCTCACCATGATGCCCAGACCGATCGGAATCGCCAGCGCCCACAGGAACGGCTTGCTGCGTGCCCATGCCGAACACAGCATCAGCCAGCCCACGCTCGGCAGCGCCCACAGCGCCGCCAGCGGGATGTAGGCCAGCATCTGCGCCGCGGCTTTCCACGGCCCGGCCTGCAGCCACACCAGCGTGATCGGATTCATGCCGTAGTAGCCCACGTACGCGCTCAGCAGCACAAGGAACGCAAGGCCGGTGGCGATTGCGGCGACGGTGGAAATCAGCGGCACCACCAGCAGCGCGGTCACCGCCTTCGACGCCACCGTCTCGAGGTTGGACAGCGGCAGCGACTTCCAGAACAGCACGCTGCGGTCCTTCCTGTCGTCGTACAGCGCGCCCAGGCAGTAGAAAAACAGCACGAAGAACGTCACCACAAAGATCAACCCTGGCACCGTGTACATCGCGATCTGCAGGCCGGTGCCGAGCATGTGCATCTGCTCGCCGGTGAGGTGGCTTGTGACCGCATCCATGCCGAAGAACTTCGGGTCGACGTTGGCGCGGTGCATCGACACCTCGCCCACCACGATGCCCATCGTGAACAGCACGAGCGAGATGACGCCGACGATGATCGGCGCCCAGAAAAAGCCGCCGCGGTGTTCCCAGAACTCCCGCTTCAGGAGCCAGGCGAAAGTGTTCATGCGTAGGCTCCTTTCATGGTGGCGACGAACAGGTCGGCGACGTTCGGTGGCCGGGTTTCGCCCAGCGCGGCCAGTTGCGCTTTCGGCACGTTGTCGAACAGGAAGATCGATTTGCCGAACACCTGGCGTTCGTCGAGCGGATTGAGCGCACGCGCGCCGGCGGCGCGTTCGGCCGGCACCATCACCTCGGTGAAGCGCTCGGCGACTTCGTCCATCGTGGCCGAGAGCGCGATCTTCCCGTTCTGGATGAAGATCAGATCGGTGAGGATGTGCTCGATCTCCTCCACCTGGTGCGTGGTGACGATGATGGTCTTTTCTTGGTCGAAGTAGTCGTTGAGCAGGTGCTGGTAGAACTGCTTGCGGTAGATGATGTCCAGGCCCAGCGTGGGCTCGTCGAGCACCAGCAGCTTCGCGTCGATGGCCATCACCAGCGCCAGGTGCAGCTGCACGATCATGCCCTTGGACATCTCGCGCACGCGCTGGCCGGGCTTGAGCTGGGTCTTCGCGAGCAGCGCTTCGGCCTTGGCGCGCGAGAAGCGCGGATGCACGCCTTCGACGAAATCGACGGCCTCGCGCACCCGGATCCAGCGCGGCAGAACCGCGACGTCGGCGATGAAGCAGACGTCCTTCATCAGGTCGTCGCGCTGGCTGCGCGGATCCATGCCGAGCACGGAGAGTTCGCCGTCGAAATCGGCCAGTCCGAGTATGGCCTTGAGCGCGGTGGTCTTGCCGGCACCGTTGGGCCCGATCAGGCCGACGATGCGGCCGGCGTCGATGCTGAAGTTGGTGCTGTCCAGCGCGATCTTGCTGCCGTACTTCTTGCTGAGGTTGCGGGCGACGATGGCGCTCATGAACGGGTCTCCGGCTGCGGGGCGGCATCGCGCATCAGCTGGTCCATGCGCAGGCCGAGGCGCGCGATGCGCTCGACCACCAGCGGCCATTCATCGCGCAGGAACCGCTCGCGCTCGCTCGCCAGCAGTTTTTCCGGCGCCCCATCGGTGACGTACATGCCAAGCCCTCGTCGTTTTTCCACCAGCGATTCGTCGGCCAGTTCCTGATAGGCACGCGAAACGGTGATGGGGTTGAGTTGAAAATCCGCCGCCACCTGGCGGACCGAAGGCAGGGCATCGCCCGGCTTGAGCACGCCGTCGAGCATCATCGCGACGACGCGTTCCTTCAGTTGCAGGTAGATCGGCGTGGTGTCGTTCCAGGTCACGGACATGCTTACGACTCCTGTGGCGGACGCGGCAGGAACGACGCGAACGAGAAGTAGGGCATGCCGAGCACCGGGCGCGCGTTCCTCTGACGCCGCGCCTGCGGCTGGCGTGACGGCTCGGCGGCGGCGTCCTGCGCCTCCGCCTCGTCCAGTTCGGCGCTGGCGTGCGCGATCGACACGGTGGCGTTGAGCAACGCGAGCGCGATGCGTGCTTCGGGCGACAGCGTGCGCGCGCTGTCGGCCTGCGCCGGCCGCAGCGGCTCGCTGAAAAAGGCGCCGCCGACCACGAAGGCGAGAACGGCGCTCAGGGCGATGATGGAGTTGCGGAACTTGGTGTGCATGGCAGCCATCCGGCGTGAGGTGGTGTAACGGGTCGGTGTTGTAGTTAACTATAACACTAAAAAATGGCCTGTCAACGGTTTCTTGCGTTGCATTGCCCCGGCGTCGGGCGGGGACTACGCTGGGCCAGCACACCGGCCCTCATGCCGGTGCAGATGCTTGAAATCATTGAGTTCATGGAGTCCACCTTGAAAACGATCGCCGTCGTTGCCGCGCTGCTGCTGGCAAGCGCCCCCGCCTGGGCCTGCCCGGACTTGCTGAACCGCGACTATCGGCCGCTCGCCGGCAAGCAGCCCACCAGCCTGTGCCAGTACGAGGGCAAGGTGCTTCTCGTGGTGAACACGGCGAGCAAATGCGGTTTCACCCCGCAATACGAGGGACTCGAAGCGCTGCACGCGCGGCTGGCCGAGCGCGGATTTGCCGTGCTGGGCTTTCCGTCGAACGACTTCATGGGCCAGGAGCCCGGGAGCGAGGCGGAGATCCAGGAGTTCTGCACGCTGACCTACGGGGTGAAGTTCCCGATGTTCGAGAAGGTGCACGTGGTCGGCGACGAGGTGACGCCGCTGTACCGCGATCTGGAGCAAGCCACCGGCGAAGCTCCCGGCTGGAACTTCCACAAGTACCTGATCGATCGCAGCGGCAAGCCGGTG
Source organism: Chiayiivirga flava (assembly GCF_014202825.1). Lineage (GTDB taxonomy): Bacteria > Pseudomonadota > Gammaproteobacteria > Xanthomonadales > Xanthomonadaceae > Chiayiivirga > Chiayiivirga flava. The sequence goes on along the minus strand of NZ_JACHHP010000001.1, from coordinate 193,171 downwards.
GGCAGCTTCGGCAGCCGTACCAAGCCTGACGATGCCGCACTGCTCGAACGGATCGAGGCACTGCTCGCGGCCGAACCGGCCGCAGGCTGAACGCGCGCGGGCTTCGACGGAACCGCAGCCGCAAGGCCCGGTCGGAGGCAGGTCATCCACAGCAGCTTGCCGCGCCCGTGCCGTTGCGCGGTCGGGAACGCGGCCCCACAATACGCCGCCTCTCGTGCGCGCTCGCGGCGCGCACTTCATCACGTCTCACCCCCAGCACGTCTCCCCCCGCTTTCCTTTCCGGAGTACTCGATGAATCGTCGTTTCCTGCGTCAAAATCTGCTGGCCGCCGCTGCCGTGGCCGCGCTCGGTGTGTCCGGCGTCGCCGTCTCCCAGACCAAGCTCGAGACGGAGAAAGACAAGGTCAGCTACATGGTCGGCATGCAGGTCGGCGGTTCGCTCTCGCAGATCAAGGACGAGATCGACATCGCCGTCGTCGTGAAGGCGCTCGAAGCCACGCTCAAGGGCGAAACCCCGGCACTGACCCAGGCCGAAGCGATGGAAGTGCAGAAGGCGTTCGCCGAGCGCCTGCAGAAGAAGCAGGCCGCCGCCCAGCAGGAAGCGGCCACCAAGAACAAGACCGAGGGTGAAGCCTTCCTCGCCGCCAACAAGAGCAAGCCGGGCGTGAAGACCACCGCCTCCGGCCTGCAGTACCAGGTGATGACCGAAGGCAAGGGCCCCAAGCCCGCCGCCACCGATACGGTCAAGGTGCACTACGTCGGCACCACGCTGTCGGGCGAGGAATTCGACAGCTCGGTCAAGCGCGGCGAGCCGGCGCAGTTCGCGCTCAACGCCGTGATCCCGGGCTGGACCGAAGCGCTGCAGCTGATGCCGGTCGGCAGCAAGTACACGCTGTGGATCCCGTCGAATCTTGCCTACGGCGACCGCGGCACGCCGGGCCCGATCGGTCCGAATGCCACGCTGAAGTTCGAAGTGGAGCTGCTCGAGATCGTCAAGCAGTAAGCGACGCGTCCGTTCCGAAACGACGGCCGGCGGGGCGACCCGCCGGCCGTTTTCGTTTGTGCGCGCGAGACGCGTCGCTCATCTGCCGCCGCCAGCCGCTATCATCCGCGCCCCACCCGACATTGCGAATCGACCGATGCGCGTATCCATCTTTGGCACAGGCTATGTGGGCCTGGTCACCGGCACCTGCCTCGCGGAGGTCGGCAACCAGGTCACCTGCGTCGACATCGACGCGGCCAAGGTCGAGGGCCTGCGTCGCGGCGAGATGCCGATCTACGAGCCGGGGCTCGACACGCTCGTTGTCGACAATCATGCGGCCGGGCGGCTGTCCTTCACCACCGATGCGGCGTCCGCCATCGCATCGGCCGAGATCGTCTTCATCGCCGTGGGCACGCCGCCGGACGAGGATGGCAGCGCGGACCTGCGCCATGTGCTGGCGGTCGCGCGAACCATCGGCCAGCACCTCACGCGTACGGCGGTGATCGTCAACAAGTCGACCGTGCCGGTGGGCACCGCCGACCGCGTGCGCGACGCAATCCGCACCGAGCTCGATCGGCGTGGCCTGGATCTCGCCTTCGACGTGGCCTCCAATCCCGAATTCCTCAAGGAAGGCGACGCGGTGAAGGACTGCATGCGTCCCGACCGCATCGTCATCGGCTCCGACAGCCGCCGCGCCATCGAACAGCTCAAGCGCCTGTACGCGCCGTTCAACCGCAACCACGAGCGCATCGTGCAGATGGACGTGCGCTCGGCCGAGCTGACCAAGTACGCGGCCAACGCCCTGCTCGCGACCAAGATCAGCTTCATGAACGAGATGGCGAACATCGCCGAACGCGTCGGCGCCGACATCGAGATGGTGCGTCACGGCATCGGTTCGGACCCGCGTATCGGCTATTCCTTCATCTACCCGGGCGCGGGGTACGGCGGTTCGTGTTTCCCCAAGGACGTGCAGGCGCTGGAGCGCACCGCGCGCCAGTACCGCTACGAGGCGAAGCTGCTCGGTGCGGTGGAGGCGGTGAACCGTGCGCAGAAGCAGGTGCTCTTCGCGCGCATGCACGAACATTTCGAAGGCCGTCTGGTCGGCCGCACCGTCGCGGTCTGGGGGCTTGCGTTCAAGCCCAACACCGACGACATGCGCGAAGCCTCCAGCCGCGCGCTGCTCGACGCGCTTTGGTCGGCCGGTGCCACCGTGCGCGCCTACGATCCGGAGGCGATGCACGAAGCCGCGCGCATCTTCGGCAAACGCGACGACCTGGTGCTGTGCGACAGCGCGGACGCCGCGCTCGACGGCGCCGACGCGCTCGCCGTGGTCACCGAGTGGAAGGCCTTCTGGAGCCCGGATTTCGCCCGCATCGCCGCCGCGCTGCGGCAACCGGTGATCTTCGATGGCCGCAACATCTACGACCCGGCCGCGGTGGAAGCGGCGGGCATCGCGTACTACGGCATCGGGCGCGGGCGCTCGGTGCGTACGCCGGCCGCGGCGCAGCGCTAGAATCCGTCCCATGGACAACGAACCGCGCTGGATCGAACTGGAGACCCGACTCGCCTTCCAGGAACACACGCTCGGCGAGCTGAGCCGGATCGTGCACGAGCAGCGCATCGACATCGACGCGTTGCGATTGCGCCTGGACCGCGCCTTGTCCGACCTCGGTTCGCTGCGCGATTCGCTCGCCGGCGACGCTGCCCCCGAGCCCCCGCCGCCGCATTATTGAGCCGCACCGATGACCGATTCGCTGAAGGATCAGCTGTTGAAGCTGGGGTTCAAGAGTGCGCCGCGCGAGGAGCGTCGTCCGCCGCCGCAGTCCCGGCCTGCGCGCCACGAAGCGGGCAAGCAGGGGCCGCAGCAACGCAAGGACCAACCGGCGCAGCGCGCGACGCGACCGCCGTCGGGCGGGCCTCGGACGCAGGGCGAGATCGATCTGGCCAAGGCCTACGCGATCCGCTCGCAGCGCGAGAAGGACGAGCGCATCGCGGCCGAGAAGCGCAAGCAGGAAGAAGCGGCACGACGCCGCGAAGGCAAGACGAAACTGGCCGAGCTCCTGAAGACCGCATCGCGCAACGTGCCCGAGGCCGACATCGCGCGCCATTTCGAGTACGGCGGCAAGATCCGTCGCGTCTATGTCACGGCCGAACAGCTGCGTCAGGTCAACGCCGGCGAGCTGGCCGTCGTGCAACTGGGCGGGCGCTATCATCTGGTGTCGCCGGACGATGCGCGGGCAGCCGAGGCGATGCTCGCCGGGGCGCTTGCGCTGCTGGTGGATCCGGACGCACCCGCGCCGGAGGTGGATTACGCGGATCCGAAGTACCAGGTGCCGGACGATCTCGTCTGGTAGGCGGCCCGGCGGACGCGTCCGCCGCGTGTGTCTGTTCGATGCGATGCTCGCTGCACGGGAGGCATGGATGGACGTTCGATGCATCGGCTGCGGCCTGTGGGCCCTGCTGTTCGCGGCCACCGCGCAGGCCGCGTCGCCGCCGCGGTTTCCCGCCGGTTCGGTCTGGCATCAGTCGATCGCCGATGCGGACGTGCACCCGCAGTCCGGCGCGATGCTTGCCCGCCTGCAGACGCTCGGCGGCTGGGGCAACGGCAATCGCATGCAGATCGATTTTTCCTTCCACGTCCAGCACGTGCCGCCGGGCGAGGATCCGCCGCGCTATCCGGTGGTGCCGCACGCGGTCTACGACGACTACTACAGCCCCGATTGCGAAGCGCCCGGCAGCACGATGCCGGTGCCCGCGGGCGCCGCCTTCGAAGGGCAGGGCGGCCTGCAGTGCGACAACGACTGCAGCGACGACGAATGCGAGGATTGCCACCTGATCGTGGTGGAAAACGCGCTCGTCTACGAGCTCTACAACGGCAACTTCGACGGTGCACGGCTCGACGCGCTGTGCCTGGCGGTGTGGGACACCAGCGTCGTCTATCCGCCCGAGGGTCGCGGCGAGCACTGCACCAGCGCCGATGCCGCGGGGTTCCCGATCGCGGCGCTGCTGCCCAATGCCGACGGCGTGGCCGCCGCCGCAACGCAACCGGACGGCGATCTGGGTCACGCGATCCGCTTCATCCTGCCGAACGCACGCATGGCCAGCGACGCCAGCCTCGGCGGCAGCGACGGCAAGCTCTATGTGCGTCCCGCAAGCCACGCGGGCGGACCGAGCGGCCCGGCGGAAACCGTGCCGTACGGCGCGCGCCTGCGCCTGCGCGCCGATTTCGACATGACCGGCTACAACGCCCCCGCGCGCGCGATCCTGCGCACGATGCAGCGCTACGGCATCGTGCTGGCGGACGGCGGCAACATCGCGCTCACCTTCGAGAGCGACCGCTTCACCGAAGCGACGTGGGACGAGTTGGACATCACGCCACACATCTTCTGGGACGGCGATCCCGGCGATCGAACGCCGTTGGCGGTGACGGATTTCGCCGTGATCGACACCGGTCCGCGCATCGCCGAAACCTACGACTGCGTGCGCAGCAGCGTGGTGCCCGGCGCCGGCGTGTTCGCCGACGGCTTCGAGGGATGAGCCGGCGCGCACGGTTTGCAATGGCCGAAAACTGTGCTAACAATGCAGCCATGATCTCCGTCTGCCGTCGCTACTGGTCGTTTTATTTTGGGCTTCCGGCCAAGGCGGAGGACGAGACGCGTTCGACCTGATCCCACGATCACACAGAATCCCTCGAAAGCCGCCAGCAGCCCTGGCGGCTTTTTTGTTGCCCGCGATTTTTCCCGCCGTTTCCAGCCAGGACCCACGCCATGCACCGCCACACCGACGACCTGCGCATCCGCGACCTCCGTCCGTTGAGCACGCCCGCCCAGGTCATGGGCGAGATCGAATGCGGCGAGATCGCCGCCGCCACCGTCAGCGCCGCGCGCCACGCGCTGCACGCCATCCTCCAGGGCAACGACGACCGCCTCGCGGTAGTGGTCGGCCCGTGTTCGATCCACGATCCTGTCGCCGCGCTGGAGTACGCACAGCGCCTGCGGCACGAGCGCGACCGCCTCGGCGCGGATCTGGAAATCGTCATGCGCGTCTATTTCGAGAAGCCGCGCACCACGGTCGGCTGGAAAGGCCTCATCAACGATCCGGGCCTGGACGACAGCTTCGACATCAACCGCGGCCTGCGCGTGGCGCGCGGCCTGCTGCGCGACGTGAACGCGCTGGGCCTGCCGGCCGGCTGCGAGTTCCTCGACATGATCACGCCGCAGTACATCGCCGACCTCGTGGCCTGGGGCGCGATCGGCGCGCGCACCACCGAGAGCCAGGTGCATCGCGAGATGGCATCGGGCCTGTCGTGCCCGGTCGGATTCAAGAACGGCACCGACGGCAACGTGAAGATCGCCGCCGACGCGGTGCAGGCGGCGATGCACTCGCACCATTTCCTGGCGGTGACGAAGGACGGCCGCTCGGCCATCGCCACCACGGCGGGCAACGCCGATTGCCACGTCATCCTGCGCGGCGGCAGCACGCCGAACTTCGATGCGGCCGGCGTCGCGGCCGCGAGCGCGCTGCTGCACAGGGCCGGCCTCGTGCCGCGCCTGATGATCGACGCCAGCCACGCGAACAGTGGCAAGAAGCCCGAAAACCAGCCACGCGTGATCGATAACGTGGCGCAGCAGCTCGAAGCGGGCGAACGTCGCGTCATCGGCGTGATGATCGAAAGCCACCTCGTCGCCGGACGGCAGGATCCGATGCCCGGTCGCGCGTTGACCTACGGCCAGAGCATCACCGACGGCTGCATTGGCTGGGATGACACCGTGGCCGTGCTCGACCGCCTTGCCGCCGCGGTGCGGGCACGGCGCAGCGCCCCGGCGTCGGAGGCCGCGGTGAAGGCGGCATGAGCGACGCGCAGCGTTCCGGCCCCGGGGCGCGGGCGCCAGCGCCACCGCCCAAGGCGACTTGTTCGGCGTGGTCGGCGCCTGCGATCCTGCCGCCATGACCGATCCGCTGCGCATCGCCATCGTGGGTTACGGCACGGCCGGGCAGGCCTGTGCGGCGCTGCTCGCCCGGCGGGGACACGCGCTCGATGTGTTCGAACGCGCGCCGATGCTCGGCCCGGTCGGCGCCGGCCTGCTGCTGCAGCCCACGGGCATGGCCGTGCTGCACGGCCTCGGCGTGCTGGACGATGCGATCCGCAGCGGCCGCATCGTGCGCCGGCTGTTCGGCGACACGTGCGCGGGACGCTGCGTGATGGACATGCGCTACAGCGAGCTCGATGCGCGGCTGTTCGGTGTCGGAATCCAGCGCGGAGCGCTGTTCGAACTGCTCGGCCGCGCGTGGCCGGGACGTGCCGGCGTGCGCTGCGGCACGCGCGTGGTGGCGGTCGATGCGGAACGCGGCCTCGTGCGCAGCGCCACGGGCGAGGCGTTCGGTCCGTACGACCTCGTGCTCGTCGCCGACGGCGCGGCCTCGACGCTGCGCGGCGCCACCGGGCCTGCACGCATCGACCAGCCGTATCCGTGGGGCGCATTGTGGTGCCTGGTGCCGATGGGCGACTGGCCGCACGCGGACGAACTGCGGCAACGCTATCTCGCCGCGCGCAAGATGATCGGGCTGCTGCCGGTCGGCACGCGTCCCGACGATCCGGTGCCGCGCCTGAGCTTCTTCTGGAGCCTGCCGATGCAGTCGATGGCGGGGTGGGAAACCGACGGCATCGACGCATGGAAGGCCGAGCTCGCCGCGCTGTGGCCGGACGTGCTGCCGCGCCTCGCGCAGGTGACGGCCACGACGCAGCTGGCGCGCGCCAGCTACCGCGACGCCGCACCGCGCGCCTGGCATCGCGGTCGCGTGGTGCTGGTGGGCGACGCCGCACACGCGATGAGTCCGCAGCTGGGGCAGGGCGTCAACATGGCGCTGATGGATGCGCAGGCGCTCGATGCCGCACTCGCGGCGCACGCGTGCGTCGCGCAGGCGCTCGGCGCCTACGAACGCGAACGGCGTGCGCACGTGGGCATCTACCATTTCTGGAGCCGCTGGCTCACGCCGATCTTCCAGTCCGACCTGGACACGCTCGCCGCGCTGCGCGATCGCCTGTTCCATCCGCTCGGCCGCCTGCCGGGCGGGCGCGGCACCATGCTGCGCGTGCTCAGCGGCACGCAGCGTGGCTGGCTCGGCCGCCTGCGTCTGCACGAGGACCTGCTCGCGACACTCGCACGTCATGCGGATGCCGATGCGCGGTCTGCGACAATGCCGGCATGAGCGTTCCGCCGTTCCGTCCGCTGCGCACCGTCTGCGCCAGCCGCTACGTCACGCCCCTGCGCGAGGGCGGATCGCTGCCGGCCATCGTCGAGGCGGACGACGCCGGACTGTACGTGCTCAAGTTCCGCGGCGCGGGGCAGGGGCCAAAGGCGCTGGTCGCCGAACTGGTCGCGGGCGAGATCGCGCGTGCGCTCGGCCTGCCGGTGCCCGAGATCGTGTTCGTCGAACTTGATGCGGAGCTCGCGCGCACCGAGCCCGATCCGGAAATCCAGTCGCTGATCCGCGCCAGCGCCGGGCTCAACCTCGCGCTCGACTACCTCCCGGGGTCGGTGACGTTCGATCCGGCCATCGTCGAGCCCGACGGCGCGCTTGCCTCGTCGATCGTGTGGTTCGACGCGTTCGTCAGCAACGTCGACCGTACCGCGCGCAACAGCAACATGCTGCTGTGGCATCGGCGCCTGTGGCTGATCGACCACGGCGCGGCGCTGTATTTCCACCACGGCTGGGATGCGCGGATCGTCGATCGCGCCACGGCCCCGTTCGCACTGGTGCGCGACCACGTGCTGTTGCCGTTCGCCGATCGCCTGGAACAGGTCGATGCGGCGCTCGCCGCGATGCTCGATCCGGACCGCGTGCGCGAGATCGTGGCACAGGTGCCCGAGCGCTGGCTCGACGGCGACAGTGCCTTCGGCACGCCCGAGGCCCAGCGCGCGGCCTATGTCGCGTACTTCTGCCGGCGCCTGGAGGCGCCGCGCGCCTTCGTGCAGGAGGCCGTGCGTGCACGCTCCGCACACGTATGACTATGCCATCGTGCGCGTGGTGCCGCGCGTGGAGCGCGGCGAGTTCGTCAACGTCGGCGTCATCGTGTCGTGCCACGCACAGCGGCACCTCGCGGCGCGCATCGAGCTGGACGCGGCGCGGCTGCGCGCGCTCGCCCCGGGCATCGACGTGCAGTTCGTCGCCGACGCGCTGGCGGCGATTCCGCGCATCTGCGCCGGGGGCCGCGAGGCGGGACCGCTCGGAGCGTTGACGCTGCGCGAACGCTTCCACTGGCTCACCGCGCCGCGCAGCACCGTGGTGCAGACCTCGCCCGTGCACAGCGGACAATGCCGCAACCTCGATCAGGCGATGGAACACCTGCTGACGACGATGGTGCGGGTGGACGGCGGCGCGGCCTGATCGGACGCGCCTGCGCGCTCAGACGCTGAACTGCAGCCGCGCGAGCTCCGCATAGAGCCCGCCCTGCGCGATCAGCGCCTCGTGCGTGCCCTCGGCGACGATGCGACCGTGGTCGAGCACGACGATGCGGTCCGCCTGGCGCACCGTGGCGAGGCGGTGGGCGATGACGAGCGTGGTGCGGCCCGCCATCAGGCGTTCGAGCGCCTGCTGGATCGCGCGTTCGCTCTGTGCGTCGAGCGCGCTGGTGGCCTCGTCGAGCAGCAGCACCGGCGCATCCTTGAGCACCGCGCGCGCGATCGCGATGCGCTGCTGCTGGCCGCCGGACAGGCGCACACCGCGTTCGCCCAGGTACGTGCGGTAACCGTCCGGCAGCGCGGCGAGGAACTCGTGCGCCTCAGCGCTCTTCGCCGCGGCGATGACGGCGGCTTCGTCCGCATCGAGACGGCCATAGCGGATATTGTCGGCAGCGTCGGCGCCGAACAGCATCGGATCCTGCGGCACCAGCGCGATCTGTTCGCGCAGCCGCTGCGGATCGACCTGGCGCAGGTCGAGGCCATCGAGCGTGATGCTGCCGGACGCGGGATCGTAGAAGCGCAGCAGCAGCTGCAGCACGGTGCTCTTGCCGGCCCCCGACGGGCCCACCAGTGCCACGGTTTCGCCCGGGCGCACGTGCAGCGTGAAATCCTGCAACGCCGCGGTGTCCGGGCGGCTCGGATAGTGGAACGTGACCTTGTCGAAATGCAGCTCGCCGACGGCCCGCGCCGGCAACGACATCGGCTGCGGCGGTGCCGTGATGCGCGCGGGTTCGGCCAGCAGTTCGTCGATGCGGCCCATGCCGCCGCCGGCGCGCTGGAGCTCTGCCCACACTTCGGTGAGCGCCCCGACCGAGCCCGCGCCGATCACCGCGTACAGCACGAATTGCCCGAGCGTTCCCGCCGTCATCGTGCCGGCGATCACGTCCTGTGCGCCGGTCCACAGCACGGCCGTGATCGCGCCAAACACCAGCAGGATCACCACGCAGGTCAGCGCGGCCTGGGTCCGGATGCGGCGTCTGGCGCTGCCGATGGCCAGCTGCACCGCGCCCGCAAAACGTTCGAGTTCGAACGGTTCGCGCGCGTAACTCTGCACGGTGTGCATCGCGCCGAGCGTCTCGCTGGCGCGCGCGTTCGCGTCGGCGACGCGATCCTGGCTGTCGCGCGACTGTTTCTGCACGCGCCGTCCGTACAGCACGATCGGCAGGATCACCACCGGAATGCCGATCGCGGCCAGCCCCGCGAGGCGCGGGCTGGTCCACGCCAGCGCCGCGGCACTGCCGACGAAGGTGACCACGCTGCGCAGCGCCACCGAAACCGTCGATCCGACCACGCCACGCAACAGCTCGGTGTCGGCCGCGAGCCGGCTGACGAGTTCGCCGGCGCGGGTGCGCTCGAAAAAGCCCATGTCCAGCGCCAGAAGCCGGCCGAAGACGCGTTCGCGCAGGTCGGCCACCACGCGTTCGCCGAGCAGCGCGATGCAGTAGAAGCGGCCCGCCGTGGCAACTGCGAGCACCGCCGCGACGGCGAACAATCCGCCGAACCAGCGATCGATGCTCGATGCATCGCTGGCGCTGAAGCCGTGGTCGATCATCAGGCGCACGGCCACCGGCAGCAGCAGGGTCGCGCCGGACGACAGCGCCAGGAATCCCAGCCAGCCGGCGATGAGTCCGCGGTACGGGCGCAGGAACGGCAGCAGCGTGCGCAGCGCGGCAAACGGGCGCGGGGAACGGGCAGGGTCGGGATCGGTCACGGGCGTTCGGGCGGCGGGGCGTCAGCGGTCGGAGGCATCGATGCGTGTCACGCCGGCTCGGCCGCGCGTCGCATCGCGCAGTGTAGCGGCCAGCGCGTCGATATGCTGCGCCGGCACGCGGACACGCAGGCGCACGCCGTCGGCATCGTAGTGTTCCTCGAGCTTGTTGCCGCCGTGGGCGGCGAGCAGCGCGTGGGCGGTGGTGACGTCGGCGAACGCGCACTGCAGCCACGCCGTCCCGAACGCCACGAGCGCGCGCCGCGGTGCGAGCCGCAGGCATTCCGCGGCGGTGCCGCCGTAGGCGCGCACGAGTCCGCCGGCGCCGAGCTTGACGCCGCCGAACCAGCGCGTCACCACGACGAATACGTGATCGAAGCCCTGACCCTCGATCGCGGCGAGGATCGGCCTGCCGGCGGTGCCGGCCGGTTCGCCGTCGTCGGAAAACCGGTAGCGGTCGCCGATGCGGTAGGCCCAGCAGTTGTGACTGGCATCGCGCTGCCCGAGCGACGCAAGCGCGGACAGCGCCGCGTCGGGCGAGTCGGCTGTCACGGCGTGGGCGAGGAAGCGGCTCCTGCGGACGTCGCGTTCGAGGCAGGCAGGCGACGCGATCGTGTCCGCGCTCACCGGGCGAGGTATCGCGTCGTCGCGCGGGTCACTGCACGAGCAGCACGGTGAGATCGTCCGGCACCGGTTGCGCGGGATGGACCTGCACGTAACGCCGCAGGCTGAAGCGCGCGCCGTCGCGGTCTCCCGCGCGGACACGCTCGCGCACGCGCTCGAGCCATGGGGCCGGGGCGAGCGTCGCATCCTCGGGCCACGGCGGCAGGTCGCTGTCGACGCGCTTGATGCGCGAGCCGGTGACCTGGATCCGATCCAGCGTGGATGTGTCGGCCGCCTGCTCGTTGCGCCCGTCGCGCTGCAGGGTGCCTGTCACGTCGGCAGGCGCGGCCGACGTCGGTGCGGGCTCGGGTGCGGTCGCCGCGGGCGCGCGCAGTTCGGCGGCGAATTCGCTGTCCTGCACCGGCGCCGCCTCCTGCGCGGGAAACGCCTCGGGGCTGCGTGCACGCGGGGCGGGCGGGGGAGGGGGCGCGGCAGGCGCGGGCGTCGTGCCGCCCGCATCGGCGTCCGCTTCCGCCTTTGCCGCCTGCGCCGCGGCGCGCGCCTGTTCGCGTTCGAGAAAGTCCACGTCGACGCGATCCTTGCGTTCGGGCCGGCCCGCACCGTCGGGCGCGGGCACGGCAGGTGCGGTGGCCGGCGCGGATTCGTGCAGTCGACCGTCGCCGATCAGTCCGACCTGCCATGCAAGTCCGGCCGCCAGCACGGCGGCGGCCGCCACCCCCGCGCCGGGCAGGAGATACCACGGGCGCGGGCGGCGCGTGCGCGCCGTGGCGGACGCAAGCACCGCGCGTGCGTGCGCCAGCACGCGCGCGTCGAGTTCGGGCGAGGGTTCGGGCCGCGGCAGCGCGGTATACGCGCGGGCAACGGCGGCCTCGTCGGGTGTCAGCGGCTCGCGCGGATCGTGCGCCATCACGCGAGCCTCGTCTTGAGCTTGTCGAGCGCATAGCGCAATCGCGATTTCACCGTCTCGCGTCCGACACCGGTGACGCCGGCGATGTCTTCGAGCGGCATTTCCTGCTCCAGCCGCAGCTGCAGCGCGATGCGCTGCTCGTCGGGCAGCTCGTCGAGCGCCTGCTGCAGGCGACGGCGCTGTTCGAAGTCGGAGAGCGCGCGTTCGGGCTGCTCGTGTTCCCCGGCCTGCAGCTGCGCGAGCGGCGCGCTGTCGTCGTCGGCGGAGACTTCCGGCCGCGCACGGCGGTATTGGTCGACCAGCAGGTTGTGCGCGATCTGGTACAGCCAGGTGCTGAATTTCGCGTCCGGCCGATAGCGCTCGCGCGCCGTCACCACGCGGCTCCAGACCTCCTGGAAGCACTCGTCGGCACTCGCGCGCGGGCGGATGCCGCGCAGCAGGAAACGGTACAGCGGCCCGCGGTGGCGCGCGTACAGCGTTTCGAACGCAGCAATCTGGCCGGCGGCGTAGGCCAACATCAGTTCCTCGTCGGTGGGGTCCGCCGTCATGCGCGGCAGGGTAAGGGATCGGGGTGGGTGGTGGATAGGTTGGGGCCGTGCGGGCGTTCGGCAATCGACCGTTGCGTTTTCCTTCTCCCGCCGGGAGAAGGTGCCGAAGGCGGATGAGGGAGGGCGTTCCGTTTTAACCGAAGGTTGGTCGAACGCGGTCTGGTCGCTTGTGCACACATCGCGATCGGCCGGCAGGCGCGTCCCTCATCCGCCTGCCGGCACCTTCTCCCGGCGGGAGAAGGATTTCCTTTTGTCCTGCGTTTCGATCAGAAAAATTCAGTCGGCAATCGCCACTGGCGTCGACCCGGCCTTCAGCGCCTTCGCCTGCTGCACCAGCGCCACGAACTCCGCGCGATACCCGAACGGATCGGCCCCGCCGCGCGCTGCTGCCGCGATGTCGTCGAAGGTCCAGCGTCCCAGGTGTGCGCCGTCGCGCAAGGCGTCGGAGAACGCTGCGACTGCCGCCGCGAAACGCAGTCGCTCGCTCGGCGCGTACTCAACCGTGCGCGACAGCGGTGTCTCGATCAGCTTGCTGGTGTCGCCGTCCGGGGCCTTGTAGCGCAAGCGCAGGAATCCGAGTTCATCGCCGGTGCCACCGGCCACGGGCGCTGCGTAGCGCAGCGGCTCGCTCGCCTCGCCGCCCGAGCCCACCACGGCGATTTCGTACAGCGCGGTCACGTCGTGGCCGGCGCCGATTTCGCCGGCGTCGACCTTGTCGTTGTTGAAATCCTCGCGCGCCAGCAAGCGGTTCTCGTAGCCGACCAGGCGATATTCCGCGACGACCGCCGGGTTGAACTCGATCTGGATCTTCACGTCGCGGGCGATGGTCATCATCGTCGACGACAGTTCCTCCACCAGCACCTTGCGCGCCTCGTTCGGCGTGTCGATGTAGGCGTGGTTGCCGTTGCCGATGTCGGCGAGACGTTCGGCCAGCTGGTCGTTGTAGTTGCCCTGGCCGAAGCCGAGCGTGGTCAGCGCGATGCCGCTGTCGCGCTTGTGTTTCACCAGGGTTTCGAGCGCGTCCTGGCTGACCGTGCCGACGTTGAAATCGCCGTCGGTGGCCAGAATCACGCGATTGACGCCGCCTGCGATCAGGTGCGCCTGCGCGGTGGCGTAGGCAAGCTCGATGCCGGCGCCGCCATTGGTGGAGCCGCCGGCCTGCAGGCGGTCGATCGCCGCCAGGATCGTGGCCTTGTCGCTGCCGGCGGTGGAGTCGAGCACAAGCCCGGCGCTGCCGGCGTAGGCGACGATCGCGACACGATCCTGCGGCCGCAGCGATTGCGTCAGTTCCGCGAAGGCCTGCTTGAGCAGGTCGATCTTGTCCGGGGACTGCATGGAGCCGGAGGTATCGATCAGGAACACCAGGTTCGAGGCCGGGATCGCGCTCGCCGGCACTTCGTAGCCCTTCAGTCCGACCAGCAGCAGATGCCGCTGCGGATTCCACGGCGCGACGGCGAATTCGGTGGTCACCGAAAACGGCGTGGCGGGCGACGCCGGCGGCGCGTAGCCGTAGTCGAAATAGTTGAGGAATTCCTCGCTGCGCACCGCGTCCGACGGCGGCAGCCGGCCCTGCACCAACATGCGGCGCACGTTGGCGTAGCTGCCGCTGTCGACATCGATGGAAAACGTCGATACCGGCTCCTCGGCCGCGCGATGGATCGGGTTGCTGGCGATATCGGCGTAGGTTTCGCGGTTTGCGGGTTCCACGACGCCGGGCTGCGCACGCATCGGCGGCGGCGGGGCAGCTGCCGCGACGCTCATCGGCGCGGTGCCGCCCACGACATGCATCGCCGTATCGCGACGCGCGATGCGCGAGCCGGTGACGGTGATCGAATCGAGCGGTGCCTGTTCCTCGGCGAGCACCTCCTGCGTGCGCTCGGCCTTGGCGGACGCCTGTGCGACGGCGTCGGGCTCGGGACGGACACGTGATTGCGTTTGATCGGGCGACGACGTGGAGCAGCCTGCGAGCAAGGTCAGGACGATGGCAGCGGTGAGCGGGGACAGACGGTGCATGGCGACATCTCCGGTGGGGGTGTCGCTGTCAACGCGGCGTTGCCGACGATGGGGTTAACGCGTGCGCCTTACGTCATCCGGGCCAGTCGAGCGTGCCCGTCACCATCGTGTTGGTGCGGCCACCCACCCACACCGCGCCGGTCGAATCGATGCGTACATCGATGCGGGCATCGTGGCCGATTTCACGGCCCTGGCTGACGCGATAGCCGCGCGCCAGCGGTCCATGCGGTTCGCGCTGCGCGATGAAGGCGGCGATCAATCCGTTCGCGGCGCCGGAGGCGGGATCCTCGACGATGCCGACGCCGGCGGGAAAGGCCCGCACGGCCAGGTCGTGCCCGGCGTCGGGTTCGCGTGCAAACACGCACAGGCCAAGGCTGTCGCTGCGGCGGGCGAGGGCGAGAATGGCCGCGTGCGGCGGTTGCCATGCGCGAAGCGCTGCCGCGTCGGCGAGTTCGGCCACCCACCAGCGCCGACCGCCCTCGACCAGCGCCACGCCGAGCGCGCCGCACGCGAGACCGTCGAGCAGCGCGCCCAGTTCGGCGGCGGCGGTCTCGCCGTCGTGCACGATCGTGGCGGTCGGCGCCTGCACCGAGAGCCGGCGCGCAGGGCCGTCGCCTTCGACCAGCACCGGCAGCAGGCCCGCGCCGCATTCCTGCACCAGACGCCCGCCGCGCGGCGCGGCCAGACCGGCATCGAGCGCGGCGTGCGCGCTGCCGATGCTCGGATGGCCCGCGAACGGAATCTCGCGCTGCGGCGTGAAGATGCGCACGCGGTAGCTTGCGTCGGGCACCGTGGGCGGCAGCAGGAACGTGGTTTCGACCAGACCCGTCCATGCGGCGATGCGCTGCATCGTCGCCGCATCGAAGCCGGCACCGTCGACGACCACGCCGAGCGGATTGCCGCCGCCGGTGCGCGCGGCGAACACGTCGAGCTGCTGGTAACGCGAGAGGGTCATGCGGGGAAATCGCGGCGCCGCGATGCGCGGGAGCGGCAGGGTATAGTGCCGACCCCGATTGCGGAAGTGTCACGGCGATGCCCTTTCAGCTCAGCGCAACCATCGTTCTCATCATCGTCACCGCCGCGGTGTCGTGGTTCGCGTGGAAGAACCCGCGATTGATGGAGCGCCTGATCCTGTGGCCGCCGGCGATCGCGCGCAGGAAGGAATACTGGCGCCTGGTCACCTACGGCTTCGTGCATGCGGATCCGATGCACCTGCTGTTCAACATGATCACGCTGTTCTTCTTCGGGCGCTTCATCGAAGGCATCTTCGCGAACTACTTCGGGCCGGTCGGCTTCGTGCTGTTCTATCTCTCGGCGCTGGTGGTGTCGATCCTGCCCAGCTACATGCGCCACCGCGACGATCCGAACTACCGCAGCCTCGGCGCGTCCGGCGCGGTGGCCGCCGTGCTGTTCGCCTTCATCCTGGTGCAGCCGTGGGCGCTGATCTTCATCCCGATCCCGGTGCCCGCGATCCTCTACGCGGTGGGCTACGTCGGCTACAGCATCTGGATGGATCGCCAGGGCCGCGACAACGTCAACCACAGCGCGCATCTGTGGGGCGGAGCCTACGGCCTGCTGTTCTTCATCCTGCTCGAACCGCGCGTGCTGCAGGTGTTCCTGCGGGCGCTGGTGAATCCCTCGTTCGGCTGACCGTCGCGCGTCAGCGCGACCCGCGTTCGAGCAGCACGATCACCTCGTAGTGGCGGGTGTGCGGGAACATGTCGAGCACGCGTGCGTGTGTCGCGCGAAAGCCCGGAAGCATCGCGAGGTCGCGCGCGAGCGACTCGCTGTTGCAGCTCGAATACACCAGCGAGCGCGCGGCGGATGCGTCGAGGAACCGGCACAGGTCCGCGCCGATGCCGCGCCGCGGCGGGTTCACGATCACCAGTGGCGGCGCCTCGCGTGCATCGAGCGCGAAACGCGTGGCATCGAGCGCAGCGAAGCGCACGTTGGCCAGTCCGAGCGCATCGCGCGACCGCTCCGCGCTGGCGATGGCGTCGCGGCTGGTTTCGATGCCGGTGACCTCGCGCTGCCCGTTCGCGCAGTGCAGGGCGAAGCCGCCGACGCCACAGAACAGGTCCCACAGCGCCGGCGGATCGATGGCCTCGACCCACTCGCGCGCCTGCCGGTAGAGCGCGGCGGCCACCTCGGTGTTGGTCTGGAAAAAACTCTGCGGACGCAGGTGCAGCGGCAGGCCATTGACCTGCATCGTGAGGGTCTGCTCCTGCGTCAGCAGCAGTTCCTGCTCGCCTTCGAGCACGGCCTTGTGCTCGGGCTGCAGGTTGGCCGAGACCACGCGCAGCTGCGGCAGTGCCGCGCGCAGCGCCGGCAGGTGCTTGCGGATGCGCGCGAGCGGCTCCTGCGAACGCAGCACGAAGCGCAGCATCAGGTCGCCCGAATGCTCGGCCAGCGTCAGCAGCAGGTACTTCAGCTCGCCGCGCCGTGCCGGGATGTCGTACGGCGCGATGTTCGCCTGGGTGATGAACGCGGCGAGCGCGGGAAAACATGCGGCCAGCGCGTCCGGGTACAGCGGGCAGCCGGTGAGGTCCACGCCGTGCTGCTGCGCGTCGAGAATGCCGAGCACCGGCGCCGCGGCCGTTCCCCCGACAACCATCTTGGCCTTGTTGCGGAAGCCCGTCGGACGGCTCGGCACGGGTGCGAGCCAGGCGATGCCGTCGCACGCGGCCAGCGTCGCGACCGCGTGCGCCTGCTTGGCCGCGAGCTGCGCCGCGTACGGCACCGCGAGTTCGCCGCACGAGCGGCACCGGCCGGCGGCAAAGTAGGCGCAGTGCATCAGCGCCCCAGCCACGCGAGCACGCCGTCGGCCGCGACCACCCCGCTCGCGAAGCAGGCGGTCAGCAGGTAGCCGCCGGTCGGCGCGTCCCAGTCGAGCATTTCGCCGGCGCAGAACTGGCCGGGCAGGGCGCGCAGCATGAGGGCGCCGTCCAGTGCGGCGAAACGCACGCCGCCGGCGGTGCTGATCGCCTCGTCGATCGGACGTGTGCGTCGCAGCGGCACCGGCACCGTCTTCAGGGCCGGGGCGAGGCGTGCCGGATCGGCCAGCGTCGCAGGATCGAGCAGTTCGCGCGCGAGCCCGGCGCGCACGCCGGCGAGGCCGAGCTGGCGCCGCCACTGCTCGGTCCGCGAGCGGCCGTTCGCGGGCCGGAGCAGCGCCGCGTGTACGGCATCGACACTGCGCCCGGGCAGCAGATCGAGTTCGAGTGTCGCGATCCCGTCGCGCACCAGGGCATCGCGCAGCGACGCCGACAGCGCGTAGACGAGGCTGCCTTCCACGCCGTGCCGCGTCACCACGAATTCGCCCTGCTGCATCGCCGCGCCGCTACCGCCCGTGCGCGCAGCCACGGGCTTGACCGGCGCGCCGGCGAAACGCTCGACGAACACGGGCGACCAGTCGCACTCGAAGCCGCAGTTGGCCGGCTGCAGCGGCGCGACGCCAATGCCGCGCGCGCCGAACGCTGCCGTCCAGGCGCCGTCCGAACCGAGTTTGGCCCAGCTGCCGCCGCCGAGCGCGAACAGCACGGCATCGGCGCGGACCACGGCCTCGCCCGACGGCGTCGCGAAACGCAGCGCAGCGGCGCCGTCCCAGCCCAGCCAGCGGTGATGCATGTGCAGCCGCACGCCGGCGGCTTTCAGTCGCCGGACCCAGGCGCGCATCAGGGGGCCGGCCTTCAGGTCGCGCGGAAACACGCGGCCCGAGCTGCCGACGAAGGTGTCCACGCCCAGGCCCGCCGCCCACGCGCGCAGCGCCGCGGCGTCGAAGCGGTCGAGCCAGCCGCCGACCGTTGCGGCTGCGGCGCCGTAGCGCGCGTCGAAGCCCGGGCGGGCCTCGCCGTGGGTCAGGTTGAGCCCGCCCTTGCCGGCGAGCAGGAACTTGCGCCCGACCGACGCGGTGCGTTCGTACAGGTCCACCTGCAGTCCGGCCGCGGCGAGCCGCTCGGCGGCCACCAGGCCGGCCGGCCCGCCGCCGACGATGGCAACCGTGCGGCGCGGCTGCGCCCGGTCAGGCACGCCCGTTCCAGCGCCGGCTGTGGCCAAAACGCAACAGATCCGCGCAATCTGCCCCGGATTGGAGCGATCGGGCCAATGCGCTATTCCTTGCAAAGGACATCAACAATGTTCCATAAAAACATGATCCCAAATGATAAGTGCGGACACCATGTCCCGCGTCCCCCGTCGTCATAACGATCATTTAATGACCAATCGGTTAATCTGAGCCCAAGCTGAGCGCCCGCCATTGCACCACTTCCGGGCGCGCAAGCGTTATCCGTCGTGCCATGTCGCCAGCAGCCGCCTTCGGCGGGTGCTGCTCCGGTGCCGACGCCGATCCGCCAGTCCGCAAGGAGTGTCCCGATGAGCGAGTCGCTGAATATTCTCCCCGAATTGATCGAAGCCAGCCGCGACGGCATGGATTTCTATGCCGAAGCTGCCGATACCGTGCGGGACACGGAATTGAGCAAGCTGTTCCGCCGCATGGCGCGGGCCAAGGCGGATCTGGCGCAGGAACTGAGCAACGAGGTCGACACCCAGCCGGCCAAAAAAGCCGCGGCGAGCAAGGCCAAGCCTGCCGGCAAGCGCGCCCAGGTGGCCGCGTGGGTGCGCGAGCTGCACGCCACGTACCGCGACCTGCGCGAAGGCCTGAGCGCGATCCACCTCGACCAGGTCGCGCAGATCGAGCAGACCGAAGCCGAGCTGCTCGGCCGCGTGCAGAAGATCCGGCACGATCGCGACCACAGCTATGTGGTGCGCGTGCTGGCGATGCAGTACGAGGCCCAGGCGCGTGTGGTGCACGAGGGCCTGCGCGCCCGCAAGCGCAGGCTCGCGCCCACGCGCTGAGTGCAGCCGCGGCGGTCGCCGCAACCGCCGCCACCGGAACGCCGCGCATTTGCGCGGCGTTTTCGTTTGCGCCGATGATGCGTCCCGCGCGGCATGGCGCCGCGCGGGGGATCGACCATGACGACCGTTCTTGTCACGGGTGCGGGCGGCTTTCTCGGCCAGCACCTGCTGCGCGAACTGCGCGAGGCCGGGTGCAACGTGCGCGGGCTCTCGCGCGGCAGCGCCAGCGACGACGCCATCGCCGCGCACGGCGCGTTTCCGGTGCGCGGCGATCTCCTCGACGGCGCGAGCCTCGCGACGGCGGTCGCCGGCGTCGATGCCGTGTTCCACGCCGCCGCCGACACCGGTACCTGGCGCGGCGACAACGCGCGCCAGACCCGCATCAACGTCGGCGGCACGGCGGCACTGCTCGCCGCCGCGGCCGCGGCTGGCGTCGGCCGCGTGATCCACACCTCCAGTGTCTCGGCCTATTCGCATCGGGTGCACGAGGAACTGCGCGAGACGGTGGCGCAGCGCGGCGGCGAATCGTGGATCAACTACGAACGCGACAAATTCGCCACCGAACAGCTGGTGCGCGGCAGCGGCCTCGACTGGGTGGTGCTGCAGCCGGCCCACATCCTCGGTCCGGGCGACCGCCACAACTGGTCGCGCCTGATCCGGCTGGTCGACACCGGCGCGCTGCCGGGCGTGCCGCCCGGCTCCGGTGCCTTCGCCGACGTGCGTGAGGTCGCCCGCGCACACGTGCAGGCGTGGCGGAGCGGGATCGCGCGCGAGGCCTTCCTGCTCGGCGGCGAGCACGTCTCGTTCCTGCAGCTGATCGGGAAGATCGGCGCGCGGCTCGGGCGCAAGGTCCCGCAACGCGCGACGCCGGCGTGGGCGCTCGTGGCCTACACGCGTGCGCTGGATCTGGTCTCGCGCGTGACGCGCCGCGCGCCCGCGCTCACGCCCGAAGCGGCGGCGTTCACCTGCCACCACCTGCGCGTGGACTCGGGCAAGGCCGTCCGCGCGCTCGGTTACCGGATGACGCCGATCGATACGCTGCTCGACGACACGCTTGCATGGATGCGGCGCGAGGGCATGCTGGCGGGGTGACGCCAACCGATCGGCAGCGTCGACGCGGGCAAGCCCGCGTCGCGCCGGCGTGGGCCCGTTACTTCGGCTCCAGCCCCCGTCGCTCCAGCAGCGGTCCGATCTGCGGATCGCGGCCGCGGAAATCGCGGAACAGCTGCATCGCGTCTGCGCTGCCGCCGCGCGAGAGCAGGGTCTTGCGGAAATGGTCGCCGTTGGCGCGCTTGAGCCCGCCGTTTTCCTCGAACCACTTCACGCTTTCCGCATCGAGCACCTCGCTCCACAGATAGGCGTAGTAGCCGGCCGCGTAGCCCCCGACGATGTGCGAGAAATACGTGGTGCGATAGCGCGGCGGCACGGGCGCATAGTCGAGCCCCACCTTCTTCAGCGCCGCCGCTTCGAATCCGAGGATGGCATCGGCCGTGGGTGCCTGGCTGGCGGGAAGCTGGTGGTAGGCCTGGTCGAGCAATGCCGCGCCCAGATACTCGGTGGTCGCATAGCCCTGGTTGAATTTTTCCGCGGCCAGCACCTTGTCGAGCAGCGCCTGCGGCAAGGGCTCGCCGGTTTCGTGGTGTTTGGCGTAGTTCTTGAGAATGGCCGGATCGCTGGCCCACATCTCGTTGACCTGCGAGGGATACTCGACGAAATCCAGCGGCACGTTGGTGCCGGCGAAGCGCGGGTACTTCACGTTCGAGAACATGCCGTGCAGCGCATGGCCGAATTCGTGGAAGGCCGTGGTGACTTCGTCGTAGGTCAGCAGCGTCGGTTCGCCGGCAGGGGGCTTGGGGATGTTGAGGTGGTTGCCGATCACCGGGCGCGTGCCCATCAGCCCGCTCTGCGAGACGTATTCGTTCATCCACGCACCGCCGCGCTTGTTGTCGCGCGCGTACCAGTCCACGAGGAACAGCGCGAGCGGCGAGCCGTCGGTGTCGAACACCTCGAACACGCGCACGTCGGCCTGGTACACCGGGAGATCCTTGCGCTCCTTGAAGGTGATACCGTAGAGCTGCGTGGCCGCGTGGAACACGCCGTCGACCAGCACGTGATTCATCTCGAAATACGGCCGCAGCTCCGATTCGTCGAAGGCGTATTTTTCGCGCCGGACCTTTTCGGCGTAGTAGGCCCAGTCCCAGGCAGCGAGCTGGAAGCCGCCTTTCTCGCGATCGATCATCGCCTGCATGTCCGCCGCCTCGCGGCGCGCGTTGGCCACCGCCGCCGGCGCCAGGCCGCCGAGCATGTCGTTGACGGCGCGGGTGGTTTTCGCGGTCTGGTCTTCGAGCACGTAGCTGGCGTGGTCGGCGTAGCCGAGCAGGGCGGCACGTTCGGCACGCAGTTTGACGATCTCCGCGATGATGGCGCGGTTGTCGAACTCGCCGCCGTGGCTCGCGCGGTTGAGGGACGCCTTCATCAGCGTTTCGCGCAGCGCGCGGTTGTCGAGCGAGGCGAGCGCGGGCTGGCCGGAAGTGTTCTGCAGCGCCAGCACGAACTTGCCGTCGAGCTTGCGCGCCTTGGCCTGCTCCACGGTGGCCGCGACGGCGTCGTCGGGCAGGCCGGCCAGCTGCTCGCGGCTGTCGACGACGACGGCCGACGCGTTGTTTTCCTTCAGCAGGTTCTGGCTGAAATCGGTCTGCAGCGTTGCGATCCGGCCATTGATGGCTTTCACTCGCTCCTTGTCGGTGTCCGACAGGTTGGCGCCGGCGCGGATGAAATCGGTGTGGTAGCGCTCGAGCAGACGCAGCGATTCGGGGTCGAGCCCGAGCGTCTCGCGTGCATCGTGCAGCGCCTTGACCCGGGCGAACAGCTTCGCATCGAGCGCGATGGCGTCCTGGTGCGCCGAGAGCTTGGGCGCGTATTCGCTCTGGATCGCCTCCATCGCATCGTTGGTGTTTGCGCCGGTGAGATTGAAGAACACCGCCGACACGCGCGACAGGGTCTGGCCGCTGCGTTCCAGCGCCACGATGGTGTTGTCGAAGGTCGCCGGCTCGGCGTTGTCGGCGATCGCGGCGATCTCGCGCAGGTGCTCGGCCATGCCGCGGTCGAACGCCGGCGCGTAGTCCGCGTCGCGGATCCGGTCGAACGGCGGGTACTGGAACTGGAGCGGACTCTTGTCGAAGAACGGGTTGGAAGTGTCTGATTTTTCTTCGGAATCTTTCGCGGACACGGGCAGGATCACGGCCGCTGCGACGGCCAGGGCGAGCAAAAGGCGGGATGACATCGGCAGATCCTCTCGGGCGGTTGCACACGGGCAATCGCCGAGCCTAGCGCAACGGCGGGCGGCGGCCCCGTGACGAAAGGCATGGGCGGCAGGGTGCTCCGCCTGGCCGGTTCGCGCCACCGCCCGTCCGGCGCCGGTCCGGGCCGGATTGTGAATAATGGCAATTCTGAATCAATGGGTGTATAAAGCGCCCACTGTGTTTGCATGGGTCACAATGCATCGTGGCCCGGGCAGGATCGAAGATCCGCGCTCCATCGCCTCGCGTCGCGTACTCCTGCAACCTCAGTCTCGCCGGCTTGTGCTGGCGCGATTACTTATCCAGTTCACCAAGTTTCAGGAGTTACACCATGTCTGATCGTCAGACCGGAACCGTCAAGTGGTTCAACGATGCAAAGGGTTTCGGCTTCATCAGCCGCGACGGTGGCGAAGATCTCTTCGTGCATTTTCGTGCGATCCAGGGCACCGGCTTCAAGTCGCTGAAGGAAGGCCAGAAGGTCACCTTCGTCGTGACGCAGGGTCCGAAGGGCTACCAGGCCGACCAGGTCCAGCCGCTCTAAGATCCAGCATCATCGAGTAAGACAGGCGCCGACCGGATGCAAGTCCGGTCGGCGTTTTCGTTTGCGCGGCGGGAATACGCGCTGCGGCCTCCCGATCCGCACCCGCGGTCGTTGACGCACGCGTCCCGCACGTCGAGACTTCCGCCGTGAACGATTCGCCCCCGCCACCGCCGGTCCTGCCGCCACCGCCGCCGAAGGACCGACCGATCCCGCCGAGCACGCCCACATTCGAGGGCGCCGCCGCGACTCCGGGACTCGCACTGAGCCAGGAGCAGCGGCTCGTCGTCGCCGTGGTGGCGGCCATCGGCCTCTTGCTCTGCGTGGCGGCGATGGTGATGGGCGCACGCTGGCTGCCGGGCATCTTCGGCATGTTCCTGCTGGTGTACGCCGGCATCATCGTTGCCGGCAGCCTGCCGGCGCACTGGATCTCGCAGCGCGTGGACCGCGTGCTCGATCGCTGGGTGCGCGACAAGACCGGCAGCGGCTATTACGGCATGGTGGCGCTGGGCGTGTTCGCGCACGCCGAGGTGGCGGACATGATCGACCTGCAGAACGGGCTGTTCGCCGGCTGGGACTTCGTGCAGGGCTCACTGATCGAGCACTTCATCGGTTTCAGCGTCGACTCGTTCACGCATTTCGTCACGGCGATCATCTGGCCGTTCCGGTTCGCGGGCGAATACGGCCTGCTGCAGACGGGCGCGTTCGCGGGCGGCTGCTGGGCGGTGTTCCAGGTCGGGCGCAGCTTCCTGCCGATGCCGGACCTGGTGAAGGTGGCAGCGGCGCCGGACGGCGCGAAAAAGCGCAAGCGCGACTGGTTCCAGCGCATGCGCTTCTGGCAGTAGCCGCGCGTCAGGCCCGCTGCGGGCCGAGGAGAATGCGCGCGTGATGCCGCAGGTGCGCCTCGACGAAACTCGCGATGAAGAAATAGCCGTGGTCGTAGCCCGCGTGGCGACGCAATGTCAGCGGCTGACCGGCGGCTGCGCAGGCGGCCTCGAGTCGTTCGGGCTGCAGTTGCGACGCAAGGAATGTGTCCGCGAGGCCCTGGTCCACGAGCGGCTCGGACGCGAAACGTTTGCCGGCGCGCAGCAAGGCGCAGGCGTCGTACGTTTCCCACCCGTTGCGATCCTCGCCGAGGTAGCGGGAGAACGCCTTGTGGCCCCACGGCACCTGCGTTGGAGCGACGATGGGCGCGAACGCGGACACGGACCGGAAACGCTCGGGAGACGTCAGCGCGAGCGTCAGCGCACCGTGGCCGCCCATCGAGTGGCCGACGATGCCGGCACGGTCGACATCGGCCGCGAACGCATCCGCGACGACCTGCGGCAGTTCCTCGGCCACGTAGCTGCGCATGCGGAACCGCTGCGACCACGGCGCCTGCGTCGCATCGAGGTAGAAGCCCGCGCCTTCGCCGAACTCCCAGTCGCCGGTGGCGCCGTCCATGCCGGTGTCGCGCGGACTGGTGTCCGGCGCCACCAGCATCAGGCCCAGGTCCGCCGCCACGCGCTGCGCACCGGCCTTGATCGCGAAGGTTTCCTCGTTGCACGTGAGTCCGGCGAGGCAGAACAGCACCGGCACCGCGCCGCCGCGCGCCTGCGGCGGCCGGAACACGGAGAATTTCATTGCGCCGCGCGTGGCATCCGACGCGTGCCGGTAGTAGCCCTGCACGCCGCCGAAGCAGGCGTGCTCGGAGAGCGTTTCGATCGCCATCAGTAGACGACCACGCTGCGGATCGATTCGCCGCGGTGCATCAGATCGAACGCGTCGTTGATCTTCTCCAGCGGCATCGTGTGCGTGATCAGCGAATCGATGTCGATCTTGCCGTCCATGTACCAGTCGACGATCTTCGGCACATCGCTGCGCCCGCGCGCGCCGCCGAAGGCCGAACCGCGCCAGTTGCGCCCGGTCACGAGCTGGAACGGACGCGTGGAGATTTCCTGTCCCGCACCGGCGACGCCGATGATCACGGAGGTGCCCCAGCCCTTGTGTGCGCACTCCAGCGCCTGGCGCATCACCTTGACGTTGCCGATGCATTCGAAGGTGTAGTCGGCGCCGCCCTTGGTCAGCGAGACCAGGTAGGGCACAAGATCGCCCTCAACCTCGTTCGGATTGACGAAGTGCGTCATGCCGAACTTTTCGGCCATGGCCTTGCGGTTCGGATTGAGATCGACGCCGACGATCATGTCACAGCCGGCCAGCTTCGCGCCCTGGATCACGTTGAGCCCGATGCCGCCGAGGCCGAACACGATCACTTTCGAGCCCACCTCCACCTTGGCCGTGAAGATCACCGCACCGATCCCGGTGGTGACGCCACAGCCGATGTAGCAGATCTTGTCGAACGGCGCGTCCTCGCGCACTTTCGCGAGCGCGATTTCCGGCAGCACGGTGTAATTCGCGAAGGTCGAGGTGCCCATGTAGTGCAGCACCTTCTCGCCGCCGATCGAGAAGCGGCTCGATCCGTCCGGCATCAGGCCTTGGCCCTGGGTGCTGCGGATCGCCTGGCAGAGGTTGGTTTTCGGATTGAGGCAGTACTCGCACTCGCGGCATTCGGGCGTGTACAGCGGGATCACGTGGTCGCCCTTCTTGAGCGAGGTGACGCCCGGCCCGACATCGACCACCACGCCGGCGCCCTCGTGGCCGAGAATGGCCGGGAACAGGCCTTCCGGATCCGCGCCAGACAGCGTGAATTCGTCGGTATGGCAGACGCCGGTGGCCTTGATCTCGACCAGCACTTCGCCGGCGCGCGGGCCGTCGAGGTCGACGGTTTCGATGCTGAGCGGGGCTCCGGCCTTGCGGGCCACGGCGGCGCGTACCTTCATCGCGGATTCCTTCGGGTCATGAGCTGATGCAGTCGCAAAGTCTAGCGCAGCCGCGATTGCACTATGCTGGGCCTGGGCATCCAACCTCGGGAACGTGCATGGGCACCATCAACGACTTCAGCGCGAAGGACATCGACGGCAGGGAAGTGTCGCTCGCCGACTACCGCGGCCGCGTGCTGCTGGTGGTGAACACCGCCTCCAAGTGCGGATTCACGCCGCAGTACAAGGGCCTGGAGGAGCTGCAGCACAAGTTCCGCGACAAGGGGTTCGACGTGCTCGGCTTCCCCTGCGACCAATTCGGCCACCAGGAACCCGGCGACGAGGCCGAGATCAAGAACTTCTGCACGCTCAACTACGACGTGAGCTTTCCGCTGTTCTCCAAGATCGACGTCAACGGCCCGCACGCGCATCCGTTGTACCAGTGGCTCAAGGGCGAGAAGGCCGGCTTCCTCGGCACCGAGGCCATCAAGTGGAACTTCACCAAGTTCCTGATCGACCGCAACGGCGCGGTGGTGAAGCGTTACGCGCCGACCGAGACGCCGGCGAAGATCGAGAAGGACATCGCCGCGCTGGTCGACTGACCGGCTCCATCCGGGGGCGGCCGCGTGCCCGACCGCCTCAGCGGTAGCCTTCCGCCTGCAGGTTGAAGAGTTCCGCGTAGAGACCGTCGGCGGCCAGCAGCTCGGCGTGGCTGCCCAGTTCGATCACGCCACCGTCCTTGAGCACGAGGATGCGGTCGGCCATGCGCACGGTCGAGAAGCGGTGCGAGATCAGCACCGTGGTCTTGCCTTCGCTCAGGTCCTTGAAGCGTTCGAACACTTCGAACTCGGAACGTGCGTCGAGCGCGGCCGTGGGCTCGTCGAGGATCATCACCTGGGCGTCGCGCAGGTAGGCGCGCGCGATCGCGAGCTTCTGCCATTCGCCGCCGGACAGATCCACGCCGTTGCGGAAGCGGCGCCCCAGCGGCTGGTCGTAGCCCTGGGGCAATCTGCGGATCACCTCGTCGGCGAGGCTGCGCTCGGCGGCGCGTTCGATCGCGGCGCGGTCGTCGCGCGCGGCGATGCGGCCGACCGCGATGTTCTCGGCCGCGGTGAGGTTGTAGCGCACGAAATCCTGGAAGATCACGCCGACGGCGGCGCGCAGCTGGTCGAGGTCGTAGTCGCGCAGGTCGCGGCCGTCGAGCAGGATGCGGCCCTCGTCGGGGTCGTACAGGCGCGCGAGCAGCTTGACCAGGGTGGTTTTGCCGGCGCCGTTCTCGCCCACCAGCGCCAGCGCTTCGCCGGCGCGCAGATGGAAGCGCAGGCCGCGCACGGCCCAGCGTTCCGCGCCGGGGTAGCGGAAGCCGACATTCTCGAACACGAAGCCGTCGCGGATCGGTTCGGGGATCGGCAGCGCATCGTCGCGCGTGGCGATTTCCGGAGCGATCTCGAAGAACGAATACAGGTCGTCCAGATACAGCGCCTGGCCCGCGACCTGCGAGAAGCCGCTGAGCAGCGATTCGAGCAGTTGCCGCAGGCGACGGAACGAGCCGGCGAGGAAGGTCAGGTCGCCGATGGTGAAATCGCCGCGCACCGTGCGCCAGGCAAGGTAGCCGTACGCGGCGTAATAGCCGAGCGTGCCCACCGAGGCGAGCACGCTGCCCCACAGCGCGCGACGCCCCGCGAGCCTGCGGTTCGCGGCATAGAACTTCTCCGCCAGCTCGCGGTAGCGCTGGATCAGGAAGTCCTGCAGCGCGAAGATCTTCACTTCCTTGGCCGACTCGACGCTGGCGCCGGTCTGGCGGATGTAGTCGAGCTCGCGCCGTTCCGGCGTCCACACGTAGTTGAGCGAATAGTTCAGCGCGTTGAAGTGCGCCTCGCCGAGGAACGCGGGCAGCAGCGCCACGAGCAGCAGGGCGATCAACCACGGCGCGTAGGCGAGCAGGCCGATCGCGAAGCTGATCACGGTGACCGCGTCCTGCGCCTGGCCGAACAGCTGGCTCATCAGCTGGCTGCGGCCCATGGTCTGGCGGCGCGCGCGTTCGAGGCGGTCCTGCAGGTCGGCGTCCTCGAAGTCTTCCAGATCGAGCGTGGCCGCGTGCTGCATCAGGCGGATGCTCGCGGCATTGACGAAGAGCTCGGACAGCAGCGAATCGACCAGGGTCACGAGGCGGCCGAGAATGTCGGACACGATGGCGAGCGCGAATTCGAGCCCGACGAGCAGCAGCAGGTGGTCGAGCGTGCCGGAGGTCCAGGCGTCGCGCAGGTTCCACACCGTGCCGGCAGGCTGCGCGAGCAGCACCACCTCGTCGATGATGAGTTTGCCGACATACAGCATCAGCACCGGCAGCAGCGCGCGCAGCAGGCGCAGCGTGAGCGTGGCGAGCGTCAGTCCCGGACTCGTGTCCCACACCTGGCGCAGAAACGGACGCAGGTTGCGCAGCGCGCCGAAGCGTTCGCGCAGGCTGCGTGGGGTGGAAGCGGGACGGGCAGGCGGCGGGACGCTCATCGATGGAGCTTAGCGGAGGCCGGCGTGTGGTGGTGCATGCAAGTTGCCACGGCGTCGACAGGCCTCTCCTTCTCCCGTCGGGAGAAGGTGCCGGCAGGCGGATGAGGGAAAGGCGCTAGGTACCGCGCTGCGCAACGTCGGAGACGAGAGAAATCAACCGCTGAAGATGGAATTCAAGTGTCTGGTTCGCACTAACCGCGGTGTGCGTCCCTCCGGCTGCGTTCGGCCGGCGGTAGCCGCCTCACCCTTCTCCCAGTGGGAGAAGGATCTCACGATGGGACTGGCTGCCTCCGGACGGGAGAACGACGCCTCAATCGGCCACATGGCGTGTGTGGCGCGCCCGATCAGATGCCGCGGATGGTTTCCAGGCGGCGATCGATGTCGGCCTCGTTCAGGCCCAGCGCTGCGGCGAGTTCGGACAGCGCCTGGCGCTCGCGCGGAAATACGCGACCGTCGGCCGCGGACAGCCCGAGCAGGGTGTCGAACAGCTCGTGCACCTGGCGCGAGCCCGCGCCGTACGCCGCCACGAACCGCCGGCCTTCGACCTTGATGTCGATCTGCCGCAACCTGCCGCGCTCGAACGAGGCGTTGGCGAGTGCGCGACCCTGGGTGGGCAGGTCGAGTTCGTCCATCAGCGCGTTGACGAACTCGGCCTCGTGGCTGGTGATGATGCTGTCGGCCTTGGCCAGATAGCCGATGAGGGCGAAGGTCACCTCCACCGGCAGTTCGCGCTCGTGGTCGAGCTTGCCGAACGTGAAGAGCTCGCTCAACGCCTTGCCCATGTCTCGCAGTCTGCTCGAATCGGTCATGTCTGAGGTCCCCCGGGGCGCGAGCCGCCATCGTGCGGCACGGCCGCGGAATTGAAAAGAGGGTGTGGCGGTCCGAACTGGCTGACGACATACGGCGCGTCCACGTGTCAGGGCGCATGCGCGAACGCACGGGACTCCGTTTTCGAACATCCGCTCGGTCCGCACTTGTTACAATTTCGTGTTTTCCGCCACCCGCCGGCCGCACGTGACCACGATCCGCCAGGACGATTTCATCCAGAGCGTCGCCGACGCGCTGCAGTACATCAGCTATTACCACCCGGTCGACTACATCCGGAACCTCAGTGCCGCGTACGAGCGCGAGGAGTCCCCGGCCGCGAAGGACGCCATCGCGCAGATCCTGATCAACTCCCGCATGTGCGCCGAAGGCCATCGTCCGATCTGCCAGGACACGGGCATCGTCACCGTGTTCCTCGAGATCGGCATGGACGTGCGCTGGGACGCCACGATGGGCGTCGAGGCCATGTGCAACGAGGGCGTGCGCCGCGCCTACAACCACCCGGACAACAAGCTGCGCGCCTCGGTGCTGGCCGATCCGGCGGGCAAGCGCAGCAACACCAAGGACAACACGCCGGCCGTCGTCAACATGAAGGTGGTGCCGGGCAACACGGTGGACGTGATCGTCGCGGCCAAGGGCGGCGGCTCGGAGGCGAAGTCGAAGTTCGCGATGCTCAATCCGTCCGATTCCATCGTCGACTGGGTGCTCAAAACCGTGCCGACGATGGGCGCGGGCTGGTGCCCGCCGGGCATGCTCGGCATCGGCATCGGCGGTACCGCGGAAAAGGCGATGCTGCTCGCGAAGGAATCGCTGATGGAGCCGATCGACATCACCGATCTGATCGCGCGCGGGCCGTCGAATCGCGCGGAAGAATTGCGGCTGGAACTGTACGAGAAGGTGAACGCGCTCGGCATCGGCGCGCAGGGCCTGGGCGGCCTCACCACGGTGCTCGACATCAAGGTGAAGGACTATCCGACGCACGCGGCGAACCTGCCCGTGGCGATGATCCCGAACTGTGCCGCCACGCGCCACGCGCATTTCACGCTCGACGGCTCCGGCCCGGTGATGCTCGATCCGCCGTCGCTGGACGACTGGCCCAAGCTCACCTACGACAGCTCGAAAGGCCGCCGCGTCGATCTGGACACGATCACGCCCGAGCAGGTCGCAGGCTTCAAGCCCGGCGAAGTGCTGCTGTTGAACGGCAAGCTGCTCACCGGCCGCGACGCCGCGCACAAGCGTATGGTCGAGATGTTGAATCGTGGCGACGCGCTGCCAGTCGATTTCCGCGGCCGCTTCATTTACTACGTCGGCCCGGTCGATCCGGTGCGCGACGAAGTCGTCGGCCCCGCCGGCCCGACCACGGCCACACGCATGGACAAGTTCACCGAACAGGTGCTGGCGCAGACCGGCCTGCTCGGCATGGTCGGCAAGGCCGAGCGCGGCCCGGCCGCGATCGAGGCGATCCGCAAGCACCGCTCCGTCTACCTGATGGCCGTCGGCGGCGCCGCGTATCTCGTGTCGAAGGCGATCAAGGCCGCGAAGGTGGTCGGCTTTGCCGACCTCGGCATGGAGGCGATCTACGAGTTCGAAGTGCAGGACATGCCGGTTACCGTCGCGGTGGATTCCAGCGGCGAATCGGTGCACCAGACCGGCCCGAAGCTCTGGCAGTCGCGCATCGGCAAGATTCCCGTGGTGATCGCCTGATGCCGCTCGAACGGACGGTGCAGGGCGACGGCTTCGTCCTGCGCTTTTCCTGGCACGGCGATCACCTGCGCGCGCAGGTCGACGGCGAACACGACACGTACGAGATCTCGCTCGCCTACTGGATGCTCGTGGCGCAGGAGTGCGCTCGCCGCCAGGCGACCCGCGTGCTGGTGGTGGAAAACATCGCGCAGCAGGGCGACGACGTCGACCTGCCCAAGCTCATCGACGCGATCATCGCGCTTGGATTTCGCGACATCCGGGTGGCGTTCGTCGACCTCGTGGAAGCGCACATGAAGGCGATGGAACACGGGGAGATCCTCGCGCGCGAGCGCCACATCACCGGTCGCGTGTTCGCCCACGAACACGATGCCGTGCGCTGGCTGCGGCACGGCATCGAGTGACCCCGCCGCCGCGCGATCTCAGGCGAACGCCATCGGACTGTAGGTGAAGGGCGCCTCGGGGTCGTCGAAGATGGCCTCGGCAGCATCGTTGCCCATCAGTCTGTCGACAACGGTCGCGAGGACCTGGCGGAAGTCCGTCGTCGGCCGCACCGCGTCGCCGACGAGCGACGCCAGGCCGGGGAACTCGCCGTACATGCCGCCGTTGACGCCGCCGCCGATGACGAACATCGGATTGCCCAGACCGTGGTCCGTGCCCTGCGACTCGTTTTCCGTCACCTGGCGACCGAATTCGCTCTGGATCACGATGCCCACGCGATTGGCGAAGTTGCTGCCGGCAAGATCCTTGTAGAACGCCGTCACCGCGTTGCTCAGGTCGCGCACATTGTTGTAGTAGCCGCCGAACTCGAACACGCCCTGGTTGTTGTGGGTGTCCCAGCCGCCGACGTCGAGCGTGGCCACGCTCAGGCCGATGTTGCGCCGCATGAGGGTGGCGATGAGGCGCAGGCTGCGGCCGATGCCGGTGTCCGGGTAGGTCACGCCGCCGCCCGGCACGTAGGCGTTGAAATCGATGCCGCTGACCAGGTCGACCGCGCCGACGGCCGCGGTGGCGGCGACGTCGAGATCGCTGCCGCCGGTGTACATCGAACGCAGCGCTTCGAGGTGGGTGCGGGCGAAGGTGGTATCGCTCGTGTCCGGATGGAAGCTGCCGGTGGTGCTCAGCGTCACCGCGTCGCTCCAGCCCTGCAGGCTCTGCGGCGGCGAACCGCCGGCGGCGATGGCGTTGAAGATGGCGCTGTCGACGAGGTCGGGCGTGGTGGCCATGTGCCGCGCGAGCCAGCCGGTGATGCTGGACTGCACGCCGGGCGTGCCGAGTTCGATCTGTTCCTGCGCGTCGAAATGGCTGCGTGTCTGCGTGGCGGGCGACAGATGGCCGCAGCCATGCACGATCGCGAGCCGGTCCATGTCCCACAATTCCTTGAAGCCGGTCATCGCCGGGTGCAGGCCGAAGAGTCCGCCCGGCAGCGCGATCGGGCGGCGGGCGGCGTTGCCGTCGCTCGCATCCATGCGCGTGCTGTTGCGCTTGGTGCGGTAGATCTGCGCATCGGCGCCGGAACCGATCGGCACCACGCAGCTCAGCCCGTCCATCGCGCCGCGCAGGAAGATGTAGACCAGGGTCCTGGCCGAGGTGGCCGACTGCGCCGCCAGCTGCGGCGCGAAGCCGATCGAGACCGCGCCCGCGCCGAGGGCGGCGCCCGAGCCGCGCAGGAAGTTGCGCCGGCTGATGGAACCGCACATCGCGTCGAGGCGGCAGGTGTCGCTGGATGCCTTGCTGTTCATTCTCGGGTCCTCAACGCTGCGCGAAGTTCGGCGACCACAGGATCAACGCGACCAGACCGCGTGTACGGCGGTTCCAGTCCTCGAAATCCTGGTTGACGCGGAATTTGTCGCGCGGGATGGGATCCGAGTCCTCGGTCCAGAGGTTGCGATCGCGCTGCGGGAAGCCGGACTGGATGAAGAACCGCAGTGCCTGCTTGCCGATCGCGGTGGGCGCCGCGGACCACGGCGTGCCGACCGGACCGGTCCAGCCGCCGTCGGGCGTGTAGCCGAGCAGCCAGTTGCACCAGAACTCGACCACCTGGCGTGCAGTCGGGTCGCCCTGGATGTTCTCGAGCGTGATGTCGACGATGCGCATCACCCGTTTGCTGTCGTCCATCGCATCGCGATCGGTCAGCCAGTCGATGGTGCGCCAGCCCTGCACCATCGTGTTCGAACCCTGCCAGTGCTCGCGGTGGTCGGGATAACCGTCCGGTGGCCGCCAGTTGAACAGGCGCTGGCCGGTCGAGGCGAAGGTGTTGATGAAATCGTTGCTGGTGTTGGTGGGATCGTCTTCGCGGAACGTATGGTTGCAGCCGCCGGCGCGCATCGCGGCCACCACCAGCTCCAGCGGTCGCCGGATCTTGCTGCCCCACAGCGCCGGATCCTTGAATTCGGGCGACAGCACGATGGTGCGGATCGTCCGCGAAATCTGCTGACTCGACAGACGATTCGCGTAGAACGTGTTCGCCGCGGCCGTCACCACGCTTTCCGGCGGATCGTCGGCGATCAGCCGCTGGCAGAGCTTGCGTGCGATGTGGCGCGCGGTGGCCGGATGGTAGGCCATCAGCTTGAGCGCGATGCGGCCGTCCTGCTCGGCCGGCAGATCGGCGGTGTGCGTGAGCAGGCCGCGGCCGAGCACCGATTTCTGCCCGCCGGTGTGGTCGGCATCGTCGGTGTAGAACGCGGCGGTGTCGCAGCTCGTGCCCGTCTCCGAGCGCCGGTAACGCCAGCCGGTCAGCGCCTTGGCGGCCTCGTAGACGTCGTTGTCGACGTAGTACGCCGCGATCGATCGGCTCGGGCTCGACAGCGCGAGGCCGCCGGCGAGCGACGGATCGTCCAGCTCGTCGTCGCCGAGCACGGTGTAGGGATTGGTCTCCAGCGCGTCGACGCCCAGCGGCTCGGCGAGGCCACGGTAGTTCTCGGCGCCGAGCGTGTGCAGCTCCATCACCTCGCGTGCGTAGTTTTCGTTGAAGCGCACGTCGCTGCGGTAGTTGTCGAGGTAACGCAGCATCGTGACGTGCGTCGCGGTGGCGTACAGGAAGTTGTAGAAGTTGCCGTACGCGTAGCGGCGGATCACGTCGCGATCCCAGGAATGCCAGCTTGCGTAGGTGTGGTTGCTCAGCGGCGCGTAGACGTTGAAGTGGTTGTGCCAGAAATCGACGGTGAGTTCGTAGAGCTGGCGTCGGCTGTAGACGGCACGCGTGAGCGCGAGTTTTTCGACCTCGCGGTACGGCCGGACGTATTCGTCGAAACTGCGGCAGGCACGCTGCGAAAAGACCGTGGCAAGGCTCTGGCGCGACACCGCGAACGAGCCGGGATACGCGGCCAGACGCGCCTCCAGGTCGGAATCGTCGATGAGACTCGGCGCGAGCTGCTCGGTGACGTAGGCCTCCAGGCGCTCGTCGTCGGTGCCGCCGAGGCTGTTGAAGTAGCCGATGTCGTCGGAGCCGAGTTCGCCCTGGCTCTCGAAATCGCTGTTGAAGACGTCGTCCGGGCCGGATGGCAGTGCAGCGGCCTTCAACTTGCGCCGCGCGGGCCCGAAGCCGAGACGGTGCAGGGCACGCACGGCCAGCGGCGGCACGGGCTCGGCGAGACCCTTCGTCGCTGCGGCGATGGCATGCGACAGCGCATTGCGGCCGGGCTGCGCGCCGACCGGGACGACCGAGCCCAGCGCCGCGGCGCCAAGCCCCGTAACGATGGCGCGACGCGCGCCCGACAGCTCCGATACCATGGATCGATCCCCGAAAACGTGAAAACAAACGATGCCGCCCCTAGCGCGATGGTAGCGACTGACGCAAGAGGGTGCACGCGTTTTCTGACAATTTGTTGCGATTGACGTGACGGCGCGCCGGGCAGATTGCACTGTCCGCATCGGCCCGGTCAGGGAAGCGGGCCGCATCGACGCCGTCGTGCCGTTGCCCTCAGCGCGTGAGGCGGACGCCTGCGCCGCGCTCGCGCCAGACCGAACGCAACAGTTCGTGGAAGTGGAACACGGCGTTTTCGCGTTTCGGATTGAGCCGGCCGGGCACGTAGCCGCCGGACGCGAGACCGCGCTGCACGGCGGCGCAGATCGCGCCGTCCTCGTGCTGGACCTCGTCGCTGAACTCGCGATCGCGGGTCCGTGCCTGGATGTCGTCGCCCGCGTCGCCGGCGTAGCTGTAGTCGAAATCGATGCGGCAGCGGTCGATGCCGAGCGGCACCACGCGATTGGTCTGCAGGCGGCCGGGCAGGATATTGAGCATGGTGTTCGGCCAGAGAAACACGTAGAGCGCCTCGCCGGCCGTGTAGATGCCGCCGCTGTCCGCCAGCGGGCTGTACTGCAGCGAATGCCGCGCGCCGGTTTCCACCACGTAGCTGCGGTAGTCGAGCAGCCGGTTGAGGCCGGGATGCACGTGCGGCAGGTGGTAGCCCTCGAGGTAGTTGTCGATGTACACCTTCCAGTTGCACTGCGCCTCGTACGGCACGCGGCGGTCGAACGCGTAGTGCTCGAATCCGCGCTCGCCGAGGCGCGCGTCGACCTGCGCGATCAGCGTTGCGAAGTCCTCGACCGGGTCGAGCGACACGAACACCAGGCCGCGCCAGACCACCAGCGGCACCGACGGCAAGCGCACCACGGCCGGATCGAAATCCGCCGCGCCGCCCATTTCGGTGGCGCTGCGCAGGCGTCCGTCGAGGCCGTAGGTCCAGCCGTGGTAGCGGCAGCGCAACGAGCGCGCACCGCGGCCGTCGCATTCGGCCAGCGGCCCGGCGCGATGGCGGCAGACGTTGTGCAGGGCGCGCAGTTCGCCGTCGTCGCCACGCACCACGAGCAGCGGCACGCCGGCGATGTCGGTCACCACGTGATCGCCGCTGGCGGCGACCTGCGATACGTGCGCGACGAGCTGCCAGCTGCGCGAGAACAGTTCGGCCTGCTCGAACGCGAGCGCCTCGGGGGCGGTGTAGAACGGCGCCGCGAGCGCGGTGGCGCGTTCGAGCGTCTGCGGCGCAAGGGTGGCGGGGTCGGGAAGCACGGACATGCGGAGGACGGCTGGCGCTGGCGGGCAGTGGGGCGGTTCGCGCTATCGTGGAAGTTGCGGTGCGCCGGATGCAAGCGCGCGGTCGCTTTCCCTCAATCGAGCGGATCCAACGTGCAACGCAAGACACTGCGTGTGACCTCCAACGACGGCGCCAGCGCGGCGCTGGAGCTGTTCCTGCCGCCCATGGCGCCGGACCGGGCCCTGTTGTGGCTGCCGGCGCTCGGCGTGGGCATCGGTCCGAACGTGCGTTTCGCGCAGTCGCTCGCGGCGGCGGGTGTCACCGTGGCGGTGCTCGAATGGCGTGGGCTCGGCAGCAGCGACCGCCGCGCGTCCCGCCGTTCCGATTGGGGCTATCGCGAGCTGCTCGACGACGACATTCCCGCCGCCGCGCGCCTGGCGGGCGCGCAATTGCCGGACGCGGCATGGTGCATCGGCGGGCACAGCCTCGGCGGGCAGCTGGCGCTGCTCCACGCCGCCCGCAACGCGCGCGACTGGTCGGACTGCGTGCTGGTGGGCAGCGGGCATCCGCACTGGCGCACCTTCCGTGGCTGGCGCGGTCATGCACTGCGCCTGCTGCTGCACGCGATCGCGCCGACCACGGCCCTGTGGGGCCACTTTCCGGGCCACCACCTGCGCTTTGCCGGGCGCGAAGCCCGCCGGCTGATGCGCGACTGGGCGCGGACGGCACGCACCGGCAGCTACCGTGTCGCCCCGTTCGACGCCACCCTGGACGCGGATCTGCGCGCCTGGACGGGCGCCGTCCTCGGCGTGCGTCTCGCCGACGACCGGCTGGCCCCGGCCGCCTCGCTCGATCACCTGCGGGCGCTGGCCCCGCACTCGGACTGGACCGTGCGCACATTGACGTCGGCGCAGTTCGCGCACCGGCGGGCCGATCACTTCGGCTGGTTGCGCGAGCCCGGCGCCGTGGTCGACACCGTGCGTGCGTGGCTCGACACGCGCGCGGCCGTCCATCGCACTCAGAAGCGATAGCGCAGCTTGGCCAGGAACTGGTCCGCGTCGCGCAGCGTGAGTGCCTCGTCGAACAGGTCGCGTGCGCCCGGAATGTCGTCCTCGTGGCGCGACACGCCGCCGCGCGAATAGACGAGGAACAGCTCGGACTGCACCGCGACCTCGTAGCGGTAGCGCAGCTGCAGGCCGAAGTTGTTGAGCGAGAAATCCTCGCTCGGTGCCCCGGTCGGGCGCATGGCGCCGCTGCCGTCGAGCACGTAACGGCGGCCATCGTGCGCGCGGATCGCGAGCCACTGCGTCTTCACGCGCAGCTCGTGCCGCTGCGCGGGAAACCAGTTGAGATTGATCTCCGCCTCCAGGGCACGCCGACGGAAGCGGTCGAAGCGGTTGGCCTCGTCCCAGATCAGCCAGTCGCGGCTCCACAGCGGACCGCCGCCGAATTCCAGGTTCAGCGCATCGCTGACGAACCAGTTGGCGGTGAAGATCAGCTGCAGCGCCGGATCCGACAGCCCTTCCTCGAAATACACGAACTCCGATTCGGTTTGCCAGCCGCCGCGCACCGGGCTGCGCCAGTCGCCGTAGAGCACGTTGCGCGCCGGCCGCCGCCAGTGGCCGTTGCCGCGCGAAATCAGATCGTCGATACCGTCGGTCTCGAACGCGCCCTCGAGCTGCGCGAACGCGCCGGACCCGAACTCCGCCGTGTGGGTGAGCACCAGCACGGTCGGCAGGCGATCGCCACTGTCGTTGCTGCGCGCCTGCAGCTCGGCGCGCCATCGCCGGCTTCGCACCCGCGCGTCGGGATCGTCGACGTTGCGGCGCAACTCGCCGGTGATTTCCAGTTCGTTGAGTCCGGCGCGGCGCTGGAAGCCCAGATCGCTGAAATCGAGCTCGCGCGCAAAATGCGTGGCCTCCACTTCGTAAGTCTGCAGCGGGGTCGGCAGCCAGAACGCACGCACCCACGCGCCGTCGCCGTGGCGCTCGCTGCCGGCCTGATCGATGGTGCTCGCGAGCGCCTGCGCATTGACCACCCACGCCGGGCTCGGCCGCCAGCTCAGATCGACGGTCTGCACATCGGCGTCGCGATCGAGCAGGGGACGGTCGGCCCAGGTGCCCAGATAACCGACGCTCAGACTGTCGTCGACCGGCAGCAGTAGGCGCTGTGCCGCGAACGTGCGGCCGTTCTCGGACCCCACATCCGATTCCTGCGCCGCGAGCACGCCGTAGCCGAGCCGGCCGACGGCGCCATTGAGCTTCACCGCCGCGTCGATGTCGGCTGCAAGCCCGGACCCGTCGTCGCGCGGGCCGCCGATGCGGCGGGTGTAGACCAGTTGGCCCGAATCGGGCGTGGTCACATCGAACATGCCCTGGTTTTCGGTGAAGAACGGGCGCTTGTCGGAATAGTAGGTCTCGATCGCGTCGAAATTGATGACCAGTTCGTCGGCCTCGACCTGACCGAAGTCCGGATTCAGCGCCGCGCTCAGCTGGAAGCCGGCAGACGGCTTCCAGAACACGTCCACGCCGCTGCGCACATCGTTGCGGTTGCGTACGAAATCCTGCTGCGCGGTCACGTAGGGAAAGACATCGAGCGTGGATTGACGGAACTGCGGGATTTCGATCGGGTGGAAGTCCGAGACGAACCGTCCGCGCTCGAACGTGGCGGCCGGAAACGCCTGGCGCTCGTCCGTGGCGCCGATCACCCGGTCGAAATACACCGCCACGCGACGCGATCCGGCGCTGCCGTCGCGCATCGCCGCCACCGACCACGGGATCAGCATCTCCACCCGCCACGCGTCTGCGTCCTCCTCCACAGCCTGCAGCCAGTCGGGATTCCAGTCGGGGTTGAATGCGTTCTCGCCGGTGATCGAATCGTCCTGGATCGATCCGGACAGCAGCACGGCGAAGTCGTAGGCCTGGCGGCCGTCGCCGTCGAAATCGATCATGAAGTTGACCCGGTCCGCGGTGCGGCGCTGGTCGCGCTCCACGCGCGGGCGCAGGCGCGGCACTGTGGCGGGATGCTCGCATTCGAACGCCACGGCGATGCCCTCGGGCGTGGACAGCAGCCAGGCCGTGGTCCGGAGCGCGGGTGCGTCGAGCGTGTAGGGCGCGGTGACGCGGAAATCGTCGAAACGTTGCGCAGCCCGCCATTCGGGCTCGTCGCGCCGTCCGTCGACCACGATGGCGGCGACGGCGGGCGATGCGATACAGCACAGCGCCAGCACGGCGCAGACACGAAACGGCATGATCTTCCCGATCCCAGCGCAGCGTCCGAGCCGCACGCCTTGTCGTTCTTGTTGTAGGGCCCCGTTTCCCGGCAGCGTCTTCTGGTCGCGCGGCGCGGGCAGCACGTATGATCCAGACTTTTCCGGAGACGGCAAGCATGGCCCCGATCAACGTGCGGATTCGCGGACGAGTGCACGATCTCGGAGGGTTCACCGTGCGCCGCGTGCTGCCGTCGGCGGAACGGCGCCAGGTGGGCCCGTTCGTCTTCCTCGATCACATCGGACCGGCCCGGTTCGCGCCGGGCGAGGGCCTGGACGTGCGTCCGCATCCGCACATCGGCCTCGCGACGGTCACGTATCTTTTCGAAGGCGCGCTGATGCACCGCGACAGCGTCGGCAGCGAGCAGGTGATCCGGCCCGGCGACGTCAACTGGATGACGGCCGGTCGCGGCATCGTGCATTCGGAGCGCACGCCGTCGCCCGAGCGCGAGGACGGGCATGCGATGCACGGGCTGCAGTTCTGGGTCGGATTGCCGCAGCGCGACGAAGAAGTCGAACCCTCCTTCGTCCATCATCCGGCCGCCGCGCTTCCCGAGTGGGACGAAGGCGGCGTGCGCCTGCGGCTGATCGCGGGCCGCGCGTTCGGCAGGCAGGCGCCGACGCGGGTGCTGAGCCCGCTGTTTTTCCTCGATGCCCGCTTGCCGGCCGGCGCCAGCCTCGCCCTGCCGGCCGACTACTCCGAGCGCGCGATGGTGGTGCTGTCCGGCGACGTGCGTATCGGCGAGGAGACGGTGGAGCCCGGCGAAACCGTCGTGTTCGAGGCTGCCGCACCGATCGTGCTCGACAGCGCGGGCGGCGCGCGGGTGGGGCTGTTCGGCGGCGAGCCGCTGGACGGGCCGCGGCGCATGTGGTGGAACTTCGTGTCCAGTTCGCCCGAACGCATCGAGCGCGCGAAGGACGACTGGCGTGCGCAACGCTTGGGCCAGGTCCCGGGAGAAAGCGAGTTCATTCCGCTGCCTGAGCAGTGACGCCGCGCCGCAACGGAAAACGGCCGCACCGGGCGGCCGTTTTCCTGCGTGGCAACGCGTGTGGGTCCGTCAGAGCAGGCGCGCGCGTCCGCCGCTGACTTTGACGTACGAACCCTCGCGGATGCCGTTGAGGTCGCGCTGGTCGACCACGATGCGACGACCGTCGTCCATGCGCACGAACAGCTCGTACATGGCCGCAGCGTTGTTGTTTTTCTCGATCGCATTGCCGGCCACGCCGCCGGCGATCGCGCCGGCCACCGTTGCGGCCTTGCGTCCGCTGCCGCCGCCGACCTGATTGCCGAGCACGCCGCCGACGATGCCGCCGAGAATCGCGCCACCGCCCGACGAGGTGCGTTCGCCGTAGGTGCGATCGATGCGCTCGACCGTGCCGCAGTCGTAACACCGGGCATACCCGTCATAGCGGCCGCTGTTGTAGCCGCGCTCCGGATACGAGGAGCGCGAATAACCGCCGCCGCTGGCACACGCGGTCAGCAGCAGCGCGAGAAAGGAAACGAAAAGGAATCGGGTCGTAGTCATGGCTGTCCTCCGCACGGATTAGGATTTCCGCTTGGGTGCGACCATAGGCCGGGGGCACTGAACGCGGGCCGAGTCCGCCGCGCACGTTCAGGCGGCGGTCACGCGGTCGGCAACATTGGGCCCTCAGCGGAAGTCGTCGTGACAGGCCTTGCAGGCGCCGCCGATGCCCTGCATCGCGCCGGCCAGCGTGTCGCAATCGCCCGGCGCACGCGCCAGCGCATCGTCGATGGCGGACGACAGCGCCGCCGAATGGCGGCGGAACAACACGTCGTCGCCGACCGGCAGGAAAGCTGCATCGGTTTCGCCGGCGACCGCCTGCATCAGGCGCAGCCGCCGCGCGATCTCCGGCGCCTCGCAGCGACCGGCCTCGCGCATCGAACGTAGCGCGCCGGTCTGGCGTCCGAGCACGGTCATGACCGCGTCGTTGTACGGCGTGCCTTGGCGCAGCGCGCCGATCGCCACCACGGCGCCGACGACGCCCATGAACAATCCGATCAACAACATCGCAAGCCAACGCATCTGCCCGATCCTCCGTGTGATGGATGGGACTGTCGGGCACCGCGCGGCGTGCGTCAATCGGGCTGCGGGCGCCGTATCATGGGCGGCCCGCCGCTCCGAGACCCGCATGACCGTCGCCGCTGCCGTGTCCGACCGCTTCGGCGGCATCGATCGCCTTTACGGACGCGGCGCGCTCGAGCGCCTGCAGGCGCGGCACATCTGCGTGATCGGCATCGGCGGTGTCGGATCGTGGGCGGCGGAAGCGCTGGCGCGCAGCGGCGTCGGCACGCTGACTCTCATCGATGCCGACGACATTTGCGTGAGCAATACCAACCGCCAGGTGCACGCGCTGGACGGGCAGTACGGCCAGCGCAAGGTCGATGCGACCGCTGCGCGCCTGCGCGCGATCAATCCGTCGATCCGGGTCGACACCATCGCGAAGTTCCTGACCCGCGACAACCTCGTCGAGCTGCTGTCGCGCGATCACGATGCCGTGCTGGACGCCTGCGACAGCCTGCGTACCAAGATCGAAACCGTGGCGTTCTGCCGGCGGCGCAAGCTGCCGCTGGTGGTGGTCGGTGCCGCCGGCGGCCGCACCGATCCGACCCGGCTGCAGGTGCGCGACCTGTCACGCACCGAACACGATGCGATGCTTGCCCTGATCCGCAAGCGGCTGCGCGCGGAGCACGCGTTTCCGCGCAACCCGGACCGCTACTTCGGCGTGCCTGCGGTGTACTCGCTCGAGAACGTCAAGTACCCGCAGGCCGACGGCAGCGTCTGCGGCGTGCGGCCACAGATCGGGCCCGATGCCGCACTGAAGCTCGACTGCGGAGCAGGGCTGGGCGCCGCCGCGCACGTCACCGGCGCGTTCGCGTTCGCGGCCGTCGGAAAGATCCTCGAACTGCTGCTGCGGCCGGCCTCACGCTGACACGCGGATGCCGAACAGGCGTTCGGCGTTGGCCGTGGTGACGCGGGCGATGGCCTCGCGCGACTCGCCGCGCAGCGTGGCGATGCAGTCGAGCACCTCGGTCAGGTGGGCAGGCTCGTTGCGCTGGCCGCGGCGGGTCGCATTCGGCTGATCCGGGCTGTCGGTTTCCAGCAGCAGGAACTCGAGCGGCATGTGCCGCACCACATGGCGGATGCGGCGTGCGCGTTCGTACGTCACCGGCCCGCCGATCCCGATGCAGAATCCCAAGCCGAACAGCTGCTCGGCCTGTTCCATGCTGCCGGCGAAGCTGTGCACCACGCCCCGCAGGCCGCCGATGCGGCGCAACGCGAGGATCACATCCTCGAAGGCGCGCCGCGCGTGCACGATCAGCGGCAGGCCGGCCTCTTTCGCAATCTCGCACTGCGCCAGGAAGTAGCGCTGCTGCAGCTCGAAGCGGGGATCGTCGATGTAGCGGTCCAGCCCGCACTCGCCGACCGCGCACGGCGACTCGCGCGCGATCCAGTCGCGCAGCAGGTCGATGTGTCCGGGGGCGTGGTGATCGAGGAAGGTCGGATGCAGGCCGTACGCGGCGTGCAGCGATGCCTCGACACTGCACACCTCGCGCAGCGCCGG
Organism: Chiayiivirga flava; assembly: GCF_014202825.1. Classification (GTDB taxonomy): domain Bacteria; phylum Pseudomonadota; class Gammaproteobacteria; order Xanthomonadales; family Xanthomonadaceae; genus Chiayiivirga; species Chiayiivirga flava. Next base: position 150,575 of record NZ_JACHHP010000001.1, on the reverse strand, counting down.
CCAGGTGTCCGCCATGATCCCCGGCACGATCTGCGCGTGCACGCCGGCGGCCCGGGCGCGCCGCAGGACATCGGCGCGGTCGGCGTCGAACGCGTCGACATCGACATGGCTGTGGCTGTCGACCAGCGCGATCAAGGCGTGCGCGGTTCCGTCGACGCGGGTTTGCGCCGGTTCTTCCAGCTGCCGAACAGCAGCGTCACCAGCGCGAGCATCAGCTCGTCGATGAACGGCACGAGGTCCGGCACCACGACATCGACTGCGAACAGTGCGGCGGCGATCGCGAACAGCTGCGGATGGCGCAGACGGCCGAGCCAGGCGAGAACGGGAGCAAGCAGCGGATTCGTCATGTCGGTTCCCTGAAAAGTGCAACCCGGCGGGCAGAATCGGACGGACTGGCTCGGACGTGATCGGTCTGTTCCTGGCCTGAATCAAGTCCGCCCTGGATCAAACCTGTGTTGGATCGGGCCTCTCCTGGATCGATCCTGCTTCCAAGCAAGCCTGCTTCGAGCACGGTGAAGCAACACCGTCGACGGTGCAAGCCCGACAGATCGGACAGGGCGGGTGATGCGCGGGTTCGCCGCCGTTCATTTCCGGCGGCCCGGATCGCCGCGCGGTTCAGGTTCCGGCTGCTGTACTCGGTGATGTCCGGATCGGACGCCCCAGACAAGAAGAAGGAGACGACCATGAATCGTTACGTCATCACTGCCGCCGCCGCGCTGCTCGTCGCCGGCACCGCGCACGCGGGCCAGGCTCCCCGGGCCGAGCGCGACGCACCGTCCGCGCAGACATCGCCGCTGACCGTGGCCGGCAGCGAGCGCAGCCGCCGCGTGGTGGCGCGCGAAGTGTGCGAGGACGTCGAAGTCACCGAACGCCGTGAACGCGATGGCAATGTCGGCGGCACCGTCGCCGGGGCCGTGATCGGCGGCCTGCTCGGCAACCAGGTCGGCAGCGGCAGCGGCAGGAAGGCCGCCACCGTGGCGGGTGCCGTCGCGGGCGGTGTGGCCGGCAACCGGATCGACCGCAACCACGACGGTGGCAAGCGCCGCACCCACGTCGAGCGCGAATGCCGCACGGTGTACGAAGAGCCGCGTTACCGCTGAGGCGGGCCACTCTCCCGCGCAGGCGCCGGCATGCGGCCCGCGCCTCGCTTTGTGACGGAATTGCTGGAGGTTTATATGAATCGTTACGCGATGATCGGCGCCGGTGCGGTGCTTGTCGCCGGAGCCGCTGCGGCCGCCTACACCACCGCCCGCGGCGACTATGCCGAGGTGGTGCGCGCTGAGCCCATCGTGCAACCGCAGATGGTGCATGCGCAGGTGTTGTCGGCCGAGCCGGTCCGCGGCGTGTCTTCGGTGCCGCGCGAGGTGTGCAGCGACCGTGTGGTGCAGGAGCGTTTGCCCGAGCGCGATGGCAACGTCGGCGGCACCGTCGCCGGTGCGGTGATCGGCGGCCTGCTGGGCAACCAGGTCGGCGGTGGCGACGGCCGCAAGCTCGCGACGGTCGCCGGCGCGGTTGCAGGCGGGTATGCGGGTCGCGAAGTCGACCGTCGCCATGTCGGCGGGCGGGTGGTGAACCGGGCGCAGCGCGATTGCCAGACCATCAACGAGGCCAAGGAGGGCATCGTCGGCTACAAGGTCGATTACCGCACCGACGATGGCGAGCGTGGCCAGACCCAGGTCGACAGCGAACCCGGCGACACGATCGCACTGGGCGAGCGCGACACGGTGGTGGGCTACGACGTGACCTATCGCTACAACGGGGTCGAGCGCTCCGTGCGCATGGCCGAGGAGCCCGGCGACCGGCTGCCGGTGGTCGACGGTGCCGTGGTCGTGGCCACCGATCGTGTCGTGCAGGACGCGCCGCAGCGTCGATAGCCGCACGGGAAACGTTTCCACATCTCGGCGGGCGCGGTCGCAAGGCCGCGCCCGCATGCGTTGTGGGCCTAGCGAAGGTAGACTATCCGGCTAACGCGCGCGCCCCGCGCGCCCTGCCGTCGAGCGTCCGCCATGCCCGCGTTGAACCCCACCGATCTTTTCGACATCCGTTCCCAGCTCAGCGAGGAAGAACGCGCGGTGCAGGACACCGTCGCGCGCTTCACCGACGAACGCGTGCTGCCGATCATCGGCGATTGCTTCGACGAAGGCCGCTTTCCGAAGGAACTGATTCCCGAGATTGCAAGCCTCGGCCTGCTCGGCTCGTCGCTGCCGGAAGAGTACGGCTGCGCCGGCCTCAACGGCGTCTCCTACGGGCTGATCTGCCAGGAACTCGAACGCGGCGATTCAGGCATCCGCAGCTTCGTCTCGGTGCAGAGCTCGCTCTGCATGTATCCGATCTACGCCTACGGCTCGGAAGAACAGCGCCGCGAATGGCTGCCGCGCATGGCCGCGGGCGAGGTGATCGGCTGCTTCGGCCTCACCGAACCGCACGGCGGCTCGGACCCGGCCAACATGAAGACCTACGCCAAAAAGGACGGCGGCGACTGGGTCATCAACGGCGCCAAGATGTGGATCACCAACGGCAACGTTGCGCAGATCGCCATCGTCTGGGCGCAGACCGAGGAAGGCATCCAGAGCTTCATCGTGCCCACGGACACGCCCGGGTTCACCGCGCAGGTGATCAAGCACAAGATGAGCCTGCGTGCGTCGGTGACGTCCGGCCTGTTCTTCGACAACGTGCGCATCCCGGACAGCAACCGCCTGCCGAACGTGAAGGGCCTCAAGGGCCCGCTCGGCTGCCTCACGCAGGCGCGCTACGGCATCACCTGGGGCCCGATCGGCGCCGCCATCGCCTGCCTGACCGAAGCCAACAACTACGCGAAGGACCGCGTGCTGTTCAATCGCCCGATCGCGGCCACGCAGGCGGTGCAGCTCAAGCTCGCCGACATGGCGCGCCGCATCACGCTGGCGCAGCTGCTGTCGCTGCAGCTCGGCCGCCTGAAGGACGCGGGCACCATGCAGCCGGCGCAGGTGTCGCTGGCGAAGTGGAACAACTGCCGCATGGCCATCGACATCGCGCGCGAAGCCCGCGACATCCTCGGCGGCGCCGGCATCACCACCGAGTACTCGCCGATCCGCCACGCGCTGAACCTCGAATCCGTCATCACGTACGAAGGCACGGAAACCGTGCACCAGCTCGTGATCGGCCGCGAAGTCACGGGCATCAATGCGTTCTGATCGGCCAGCGTTTGCGGACGGCCCGGTGCTCGAAACCGAGCGCCTGATCCTGCGCCCGCCCGGGATGCAGGATCTGGACGCCTTCTGCGCGTTCGCCTCCGATGCGGCCACGATGACGCATCTGGGCGGCGTGCAGGCGCGCTCGCAGGTGTGGCGCGCGCTCACCTCGATGGCGGGCGCGTGGCACCTCGAAGGCTTCGCGATGTTTTCCGTCATCGAGAAGGCCAGCGGCCGCTGGATCGGCCGCCTCGGTCCGTGGATGCCGGCCGACTGGCCGGGCACGGAAGTGGGCTGGGGCCTGCTGCGCGAGTTCGAGGGCAAGGGCTACGCCGCCGAAGGCGCCACCGCCGCGATGGACTGGGCCTTCGACACGCTCGGCTGGACCGAGATCATCCACACCATCGCACCGACCAACCACGCGTCGATCCGCCTCGCCGAACGCCTCGGCGCGCGCCATCGCGGTCCAGGCCGCCTGCCGGCGCCCTACGGCGATCTGCCCGTCGACATCTGGGGCCAGACGCGCGAGGAGTGGCGCGCCCGGCGCCGCTGACACCCACACCTTTCGACACCGCTACCACCATGCCCGCGCCTCCCGCGGGCATGTCACGTTCAGGACCCGAACAATGGCTGCCCAACCGATCCCCGCCCGCATGCGCGGCCTCAATCGCGCCGAAATCTGCGACCAGAACTTCATCGAATTCGTGCAAGGCTGGAACGGCCGTGCCGATGCGAAGCCGGCCGCGCATGAAGCTGTGCTCGACGGCAGCGGCGCCACCGCCGCGGACTTCGAAGCGCTGTTCGAATCGCAGCTGGTCTCGCGCCATCTCGACCTGATGGCGCGCGTGCTGCGCGTGAAGAACAAGGTGTTCTACACCATCGGCTCCAGCGGCCACGAAGGCAACGCGATGGTGGCGCGGCTGACGCGGCACACCGATCCGGCGTTCCTTCACTACCGTTCCGGTGCGTTCATGGCCGAGCGCTTCCGCAAGCTGCCGGGGATGGATCCGATCATGGATTCGGCGCTGAGCTTTGCGGCGAGTGCGGAAGATCCCGCGTCCGGCGGCCGCCACAAGGTGTGGGGCTCGAAGCCGTTGTGGGTGTTGCCGCAGACCTCCACCATCGCGTCGCACCTGCCCAAGGCGCTGGGCACGGCCATCGCGATCGAACAGGCGCGCCGCATTGGCCACACCTTGCCGGTTCCCGCGGACTCCATCGCGATCTGCTCGTTCGGCGACGCATCGAGCAACCACGCCACCGCGCAGACCGCGTTCAACGCCGCCGCGTGGACCGCGTACCAGAAGCTCCCGGCGCCCGTGCTGTTCGTCTGCGAAGACAACGGCATCGGCATCTCGGTGAAGACGCCGGGGGGCTGGATCGCGGCCAATTTCTCCGGCCGCCGCGACCTGGATTATTTCTACGCCGACGGTCTCGACGTTGCCGAGGGTTACACCCAAGTGCAGCGCGCCGTCGAACACTGCCGCACCACGCGCCGCCCCACGTTCCTGCACCTGCGCACCACCCGCATCATGGGCCACGCCGGCACCGATTTCGAAATCGAATGGCGCAGCATCGAGGAACTGTGCGCCGTCGAAGCCACCGATCCGCTGCTGCGCAGCGCCGCGATCGCGCTCGAATCGGGTCTGTACTCGAAGGACGCGCTGATCGCCAAGTACGAGGACATCCGCGCCAAGTGCTTCGCCGCCGCCGACGAAGCCGACCGCCGCACCAAGATCACCACGCTGGCCGAAGTCGTGCGCCCGCTCGCACCGTACACGCCCGATGCCGTCAAGGCCGAAGCCGAACGCGTCACCGACACCGACAAGCGCATCGCCGTCTTCGGCGGCGAGGACAAACTGCCAGAGCGCCAGCCGCCGCGGCACCTCGCGATCCAGATCAACAACGCGCTGCACGACCTCTTCGCCAAGTACCCGGACACGCTGCTGTTCGGCGAGGACGTGGCGCAGAAGGGCGGCGTCTACACGGTGACCAAAGGCCTGCACAAGACCTTCAAGAACGCCCGCGTGTTCAACACGCTGCTCGACGAGACCATGATCCTCGGCCTCGCGCAGGGTTACGCCAACATGGGCATGCTGCCCGTGCCCGAAATCCAGTACCTCGCGTACTTCCACAACGCCTGCGACCAGATTCGCGGCGAAGCGGCCTCGCTGCAGTTCTTCTCCAACGACCAGTACCGCAATCCGATGCTGGTGCGCATTGCCGGCCTCGGTTACCAGAAGGGTTTCGGCGGGCACTTCCACAACGACAACTCGATCACCGCGCTGCGCGACATCCCGGGCCTCGTGGTCGGTTGCCCGAGCCGCGGCGACGACGCCGCGACGATGCTGCGCACGCTGGCGGCACTCGCGCGCGTGGACGGCCGCGTGACGGTGTTCCTCGAACCGATCGCGCTCTACATGACCAAGGACCTGCACGAGGCCGGCGACGGCCAATGGCTGTTTCCGTACCCGGCGCCGGACCAGGCGATGCCGCTGGGCGAAGGTCGCGTCTACAACGACGACGCCGACGACCTAGTGATCTTCAGCTACGGCAACGGCATCCCGATGAGCCTGCGCGCGGCGCGCGCGATCGAGGCCGCGCACGGCTGGCGGGTGCGCGTGGTCGACCTGCGCTGGCTGGTGCCGCTCAACGAGGCGTTCATCGCGGCGCAGGCGAAAGGCGCCAAGCGCATCCTCGTCGTCGACGAAGGCCGCCACAGCGCCGGCGTGGGCGAGGGCGTGATCACCGCGATCGTCGAAGGCGGTTCGGGTGCGACGCCGCTGCGGCGCGTCGTGGGCGCGGACACGTACACGCCCCTGGCCGGTGCGGCGCTGCTGGTGCTGCCGGGGGATGACGACATCGTTAATGCGGCAGCGGAGCTGGCCTGAGCCTCCGCGATATCGGGATGGTGGCGCCCCCGTCGTCCCGGCGAAAGCCGGGACCCAGTGGCGTGGCTCTCTCGGACGGGCGTGGAAGAGCAACGCCACCGGGTCCCGGCTTTCGCCGGGACGACGGTGAGGGGCGATCGGAACCCCGTGCGCAGCGTCGTGGCGCGACTCTGCAAACCGTCTGGAGCCCGCCACACGATTCGCCTATGATGTTCCGGTCATGACGCAGACCCAAGCCCTCGCGATCCTCTTCGCCGATGTCAGCGGCAGCACCAAGCTGTTCGAGCAGCGCGGCGACGTCGAGGCCCGGCGCATGATCTCGGCGGTGCTCGATGCCCTGTCCGACGTGGCGGCGCGGCACGGCGGCAAGGTCATCAAGACCATCGGCGACGAAATCATGTGCACCTTCCCGGGCGCCATGAACGGCGTGATGGCGGCGTGCGACATGCAGCGCCGCATGGCGCAGGACATCGTCTTCGTGCGCGACAACCTCGGCATCCGCATCGGCATGCACCACGGCGACACGTTGGTCGAGGACGGCGACGTCTACGGCGACGCCGTCAACACCGCCGCTCGCATGGCCTCGCTCGCCAAGCGCGAGCAGATCGTCACCACGGCCAGCACGCTGAAGGGCCTGACCAACGTCGGCGCCATCCGCAGCCGCAGCCTCGGCCGCGCGCGCGTCAGCGGCAAGCTGCTGCCGATCGAGATCGTCGACGTCATCTGGCAGGAAGACACCTCCAACATCACCACCGTGCAGCGCGCCATCCGCATCGACGACGGCGGCACCACCGAAGTGAAACTCACGCTGCGGTTCCGCGGCCAGGTCATCGAGCTGAACGAGAATTCGCCGATCTTCATGATGGGGCGCGACGCGTCCAATGCTCTCGTGGTCGACGCCGAGTGGGTCAGCCGCACGCATGCGACGATCGAGTTCAAGAAGGGCTACTTCGTGCTGGCCGACCGCAGCACCAATGCCACCTACCTCAAACTGGGCGACGACGAGGAAATGCGGCTGCACCGCGACGAGGTGCATCTGCGCAAGTCGGGGGCGATCAGCCTCGGCCAGGCGATCGCGCTCAACCAGAGCGACGTCGTCTACTTCCAGTGCAACTACTGACGGGCCGCGCGCACGTCGGACGTCCCATGCCGCGGCTCGTGCTCCTGCTGCTGTCGTGCATCGTGTTTCCGGCGGCCGCCGCGCAGATGTCCGGGCGCGTGTTCGAGGATCGCGACGGCGACGGCGGGCGCGATCCGCGCGAGCCCGGCGTCGCCGGCGTCAAGATGTCGAACGGCCGCGACATCGTCGTCACCGACAGCGGCGGCCGCTATCGCATCCCCGTCCGCGACGGCGACACCGTGTTCGCGATCAAGCCGCCGGACCACGCGTTCGCCGTGCGCAGCAACGGTTTGCCGGCGTTCTGGCGACACCACGTTCCGCGCGGTTCGCTGAAGCCGCGCCACGGTGGCATCGCGAAAACCCGCGCCACAGGCAAGTTTAACGTTGCCCTGACGCGGCAGGCACGTAGCGCGGCGGAGCTCGACGTGCTGGTCTTCGCCGATTCGCAGCCCAAGACCGCCCTGCAGGCCGGGTACTTCGAGCGCGACATCATCGAAAGCGTGCTCGCCGACCGGCCCGGCGTGCCCGCGGCCGATCTCGGCCTCACCTTGGGCGACGTGGTCGAGGACGATCTTTCGCTCTACCCGCAGATGATCCGCGCCACCGCGCGGCTGCGGACGCCGTGGCTGTACGTCCCGGGCAACCACGACATCGATTTCGACGTGCCCGACGATGCCGCTTCCACGCTGACGTTCCGCAACACCTTCGGGCCCGACACGTACGCCTGGGAAGAGCCCGGCACCGCCTTCGTCGTGCTCGACGACGTGATCTACCTGCCGGGACAAAAGCCGGCCTACGTCGGCGGCATCGGCGACGACCAGTTCGCGTTCCTCGAACGTTACCTCGCGACGCTGCCCGACACCCATCGCGTCGTGCTCGCGGTCCATATCCCGCTGTTCGACGCTCCGGGCGCCGGTGAAACCTTCCGCCGCGCCGACCGTCTCCGGCTGTTCGACCTGCTTGCACGGTTCCGCCAGCCGCTGGTGCTGAGCGGACACAGCCACACCCAGCGCCACGTCTTCCACGGTGCCGACAGCGGCTGGACCGGCGCCGAACCCCTGCACGAATACAACGTGGGTGCGGCCTGCGGCGGCTACTGGTCGGGCGTGCCGGACGAGCGCGGCATTCCCGACGCACGCATGGCCGACGGCACGCCGAACGGTTATGCGCGCGTGGCGTTCGCACCGCAGGCATACCGCATGCACTGGGTGGCCACGGGCATGCCCGACGCGCAGCGCGCGATGCTGCTGAGCGCGCCGAAGGTGTTGCGGCGCGGTGCGTATCCGGCCTTCGGCGTCCATGCCAATGTCTACATGGGCATGGACGACACGCGCGTGGAGTACCGGATCGACGACGGAGCCTGGACTCCGATGCGCAGGCTCGAGGCGCCCGATCCGGCACTGACGGCGCTCAACGTGCTCGACGATCTCTCCGCAACGCTGCGCTCGTTCGATCGTTCCGTGACGGCCGACGTGTCGCACCACCTGTGGCGCGGCACGCTGCCGACCGACCTTGCGAGCGGCGAGCACCGCATCGAGGTCCGGGCTTTCACGCGCTGGGACGGCGAGGTCCGCGCCGTCACCGGCTACCGCCTCGACGACGCTCCGCCGTCCGCCGCGCCGTGACCTGGTCCACGCTGGACGGTCTGCCGCCGCGGATCATCGCCCACCGCGGCGCCAGCGGTCTGCGCCCGGAGCACACGCTGGAGGCGTACACGCTCGCGCTGGAGCAGGGCGCCGACGTCGTCGAACCGGACCTGGTCGTGAGCCGCGACCTGCAGCTCATCGTGCGGCACGATCGCGGCCTGGCGCGCAGCACGGACGTCGCGGCGCATCCCGCGTTTGCCGCGCGCAAGCGCGACGGCGACTGGTGGGCCGAGGATTTCGACGCGGCCGAGATCGCCCAGCTGCGCGCCACCCAGCCGTTCCCGCAACGCGACCACCGCCACGATGGCGAATTCCGCATCCCCACGTTTGCCGCCGCGCTGCTGTGGGCGGAGACGGCAGCGCGCCAGCGCAACGCGCCGGTGCTGCTGTACCCGGAACTGAAGTCGCCCGGCCTGCTTGCCGCGCGCGGGCGCGATCCGCTGCCGCGCTTCTTGGCCCTCGCGCGGCAGCGCAATCCCGCGCGCGTGCAGCTGTGGCTGCAATGCTTCGAGATCGAGCCGCTGCGCCAGCTGCGGGAGCAGGCCGAATTGCCGGTGTTCCTGCTGCTCGACCAGGGCAGCGACTGGCGCCGCGCGCTGCGTCTGCACGGCGGCGATGTCGACGGATTCGGGGCGCACAAGAGCCTGCTTGCGGATGCGCGCGGCGACAGCACGGGCCTGGTCGAGGAGGTGCATGCGCGCGGGCTGCGCGTGCATGCCTGGACCTACCGCGACGATGCCGTCGCTCCCGGTGTCCGCAGCATCGATGCCGAGCTCGATCTCGCGTTCTCGCTCGGCGTCGACGGAGTGTTCTCGGACTTTCCGTCGACTGCGCTGCGCTGCCGGCAGCGGTACGCATCGTTTGCGCAGGCGCTCGGGAACGACCGGGGCTGACGCCTCAGCGGATCGCGTTCGCCGCTTCGTCGGAGGTGTCGCGGCCGTCCGTGTCGTCAGGTCCGGTCCGTGCGGGGACCGCGTCGCGCGCCGCGCCATCGGCGTCGCCGGCGGCCGCTTGACCTGCCGGCGTGTCCGGCCGCGGGACGAACGGCAGCGCCGCGCCCGGCGTGAAACCGGCGCGCCACCGGTCGAGCTGCGCGAGGATGCGCTCGCCGGCATCCCATTGCGGCTCGGACGGGTCGAACTCCTCGGCCTTTTCGCGCTCGGCGATCGCGGTACTCGCCGTTTCGAACGCTTCGCGCAGGTCCGTGGTGCGGTTCAGCGCTTCTGCAACGAAGGCGTTGCCGAACCACGTGATGTCCGACTCCGATCCGCAGCCGAACGAGGTGCGGTCGGCGCGCGCCGCGGTGATCACGAGCGTCTGCGGATCGCGCAATGCCTCGACGAATCCGCCCGAAAAACACGCCGACACCACCACCACGCGCCAGCGGATGCCGGACGCATCGAGCGCGGCGCGCAGCCGCTGCGGCGTGATCTGGTCGAACGGCAGCGGCGGCTGGTTGACGTAGAGTTCGTGGTCTTCGCTGCCGTGGCTGGTGAGGTAGACGAAGACGATGTCTTCGTCCGGATCGATGCGTTCGCCGATGGCGGCGAGTCCACGCTCGAGGTTGGTGGCGGTCGCCAGCGGCCGCGTCGCGACGCTGTCGGGATGATTGAGCAGTCCGAGCACGCGGCCGGCGGCGTCGAAACGCTGCGGGAACAGGCGCTCGATGTATTCGACCTCGTTGCGGAACACGTCTTCGCCGGCATCGCCGCCGAAGGCGAGCACGTACATGTCGACCGTGCCCGGTCGCTGCGGTGCCAGCGCCGCGACGGCAGCATCCAGCCGCGTGCCGAGCGCGTACATGGCCGCCTCGGGATCGGCCAGCTCGCCCGGCTCGCCGCTGTCCTCGAACTGCGACGTGTCCGCCGAGAGCGCCTGCCAGTCCGTGGTCCACAGCAGCTGCGACTGCAGCACGAACCACGGCAGCAGCAGCACGGCGGCAGCCAGCGGGCCCGCGAGCCCGCGTCCGAGGCGGGAGCGCGTGAGGAACCAGGCGAGCCGCAGGAGAATCGCGAACGTCCACGCCATGGCCGCGCCCCACATCCACGGCGACGCCAGCGCCTCCCAGCCGCCCGCAAGGCCCACGCAGGCGAGCAGCGCGGTCGGCAACAGCATCGACGCCTGCAGCCAGCACGCCACCGTCCAGAACAGTGCGCGGCGATCGCAGAGGGCGCACAGCACGGCAGTCGCGGCCAGCGCGAGCATCGCGCGCATGGCCCAGGTCTGGATGCCGAAGCCGTTGAGCGTGCGCGGCGGATCGAACAGACGCCATTCCCACGCCAGGCCGACCGCCGCCAGCAGCAGGCTCGTGAGCAGGAATGTGCCCACGCCGCAGTCGAGCGGCGTTCGCCGCGGCGCGAGCAGCAGCGACAGGCGCAGCCCGCCGCCGAGCACGCTGGCGATGGCGCGCACGCTCAGCCCGCCGCGCCCGGCGCGTTCGCCGGATCGCCGTCGCCCGGCCGGATGTCGGCAAAACTCGTGACGCGGGCGTGGCCATGCGTGACATCGCCGGTGCGCGGTGCCGGATAGTCGTCGATCCGATCGAGCAGCACGGTGGCAAGGCCCGCCTCGCGCGCCGCGTCGAGTTCCGCGACGACGTCGGAGAGGAACACGATGTCCGCAGGAGCGCGGCCGATCGCCTCCGCGATGCGGCGGTAACTGGCCGCATCGCGCTTGCCGCCGATTTCGGTATCGAACCAGCCCGAGACCAGCGGACGCAGATCGCCGGCCTCGCTGTAACCGAAAAACAGCTTCTGCGCGGGCACCGATCCGGAGGAATACACGTACAGCGCGTGGCCGGCCGCGTGCCAGGCGCGCAGCGCGCGCGGCGCATCCGGATACATGTGCGCGGCGAAGTCGCGGCGCGCGTAGCCGTGCTGCCAGAGCAGACCCTGCAAGGCCTTCAGCGCGGTGTGCTTGCTGTCCGCGTCGACCCAGCCCTGCAGCGTCTCCACGAGCACATCGTCGCTGCAGATGCCGCCGGCATCCACCGCCGCCGCATCGAGCCAGCGACGCACCTCGGGCTCGTGACCATGCTCGCGCACGAAGTCGGGCAGCGCGGCGCGGGCGTACGGAAACAACACGTTCTTGACGAAGCTGATGCTGCTGGTGGTGCCTTCGATGTCGGTGAGGATGGCGCGCACGGTCGGTTCCACGATTCGCAAAGCGAAACGATACCGCATGTGCCGCGGCGCGCGTGTCAGTCCTCGAACCCGTCGCCGAACACGCGATCGAACGGCGCAGGCACGGCACCGACTTCCACCGCGCCCGCATCGCATGCGACACCGGCAGGACGCGGCGCGCCGCGCTGGTCGACCGGATCGATGCCGCACGCGGCCGTCGGCACGAAGTCGATCGCGTCGCTGCCGGCGGCGGGCGGCAGCGTGGGGGTGGGACCGCCGTGCTCGCCGAACGCGAGGAAGGGCAGGGTCGCGTCGAGCAGATCGTCGCCGCCGAAGGCACTTCCGCAATACGTGTCGTCGCTGAGGTTGTAGCCGAGCGAGACGATCTCGCCGCCGGCGCAGTTGCCCGAGGCCGTGGCGTCGATGGCGTTGGCGGCGACGATCGAACGCTGAACGTAGATCGTGCTGCCGGGCGCGGCGCCGGGGAAGTTCGCGATGCCGGCGCCGTAGCCGGCGCGGTTGCCGACCACGGTGACGTCGTCCAGAATCGCGACCGCGCCGGATCCGGTCTGGTACAGCGCACCGCCGCCGGAATCGGCGGCGGCCTCGTTGTCGTGGAACGTGGACGCGCGCAGCTGGATGTCGCTTGCACTGTAGACGGCGCCGCCGTGCGCCGCGGACAGATTGCGCACAAACGTGCTGTTGCGGATCGACGCGTTGCCGGCGGCATCGAGCAGGCTCACGGCGCCGCCGTCGTCGCCGGCGGTGTTGCCGTCGAACAGCGACGTATCGATCGCCAGGTCGCCGCCGTTGCGCTGCCAGATGGCCCCGCCGAGCGCGGCGGCCGTGTTCTCGACAAAGCGGCTGCCGGCGATGGCGACGACGCCAGTCTGCGACTCGATCGCGCCGCCGTAGGTGGCGTCGTTGCCGATGAAACGGCTGCCGGCGACGCGCAGTTCGCCGGCAGGATCGACGAAGATCGCGCCGCCGTCGAACGCCCGGTTGTCGGCGAAATCGGTGCGTCGGACGACCACGGTGCCGGCGCTCACGAGGATCGCGCCGCCGAGTGAAGCGGCGGGCGTCTGGCCGTTGCCGGCGAACACCGCATCCTCGATGGTGGCGGTGCCGCCCTCGTTCGTCAGCACCGCGCCGTCCGGCACGATCCCGGCGCCGGAGAACGTGTTGTTCTCGAACACGCCGCCGCGGACGAGCAGGGTGTCGTAATTCGCGATGAGGCTGCGGCTGGGCGCGTTCGGCCCCACCTGCACGTCTTCCAGCGTCAGCGTGCCGAAATTCTCGATCGCGTGCTGCGTGGTGCCGACGTTGTCGCGGATGCGTACCCCGCGCAGCCGCAGCGAGCGGTCGTCGAACACCTGGAACAGTGCCTGCACACCGTTGCCGGTGAGGGTGACATCGCCGTCGGCGACGATCGCGACATCGCTGCTGATCTGGCGACGGACGTCGAACAGCACGGTCAGCGGCGCGGGGCAATCGAAACCGATCGTGCCGCCGCCGCTGCCCTGCACGTCGGCCAGGGCAGCGAAAAATCCGGCGGACGTGCACTCGGCCCCGTCCACCACCGCGTCGTCGGCAAGCGCGGGGTTGCAGGACAGCAGCGCCACCGCAAGCAGACGGCAAGCGGGCAGGGCGGAATGCTCGCGACGCAAGCGCGGGCAGGACGGCTTCGAAGCGTTCATGGCGTTCCTCGGTCGGCGGACGGACACGGCACCACGCACCCACCGCCCCATGCTACGCGCCCGCTGTGCGCGACGCATGGACGATGCACGTGACTGTGCCGATCCGATCAACGCCGGACGGGGACGAATCCCGACACGCTGTCGGCCACAACGCAGATCGCCGGGCGGCGAGGCCAGGCGCCTCCGCCGCGCGGCTAGCCTGCCTGTCCCGGCTCGTAGCGGGGAAACTTCCCCGCGATGTCGGTGCCGGTGAAGTGGCCGACCCAGCCGTCCGGCTCGGTGAAGAAGCGGATGGCGACGAAATACGGTTCCGGCCCCATGTCGAACCAGTGCGTGGTGCCGTCCGGCACGCCGATGAGATCGCCCTGTTCGCAGCGGATCTCGTACACGCGGCCGTCCACGTGCAGCGTGAACAGGCCCGAGCCGGCGACGAAGAAACGCACCTCGTCTTCCTTGTGGAAGTGTTCGTCGAGGAACTTGCCGCGCATCGTCTCGCGTTGCGGATGGTCCGGCGCGATGCTGACCACATCGATGCTCTTGAAGCCGTTTTCCGCGACGAGGCGGTCGATATCGGTCTTGTAGGCGGCCAGCACGTCTTCGGACGGCGCCCCGGGCTCGATCGGATGCATCGCCTCCCACTGCTCGAAGCGCACGCCGATGCCCGCGAGCTTGTGCGCGATGCTGGCGTGGTCGGTGCTGACGAAATCGGGCGTGACCGGATCGTCGTCGGCGAAGATGCGTAGACGGCTCATGCGCGCAACCTCCTCAGGTCCAGTTCGCAGGCGAGCAGGAAGTCGAAGGCCTCCAGGTGACGGCGGGCTTCGGCCATGGTGCGGCCCCAGGCATAAAGCCCGTGGCCGTCGATCAGGTAGCCCCAGAGCGTCTGCGTATCGAGCAGGCGATCCACGCGGGACGCCAGTTCCGGCATGTCCTGCGTGTTCGGCAGCACCGGCAGATCGATCGCCGCCTCGTGCGTGGCGTTGCCGTGCAGCGCCTTGAGCAATTCGTAGCCCGCAAGCGGGACCTTGCCATCCGCTGCGAACAGGCGCGACGCCACCGTCTGAACGCGCGAATGCGTGTGCAGCACGCAGCCGATGTCCGGACACCGGCGGTAGAGCTGCGTGTGCAGCAGGGTTTCGGCGGACGGGCGTTGCGTCGTCGCCACGGGCTGGCCGTCGAAATCGACCACCATGATGTCGCCGTCGCCAAGCCGCCCCTTGTCGCGGCCGGACACCGTGATCGCGGCGTGGCGATCGTCCAGGCGCAGCGAGAAGTTGCTGCTCGTGGCCGGCGTCCAGCCGAGCGCGGCAAGCTCGCGCGTGTTTTCGACGAGTTCGCGCGCGGCGGCATCGAACCGCTGTCGGTCGTAGGGCAGGGGCTGGTTCATCGATCGAATCTTAGCGCAAGCGTAGCGATGCAATGCGCACACCGGCGCTGCGGATGCGCGGCGTTCATGCCCGCGTGCGGGACGCGTTCACAGGTGCGACGGCAGCGCGATGCGTCGCCGCGGCCGGCCGACCAGATCGAGGAAATTCTCGAACACGTCGCGGGCCGCGTCCTGCGTGGCGGCGGCGTGTTCGAGCGTGGCGCGCCGGATGGTCTCCGGACATTGCCCGGCGTCGGCGGCGAGCAGTTCCTCGCGGTAAGCGGGAATCGAAAGCCAGCGCTCGATCAGGGCGCGATCGACCTCCAGATGGAATTGGAATCCGTAGGCGTTGTCGCCGTGGCGAAAGGCCTGGTTCTCGCAGCTCGACGTGCGTGCGAGATGCGTTGCCGACCGCGGGATGTCGAAGCTGTGGCCGTGCCACTGGAACACAGGGCGCACGCGCCCGAGCGGCGCCAGCACGCGGTCGACGCGGCCGGCCTCCGTGGTGGACAGGTCGTACCAGCCGATCTCGTGGCAGCGGTGGCGCCGCACCGGCGCGCCGAGCGCGTGCGCGAGCAGCTGCGCGCCAAGACAGATGCCGAGCACGGGCTTGCCTTGCGCCAGCGCGTGTTCGATCAGGCGCAGCTCGGTGCGCAAGTGCGGCCGCGCCGCCTGATCCTCGACGTTCATCGGCCCGCCGAGCACGATCAGTCCGCGATAGCGGTCGAGCGACGGCTGCGCGTCCGGATCGCGCTGGAAGTTGACGTAGCGGATGCGATGCCCGCGCGCCCGGATCAACGGATCGAGCGTGCCGAGCGGCTCGGCGGCCACGTGCTGGAGGACAAGGATGCGGGACATGCGGCGCGGAGACGGAGAAGGGTCACTGTGCCTGCGCGCCGCGGAGAGGGGAAGGGCTGGGAAGGCATGACGTCAGAACTCGCCGATGGAGCGAGTCCAGGCGTTCGGCCCGCGTGCGCTGCCGATTCAGGATGTTCTTCGGCAGCATATTTGACGCGCAACCGGATATGAAACATCATCAGTTACATGAACCGGGACAGCCGCCTTTCATCCGTACTGCATGCCCTGCTGCACATGGCCGAGCACGACGGCCCCGTCACGTCGCAAACGCTGGCGCGATGCCTGGGCACCAATCCCGTCGTCGTCAGACGCACGATGGGGTATCTGCGAGAGGCCGGCATTGTCACCGCGGGTCGCGGCCATGCAGGAGGCTGGCGGATTCGCGCAGACCTTGCCACCGTCACCCTGCGCCAACTGCATGCCGCGCTGGGCGAGCCGGCGCTGTTCGCGGTCGGCAACCGCAACGAAGCATCGCAGTGCCTGGTCGAGCAATCGGTGAATGCCGCGCTCGAAGGCACGTTCGCCGAGGCCGAGGCGCTGCTGCTCACGCGCTTCTCGGAGATCACCCTGGCCGATCTGGCCGCCGACTTCGCACGCCGGCACGCGGCTGCGCGACGCCCGAGGAATTGAGATGCAGCACGACGTGATCGTCATCGGTGGAAGCTATTCGGGCATGGCCGCGACCCTGCAATTGTTGCGCGCGCGCCGGACCGTGCTGGTGATCGATGCCGGCGAGCGGCGCAACCGTTTCGCCCGCCATGCGCACGGCGTTCTGGGCCACGATGGCGAGCCACCGGACGAACTCGCGGCGAACGCGCGCCGCCAGCTCGAAGCGTATGCCACGCTGACCTGGGTCGAGGGGCGGGTCGACGCCGTGGCCGGGCAGGTGGACGACTTCATCGTCACGACCACGGCCGGCCTCTCGTTCCGAGGGCGCCGCGTTCTTCTGGCCAGCGGCGTGACGGACCGCCTTCCGGCCGTCGAAGGACTCGCCGAACGTTGGGGCAGGACGGTGTTCCACTGTCCGTACTGTCATGGCTACGAACTCGGCCAGGGCCGCATCGGGATCGTCGGCGCAAGTCCGATGTCGATCCATCAAGCCGAGTTGCTCACCGACTGGGGCGATGTGACCTTGCTCGTCAACGGTGCCATGGATCTGGACCACGAGGCCAGGTCCGGGCTGGAGCGACGCGGCGTGGCGATCGAGGATACGCCCATCGACAGGATCGAGGGCTCGGCCGACGTGGTGATGGCCGACGGACGACGTCTGCGCTTTGCGGGTCTGTTCACGGCCACGCACACGTCTCCTTCCGGCGCTCTGGCCGAAACGATGGGCTGCGCACTGGAAGAGACGCCGTTCGGTGTCCAGATTTGCGTCGACGCCGAGGCCCGAACCTCGGTCGCAGGCGTATTTGCCTGCGGAGATGTGGCGCGGGCGCCGCATTCGATATCGCTGGCGATCGGTGGCGGAGCGCTCGCGGGCGCCCAGGTCCACCGTTCGCTGCTCTGGCCCGGGACCATCGCCTCCGCGCAGGCCGACAGCGGCGTTCGATGATCCCGTTCTCCGATCCCGTGGTCGTGGCGGGCTATGCCGAACGAACCGCCCGGATCGTCCCCGGTCTGAGGGACCTGCACACGATGGCAGGTGTCCTGCTGGCCGAACGCGCGCCCGCCGACGCACGCATCCTGGTGCTCGGTGCAGGCGGTGGGCTGGAGCTGAGGGCGCTTGCCGGCATGCATGCGGGCTGGCGCTTCGACGGCGTCGATCCGTCTGCACCGATGCTCGATCTCGCCCGCACCACCCTCGGACCTCTGGCGTCTCGCGTGCGCCTGCACGAAGGTGATGTCGACAGCGCGCCGATGGGGCCGTTCGACGGAGCGACGTGTCTGCTGACGCTGCATTTCCTGCCGTCGCACGAACGCCTGCAGACCCTCGAGCGGATGCTGGTGCGACTGCGGCCCGGCGCATCGCTGGTCGTTGCGCATCACAGCATTCCCGGCGACGCGCCTGCGCGTGACAGGTGGCTTGCACGCAATGCAGCCTTTTCGGCGGCGTCCGGCGTGCCCGCGGCGCAGGCCGACGGCAGCGTCTCGGCAATCCGGGAGCGGCTTCCCGTGCTTTCACCGGCGCAGGATGTCGATCTGCTGGGTGAGGCCGGATTCACGGACATCGAGCTCTTCTACTGCGCGTTCACCTTCAAGGGCTGGGTCGCCTATCGTCCGTGAACGCCTGCGCCGCGAGGCAGGTGCGCGCAGGCTGCGGGCGAGCCGGAGATCACCGATTGCCGCCCGGGCGAGCCCTCGCCACGGCGCCGGCGGCACCGATCGCAGCTCCTGCGACGTCGCCGCCGCTAGAATCCAGACATGCTCGAGACTCCCGTCACGCTGATACTCGTCGCGCTTGCCGCCGTCCTGCTCGGCATCGTCCTCGCCCGACTGCTGCTCGTGCCGCGCGCGCATGCCCGCGGTCGCGAGGCGCGCGAGCCCGAACTCGTCGCGCTCGCACGCGACCTGCAATCCACGCAGGCCCAGCGCAACGATCTGGCAGCCCGGCTCGAAGCCGCCGACCAGACCATTCACACCTTGCGCCAACGCGCAGACGCCCTCGCCGACGAGCGCGCCGGCCTCGCCGCGCAGGCCGAGCGCGTCACCGGACTCGAGCGCCAGCTCGCCGCACTGACCGAGGAGCTCCGCATCTCGCGCGAACAACGCAGCCAGGCCAAGTCCCTGGCCGCGGACCTGGCCGCACGGCTCGAAGAACAGAAATCCGCCACCGACGCGCGGCTGCGCGAGTTCGATGTCCGGCTCAAGGCCGAGATCGGCAACCTCGCCACCACGCTGCTGGAGGAAAAGTCGCGCGCCTTCGGCGAACGCAGCGAGAAGCAGCTCGGCGGCCTGCTGGCGCCGCTGCGCGAGCAGTTGCAGCAGTTCAGCCAGACCATCGCCAATACCAACGTCGAGATCCACTCGCTCAAGCAGCTCAACCGGCAGATTACGGCCGAGGCCGCCAACCTGACCCGCGCGCTGAAAGGCGACAGCCGCACCCAGGGCGCCTGGGGCGAACTCGTGCTCGAACGCGTGCTGGAGATGTCCGGCCTGCAGCAGGGTCGCGGCTACGAGCTGCAGATGGTGTTCCAGGACGAGGAGGGCGGCCGCCCGCGTCCGGACGTGGTGGTGCGCCTGCCCGACGCGAAGGATCTGGTGATCGACGCCAAGGTCTCGCTGATCGCGTGGGACCGCGCCTGCGCGGCGCCCGACGATGCCGAACGCGCGATGGCGATGAAGGCGCACGTCGAATCGCTCAAGCGCCACATCGACGGGCTCGGCAAGCGCGACTACACCCGCGTCGAAGGCCTGCGCACGGTTGATTTCGTGCTGATGTTCGTGCCGGTGGAGGCGGCGTGGATCGAGGCGCTGCGAATCGACGACGGCCTCTACGCCCACGCGCTCAAGAGCAATATCGCGCTCGTCAGCCCGAGCACCCTGCTGGCGACGCTGCGCACCGTGGCCCACCTGTGGAAACTGGAGGACCGCAACGTCAACGCGCAGGAAATCGCTCGTCAGGCCGGGGCCCTGCACGACAGCTTCGTGCTGCTCGAATCCGAACTCGATGCCGTCGGCGAACAGCTCGCGCGCGCCGCGCGTTCGCACGAAAACGCGGTCAAGCGCATCAGCACCGGCAAGGGCAACCTGCTCGGACGCGTGGACAAGCTGCGCACGCTCGGCGCGAGCGCACGCAAGCAGCTGTCGGACCGGCGCCTGGAAAGCGAGGACGAGGGTCCGCCGGCGGCCGATCCGGTCGCCGACGGGTCACCGCCGGATCCGGCCCAGGGAAACTAGGCTGGGCAGCGGCCGGCCGAACCGGCGACCGAGGTCAGGCCTTGGGGCCGAACAGCCGAAACGCGCCCCACACCACGGCCACCACAACGACGCCACCGCCCAGCATCGACAGCGGATACGAAGCCAGCAGCAGCACGCAGGCGAGCAGTGCACCGATGCCGAACAGGCGGTCCTGGCCGTTCGGACGCCGCTGCGCGGTGCCCAGCAGCAGGCTCAGGCCTGCCGCGGCGTAGGCGAGCACCACCATCATCACGACGATCTCGACGATGAGGCCGAACTGGTCCGCGACGGTGGGCGACAGCGTCAGCAGCGCGATGCCGCTCATCGCGGCGGCGACGATGCCCAGCCCCCACGCCGCCGCACCGCGTCGGTTGAAGCGTCCGAACACGGCGGGCAGGAAACCGCGTTGCGCCGCACGCGCACCCGATTCGCCGGAGACTTGCATCCAGCCGCCAAGCGTGCCGGTGGCTTTCAGCGCGGCCGCCGCGGCGATCACCGGAATCGCCCAAGGGCCGAAGATCTCGCCGGCCACGAGCGCGAACGGGGCGCTGGACCCGGCCAGCGTCGACGCCGGCACGATGCCCATCACCAGCACCGACGACACCAAGTACACCGTCCCCGCGATCAGGATGCCGGCGAGCGTGGCGCGCGGCACGTCGCGCGCCGGATCGCGCACGATGCCGGCCACCATCGCGCCGGTTTCGAGCCCCACGAACGCCCAGAAGATCGGCGCCAGCGACGTGAACACCAGGGCCATGTCCGAGCGCGGCGCCGGAACGCCGCCGTCGGGGGCGTTCCAGGCTTCCCCGGTGGTGTTCCACGCGGCGTGATACATCGCCGAATCGAAACTGCCCCAGCCGAAGATCAGCACCACGGCCACCGGCAGCAGGCCGAACACCACGCAGAAGGACTGGAAGCGGGCCACCGGCCGCGGCCCGAGCAGGTTGATCGCGAACATCATCCAGATCAGCACCACCTGGCCTGCGACCTGCACCGCCGGATTGCTGCCGTCGAACGGCAGCAGCATGATCAGATAACCGAACGCCGCCACCGCGATGGCGTTGTTGCCGATCCACGACGACACCCAGTACAGCGTGGTGGCCAGGAAGCTAGCATCGCGCCCGAGCGCCGGACGCACGTAATCGTCGGGCGTTTCCAGGCTCGGATAGTCGCGCGCCAGGCGGGCGAAGGCGCCGCCGAGCACCAGCGCGAGCACCATCGTCATCAGCCAGCTCAGCACCGTGACGGCGCCGGACTGCGCAAGCGTCGCCGGCAACAGGAAGAACCCCGAGCCGATCATGTTGTTGGCCACCACGAAGGTGGCCAGCAACGGGCCGATCTTCTTTGCGGGTGCCGTCATGGCTCAGCGCTTGCGGAGCTTGCTGTTGCGGTATCCGTAGAGGAAATAGATCGCCATGCCGATCGCGGTCCAGCCCACCATCAGATGCCAGTGCTGCGAGAACGGCTGCCAGAAGAGGTACAGGCACGCAGCCGCGCCGAGCGGGCAGATGATGGACGCGGCCGGTACGCGGAACGGCCGCGCGAGGTCCGGGCGCGTGCGGCGCAGCACCATCACCCCGATGCAGACCGTGGCGAAGGCGAGCAGGGTGCCCATCGACACCAGCTCGCCGAGCAGGCCGATCGGCAGGAACCCGGCCAGTGCCGCGGCCACGACGCCGACGATGATCGTGCCGATGTACGGCGTCTGGTGTTTCGGATGCACCTTGCCGAAGAAGCGCGGCAGCAGCCCGTCCTGCGCCATCGCGTAGAAGATGCGCGGCTGGCCCATCAGCATCACCAGGATCACCGAGCTCAGACCCGCGATCGCGCCCAGCTCCACCACGTGCTTGAGCCACAGCAGGCTCGGATAGGCTTCCAGCGCCGTGGCCACCGGCTTGGGCGTGCTCAGCTGGGAGTAGGGCAGCATGCCGGTCAGCACCGCCGAGACGATGATGTAGATCACCGTGCAGATGAGCAGCGAACCGAGGATGCCGCGCGGCATGTCGCGCTGCGGGTTCTTCGCCTCGCCGGCGGCGGTCGACACCGCGTCGAAGCCGATGTAGGCGAAGAAGACCACCGCCGCGCCGCGCACGATGCCGTCGAAACCGTAGCGCCCCGGCCCCTGGTTTTCCGGGATGAACGGCACCCAGTTGTCCGGATTGACGAACTGCAGGCTGAAGGCGACGAACAGCAGGATCACCGTGACCTTGATCGCGACGATGATCGAGTTGACGAAGGCCGACTGGGTGATGCCGACGTAGCACAGCCCGCTGATGGCCGCGATGATGAACACCGCCGGTAGGTTGATGATGCCGCCGGTGTAGACGAGGCTGCCGTCCACCACGTTCAGCGGCGCCGCCGCGAGCGCCGCCGGCAGCGCCAGACCGAACGAGCCGAGCAGGCTGTTGAGGTAACCCGACCAGCCCACGGCCACCGTGGAGGCGGCGAACAGGTATTCGAGCACGAGGTTCCAGCCGATGAACCAGGCGACGAATTCGCCCAGCGTCGCGTACGAATAGGAGTAGGCGCTGCCCGACACCGGCAGCATGGCCGCGAACTCGGCATAGCACAGGCCCGCGAGCGCGCAGGCGATGCCGGCGAGCACGAAGCTGAGCACGATCGCGGGGCCGGCATGCTCGGCCGCGGCGTGGCCGGTGAGCACGAAGATGCCCGCGCCGATGACCGCGCCGATGCCCAGCATGATGAGCTGGTTGCCGGTCAGGGTGCGCTTGAGCGCGGTTTCGCCCTGCAGCGAGCCTTCGACGGGTTCGCCGGCATCGACATGGCCGGCGGGCGCCACCGGTTTCGTGGCCAACAGGTTCTTGAGCATGCGACTTCCCCGTGCGTGTTTCGAATTGTCGGTCCGGACGCGGGTCCGTTCCCCTAATCGATGCACCTTAACCTGCGCTGACACGCCCGGCAAGGCCGTGCGCTAGGACGACGCGGCGGTGTCGCCGCGGCATACTTCCTCCCCGCTCCGGAGGCGCCAACGCCCAGTGAACCCCGCTTTCGCCGACACCGCCGCGCAGATCAGACAGCACGCCGCACGTTGCCCGGCCGAGCGCGAGGTGGCTGCGCTGTTCCTCCGATTCCTCGCATCGGCTCCAGAGGTGTTCGAGCGCACGCACCGCGTCGGCCACTTCACCGCCTCGTGCTGGCTGGTGAGCGGCGACGGCCGGCGCGTGCTGCTGACGCATCACCGCAAGCTCGGCCGCTGGCTGCAATTGGGCGGCCATGCCGACGGCGACACGGACCTCGCCGCTTCCGCCTTGCGCGAGGCGGAGGAGGAGTCGGGCCTGGCCGGATTGACCATCGAACCGGACATCTTCGATCTCGACCGGCACCGCATTCCGGCCCGCGGCGACACGCCCGAACACTGGCACTACGACGTGCGTTACGTGGTGCGCGCCGGCGCGAGCGAAGCGTTCACCGTCAGCGACGAATCGCTGGCGCTCGCGTGGCGCGAGATTGCGGCGATGCCCGGCGATCGCTCGCTCGACGCATCGATGCGGCGCATGGCTGCGGCCTGGCTGGCGCGATCGGCATGAGTGCCGCGCGCGATGCACGCTTCGACGAGGAGTCGGGGATGGATCTGCAGGCGTGCGATCGGAACGGGAGCGTGTCGCCGCGGCGGCGTCTGCTCGCGGCGGGACTCGCCTGTGCGGGCCTGGGTGTCCTGCCGGGCTGCATGACGGTCGCCGGTCCGCCACCGTCGGCCGACGTATTCCTGCCACGCCGCGTGCGGCGCAACGGTCGCAGCGTCGCCTACCGCGTGTTCGCTCCGCGCCGCCGCGACGCGACGCTCGTGCCGGTGGTGATGTTCCTGCACGGCTCGGGCGAGCGCGGCGATGACAACGTGGCGCAGACGCGCTCGGGTCTGGGCCCGCAGCTGGCGCGCATGCCGGACTTCCCGGCCATCGCGGTGTTCCCGCAGGCGCCGCTCGAACGCAACTGGAGTGGCGATGTGGCCGCCGATGCGATGGCCGCGCTGGAGAACGCGACACGCGAATTCGGCGGCGATGCCGCGCGCACCTGCCTCACCGGGATGTCGCGTGGCGGCTACGGCGTGTGGGAACTGGCGCTGCTGCATCCGGCGCGGTTCGCGGCGCTGGTGCCGGTGTGCGGCGGGATCGAGAACCCGCCGAACTACGACGACCTGTTCGTCGCGCCGCTGCGCGGTGCGGCCGATCCGTACGCGGAGCTCGCGCGACGGTTGCATACGGTGCCGGCGTGGTTGTTTCACGGCGCACGCGACGATCTGGTGCCGCCGGACAACTCGCGACGCATCGTGGCGGCGTTGCGCGCCGCGGGCGGCACACCGCGCTACACCGAGTTCCCCGACGCGAACCACAACAGCTGGGATCCGGCGTACGCGATGCCCGAGCTGTGGGCGTGGGTGTTTGCGCAGCGGCTGGACAGCCGCAGTATCGTTCGCTAGCGACCGGTTGCGTCTGCTTGTGCCGTCCGGAGGAGGCGACGGCGGATGCACGACTTGACGCTCTTCCTTCTCCCGCCGGGAGAAGGTGCCGAAGGCGGATGAGGGACGGGCGCCGCAGTCCTTTCGCACCGCAATCATCCGCCGCGCGCATCGATTGCAGCGGACGTGGACCTGCGAGGTGATTCCCTCATCCGCCCTGCCGCGCACCTTCTCCCGCAGGGAGAAGGAAACGCCCGATGCGACCGTTCGCGGAGACCGTCACGCGCGCCCGGCAAACTCGCCGGTCACCGTGTTCACCCAGATCTTCTCGCCGTTGGTGATGTATTCGGGCACCTGTATCTCCAGACCCGTGCTGAGCGTAGCCGGCTTGGGCCGCTTGGTGGCGGTGCCGCCTTTGAGCTCCGGCGGCGTGTCGACCACCTCCAGCACCACGCTCTGCGGCAACTGCAGGCCGACGGCCTGGTCGTCGATGATCTGCACGAAGCTGCCGCCGAGGCCGTCGGTGATGTAGACGCCGTTGTCGCCGACGATTTCCGGGCCGAGCACGTACTGGGTGTAGTCCTCGTCGTCCATGAACACGAACGCATCGCCGTCCTTGTACGAGAACGTCGCCTGACGGCGCGCGAGATCGACCTCCTTCAGGTCGTCGTCGGCGCGCAGGCTCAGGTCGTACTTGGTCCCGCCGGGGATGCTGTACATCGTGAAGCGGAACGTGACGTTGCCGCCGCGCGCGGTCGGCGCACTGCGCTCGATGTCGCGCACCTGGTAGACGGTGTTGTTGTGTTCGACGACGTAGCCGCGCTTGACTTCGGATGCTTTCATTGGGAAGACCGGGAGTGGGGAGTCGGGAGTGGGGAATCGTTGAAAGCGGAGCGGGTGGGGCAGGAGTCGGGCGCTGTCGCGATTCCCGATTCCCGATTCCCGGTTACTTGGGCGCGAGCCGGATCGCACCGTCGATGCGGATGGTCTCGCCATTGAGGTAGCGGTTGGTGAGGATCCACGCCACCGCGTCGGCGAATTCGTCCGGCTGGCCCAGGCGGGGCGGGAAGGGTACCTGGGCACAGAGCGACTGGTAGACCTGCTCGGGCATGCCGTCGACCATCGGGGTGTGGAACACGCCCGGCGCCACGGTCATCACGCGCACGCCGATGCGCGTGAATTCGCGCGCCAGCGGCAGCGTCATCGCCACCACGCCGCCCTTGGACGCCGAGTACGCGACCTGGCCGATCTGGCCTTCGAACGCCGCGATCGACGCGGTGTTGACGATCACGCCGCGTTCGCCGTCGTCGCCCGGCGGGTTGTGCTGCATCGCGTCGGCGGCGGCCTTGGCGAGGTTGAAGGTGCCGATCAGATTGACCGCGATCGTGCTCGCGAAGCCCTTCAGCGGCATCGGGCCGTCCTTGCCGAGCGCGCGCCCGGCGCCGAGGATGCCTGCGCAGCCGATCGCGGCGTTGACGCCGCCGAGGAACTCCTTCGCCGCGACCACGTTGGCGGCAACGCTGTCCTCGTCGGTGACGTCGGTGCGGAAGTAGCGCGCGCGCTCGGCACCGAGCTCGGCCACGGCGGCGGCGCCCTTTTCGTCGTTGATGTCGAACAGTGCGACCTTGCCGCCTTCGACGACGAGCCGCCGTGCGACCGCAAGACCGAGGCCGGAAACGCCGCCGCTGACGACGGCGCGAACATCCTGCAATTTCATGTCGGAAAGATCCGTGTGCGCGAAACCGCCATTGTAGCGGGGCGCCGGGGGATGCGCCGCGGCGGGCGGCTCAGCGCGTGGCCGCTCCGTCGCCGGCGCGGCGGAAGCCGATGCCGTTGCTGGTGTCGAACAGGCGGTACTTGCGCAGCAGCGCGGCGGTGGCGGCGCTGTCGCCCGGGATGCGCACGGCGAGGGCGTTCTCGCGCGCGAGCAGTTCGCCGGCGATGTCCTTGTCGAGCACGCGATGCGCGAGCGCACGATGGCGCACCGCGTAGAGCGTCAGGCGGTCGCGGCCGGTGCTGGTGTACGAGAGCAGGTAGATGTCGCCGGGCCGGTCGAGCGGACTGGCCTGGACGTCGAACGCGGCGTGCGCCCATGCGGCATCGATCCAGAGATAGTGTCCGCCGGCGAGGCGGTCGGAACGCAGCGTGGTGCTTGCCGATCGCTTCACGCCGCCGTCGCTCGGTTGCTCGACGCGCAAGGTGCAGCTCGCGTCGACATGCGCGATCAGCTCGCCGTCGTGGCCGCCTTCGTCGCCTTCCGACACCCAGTGCCCCACCAGTGCCTTGTCGCACCGCGCGCTGGCCGACGGCGGCGACTGGAACACCGTGCGTTCGCAGCCGCACAGCACGAGCACGGCGGCGAGCCAGAGCGGGCGAAGGGCGGCAGGACGGCGGCGCATCGGTCGATCCTCGGGCTAGAACGGACGAAGGCGCGCAAGAGCGCGCCTTCGTGCTCGACGGGAGAGGCGGTCGATCAGCCCTCGCCGTCCTTCTTCTCGGCCGGCGTGGTGACGGCGGCATCGACCTTGTCGGATGCGGTCGCGGCGGCTTCCTTGGTGGCGTCGATCGCGTCGCTGCCGGCTTCCTTCATCGCGGCGCCGGCGTCCGCTGCCATGTCCTTGGCATCCGCAGCCACTTCGGCGGTGGCGTCCTTGGTCGCTTCCCACGCCTCGCCGGTCTTGGCGGCGACGTCGCTTGCGACCTCACCGGTCTTGGCCGCAGCGGCGTCCACCGCTTCACCGGTGGCGGCGGCGGCGTCGGAGGCGGCTGCGCTCACGGCGGCGCCGGCGTCCTTCGCCGCTTCCTTGGTGGCATCCACGGCCTGGGCCGCTTCCTGTTTTGCGGTTTCCTGCGATTGCTCGCTGCAGGCGACGAGGGTCAGGGCCAGGGCAGCGGCGAGCAGCGTCTTGTTGAGCGACATGTGCGCGAATCTCCGAGTTGATCGATGCGATGGGTCGATGTCGAGCGCGCCCCCTTGGCGCGTCGCACGACATCATCCCCCGCGCTCAGCGATCTTGCAAATTACAACCTCGCGGCAGCGGCTCGCCGGTCATGGACACTCGATCGCGATCGCTGTCGCTTCGCCGCCGCCGATGCACAGCGCGGCCACGCCGCGCTTGAGCCCGCGCGC
Source organism: Chiayiivirga flava (assembly GCF_014202825.1). Taxonomy (GTDB): domain Bacteria; phylum Pseudomonadota; class Gammaproteobacteria; order Xanthomonadales; family Xanthomonadaceae; genus Chiayiivirga; species Chiayiivirga flava. The sequence continues at coordinate 123,321 of NZ_JACHHP010000001.1, read as the reverse complement.
GCGCAACGCGTGCAGCAGCGTCACCACCAGGCGCGCGCCGGTGGCGCCGATCGGATGGCCCAGCGCGCAGGCGCCGCCGTTGACGTTGAGCTTGTCGTGCGGAATGCCCAGCTCCTTCATCGGCGCCATCGCGACGCAGGCGAAGGCTTCGTTGACTTCGAACAGGTCGACGTCGTCCACCGTCCAGCCGGCCTTTGCCAGCACGTTGGAAATGGCCGCCACCGGCGCCGTGGTGAACCACTCCGGCGTCTGCGCGTGCGCCGCATGCGCCACGATGCGCGCCAGCGGCGTCACGCCACGGGCCTTCGCGTCGTCCGCCGACAGCAGCACCACGGCGGCGGCGCCGTCGGAAATGCTCGACGAGCTGGCGGCGGTGACCGTGCCCGTCTTGTTGAAGGCCGGGCGCAGCGACGGGATCTTGCCGATGTCGCACTTGCCCGGCTGCTCGTCGGAGGTCACCACCACGTCGCCCTTGCGGCCGGACACCGTCACCGCGGCGATTTCCGCGTCGAACGCGCCCGACTGCTGTGCCGCGAGGGCGCGCTTCACGCTCTCGGCCGCATAGGCATCCTGCGCCTCGCGCGTGAAGCCGAGCTTCTCGGACGTGGCGTCCGCGAACACGCCCATCGACTGCCTGTCGTACGGATTGGTCAGGCCGTCCCACGCCATGTGGTCGACGAGTTCGCCGGCCCCGTAGCGGATGCCGGTGCGCGAGCCGTTGAGCAGATGCGGCGCGTTGGTCATCGATTCCATGCCGCCGGCGACCACCACGCTGGCCGAGCCGGCCCGGATCAGGTCGCTGCCGAGCATGATCGCCTTCATGCCCGAGCCGCAGACCTTGTTGAGCGTGGTGCAGCCGGTGGAGGTGGGCAGTCCTGCCGCGAGCGCGGCCTGACGCGCCGGGGCCTGGCCCAGGCCGGCGGGCAGCACGCAGCCGACGATCGCTTCGCTCACGTCGTCGGCGGCGATGCCGGACTGCTCCAGCGCGGCGCGGATCGCGACCGCACCGAGCGCGGGTGTCGGCACGCCGGTGAACTGGCCGAGGAAGGATCCGATGGCGGTGCGCTTGGCACCGGCGATGACGACGTCGGTCATGGTGACACTCCGGTTCGTGGAGCCCAGCAGATGGGGCCTGAACCCGCAATTTCAGCACCGATGATGCGGCGCCGCAAATTGGTCGTTGGGGTGGGGTGGTGCGGGGACGCAGGCGCGGACGAGGAATCGGGAGCACCCCCTTCCGCCTGCCGGCACCTTCCCCCGCTGCGCGGGAGAAGGAACGCTCCGATGTAGGTGCGGGACAATCCTCACCGTCTTCGCTGTCGCAGCCATCATCGAAGGAATCCTTCTCCCGCGTAGCGGGGGAAGGTGCCGGCAGGCGGAAGGGGGCACGCGCAGAGCGCCGCCTCACCCCACCGCAAACCTCACTGCCCGCGCATGCGCCCCAGGAACTTCGGCTGCGCCCGCCCCATCGGCAGCTTCAACCGCCCAATCTTCTGGATGCGCTCCTCCGCCATGCGGTCCGCCGCCATGTAGGTCGGAATGCTGTCGCGCCGCGCGATCTCGAAGATGCGGCCGACGTTGTAGTAGATCGTGCGCATCATCCGCAGCGCGCGCTCGCGGTTGTAGCCGTCGATCTCCAGGCTGATGTTCATCACGCCGCCCGCGTTCACCGCGTAGTCGGGCGCGTAGAGGATGCCGCGTTTTTCCACTTCGTCGCCGATCGCATTGGAGGCGAGCTGGTTGTTGGCCGCGCCGCAGATGATCTTTGCCTTGAGGCGCGGAAGGGTCTGCTCGTTCACCGTGCCGCCGAGTGCGCACGGCGAATACACGTCGGCGTCCACATCGTAGATCTCGTCGGTGCCCACGGCCTCGGCACCGAGGTCCACGGCCTCGTCGATGCGGTTCTGGTGGATGTCGGTGACGAACACCTTGGCGCCTTTCTCGCGCAGCAGCTTGACGAATTCGAGGCCCACATGACCTAGGCCCTGTACCGCGAAGCTGCGTGCGCCGACATCCTCGTCGCCGAACTTCGCCTGCAGCGAGGCCAGCAGACCCTGCATCGTGCCGTAGGCGGTGAACGGCGACGGATCGCCCGAGCCGCCGTGCACCTGGTGCACGCCGGTGGCGAAGTCGGTTTCCTTGAGGATGTACTCCATGTCGTTGACGTCGATGCCCACGTCTTCGGCCGTGATGTAGCGTCCGCACAGCGAATCGACGAAGCGCCCGAACGCACGGAACAGCACTTCGGACTTGTCCTGGTGCGGATCGCCGATGATCACCGCCTTGCCGCCGCCGAGGTTGAGCCCGGCCACCGCGTTCTTGTAGCTCATGCCGCGCGACAGGCGCAGCACGTCGTCGAGCGCGGCCTGTTCGTTTTCGTACGGCCACATGCGCAGGCCGCCCAGCGCGGGGCCGAGCACGGTGCTGTGCACCGCGATGATCGCCTTCAGGCCGGCGTCCTTGTTGTGGCAGAACACCACCTGCTCGTGACCGAACGTACCCAGGGTTTCAAACAGCATCGTCGACTCCGTGTCTGCGCGGCGAGCGCCGGACGAGATGTCATCCGGTTTCGCAGAAAGTTGTTGCAATCTAATGATTGGAAAAAGAAAACGGCCGATTCCCGGAGGCGGGCCGGTCGCGGTGGGCGCCCAGTCTAGTGCAACGGCCCGGCAAAGCCATGTCCCGATGCGGTGCCCCGCGCCGTACCGTTTTGCGTATGTGCGCCACCATGCCGGAGCGCGCACGACAGTTCCTTCGTCCACCCGACCCGGAGTCCACCGATGCCACAGTTCGCCACCGCCGTGCTGGTTCTCGCCACCCTGTTTGCGTCCGCTGCCCATGCCGATGCCCGCGACGAGGTCATCGCGGCGTTCGACACGGCGCTCGCGAAGCGGGCCTATCACGTCACGATGGTGACCCAGGTGCGCGGCAAGCCCTACGAAACCCGGACCGCGGTAAAACTGCCCGGAAGCTTCCACATGACCAATCCGGATTCGGAAACGATCGTGCTGCCGGGCGGCAGCTGGATGCGCACTGGCAACGAGTGGATGCGGCTGCCGATGGACATGAGCCGCCTCGTGCAGAACATCACGTTCGAGTCGATGAAGGACGGCGAGCGCTACGTGCAGGACGTGCAGGCCACCGGCGAGGAGACCATCGACGGCTGCGTCTCGAAGGGCTACCGCTACGTCACGGATGGCAAGTTCATGGGATTCAAGGCACGCAGCACGGTGGAGCTGTCGGTCTGCGGCGACACCGGGCTGCCGATCCGCATGATCTCCACCGACGCCAAAGGCAAGAACCGCACGGAACTGCGCTACGACTTCGTCACGCCGGTCGACATCCGCGCCCCGGGCTGACGCCGCACGCGCCCGGCTGCCGTGACGATGTCGGAGCCCGGCGCGTTTCCACGTAAGCAGGTTCCAGATTCCGCACTGTTCCGCGTCCGGAGGACGAGATGCGCAAGACACAACGATGCATGCTGGCGCTGCTGGCCGCCGCCGCGGGCGTGGCCCAGGCCGGCCCCGGGGTCTGGACGACGACCGGCCCGGAGGGCGGTGCGACGATGCAGATCGTCGTCGATCCGACCGCCCCCGGCACCCTCACGCTCGCCGCGCGCGGGGGTCTGTACCGCAGCACGGACGGCGGCGACAGCTGGAGCCGGTTCGAGGACGGACTGCTCTACCAGTACCCGTACGGCCTGGTCGCGTCCGACACCGGCGACGCGATGTTCGTTGCGCCCGATGCCGGCACGCTGTTCCGCAGCAGCGGCGGCGCAGGCTGGTCGCCGACCGGTCTGTCGCTGCCGCCCGGCGCCTACCTGCTGGACCTGTCGCTGCGCGCCGGCGGCGACCAGCATCTGGCGCTCGCGACCTCGGTCGGCGTTCTGACCAGCGGCGACGGCGGCGCGAGCTTCGCGCCCGCCGCGGGGACGGGCCTGCCGGCGGGTGTGGACATGGCGCGCATCGAGCACGCCGCGGGCAGCCGCCTGTACGCCGCCTACGGCCAGGCGGTCCCGCCGTTCACCGCGCAGGTATTCCGCAGCGACGACAACGGCGGCACGTGGACGCCGACGGCCGACCTGCCGGGATTCGCCGGCTTCGTGTCCTACGGGGACGGCGACCTCGAAGCCGCGCCCGCGGACGCCGATCGCATCTACTTCGCCAGCAACGGCGCGGTCTATCGCAGCAACGACGCCGGCGGCTCCTGGATCGAATGCGCGACAACGCCCGGCAACCACCGGCAACTGGCCGTCGATGCGGGCGATCCCGACAGGCTGTGGCTGGCGACCGGCGAGGCGCTCGCGTCGAGCACCGACGGTTGCGCCACCTGGACCCTGCACGGCAGCGGCCTCAGTGCCGACGGCACGCGCCCCGATGCGCTCGTGACGGTGGTGCCGGCGTCCGGTTTTCCGGTGGACGACCGGGTCTGGGTCGGCACCGAGCACGGCGGCGTGTATCGCAGCGACGATGCCGCCGCCACGTTCTCGGCGATCAACACCGGCATGATCAGCAGCAACGTCCGCGCCATCGCGGTGCATCCGCTCGCGGCGTCGCGCATCCTGGTCGGCTACGGCGATGCCACTTCGCCGTCGGCCACGCTCTGGCGCAGCGACGACGGCGGCGGCAGCTGGACGCGCTCCAACGGCGGACTCGACGCGGTGCAGCTGCGCGGTCTGGCGATCGATCCCACCACGGCCGCCACGACGGCGACCACGCACGTCTATGCGGTCGGCAGTTCGCGCCGGCTGGGCGTGGCGCCGGATCCGTCCAACACCGACGGCGGCATCTACAAGAGCACGGACGGCGGCGTGACGTGGAGCACCATCGACGCCGGCCTGCCGGCCACGTATTTCGGCACGCGCTACATCGGCACGGTGCGCAACATCGTGCTCGATCCGCGCTCGTGCGCCTCGCCGCCGGCAAGCGGCCCGTGCACCGCCGGACCGCTGCAGACCGCGTACGTCACCGCCAGCGGCCGTGCGAACCACACTTCCGGCGTGTACGAGGCCGCCCGGGTTTACAAGTCGACCAATGCGGGCCTGACCTGGGCGGCGTCGGACATCGGATTGCCGCTGCCGTCGCTCGCGGGACCGTGCCCGACGAGCCAGATCGCGGTCCCGCTGGTCATCGATCCACGCTCGCCGGACACGCTGTACCTGGGGCTCACGCTCAACCAGACCGATCCCGCATGCCCCGAACCCACCGTCGCGAACGGCATCTTCAAGTCCACCGACGGCGGCGCCACGTGGGTGCATGCGAGCGGCGGGCTTGCACGCGTCGGTGGTCCGGGCAGTTCGCACTACAACGTGCTGGCGCTGGCGATGGACCCGAACGACTCGGACGTGCTGTACGCCGGCGGCTACCGCGACTCCTACGACTTCAGCGGCGGCCGCGTGTTCAAGAGCATCGACGCGGGCGCGTCGTGGAGCGAGGTCAGCGTCGGCGTCGCCGGTGCCGACGTGCGTGCGCTCGTGGTCGATCCATCGGATTCGGACACGGTCTACGCCGGTGTCGGCGGCGGTTCGCCGGCCGATCCGAGCGGGGTTTACCGCAGCACCGACGGCGGGCTGACGTGGAATTCCTTCAGCATCGGGCTGCCCGTCGACGCGGCCACCGCGCTGACCGTGGACCCGCACGACGCCACGCGGCTGCTCGCCGGCACACCCGGCGGGCTCTGGGAATTCACCCAGGTGGCCGACGAGGACAGCGACGGCGCCGTCACGTCGGTCGAAGACGCCGCGCCGAACGGTGGCGATGCGAACGGCAACGGGGTGCAGGACGCGGGCGAGTCGGACGTGGCCTCGTTCTTCGGCATCGCCGACGCTGCGCCCGGCCGCGGCGCGGCGCCGCCGCCCGCCATCACGCTCGATGTCCTGCCGCTCGCCGGCACATGCGCGCGCATCAACAACGCCCACGCGATCGCCGGCGGCCGCCTGCCGCACGATGTCGCGCGCGGCGTGGCGGCGACGCTGTTCGACCGCGGCGTGCTGCGTTTCGAATTGCCGGACTGCGAACGCGCGCGCGTGACCGTCACCTTCCACGGCGCGGACGACAGCGATCCGGACTGGGTCTGGCGCAACTACGGTCCGCTGCAGCCGGGTGTTGCCGGCTCGTTCGGCTGGTACACCTTCGCCGGCGCGAGAAAGATCGCGGCGGACACCTGGGAGCTGACGATCGATGCCGGCGAGCGCGGCAACTACCGCGACGACGCAGCATCGATCCTGTTCGTCGGCGCGCCGGGCTTCGTCGACATCCATCTGTTCGGCGACGGGCTCGAATGATTCTGGCCAGCGCGGACGCCCGACACGGCTGACCGACGCCGGGGCGACATTCGTCCTCGTTTGCTGCGCGCCTCGTTCCGTCGTCCCGGCGAACGCCGGGACCGAGTGACGTTGCTCGCGTTGCCTGTGTCGCAAGAACGCGAAAAGTCGCTGGCTCCCGACGAACGCCGGCACGACGGCGTGGAGGATTTCGTTCTTCTCCGAGCGGCCGCGAGCACGCGCCCGGACCAGGGCGCGAGACCACTCGCGCTACAATCGCTGTCTCGACGCTTCCCGAGTCAGCCAGCGATGAGCACCACCGCCTCCAGCATCCCAGCCATCGCACCGGCCACCACGCCGCTGCGCTTCGTCACCGCCGCCAGCCTGTTCGACGGCCACGACGCGGCCATCAACATCATGCGCCGCCTGATCCAGTCGCAGGGCGCCGAGGTGATCCATCTGGGCCACAACCGCAGCGTCGAGGACGTGGTGCGCGCGGCGCTGCAGGAAGATGCCGACGCGATCGCGCTGTCGAGCTACCAGGGCGGCCACGTCGAGTACTTCAAGTACATGGTCGACATGCTGCGCGAACGTGGCGCCTCGCACATCCGCGTGTTCGGCGGCGGCGGCGGCACCATCACGCCGGAAGAGATCCGCGAACTGCAGGCCTACGGCGTGGAGCGCATCTACCACCCGAACGACGGCATGCACATGGGGCTGGTGCAGATGATCGAGGATGTCGTCCGTCGCACGGCGACAGGCCGGGATTCGTCATTCGCGATTCGTGATTCGCAGGAGCGCGCTGCCGGTATGCCTTCGCTCGATGATGAGATCGGGATAGGCAGGGTGCTGAGCGCGATCGAAGACGGCGCCTTTTCCGAAGCCGAACTCGCGATGCTGCGCAAAATCTGGGCGAAGCGCGTTACCGAGTCACGAATCACCAATCACGAATCTCAACGGCCGGCAACGCCGGTCGTCGGCATCACCGGCACCGGCGGGGCCGGCAAGTCCTCGGTCACCGACGAACTGCTCAACCGCTTCCTCGCCGCGTTCCCGCAGATGCGGATCGCCGTGATCTCGGTCGACCCGACGCGCCGCCGCACCGGCGGGGCGCTGCTCGGCGACCGCATCCGGATGAACTCGCTGCGCAGCAGGCGCGTCTACATGCGATCGATGGCCACGCGGCGGCAGCACGTCGCCACCAACGCCGTGTTGCGCGACTGCATCGCGTTCCTCAAGGGGCTGGACTACGACCTCGTCATCGTCGAAACCGCGGGCATTGGCCAGAGCGATTCGGAGATCGTCGATCTGGTCGACTTCCCGATGTACGTGATGACCAGCGAGTACGGCGCCGCGAGCCAGCTCGAGAAGATCGACATGCTCGACTACGCCGAGCTGATCGCGCTCAACAAGTACGACAGGCGCGGCGCCGAGGACGCGCTGCGCGACGTGCGCAAGCAGTGGAAGCGCAACCGCGTGGCGTTCCAAGTGCCGGACGAGCAGGTGCCGGTGTATCCGACCATCGCCAGCCAGTTCAACGATCCGGGCGTGAGCTGGATGTTCGTCAATCTGTGCCGGCTGCTGCGCGAGAAGCTGCACGTCGGGCACGGGCGCTGCAATTTCGAACCGTCGCTCGACACCTCGCTCAAGGAACCGCGCGCCACCGTGCTGATCCCGGGCGCGCGTGTCCGTTACCTCGCCGAGATCGCCGAGCAGGGCAGGGCGATCAACGCGTCGATCCGGAAGCAGGCCGACGCCGCCAGCCGCGCGCAAAGCTACTGGCAGTCGCTGCGCGACATCGGCGAGGACGCGCTGCCGGCGGCGCTCGGCATCTACGCATCCGCGGACATCGCGCCGGGCGCCGTCGACGACCGCGCGCTGCTGACCCTGCGCCAGCGCTACAACGATGCGGTGCAGTCGCTCACGAACGACAACCTCAAACTGTTGCGCGATTGGCCCGAGCGGCTCAAGTCGATCACCGACGAACACTTCACCTACGAAGTGCGCGGCAAGCAGATCACCGGCGACAACTACCGCACGTCGCTCAGCCACCAGCAGATCCCGAAGATCGCGGCGCCCACCTACACCTCGTGGGGCGAACTGCTGGTGTTTCTCGGCAAGGAAAACCTGCCGGGCAGCTATCCCTACACCGCGGGCGTCTATCCGTACCGCCGCAGCGGCGAGGACCCGATCCGCATGTTTGCCGGCGAAGGCACGCCCGAGCGCACCAACCGCCGCTTCCATTACCTGAGCGTCGGCCAGCCGGCGGCGCGGCTTTCCACGGCGTTCGACTCGGTCACGCTGTATGGAGAGGACCCGGCGCCGCGTCCGGACATCCACGGCAAGATCGGCAACTCCGGCGTCAACATCCCGACGCTCGACGACATGAAGAAGCTCTACTCGGGCTTCGACCTCTGCGCGCCGACCACGTCCGTCTCGATGACGATCAACGGTCCCGCGCCGATGCTGCTCGCGATGTTCATGAACACCGCCGTCGACCAGCAGGTCGAGCTCTACCTGCAGGAAGACCCGCAGCGCTGGGCGCAGGCACAGGCGAAGATCGACGCATGGTTCGACGGCAAGCCGCGGCCGCGCTATCACGGCGACCTGCCGCCGACAAACAACGGCCTGGGTCTGAAGCTGCTCGGCATCACCGGCGATCAGCTGCTCGACGCAGACACCTATGCACGCATTCGCGCCAGGACGCTCGCCACCGTGCGCGGCACCGTGCAGGCCGACATCCTGAAGGAAGACCAGGCCCAGAACACCTGCATCTTCAGCACCGAGTTCGCGTTGCGGATGATGGGCGACATCCAGCAGTTTTTCGTCGACAACAACGTGCGCAACTTCTACTCGGTGTCGATCTCCGGCTACCACATCGCGGAGGCCGGCGCGAACCCGATCTCGCAGCTCGCCTTCACGCTCTCCAACGGCTTCACCATCGTCGAGTACTACCTCGCGCGCGGCATGAAGGTCGACGACTTCGCGCCCAACCTGAGCTTCTTTTTCAGCAACGGCATGGACCCGGAGTACACCGTGATCGGCCGCGTGGCGCGCCGCATCTGGGCGCGCGCGATGCGCGAGCGTTACGGCGCCAACGAACGCAGCCAGATGATGAAGTATCACATCCAGACGAGCGGTCGCAGCCTGCACGCGCAGGAGATCCAGTTCAACGACATCCGCACCACGCTGCAGGCGCTGTACGCGCTATTCGACAACTGCAACAGCCTGCACACCAACGCCTACGACGAAGCCATCACCACGCCGACGGAAGAATCCGTGCGGCGCGCGGTGGCGATCCAGATGATCATCAACAAGGAACTGGGCCTGAACTTCTGCGAAAATCCGTGGCAGGGCAGTTTCATCGTCGACAAGCTCACGGACATCGTCGAAGAAGCGGTATACAAGGAATTCGAGGCGATCAGCGAGCGTGGCGGCGTGCTCGGCGCGATGGACACGATGTACCAGCGCGGCAAGATCCAGGAAGAATCGATGTACTACGAGCACAGGAAACACGACGGCTCGCTGCCGCTGGTGGGTGTCAACACCTTCCTGCCGAAGGAGCATGGCGGCGACATCGTCACGCAGATCGAGCTGATTCGCTCCACGCCCGAGGAAAAGAACCAGCAGATCGACAACGTGGCCCGCTACCAGGCGCTGCGCAATCCGCTGGCCGGCGGCGCGTCTCCGTCATCCGGCGACGATGGCCTGCGACGGCTGCAGGCGACGGCGCGCGAGCGGCGCAACGTGTTCGCCGCGCTGATGGACGCGGTGAAGACGCACAGCCTGGGTCAGATCAGCCACGCGCTCTACGACGTGGGCGGCGAATACCGGCGCAACATGTGATGCGTCCGGATCGCGCCCTGCCTCCGCCTTGCGCCTGCGAGCCGCCGTGTCCATCGTCCTGACGCCCTTCGCCCGGGCCCGCCTGTTTCCGGTCCAGCCGCGCCGCAACACCATCCAGGACGTATCGGCCGAGGAGTTCGAGACGCATCTCAATACCGTGACGCCGCAGGCGGTGCTCGACGGCTACGCGCCGTTCTGCAAGCTGCATGTGCATCGCAACTGGACGTCGACACGCCTGCTCGCCATGCCGATCACCGCCGCGAACCGGCATTTGCTGCGTTCGGCGTACGAAGCGCGCACCGCCGACGAGTTGCCGATGCTGGTGCGGTGGTTCGAAGGCGTGGACCCTCCGGTGGCCGATTATCTGATCGCGATCCTCTACAGCCGCGAGCAGCTCGCGCGCGAGGGCACGGCGATCGATGCGTCGTGGGGCGTGGTCGGCTGCATGTACACGGCGCAGCCGCAGGAAACGCCGATGGCGCCGATCACGATGCTGCGCAATGCGCTGGGCGTGGAAGAAGGCGGCTCGGGCGTGCCGATCGATCGCGCGGCCTACCGCCGCGCCGTGGCGTTCTGGGACACGCACGCCAACTGGCGCGGCTAGCCGTCGCCGGGCGTTCGCATTCGTCAGTAGAACGCCACGCCGGGCCGCAGCACGCACTGGAAGACGAGGAGCAGGGCGGTCGCCGCGATCAGTGGCGCCGCGATCGACGGTGCCGCGATCGACTGCGGAGCAGGCGCCGCATTCACCGCCACGCGCCCGCGCCACGCGCCCGCAAGCATCCACGCAAGGCCTGGCACGGTCACGAGCACGGGCAGCAGAACCACCTCGATCGCCTCGCGCGGTACGCGGAACGGCACGATGAGTGCGATCGCAAGCAGCGCAGGCAGCGCCGCGGCGAGCGCGACGAAGCGCGTGCGCCCGGCCGCGCCGGCGACGTCCGCCGGGGTCGCCAATCCGAGCAGCGACGGCAGCAGCCACAGCGCGAACGCGCCGATGCAGGCCAGCGCAACAAGCGCGAGCGCCGTCGTCGTGGTCGGTTGCAGACCGAAGAACGCCATCGCCATGCCGACGTCGCTGCGTTCGCTCAACGTGCCGATCACCACCTGCGGCAGGGCCATCAGCACGCCGCAGTACGCCATCCACAACAGGAACAGGCGCATGCCGGTACGACGCACGCGGCTGCTGCGAAGCAGCCAGGCGCACGCCATGCCCAGCACCAGCGTCGCGGCCGCGCCCGTGCCCTGGAACAGGCGCGCGAGCGGGTGTTCGCCGTCCCAGCCGTGGTTGTTGTGGAACAGCGTCGGTCGCAGCCCGGGCGTCAGTGCCTTTGGCACGACGAGAAACAGTTCCTGCACGAAAAACGTCAGATTGAACGCGAGGGTGTAGTGCAGCATCGAAGCCACGCTCAGGCGCCACGACCAGGCCGGTGTCGGCACGTCGTTGCGCGAGGCGCGCCGCACGCCGGCCAGCCCCAGCAGCAGCGGCGCCACGACCAGCAGCACGAACACGGCGATCCACAGCATGCGTCCATCTCCGATCCGTCCGCGTGCGAAGCGCCGCGCGCGGCACGGCCGGGCAGTGTAACGACTCCGGCATGCCACGCCGCAACGCAGCTGCCGATGGCAGAATCGCGCATGGACATCGACACCATTCACGCGCTGCGCCGCATGGCCACGCGCGTCACCGCCAGCGCCGCGGACGCCGACGATCTGGTGCAGGACGTGTTGCTGGCGTCGCTGCAGTCCCGGCGCAACGACTTGCCGTGGCTCACCGGCGTGCTGCAGCGGCAGGCCGCGCTGGCGGTGCGAAGCGCGGTGCGGCGGCGCAGGCGCGAACAAGCGGCGGAGGTGCCGGAGGACGGCAGCATGGAGTCCGCTCCGCCGGACGCGGCCGCACTGCTGGCGCTGTTGCCGCCGGCGGCGCGCCGCGTCGCGCTGCTGGCACTGCATGGACTGGACGGCAGCGAAATCCGCTGGATCCTCGCACTGTCTCCGGCCGCGTTTCGCCAGCGCCTCACCTCGATCCGCAGGCGCCTGAGCACGCTCGCGCCGTCATTGCGTGCGCAGGCGCTCGCGCTGGCCTATGTGCGCGACCCCGCACGCAGCGTCGATCTGCAGTTCGGCCTCGTGCGGCGCGCGCTGCGCGCGGCCCTGGCCGACCGGCCCGGACTTGCCACGCACGACTGCGACGGGCATCTGCTGGTGATCCGGAACGATGCTCACACCGGGGCCCCGTCCGGCAACAACGGCACGGGACCACACCGAAGGAGGATTTCCCATGCTTGATAACTGCAAGGTCGGCGCCATCGTCTTCTTCGTGCGCGCGCTCGACCGCACCGTGGCGTTCTACCGCGACACGCTCGGCCTGCCCGTGCAGGCGATGGACGGACACGACGGACCGTTCGCGATCGCGCAACTGGGCCAGGTGACGCTGGTGTTCATCGTGCGCGAGGTGCCGGTGGGGCAGTCGCCGGTGGTCGTGTTCGGCCTCGACGGCGGGATCGACGACTACGCCGATGCGCTGGCCCGGCGCGGCGTCGAGATCGTGGTGCCGGTCAGCGAGAGCCCCGACGGCGGGCTCTCGCTCGATTTCGTCGACCCGGACCGGAACATGCTCAGCGTGTACCAGCCCGAAGGCGCGCCGCGCCGGCGCTGATCGGCCTCACGCGGACGGCAGCAGGCCGGCCACCGCGTCCACGGTGGCCGGTCGCACCGCGCGGGCGAGTTCGACGCCGTCGCGCACGGCGATCAGCGTCGGCCACAACTTGACGCGGAAGCTGCGCCCCAGCGGCCGCCCGGGACCGTCCTCGATGCGGATGTGGCGCACCTGCGGCATCGGGGCGAGCGCCTGCGCAACGAGCGGTTGCGCGGCGCGGCAGTGGGCGCACCACGGCGCGCCGAATTCGAGCACCGTGAGGCCGGGCAGGGCATCGACCTGCGCGCGTGAGGGTTCGACGGTGGCGTACGTGTCCGTGAACGGCATGGCGGTGATCTCCGGCAGCGGTCGCACAGGATGGTGCGGGCGGCATGAATCGCGTCCCAGCGCACGCACCGTCAGAACCGATCCCCGGGCGGCAGGTAACGCCATTGGCCCGCCGGCATCTTGCCCAGCACCACGCGGCCGATGCGGATCCGCCGCATCGCCACCACGTCAAGACCCACCTCGCCGCACATGAAACGCAGCTGTCCGGGCTGCACGTCCTTGAGCGCGAACCGCAGGCGCACCTCGTTCTGCCAGCTCACCTTCGCCGGTTGCAGGATGCGGCCGCGGTAGCGCAACCCCGTCCCGAGCCGGGCGAGGCCGTACACCGCCATCTCGCCGCGGATCTCGACGATGAACTCCTGTTCGAGCGAGGCGACATCCTCGCTCAGGCGCCGCACCACGCGACCGTCCTGCGACAGCACCATCAGGCCGTCCGCATCGGCATCGAGCGGCATCAGCGGCACCAGCCGATGGAGATGCCGCCCGAGCGGCCGCACGCCCGAGCGATCGTCCGCGGCATGCGCGGCGGCGGTCGCCAGCGCAGCCGCGGCGACCGAGTCCACGCCCGCCGGCTTGTGCAACAGCAGCGTCACGGGCGCGATGGCGTCCGGCCGAGCCTGCGGATCCACGCTCACCCGCTGCGTCGATACCATCGCCTGACAGGCCTCGACCACGGCGTCGTCGACGCGCACCCAGCCGCCCTCGATCAGCCGCTGCGCTTGCGCGCGCGAACAGTGCCGCAGTTCGGCCACGCGTTTGTCCAGGCGGATCGGTGCGGTCATCGCCGTGTCGCAGAGGAGGCGGTCCAGTGTAGTGATATCGCCGGCCGATGGCGGCTGCGGCGTGAACACGGCCGGCCCGCTCGGCGTCGCCGCCGGCGTGCGCAGGTATGCTGACGCACCCGACCGCACCGGAGACCGCCCGCATGAGCACCCGCAAGATCGCCGTCCTCGTCGGCAGCCTGCGCCGCGAATCCTTCAACCGTCGCCTCGCGCTGGCGCTCGCCCGTCTGGCGCCGGAGCAACTGGAGTTCGACCTGCTCGAACTGGGCGACCTGCCGCTCTACAACCAGGACGACGACGCCGACCAGGCCGCATCGGTCAAACGGCTCAAGGCGCAGATCGCCGCAGCGGACGGTCTGCTGTTCGTCACGCCCGAGTACAACCGCTCGATTCCGGGCGTGCTCAAGAACGCCATCGACCATGCCTCGCGCCCGTACGGCAAGAGCGCCTTTCCGGGCAAGCCGGCGGGCGTCATCGGCGTTTCGATCGGCGCCATCGGAACCGCGCTCGCGCAGCAGCATCTGCGCAACGTGCTCGCCTATCTCGACGTTCCCACGCTCGGCCAGCCCGAAGCCTTCGTCCAGGCCAAGGACGGACTGTTCGACGACGACGGCAACATCGGCGCCGACAGCCGCAAATTCCTGCAGGGCTGGATGGACGCGTACGTGAAATGGGTGAACCTGCACGCACGCTGATCGATGCGTTCCGGGAGGCGCCTCAGTCGCGGTCCGGCGCACCGAGCGGAAACCACGCGCGGTACGGCCGCGCCTCGTCCACCGCACGGGCGAACGAGGGGCGCGCCAGCAGCCGCTTGCGGTACGCGATGACGTTGGCGAAGGTCGGATCGATGCGCCGCGTCCAGTCCGCGTAGAACAGCGCCGGCGCGGCCGCGCAATCGGCGAGGCTGAACGCGTCGCCGGCCGCCCAGGTGCGCCCGGCCAGGCTGCGGTCGAGCCAGGCGTAGGCCGTGTCGAGCATTTCGCCGGCCTCGCGCACACCGCGCGGATCGCGTTCGGCCGCGGGGCGCAGGGCATCGAACACGAATTTCTGCTGCGGGGTCGCGATGTAGTTGTCGAAGAAGCGATCCATCGTCCGCACCTCCAGTGCCGCCGCAGGGTCGGCCGGGAGCAGGCGCACCGGGCCCGGATGGTGGATCTGGAGGTGCTCGATGATGATGCTCGCCTCGACCACGGTGCGACCCGCGTCCACCAGCATCGGAAACCGCCGCAGCGGCCAGCGCGACGCGAGTTCCTCCTGCGTCGCCGGATCGTCGCCCGACAGCAGCCGCCACTCGAACGGCGTGTCGTTTTCGTACAGCGCGATGAGCACCTTCTGGCAATACGACGAAAACGGATGCGCATAGAGCTGCGGCGGCGCGGTGCGGGGTGTCTCGGACATGCGTGGCTCCTGACTGGACGGACGCGATCTGCGCGTTGGAGTATCGACGAACAGGACCGCCTCCGATCGACACGCCGCCGCGCCGGCATTGCGGCAACCACTTCAGCGCCTCAGGCGCAGGGCGATCCGCGCCACGACCGTGCGGCCGCGAGGCGGGGATGTTTCACGGGACGGGTCCGGAAGGCCGCGTCCGGTCGGCGGTGCGCAAAGGGCGACGGCCATCGCGGCCGCTTGCACGCGATGGGGCGGCGTCTCAATCCGGGGTTTGCGACAGCGACAGCGACAGTGCGCTGCGGAAGTCCCGCCGCCGTCCGTCCAGCGGATCGTCGAAGCACAGGCCGGCCGCGAGCAGGGCCAGCGGTCGCGCGAAGTCGTCGGGTGTGTCCCGCGGCGCGGGCTCCGGATAGACGGCGTCGTTCGCAATCGGTGCGCCGAGCCCCGCCATGTGCACGCGCAACTGGTGCTTGCGCCCGGTCACCGGCTCCAGCGCGTAGTGCCACAGCCGCGGTCCGCGCGTCAGCACGTCGATGCGCGTCTGGCTGTTGGGTTCGCCGCCGGTTTCGCACATGCGGAAGAACGGGTCGCCGCGCACGATGCGCGAACGCCGCACCAGCGGAAATGCAAGCTCCCGCAACGCCGGCGCGAGTGCCTCGTAGCGTTTCCCCATCCGGCGATCGCGGAACAGCGCCTGGTAGGCATCGCGCGTCGCCGGATCGGCCGAGAACAGCACCAGGCCGGCGGTGGCGCGATCGATCCGGTGCAGCGGCACGAGATCGCGGTTGCCCGTCTCGCGCACCAGCCGCGCCAGCAGGGTGTCGCGCGCGAACCGCCCCGCCGGCGTTACCGGCAGCCAGTGCGGCTTATCGGCCACCAGCAGATGCGCATCGGCGAACACGATGGCGTGTTTCACCGGGATGTCCGCTTCGTCCGCCACCTCGCGGAAGTAGCGCACCTGCGCCCCGACCCGGTACGGCGCACAGACGGGCAGCGGCCGACCGTCGCCATCGAGCACGCGACCGCGCGCGAACCTGTCCTGCCACACGGCGCGCGGAATCGCCGGAAACCGCGCGCACAGGCATTCGAGCACGCTGCTCCACGGTCCGGGCGGCAACTGCAGGCGGCTTGGATTAACGCTGTCCAGCGCGGGCCTCCGGAACGGCGGGTCAGTGTAGCGTCCGGTCGCCGGCCGTGGGCCAGCGGTGGATGTCATTCAAAAACAATTTGATAGGACTATTTCATCAAGTGCTTTCGCAGGTCCGTCTGCCGTCCCGGCCTCGCCAAACCACGGTGGCCGCGCCGATGTGCCCGGTCCTGGCACGCGTGCATCGTCCATACTGTTTCATTCCCCGCACCGGACCCGATGTTGCCGATGAAGACCCCGAAAGGACTGCAGCCGCTGATCGACGACGGCGTCATCGATGCCGTGCTGCGTCCGCTCAAGAGCGGCAAGGAAGCCTCGGTCTACGTGGTGCAGTCCGGCGACGACGTGCTGTGCGCGAAGGTCTACAAGGACATGGCGCAACGCAGTTTCCAGTCGCGCACGGTGTACCAGGAGGGCCGCAAGCTGCGCGGCAGCCGGCAGGCGCGCGCGGTGGGGCGTGCGACCAAATTTGGCCGGCGCGAGCAGGAAACGGCCTGGAAGAATGCCGAAGTCGACGCGCTGTACCAGCTGGCCGATGCCGGGGTGCGCGTGCCGCGCCCGCGCGGATTCTTCAACGGCGTGCTGCTCATGGAGCTGGTCACCGATGCCGACGGCTTCAGCGCCGCGCGGCTGGGCGAGGTGGAGCTGACCGCCGAGCAGGCCCGGGCGTACCACGCCACGCTGATGCGCGACGTGGTCCGGATGCTGTGCGAGGGCCTGGTGCACGGCGACCTGTCCGAATACAACGTGCTGGTGGCGCCCGACGGCCCGGTCATCATCGATTTCCCCCAGGTCGTGACCGCCGCCGGCAACAACATGGCCCGGTCCCTGCTGCTGCGCGACGTGCACAACCTGCGCGACACGCTCGCGCGCTTCGCGCCGGACCTTGCCTCCACGCACTTCGGCGAGGAGATGTGGGCGCTGTACGAACGCGGCGAACTGCAACCCGACACGCCGCTGACCGGCACGTTCGTGTTCGACGACCACGCCGCCGACGTCGATGCGGTGATGCACTCGATCCACGACGCGCGCGAGGAAGCGCTGATCCGCGAGCAGGGGCGGGCGGCCGCGGCCGAAGCCGACTGAGCCCGAGCGGCGGATCCTAGCGACGCAGGAAGCGCAGCACCGTTTGCGCCACGCCCGCGTCCCGCAACAGCCGCGCGTGGCCCAGGCCGTCGGTCGCGTGCAGTGCGGCGCCCGCGATCTCTGCGATGCGGCGGCCGTCCGCGAACGGCACCACGCGATCGCCCCGATCGTGCACCACGAGCACCGGCGTGCCGCTGTCGCGTGCGAAGTGGGCGATGTCCAGCTGCGCGGCGGGCACGCCCGTGCGCCGCTCCATCCATGCCACGAAGCGCGCCGTGGCCGCCGCCGGCAGTCCGATCGAGCGTGCGATCCGCTCCAGGACGTCGACGTAGGCCGACGGTGCCGCCACCACGACTGCACGTTCGGCGCACAGGCCGCGGGCGAGGGCATGCATGACCGCGCCGCCGCCCATCGAGTGACCGATGACACCGTGCAGTGGACCCAGCTCCGGTGCGCTCTCCAGCAGCGCGTCGGAAAACGCCACCGGATCGGCGCGCCGTCCGGGCGAGCGGCCGTGCGCCGGTCCGTCGAGGGCGATCACCTGGAACCCGGCCGCGCACAAGCGTTCCGCCAGCGGCGCGAACTGCGCGGCCTGGCCGTCCCAGCCGTGCAGCGCCAGCACCCGCGGCCCCCGATCGCCCCAGCGCAGTCCCGCCAGCCCGAAGCGCAGCGTGACCGGCTCGGCGCCGGGCGGCACCGCCGCAAGAGCGCGGCGGCGGCGCGGGGTGGTGGCAAGGCGCACCGCCAGGCGTGCGGCCATGTCGGGGAACAGGGTGCCAAGCAGCTGGCCGTACGGTCGGATCGCGGATGCGCTCATGGGAACTCTCGCGGCAGAAAGGTTGCACGATGCAACCGATTCCAGCGTAGCCCGATTCGGTTGCCATTTGCAACCGGAATGGGCAAGCTGCCGGCATGAAACGGACCACTTTCGATGACGACCCGTGCCCGATCGCCCGCTCGCTGTCCGTGCTCGGCGAGCGCTGGACCCTGCTGATCCTGCGCGAGGCCTACCGCGGCGTCCGCCGCTTCGCCGACTTCGAACGCGAGCTCGGCATCGCGAAAAACGTGCTGAGCGCGCGGCTCAAGGCGCTGGTGGAATCGGGCGTGCTCGACCGCACGCCGTCGAAGGACGACGCGCGCTCGATCGAGTACCGCCTCGGGCGCAAGGCACGCGAACTGTTTCCGGTGTTGATGGCGCTGGCGCTGTGGGGCGAACGCTGGGCCTGCGACGGCAAGTCGCCGCTGCGTTTCCGCAATCGGCACAGCGGCGCCGCGCTGGCGGCGGTGAAGGTGTTCGACGCGGAGGGCATCGAGGTGCAGGCACGCGATGTCGCGATGGAACGCGTGCCGGCGGACGGCGCAGCCGCGGCCTGACTCAGCGCCGGCTCCGGTCGAGCAGCGCGCGTTCCAGGTCGAACACATGCGGGTCGTGGGCGTCGAGCTCGCGCAACGCCTGCGCGAGCCGCAGCAGATACTCACGGTTGCTGCCGCTGGGGCCACGCGACGCCGCGATATGCTCTGCGATCGACCGGTCCGACGCCGGCCCGAGCCAGGCCTCGTTGCCGGGGTCGGCCACGTACACCACGCAGCTTGCGCGGCTGCCATCGTCGAACTCGACCGTGTCCGCCATGCGCACGTAGCCGTTTTTTTCGCGGTGGTCCAGGTGCGTGAACACCGACGGCGTGATGCGATAGGCGACACCGCGGCAGACCGCGCCCGGTTCGCGCACCAGGGTCGCCACGCGGCCGGGCGCGTCCGGCGTGCCGCGGTGGTCGTGCGAGCCCTGCCAGAAGCGGCGCGCCCAGCCGTGCAACTGCGCCGGGCGGCGTTCGAGAAATTCGAAATCGACCTTGTAGATCAGCGAGCCGTAGCCGAACAGCCAGACGGCCGCGGTCACCGTGGAGGGATGGCCGTCGTGCATTCGCGACTCAGTGCGGGTCGCGCCAGAGGCGAAACGCGACGATCGATGCCAGCACACCGAGCTGCGCCAGCCCGACGCCGAGCATGCCGCCATCGAGTCGCAGCATCACGAACAGCGACACCACCAGCGAGACACCGCCCCAGAGCAGGCCCGAGCTGCCTTCCTCGTCGCCTGCGCGGTAGAAAAATCCGGCGCACGCAAGCGCAAGCACAAAGGCGAAGGAGTAGATCGGCATGATCGGTTGCGGCGAGCCGGTGCGCGTCAGCCGGCATGGTGCCCTGCGCGCGACGTGTCTGGCAAAGTCCGCGCGCGGCCGGCGCTTGGCGGCGGGTATCATGCCGGATTCATCCCGCGCACCCGCTGCGCCCGTCCGGAGTTGTCGATGTCGCTTTCCATGCACCAGGCCAGCGTGCCCGTCTTCGAGCAGATGCTCGGCAGTCTCGATGCACTGCTTGCCATCGCGCAAACGCACGCGATCGAGCGCAAGATCGAACCGTCCGCCCTGCTGCAGGCGCGCCTGTTTCCCGACATGTTCCCGCTGCTGCGACAGGTGCAGATCGCATGCGATTTTGCGCGCGGCGTGTCGGCGCGGCTTGCGGGTGTCGAGGTGCCGTCGAACGAGGATCGCGAGCAGGGATTCGACGACCTGCGCGCCCTGGTGGGCCGCACGCGCGCGTTCATCGGCGCGCTCGACGCAAACGCGTTCTACGGCAGCGAAGCGCGCGAGATCGTGCTTCGGCCCGGTACGCCGAAAGAGCGGCGCCTTGCCGGCGATGTCTATCTCACTCGCTACGGACTGCCGCAGTTCTTCTTCCACGTCACCACCGCGTACGCGCTGCTGCGCCACAACGGCGTGAGCGTCGGCAAGCGCGATTACATGGGGACGTACTGACGGGAGCCGGAGGTACTGACGGGAGCCTGCGCCTCGCCGGCGCGGCGCGGACCGCCAGCGATCGGAGCGGGACGCCGCCGTTGCGGCGGCGTCCGCGTGTTACTTGTTCTTCTTCTTTTCCTGCTTGGCGGCGCGTTTTTCCTTCAGCGTCTTCTCCGGTTTCTTCTTTTCGGCTTTCTTCTGCTCCATGCCCTTGGCCATGGTGCGCGCTCCTCGAGGGGTGGGTTGGCGTGGCGTGGCGTGGCGGCGATGCCGTCGTCCACGTGCGATTTCTATCGCGAACGCGCGCCGGACGCCAGCATCGCCGTCGCACCGGCCGGGCGTCGGGGCCCCGCGCGTGCGAGCGCGCCGGCAAGTCCACGGCCCGCGCCGCCGGTCAAGTGGCGACGGGCGTCTGGTTGCCTGTCGGGTCTGCCGCTATCATCCCTGCGATGCAGCAACGTGATTTTTTCGGCATCTACGACGGCGCGCTCGATGCGGAATTCTGCCGCGCCACCATCGCCCGCTTCGAGGCCGATCCGCACAAGATCGTCGGCAAGGTCGGCGACGGCACCGCCGAGGGCGCGGTGCGGCCAGACATCAAGGGCACGACGGAAATCATGCTCAATGCGACCCGCCCGGACTGGGGCGACGTGCTCGCCCGCGCCACCGCATCGCTGCGCGCCGCGCTGCCGCGCTACATGGCGAAATGGCGTCCGGCGTTTCCGGTGGACATCCGCGCCGAGGATTTCCGCATCGCGCGCTATCTGCCCGGCCAACTGTTCAACTACCACTCCGACAACATCGGCGGCAGCGTCACGCGCGTGATCACCGCGCAGTGGTATCTCAACGACGTGGCCGACGGCGGCGCCACCGAGTTCCCGTGGCAGAACATGGCGGTGCAGCCGCGCGAGGGCAGGCTGATGCTGGCGCCCGTCGGCTGGACCTACCTGCACCGCGGCGCACCGCCGGTGAGCGGGCCGAAATACATCATCATCACCCAGCTGCACCAGGTGCTGTCGCCCGCGCATGCCGTGATGGGCTGACGCTGGCGCGGGAGCGGGCAGGGCGGGACAATGGCGGATGGCTGCCATCGTCCTCGCCACCCTCAACGCGCGCTACGCGCACGCATCGCTCGGTCTGCGCTATCTGCGCGCCAATCTCGGCGACCTGCGCGAGGACTCGGTCATCCGCGAGTTCGTGATCGGGCAGAAGACCGAGGACATCGTCGAAAAGATCCTGCAGGACGTGCCACGCATCGTCGGCTTCGGCGTCTACATCTGGAACGTCGAGGAGACCACGCGTGTGGTTGCGCAGCTGCGCACGCTGGCACCCGAGCTCGTGATCGTGCTCGGCGGACCGGAAGTCGGTTTCGAGACCGAAACGCAGCGCATCTGCGCACTGGCCGATTACGTGATCACCGGCTGGGGCGATGTGAGCTTTGCCACGCTCGCGCAGGCGCTGATGCGCGGCGAGCGGCCGACCGGGCGTGTCATCGCGGGCGTGCAGCCGCCGTTGCCCGCGCTCGCCTTGCCGTACGGCGAGTACACCGACGAGGACGTGCAGAAGCGCCACCTCTACGTGGAAGCCTCGCGCGGCTGCCCGTTCAAGTGCGAGTTCTGCCTGTCCGCGCTCGACAAGACCGCATGGCCGTTTCCGCTCGACGCGTTCCTGGCCGAACTCGACACGCTCTGGCAGCGCGGCGCGCGGCAGTTCAAGTTCGTCGACCGCACGTTCAACCTGAAGATCGACACCTCGCTCGCGATCCTCGACTTCTTCCTCGCGCGCCTGGCCGCGGCGCCGGACGATCCGCCGTTCCTGCATTTCGAACTCGTGCCCGACCATCTGCCGGAGCGGCTGCGCGAGGTGATCGTGCGGTTTCCGCCGGGCACGCTGCAGTTCGAGATCGGCATCCAGACCTTCGATCCGGCGGTGCAGGCGCGCGTGTCGCGGCGGCAGAAAAACGAGGTCGCCGAAGCGAACCTGCGCTGGCTGCGCGAACACACCCACGCACATCTGCACGTGGACCTGATCGCGGGCCTGCCGGGCGAGGACATGGCCACCTTCGCGGCCGGGTTCGATCGCCTCGTGGCGCTGACGCCGCACGAGATCCAGTTCGGCATCCTCAAGCGCCTGCGCGGTGCGCCGATCATTCGCCACACCGTCGCCCACGCGCTGCGGTTCAATCCGGACCCGCCGTACAACATCCTCGCCACCGACGTGATCGATTTCGCCACCATGCAGCGGTTGTCGCGTTTCTCGCGCTACTGGGACATCGTGGCCAATTCCGGTCGCTTTCCGCGCACGTTGCCGCAGCTGCTGGGCGATGCCCCGTTCGCGCGCTTCATCGCATTCGCCGACTGGCTGTACGCGCAGACCGGGCAGACGCACGCGCTCGCCCACGAGCGGCTGGTGCATCTGTTGCACGCGTTTTTCTGCGAGGTGCTGGGCGAGGCGCCCGACATCGCCGGCCGGTTCCTCGCCGACGACTACCACGCGGCGGGCGGGCGTTCCCGGCTCCGCTTCGAGCCCGACGACGTTGCCCTGCCGCGCCCGAACCGGCGCGCCGGGTCGGGCGCGACGCCGAAACGGCAGGCGCGCCATCTGGCGGGCGGAAGCTGAGTCCGGCCCGAGCGCGGGCGAGCCGGGTGCAACGGCGGATACCGGCCCCCACGAGGCTTGAATCTGTTTCCATATACCCATACGATGGGGACATGGTCTCAATCCGCGAACAGCTTGCACACTACGACGCCGGTCCGCCCCCCCTGCCGGACTTGCAGCTGGAGCAGTCGCGCCGGGATCTGGCGCGCGTGGTATCGGCGCTGTTCGAACGCTGGAATCTCGACGGGGCCTCGCAGCTGCAATTGCTCGGCCTGAGCCCGGAAAGCCGCAAACTGCTGCCGCGCTACCGCGCCGGCGAGCGCGCGCTCCCGGCGCAGCGCGACATCCTCGACCGCGCCGGGTACCTGCTCGGCATCCACAAGGCCCTGCGCTTCCTGTTTCCCGAAGACGAGGCGCTGCGCTTCGACTGGGTGCACCGGCGCAATGCCGCGCTGGACCACGCCACGCCGCTGGACATCATGCTGCGCGACGGCCTGCTCGGCATCGCGCGCGTGGCGCGGCTGCTGGATTTCCAGCGGGGCCGCTGATGGGCCTGCTCGACAGCACCGTCGACTTCCACGGCGCCGTGTACCGCAACATCACCTCGGTGCGGGTGTCCATCGATCCATTCGACGATCTCGTGCCCGACGCCGCAGCGCGGCAGGTGGCGATCGCCGCGGACATGCGCGTGCGGCGCGGCGCGCCGGGCGTGATCCACCGCGGGCTGGCGTACAGCGAGGCCATCGACTATCCGTTCCGCGCCGACACCGTGGTCGCCTCGCGCTTCGGGGACGGCACGCACCGGGTCTGGTATGGCGCGCTCGACGAGGACACCGCCACGGCGGAAACCTGCTACCACCAGGTGCGCATGCTGCGCGAAGTGGACGGCATCGACCGGCCCGTGGTGCGGTACCGGAAGGTCTACGCGGTCCGCGCGCAGGGGCTGTTCCTCGACCTGCGCGCCAAGGCCACCGCGTACCCGGATGTGCTCGCCGACGACTACGCCTTCTGTCAGGCGGTCGGCAAACGTGTGGCACACGAGGGTTTGCCGGGTCTGCTCTACGCCTCGGCCCGGCGCCGCGGCGGCGAATGTCTCGCCGCCTTCCGCGCCGACGCCCTGTCCGATGCACGGGCGCTGTACTGCCTGACCTACCGCATCGACGCGGTGGCCGGCGAGGTGGCGGTGGAGCGCACGCCGGGTGTGGTGTCGGCGCGGTACCTGTTCGACGCGGGGCGCCTGGTGGACACGGCGGCCTGACCGGCGGGGCTCGGCGGCCTGCCGCCGCCTGGCCCAGGCGCAATCGGATGTTCCGCGACAGGCGCCGTGGCGCGTTTGGAGCCACTGTCGGCACCCGCTTGCCTGACGGTGTAACCCGCGGCCGTCTCGAGCGAAGGATTGGTCGTGTCCCGCCGCGCGCAGCGCGACGGCGCACGCTCAATCCACTTCCGGAGACTCCGCATGTCGACCACCACCCGCACCCTCGCTCTCGCCGCCGCGCTCGGTTCCGCGCTCGCCGTGTCCGCCACCGCCCATGCCGCCGAGGACGGCGCGAAGGAGAAATGCTTCGGCGTGGCGCTGGCCGGCAAGAACGACTGCGCCGCGGGCGCAGGCACCTCGTGTGCCGGCACCTCGACCCGCGACCACCAGGCCGACGCGTGGAAGCTCGTCCCGGCGGGCACCTGCGAAACCACCGAGTCGAAGACCTCGCCCACGGGCTTCGGCCAGCTCGCGGCGTTCACGCCGGTGGCGCCGAAGGCCGGCTGAGCGACGCAGGTCCGCGGCCGGTCACACGCGCATGCCGCCGTGCATCGCCGGTCTGCCGGCACGCGCGGGTGCGGGCTTCAAGCCGCAGCACCTGGACGCGTGGCTGAACGACGCCGACGCACCGGCATTCGCCGAGGTGCACGCGGAGAACTACATGGGGCAGGGCGGTGCGCCGCACCGCTGGCTGCGGCTGCTGCGCGAACGCGGGCCGGTGTCCGTGCACGGCGTGGGACTGTCGATCGGCGCTCAGGCGCCGCTCGACACCGCGCATCTGGAACGCCTCGCGGCGCTCGTGGCGCGCTGCGAGCCGGCGGCGGTGTCCGAACACCTGGCCTGGTCGACCCACGACGGGATCTTCCTCGCCGACCTGCTGCCCGTGCGCTACGACGCATGCGCGCTCGATCGCGTGTGCGAGCACGTGGACCGCGTGCAGTCGCGCCTGCGCCGACGCATCCTGATCGAAAATCCCGCCAGCTATGTCGAGTTCGCGGCCAGCAGCATGGACGAGGCCACCTTCCTGGCGCGCCTGGTGCAGCGCACCGGGTGCGGTCTGCTGCTCGACGTGAACAATCTCTACGTGTCATGCAGCAACTCCGGCAGCGATGCGCGGGTGCGCCTTGCCGCATTCCCGCTCGCGGCGGTGGAACAGGTCCACCTGGCCGGACATGCGGTCGACATCGGAGGCGAGACGGGGGGCGGTGTCGACCCCAGCGCCGCGGTTGAACCGGTGCTCGTCGACACGCACGGCGGGCCGGTGTCCGCTGCCGTGTGGGCGCTGTACGCGCGCTTGCTCGCCGCCACCGGGCCGCTGCCGACGCTGATCGAGTGGGACACGGACGTGCCGGGCTACGCGACCTTGCGACGCGAGGTGCGCCGCGCCGATGCGGTGCTCGCGGCGCGCCGCGGCGATGTGCGTGCCGCGGCATGAGCGCGGCGAAGGACATGCACGCGGAATTCGCGAACGCGCTGTCGCTCGCGGCACCCGCCGTGCCGCCGTCGCTGCGTGCAACGCGCGGCCTGGCGCGCCGCTTCGACGTGTACCGCAACAATAGCGTGGCCACACGCGTGCAGGCGCTGGCGGCGTCGTTTCCGGTCACGCGGGCACTGGTGGGCGAGGCCTTCTTCCGTGCGATGGCTGCCGCACGCGTGCGCGAGGATCCACCGCGCTCCCCGGTGCTGGTCGAGTACGGCGAAGGCTTCGCGGAGTTCATCGCGACGTTCGCACCCGCCGCCACGGTGCTCTATCTGGCCGACGTTGCGCGGCTGGAGCAGGCACGTGTCCGCGCGTTCCACGCGGCGGATGCCGTGCCGGTGCCGCAGGCTGCCCTGGCTGCGTTGCTCGCCGATCCTGCGCGCCTGGGCGCAACACGCGTCAACCTGCATCCGGCGTGCACGTGGCTGCGGTCGCGTCACGCGGTGCATGCGATCTGGCTCGCGCATCACACGGCGACCTGCGATCTTCGGGGGCGTTCGATCGATATGCCGCAGCAGGTGCTCGTCGCGCGTCCGGACCTTCGCGTGGAGGTCGAACCGATCGACGCCGCCATCGCCGACGCCCTCGACGCGCTGCACGCCGGAGCCACGCTGCTGCAGGCCACCGCCGGTCTCGCCGACGCGACGCTGGTCGCGCTGTTCACCCTCATCGTGCGGTACGGCCTGATCGTGTCGCTGTCGTCGTCAACGGAGTCCTGAGCCATGACCGTGCCCACTGCCGCGTCGCCCGCGCAACGTCCGCCGCATCCGCTGCTGCGCCTCTATCGCCGCATCCCCGACGCACTCGTGCTGCTGCTGGCGCGTGTTTCGATCGCGGTGACGTTCTGGGTGTCCGGACAAACCAAGATCGAAGGCCTGGTGCTCGATCCGATCCGCGGCAACATCTCGCTCGGCGTGCCGCGCCTGAGCGGCAATGCGGTCGAACTGTTCCGGCACGAGTACGCGTTGCCGCTGCTGCCGCCGGTGTTCGCGGCGCAGATGGCGGCCGTGGCCGAGCACGTGCTGCCGCTGCTGCTGGTGCTGGGGCTTGCAACGCGACTGTCGGCCAGCGCCTTGCTGGCGATGACGCTGGTGATCCAGCTGTTCGTCTACCCGCTTGCGTGGCCGACGCACATGCTGTGGGCGGCGCTGTTGCTGCTCCTGATGGCGAAGGGCGCCGGCCCGCTGTCGCTCGATGGCATGCTGGCGCGGCGGCGCGCCGGCTGACGCCTTGCGCGACGGGAAGGCATCATGGCCACCATCGTCGGCTTCGCGAGAACGGCTGCAGATCGCATGAATGTGCCATCGGACACCGACGGCCGCGACGACGACGCGTTGTGGGCCAGCCTGATGCTGCGGGCGCAGGACGGCGACCGCGGCGCCTACCATGCGCTGCTGCGTGCCATCGCGCCGTACCTGCGCGCGATCGCGCATCGCTACCTCGGCCGCGGCGACGACGCCGAGGACGCGGTGCAGGACGTGCTGCTGGTGATGCACGGCATCCGTCACACCTACGAACGCGGACGGCCGTTCAAGCCCTGGCTCGGGACCATCGCGCGCCGGCGCTGCATCGACCTGCTGCGGCGCCGCGCCTATCGCCTGCGGCACGAACTCGACGCGATGGACGATGCCGAACTGCACGCCGATCCGGGCCACGATCCGGAAACCTCGATGGCCAGTGCCGACGACGCCGGCATGCTGCACGACGCGGTGGCCGCGCTGCCGCTGCGCCAGCGCGAAGCCATCCGCCTGCTGCGCCTGAGCGAACTGACGCTGCAGGAAGCCTCGGTGCGGAGCGAGCAGAGCGTGGGATCGCTGAAGGTGGCGGTGCACCGCGCGTTCAAATCGTTGCAACGCACGTTCGCGAAGGAGCGAAGCCGTGACTGATACCGACAAGCTCATCGACCTGCTGGCAACACGCGCACGCGCCGTGCGGCCGATCGCGTCGCCGCTGCGGCGCACGATGCTGTGGCTTGCGTTCGCCGCGGCGGTGATCGTGGCGATCGTGCTCGTGCACGGCATGCGTCCCGGCGCGTGGCAGGCGCTGTCGCACCCGGCGGCCGCGCTTGAATGGTGTGCGAGCGTTCTCACCGGCGTGCTGGCGGCGTACGCGTTGTTCCATGTGAGCGTGCCGGGACGCTCGGCATCGTGGGCGTGGCTGCCGTTTCCGGCGGCGATGCTGTGGCTCGGCGGCATCGGCTGGGGATGTCTGGGCGATCTGTCGCGCATGGGTCCGGCAGCGCTCGCATTCGAGCCCGGACATTGGCAATGCGCATGGGTGATCACGCTCACCGGCGTTCCGCTCGGACTGGTGCTGCTGCTGATGGTGCGGCATGCGGGCGTCGTGCGCCCGGCGCCGGCGGCGATGCTCGCGGGCCTGAGCGCGGCGGCGCTGTCGGCAGCCGGCG
Source organism: Chiayiivirga flava (assembly GCF_014202825.1). Lineage (GTDB taxonomy): Bacteria > Pseudomonadota > Gammaproteobacteria > Xanthomonadales > Xanthomonadaceae > Chiayiivirga > Chiayiivirga flava. The sequence goes on along the minus strand of NZ_JACHHP010000001.1, from coordinate 95,282 downwards.
TCACTCTTTACCACGAAGGCGAAAGCGCGCTGATGGTGCTGGTCTGGCATGCCGGCGCGGTGCTCGTGCTGTCGACGCTGAGCTGGCTGCTCGGCCGCACGATGTTCGGATGGATCGGCTACGCGCCGCGACGCGGCGACTGAGCGGGTGCGGCATTTGGTTGCGATGGCGTAACCGTCGCATGCCGTCGAGCGAACCGTCTGTCGCGAGTGGATGTTGCCGCAGCCGGCATCGTGCCGGCTGCGGTGCAGCGTCACCGTCGCGAACCCTTCGTCCATCCGGAGTACACGCATGAAAATCCATCCGATCCACGGCATTCCCGGGGCAGCACTGGCCATGATGGCCGCAGGCATGGCGCTGTCCGCGCCGGTCGCCGCGCAGAATGCGGGCGCGGCGGCCGAGGTCTCGCTCGTGCACTGTTCGGGCATCAACCAGTGCGGTGGCCACAACGATTGCAAGACCGCCACCAACGCCTGCAAGGGGCAGGGCAGCTGCAAGGGCCAGGGGTTCCTCGCCGCGCCGGCCGAAGCCTGCGGCCACATCGGCGGCAGCGTGATCGACGCGGGCGTGTCGATGCAGGTGGCCGCCAGCAGCCTGGTGCAGTGCTACGGCCTCAACACCTGCAAGGGCCACAACGACTGCAGGACCGCCGACAACGCCTGCAAGGGGCAGGGCAGTTGCAAGGGGCAGGGCTTCACCAACCTTCCCGCCGCCACCTGCACCAACGCCGGCGGCAAGACCTCGGCCTGATGCGGCACGGCCCGCCCCCGGGAGAGGCACACGCCGGCGCTGCGGCGCCGGCGTCGCGGCCGTGGCTCGGTTTCGGGCTGGGACTGCGCACGGCGCATTTCGAGGTGGTGCTCGCCGATGCGCCGCGCGTGGACTGGTTCGAAATCACCTCGGAAAATTTCATGGTGGCCGGCGGCAAGCCGCGCCACTACCTGGAACGGGTCCGCGCCGACTATCCGCTGGTGATGCACGGTGTGTCGCTGTCGATCGGCGGCACCGACGCGCTCGACCTGCATTATCTCGAACGCCTGCGCCGCCTTGCGCACGAGATCGAGCCGGCATGGATCTCCGATCACCTGTGCTGGACCGGGGTCGACGGCATCAACAGCCACGACCTGCTGCCGCTTCCGTACCACGAGGCCGCCATCGCGCATGTGGTAACGCGCGTGCAGCAGGTGCAGGATTTCCTCGGGCGCGAGATCGTGCTCGAAAACCTCAGCAGCTATGTTGAATTCTCCGCCTCGGACATGCCCGAATGGGAGTTCGTCGCGCAGGTAGCGCGGCGCAGCGGATGCTGCCTGCTGCTCGATGTGAACAACGTGTACGTCAGCGCGCGCAACCACGGCTTCGATCCGCTCGACTATCTTGCCGCGATGCCGGCCGATCGCATCTGGCAGATCCATCTCGCCGGACACAGCGACGAAGGCGATTACTGCATCGATACGCACGACCATGCCGTCGCGGACCCGGTGTGGTCGCTGTACGAGGCTGCCATCCGTCGCATCGGCCCGGTCAGCACCATGATCGAGCGCGACGATCGCGTGCCGCCTCTGCCCGAGCTTTTGCGCGAGCTGGACCAGGCCCGTGCGGCGTTCGCGCGTGCCTCGCGGACACCCGCGTGAGCGCGACCACGCTCGCGGCGCTGCAGCGCCGGTTTCTGGAGCGCATGCGTGGCGGCGGCGCCGGGTTCGACGATGCCATCGCGCAGACCCGCATGCCCGCCGGCACAGGGCTGCGCATCTACCGGAACGCCTACGGCGCCCGGCTGCGCGAAGCGCTGGAGCACGACCACGCCGCGCTCGCGCACCATCTGGGCGAGGCGCGCTGGCGCGCGCTGTGCACCGACTACATCGCGGCGTGTCCGTCACGACACCACTCGCTGCGCGACTTCGGTAATGCGCTGCCGCAGTACCTGCGCACCGCACCGGCCTATGCCGATGCCGCCGACCTCGCGCAGCTGGCAGCCTTCGAACGCGGGCTGCTCGACAGCTTCGACGCCGCCGACGCGGTACCCGCACTCTGGAGCGACCTCGCGACGCTGCCGCCTGCGCACTGGCCGACACTGGTGCCGCAGCTTCATCCGAGCGTGCGCGTACTGCGGTTCGACTGCAACGTGGTCGAGATCTGGCGCGCCGCGAAACGGTCGCATGCGCCGCCCGCGGTCGCGACGCGTGCGTCGGCGTGGGTGCTGTGGCGCGACGCGGAACGCGTGGGGCGCTTCCGATCACTGGCCGCCGACGAAGCGGCGGCGTTCGCGCACATCGCTTCCGGTGGCGATCTGGCTGGACTGTGCGAGGTGCTCGCCGCGTCGCATGCCGCGGACGCGGTGCCGGGCACGATGCTCGCCATGCTGCAACGATGGTGCGGCGATGGCTGGATCCGCGCGTGGGAATCGGTTCCATGCCCTGCGCAAGAGAGCGCGTGAACCTCGACACACTCGCGAGGAGACTAGGACGTTCGCGCGACCGGAATCGCCACGGAGCCACGCTGCGGACAAGTCCGCGCAGTGACTCGCTCAGGGCGGTGTCGGCGCCGCCCGCGGCACCGCGTATCCGATCGCGATGCCGGCGTCGTCGAGCTGCGTCCGCAGCGGTGCGGCCTGCTCGCCGAGGGTGTCCGCCAGGGTGTGCATGCGCGCAAGCAGCGCATGCGCCGCAGTTCGATTACCTGTGCCGTCGAGTTGCCGCGCGCGCACGATGCCGACGCGCAGCTGCAGCGGGGGAGGGAGCGTCATCGCCTCGAGTGCGTCGAGCACGGCATCGCAATCGTCGTGGCGCTCGAGCGCGAGCAGCAGTTCGGCGCGCGTGGCACGCAGCGCCGCCGTCAGCGGACTGCCGGTGCCGCTCAGTTGCAGGGCCATCGGTTCGGCTTCCTCCACCAGCACCAGCGCGTCGGCGACGCGTCCGCGCCGCTGCAGCACGCGCGCGTAGTTGCCGATCAGTGCGGCGGTGGCCGCGGACGGTCCGTAGGCGTCGCGACGCACCGCCAGCGCACGCGCGAAGTACTCTTCGGCGCTGGCGAGATCATCGGTGCGGAAATACGCCGCGGCAAGATTGTTGAGCGTGTTGAGCGCGTCGTTGCCGGTGTCCAGGTCGAGCGCGCTCCACAACGTCATCGCACGTTCGGATGCGACGATGCCTTCGTCGAAACGTCCGGCCTGGATGTAGGCCGCGCCGAGATTGGTGTACAGCACCGCGGTCTCGAAATCGTCGGTGCCCGAACGCGCGAGGCGCTGTGGCAGGCTGCGCTCGAGCGTCTGCAGCGCACCGGCCACATCGCCGGCCTGGCGTTCGAGCTGGGACTGCAGCATGCGGCTCACCAGCAGCACATCGGCGTGGCGTTCGGCGTCGGTGGCCCAGAACGCCTGCGCTCGGGCGAGCAGGGTACGCGCCTCGTCGTGCCGGCCCATGCGATGCAGGGTCTCGGCCAGCGTGAAGCGCACGTCGGCAGCCGCCACCGGGTCGCCGATCGCGTCCTCCTGCGTCAGCCAGCGCTGCAGCAGGGGCTCGGCGGCCGCATAGTCGCCGATGTAGAAATGCAGTTCGCCGAGTGCCTTGAGCAGCTCGGCCACGGCGGCCGGGTCGCCCGAGAATCCGTCCGCGACACGCGATGCGGCCTGGTCCAGCACCTGCTTGGCGCTCAGCGGTGCGCCGTCGCGGGCATGCTGGCCGGCGTCGCGGAACATCAGCGCGAGATAGTCGCGCACGGCCTTGCTGCGGCGCGCTTCGGTCTGCGCGATGTCGCGTTCGCGCGTGGCTTCGCGCTGGGCCAGCGAAATCGCCGCGAGGGCGCCGAGCAGGCCGGCGAGCACCAGCGCCGACGCCGTCGCCGCGAGCCAGTACCGGCGCAGTCCGCGCCGCAGGCGGTAGCCGAAGGCATCGCCGCGCGCACGCACCGGCCGCAGCGCGAGATGTTGCGCGATATCGTCGCGCAGGGCCTCGACCGACGGATACCGCGCATCGGGTTCCGGCCGCAGTGCCTTGCGCACGATGGCATCCAGATCGCCGCGCAGGCGGCGCGCATCCGCCGAGGCGAGGGCACGGGTGCTCGGCGCCGGCGGCGGGCCGGCGAGCGCACGCTGCAACGCGGCCATCGAACCGTGGCCCGACACCAGCGTCCACGGCGGACGCCCTGCAAGCAGCTCGTACAGCACCAGCCCCAGCGCGTAGACGTCGGTCAGCGTCGTCTGCGCCTCTCCGGCCAATTGTTCCGGCGCGGCGTATTGCGGCGTGAGACGCAGGCCGCGGGTTTCGGTGCGCGCGTCGCCACCGTCGAGCAGGCGCGCGATGCCGAAGTCGAGCAGCGCCACGCGGCCGTCGTCGCGCACGAGGATGTTCTGCGGCTTCAGGTCGCGGTGCACGACGAGGTGCCGGTGCGCATACGCCACCGCGTCGCAGACCTGCGCAAACAGCGCCAGCCGCGCGTCCACGGACAACGCACGCGCGCGGCAGTGCTCGGTCAGCGTGCTGCCGGCGATGTATTCCATCACCATGTACGGACGCCCGCCGTCGGTGCTGCCGGCATCGATCAGGCGCGCGATGTTCGGATGTTCCAGACGCGCCAGCAGCTGCTGCTCGCGCAGGAAGCGCGGCACTTCGTCTTCCGCCCAGTGGCGCAGCAGCTTGATCGCCACGTGCTGTTCGAAGCGACCGTCGTCGCGGCTCGCGAGCCAGACATCGCCCGAACCGCCGCGCCCCAGACGCCGCAGCAGGCGCCACGGACCGATGCGCTGCTCGGCATCGGCCGGCGGCTCGTCCGCGCCCGGTTCGAGAAAGCCGTCGGACGATTCGATCGCACGCAGCAGATCGATCACCTCGCGGCACAGCGCATCGTCGTCGCACTGCGCCCGCACCATCGCTTCGCGTTGTTCGGGGGGCAGTTCCAGGGCCGCATCGAGCAGGGCATCGATACGCGCGAAGCGCAACGCGGCGTCGTGCGCCTCCGGATCAGGCGTCGCCATCGGAAGGCGCCGCTTCGCCGAGTTCGCGGTACAGCCAGGCGCGGGCCTTGAGCCAGTCGCGCCGCACGGTGCGGTCGGTGACGCCGAGCGCCTCGGCGGTTTCGGCATCGCTGAAACCGGCGAAGAAGCGGCATTCCACCACCTGCGCCAGACGCGGACTGAGCGCGGCGAGACGACCGACGGCCTCGTTGACCTGCAGGATCTGTTCGTCGGCGGCATCGGCGGCGTCGAGGCCGGCGTCGAGCGGCAGCGGTGCCTCGCCGCGGTTGCGCTTGCCGGCACCACGCGCCAGCGCATCGTTGACCAGCACCTGCCGCATCGCGAGCGCGGCGGTGGCGAGGAAGTGTTGCCGATCCTGCCAGCCGGACTGGCGTTGCAACTTCAGCCAGGCTTCGCTGATCAGGGCCGTCGTGCAGAGCGTGGCACCGGCGCCGACGCGGAACCTCTCGCGCCGCGCCACCTTGCGCAGATCGGCGTACAGCGCCTCCATCAGGGCATGGAGCGAAGCGTCCTGCGGTGGCGTGCCGTTGCCGGCGGACGTCGCGCTTGCGTCGGGAAGCATGCCGGGAGTCTGGCACAACATACGCAATTCTGTCGCTCGGGGCGCTGCGGGCGGCGGGTTTTTTTGGAAGTGCCTGACGCAACTATCGGGCAAGGCTGGCGACGGCAGCTGCGATGTGGTCGACAGCTGCAGGGGGATGGCCAAGGGCAGCAGCGTATTGACCGTCGATCCGGACTTAAAATTATTACATAATATACATTATGCGCAATTACGACTCGCGGCCTGTTGCGTTTGTTCACCACGATTCGTGCGAGATCCCAGGCACTTAGCGCAGCCCGACAGTTCCCGTTCCCTGCAACGGCTCCTGCGCATGCTCTCCGACGCTCAGTCGTGCCACGTACAACGCGTGCTCTCGCGTGCTTGCTCGCGCTCCACGACTGGAGTTTCGCAGGCTGCGGACGACTGCATGCCCCGTGGCAAGCTGGCGCATCGTCGGGTGCTGTCTCGCGTCGCCTCACGGCGCACGGCTACCGGTCAACCGCGCGCTCGGGCTTGCGTGGAGGCAGGACGCGGAACAGCGCGCCGTCAACGCGCCTGCACGCAGCGCCGCGACGCCGTCGATCGGCAGCCGCTGCGCGTGGTCGTGGTGCCATCGACCAAGTTCCGGGAGCAATGCCTCGGCGCGGCCTACAGGCCCTTGCACGCAGTCTGAACGCGGTCGTCCCAGTTCCGAACCTCCCCGAACGTGGCACCCACACCACGCCGCTTGCGCTCGGACTCGACATCTTTCCGGACCTGCAGACAGTGCTCGCGCTGACGGTCTCTGGCGTCCGGCACACGTGGGTCACCGGCCGAAAAATACCAGGACTGATCCGCCGGCTCACGCCGCAAGATCCGTTGTTGTTCCTGCGCCTGCTGCTGCCAGGTCCGAGCCGATCCGTCGCGTGGCAGATCCGGTGTGACCTCGACCTTGCGCGTCAACTTCGCTCCTACCGGGCACTGGTGCTGCGTGAAAACGACATGTCCATCCGCGGTAACGCATCGCAGGATCGGATCGGCCGCACCGGCAAGTATCGGCATGCCGCACAGTGCGGCGAAAAGCAGGCAACGCATCGACGGCCCCTGTTCCGTTTCTCCCGTGCTGTCACGTCGAGGGCAAACCTCCCACACCGCCCAGTCAGGGGGCGGCGCGGCCGACCGGTTGGCGCCCTCGACGCGACTGCAGCCATGCGATGCCGGATAGCCCGGGACCAGCCCGCCATGCAGCGCGACGCCGTCCCACGTGAGCCGCGCCATGTGCGGCATCGGTGCGTCGTTGTACCGATTGGAGCGATGGTCGCGGTCCTTCTGCAGGATCGTGAAGACGCCCGTGGGTGTTTCGTACCCTGCCCGTCCAGAGCTGATCGGGCTGCTCCCGATGGCGACGCCGTTGCGGAACACGTCGATCCGCTGCCGGTCGAGGCGAACCAGCATCAGCAACGGGCCGGCCGGCGCGAGCGACGGCGTCCAGCGCACCTCGGCGGCGCCGGCCTGCATCGCGGCGAGCCAGACGCACAGCACGCCCAGCGCGAGTGCCGTGCCGCGGAAACCGACGCGAGACCGGAGCATGGGCCGAGCATGCGCGCGCACGCCGTGCACGCGATTGATCCGGATCAATCGCGGCCGCGGGCCGGGTCGGGCGGCGTGCGGTCCTCGCGTGCAGGTTCGGCCTCCGCATTCCCGGGCGCTACCACGCGCAGCGTGCCGAAGTACGCCCCCAGATCCGCCGCTTCGGCGGCGGAAATGGTGTGCATCGGCGCACCCGTGCCCGACGGCGGATGGTAGCGGTCGCCGCGACCGAAGCCTTCGATCTGCCGCGCCAGATATCCCGGATGCTGGCCCGCCAGGCGCGCGATGTCGCCGATCCCGGTGAAGTCGGCGCCGTGGCAGCCCGCGCAGTCGCGCCGCGTGGCGGCATCTGCGCCGCGGCGCGCGGCGGCGGCATCGCGCGGTGCGCCGGCGTCGCGCCACGCACGGGCGGACAGACGCGATGCCAGGTCGCGCAGGGTGGCATCGTCGGTGGCGCTCACGAGGGCGGACATGGGGAACGTGTCGCGGTGCCGCGCACGGAAGCGACGCAGCTGGTGCTCCAGGTAGTCGCGCTGCTGCCCTTCGATCAACGGCACCTCGCCGCGTCGCTGGTGCGGGCGGTGGCAGTCCAGGCAATGGCTCCGCAGATCGATGCCGGACGCGCACAGCGACCCCGGCGCGAGCAGCAGCCACAGCACGGCAGTCACTTTCGTCATGTCGCACTCCGGGGATGTGCGCCATCCCGATGCGTGCATGCGGCCGACGCTGCGGCCGCTGCAGGGTCGAGTCAGGGCCGGACAGCCGCCGCGCCGGCAGCGCGCGGCGTTCGCTTCGCCGTCCGCTCCAGCAGGCCGACATAGAGCAACGGGATCACCAGCAGTGTCAGCGCGGTGGAGACGAGGATGCCGAAGATCAGCGACACGGCGAGCCCGCTGAAGATCGGGTCGTCGAGGATGAAAAATGCGCCCGTCATCGCCGCAGCGCCGGTGAGCACGATCGGGGTCGCGCGCGCGGCGCACGCGGCGACGACCGCGTCGCGCGGCTCGCTGCCGTCGGCCAGCGCCTGGTTGACGAAGTCCACCAGCAGGATGGAGTTGCGCACGATGATGCCGGCGAGCGCGATCATGCCGATCATCGAGGTGGCGGTGAACTGCGCACCGAGCAGCGCGTGCCCGGGCAGCACGCCGATCACCGTCAACGGAATCGGCGCCATGATCACCAGCGGCACCACGTAGCTGCGGAACTGCGCGACCACCAGCAGGTAGATCAGCAACACGCCCGCGGCATAGGCGATGCCCATATCGCGGAAGGTTTCGTACGTGATCTGCCACTCGCCGTCCCATTTGACGGAGAAGACGGCAGTGTCCGCGGGCTGGGCGATGAAGTGCTGCGCGAGGCGGTGTCCGCCGACATCGCCGTCGCGCAGCTGCCCGACCAGCGAAAACATGCCGTAGAGCGGACTGTCCGTCGCACCGGCCTCGTCCGCGGTGACATAGACGACCGGCAGCAGGTCCTTGTGGTGGATGACACTATCCCGGGGAGCGCGCTGCACGCTCACGAGCTCGGACAACGGCACCAGCGCACCGTCGTTGCCGCGCACGCGCAGCCGCAGCAGGCGCGCGACGTCGGCCTGGTCGGCGACCGGCAGGCGCAGGCGGACCGGGCGCGGATACTTGGATGTGCCGTCGTGCATGTAGGTGGCATCGAGGCCGGCCGTTGCCGCCGCGAGGGCATCGACGATGGCCGACTGCGCGACGCCGAGGCGCGCGGCACGGACGCGATCCACCACCAGCGTTTCCCGCGGCGCGTCGCTCTCCACGCTGGTGTCCAGATCGACGATGCCCTCGGTGCGCGCGAAGCGCTGCGCCAGCGCCAGCGCGACGGTGCGGGCGTGCGCGGGGTCGGGCCCGTAGACCTCTGCGACCAGCGGCGCCATCACCGGCGGGCCCGGCGGCACTTCCACGACCTTGATCGACGCGCCATGCCGCGTGCCGATGTCGGCCAGCACCGGACGCAGCGCGCGCGCGATATCGTGGCTGCGCCGCTCGCGCCGGTGCCTGTCGACCAGGTTGACCTGCAGGTCGCCGACGTTGCTGCCGCTGCGCAGATAGAACTGGCGCACGAGGCCGTTGAAATTCATCGGCGCCGACGTGCCCGCGTACGCCTGGTAGTCGAGCACCTCGGGCACGGTGTCCAGCACGTTCGCAAGATCGGCGAGCAGCGCGTCGGTGTCTTCCAGCGTCCGCCCTTCGGGCAGGTCCACCACCACCTGCAGTTCGGACTTGTTGTCGAACGGCAGCATCTTCAGCACCACGACCTGCAGCACCGCCAGCAACCCCGCGAGCAGCACCGCGCCGACGACGGCCGAGAAAAACAGCCCGCGCCGACGGCGGCCGCGCACCGGATCGAGGAACGGCCGCAGCAGGCGGCCGAAGACGCGCAGCAAGCGCGACGGCGTCGCGTCCGTCGTGCCCGCGGGTGCGCCGCCGGCATGGCGCGCGAGCAGCCGCAGCGACAGCCACGGCGTCACGACCAATGCAATCGCGAGCGACAGCACCATCCCGACCGACGCATTGATCGGGATCGGCCGCATGTACGGTCCCATGAGGCCGGAGACGAAGGCCATCGGCAGCAGTGCCGCGATCACCGTGAAGGTGGCAAGGATCGTGGGCCCGCCGACCTCGTCCACCGCGGCCGGGATCGCGTCGGCGAGCGTCGTCGCGCCGCGTGCGAGGTGCCGGTGGATGTTCTCGACGATGACGATGGCATCGTCGACGAGGATGCCGATCGAGAAGATCAGCGCGAACAGCGAGACCCGATTGATCGTGAAGCCCATTACCCACGAGGCGAACAGCGTGACCGCGAGGGTCAGCACGACGGCGCCGCCGACCACGATGGCTTCGCGCCAGCCGAGCGCGAACAGCACCAGCAATACCACCGACGCCGTGGCGAAGGCCAGCTTCTGGATGAGCTTCACGGCCTTGTCGGTCGCGGTGGCGCCGTAGTCGCGGGTGACGGTGACGTGCACGCCGTCGGGGATCAGCTCGCCCTGCAGTTGCCCGATGCGCTGCCGGATCGCGTCGGTGATGTCGGCCGCGTTGCTGCCGGGTTTCTTCGCGATCGCGAGAGTGACCGCCGGCGCGCGTCCCGCGGCGGGTCCGTCGCGACCCGGCGGCGCTCCGTGCCAGACGTATCGCGTGGCGACATCGGCGCCGGCACGGACCTGCGCCACGTCGGACAGGTGCAGCGGCCGGCCGCCGTCCAGGCCCACGACCAGGTCCGCGATCGCGTCCGCGTCGGCCAGGAACGTGCCGGCGGTGACCGGCAGCGCGCCCTCGACGCTCACACGCTCGCCGACATGGCGGACCCGATTCGCCGCATGCAGCGCCTGCGCGAGATCGGCGACGGTGAGATCGTAGGCGGCGAGTTTCGCCGCATCGAGCGTGACGGCGACCACGCGTTCCGGCGCCCCGATCGTGTAGACATCGCGCGTGCCGGCGATGCGCTTGATCTCCGTTTCGAGCGTGTGCGCCACGTCCGCCAGCGCGTCCGCGCTGCGCGCCGGATCGTCGGTCCACACGGTGAGCGCCATCACCGGCACGTCGTCGATGCCCTTGGGCTTGATCAGCGGCTGGCCCACGTCCATGCCGGCGGGCAGCCAGTCCTGGTTCGAATACACCTGGTTGTACAGGCGCACCAGGGCCTGCTGGCGCTCGACCCCGACCACGAATTCGACGGTCAGCACCGCGAGGCCCGGCCGGCTCGCCGAGTAGACATGCTTGATGCCGTCGATCTCGGACAGCCGCTGCTCCAGCGGCGTGCTGATCTGCTGCTCGACATCGCGCGCGCTCGCGCCCGGCGAGGTGACGAACACGTTGGCCATGGTCACGTCGACCTGGGGCTCCTCCTCGCGCGGCGTGATCAGCACCGCGACCAGGCCGAGCAACAGGCCGAGCAGCGCGAGGATCGGCGTGAGCGGGTTGGCCTGGAACGTCCGTGCCAGCCGGCCGGAAAGCCCGAGCGACCGCGCCGACGCTCCCTCACGCATCGTCGGAACCGACCGCTGCGCGCTGCGCGGCGATCGCCTGCATCGCGGCCACCGGATCGGCCGCGATCGTCTCGCCGCCGGAGAGGCCCGCGAGCACGTCGACCTCGTCGCCGCGACTGTGTCCGAGGCGCAGCTGGCGCAGCGTCAGCCGCCCATCGGCAAGCACGTACACGCCGCTCAGCTCGCCGCGCTGCACGGTGGCGCTGCGCGGAATCCGCGGCGGCGCGCCGGGCTGCGGAATCGGAAACTCGACGCTCGCCGTCGTGCCCGGGTGCGGCGCATCGGGCATGGCCGGAACGGCGATGCGCACCGCCACGCTGTGCGTGGCGGGGTCTGCCGCCGGGAACACGGTGACGCCGGCGGCGTCCAGAGCGCGGCCGTCGTCCAGCACGATCCGCGCGCGCTGCGCGGCGCGGATCGCCGCAGCCTGCGACTGCGGCACCTGCACCTCGATGCGCAACCCGTCCGGCGCGTGCATCGACAGCAGGCTCTGCCCCGGCACGACGCTCTCGCCGGGCTCCACCCGACGCGCGCCGACGATGCCGGCGAACGGCGCGCGGACCACCGTGTACTCGGTCTGCTGCGCGGCCTCGCGCAGCCGCGCACGTGCCACGTCGCGCTCCGCCACGGCGGTGTCGCGCGTCGCCCGCATCTGGTCGAGCTGCAGACGCGACACGAACTGCCGCTCCGCCAGTTCGAGATAGCGCGCATAGTTCGTTGTGGCTTCCGCTGCGCGCGCGTCGGCCGCACGCAGCTGTGCGCGCGCGGTGTCGGCGCCGGCCTGCTGCTCGACGGCGCTGATGCGCACAAGCACGGCGCCGGCGTCGACCCGGTCGCCCACGTCCGCCTCCACTGCGACCACGCGGCCGCCGGTCTGCGCCGTGAGATCGGCGGCGTTCACGGCCTCGACCACGCCGTCCCAGCGCGCGCCGCTCACGGTGCCGGCAACGGCGACAGTGTAGGTTTGCAGCGGCGGCAGCGGCGGCAACGCAACCGTCGTCGCGTCCGGCGTGCAGCCGAGCAGGCCGAGCAGCACGCCGGCGCACCACGGCAGGCAACGTGCTCTCACTTGAACGCGCACCCGCCGCCGGCGACGCCGAGCTTCCTGAACACGATCGCCGCCGGACAGAAGCCGGTGACGCTGGACTGCAGCAGATTGAGGCCGACGAAGGCGGTGAGCAGCAGCCACCACGGCGACACGAAATACACCAGCGCGACGCTGGCGAGGATCATCACGCCGGCGAAGGCGAGGACGGCACGATCGAGGTTCATCGCTGTTCCCTTGTGGTGGAGGACGGAGAAGTGCGGGAATCGGGCGTGCTCGCCTGCATTTCCCTGAGTCGGGCGATGCCGAGCAGGCCGAGGAGATATTTCTCGTAGATCGGCTCGGAGGTGCCGTGCCGCATCTTGTAGAGAAAGTATTTTTCGAACGCGACCTTGGCCGCGTGCACCCACCGGCCACGCCTGGCCCAGGTCACGTTGCGCGGCGGAATCTGCGGCAGCGCGACGAAGGCCATGCCGGTGTCGCCGAGATCCGCGAGGCAGACCGCATTCCACGTCGCGCGGAACTCCGCCGGCTTGCCGCGCACGGTGGCGTCGATGTTGCGCACGATGGCGGTGACCATCGATTCGATCATGAAGCCGGTCTTCGGTGCGCCCGTGGGCACCGGCGTTGCCTCCACCGGCGGAATCGCGACGCACACGCCGGCGGCGTGGATGTTCGGGTACGCCGTGCTGCGCTGGTGCGCGTCGACGAGCACGAAGCCGCGCGGATTGCACAGCCGGTCGACGGCCGCCACCGGCGCGACGCCGCGGAACGCCGGCAGCAGCATCGCGTAGCCGAATGGCAGGACATGCCTGCGCTTCACCGCGCCCTGCTCGTCATGCTCGCTCACGTCCATCGCGTCGGCACGGACGGCATCCACGCTCGCGTTGGCGATCCACTGGATGCCGCGTTCGCGCATCAGCGACTCCATCAGCCCCCTGGAATCGCCGACCCCGCCCAGCCCCATGTGCCCGACATAGGGTTCGCTGGTGACGAACGTCATCGGCACCCGGTCGCGCAGGCGGCGCTTGCGCAGATCGTGCTCGACCATCATCGCGAACTCGTACGCGGGGCCGAAACAGCTCGCGCCCTGCACCGCGCCGATCACGATCGGCCCCGGGGCATCGAGGAACGCGCGGTACGCGTCCCAGGCCGCCTGTGCGTGCGGTGTCGTGCAGACCGACTGCGTGTGGCCCGGCGCCGGGCCGAGCCCCGGCACGTCCTCGAACGCGAGCCGCGGTCCGGTGCAGATCAGCAGATCGTCGTAGCCGAGCCGGCGCCCGGTGCCGGTGGTCACGGTGTTGACGTCGGGCTCGATCGCGGCGACGGCGTCGGGCACGTATGCGATGTCCTTGCGCGCGAGATAGTCGCTCGCGGCCAGCGTGATCTCCTCCGCGGTGCGCCACCCGAGCGCCACCCAGGGGTTGGACGGCGTGAAACTGAAACGCTCGCCGTCGCCGACGACCGTGATGCGGACGTCCCCGCCCAGGGTCTCGCGCAGCTCGTACGCCGCGCTCATTCCGGCGAGCCCCGCTCCGATGACGACGATGTGTCGCATGCGCTTCTCCCGGTGTTCGCCGACAACCGGCGGGCCGTGACTGCACTGTGCGCCTGCCGCGGAATGACGTTTTGACGCAGATCAAGCGGAAGATCGCGTCGTGGGTGCCGGACGATCGACGCGCGAGTGCAGTCCCCGTCCAACGGGACGAGGCGCTCCGTCCAGTGCGCCGGAACGCGTGCGCACCCCGCGCGACTCGCTCCACCACGGCAGCACGGGCTCGATCAGAGAGCGAGCTCGTGGATGACCTGCGAGCGATCGTCGGGATCGCTCCGGCGCGTGAATCCGAGGTACCGGGCCAGCTCGGCCATCGGCTGGTTTTCCGCCGCGTCGATCGAGTACATCGCCCGCACGCCGCGCTGGCGCGCGACATCGATCAGGTGCTGCATCAAGCGCGTGCCCAGGCCGCGGTGCTGCCAGTGATCGTCGACTACCACCGCGCATTCGCAGCGCACGTTCGAGCGGTCCATGCCGAAGCGCGCGACGCCGACGATCGGCCCGTCCTCGCCACCGACCGGCTTGGCGACGAAGGCCGCCTCGGTGGCGACATCGACGTGCGTCAGCCGTTCGATGGTCGCATCGCTCGGCACGCCGATCTGCCCGAGGAAACGCATGCGGCGGCTCTCGGACGACAGGGCGCGGATGAAGGCGCGTTCGGCGGACGCGTCGTCGGCGTGCATCGGACGGATCAGCACCTGCGATCCGTCCCGCAGGGTTTCGACCCAGCGCGCGGTGGCGGCGGGATTGGTCGGTGCGAGAGTCTGGCTCACGGCGGCTCCTGGCGTTCGTCGACGGGAGCGCGCGCCGCGCGGTGGCAGCCGCGCGGCGCGCGCGATGCGTCACATGATGCGGAGGTGGTCCTCGACGCGGTGCACGCCGGGGGCCGACCAGACCGCACGCTCCACGGCCTGGCGTTCGTCCCAGTCGTCGACCACGCCTTCGACCTTCACCAGGCCGTTGTCGCGCACGTCGATGCGGATGCGGTCCGCCTCGACTTCGGCGTTGCGCTTGAGCGCGCTGACGATGCGCTGGCGCACGTCGACCGCGCTGACCTGCGGCACGAGTTCGATGTTGTTGATGACGCCGGCCACGCCCGACAGCTTGCGCACCTGGTATTCGGCCGCGGTGCGCTGGTAGTTCCACGGCACGCTGCCGCTCAGCGTGACCCAGCCGGACGCGACGCGGACCTTGACCGCATCCGTGGGCACCGACTCGTCCCACGCGAGGATGTTGACCGCGCGCCGCGCGATCTCGTCGTCGGCGAGCTGGCGGTCGCCGGGCAGGCGCACCTCGATCTCCTGGGCGATCGCCTTGACACCCTTCACGCGCCACGCGGCGCGCTCGGCCGACATCTTCTGGAAGTAGCTGGCGACGTGACCGGTGAGCGTGACCACGCCGCGCTCGGCTGCAACGCCGATGTTCGCCGCATCGAGGCTCGGTTCGAAGTCGAGTTCGTCGATGACGTTCTGACGCAATTCGTTGTCGTTCATGGAAGTCTCCAAGGGGTGTGCATTGACGCGCCGGCATCGTTGCGCCGTGCCGGGACGTGCACCTTGATCCGCGTCAACGAATCGGACGGTTGCGCAGCGACGGAGCGGCAGCTATTTGCCGCCGCCGCTGCGCCAGATCGACACCAGCAGCCAGGTGGCGGCGAGCACCGCACCGATGAAGCCGAGGAGTCCGAATGTGGGCAGGCCCCAGAGCGTGGGCCCGCCCGCGACCGTCATCGTGATCGACGATCCGACGATGAGCGCCGCCAGCACCAGGCCCATCGCCAGGCGGTTGGCGGAGTGGTCGACCTGGCGCCCGAACGCCTGCAGCTGCTCGAGGTCGAGGTGGATGCGGACCTTGCCGGCGCGCGCCGCGCGCACCAGCGCGCGCAACGTCCGCGGCGCGTCCGCCAGCAGGTCGCCAGCGACGGCGAGCGCGGACAGGCTGCGACCGGCGACCGCGCGCGGCGCGTAGCGTGCGCGCATCGCGTGGCGCAGGAACGGTGCCGCTTCGCCGGCCATGTCGAACTCCCCGTCGAGCGAGCGTCCGAGACCTTCGAGCGTGATACAGACCTTCACCATCAGGGCGAGGTCCGGCGGCAGCGCCAGACGGTGCTGGCGCAGCAACACGGTGGTGTCGAGCAGCATGCCGGCGAGGTCGAGCCGGTCGAGGGTGACGCCGTGGTAGCGGTCGATGAACGCGTCGACGTCGTCCTGCAGCCGGCGCTCGTCGGTCGCCTCGCGGCCGGCCCAGTCGAGCAGCACCTCCGCCACCGCGGTCGCGTCGCGTTCGACCAGGCCGTGCAGCAGCGCGATCACCTCGCCGCGCCGCCGCCGCGACAGCCGTCCCACCATGCCGAAATCGATCAGCGCGATGCGGTTGCCGGACAGGGCGAAGACGTTGCCCGGATGCGGGTCGGCGTGGAAGAAGCCGTCGAGCAGCATCATTCGCAGGATCGCCTGGGCGCCGGCGCGCGCCAGTGCCCTGCGGTCGATGCCGGCGCGCTCCAGCGCGGCGATGTCCGCGATCGGGATGCCGTCGATCCAGTCCTGCACGTTGACGCGCTCGCTGGTGTAGTCCCAGCGCACCGCCGGAACGACGAGCGCCGCATCGCCCGCGAACGCGGCGGCGATGCGCTCGGCGTGCCGACATTCGGCCGCGAGATCGAGTTCGCGCAGCAGCGACTGCCTGAACTGCTCCACCACCTCCGGCAGATGAAACGCGCGCAGCTCCGGCATGTGCGCGTGGATCGCGGCGGCGGCGCGCTGCATCAGGCGCAGGTCGGCCTCGATCACGGGGCGGATGCCGGGGCGTCGCACCTTCACCACGACCTGGGTGCCGTCGTGCAGCTGCGCGCGGTGCACCTGCGCGATGGACGCAGCCGCGAGCGGCGCCGGATCGATGCGCAGGAACACCGCGTCGGGCGGCGCGCCCAGATCCTCGGTCAGTTGCGCACGGATCGCGTCGTAGGGCACCGCGGGCACATGACTCTGCAGGCGTTCGAACTCGGCGATCCAGTCGGGCGGAAACAGGTCGACGCGGGTCGCGAGGATCTGGCCAAGCTTGACGAACGTGGGCCCGAGCGCCTCCATCGCCATGCGCACACGCGTGGCTGCGGGCAGCGGCTCGGGCGGTGCCACGTGCGCGAGCGGCAGCAGGCGTCCGGCGCGACGCAGCGCGGCGGCGAGGCCCGTGCGTTGCACGAGGTCGCCCCAACCGTGCCGGACCAGGATGCCGGCGATCTCGTATGCGCGTGCCGCATCGCGCGTCAGATGGTAGCCATCCCACATGTTCGCCTCCCGCGGCCGCCCGGTGCGGCCGCTCACGGAACGATGCTCGCGTCGGCCGCCCGCATCCGGGCGCGCGAGCGCATCGCCTTGATCACGTCGAACGACAGCGCGGCCGCGGCACCGGCCAGCGCGGCGACGGCCGTCGCCGCGACGGACGGCGCGACGAAACGGAACAGCGATGCAAGCGGCGGCAACCACAGGCACAGCCCCACCACGGCCACGGCGACGGTCGCGACCGTCCAGTACGCGCCGTAGCCCGGCCTGAGCAGGTGGGGCAGCGTCGCGCCGGGCGCGGCGTTGACCCGCACCAGCGCGAGATTGCCCGCCGTCAGCGCGACGAACGCCAGCGCGCGTGCCTCGTCCATGACGACGCCGGCGCGGTGCGCCAGCGCGAAGACGCCGAGCGCGGCCGCGAGCACGAGCATCCCCTGCACCGCCGCGAGCCCGAGCGGGCCCGGACCGAGCATGGCCGCGCGGATGTCGCGCGGTTTTTTCTGCAGTGCGTCCGGATCGCCCGGCATGGTTTCGAAGGCGATCGAGCAGACCGGGTCGATCACCATCTCCGTCAGCACCACATGCGCCGGCAGCAGCAGCGGCGGCAGCCCGGCGAGCACCGGCAGCAGCGCGAGTCCGGCGATCGGCACGTGGATCGCCACGATGTAGCTCATTGCCTTCTGCAGATTGTCGTAGATGCGCCGGCCCTCGCGCACACCGTCGACGAGGTGGCCGAGGTCATCGTCGAGCAGCACGATGGCGGCCGCCTCGCGCGCGACATCGGTCGCACGCGCGCCCATCGCAAGGCCGACGTGCGCTGCCTTCAGCGCCGGCGCGTCGTTGACGCCGTCGCCGGTCATGCCCACCACCTGCCCGCTCGCCTTGAACGCCTCGATCAGGCGCAGCTTCTGCTCGGGTCGCACGCGTGCGAACACGCGCACCGACGCAAGCGTCGCCGCCAGCATGTCCGTGTCCATCGCATCGATCTGCGCGCCGGTGACGGCGCCGGCCGTGATGTCGATCCCGGCCGCGGCGGCGATCGCGAGCGCGGTCTGCGGAAGGTCGCCCGTGATCATCGTCACGGCGATGCCGGCCGCGCGCAGCCGGGCGACCGCGTCCCGGGCCGAGGCCCGCAGCGGATCCTCGAACGCGACCAGGCCCTGCCATTCGAACGGCATGGCAGATGGATCGTCCGGCGGTGTGCGCAGGTCGCCAGGCACCGCCGCGGCGACGCCCAGCACGCGGGCCCCGCCGCGCGCGAGTTCGTCGACATGCCGCATTGCCGCCGCACGCGCTGCGGCGTCCAGCCCGCACAAGGTCGCGATCGCCTCGGGCGCGCCTTTCGCGGCGGCAATGAGCGCACCGTCGGCGCCTTGCCAGACGT
Organism: Chiayiivirga flava; assembly: GCF_014202825.1. Lineage (GTDB taxonomy): Bacteria > Pseudomonadota > Gammaproteobacteria > Xanthomonadales > Xanthomonadaceae > Chiayiivirga > Chiayiivirga flava. The sequence goes on along the minus strand of NZ_JACHHP010000001.1, from coordinate 76,932 downwards.
GCACCAGCATCGGGCGGTGGTCGGTCAACCCGTACTCGCGTACCAGGACACGGGCGGCCGGCGGCGCGCCGAGCTCGATCAAGGCCCGGTCCATCGGATCGACCGCACGCGGGTTCGACGCCAGCACGGCGACCTCGACCAGGCGTCGGAACGCCGGTGGCAGCACCTGTCCCGGGCCGTCGATCCCGCAGCCTTGCGTGCCTGCGACCAGTGCACGGACGCGCATGCGGTTCTCGGTCAAGGTGCCGGTCTTGTCCAGACAGACGACACTCGTCGCGCCGAGGGTCTCGACCACGGCCGGGCGTCGCACCAGCACGTGCACACGCGCCAGCCGCCACGCGCCGAGCGCGAGGAACACGGCGAGCACCATCGGGAATTCTTCCGGCAACATCGCCATCGAGAACGCGATGCCGGCGAGCGATCCTTCCAGCCAGTCGCCGCGCAGCAGGCCGTAAAGCACCACCAGCGCGACGCTCAGCGCGAGCGCGCAGGCGCCGAACACGCGCACCAGGCGGCCGATGGTCCGCTGCAGCGGCGTGGGCGACGACTCGATGGTGGCGAGCGACACGCCGATGCGCCCGGCCTGCGTGGCCAGTCCCGTGTGCACAACCTCGGCGACGCCATGCCCGCGCACCACCAGCGTGCCCGAGTAGATCCACGGGGACGCATCGCCCCCCGGCGGCACCGACGGCAGATCCCCGGCCGCCGACACCTTGCCCACCGGCACCGACTCCCCGGTCAGCAGCGACTCGTCGACCGCCAGCGATTCGGCGCGGCGCAGCAGCGCGTCGGCGGCCACACGCTCGCCCTCGGCCACCAGCAGACAATCGCCGCGCACCACCGCGCTCGAGGCGATGCGCATCGCCTGCCCCTCGCGCAGCACGCGCGCGGTCGGTGCACCGAGCGCGCGCAAGGCCGCGAGCGCACGTTCGCTGCGCGCTTCCTGCACCGCCACAAGGCCGATCGTCATCACCGCGAAGGCCGCGAGCATCAGCCCTTCGCCCAGATCGCCGACCACCAGGTACACCGCGGCGGCCACCGTCAGCAGCAGGAACATCGGCTCGCGCAGCACCTCCAACGCGAGCCGCAGCAGGCCGCGGCGCGGCGGCTCGGGCAGTGCGTTCGGCCCGTCGGCGAGCAGCCGGCGCGCAGCCTCGTCCCGGCTCAGGCCCGCGGGTCCGGATCCGTCCGTCGGTGCGGGCAGGACGCGATTGCTGGAGGACATGGCACGGTTCCGGCGACGTGGCACCCAGCCTCGCGCAATCGCGCGCGTGCCTCATTGATCCGCATCAAGCCTGCACGACGGCGGTGCGGGCCACCGTTGCTGCCAGCGCCGCGCGCGCCTGCGTGGCGAGAATCCATTCCTCGTTGGTTCGCACCACGCACGCGCGGACGCGACTTCCGTAGGCCGAGATCGTCGCGCGATGCCCGGCGTTGGCCGCGGCATCGAGGCGCAGCCCGAGATGCCCGAGCCGGTCGCAGACGCGCGAACGCACCTCCGCGCTGTGTTCGCCGACGCCTGCCGTGAAGACGAGCATGTCGAGCCCGCCGAGCACGGCGGTCATGGCGCCGATCTCGCGCACGATGCGATGCACGTAGAGCGCCACCGCGTCCTGCGCGCGCCGGCCCGCGTCTGGCGCCAGCAGCTGGCGCAGGTCGGCCGAGAGGCCGGAGACTCCGAGCAGGCCGGCGCGGTGATAGAGCAGATCGGCGAGCGTACGCGGCGTGTAGCCCTCGTGTTCGAGCAGATGCAGCAGCAGGCCCGGATCGATCGAACCGCAACGCGTACCCATCATCAGGCCATCGAGCGCGGAGAACCCCATCGTGGTCGCGACGCTGCGCAGATTGCGCAGCGCGCACAGGCTTGCGCCGTTGCCCAGGTGGGCGACGATCACGCGGCCGACGGTACAGGAACCGATGCCGCGTCGCAGTCGGTGCGCGACATAGTCGTACGAGAGCCCGTGGAATCCGTAGCGGCGCAGTTCCGGCGACATGGGCGGCAGCGGCAGCATGGTTTCGACCGCCGGGAGCGTCGCGTGGAACGCGGTGTCGAAACCGGCGACCTGCGGCAGGTCCGGGCCTTGCCGGAGAAACGTTTCGATCGCGTCGAGCGCTGCCGGCTGGTGTAGCGGCGCCATCGGCGAGACAGCGCGCAGCGCCGCGAGCACGCCGGCATCGACACGCACCGGGCCGGCAAAACGCCCCCCGCCGTGCACCACCCGATGCGCGACGTAGGCCAGCGGGCGACCGCCGAGCCACGCGTCCACGCGCCCGCACACCGTCTGCACCGCGCATGCGAACGTGGATGCGGCGCCCGCGGGCAACGGTGTCGCAGCCGCGCCCTCGCGCAGCGTCGCCTGCGGCGTGCCGATGCCTTCGACCTCGCCGCGCCACGCCGCGGTCTCCGGCATCGGCTCGGCTCGCGCATCGAACAGCGCGAACTTGATGCTCGACGACCCGCAGTTGAGCGCCAGCGCCCATCGCCCGGCGCTCATGCGGGGGCGTGCCGGTCGGCGTGCAGGAACAGCGCGGCCAGCGCGCAGCCGTCGACGCGTTGCCGCACCGTGTCGGCGCGGCTGCCCAGGACGATCGGAACACGCGCGCCCAGCACCAGGCCGGCACTGCTCGCATCGCCGAAATACATCAGCTGCTTGGCGAGCATGTTGCCGCTTTCCAGATCCGGCACGACGAGGATGTCGGCCTGGCCGGCCACCGGCGAGCGGATCGCCTTGCGTGCGGCCGCCACGGGCGAAATCGCGTTGTCGAACGCGAGCGGGCCGTCCACCGCGGCACCGGCGATCTGTCCGCGATCGGCCATCTTGCACAGCGCGGCCGCATCGAGCGTCGCGCGCATGCGTCCGTTCACCGTCTCGACCGCGGCGAGGATCGCGACGCGCGGTTCCGCCACGCCGATCGCGTGGGCCAGATCGATCGCGTTGCGCACGATGTCGGCCTTGGCATCGAGGTCGGGTTCGATGTTGATCGCCGCGTCGGTGAGGATGAAGGGCCGTGGATAGGCGGGCGTCTGCAGCAGGAAACAGTGGGAAATCCGCCGCTCCGTGCGCAGGCCGCCGTCGTGCGCGAGCATCGCCGACATGAGTTCGTCGGTGTGCAGGCTCCCCTTCATCAGTGCATCGACACTGCCGCCGGCCGCCAGCGCCACCGCGCGCGCGGCCGCGGCGTGGCTGTGCGGCACGTCATCGATCTCGAAGGCATGCACGTCGAGACCGTGGGCCGCGGCGAGCGCATCGATGCGCGCGCGCGGGGCGACGATGCGCGGCGCGATCGTCCCTGCCGTCGCGGCGGCGACCGTCGCCTGCAGGCTTGGCGCATCGCAGGGATGCACCACCGCGACGCGGATCGCCGGCAGTCCGCGCGCGCGCTCGAGCACGGTGGCGGTGCCGGCCTCGACCCAGCGGATGCCCGGCAGCTGCACGACGCTGCGCTCGACACGTTCGGCCGGCGCGATGACATCCGCCTCGCCCGCGAGCACGCAGGTACCGGTCTGGTTCGTGCAGCGGCAGGCCAGCCGCACGCGGCGTGTGTCCGGATCGCGCGCGACCACGGTGACCGCCGCGGTCACCGTATCGCCCACGCGCACCGGCGCCAGGAACCGCAGCGTCTGCGCGATGTAGACCGTGCCCGGCCCCGGCAGCTGCGTGCCGAGCACGGCCGACAGCAGCGCACCCGCCCACATGCCGTGCGCGACGATGCCGCGCAGCGGCGTCCGTTCCGCGTAGGCGACATCGACATGCTGCGGATTCCAGTCGCCCGAGACGAGCGCGAACAGGCGGATGTCGTCGTCGCTCAGGGTGCGGACCAGTTGCGCGCGGTCGCCGATCGCCAGTTCCTCGAAGGTGCGGTTGCGCAACGCGGGCGTGGCCTTGCCCGCGAGCGCGGGACGGGCGCCGGCTTCGGTCTCCATCGTGCTAGCTGCGCCGTGCGCGCGGCTTCGCGCGGGCGGCCTGCGCAGGTGGCGGCGCGTCCGCGGCAGCGGCGCCCTGCCCGTCGCCGCTCTCCCGTCCCGCCAGGATCGGGGCGAACAGGGCGTTGAGCGAGGTGCTCAGCGGCGCCGTCGTGGCCCCGCGTCCGAGCGCCTGCGCGCACTCGTCCTGCCAGATCGCCGCGGCGTTCTGCAGTCCGGTCAGCACGTTGGTCTGGTTGGTCATCGCGGTCTCGATCGATCGCTGCAGATAGCGGGTCGCGGCGTCGATCCACTGGCCGCCGAACGCCAGCGGCAATTCGCGCAAACGGGTCCAGCCGTCGGCGTGCGCGACCTGGTCGGTGTCGGTCTCGGCGATTTCGATCGATTCGTCCGCGCAGCGCGCGCCCGCTTCCAGCCAGCGACGCTGGGCCTCGAGCACGGTGCCGTTGATGCGCAGCATCAGCTCGAAGGAGGCTTTCATCAGCGCGAACGGTGCATTGAGTGTCGGTGCTGTCATGGGATCGTCCTCGATGGGTTGGGTCGGTGCGGCTGGCGTACATGCACGTACGTGCCTGGCGCGTCGGCACGCGGGCGCGCGCCGCGGGCGCCCAGGGTCGGTGGCTGCCGCAACGCACCGGAGCGCGCGGCAAGCCAGTCGCGCCACGCCGGCCACCAGCTGCCCGGCACGGCGGGCGTGGCCTGGCGCCAGGCATCGGGGGTCGGCGTCGCCGCGCCCGGCGCACGCCGCTGCTGGCGGAATTCGCCGCGCGCCGCGCCGGGCGGATTGACGATGCCGACGTTGTGGCCGCCCGACACCAGCACGAACGTCAGATCGGCATCGGTCAACGCGTGGAGTTTGTAGACCGACGGCCACGGCGCGACGTGATCGCGCTCGGTGGCGACGCAGAACACCGGACCGCGGATGTCGTGCAGCGACACCGGGCGGCCGTCGACGCGATAGCGGCCCGCGGCCAGGTCGTTGTCGAGGAACAGCTGCCGCAGATACTGCGCGTGCATGCGCGCCGGCATGCGCGTGGTGTCCGCGTTCCAGGCCGCCAGCGCGGTCGGCGCGGCGCGTTCGCCGAGCAGGTAGTCGCGCACCAGGCGCGACCAGAGCAGGTCGTAGGACCGCAGCATCTGGAAGGCGCCGGCCATCTGCCGTGCGCCGAGGTAGCCGGTGTCGGCCATGCGGTCCTCGAGGTAGGCGACCTGGCTGTGGTCGATGAACAGGCCCAGTTCACCCGGTTCGGTGAAGTCGGTCTGGGCCGCGAGCAGCGTGACCGAAGCCAGGCGCGTGTCGCCGTCGCGGCCCATCGCGGCCGCGGCCATCGCCAGCAGCGTGCCGCCGAGGCAGTAGCCGACCGCATGCACGCGCGCACCGCGCAGGATCTGCCCGATCGCGTCGAGCGACGCACGGACGCCCAGATCCAGGTAGTGCTCCAGGCCGAGACCGCGGTCCTGCGCGTCCGGGTTTTTCCACGAGAGACAGAACACCGTGAAGCCGGCATCGACCAGGAACCGCACCAGCGAATCGCGTGGCGTCAGGTCCAGCACGTAGTACTTCATGATCCATGCCGGCACCAGGAGGATCGGTTCCGGACGCGTGCGCCGCGTCGTCGGCGCGTACTGGATCAGTTCGACGAGGCGATTGCGCAGCACGACCCTACCCGGCGTGCACGCCACCGTCCTGCCGGGCACGAACGCGTCGGTGCCGGCCGGCGGCAGGTCGAGCAGCAGACGCTCGGCATCCTCGATCGCGTGCAGTGCGCCGGCGACGAGATTGGCGCCGCCGCTTGCCACCGTGCGCTGCCAGGCCACCGGGTTGCCGAGCAGCGTGTTGGTCGGGGACAGCAGGTCCAGCCACTGCCGCGCGCCGAAGGCGACCAGTCGCTCGTGGTGCGGGGCCACGCCCGGCACGCCGTGCGTGGCGGCCTGCCACCAGCGCTCGCAGGCGAGGAAGGCATCGCGAAGTGCGTCGTACGGCGGTCTGTTCCACGCCACGTCGGCAAAGCGGGCGGCGGCCGCAGTCTCTTGGGCTTCCGCGCGGGCATGTGTGGGGACAAGCAGCGCCAGCGCGTCCCGCGTGGCCAGGCGCGTCAGCGCGAGCTGGTGGCCGGGCGCGCCGGCCAGGTGCAGCATCCAGTCGTACAGCGCGAGCGCGGACGATGCGGGCGACAGCGCCCCGGTGAGTCGTGCCAGCAGGCCCCTGAAGGCGCGGTCCGCGCCTGCCGCCGCCGCCGCGGTCTCGCGTTCGTCCGCGCGATGCACACGGGGCGCGGCGTTCATGACACGTCTGCGTCGTCGCCGGGGACGGCGCGGCTCCTGCGGTGCGTTTGCGCCGTGCGCGTGCCGATGGCCTGCAGGGCGCCGCGCAACGTCGCGCAGAAACTGCGCAGCCGCGGCGCATGCAGTCCGTCCGTCACCTCGGCGGCCGGCACCCACAGCTGCGCCAGCGGCGTGCGGCCGAGGTGCCGCTGCAGGTCGGCGAACGCACGCATGCGCGGGCGCCTGCCCCCCACCAGAAACAGCGCGACCTCGGATCCGTGCAGCGCCAGCCCGCGCACGAAACTGCGCAATGGCGCGGCCGGCAATCCCGCATGCACCGGCCCGCCGACGACCACCAGCGTGTAGCGCCACGGATGCAGTTCGCGCGGATGGACGCCGGGCAAGTTGCCGGTCAGCGCGTCGAACGCCCGCCGCAGCCGCCCGTCCCTGCCAGGATGCACCTCCCTGACGGCTTCGATATCGCAATGCGACACGCCGAGCAGGGTCCGCAACTCCTCCGCCACGCGGCGGCTCACGCCGGTGCGCGAGAAATACACGATCAGGATCTTTGCGTCCGCGGACTGCAGCGCATCCGCGGTGCGCCCTCCGGATGTGGCGGCCCCGCGATCGGTCGGACACATTGCGTGCACGGACTCCATGTCCGCAGCGTGCGAGCCGGCGCGCAGCGGCACGTTGATGCAGATCAACAAGCCGCTCGATGGACGGCGTTTCCCGTCCCATTCGAAGGATTGACCTGCGTCAATGCCGTGCGCGTCGCGCAACCTACGATGGCCGTTGCGGGACGTGCGATCGCCGCGTCCCGGCATCCCTTCCATCGGAGACATCCCATGAACACGCTGACCCGCTTCAATCCGTTCAAGCAGATCGCGAATGTCGACACCCTCGGCGACATCGGCGATCTCGTCCGCGGCTTCGGCCTGCGCTCGATGCTGCGCGACTTCGACGCCCCGCTCGACCTGCGCATGGACGTGACCGACAACGACACCGCCTACCTGGTGAAGGTCGACCTGCCAGGCGTCGCGAAATCCGACATCGACGTGTCCATCGAAGGCAACCGCGTCACGATCAACGCCGAGGTCAAGCGCGAGACCAGCAAGAAGCACGGCAAGGAGCTGCACACCGAGCGCTACTGCGGCACCGCGTTCCGCAGCTTCACGCTGCCGCAGGACATCGACCGCGCCAAGGCGCAGGCGTCCTACGACAACGGCGTCCTCGCGCTCACGCTGCCGAAGAAGGCAAACGGGGACACCCGCAAGCTCACGATCAGCTGACCATCACGACGCGTGCGTCGCGGCGCGAGCTGTGGTTGGCCCGTGCCGCGGCGCGCGCCGCGTGACCGCGAGGTCCGGAATCCATGTACCGATCGATCGTCGTCGCGCTGTCCGGTCAACCGTCCGACGACGACGCGGCGCGCGTCGCCATGGATCTGGCCGAACGCCATCGCGCACGGGTCACGCTGCTGCAGGTGATGGCCGTGCCCGTCCCCGATGCCACGGCCTGGGGCTTCGCCAGCGCCGCATCGCTGAAGGAGCTCTACGCGGCGATGGCGGCAGCTGCCGCGCAATCCGCCGAGCGGCTGCGCGCACGCGTCGCGCGCGACGGCGTGCCGCTCGCGGTGCGCACGCTGGAGGCATGGTCCGGCGATGCCGGCGGCACGGCGGCCGATTCGGCGCGCACCGCGGATCTGGTCGTCACCGGCGCACGCGGAGCCGAGGCCGCGGACCGCCTCGTCACGACGCTGCTGTTCGAGTGCGGTCGCCCGGTGCTGATCGTGCCTCCCGCCTGCCGTGCGCTGGCACCGCCTGGGCGCGCCGTGGTGGCGTGGACGCCGACGCGCGAAGCCGCGCGCGCCGTGCACGACGCGCTGCCGCTACTCGCGGATGCGGCGTCGGTCGACGTCGTCACGATCCGGTCCGACCCCGCCGCCGACCGCAACGGCGGAACGCAGCAGGTGACGCAGAGCCTCCGCCTGCTCGTCGATCACCTGCGCCGGCACGGCGTCAGCGCACGGGCGCAGAGCGCGCCAGAGGGCGGACGAACGGCGGCGGCGGAGTTGCTCGATCGCGCCCGCACGCTGCACGCCGACCTGCTGGTGGCCGGGGCCTACGGCCATGCCCGCATGCGCGAGTGGTGGCTCGGCGGGACGACCCGCGACCTGCTGCGCGACGCGGCGCTGCCGCTGCTGCTCGCGCACTGAGCCGCGCGCCGGCGCTCCGCGCTCAGCCCTGCGGACGCGAACGCCGGGCCAGCGATTCATACTCGTCCCGGTATCGATCCAGCGTTTCCTCGTCGAGCTCCTCCAGATCGAGCAGCGCGTTGCTCGCCGCCTCGGTCGCCCGGATGAGTTCGTCGAGCTTGATCTGCATCGCTTCGGTGTCGCGCGCCTGCGTGTTCTGGATGAGGAACACCATCAGGAACGTGACGACCGTCGTGGCCGTGTTGATCGCCAGCTGCCAGGTGTCGCTGTAGTCGAACAGCGGACCCGAGACGAGCCAGCCCAGCACCAGCACGCAGGACAGCACGAAGCTCGCGGGGCGCGCGGCGAAACGGGAGGCAAGTTTCGCGAGACGGTTTACCGATCGGACGAGGGACGGCATGGCGATGTCTCCGTGGGCGCGGGGTGTCGATAGGTCGGGTCGCAGGCGATGGGATCGTCGATCCACGGCTGCATCGCGCCGCAGACCCGTGCACCTGGATCGGCCCCGCAGGCAACGCCCGACGCCGCACCGCAGGGCAAGGCCACGCCGTTGGCCAGCAGCGCGAGATCCGGCTGCGGCTGCAGCCGCGTCACGATCGCATGCCGCAGCGTGCCGCGGCGCGCGTGCGCGGGACGGCACAACGCCGCCTGCGCATTGCGTATCGCCGCGGGCCCCCGCTCCATGCCCAGTTGCAGGTTGCTGCGGAGGCAGCCGAGCGCAAGCAATTCGGCGACATCGCTGCAGAAGCCGACAGCCGCGTCGCCCGCGCACGCCAGGCCGAGCGCGTCGAGTGCCTCGCCCAGCCCCATCAGGCCGACCCGCGGCTCGGGACGCGCACGCGTCGCCCAGAGCAATGTCGCGTCGTCCGCGAGGCGCAGCGCGAGCGATGCCGTGGCGCGGAACCCCGCTGCATCGAACGACCGGGTGCCGTCCGGCCTGCGCCGCACGAAGGCGAGCACGTTGACCGTCGCCGTGCCGACGGCCTGCTTGGCGGGGTGCATGTGCGTTCCTGCGAACCGCAGTACCGCCGGATCGGGCAGCAGCCGCCACGCGCGGAAGGCTGCAACGAATCGCGTCGCCCAGACGTCGGCAGCAGCGCCCTCGGCGGCGGCGACGGCTGTCGCCACGCGGCGCCAGGTGTCGTCGACGACGCGATCCCGGATCCGGCGCCCTTCGCGCCAGCGGAACTGCGCGTCCCACACATCCACCGCCGCGCGCGAAACGAATGTCGTACTGCCCTGCACTCCGCCTCACCTGCCCCTGTCTGCCGGCAGCATCGGCGAACCGGTGCGGGGGCCGCTTGACGCAGGTCAATCGCGCGCGTGCGGTTACAAACGGTTACACACCGTCACTGCGGAGACATCGCCGGTCACAGGCGGCGCGCTAGCCTGACTCCATCCGATCACTGCGGGAACCGCCATGCTCCAGACACGCGCCTCCGACCAACTGCGGCATGCACCCGCTGCGGCACCCGCCGGACTCCATGCGCCCTCGCGCCTGGAGCAGCTGTTCCGCGACGAACTCGCGCAACGCCGCCGGCTGCGCGCGCACGAAACGGTGTTCCGCGCCGGGCAGCAGCGCCATGCGCTCTACTTCGTGCACGCAGGCTGCGTGCGGACCAGCATCGTGACCGACGACGGTCGCGAGAAGATCACCGGCTTCCGCCTGCGCGGCGAGCTGCTGGGACTCGATGCCATCGACATGCCGACCTACGCCTGCGACGCGGTGTCGCTCGACGTGGGCGAGGTGCTCGAACTGCCGATCGCACGCCTGCAGCACGCCTCGTCCGCGCTGCACGAATGCATCACCGCGACGCTCGCCGCGGAAATCCGCCGCGACTGGCGCTGGATGCTCGCCACCGGCAGCCTGTCGGCCGACCAGCGCGTCGCCGAATTCCTCGTCGACATGGGACAGCGGCTGGAAACGCTCGGCTTCAGTCCGCGCCGGATGCTGCTGCGCATGACGCGCGCGGACATCGGCAATTTCCTCGCGCTGACGCTGGAAACCGTCACGCGCGCCCTGACCCGGCTGCAGGAACGCGGCCTGATCGAAGTGGCCGGGCGCAACATCGGGATCGTCGATCGGGCGACGCTGGGCCTGTTCAGCCGCGGCGCCGCCGTGCACTGATCAGGCGGCGTCGAGCATCCTGCGCACGGTGGCGGCCAGCACGTCGAGCCGGTAGGGCTTGCGCAGCAGCGGCAGTGCGGACGCGGGCACTTCGTTGTCGAATCCGGAGGCCAGCAACACGGGCAATCCCGGGCGCAGATCGCGCGCGGCCGCGGCCAGCTCGCGGCCGTTCCTGCCCGCGCCAAGCCGCACGTCGCTGAACAGCAGCGCGATGTCCGGGTCCGCACGCAGCGCCGCGAGCGCCGCATCGGCCGAGGCGGCAAGCACGACCCGATACCCGCCGCGCTCCAGGCACGCGACGGCGACGCGCGCGACGTCGGCATCGTCCTCGACCACGAGGATCGTCTCGCTGGCGCGCGTCGGGCTCTCGATGCGCGCCGGAGCCGGCGTCGGCGTCTCGCCGACGCCGTCCGCCACCGGCAGATACAGCTTCACCTGCGTGCCGTACCCGAGACTGCTGGCGATGCGCAGCTGGCCACCGCTCTGCCGCGCGAAGCCGTACACCATGCTCAGACCCAGTCCGCTGCCGCGGCCGGCCTGCTTGGTGGTGAAGAACGGCTCCATCGCGCGCGCAAGCGTGTCGGGCGACATGCCCATGCCCGTGTCCGAGACCGTGATCAGGACGTAGGCGCCGGGCGGCAGATCCTCGTCGCCGCCCATGCCCTGCAGCGTGACGTTTTTCGCCGACAGGTCGATCTCGCCGCCGCGCGGCATCGCATCGCGCGCGTTCAGGGCCAGGTTCACCAGCGCCGCATCGAGCTGGGCGGGATCGGCGAAGGCGCTGCGCAGGCCGCTCGCGCATTCCAGGCGAAGCTCGATGCCGTCGCCGAGCGTGCGCTTGAGCATGCGCTGCACGTCGCGCAGCAGCTCGGCGACATCGATCACCCGCGGCGCGAGGCTCTGGCGGCGCGCGAACGCCAGCAGCTTGGCGGTGAGTTCGGCGCCGCGGTCGGCGCTGCGCGCCGCCGTCGCGATCAGGTCCTGCGCCTCGGCATTGCCGGGGTATTCGGCCTCCAGCATCTGCAGCGCGCCCGACAGCACGGTCAGCAGGTTGTTGAAATCGTGCGCGATGCCGCCGGTGAGCTGGCCGATCGCGTCCAGGCGCTGCGAGTGCGCAAGCTGCTCCTCGGTCCGCCGCCGCTGGACGAAGGCCGAGATCATCGTGGCGAACGACTGCACCAGGTGCAGGGCATCGTGATCGAAGGTGTCGGGACCGGGGCCGAGGCAGACCAGCACTCCCATCGTGCCGCGCCGGTCCAGCAGCGGCATCATCAGGGCGTGCGTCGGATCGCCCGCGCCGCGCTGCGGAGCGTGGATCGCGTAGCGACCGGTCTCGAGCACGTCGCGCAGCGGCGCACGCGCGGTGTCGAGCAGTGCGGTGAGCACCGACTCGTGTCCGTCGCTGCCGACGGACGCCTGCACGAGCATGTCCTGTCGGTCTGCGCCGACGAAGCCGAGCAGCACGGTCGCGATGCCCAGGGCCTCCGCGATCGCGGGCGCCGCCTGGTCTAGCACGGCGGACGTGCTGTCGGATTCGATCGCGCGCTGGCCGAAACGCGCCACCACCGCATCGTAGTGCGAGCGCACGATCGCCTGGCGCGCACGCTGTGTTTCGGAGATGTCGCGAATGGAGGCGAGATAACGCAGACCGTCCTGCGTCGCGATCGGGCTGAGCGCGATCTCCACCGGGAACTCGACGCCGTCGGCGCGCAGGCCGACCAGCGATTGCCCGGTCCCGCCCATCGGACGCACGTGCGGGTCGTCCATGTAGTGTGCCCGGTGCCGCCGGTGACGGTCCCGGACGCCGGCGGGCATCAGGGTCTCGATCGAGCGACCGATCAGTTCGCCGTGCGCGAAGCCGAACAGGCGCCCCGCCTGCGCGTTGGCCTGCGCGATGCGTCCGTCGCCGTCGACGACGAGCAGCGCGTCCGGGACGATGTCGAGCAGTTCGCGCAGCATGACTACAGGCGCCTGACGTCGGCGGCGAACAGATAGCCGACGCCGCGCACCGAGCGGATCAGCGTCGGCGATGCGGCATCGTCGCCGAGCTTGCGGCGCAGGCGCGCGATGCCCACGTCGATCGAGCGGTCGTACGGCCCCGCGTCGCGGCCGTGCAGGCGCGTCATCAGCCGGTCGCGATCGACGACCTTGCCCGCGTCTTCCAGCAAGGCGGCCAGCAGATCGAACTCGCCGCTAGTCAGTGGCAGTGCCGCGCCGCTCGCATCGACAAGGCTGCGCGTGGACAGATTGAGCGAGAAGCCGGCGAACCCGATCCGCTGGCCGTCGCCGGCCGACGCCTCCGGCCGCGCGGCGCGCCGCAGCACGCTGCGGATGCGCGCGAGCAATTCGCGGAAGTCGAACGGCTTGGTCACGTAATCGTCCGCGCCCAGCTCAAGTCCCACCACGCGCTCGACCGCGTCGCCGCGGCCGGTCACCACGATCACCGGCCCGCGCCAGGCCGTCTGCAGGTGCCGCAGCACGGACAGCCCGTCCTCGTCCGGCAGGCCGAGGTCGAGCAACACCAGGTCCACGGCCTCGCCCGCGATCTGCTCGCGCAGCCCGGCGCCGCTGCCGGCAGTGCGCACATGGAAGCCGTTGCCGGCGAGATAGCGCTGCAGGAGCGCGACGATCTCCGTGTCGTCGTCCACCACGAGCACGGTGGGTCGATCGGATGGTGGGGCCATTGCAGGGACCGTGCGATGGAAAAGGCGCCGGACGGCGACATCGCCAAGGATGGAGATTGTCGCTCCGCAGTGCAATCGCGCATGCGCTTGACCCAGATCAAGGCCCGCTCCGGCACGCGGGCTAAGGTCACGCCTCGACACGCGGAGTGCGGCCATGAGCAACCTCATGAACGCGGCGGTCGCCCATCAGTTCGGGGCGCCACTGTCGCTGGAAAAACGTCCGATCCCCTACCCCGCCCCGGGCCAGGTGCTGGTGAAGCTGCGCGCCTCGGGCATCTGCCACACCGACCTGCATGCGGTGGACGGGGACTGGCCGGTGAAGCCCACGCTGCCGTTCGTTCCCGGGCACGAAGGCGCCGGCATCGTGGTGGCCTGCGGCAGCGGCGTGCGCGGCGTGCGCGAGGGCGATGCCGTCGGCATCGCCTGGCTGCACGATGCCTGCGGTGGCTGCGAATACTGCGAGACCGGCTGGGAGACCCTGTGCGAGGCGCAGCACAATTCCGGCTACGGCGTCGACGGCACCTTCGCCGACTACGCCATCGGCGCGGCCGACTACGTCGCGCGCCTGCCCGCGCACTGCGATTTCGTGCAGATGGCGCCGATCCTCTGCGCCGGCGTCACCACCTACAAGGGCATCCGCGAAACCGAAGCCCGCCCGGGAGAGTGGATCGCGATTTGCGGCGTCGGCGGCCTCGGCCATCTCGCGATCCAGTACGCCAAGGCGATGGGCCTGCACGTGGTGGCACTGGACGTGACGGCGGAAAAACTGGCGCTCGCGCGCGACTGCGGGGCCGACGCGGCCGTGTCTGCCGCGGCGCCCGACGCGATCGAACAGGTGCGGACCCTGACCGGCGGCGGCGCGCACGGCGTGCTGGTGACCGCCGTCTCGCGCGCCGCGTTCTCGCAGGCCATCGGCATGGTGCGCCGGCGCGGCACCGTGAGCTTCGTCGGCCTGCCGCCGGGCGGGTTCGAGACGCCGATCTTCGATGTGGTACTCAAGCGCATCACGCTGCGCGGATCGATCATCGGCACGCGCCAGGATCTGGCGGAGGCGGTCGCCTTTGCCGCCGAAGGCAAGGTGCGGGCAAGCGTGGAGCGCGTGCACCTGGACCAGATCAACGATGTCTTCGCCCGCCTGCGGAACGGAACGCTGCGCGCACGCGCGGTCATCGAGTTCGACGCATAGCCCGCCGCCGCGGCGGCCCGTTCCGGCTTCGACTCAATCCTGCCTTCGACGCAACCCGGCCTTTGACCCAACCACGCCCCGACTCCGGAGATCGCCATGCTCAAGGACATCCTCGTCGCGCTGACCGACACCGACGGCGACCGCGCCGCTCTCGCGCTTGCCGCCACCATCGCGCAACCGTTCCGCGCGAAGGTCGCGGCGCTCGTGACCGTGCAGCTCGGCCACCCGGCGGCGTTCGAATGGCGTGCGATGCCGGCGAGCGTCTATGCCGAAATCGTGTCGATGGAACGCGAACGCGGCGAGGCCCTGGCCGCACGGACGCGCGAGGCGCTGAAGGCGGTCGACGACGCCGAGGTCCGCATCGCCGAGAGCATGTTGCCGGTGCGGATGGTGGCTGCGCTGCACGCGCGGCATGCCGACCTGGCCGTGGTCGCGGCGCCGGTCGGCGACACCCGCGATCTGATGGAAGACCTGGCGGTGGACCTGCTGATGCAGTCCGGTCGCCCCGTGCTGGTGGTCCCGCCCGACCACGTGCGCCGCGAGCGGCCGCTGCATGCCGTGATCGCGTGGCAACCGCGACGGGAGGCGGCGCGCGCGGTGCACGATGCGCTGCCGCTGCTCGGCACGTTCGCCACGGTCGACGTGTTGATGGTCGATCCGCAGACGCGCGAGACCGGCCACGGCGAGCAGCCCGGCGCCGATATCGCGGCGCACCTCGCGCGCCACGGCCTGTGCGTGAACGTGGTCACGCTGCCGCGCATGGGCGACACGGTCGAAATCTGCATCCTGCGCCATGTCGTCGAATCCGGCGCGGACCTCGTCGTTGCCGGCGGCTACAGTCATACGCGCTTCCGCGAGCAGATTCTGGGCGGCGTCACGCGGACCCTGCTGCAGGGCTGTCCCGTCCCCGTCCTGCTATCGCACTAGCCGGCGCATAGGCAACCGTCCGCCGCGATCTCGATCTCGATCCGGCTGCGCATAAGTCTGTCTTAAGTTTCGACGGCCATCCTGCCGCCATCGAAGCAGCGCAGGACGGAACACGATGCAGGTGGCAACCATGCCGGGCGGCAACGCCGCCCCCCTCGCGCGTCGCGTGCACCTGCACCAGCTGCGCCTGCTCCGATTCGCGCTGCACGAACCCAGCGACGCGGCGCGGCCCGAGGTGGAGAACTACATCCGGCGGCGGTTCGCCGGCAGCCACGACGCTTGCATCAGCCACTTCCTGCCGCATCTGGTGAGCCTGGGCAGCGGCGGTCAACCGTGCGCAGCGGTCGGGATGGCGGATGCCGCGCGTGGGCCGCTGTTTGCAGAAACCTATCTGCCCGCACCGATCGAAACGCTGGTGTCGCACGCCTGCGGCGGTCCGGTCGGGCGCGGCGACATCCTCGAAATCGGCAATCTGGTGTCGGGCTGGCGCGGCGGCAGCCTGCTGCTGTTCGTGTTCCTCGGCGAACTGATTGATCGGCTCGGCTACCGCTTCGTGACGTTCACGGCGACACGCGAGGTCGAGCGCCTGCTGGCGCGGCTCGGGCACGCGCCGGTGGTGCTCGCCGATGCCGACCCCTCACGCCTGCCCGACGGCGGTGCGAGCTGGGGCCGCTACTACAGCCACCGTCCGCGCGTGATGTTCGGCGAGGTGCGGCCGGCGGTGCAGGCGGCGCGGCGCGACACGCTGTATCGCGCCGCGGCGCGCGCCATCGCCCCGCAGGTGGAACGCGTGCTTGCGCAGTGGCCGCGCCGTTCCGATGCCGGGAGCGCCCGCGCGTGACCGCGTCGAGTGCCGTGCTGGCCGCACTCCGCGCCCACGCCGTGCGGTCGCCGCATGCGACCGCGCTGGTCGGGGACGACGAGACGATCGATTACGCCACGCTGTGGCAGCGCGTCGAGTTGCTCGCGGCGTGGTTGCGGCAGCGCGGCGTGTCGCGCGCCGGGCTGTGGGGCGACAACGGCATCGGCTGGATCGTGTCCGATCTCGCCGCGTGGCATGCGGGCATCGCGCTCGTGCCGTTGCCGGCGTTCTTTTCGTCGACGCAGCTGGCGCACGTGATGGAACGCACGGCGTTGCGGCATGTGATTGCCTGCGGCGATCGCAACGGGCCCGCCACGCCGATCGACGCGGTCGCGAGCCCGCTGGCCGGGATCCGCCTCGACCGCATCCGCGTCGCAGACACAGCTGTCCCGCTCCCGCCCGATGTGAGCAAGATCACCTTCACCTCCGGCACCACCGGCGCGCCGAAAGGCGTCTGCCTCACCACGTCCATGCTCGACGCCGTGGCGGGCGCACTCGCGGCGCGCATCCATGCGGCGCCCGGCATGGCCGACGCCCTGCACGCGCACTTCGCCCTGCTTCCGCTCGCCACGCTGCTGGAGAACGTTGCGGGCGTGTACGCGCCGATCCTGCTCGGCAAGCGCGTCGTGGTGCGCGCCGGTGCCGGCATCGGCCTGCACGGCAGCTCGAGCCTGGACGTGCCCACGCTGCTGCGCGCCCTGCACGCGGCACAGCCGGGCAGCCTGATCGTGCTGCCGCAGATCCTGCGCGCACTCGTGCTCGCGGCCGAGCAGGGACACGCACCGCCGGCGTCGCTGCGCTTCGTCGCCGTCGGCGGTGCTGCCACGCCGGTTTCGCTGCTGCTGCGCGCCCGGGCACTCGGCATTCCCGTGTTCGAAGGCTACGGCCTGTCCGAATGCGCGTCGGTGGTGGCGCTGAACGCGCCCTCGGCGGATCGCGTCGGCAGCGTCGGGCGCGTGCTCGACCATGTGCGCGTGCGCATCGACGACGGCACGATCCTCGTCGCCGGCAACGTGTTTCCCGGTTATCTCGGCCAGGGGCACGCGACGCAGGACGGCTGGCTCGACACCGGCGACCTCGGCCACATCGACGCCGACGGCTTCCTCCACGTCACCGGCCGGCGCAGGAACGTGATCATCAGCAGCTACGGCCGCAACGTGTCGCCCGAGTGGGTCGAGGCCGAGCTGGCCCTGTGCCCGACGATCGCGCAGGCGATGGTGATCGGCGAAGCGCAGCCGTCCCTGGGTGCCATCGTGGTGCCCGCAGCGGGTGCGACGCACGACGCGGTGCGGCGCGACATCGCAACCGCAAATATCCGGCTGCCGGACTACGCGCGCATCGCGCACATCGCTTTTGCCGACATGCCGTTCACCACGGACAACCATGCGCTGACCGACAACGGCCGCCTGCGCCGCGACGTCATCGCCGCGCGGCACGCGGCGCAAATCGACGCGCTCTACGCATCCCCTCCCGCCGTACCGGCCACAGGAGTCCTCCGATGACCTTCTTCGAAACGCTGCAGCAGCAGACCCAGGCCGAGCGCGCCGGCCTGCTGTCCGCGCCGCTGATCCAGCGCTGTCTGCACCACGGCCAGTTCGACCTGTCCGAATACACCGCCTTTCTCACCGAGGCCTTCCACCACGTGCGCCACACGGTGCCGCTGTTGATGGCCGTCGGCAGCCGCCTGCCGATGGAGAAGGAGGCCTTCCGCACCGCGATCGCCGAATACATCGACGAAGAGCTCGGCCACCAGGAATGGATCCTCAACGATCTCGCCGCCTGCGGCGCCGATGCGGATGCCGTCCGCCACGGCCAGCCGGGGGCCGCCACCGAGCTGATGGTGGCGTACGCCTACGACACGGTGATGCGACGCAATCCGATGGGCTTCTTCGGCATGGTGTTCGTGCTGGAGGGCACCAGCATCAGCCTCGCCACCCGGGCGGCGGACATCATCCAGCAGCGCCTGCACCTGCCGGACAAGGCCTTTTCGTATCTGCGCTCGCACGGCAGCCTCGACCAGGAACACATGCTGTTCTTCGAGACGCTCATGAACCGGGTCGAGGACGCGCGCGACCGCGAGGACATCCTGCATGCGGCACGGCGCTTCTTCCGTCTCTACGGCGACATCTTCCGTTCCATCGATGCCGGCGCCGGTTCCGCGTCGGCGCAGCGGGCGGCCTGACCGATGGCGCTTGGAGGCCAGCTCATCCTGCTCACCGGCGCCAGCGGCGGCATCGGCCGCGCCATCGCGCAACGCCTCGCGGCACGCGGCGCGCAGCTGGTGCTGGTCGGCCGCGCCGTCGATCGCCTGGAAGGGGTGCGCGACATACTCCCCGGCAACCACGGCATCGTGCCGGCGGACATTGCCACGGCGGCCGGCCGCGCGCGCGTCGCCGCCGCCGTCGATGCACTGGGCCGGCCGCTCGACGCGCTCATCAACAACGCCGGCGTCAGCCGGTTCACGCTGCTGCCCGACGCGGCGCCCGCCGACATCGAGGCGCAGATCGCCACCAACGTCACCGCGCCGATCCTGCTGACCCAGCTCGTGCTCCCGCGCCTGCACCGGGTCAACGGCCGCATCGTCAACATCGGTTCGAGTTTCGGCGGCATCGGTCATCCCGGATTCAGCACCTACTGCGCCAGCAAGTTCGCGCTGCGCGGCTTCACCGAGGCGCTGCGGCGCGAACTCGGCGATGGCGCCATGCAGGTGGCCTACCTCGCGCCGCGCGCCACCCGCACGCCGCTCAACGACAGCGCCGTGGATGCGATGAACGCGGCGCTCGGAAATGCCGTCGATCCGCCCGAGCGCGTCGCCGCCGCGGTCGAGGCGATGCTGCTCGCACCGGTCATGCGCGACCGCGCGATCGGCTGGCCGGAACGGCTGTTCCTGCGCATCAACGCGGTCTTTCCTGCCCTGGTCGATGGCGCCCTGCGCAAACGCCTGGCGGCCATCAAACGTTTCGCGGCCCCCGCGCCTAACTCTCCCTGAAGGACACTGCCATGCGATACATACCCGTCGCCCTGCTCCTGCTCGCCGCGTCCGCCCTGCCCGGCGTCTGCCGTGCGGACGAAGCCTCCGACATCGCGCACCTGCAGACGCGCTGGGCGCAGGTCAAATACCAGACTCCGGCCGCACAGCAGGAAGCCGCGTTCGCCGCGCTCGCCGCCGAGGCGCAGACCCTGCGCACCGCGCATCCCGACGCACTCTCCTACCCCGTCTGGGAAGGCATCATCCGCGCGACCTATGCCGGCGCGAAGGGAGGCCTCGGCGCGCTGGGCGAGGCGAAGAAGGCCAAGGCGCTGTTCGAGGACGCGATCGCGCACGATCCGAAGGCCGCGTCGGCCTACGCCGGCGCCGCATACACCAGCCTCGGATCGCTGTACTACCAGGTGCCCGGCTGGCCGCTCGGCTTCGGCAACGACGACAAGGCCAAAGACCTGCTGCAGCAGGGTCTGCAGCTCGATCCGGACGGCATCGACTCCAATTTCTTCTACGGCGACTATCTGCTCGAGGAGGAAGACTACAAGGGCGCGCTCGCGGCCTTCGAGAAGGCCCTCGCCGCACCGCCGCGGCCCGGACGGGAGCTGGCCGACTCCGGCCGCCGCGCAGAAATCGCGAAAAAGATCGAGCAGACCCGCAGCGAACTGTAGGAAAAACGCCGACAATGGCGCATGCGCATCCTGCTGGCGGAAGACGATCCACTCATCGCCGACGGCGTGACGGTGGCGTTGAAGCAATCGGGCTTCGTGGTGAACCGGGTGGCCGGCGGCAGGCTCGCGTGCGCCTCGCTGCAGGCCGAGCCACCCGACATCCTCGTGCTCGACCTGGGCCTGCCGGACATGGACGGCATGGACGTGCTGCGCTTCGCCAAGCGGCACGCACCGCAGACGCAGGTGCTGATCCTCACCGCGCGCGACAGCGTCGATGCCAAGGTGCACGGCCTCGACCACGGTGCCGACGACTACCTCACCAAACCGTTCGCGCGCGACGAGCTGCTGGCGCGCCTGCGCGTGCTCGAACGCCGGCTCGGCAACGCCGCCACGGCCACCATCGCCGTCGGCGCACTGCGCCTGGACACGCGCCAGCAGGAGGCCACGCTCGACGGTGCGCCGCTCGCCCTGTCGCGGCGCGAATACATGGTGCTCAAGGCGCTGGTGGAAAACGTCGGCGCCATCCAGACCCGCGAAGCGCTCGAATCGCGCCTGTACGGCTGGGGCGAGGAAGTCGCGAGCAACGCGATCGAAGTGCACATCCACCATCTGCGCAGGAAACTGCCGGCGGGTTTCATCAAGACCTTGCGCGGCATCGGCTACATGGTGCCGCGACCGTGAAGTCGATCCGCGTGTTCCTGACGCTGACGCTGCTGTCGGTGGCGGCGCTGCTGGATTTCGCCGCGGCCCTGCGCGGCTACGACCGCGGCATGGTGGAGGCCGAACGGCTGTTCAACCAGCGCATGGTCCAGCATCTGGATCTGCTCGACTACACCCTCCCCGACCTGCTCGCGCGCGGCGACATCGAAGGTGGCCGGTTGAACCTGCCAACGCGCGTGCTGGCCGGCGAGAGCCGACTGGAATTCCAGTGGGCGACGCCGGACGGCACGCTGCTGGCGCATTCGGACGGCATGCCCGACACGCTCGTCGGCCCGCTCGAGGAAGGCTTCCGCTTCCTCAACGTCGGCGGCTACCGTTGGCACGCGCTGGTCGCCCCGAGCCGCGACGGCACGAGCTGGTTTGTGCTCGCCGAACGCGACGACCAGCGCTGGCGCATGGCCGAATCGATCATCCTGCCCGCGGTGTATCCGATGCTGCTGGCCATCCCCATCTTCGGCGCGCTCGTGTGGCTGCTGCTCGGCGTCGGCCTGCGGCCGGTGGCCACACTCGCGCGCGATCTCGAACAGCGCGAGGCCAGCGACCTGCGTCCGCTGCCCACCGATGCCCTGCCGTTCGAACTGCGCCAGCTCGCGGCCTCGGCCAACGCGCTGCTGCGGCGGCTCGATGCCTCGTTCGCGCGCGAACGGCGTTTCTCGTCGGACGCCGCGCACGAATTGCGCACGCCGCTCGCGGCGCTGCGCATCCAGTGCGAGAATCTCGCGTTCGCGCTGCCGGGGACGAACGCCCCGGTCGACAAGCTGCTCGCCGGCATCGAGCGCCTCGACCACCTGGTGCAACAGATCCTCATGCTCAGCCGCGTCGCCCCCGAACAGGCGATGCGCCGCTTCGAGGCCATCGCGCTGCACGCCGCGATTGCGCGCAGCGTGGCCGACCAGGGCGCCGCGCTGCAGGAAAAGTCCATCGAGATCGAACTGCTTGGCGATGCCGCCACCGTGCACGGCGACGCCTATGCCATCGATTCGCTGATCGGCAACCTGATCGGCAATGCGATCCGCTACACGCCGACGGGCGGGCGCATCCGGGTGCAGACCGTGCTGCTGGACAGCGGCGTGGCGCTCGATGTCATCGATAGCGGGGTCGGCATAGCGCCCGAGCTGCGCGCGCGCGTGTTCGACCGCTTCTACCGCGTCGACGGCGACCGGCACGACTCGGGCACGTCCGGCTGCGGCCTCGGCCTGTCGATCGTGAAGGCGGTGGCCGACCTGCACGGCGCCGACATCGAATTGCGCGATTCGGTCTTCGCCACCGGGCTGTGGGTGCGCGTGGTGTTCCCGCGCGGGGGTCGCGCGTGAGCGTCCGGGCGGCGGTCGGATGGCTGGCCTGTGCCTGCGCGTGCGTCGTACACGGCGCGGAGGTGCCCACCTTCGCGATCGATATCCGCGACCATCTCTTCTATCCGTCCGAGCTGGTGATTCCGGCCGACACCAAGGTGAAGATCATCGTGTCCAACCTCGACCCCACGCCCGAGGAGTTCGAGAGCTACGAACTGAACCGCGAGAAGGTGATCATGGGCGGTGCCAGCGCCACGATCTTCCTCGGTCCGCTGGAGCCGGGCGTGTATCCGTTCTTCGGCGAATTCAATCCGAAGACCGCGCAAGGCACGGTCCGGGTGGAGCCCTGAGATGCTCGACGCCGTGATGCTGGTGCTGCGCGAGACGCTGGAGGCGGCGCTGTTCGTCAGCCTGCTGCTGGCGCTCGGTCTGCATCTGGGCCTGCGCGGCCACTGGGCACGCCTCGCGCTGCCGCTCGGGTTGCTGGGGTCCTGGCTGCTGAGCCGGTTCGCGGGCGACATCGCGGACGCCTTCGAAGGCACCGGGCAGGAGCTGCTCAACGCGGCGCTGTACGCCGCCGCCATCGCCTGCTTCATCGCGGTCAACACCCTGCTGGTGCCGCTCCTCGCACGACCCGACCGCGATGCCGGCCCGGCGCCGTCACCGCCGGTCCAGGGCATCGCGTACCGGGTGCTGTTCGTGGCGATCGTCACCTGTTCGATGGCGCGCGAAGGCTCGGAGGTGTGGATCTACCTCTCGAGTTTCGTCGGCGTGCCGGACGCGATGTCGGCGGCGGTGACCGGCGGGCTGGTCGGCACCGGCATCGGGTTGAGCGTGTGCGCGTTGATCTACTACGCGTTTTCCTTCCTCGGCCGGACCACGTTCCTGCGGCTGTTCTTCGTGCTGGTCACGCTGGTGGCGGGCGGACTCTCGATGCAGCTGGCCAAGCAGGGCCTGCAGATCGGCTGGCTCGACTCGGGCAGGGCGCTGTGGGACACCTCCTGGATCGTCGGCGAGCGTTCGTGGCTCGGCGAATTCCTGCACGCGCTGTTCGGCTACGACGCCAATCCCGACGCCACGCAGGTGATGTTCTACGCCGGCACGCTGCTCGCCGTGGCCGCCGGCTTCGCGTTGCAGACGTGGCGACGGCGGGCGCATGCGTAGTCCGTGCATCGTGCTGTCGGCGTGCCTGGTCGCGGGTCCCGCAGCGGCGGCCACGAGCGGCGTCTACCACCCCTACGTCAACGCGCACGAAAGCGAACTCGAATACGGCGTCACATGGCGCGACATCGGCGACGGCGCGCTTGCGCTGCAGCGCGCAAGCGTGGGCCATGCGTGGACCGACGACGTGTCCACCGAGCTCTACCTGCTGTCCGAATTCGCCACCCACGATCGCCAGCGCGTGCGCGGCTACGAACTCGAAGTGCGCTGGCAGCTGACCGAACAGGGCGAATACGCCTCGGACTGGGGCCTGCTGGTGGAACTGGAGACGGCCGCCGGGCTCGACCGCAACGAAGCCAGCACCGGCATTCTGTGGGAGAAGGAGCTCGGGCACCGCTGGGTCGCCGCCGCGAACGCGTTGCTCGAATATGAATTCGGCGGCGATGTCGACAACGAATTCGAAACGGCGTTCCGCGGCCAGCTGCGCTACCTGCAGCGGCCCGCGTTCGAGCCCGCGATCGAGATCTACCTCGACGACACCGACTACGCGCTGGGGCCGGCGCTGCTCGGCGCGCATCGGCTCGCGGCCGGCCGGCAGCTGCGCTGGGAAGCGGGGCTCTACTTCGGCATCGATGCCGCCACGCCGTCGCTCAGCGCACGGACCAGCATCGAGTTCGAGTTCTAGGCCGCGCAGCGGCGAGGCGGGCGCTTCGCTACGCACCGGCCGGGTCGCGAAGCGTGGCGTTCTTGACGCAGGTCAATGCGGTCCGGTTCCGACAGCGCAGCATGGATACGCAGCGTCTTGCATCCCTTGCCCTTGCCTTCGGAGACTTGCCATGAACGACACCGAATTGCGCCAGCACGTCATCGACGAACTCGAGTTCGAACCCAGCCTCGACGCGGCCAACATCGGCGTCGCCGCGGAGCGCGGCGTGGTCACGCTGACCGGTCACGTGTCGAGCTACTCGCAGAAGGTCGCGGCCGAGCGCGCGACCTGGCGCGTCGAGGGCGTCAAGGCCATCGCGCAGGAGATCCAGGTGCGCCTGCCCGGCGACCGGCAGCTCGCAGACGACGAGATCGCGCGCCGCGCCATCAACATTCTGGCGTGGGACGACTTCGTGCCGAAAGATGCGGTGAAGTTGCGCGTCGCATCCGGCTGGATCACGCTGACCGGCGCGGTGACCTGGAACTATCAGCGCAACGCGGCCGAATCGCAGGTGCGCAAGTTGTCGGGCGTGGCGGGCGTGAGCAACGACATCACGCTGGTGCCGCAGGTCAGCTCGACCGATGTGCGCCAGCGCATCGTGAATGCGCTCAAGCGCAACGCCGAGGTGGAAGCCGAGCGCATCCACGTCGACGTGCGCGAGAACGGCGTGGTGAAGGTGGATGGTGTCGTCGACGACTGGGACGAGCGCCAGGCCGTCGAACGCGCGGTGTGGTCGGCACCGGGCGTCCACAGCGTCGACGCGCGGCTGCGTATCGCTTGATGCGGTGGCCGCGTCTCCGCGCTGCCGGCGACACGCGATGAGCCTGACGCTCCGGTTCCTTGGCGCCGCGGAGACAGTCACCGGGAGCCGGTACCTGCTGTGCGACGGGGAACGGCAGGTGCTCGTGGACTGCGGCCTGTTCCAAGGCTACAAGTCCCTGCGCCTGCGCAACCGCGAGGATCCCGGCTTCGATCCCGCGCACATCGCGGCCGTGATCCTCACCCACGCCCACCTGGACCACAGCGGCTGGTTGCCGCGGCTGCACGCGCTCGGCTTCGATGGACCGATCTACTGCACGCCGTCGACGCTGGCGCTTTGCCGCATCCTGCTGCCCGATGCCGGGCGCCTGCAGGAAGAGGACGCGCGCTACGCCAACGCCCACGGATTCTCGAAACATAGGCCCGCCCTGCCGCTTTTCACCGAGGCCGACGCGCTGCGCGTGCTCGCCCGATTCCGCACGGTCGATTTCGGCGACACGTTCGGCCCCACGCCCGCGCTCACCGCGCGGCTGAGCCAGGCGGGACATCTGCTGGGCGCCGCGTCCGTGCATCTCGCCGGTGCGGGCACGAGCGTCCTGTTCAGCGGCGACCTCGGGCGGCAAAATGACCCGATCATGCCCCCACCGGCCGCGCCGCCGGCGGCCGACCATGTCGTGATCGAATCCACCTACGGCAACCGCGTGCACACCGACGTGCCGCCGGACGACGAGATCGCCGGCATCGTCGCCGCCACCGCAGCGCGCGCGGGCAGCGTCATCATTCCCTCGTTCGCCGTGGGCCGCGCGCAGGCGCTGCTGCTGATCCTGGCGCGACTGATGCGGCAACAGCGGATTCCGCGCCTGCCGGCGTTCCTCGACAGCCCGATGGCGATCGACGCCACCGCGATCTACCTGGCGCATCGCGGAGAACATCGTCTCGACGACGACGACTGCCGCGCCATCCAGGGCGTGGCCACGATGATCCATACCGCAGACGAATCGCGGCAACTCAATCGCCGCGACGGACCGATGATCGTCGTCGCCGCCAGCGGCATGGCGACCGGCGGCCGCGTGCTGCACCACCTCCGGGCGCGCGGCGGCGATCCGAGGAACGCGATCGTGCTCTGCGGCTACCAGGCCGGCGGCACGCGCGGCGCACAGCTCGCGAACGGCGAACGGACGCTGCGCATCCACGGCCAGGACGTCGAGATCCGCGCCCAGGTGCACCAGATCGCCTCGCTGTCCGCCCACGCCGACGCTCCGGCACTGGCGGCCTGGCTGCAGCGGCTGCCGGCGCCTCCGCGCCGGGTGTTCGTCACGCACGGGGAGCCCGATGCGGCCGACGCCCTGCGCCGGCGCATCGGCCACTGGCCGGGCTGGTCGGCGACGGTGCCGCGGCACGGCGACGAGGCGGTGCTGTAGGCCGTGCCGCGCCGACACACGCGCGATTGACCTGCATCAACCCGCCGCGCGGACGCGCATGCCAGAGTCGACGCGTGAACACCTCCGCGCACGCGAGCAGCCATGCGACGAACGGGCCGGGCATCCGTCCGCATCCCGCAGCGCGGTATCCGCTGACCCTGCTGGGCCTGTTCGTACTCGTCTGGATCCTGCTCGGAATCGCGCCGTGGTATCGCGCGGACTGGCTGCTCGAAAACGTGCTCGTGTTCGTCGCCGTCCCGGCGCTGGTGCTGCAGTACCGGGTGCTGCGCTACTCCAACGCGGCGTACACCTGCCTCTTCGCATTCTTCGTGCTGCACCAGGTCGGCGCGCACTACACCTATGCCGCGGTGCCCTACGACACCTGGGCAGACGCGCTGTTCGGGCGCAGCCTCAGCGATCTGTTCGACCTGTCCCGGAACCACTACGACCGCCTCGTGCATTTCCTCTACGGCCTGCTCGTCGCGCCCGCGGCGATCGAACTGCTCGATCGGCGCGCCCCGCAGTCCCGTTCCTGGCGCTGGTGGCTGCCGTGGTTCTTCATGGTGTCGCACGCGACGATCTTCGAAGCGCTCGAAGCCGCCGCCGCCGTGGTGTTCGGCGGCGATCTCGGGCAGGCCTACCTCGGCACGCAGGGCGACGTCTGGGACGCGCACAAGGACTCCGCGCTGGCGGCACTCGGCGCGGCCATCGCGATCATCGCGTACCGGCAGCTGGAGGCGAGCGCAACGCTGCCTTGGCTTGGTCGACGGGATGTCGATACGCGCGGCACCTCACCGGGCCGACCGTGACGCGACGGCCTCGCTGCCGGCATCATTGTCACGCGGTGCCGCATCGAGCGGAGTCGACGTTTGTGCATCTACTCGGGGTCTTGCCATGACGCAGCAGCCAGCCACCGACGCCGCGCTCGCCGAGGCCGACGCCATCGTCCGGCGCGCATTGCACACGCCGCGCCTGCGGCCCGAGGTGCGCTCGTTCTTCGATGCAGCCACGTTTACCGCGAGCCACGTCATTCGCGATCCGTCGTCGGGTGCATGCGCCATCGTCGACAGCGTGCTCGACTTCGATCCGGCCTCCGGGCGCACCGCCACACGGGCCGCCGATGCCATCGTCGAACACGTCCGCGGCCATGCGCTCACGGTGCAGTGGCAGCTCGAAACGCATGCGCATGCCGACCACCTGTCCGCCGCGCCGTACCTGCAGGCGGCGCTCGGCGGACGCCTTGCGATCGGGGATCAGATCGTGCAGGTGCAAGCCGAATTCGGCAGGATCTTCAATGCCGGCGACGACTTCGCGCGCGACGGCAGCCAGTTCGATCATCTGTTCGCCGACGGCGAGCGTTTCGGCATCGGCGCGCTGGAAGCCATCGCGTTGCATGTGCCGGGCCATACCCCGGCCTGCCTGGCCTACGTGATCGGCGACGCGGTGTTTCCGGGCGACACGCTGTTCATGCCGGACTACGGCACGGCGCGCTGCGATTTTCCCGGCGGCGCTGCGGGGACGCTGTATCGCTCGATCCGTCGCCTGCTCTCGCTGCCCGACGCGGCGCGCGTGTTCCTGTGCCACGACTACAAGGCGCCCGGGCGCGATGCCTACGCGTGGGAGACCACCATCGGCGCCGAACGCACCGGCAACGTGCATGTGCGCGACGGCGTCGGCGAGGTCGCGTTCGTGGCCATGCGCGAGGCACGCGACGCCACCCTGCCCGTGCCCCGTCTGCTTCTGCCGTCGGTGCAGGTGAACATGCGCGCGGGACGCCTGCCGAACCCCGACGACAACGGCGTGCGTTATCTCAGGCTGCCGTTGGACCTGCTGTGATGCCGCTCCGTGTCTTCCCCGGCAACGTTCCGGAGGAATCGCTTTCGCGCGTCATTGCCACAAAGGCGGGCGTCCGGCGCCTCTGATCCAACGGCTCGCAGCGCCGGCTCGCGGACTGTGCGTACTGCTGTCCGAGAACGTTTCAGCTCACCCCGTTCGACCACAGACGCTGCGTGGCTCACGAGTCAACGGACGCTCCGTGGACTCGTTTCGACTCGAATCGACGAAGACCTCCATACCCGTCGTCCCGGCGAACGCCGGGACCCAGCGGCGTTGTTCGGTCTTCCTGGACCACCCCGAAAACCAGGAAACGTCACTGGGTCCCGGCGTTCGCCGGGACGACGGTGAGGGAATACATGAGCACGCGCGCGAACGCACTGACCGTGCAGCCGTCCCGGATTTCGCCGGGATCGCGTTGAGGGAGTTTCGCCGGGCACCACGGACAGCACCGCGCCTGCACAGGGATGCCGTTCGCCGCCCGCACTTGTTTTCTCGCGCGCAGGGAGTGCTGTGCCCGGCAACCGCCGTCGACGCACTGCCGCGCCGGATGGCGACGTTTCGGCGACATCGGCGTCGCTAGTCTCGCAACGCTTCATCCAGCGAGCAGCCAATTCCCGGAGGCGGAGCACTATGAGCAGGCACTTGAAATGGGCGTCGGGCTTGACGTTGTCGACGCTCCTGATGGGAGTTCCAGTTCCCACCCACGCAGCCGAGGCACCGGGTGCGCTGACGTTCGTCGTCAGGGACCAGGCCACCGACCGGTCGCTCGCGGCGGTGCAGATCACGATCACCGAACGCGAAACCAATGTCACGCGATCTGTCGAGACCGACGCGCAAGGGCGCATCGTGATCGATGAGCTTGACCCCGGCCTCTACTCGGTCAGCGTCCGCAAGCCCGGATTCACTTCGCTGTACGAGCCGAGCGTACGCGTGGTGACGCGGAAGAATTCCAGGATCGAATTCGAACTCGGAACGGCGGTGCTGGACGAAGTGGTGGTCCAGGCACGCGCAACCGACGCGTTTGCATCGCCGTCCAGCGCCTACCTCGACAGGGACGCGTTGCGCAGTGCCGTTGGCGGTGGCGCAGATCCCCTCCTCTCGCTGGACGGGTTGCCCGGGCTGGCCTCCGCCAGCGAATTCGCGAGTTTCAGCGTACGTGGCCGCGGTCCGAGAGACAATCTGCTGTTCGTCGACGAATTTCCCTTCGACAAGGCGGTGCACTTCGACGCGACGCTGGGCGAGGACGAAGATGTCGGGGGCGGCGGCCGTTTCTCCATCTTTGCACCGAATGTCATCGGCGGTGCGGAGTTCTCCCCGGGAGGATGGGGCCCGGCGTACGGCGGACGGGCTGCATCGCTGCTGAAACTGGAGGTCGCCGAGGGGAGCCCCAGCCCGTCGGCCAGCCTGCGCCTCGATCTCGCAGGCAACGAAGTCGGCTACGACGGCCCGCTCGGACTCACCGACGACTCCACCGTGCTGTTCTCCGCCCGTCGACTGGATTTCGGCGACTTTTTCGAGGATATCGAAGAGCTCGACATCGGAGACCCGGTCCTGAGGGACGTCATCGTCAAGTCGGTCACGCCGATCGACGAGAACAACACGATCGAGGTTCTGCTGATCGACACACACGAAACTTACACCCGCGACGTGACCCACGTGTTCGCGTCGAACAACTTCGAAGACGCATCGCTTCTGGATTTCGAACAGGACAGCGATCTGTACGGGTTGACATGGCGTGCATTGATCGGCGAGGACGCCGTCTGGACCAACAAGGTCTACAACCGCAGCAGCGACAAGATCAGTTCGGAGGGCGAATCGTTTCCCGACCTCGTGCCCGCGGGATCGCCCGCCTCCAGCTTTCCGGTGCGCGAGGACATTCTCACCATCACCGAAGACGAGACCGAGACCGGCTGGCGTAGCGACGTCGGCACGGTGAATCGATGGGGTGTGTTCAGTGCAGGCCTCCAGGTAACGCAGATCGACCTCAACTACAGCACCGTCCTGGACGGCGACTGGATCCGGTTCGTCTACGACGACGACGACGTCCGGCCGGACCCGGAGCAGCATTACATTGTCCTGACTCCCGCGAACATCAACGCGTCGCTGCGCCGGAAGGAAACGAGTTACGCAGGTTACGTGGATCAGGTCTTCCGGCGCGCGCAATGGGATGTTCGCACCGGCCTGCGGCTCGAGCGCGACGGGCTCACCGACGAGAGCCTCGCCTCGCCGAGGTTCAGCGTCACATGGCGGCCGAACACGAGGACCAGGTACTTTGCGACCGCAGGACTCTTTCATCAGTCGCCGCGATTCCTGGACCTTGCGGCCAACGCAACGAACGCGCTCGAGAACGAGGAAATCACGCACACGAGCGTCGGCGTCGAGTACCTCGTGAACGACAGCTGGTCGGTGTTGACGGAAGCCTACCGTCAGGATCTCGCCAACCTGGTCGTCGACCTCGATCGGGCCAGCGGAACCTTTGCGAACATCGGCGACGGCACGTCGCAGGGTGTCGACGTCGTGGTCAAGGGCACGATTCGCGAAGGCCTGTACGCGACCGCAACCTACTCCTACAACGATGCGGACGTCGACCGGAAAGACGGTCGGGGCGCCGTTGCCGACGACTTCAGCCGCGAGCATGTCGCCACCCTCGGACTGACCTGGGAAATCACCGACCGCTGGAAGGTCGCCGGTCGCTACAAGTACCTTTCCGGCAGGCCCGAGGACGCCTTCGTCATTCATTCCGAGGTGCTGGGGCCCGGGCAACCCTTGCGCTACTCGCGAGAGACCACCGAGCGCAATGTGGGGCGCAAGGCCGGCTACGGCGTGTTGAACGCCCGCGTCGACTACCGGCGCGCCTTCGGACCGGTCGATGTGACGGCCTTTCTCGATGTCATCAACGTCACGTCGGCATCGTCGACGGACGACACCGAATTCGACTACCGTCGCGGCGTCGACGTGAAGGACGACAGCGAAGCCGAGCCGCTGATCGGACTGCGGCTCGACTACGCCTGGTAGAGGAAACGCAGCCAATGGCAATCGCGCCCGATGCAGCGCCCGTCAGGGTGTTGGTGGTCGAAGACAATCGCGATATCTGCGCGAACATTGCCGCCTACCTCGAAAAACACGGCTGCATCCTGGATTTCGCATACGACGGCCTCAGCGCGATGCAGCTGGCGGTGACGAACCGGTTCGACGTCATCGTCCTGGACCTGATGCTCCCCGGAATGGACGGCCTGCGCTTCTGCCGCACGCTGCGCGCCGACTCCGACGTGGAAACGCCGGTGCTCATGCTGACGGCGAGGGACACGCTCGACGACAAGCTGAAGGGGTTCGCCGCCGGCGCAGACGACTATCTGGTCAAGCCGTTTGCCTTGCAGGAGCTGCATGCGCGACTTCGGGCGCTGCACAAACGCAGTTGCCGCAACGGCGACGCCCTGTTGACCGTCGGCGATCTGACGATGAACAGGTCGACGTTGCAGGTGCATCGCGCGGGGCGGCGTGTCGAGCTCAATCCTGCCGGAATGAAGCTACTTCGACGGTTGATGGAAGAGGCGCCGGCCGTTGTCGCTCGCGACGACCTCGAAACCTTGCTGTGGGCCGACGAGCGCCCGGACGGCGATGCGCTTCGCTCGCACATGTACAAGCTGCGTCAGGCGATCGACCGGCCGTTCGATCGCCCCCTGATTCATACGGTGCATCGCATCGGGTACCGGATCGCGGAGGATGGCCAGTAGTGCGCCGGCACAGTCTGCGCAAGCGTGTGGAGATTGCGTTTGCGATGTGCGTCGTCGGACTCAGCGTGGCCTGGGGATTCGCCTTCTACTCCGCGATCCGGCTGAGCGAAGACCGCGTGTTGACGAACCAGCTGCAGCGGGCTGCGGAACGCTATCCCGACCTGGGCATGAACCTTCGCGGCTACGACACGGTTGCCGACCTGCCGGAACCGCTCAGGGCGTGGGCGCGGACGCACCCCGAGGCGGGTTTGCACGAGTTCGTTTCCGAAGAGTTGCATGTCGCTGTCATCGCTGCCGACAACGAGGAGCGACGCGCGTTTGTCGTTTTCGATGTCGCCGGGATCGAGGCTGCGTCGTCGGAGGACTGGTGGTGGCTGCTCGTCATCACCGGCGTCGTCGGTACGCTAGGTGCTCTGGGTTTCGGGCTGGGCGTTGTCGTGATGCGCAGAGCGGTCGCTCCCGTCGTGCAACTGGCCAACGTGGTCGCGGACATCGACCTGGAACATCTGTCGGCCGCAGATCACAAACGCATCGCGTCCGGCCGGTTCGGCGATGACGAGGTCGGCGTGCTCGCCTGCGCCATCGAGAAAACGCTCGAGCGCGTCAGCGCGTTTGTCGCCAGGGAACGGTACTTCACCGGCTCGGCCAGTCACGAGTTGCGGACACCGATCACCGTGATGACGGGCGCGCTGGAGCTGCTGGAACAAAGCGACCTGTCGGCGGACGATGCCAAGGCGGTGGAGCGGGCGAGACGTGCGACGCTCGAGATGAAGTCCACGATCGAGATGTTCCTGTGGCTTGCCCGCGAAACCGACGACGGGTCGTATGGCGAGCAGTTTCTCGTGATGCCGCTGGTGACGCGTGCGATCGATCAGCAGCGCTACCTGCTGGCCGGCAAATCCGTCGACGTCGACGTCGCAGGCCTCGCGGCGCCCAGCGTTCGCGGACATTCCCAGGCGTTTCTGATCGCGGTCAACAATCTGGTGCGAAATGCATTCGAGCAGACGCTCGCCGGACAGGGCCCGGTCACGATTCTAGTGAAGGAGCGCGCGCTGACGGTCACCAACACCGTGAGCAGCGAGGCTGTCGGGCGAACGACGCCCACCGACGCACCGTCGCACGGATACGGGCTGGGTCTGGGCATCGTTCAACGACTGTGCGAACGCAATGGCTGGACGTTCTCGCTCGATGTCGACGGCGCGCGTGTCATCGCCTGTCTGTCGTGGTGACGCCGACACACGACGACTTGCAGGAGCCTTCCCGGCGCGTCGCAAACGGCAGGAACTCGTCCCTGCCCTGCCCCCGTCCCGGAACTCCGAACAGCGCCGGACCTAACGCGCTGACCAGTCCCAGCGCGCACCGACGAGCACGCCGCGGCCCAGTGCAGGCTCGAAGAACCGGCCGTTGCCTTCGTTGACGATCACCGAGCCGATGTGGCCGCGGTCGAGCGCGTTGTCCACGCGCACGAAGCCGCGCAGCGTGCCGTCGCCGACGCGCCACTGCCTTGCCAGTTCCAGGTGCAGCAATGCGTAACCGGCGGCCCGTTCGCTGCCGGTGTCGTTGACCGTGACGTCGCCCACGGCCTCCAGCTCCAGCACGGCGGTCCAGTCGCGTGCCTCCCACTGCACGTGTGCGGACATCTGGTCGCGCGCGACGCCGGGAATCCGGGTGCCGGCGGCGACGACGGTTTCCGGCGTGGTGCAGCCCGCGCCGCTGCAGAGGGCGAAACCGTCGCGGAACGTCGCATCGGTGCGCGTGTATGCGGCTCCTAGGTGCCAGGCTTCGCCGAGCGGCACGCGCAGTGCCGCCTCGATGCCCGCACGGCGCGCGGCACCGACGTTGCGGAAGCTGCTGCGCCCACCGACGTTGCGCGCCACCGCAAGTTCGTCGTCGGTGTCGGCGCGGAACAGCGCGGCATTGACGGTGGCACCGTTGTCGCTGCGCCACTTCGCACCGACTTCGACCGTGCGGCTCACCGCGGGCCGCAGGTCGAACGCAAGACCGGCGCCGCCGTCGGCGCGGTAGGCGATCTCGTTGAAGGTCGGCGTCTCGAAGCCCCGGCCCGCGGAAACGTACCAGCGCAGGTCCTGCGTCGGCGAAAACATCAGGCCGGCGACGGGCGTGGTCTCGCGGTAGTCGACGCGTCCGCTGTCGTCGGGATTGGCGGCAGTCACGTAGCGGTCGCGCGATTCGAAGCGCACGGCGCTGTGGCGCGCACCGGCCAGCAGCGACCAGCG
Organism: Chiayiivirga flava; assembly: GCF_014202825.1. Classification (GTDB taxonomy): domain Bacteria; phylum Pseudomonadota; class Gammaproteobacteria; order Xanthomonadales; family Xanthomonadaceae; genus Chiayiivirga; species Chiayiivirga flava. The sequence continues at coordinate 43,220 of NZ_JACHHP010000001.1, read as the reverse complement.
GTCGGCGAACTGCCAGAACGCCTGCGCGTAGCGATCGACGTTGCCGACCTCGTTGCGTTCGTCGCGCCGCAGCCCGCCGCGCACGCCGAGCCTGTCGCCGACGAAATTCTCGTAGCCGCTGCGCGCCTGGCGCTGACGGTCGGCGGCCAGGCCGACGCTGAGCTCCAGTGGCCTGCGGGCAAGCTCGGTGTGCCACGACCAGCGCCAGTCGGTGCCGCCGTAGCGGCCGGCAAGATCGATCACGCCGCCCGAATTGAGCGGATTGGCCTGCGCCGCGACCGGCAGCGCGAGGAACTGCTCGACGCCGCGTCGACCGGCGTAGGCCATCGCGCGCAGTGTCTGGTCCGCCGACACGGCATGTTCGTAGACGAGGCCGAGCTGGGTCTGGTCGACCGACTTGCGGGTGTCGAACTGCGTCGCTGCCGGCGCCGCCTGTCGCGGGTCGGCCTGCAGCTGCGCGCGCGTGAGACCGAGCGGATCCTGGGCGTCGGGCGCATCGAACGCGTTCGCGACCAGGCGCAGCGTGGCGGCATCGCCGATCGCCACCTGCAACCTGGCATTGCCGAGCGTGCGCCGCGCGGCGCCGTGGTCACGGTAGCCGTCGGTGGCGAAGCGCTGCGCGAGCACGGCATAGTCGACGAACTCGCCACCGCCGCGCAGGCGCGCCCCGACGGTGCGGCCGTCGTCGCGACCGAACGTTGCCTGGGCGCGCATGTCGGTGCCATCGAGCCCGTCGACCCCGATGATGCGCACCACGCCGCCGGACGAGTTGCCGTACAGCGCCGAAAACGGGCCGCGCATCACCTCGATGCGGTCGGCATCGAGCAGGCTGACGTGCGAGATCTGGCCCTGTCCGTCCGGCATCGTGGCGGGGATGCCGTCCGCGTACAGGCGGAGCCCGCGCACGCCGAAGGTGCTGCGTGCGCCGAAGCCGCGGATCGACAGCTGGGTGTCCTGCGCGTAGTTCTGCCGTTCGCGCGCGAGCACGCCGGGAATGCCGTCGAGCGCTTCGGACACCGATGCATTCGCATCGTCGTTGCCGGCGCGCAGATCGACGACGGTGACGGACGCAGGCACCTCGAACGCCGGCGCCCGTTCGAGCCCGGTGGATTCGACGACGATGCGATCCAGGCGTTCGGCCGACGCGTCAGCCCCCGGTGTCGCCACGGAGCGATCCGTGCCGGGTGGCGCGGCGACCGCACCCGGACCGATCAGCGCGGCGACGACGGATGCGACGAACAACGATCCACGCAGCCGCGACGGACATCCGCCACTGCCGAACCCGATGTGCGTGCAGCCTCGATGACGGGCGGGCGCTGTCGCGGCGTTGTCTTGCGAAGAGGGACGGCGCGTTCCGCGCGGGACCGGCGCGCGTGCGACACACTCCGCATGAATGCCAGGCGTCGCGGGCGGAGCGTTTTCCAGCGTCATGTCACGGCCTCGGCGACGGAACGGTGTCCGGTCCGAGCGCCGTCGCGGACGGGAACGGAGCAAACAGGCCGCGATGATCGCGGCGTCGTCGCAGCGACGCAACGATGACGCGCTCGATCGAACGACCGTCGCGTCGGACGCACGCATACGCGGGTGTCCCGTACCCGGAAATCGGCGGAATCACGCTCCGTGCGCGTCACCTGCGCCCGGGGTGGCCACGTCAATGACCGCGTGCGCTGCCGGTCCGCACCGCCGGGACAAACGGCGACACCGGATCGCTCGCCGGAAACGTTTCTTCCAATGCCTCGTCGAGGTTCGCGTTCGTGTCGCCGGCACGTGCCGGACGCGTGGCATCCGGCGTTCGGGTGGGAGAGCGCGCGCTGCCAGACGGCGTTGCGCTGGCCCTGGTGCCGTCCGTTCCGCTCGCCATCGTTTCGGCCTGCGCAAGATGTGCGTCGAGCCGCGCGCGAACCAGGCGCAGGTGCTCTGCGACACGCGCATTGCCGACGTTGGGCAACAGGGCGGTGTCGATCCACTCGAGCGCGTGGGCATGCTGCTCGATGATCCCCTGGACGAAGGCGTCGTCCTCGTCACGGCGCCGTGGACGGCGCGGCGGCGCGATGTCGTCGGCCATCGACGCAAGGTCCAAGCCCAGCACGTCGGCGAGTCGCAAGGTGCGTTCGAGCGACGCGGCGTGGTCGTCGCGCAGCTCCTGCGCAAACGCCCGCAGCGCGTCGTCCACGTTGCGCTCGAGCTCGCGGTCCGCGGCAGCGATCAGGCGGCGATCGAACGCAGCCACCGTGGCGAGCGCCGCCGCGTCGCCGGCCCGTTCGCGCGGCAACGGCGCACGTTCCGCCGCGGTCCCGCGCCGTCCGCGCTTGCGGTAGTAGCCGATCGCCGCGACGGCGGCTGCAAGTACCAGCAGTTTCTTCATGATTCGCTCCTGTGTGCCGGGCGCGGCGTCGCGCCCGGCGTCGGATGGTCACCGTCACGCGGACGGTGACCACCGGGTCCATGCAATAGCTCATTGCTTGCGCTTGCGGCCGATGTACTCCTCGCGCGCCTGCTCGGCACGCGACGCACCGATGGCGGTCTCGACCTTCTTCACTTCTTCCGGCGGCGGCAGCGCGGCCGGGTAGCCGAGTGCCTGGATCCACAGTTCGCGCATCCAGCCGCGGGTGTGGTACAGGTGATGGTCTTCGTCTTCCTCGACGTCCTCGAATGCGGGACGCAGGATGTTCGCGACCGCGGCCGGCGCGTTTTGCGCGACGTGGCCGATCAGCTCCCAGTTGCTGTGGTCCTTGGTTTCGGCGAGCACCACGCATTCGGCCGCGACCAGTTCGGCGGCCTCCGGCGTCGCCGAAGCCTGCGCCTGCTCCATCGCGGCGACCAGCGCGTCGCCGATGCCGGCGACGACGCGGCGGCCGGGCGTCTGCGCCGCGGGATCAAGGCCCAGCGCTTCGATCACGCCGGTGATCACCTGCTCGTGGCGCGTCGTTTCCTCCAGGTACTCCTGCCATTCGTGGCGCAGGTCGTCATTGAGCGCGCAGGCGATGGCCTGCGTGTAGATGCGGATGCCGCCCTGCTCGGTCTGCAGCGCCTGGTACAGGAGGTCTTCGAGCACCGGTTCGACGGGGTTCTTGCGGGCCATGGTCTTGCTCCTTCGGCTGGAATGGCGAGGATGTGTTGCAGGTTCCGCGCCAGCGGCGCGGACGGGGTCAGACGGACGGCGGATCGGTCTCGCGCGCGTCGAAACGATGCGCTGCGATCGCCTTCACGAAGCGTCGCAGGATCGACGCGGACGCGGACTTCGCGGACAGCACGCCGGGCGCCGGATCCGCGATGGCGATGCCGGCCCGCTCGAACAGCGCCCCGCCGTCACCGAGAGCGAGCATCGGCTTGGCGTGGCGGAACTGCTCGCGCAGGAACTCGATCGCGCGTCCGTCGCGCGCAAGCGTCGCGACACCCTTGCCGCCGGGCACGGCGACGGCGTCGAACAGCACTCCGGGTTCGGTTTCGAGCGATGCGTCGGCCACGATCGCGGACCGGTCACGCGCCGCAATCTGCCCGACCCGCGGGCCGATCAGGCGCGGCACTGCACCTTCGGCGCGCAACGCGTCGACGAGCGCGGCGACGGCGGCGGCGTCGGTGCCGTCGGCCACGAGAATCGCGACGCGCCGACTCCGGATGCCGCCATCGCCCGGTCGCGCCCGCAGCGACAGCGCCGGCGAGTGCCGCACTTCGGCCTGCGGTGTGTCCGCCAATGCGCGCGGCATGGATTCGGGCACGGCGAGGCCGAGCCCGTCCGCCACGCGCGCGGCCAATGCCTCGGACACATTGCGCAACTGCGACAGCACGCGTGTGCGGATCGCCGGCACCGTGACCTTGCTCAGTTCGAAGCGGAACGCGGCCGCGATGTGGGCCTGCTCCGCCGGTGTCTGGCTGTCGAAGAACAGCGTGGCCTGGTTGTAGTGTTCGGCGAACCGTTCGGGCTTGCCACGCAGTTCGTCCGCCGCGACCGGCTCGGGAAACGCGGTGAAGCCTGCCGCGCCGGCCTGGAACGGACATCCGCCACCGAGCGAGTTGGGTTCGTACGACACCGCGCCGCGGTGCACGGCCTGGCGGTGCATGCCGTCGCGCTGGTTGTTGTGCACCGGCGCGAGCGGCGCGTTGATCGGAAGCTCGTGGAAGTTCGGGCCGCCCAGACGCGAGAGCTGCGTGTCGACGTAGGAATGGATGCGACCGGCCAGCAGCGGATCGTTGGTGAAATCGATGCCCGGCACCAGGTGCGCGGTGCAGAACGCCACCTGTTCGGTTTCGGCAAAGAAATTGTCCGGGTTGCGGTCGAGCACGAGCCGCCCGATCGGCGTCACCGGCACCAGTTCCTCCGGCACGAGCTTGGTCGCATCGAGTACGTCGAAGCTGAAACGCGAGGCGTCGTCCTCGGTGAAGAGCTGGACGCCCAATTCCCATTCGGGGAATTCGCCGGCCTCGATCGCGTCCCACAGGTCGCGGCGATGGAAATCCGGGTCGCAGCCGGAAATCTTCACGGCCTCGTCCCAGACCAGCGAATGCGTGCCCAGTTTCGGGGTCCAGTGGAATTTCACCAGCGTCGCGACGCCGTCCGCGTTGACGAAGCGGAACGTGTGCACACCGAAGCCCTGCATCATCCGATAGCTGCGCGGGATCGCGCGATCGCTCATCGCCCACAGCAGCATGTGCGTGGATTCGGGCATCAGCGAGACGAAGTCCCAGAACGTGTCGTGCGCGGACGCCGCCTGCGGCATGGCGTTGTGCGGTTCGGGCTTGAGCGCGTGCACCAGATCGGGGAACTTCATCGCATCCTGGATGAAGAACACGGGCATGTTGTTGCCGACGAGATCCCAGTTGCCTTCCTCGGTGTAGAACTTGACGGCGAATCCGCGCACGTCGCGCGCGGTGTCCTTGGATCCGCGCTCGCCGGCGACGGTGGAAAAACGCACGAACACGGGCGTGCGTTTGCCGGCCTCGGCGAACAGCGCGGCGCGCGTGACTTCGCCCAGCGCGCGCAGGCATTCGAAATAGCCGTGCGCGGCGGAACCGCGCGCGTGCACGATGCGCTCGGGGATGCGCTCGTGGTCGAAGTGCGTGATCTTCTCGCGCAGGATGAAGTCCTTCAGCAAGGCAGGGCCACGCAGGCCCGCCTTGAGCGAACTCTGGTTGTCGCCGATCGGCACGCCGTGGTTGGTGGTGAGGCGCTGCCCGCCGGCATCGGTCCGCACGCGCGCGAGCGCCGCGTCGAGCGCCCCCTGCCCGCGCGCCGCGGGCGAGCGTGTCTTGTCGTTGGCAATGCCCTCGGCCAGCGTGCTCGCCGATGCGATCGGCGCCACCGCCGCGTGGTAACCCGCGGGCGAACCCGCGCGCGGCGCGGCCGCGTCGGCGCCGTACTCGCCCGGTTTGTCCGGGTTGAACGGGCAGGCGGCGGCCGCGGCTTCGCGCGCCTGCGCCTGTGTCGCGAGCGCGTCGGGCGACGCGGAAAAAGACCGACGTTGCGCGGAGCCGCGCGATGACGGCGGGGAGGATTTCTTGCGTGCCATGGTGGCTCCGGGCGATGACGGGAACGGCGTGCGCTGCGTGCGCTGGCCGCGACGATCCCTGCACGGACTGCGCCAGCGTGCGTGCGGCTGCAGCACTGGGTGCGGGCGTGTCGGGACGGGTCGAATTGCCCGATCCGCCCCGCCGTGGTCGTGCGTTAGCGCTCGCATCTGGCGTGGAAGTTGCTCCAAGACCTTGCGGGCATGTATGCCACGCGATATCGCGGCGGCGTATGCCGACGCAGCATGGCCTTCTACGGCACCGCTGCGCCGCTGCACTTGATCGACAGCCACGTCCTCGACGCCGCAACGCCCGGATGCAACTTTTTCACTCGCGTGAAAAACCTGCACAGCGTCGTTCCCGTCACCACGGAGTCCCACATGAGTCACGCCAGACTGGCAACCGCGCTGTGGATCCGCACGGCCGCACCGGCCACCGACATCCGCGCGGCGCTCGATGCGCTCCCGGTGGTCGTGGAGGCAGGCAGGGACGGGTTCCTGCATGTTCTCTACGATGTCGAATGCCCCGCGGCAACGGAGCCCGGAATGCGTGCGCGTGACGGCGGCCCCCGCGAAGGCGTCGTGGCCTTGCAGGGCGCGATCCGGCAACGGTTGCAGCGCGCAGGCATCGACTTCGTGCCCGCCATCGGTGCGTGCGTCGTGCCGCCGCCGCGGGCAAGCTCCACGCAAGGCGAGGCGGAGCACGCATCTCCGACACACCGCCGCAGTTAGGTCGCAACTGACGTCAGGCGACGGCGCGCTCGAGTGCGTCGATCATCTGTGCCGACGTCGACGGCTTTCGCAGCACACCCACGGCGCGGAGACTGGCGGCAGCGCGTTCGACCCGATCCTGCGAGCGTGCCGAAAACACCACGATCGGCGGCACCGCCACCCCGGCCGCGCGGGCGCGCGCGACGAGGTCCACGCCGTCCTCGTCGCCGAGCTCCAGGTCGAGCAGCAACACGTCGGCGGGCGTCCGTGCGAGGAGCGCGGCATAGAGCGAGCGCCCCGAATCGCACCACCGCACCGAATAGCCCAGCATGTCGAGCAGATCGGCGATGGCGCTGCCGCAGGCCACATTGTCTTCCGCATACAGGATGTTCATCGTCCGCTCCCGAAAGCCGCGGCGCGTGCGCGGCAGCGTGATACACATCGCGCTGCCCGTGCGATGCGGAACTTCCGCGTCGCACGCCGGCGCTGCCACGGTCGGACGCAGCACGAATCGTGCCTCCGTGCAGCCACGTGCGCACAGGCCTGTCGTACATGGCGACGTCGTGCCTGTCTCGTGCGGCACGCGCGCAACGCGGGTACGCCCGCGTTCATCGCAGGTGCGCAAGCGCCGTGGTTGGATGGTGGCGTTGCCGCATCCGTGGCCGTGCGCCTACCGCATCCGGGGAACGCGTCCGTCGCGGAGATTGCAGCGCGCCCTGTACGTTCGCCACCGTCCCGCGAGGTCCACATGCACAACGCCCACCCCACGCCGCCGGTCGATCGCCTCCTGCTCGCACTGGCCGCACAAAACGCCGAGCACGGCACGCTCCTGCTGGATCTGGAGCACCGCATCGTGTGGGCCAGCGCAACGGCCGAGCGCATCCTCGGCGCCGACCCCGGTGCCCTGCATGGCCGCCCGCTCGCCACGCTGTTCACCGACGAGGAACGCGGGCTCGGCATCCCCGCGGTGGAAGTGGCCATCGCTCGCGCCGGCAGCCCGTCCGAGGACGATCGCTGGCTGCAACGCATGGACGGCTCACGCTTCTGGGCCAGCGGCGCGCTGGTGCCGCTGTACGACGACGCCGGCGCGCTGATCGGGTTCGGCAAGACGTTCCGCAACCGCACCGACCTGCGCCTGCAGTTCGAAACGCTGCGCAACAGGATCGCCGCGGGCCAGGCCGCCGCGCAGCGCCGCGAAGCCTTCCTGCTGACGCTCGCGCACGAACTGCGCAATCCGCTGGCACCGATGACGACCACCTGCCACGTGTTGCGCACTCTCGACGGCGATCCGCGGCTGCAGCACACCGCCGACCTGCTGGAGCGGCAGATCCGGACGATGGCGCGTCTGATCGACGACATGCTCGATACCACCCTCGCCGGACCGACCGACCTGTCGCTGCACCGGGCGCCGATCGTGATCAACACGCTCCTGCGCGAAACGGCGGAGGCCTTCCGCGCGCAGGCGCAGGCGCGCGGCCAGTCGATGGACGTGATCGCCCCGGACGAACCGCTGATCGTCGACGCAGATGCCGACCGCCTGCGCCAAGTGTTCTCGAACCTGGTCGCAAATGCGGTGAAGTTCACGCCCGACGGCGGACGGTTGTGGGTGAAGCTCACCAAGGAAGGCAACGAATGCGTGGCGCGCGTCGAGGACACCGGCATCGGGCTCGCACCCGAACAGCACGCGCGCGTGTTCGAACTGTTCGCCCGCGCCGAGCCGGAGCCGCCGTCAGCCGGCCAGGGGGTGGGCCTTGCCCTGGTCAAGACGCTGGTCGAACGCCACGGCGGTACCGTCCAGGTGGAGAGCGACGGCGCCGACAAGGGCGCCAAGTTCACCGTGCGCCTGCCGCTGCGCGAACCGGGATGACGCGCACCGCGCCTCAGCCGTTGCGCTTGCGCTGCAGTCCTTCGTGCATGAGCGTGGCCAGCGTGGTGGGTGCGGCGGGCTTGATCAGATGCGCATCGAAGCCTGCATCCAGCGCACGCGCTATGTCGGCGGGCGTTCCCGACCCGCTGTAGGCCAGCAGCCACAGCGCCTTCCCGTGGCGCGCACGCAGGCAACGCGCGACGGCGTGTCCGTCGTGCGGCGGTTCCAGGCCCAGATCGCAGATCACCGCGTCGACCGCCTGCGCGGCACAGTGCGCGATGGCCTCGGCACCGTCGCAGACGGCCGTCGCGCGGTAGCCGTGCAGGCGCAGGAACAGCGCCAGCGATGAGGCGCCGTCGGTGTCGTCGTCGATCACCAGCACCCGCGGCGGCGGCCGCTCGGTGACGGTGGCGCGGGCGTTCACGAGGCGTTGCAACGGGTTTCGAGCAGCGTCACCAGCCGGTGCAGCTCCACACCGCTGCGACCCGACGCCTGCTCCACCTGCTTCACCACCGGCACCAGGTCGTGCGGCAGTTGCGCGGCGCAGGCCGCAAGCACCGCGGCATTCATTCCCGTGGTGTTGAGCCCGTTGCGCAGCGCGTGGATCGCATCGGTCAGCGCGGGGTCCAGCGGCGCATCGGCGGCCATCTCGCCGCCCGGCGCGTGCAGTTGCCACGCGAGGCGGCACACCGTCGACGCGAGCAGCACGCCGCGGTCGCGCGCCGCGCCGCGCGGGGTTTCGATGAACACCGCCGCGGCGCCCTCGTGCAGCGGGCCGAGCATGAAGAGCCAGCCCTCGCCGACCGCGCCGCCGTCGGGCAGCACGTGCACGGCATGCCAGGACACCGGCGCGGTGTCCGCCGGCACCCGCAGCCACTCGACGCGGGTCGCCTGGATTGGTTGCAACAGCGGCAGCAGGCTCCGGGCCCACGTCGCCGGCTCAGGCGGAACGTGCGGCATCGTCGGCGTCGGCCGCCTGGTAGCGCGCCAGGCGGTTGTAGATCGTCTTCACGCTGACGCCCAGCGCACTGGCTGCGCGCGCCTTGTCGTTCTCGAAGAAGCGCAGCGTCTTGAACAGCATGCGCCGCTCGATGTCGTCGAACGTCATGCCCACGGCGATGGTCAGCGTGCCCGGGGTTTCGTGCAGCGGGTCGGTGACCTGGGGTGCGTCGATCGGCTGTTCGATGACGTCGCCGTCGGCCAGAATGAAGGCGCGGTTGACCACGTTGCGCAGTTCGCGGACGTTGCCCGGCCAGCTGTAGCGCCGCAGCTGGTCCATCGCCGCGTTGCTGAAGGCGCGCTGCGTGCCGTAGCGTTCGTTGAGCCGGCGCAGGAACAGGCTGGCGAGGACGGGAATGTCGTCGGGCCGTTCGCGCAGCGGCGGCAGCACGATCGGGAACTCGCCGATGCGGTAGAACAGGTCTTCGCGCAGCCTGCCGTCGTGGATCGCCTGGTGCGGCGAACGGTTGGTGGCCGCGACGATGCGCACGTCGGTGACGATGTCCTCGGTGCCGCCCACACGGCGGATGCTGTGCGTTTCCAGCGCACGCAGCAGATGCGCCTGCAGGTGCGTCGGCATCTCGGTGAGTTCGTCGAGGAACAGCGTGCCGCCGCGGGCCTGTTCGAAATAGCCCAGATGGCGCGCCGCGGCGCCGGTGAAGCTGCCACGCTCGTGGCCGAACAGCTGGCTCGCCAGCAGCTCGGGCGCCACCGCGCCGCAGTTGATCGCGACGAAGTCGCCGCTGCGGCCGCTCGCCTCGTGCACGGCGCGTGCGACGAGTTCCTTGCCGACGCCGCTTTCTCCCTGCACCAGCACGGACGCATCCGTCGGTCCGACCCGTTCGATCTGGGTGAGGATCGAACGCAACGCGGCCGACTCCCCCGCCAAGCCGTGCACGCCGTCGACCTGCGCCGGCGGCGGCAGCGCGATGCGGGCGGCGGTGTCGGCGAGCAGCTGGCGGTAGCGCTCGGGATCGAGCGGCTTGATCAGATAGTCGAGCACCGGCGTCTTCAGTGCCCGGACCGCCGATTCGACGCTCGGATGGCCGGTGATCAGCACCAGCTGCGTGCTGCTGATGTCGCAGCTGTCGACCAGATCGAGCCCGGACCCGTCCGGCAGCGCCAGGTCGATCAGCGCCAGGTCGAAATCGCAGTCGCGCATGCGCGCACGGGCCTGCGCGAGCGAACCGGCGACCGTGATGCGACATCCGGCGGCACGCGCGATCTGCGCCGCGGCGCGGACGAATCCGACATCGTCGTCGACAAGCAGGACCGAGGGCTGGAAAGCGTCGGGCAAGGAGGACACCGTGGGCGAAGTCGCCTGCGATCGGGCGGTGGGGCTCCGGCGCGGATGGAGACGCCCGTCGTCCGGAGAACGGGGTTGCTAGTTCTACAACGACTTGTCCGCGCCGGCTACTGCGATCCTGCATCCACGTCCCGCACCGGCGCCACCCCGAACGGGCGCAACTGCGCGTCGAGGGTCGGGCCGAACGCACCGCGTTCGCGGAAGAAGGCGAGTTCGACGTGCGCGGCGCCGTCGTCGTACACGCGCACCACGTCGATTCCGTAGGCGCCGGCCCGTCCCAAGGCGTCGAACGCCCGCTCGATCAGCGTGGCCGGCGCATCGTCCAGATCGCGCAACACGATGCCGAATGCCGGTGCATCGCCCGACATCGTGTCGTCGTGCAGGGCGCGAGGACCGCCGTCGGCGTGGAACGTCATGCTCATGGACGCACCGATGCCTCGAGTGCGGCGGCAAGCGAGGCGTCGCCGTTGACCAGTGCCGTCCATGCAAGCTCGATCCCGCGCCGCCGGCCTTTCTCGACCAGCTTCAGACCGGACGGATCGATGGTGAGCGTATACGCCGCGTCATCGATGCGCAGTTCGCGCCGCAGCGGCTTGTCGAGGGGCGTGGTCATGGCGTCTCCGCGGAAGTCCCGTCCCTGCGCGAGCATGCTTCGTGCCATGCAGACGTCCGTGCGGACACGCAGCGCGACGTCGGTTGACGTACAGCCGGGGTCGTATTTCGCACGGTCGCGCGCGACGGCCCGTGTCGTTTGCACGGCGGGCTGGCGCGCTGCGGCACCAGGCGGACGGGGCATGACGGCATGCTTGTCTGACGGCATCGCAACGGCTTCAATACCGGTTTGCCGATCCGTACCGGCGGAGCGGCCATCCAGGGGACCCGAACCCGTGACTTCGCAACGTCCAGCCATCGCCGCGACGGCGAGCCCCAATCCTGCCGTCCTTCCTCCCCGTGCCGTGGTCGGTTTCCTCGTGGCGGCCGCGACCGTGCTGCTCATCACGTTGCTGTCCTACCAGTCGCTGGTTTCGCGTTCGGAAACCCGCGACCAAGTCGAGCACAGCAGCGAGGTGATCCGCGCCGTCAGCGGCGTTCTGGCTGCCGCGCTCGACGCCGAAACCGGCCAGCGCGGATATCTGCTCACCGGCGAGGAGCGCTACCTGCGCCCGTTCGAACGCGCGATCGGCCAGATGCCGGGATTGCTCGGGCATCTGGACGCGCTGACCGAAACCGACGTGGAGCAGAACCGGCGCGTGGTGGCGATGGAAACGTTGTTCGCGCAGAAACGCGAGGAGCTGGAACAGACCATCTCGCTGCGCCGCGGCGGCAACGGCGAGGCCGCGATCGCGGTGGTGGTCACCGACCGCGGCCGGACAGCGATGGAACAGCTGCGCGGCCTTGCCGCGGACATGATGACCGAGGAACAGGCGACCCTCGCCCGTCGCCAGGCGGAATGGACGGAGGCGGCGCGCGGCTCGTTCCTCGTGGTGCTGGGCGGCGCCGGTGCGCTGCTCGCGTTGTTCGGGGTGGCGGCGGTGTTCGCCTCGCGCGACTACCGCGAGCGCCAACGCGAGGCCTGGCTGCGCGGCGGCCAGGTGCAGCTGTCCGAGCGTCTGCAGGGCGACCAGAGTCTGGACCATCTCGGGCGCTCCGCACTCGACTTCCTGACCGCGTTCCTCGATGCCCCCGTCGCAAGCCTGTTCGTGGTCGAACGCGGCGGGCGCGCGCGCCACGTCGCGAGCCACGGACGCGTCGTCGACGCCAGCACGGCGCTCGATGCCGGCCTGCTGCGGCAGACCGTCGAATCCGGGCGCACCGTGCATCTGCGCGAGGTGCCGGCCGGCTACTTCGACGTGCGGTCGAGCCTGGGCAATGCCGACGCGCGCGAACTGCTGGTGGTCCCGGCCACGGTGGACGGCGTGGTGCACGCCGTGATCGAGATCGGCCTGTTCCGCAGCGCACAGGCCTGGGACCGCGCGTTCCTCGATCGGGTGTCCGAACTCGTCGGCGTCGCCACGCGCGCGGCCAAGGACCGTACCCAGCTCGAACAGCTGCTGGAGGAAACCCAGCGCCAGGCCGAGGAACTGCAGACACAGCAGGAGGAGCTGCGCGTCAACAACGAGGAGCTGGAGGAACAGAGCCGCATCAACCGGCAGTCGCAGGCGATGCTGGAGGCGCAGCACGCGGAGCTGGAGCAGACCAATGCGCACCTGGAGGAACAGACCAGCCTGCTGGAGGCGCAGAAACAGGATCTGGCGGATGCCCGCACCGCACTCGAGCACCGCGCCAGCGAACTCGAACGCGCCAACCGCTACAAGTCCGAGTTCCTCGCCAACATGAGCCACGAGCTGCGCACGCCGCTCAATTCGACCCTGATCCTGGCCAAGCTGCTCGCCGACAACCAGGGCGGCAACCTGAGCGACCAGCAGGTGAAGTACGCCCAGACGATCTCGTCGGCCGGCAACGATCTGCTCGCGCTGATCAACGACATCCTGGACCTGTCGAAAATCGAATCGGGCAAGGTGGAGCTCGCGCGCGAGCAGGTCGCGCTCGCGACCATGCTCGACGGCCTCGCCGCGACCTTCAGCACCGCCGCGGCACAGAAGGATCTGCAGTTCGGCATCGAGGTGGACGACGATGCGCCCCGCAGCCTGACCACCGATCGCAACCGGCTGGCGCAGATCCTGCGCAACCTGCTGTCGAATGCGCTGAAATTCACCGAACGCGGCAGCGTCCAGTTGCATGTCGCGCGCGACGGCGACGACGGCATCCGGTTCGATGTGCAGGACACCGGCATCGGGCTGTCGCAGGCGCAGCAGGACATCATTTTCGAGGCCTTCCGCCAGGCGGACGGCAGCACGCACCGCAAGTACGGCGGAACCGGCCTCGGCCTGTCGATCTCGCGCGACCTGGCGCGCCGCCTCGGCGGCGATGTCACCGTGCGCAGCGCGCCGGGAGAAGGCAGCACCTTCACGCTGCGGCTGCCGCTGCGCCTGGGCAACACCACGGGCACGCCGACGCCGGTGCCGCCGGCAGGCAGTCCGCTCCCTCCCCCGTCGCCGTCGCGCGCGGCGGCCGCGCCGGCGCCGGCGGCCGCGGCAATCGACGACGATCGCGACGCGCTCGGCCGCGGCCGGCGCGCGATCCTGGTGGTCGAGGACGACCCGGCCTTCGCGTCGATCCTGCGCGACCTGGTGCGCGAATCGGGCTTCGACTGCATCGTCGCGCAGACCGGCACCGATGCGCTCGATGCCGCACGCCGCTACGTTCCGCACGCGGTGCTGCTGGACATGATGCTGCCCGATCTCTCGGGCCTGGGCGTGCTCGACCAGCTCAAGCGCGACGCCGCCACGCGCCACATCCCGGTGCACGTGGTGTCGGTGTCGGACTACACGCGCGAAGCACTGGAGCTCGGCGCCATCGGGTATGCGCTCAAACCGGTCAAGCGCGAGCAGCTGGTCGATGCTCTGCAACGCATCGAATCCACGCTGGCATCCGGCCAGCGCCGGCTGCTGATCGTCGAGGACGACGCGCGCCAGCGCGAAAGCATGCGTGCGCTGCTCGCCAACCCGGACACCACCATCGTGGCCGTCGACACCGCCGCCGACGCGCTCGCGCAACTGTCCGGCGCCACGTTCGACTGCATGGTCATGGACCTCAACCTGCCCGATCTGTCGGGCTACCAGCTGCTGGAGAAGATGGCCGAGCGCGAAGACGTGCCCTTCCCGCCCGTGATCGTCTACACCGGACGCTCGCTGTCGCGCGACGAGGAGCAGCGCCTGCGCCGTTTCTCGCGCAGCATCATCCTCAAGGGCGCGCGCTCGCCCGAGCGCCTGCTCGACGAGGTGACGCTGTTCCTGCATCGGGTCGAATCGACGCTGCCGCCGGAAAGCCAGCGCATGCTCAAGGCGCTGCGCGCGCGCGACGAGGTGCTCGAAGGTCGCCGCATCCTCGTGGTGGAGGACGACGTGCGCAACATCTTCGCGCTCAGCAGCGTGCTCGAGCCCAAGGGCGCCGTGGTGGAGATCGCGCGCAACGGCCGGGAAGCGCTGGAACGGCTTGCCGCGGACACCGGCGACGGCGACGCGCCGTTCGACCTGATCCTGATGGACATCATGATGCCGGAGATGGACGGCCTGACCGCCATGCGCGAAATCCGCAAGCGGCCCGAGTGGTCGCGCATTCCGATCATCGCGCTCACCGCCAAGGCGATGAAGGACGACCAGCAGCAGTGCCTGGCCGCCGGTGCGAACGACTACATCGCAAAGCCGCTCGACGTCGACCAGCTGCTCTCGCTGGCACGCGTGTGGATGCCGCGGTGACCGACGCTGCGCCGGGAACCCCACGATGAACGCGCAGGCGCCGCGGCAGGTGCAGGACGTGGAATTGCGCGCCCTCATCGACGCGATCTACCTGCAGTACCACTACGATTTCCGCAGCTACGCCTTCGTGTCGATCAAGCGCCGCATCGGCGCGGCGCTCGCGCGTTTCGGCTTCGATACGGTGTCGGAACTGCAGGGCAAGGTGCTGCGCGACGCGACACTGTTCGGCGCCTTGCTCGATTATCTCACCGTGCAGGTGAGCGACATGTTCCGCGACCCGGAGTACTTCCGCGTGCTGCGCGAACGCGTGGCGCCGGTGCTGCACACCTATCCCTCGCTGAAGGTCTGGGTGGCCGGCTGCAGTTCCGGCGAGGAGGCCTATTCGTTCGCGATCCTGTTGCGCGAATGCGGGCTGCTTTCGCGCACGCTGATCTACGCCACCGACATCAACGCGCGCGCGCTGGAACAGGCCCGCAGCGGTGTCTACGCAATCGACCGCCTCGCCGGCTTCACCGAAAACCACCGCCGCTCCGGCGGCACCGCGGCGTTTTCCGACTATTACACCGCCGCCTACGGCAACGCGGTGTTCGATCGCAGCCTGCGCGACCACATCGTGTTCGCCGATCACAGCCTCGCCACCGACAGCGTGTTCGCCGAGATGCAGCTGGTGTCGTGCCGCAACGTGCTGATCTATTTCGATCGCGGACTGCAGGATCGCGCCGTGCGCCTGTTCCGCGATGCGCTGTGCCTCAAGGGCTTTCTCGGCATCGGCGCACGCGAATCGCTGCGCTTCACCAGTTACGCGGCGGCGTTCGAACCCGTGTCGCAGGAACACCGCGTGTTCCAGAAGGTCGGGGCGTGACGCCGGCCGCGATCGTCATCGGGGCCTCGGTCGGTGGCGTCGAAGCGCTGCTGCAGCTGCTGCCGGCGCTGCCGCGCGACCTCGACGCGGCGGTGTTCGTCGTGCTGCACCTGCCGCCGGACCGCGCCAGCCTGCTCGCCGACATCTTCGCGCCGGCCTGCGCGCTCGCGGTGAAGGAAGCCGAGGACAAGGAACCCGTGCTGCCCGGCACCCTGTATTTCGCGCCGCCGGACTACCACCTGCTCATCGACACCGGGCCGCAGGTCGTGTTGTCGGCCGACGCGCCGGTGCAGTTTTCCCGGCCGTCGATCGACGCCCTGTTCGAGACCGCGGCCGATGTGTACGGACGCCGCCTGCTCGGCATCGTGCTGACCGGCAACAGCGAGGACGGTGCCGCCGGCCTGGCGGCGCTCGCGCGCGCCGGTGCCCGCACCCTCGTGCAGGACCCGGCCCGGGCACGCGGACCGATCATGCCCTCCGCTGCGCTGCGCCGCGTGCCGCAGGCGGAGGTGCTTGCGCTTGCCGACATCGCCGCACGCCTGCATTCCATCACCTTCGATCCGCCACCATGACGCCTCCCACCGTGCTCCCACCGGTCAAATGCCTGCTCGTCGACGATCTCGACGAAAACCTCCTTGCCCTGGGCGCGCTGCTCGAGGGCGGCGATGTCGAGATCCTGACCGCCCGCTCCGGTTCGCAGGCACTGGAACTGCTGCTGGCGCACGACATCGCGCTCGTGCTGCTCGATGTGCAAATGCCGGGCATGGACGGTTTCGAAGTGGCCGAGTTCATGCGCGGCAGCAAGCGCACGCGGCACGTGCCGATCATCTTCGTCACCGCGAGCGGCAGCGACCGTTTGCGCCTGTTCAAGGGCTACGACGCGGGCGCGGTGGACTTCCTGCACAAGCCGATCGAGCCGCACGTGCTGCGCAGCAAGGTGGGGGTGTTCGTGGAGCTGCACCGGCAGCGCCTGCGGCTCGCGGACGAGTTGCGCGAACGCACCGAAGCGCTGCGCCTGAGCCAGATGTTCATGGCCGTGCTCGGCCACGACCTGCGCTCGCCGCTCAACACGATGGTGATGGGCGCCAACCTGCTCAACGCGCAGTTGCCGCCGGAACGGCTGGCACACGTGGCCGAACTCATCACCAGTTGCGGACAGCGCATGAAGCGGATGATCGCCGACCTGCTGGACGTGGCCCGGGCGCGCGTCGGCGGCGGGCTCGCGGTGCAGCCGCGGCGCGAGGACCTGCGCGCGCTCGCCGAAAGGATCGCCGCCGAGCAACGCCTGCTCTATCCCACGCGCACCCTCGAGCTTGCGTGCGTCGGCGATCTCGAGGGCGAGTGGGATCCGGACAGGCTCGCGCAGATGTTCACCAACCTCGCCGGCAACGCGCTCGACCACGGCGGCGACCAGGTGCCGGTGCGCATCCGCGTCGACGGCACATCGCCGGACGAGGTCCGCATCGTGTTCGCCAACGCCGGGGCCATCCCGGCCGACGTGCTCGAACATCTGTTCGACCCGTTCCACGGTGCCCAGCGCCCGCGCGGGCGCGACGACGGCCTGGGCCTCGGGCTCTACATCGCCGAACGCATCGTGCACGCGCATCGCGGCCGGATCGCGGTGCAGTCGAACGCCACCGACGGGACGGCGATCGAAGTCCTGCTGCCGCGCCGCAACGTGCCGGCCGACGGCGCCTCCTGGCACGCGCACGATGCGGGCTCGCTGCGTCTGGACGCTTGAAACGATTGCAAATTTTTCATTTTTGCGTCGGCGCCGTGTCACTGCGCTGCACGATTGTCTTAACCTTGCATCCTGCAACCCGACGCACGGACCGTGCGTGCGGACGCGTCCCCACGGCCCCACGCGCACGGCGCATTCGATCCCCGGAGAGTTCTTCATGACGGCGTTGACCATCCTGGTTGCCGACGACGACGCACCCAGCCTGGAAGTCATCGCGATGTTCCTGGAAATGGAGGGCCATCGCGTCGTGACGGCCACCGATGGCCTGCGCGCGTGGGACCTGGCCTGCACGCATGCGCCCGATCTCATCATCCTGGATTCGAGCATGCCCGGCCTGAGCGGTGCGGAGGTGGCGCGGCGCGTGCGCGCCGACGATCGGCTGCGCGGCTGCAGGCTCGTTGCGCTCAGCGGGCGCGACGCCTGCGACGCGGAGGATCCGCATCTGTTCGACCGCTACCTCACCAAACCCGTGAGCCCGCCGGATCTGCTGTCGGTGACGCGCTGACCCGCCGCGCCGCCGATCACTGCGACTGCAGGACCACGTAGACGACGATCGCCGCCAGCAACAGGGCCACGACGCCCGCGAAGAACACCTTGACCCAGCTCACCGGCCACTCGCCCGCCACCTTGCCGGTGTAGCCGTTCGCGATCACCTGGAAGCGGCGCGATCCGTAGGTGTAGCTGACCAGCCACAGCGGCACGAGGATGTGCTTGAACGTGCGGCCCCGGTAGCTGGCATCCACGACCAGATTGCGCTGCGTGTCGCCCGGCACCTGCGCCGCACACAGCGCGCGTACCTGGTCCTGCATCTGCGCCATGTTGGTCTCGGCCGCGCGCCGCAGATCCACCTGGTAACGCTCCACCGTCCAGCCGCGCACGAACTCGTGCGCATAGGGTTTCAGATCGCTCGTGGTCGGGAACGGCTCCACCACGCGCAGCAGGTCGGCGTGCACGCCGGTGGTGCCGGGCACGAGTTCGTCGTCGAAGAAATGCTCCAGTTCCCCGGCCGCCGGCACCCAGCGCGTGTGCCGCACCTGCCGCGTCCGCCGCTGACCCTTGGAATCGGTGTAGTGCTCGGTCTCGTAGTAGTAGTGCCCCGCCTCCGCGGTCCACGTGGCGTGGACGTGCGAATCGAACGTCCAGTAAGGCAGGTAGATGCCGCTCAGCGTGTCGGTGAGCGCTGCCGTCTTGAGCTTGTTCGGCGCGAAGAAGTGCGAGCCGTACCAGGTGCGGATGAGGTCGCGCACCTGCCCGTCGCTGATGCGGAACGGCAGCAGGCTCTGCGGCGTGATCGCGTCCTGCTGCGATTCGTGCGGGATGATCGCCGGCGAGCCGCAGAATTCGCAGCGTTTGGCAACCTTGCCGTCGACGAACACCGAGATCGCGTGGCAGCTCTGGCACTGCACCTCGCGCCGGTCGCTGCCCCAGCCGCGGTCGACTGCGGGGTCGGCGAGCGCTGCGGCGAGGTCGAGCTCGACGACGCCGGCGCCGGGATCGGCCGCCTGCGCCGGCGTCCACGGCACGATGGTGCCGCAGTACGGGCAGCGCAGCGACTGCGCGGCGGCGTTCCACTGCAGGTCGCCGCCGCACTCGGGACAGGGGTGCTTGCCGACGGTGGCGGTGCTGGGGGCGTCGGTCATCGAAGTGTCGAAGGCAACGTCGCTGGGTCCGGGCATTCGCCGGGACGACGGGGAGTCAGGAATGCCGCTCGGCGAGGATCATCCTTTCAGGAATTCATCAAGCGATGACTTCGCGATGCGCCAGGCACTGCCGATCTTGCGCGCCTTCAAGTCGCCCGCCGTGATCGATGCCATCACATCCTCCAGCGACACGCCCAGTGCCTGCGCCACCTGCTCCGGCGTGAGCACGTCGGGCGTTGCCGCAGCGGCCGGTGCTGCCGGCGCAGGCGGCGGCGAACCCGCACCGCCGTTCTGCATGCCGCGCATCATCTCCTGCGCCATGCCGAAGCCCATCGCCATAGTCGCCGGCACGGTCGCGGCGGAAGCCGCCTCGCCGCCGGCGCCCATCGCATGGCCCATCTGGTATTTCACGTAGTCGTTGAGGTTGCCGACGATGCCCATGCCGGAACGCTTGTCGATCGCCTGCTCCACTTCCGGCGGCACCGACACGTTCTCAAGCACGAACGAGGTGATTTCCAGGCCGTACTTTTCGCTGACCGCCGGGTTGATGATCGGCAGCAGCGCCTCGCCCATCTCGCCGTAGCGCGAGGCGATGTCGAGCGCGGGCACCTGCGCGGTGGCGAGCGCATCGGTGAACACGCTGACGATGCGCGAACGCATGGTGTCGGCGAATTCGTCGAGGCGGAAATTCTGGTCCGTGCCGGCCACCTCGCGCAGGAACTTCGGCGGATCGACGATGCGGAAATCGTAGGTGCCGAAGGCGCGCAGCCGCACCACGCCGAAATCCTTGTCGCGCATCATCACCGGATTGGAGGTGCCCCATTTGTTGCCCGTGAACAGGCGCGTGTTGAGGTAGTAGACATCGCACTTGAACGGCGAATTGAAGCCGTATTTCCAGCCCAGGATGGTCGACAGGACCGGGATGTTCTCGGTCGTCAGCGTGTGCTTGCCGGGACCGAAAAGATCGGCGTATTTGCCGGCCGCGACAAACTGCACGACCTGCGATTCGCGCACGATGAGCTGCGCGCCGTTCTTGATCTCCTTGTCCTCGTCCGGATAGCGATACGAGAGCGTGTCTCGCGAATCGTCGGTCCACTCGATGATTTCGAGCAGTTCGCCCTTGATGAATCCGAGAATGCTCATTGGCACGGTCCGGCAGGAGGAAGCGGCGATTGTAGTGCAGGTGCGGCAGCGAATTGCCATGCCGTGCCCGCCATGCGCCGCCGGCGTGAGGCACACTTCCACTCCCACGAACACGCCGGACAGCGATGAAACGCCGACACTTCCTCGCCGCGGGCGGCGCTGCCGCCGTCGCGCCCGCGCTTGCCGCCGCCACGGTTGCCGACGCGTCGTCGGGACCGTGGCCCGGGCGGGTCAATTTCATCCACGACGGGCTGAATCCGTCGCCCGACGAATACGCCCGCACGCTTGCGACCCTCGCCGCCGATCCGGCGTTCGCGCCCGACGGATATTCGCTCGGCGGCAGCATCGCGCAGCTGGAACAGGCGTTCGCCGAGCGGCTCGGGAAACAGGCGGCGATATTCCTGCCGACCGGAACACTGGCCAACCACATCGCGGTGCGGCAACTGGCCGGCGCCGACCGGCGCGTGCTGGTGCAGGCCGAAAGCCACCTCTACAACGACAGCGGCGACGGCGCGGCGACGCTGAGCGGCCTGACCCTGCTGCCGCTGGGCGAAGGGCGCGCCACGGTGACGGTGGAGGACGCGCAGCAGGCGCTCGAACGCGCGCGCAGCGGCCGCGTGCGACAGGGCGTGGGCGTGCTCAGCATCGAGACGCCGGTGCGGCGGCGCCAGCACGCGATGGTCGATCCGGCGCAGCTCGACCGTCTCTGCGCCTGGGCGCGCGGCGAAGGCATCCGGCTGCATCTGGACGGGGCCCGGCTGTTCAACCTGCCGCAGCATTCTGGCCGCAGCGTGCGGGAGTACGCGGCGCCGTTCGACACGGTGTTCGTGTCGCTCTGGAAACACTTCAACGCAGCGTCCGGCGCGATCCTCGCGGGGGACGCCGACTTCATCGACGGTCTGTACCACGTGCGCCGCATGTTCGGTGGATCGCTGCCCCAGGCCTGGCCGCTGGTCGCGCCGGCGATGCTGCACCTGCCGTCGTACGAACAGGACTACGCACGCGCCTGGCAGACGGCCGACGCGGTCCTGGCGCGGCTCAATGCCGACGGGCGCTTCGGCGTGCGCCGGCTCGACGGCGGCACCAGCCTGTTCCTGCTGACGGTGGCCGATGTCGCGCCGGACGCGTTCGTCGCGCGGGCAGCCGAGCGCGGGATCGATATCGCGCCGGCGCGTCCGGACAGTGGCGAGTTCGCGATGCAGGTCAACCTGTCGTTGCTGCGCAGGCCGGCCGAGGAGATCGCGCGTGTGCTGATCGAGGCCGCCGGCTGAGGTCGGGGAACGCCGGATGCGGTCGCAACCGACTGAGGTTCCGTGATTTTTCTGATTCGTTCCCGGATCGTCCCGGTTTTCCGTGGACAGCGCCGCGGCCTGCGCCTAGCCTGCAGCGTCCTGCGCGGCAGCCGCGCGTCCTTCGAGGTTCCCGTCCATGCCCATGTCGCGCCCGTTCGCCCTGTGCGCCGCCATCGTCCTGTGCATCGCCGCGCATCCGCAGCGTGCGCACGCGCATGCGCAGTTGCCGTCCGAGACCTGGTGCGAGGCCGGCGTGGAGGTGGTGCTGGCGACGTTCCAGATCTCTCCGCAGACCCTGGTCGACCTGCGCGTCGCGGACGAATGCCCGCCGCCGGGATCGCCGGTGGTCAAGGACTGCGGCCAGTTCGACGACGATTACGGCATTGCCAAAAGCGCGGCCGGCGCCGCCTGCGCCGCGTACATGCCGCGCAAGCAGCCGCCCGGGGATTTCGGCTCGGTGATCGTCGTGGTCGAAGCGCCGGCGCAGTACAACGCCGAGACCCACCACGTGGACTACGACGTGCAGCAGGGCCTGTCCGGCGCCTGCGTGCGGTGCGACCGGCCGCGCCCGGACGAAGCGCTGCCGCCGCGCACGCGGTAACCCACCCGGCGCGCGGCGGCGCCATCGTTCACGGCGCGCCGCGACGCGCGGCGGCGCGCTGCACGAGCGCGATCTGCGCTTCGATGTCATCGCGCTGCGCGGTGTCGAGCGGCAGTTCGGCGAGCACGAAGTAGGCGGTTCGCAGCACCTCGCGCCAGCGCGGCCGCTCGGGCAGCGTGCCGAGCGCCAGGTAGCGGTCGAGCGCGCGCACGCGCAGGCGACCCTCGTCGATGGTGACGCGCCACACGCCGCTGCGTTCGGCAAGTTCGATGCGGGTCTTGAGCGTGATGCGCTCCCACAGCGCGAGGCTGGTCTGCATGAGCCGCACCAGCGCGGCCCGCAGGTCCGGTTCGGAGGCCGGCTCCGCCTCGGTCACCGGCACCGGCGCCGCGACGGGGGTTTCCTCCCACGAAAGCACGCCCAGTTCCTCCTCGCGCGCGATGCGTTCGCAGCGCACCGTGCTGTCGCCGTCCGGCGGCGGCGTGGCGTCCATCGTGCCGTCGAGCGAGGCTTGTTCGATCCGCGCCTGTGCCCACGCCGCCATGGCGGGACCGACGAGCGCGGCGAGGCTGCGCCCGGACGCGTCGGCGACCCGCACGCCGAGGCGCCGGGCCGCCGCCGGCGTGATGCCGCGCACGCATCCGGCGGCGTCGAACACCAGCGCCGCGGTCTGGCCGCGGTCGAGCAGCCACGCCAGCGAACGCAGGTCGGTGCGCAGCGCGTCGGCCGCGTCGCGCGCGTGCGCGATGCGCTGCTCCAGGCGCAGCCGTTCGGCGTCGGCGGCCAACCGTTGCCGGTAGACCCGGCGCTGGAACAGCGCCGCGAGGACCGCGAGCAGCAGCGTCGCACCGGCCGCGATCGCGAACCGTTGCGCCCGCACCCGTTCGATCTCGCCCGCCTGCCGCGCCTGCGCCAGTTCGAGCCGCTCGCGGTCGGCTTCGAGCGCGGCCACGTCGAACCGCACGCGAAGCGCATCGAGGCGTTCGTCGTGGCGCGCGGCGGCGAGCGGCTCGGCATGCGCGACATAGTGGCGCAGCGCGCGCAGGGCGGCCGCGCTGTCGCCGTTGCGCTCGTGGTGTTCGGCCAGGCGCGCGTAGGCGTCGACCGCGAGCGCGGGATCGTCGCTGCCGGCGCGCTCCACGTTGCGCGCCAGCGTCGCCGCCGCGCGGTTGCGGGTATCGGCATCCGCGGCCAGTGCCAGGTCGAGCAGGTCGGCCTGCAGCACCGGGTCGCGTCCGATCGCGGCCGCCGCACCGCGGGCGCGCTCGAGCCATGTGCGCGCGCTCGCGACGTCGCCGCGGCGCGCCTCGATGTCGGCCCGGTGCAGCGCCACCCGCATCTGGTCGCGCGCCAGATTGGCGGTGGCGAAGGCCTGCCATGCGGCGTCGAGTTCGGTCGCCGCGCGCGCCGCGTCGCCCTGGGCGTCGTGCAGCAGGCCGAGTTCCTCGCGGGTGCGCGCGGCGGGCACCGCCTGCCCGGCGTCCTGCTGCGCGGCGAGCGCACGCCGCAGGAAACGCTCGGCCTGCCCTGTGTCGCCGAGCCTGCGGTAGAGGCCGCCGATGTTGGCGACGGTCACGGCGAGCTCGGCCTCGTCGCGCTCGCCCTTCAGGTCCAGGCTGCGCTGCAGCTGGTCGAGTGCCTCGGCGTAGTCGCCCAGCTTCTGATAGACGACGCCGAGGTCGTTGTGGCTGATCGCCAGTGCGGCGGTGCCCTCGCCCGCCGCCGCGGCCGACAGCGCTTCGAGAAATTCGCCGAGCGCCGCGACCGGCGCGCCGCGATGGTAGGCGAGCAGGCCGCGCCGCCGGTGCAGCCGATGCGCGGCGAGCGGGTCGTTGACCGCCGGCAGCAGCTGCTGCGCCTGCGTCAGCGCGGTCTCGGCCGCGTCGACATCGGCCGCGTGCGTGGCGGCCTCGGCGGCGTGCATCAGCGCTTCGAAGGCGCCGTCGCTGTCGCCCCGCGCGTGCAGCGCGTCGGCGGCGGCGGCGCAAACGGTGGCGGCTTCGACAGCGGCGGCACCGCGTGCAGTCCGGCATGCCTCCAGCGTGCCGGCGGCCGCACCTGCTGCCGGCGGCTGCAGGCCGGCGAGCGCGACACAGACCAGACAGGACAGGCGAAGCGGCGCCCCGCTCTTTCGGCGGTGGGCGGTGGGCGAGGACGGGCGGTCGAGCAACGGTCGGATCTTGCGGGCGGGACGCACAAGACTGCACGAGCGTCCCGGCGAAGTCATCCCGTTGCGACGTGACGTCCGCCCCGCCGCCGGCGCAATGTCCCGAATCGTGGCCAGATCGCGTATCCGTGCATCAGCCCCCTTGTCTGGAGTCCAACCATGCGAACGCCGCACTCCCTTCGTTCCCGCCGCTGGCCGCTGTGTGCGGCGCTGGTCACCGCCCTCGCCGCCGCCCCGGCGTTCTCGGCAACCTTCAACGGAAGCAACGCCGGCGCCATCCCGGACGGCAATCTCGCTGGGCGCGAGATCGGCTTCGCGGTCAGCGGCCTGCAACGGGGCGTGCGGCGCGTCTCGCTGTCGGTCACCATGGCGCACCCTTGGGCCGCCGATCTGACGCTCACCCTGGTCTCGCCCGACGGGCGCGCGCGGCTGGTGCTGCTGGGCCGCCCGGGTCTGAATCGCGGCGCGCCGTCCGGCAACACGGTCAATTTCGACGGCACCTACACCTTTTCCGATAGCGCCGTCGGCGATCTGTGGGCCACGATCGCCGGCCAGGCCGAGGACTTCGTGGTGCCGCCGGGCAGCTACCGCACCACCACGGCCGGCCGCTCGGGCCTCTCGGACATCGGCGGATGCTCGACCCACCTCAACCGCGCGTTCGCCGGTCTCGGCGGCAGCGCGCTCAACGGTCAGTGGACCCTGCACGTGGTCGACTCGGCCAACGGCGATCTCGGCACGGTGAGCGCGGCCACGCTGACGATCGAGACCGGGCCGTCGCTGTTTTCCGGCGGCTTCGAGGACGGCGAGCCGGCCGCGTCCCCGCCGCCGCCGGCGTCGGCCACGCGCGGACGCTGCCTCGTGACCCTGTTCGATTACACCGGCACCGGCCTGAGCAGCTACGCCACGGTCCGCAACACCGGCGGTGGTCCGAACGGCGCCGTGACCTGGACCGTGCGCGAGAACGACGGCACCGCGACCGGCGCCGTGCAGGAGTTCGAATTCGGCAAGGCCAGCGACACCTTCCTCGACGGCGATTTCGACGGCGACGGCATCCGCGACGCGACGGTCTGGCGCTCGGGCACCAAGGGTCACTATCTCGTGCGCCGCTCCAGCCGCCCGGACGATGTGCCGCTGCGGATCACGCTCGGCACCACCGGCGACAACCCCGACATCGCCGGCGACTACGACGGCGACAATGTGACCGACGGCGCGCTGTACCGCGCCGGCGCAAGCGCCGGCCTGGCGTCGACGGTGGAGATCCGGCTGTCGAGCGACGGCAGCGTGCGCAGCTTCGAGGCCGGGGAGAACGGCGATTTCCCGATCGGCGGGCTCGACTACGATGCCGATGGCGCGGCGGACGTGGCCATCCAGTCCAACGCCGGCGGCGGCAACGCGAGCTTCGAGGTCTTCAACGGCGGCAGCGGCGCCGCGGGCGAGACCTTCCTCTTCGGCAAGCCCACCGACGTGATCGTGCCGGGAACGCATGCCGGCACGCCGCGCGCCGACGTGACCGTGATTCGCGGCGTCGGCGGCCAGCTGGAATGGCACGTGCGCGATTCCCAGACCGGCCTCGCGCAGCCCGTGGTGACCTTCGGCGCGAGTGCGACGGACTTCGTGCTGACCGGCGACTACGACGGCGACGGCATCTACGACCCTGCGGTCTGGCGCCCCGGGCCGCTGCCGGCCGGCGGGACCTTCTTCGTCCGGCGCAGCAGCGCACCGGACACGTCATTCGAGGTGCCCGGCGGCGCCAACAGCGACTACCCGCCGGCGAACGGCCGCAACAACTGATCCGGGGCCGCGCCCGGTCGGCTGCCGCCGTCCGGGCCGTCTCCGCGACCGTGCGCTGAAGCGTACCGGGCCCTCTGCCACAATGGCGGGATGATTCCGCATCCCGCTTCCATCGTCATCGTCGGCGCAGGGCACGCCGGCGGCACGGCCGCGATCGAACTGCGCCGCCTCGGCTACGCCGGCGCGCTCGTGCTGGTCGGCGACGAAGTTCATCCGCCCTATCAGCGCCCGCCGCTGTCGAAGGCGTTTCTCGGCGGTGCGGTCGAGCCGCAGGCGCTGTCGCTCAAGCCGGCCGCGTTCTACGCCGAGCACGCGATCGAACGCGTCGTGGCAAGCGTGGCGTCGATCGATCGCGCTGCGCGCCGGGTGCTGCTCGACGACGGCCGCAGCATCGCGTACGAGACTCTGATCCTCGCCACCGGCGCGCGCGCGCGCCAGCTCGACGTGCCCGGCGCGGAACTCGACGGCGTATTCCACCTGCGCGGCATCGACGATGCGCAGCGCCTGCGCGCCGCCTTGCGCCCGGGCCTGCGCCTTGCCGTGGTGGGCGGCGGCTACGTCGGACTCGAAGTCGCCGCGGCGGCCCGCGGCCTGGGGCTGGAGGTGTGCGTGATCGAACGCGAGCCGCGCCTGCTGGCGCGCGTCGCGAGCCCCGCGATCGGCGATTTCTACGCCACCGCGCACCGCGCGCGCGGAGTCGAGGTGCGGACCGGGACGCGCGTAACGGCGTTCGCCGGCAGCCACGCCGTGACCGGCGTGGTGCTCGCCGACGGCAGCGAGATCGCCTGCGATGCGGTGCTGGTGGGCGTCGGCGCGATGGCGCTCGACACGCTTGCCCGCGCGGCAGGCCTGGAGTGCGAGAACGGCATCGTGGTCGACGCCGATGCACGCACCCGCGACTCGCACGTGTATGCCATCGGCGACGCGACGTGGCGCCCGCTGCCGCTGTACGACGGACGACACGCACGCCTGGAAAGCGTCTCGAACGCGCTCGAGCAGGCGCGCCGCGCCGCCCACGGCATCCTCGGCCTGCCGCTGCCGGCGCACGAGGTGCCGTGGTTCTGGTCCGAACAGTTCGATCTGCGCCTGCAGATCGCCGGCCTCGCCTTCGACTGCGACACGACCGTGCTGCGCGGCGCGCCCGCGGACGGCAAGTTCGCCGTGTTCCACCTGCGCGGCGACCGGGTACTGGCGGCGGAAGCGGTGAACGTTCCGCTCGATTTCCTCGCCGCGAAGCAGTTCATCGCGGCCGGCACCGCGATCGATCCGGCGAAGCTGGCCGATCCGGCAATCAAGGCCAAGGACTCGGCACGCGCCTGATCCGAGCGATCGGAGCGTCGGCACGGCAGCGGCCGCGCCGCCGTCGAATGATCGCGCAGAGGATCAGTCCTCGAAACCGTCTCCGAAGATCGCTGCCTGCGGCGCTTCGTAGGCACCGGCGTCACAGGCGACCACACCGTCGTGGTTGCCATCCTGCGGCCGTGCGTTGCCGCGCGCGTCCTCGGGAAGGCAACGTGCGGCGTCGGCGCCATCGATCGCCGCACTGTCGCGCTCGAACACCACCACCGGCATCGCGGCGCCATCGTCCACGCCCAGGATGCGCAGGTCCGCCACCGTCACGATGCCGGGCAGGATCAAGTCGCATCCGATGCCGGCGGCGCCCACGTTGCCGACGGCCACGGTCGCCGCGCTGCCGGACGCACACGCCGGTCCCGAACCATCGCCCACCGGACCCATGACGCTGTTGCTCCATTCGGCGACGTTGCCGTTGAACGCGGTGACATGGCTGCCGGAGGGCGCGCGGTTGGCATCGAAGGTGACATGGCGCACGGCGAGATCGGCACCGACCGTCAGCAGCGCGCCACCGTTGACCGAGGCTTCGTTGTTCACGAAGCCGACGTTGTGCACGCGCGTGGTCGCAATGCCAGAATTGCCGCGCACCATCGCGGCGCCGCCGTTGTCGCTGCGGTTGTCGCCGAAGAACACGCGCTCGAGCTGCACGCTGCATGTTTCGCAGTCGAGGCTCAATGCCCCGCCGCTGCCGGAGAATGGGCTGCCGGGCTCCGGCACTGCGCGGTTGCCGACGAACACGCTGTCGACGATGCGGACCGGCGCATCCTGCGCGTAACGCTGGACCGCGCCGCCGAACACGGTGTCGCCGTTCGCCAGGTTGGAGAAGAAATACGACGACTCGATCTGCAGCGGCCCGTTGACGGAGACCGCGCCGCCGCTGGCCTCGCCGCCGCCCAGCGCTGCGACCCCGTTGCCCTGGAACACGCTGTCGACGATGAAGACAGGCGCATTGGCGCGCCACGCGACCGCGCCGCCGCGCACCCACTCGCCGGCACCGTAAGCGACGGCGGTGCAGCCGGTGAACGTCATCGTGTCCAGCACCAGCACGCTGTCCTCGTTCAGCCCTTGGCCCAACACACAGCCGCCACCCGCATCGCCTTCGCCCCTGCCCGAGCTCAATGCCATCCCGCGCAGCGTCAGGCTGCTGCCGGTGCGGAAAAACCGGAAGCTCGACGAGGCATCGAACGGAAGCAGGCCCGGCGTGCGGCCGGCACCGTCGATCTCCACGGCGACCTCCAGCGGCGGCAATCCGCTGAACAGTTCGATCAGGCCTCCGACGGGAAACCCGTCGCCGAACTCGATGCGGTGCGGCGGCAGCGGCGCGGCGTTGGCATCGAGCATGGCCTGGCGCAAGGTGCCGGGTCCGCTGTCGTCGATGGATTGGACGACGAACGTCGCCGCAGTTGCCGGCGCACTCAGCACGGCGAGGACGATGGCGAAAACAAGACGATGGGGCATGCGGACACTCCGGCTGCGAGACACGTCGGACACGGTGATGAAAGGCAATCTCCAGGGGTAACAGCACACGGCATGCGATCCGGACACTTTGCCGGTCGTGCGCGCAGCGTTGGGGAGTCCGCGACGGCAATTCGCAACGCGCGAAGCCCGATTTCCGTCGCCCACGTCCGAATCCCACTTCCGACACGCGGCAGTGGCGCATCCCTCGCACTAGACTGCCCGGATGCCGCTGTACCGATTCGCGAACTTCGAGCTCGATCCCGCGCGCCGCGAACTGCGGCGCGACGGCGTGCCAGTGGATCTGCCGCCGAAGGCGTTCGACGTGATCGTGTACCTGGTGCAGCACCGCGACCGCGCCGTCGGCCGCGACGAGCTGATCGCCGGGGTGTGGGGCCGGGTCGACGTGTCGGACAACGTGCTCGACCAGATCGTGCTGCGCGCCCGCCGTGCACTCGACGACCGCGGCGAAGCCCGGCGCTGCATCGCGACGCGGCCGCGTTTCGGGTTCGCATGGGTGGCCGAGGTGGACGCGATCGAGACGGTGGTCGCGCCGCCGCGTCCGGTGTTTGCTGCGCCTGCGCCGGAGCCCGCGCTGGAGCCGGAGCCGGAGCCGGACAGGGTCGGCGACGCGGCGCCTGCGTCGCCGCCGACGCCCGCGCGGCCGGCGCGCCTGGACGACGCAGACCTACCCGCGCGGCGGACACGGCGCGTGGCCGCTTTCGCACTCGCGGCGCTCGCGCTCGCGGCGGTGGCGCTGCTGCCGATGTGGCGCTCGGCACCGGACACCGCGCCGCCGCCGACGCTGCCGACAACCGGCGCGGCGGATCTGCTCGTGCTGCCGTTCGCGGTTGCGCCGGAGGCGAACGCCGGCTGGGCGCGGCTCGGGCTGATGGACCTCGTCGCACAGCGCCTGCGCGACGCGGGCGCGGACGTGGCACCGAGCGACAACGCCGTCGCGCTCGTCCGCGGCGGCGCAGCCAACGGTACCGACAGCGACACCGCCGCGCTCACGTTGGCAGGCGACGCGGGCGCCGCGCAGACCGTGCGCGGCGATGTGGCGTTCATCGCCGGGCGCTGGCGGGTCGCGCTGCGCGCGCTGGCGGCGGACGCCGCACCGATCGCCGTGCAGGCCGACGCCGACGATCCGCTCGACGCCGCGCGCGCCGCCGCCGACCGGCTCGCACTCGCGCTCGACCTGCATCCCGCCGGTCTTCCCGACGTGCCCGGCGATGCCGACCTGGCCCTGCGCCTGCAACGCATCGACGCCGCGATCCTCGGCGACGCGCTCGACCAGGCCCGCAGCGAACTGGCCGCCATGACGCCGGCGCAGCGCGCCCTGCCCGACGTCGGCCGCCGCGAGGCCACGCTGCTGTTCCGCACCGGCGACCTCGACGCGGCGCAACGCCGGTTCGACGCGCTGCTGGCCGACACCTCGCCGCAGGACGACCCGCAGGAGCGCGGCACCCTGCTCAACGCGCTCGGCAACCTCGCGCTGCGGCGCGGCGACGCGGCGCAGGCCGAGCGGCGCGCGGACGAAGCCATCGCGCTGCTCGCGCCGCTGCCGCCCTCGTCCGCGCTCGGCCGCGCCTACACCGGCCGCGCCATCGCACGCAGCACGCAGGAGCGCTTCGCCCCGGCGATGGAGGACTTCGCGCGCGCGCGCGTGGTGCTCGAAAGCGTCGGCGATCGGCTGGGCGTGGCGCGCATCGACGTCAACATCGGCATCCTCGAGGCGCGCCGCGACCGCCACGCCGACGCCGAGCCGGTGCTCGCCACCGCCGCCGATCGCCTCGCCGCGTTCAACGATCTCACCAACGAACTCTACGCCCGCGTCACGCTCGCCCAGGCGCGGCTCGCGCTGCTGGACCCGGGCGCCGCACTGTCGGGCGACGCACGCCTGGCCGATCTCGTGGCGCGCGAACCCAACGCCGAGCGCCGCCGCTACGCCAACCTCACCCGCGCCGACGTGCTGGCGGCGAACGGGCGGCTGCGCGAGGCACGCGCGCTGCTCGACGCGCTGCGCAGCGACGCCGGCACCGACGGTGACGTGGTGCTGCTCGGCGCCGCGCAGGCGCTCGGCGCGGCGTGGCTGGCC
The DNA here is from genome assembly GCF_014202825.1 of Chiayiivirga flava. Classification (GTDB taxonomy): domain Bacteria; phylum Pseudomonadota; class Gammaproteobacteria; order Xanthomonadales; family Xanthomonadaceae; genus Chiayiivirga; species Chiayiivirga flava. The sequence goes on along the minus strand of NZ_JACHHP010000001.1, from coordinate 12,371 downwards.
ACCAGCGACCCCGCGGCCGCCGCGCGCGAGGCCCGCACCGCGCTCAACGCGCCGTGGGACACCGAAAGCCCGCGCGCGTACGCCTGGACGTGGCATACGCTGGTGCGTGCGTTGATCGCACAAGGCGACGCGACCGGCGCCGAGGCCGCGCTCGACGGGTTTTCCGCGTGGGCGCAGCGCCAGCGCCCCGATGCGGTCGGCACGGCGCTGGCACTGGCACGTGCCGAACTCGCCGCGAGCGGCGCGCAGTCCGGACGCGAGGCGGACGGCGACAGCCGCGGAAGCGATGGCGACAGCCGTGTGGTCGACGGCATCACTGACGCTGCCGACGCTGCCGACACCGTACGCGCGGCCTTCGACGCCGCCCTCGCCGCCGCCGACGCCACCCGTCTGCCGGTGGACCAGCTGCGCGCCAGCGACGCGTATGCGCGCTGGCTCGCCGCACGCGGCGACAGTGCGCAGGCCGCCGCCGTCGCCGGACGCGCCACGCGCTGGGCCACGCGCGACTTCGACGCGGCGCTGCTGGCCGCACGGGTGCAGCGCGACGGGGGCCACGTCGAGGCCTGGCACGCGGCGCTGGCGCAGGCGCGGCGGCTGGCCGGGGAGCGCGCGCTGCCGGCGGAGGTCGTCGCCGAGCCGGTGGCGCGCGGCGGGCGCTGACGCTCCGCACGGGGATGGAATGGGCAGGTTGCCGGCTCGCCGGACTGCGGGTGTTGCCTCGCCCACCCCCTTCCGCCTGCCGGCACCTTCCCCCGCAAGCGGGAGAAGGGATGCTTCGTTGTGCGCTGCGACGAAGGTGGGAGCTCGTGAACTTGGAACCGCCGCCGCCCCTCACGCCGCCTTACCGGCGACCGAAGAAACCCTTCTCCCGCTTGCGGGGGAAGGTGCCGGTAGGCGGAAGGGGGCGAGACAGCCACAACCATCATCTTACATATGAAGTATATTTCATAAATTGTTGATATAAATACAAATAAAGAAAAAAATCAGACCACATTCAGCCTCCACGAAGGCACACCCACACCAACGCAGTCACGGTGTCGCCACCGCACGCCCCGGCGTGCGGCCCGACCGTTTCCGCGAGATCCCCGCATGCCCCGTACCGATCCCCACGCCCCTCCGCGTTCCCCACGCCTGCCGATCCTGCTGCTGCTCGCCGGCCTCACCGTGGCCGGCGGTGGCCCCGCCGCCGCGCAGACCGCCGGGGTGCTGCGTACCCCCGTGCCCCAGATCTCCGGGCGTGATGCGGCCACCGTCACGGTCGACGAGGCGCTCTCGCGCCGCCTGCGTGCGGGTGGCGCGCAGGATTTTGCGATCGAGCTGCGCGAGCGCGCCGACCTGTCCGCCGCCGCCGGCATGGACTGGGACGCACGCGGCCGCCACGTGTTCGAACAGCTGCGCGCCACCGCCGAACGCAGCCAGGCCAGCCTGCGCCGCGCGCTGGACGCGGCCGGCACGGCGTACGAGGCGCACTGGATCAAGAACGTGATCCTCGTGCGCGGCGGCGACGCGGCCACGCTGCAGCTCGCCGCCGCGCACCCGGGCGTGGCGCGCATCCGCCCCCTGCCCGACGCCGCGCCGATCCTGCCCGAGCCCGGCAGCGCCAAGGCCGCCCCGGCCAAGGCTGGCGTGGCCGACAACATCGCGTGGATCGGCGCCGACCAGGTCTGGGCCCAGGGCACGCGCGGCAACGGCGTCACCGTCGGCGTGATCGATACCGGAGCGCTGCACACCCACGCCGCGCTGCGCCGGCAGTATCGCGGCTGGAACGGCGGCGACTACCAACACGACTACAACTGGTTCGAGCCGGGCGGCGCCAGCGGCGTGCCGCATTCGGTCGACGCCCACGGCAGCCATGTGCTCGGCACCATCGCCGGCGACGACCACGCCGAGGATCCCGAGCAGCGTGCCCGCATCGGCGTGGCGCCCGGCGCGCAGTGGATCGCGTGCATGGGCTTCACCACGTCCGGCGGCAGCGATTTCAACCTGCTCAGCTGCGGCGAGTTCATGCTCGCGCCGACCCGCACCGACGGTTCCGAGCCGCGTCCGGAGCTGCGCCCGCAGGTGGTCAACAACTCCTGGTCCGAAGGCAACTGCAACGGCGAGACCAGTCCGTTTTATGCCGACATGGTCGATGCCTGGGTCGCGGCCGGCATCTTCCCGGTGTTCGCGGCAGGCAATGCCTTCACCTGCTTTCTGCCCGAACCGGCCGGGTTGTCGACGGTCTCGGCGCCGGCCTCGCTCGCCGCTGCGTTTGCGGTCGGCTCCAGCGGCAACCACGACGGCACCTACGCCGCGCACTCGCTCTGGGGCCCGACGACGGCGGTGAGCCCCGGTCTGCCGCTGCTGCCGGACCCGGCCGGGTTTCCGCAGATGAAACCGCAGGTGGTGGCGCCCGGCGTGGACATCGTTTCCGCCTACGACGGCGACGACGCCGCTTACGGCACGATGACCGGCACCTCGATGTCAGCCCCGCACATCGCGGGCCTGGTCGCACTGATGCTGGACGCAGGCGACTGCCTGGTGGGCGACTACGCCACGCTCGGCACGCTGATCATGCGCACCGCGCGGCCGATGCCCTACGCCAGCGGCGGCGATCCCGCGCCCGGCCCGGGCGACGTGCCCAACTACGCCACCGGCTGGGGCGAGATCGACGCCCCCGCGGCGGTCGCCGCGGCCGGTGCCACGTGCGGGCCGCGCGGTGTCGTGGCCGGTACCGTGACCGATGCGGCCGGCGCCCCGGTGGCCGGCGCGACGGTCGAACTCTCGGCCGCACCGGAACCGCGCGTCTACACGGTGCACACCGACACCGACGGCAGCTACTCGCGCCGCGTGCTGGAAGACACCGATGGCGGCTACACCGTGCGCGTGACGGCCTACGGCTACCTGCCGAGCGAGGAAGCGGGCGTGGTGGTGCGCGAAGGCCAGACCACGCCGTTCGACGTGCGACTCGCCACCGCGCCGCTGCACAAGGTGTCCGGACGCGTGCGCGACGCCGCCACCGGCTGGCCGCTGCACGCGCGCGTGCGCATCGCCGGCTATCCCGGCGGCGCGGTCTGGACCGACCCGGTCAGCGGGCAGTATTCGGTGCGCCTGCCGGCGGGCACGGCCTACCGCCTGGACGTGGACAGCGACATCCCCGGCTACCTGCCGCAGACGCGCGAGCTGCCGGACGTCGCCACCGGCGGCACCCAGGATGTCGCGCTGCCGGCCGACACGGTCGCCTGCGTGGCGCCGGGTTACGCGTTCGCGCAGTCCGTGGCGGCAGAGGATTTCGAGGCCGCCGACGGCGCGCCCCCGGCCGGCTGGAATGCGACCAGCGCCGGCATCGGCTGGCGCTTCGGCACGCACGCGCAGCTGCAGTCGCCGGACTGGAATCTCGCCGCGCGCGACGGGCGCTTCGCCGCGAGCATCGATCCGTTCCCGCCCGAGGGCGAGATCAACGATGCGCGGATCGACTACCTCGATTCGCCGCCGATCGATCTGTCCGGCGCCGTGGCACCGGTGCTGCGCTTCGCGAGCTACCACTGGACCTTCAACGGCCGCAACGGTCCCGGTGGCGGGCGCGTGCTTGCCAGCGACGACGGCGGCGCGACATGGATGCCGCTCGGCATGCCGGCAATGAACGAGGATGCATTCGGCCCGTGGCGCGAGGAGGCGTTCGACCTGTCCGCCCATGCCGGTGGCACGGTGCGCCTGCGCTTCCACTACGACGACGGCTCCGATGACGAGTTCGACAGCATCAACCCCGGCTGGGCCATCGACGATGTCCGCATCGACGCACAGTGCCTGCCGCCGGCCCACGGTGGCCTCGTGGTCGGCCACGTGCGCGATGCCAACACCGGCAACGGGCTCGATGGCGCCAGCGTGAGCATCGCCGGCGCGCCGCCGCAGGCGACGCGGACGAGCGACGACCCCGGCGTCGGCAGCGGCTTCTTCGCCGGCTGGGCCCCGTCCGGCAGCGCCGCGCTTGCCGCCACGCGCGGCACGCAGCCGGTCGGATACGGCGAGGCCGCCGGCAATGTCGCGGTGGCGACCGGCGGCACCGTCGCGACCACGCTCGCGCTGCCGGCCGGCCGCCTGCGCACGTATCCCGCGGGCGGACCGAGCGTCACGGTCGAACTCGGCCAGACCGCCAGCGTGCCGTTCACGCTGCGCAATTCGGGCACGCTGCCGCTGCGCTACGGCCTCGAGGGCGAGCACCGCGTCGAACACTTCGAGGACGGCGTGCCGCCGTCGGGCTGGACGGCCACCGACAACGGCCAGGGCTGCGCCTGGAGCCCGAACGCGATCGGCAACGGCGCCGGCGGCGACGGGATCGCGGCCGAGGTCTACCTGTACCCGTGCTGGGGCGCGACCCGGCTCGACAATAGTCTGGTGCTGCCACCGGTGGACTTGTCGCAGAGCGACAGCGCCTCGATCGGGTTCTTCCTGTCGCACTTCGTCGGCGCCTCGGCCGATCCACGCTTCGACGTCGAAGCCTCGACCGACGGCGGCGCCAGCTGGACGGCGGTCTATACCGAAACCGCCGACACCGGCGCGCGGGATCCGTTCAACCTGGTCGAACAAGACCTCTCCGCGTATGCCGGCCAGCCGGACCTGCGCCTGCGCCTGCGCTACCGCGCGCTGCCGCCGTGGGGTTTCGTGCAGGTGGACCAGGTGCACGTGTTCCGCTCGCTTGGACAGGACGGGCCGCTCGCCGTCGCGCCCGTGGCCGGCACGCTCGCGCCGGACGCGGGCATCGATACCACGGCGCTGTTCGATGCCACCGGCGTCGCCCAGCCCGGCATCTACACCGTGCCGATCCGCATCGGCGAGGACACGCCGTACGTCCACCCGTACGGCGAACTGCACGGCACGATGACCGTCACCGCGCCGCCGTCGTACGGTGCGGTGGCCGGCACGGTGCGCAGTCTTGGCCGCTGCGACGCCGCACCGCAGGCCCTGGCGCAGTTCGACCTCGCGATCGAGGACGCGCACGGCGGCCAGCACCTCGCCCGCACCGATGCCGACGGCCACTACCGCTACTGGCTCGATGCCGCGCTCGGGCCGTTCACGCTCACCGCACAGGCCGACGGCCACGTGCTGCAGACGCGCGATGTCGGCATCGTCGCGGGCGAGGACATCGCTGCGGACTTCGATCTGCGGCCGCTGCTGCCCTGCCTTGCGACCGCCCCGGACGCGCTGACTTTCGCGCTCGACGCCGGCGGCAACGCGCAGCTGCCGCTCGATCTGCTCAACCTCGGCGCCGCCGCGGGCGACTACAGCGCACGCATCGGCGGCGATCCGGCCGTGCCGTCGGCGCTGCGGCTGAGTCAGAGCGTGTCGCCCGAGCCCGAGCAGTTCGTCGCGTTCGGCTGCGTCAACACCGGCGACGGCTTCATGCTTGAAAGCCACTGGTACCGCGTGTATCCGTTGTCGGAGCAAGGACTTGCGGGCGATCGGCTGTTTGTCGACGGGGTCCGTTTCGGGGCCGACTCGGCGTTCTCCGGCGCCGGCGTGCAGACCGTGACGGTGCGCGTGCACGCGCTCGACGGCGAGTTCGTGCGCGCCAACCTCGCCCTGCTCGGCGAAACCACGGTGGACGTGGCCGACATGCCGCTGCAGCTGCTGTCGGCCCGATTCGATCCGCCGATCGAAGTGGCGCTCGACACCGTGCTGGTGGCGGAAATCAGCGTGCCGGACGGCTCGGACACGTTCAGCACGTTTTACCCGGCCGGCAACACCGCCGGCGACACCGCGCCGACGTACTACTCGGCCGATGCCTGCGGCAGCCCGGAACCGGTTCCGTACGCCGACCTCGGCCTGGAATGGATCGCCACGCTGATCGACCTGGACATCCGCGCCAGCGACGCCTGCGGCCCGACCGCAACGCCGGTCACCTGGCTCGACGTGACGCCGGTCGTCGGCAACGTGGCCGGCGACGGGGAGCAGACGCTCGCGGTGCGGGCCGATGCCGGCGCGCTTGCGACCGGCACGCATGACGCCGCGGTCTGTGTCGCCGGCCCGATGGTCGGCGGCGGCCTGGGCGTGGTGCCGGTGCGCGCAAACGTCGGAACGGCAGGCGACGGCCCGGTCTTCGCCGACGGCTTCGAGTAAAACGACGGGGTCCGGGGGCGCTCGCCCCGGACCGCACCCGCACCGCCTCGGCTCCAAGCCCCTCTCCCGCCGGGAGAGGGGTTGGGGTGAGGGTCCGGGCTTGCGCGGTGCGTTGGACTCAGTGGGACAGTCGTCCCGTACTGCGCATCAACCCCACATCGCTCATTCGAACCCGCCGATGAAAATCACATCCGGATTCGGCACCGCCAGCGAGGTGGTGATCAGCAGGCGCCCGTAGTTCGACGTGCTCACCGCGAGGAACAACGTGCCATCCGCGCCCACCCAGCGGTCCGCGCCCTCGTTGTAGTCCGCGCCGTCGGCCGGCACGGAGAAACTCGACACCGGCACCTGCACGGTACCGGTGGTGGTCTGCACCGTCACCGGCGTGCCGGGCGACAGGATGCGGCGCGGTGCGGCGCCGTCGCGCAGCAGCCACAGATCGCGCAGGTTGTCGGGGTTGGTGGTGGCCTGCAGCAGGATGTCTCCGTTGCTCAGCACCACCATCTCCTCGAAGCTGCGCCAGGTGCGCCCCGGCTCGGGCTGGTAGTCGGCCAGGGTCAGGCCGATCAGCGCCACCAGCTGCGGGCGGTCGCCGGCGCGCACGCGCCACAGGCCGTTCGGATCGCCGCCGTCCGCGGTGTCGAGCCCGGCGACGAAGGCCGCGTAGTCGTGCGAGACGCTCAGCGAATCGGTGGAGAACGTGCGCCACGTGGCATCGGCCCAGTTGGGTCCGAAATAGCCGGTGGACTCGGTGTAGGCAATGCCGCGGTTGGCGACCCCGTCGAAGCGGAACAGGCCGGCGCGGCTGCCCTGTCCCGGCACGCGCCAGTCGGCGAAGAACGTCAGCGCGGTGTTGCCAGACGGCTGCGGCGCGCGGGCGTAGAAGCCGGTGAATTCGGCGGAGATCGGCGCAAGATCGGGACCGCGCGGGCCGATTTCGCCGTCCACCGCGATCGCGCGCGGAGCCCCGTCGCACAGTTCGAAAATGCCCTCGCGCGATCCGCTCACCGGCATGCGACCGAAAATGCGCCCGGCGCGATTGACCGAAAACCGCGCGATGCCGGCCGAGATCGACAGGAAGGAATCGCCCGGCACCAGCCCCGGCGCCAGCGCCGGCTCGGTCGCACCCGAGCGCGCGCACGGCAGGTTGCCCTGCCCCGGCACATGCAGGGCGAGCAGACTGCTGTCGGCACCGGTGGGGCTGTCGACATCGGCGTAGATCAGCATGCGGCCGTCGTTGAGCATGCGCGCGGTGGCGAAGCCGCTGCTGTTCGGGAAGACCCAGTTGGCGCCCAGGCCCGGCCCGAGCACGCCGTCCGTCGAGGCCCGCGCCACCTCGATGTTGGAGGTGCCGTTCCAGCGCCACAGGCCGTAGCTGGCGGCAAGCGTGGCGGCTGGATCGGACGCACGCGCGAGGAAATTGCGCTGGCCGTCGGGCGCGGCCCCGCCCCAGCCGCTGTTGATGCTCAGGAACACGTGCCCGGCCTCGGCGCCGCTGCGGCCGGGGCCGAGCGCGCCGGTGTTGCCGAGCTGGGTGTAGCGCACCAGCCGGTTGCCGCGCTGGGCCCAGTAGCCTTCGAGCGCGGTCGGGCCGCTGACGCGCAGGCCGAACAGGTCGCGGCCGGCGTCGCCCACGTACACGTCGGTGAGGTCGCGGAACGTGCCGGCCGGCAGATCCGGCGCCACCACGCTGCCGTTTTCGCCCGCCACGGCACGCCAGACCGGCGTCTGCGCGGTCGCGCCGCCGGGCAGCAGGGCCAGGCCCAGCGCGGCCTGCAGCGGAATCGATGCGGCGACCATCGCCGCCCGCGTGATGTTCGAACTCTTCATGCGCCACTCCTGTCGTCGGACCGTCCATCGGTGCCCGTCACGTCCGTGACGCGGCTCGACCCCGATGCTAGGGTGCGCTCCCGGCCGCGTAAGCACGGCGCGGAAACGCCGCGGTAACGCTTCGGTAACGCCGCGCGTCCTGACTGTCATCCCATTGATCCGGCAGCATTTTCCCGATGGAACGCTCGGCCTTCAGTTACCGCTTCGGAACGGCAGAATTCGACGAATCGCGCTTCGAGCTGCGCGTGGCCGGGCTACCGGTGGAGGTGGAGCGGCGCGCGCTGGAGGTGCTGGCCTACCTGCTGCGCCACGCCGGCGAGGTGGTGACCAAGGACGAACTGCTGCGCGAGGTCTGGGCCGGCCGCGTCACCGTGGACAAGGTGCTGCCGAACGCCGTGAACAAGCTGCGACGTGCGCTGGGCGAGGCCAACGCCGGCCACATCACCACCCAGGCCCGGCTCGGCTACCGGCTCGACGGCCCGGTCACGCGCACCGCCGTCGGCCGCCAGCCCGCGAGCGAACTGGAGCTTGCCGCCGGCCATCCGGTGGTCGGGCGCGAGAATTTCATCCTGCAGCGCCAGCTCGGTCGCACCGCCGGCAGCGAGGTGTGGCTCGCGGTGCACGGCAAGACGCGCGAACGCCGCGTGTACAAGTTCGGCCTCGATCACCACCGCCTGCGCGCGCTCAAGCGCGAGGCCACGCTGCTGCGCGTGCTGCAGGAAAGCGTGGCCGACCGCAGCCACTTCATCGAGATCATCGACTGGAACTTCGAGAACCCGCCGTTTTTCCTCGAATGCCAGTACGGCGGCCGCAGCCTCGCCGACTGGGCGCCGCAGCATCTGCATGCGCTCGACGAAGCCGCGCGCATCGCGCTGTTCCTGCAGATCGCCGATGCCGTGGCCGCCGCGCACTCGGTCGGCGTGCTGCACAAGGATCTCAAGCCGGCCAATGTGCTGATCGACGACGACGTCGTCCCGCCGCGCGTGCGCCTGACCGATTTCGGCAGCGGCGGCCTGCTCGATCCCGAACGCCTGGAACGGCTGGGCATTACCCGCCTGGGCATGACCGTCGAACAGCACCTGGCCAGCGACAGCAGTTCCGGCACGCCGCTGTACGTGGCACCGGAACTGTTCGACGGCCAGGCGCCCACGGTGCAGAGCGATGTCTTTGCGCTCGGCATCCTGCTCTACCAGCTGCTGTCGGGCCGCATGGCGCAGCCGATGGCGTCGGGCTGGGAGCAGAACATCGCCGATCCGCTGCTGCAGGACGACCTGCGCCGCGCCACCGACGGCGATCCCGCGCGACGCCTCGCGAGCGCGGCCGACCTCGCCGCGCGCCTGCGCCGGCTCGACACCCGCCGCACCAACGCACGCGAACGCGCGCGGCGCGACGACGAGGCCCGGCGCCTGAGCGCGTCGCTCGCGCGCACCCAGGCGCGGCGCCCGATCCTCGCGGCACTGGTCGCGACGCTGGCGCTCGGCGTGGTCGTGGCCGTGGTGCTGCAGCAGGCGGCGGTGCGCGCGCGCAACGAAGCGCGCGCCGAACTCGAACGCGCCACGGCCATCACGCGGTTCGTCAACGACGACCTCATCGGACGCTCCAATCCCCTGGTCAGCGCGCGCGGCGCCGACGCCACGCTGCGCGACGTGCTGCTCGCCGCGCGCGCCCGGGTGGCTGCGCGTTTCGGCAATCAGCCCGCATCGGAAGCCGCGGTGCGCGCGAGCCTCGCCGGGCTGTTCAACGCGCTGGACCTATGGCCCGAGGCCGAAGCCGAGGCGCAGCGCGCACTGGATCTGTACGAATCGCTGCAGGGCGTGGCGAGCCCGGACGCGCTGCGTGCACGTTCGAACTACGTGCGCATCCTCAGCCGCCTCGGCCGCAACGACGACGCCGATGCCCAGCTCCGGCAGCTGCAGGCGCTGCTGCCCGACGCCTCGGGCGCGTCGGCGCGCTACCTTGTCGAATCTGCGCGCAGCACGCTGCTGATCGCACGCGGCGACTTCGCCGGTGCCGTGCCCGCGCTGCAGACCGCCATCGCCGCGCTGCGTGAACTCGAGCCGGACAACACCGCCCTGCACGACGCGCTGCGGCTCGATCTCATCGCCTGCCTCGCGCTCGCGCAGCAGCCGGACCAGGCGCGCATCGAAGCCGACGCGCTGATCGCCCAGGCCCGCGCGCGCGACGAGGACAGCGCGCTGGTGGTTGCGCTCGCGCAGCTGGCGCTGGCACGCGCGATGGGCGAAGACCACGATGGCGCCGAAGCGCTGCTGCTGCAGGCACAGCCGGTGATCGTCGAACGCCTCGGCGAGAACCACTCGCGCCACCTGCAACTGCTCGGCGAACTGCTCGGCGTCGCCTTCCGCCGCTCGGACTGGGCGAGCGCCGCGGTCTACGCGCAACGCGTGCACGAACGCGTGCGCGCGAAGTTCGGCGATGCGCACCCGATGACCTGGGTAACGCTCGGCAACTGGGGTCGCACCCTCAACGAGGCCGGCGACGCGCGCGCAGCGCTGCAGCCACTGCGGGAGGCGGTCGCACGCCTGCGAGACGTCGCCGGCGGCGATGCGCCGCAGACGCACGATGCCAGCTTCGTGCTCGCGCAGGTGGAGCTGGAACTGGGCCATGTCGATGCGGCGGCCACCCTGATCGATGGCTTGGACCCGGCCATCCTGGAAGCCGGACGCCCGCACGGCCTGTGGCCGTCCGCGATCGACGCACTGCGCGGCCTGCTTGCATTGCAGCGCGGCGACACCACCAGCGCGCACGCATTGCTCGACCGCGCGTGCAATGCACTTGCATCGGAAGAGGACCTCTCCGCGCCGAGCCGGCTCTACGCCCGAGCCAGCGCCGCGCTCGATACGCTGCGCTGAGTCGCGCCGCGCGTCGGATCGCGGTCGATCGCAGGCGGCGACGCGGCGACAGCGTCAGCGCCGTCGTCCGTGTCGGCGGATGCCGATGCAATCCCTCGGACCGGCTGCAGCGGCATGCTGTCTCGCTTCCACTGCGCTTCGCATTCGCAGCGCGAGCCCGCCGGTCTGAGATACGCTGCGCGTACGCACGGGCCGCGCAGCACGGATGCCGATGCAGCAACGCATCATTGCGTCGTGGCGCCTGGGCCGCTGCCCCCGCAAGGCGCGACGCGGAAACAGAACGCGTCGCCGCAAACCTGAACACGTTGCATCGCGCGCAGTGCGTCCGCCGTATCCGGATTCAATCGTCGACAATTCTTATGTGCGTATGAACATTCATCGCACCGCCAGACTCGGAGCCAAAATATGTGTGACCCACTTCTACGCGCTGCATATTTCTGAAGCCGTCGACATTCGTCGGCCTGAAGGCGCCAATATTTTTGCGCAATTCTGAAGCGAATTCTCTCGCCGCATCCAGATTTCCATCGAAGCTGAAATCCAGGGTTACCGCAGGAGCCTGTTTCCGCAAATCCCGCTGCATAACTTCCCATACGGCCTTTGCGTTTTCAACGGTAGCATACTTTGCATCCAGACTGACGATCTGCGTAAAGCGGCCGTTATAGAAAAATACCAGCTCCGAACCGATCTCGTCGCCATACATCCGCAATACGCGCTGCCCCGCCCGTTCACCTGCTCCGAACCAAAGGAGTCCTTTGTGATTGGCAGCCGCGAGGTCCAAGGCCCGCGCCTCCCGCTGGCGGGCGACCTGTCTCGCAGCCGCGGCGACTTCCGGAGATACCCGTCCCAGACGGAGAAGATTGGCCATCCAGCTCTTGAAGCTCGATGCGGAAATGCCGCCGCGCTTCATCGGATTCGCCGCACCGAACCCCACGACGTCAGCGGCTGTATCCGCGCGCAGCGCCATGTCTTCCATCATCTGACTGTTCATGCCCATGGCCTGAGCTTCCATTGAGAAGGCGCGCCAGACGATATATTCCTCGACGGTTTCGAACGGCGCCCGCATGCCTGCGATCCTGTAATTATTCGCATCGCGACGATAACCGTTGTACCAGAATTTTTCTTCGTTCGACATTTCCGCAACGGTTTTTTCACCGAGCGACTTGTCTGCGTGTGCCATGTGCGCGCCGGCGACCTTTCTGGCGCGCATGCCGGCGAGCAGATCGCCGGCCTGCGTGCCCGTCGGGGCGCTGCCGAGCCCGCCGCCGTTGCTGTAGCCGAAGCCGCGGTTGTCGGCAAACTCGTCGAGCTCCATCCCTTTGCGCTCGGCGGTCTGGGCTTGGGATTCCTGCAGTTGCGGCGCCATGCCGGTGGGGTCGGAGAACATCACCGGGCTGTTGTTGACATAGGTGCGGCGGTTCCAGCTCAGCGGCTGGTAGACGTCCGGGACGATGCTGTCGGGCTGCAGGAACTGCATCGCGGCCGGGTCGTAGTAGCGGGTGTGCATGTCGATGAGCCCGCTGATGCCGGCCGCGGTGGCGCCGAACTGTTTGCGTTCGTGGTGGCCGGTGTAGCCGG